>NZ_FMIR01000018.1 GCF_900095745.1 Microbacterium oxydans
GCCTTCACCACCCGTCCCGCACCCGCCGCATCCGTGCGCAACACCCGCTGCAACAACTCGTTCACCGTGCGGCACCCGTATCGCCCGCAGAACGCCGGCTCACCCGACCCCGCCGGACGCTCATCGACCGACGCGACCGTCTCCACGACCACCGCCTCCACCCGCCGCTGCACCTCACCCGCGACCCGCAAAACCTGCATCTTCTCGTCGACCGCGAGCCCCGCGATCACGTCGGAACGCAGCACCCCATCCAGGTCGGCGACGACCTGGACGAGCAGTTCCACGGGGTTGTTCATACCCCTAAGTCAACCCGGGGCCACCGACATTCGAACCGCGATAACCCCAGTTCAAAGCAATATTCCGAAACACGCGAGACGTCGACAATCCCTCCACAGAAACGACGTCAGGGCACTTCTCCACGCGCGCCGCGAAACCCCCGCGCCGCGAAACACCCGCGCCGCGAAACCTTACCGAGCACCCTCACTCCCGCGTGTAGTCCTCGAAGATCAGCGTGGTCCGGGTCGAGCGGATCGAGGGGATCGCCTGGATGTCCTCGAGCACGATTCGACGGAGGTCGCGGGCGTCGTTGGCGCGCACCAGCAGGATCACGTCGAAGTCACCGCCGACGAGCGCCATGTGCTCGATCTCGGGGATCGCGCGCAGCCGGTCGCTCACCGCCTGCCACGTCGCCTGCTCGATGGCAAGGGTCACGTAGGCGCTCGCATGGTGCCCGAGCAGGACGGGATCCGTGCGGACCGTGTATCCCGTGATGACACCGGCGTCCGTGAGGCGCTTGATCCTCGCGTGCGCACCGGCACGCGAGATGTGCACAGCATCCGCGATCGCCGTCATCGACGAGCGCGCGTCGCGACGCAGCTCCTCGAGGATCGCTCGGTCCGTGTCGTCCAGCGCGATCATGACACCCCTTCCTCGGGCCAGAAACTCTGACACTTCGATCAAGAATGCCGCATCTGTCGCTCTTCCATCCAGTATTTCGCGGATGATCTTGGATGACTGTCACCCACAGAGGCAAGCTGTCCCCACCGAGTTCGCCAAGGAGGACGAGCGCATGCTGCACACCGACATGCTTCCGCGAGACACCGCGGTGCAACTGATCGATGCGGGCGGACAGCCTGTCGCGGACGAGCACTACGCGCTCCCCGACGGCGACACCCTGCTGGCCGCCTATCGCGGCCTCGTCCAGGGCCGGCGCATCAACGACCAGGCCGGCGCGCTCGTGCGTCAGGGACGCCTCGCCGTCTACCCGTCCTCGCACGGGCAGGAAGCGTGCCAGATCGCCGCCGCGATGGTGCTCGGAGGCACGGACTGGCTGTTCCCCACCTATCGCGACTCGGTCGCGGTGATCGCCCGCGGAGTCGAACCGGCCGACGCGATGGTGCTCCTCAAGGGCGACTGGCACTCGGGCTACGACGTGCGCGCCCACCGGGTCGCGCCGCAGGCCACTCCCCTCGCCACCCAGCTGCTGCATGCGGTCGGCTTCGCGCAGGCGGCCAAGCATCGCGGCGAGGACACGGTCGTGCTCGCGCTGTGCGGCGACGGCGCCACCAGCGAGGGTGACTTCCACGAGGCGATGAACTTCGCCGCCGTCTTCCAGGTGCCGGTCGTCTTCTTCGTGCAGAACAACGGGTTCGCGATCTCCGTCCCGCTCTCGCGGCAGACCGCGGCTCCGTCCCTCGCCCACAAGGCGGTCGGCTACGGGATGCCGGGACAGCGTGTCGACGGGAACGACGTCGCCGCCGTGCTTGCCGTGCTCGGCGAGGCAGTGGATCGCGCGCGTACCGGCGGCGGCCCTTCGCTCATCGAGGCGCACACCTACCGGATGCAGGCGCACACCAACGCCGACGACGACACCCGCTACCGGGAACGCGATGAGGTGCAGGCCTGGATCGCCCGCGACCCGCTGCTCCGCCTGCGCACCCACCTGACGGACACCGGAGCCCTCGACGCCGACGCCGAGGAGCGGTTCGCCGCCGGAGCCGAGGAGATCGCCGCGGCCATGCGGACCGCGCTGAACACCGACGCGGACCTCGACCCCGAAGACCTGTTCCGCTTCGTCACTGCGACACGCTCGCCACAACTCGACGAGCAATGGCACCTGCTGCGGGACGAGATCGAACGCTCGCGCCTCGCCGATGCGGGCGCAGGTACGACCTCGGACGGAGGCCACCGATGACGATCACACACGACGACACCCGCGCCGAGGCGGAGGCGGGCACCGTGACCACCATGACCATGGCCGCCGCGCTGAACAGGGCTCTCGCCGACGCCATCGAGTCCGATCCGGACGTGGTCGTCTTCGGCGAGGACGTGGGCGCGCTGGGCGGCGTCTTCCGCATCACCGACGGCCTCACTGCGCGGTTCGGCGAGGAGCGCTGCTTCGACACCCCCCTGGCCGAGTCCGGCATCGTCGGCACCGCGGTCGGCATGGCCATGAACGGGATGCGCCCCGTGGTGGAGCTGCAGTTCGACGCATTCGCACTGCCCGCATTCGAGCAGGTCGTCAGCCATGTCGCCAAGCTCGGCAACCGCACACGCGGTGGGATGCGGATGCCGCTGGTGATCCGCATCCCGTTCGGTGGCGGCATCGGCGGCGTGGAGCACCACTGCGACTCGTCCGAGGCCTACTACGCGCACACCCCCGGCCTCACGGTCGTCAGTCCGTCGACGCCGCAGGATGCCTACTCGCTGCTGCGCGCGGCGATCGCCTCACCGGATCCGGTGATCTTCCTCGAACCGAAGAAGCTGTACTGGTCGAAGGGCGAAGTCGACACCTCGATCACCACGGAACTCGGCAGCGCCCGCATCGCCCGTGAGGGCACCGACGTCACGCTCCTGGCCTACGGCGCCTCCGTGCCGCTCGCCCTCGAGGTCGCCGACGTCGCCGCCGCGGAGGGGCGCAGCGTGCAGGTGGTGGACGTGCGCTCGCTCTCCCCATTCGACGATGCGACCGTGACCGCCGCGGTGAAGTCCACCGGCCGCGCCGTGGTCATCGCCGAGGCCCCCGGATATGTGAGCGTCGCCTCCGAGATCCAGGCCCGCGTGTTCGAGCGCTGCTTCGAATACCTCGCGGCCCCGGTGCGACGGGTCACGGGGTTCGACACCCCCTACGCACCCCCGAAGCTCGAACACTGGTACCTGCCCGACGTCGACCGCGTGCTCGACGCGATCGACACCCTGCACTGGGAGGACGACGTATGAGCGCCCCACTGAAGCCGGCCGCGCAGGTGTTCCGCCTGCCCGACCTCGGCGAGGGACTGACCGAGGCGGGCCTCGTGCAATGGCTCGTCGCGGTCGGCGACACCATCACGACCGACCAGCCGATCGCCGAGGTCGAGACGGCGAAGAGCGTGGTGGAGCTGCCGTCGCCGTTCGCCGGTGTCGTCACCGCCCTCCATGGCACCGCCGGCGACACGATCGACGTCGGCGCGCCGGTGCTCGAGGTCGCCGACGCCGGATCGGCTTCGGATATGGAGCCGGCGACTCCGGATGCTGCCGGGACCGCGGCATCGAGCTCCCCCGAGCACGAGGCGTACCGCGAGGAGGAACGCGCCGGATCCGGGAACGTGCTGATCGGCTACGGCACCACGGCGCACACGACGAAGGGGCGTCGCCGGCCACCCGTTGCGCCGGTTCGAACCGACCGCCCGACCTCGGCGACAGCGGTATCCGCACCCGCATCCGCACCCGTACCCGCCCCCGCACCCGCACCCGCATCGGCATCCGCACCGAAGGCAGCCGCCGTCACCGTCCCCGACGCGACCCTCGCCGCCGCGTCCGCCCGCCGCCCCGTGGCCGTGCGCTCCCCTCTCGTCCGTCGCCTCGCCCGCGACCTCGGTCTCGATGTGCACACGATCGCCGCGACCGGCCCGGACGGGGCGATCACCCGCGCCGACGTGCTGCAGGCCGCGGTCGAGAACGCCGTCGACGGCGCCGCCGCGCATCACCGCGCCGCGAACGGGTCCGGAGAGTCGGTCGACGGGCTCGACGTCGTCTCCCGAGAGCGGATGTCGCCGCTGCGGCGCGCGGTCAGTGCGAAGCTCACGCGCAGTCGAACCGAGATCCCCGAGGCCACCGTCTGGGTCGACGTCGATGCCACCGCGCTGTGGGACCTCCGCGCGCAGATGGCCCCGGAGGGCGGCAAGGCCCCCTCGGTCACGGCACTGCTCGCGCGCTTCGTCCTGCTCGCCCTCGAGGACTACCCGGTGCTGGCCTCGCGACTCGACGAGAGCGGCGAGGAGCTGATCTCGTTCGACGGTGTGAACCTCGGGATCGCCGCCGACACCGAACGCGGACTCCTGGTCCCCGTCGTCCCCCGTGCGCACGCGCTCACCGTGGAGCAGCTCGATGCGTCACTGCGCGAGCTCGCCGCCACGGCCAGGGCGGGCACGATGCCGCCGGAACGGCTGCGCGGCTCGACCTTCACCCTCAACAACTACGGCGGGTTGGGCGTCGACGGCTCGGCGGCGATCATCAACCACCCGGATGTCGCCATCCTCGGCATCGGACGGATCATCGAGCGACCGTGGGTCGTCGACGGGGCGATCGTCGCGCGTCGCATCGTGCAGCTGTCGCTCGCGTTCGACCATCGCGTCTGCGACGGCGGGTACGCGGCGGGATTCCTGCGGCGTGTCACCGACCTCATCGAGCATCCGCTGCGGGCGTTCGTGCGGGTCTGAGACCGCCGGCGCACCTCGGGCCGACGCGGCGCCTGTGCCATAATTACCATACGATCGGTCAGTAATTCCTGGCCATGCGAGAGGGCGACGAGCCCCCGCTGAGACGACGAAGTCAGGAGATCCGCATGACCGAGGCATTCCTCGTCGGAGGGGCGCGCACCCCGGTCGGGCGCTACGGCGGCGCGCTCGCCACCGTCCGCCCCGACGACCTGGCCTCGATCGTGGTGGCCGAGGCCGTGCGCCGGGCCGGGATCGATGCGACGCAGATCGACATCGACGAGGTGATCCTGGGCGCGGCGAACCAGGCCGGTGAAGACAACCGCAACGTCGCGAGGATGGCGGTGCTGCTCGCTGGACTCCCCGACAGCGTCCCGGCCATCACGGTGAACCGGCTGTGTGCTTCGGGCATGTCCGCCGTGACGATGGCCGCGCAGGCGATCCGCGCCGGAGATGCCGACCTCATCATCGCCGGCGGTGTCGAGTCGATGACCCGCGCGCCCTGGGTGCAGGCCAAGCCCGAGAAGGCCTGGTCCAAACCGGGCGCGGCCTTCGACACCTCGATCGGCTGGCGTTTCCCGAACCCCCGTCTCCTGGCCCGCGACAAGGCGACCTTCACGATGCCGGAGACCGCGGAGGAGGTCGCCCGTCTCGACGGGATCACCCGCGACGAGGCCGACGCCTTCGCCCTCCGATCGCAGCAGCGCGCCGCCGCCGCGATCGCAGCCGGACGCTTCGCCCCCGAGATCGTCGGCGTGCTGACGGCGACCGGAGAGGTGCGGGTCGACGAGGGTCCACGGCCCGAGACCACGCTCGAGGCACTCGCCCGACTGCGCCCCGTGGTCGCCGGCGGCCAGGTCGTGACGGCTGGGAACTCCAGCGCCCTCAACGACGGCGCCTCGGCGATCGTCGTGGCGAGCGCCGAGGCGGTCGAGCGCCATGGTCTCGTGCCCCGCGCCCGGATCGTCGTCGGCACCAGCGCCGGTCTCGCACCGGAGGTCATGGGCCTCGGCCCGGTGCCCGCGACGCAGAAAGCGCTCCGCCGCGCCGGACTCACCATCGACGACATCGGCTCCGTCGAGCTCAACGAGGCCTTCGCCACGCAGTCGATCGCCTGCATCCGGCGTCTCGGCCTCGACGACGAGCGCGTCAACGCCGACGGCGGTGCCATCGCCCTCGGCCATCCGCTCGGCTCGTCCGGTTCCCGCCTGCTGATCACACTGCTCGGGCGCATGGAGCGCGAGGACTCGCGATACGGACTCGCGACGATGTGCGTGGGCGTTGGCCAGGGGGCGGCCGTGATCCTGGAGAAGATGTGATGCCCACCTCGACGAATCCCGAAGAGCCGCTGCTCGTCGAGCGGCACCCCGACCGTGTGGTCGCGACCCTCAACCGTCCGCACAAGCGCAACGCGATCGACCAGGCCACGATCGATGCCCTGCACCTGCTCTGCGACGAGCTCGAGGAGGCGCCGCGGACCCTGATCCTCGTCGGCGCCGACGGCGTCTTCGCGGCGGGCGCCGACATCGCCGAGCTGCGCGAACGCCGGGCCTCCGACGCGCTGCGCGGCATCAACGCGCACGCCTTCGTCCGGGTCGCCGAGCTGCCGATGCCGGTCATCGCAGCGATCGACGGCTATGCCCTGGGAGGCGGCGCCGAACTCGCCTACGCCGCAGACATCCGCATCGCCACGCCCTCGCTCGCGATCGGCAACCCGGAGACGGGCCTCGGCATCCTCGCCGCGGCCGGCGCGAGCTGGCGGCTGAAGGAGATCGTCGGCGACGCCAGGGCGATCGAGCTGCTGCTCACCGGACGCACGGTGAAGGCCGAGGAGGCGCTGCGCATCGGCCTCGTCTCGGCGATCCACGACCCCGAGGAACTGCTGGCTGCGGCCGAGGCGATCGCCGACCGGATCGCCCGCAACGACCCGGCCGCCACCATCGCGACGAAACGGGTGTTCCGCGAGCCCCGCGACCGCCACCCCGCCGCCGATCTGGAAGCCCAGGCCGAGCTCTTCGAGAGCCCGGAGAAGTTCCGACGCATGACCGACTTCCTGGAACGGAGAGACCGATGACCGAGGCCACGCCCCACGCTCCCGCGCACGTCGGAGTGCTCGGCGGCGGGCGCATGGGCGCCGGCATCGCCCACGCGTTCCTTCTCGCGGGTTCGCGCGTGACGGTCGTCGAACGCGATGCGGATGCTGCCGCGGCAGCCGCCCACCGCGTGCTCGAATCCGTCGACACCTCGATCGCCCGCGGCACCGCGGCCGAACCGGGAGACGCCTACCGTTCACGCTTCGAGACGGGCACGGAGGTCGCGCTGTTCGCGCCGTGCGACCTCGTCGTGGAAGCCGTGCCCGAGGATCTGGCCCTCAAGGTCGACGCCCTCACCCGCGTCGAAGCCCAGCTCGGACCCGACGCCGTCCTCGCCTCGAACACGTCCTCGATCTCGATCGACGAGCTCGCCGCAGTGCTCGACCGGCCGGCGCGCTTCCTCGGCATGCACTTCTTCAACCCGGTGCCCGCGTCCACCCTGGTCGAGATCGTGCGGGGCGCGACCACCGCTCCCCCGCTCGTCGACGATGCGAGGGTCTGGGTACAAGCCCTCGGCAAGACGCCGATCGTCGTGGCCGATGCCCCCGGGTTCGCGTCGTCGAGACTCGGCGTCGCGATCGGCCTGGAGGCGATCCGCATGCTCGAAGAGGGCGTCGCCTCGGCCGCAGACATCGACGCCGCCATGACGTTGGGCTACAAGCATCCGGTCGGGCCGCTCCGCCTCACCGACATCGTCGGGCTCGACGTGCGGCTCGGCATCTCCGAATACCTCGCCGCGAACCTCGGCGAACGCTTCGAACCGCCGGCTCTGCTGCGCCGCCTCGTCGCCGAAGGACACCTCGGACGCAAGAGCGGACGCGGCTTCTACGAATGGGACGCCTCATGAAGGGAACTGACATGACCGAGATCCTCCCCAGCTATCTGCAGGGATCCTGGTGGTCGCCGGATGCCGACGCCGAGGCGATCGAGGTGCGCGACGCCTCGACGGGCGAGATCGTCGCCCGCGTCTCGACCGACGGCATCGACCTCGCGGCAGCTCTCGCCTACGCCCGCACCGCGGGGCAGGCGTCGCTCGGCGAACTCACGTTCCACCAGCGCGCGGTGCGCCTCAAGCAGCTGGCGCTCGCGCTCACGGAGCGCAAGGCCGAGCTGTATGAGATCTCGAGCCGCACGGGCGCGACCGCGCAGGACTCGTGGGTCGACATCGACGGCGGCATCGGGGTGCTGTTCGCGTACTCCAGCAAGGGCAGGCGAGAGCTGCCGAATGCGAAGGTCTACGTCGACGGCGCGGTGGAGAACCTGTCCAGGGACGGCTCCTTCCTCGGGCGCCACATCTACACCCGGCTCCCCGGCGTCGCGGTGCAGATCAACGCCTTCAACTTCCCGGTCTGGGGCTCGCTGGAGAAGTTCGCGCCCGCTTTCCTGGCGGGTGTGCCGACCGTCGTGAAGCCCGCGACCCCGACCGGGTACCTCGCCGAGGCGATGGTGCGGATCATGGTCGAGTCCGGCCTGCTGCCCGAGGGCTCGCTGCAGCTCGTCTCGGGCAGTGTTCCCGGTCTCTTCGACGAACTGCGGCTGGGCGATCTGGTGGCGTTCACCGGATCGGCGTCGACCGCCGAAGGGCTGCGCGCCCACGATGCGGTGCAGACCGGTGGTGTGCGCTTTACGAGCGAGACCGACTCCATCAATGCGTCGATCCTGGGGACGGACGCCGTCTCGGGCACGCCCGAGTTCGACGCGTACATCAAGCAGCTCGTCGCCGAGATGACCAGCAAGGCCGGACAGAAGTGCACGGCGATCCGACGCGCGATCGTGCCGGTCGGTGCCGTCGACGACGTGATCGGCGCGGTGCGGGCACGACTGTCCGAACGCATCGTGCTCGGCGACCCTCGGGCGGAGGGCGTCACGATGGGCCCGCTGGCCTCGACCGCCCAGCGCGACGAGGTGCTGCGCCAGGTGGCACGGCTGCAGGACGGCGGTGGCGAGCTGGTCATCGGCTCGGCCGATGCTCCAGACGTGCGGCACGGCGACGGAACGGAGGGGCCCGCTCCGGATGGCGCCTTCCTCGCGCCGATGCTGCTGCGTTTTTCCGACCCGCAGAGCGCGGCGGTCAACGAGATCGAGGCGTTCGGCCCGGTCTCGAGCATCGTCGGCTATCGCACCCTCGACGAAGCGAGCGCCCTGGTCGCCCGGGGCGGTGGCTCCCTGGTGACCAGCGTCGCCACGCACGACCCCGAAGTCGCCGTCGCGCTCGCCACGGACATGGCCGCCTACAACGGACGCGTGCTGTTCCTCGATCGCGACGACGCCCGCAGCTCCACGGGTCACGGCTCGCCGCTGCCGAACCTCGTGCACGGCGGCCCCGGCCGCGCCGGCGGTGGCGAGGAGCTCGGCGGCATCCGCGCGGTGCTGCACCACATGCAACGCACCGCGGTGCAGGGCTCCCCTGCGATGCTGACCGCCCTCACCGGGGTCTGGCATCAGGGCACGGTGGCGCGTCCGTACCAGGAGAGCGGGGGTGTGCATCCCTTCCGCAAGTCGCTGGCCGAGCTGCGCATCGGCGACCAGGTCGCCAGCGGCTCCCGCACGGTGACGCTCGACGACATCGAGACGTTCGCGGCCTTCACCGGCGACACCTTCTACGCGCACATGGACGAGGCGTCCGCCGCCGCGAACCCGTTCTTCCCCGGTCGCGTCGCCCACGGGTACCTGCTCGTGTCGTGGGCCGCCGGCCTCTTCGTCGACCCCGCGCCCGGCCCCGTCCTCGCCAACTCGGGCCTGGAGAACCTGCGGTTCCTGACCCCGGTCTCGCCCGGCGACGAGATCCGCGTCGAGCTCACCGCCAAGCAGATCACCCCGCGTGAGACGGACGAGTACGGCGAGGTGCGATGGGACTCGGTGCTGAAGAATCAGCGCGACGAGATCGTCGCCACGTACGACGTGCTCACCCTCGTCGCGAAGGAGCAGGACGCGGCGGCCTGAGTCGTCCCCGCTTGCGCGCCGGTCAGGAGACCGGGGCGCTCGCGGGATCGTCGACGCGCCGGCGCAGGCCGTCGAGGGCGATGGCGACGACGTCGTCGGCGAGACGGTCCGCGCCCTCGCGTCCGCCCGGTCGGTACCACTCCACGATCGAGTTGATCATGCCGAACGCCAGGCGGGCCACGACGCTGGCGTCCATATCGGCGCGCAGCGCGCCCTCGGACTGTGCTTCCGAGACGAGTGCGGTGATCCGGCGGTCGAATGCGCGACGGCGGGTGAGCGCTCGACGCTCGACATCGGTGTTCCCGCGCACCCGCAGCAGCAGCGTCACGGCGGGGAGCTGGTCGACGAGCACGTGCACGGCCCCGCGGAGGACGTGCTCGAGGCGGGTCACCGCATCGGTGTCCTCCCGGTCATCCGCAGCCGGCAGCGGGCTCTGCACCACGGCCTCGAGACCGCCGAGCGCGGCGTCGAGAGCGAGGTCGAGCATCTCGTCCTTCGATCCGAAGTGGTGGTAGATCGCCGACTTCGACAAGCCGAGCCGCTCGGCCAGCATGCCGATCGAAGTCGCGTCGTACCCGTACTCGTTGAACGCGGCGACGGCGACCGCGAGGATGCCCTGCTGGTCGTAACCGGGGCGGCCTCGTCGCGTGCTCTGCATCTCGGACATCCCCACAGTCTCGCATCGGATCACGCTGTCGGCCGGGAGCGGCAGCGCGAGATCAGAAGGTCTGGTCGGTGGTGCGCGAGCGCCCACGGAACTCCGCGACAGGATCGCCGAGTTCGTCGACGACGGTCACGTCGTAGATGCCGGAGCGGCCGGTGCGGGTGCGTCGCACGGCCGTCGCGGTCAGCGTCTGTCCGGAGACGGTCGACTTCAGGAACGAGATGTCGGCGCCGGCGGCCACCGTGACCCGGTCGTCCTCGTTGCAGGCGATCGCGAAGGCCGTGTCGGCCAGGGCGAAGACGAAGCCGCCGTGCGTGATGTGGAACCCGTTGGTCATGTCGTCGCGCACGCGCATCGAGACCACGGCGTGTCCGGGATCGTCGCGTTCCACGACGAGGCCCAGCGAGGCGGAGGCGCGGTCGCGCTCCATCATGGCGCGGTTGGGGCGCGCGGAGTCCGTGGCCTGCGGCGTCGCATCCGTCATCGTCGACCTCCTCGTCGCGCGGATGCCACCGCAGCAGCGCCCGACAGGCCCATACTAACTGACCGCTCGGTCGGTAAAGAAGGCCTGTACGGGGGCGGCGACCTGCGCGAAGCTCAGCCGAAGATCAGCGGCTTTGCGAGCGTGGCGTCGTCGACCGTGATGCCGGTGATCACCGCGGCGGGGTCTGCCGTCGAGTCGCGATCCAGGCGGAACCGCATGACGACCCCCTCGCGGCTGGACCACTCGTAGAAGTACTCGCCCGACGAGATGATGCGCAGTGCCGTCCCCTCGGGGAAGGCAGCTGCCGCGGCGCTGACCGGATCTCCGATTCGCACACCACCGGCGGACGGAAGCGACGCGCCCTCATGAGTCGGCTCGCCCGCGACGTTCCCGACGCCGACGGACACGGCGGAGACGACGCTCGTGCCCTCCTGCGTCCAGAGCAGCAGCGAGGCCGAGTCATCGGGCGAGGTCAGACGCGTCGTCCCACCCACCCACTCGGGCTTGTCGACCCGAGCTCCGGGGACCGCGGCGATCGCCTCATCGAGCTCGACGCCCAGGCGCACGGGGCCGACCCCCGCCGTCGTGATCTCCCACTCGCTCCAGGGCGCCGCAGGGTCAGCTGCGGGGACGTCCACCGGAACCGGCGGGTTCTCCGTCAGCTCGTCGATCAGCTTCGCCCTCGCCTCGCTCGCGCGATCGCGCAGCTGGTCTGCAGCGGCCTCGGTGTCGAACGCGGGTTCCCCCGTGAAGGGCTGCCACATCTCGACGACCACGTTTCCAACCGAGGAGTAGGTCTTGTAGAGGGAGTGACCGTCGCCGCCCGGGTAGGTGAGGATCAGGGATCCGGCGATGGCGCGGACGCCCCCGTCGCCCTCTGCCGTCGACGAGGCGAAGGAAGAAGGCGCCCCGCCGAAGGTGAACTCACCGCACTGCTCCGCGGCTTGGGCGTACTGGTCCATGCGCGCCGTGGCGGCCGCTTCATCGGCGAACTGCATCACGTGGAGCCAGCCGTCTCGCCCTGCGGAAACGGTCGTCGTCCACGTGACGGACCGTGCACCGATGGAGCCCAGCGAGGCTTCGGCGTAGACCGCGTTGCAGATGGTGGGATCCGGCTCGTAGCCGCCCCCGTCGGACACCTGGATCAAGGAGGGCACCGCCGGGCTGACATCACCCACATCGGGAAGCAGGCCGGAGATCTCCTCGGCGCTCAGCAGGAACCAGTCCAGCTCGTCGCCGACGAAGGCGATCGGTCCGGCGTACGGATCGGGAGCCGGGGATTCCGGCGCGGCCGTGGGCTGGGGGGTGGGCGTGGACTGCGGAGTCGGAGCGCACCCGGAAAGAGCCACCAACGCCCCGACCGCGACCACACCGATCAGGCCCCGCACGAACGTCCTCGCCTGCGACATGTCCCACTCCGATCCACACTCGGCGCCGACGTCGGCGCCCCCCGTACAGCCGAGCCTAGAGCTTCGGCCCGGAGACACGAGGCGCATGCTCCATGTCGAGATCAGAATGAAATTCTGAGCATGCCGAAGCACGCATATGCGACGCGATCAGCGGGCAGCGGCACGCTGCAGAGCGGCGGCTCCCACGACCCTGGCCTCCTCCGCGGTGGCCGCCTGCAGCACAGCCTCGGCAGCATGGCGGCACTCGTCCTCGGTCACATCGCGGAGCGCCTCCGCGACTCGTCCGAGCGACCGCGGGGTCATCGAGAGCGAGGTCGCTCCCAGTCCCACGAGCACCGGAGCGAGGGCCGGGTCCCCACCTGCCTCGCCGCAGACTCCGACCGGTTTCCCGGCCGCACGCCCCGCCGCTCCGACCATGCCGATCAGGCGCAGCACCGCGGGCTGCCACGGATCGTTCAGATCGCCCAGGTCGCTGAGCAGCCGATCGGCGGCGAGCGTGTACTGCGCGAGGTCGTTGGTTCCGAGGCTCACGAAGTCGACCACCTCGAACAGCTCGGCGGCGAGAAGTGCCGCCGACGGCGTCTCGATCATGATGCCGACGCTGCTGATCCCCGCCGCACGCGCGAGATCGGCGAACTCCCTGGCCTCGTCGACGGTGGCCACCATCGGGGCCATCACCTCGACCTCGGCCGACTCCGCGGTGGCGGCGAGCGCGAGTGCACGCAACTGGTCCGCGAGCAGCTCCGGCCGGCGGCGGGCGATCCGGAGCCCCCGCACGCCGAGCGCCGGATTGTCCTCGTCGTCGGAGTTCGCGAACGGGAGAGGCTTGTCGCTCCCCGCGTCCAGTGTGCGCACGACGACCTTGCGATCGGGGAATGCGGCCAGGACACCGCGGTAGGCGGTGGTCTGCTCCTCGACCGTCGGTGCTTCGGTCCGGTCGAGGAAGCAGAACTCGGTGCGGAACAGACCGATGCCCTCTGCTCGCGCTGCGGCAGCGTTCACCGCGTCCGGAGCACCGCCCACATTCGCCAGCAGCGCCACGCGGTGGCCGTCGGCGAGCCGCCCGGATCCGTCGAACTCGACGACGGTGGCGGCGGCCTGGGCGTCGGCGACGCGGGATGCCGGCGGATCGACCTCGACCGTGCCGCGCCCGCCGTCGACGAGGAGCGTCGAGCCGACCGGGATGCCGACCGCGCCGGTAACGCCGACGACCGCGGGAAGACCGAGCGATCGCGCGATGATCGCGGTGTGCGAAGTCGGCCCGCCCTGCTCGGTGACGAGGGCGACGCAGTGCCCTCCAGCGAGGGCTGCGGTGTCGGCGGGCGCGAGGTCCGTCGCGACGAGCACGAACGGCTCCTCACGCTCGGGCACCCCGGGCATGTCGACCTGGAGTATCTCGGCGATGATCCGGTCGCGCACGTCACGGATGTCGGCGACGCGCTCCGCCATCCGGCCACCCAGCGCGGCCACGGCTTTCTCGTGGGCGGCCGCGGTCTCCCAGATCGCGCGCGCCGCACTGCGGCCCTTCGACCGGACGAGTGCCGTCGCCTCCGACACCAGCTCGGGGTCGGAGGCCAGCAGGCGAGACGCATCGAGGATCGCCCTGGTCTCCCCCGTCGCCTGCGACGTCCGCGCACGCAGCTGATCGGCCACGGCGACGGCGGCCCACTCGATCGCTGAGACCTCGGCGTCGCGGTCGGCCGAAGCGACGACCGCGCCCGCTTCCGGCTCGCCGACCGCCGGTGCGAGATGCACAAGCGGTGCGGCCACCCGACCGGGACTGACGCCGCGGCCCTTCAGCACCGCGCCGGACGCGATGACGGTCGGCGGGACGTCCGGGCGCGGGCCCGTCGATTCCGAACCCGCCGCAGCCGCCGTCGGCGCCGCGTCATCCGTCCCCTCCCCGAATCCGTCGTCGAACAGGGCGGACAGCTTGTCCAGCACCGCATCGGCTTCCGGGCCGCGCGCGACCAATTCCAGTTCGTCGCCCTGCCGAGCGCCGAGGATCAGGAGTCGCGAGAGGCTCGCGGCCGGCGCGTCAGGTCCGTCCGGAAGACGCCGCAGTCGCACATCCGCCCCCGCCGAAGCCTCGGCGATCAGGGCGGCGGGGCGCGCATGGATGCCGAGCGGATTCCGCACCCGCACCCGCCGGACGATCTCCTCGCCGACCGACCCGCCACCCCCTGCGGCGCTGCCGTCGGTGGACTCGGCGTCGGACGACGGCGCAGCGTCGTCAGGAACACCGAGCTGCCCGGTCTTCGCGCCGAGCGCAGCGGTCGCCTCCGCAGCGACCGCATCCAGTCCGCCCCCGGCCGCCGCCGACACGACCGCGGCGAGCAATCCCTCCACGAACGGAGCAGGCACGAGGCGCACGGGCACGTCGCTCACACGCAGCTCGAGTGCGAGCTCGGCGCTCAGCACGGCCGATCCGAGATCCATGAGGACGAGGACGCCGTCGCAGTCCGCCGCGAGTTCATCGATCGCTGCGGCCACCGCCACCGCATCCGTCCCGAGGATCGGTCTGCCGTCGCCGTCCACGCCCGCACCCGCCGCGACCTGCACGCGCACCCCTGCACCCTGCACCATCTGCAGGGCAAGCTCCAGTGCCGCCTCCCCGAGCCGTGCGCTGTGGGAGACGGCGACGATGCCGATCATCCGGCGCCGCCCTCCACGGCCGCAGCGAGCGTGTCGAACAGGATCGCCGTCGATGCGGCCCCCGGATCGAGGTGCCCGGCGCTGCGTTCGCCGAGATAGCTGGCCCTGCCCTTTCGAGCGACGAGCGGGAGTGTCGCGTCACGGCCGGCCGCCGCCGCATCCGCTGCGGTCCGGGCGGCAACGGCGACGGACGCGCCACCGGCGAGCGCGGTGTCGAGCGCATCGACGGCCGGAGCCATCGCGTCGAACATCGTCTTGTCGCCCGACTCGGCCTTGCCTCGCGCCACGATGCCGTCGAGGCCCGCGCGCAGGGCGACCGCGAGCGCCGGCCCGTCGAGTTCGGGCACCGCACCGGCTGCCATCCCCATCCGCAGGAAGAACGTGCCGTAGAGCGGCCCGCTGGCTCCACCCACGGAACTCACCAGGGTCATCCCGACGGTCTTCAGCAGCTCATCGACCGTGGCCGGGGTTCCTGCCGCGAGCTTCTCGCTCACCGCACCCATCCCGCGGGCCATGTTCGCGCCGTGGTCGGCGTCGCCGATCGCCGAGTCGAGTTCGGTGAGCCAGTCGCGCTTCTCCGTGACAGCCGCGCCGAAACGGGAGACCCAGTCGGCGAGCACAGCGGTGTCGACAGCCGCCATCACGCACCCCACCGCAGGCCGGGGGTGTTCACCGGGGCATCCCATAGGCGCAGCAGCTCGTCGTCGGCCTTGAGCACCGTGACCGAGCAGCCCGCCATGTCGAGCGAGGTGATGTAGTTGCCGACCAGGTTCCGCGCGATCTGCACCCCGGACTTCTCGAGGATCGCCGCGACCTCGGCGTACATGAGGTACAGCTCGATCAGCGGTGTCGCCCCCATGCCGTTGAGCATCACGATCGCCGGACCTGCCGCATCGATGTCGGCGAGGATCGGCTCCACCAGCTGCCGGGCGATGTCGGATGCCGGAGCGAGCGGTTCGCGATGACGACCCGGCTCACCGTGAATGCCGATGCCGATCTCCATCTGGTCGTCGGGGAGGTCGAACGTGGGCTTGCCCGCGGCGGGAACCGTGCAGCTGGTGAGCGCCATGCCCATCGAGCGGCCCTGGCCGTTGACATTCTTTGCCAGCTCCACGACGGCGGCGAGGTCACGCCCCTCCTCGGCGGCGGCTCCGAGGATCTTCTCGAGCAACACCGTGAGTCCCACCCCTCGGCGACCGGCCGTGTACAGCGAATCCTGCACGGCGACGTCATCGTCCACGGTGATGCTGCCCACCTCGATCCCCTCCATGGAGGCGAGCTCGGCGGCCATCTCGAAGTTCAGCACGTCGCCGGTGTAGTTCTTCACGATGTGGAGCACACCGGCTCCACGGTCGACGGCCTTCGTGGCGACCTGGACGCGGTCGGGCGTCGGAGAGGTGAACACCTCGCCGGCGACGGCGGCATCCAACATCCCGGTGCCGACGAAGCCGCCGTGCAGGGGCTCGTGCCCCGAACCGCCGCCGGACACGATCGCGACCTTGCCCTGCGCCTTGGGCGTCGCCCGCGTGATGACGTGGTTCTCCAGGTCGACCGAAAGCTCCGGATGAGCGAGCGCGACCCCCTTCAGTGATTCGACGAGAACGTCCTCGGGGGCGTTGATGAGCTTCTTCATCGTTCGATCTCCTTTGATCCTCGGGACTTCTTTCGCGAAATCCGAAAGCAATTCGTTAATGTCGAATATGTTCGGACCCTGCCGGGTTGTCAAGATCATCCTTAAGACCGGCACGGCATACGCACCGGCTCGACGACGCACCGGAAGGAGGCTCCCCCGTGATCCAGGCGATCGACCGCGCGGCGAAGATCCTCGAACTGCTCCAGGGAGCACGCCACCTCGGCATCACCGACCTCGCCGCAGCACTCAGCCTGCCGCCGTCGACCGTGCACGGGATCGTGAAGTCGCTGCGCTCGCACGGCCTCGTCGCGAAAGAGCGCGGTGGACAGCGCTACATGCTCGGGCCGACGCTGCTGCGCCTGAGCAACGTGTACCTCGACACGCTCGACGTGCGTGCACGGGCCATGCGCTGGACGCAGGAGCTCGCTCGCCGCACCGACCTCTCGGTACGTCTCGGCGCCCCGCACTTCACCGACGTGCTCGTCATCCATCACAACCTGCGCCCCGACGACAGCCAGCAGATGCTGGAGACGGGCGTCGCCATCCCTGCGCACGCGTCCGCGATGGGCAAGGTGCTGCTCGCCTACGACCAGGGCTTCCAGCAGAGCGTCTTCGAGCAGCCGCTGCGCAGCCTCACGGGTGACACGATCACCGACGTCGCCCGCCTCACCCTGGAGCTCCCTGCGATCGCGGAGCGCGGCACCGCCGGCGAGTTCGACGAGGCCGTGCTGGGCGAGTCCTCGCTCGCCGCACCCGTCGCCGACGCCTCGAACGACATCGTCGCGGCAGTCGCGGTCGTGTTGCCGACCTCGCAGACGCCGGCCTCTGACGCCATCATGAACGCGTTGCGCGAGACCGCCAGGAACATCTCGCGGGAACTCGGAGCGACCTCGTGGCCGCCCCGCATCGCGCCCGCCGACGACTGAAGCCGCTCCGGCCCTGACTCAGCCGCGCAATGCCAGCGCGAACGGCAGCACCTGCGTCGCGCCGGACTGCCGCAGCACCCGGGCGGCGACCGTCATCGTCCATCGACTGTCGACCAGGTCGTCCACGAGAAGCACCGGTCCCGCCGGAACGTCGAGGTGCTCGGCACTGAACCGGTCCCAGAGGCCACCGAGCCGGAAGACGCTGTTGCCGCCCGGCTGCCCGGTAGGACCGCCGCCGACCGGTTCGAGCGCCCCGAGATAGGGCAGTCGTCCGACGTCGGCGAGGCCGCGCGCGAGCGAGTCGACGAGCAGCGGGTGCGACCGCGACGGCAGGGCGACCACGGCCACCGGCCGCTCGTCCCAGCCCCATCCGGCGAGCACACGGATGCAGGCCTGCAGCAGCTGCGGCGTCACCGGGGTATCCGTCGCCCCCGCGGCGAAGAGCTCGCGCAGCGCACCGCCCCACCCGAGGTCTGTGAGTCGAGCCAGCGCCCGTCCCTCTCCCGCCTGCTCGTCGACGGGGATGCGGCCCTTGACCGGCACCTCCAGGCGATCGGCACCGGTGGGCCAGGCACGACGGGGTTCAATCGGGACACCGACCCGGTCGAGCGACTCCGCGGCCTGCGTGGTCGCGGACTCCCCGATCTCGCGCGGGAACCATCCGCCCGCGCAGTTATCGCATCGCCCGCACGGCGCGGCCGTGTCGTCATCGAGCGCGCGCTGGAGGAACTCCATGCGGCATCCGTCGGTCTGCTCGTAGTCGATCATGTGCTGCTGCTCGGCGAGGCGCTCGGCGGCGATGCGCTCGTAGCGCTCGGCATCGTACGCCCAGGGCTCGCCCGTCGCGACCCAGCCGCCCTGCACGCGTCGCACCGCACCGTCGACGTCGAGCACCTTGAGCAGCAGCTCGAGCGGCGTCCGCCGGATGTCGACCATCGCCTCGAGTGCCGGCGTCGAGATCGGCGCGTCGCCGAGCGCGCCGATCACCCGCTCCGCGCGTTCGCGGTCGGGCATCGACGCGGTGGCGAAGTAGTGCCAGATGTCGCGGTCTTCGACGCCGGGGAGCAGCAGCACGTCGGCGCTCTCACTCGCGCGACCGGCACGGCCGACCTGCTGGTAGTAGGCCACGGGCGACGACGGTGCACCGAGGTGCAGGACGAAGCCCAGATCGGGCTTGTCGAACCCCATGCCCAGCGCACTGGTCGCGACGAGCGCCTTGACCTCGTTGCGCTTGAGCATCCCCTCGGACTCCGCGCGCTCGTCGGTGTCGGTCTGCCCGGTGTAGGCGCGGACGTCATGTCCGTGATCGCGCAGCAGCCGGGCCGTGTCGACCGCCGCGGCGACGGTCAGCGTGTAGATGATGCCCGACCCCGGCAGGTCGTCGAGGTGGCTCAGCAGCCACGCGAGCCGGCTCGCCGAGTCGCGCAGCCGCAGCACCCCCAACCGCAGCGACGTGCGGGCGAGCGGGCCGCGGATCGTGAGCACGGGTGCCGCGTCGCCCTCGGTCGTCTCTGCGGCCTGGAGGCTGCCGAGCTGCTCGGCGACATCGGCCACGACGCGGCTGTTCGCGGTCGCGGTGGTCGCCAGTACGGGCACATCCGCGGGCATCTGCGCGATCAGGTCACGCAGCCGCCGGTAGTCGGGGCGGAAGTCGTGCCCCCAGTCGCTGATGCAGTGCGCCTCATCGACCACGAGCATCCCGATGCGACGCACGAGTGCCGGCAGCTGCTGTTCGCGGAAGGCAGGATTGTTGAGCCGCTCGGGCGAGACCAGCAGCACGTCGACCTCGTCGCGATCGAGCTGAGCGAGCACGTCGGACCACTCGTGCGCGTTGGTGGAGTTGATCGCGACCGCGCGTACTCCCGCCCGCTCGGCGGCGGCGATCTGGTCGCGCATGAGCGCCAGCAGCGGCGAGACGAGCACGGTCGGTCCCGCGCCCTGACGTCGCAGCAGCAGCGTCGCCACGAAGTACACCGCGGACTTGCCCCATCCCGTGCGCTGCACCACGAGCGCACGCCGGCGCCCCTCGACCAGAGCCTCGATCGCCTCGTACTGGCCGTCGTGGAAGTCGGCATCCGGTCGGCCGACGAGCTCCCGAAGGGCTGACAGTGCGGCATCGCGGGTGTCGGCAGGAGCGAGGGAGGTCATGCCTCCACTCTGCCTCACCCCGCCGACACGGCCGGCCCCTCATCCCCAGCCCGCTCGCATCCCGGGCGCGCATCCGTCGTCTAGCGTGAAGGAATGATCACTCGCGAGCTCGCCGTCACCCTTCGAGAGGCCGGACTCGTCTGGCACCCGGCGGAGGGCGACCGCTTCCAGCTCGATCTGCCCGACGAGGTCGAACTCGAGGCGGAGGCCGAGATCTTCACGGTCAGCGAGATGACGATCGAGGCCAGGCAGACCCCGAGCGGAACCGACCTCGCCTTCAACGGCACGACCGAGTGGGCGCTCGACGCGGTGACGCTCGCCGACGCGGTGTGGCTACCGCGCGAAGACCAACTGCGCGAGCTCCTGCGCGGCACCTTCCGCTCACTGACGCGTGTCGAGGATGCCTTCCGCGTCGAGATCGAGATCGCGGACACCTCCGAGATCTTCGAGCATCCGGACCCGTCCGAAGCATATGGTCGCGCTCTGCTGGAGTTGATCTCCCGCTCGCACTGACCCGCGCTCGGGGGACGTGTTGAAACCGGCCATCCTCTGTGTCAGAATTACCTAACGATCGGTCAGTAAAGATGGCCTGATGCCGAGGAGTCGATGATGACCAGTCCCGCAGACCTGTCCCTCGTGGGCGAGATCTCCGATGAGGAGCGTCTCTTCGACGAACTCATCGCGAACGAGCAGCGCATCGAGCCGCGCGACTGGATGCCCGACGCCTACCGCAAGACCCTGGTGCGCCAGATCTCCCAGCACGCGCACTCCGAGATCATCGGCATGCAGCCCGAGGGCAACTGGATCACGCGCGCCCCGAGCCTCAAGCGCAAAGCAATCCTGATGGCCAAGGTGCAGGACGAAGCGGGCCATGGCCTCTACCTCTACTCCGCCGCGCAGACCCTGGGCACCACTCGCGACGAGATGATGGACCAGCTCATCAGCGGCAAGGCCAAGTACTCGTCGATCTTCAACTACCCGACCCCCACCTGGGCCGACATGGGCGCCATCGGCTGGCTCGTCGACGGGGCGGCGATCTGCAACCAGGTCCCGCTGTGCCGCGCGTCATACGGCCCCTACGGACGCGCGATGGTGCGGGTCTGCAAAGAGGAATCGTTCCACCAGCGCCAGGGCTTCGAGATCCTGCTCTCCCTCATGCGCGGTACCGACGAGCAGCGCGAGATGGCACAGGATGCCGTGAACCGCTGGTACTGGCCGAGCCTGGCGATGTTCGGGCCGCCCGACGACCAGTCCCCGAACTCGGCGCAGTCCATGAAATGGAAGATCAAGCGCTTCACGAACGACGAGCTGCGTCAGCGCTTCGTCGGGATGCTCGTGCCACAGGCCGAGATCCTCGGCGTGACCCTGCCCGATCCCGACCTGCGTTTCGACGAGGCGACAGGGCAGTACGTGATCGGCGAGATCGACTGGGACGAGTTCTTCGAAGTGCTGCGCGGCAACGGTCCGTGCAACGCCGAGAGGCTGGAGCGCCGTCGCACCGCGCATGAAGAGGGCGCCTGGGTGCGGGAGGCCGCGGCCGAGTATGCGCGCAAGCAGTCCCTGAAGACGAAGGCGGTGGCGTGATGGCGACTCCGGGAGCCGACGAACGCGAACCCTGGCCGCTGTGGGAGGTGTTCGTCCGCGCGAACCGCGGGCTGAGCCATGTGCACGTCGGTTCGCTGCACGCCCCGGATGCCGAGATGGCGATCCGCAACGCCCGCGACCTCTACACGCGTCGCGGCGAGGGCGTGTCTATCTGGGTCGCACCGGCTGAGGCGATCACGACGAGCGACCCCGACGCCAAGGGCGCCTACTTCGAGAGCCCCGTCGGCAAGAACTATCGTCACGCCGTGTACTACACGGCCTCCGAGGGGGTGCCGCACCTGTGAGCACCGCGCACCCGAACACCGCGCACGAGAACATCGACGTCCACGGCGACGTCCACGGTGATGTCTCGGTCGATGAGCTCCGCCTCTCGCAGGAGCTCTCCGGCACCGGCGCGGTCGCCGCATCGGCCGACATCGCGGAGTACGCGCTGCGCCTCGGTGACGACGCGCTCATCCTCTCCCAGCAATTGGGCGCCTGGATCTCCCGCGCCCCCGAACTCGAAGAAGACGTCGCCCTCGGGAACATCGCCCTCGACCTGCTCGGGCACGCGAGGTCCTTCCTGCACTACGCGGGGTCGTACGACGGGCGCAGCGAAGACGACCTGGCCTTCTTCCGCGACGAGCCCGAGTTCCGGTGCGCCTGGATCGTGCAGCAGCCCAACGGCGACTTCGCCCAGACGATCGCCCGGCAGTTCGTGGTGGCGACATACATGTTCGAGCTCTATTCGGCCCTCCGGGCGAGCAGCGACGAGACGTTCGGGGCGATCGCGGAGAAGTCCCTCAAAGAGGTCGACTACCACCGGGACCACGCGGTGCAGTGGATGCTGCGCCTCGCCGGGGGCACCGAGGAGTCCCGTACCCGGATCATCCGTGCGATCGGCGACGTCTGGCCGTATGTCGATGAGCTGTTCCGCGACGACGACCTGATCGAGCGTCTCGGTGATGCCGCGGTGCGCCCGTCGAGCCTCCGAGCCGGATTCGACGGCGTGGTCGACACGGTCTTCACCGAGGCGGAGTTGCCGGTCCCGGCGGTCGCGGCATCCTCCGCCGGCGGACGGCACGGTGCCCACGCGACGCCGCTCGGCCACGTCCTCGCCGAGATGCAGGTGCTCGCACGGCGGCATCCGGGGGCGTCATGGTGACCCTCACTCCGACCCAGGATGCCTGGCGCATCGCCGCTGCGGTCCCCGACCCCGAGGTGCCCGTCCTCACGATCGAGGACCTCGGTGTGCTCCGCGCTGTCGAGGCGGACGGCGATCGCGTGCGGGTCGACATCACCCCGACCTACAGCGGCTGCCCAGCGATGGACACGATCCGCGACGACGTCATCCTCGCGCTCACGGCGGCGGGATACGACCGGGTCGAGGTGCGCCTCGTCCTCTCCCCCGCCTGGACGACCGACTGGATGTCGGATGCCGGCAAGGCCAAGCTCGCCGCCTACGGCATCGCCCCGCCGTCCGGCCGCGCCGCGGTGTCGACCGGACCGATCCGGCTCTCGCTGAGCGTGCGCTGCCCGCGTTGCGGCTCCCTCGACACCCGTGAGGTGTCCCACTTCGGCTCCACCTCGTGCAAGGCGCTGTTCGAATGCCGGGCCTGCCTCGAGCCCTTCGACCACTTCAAGGTGCACTGACATGTCGCTCTTCACGTCCGCGCCGGCTTCCGTCCCCCGCGCGACGACCTCCCGCGAGACCGCTCCTCGAAAGCGCGCCCGCTTCCACACGCTCACGGTCGAGGACGTACGTCCGCTCACCGACGACGCGGTCGAGGTTTCGTTCACGGTGCCCGCCGCCCTGGCCGCCGAGTACGACCATCTGCCCGGCCAGTACGTCGCCCTGCGCACGACCCTCGACGGGGTCGAGGTGCGGCGTTCCTATTCGCTGTGCCGCGCGCCGGAGCACCGCTATGACGGGCACGACACGCGCCTCAGCGTCGCGGTGAAGCGCGACGAGGGCGGGCTGTTCTCGACGTGGGCGCAGACCGGACTCCAGCCCGGATTCGAGATCGACGTGATGAGCCCGCAGGGCACGTTCACCTCGGCGCTTCCCGACCTCGACGACCGGCACGTGGTCGGGATCGCCGCCGGCTCCGGCATCACGCCGCTGATGGCGCTCGCGCACACGGTGCTGACCCGGTCGGACACGTCGAGATTCACGCTGCTCTATACGAACCGGGCGACGCTGGACGTGATGTTCCTCGAGGACCTCGCCGACCTCAAGGATCGATACCCGACACGGCTCGTGCTGCACCATGTGCTCTCCCGAGAGCAGCGGGCGGCACCGGTGCTCTCGGGGCGGATCGACGACGAGAAGCTGCGCACGATCCTCGGCACGCTCATCCCTCCGGCCACCGTCGACGAATGGTTCCTCTGTGGACCGCTCGCCCTGGTCGACCTCTGTCGCGAGGTGCTGGCCGACGTCGGCGTCGACCGGTCGCACATCCGCTTCGAGCTCTTCACGACCGGAGACGAGCCGGCTCGCGCGGCCCGACCGGTGCAGGTGCGCGCCGGCGAGAAGACCGTGCGGATCGAGGTCACCCTCGACGGTGTCTCGTCGACGGTCGAGAGCCCGGTCGACGCGCACGAGTCGGTGCTGAACGCCGCCCTGCGCGTGCGCCCCGATGCGCCCTTCGCCTGTGCAGGCGGGGTCTGCGGCACCTGCCGAGCACGCGTGCTCGAGGGCAGCGTCACCATGACCGAGAACTACGCCCTGGAGCCGGACGAGCTCGAACGCGGGTTCGTCCTCACCTGCCAGTCCCACCCGACCAGCGACCGTGTGGTCGTCGACTACGACGTCTGACCAGGAGCCTTCATGATCGACCTCACCGTCGCCGACGACGTCGCGACGATCGTGTTGAATGCGCCGGCGAAACTCAATGCTCTCGACGAGCGGGCGCTGGCCGAGTTGGATGCCGCCTACGAGGCCGCGGAGGTCGCGGGCGTGCGTGCACTGGTGCTCCGCGGTGAGGGGCGTGCGTTCTGCGCCGGCCGGAACATCTCGGGCGTCGACCCGCGGAACGACGATGTACTCGGCTACCTCGGCGGGCTCGTCACCCCGCTGCTGCAGCGGATGGCGCGGTTCCCTGCGCCGACCTTCGCGGTGGCGCACGGCGCCTGTCTCGGCGTCGGCCTCGGCCTGTTGATCGCGACCGATGTCGTCTACGTCGCCGAGTCCGCGAAGATCGGCTCCCCGTTCGCCGCGCTCGGCGCGACCCTCGACTCCGGCGGCCATGCGCTCTTCCTCGACCGGCTCGGGGCGCACAAGACGCTCGACCTCATCTACACGGGACGCCTGATGAGCGGGGCGGAGGCCGTGGCATCGGGCCTGTTCTCGCGGGTCTTCCCCGACGATGAGGTCGTCCAGGCGACGACGGATGCCGCGGCCGCCGCCGCCCGCGGCGCCACAGCGGCGTTCCTGGCGAGCAAGGAACTGATCGCCCGCATCCGCGACGAGCGTCTCGCGCTGTGGGACGCGGTCGGCATCGAGAACGCGGCGCAGGCCGCCCTGTGCGACACCGATGACTACCGCGAAGGGTTCGCCGCCTTCCAGGAGAAGCGGAAGCCCGAGTTCCGCGGCCGCTGAGACGCGGCACCGACCCGATGTCGGAGGCCGGTGCGAGAATGCTCGGATGAAGCTCGCAGAGCTCGTCACCACGACCGACCGCGTCGGCGCCACATCGTCCCGGCTCGCCAAGATCGATGCCCTCGCCGAGCTCCTCGCGCGCGCCGATACCTCCGAGCTCCCGATCGTCGTGGGTCTCCTCCTCGCGGCACCGCGCCAGGGCAGGCTGGGCGTCGGATGGCGCGGGCTCTCGGCCATCGAGATCGCCCACTCCGACGAATCCACCCTGACGGTCGGCGATGTCGACGACTCGCTCGATGCCCTCGCCTCGACGTCCGGTTCGGGCTCGGCGGCGGGCCGCACCGGCATCCTCATCGATCTCGGCTCACGAGCGACCGCGGCTGAGTGGGACTTCCTCGTGCGTGCGATGCTCGGCGAGCTGCGCACCGGCGCACTGTCGGGCGTCCTCCTCGACGCGATCGCCCGGGCGGCCGACCGTCCTGCGGCTCTCGTCCGGCGGGCGGCGATGCTGTCGGGCGACCTCGGCGAGACCGCGCGCATCGCCCTCGCGGGGGCTGAAGGCGACCTCGAGGCGGTCGGGCTCCAGGTCGGGCGACCGGTGCTGCCGATGCTGGCGTCGACGGCGGCGACCGCGTCGGAGGCGCTGCAGGTCACCGGTGAAGCGTCCGTCGAGTACAAGCTCGACGGGGCCCGCATCCAGGTGCATCGTCATGGCGACGAGGTCGGCGTCTATACGCGGAGCCTCGCCGACATCACCCACCGCGTGCCCGAGATCGTCGAGATCGTGCGGTCGCTGCCGGTGCACGACATCATCCTCGACGGCGAGACGCTGTCGCTCGACGAAGACGGCGGGCCGCGACCGTTCCAGGAGACCATGTCGCGCTTCGGGGCCGAGGTCTCGCGGGAGCTCGTGCTGCGACCCTGGTTCTTCGACGTGCTGCACGTCGACGGACGCGACCTGCTCGACGAGCCGCTCTCGACGCGGCTGTCCGAGCTGGAACGCGTGGCCGGCGAATGGCGGATGCCCGGCATCGTCACGGCCGATGCCGACGCCGCCGAGCAGCTGTCGCGCGACGCCCTCGCCGCCGGACACGAGGGTGTCGTGGTCAAGGCGATCGACGCCCCCTACGCCGCCGGGCGCCGCGGCAAGTCGTGGGTCAAGGTCAAGCCGGTGCTGACCTTCGACCTGGTGGTCCTGGGCGCGGAGTGGGGCTCCGGGCGTCGTCGGGGCTGGCTCTCGAACCTGCACCTCGGCGCGCGCGACCCCGACGGCGAGTTCGGCGACCCCGGCGGATTCGTCATGGTGGGCAAGACCTTCAAGGGGCTCACCGACGAGCTGCTGCGGTGGCAGACCACCGAGTTTCCCGAGCACGAGTCGCACCGCACGGCATCCACCGTGTTCCTGCGCCCCGACATCGTCGTCGAGATCGCGATCGACGGTGTGCAGCGCTCCCCGCGATATCCGGGTGGCATCGCGCTGCGCTTCGCCCGGGTGAAGGGGTACCGACCCGACAAGACCGCGGCAGAGGCCGACACGATCCAGACGCTGCGGTCGCTGCTGCGGGGATGAACCGACGGGTGACCGTGGCTCAGGCCGAGGGTGCGAGACCCAGATCCTCTTCGCGCACCGTGCCCTGGAACGACCACGGGAAGTTGATCCACAGGTCGGTGTCCTTCCAGGCGAAGTCGGGCTGGATGATCGTCGAGGGCTTAGTGTAGATCGTGACCGACCGCACGTCGGCGCCCTTCTCCTGCAACAGCTGCACGGCCAGCGCGAGCGTGCGCCCCGAGTCGGCCACGTCGTCGACGAGCAGCACCCGGCGCCCGTCGAGGTATGCCATGTCGAGCTCGGGCGGAAGCACCTCGGGCGCATCGAGCACCGTGCCGATCCCGGTGTAGAACTCGACGTTGATCGCTCCGCAGTTCTTGGCACCGAGCCCGTATGCGATGGCTCCGGCCGGGAGCAGCCCGCCCCGAGCGATCGCCACGACCACCTCCGGCTCGAAGCCGGTGGCGAGGATGCTCCGCGCCAGCTCTCGTGTCGCCGCTCCGAAGCCGTCCCAGGTCAGTGTCTCGCGCTCGAGCGCCGCATCCGTCATCTCTGCATTCTCTCGCATCCTGGTATGCACTCTCGCCGCTAGACTGAGCGGGTCCGGCCCGGCCGGTGCCTGAAAAAGAGGCACGAAGCACTTCGCGAAGACGCGGAGGCGAGACACATACGGATCCGCATTTCCTCCGTCCCTGTCTCGAAAGGCTTTCGCATGCCCACCGTCTCCGCGCACGTCGCCCTCACTCTCGCTCAGCACATCGACTCCGTGTTCGGCGTGATGGGCAACGGCAACGCCTACTTCCTCGACGCCATCGAGACGCAGACGGATGCCTCCTTCACCGCCGTCCGCCATGAGCAGGGCGCCGTGGTCGCCGCCGACGCCCACTTCCGCGCGTCCGGGCGCATCGCCGCGGGCACCTCGACGTACGGCGCCGGGTTCACCAACACGCTGACTGCCCTGGCCGAGGCCGTGCAGGCGCATGTCCCCCTCGTGCTCGTGGTCGGCGACGAGCCCACCTCCGGCCCGCGCCCGTGGGACGTCGACCAGATCGCGCTCGCCTCCGCCGTCGGCGCCCGCACCTATACGGTCGGCCGAGCGGATGCCGCAGCCACCACGATCATCGCCATCGAGCACGCCCTGACCTACCGCGTCCCGGTCGTCCTCGCCATCCCCTACGACGTCGCGGCGCTCGAAGCCGGCGAGGTTCCGGCGGCCCCGTCGCCGCGGGTGCCCGCTCCGCTCGCGCCGCGTGGGGAGTTCGCCGAGGGGATGCTCGACGAGATCGCTGATGCTCTGCGCACCGCCCAGCGCCCGTTCCTCCTCGCCGGCCGCGGCGCATGGCTCTCCGACGCCAGCACGTCGCTGGGCGAGCTCGCCGCGGCGACCGGCGCGTTGACCGCGTCCTCGGCTCTCGGACGGGGTGTCTTCCCCGACACGCAGTACGACCTCGGCGTCACCGGCGGCTTCGGCGCGGACGGCGCGATGGAACTCGTGCGCACAGCCGATGTCGCCGTGGTGTTCGGCGCCTCCCTGAACCAGTTCACGATGCGGTTCGGCGAACTCTTCGCGCCGGGGACGCGGGTCTTCCAGGTCGACATCGCCCCCGCCGCCACCCATGCCCACGTCGGCGGATTCGTACGCGCCGACGCCCGCCTGGCCGCCGAGGCTCTCGTGTCACGGCTCGGTGGTTCCCTGTCGTCGAGCCCGTGGCGGGAGCGCGTCGACGTCGCGGCGGCCCGCATCTACGACGCCGGCGACGAACTCGCCACCGATGGACGCCTCGACCCGCGGTCGGCCGCGCGTCGCATCGCCGAGCTGCTTCCCGAGGACCGCATCGTGGTGTCCGACGGCGGCCACTTCATCGGCTGGGCGAACATGTACTGGCCGGTCGCCGCCCCCGACCGCATGATGATGATCGGCACGGCATTCCAGTCCATCGGGCAGGGCTGGCCGAGCGTCGTCGGGGCCGCTCTGGCCAGGCGCGAATCGACCGTCGTACTCACCTCCGGCGACGGCGGCGGGCTGATGGCGATCGCCGACCTCGAATCTGCGGTCCGCGCGGCCGGTGGCCGGGGCATGGCCGTCGTCTGGAACGACGCGGCGTACGGCGCCGAGGTGAACCTGTATGGCCTCAAGGGCCTGGCCGAGGGACCCATGCGCATCCCCGAGGTGGACTTCGCCGCGTTCGGCGCCGCCGTCGGTGCCGAGGGCGTGGTGGTGCGCACGCTCGCCGACCTCGACCGCCTCGAGAGCTGGGCCGCCGAGGATGCCTCCACCCGCCGCTTCCTGCTCCTCGACCTGCGTATCTCCGGGGATGTCATCGCTCCCTACCAGCAGGAGATCATCCGCGTGAACTCCTGACGCGACTGGCAGACTCGGATGATGCCGGGTCTCCATCACGTCGAACTGTGGGTCGCCGACCTCGATGCCGTGCGCACCGAATGGCGCTGGATCCTCGATCGTCTGGGCTTCACGCTCGACAGCGAATGGTCCGACGGGGAATCCTGGGCTGCGGGCGGGACCTACCTCACCTTCACGACCTCGCCGAACCTGTCGGATGCCGCGCACGACCGCCGCCGCGCCGGGCTCAACCATCTGGCGTTCCACGGTGGCGACCCCGCTGCTGTGGATGCGCTCATGGCCGAGGCCCCGACGCACGGTTGGCTCCCTCTCTACGCCGAGCGCTACCCGCACGCCGGCGGCGAACAGCACTACGCGGGTTGGCTCGAGAACGCCGCGGGCTTCAAGGTCGAGGTGGTCGCCGATGTCGCGTCGACACGGACGCAGACGCCGGCGACCACCGCCGTCTAGCCCTGAGCTCCGTAGTCGGGCAGTTCCTGCAGCGTCCAGGTATTGCCGTCGGGGTCGTCGAAGGACACGAACCGCCCCCAGTCCAGGTCTTCCACACCTTGCGCCTCTACGCCGAGACCTCGCAGGTGCGCCAGCGCCTCATCGGCATCGGGCACCACGACCTGGATCGAGTTCTGCTGCCCCGGCTCCAGATCGTTCCCGAGGCCCGTGCCGAAGGCGATCGAGCAGGCCGAACCCGGTGGAGTCATCTGCACGAACCGCAGCCCCTCGACGGGGGTCTGGTCGTGGTCGGCGTGGAAGCCGATCTTCTCGTAGAAGGCCTTCGACCGGTCGACATCCGAGACCGGGACGAAGATGAGTTCGATCTTCCAATCCATCACGCACTCCTCCTGTCGGGCGCCGTCGCCCATCGGCGTCCACGGTACGCGCGGCCACCGACATCGCACCAGAGCGGTCGGTGACCGATACTGGTCGGGTGACGCGACGTCGAGAGCATGACCGGATGCCCCTGATTCTCGACGCCCTCTGCCTGGCACGTGACGACGCCCCCGTGCGTCGCCTGATCGATGCATTCGGCGGCGACCCCGTGGCGACCACGGAGCGCAGCATCGGCGAACCCGCCGTGCTCTCGCAGCATCTGCTGTTCGAGTCGGGCGGAGAGATCGTGCTGCACGACGACGCGGTCGTCGCCGTGATCCTGCATCTCACGCCGACGCCGTTCACTCCGCGTGGCCTCGACGCCGCGGAGTGGCTCCCGGGGGTCGACAACGATGCGACCTTCGCCGACTTCAAGGCGACGTTCGACGTCCCCTGGAGGTTCGCCGACGGGGACCGCTACTTCGTCCTCGAGGCAGCGTATCTGCGCCCGGAGTTCGTGAAGCACGGGGGCCGTCGCGCCGGAGACCTGCAGCGCGTGGCCATCACCGTGGATGACCCGAAGGAGACGTGCCGTCCGGCCGACGAGGACTGCCCGGTGTGCCGCGAACTGATCGTGCGCACCGGCGACGGCTCCTTCGATGTGGACGGCACCGTCGACGCTCTCCTGGCGGGGGTCGAGGCGGGAGTACTCAGGGAGTCCAGCGGAGCCGTCAGCCTCGCCGATCTCCGGCTGCTCCACGCCTCCGCCCTGATGGAGCGGGTCGAGAGCCAGGTCACGTGCACCGCGTGCGGCCGGGTCGCCTGCCTCACCCTGTATCGCGATTCCTCCCCGACCTTCGGGTACCACCCGCTGGATGCCGCGATGCGACGGCCCCTCGAAGCCATCCCTCCCGTCGAGGAGTGGAGCGACGCCGCGCGCATCGCCGAGGCGCGCGATGCGATGCGCTACGTCGATCACGAGCCCGGCTCGTGGTTCCTGGTCGAACAGCAGGGCGACCTGTACCTCGACTCCCGGTACACGATCACCTCGATGGCCGAGGACTCGTGCCTGATCCGCCTGGATGAGGCCGAGCGTCAGGAGTATCACGAAGCCGGCCGCGACAGCCTCACCGGACTCGCCCAGCGCATCGACCGCAGCGGCCCGCACCGCGAGGAGTCTCCCTTCCACCGGAGGAACCTCCGGCATCACCCGGACGGCGGAAGGGACTACTCCGCCGAAGTCCGGGCCGCGATCGCCGGGCACAACTGGCTCGCCCGGCAGAAGCAGGCCGCGGCACAGCGAGCCCACACCGCATCCGCGTGACGGCTGAGCGTCAGATCCAGCCCTTGTCGAGGGCGATCCGCACGGCCTGCGCCCGGTTCGCCGCGCCCGTCTTCCCGATCGCCGCCGAGAGGTGGTTCCGCACGGTTCCGGCCGACAGGAACACCTCCGCCGCGATAGCCGCCGCCGACCGCCCGTCCGCGGCGAGGCGCAGCACCTGACGCTCCCGGTCGCTCAGCGGGTTGGCGCCGTCGAACAGGCTGTCGGCCGCGAGCGCCGGGTCCAGCACGCGCAATCCGGAGTGCACCCGGCGCACGGCTTCCGCCAGCTGCTCGGCGGGAGTGTCCTTCACGATGAACCCGCTGGCTCCGGCATCCAGCGCCGAGCGCAGGTAGCCGGGGCGCGCGAACGTGGTCACGACGAGGATGCGCGTGTCCGGACTCACCTCGCGGATGCGTCGCGTCGCCTCCACGCCGTCCATGTCGGGCATCTGGATGTCCATCAGACACACATCCGGCCGCAGCTCCTCAGTGAGCCGCAGCGCCTCCGCGCCGTCGGCTGCCATGCCGATCACGGTGAGGTCCGACTCCAGATCGAGCAGCGCACCCAGCGCCCCGCGCACCAGCGCCTGGTCATCCGCGATCAGCAGCCGGATGCCGCCGGCTTCCCCTGCTGTCGTCACCAGGTCACCTCCACCCGGGTCCCTGAGCCCTCGGCTTCACGCGCCGCGGTGATATGGAAACCCGCACCCGCCTCCGCCGCGCGTTCGCGCATGCCGCGGATCCCGTTGCCCGCGCCATCACCTGCGCCCTCCGCCAGGCCGATCCCGTCGTCTTCGACCACCAGCCGCCCCGGCGCCAACAGCACTCGCACGGTGCGCGCCTCGGAATGGCGCAGTACGTTGGTCGTCGCCTCGCGCAGGATCCAGCTCGCGGTGATCGCCTGCACCGGAGACAGAGCCGCCGGCTCCCCGTCGACGCGCAGGTCGATGTCCGCCGCACGGAGAGAGTCCCGCGACGAGGCGAGCTGCTCGACGAGCGTCGTCGCCCGTGCACCGGCCACCGACGACCGCACCCCCGCGATCGCCTCCGCGGTCAGTCGTTCGATATCGGCGAGCTCGGCCTTGGCCCGCTCCGGATCGGAGTCCATGAGCCGGCGCACGAGCTGCGCCTTGAGACCGACGACCGTCAGCGAGTGGCCGATCAGGTCGTGCACGTCGCGGGCGACGGCTTCGCGACCCTCACTCGTGGCCAGCTCGAGCCCGAGCTGTTCGGCCTCAGCGGAGCGGATGATGAGCCAGGTCGACACCGTGTTCACCACGCCGAGCAGCCCGATGATCGCCAGCACCGAGAGGTAGCTGAGGCCTCCGGGAAGGAGGAACACACACAGAGCCGCGACGATCACGGCTGCGGCTGTCGTGATCCAGTGCCACACGCGCGTCAGCCCGTACGAGGCGAACGACATGATGAACGGCAGGAAGCTGAGCGCCGATCCGCCCTCGGCCGGCACCGAGACCAGCACGCAGACGATGAGGACCACGAACGTGGCCCACTGTCGTGTCGACGGCGGCCTCCCCAGTCCTCCACCGCCTCGCATGCCGTGCATGAAACCGGTGACGTACAGCACGACGAAGACGACCAGTGCGATCCAGCCGACGACGATCCACGCGAGCGGCGCTTCGGAACGCAGCAGTGCGATCACCGGGTACACGAGGAAGACCAGCCAGATCACGGCCATCAGCCAGCCGAACCGCGCCCAGGGATCCTTTCCCACCGGCCCACGCGGGGCCCGCGCTCCCGGAGCCGACCACGCGGCCGGCGGTGCTCCCAGGGCGGCGAACCGCCGGGCCTCCTCGGATGCTTCCGAGGAGGCCCGCTTCGAGTGCTGCGTCATCCGTCCAACCTACTGTCGTCGCCCGATCTGGCCGGCGTCTTACTGCCGCGCCCGGGAGCGCTTCATGCCCAGGGTGACCAGCAGCACGAACAGTGCGAGCCACACGGCGACGTTGAGGAACAGCATCCACAGCTCATCCGTCTGCCCGGTGGTGAGGGTGCCGTCGGTCAACGGCCAGCGGCTCAGGGCGACGAAGCCGTAGAGAGGTGTGAACCGGGCGATGTCGAGCATCACCCCGTCGAGGGGCATGAAGACGTTGCCGAAGAACGCGAAGAACGTCATCGAGATCGAGGCGAGCGCCGCGGCCGAGTCGGAGCTGAAGAACAGGCCGACACCGAGCCCGAACAGTCCGTACATCAGGCCGATGCCGAGGATGATGCCCGCGGTCGCCACCCAGCGCCAGCCGTCCTCTACCTCCGCGCCGGTCATCATGCCTGCGGCGAAGACCGCCACCAGTGCCAGCGCCGCGAAGGCGACGGAGGTGAGCAGTTTCGTCAGCGCATAGCCCGCGGTCGTCAGCGGCGTCATGGCGAGTTGGCGCCCCCAGCCCTGCTTCGCCTCGGTCGCGGCGAGCGAGGTCAGAGAGCTCATCGCGACCGCCGTGCCGTACGCGGCCATCGAGGTCATCACGTAGAACGAGACGTTGCCGTGCCCGGCCGAGAGCGAACCGAAGCCCATCCCGGCTCCGAACAGCAGGTACATCGCTACCGGCATCGCCAGGGTGAACGCGAGCGTGTAAGGGTTGCGCAGCTGGCGGACGCCTTCGATGCGCAGCATGGTGGGTGAGACGAGCATGTCAGTTCTCCGTCAGAGCCGTGAAGGCGGTTTCGAGGGTGGGTGCGGCGATCTCCAGGTCGTGAGCGCCGTGTTCGAGCAGGATGCGGGCGGCGGCGTCGGAGTCCGCGGCCCGCAGGCTGAGACGATCTCCGTCGAGCCGCACGTCGACCACGCCTTCTGTCGCGCTCAGCGTCGCGACGAGCGCCGCTCCGTCCTCTCCGACCGTCGCGGATACGCTCCGCTCCCCGAGGCTCGCTCGCAGCAGCGCGGTGGGCGCATCCGCGACGACGGCGCCGCGGTGCATCACCACGGTCCGACGGGCGAACTGCTCCGCCTCCTCCAGGTAGTGCGTGGCGAAGATGATCGTGCGTCCGGCATCCGCATCGGCCCGCATCACGTCCCAGAAGTGCCGCCGGGCCGTGACGTCCATGCCGGCCGTGGGCTCGTCGAGCACGAGGATGTCGGGGTCGGACACCATCGCGAGCGCGAACTTCACCCGCTGCTGTTCTCCCCCCGAGCACTTGGCAACGCGGCGGCGGGCGAGGTGTTCGAGGTCGGCACGGGCCATGACCTCGGGCACCCGGGCGGCCGCTTCCGCTCCGTACAGCGAGGCGATGAGGCGCACGGTCTCGCCCACGGTCAGGTCGCCCAGCAGGCCGCCGGTCTGCAGCACCGCGCCGATCGCTCCGCTCGAGGTCGCCTGCTCGGGTGTGACGCCGAGCACCCGGACGCTGCCGCTGCTGGGCTGAGTGAGCCCGAGGAGCATGTCGAGAGTCGTCGTCTTGCCCGCACCGTTCGGGCCGAGCAGCGCGACGACCTCGCCGCGGCGGATCGACAGGTCGACCCCGCCGACGGCCTGCACACGGCGGTCGCCCGAGCCGAAGTGGCGCGTGACGCCCTTCAGTTCGAGGACGACCGGATCATGGTTCGGGGCTTCGGATGCCGGACGCGCGGTGACCCGCGTCGCCGACCCGTCCACGGAGGAGTTGTTCATGCCTCCAGCCTCGCGGGATGAGCATCACGACGCCGGAGGGAGGTGTCATCTCCTCGGCATGACACGTGTCATGCCGAGGAGATTCAGCGCGCCGGGAGCAGTGCCCCGTCGAGGAAGCCTGCGAGCTCGTCCACCGCATCCAGCGGCAGGACGGCGGCGACGTACTGGTCGGGTCGCACGACGACCACCACGCCGTCACGTGAGAGCTCACGTGCCGCGAAGATGTCGGTCTCGCACCACTTGCTGGGGCCCGCCGCATAGACCTTCTCCCAGTCGGTGAGGCCGAGCGGACCCGTCTTCGGCTGGAACAGGGCCGGCGCCGAGGTGACCTCCACCTCCTCGAAGGGCTGCTGGTACACGGCCTTCACATCGAACACGGCGTCGACGTCGGCATCCGCGGGAGTGAAGCGCGCGAACAACGGAGCGGCCTCCGCTGCCCAGGCGGCGAGCGCCTCGCCGGTGCGGTCGCCGAAGGCGTAGACGCGCCAGCGGCCGTCCGCCTTCGCGTGGTGTCCGAGGTGGGTGACGTTACCGTCGCCCACGCGCATGACCTCGGCCGACTTGAAGCGCTTGCCGAGGGGGTAGCCGACGGCGAGCGCCTGGTGGGCGTCGGCGCCGGTGATCATCGACGAGGTGTACTGCGTCATGAAGCCCGACGGGAACTCGGCCGTCGCGAGGTAGTAGGTCGCGAGGTCGCCGGGGTCGGAGATCTCCTCGGGCTTGCGCGCCATCAGGCTCGACCACTCGCGGTCGAAGTCGATGAGCTGCTGCGCCACCGGACGCCGCTCGGCGCCATACGTCGCCAGCAGCGCCTCCGGAGCGCGGCCGGTGAGCACCGAGCCGAGCTTCCAGCCGAGGTTGAAGCCGTCCTGCATCGAGACGTTCATGCCCTGACCGGCCTTGGCGCTGTGCGTGTGGCAGGCGTCGCCGGTGAGGAAGACGCGCGGCGTGCGTCCCGACTCGTCGATCACGTCGTCGAACCCGTCGGTGACGCGGTGGCCGACCTCGTAGACGCTGTGCCAGGCGACCTCACGCACATCGAGGGTGTAGGGGTGGAGGATCTCGTTGGCGCGGCGGATGATCTCCTCGATCGGCGTCTGCCGCACCCGGTGGTCGTCGTCCGCGGCGACCTCGCCCAGGTCGATGTACATGCGGGAGAGGTAGCCGCCCTCCCGCGGGATGTGCAGGATATTGCCCGCTTCGGAGTTGATGGCGCACTTGGTCCGCCAGTCCGGGAAGTCGGTGTTGACGAGCACGTCCATCACGCCCCACGCGTGCGCGGCGGAGGCGCCGACATGCGTGCGCCCGATCGCCTGTCGCACGCCGCTGCGAGCGCCGTCGCACCCGGCGACGAACTTGGCGCGGATCGTCCGCTCCTCCCCTGCGCGCTCGCCTGCGACGTAGCGGATGCGCACCTCGACCGGGTACTCACCCTCCTCGTGCACGGTGAGCCCCACGAACTCGACCCCGTAGTCGGGGGCGATGCGGCCGGGGCCGTTCGCGGCCGCCTCGGCGAAGTAGTCCAGCACGCGCGCCTGATTGACGATCAGGTGCGGGAACTCGCAGATGTCGTAGGCGTAGTCGGCGGTGCGCGAGGTGCGGACGATCTCGTCGCGCTTGTCGGGGTTCGGGCCCCAGAAGTTCATCCAGCCGATGTTGTAGGCCTCGGCGATGATCCGCTCGGCGAATCCGAAGGCCTGGAAGGTCTCGACGCTGCGCGGCTGGATCCCGTCGGCCTGTCCCAACGGGAGGCGGCCGTCGCGCTTCTCGATGATGCGGGTGGAGATGCCGGGGTACTGCGACATCTGGGCGGCGAGGAGCATCCCGGCCGGCCCGGAACCGACGATCAGCACGTCGAGCTCATCGGGGAGGTCGGTCGGCCGGTCGAGCCCGACGCCGGCGGCGTCCTGCACGCGGGGGTCTGCGGAGACGTAGCCGTGGTGGTGGAACTGCATCGTCGTCGATTCCTTCCGGACTTCTTCGTCGGTCCTGCGCTACGGGTCTTGCGCTCAGGGGTGATGTGTTCTATATTCGAACACACTGTTCTACTATTGAACACAGCCTAAACCGCTGTGCCGGTGATCGCAAGGGAGCGCACGCATGCCCGAGACCCCGAGCGCCTCCCCCGCCTCGCAGACGCTGAGTCGCGGCATCCGCATCCTCGAAGTCCTCGCCGACGCCCGTGGCCCCCTCACGATCGATGAGATCGCGACCCGTCTCGGCGTGCACCGCTCGATCGCGTATCGCCTGCTGCGCACTCTCGAGGATCACGGGCTCGTCACGCGGGATGCGGCAGGAGCGGTGAGCCTCGGCGCCCGCATGGCGGCACTCGCGGCCGGCGTCGCGCACGATCTGCAGGCCGAGGCGCTCCCCGAGCTCACCGCGATCGCCAACGAGCTCGGGATGACGTGCTTCCTCGCCGTGCTCGACGGAGCCGAGTGCATCACGCTGGCCAGCGTCGAACCGCGGCACGCCGTCGCGAGCGTCGCCCAGCGCCCCGGCGCCCGGCATCCGATCACCGTGGGCGCCCCGGGTAAAGCGATCCTCGCCCAGCTGCCGAGCGCCGAATGGCCCGCCGAAGCTCCCGCGTCACTGCCCGCCGACGTGGAGGCCACCAGAATCCGCGGCTATGCCACCAGTCACGACGAGGTCATCCCCACGGTGCAGTCCGTGGCCGTGCCGCTGGTCCTGCGGAGTCAGCGCCTGGCCGCGATCGCCGTGGTGCATGTGGCGACGGATCTCGACGACGCCCAGATCGCCGCGCGACTGCACCGCTCGGCCGCCGTCATCCGCGAGGCGCTCGACGGCTGATCGCCCGGTCGCGGCGGGGGCGGAACGACGAGAGCGTGCGCCTACTCGGGACGCACGCTCTCGATCGGATGCCGCGAGCAGCCGGCTCAGGCCTTCACGAGTCCGTAGATCGGGCTGACGGACTGCTCTTCCTCGTGATCCGGCCCGAGCGGGATGCCGGAGCGGTCGCGCAGCAGGAGCGTGGCGACCAGGCCGATCAGCGTCATCCCGGCGAGGTACCAGGTGACGGCGTCGGTCGAGCCCGTGGCGCTCACGATGGCCGTGGCGATGGTCGGCGCGAAGGCCCCACCCGCGATGGCACCGATCGCATACGAGATGGAGACACCCGAGAACCGGATGCTGGCGGGGAACAGCTCCGCGTAGAGCGCCGCCTGCGGACCGTAGGTGAAACCGAGGCCGATCGTCAGGATCGCGAGACCCGCGAACAGCAGGCCGATCTCACCGGTGTTCACGAGCGGGAACAGCGTGAACACGCCGACCAGCTGCAGCACCCAGCCGATGACGTACGTCGTGCGGCGCCCGATGCGGTCGGACAGCCAGCCGGCCAGGAGTGTCGTGAGCAGCCATGTCACCGCGGAGCCTGCGACAGCCCAGAGCACCGGACCGCGCTCGAGGCCGATCGACCCCTCCGGGTTCGTGGCGTAGCCCTGGATGTACCCGCCCGTGGTCATGTAGCCGACCGCGTTGTTGCCGGCGAACACGAGCGCGGCGATGATCACGAGCAGCAGGTGCTTGCGGAACAGCTGCGCGATCGGCATCCGCGCCTTCTCCTTGCGCGCGGCGAGCTCGGTGAAGACCGGGCTCTCCTCGACCTTGCGGCGTACGTAGTAGCCGACGAGGATCAGCACCACGCTGAGGAGGAACGGCACGCGCCACCCCCAGATCGCGAACTGGTCGCCGGGGGCGATCACGGTCATCAACGCCATCACACCGGAGGCGAGCAGCAGGCCGAGGGGAACGCCGATCTGCGGCGAAGCCCCGAAGATGCCACGCTTCTTGCGCGGTGCGTGCTCGACGGCCATCAGCACGGCGCCGCCCCACTCGCCACCGGCCGAGATGCCCTGGATGATGCGCAGGAGCACCAGCAGGATCGGCGCCATGATGCCGATCGTCTCGTATGTCGGGAGCAGGCCGATGAGGGCGGTCGCCGCACCCATCAGGATCAGCGTCCACATGAGCACGGTCTTGCGTCCGAGCTTGTCGCCGTAGTGTCCGGCGAGGAACGCGCCGAGCGGCCGGAAGAGGAAGCTCACGCCGACGGTGGCGAAGGCGATGAGCGCACTGTCCGCGCCGAGCGGCTCGAAGAACAGCTGGCCGAACACGAGTCCGACCGCCGTCGCGTAGATGAAGAAGTCGTACCACTCGACGGTGGTGCCGACGACCGTGGCGAAGACGACGCGGCGCCGATCGGCCGCTGTCGCGATGGTTCCGGTGGGTGTGAACCCATCCTGTGACTGCCCGCTCATGGGGTGTCTCCTTTGGTTGTGACCGCATTGTCACGGCGTGCAGCGGATGCGGATCCGGAGTGCTTGCCGAGGGGTGAACCGATGATATATGATTTCGAATACGACGCACAAGGCGTCCTGCACGACCACGCAGACGAGCGCGAGGAGGCGCCCCGTGACGGATACCATCGACCGCCCCGGCAAGATCATCGCGATTCATTTGAGCTATGCCTCCCGCGCCGATCAGCGCGGCCGGCGTCCCGCCGCCCCCTCCTATTTCTTCAAGCCGGCCAGTTCCGTCGGTGTCTCCGGCGGCTCGGTCGAGCGCCCGGCCGGCACCGAGTTGCTGGCCTTCGAGGGTGAGATCGCCCTCGTCATCGGCACCGCCGCCCGGCGCGTCTCCCTCGACGACGCCTGGTCCCACGTGGGGTGGGTCACCGCGTCGAACGATCTCGGACTGTACGACCTGCGCGCGAACGACAAGGGCTCGAACGTCCGGTCCAAGGGCGGCGACGGCTACACCCCTCTCGGCCCCGACCTGATCGATGCCCGCACCGTCGACCCCACCGCCCTTCGCGTGCGCTCCTGGGTCAACGGCGAACTCCGCCAGGACGACACCACTGCAGGGCTCATCTTCCCGCTCGCGCAACTCGTCGCCGACCTCTCCCAGCACTTCACGCTCGAGCCGGGCGACGTCATCCTCACGGGCACCCCCGCGGGATCCTCGGTCATCGTCCCCGGCGACGTCGTCGAGGTCGAGGTGGATGCTCCCGATGCTCCCGGCGCACCGACCTCCGGCCGCCTGGTCACCACCGTGACCCAGGGCGACGTCCCGTTCGACGGCGACCTCGGGTCGCTCCCCGCCGTCGACGATCTGCAGCGCGCCGAGGCGTGGGGCTCGGCCGAGGCCGCCGGGCTCGCGCCCCCCACCGGTGAGGGGTCGCAGGATGCCGAGCGCACCCCTGCCGACGCGGCGATTCCTGACCCCTCACGCCTCTCCCCCGAGCTGCGCGCCCAGCTGCTCGAGGCTCCGACAGCGGGGCTCTCGGCCCAGCTCCGCAAGCGCGGACACCACTCCTGCTTCATCGACGGGGTGTCGGTGAACATCCCCGGCAGCAAGATCGTCGGCACCGCGAAGACCCTGCGGTTCGTGCCGTTCCGCGAAGACCTGTTCAAGGCCCACGGCGGCGGGTACAACGCCCAGAAGCGGGCGTTCGACGCTGTGGATGACGGCGAGATCATCGTGATCGAGGCCCGCGGCGATGCCACCACCGGCACCCTGGGCGACATCCTCGCCCTGCGTGCGAAGACCCGCGGCGCTGCCGGCGTCGTTACCGATGGCGGGGTCCGCGACTTCGACGCGGTCGCTGAGATCGGACTCCCCGTGTTCTCGCAGGGCGCGCACCCGTCGGTCCTCGGCCGCAAGCACGTGCCGTGGGACGTGGATGTCACCATCTCCTGCGGGGGCGCGACCGTGCAGCCGGGCGACATCATCGTCGGCGACAGCGACGGCGTGATCGTCATCCCGCCGGCCCTGGCAGCCGAGGTCGCGGCGGACGCGGTCGCGCAGGAGGTCGAAGACGCGTGGATCGCCGAACAGGTCGCCGCCGGCCACCCGGTAGACGGCCTGTTCCCGCTCAACGCCGAGTGGCGCGCCCGCTACGAGGAGGCCACGGCCCACCGGAGCTCCCGATGACGATGACGACGGCCAGCAAGTCCGAGGTCGCGTACGAGTGGATCCGCTCGCGCATCACGGGACACATGTTCAGCCCCGGCTACCGGTTGGTGCTGGGCTCGATCGCCGAAGACCTCAAGATGAGCGTCGTCCCTGTGCGCGAGGCGATCCGCCGCCTCGAAGCCGAAGGTCTCGTCACCTTCGAGCGCAACGTGGGCGCGCGGGTGACACTCGTCGACGAGAGCGAATACGCCCACACGATGCAGACGCTCGGCCTGGTCGAGGGGTGCGCCACCGCGCTCTCCGCTCCCCTGCTCGACGAGGCCGCCCTCGACGAGGCCGCCCGCATCAACGAGCGCATGGCGCAGATGCTCGACCACCTCGACGCCCACGCCTTCACCGAACTCAACCGCCAGTTCCACTCGGTGCTGTTCGAGCCGTGCCCCAACCCCCATCTGCTCGACCTCGTGCACCGCGGCTGGTCGCGGCTCTCCGGCATCCGCGACACGACCTTCGCGTCGGTCCCCGGGCGCGCCAGGCACTCGGTCGAGGAGCACACCCAGATCCTCGAACTCATCCGCGCGGGCGCCGACCCGCTCGAAATCGAACTCGCCGCCCGCAACCACCGCTGGCGCACGATGGACGCGTTCCTCGACGCCCTGCACACCCGTTCCGCCCCGACGACCGGAGAAGACTCATGACCGATTCGCGCATCCCCGCAGACCTCCCCGACCACATCCAGCACTACATCGACGGCGCATTCGTCGATTCCGTCGACGGCGACACCTTCGACGTGCTCGACCCGGTCACCAACCAGACCTACACGACGGCCGCCGCTGGCAAGAAGGCCGATATCGAGCTCGCCGTCGCCGCCGCCAAGCGTGCGTTCGACGAGGGCCCCTGGCCGCGGATGCTGCCGCGCGAGCGCTCGCGCGTGCTGCACAAGATCGCCGACCTCGTCGAGTCCCGCGACGCGCGCCTCGCCGAGCTCGAGTCATACGACTCCGGTCTTCCGATCACGCAGGCGCTGGGCCAGGCCCGCCGCGCCGCCGAGAACTTCCGCTTCTTCGCCGATCTGATCGTCGCGCAGTCCGACGACGCCTTCAAAGTGCCCGGGCGCCAGATGAACTACGTCAACCGCAAGCCGATCGGCGTCGCCGGCCTCATCACCCCGTGGAACACCCCCTTCATGCTCGAGTCGTGGAAGCTCGGCCCCGCGCTGGCGACCGGCAACACGGTCGTGCTCAAGCCCGCCGAGTTCACTCCGCTGTCGGCCTCCCTCTGGGCCGGCATCTTCGAGGAGGCAGGCCTCCCCCAGGGTGTCTTCAACCTCGTGAACGGCCTCGGCGAAGACGCGGGCGACGCGCTCGTGAAGCACCCCGAGGTGCCGCTCATCTCGTTCACGGGCGAGAGCTCGACCGGTCAGCTGATCTTCGGCAACGCCGCGCCCTTCCTCAAGGGCCTGTCGATGGAGCTCGGCGGTAAGTCCCCCGCCGTCGTCTTCGCCGATGCCGACCTCGAGGCCGCGGTCGACGCCACGATCTTCGGCGTCTTCTCCCTCAACGGCGAGCGCTGCACGGCCGGATCCCGCATCCTCGTCGAGCGTTCCATCTACGAGGAGTTCGTCGAGCGCTACGCCGCACAGGCGAAGCGCGTCAAGGTCGGCTACCCGCACGACCCGGCCACCGAGGTCGGCGCGCTCGTGCACCCCGAGCACTACGAGAAGGTGATGAGCTACGTCGAGATCGGCAAGACCGAGGGGCGTCTGGTCGCCGGCGGTGGTCGCCCCGAGGGCTTCGACGAGGGCAACTTCGTCGCGCCGACCGTGTTCGCCGACGTCTCCCCCGACGCCCGGATCTTCCAGGAGGAGATCTTCGGCCCGGTCGTCGCGATCACGCCGTTCGACTCCGACGAGGAGGCGCTGTCCCTCGCGAACAACACCAAGTACGGGCTCGCGGCCTACATCTGGACCAACGACCTGAAGCGCGCACACAACTTCGCGCAGTCGGTCGAGGCGGGCATGGTGTGGCTGAACAGCAACAACGTGCGCGACCTCCGCACCCCGTTCGGCGGCGTGAAGGCCTCGGGCCTCGGTCACGAGGGCGGCTACCGCTCGATCGACTTCTACACCGACCAGCAGAGCGTGCACATCACGCTCGGCGGTGCCCACAACCCGACCTTCGGCAAGAACTGAAACCCGTCTGCCCGATCACGCAAGGACGCTGACATGACACACCGCGAAGACATGACCCTGACCTCCTCCGGTTTCTACGTCTCCCAGGAGGCGCCGATCCACCCGGAGAACCCCGTGGCGACGCCGAAGAGCACGCCGCCGGACATCCTCCGCTGCGCGTACATGGAGCTCGTGGTCACCGACCTCGCGGCCTCCCGTCAGTTCTACGTCGACGTCCTGGGTCTCTACGTGACCGCAGAGGACGACGAGGCGATCTACCTGCGCTCGACCGAGGAGTTCATCCACCACAACCTGGTGCTGCGCAAGGGACCGATCGCCGCCGTCGCCGCCTTCTCGTACCGGGTCCGCACGCCGGAAGAACTCGACCGCGCGGTCGAGTTCTACACCGAGCTCGGCTGCGACGTGCGTCGGAACGAGAACGGCTTCGTCAAGGGCATCGGCGACTCCGTGCGCGTGGTCGATCCGCTCGGCTTCCCGTACGAGTTCTTCTACGCCACCGAGCACGTCGAGCGGATGTCGTGGCGCTATGACCTCCACATTCCCGGCGAGCTGGTGCGCCTCGACCACTTCAACCAGGTCACCCCCGACGTGCCGCGGGCCGTCGGCTTCATGCAGGACCTCGGTTTCCGCGTCACGGAAGACATCCAGGACGAGGAGGGCACGGTCTACGCCGCGTGGATGCGACGCAAGCCCACGGTGCACGACACCGCCATGACCGGCGGCGACGGGCCCCGCATGCACCACGTGTGCTTCGCGACGCACGAGAAGCACAACATCCTCGCGATCTGCGACAAGCTCGGCGCGCTCCGCCGCTCCGATGCGATCGAGCGCGGCCCCGGCCGCCACGGCGTCTCGAACGCGTTCTACCTGTACCTGCGCGACCCCGACGGACACCGCGTCGAGGTGTACACGCAGGACTACTACACGGGCGACCCCGACAACCCGGTCGTCACGTGGGACGTGCACGACAACCAGCGCCGCGACTGGTGGGGCAACCCCGTCGTCCCCTCCTGGTACACGGATGCCTCGCTCGTGCTCGACCTCGACGGCAACCCGCAGCCCGTCGTCGCCCGCACCGACTCGAGCGAGATGGCGGTGACCATCGGCGCCGACGGCTTCTCGTACACCCGCGCCGAAGACGACAAGACCATGCCCGAGTACAAGCAGGGCGAGTACAAGCTCGGCCACCAGCTCTAGGAGGCACGGATGCTGTCAGACGAGACCATCTCGGCGATCGCGGCAGAGCTCGCCGAGGCCGACCGCACGCACAGCGTGATCCCGCGCATCACCGCACGGTACCCGGAGGCGACGGTCGAGGATTCGTACGCGATCCAGGGGGTCTGGCGCGACCAGAACCTCGCAGCGGGCCGTCGGCTCGTCGGACGCAAGATCGGGCTGACGTCCAAGGCGATGCAGCAGGCGACGGGCATCACCGAGCCGGACTACGGCGTGATGTTCGACGACACGGTCTACGAGTCCGGCGCCGAGATCCCGGTGGACCACTTCTCGAACGTGCGCATCGAGGTCGAGCTGGCCTTCGTGTTGAAGACGCCGCTGGAAGGCCCCGACTGCACCCTCGAGGATGCTCTCGCGGCGATCGATTACGCCGTCCCGGCGCTCGAGGTGCTCAACTCCCACATCGAGCTCGAGGGTCGCACGATCGTCGACACCATCAGCGACAACGCCGCCTACGGTGCGATGGTGCTCGGCACGGAGCGTCGACGTCCGGACGAGATCGACCTGCGCTGGGTACCGGGCGTCCTCTCCCGCAACGGCGAGATCGAGGAGACCGGCGTGGCCGCCGGAGTCCTCGGCCACCCGGCGACCGGTGTCGCCTGGCTCGCGAACAAGTTCCATCAGCACGGCGCGCGTCTCGAAGCAGGCGAGATCATCCTGGCAGGATCGTTCACGCGCCCGATGTGGGTGTCGCGTGGCGATGAAGTGCTGTGCGATTACGGACCGATGGGAACAATCGCATGCCGCTTCGTCTAGACCCCTCCTTCCGCGAACAGCTCGCGGACTCCGATCGCCCGTTCGTGGGCATGTGGGTCTGCTCCGGCAGCCCGCTTCTCGCGGAGGTCGCCGCAGGGTCTGGGCTCGACTGGCTGCTGATCGACATGGAGCACTCGACGAACACGCTCGAGTCCGTGCTGCAGCAGCTGCAGGCCGTCGCCGCCTATCCGATCGCCCCGCTCGTGCGGGTGCCGTCGAACGACACGGTCGCGATCAAGCAGATCCTCGATCTCGGGGCACAGAACCTGATCGTCCCGATGGTGTCTTCCGCAGATGAGGCCCGCGCCGCCGTGGCTGCCACCCGCTACCCGCCGGAGGGTGTGCGCGGAGTGGGAAGCGCCCTGGCCCGCAGCGCCCGATGGAACCGCGTCGACCGGTATCTGCAGGAGTCCGCGCAGCATGTCTCGCTGACCGTGCAGATCGAGACGTCCGCAGGGGTCGAGGCCGCGGCCGACATCGCCGCGGTCGACGGCGTGGATGCCGTCTTCGTCGGACCGTCCGACCTGTCAGCATCGATGGGACTCCTCGGTCAGCAGACGCATCCTGATGTCACCGCTGCGGTCGAAAAGGTCTTCGCTGCGGTGAAGGCCGCGGGCAAGGCCGTGGGTGTGAACGCGTTCGATCCCGCCGCCGCCGACGCGTACGTCTCAGCAGGCGCCGACTTCGTGGCCGTGGGCGCCGACGTCGCCTTGCTGGCCAGAGCATCCGAGGCCCTGGCCGCCCGCTTCATCGCCGCGGATGGAACGGCGCGCGCCAGCTACTGAACTGCTCACACGAACAGTGTGCGAGCTAGCGGATTCATAGCATTTGCCGCGAGACTGTCGGCATGACCTTCGCCGCGCTCCAGCCCCTCGCCGACCGTGCCGCCATCTTCGTGGCACTCCGACAGGACGCCCTCTCCGCCGCCGCCGATGCCCTCGGTGAGCACCGCTGGGACGCGGACATGGCCGCCGGCACGCTCACCTTCACGGCGAACGACGACCCCTCGAGGCAGCTCGTCGCCCGCGCGCACCTGATCGCGACGATCGCGCCGGGCCCCCGTTCGCTGCTGTGGGCCTGGGCGCACCCCAACGGCGACCCCCAGGGTGTCGCCGCACAGCTGCACGCATACGGCACCGAGCACGGCATCGCGGCGTTGACGACCTCGGAGGTGCCGTTCCCCGAGGGCGCCGGCGACGACGACTGGATCGCACAGGCGGCGCACACCATCGGCGGGGTCGCCGTCGAACTGACCGGACGCTCTCCGTACTACTCCGCCCCCGTCGGCAACGGCACGCGCGCGGTGTTCCTGCTCGACGCCCCGCTCGCGCCGCTCACCGTCGCCGACGCGGTCGTCGCCCTCCCCCGTGTGCTCGCCGGAGCAGACCTGCCCGACGCCCGCACCGCGGTGTGGGACCTCGCACGGCTCGCCGGCTGGGCCCTGACCTGGACCGACGAGGCCTTCTCGGGCGCGTCCGTGTCGGACACCACCGGCACGGCGACGTTCCGGTTCGACGAGCAGGCCCGCATCAGCGGCATCGAGAGCACGCTGCACCCACAAGGCTGACCGCACGGGGCGCCCGCTCCGCATCCGCGTCACCGCGATCTGTGGGATTCTGGTCGCATGAAGAACGGAATCGTCCGGTTCGCGGCGCTCTACGTGTTCAATGTCGCGGTGCTGCTGCTGATCGGTCTGCTGCTGCCCGGCGTCTCCGTCGGGTTCAACGCCCTGTGGGCATCGGTCATCCTGACCCTTGCCGCACTCTTCGTGAAGCCGCTGATCGCCGGCGCCTTCCGCAAGTCCGCCGCGAAGTCGGCCGCCGAACGCACGAAGACCGGCGAGAAGATCGTGCAGTACGTGCTCGTCTACCTCGTCGAGCTCATCGTCTGGGTGCTCACCGTGTGGCTCAGCGGCGTGCGCGCCTCCGGCTTCTGGGCGTTCGTGCTGCCGCCGCTCGCCCTGCTGTTCGGTTGGATGATCTACGACCAGATCGACGACAGGATGCGGGCCAAAGCCGGGGAGATCTACGACTCCGTGCAGGCGCGGGTGAAGGGCGGACGCTCGAAGCCCGCACCTGCGACGACCACCGCCACACGCGCCGCACCGGAGTCCCCTGAGACGAGCGCGGCTCGCGACGAGCTCAAGGACGGACTCACGCCCGAGCAGCGCCGGATGCTCGACGAACTCGGCTGACCGGCCCTACGTCGCGGGTATACGACGATGTCGCAGGAATCTCACGGATTCCTGCGACATCGTGCGTATCTGCGACGACCCGGGGGGGGGCTACACGACCCGCTCGGCTGCCTCCACGACATTCGTCATGAGCAGGGCGACCGTCATCGGCCCGACACCGCCGGGGTTCGGCGAGATGTAGCCCGCGACATCCGCGACCTCGGGGGCCACGTCACCGAAGACCAGGCTCTTGCCGGTCTCCGGGTGCGTCTCGCGCGTCACGCCGACGTCGAGCACGGCGGCACCGGGCTTGACGTCCTCGGCACGGATCAGGTGCTTGACACCGGCCGCGGCCACGATCACGTCGGCCTCGCGCAGGTACCGCGGCATGTCGACGGTGCCGGTGTGCGTCAGCGTGACCGTCGCGTTGAGGTCGCGGCGGGTGAGCAGCAGCCCGATGGAGCGGCCGATGGTGACGCCGCGCCCGACCACGACCACGTGCTTGCCCTTGAGGTCGTAATCGTTGCGCAGCAGCAGCTCGATCACGCCGCGCGGCGTGCAGGGCAGCGGCGTGTGGATCGGACCGTTGACGTTCAGCACCAGTCGGCCGAGGTTGGTCGGGTGCAGTCCGTCGGCATCCTTCGCCGGATCGATCCGCTCGAGGATGGCGTCGGTGTCGAGGTGCTTCGGCAGCGGCAGCTGCACGATGTAGCCGTGGCACGCGGGGTCGGCGTTGAGCTCGTCGATCAGTGCCTCGACCTCGGCCTGCGTCGCATCCGCCGGCAGCTCACGCTGGATCGAGTTCATCCCGATCGCCTCGGACTGCCGATGCTTCATGCCCACGTACAGCTGCGATGCCGGGTCTGCACCCACGAGCACCGTCGCGATGCCCGGGGTGACGCCCCGCTCCTTCAGCGCCGCGACGCGTTCCGTGAGTTCGGCACGGATCGCTGCCGACGCTGCCTTCCCGTCGAGGATCTTCGCGGTCACTGCTGGAGGTCCGGGTAGAGCGGGAACGCGGCGGCCAGCGCGTCGACGCGGGCGCGCAGCGACTCGACATCGGCACCGGGGAGCAGCGCGAGGGCGATGATGTCGGCGACCTCGGTGAACTCGGCATCGCCGAAACCGCGGGTCGCGAGCGCCGGCGTACCGATGCGCAGACCCGAGGTGACCATCGGCGGACGCGGGTCGTTCGGAACGGCGTTGCGGTTCACCGTGATGTGGATGTCGTGCAGCAGATCTTCCGCCTGCTTGCCGTCGATCTGGGCGTCGCGCAGGTCGACCAGCACCAGGTGCACGTCGGTGCCGCCCGAGCGCACCGCGATGCCGGCATCCTTCACATCCTGCTGCGACAGGCGCTCGGCGATGAGCTTCGCACCGCGCAGCACGCGCTCCTGGCGCTCCTTGAACTCCGGAGTGCCGGCGAGCTTGAACGCGGTCGCCTTGGCGGCGATCACGTGCATGAGCGGTCCACCCTGCTGGCCCGGGAAGACCGCGGTGTTGATCTTCTTGGCGAGCTCGGCGTCGTTCGTGAGGATGAAGCCCGAGCGGGGGCCGCCGATCGTCTTGTGCACGGTCGACGAGACGACGTGGGCGTGAGGAACCGGGTTCGGGTGCAGACCCGCGGCGACCAGACCGGCGAAGTGCGCCATGTCGACCCAGAGCAGCGCGCCGACCTCATCGGCGATCTCGCGGAAGGCCGCGAAGTCCATGGTGCGCGGGTAGGCCGACCAGCCGGCGATGATGACCTTGGGCTTGTGCTCGATCGCGAGGCGACGGACCTCCGCCATGTCGATGGTCGAGGTCTCGGGGTCGACGCCGTACGCGACGATGTCGTAGAGCCGGCCGGAGAAGTTGATCTTCATGCCGTGCGTGAGGTGGCCGCCCTGGTCGAGGGAGAGGCCGAGCAGCGTGTCGCCGGGGCGGGCGATCGCGTGCAGGACAGCAGCGTTCGCCGAGGCGCCCGAGTGCGGCTGCACGTTCGCGAACTCGGCGCCGAACAGGCTCTTCGCCCGCTCGATCGCGAGGGACTCCGCGACGTCGACCTCTTCGCAGCCACCGTAGTAGCGGCGGCCGGGGTAGCCCTCGGCGTACTTGTTCGTGAGCACGGAACCCTGCGACTGCAGGATCGAGACGGGAACGAAGTTCTCCGAGGCGATCATCTCGAGGAAGGTCTGCTGACGCTTCAGCTCACGGTCGAGGACCTGCGCGATCTCGGGATCGACCTCGGAGAGCGGGGCGTTGAAGTAACGGTCGGTCATGGTGACATGCTCCTCTGACTACGGATTCGAAAGGGGTGTTCCTATCGGCCCAGGCGCGCGGTCGAATTCCGTGGTCAGTCGCTCCCCGGTGGTAGTCCACCCAGACGCCAGTCGCGACGGTTACGAGCATAGCGGATGCCCGAGGCGGCGAGCGCGGTCGTTTCGACGACCGCCGCAGAATCGATTCGATTCCCCGTTCCGCTGAGAGGCCACGGCAGGTAGGTTTTGTTCATGGTCCTTCCTCATCCTCTTCCTCTCGTGCCCGTGCCCGTGTCCGCCGCCGCACGAGACGGGCGGATGCCGGTCACCGCGACGACGCGCGTGCTCGGCTCCTCCCCCGCCGCCGCCCAGCTGATCGACGCGGTCGAGCGCCGCACCGGCATCCGCCTCGCCGTCGCCGACGAGCCCTCCGCCGAGATCGAGCTGTTCGTCGACCCGAACTCGTCGGCACCGGAGGGCTACACGCTCGAGATCGGCGAGCGCGCCGTCGTCATCGGCGCCGACGAGGCAGGGCTCTTCTACGGCGTGCAGACACTGCTGCAGCTGCTCCGGCAGGACGACACCGGCTGGGCGCTGCTCGGCGCCGACATCGCCGACTCTCCCCGCTTCGCCCGACGGGGCGTGATGCTCGATGTGGCCCGGCACTTCTTCGGCGTCGACGACGTGAAGAAGTTCATCGACAGCACGAGCGCCCTCAAGCTCAACCACCTCCACCTCCACCTCAGCGACGACCAGGGGTGGCGTGTGCACATCGACTCCTGGCCGCGGCTCACCGAGCTGTCGGCCGCCACGTCGGCGAACGGCGACCCTGGCGGCTTCTACACGAAGGACGACTACCGCGAGATCGTCGAATACGCCGCCTCACGCCACATGATCGTGATTCCCGAGATCGACCTCCCCGGCCACACGCACGCGATCGGCGTCGCCTACCCGGAACTCGTCGAGGAGCCGGTCATGAACGACAACCTGATCGCGGATTCGGTACGCCTCGGGCAGGCGCTGCCGGTCGCCGGCGAGAACTACCTGGGCTGGGGGGTCGGGCACTCCAGCGTGCGCATCCACGAGGAGCGCACGTACGACTTCGTGCGCGATGTCGTCCGCGAACTGGCCGAGATGACCCCCGGTCCGTATATCCACATCGGCGGCGACGAGTCGCTCGGCACCCCCCAGGCCGACTTCGACCTGTTCGCCGAACGCGCTACCGCGATCGTGGTCGAAGCCGGCAAGACCCCCGTCGCCTGGCACGAGATGGGGTCGGCGGCGAACATCGCCGAGGGCACGATCGGGCAGTACTGGGGCAAGACGACCCCCGAGGGCACCCACGCCGAAGAGGCCGCGCACTTCGTCGAGCGCGGCGGCGCACTGATCATGTCCGCGGCCGATGTCACCTACCTCGACATGAAGTACACCGAGGACTTCCCGCTCGGACTCACCTGGGCCGCGATCATCGACGTCCGCTCCGCCTACGAGTGGGAGCCGACCGCGGTCCTCGACGTGCCGGATGCCGCGATCCTCGGCGTCGAAGCGCCGCTGTGGTCCGAGACCACGCGCACTCTCGGCGATGTCGAGCAGCTGGTCTTCCCCCGCGTGGCCGCCCAGGCCGAGGTCGCCTGGTCGCCGCGACGGGCACCCGAGCGCGTCTGGGAGTCGTTCCGCGTGCGGGTCGGGGCGCTCTCACCGCTGTGGAAGGCTGAGGGGATCGATTTCCACCCCGCAGACGAGATCCCCTGGAGCGAACGTTGAGCACCCACTCCTCCGCGACCGGTTCGCTGGTCGTCCATTCGGCCAGGATCGTCGATCGCGGCGAGATCACCGAAGACGGCTGGCTCCGCATCGAGAACGGCACGGTCACCGCTCGTGGCACCGGCGCCGACTGGTCGCCCGCCGATGAGGTCATCGACGCCGCGGCGGTTGCCGGTCCCGGCGCCCTGCTCACCCCGGGGTTCGTCGACATCCACGGACACGGCGGTGCCGGTGCATCGTTCGACGACGGGGTGGAGGCGATCCGCACCGGGCGCGATCTGCATCGCGCGCACGGCACCACCCGGGCAGTTGTGTCGCTGGTGACGGCGTCGATCGACGATCTCGCCCGCAACGTCGCCACGATCGCCGACCTGACCGAGACCGACGCGGACATCCTCGGTTCGCACCTCGAAGGACCCTTCCTCGACCCGGGCCACCACGGCGCGCACGAGCCCACGCTTCTGCGCCACCCCGTCGCGGCCGACGTCGCGCGCCTGCTCGATGCCGGGCGCGGCACTGTGCGCCAGGTGACGATCGCCCCCGAGCTGCCCGGCGGACTCGATGCGATCCGGCAGATCGTGGCCGGCGGATCCGCGGCAGCCGTGGGACACACCGATGCCGATGCGGCGATGGCGGTCGCCGCGTTCGAGGCCGGCGCGTCGATCCTCACCCATGCGTTCAATGCCATGCCCGGCATCCACCATCGTGCTCCCGGGCCGGTGCTGGCCGCCGCGGCAGATCATCGCGTGGTGCTGGAGGCGATCGCCGACAACGTGCACCTCGACCCGCACGTCATCAAGCTCGTGTTCGACTCCGCGCCCGGTCGCGTGGCCCTCATCACCGACGCCATGGCCGCGGCCGGAAGCGCGGACGGCCACTACGACCTCGGAGCGGTGAGCGTCACGGTCGAGAACGGCGTGGCGCGGGCCGATGACACCGGGTCGATCGCCGGTTCGACCCTCACCCAGGATGTGGCATTGCGTCGGGCGGTGGCCGCGGGCGTGGAGCTCGCTGAGGCCGTACGCGCCCTCACCGAGACCCCGGCACGGGCGATCGGCTGCTCCGCCGCACTCGGCGGACTCCGCATCGGCATGCTCGGCGATGCCGTGCTGCTGGATGCCGAGCTGCACGTCGCACGAGTGTGGTCAGGACCACGGCTGCTCGCCTAGAGGCAGCAGCGCATCGCGCGACGCGCAACCCTGCGCTCTCCGGTCATTCGGGTTCGGGTGGGGGGCCGCCGGTCCCCAGATCGACGGCCCCGTTCCCCTCTCAGAGCCGGTGGCCGGGGTCTCCTCCCCCGAGGATCCCGACCGACCGCTGCCTGAATCCCGCCCCCCGGAGGAATTCGTACGGCTGTCTCTATGGGATGAGACGGCATCCCCACCGATTCATTACGCGACTTCTCGAAAATCTTCGGAAAGCCACCTCGGTCCGAGGACCGATCCACGCGGGAGGCCGCCGGTCCCCAGATCGGCGGTCTCTTCCTCGTGTGCAGAGATGGGGGGCCGGGCTCTCCTCCCCCGAGGATCCCGACCCGCCCGACCGGTGCATGTCCTTCACACCAGCACCTGAACTCCGCCCCCCGGTGGAGTTCGTACGGCTGTCTCTATGGGATGAGACGGCGACCCCACGAGTTCATTACGCGACTTCCGAAAAAAATTCGTGCCGCCGTGCTCCCGCGGGCCGTGGGCTCCCGGTCGGCCTGGCGGGATCCCGTATATCTGTTCAGAATCCGCAGGGAAGGGTGGCTTAGCTGGGAGATTCGCGAGAGAATGATGAAGTCGCGTGATGAGCGGCGCCCTCACGCATCTCACCCTGTAGAGACGTACCTGCGCCCGCGACAGATGGATGATTGTGCACGAAGAGAACACGACTCACGACGAACCGATCGGCGACGCCGACCTGATCCTGCGAGCCCGCTCGGGCGACACAGGCGCGTTCGGCGAACTCTGGCGTCGCCACTACCCGTCCGGCCTCGCGGTCGCCCGCTCGGTGACCTCCTCGATCGACCCGGACGACCTGGTCCAAGAGGCGTACACCCGCATCTACCAGGCGATCCTCAAGGGCGGCGGCCCCAACGGCTCCTTCCGCGCCTACCTCTTCACGAGCATCCGCAACACGGCCGCAGGATGGGGTCGTGCCCGCCGGGAGACCGCGATCGATGAGCTCGATACCGTCGCCGACCCCGACACCACCGACCAGGCCGCGAACGAAGCGCTCGATCGGAGCCTCACCGCGCAGGCATTCCGCAGCCTTCCCTCCCGTTGGCAGGAGGTGCTCTGGTACACCGAGATCGAGCAGATGAAGCCGCAGGAAGTCGGACACCTGCTGGGCATGAAGTCCGGCGCGGTGTCGCAGCTGGCCTTCCGCGCCCGCGAAGGTCTCCGCGAAGCCTGGATCCAGGCGCATCTGCGCAGCGCCGACGAAGGCTCCGAATGCCAGTGGACGATCGAACATCTCGGCGCGTACTCGCGCGGCAACCTCAGCACCCGTGACCACAAGCGCCTCGAGCTGCACCTCGACGAATGCGCCCGATGCATGATCGTCGCGGCCGAGGCCAAGGACGTCTCGAAGCGCCTCGCCCTCGTCCTGCTCCCCCTCGTGCTGGGTGTCACCGGCGCGGCGGGATACCTTGCGACGCTGCAGGGCGCCGGCACGCCCATCGTCGCGCTGGCTGCCATGCCGTCCGGCATCCCGGGAGCCGTGTTCGCCGGAGACCCGACGGGTCAGGCGGCGACGGGCATCGCCTCCTCGAGCGGCGGGACGACCGGGTCGGGCGGAGCAGCCGGCGGAGGCGGTGCGACCGCAGGAGCGGGCGCGACCGGCGGTGTCTTCACGGGAATCGGTGCGCTCGTCGGTGCCGGCTCCGCAGCTTTGGTCGTCGCGGGCGTCGTCGCCGCGGCCACCATCATTCCCGGACTCGCCGGGGCGGACCCGGCCACATCGCAGCCCAGCGCCGGAGACTCCGACCCGTCGTCGATCACTTCGCAGGTCGGGCCGGACGCCTCATTGAATCTCGACGAGCCGATCGTCATCGATGAGCCGGAGACCGTGCCGGATGAGACGCCCGTCGTCCCCCCGGTGGAAGACTCCTCGCGGGAGCAGCCTCTGGAAGACGCCGGTCCAGTCGTCGCTCCGCCCGTTCCTCCCGCGAATTCCGTCGACCCCGTGGACCCTGTCGACCCCGTAGATCCGGTGGACCCCGTGGACCCGGTCGATCCCGTGGACCCGGTCGATCCTGTCGATCCCGTGGACCCGGTCGACCCCGTCGATCCCGTGGACCCGGTCGACCCCGTGGACCCCGTCGACCCGGCTATCCCGACGGAAGCACCCACCTGGTCCGGTGCGAGCATCTGGTTCAGCGGTTTCACCATCCACTACAGCGTGCCGATCACCGGCGCACCGGGAACCACCGTCGAAGCGCTCCTCGATGGCAGCGGCGGCGGTGGCGACAGCATCGTCCTCGACGACGCAGGCACCGGGACGATCGATCTTCGCCCGAGCTTCCGGCAGGTCTGGAATGCCGACACGACTGTCATCACGTTCCGATACGTCCTGGCCGACAAGGTCGGTCCGTCCGCCGACACGACTCTGCTGGCACTCGAATCCGGTGCCGCCGTCGAAGCCGTCCTGCAGGAGGCGGAGCAGGCCCTGGAGGGCGACGAGACCACGACTGCTGTCATCGCCGCGGAGGCAGAGCCGGCTCCTGCCGAGCCCGCACCCGCTGCACCGGCACCCGTCGAGCCCTCCCCAGCACCCGCACCCGTCGAGCCCGCCCCGGCACCCTCACCCGTCGAGCCGGCACCGGCGCCCGTGGCACCCGCACCGGCTGCACCGGCGCCTGTCGCACCTGCTCCCGAGGAGCCGGTCGATTCCGCCCCCGCCGCCGAGGCTCCCGCCGCCGACACCGTCGCCGTCGCACCGGCCGAGGACGCTCCGGCCGCCGAATAGACTGGATGCATGTCCTCGGATCCCGCACCCGTTCCCGGCGTCGAGCGCCCGACCATCTCCGCCCTCGACGTCGTCCGCACCGTCGTCCTGGTCGCTGCCGTCGCCTCTCTCGCCCTGTGGGGTTTCGCCAGCTGGGACCTGCCGTGGAACATCATCCTCGGCATCGGCGCACCGGTGATCGTGATCCTCATCTGGGCGCTGTTCCTGTCGCCGCGCCCGGTACTGCGCGTGCACCCGTTCCTCCGCGCCGCCGTCGAGCTGCTGATCTACGTCGGCGTCACGATCGCCTGGTGGTCGATGGGTCAGGCGCTGATCGGCACCGCGTTCGCCCTGGTGGCCGTCGTCGCGGGCGTCCTCAGCGGTCGGCGCGCCCTGTCGTGACCCTGCCGTCGAGCGCGCGGCCATGAGTGTCCTGACACTCCTGAAGGAGTCGCTGGGCGCGCTCGTCGACACCGACGAGGCGGTTCTCGAGCAGGCCAGAGCGGATCGCTCCGGCCATGCCGCCGCCGGACGCCCGATCGCCGTCGTCCACGCGGAACGGGTCGAGCACGTCCAGCAGACCATGCGCATCGCGTCGCACACGCGCACCCCTGTCGTCATCCGCGGCGCCGGCACCGGACTCGCCGGTGCGGCCAACGCCGGCAGTGGCGAGATCGTGTTGTCGCTCCGCCGGATGACCGCGATCCGCGAGGTGCGACCGGACGATCTGCTCGCGGTCGTCGAACCCGGCATCCTGAACGCCGACCTCAACACCGAGCTCGCGCGACAGGGGCTGTGGTGGGCGCCCGACCCGGCCAGTCGTGACATCTCCACGGTGGGCGGCAACATCGCCACCGGTGCCGGCGGACTGCTCTGCGCCAAATACGGTGTCGTCCGCGATGCCGTGCTCGGCATCGACCTGGTGCTCGCCGACGGACGGCTGCTGCACCTCGGACACCGCAGCGTCAAGGGCGTCACCGGCCTCGACCTCACCGCGCTGGTCATCGGCTCCGAAGGAACGCTCGGCGTGGTGGTGGGAGCGACCCTCAAGCTGCGCAGGCTCGTGCCGGGTGAGACCTGCACGGTGGTCGCCACCTTCCCCGACGTGCGTGCTGCTGCTGCCGCGTCCGCCGCCGTCACCGCCGCAGGGGTGCAACCGGCGATCATGGAGCTGATGGATGCCGCGAGCCTCACGGCCGTGCACGCGCTCCTCGGGCTCCCCGCCCCGACGCCGGGAGCGGCCCAGCTCACCATCCAGACCGACGGACCCGCCGCCCGTGCCGAGGCCGACGCCATCGCGGAGATCCTCCGTTCCCACGGCGGGGTCACTGTGGTCTCGCACGATCGCGCGGAGGGCGAACGGCTGCTCGCGATCCGCCGATCGATGCACGCGGCGATGGCGTCGCTGGGCACAACGCTCATCGAGGACGTCTCCGTGCCGCGCAGCGCGATGCCCGCCATGTTCGACGAGATCGCGCGCATCGAACGAGAGCACGGACTCACCATCCCGACGGTGGCGCACGCCGGCGACGGCAATCTGCACCCCAACTTCCTCTTCGAAGGTCCGGACGTGCCGCCCGAGGTGTGGGTCGCGGCGGACGAGCTGTTCCGCGCGGCGATCCGCCTCGGCGGGACCCTGACCGGAGAGCACGGCATCGGCGTGCTGAAGCGCCGCTGGCTCGCCGAAGAGCTCGGTGACGACCAGTGGCAGCTGCAACGGCAGATCGCCGCGGTGTTCGATCCCCTCGGCATCCTCAACCCGGGAAAGGTGTTCAGCCCCGATGCCTGACATCCATGTGAGCGCGGCCGTGATCGTCGATGCCGAAGGCCGGGTGCTGGTCGTCCGCAAGCAGGGCACCACGCGGTTCATGCAGCCGGGAGGAAAGCCCGAGCCGGGCGAATCCGCGGCGCAGACTCTGATCCGCGAACTCCAGGAGGAGCTGGGGCTCACGCTCGACGAGAGTGAGCTTCACCCGCTCGGGACCTTCATCTCCGAGGCCGCGAACGAGCCGGGGCACCGTGTCGTCGCTGCGGCCTTCTCGACATCCGTCGACCCCGGAGCCGTCACGGTCCAGGCGGAGCTCGCCGAACTGCGATGGATCACGCCGGCAGACGTCGCGACGCTCCCCCTGGCGCCCCTGAGCGTCGAGCACCTGCTGCCGATCGCCTGGCCCACGCCAGCGGGATGAGCGCGCCGAGCAGGCGTCAGATGCCCTGCCAGGCCGGCTTGTTCGCGAACGTGTAGCGATAGTAGTCGGCGAGTTCGAGTCTCGAAGCCGCAGCCTCGTCGACGACGATCGTCGCGTGCGGGTGCAGCTGGATGGCGGAACCCGGGAGGAGCGCGGTGAGCGGCCCCTCGACGGCACCGGCGACCGCCTGGGCCTTGCCTTCGCCGAACGCGAGCAGCACCAGGTGTCGCGCCTTCAGGATGGTGCCGAGGCCCTGCGTGATGCAGTGCATCGGCACGTCGTCGATCGAGTCGAAGAAGCGCGCGTTGTCCTCGCGGGTCTGCTCCGTGAGCGTCTTCACACGGGTGCGCGAGGCGAAGGACGACCCCGGCTCGTTAAAGCCGATGTGTCCGTCGGTGCCGATCCCGAGGATCTGCAGGTCGACCCCACCGGCCGCATCGATGGCGGCCTCGTAGTCGTCGCCGGCGTGCTGGATCGTCGCGAGTGCGCCGTTGGGAACGTGGATGCGCTGCGGGTCGAGTCCGAGCGGTTCCACAACCTCGCGCGTGATCACGGAGCGGTAGCTCTCCGGGTGCGCCGGGTCGATGCCGACGTACTCGTCGAGGGCGAAGCCGCGCACCTGCGAGACGTCGCGACCCGCGAGCTGCGTGCGCAGCGCCTGGTAGACGGGGAGCGGAGTGGATCCGGTCGCCAGCCCCAGCACCGCATCCGCCCGGCGTTCGATCAGCTCGACGATCTCGGTGGCGACCAGGGCCCCAGCGGCCTCGGCATTCTCGACGATGACGACCTCAGCCATGCGGGACGATCTCCTTCTCGGTGATGGATGCGCCGACCAGTGCGGCGCCGAAAGCGGCAGCGGGAGACCCGGCCGGAAGCAGTTCGATTCTCTCATCCAGGCGGAGGGACCGCATGAACGGCGACGCGTCGGCGCCGGCATGCAGCGCCGCACGGATGCCGGCCTCCAGGCGGTCGCCGAGAGCCGTGAGCCCTCCTCCGATGACGACGGTCTCGACGTCGGCCGAGAGCACGAGCACCCGAACCGCGGCAGCGGCGCCGTGGAAGAGGTCTGCGCGGAGTGCGAGAGCGAGCGGATCGCCGGCGTCCGCGGCGTCGAAGATGTCTCTGATCGGCAGCGCGCCCGGGCGGCCCCACGCCTTGGCGAGCGCGCCGCCACCGCAGAACGTCTCGACGCAGCCATGCTGACCGCACCCGCACAGGCGTCCCTTCGGGTCGACTGAGAGGTGTCCCACCTCCCCGGCCGTGCCACGGGCCCCGCGCCAGATGTGGCCGTCGATCACGATGCCCGCGGCGACGCCGGTGCCGAGGTTGAGATACGCCATCGACCCGGTGACGCCGCTCAGGGCCGCCGCTCCGAGTGCCGCGGCCTTCACGTCGTTCTCCACCCGGAACGGCATACCGAGCGCCTGTTCGGCCCGATCGGCGAGTTCCAGGGATTCCACGCCGAGGTTGACCGCATGATCGACGCGCCCGGCGTCGGCATCGACCAGCCCGGGGATGCCGATTCCGACGGAGCCGATGTCCGACAGCGACAGGCCGACTTCATCGGCGAGCGCGCTGACGGCCGTCACGATGCTCTCGACGACGGCATCGTCGCCCCAGCCGGTGACCCGGCGGAGTCGCCCGATGATCTCCCCGGAGGGATCGACGGCCACGGCGTCGATCTTGGTTCCGCCGACGTCCAGGCCCACTCGAATCTGCCGACCGGTGGGGTCGGCAGCACTCGCACCGCTCATCGGATGCTGCTCCCCGCGGTCTTGGCGGTGGCGGTGAGGATCGTCACGACACGCCCAGCTGGCCGGAGAGCACCATCACGGCGGCACCGCGCAGGACGATGTCCTCCTGATGGGTCCGGCGCACGACCACGTCCTCGAACACGCCCTCGAGCGTGCGGGCATGCAGGGTCTCGATCGCGGCGTCGATCAGGATGCCGTCGAGCAGATCTGCGGGACCGGAGAGCACGACCTCGGAGAGGTCGAGAGCAGCGACGATCGGAGCGACAGCGATCGCCATCCGCGTTCCGGCATCGCGCAGGATCTCGTCGCGGGCGTCGGGTTCGGACTCCAGCGCCGCACGCAGGCGGCTGACGCTCAGCCAGGCTTCGAGACAGCCGTCCTTGCCACAGGCGCATCGGGGACCGCCGTCGGTGCCGACGACGACGTGCCCGATCTCCCCCGCCGCGAAGCGGCTGCCCAGCAGCGGCTGGCTGCCGGTGATGAGACCGGCACCGACGCCCTTGCCGATCTTGATCAGCATGAAGTCGGCCTTCGCGTCCCCGAACGTGTATTCAGCCAGCACCGCGGCATTGGCATCGTTCCTGGCGAGGACGGGCAGGTCGAGGTCGATGCCGAGCTTCGCCTCGAGGGGGAAGTTCGTCCAGCCGAGGTTCGGCGAGCTCAGGACGAGCCCGTCGGGGCGCACGACACCCGGCGTGCCGATGCCGACTCCCAGCAGCGGCTGCGTCGAGGCGGCGACCAGGGTCTTGGCGAGTTCGTGCAGGGCCGCATACGCCGCTTCGCCGTCGGGCGAGTCCGGGCGCGGCACCTCGCGCCGTTCGAGCACGTCGCCGTCCAGGCTCAGCACAGCGCCGGTGAAAGCACTCGGACCCGACAGATCGAGGCCGAGGATCTGGTGGCCGACGCGGTCGATGTCGATCAGGATCGGCGGCTTGCCCGGACCGACCGCCTCGCGGACGCCCATCTCGACGACGATGCCGTCGGCGATGAACTCGGCGACCAGGTCGGAGATCGTGACCCGGGTCAGCCCGGTCTCGCGCGAGAGATCCGCACGGCTCATCGCACCGGCGTGATACAGCGTCTGCAGGACCAGTGCGCGGTTGTGCCCGCGCGCGTGCTCGGGGAGCACTTTCGCTCGCGAGCGCAGGTGGCGCCCCGGGCCGAAGGCATGCGTGTTCGCGCCGAGGTACTCTACCGGCGGCGCGGGACGCTGTTCATCCGAAACGGACATGTTTGTTAGTAGACCTTACGAACAAAATTTGTGCAACCTCTCCCCGCAGTGGGGCGACGAGGGTTACCGAAACGTTACATTACTTTCGAAGCTCTGCGGAGGCGTCCTCCGAACGCTCGAGAAGTCGCGTCACCAGGCCGGCGACGATGAGCTCGCGCGCCTCCACCGTGAGAGGTTTGCCGGGCACCCCGGGACGACGCTGATCGGGTGCAGGTCCGTCCAGTGGACGATACCGCACCCCCGCCGCGCGGAGGCGGCGCAGCTGCGTCGGCAGACGTCGCCTGAAGTCCGCATACAGTGCCGGGTCGCCGCCCTCCCAGAGCCGCTCGGCGATCGCCGACAGGCGGGGGAACATCGCGAAGTCGACCCGATCACGGGTGGGCAGATGCTCGCTCCAGACGTTGGCCTGCCCACCGACGGCACCGTCCTCGACGCGCAGCGTGTAGGCACGCTCGATCGTCAGCGGCGGCCCGACCCGGATGGGCTCCTCCGCGGACTCGGACTGCGGGTAGTCGAGGTACACCTCGAGGTCGGGGCAGGCGACGACCTCGATGCCCCGCGAGAGAGCCGCGCGCATCGCGACCGGGCCCCGCCAGGCGAGGATCCGGACCCCCTCGGGCACATCGCCCTCGAGCACCTCGTCCCACGCGAGCGCCGTGCGACCTCGGGCGCGCACGTGGGCGACGAAGTGGGCCGTGAACCACGGCTGCACGTCGTGCGCGGTGGCGAGCCCGAGCTCCTGCATCCGCGTGGCGGCTGCGGCGCTCTGCGCCCATTCGGTCACCGGAACCTCGTCTCCGCCGATGCCGATCCACTCCGAATCGAACACGTCGCACAGCGCGTCGATGGCCGCACGGCCGAATGCCAGCGAGGCCTCGGTCGGCGCGAGCGTGCGCGGGTTCACACCGAACCGCTCCCACGCAGACGCGACCGGGTCTCCGACATCGATGTTCCCGAGTTCGGGATAGGCGGCGAGCGCGGCCTGCACGTGACCGGGGAGTTCGACCTCCGGGACAAGTGTCACGAAGCGTTCGGCGGCATAGCTGACGAGATCACGCAACTCGGCCGTCGTGTAGAAGCCCTCATGGACGCCGGGCTCGACGGTCGCGAGCGGACCGTGGCCGCGCTGCGTCGCCGCTCGACGAGCACCGACCTCGGTGAGCCGCGGGAAGCCCGGCACCTCGAACCGCCAGCCCTGGTCGTCGGTGAGGTGCAGGTGCAGGACGTTGAGGTGGTGGTCGGCCAGGAGGTCGATGAGGCGACGAACCTCGTCGGCGGTGCGGAAGTGACGTGCCACGTCGAGCATCGCGCCGCGCCACGCATAGGCGGGCGCTCCCTCCCACACCCCGGCAGGAATCGGCGTCGCCGCTCCGTCGGGGTCGCGGAGCTGCCGCAGCACGGTGGTGCCCCGGTACACGCCGGCGGGACTCGCACCCCGGACCTCGATGCCCGATGCCCTCACCGTCACGCGGAACGCCTCGGTGGCGATGCGCCCCGCCGCTGCAGCATCGGCGCCGAGCATCTCGTCGACCACGAGGCGGATGCACGGCTGTCCGTCGTCGCGACCGACTCCACCCAGCCGGCCCGCGACGGTGGCGAGCTCCGCGGGGGCGAGCACGGGTGTCTTCTCCGACCAGGCGAACCCGGGTGCCATCGGGTCGATGCGTGCGTCGATGCGCGGCACCGTGGCCCGATGGGGCGCCGGCGGCATCCGCAGCGCCCGCCCCGGAGTGGCACCGGTGGGCTCGCCGTCGGAGACCACGGGCACTCCGCCGACCAGCACCTCGACGATGCCGAGCGGTGCGGTGAACGGCGCGTCGAAGGTCGCGCCCGCGGCGATGGTCTCCGGATCGAACAGCACCAGGTCGGCGGTCGCGCCGGAGCGGATGACACCGCGCGGAGCATCGTCGCGGTCGAGACCCAGCCGTCTGGCCGGCGTGCCCGCCAGGTGCTGCACGGCCTCCTCCAGCGTGAGGATGCCGAGCTCGCGCACATAGTGCCCGAGATAGCGCGGGAACGTGCCCCGGCCACGGGGGTGCGGCCGCGCGCCGATCAGTATCCCGTCGCTGCCGGCCGCATGCTGCGGATGGCGCATGATCGCGCGGACGTTCTCCTCGTCACCGATGTGCATCAGGATCCCGGTGGCACCGGCATCGGCGACGATCGTGTCGAGCACCACGTCGACGGCTCGGCGCCCCGTGGTCTCGGCGATCTCGGCGACCGTCCGACCGACCAGGTCGGCGAGGGCAGGATGGGCCGTGCCCGAGATCTGGATCTGCGTCCAGTCGGCTCTCTCGCCGTGGAAGCCGTCACAGCCGACCTCCTCGAGCTCCACGCGGACCGCCTCCCGACCGGCCGCGTCGAGCTCGGCGACGGCACGCAACAGGTCGCCCGTCGCGGCGAGCCTGCTCGGCAGCAGTGCGGCGAGCGTGGTGGCCCCCGGCAGGTAGGGATAGGTGTCCAGGGTCACGTCGACGCCATCCGCGATGGCCTCATCGATGAGGGCGAGGAGTTCCGCTGCTCGCCCCCGGTTCGGGGTGAAGTTCATCGTGGCGTGGGTGAGGTGGATGGGGCACCCGGTGCGGCGGCCGATGTCGAGCGCCTCCCGATAGGCGTCGAGCGCTCCCCCGCCGTAGCTGCGCGTGTGCGGCGCCCAGTAACCACCCCGTTCCGCGACCACGCGGCACAGCGCCTCGAGCTCCGCCGTGTCGGCGTACATCCCGGGCGTATAGGTGAGGCCGCTCGACATCCCGAACGCACCGGCATCCAGCGCCGCGCCGAGCAGGTCCGCCATGGCGGAGATCTCGGCCGACGTCGCCGGACGGTTCTCATGCCCGACGACCATCATCCTGAGGTTCCCCTGCGGCACGAGCACGGCGGCGTTGGCCATGGCTGCGGCATCGATCGCGGCGAGCAGGTCGTCCATGGTCCGCCAGGGCACCTCGGCCGGCATGCCATTCCATCCGGCGATCTGGCCGGGGATCACGGCGGCCGCGTGGTCGTCGAGCGGGGCGTAGCCGAGGCCGTCCTGACCGAGCACTTCGGTGGTGACACCCTGCCGGATCTTCGCCTCGTGGGCAGCACCGCTCAGCACGGCGAGTTCGCTGTGCGCGTGCATGTCGATGAATCCGGGCGCCAGCACCAGTCCGGCCGCGTCGACCTCGACCGCACCCTCCGGAAGCTCGAGGCCCTCGGTGGCTTCCTTCGGCAGGACCGCGGCCACCCGCGCGCCCTCGACCGCGACATCGGCGACGTAGCGGGCCGCCCCGGTCCCGTCGACGACGGTCGCTCCGCGGTAGACCCGCACCAGGCCCGCTGCGGCCTTCTCCGCGCTCAGAAGCATGTCGCGACCGCCCCGATCACGCGCGGGTCTTCCGCGTCGGGATCGTCGATCACGACGACCACCCGCCACTTGTCGAATGCCGTGCACGGGTGCGAGAGCCCCAGACGCACCACGTCGCCGACCGCCACCGAAGCGCCGCCCGCCAACCGCAGGAACGCGTGCTGATCGTTGAGCGCCGTGATCTCGCCGTCGACCGACTGCGGGACCGGCAGATCGAGATCGAAGGGCACGTCCCGACGGCCCGCATCCAACAGGGCGAGGCCCTCTTCCGGCTGCGAGACGACACGCGACCAGGCATGCATCGCGGAACGGAGCGACGCGGTCCCGGTCAACGGGCCGAACGGCGACATGCGGGCGTAGAACCCGTCGTCGTGGATCTGGAAGGCACCCGAACGCAGCACGACGTCGGCATCGGCGCCCTCGGGCGCGAGCACCGCTGCCGCTCGATCGGGGAACGAGCTGCCGCCGGCGCTGAGCACGGGACGGATGCCTTCGGGGTACACCAGGCGCGTGTGCAGCTCGACGATGGTCCGGAGATAGGCGTCGACGGCCGCGACGGAAGCGTCGCTGCGATCCGGCCCGAACGGACCCTCGTACCCGGCGACACCGGCGAGTCGCAGCCCGGGAGCCTCCGAGATCGCCCGCGCGATCCGCTCGCCCTCCTCCACGCTGCGGGCGCCGGTGCGGCCCTGCGCGCCGCCGAGTTCCACCAGCACGTCGAGCGGCCGCACGGCACCGCGCATCCCGTCCGCCAGGATCGAGACGCCGGCGAGAGAGTCCGCCCAGCACAGCACCCGCAGCCCGTCATCGGCGGCGAGCAGTGCGCTCAGGCGGCGCACCGCCGCTGCATCCGTGACGCCATTGGCGATCAGCACCGTCGGGACACCGGCGTCGACGGCGACCTCGGCCTGCCACGGTGTCGCGACCGAGATGCCCCACGCGCCCGCATCGAGGAGCCGCTGCCAGAGCGCCGGCGCCATCGTGGTCTTGCCGTGGGGCGCGAGCAGCACCCCCTGCTCCCGCGCCCATGCGAAGACGGTCCCCTCGTTGTGCGCGAGTGCGCCCTCCTGCACCGTGAGCACCGGAGTGACCAGGTCGGAGAGGTGCAGACCGGCGCCGGCGACCTCCGAAAGAGGGAGTCCCGCAGCATGCGCCGGGAAGCCCTTCGTCCAGGCGCCGAGAACGGGATCCGGAATTTGTAGAGGCATCTAACAAGGCTACTAGGCTGGATGGCATGACCGCGAAGACCCGAGTTTCCACCGATGCCGCCCCCGCTCCCGCACACACCTTCTCGCAGGGTATCCGCAAGGGCCCGTTCGTCCAGGTGTCCGGCCAGGGACCGGTCGACCCGCAGACGAACGAGTACCTCTTCCCCGGTGACGTCGCCGCGCAGACCACCCGCACGCTCGAGAACGTCAAGGCCATCGTCGAAGCATCCGGCGCGACGTTCGACGACGTCGTGATGCTGCGCGTGTATCTCACCAAGCGCGAGGACTTCACGATCATGAACGATGCGTACGGCGCCTTCGTGACCGCGAACACCCCCAGCGGAGTGCTCCCCTCCCGCACCACCGTCTTCACCGGTCTCCCCCGCGAGGAGATGCTCGTCGAGATCGACGGCATCGCCATCGTCGACTGACCGGACGCGGGGAGGGACGATATCACGGACCGTTGCCTCCCCGTTACCTCCCATCCCGTACCATTGGACGTCAGGACACGTTTGAGATCCGGGGGGTGAAGTTCGTGACCGATCTGATTTCTGCGCCGGGCGCAGCAGCCGAGGCGCACGGCGACGACGCCACGCCCACCTCCGTACTCACGCCGCAGGAGTCGGCCACCGACGCCGTCCCACCCACCACGGGCGAGCAGCCGTTGGCTTGGGCCCCCGTCGAGCCGACCCCCAAGAAGCGTCGCCTCGGCCTCTGGATCGGGCTCGGACTCGGCGTCGTCGCCCTCGGCGCCGGAGCAGCCTCGCTGGTGCTCATCGCCCCGGGAACCACCGTCGCCGGAATCCCGGTCGGCTGGATGACGCCCGGTGCCGCAGCCGAAGCGATCAGCACGCATCTCGCCGAGACCGAGGTCACACTCACCGGCGACGGAGACGACGCGGTACTGACCGGGGCCGACCTGGGCGCGTCCCTCGATGCGACCGCTCTCGCCGATGCCGCCTTCGCCGCCCGCCCGCTGTGGAACCTCGGCATGTGGATGGGCGACCCGGTTCCCGCCGACATCGCCCTCGACGCCGAGAAAGCCTCCGCGGCGTTGCGCAGCGCCGTGCCGACGAGCTTCCAAGACCCGGTGGACGCCGGTGTCGCGTTCGACCCCGCTAGCGGGAAGTACATCGTCACGGCCTCGGAGCCCGGCACCGGAATCGACGTCGACGATCTCACCGTCGCCTTCACCGATGCGGTCGCCGAGGGGAAGACGTCTCTCGAATACCCCGGCGGTCCTGCCGAGGCCCTACCCGCCGTCTCCGACGACGATGCCACCGCCACCGCCACCGAGTTGAACACGATCCTCGGGACGATCGGCTTCTACGTCGGTGACGAGCGCACCGTCCCGGTCAAGCCCGCGGTCGCCGCCACCTGGCTGACGGTGGTCGACGAAGACGGACAGCTGCGCATCGAAGCCGACCCCCAGGCCATCCAGGCCACCGTCGACACGCTTCCGGGTCTCGTCGACCGGGCACCGGTGAACGCCACGAACATCGTCGACTCCGCCGGCACCGTGCTGCGCGCCGAGCAGGAGGGCGTCGTCGGTCGTGCCGTCGGCGACACCTCGGGCATCGCCGATCAGTTCGCACAGCAGCTCGCCGCCGGCGACGGGGTATACAAGCTCACCGTGGGCGAGACCGCTTTCGAGACGGTGAACCTGTTCCGCCGCATCGAGATCAACCTGAGCTCGCAGCGCGCCTACCTGTTCCAGAACAACGAGGTCGTCCAGTCCTGGGCGGTGTCGACCGGCTTGCCCGGCACGCTGACCCCAGCCGGCAACTTCAAGGTGTTCGCGCACACGGCCATTCAGGACATGGGCTGCTACGAGGGCGCGCCGTACTGCACCGAAGACGTCCCGTGGATCACCTGGTTCGCACCGAACATCGGTTTCCACGGCACCTACTGGCACAACAACTTCGGCCAGCGGATGAGTCACGGCTGCGTGAACCTCCCGATCGATCTCGCCAAGTACGTCTACGACTGGTCGCCGGTCGGCCTCGAGGTCTCGGTCTACTACTGAACCGCTCTCCTGCGGACATGAAGAAGGGGGTGGATGCCGAAGCATCCACCCCCTTCTCGTGTGTCAGCGCAGTGCGTCGACGATGCCGTTCAGCGTCTCGGACGGACGCATGACCGCGGCGACGAGATCCTCGTCGGGACGGTAGTAGCCGCCGATCTCCACCGGCTTGCCCTGCACCGCGTTGAGCTCGGAGACGATCTTCTCCTCGTTCTCGGCGAGCGTGGCGGCGATCGGCGCGAACGCCGCTGCGAGCTCGGCGTCCTTCGTCTGCTTCGCCAGCTCCTGCGCCCAGTACAGGCCCAGGTAGAAGTGGCTGCCGCGGTTGTCGATCGTGCCCAGCGCGCGGCCCGGGGAGCGGTCCTCCTCGAGGAACGTGCCGGTCGCGGCGTCCAGCGTCTCCGCCAGCACGCGAGCCTTCTCGTTGCCCTTGCGGTCGGCGAAGTGCTCGAGCGAAGCCGCCAGCGCGAAGAACTCGCCGAGCGAATCCCAGCGCAGGTAGTTCTGCTCGACCAACTGCTGCACGTGCTTCGGTGCGGAGCCGCCCGCACCGGTCTCGAAGAGACCGCCGCCCGCGAGCAGCGGCACGATCGAGAGCATCTTGGCGCTCGTGCCGACCTCGAGGATCGGGAACAGGTCGGTCAGGTAGTCGCGCAGCACGTTGCCGGTGACCGAGATCGTGTCGAGCCCGTGGCGCAGGCGCGCGAGCGTGTAGCGCGTGGCCTCCTCGGGCGCGAGGATCGTGATCGTGAGGCCCTTGATATCGAGCGTGGCCAGCCCCTGGTGCACCTTCGCGATGATCTGCGCGTCGTGCGCCCGGTTGGCGTCGAGCCAGAACACGGCCGGCACACCGGACGCCCGTGCGCGGGTGACGGCGAGCTTCACCCAGTCCATGACCGGGATGTGCTTGGTCTGCGTCGCGCGCCAGATGTCGCCCTTGCCGACCGTGTGCTCGATGAGCACCGTGCCTTCACTGTCGAGCACCTGGACGATGCCGTCTGCCGCGATCTCGAACGTCTTGTCGTGGCTGCCGTACTCCTCGGCGGCCTGCGCCATGAGCCCCACATTGGGGACCGTGCCGATCGTCGCCGGGTCGAGCGGACCGTTCGCGATCACGTCGTCGATCACGGCCTGGTAGACGCTCGCGTAGGAGGAGTCGGGGATCACCGCGAGGGTGTCCGCCTCTTCCCCGTCCTTGCCCCAGAGCTTTCCGCCGTTGCGGACGAGCGCGGGCATCGATGCGTCGACGATCACGTCGCTCGGCACGTGCAGGTTGGTCGTGCCCTTGTCGGAGTTCACGTACGACAGGCGCGGGCCCTCGGCGATGGCCTTGTCGAAGGCCGCGGCGATCTCCTCGCCACCTGCGACGTTCGCGAGGCCTGCGAGGATCGAGCCGAGGCCGTCGTTCGCGCTGAGCCCGGCTGCGGCGAGCTTGTCTCCGTACTGCGCGAACACGTCGGCGAAGAACGCCTTCACGACGTGACCGAAGATGATCGGGTCGCTGACCTTCATCATGGTCGCCTTGAGGTGCACCGAGTACAGCACGTCTTCGGCCTCGGCCGTCTTCAGCGTCTCGGCGAGGAAGGCATCCAGCTCCTTGGCGGAGAGGAAGGTCGCATCGATGATCTCCCGCGGCAGGACCTTGAGGCCCTCCTTCAGCACGGTGACCGTTCCGTCTTCGGCCGTGTGCCGGAAGCTCAGCACGTCGTCGTGGGCGGCGACCCAGGAGCGCTCGTTGTGCTTGAAGTCGTCGTGCCCCAGAGTGGCGACACGCGTCTTCGATCCCTCGGCGAACGGCTTGTTGCGGTGCGGGTGCTTCTTCGCGTAGTTCTTCACGGCGAGCGGCGCACGGCGGTCGCTGTTGCCCTCGCGCAGCACCGGGTTCACGGCGGAGCCCTTGATGCGGTCGTAACGCGCGCGCACGTCCTTCTCTTCAAGCGACGACGGCTCGTCCGGGAAGTCGGGGATGTCGTAGCCCTGCGTCTGCAGTTCCGCGATGGCGCCCTTGAGCTGCGGGATCGATGCCGAGATGTTCGGCAGCTTGATGATGTTCGCCTCGGGGAGCGTGGCCAGGCCGCCCAGCTCGGCGAGCGCGTCGCCCACCTGCTGCTCCGGCGTGAGCTTCTGCGGGAAGGCGGCCAGGATGCGGCCGGCCAGCGAGATGTCACGGGTCTCGAAGTCGATGCCCGCCTGACCCGCGTAGGCCTGGATGATCGGCAGGAACGAGGCGGTGGCCAGTGCCGGCGCCTCGTCTGTGTGGGTGTAGATGATGGCTTCGTCGGTCACCGGGAGGTTCTCCGCTCTTGTGGTCTATTTGTCTCGATACCAAGATACCTGAGTGGCTTCGAGGCCGTTGCCCCGGCCTCTGCCCGGCGTCCGGTGAGTGGTGACGATCGGCCAGTTCTGGACGAAAAGTTCGACCGAGACGTGTCGGTTCCGGCCCGAGGGGTTAGCCTGGGTCCATGTCCGAACTGCGCATGGTCGAACTCTCCGCTGCGACGATCGTCGCCGTGAACAACCTGTCGCTCAAGCCCGGGCAGGAGCAGTTCCTCGCTCCCGTCTCGTACGGGATCGCAGCCACAGTCATCAACCCGCAGACGTCCTGGCAGCGGGTGATCCTCGATCGCAACGAGGTCGTCGGCTTCGTCAGCGCGAACTTCGATCCCGAAGCGCCGGAGGAGCACTTCCGCTCCGTGCTGTGGCGCATCAACGTCGACGCCGACGATCAGGGTCGCGGCGTCGGTCGCTTCGCCGTCGAGGCGCTGGTCGAAGAGGCCAAGGCGCGCGACGTCGACCACGTCAACGTCATCTACGAGGCCGGCGAGGGCGGGCCCGAGAATTTCTTCCACCGCGTCGGCTTCACGCCTGTCGGCGAGACCGCATACGGCGAGGTCATCGCCGAGATCCGCGTCACGTCCTAGGCCGGCGGCGGGGTCTCGAATCCCCTCCCCCATCGAGACCTCGTCGCCCCTGATCGCGGGATCGCTCCCACGGTCAGGGAAGTGGATTTGTTGCGCGTGACCACAAAAGGCTTGCGTCGACCCCCGGGTCGTGCCTATCATCGCTGGAGAAGCGTGAGCGAAGCGCTTCGACGATTGCTTTCCGCACGATGACGATGGAGTCCCGATGACGACGATCCATGAGGTGGCACGCGCCGCCGGTGTGTCGATCAGCACGGTCTCCTACGCACTCAGCGGCAAACGCCCGGTGTCGGAGAAGACCCGGATGCGCATCGAGGATGCCGTGCAGGCGCTCGGCTACGAGCCCGATGCCGGTGCACGCATGCTGGCCGGCCGCCGTACGCACATCTTCGCCCTGACCGAGCCGCTGCGCGCCGACACGCATGCCCCCACCCACATGGCCTTCGTGCTCGCGACCGCGGTCGCCGCACGGCGGCAGGGCTTCGACATCCTCCTCCTCACCGACGAACAGGCGTCCGAGGGGATGAACCGCGTGGCGGCGAGCAACCTCGTCGACGCGATCCTCGTGCTCGACGTCGCTCCCGACGACGAGCGCGTCCCCATCGCCCGCTCGGTCGGCACGCCCACCATCTTCATCGGCCTGCCCGACGACCGCGAGGGTCTGACCTGCGTCGACCTCGACTTCGAAGCGGCCGGTCGGCTGGCGGTCGACCGTCTCGCCGACGTGGGTCACCGACGCATCGCCCTGCTCGGTCAGACCGAGGTCTCGTACCGCAAATCGAACTTCCCCCGCCGTCTGCTCCGGGGCGCGCAGGAACAGGCAGCCGCCCGCGACGTCACTCTCGACTGGTCAGCCTCCGGTTCGGCGGTGACGGATGCGTCCGCCGTGCGTGCGTGCACGGAGACCGCGCTCGCCCGCGGAGACCGCGCGTTCATCGTGCACGCCGTCGACGACGTGCACCAGGTGCTGCTGTCCGTGCTCGCCGAACACGGACTGCGGGTCGGCGACGACGTCTCGGTGATCTCCGCCGCCGCGTCCTTCGACACCTCGGCGCTGCCGGTGCCCGTCGACACGATCCCTCTCGTGCCGCAGCGATCGTGCGAACTCGCGGTCGACCTGGCGGTTCGCCGCCTGGACGACCCTCTCGCCCCCGCCGAGATCCACCTCATCCCGCCCGAGTACCGCTCGGTCGGCTCCGTCTCCCCCGCCCAGGACTGATCGTCCCCCTCACCCCTGCACAGGCATGTTCGCGGTCGAAACGCTTCGACGATGCCTCGCTCACAACTGAACAATCCGACCCAGTGAAGTGTCCGGCCCATGGGGCCATTGAGAAAGGAGTGCCGACGATGGCACGCAGCACCCGCAGGACGAAGGCGCTGGCCCTGGTGGCCGCGCTCACGACGACCGGCATCGCGCTGAGCGGCTGTACAGCCGGTTCGGGCGAAGAGGGCGGCGACGGTCAGACCCTCAAGCTCTGGCACTACGAGGGCGCCGACAGCGCGATGGGCAAGGCCTGGGCCGAGTCCATCAAGATCTTCGAGAAGGAGACCGGAGCGAAGGTCGAGTTCGAGGAGAAGTCCTTCGAGCAGATCCAGAAGACGGCGAGCCAGGTGCTCGACACCGACGCCGCGCCCGACCTCATGGAGTTCAACAAGGGCAACGCGACGGCAGGCTTCCTCGCCTCCACCGGCCTGATCGCCGACATCTCCGACGCGGTCGAGGAGTACGGATGGGACGAGAAGCTGGCGCCGTCGCTGCAGACCACCGCCAAGTACTCGGAAGACGGCGTGATGGGCGGTGACACCTGGTTCGGCGTTCCGAACTACGGCGAGTTCGTCGGCGTCTACTACAACGAGGATGCCTTCGCCGCAGCAGGGCTGGAGATTCCTACCACGTACGAGGAGTTCGTCGACGTGCTCGACGCCTTCGTCGCCCAGGACGTCACGCCGCTCGCGGAAGCCGGCGCCGAGTACCCGCTGGGACAGCTCTGGTATCAGCTCGCGCTGCTCGAGGCCGACCGCGGCTTCGTCGATGACTACCAGCTCTACAAGGAGCCCGTCGACTGGCAGGGTCCCGAGGTCACGTCGGCGACCGAGACCCTGAAGGAGTACGTCGACAAGGGCTACATCGCCTCCGATGTCTCGTCGGTCAAGGCCGAAGACGCCGGCGTCTCGTTCATCAACGGCTCGTCGCCGATCTTCGTCTCGGGCTCGTGGTGGTTCGGCCGCTTCGTCGCCGAGGCCACCGGCTTCGACTGGTCGATGGCCGCGTTCCCCGGAGCAGACCTCTCGCTCGGCTCGTCGGGCAACCTCTGGGTCGTTCCCGAGAACGCGTCCAACAAGGACCTCGCCTACGAGTTCATCGACATCACGATGCGCCCTGAGATCCAGGCGATCATCGGCAACAACGGCGGACTGCCCGTCGCGGCCGACACCGCCGACATCACCGACGAGAAGAGCGCGGCCCTCATCGAGACCTTCAACGGGGTCCTCGACGCCGACGGCCTCTCGTTCTACCCGGACTGGCCCGCGCCCGGTTTCTACGACGTGATCGTGCAGGAGCTGCAGGGCCTCGTCACCGGCGTGCAGGACGTCGAGACCACGAACAAGAACCTCGGCGAGCAGTACGACGAAGGAACCGCCGACTTCCGTTGATCGACCCGCGGGGGCGGCATCCGCACGGACGCCGCCCCCGCACCCCCTGGAGATGAACATGTCACTCGCCACCCGCCGCGAGGGCCGCACGAAGCTGCCGCCCGAACAGCCGTCGATCCCGCAGCGCCGCGGTGGGACCGGGGCCTACTGGATCTACCTGCTCCCCGGCTTCGTGCTCCTGCTCGTCGTCGTGATCGTCCCGCTCATCTGGAACGTGTACCTGACCTTCACCAAGTGGAAGGGGGTGCGCACACCGGAGTTCATCGGCCTCGAGAACTGGCAGAAGATCCTCACCGACGACGACTTCTGGACGTCGTTCACGAACTCGGTGTGGATGATCATCGCGATGGTCGTGGTGCCCACGATCGTCGGCCTCATCGTCGCAGCCCTCCTGTTCGACGTCGTCGGACGCAAGTTCGGCGGCAAGGTCGGCAGCTTCCTCCGTGCCACCTACTACCTGCCGCAGATCCTCCCGATCGCCGTCGCCGGCATCGTGATCGGCTGGATCGTGCGCCCGGGCGGCGACGGCGCCCTCAACCAGATGCTCGGATGGTTCGGGCTGCCCGCCTACGACTGGCTCGGCCAGATGCCCTCGGCGCTCATCGTGCTGATGGTCGTCATGGTGTGGGTGCAGCTCGGCTACCCCGTCGTGGTCTTCATGGCGGCGCTCCAGCGGGTGGACCCCGAGCTGTACGAGGCCGCGGAGCTCGACGGCGCGAACTGGTTCCAGCGGTTCTCGGCGATCACGATGAGCATCATCCGCCCCGAGATCTTCGTCGTCACCCTGACCTGCACGATCGCGGCGCTCAAGGTCTTCGGACCGGTCTACATCATCACCCGCGGCGGCCCTGCCGGTGCCACCCTGGTGCCCGCCTACTACGCCTACCAGGAGTTCTTCACGAAACGGAACGTCGGCTACGGCGCCACGATCGCGACGGTGCTCACCATCGTGGTCGTGATCGTGTCGATCATCTTCATCCGCGTCCAGAACTCCCTCGAGCGCAAGGAAAGGGCGGGTCTGTGATGCACGCCACCACCGCCATCGTCACCGGAAAGCCCGTCAAGACGCGCCCGCGCGGCGGCATGACCAAGAAGCGCCCGATCGACTGGCTGCTGCTCGCGCTCGTCATCGTCGGCGCACTGCTCGTCATCGCGCCCTTCTACCTGGTGCTCGTGAACTCGTTCAAGTCGCCCGTCGACTACGCCACCTCCGGCCCCCTCGCCCTCCCCGAGACCCTCGACTTCGGCGGCATCGTCAAATTCTGGGAGCGGGTGAACTTCCCGGAAAAGGTGTGGAACTCGATCTTCATCGCCGGGATCGTGTCGGTGCTCGCGGTCGTCATCTCGATGCTCAACGCCTTCGCGATCGGCATCGGCCGCGTGCGCGGTCGCAGCTGGATCGTGCTGCTCTTCCTGATGGCGAACCTCCTGCCGCAGGAGGCCCTGCTCTACCCGCTGTACTACATGTTCAAATCGGTCGGCCTGTATGACAACGTGTGGTCGGTCATCATCGTGTTCACCGTCATCCAGGCGGCGTTCGGCACCTACCTGCTCTCGTCCGTATACGGCACGTTCCCCAAGGAGATCCTCGAGGCCGCATCGCTCGACGGTGCGAGCCGCTGGCAGATCCTGTGGCGAGTGATCTTCCCGATCAGCCGTCCCACGCTCTCGGTCCTGCTGATCTTCTTCTTCATCTGGACGTGGAACGAGTTCCTGATCCCGCTGACGTTCCTCGCGTCGAACGCGAATCAGACCGTCCCGGTGGCCATCAGCGTGCTCCAGGGCGACCGCCTGATGGACGTCACCACGACGAGCGCCTCGGCCCTGCTCGGCATCATCCCGACGCTCATCTTCTTCCTCATCTTCCAACGCACCCTCACCAGGGGCATCACCGCAGGAGCAGTCAAGTAATGAAGTTCACCGACGGGTTCTGGCAGCTGCGTCCCGGAGTCACGGCGCTCTACGCCCAGGAGGCGTATGACATCGCCGAGACCGACGAGACCCCCGACGGAACCGGCATCGTCATCACCGCACCCACGATGGTCATCGCGAAGCGCGGCGACACCCTCAACCGGCCCGTACTCACCACCACCCTCTCCTCCCCCGCGGAGGGCGTCATCCGCGTGCGGATCGCGCACCATGCCGGTGGACGCTGGCACGGCGGCTTCTCGCTGCCGGGCGCGGGAACAGGAACGGCCTCGATCTCCATCGGCGACGAGGGCGGCGTGCTGGACACCGGGTCCCTGGTCGCCCGCATCGCCCCCGGCGATCCGTGGGATCTCTCCTTCGAGGTCGACGGACGCCGGGTGACCGGCAGCGGCCACAAGGCACAGGGGTACGTGCGGCTGGCCGACGACGCGCAGGTCGATCGCGGGATCGTCGGCAACGGACGGCAGGGTGGCGCTGCCCCCCGCGCATCCGCCTACGTCCACGAGCAGCTCGACCTGGGCGTCGGCGAACACGTCTACGGACTCGGCGAGCGCTTCGGACCGCTGGTCAAGAACGGGCAGACCGTGGAGATCTGGAACGCCGACGGCGGCACCTCCAGCGAGCAGGCCTACAAGAACGTCCCGTTCCACCTTTCGGACCGCGGCTACGGCGTGCTCGTGAACGACCCGGGCCACGTGTCGTACGAGATCGGCTCGGAATCCGTCGAGCGGGTGCAGTTCTCGGTGTCGGGCGAGGTGCTCGAGTACTTCGTGATCGCCGGCCCGACGCCGAAGGACGTGCTCGGTCGCTACACGGCCCTCACCGGTCGCCCGCCCGTCGTCCCCGCCTGGTCGTACGGGCTGTGGCTCTCGACCAGCTTCACGACCGACTACGACGAGCAGACCGTGAATTCCTTCATCGACGAGATGTCGGCGCGGGAGCTGCCGGTCTCGGTCTTCCACTTCGACTGCTTCTGGATGCGCGAGTTCCAGTGGTGCGACTTCGAGTGGGACCCGCGCGTCTTCCCCGACCCCGAGGGAATGCTCGGACGCCTGCACGACAAGGATCTGCGGGTCTGCGTGTGGATCAACCCCTACATCGCGCAGCGCTCCCCACTGTTCCGGGAAGCCGCCGATCAGGGATTCCTGGTGAAGCGCGCCGACGGCTCGGTGTGGCAGTGGGACCTCTGGCAGGCCGGTATGGGGCTCGTCGATTTCACGAACCCCGACGCCACCGCCTGGTACCAGTCGAAGCTGCGTGGCCTCATCGCGCAGGGCGTCGACTGCTTCAAGACCGACTTCGGCGAGCGCATCCCCACGGATGTGGTGTGGGCCGACGGCGCAGACCCCGAGCGCATGCATAACCTCTACACCGACCTGTACAACCGCGCGGTGTTCGACGTGCTCACCGAGACACGCGGCGAGGGCGACGCGGTACTGTTCGCCCGGTCCGCGACCGCCGGCGGCCAGACCATGCCCGTGCACTGGGGCGGCGACTCCACCTCGACCTACACGTCGATGGCCGAGACGCTGCGCGGAGGCCTGTCGCTCGCCCTCTCGGGCTTCGCCTTCTGGAGCCACGACATCGGCGGGTTCGAGGGCATGCCGGATGCCGGTGTCTTCAAGCGCTGGACGGCCTTCGGGCTGCTGGGGTCGCACTCGCGCTTCCACGGCTCGAGCTCGTACCGGGTGCCGTGGGCGTTCGACGAGGAGGCCGTCGACGTGACGCGACAGTTCACGCACCTCAAGATGCGCCTCATGCCGTACCTGTACCAGCAGGGGCTGGATGCCGCGGCGACGGGGGTGCCGCTGATGCGTCCGATGATGCTGGAGTTCCCCGAGGATCCGGCCACCGCCTACCTCGACCGGCAGTACATGCTGGGCTCCGACCTGCTCGTCGCCCCGGTGTTCACCGAAGACGGAGAGGTCGACTTCTACCTCCCCGCCGGCGAGTGGACCTCGCTGCTGACGGGCGAGACCGTCGCGGGCGGCGGCTGGCGGCGAGAGAAGCACGGATTCGACTCGCTGCCGCTGTACGTGCGGCCGGGCACGGCGCTCCCCTGGGGTGCTCGGGTCGATCGCCCCGACTACGACTACCATGACGGACTGCGGCTCCGGGTCTTCCCCGGCGGCGCCGGCAGCACCACGGTCACCGTGACGGACCCCGATGGCCGCGCCGAGGACTACACCGTCGACCTCGAGGAGATCACCGTATGACCAGCCTGCTCCCGCCCCGCGACGACTACCGCGGCTCCGGCCTGGTGTTCCCCGAGGACTTCACGTTCGGGTCGGCCACCGCCTCCTACCAGATCGAGGGAGCCGCCGCCGAGGACGGGCGCACCCCGTCGATCTGGGACACCTTCAGCAAGACGCCGGGTCGGGTCTGGAACGGAGACACCGGCGACGTCGCGTGCGATCACTACCATCGCGTGGACGAGGACCTCGATCTGATGTCCGACCTGGGGCTCGAGGCCTACCGGTTCTCGATCGCCTGGCCGCGCATCGTCCCCACCGCGTCGGGCGCGGTGAACCAGGCCGGGATCGACTTCTACTCGCGCCTGGTCGACGGGCTGCTCGAGCGCGGGATCCGTCCGGTGGCGACGCTCTACCACTGGGATCTGCCGCAGTACCTCGAGGACGCCGGCGGCTGGACATCGCGGGCGACCACCGATGCGTTCGAGCGCTACGCCGAGGTCATGGGCGCGGCCCTGGGCGACCGCGTGCACACTTGGACGACGCTGAACGAGCCGTGGTGCTCGGCCTACCTCGGCTACGGCCAGGGCGGCCACGCACCGGGCCGCCACGAACCGGCATCGGCGCTGTCGGCCGTGCACCACCTCAACCTCGCCCACGGGCGCGCGGTGCAGGCGCTTCGAGCGACCTCCACCGGCGACCCGGACTACTCGGTCACCCTGAACTTCCACGTGCTGCGCGGACAGGGAGACGGCGCCGCGGAGGCGATGCGCAGGATCGACGCACTCGCCAACCGCGCGTTCACCGGACCGATGCTGCGCGGTGAATACCCGGCCGATCTACTCGAGGACACCGCGTCGGTCACCGACTGGAGCTTCGTGCAGGACGGCGACCTCGCCACGATCGCCCAGCCGATCGATGTGCTCGGTGTGAACTACTACTCGACCGCGACCGTGCGCCTCTGGGACGGCGTCTCGCCGAAGCAGCAGAACGACGGCCACAAGGGTGCCGCGGGCGGAACGGCCTGGCCCGGCAGCGACCAGCTGGTCGAGTTCGTCGAGCAGCCCGGCCCCTACACCGCCATGGGCTGGAACATCGCTCCGGAGGGGCTGGAGGAGCTGCTGGTGTCACTCTCCGAGCAGTTCCCCGAGCAGGCGCTCATGGTCACCGAGAACGGCGCCGCGTTCGACGACGAGGTCACCGGCGACGGTGCCGTGCACGACGTCGAGCGCACCGACTACCTGCGCCGACACTTCACCGCGGCGCACCGGGCGCTCGAGCGCGGCGTCGACCTGCGTGGGTACTTCGTGTGGTCGCTGCTCGACAACTTCGAGTGGGGCTACGGCTACGCCAAGCGCTTCGGCATCGTCCGGGTCGACTTCGACGACCTCGCACGCACCGTGAAGGACTCCGGCCTCTGGTACCGGGAACTCATCCGCACCCGCACCGTGGAGGCCTGACCGCGCACCCGGGCTTCGCCGGGCGACCGTCAGGGGCGGTCATCCGGCTTGCCGGGCTTCTTCCGGTTGGTCCAGGCGGCGATGGCTGATGCCGCCGCACCGGCAGCACGGTCGATCGCCTCAGCCGAGCGGCTGAGCATGTCCTGCGCCGCATCCTGCCAGGCCGCATTAGGCGGGGCCTCGCCGGCCTGGACTCGCGCGGCGTGCTCCGCCGCCTCGAAGGCGCGCTCGAGCTCGGCGACGGCGTCGCGGTAGGCCGCGAAGTCGCCCGGGGTGGTCTTGCCGGAGACCGCGCGCCGCATCTCGGCCGCGTGCCCGGCTGCCCGCAGGTACGCCGCCGTGGCGGGGAGCTTGACGTCGGTCATCGCGGGATAGGCGATCTGGAGCGCGGGGTCGGTCTCGTACCGCATCCACCGGACCGTCACGGCATCGTGCGCGGCATGCAGCCGTTCCACGGGGCCGGGCTCCGAGGCTGTCGGCACCGCCGCACGCGCGGCGTTCAGCCGGACCTGCCGGGCGCGCACATCGGCCGAGGCCGCCTTGGCGTCGCGTTCCCGTTCCTTGAGCATCCGTCGCGCTCCGGCCACCTGCTCGGCCGTCGCGCGCTGCGCCGCACGTTCCGCGGTGACGCGGGCCAGATCGGCGCGAGCGATCTTCAGGGCGATGCGTCGCTCGGACGCGATGCGCTGAGCCGTCCTGAGGTCATGGCGCGCCGCGTCGACCTCGAGCCGGCGCCCGCTCATCGTGCTGCTCCGGCGACGCAGACCCATCGCACCGGCCGTTCCCGCGGCGACGGCGGTCGGCGCGATCCACCACCACTCGGCGGCGAGCAGCAAGGGGTCCATGCTTCGATGCTACCCAGGCCCGGCGACGGACCGATCCCCCGACCTGTGCTGCCCGAGCCGATCCTCACCTCTGCGAGCACGGGGAGGTCCCGCGCCCGCAGAGGTGAGGTGATCGGCATCATCAGACCAGTGTCTCCTGCCAAGCCGCATGCAGCTGAGCGAACTTGCCCGTGCCGCCGATGAGCGCGGCCGGGGTGTCGTCCTCGATGATCTGTCCGTGCTCCATCACCAGCACCCGGTCGGCGATCGCGACCGTCGACAGGCGGTGGGCGATGATGATCGCGGTGCGGTCCTTGAGCAGGGTCTGCAGCGCATCCTGGATCAACCGCTCCGACGGGATGTCCAGAGATGCGGTGGCCTCGTCGAGGATCAGCACCGCCGGGTCGGCGAGGAACGCCCTGGCGAACGAGATGAGCTGACGCTGACCGGCCGAGACCCGTCCACCGCGCTTGTTCACATCGGTGCCGTAGCCGTCGGGCAGGGACGAGATGAACTCGTCCGCTCCCACCGCACGCGCGGCCGCCCTGATCTCGTCGAGCGACGCATCCGGCTTGCCGAGCGCGATGTTGTCGGCGACGGTTCCGCTGAACAGGTAGGCCTCCTGCGTGACCATGACGATCGCGCGGCGGAGGTCCTTCGGGTGCAGCGAGCGCAGATCGATGTCGTCGAGCGTGACGCGCCCCTCGGAGGGGTCGTAGAACCGTGAGATGAGCTTGGCCAGCGTGGACTTGCCCGCGCCGGTCGTGCCCACCAGGGCGATCGTCTCGCCGGCGGGGATGTCGAGCGAGAAGTTCGGGAGGATCGTCTTCTCGCCGTTGTAGCCGAAGGTCACTTCGTCGAACCGGATGTGACCGCGGGACTCCCACAGGTCGACCGGCTTCTCGGGATCCGGAACCGTGGGCACCTCTTCGAGCACGCCCGACACCTTCTCCAGTGCGGCCGTGGCCGACTGGTAGGAGTTCAGGAACATCGCGATCTCCTGCATCGGAGCGAAGAAGTTGCGCACGTACAGGACCGCCGACAGCAGCACACCCACGGTGAGCGCGCCCTCGGACACGCGGATGCCACCCCACAGCACGACGATGCCGAGCACCAGCGCGGCGACGCCCATGAGCCCGGGCTCGAACGTGCCGAACAGCAGCATCGAGCGGCGGTTGACATCGCGGTACTCTCCCGCGATCTCCTGGAACGCCTTGTCGTTGCGCGGCTCCTTGCGGAACGCCTTCACGGCGCGGATACCCGTCATCGTCTCGACGAACTGCACGATCACCTTCGCGCTGATCACGCGCGACTCGCGGTAGACCAGCTGCGACCGCGAGTAGAACCACTTCATCAGGAAGAACAGCGGCACGCCGCCGATCGCGAGGATCAGGCCGGACTGCCAGTCCCAGAAGCACAGGGCGATGAAGGTGAAGAGTCCGAAGAGCACGCCGGAGACGAGCTCGTTCAAGCCCCCGTCGAGGAGCTCCTTGATGGAATCGAGGTCACTCGTCTGGCGCGAGATGATGCGACCCGACGTGTACGACTCGTGGAACTCCAGGCTCAGACGCTGGGTGTGCAGGAAGATCCGCTTGCGCAGATCGAGCAGCACGGCCTGCGTGAGCTTGGCGGCGATGATGACGTACCAGGCGATCAGCACGGCGGCCAGGATGCCGGCGGCCAGATAGATGCCGCCGATCATGAAGGTCGGCATCCAATCGGCGTTCTTCAGCACCGCCGGCAGTGCACGGTCGAGACCGATGCTGATCAGAATGGGGCCGGCGACCTGCAGCGCGGTCGAGACGACCAGCACGGCGGCGGCCAGCACGATCTGCGGCTTCAGCGGGCGCACCAGCGAGCCGAGCAGTCGGAGGGACCGACGACGGATCTCCCTGCTCTCCTCGCGGGTGTATTCGGAACGATCCTCGTCCTGGGTTCCGGTGATGGCGGAGCTCATCGCTGCACCTCCTTCTCGGTGATCGGGTCTTCGTCGGCGGACTCGGCTCTGCGGCCCTCACGGACCTCGTCTTCGACCTCGAGCTGTTCGTCGCGGATGATCGGGATCGCCCCGGTCCGCGCCGCTTCCTCGGCCTCGAGGCTGGAGATCACGTGGCGGTAGTGCCGGCTGGTCTTCAACAGCTCGGAGTGGGTGCCCACCGCAGTCACACGACCGGCCTCGAGCAGCGCGACGCGGTCGGCGAGCGCGACGGTCGAGGGACGGTGCGCGACGATCAGAGCGGTCGTCTCGGCGAGGACGTGTCGCAGTGCCTCTTCCACGAGCGCCTCGGTGTCGACGTCGAGCGCCGACAGCGGGTCGTCGAGCACGAGCACCTTCGGCGCCGCCGCCACCGCGCGGGCGAGGGCGAGACGCTGACGCTGCCCACCGGAGAGACTGAGCCCCTCCTCGCCGATCACGGTCTCGACGCCGTCGGGCAGCGAGTCCACGAAGGATGCCTGCGCCACGTCGAGTGCTTCGCGCAGCACGCGCTCCCCCTCTTCGCTGTGCACGTCGAGGTCGGCGCGGCCGAGCAGCACGTTCTCGCGCACGGTCGCCGAGAACAGCGTCGCGTCTTCGAACGCCATCGCGATGTGCTGGCGCAGCTCGGACAGCGTCAGATCGCGCACATCGACACCGTCGAGCGTGACCTTGCCACCCGTCACGTCGTACAGGCGCGTGGGCAGCGTCGTGAGCGTGGTCTTGCCGCTGCCGGTGAGACCCACGAGCGCCATGGTCTCGCCGGGGCGGAGGACCAGGTCGATGCCGTCGAGCAGGTCGCGCTCGTGCGCACCCGCGTCCTGGTAACGGAAGTGCGCGTTCACGAACGCCAGCTCTCCGCGCGGGCTCTCGATGTGCACGGGGTTCTCCGGGTCCGTGATGCTGTTGGTCTCGGAGAAGATGTCGAACACGCGGTCGGTCGCCGTGCGGGCGTCGAGCATGAACGAGAACAGGAAGCCGATCGACTCGATCGGCCAGCGGAGCACAACGGCCATCGCGAAGAACGCGAACAGCTGCGCTTCGTCGATCTGCCCCTGCGAGATCAGCCAGATGCCGGAGATCAGGCTGAGGCCGAACGCGATCTGCGGCATCATGTCGAGCCAGAACCAGATCGACGCGATCGCGCCGGCCTTGCTCATCTCGGTCTCGCGCAGCGTCTCGGCCTGACGGCTGAACCGGCTGAGCGCGTGCTTGCCGCGGCCGAACGCCTTCAGGACGCGGATACCGTGCACGCTCTCCTCGACGCTGGTCGCGAGGTCGCCGGCCTGGTCCTGACTGCGGCGGGTGAGCGCGCCGTAGCGCTTCTCGAACAGGTAGCCGCGGATCCACAGCGGGATCGCCGTGACCAGGAAGATCGTGCCGAGCAGCCAGTGCCAGCGGAACAGCAGCACCGATCCGATGATGATGGTGAGGACGTTGACGACGAGCAGCACAAGCCCGAATGCCAGCCAGCGGCGGATGAGGCCGATGTCCTGCATCATGCGGCTGAGCAGCTGACCGGAGCCCCACCTGTCGTGGAAGGACACCGGCAGCGTCTGCAGGCGTGAATACAGCTCGGTGCGCATCTTGTACTCGACCTCGGTCGAGGGGTTGAGCACGAACTGGCGACGCAGCCAGACCATGAGCGCCTCGCCCAGGCCGAGCGCGAAGACGGCGAGCGCGCCCCAGACGATCGCATTGAAGTCACCGGAGCGGACCGGTCCGCTGATGATCTGCTCGAGGACGATCGGGATCATCAGCGCGATGATCGCGGCGATGAGCGCGCTGGCAGCACCGCCGGCGAGCCGCCAGATGACCGGCTTGACGAAGGGCTTCAGCCGCCACAGTGCGGCCGGAGTGGACAGGGTGGACGAGGGATTCTGCGCGGAAGGCGAGGAAGACATGTCTCTCAGACGAGTTTCGTATGGAATGCGGTTGCGGAAGGGGACGGATGCGAGAGCGGACTCACAGAGTCCGGCATCCGGTGCAGAAAGGGCGGGGTGGCTCTAAATGAGCGGACGCGCCGGGGTCGAGCCGAGAGCTGCGATCCGCGCGGTGGCGATCGTGGTCATGGTGTCCTCCTCAGGGGCTCGGCTGTGTCGTCCGGTTGGCGCGACAGCCCACCAGCCTATTGCTGTGAACCAGCTGAAAGCAAGAGACATTCCCGATTTGTTCGGCGTCTTTCGCGGCGATCCCCTCTCCCCCTGCCCGCGCACGCATCCGCCGCGCCGCCGGGGATCGGTGACGCGGCGAAGTGCAGTCGGTCAGGCGGCGATGCTCTCGCGCGCGAGCAGGCTCTCCTTCACGTCGAGCCCCCAGGCGAAGCCGCCGAGGCTGCCGTCGGTGCGCAGCACGCGGTGGCACGGCACGAACAGCGCCGGAGCGTTCCGCGCGCAGATCGAGGCGGCCGCGCGCACGGCGTTCGGGTTGCCGAGCCGCGCCGCGAATCCGGTGTAGGTGAGCGGTGCGCCGGGTTCGATCGCCCGCAGCGCCGACCATCCGGCGAGCTGCAGCACGGTGCCCGACTGCTTCACCGTGACCGCGTCGATCGCGGACAGATCGCCCGCGTAGAAGGCCAGTGCGGCGTCCGCAGCGTCTGTCTCCGCCTCGCGGAGCTCCGCGGGGCGGTTCGCCGGAGACAGTCGCGTGAGGATCGCCTCGACGTCGGAGGTCCACCCCGACGACAGCACGCGCTGGCGCTCATCGGCGAGGATTGTGAAGGCCCCGTCCGGGGTCTCGATGGTCTGGATGAGCGCGGTCATGAGGTCTCCTTCGATGTCGTGTCAGCTGTGGTGGCAGCGCGGGCGGCGGATGCCGCGCGCCGGGGCCCTGCCGGTCGCACCGGGGCGGCGCGCCAGAGATGCGCGCTCAGGTAGCTGCGCCAGGGGGCGGTGCGTTCCGCCCAGGCTGTGAGCGGTCGCGCCTCTCCCGGCAGCCCGGAAGCCGCGGCTCCCGCACGCAGCGCGACGTCGCCGGGGAGCAGGATGTCGGGGTCGCCGAGCACACGCATGCGCACGTAGTCGGCCGTCCACGGGCCGATCCCCGGCATCGCGAGGAGAGCTTCGCGCTGCTCGATACCGTCGTCACCGACCGTGAGCGTCAAGGAGCCGTCGGCGAGGGCCGCGGCGGCACCCGTGATCGCGCGGATGCGGGCGGCGGGTCCGCGCAGCACCTCGGCGCCGCGCTCGGCGATCGCGGTCATCGTGGGGAAGAGCAGCCCCTGCGCGGTGCGCTCCCCCAGTGCCTCGGTAAGCGCGATGAGGGCCGTGCGGGCGGCGACCACGGTGATCTGCTGCCCGACCATGGCGCGGATGAGCATCTCGTGCGGGTCGGCGGACCCCGGAACCCGGATGCCGGGTGTGCGGGCGACGAGCGGCGCGAGCTCGGGGTGTGCGGAGAGCGCCTCGTCGATCGCCAGCGGATCGGCGTCGAGGTCGAAGACGCGTCGTACGGTCGATACCAGCGGGGCCAGGTCGCCCAGGCGCGCGACTCGAGCGCGCAGGTGCAGACGCTCCGTCGCATCTTGACTCACCTCGAACCAGGCGGGGCCGCCCGCCATCCGCAGGTGCCGGGAGAACGACGTGGCCGTGGTCTTTTCGACGCCCGGCAGGGCGCGTGCCGCCATCCAGGTGAAGATGCCGCTCGCGTCGAGCGGACCCCGGTACGGCAGGACCAGGTCGATGGCCCCGGGAACCGCGGAGGCCGGCAGCCGTCGACGCGCCCGGAGCTCGCCGGGGGTGAGGCCGAAGACCTCGCGGATCGTGTCGTTGCACTGGCGGATGCTGGCGAAGCCGGCCGAGAAGGCGACGTCGGAGATAGGCATGTCCGTGCCGACGAGCAGCATCCGCGCCGTGTGCGCGCGATGCGCCCTGGCGAGGGCGAGCGGCCCGGCGCCGAGCTCTGTGGCCAGCAGACGGGTGAGGTGCCTGCTCGAATAACCGAGGCGTGCGGCGAGCCCCGGCACGCCCTCGCGCTCGACGACGCCGTCGGAGATGAGGCGCATGGCCCTGGCCGCGACGTCGCCGCGGATGTCCCATGCCGGAGACCCGGGGGCGGCTTCGGGGAGGCAGCGCTTGCACGCGCGGTACCCGGCCTCGTGTGCGGCGGCGCTCGTCGGATAGAACGTCACGTTCTGCGGCTTGGGCGTGCGGGCAGGACAGCTCGGACGACAGTAGATCCCCGTCGAGCGGACGGCCGTCACGAACTGCCCGTCGAAGCGGGTGTCGCGCGCGCTGATCGCACGGTAGCGCTCGTCGAAGTCGATCACGGGGAAGCTCATGCCTCCACCCTGCCACGCACCACCGACCTCGACTGGCGGAAATCGGACATCGCTGTGACGGCAGTTCGACCCCGTTTCCCTGACCCCACCTCAACCGCGAGACCCCGACACAACCACGAGACCCCGGCCTGCACACGTCGGCAGGCCGGGGTCTCGGCGAGAAGCGGGGGTGTCGGCGCGGACGCCGGCCGCTCAGTGGAAGAAGTGACGCTCCCCGGTGAAGAACATCGTGACGCCGGCCTTGCGAGCAGCATCCACGACCTCGCCGTCGCGCACCGAGCCGCCGGGCTGCACGATGGCCGTGACGCCGGCGTCGATCAGCACCTGGGCGCCGTCGGCGAACGGGAAGAACGCATCCGACGAGGCGACCGAACCGGCAGCACGGTCGCCGGCGCGCTCGACCGCGAGGCGGCACGAGTCGACGCGGTTGACCTGGCCCATGCCGACGCCGACCGTGGCGTTGTCCTTCGCGAGCACGATGGCGTTCGACTTGACGGCACGGCAGGCCTTCCACGCGAAGATGAGATTCTCCATCTCCTCGTCGCTCGGACGCTCACCCGACACGAGCTCCCAGTTCTTCGCGACGGAACCGATGTCGTCCGGGAAGCGGTCGGCGTCCTGCAGCAGCAGTCCACCCGAGACCAGGCGCACGTCCATGCGCTCCTGCTGCCAGTCCTGCGGCAGCTGCAGCAGGCGAAGGTTCTTCTTCGCCTTGAACACCTCGAGGGCGGCGGGCTCGAACGACGGCGCGACGATGACCTCGGTGAAGATGTCCTTGAGGTTCTCGGCCATCTTCAGGGTGACCGTGCCGTTCGCGGCGATCACTCCCCCGTAGGCGGAGACCGGGTCGCACTCGTGCGCGCGCAGGTGGGCGCTGGCGATCGGGTCGAGGGCGTTCGGGGCGGTCGTGGCGATGCCGCACGGGTTGGCGTGCTTGATGATCGCGACGGCTGGCTTGACCATGTCGTACGCGGCCCGCAGCGCGGCATCCGCGTCGACGTAGTTGTTGTACGACATCTCCTTGCCCTGCAGCTGCGTGGCCTGGGCGATGCCGTGGCCGCCGGCGCGCGTGTAGATCGCACCGCGCTGGTGCGAGTTCTCGCCGTAGCGGAGGGTCGCGAGGCGCTCGGCCTGGATCGTCAGGTGTGCGGGCAGGTCGCCGGGCTCGGTGAGCGTGCCCTCGGCGAACCACTGCGCCACCGCGGTGTCGTACGCGGCGGTGTGCGCGAACGCGCGGGCGGCGAGCTCGCGGCGCTGCGCGACCGAGGTGCCGCCTGCGGCGACCGCCTCGACGATCGCCGGGTAGGACTGCGGCGACACGACGATCGCGACGTTGGCGTGGTTCTTCGCCGCGGCGCGCACCATGGCGGGTCCGCCGATGTCGATCTGCTCGACCACGTCGTCGCCGACCGCGCCCGAGGCGACGGTCTCGACGAACGGGTACAGGTTCACCACGACGAGCTCGAACGGCGCGATGTCGAGCTCCTCGAGCTGACGCTCGTGCTCCTCGAGGCGCAGGTCGGCCAGCAGGCCGCCGTGGACCTTCGGGTGCAGCGTCTTGACGCGACCGTCGAGCATCTCGGCGACGCCTGTGACGGCCGCGACGTCGGTCACGGTGAAGCCGGCATCGCGGATGGTCGCGGCGGTCGACCCGGTCGAGACGATCTCCACCCCGGCCTCGGCGAGAGCCGCGGCGAGGACGAGCAGGTCGGTCTTGTCGCTCACCGAGACGAGCGCGCGCCGGATCGGCACGGTGTCGCGATCGCGGTAGAGCGTGGGGTCGTGGCGGGGGCCGGCCATGATGGGCTCCTTCGTGCGGGGGCGTCGGGTGGGGGTCAGGAAGCAGGCGTGAGGGTGAGCTCGCCGGTGGCGATCCCGCGGACGACATCGATGAGCAGTCGACGTTCGACGGGCTTGATGCGCTCGTGCAGGCTGTGCTCGGTGTCGCCGTCGAGCACCGGGATGCGCTCCTGGGCGAGGATCGGCCCGGTATCGACGCCGTCGTCGACGACGATCACGCTGGCACCGGTCTCGGAGACGCCGGCGGCGAGCGCATCGCGGACGCCGTGCGCTCCGGGGAACTCCGGCAGGAACGCGGGGTGGGTGTTGATGAGGCGCGGTGTGTACCGCGCGACGAGCGACGCGGGCAGCAGACGCATGAGTCCGGAGAGCACGACGAGGTCGGGATTCCAGACCGCGAGCTGGCGTCCGAGCTCGTCACCCCAGGCCTCGCGGCTCTCGTGCTCGTGCCACGGCACGGTGAAGCTGGGGATGCCGAACTCCTCGGCGTGGGCCAGCCCGTCGGCTTCGCGGTCAGCACCCACGACGATCACCCTGGCGGGGAAATCGGGATGACGAGCGGCCTCGAGGAGGGCGCGAAGGTTCGAGCCGGTGCCCGAGATGAGAACGGCGACCGTGAGCACGCGCCCAGTCTACCGGGGTGTGCATACTGCTCCCGCCCGGTGTCCGGGGCCGACCGGACCCCGCCGTCAGTCGCGCGGTTTCGCCGGATCGCGCGGCGGTGCGAGGAACCCGCGCACGTCATCGAGCGGCGCCGTGTCGTCGGCGGCTGACACGTCCGTGAAGGGCACAGCGGATGCCGCTCCCGCGCCGGCGACGACGACAGCATTCGGGTCGAGCTCCGTCATCTCGGCGATCCACCGGTCGGTGCGCTCCTCGGCGAGCTCATCGCGGTTCCGCGGAGACAGCAGCAGGATGGCCGCGCCCACGAGCACCTCTGCGCCGAGCGCGAGGGCGAACGGATAGACGGCCGGTCCGACGACGGCCAGCCGCCCCGGACCCATCGAGCCGTTCGCGAGAGCGGCCGCGAGCCCGCCGACCCCGGCGCTCAGGCCCGCGATCCCGACGGCGATCACCGCGCGCTGCAGCATCCCGAGGGGCGTGCCCTCCCACACGAGGCGCGAGCGGACCGCCCAGCCCGCGAACGCACCGGCGGCGATGGGGATGAGCACGACGATCAGCATCCAGATCGAGCTGTTCTCCGGCAGCAGCCCGAACACGGGGATGCCGGGGACGACGCCGAGCTGTGTGCCCGCGGGCGACACCGCTGTGCCGGCACCGACCGCGAATCCGGGACCGGCGAGCCAGGCCGCCGTCCACACGAGCATGGTCGGCAGGTAGGCGAGCTGACCGAGGGTCATCACCGTCGCACCGAGCGCGTCGACCCTGGCGGCCTGGAACAGCGCCACGACCTCTCCCCCGCGGAGCAGCGTGGTGACGGCCAGCGCGAGGGCGGACGCGCCGGCCACCCCGACGAGCGCGAAGGCCGCGCCGCGCACGATCGCCGCGGGAACGGGCGCCCAGTCCTCTCGGGCGTCGAACCAGTCGTGCAGTCGGTCGAGGATGCCGCCGTCGCCGTCTTCCCACGCGATGCGCACCGAACCGCAGAGCACACCGACGAGGTAGACCGCGGCGGGGAGGATGATCGCCGGCGCGAACGGCGTCTGCGCCGCGTCGAGTCGTGCCGTCAACGCGACGCCGACGGAGATCAGGGTGAACACGGCGGCTCCGGTGAGCGATCCGAGCAGCCACGCGCCGGCCTTCGCCGCTCGGCTGCCCGAACGCGCTGCGAAGAGCAGCGTGAACACCAGGAAGGCGAGCGGTGTGATCGACACGACGAAGTTCGCTGCCGCCGGTGGGATCGCGAGCGCCACGAGGAGCGCATCCGGGATCGTGATCGTCAACGGAACTCCGTGACCGAACTCCCAGAGCGTGCCGGTGAGGGGCCAGAGCGCGCCCCAGTCGGCTGTGATCCCGAAGGCGACGGTCCACAGCAGGGTCAACGGCGCGAGCAGCACGACGAGGCCGACCGCCGCGGCGATGGCGGCGTCGAAGGCGGCGAGGAGCGCGACGAGGAGGCGTTGCATAGCGTTTCGAGACTACGACGAGTTGCCGACGAAGCCCTGGGGGCGCGCGTGGGGTCGGCGACACGATAGCGTTTCTCCGGAGGTTTCCCGATGACAACTGCCCCGCCCGCCCCGGCACCCACCGAGCCCAAGAACTCCCTGGACCGCTTCTTCGAGATCAGCAAGCGCGGATCCACGATCGGCACCGAGATCCGAGGGGGTCTGGTGACGTTCGTCACGATGGCCTACATCGTGATCCTGAACCCGATCATCCTGTCCGGCAAGCCCGACGTCGCCGGGAACATGCTCGAGTTCAATGCCGTGGGAGCGGCCACCGCGCTGACCGCCGGTGTGATGACGATCCTGTTCGGACTCGTCACGCGTCTCCCCTTCGGCTTCGCCGCCGGCCTCGGCATCAACGCCTTCGTCGCGTTCTCGGTCGTCGGCCAGGTGACCTGGCCCGAGGCCATGGCGCTCGTGATGATCAACGGTGTCGTCATCGTGCTGCTCGCCGCCACCGGGCTGCGGAAGGCGATCTTCGACGCCGTGCCGTTCCAGCTGAAGATCGCGATCACGGTCGGCATCGGCCTGTTCATCGCCTTCATCGGCTTCGTCAACTCGGGCTTCGTGACCGCGACCGGCTCCTCGTCGCCGCCCGTGGGTCTCGGTGTCAACGGCTCGGTCGCGACCGTGCCGACGCTGCTCTTCGTGATCACGCTCCTGCTCACCGGCATCCTCGTCGCCCTCAAGATCAAGGGCGGCATGCTGATCGGCCTCATCGGCGGCACCGTGCTCGCCGTGATCGTCGAGGCCATCTGGCACATCGGAGCCCGCGGCTTCGACGACGAGGGCAACGTGGTCAACCCCGGCGGATGGGGACTCACCGTCCCGGCGCTGAACGGCTCCCCCGTGGGCATCCCCGACCTCAGCCTGATCGGCGCGGTCGACTTCAGCTTCGACCTGAGCAAGGTCAGCCTCGTGGCGATCGTGATGATCGTCTTCACCCTGCTGTTCACCAACTTCTTCGACGCCATGGGCACCATGACCGGCCTCGCGAAAGAGGCGAACCTCGCCGACGACAACGGCGACTTCCCGCGCATCAAGTCCGCGCTGGTCGTCGAGGGTGTCGGTGCGATCGCCGGTGGCGCGACCTCGTCGTCGTCGAGCACGGTCTTCATCGAGTCGGGTGCCGGCATCGGCGAGGGCGCGCGCACGGGTCTCGCGAACGTCGTGACCGGCATCGTGTTCCTCATCGCGATGTTCCTGACCCCGCTCACCTCGATCGTCCCGACCGAGATCGCCGCCGCCGCGCTGATCATCGTCGGAGCCATGATGATGGCGCAGATCCGCTTCATCGACTTCAGCGACTTCCGCGTGCTGCTGCCGGTGTTCCTCACCGTCTCAGTCATGCCGCTGACCTACTCGATCGCGAACGGCATCGGCGCGGGCTTCGTGAGCTGGGTGCTCATCCACGCCTTCTCCGGTAAGGCCAAGACCATCAGCCCGCTGTTGTGGGTCGTCGGCGCCGGCTTCCTCATCTTCTTCGCCCGGGGGCCCATCGAGGCGCTCTTCGGCGTCGGGATCTGACCCGAGGCTGCACGAGAGGGGCGGATGCTGCGGCATCCGCCCCTCTTTCGTGTCGATGCGACCTTTCGTGTCGATGCGACGCGGACGATGAGCCTCAGATGCAGGCGAGCGACTGAGGAGCCTGGACCATCATGTCGGCGTTCTGTCGCTGTCCGCCGCTGACGTAGGCGAGCGTGAAGGTGTACGTGAACAGCACGACTCCCGAGGCAGACGGCGTGAACGACACGACCGGCGACTGCGATGCCGCCAACGGCGCATATCCGCTGACTCCGGCGGGCTCGATGGAGATCGACTTCGTCCCGGCGAAGCCCTGCACAACACCGTCGAGCGCCACTCCTGCACCTGAGATCGACACGTCGAGGTATTGGGTGCCGAGGTAGCTCGCCGCCGTGTAGATCGGCAACGCGAACTGGTACCCCGTCCCCGAGGTCACCTGGACGGCGAACTGCAGGGTCACGGTCGTGGCGATCTCGGGAGCGGCGTCGGTGTTGTTGTTGTCGTCGAGCGACAGGAAGCCCGCACCGCTGACATCGCCGCCGCCCTGCCACCAGCTGGCGGGCGCAGGTGCGACCGCGTGATCGGTCTGCACGAATCCCTCGGACCAGTTGCCACTCGGCGCCTTCGCCGGGGTCCACCCCGTGCCGAAGTTGCCGTCGGCAGTCGGCGAAGTTCCCAGGGCGCCGTTGCTGCTCAAGGTGTTGCCGGCGATCTGGAACGCACCGACCGGCACGACGACGCACTCGTCGGCCCGCCCGACCGACGCCGCGGCCAACGGTGTAGCGACGGCGACAGCGACGACAGGCAGCGACCATGCGGCCGCCTTGAGCGCCGTGCGTCGGCCGATCCCCCGATCAGATCCGCTGTGCGCGGGCGCGTCGAAATAACCCATTTTGTCCTCCCCAGACATGGAAATGCGGTCCCCGGGACGCGAAGATGGCGCCGCTCGACAGGACCGCCCAACCAGCCTACCGGTGTCACGCGCAGGGTGAGGCGCGCGGGTCGGCCGTCGGGGCGGCTGTGCTCTCACTCCCGGAACCGCGCATGACCGGGGACCCGGGCATGAAAGAAGGCCCCGGAGTGGAGTCCAGGGCCTTCAGATCAAGCGTAACTCAGATCAGAGCGACTCGATGATCGCGCGCATCAGGTCTGCCGTCTCGGACGGCGTCTTGCCGACCTTGACCCCGGCGGCCTCGAGGGCCTCCTTCTTGGCCTGAGCGGTTCCGGCCGAGCCGGAGACGATCGCACCGGCGTGGCCCATGGTCTTGCCCTCGGGAGCCGTGAAGCCCGCGACGTAGCCGACGACCGGCTTGGTGACGTTCGCCTTGATGTAATCGGCCGCACGCTCCTCGGCGTCGCCGCCGATCTCGCCGATCATGACGATGGCCTTGGTCTCGGGGTCGGCCTCGAACGCGGCGAGCGCGTCGATGTGCGTGGTGCCGATGACCGGGTCGCCGCCGATGCCGATGGCGGTCGAGAAGCCCAGGTCGCGCAGCTCGAACATCATCTGGTAGGTGAGGGTGCCCGACTTCGACACGAGGCCGATCGGTCCCTTGCCCGTGATGTTCGCGGGCGTGATGCCGACGAGCGCCTCGCCCGGCGTGATGATGCCGGGGCAGTTCGGGCCGATGATGCGGGTCTTGTTGCCCTTGCTCTGCGCGTAAGCCCAGGCCTCGGCCGAGTCGCCGACGGGCACGCCCTCGGTGATGACGACGAGCAGCGGGATCTCGGCGTCGATGGCCTCGATCATCGCGTCCTTCGTGAACGCACCCGGCACGAAGGCGATCGACACGTCGGCGCCGGTCTCCTTCATGGCCTCGGCGACCGAGGCGAAGACGGGCAGCTCGACGGCGGTGCCGTCCTTGTCGGTGTGGGCGACCGTGGTGCCGGCCTTGCGGGCGTTCACGCCGCCGACGACCTGGGTGCCGGCCTTGAGCATCAGCGCGGTGTGCTTGGTGCCCTCGCCGCCGGTGATGCCCTGGACGATGACCTTGGAGTCCTTGTTGAGGTAGATCGACATTCTTCTAGTCCTTCAGTCTCAGGCGTTGGCGAGCTCGGCGGCCTTGTCGGCGCCCTCGTCCATCGTGGCGGCCAGGGTCACGAGCGGGTGCGCGTACTCGGCGAGGATCGCGCGACCCTCGTCGACGCGGTTGCCGTCGAGGCGCACGACGAGCGGCTTGGAGGCCGTGGCGCCCAGCGTCTCGAGGGCACCCTTGATGCCGTTGGCGACGGCGTCGCACGCCGTGATGCCACCGAACACGTTGACGAACACACTCTTGACCTGCGGGTCGCCGAGGATGACGTCGAGGCCTGCGGCCATGACCTCGGCCGATGCGCCGCCGCCGATGTCGAGGAAGTTGGCCGGCTTCACGCCGTTGTGGTTCTCGCCCGCGTAGGCGACCACGTCGAGCGTGGACATGACGAGCCCTGCGCCGTTGCCGATGATGCCGACCTCGCCGTCGAGCTTCACGTAGTTGAGGCCCGACTGCTTGGCCTTGGCCTCGAGCGGGTCTGCGGCGTCCTTGTCCTCGAGCGCCTCGTGCTCGGGGTGACGGATCTCGGAGGCGTTGTCGTCGAGCGTGACCTTGCCGTCGAGCGCGATGATGTCGCCCTCTTCGGTGCGGACCAGCGGGTTGACCTCGACGAGCGTCGCGTCCTCGCCCTTGTAGACGTCGAAGAGCTTGACGAATACGTCGGAGACCTTCTCGACGAGGTCTTCGGGGAAGTTCGCCGCGCGAGCGATCTCGACGGCCTTCTCCTTGTCGATGCCCGTGAGCGGGTTGACCTCGACGCGCGCGAGCGCCTCGGGACGCTCCACCGCGAGCTCTTCGATCTCCATGCCACCCTCGACCGAGCAGAGGCTCAGGTAGGAGCGGTTGGCGCGGTCGAGCAGCACGGAGAAGTAGAACTCCTCGGCGATGCGCGCACCCTGCGCGACCATGACGCGCTTGACGACGTGGCCCTTGATGTCGAGGCCGAGAATGGCCTTCGCTGCTTCGTACGCCTCGTCGGGGGTCTTGGCGACCTTGACGCCGCCCGCCTTGCCACGGCCGCCGGTCTTGACCTGAGCCTTGACGACGACCACTCCGCCGATCTTCTCGGCGGCCGCCCTCACCTCTTCAGGGGTGTCCGCGACGATGCCGGCGAGGACCGGCACTCCGTACTTTTCGAAAACGTCTCGTGCCTGGTACTCGTACAGATCCACTGTGGTTCCTTCACTGGGCTGCTGTCTGGTAATTCTCTCGATGTCGAGACATCGACCAGTCCCACAGCCTACTACCTCGGCCTGGACGCTCCTGCGGCAGCGGCAACGCCGGGTCAGCGGAGCGTCGGCACACCCCAGCGCCTCGCCGGCAGCGCGGCAAGACGGAGCTGTCGCGAGATCACGAGCGGGACGACGACGAGGGCCGCACCGACGGCGACGACCACGGGTCTCACCACGAGCACCGGCAGCGAGCCCCACAGGGCGATCAGGATCGAGCCGACGAGGACAGCCACGAGCACGAGTTCGGTGACGAGGAGCTGTCTGCGCACGGTCGCGCTCTCCACCGCCAGCGTGGTCGTCCGCCCTCGCACCGCGATGTGCTCGGTCCAGCGCGAGCCGTCCCACCACCGCAGAGTGCCGCGACGGCGCGTCTCGAACCATCCGGCCGCAATCCCGCGCTCACTCACGCTCCCAGTATGACGGCCTCACCTCGGCGTCTCCGCCCGCCGAGGTCTAGGCTTTCGCCATGCACGAATCCGCAGAACTGCGCACCGGCGTCGTGGCCGCAGCGCTCGAACTCTTCAGCGCCCAGGGGTTCGACCAGACCTCGGTGGAACAGATCGCCAAGGCCGCCGGCGTCTCGCGCTCGACCTTCTTCCGCCAGTTCGGCGGAAAGGAAGACGTGGTGTTCGCCGACCACGAGGTGCTCCTCGAGCAGCTCAGGGAGTTCCTCGACGAGGGGCACGACGACCCGTGGGGCGCGGTGTGCGCGGCATCCGAGTCGGTCTTCGCGCATTTCGCGCACGACCCCGAGCTCGCCCGCCGTCGCTACCAGATCGTGCGTGAGGTGCCCGTGCTGCGCGAACGCGAGATCATCACGGTCTTCCGCTATGAGCGCCTGTTCGACGAGTACCTGCGCGGCGCACTTCCCGGCGTCGACCCGCTGGATGCCGTGGGCTTCGCCGCCCTCGTGACCGCCGTGCACAACCACGTGCTGCGCCAGCTGCTGCGCGGGCGCAAGAAGGTGCCGCTGTCGACTCTGCAGACGGCACTGGCCGACGTACGCCGCCGCTACGGTGTGGCCGGCGAAGCCGCCACCGCCCCGGACGACATGGTCGTCGCGGTGTTCCCGCGCTCGATGCCGATCGCCGAGGTCAGCCGCCGCCTGCAGTCGGAGCTCGACTAGCCGCTCGAGGGTCGTGGAACCGAGTATCGAGGAGTACGATACTCAGGTCCACGAAGGAGCCCCATGAGCGATGCAGCCACCCCGTTCCCCGGCGAGCGCGTCTCGTCGTACGACATCACCGCACGTCAGGACAGCGACTACTACGCCGTCTTCACCGACGTCTCCGCCGCCGACCGCGAGGCGTGGGACCGGGCGAAGTCGTACGTCGACGAGGTCGCCCCGCAGATGGCGGATGCCTGGGACCGCGCGGAGTACCCGCTGGAGGCGGCCCGTCGGATGGGCGAGATGGACCTCGTCGTCGACGGCGTCCAGCACCCTTCACTCACGAGCCTGTCGCCACTGGCCGCCGGGCTCGTCAACATGGAGATCTCCCGCGGCGACGGCTCACTGGGCACGATCCTCGCCGTGCAGGGCGGGCTCGCCCTCCGCACCCTCGCCCTGTTTGGCTCCCCGGATCAGCAGGAGAGGTGGCTGACCGCTCTCGCCGACGGCTCGGTCCTCGGATCCTTCGCGCTGACCGAGCCCGACCACGGCTCGGACTCCGTCTCCCTCGAGACCGTCGCCCGCCGCGACGGCGACTCGTGGGTCATCCGCGGCGCGAAGAAGTGGATCGGCAACGGCGCGTCCGGCGGCATCACGTTCGTGTGGGCGCGGATCGACGACGAGGGCGCCGACGAGCACGGCGCGGTTCGCTGCTTCCTCGTCGAGCAGGACACCCCGGGTTATACGGGCAGCGTGATCCGCGGTAAAGCCTCGCTGCGGGCGATCCACCAGGCCCACATCGTCCTGGATGACGTGCGCGTGCCGCTCGACGCCGTGCTGCCCGGGACGAAGAGCTTCAAGGACGCCTCGACGGTGCTGTACGCGACCCGCTCCGGCGTCGCCTGGTCGGCGCTCGGACACGCGACCGCCTGCTACGAGGCCTCACTCGCCTACGCGACCCAGCGCGTGCAGTTCGGCAAGCCGCTCGCGAAGTTCCAGATGGTGCAGGAGCGCCTCACCCACATGCTCGAAGACCTCACCGCCATGCAGCTGTACTGCCGGCGGATGGCCGACCTCGAGAACGCGGGCGAGCTGCGCCCGACCCAGGCGTCGCTCGCGAAGTTCCACAACACGCGCGCCGCGCGACGCATCGCCTCGACCGCCCGCGACCTGCTCGGCGGCAACGGCATCCTGCTCGAGAACGGCGTCATCCAGCACATGGCCGATATCGAGGCCATTCACACCTACGAGGGCACGGAGAGCGTGCAGGCGCTGCTGCTCGGGCGTGACATCACCGGGATGAGCGCGTTCGCCTGAGACGCGACCCTGCGGGCCGGATCACCGACGGCCAGCGCGCACGTGGCGCTCCCGGCTCGCCGCTGCCCCGGCCACGGCCTGCACGCCGAGAAGCAGGACCAGCGCCGCGACAGGAATGGCCCATCCCCCGACAGCGGCGTGCAGGGTGCCGAGGCCGATCGGACCGAGACCCGCCAGCAGATAGCCGATCCCCTGCGCCATGGTCGACAGATGCGCCGTGTGCCTTGCATCGGCCGCGCGGAGCACGATGTACGTCAGCGAGAGGGCGATGGCCGCTCCCTGTCCGAGCCCGAGCAGCGTCATCCATACCCAGGGCGCAGCTCCTCCCGGCGCGACGAGAAGACCGATCAGCCCGGCTGCGCACAGGAGTGCGGAGAGCACGACGGGAAGCCACGTCGGTCGGATGCGGCGCAACATCGTCGGCACGAGCAGCGCCGCCGCGATACCGGGAAGGCTCGAGTACGACAGCAGCAGGCCGGCATCGGACACCGGCACGCCAGCGTCCTGCAGGATCGTCGGGATCCAGGTCAGGGCCGCGTAGTAGCTCAGGCTCTGCAAGCCCATGAATCCCGTCACCGCCCACGCGACGGGGTCGCGCAGCAGCGCAGACATCCGCGGCTCGTCCCGTGGTTCCACGATCGCGTCGACGGGGGCACCGGGCGCGGTCGCTGAACCGGTGATCGCGCGCATCGCCCGGGGCAGCCAGATGAGCAGAGCCAGCACGGCGGGAATCGCCCAGATCGCCAGAGCACCCCGCCACGATCCGTCGAGCGCGGTCATGAACGGCACGGTCAGGGCGGCGGCCGCCGCGGCACCGAGGAACAGCGCCGTCGAGTACAGCCCCATCATCAGGCCGAGACGGTGCGCGAAGTCCTGCTTGATCACGGCGGGCATGCAGACGTTGGCGACCGCGATGCCCGCCCCGACCAGCACCGTGCCGCCGAAGAGCGCCAGCGGAGAGGGAAGGAGGCGAATGCCGATGCCGAGTGCCACGACCACCATCGTCAGCGCGAGCAGCCGATGCAGTCCGATCCAGCGCGTCAGCGTCGGGGTGAGGAACGCGAACGCACCGAACGCGAACACGGGGATCGTGGTCAGGAGTCCGGCCGCCGCCGCGGGGATGCCGAGGTCGTGCTCGATCGCGGGGAGCACCGGTCCGACCGACGCGACGCCCATGCGCAGGTTCAGCGCGATCATCAGCAGACCGATGCCCACATAGATCCCGGTGAGGACGCCACCGCGGCGAACGGACGGCGTGGTCAGCGGGGTCGGGGCGGTATCGAACGGCTCCTGCATCGTGGTCATGCCTCGAGTCCAGCATCCGGCCCACCCATCAGGAAACACGTAAACTACATCTCGATGTCGAATACTCGCCAATCCTCTCGACTGGTCGATCTGAAGCTCGTCGACTTCGATTCCCTCGAAACCCTTCCGATGGAGGGTGCCTACCGCTTCGCGCACGCGGAGACGTCGCCGCGCCACGCGCACCCGCTCGGGCACCTGGTGCACGCGGCCTCAGGAGTGTTGTCGCTGCTCACCGACGAAGGCGCCTGGATCGCGCCGTCGACGCGCATGGCATGGGTGCCCGCCGGCGCCGAGCATCGTCATCGGGCGCACGGACGCACGGACATGCGCATCGTCCACCTGACCGATGAGCTGGCCTCCCTGTTGCCCACCTCCCCCGCCGTGCTCGTCGCGACGCCGCTCGCCCGCGAGGCCGTGCTGGCGATGACGTCCGACCGCTCACGCGCCGCGAGCGCGCTGGACCACCTGCGCCGTGTGATCGTCGATGAGGCGATCACCGCGCCGGAACAGCCGCTGCACCTGCCCGAACCCCAGGATCCGCGTCTGCGTCGCGCGGCCCGCATCGTCGAAGACGACCTCGCCCTGCCGGTGAGTCTCGGCGAGCTCAGCGCGCGCACCGGCACGACCGAGCGGACGCTGAGCCGGCTGTTCCCACAGGAGACCGGCATGGGATATCGGCAGTGGCGTCTCCAGCTGCGCGTGCACCGGGCGCTCGTCCTGCTCGCCGACGGCACCTCGGTGACCGACACGGCTGCCGCGTGCGGGTGGGCGACGACCAGCCAGTTCATCGAGCAGTTCACCCCGCTCGTGGGGATGACCCCCGGCCGCTATCGCCTGTCGCAACTCCTGCCGTGAGCCGGCGCTCGCGTCGGTGGCGGGCGCGGGGCTCGCAGCCGAATCAGACCGGGCGCACCATGCACACGAGCCGCTCCCGGTCGTCCCAGGACGGCACGCGCTCGAAGCCGCGCGATTCGTAGAGGCGCAGAGCACCCTGTCGCCAGTCCCAGACGGACAGCCGAACTTCGGTCGCGCCTGATTCGGCCGCCGCGTGCACGGCACTGTCGAGCAACGCCGAACCCACACCGCGGCCGCGGGCTGCAGGAACCGCCCAGAGACGTTTGATCTCCGCGATCCCGTCCCGCGAGGTGAGCACGACCACACCGACGACGCGTTCCGCGAGCTGCGCGATCAGCACCCGATATCCGGCGTAGGCGGCGGAGGGGTCCTCGACCTCACGGCGATAGCGTTCCGGGAGAGGGGCAGCAGGGTCCGGAACGGCCCCTTCCTGCTGGTGCTTCTCGAGCTCGGTCTGCAGCAGATACGCCCGCACCGCGGAACCGACCTCGATCGCATCCGGACCGGTGAGATCGGCTACGCGGACCACCGGTCGCTCGAGCGGACCCTGCGTGCCGGCGCTCACCGTCAGTCGCAGCCGCAGCCGCCGGCGGGGGTCTTCACCATGAAGCACACGTCGCACACGCCGTACTCGCGCTCCTCGACCGGCTTCGGCGCCTTCCCGGCGCGGGGCGCGGAAACGCGAGGAGTCGTCGTGCGCTTGGCCGCGCGCGGCGGGGTCAGCGGGATGAACTCGCTCGGGTGGCTGACGTAGAAGTAGGGCGCGCGACCCTCGCTCGGCTGCAGACGAAGCGGAGCGGAACCGACGACGAGTCGTTCGTCCTCGGTGAAGCCGTTCGTGTAGGTGCGTCCGATGTGCAGCGCGGCGCCCTCCCCACGACGGATGGCCTCGATGTAGCGACCACGGTCGATGAACGAGCTGATTCCGATCGTCTGGGTGATCTCCGCGATGAACGCGTGGTTCGACGGGTCGATGCGGTGCGCGCGCAGCGCTTCCTGGAGCGAACGGTATGGACGGGAGGTGCCTGCGGGGGTCGGCCCTTGTACTTCTTTCATTTGTTCCAGGATCGCACGCCGCAACCCCCTCTTTCGACCACTCTGCCCGTGCGAGACTGGCCGCATGGCACGCGCGACGATCATCGGATCCGGACCCAACGGCCTCGCCGCCGGGGTGGCACTCGCCCGCACCGGCTATGAGGTCCGCGTTCTCGAGGCCGCCGACACGATCGGCGGTGGACTGCGCACCCAGACAGGGACGCTTCCGGGCTTCCGCCACGACGTGTGCTCCGCCGTGCATCCGGCGGCGGTCTCCTCGCCGTTCTTCCGCGCCTTCCGGCTCGACGAGCGCATCGAGTGGATCCGCCCCGACATCTCGTTCGCCCACCCCCTCGACGGCGGCCGCGCGGCCGTCGCCTGGCGGGACATCGAGCGCACCGCCGCGACCCTGGGAGTCGACCGCGACGCCTGGCTGGCCCGCCTGCGCCCGCTCAGCACCCACATCGAAGGGGTGACGGATTTCACCGGCAATCAGCTCCTCCGGATACCCGCGGACCCCGTCACCGCGGCGCGCTACGCGATCCGGATGCTCGACCAGGGCACCCCTCTCGCCCGCACGGCGTTCCGGACCGAGGAGGCCGCCGCGCTGATGTCAGGCGTGGTCGCTCACGCGAACTCCCCGCAGCCGACCCTTGCCGGGGCAGCGGCAGGGCTGCTCCTCGCCGCTCTCGCGCACGCAGGAGGCTGGCCCTACCCCCGCGGCGGTTCGCAGACCATCGCCGATGCCCTGGTGGCCGACCTCGAGGCGCACGGCGGAACGGTCGAGACCGGCGCGCGTGTGAACGACCTGCGCACCCTCGACGCCGGCGACCCTTCCCGCGGGGATGTTCTCCTCTTGAACACCTCGCCCCGGCTCGCGCTCACCCACCCCGACGTGCCGACCGGATATGCCAGAGCGCTCCGCGGGTACCGCTACGGCGCCGCCGCGGCCAAGGTGGACTTCGCGCTCGACGGCCCCATCCCCTGGTCGAACCCGGAGGTGCGGAACGCCGTGACCGTGCACCTCGGCGGCACCCGCGACGAAGTGTGGGCGAGCGAGAACGCCGTGGCCGCCGGGCGTGTGAGCGAACGCCCCTATGTGCTCGCCGTGCAGCCCTCCGTCTTCGACCCGACGCGCGCGCCCGAGGGCAAAGCCGTCCTGTGGGCATACATCCATGTGCCGAAAGGCTCCGACCTCGACCCCACCGAGCTCATCACGGCGCAGGTGGAGCGCTACGCGCCCGGCTTCCGGGACTTGATCCTCGCTCATCACGCGGTTCCTGCGTCGTCTCGGGAGGCCATCAACCCCGGGGAGATCGGCGGAGACATCTCCGGCGGCGCGTTCGACATCCGGCAGGCGGTGCGGCGCCCCGTGCTGTCTCCGGCGCCCTGGCGCACCCCGATGCGCGGGGTGTACCTGGCGTCGGCATCGACTCCGCCCGGCCCCGCGGTGAACGGCATGGCAGGCTGGCACGCGGCCCGCACCGTGCTGCACGACGCCGGGATGCCGGCCGGGCTCGACGACGTGTTCGGCTGACGCTCGATCGGCGGCGACGCCGGGGTACCGGAATCGATGACCCGCGGCCAGGATGGGACCATGCGCTACGAGATCCCCGCGCCGATGCTCGCCAAAGCGGTGCCGGCGGTTCCGGACCCGGCGAAAACCTCCGGTGGGCTCCTGTTCGAACCCAAGTGGGACGGCTTCCGCGGCCTCATCGCCTGGGACGGCGAGACCGTGGAGATCGGGTCCCGGGGCGCGAAGCCGCTGACACGGTACTTCCCCGAGCTGGTCGAGGCGATCCCCGAGCTGCTGCCCGGACCGTGCCTGCTCGACGGGGAGATCGTCGTCGCCACCGGACCACTCGGCTCGCAGCGCCTCGACTGGGAGGCGCTGAGCCAGCGCATCCACCCGGCGGCCTCCCGCGTCGCGAAGCTTGCGGCGGAGACGCCGGCGATGTTCATCGCCTTCGATCTGCTCGCCCTCGGCGACGACGATCTGCTGACGCAGCCCTTCGAGACCCGACGAGCCCGCCTCGAGACGCTCATGGATGGTGTCGACCATCCGCTGCACATCACCCGCACGACCCGAGACCGCGACGCGGCCGTCCGCTGGCTCGCCGAGTTCGAAGGCGCAGGACTCGACGGGGTCGTCGCCAAGCCCCTCGACCAGCCGTATGCGCCGGGGAAGCGGACGCTGTTCAAGATCAAGCACGCCCGGACGGCCGATGTGGTGGCGCTCGGCTACCGCATCCACAAGTCCGGATCCGGCGTCGGTTCGCTCCTGGTCGGTCTGTACGGCGACGACGGGGTGCTGCGGCAGGTCGGCGGCGTGGCCGCCTGGAGCGACGCGCGGCGGCAGGAACTCGTCGAGGAGCTCGCTCCCCTGGTCGAGCGCGACGACAGCGGTGAAGCGGTGACCGCAGAAGGCGAGCGGTCGAGGTTCAGCGGCGGCAAGGACGTCTCGTTCGTGCGGCTGCGTCCCGAGCGGGTGCTCGAGGTGCGCTACGACCAGCTCGAAGGCGCCCGTTTCCGCCACACGGTGCAGTTCGAGCGGTGGCGGCCCGATCGCGACGCCCGCTCCTGCACCTACGACCAGCTCGACACGGTCGCCGGCTACGACCTCGCCGACGTCCTCCGCTGACGGGTTCGCGCCGACTCAGTCCTTCTCGGCAGGAGCACCGTCTTCGTCCCAGTTGGCGGCGACCTTCTTGCTCGGCTGCACGCGGGGCGGCTCCCCCGGCATCTTCGGGAACTCGGGCGGGAACGGCATCTCTCCCAGTCCGTTCTCCCTGTCGCGCTCCCACCACTCCAGCAGGGTGTCGATGCGGCCGGGCGAATCCTGCATCGTCGCCCAAGGGTCACCGACCTCCTCGAGGCGCTTCGGGATGCTGCGCACCGTGAACGTGCGCGGATCCAAGCCGTCGAGCTCGTCCCACTGCACCGGCGTCGAGACCGTCGCCCCCGGCAGCGCGCGCGGGCTGTAGGCGCCGGCCATCGTCCGGTCGCGGTTGGCCTGGTTGAAGTCGACGAAGATCCTCTCCCCGCGCTCCTCCTTCCACCAGTTCGTCGTGACCTGCTCCGGCATCCGTCGCTCCAGTTCGCGCCCGGCCGCGATCACGCCGTGCCGCACGTCCAGGAACTCGTGGGTCGGCTCGATGGGCGCGAACACATGCAGTCCCCGGTTGCCGCTGGTCTTGGCGAACGCCTCGAGCCCCGCCTCGCGCAGCACCTCCCGCAGCGTGTGCGCGGCGGTCACGGCATCCGCGAAGTCCGTACCCGGCTGCGGGTCGAGGTCGATGCGCAGTTCGACGGGGTTGTCGGCGTCGGTGGCCAGCGACGCCCAGGGGTGGAACACGATCGTGTTCATCTGCACGGCCCAGACGATCGCGCTCGCCCGGTTGAGCACGATCTGCGGATGCTGACGTCCGCTGTTGTACGTGACGGTGACGGCGTCGACGAAGTCGGGCGTCCCCTTGGGCGGGTTCTTCGAGAAGAAGCCCTCGGCGCGCGGTCCGTCGGACGCGCCGACGCCGTCGCGGAAGCGCTCGAGCGACACCGGACGGTTGCCGTTGGCCGCGAGGAAGGGAACCGCGACGAGCTGGGCGTACTCGGCCAGCTCCGCTTTCGTGATGCCGAGGTCGGGCCACACCACCCGGTTCGGGCTCGAGAGGGCCACATCGCGCTCTCCGTCGGAGTCGGCGATGGTCAGGGTCACACGTTCTGAGGCCATGCTCCGACCCTAGAGCGATGCCCCGACCGACGGAACCCCGCGCCGGTAGGGGCAACGGGCTCCGGTACCGCTCAGTCGCCGAGGGCGACAGCCAGCGCGAGAACCGGGGTGAGCGCATCCCGCTCGACGACGATCGACGGACCCGCGGAGTCCACGATCACGCCCGCCATGTCGGAATGGCTCGACAGGACCTTCGCCAGCTGCTCCGGCTCGAACGGGAGCGGACGGTCGCCGCGGCCCAGGGCGATCACCTCGAGGGGGTGGGAGAACAGCTGCAGGAAGCGGCGCCCGTCGGTGGTCTGCGCCTCGGCGATACCGGCCTGGCCGCTGCCGTCACCCTCGTTCACGGCGACCCACATGCGCTTCACCGCGAGCGCTTCGCCGACCTTGAGCGTCGAGTCCTGCTCGCGCGGAGCGGCGAGGATGCTCTTGACCGTCATGTCGACGTCAGCCTGCTCGAGCGTCTTCTGCAGCAGATCGGTGGGGAACACCACGCGATGCGGGGCGGAGGCGTTGTCGACGATGAGGCCGGCGAAGTCACCGGACACGACCTGCTGGAGCACCGAGGTCACCGGCTGCGCGACGGCAGAGGTCGCGGCGGGGTCGGCCTCGAGCTGTACCGAATCGCGCACGGCACGGGCCGAGCTGAAGGCCAGCATGAACTGCCGGTCGTCGTTGTCGCGCACGACAGCGACCGACAGCGGCTTTCCTTCGCTGATCTGCGCACGCGCGTCGCCGTTCACGCGGATGTAGAGGTGGCCCTGGAGCGCCTGACGCATCACACCGAGGAGCTGGTCATTGCTCGCGCCCGCCTCGATCTCGGTGAGGGCTTCGCGGAGCAGGACGTTGTCCTTCATCCCGGCGACGGTCTCGGTCTGCTCGGGCGGCAGGGGCGAGGCGAGCGGAAGACGCCTTTCCTCGGGCGCTGCGGGCTGCGCGGGAGCAGCGGGCTGCGCCGGACGCGGGTCCGCGGCTGCCGCCTCGGGCTGCGCATCGGAGGTCGGCAGCGCGACCTCGGGCCCGGCCTGGGCACCGACGCCACGGAACGCCTGCACCGAGATGCCGATCGACGGCGCCTCGACGGGCTGCTCGGCCTCGGTCGTGGCCTGATCGGCGTTCACGGCATCCGACCCGGTCGCGGTCTCCTCCACGTCGGGGGCGGGAGTGACAGCATCGTCTGCGGACTTCTTGCGGCGGGAGAAGAGGGCCATAATCAGCCAGCCTAACCGGCATTCCCCTGCGTGCTCCGCCGTTGCCGGGCGCGGGGCGCGGGCTAGATCTTCTCGATCGGCGCGACCTTGATGAGCAGCTTCTTCTGCCCTGCCGAGTCGAACCGCACGTGGGCGATGCGCTTCGCGCCCTCGCCGGTCACGGCATCCACCCGCCCTTCGCCGAAGTCGACGTGACGGATGCGGTCGCCCGCGGTGAGCTCGAGGTCGCCGTTGTCGCGCATCTTGGCCGTGACCCGGTTGGGGAACTTGTCCATCGCGGTCGAGAGCGGCTTGAGGGAGTCGCGACCGGGCAGCGCCTTGACGGCGAACCGGTCGCCCGAGCCGGAGCCGCCGAAACCGCCCTGGCGACGGGCGTTCAGCGCCCGCGACTGCATGCCGCCGCGGGAGTTCACGTCACCGGGCGACTGCCGCCAGTCGATGAGGTTCGCCGGGATCTCCTGCAGGAAGCGACTGGGCATCGCCACGGTGACCTCGCCGAACTGCGCTCTCGTCATGGCGAGCGACAGGTGCAGCCGCTTGCGGGCGCGAGTGATGCCGACGTAGAAGAGTCGTCGCTCCTCCTGCGGCCCACCGGGCTCTCCCGCCGAGATGCGGTGCGGGATCAAGTCTTCCTCGACACCCGTGACGAACACGGCGTCGTACTCCAGGCCCTTCGCCGTGTGCATGGTCATCAGAGAGACCGAACCGGACTCGTCGTCGAGGTCGTCGGCGTCGGACACCAGCGCGACCTCGGTGAGGAAGTCGACGATCGTGCCCTCGGGGTTGTTGCGGGCGAAGTCGCGGGCGACGGCCACGAACTCGTCGAGGTTCTCGACACGAGCCTCGTCCTGCGGGTCGCGGCTGGCGCGCAGCGCGTCGAGGTAGCCGCTCTTGCCGAGCAGCACGCCCAGACCGTCGGCCACGCTCGTGGGAGGCGGCACCTCGCCGGTGGCGGGAGTCAGGATCGCGGCAGCCTCGGCGAGCACGGCGTCGAGCTGTCCGATCGCGGCCTGGATCTTCGGGCCGACGCCGAGCTGCCCCGGCATCGACAGCGCGTCGCGGAAGCTGATGCCATGCTCTTCGGCGAAACGGGCGATGGCCGTCTCGGTCACATCTCCGATGCCGCGCCGCGGCTTGTTCAGGATGCGTCGTACCGACATCTCGTCGGCCGGGTTCGCGACCGCCACCAGGTAGGCCAGCGCGTCCTTGATCTCGGCGCGGTCGTAGAACTTGGTGCCGCCCATGATCTTGTAGGGCACGGCCGAGCGGATGAAGATCTCTTCCAGCGCACGCGACTGCGAGTTCGTGCGGTAGAAGACGGCCATCTCGGAGTACGGCATGCCCGCACGGTGCAGCGCCTCGACCTCGTCGGCGACGAACTGCGCCTCGTCGTGCTGCGAGTAGCCGGTGAAGCCGATGATGGCGTCGCCGTCGCCCTTGTCGCTCCAGAGCTTCTTGTCCTTGCGGTCGAAGTTGTTGCCGATCACCGCATTCGCGGCGGAGAGGATGTTCTGCGTCGAGCGGTAGTTCTGCTCGAGCAGCACCACACGGGCGCCTGGGAAGTCGCGTTCGAACTCGCTGATGTTGCGGATGTCGGCACCGCGGAAGGCGTAGATCGACTGGTCGGAGTCGCCGACCACGGTGAGCGAGGCGCCCGGTCCACCGGCGTCTGCCGTGGGCGCGGGATCAGGCTCGAAGATCATCATGCCGTTGGACGCATACGGGTCGGGGGCAGAGCCCGCAGCACCGGAGACGGGGCGCGTGAGCTCGTGGATGAGCGAGTACTGCGCGTGGTTCGTGTCCTGGTACTCGTCGACGAGGATGTGCCGGAACCGTCGACGGTACGTGTCGGCGACCTGCGGGAACGCCCGGAACAGGTAGACGGTCTGACCGATGAGGTCGTCGAAGTCGAAGGCGTTGGCCTTCTGCAGCTGCCGCTGATAGTCGGCGAAGACCTCGACGAAGACCCGCTCGGCCGGGTCGCTCATGTTGGCCTGCCGGGCGTAGGACTCGGCGTCGGACAGCTCGTTCTTCAGCTTGGAGATTCGCGACTGCACGGATGCCGGGGTGAGCCCGTAGGCGTCGGCCTCGTGCTCCTTGACCAGGCGCTTCAGCAGCGCGCGCGAGTCGCCGGAATCGTAGATCGTGAACGACTTCGTGTAGCCGAACTGCTGGGCCTCGCGGCGCAGGATGCGGACGCAGGCCGAGTGGAACGTCGAGATCCACATGCCGCGCGCGGCGTCGCCGATGAGTCCTTCGACGCGCTCCCGCATCTCGCCGGCGGCCTTGTTGGTGAAGGTGATCGCGAGGATCTGACTCGGCCAGGCTTCACGCGCGCGGAGCAGCGAGGCGATGCGACGGGTGAGGACGCTCGTCTTACCCGATCCGGCACCCGCGACGATGAGGAGCGCGGGGCCGCGATAGGTGACGGCCTCGAGCTGTTGCGGGTTCAGGCCGGCGAGGAGATCGTCCTGTCCCGGGGCCCCGGAGGAGCGGGGGCCGACGGATCCGGGGACGATGAGAGGAGCTTCGGTCATGGCCTTATGAGTCTAGGCGTCGGCACCGACATTGCGGCACGAGGAGGCCGCGCCCACGACTGCTGCGGAGGGATGCGCGGACGAACCCGCGCACCCCACCGATCTCAGACGGTGCGCGTGCGGCGGCGGACCGCCGCCCCTCCCGCGACCAGGAGCATCAGCGCCAGCGCGATCGCGGCGACGGGGAACTCGGCACCGGTCGCGGCGAGCCCGCCCGCGCCCTCCGAGATGCGGATGTCGGCCCAGCCGAGCAATGCTCCATCGGCGTCGTACACCGCGATCCGATGCGCACCCAGCGCGGCATCGGTCGGGACCGTCACGGTGATCGACCCTGCCGCGGACAGCGTGCCTGTCGCGAGCTGCACCGGGTCTGAGTACATCCACACCGCGATGTCCTCCCCCGCCGCGTCCGCGCCGACGGTGACCGTGACCTTCTGACCGCGGGTGGCGACCGCGGGATCGACCGTCACGCCGTTGCGGTTGCCGTCGACCAGGTCCGTGCCGGGCAGCGGCGGGTTCTCGCCACCGGGGTTCTCCCCGCCGGGGTTCTCGCCACCGGGATTCTCACCGTCGACGCCCGGAAGCGTTCCGGTGCGCAGCGACTCGGAGGCGAAGCCGTCGGCGAACCACCACACCGGACGCTGACCGTCGACCGAGAGCGAGGCCGGCGCGGTCGCGAAGCCCTCGTTGTTGATGTCGGGCATGCCGGCAGGACGCGCGTACTGGACGATGCCCGGCTGGGCGGTGCCGTTGAGGGTGATCTCGGCCGAACGGCCCTGGCAGCCGTCGTCGCAGACGGCCCAGAGCGTGCCGCGCACACTGTCGTAGTCGAGAGCCATCACGCCGGCGAGCCCGGGAGCGACCTCCGAGACCAGCGTCGCGGTCCCGTCACCGCGGAGCGCGAACGCGTACACGTGACCGTTGTCCTCGACCGCCACCAGGAACAGCCCGCCACCGTGGCCGGCATAGTCCGTGGGCTTGTACGCCGCACCGGTGTTGCCGTCGAAGAGCTTTCCGGCGAGCGCGGCATCCGGCACCCACTGCACGGCCTCCATACCGAGGTTCGCACCGACGGAGGGCAGCAGCGCGGTGAGGTCCCACTCCTGCTGTGCGACGAGGTCGCCGTTCGCCGCCTCGGGGTCGACCTTCAGGACCTTGTTCTGGTTCACGCCCTTGGCGCTGTTGTCACGTTCGGAGGCCACGTACACGAAGCCCTCTCCGTCGACCGTGATGCCCTCGGTGTCCGGGCCTGCGGCACCCGCGTCTGCGGCGTCCTTCTGGAACCGGACCCGCTTGCCCGCATCCCAGCCGTCGACCTTCTCGACCGAGCCGTCGGCGTGCGCCTCGAGCTTCCAGATGCGGCCCTCGCCGTTGTCGACCGCCCAGAGGAACGCGCCGTCGGCGGTCTCCTGCACGTCGAGCCCCGAGCTGTCCTCGAGGAACGTCGGGATGCTGTCGAGCACGCGGACCTCGGCGGATCCGGGCCACGGCGAGACGGTGACCTCGCCGGCGCAGACGTTCGCGGCACCCTTCGTGGACTCTGTCGTCGCGGCGAACGCACCCGTCGTGTCGGGGCAGCGCCCCCAGGTGACGGCAGCGTGGCCCTCGCCCCAGCTGGTCTCCTCGACGAGCAGCTCGCCGTCGAACAGCCGCACCGCGTCGCCACCGCCCAGGCCGAAGCCGAGCTGCTCGCGCTCGATGACGAGGTACTCCCCCGCGCCGATGCGGGTTCCGGCCGGGATCGAATACGCGTGGGCGTCGTCGTCGTCCTTCACCACGATGCCCGAGACGTCGAGGGCCGCGTCGGTCGGGTTCACGAGCTCCACCCAGTCGTCGGGCGAGCCGCCGTCGGACTCGACCTCGTTGATGCGCACCGGCTTGCCGCACGCGTTGCGCAGTCCCTTGGTCGAGACCGCGACATCGACGAAGTCGCCGGAGCCGTCGGCGCAGCGCGCCAGCACACCCGCGGCGTGAGCGGTGTACACGTGCTCGTCGACGGTGTTGCCGTTCGCATCGCGAACCGTCACGGTGTCGCCGTTGCCCAGACCGAAGACGAAGTTCGCGGGCTGGTCGAACACGAAGTACGCGCCCGGCTGCAGCGTCGTGCCGGCCGGCAGCGGGGTGGTCTCACCCGCGTGACCGGTCGGGTCGTTGTCCATGACGGTCCAGCCGGACAGGTCGACGGCCGTGCTGCCGGTGTTCGTGACCTCGACCCAGTCGGTGGTGTCGCCGTTGGACTCGATCTCGTTGATCACGACGTCGGGCATGACGCACGAGTTGGCGGCTGCGGGGGTCGAGTGCGCGAGAACGAACGCGCCGACGCCGTCCGGGCAGCGTGCGAGCGTGGCGGCGGAGAAGTCTCCGTCGATCGCCGCGTGCCCCTCCCATGGGAGGGTGTCGTCGATCTGCGTTCCCGCCGCGTCGAACAGGCGGATGCGGTCGGCGCTGCCGATGCCGATCGGGTCGCGGAAGGCCGCCTCGGCCCCTCCGACGAGACCGATCGTGCCCTCGTCGACCACGAGGAACTCGCCTGCGCCGATCTGCGTGCCGGCCAGGAACCGCCAGCGGTGATCGTCGGAGTTGTCACGGATCTCGTAGCCCGAGATGTCGAGCGCCTCGGTTCCGGGGTTGTAGAACTCGACCCAGTCGGCGGGCTGCGAGTCGACCTCGTTGATCACGATGGATCCCGACACGGGTGCGACCGTGCAGTCGTTCGCCACGCCAGGGGTCGCTGCCGTGGCATGCGCCCACTCGCCCGTGCCGTCGGCGCAGCGCGCCCACACCGACAGCGGCGCGGTGTTCTCGTAGGCGTAGGAGTCGGCCTCGGCGCCGCTCGGATCGAAGAGCACGACCTCGTCGCCCTTGCCGAGACCGAACGGGAAGTCGACGTCCTTCACGAGCACGAGGAACTCACCGGGGGCGAGGGACGTGCCCTCGGGCGCCGCGCCGAAGCTGTCGCGCTTCTCGTCGGCGACCTTCCAACCGGCGAGGTCGACCGTCTCGGTGCCCGCGTTGTATATCTCGATCTGGTCGGCGAGACCGGTCGCCGCGTCGTCGTAGACGATCTCGTTGAGCACGAGACTCGGCGCGGCCGAGACCGTCTCTGCAGGGCGGATGCCGGGAGAGGCGCCGATGGCGGCGGCGGGAGTGGCGAGCAGGGCGGCGGCGCTCAGTGCGCACACCGCCGCGACCGCGGCTGCGGATTGCAGGCGGGGCATGGAGGACTCCTGGTGGGCTCGGCCGGCGGGCCCCCAGGCGGGGCCCGACCGGACTCAGTCGGGTACCAGCCCAGACCACCGATCCCGCGTGGACGCGAAGAATCTCTCCGGTGCACGGAAGGTGAACGGGAGGTGGCGATTTCCCGTTCCCCTTCCGTTCTCACGTCCTCAGGCGATGCGGGTGCCCGGCGGCAGACGCTTCGCGGGCGTCCGCGTGCGCGCCCAGGCTCCGGCGAACAGCGAGCCGGCGATGACGATCTGCACGCCGAGTCCCACGAACCAGCTGGGCACAGACGAGTCCATGATCTCCTCCGGCGTGCGGTAGCCGCCGTTCGGGTCGCACTCGTCCCAGCGCTGTTCGAGCGGCGACTGCTGCGCGCTGCGCACGCCGAGCTTGATCTGGCCGAACAGGTCGACCGGGTAGCCCTCGGGCGAGAACTCCGTGGGCGTCGCATCGGCGAGCACGACGAACGGGTTGGCCGACAGCGCCCACCAGACGTAGTCGAACCGCGGCACCTCGTAGGTGGTGCCGACCTCCCAGTCGTCGCAGATGGGCGCGCCGTTCGCGTCGTACGGGCGCGAGTACGTCGTCGCCTCGCTGCGCACGGCCATGCCGCCCAACCCGAAGGCGATGAGCGTGCCGAACACGAGGCCGGCGACCACGAGATACGTCGCCGCGACCGAGAACAGCGGGCGGGCGATGAGTCCGCTCAGGCCGACGCCGATGGCCGCGACCACGATGATCTCGACCGCGAGCACGAGCAGCGAGACCAGCAGCACGAGCGCATCCGCTCCCCCGCCCAGGAGCGACAGGGCGAGGAACGGCACGGCGACGAGCAGGAAGGCCCCGCCGGTCGCGATGGCGGCGAGGAGCTTGCCGAGCATGATGTCGCCGGTCGACGCCGCGGTCACCTGGACCGCGGCGAGGGTCGCGGCATCACGGTCGCCGTTGATCGCGTTGCCGCTGAGTGTCGGCGACACCAGCACGACCAGAAGCAGCACGATGTTCACGACGATCGAGTAGACGCCCGCGCCGACGAAGTCACCCCACGAGTACACGGCGAACGCGAGTCCGGTGACCCCGAGCAGGATGAGCGCGAAGACACCCAGGAGGACGTACCAGCCGACGCTCCGCAGCCGCTGGGTCAGTTCGAGTCGGGCGATGATCCCGATGTTCGCGAGGCTCATGCTCCCGCCTCCGTTCCGGTCGGTGCCGCGGGGGCGGGTGGTGCTGGTGGTGCGGCAGGCGGCGCAGGATGCGGCGGGGCGGAAGCGGCGGCCTGCGGCAGCGGCGCATGCGGCAGGTTGAGGAACGTGTGCTCCAGGTCGCTCTGCGCGGGGGCGAACTCCGCGACCGGCAGGCCCGCCTCGACGAGCCGGCGCAGCGACTGCGCCGCAGCGTCTTCACCGGCGAATCCGACCAGCACCGCACCGCGATCGGTGGCGAGGGAATCCGGGGAGAGACCGAGGTTCGACGCCACCTGCCAGGTGTCGGCGTTCAGACGCTCGGGAGTCGCGCCCGCCAGCCGCACGCGCCACGCGCGTACAGAGGTCTGCAGGGGACCGGCGTCGACCACCGCTCCGGCCACGAGGAAGACGGAGTCATCGACGACCTCTTCCAGCTCCGAGAGGATGTGGCTCGAGATCAGCACCGTGCGCCCCTCGGCGGCCAGACGACGCAGCAGCTCGCGGAGTTGGACCCGCGCCTCGGGGTCGAGTCCGGATGCCGGCTCGTCGAGGAGCAGCACCTGCGGATCGTGCACGAGCGCGCGCGCAAGGCCGAGCTTCTGCTTCTGCCCTCGCGACAGCACCTTCGCGGGCGAGTCCGCCAATTCCCCGAGCCCGACGAGCGTGAGCAGCTGCTGCGCCCGCGCGGCGGCATCCGGCTTCTCGATGCCGTACAGGCGGGCGGTCGTGACGATGGTCTCCCGCGCGGTGAGCGAAGGCCAGGCGCCGAGTGCGTCGGGCATCCAGCCGAGCAGACGCCGTGCAGCGAGCGGATCGACCGACGGATCGACGCCGCCGATGCTGATCGTCCCGCTGTCCGGGGCGAGAAGTGAGGCGAGCATGAGGAGCAGCGTCGTCTTGCCCGCTCCGTTCGGCCCGACCAGTCCGGTCACGCGGCCCGGCTCGGCTCGCAGGGTGGCCCCTCGCACCGCCTGCACCGTCCCGAACGCTCTACTGACGTCTTGCACCACGATTCCGGTCATGCGGTCAGTCTGGCATCCGGACCGCCGCGCGCCCGGGACCTCGGGGCGGATGCTCAGACACCGAGCCGCACGGGTGACACAATCTCCCCATGCGCACGATCCTCAACATCATCTGGGTCATCCTGGCCGGATGGGCCCTCTTCCTCGGGTACGTCCTGGCCGGCATCCTGCTGTGCATCCCGATCATCACGATCCCGTGGGCGATCGCCTCGTTCCGCATCGCCGCCTACGCGATCTGGCCGTTCGGCCGCGAGGTCATCAGCAAGCCGACGGCCGGCGTCGGCTCTTTCCTCGGCAACGTCCTATGGGTGATCCTCGCCGGCTGGTGGCTCGCGATCGGCCACATCGTCTCCGGCATCCTGCTGTGCATCACGATCATCGGCATCCCGATGGGCATCGCCGACTTCAAGATGGTCCCGGTCTCGCTCATGCCGCTCGGCAAGGAGATCGTCTCCACCCGTCGCGGCGCCTTCGACCGCACCCTCTGACGCGGCCCCTGCCTACACTGGGGCGATGGATGCCGCCCGCCTGATCGCCTGGGATCACGAGCTCCGCTCGGCACACTCCCGTCTGCGCGCGGCACTCGCCGCCACCCGCGAGGCCCTCGAGCAGGGCGAAGCGGCACCGGACCCCACCTCCGAGCTCGTGCTCTACTGCATCGGCTTCTGCACGGCGCTCGATGGCCACCACGGCGCCGAGGATCGCGCGCTCTTCCCCGCGCTGCGCGCGGAGCATCCCGAACTCGGCGGTGTGATCGACAAGCTCATGCAGGACCACTCGATGCTCGCCCACCTCCTCGGCTCGCTGCGCACCGCAGCCGAGCGCGGAGACGATGCGCGCGCGATCGCCGGACACCTCGACGGCATCGCCGCGATCATGGAGTCGCACTTCCGGTTCGAGGAGCGCGAGATCCTCGAACCGCTGCGCGCACTCGCGCTCGACGGCGACGTGAAGACCGTCCTCGGTCCGCTCTGACCCGCGGCGGCCGGAAGGCACCTCCGCTCAGCTGCGGAAGAACGCGACGCCCAGATCGGGGTGGTCCACGAACACGCCGTCGATACCCTGGCGCGCGATGACGCCCCACTCCGACTCGTAGTCCCCGAACGCCGAGCGTCCACCCGAGCCGCGGAACTCCGGCGACAGGAACGCGTTCTCCGGCCGGCACGTCCAGGTGAAGACCTGCAGGCCGCGCGCATGCGCATCGGCGACGATCGTGTTGCCGCGGTCGAGCAGCATCTTCTTGCTGACGCTGATGCCGTCGACACGGCCCACCAGACCGTCGAGCCCCTGCGGAGTGACGGTCGCCTTGTACGTGAGCGCCTGCTTGCCCTCGGCCACCAGCCGGTCGTACGGGCGGCCGGTCGCCTCGATGAGGTAGATGTACGACGCCGCGACGCCGCGCTCGCGCAACTGTCCGAGCACCGTCGACTCGAAGCACTCGATCACCAGAGGCAGCTCTCCGTCGGCCCAGCCCGCGTCCCGCAGCTCGCGCTCGATCAACGGAGCCAGATCGAGGCCGATGCTCGCGAAGTACGTGGCGTGCTTGACCTCGAGCACCACACCGATCTCTCGGCCGTGCTCGACCGAGCCGTCGCGCACGATGTCGAGCACGTCCCGCAGGCGGAGGATGGCCTGCGAGTCGTCGAAGCTCGCGCTCGACACCCGCACCTCGGGCAGGCGCTCGCGTCCGCGCAGAGTCGACAGCTCCCCCCAGGTGAAGTCCTCGGTGAACCAGCCGGTCAGCGCCTGTCCGTCGACGCGCTTGGTCGTCTTGCGGTCGGCGAACTCCGGATGCAGGGCGACGTCGGTCGTGCCCGAGATCTCGTTCTCATGCCGCACGACGAGGACGCCGTCCTTCGTAGCCACGACGTCGGGTTCCACGGCATCCACGCCCATGGCGAGCGCGAGCTCGTAGGAGGAGCGGCTGTGCTCCGGTCGATAGCCGGGCGCACCGCGGTGCCCGATGACGAGGGGTGATTTCCTGGGCACGCTCTCAGCGTAGAACACGCCCGGAGCGCCATCGCCCGAGTATCGTGGAGGAAAGAGACCTACTACCCCCCTTTGGAGTGAGGCCCACCAATGAGCAACTTCGCTTTCAACAACCCTGCTTTCCAGCAGCAGGACCCGCGCAATGTCGCGACCTACCCGGGCGGACCTCAGGCTGCTCAGGGCGCGCAGAACGCCTCGCTCCAGCACGGGGCGATGGATGTCGCGGCCAACGCGCAGCTCGAGGGCATGTACGCCGCGCCGCCTGCCGGTGCGATCGAGACCGACCGGATGTCCGTCGAGGACACCGTCTGGAAGACCGCCGGCCTGTTCGCCATCCTGCTCGTCACCGCCGCCATCGGCTGGGTGTGGACGCTCGGTGGGATCGACGCTCCGCCGTACAACCCCCAGAACCCGGCGCCCGTCAACATGATGCCGTGGATCATCGGCGCGCTCGGCGGCTTCGTGCTCGCGATGGTCATCACCTTCACGTCGCGCAAGAAGGTGCGCCCCGCGCTCATCTTCGGCTACGCCGCGCTCGAGGGCCTCTTCATCGGTGGCATCTCGGCGTTCTTCGAGGTCATCTACCCGGGCATCGTCTTCCAGGCGACGCTCGCGACCGTATCGGTCGTCGGTGTGACCCTGGCGCTCTTCGCGAGCGGAAAGATCCGCGCGTCGAAGAAGGCGACCAAGATCTTCATGATCGCCATGATGGGCTACCTCGTCTTCTCGCTGCTGAACCTGGTCCTCATGTGGACCGGCGTGCTGCCGCAGGACCAGGCGTTCGGCATGCTCAGCGCCACCATCATGGGCATCCCGCTCGGCGTCATCATCGGCGTCCTGGTGGTCATCATGGCCGCGTACTCGCTGGTGCTCGACTTCGACCAGATCCAGCAGGGCGTCCGCAACGGGGCTCCCCGCCAGTACGGCTGGCTCGGCGCCTTCGGCATCATGGTCACGGTCGTGTGGCTCTACGTCGAGATCCTGCGCATCATCGCGATCGTCCGCGGCAACAACTGACGCGAACCGTCTTTCGAAAGGCCCGTCTCCCCTGGAGGCGGGCCTTTTGGCATACCCGGGGAGGTGTGCGCAAGGGGTTGTCGTGCGGTCTCGAAGAGCGGCAGTGTGGGTGTCACGAAGCCCTGGCACCCCGGGGCTCCCGACACATAGGAGCTGACCATGAGTTTTCTCGGCTTTCTTCTCCTCGGCCTCATCGCCGGGGCCATCGCCAAGCTGATCCTGCCCGGCAAGCAGGGTGGCGGGTGGTTCATCACCCTCCTTCTCGGCGTCGTCGGCGCCCTGCTCGGCGGCTGGCTCGGCAGCCTGATCCTCAACCGTCCGCTGACCGAGTTCTGGGATCTGGGCACCTGGCTCCTCGCCATCGCCGGCTCGATCGTCGTGCTGCTGATCTACGGTCTGATCGCCGGTCGCGGTCAGAAGGTCAACGACTGACGCTTCCCCGAAGTCCCACACGCCCGTCCCCTTCGGCAGCCTCGTGCTTCCCGAAGGGGGCGGGTCATTTCTCTGCCCCGGCGGCCTTCCGCTCGAGCAGCGACCGTTCGCGATCGTTCCCCGCGAGGCCGGCGGCGACCGCGAATTCGCTCCGCGCCTCCTCCTCGCGCCCGAGCCGGCGCAGCAGCTCCCCCCGGGTCGCGGGCAGCAGGTGGTACCCGCGCAGCGCTCCCGCGCTCGAGAGCTGATCGATGATGCGCAACGCGGATGCCGGGCCGGTCGCCATCGCGACCGCCGCCGCGCGGTTGAGCTCCACCACCGGCGAGGGGGCTACCCGTCCGAGCGCTTCGTAGAGCAGCACGATGCGGTCCCAGTCGGTGTCATCGATGGATGCCGCCACGGCATGACACTCGGCGATCGCGGCCTGCAGGCAGTAGGCACCGCGACCGCGGCCGAGTGCGTCGGCCGTCGCCAGCGCCGCTCGACCGCGGGTGATGCGCCCGCGATCCCACCGCCCACGGTCTTGATCGGCGAGCAGCACGGGATCGCCGTTCCGGTCCACGCGCGCGGCGAACCGCGCCGCGGTGAGCTCCATCAGCGCCAGCAGGCCGTGCACCTCGGGCTCGCGCGGCATCAGCGCCGCGAGCACCCGGCCCAGACGGATGGCCTCGTCGCTCAGCTCGGGCCGCATCCATTCCGGGCCGCTGCTCGCCGCATGCGCCTCGTTGAAGATGAGGTACAGCACGCCGAGGATGGCACTCAGACGCGCTGCATGTTCCTCGCGGGGCGGCACCTCGAAGGGAGCGTTCGCCGCGGCGAGGGTCTTCTTCGCCCGCACGATCCGCTGCTGCACGGTCGCCGTCGGCACGAGAAAGGCGCGGGCGATCTCCTCGCTCGACAGACCGCCGACCACCCGCAGCGTCAGGGCGACCTGCGCTTCCTTCGACAGCACCGGGTGGCAGGCGATGAAGATCAGACGCAGCACGTCGTCGTCGACCGCATCCGGGTCCCACAGCACGTCCGGCGCCTCGGCCTGCTCCCGCTCCAGGTCGTGACCGAGAGCGGCGACCCGGGCATCCAGGCGCTCCGCGCGGCGCCACCCGTCGATCGCCTTGCGCTTCGCGACCGCCGTGAGCCAGGCCCCCGCGTTGCGCGGCACTCCCTCGACCGGCCACTGCCGGAGCGCATCGACCAGCGCCTCCTGGGCGAGGTCCTCCGCGAGTCCGAAGTCGCCGACCATGCGGGTGAGCGCCCCCACGATGCGCGCGGACTCGATGCGCCACACCGCGGCGACCGCACGCTCCGCCGACCCGTCCTCGGGGGCGGAGCGCGCCGTCTCGTCGTTCGCGGATCCGTCCATCACTGCTGGGCGCGCTGTGCCGCTTCCTCGCGCCAGCCGGCTTCCTTCTCGATCCACTCGTTGTCGGCCGGGAAGTCCTCCACACCGGTGACACGACGCACTTCGAGGAACGATCCGGCGCCGAGGGGTGCGCGGCTCGCCCATTCGGCGGCTTCCTCGCGCGACGAGACCTCGACGATCCAGAACCCGTTGAACAGCTCTTTGGTCTCGCCGTAGGGGCCGTCGGTGATGAGCGGCTTCTCGGCGCTGAAGTCGACGACGAATCCCTCGGCGGCGTCGGTCAGGCCCTCGCCCGCGACCAGCACGCCGGCCTTGATCATCGACTCGTTGTACTTGCCCATGGCCTCGATGACCTGCTCGAAAGGCATCTCCTTGTATGCCTCGACGGCGGTGTCGTCTGCGCGCATGATGAGCATGAACTTCATGATGTTCTCCTTGTTCGAAGGGCCGTCTCTCGACCCTCTCACTTCAGACGTCGAACGGGAACGGCCCGGATCGACATCGTCGGCAGAAGTCTTCGAGATTTCTTTTGCCGTCGCGCATGGGTCCGTCGTCGAGCCGGATCCGGCGCGACGGAGAACGGGGTATCAGCGACGCGGCGGGGCTGCGACCGCGGTCGCGATCACGGAGGCGAGGGCGTCGAGCGAGCGCTGCGGGCTCCAGGCAGCGGCGACCGTCGGCGCCTCAGCGCTCAGCGCGGCGAGTCGATCGGGGTCGGTCAGCAAGGAACGGACCGCGTCTCCCAGCGCCTCGATGTCGCCGTCCGGGACCAGCACTCCCCCGCCGACGCCGAGGACGTCGCGGATGCCGTAGCGCACGTCGTACGACACCACGGGCGTGCCGTGGAGGAGCGATTCGACCACACCGAGCGGCTGCCCCTCGAACGCCGTCGACGTGACGAGGAGCGATGCGCGATCGAGGACGGTGCCGGGGGTCTGCGTGTAACCGGCGAGGACGACACGGTCCCCCGCCGCGAGTTCCTCGATCAGCGCCTGCAGTCGTCCCTGCTCGGGGCCACCACCCCAGATCTCCATCCGGGTGCCCGGCACGTCGGCCGCGAGGAACGCGCGGATCGCCTGGTCGACGCGCTTCCCGGGTGCGAGGCGTCCGAGCATGATCACGAGGCCGTCCTCGCGCAGGTCGTCGCGGGCCTCCACCGGAGCGATGGGATTCGGCACCACGACGTGCGACGCCGCGTCCCCGAACCGGGCCACCACATCGTCGCGCTGGGTGACGGTCGGCCAGATCACGGCGTCGAACCGGTCGGCCAGGCGGAACCACCGGGTCCAGAGCGTGTTCATGGTCGCGTCCGGCGTGTACGGCGCCTCGACGTGCATGGTGTGAATGGTGTGGACGATGCGCACGCGCGGATCCGCCCAGTCCGCGATGAGCTCGCCCAATTGGCGGGACTCGCAGATCACGACGATGCGACGGTCACCGAACGCGGCCGTCACGTGGTCGAGCCACGCGCGGTAGAGACCGCGGAAGCCGTGCAGCGCTCCGGAGACCTCGCCCGCGCCGTCGTAGACCAGTACCGGCTCCTCCGTGAGATGCCAATCCGGGTTGCCCGGGATCACCGGGAGCGCCGCGAACGGTCGGCCCTCGGCATCCGTCAGCACGCGGTACTCGACGTCGGGATCGGGGGTCACCGCGGCGTCGGCGGCAGCGCGCAGCCAGCCTGCCGCTCCGCCATCCGGCTGCACTGCCTCGTCGAAGAGGTTGCGCATCCGCGACGCGTCGAGAAGCGAGCCCTGCTCGACGAACGTCCCGCGGTGCGCAGCATGGTCCGCCGCGGTACCCGGGTCGAACGTGAGCAGCTGCGGGCCGGAGCCGTCGGCGACACCTGCGCCCGCCAGCTGACGGGCGCGCGCGAGCGTCGCGATCGTGTACCCGCCGTCCAGGCCCGGGATCAGCCGGCTGGACAGCACCAGGTACTCGGCGTCGGGCAGAGCCGGCGCCGCATCGGGGAGCATGGTGCTCCCTACTCCCACTCGATCGTCCCCGGCGGCTTCGACGTGACGTCGAGCACGACGCGGTTGACGTCGCGCACCCCGTTCGTGATGCGGTTCGAGATCTTCGACAGCACGTCGTAGGGCAGGCGCGTCCAGTCGGCCGTCATGGCGTCTTCACTCGACACGGGCCGCAGCACGATCGGGTGACCGTAGGTGCGACCGTCGCCCTGCACGCCCACCGAGCGCACGTCGGCGAGCAGCACGACGGGGCACTGCCAGATCTCCTGGTCGAGACCCGCCTTCGTCAGCTCTTCGCGGGCGATGGCATCGGCCTCACGCAGAATCTCGAGACGGTCAGCGGTGACCTCACCGATGATCCGGATGCCGAGACCGGGCCCCGGAAACGGCTGACGCCCGACGATGGCCTCGGGGATGCCGAGCTCGCGACCGATCGCGCGCACCTCGTCCTTGAACAGGGCGCGCAGCGGCTCGATCAGCTCGAAGTCGAGGTCGTCGGGCAGGCCGCCCACGTTGTGGTGCGACTTGATGTTCGCGGTTCCCGCACCACCGCCGGACTCCACCACGTCGGGGTAGAGCGTGCCCTGTACGAGGAACTTCACCGGAGCGCCACCGGAGGCCTTGGCCTCGGCGACGAGGTCGAGCTGCACCTTCTCGAACGCACGGATGAACTCGCGGCCGATGATCTTGCGCTTCTCCTCGGGGTCGGTCACACCCTCGAGGTGACCGAGGAAGGTGTCTGCCGCGTCGACCGTGATCAGGCGCACGCCCGTGGACTCGACGTAGTCGTTCTCGACCTGCTCGCGCTCACCCTTGCGGAGGAGGCCGTGGTCGACGAAGACGGCGGTCAGCTGGTCGCCGATCGCCTTGTGCACGAGCGCCGTGGAGACCGCGGAGTCGACGCCGCCGGAGAGAGCGGAGATGACGCGGGCGTCGCCCACCTGCTCGCGGATGCGCTCGATCTGCTCGGCGATCACGTTGCCGCTGTTCCAGTCGGACGCGAGACCCGCGCCCTTGTGCAGGAAGTTCTCGATCACGCGCTGGCCGTGGTCGGAATGCTTGACCTCGGGGTGCCACTGCACGCCGTAGAAGCCGCGCTCCTCGTTCGAGAACGCCGCGACCTTGGTCGCCTCGGTCGTGGCGAGCACGTCGAAGCCCTCGGGTGCCTTGGCGACCTGGTCACCGTGGCTCATCCACACGTTCTGCTCCGCCGGCTGACCGCCGAGCAGCGTGCCGCCGTCGCCGGAGATCGCGGCATCCGTCGCGCCGTACTCGCGCAGTCCGGTGTGCGCGACCTCGCCGCCGAGCGTCTGGGCCATGTACTGGAAGCCGTAGCAGATGCCGAGCGTCGGGACGCCGAGGTCGAAGACCGCCGGGTCGAGCTTCGGCGCGCCCTCCTCGTACACGGACGAGGGCCCGCCGGAGAGGATGATCGCGACGGGGTTCTTGGCGGCGATCTCTTCGGCCGTGGCGGTGTGCGGCACGATCTCGCTGTACACGCCCGCTTCGCGGACTCGACGGGCGATCAGCTGCGCGTACTGCGCGCCGAAGTCGACGACGAGCGCAGGACGCTGCTGGGTCTCGGACTGTTCGGTCAACGGACACCTTCCGGGGCGGGGGTGGAGGCCTCGGCGGCCTCTCGGGTGGCGAGATAGGTCTTGACCTCACGGGCGACGACCGCCTCCATGAAGAACGACAGCAGCGGGATGACGCCACCGAGCGCGAGGAGGATGAAGCGCGGGAAGCGCCAGCGCATCAGGCTCCACATGCGGAAGCACGCGAAGAGGTAGACGACGTAGAACCAGCCGTGCGCGACCAGGATGAACAGCGAGAGGTTGAACCCGTCGCCCAGCGAGGTCATCTCGCAGGAGTTGGTCATCGGGGCGAACAGCGACCACCACTGGCAGTCGGGTCCGGCGAGCACGCCGGCGAACCACAGCGGTCCTCCGGAGCCTCCCAGGAAGAGCTCGAGGTGGATCGGCGTGTACTTCAGCACCATCTCGGTCAGCAGCAGGAGCAGCATGACTCCTGTGATGATCGACGCGATCTGGTAGAACTTCAGCGCACCGCGGATCGCCGGAAAGCTGGCGACTTTCGGTTCGGGCATGCGTCCAGTCTAGCCGCCGGGATTCGCCGCTCGATCCCGCGCGACCGGCCTCACGACGCCGGGGGCCGCGCGATCAGGAGCTCGGCGTCGCCGCTGATCTCGATCCTGCCGGCGGCGGCCGGGATGAGGACTGCGGCGCCGGTCGGCAGCAGCTCGCCACGGAGGTCGACGGTGCCGTCGGAGACGATCACGATCGCGAACCCGGGTTCGATGACCGACGGTCCGTGCACCGGACGCCGCTCGAGTCGGAAGTACCGATCCGCCGCGCGCGGGAAGACCGAACCTGACCGCGGCGCCGGATGCACGAGGGCGGCGAGCTCCGCCGGGCTTCGCGCGGCGGTCGTGACGGCGGCGAGTGCGAGCTCGAAGCCCAGCCCGAGGTGCCCCTCGCCGGGGCCGTCGATGGCGAAGCCGTCCCACTCCAGCAGGATCGACAGGTCCTCCGGCTGCTGCAGTTCGAGCAGCAGCACCCCGGCACCGATCGCGTGGAGCTCACCCGGTGGCACCCAGACGACATCGCCGGGGCGGACCTCGACCTCGTGCAGCAGGCCGAGGAGCGCCGCCACGTCCTGGCGCGAGACCAGGTCTGCGAGCGCCTCGACCGTCGTCTCCTCGCGTAACCCGACGTGCACGGTCCCTCCCTCGAGGATGTACCAGGCCTCCGCCTTGCCATGCGCGCGGCCGAGATGCGAAGCGGCGAAATCGTCGTGCGGGTGCGCGTGCACGGGAAGCCGCTGTCCCGCGTCGAGGAGCTTCACCAGCAGACGCGTGTCCGCTCCCCACCGCTCGGCATGCACGGACCCGAGCCACGACACGGGATCCTCGGCGATCGCATCGCGCAGGACCCTCCCGTCCGGGAGCGTCGTCAGCCCGAGCACCTGCTCGCCGCGGATCGTCGTGGTCGATCCGACCCAGTCCTCGGGCTCACGCGGTGCGGACTCGCGCTCCCCGCGGAAGGCAGAGATGCGGGCACCGCCGCGGTAGAAGCGTTCGGCCGGACGGTTCGACGCGAGCCGGATCGGTTTCACGGGTACTCTCCGTCCTGGGCATGGGCGGCGAGGAACCCGCCCACGAAGGTGTCACCGAGGCCGATCGTGGTCGGGTGTTCGACCTCGAGGGCGAATGCCGGGACGCCGACGGCATCCGGCACGGCCGCCGTGACGGCAGCGACGAGGGTGGCTCCCTTCCCGTGCCGGGGCATCCGGGCCGTCTCGGCTGCCTGCGCCGCCGTGAATCCGTCACCGAGCCGATAGCGGGTGGCCGCCACGCGCACGGCGCTCTCCAGCGCGGCGCGGTGGCGGTCGGCCTCGGCTCCGATGGCGAGCGCCCAGTACCGCGTATGCACGACCAGCGCGGGGACGGGAATGATCCGACGGACGTCGGCCAGGGCGCGGATCACGTCTGCCGGATCGAGCAGGTCTACCGGCCGCCCGACGTACTCCTGCAGTTCGTCCTCGTTCATGCCGTACACGTCGATGCCGGGGAGCAGCCGGATGCGTACCGTCTCCGCGAAGGCGCGCGTGTAGAAGCCGGCGTCCTCGTAGTAGACCAGCGCATCCTCGGGCAGCCGGAGCAACGCCTCCTGGAGCTGCTCCAGGCGCTGCTCGAGCAGGGCATGGTCCTGCATGGTGTTGAAGCCGGAGACGAGGAGCACGGAGGCGGTGGCCAGCGTCTCCCCCAGCTCGGCCGCGAGCCGCATCTCACGGTTCGGCGGATCGTTGGCGAAGATCAGCCGATTGGGTCCCGGCGAGAAGACATCGCCGGCATGAAGTCGTATGCGTGCACCGGCCGGATACTGCACGATCAGGTGCGGATCCAGGGTGTCCTGCGTCGCCGAGCACACGAAGGACACCCCGGGAGGCAGCAGCCGGCGCACGTTGTCGTCGATGCTCACCAGATGCTGGATGCTCGGGATTCCGAGGCTGTCCAGAACGAGCCCCGCCCGCACGCCGGTGCCACCCAGGGTCACCGCGTACTCGAAGTGCGAGGAGAACGCCTCGATCACGTCGGATGATGCGACGAAGCGCTCCGCGCCCGTACCGGCGTCGACGAGGGCGAGGACGGCGACCAGGAGCGATCGCTCGTCGACGATGGGCGCCGTCGAGGTCAGCTCCTGCCGCCGCACATGGTGCGCGGCGGCCAGCCGTTCGAGTACGGCGGCATCCCACCGCAGTTCGTAGTCGACCGTTCCCCCGAGCCCGAGTACGAGCCGCCTGTCCTCGCCAGCGCTCATCCGCCGATCGCCCTCCCCTTCGAGATCTGCCGTCCGGTCAGTACAGGTCGGCCTTGCCGTCTGCGCCGAACAGCTCGATCTTCTCAGCCGCCGTGGCCTTCAGTGCGGCCATCGGCTCGGGCTGGATCGCGTTCGGCTCGCGCAGGCGCTCGTCGGTGCCGAGGATCTCGCGCATGCGGTTGTGGTACGAGACCTTGATGTCGCTGGAGATGTTGATCTTGTTGATACCGAGCTCGACCGCGCGGCGCAGCTCGGAGTCGGGGTTCGCCGATCCGCCGTGCAGCACCAGGGGGATGCCGACCGCGGCCTTGATCTCCTGCAGGAGGTCGTGACGGAGCTCCGGGTTCTTCTCTGCCGGGTACAGCCCGTGCGAGGTGCCGATCGCGATGGCGAGGCTGTCGACGCCGGTCTCCGCGACGAAACGCACGGCGTCTGCCGGGTTCGTGTAGATGATCTCGGCGGCGCCCGACTCGCCGTAGCTGTCGTTGGCGCCGATCGTGCCGAGCTCGCCCTCGACCTGGATGCCGACCGCGTGGGCGGCATCGACGACCTTTCGAGTGAGGGCGACGTTTTCGTCGAACGGCAGCAGGGAGGCGTCGATCATGACCGAGGTGAAGCCCGCCTTGATCGCGGTGATCATCTGCTCGTAGCTGCCGCCGTGGTCCCAGTGGATGGCGACGGGGACGCTCGAACGGTGCGCACGGGAGTGCATCGCGGCGATCAGGTCGGTGGTGATGTGCGAGACCTCGTCGGGGTGGATCGCGATGATGACCGGGGCGGCCTTCTCCTCGCTGATGTCCATGACGCCGTTGAACATCGCCCAGTCGCTGATGTTGAACGCGGGGATCGCGAAGTTGTTCGCGTTCGCGACATCGAGGATGGATTTGCCGGTGTAGAGCACTTGTATCTCCTGTTTCGTGGTGGTCGGAGCCCCGGACGGGACGTCGTTCAGCTCTTCACGGACCCGGCCGTGAGGCCGCTGATGAAGTACCGCTGGAAGAAGAGGAAGAGGATGAGCACGGGGATCGACCCGAGCACGCTCATGGCCATGATCTGGTTCCACTCGTAGGAGTGCTGGCCCATGAGGAGCTGGATGCCGATCGGCACGGTGCGCATGTCGATCGTGCGCGTGAGCGTCAGCGCGAACAGGTACTCGTTCCACGCGATCATGAAGGTGTAGATGCCGACCGAGACGATGCCGGGCACCGAGATCGGCACCAGGATGCGCCAGAGGGCCGTCATGGATCCGGCACCGTCGACCCGCACGGCCTCGTCGAGCTCCTTCGGGAGCGTGTTGAAGTAGCCGGTCATCATGATGATCGCGTAGGGCAGGGTGAACACCATGTAGGTGAGGATCAGCCCCGCGTACGAGTTGTAGAGGCCCAGCCCGACCATGAGCCCGAAGTACGGGATGAGCAGGGTGATCGGCGGCACCGCCTGCACGCTCACGATCACCACGTTCAGGATCCGCTTGCCCCGGAACTCGAAACGGCTGAACGCATAGGCGGCCTGGATCGCGACGATCAGCGTGAGCACGGTGACGGAGCCGGCCACGATGTAGCTGTTCAGGAAGAACCGCATCGTCTCGGCATTCGTGAAGATCGCGACGTAGGCGTCGAACGAGAACGTGTCGGTCAGCAGCCGCGGCGGCAGTTCGAAGATCTGCGTGTTCGACTTGAACGAGCTGGACAGCATCCACAGCACGGGCCCCGCGGCGAAGACCGCACCGATGAGGAGTCCGATCATGAGGCCGGTCTTGCCGACCCGACGCTGGTTCCGGGCGGTGAGAGCCATGGTCAGTCCCTCGCTTTCTGATGACGGACGTAGAACACGGCGAGCACCATCGACATCAGCAGCACGAGCACGGCAGAGGTCGACGCGAGCGAGAAGTCGTATTTGGCGAAAGCGAGCTTGTAGGTGAAGGTGCTGAGCACCTCGGTGACGTCGATCGGGCCGCCACCGGTGGTCATCCAGATGAGGGCGAACTGCTGCGAGGTCCAGATCAGGTCGAGCAGCACCAGGCTCACGATGATCGGACGCAGCTGCGGGATCGTCACGTTCCAGAAGCGCTGCGTGGCGCTCGCACCGTCGACGGTGGCCGCCTCGTGGAGTTCGGCGGGAACGCCCTGGAGCCCGGCGAGCAGGCTCACCATGAAGAAGGGATACCCCGCCCAGATGTTGATGAAGATGATCGTGCCCAGAGCGAGCTGGGGCGAGGCCAACCACTCGATGTCGGTGTTGAGCAGGAAGTTGACCACGCCGTTCGGGGCGAGCAGCATGCGCCAGAGGACCGCGATGACCGCGACCGTGAACAGCCACGGCAGCACGTAGAGGGCCCGGAAGAGCGACCGCGAGAACCGGCCGAGGATCGGGCTGTTCAGCATCATCGCGAAGGCGAGGCCGAGAACGAGGTGGGCGGCGACGCTCGTCACCGTGAAGAGGATGGTGTTGCCCGTCGCCTTCCAGAAGCGCGGGTCGGACAGGATCTCGACGTAGTTCGCGATGCCGACGAACTCGGGCGACTTGTTCAGGATCACGTTGTCCTGGAACGAATAGCCGATCACCATGACGATCGGCACGATCATCAGCACGAACAGCAGGATGACCGTCGGCGAGAGGAAGGCGTACGACTCGCCGGTCTTGCGCAGCTGCCGTCGGCGCCGCGAGAGTGCGACTCCGGTGACGATCACCTCGGTGTCGTCGGTTGTTCTGAGACTCATGGGAACTCGAGCTCCTTGGTTGGTCGGGTGCCGCATCGCGATCGCGATGCGGCACCCCGTTCAGGCGGGGAGGCGGGAGGTCAGAACTCCGCTTCCCACGAGGCCTGCGCCTTCTTGAGCGCGTCGGGGATCGACTGCTGCCCGTCGAGCGCGGCCTGGAGCTGCTCACCGAACTGGCGCATGAGGTCTTCGGCGACCGGGAGGCCCGTGAACTCGTTCGCCGGGTAGCCGGCCTGGTAGATGTCGAACGCCGTCTTGAAGAGCTCGTCGTCGTTCACGAAGTCCGGGACCGACTTCGAGTTTCCGGGGAAGGCCTTGGCCATCGTGGACAGCTCGGAGTTCGTCTGCTCGCTCATCAGGAACGACACCAGCTTGAACGCCGCTTCCTTGTGCTCGGAGTTCTCGGCGACGCCGATGCCCCAGGAGGCGTAGGGAATGCCGCGTTCGCCGTCGTAGCCGTCCTCGGCGGGGATCGCCGAGATCGAGAACTTCAGATCGGGGTTCGTCTCGCGGATCAGGTTGATGTGCGCGAGCGAGTCGATCATCATGCCGGCGCGGCCGTTGGTGAACTCCTCGACCTTGTCCTGCTCCTTCATGGTGAAGGAGCCCGAGGCGATGACGCCGTCGTCCCACAGCCCGCCGATGTACTCGACTGCGGAGGTCACGTCGTCGTTCGTGAGGTCGGGCTGACCGTCTTTGAGCATCGAGCCCCCGGATGCCCAGACCCACGACATGACGTCGTTCTGCACGCCGTTCGGCGATTCGAGGGACAGCGGGAGCACCCAGCCCGAAACATCGCCGCCGAGCGCCGACACCTTGGCCGCCGCATCCGCGAATTCGGTGCGGGTCTGAGGGGGCGCGCTCACCCCAGCCTGGGAGAGCAGGTCGTCGTTCGTGAACATCGGGTAGACGAAGTTCACGACGGGGATCATGTAGGTGCTGCCGTCGACCTGGATCTGGCTGGCCAGCTCGCTGTCGTCGTAGTCGTACTCCTTCATGAGCGCGCTCAGATCGGCGATGACGCCCTGAGAGGCGAAGTCGTTCACCCACGCGCCGTCGAGTCCGACCACGTCGGGCATGGTGCCGGATGCCGCACCGGCGAAGAGCTGCTCCTTGGTGGACGCGTACGGGCCGCTCACCAGGTCGACGGTGATGTCGGGGTTCGCCTCCTCGAACTCGTCGATGAGTGCGCGGAACTCGCCGTCGGGCAGTTCCGGCTCCCACCACTGCGCGAATTCGATGGTGACCTTCCCGTCACCGCCGCTGTCGCCATCCGAGCCGGGCGTGCAACCCGCCAGGGCCAGAAGGGTAACCGCCGCGGTTCCGGCGCCGACGATCATTCGGGTTCGTCGCTGCCCTCTTCCGACTGTGCTCATCACTTCTCCTCGTTGAGATCGTGCCGCATCACGCGCTTCAATGCTTGTTCATGCGGTTTTGAGCCATGTTATGCCGTCTCATGCCGATTCGTCAAGCGCATTCTTCACACTTTCGGACCCGCACCCCCGGCTTTCTGCGACATAACCGGACGCCCCCGGGTTTCGTCGACATGCCGTTTTCTGCACGAGTATGCCGCGTTGCCTCTGTTCCTGTGCTAGATATGGGTGCATGAATGCTTCAGCGACCGGACAGCGACGCCGTCTCCCCGCCGGACGGAAAGCCGACCTCGCCACCTACGTCGAGCAGACCGGTCAGGTGACCGTGAGCGATCTGGCGGAGCACTTCGCCGTGTCGATCGACACGATCCGCCGAGATCTCGACCAACTCGATCGAGAGGGAGTCCTGATCCGCACGCATGGCGGAGCGGTCAGCGCAGCCAGCGGCCAGCTCAAGGACCGCGCCCTCGACGTGCGCCTGCGCATGCAGACGGAGGAGAAGGAGCGCATCGCGCGCATCGCCGCCGGTCTCGTCGAAGACGGCTCCGTCGTGATGCTCAACGCCGGGACGACGACGCTCGCCGTCGCTCGTGCGCTGCGCAATCATCACGATCTGACGATCGCCACGAACAACCTGCGCATCCCCGGCGAACTGTCACCGTCGGTCTTCCGCGACCTGTACGTCTTCGGCGGGGCGGTGCGGTCGATCACGCAGGCCACGACGGGCCCCGTGACCTTCACGATGACCCCGGGCGGCCCGGAGGTCGACATCCGCTGCGACCTCGCCCTGATCGCTGTGGGTGCGGTCGACGAGGCCGGATACTCGACGTCGAACCTCGGCGACGCCGCCATGATGTCGGAGATGATCCAGCGCGCCGAGCGCACGGCCATCCTCGCGGACTCCACCAAGCTCGGGCGTCGGTTCTTCGCCCAGATCGCGCTGCTCGAGCGCGCGGACTACCTGATCACAGACGCTCCCCCTCCGCCGCGCATCGCCGCTGCCCTCGCGCAGGCCGACGTCCAGGTACTCACGCCGTAGGGCCAGACGCCTGTTCGCGCCCGCGGGGTACGCGCCTCGAACTCCGAAGCCGTGCGGGGGCGGAGGCAGGCCGCGCGACGGCGACGACGAAGGCCGCCAGGATTGCTCCCGGCGGCCTCCGCCTGTGTCATCCGACTAGCGGATCAGAACCGCTCTTCCCCGATCAGAACCACCGGGTGAGCAGTTCCCAGAGCCAGTCGAGGATCGCGCCGATGATGCCGCCGGCGCGGTTGACGGTGACCGTGGCGGTCGCCGCGTCCCCGTCGGCCTGAGAAGCGGCGACGGTGTACTTGCCCGACGGCGCGCTCTTCGGCACGGTGACCTGGGTGCTGAACGTACCGTCAGCCCCCACCTGGACCGTGCCGACCTGGACGGGCTTGCCCTTCTTCGGACGCAGCTCGATGTTCACCGTCTCACCGGGCACGTATCCTTCACCGGTCACCTTGAGGTTCTTGCCCGCCGTCACCTTGGACGACCCGAGGGCGATCGTGCCGGCGAACTCCTCCTCACCGGCGATCGTGAACGGCACCTGCACCGTCGTCCCGGTTCCGGCGACCGCGACAGTGAGCGACTGCTCGCCGAAGACGCCCGAGGGAACAGTGAAGGTGAGGCTGGCGCGCCCACCCTCATCGGTGGTGTCGACGACTGCGGGGTCGACGGCTCCGGTGGCGAGCACCGTGTCGCCCAGCGAGAGCGTCACATCGCCCGGCGCCGGCTCGCCCGCGCTGAAGGCCAGCGAGGAGAGCGACACCGTCACCTGGTCGCCGGCGCTGTAGCCGTCGGCATCCGCCGCGCTGACGGCGACACCGACCGCGCGCTGAGCCTGGTCGGGGCTCGCGGTCTTGTTCGCGTCGAACCAGTCGACCATCGACTGCAGGTCGATCTTGCCGGTGTCGCGCTTGCCCGCGCCCTCCTTGAAGGTGAAGAAGTTGTCTCCACCCGCAGCGAGGAACGAGTTGGCGGCGACCGTGTAGTTCGCTGCCGGGTCGACCGGCGTGCCGTTGAGCGTGATCGACGTGATCCGCGAGCCCTGCGCCGCGGTGGGGTCGTAGGTGTAGACCAGCCCCTCCGAGACTCCGAGCTTCAGGAACGGACGCGCCGAACCCGCCGGTTGCCACTGCTCCTCGAGCACGCCCTTCAGCTGCGTGCCGGTGAGCGTCAGCGTCACCAGCGTGTTGGCGAACGGCTGTACCGTCGCCGCCTCGCGATAGGTGACGTTGCCGTTCGGGTCGTTCGCGTTGGACGAGGCGTAGGTGAGGTTCGCGCGGATGCCCCCAGGGTTCATGAGTGCCAGGTCGGCGCCCGTGGACCACTGCTGCACATCGGCGACGAAGTTGCCGATGGTGGACTCGCCACCGCGGTTCTCCGTCTTGCCGTCGCTCTGGCGTGCGCGGTTGAAGTCGGCCGTGATGTCGCCGACCTTGATCGCGCCCAGCACGTCGGCCTCGGCCTTGGCCTGGTCGACGATCGCCTGCACCGCGGGCACCGCCGGGTACAGCGGCTTGCCGGCAGCGGTGAGGGGCTTGATCTCGTTGGTGATCGAGATCAAGTCCTTCGTCTTCGGGTCGACCTTGATGTTCATCAGGCCCAGGTTCTCGCCGTACTGCCCCGCCGAGACGACCGGGCGGCCGTCGATCACGTGGTTGTACGCGAGGTGGGTGTGTGCCGACACGATCGCGTCCACGTCGTCGTCGACACCGTAGACGATCTCGCCAAGGGGCGAATCCGGGGTGATGCTCGACAGCTCGACGCTGGAGGCGCCCTCGTGCACGAGCAGGATGACGACATCCGCCTCACCGTTGGACTCGTCACCGTCGCGCAGATCGTCGGCCACCGCATTCACGGAGTCGGCGATGCTGCGGACCTCGAGGTCCTTGATGCCCTCGGGCGAGACGAGCGAGTCGAGGTCTTCGGTGACGGCACCGACGAAGCCGACCTTCACGCCGTCGAGCTCCTTCACCCAGGCCGGTGCGAGCGCAGGCTCGCCGGTCTCGGTGACGAACACGTTCGACGAGATGTACTCCCAGTCCGCACGTTCCTGCACGCGGTCGCGCAGGTCTTCCCAGCCCTGGTCGAACTCGTGGTTGCCCGCAGCGCTGACATCGAGACCGGCCGCGTTCAGCGCGTCGATCGTCGGGTTGTCATCGTTGATGAACGAGGTGAACGTCGAAGCCCCGATCAGGTCGCCGGCACCGGCGAAGATCGTGTTCGGGTTCTCGTCGCGGAACTGCTTCACGGCTCCCGCGAGGACGGCGGCACCGGCGGCAGCACCGTCGGCCTCGATCCGTCCATGGAAGTCGTTGACCGTGACGACGTCGATGCTCACCGGCGGGATCTCCGAGGAGACGCCGACGATGATCGGGTCATGGTCGCTGGACCGGTAGGGCGTGCCCTCGTCGGTGGCGCCGTACGCGTAGCCGCGGTCGCTCCACTCCGGCGAGTTGATGCCCCACACGCCTGCGCCCGTGATCGACGAGGCGAGCGACGGCGACGCGATCACGTGGTCGAGCGAACCGAGCTCGCCGTCGAACGTGTACGTGTACTGGCCATCGGTCTTGTCGGCGACGAGGTCGCTCCACCCGTTCGACGTGAACACGTTGATCGGGTCTTCCTTGCCGTAGGCGTTGAAGTCGCCGATCAGCAGCATGTCACTGCTGCCGGTGGTCTCCTCGAGGTCGGCAGTGAAGGCGAGGATCGCATTCGCCTGCTTCACGCGGTCGGCGTTGAAGAAGCCCTGGCCGTCGGCCGGCTCCGCGCCCGCCCCCTCGGGCGGCGACTTCGACTTCAGGTGATTCGCCACCACAGTGACGACGCGACCGTCGATGTCGAACGCCTGCGCGATCGGCTCGCGGGCGTTGCCCCACACGGTCTCGTCGGTGACGGTCGCGCTGTCGCCCACCGTCTCGACGGCGTCTTTCTTGTAGATGATCGCGTTGGTGATGAAGTCGGTCGTCGCCGCATCGTTCAGCGCTGCGGGCGTGGGAACGTAGCCCCACACATCGCTGCCGGCGTCGGCGTTGAGGCCCGCGACCAGGTCTTTGAGGGCCGTGTCGACGGGCTTTCCGAGCTTGACCGAGTTCTCGATCTCCATGAGCGAGACGATCTCGGCGTCGAGTCCGTTGATCGCCGCGACGATCTTGGACTTCTGGATCGCGAACTGCGCCGCGTTCGCGGCCCCGCGGGCGTTCGAGTTCTCGCTCTTGAGCGTCGTGAAGTAGTTGTAGACGTTGAAGGACGCGACCTGGACGTCGCCGCCCACCTCGGGCGCGGATGCGGTGCGCGGGTTCGTCGCCTCGAAGCCGACCTTGAGGTCGGCGGACGAGGAGTCGTCGATCGGCACGACGGGCTGCAGACGCCAGTCGTTGAAGCCCCACTGCAGCACGTAGCCGTTGTCGCCGAAGTCGACCGTGTCGCCGTTGCGGACGACGGCATCCTTCGTGAAGTACGGCTGCTCGCCCGGGTGCCCACTGTTCGACACCTGGATGGACCAGCCGTCGTCGAGCAGGATGCGGTTGGCGCGGTTGGCTGCGGCGATCGCCGCGGCCTCGTCGCCCGGACGCGTGGTCTCGGTGCTCTTCACCGCGAGGTCGGCTCCGGCGTTCAGCCACAGCGAGCCGAAGTTGAACAGCTGGTGGCTGGACGCGAGGCGGTAACTGCCCTCGGGAGCCACGTACATGTTCTCGTACTGCTCGCGGTCGGCACCCTGCACCGTGGCGGGCAGGGGCGTGACGGCGGGAACGCCGACACCCGCGGTGAGCACCTCGACGTCGGCGGCCGCAGCGGGGTTGAGCTGCGTCTGGCCGAAGTACTCGCTCACGGAACCGGTGACCGAGACGAGGTCGCCGATCTCGAGGCTCGGAGCCAGTGCGTTCAGGAAGACGAACACGCCGTCGGAGGCACCGGGCGTCGCGTCCGTCGCACCGCCGGAGCCCTGCGTCTGGATGACGATGCCCTTGTAGCCGCCGGTGCGGTAGTCGGCGGTGACGACGCCCTCGACCTGCACGGTCTTGCCGCTCAGCGGAGACACGTCGGTCGTGCCCTGCACCTCGGCGATCGTCGCCTTGGTCGGCTCGCCGCCCGGGTCCGTGCCCGGGTCGGTGTCGCCGGAGCTCTGCGGGGTGATGGTGGCCGAGAGCGTGAAGTCGGCGCTGTTGTCGTCGGTGTCGACACCGTCGGTGCGATTCAGCGACTTCACGTCGGTGTTGCCGGCGGGCGGGGTGGCCGCCTTCGTCTCGAACGTGTTCGAGGTGCCGTAGCCGAGCAGGTCGACCACGCCGTCGACGCCCACGGCCGAACCCGGGGTGAGTGTCACGGCGGCCGTACCCTCGACCAGCGCCAGCGTTCCGGTGGTGCCGCTCGGGGTCAAGGTGCTGACCACGTCGGGAGCGGGCAGCTCCGCACCGTTCGCGCCGTTGCTGTTGCCCTGCACGAGGTAGTGACCGCCGGCCGGGATCACGCCGGTGAGCGCGGCGACGCCGTTGGCGGCGCCCGTGCCGGTGCCGGACCGGTACTGCAGCGACATGCCGTCGAGGGTGATCGGCGCCGAGGTCGGGTTGTAGAGCTCGACGAACTTGTTCTTGAACGCCGCCCCTGCGCTGCCGCCGGAGAGGTACGCCTCGTTGATCACCACCCCCGTGCCGGTGGTGTCGGCTGTGGCGGGCACAGCGGCCAGCGAGCCGAGGCTCAGCGCGGCGACGCAGGTCACGGCGAGAGCGCCGATGCGCCCCCGACTTCTACGGTGCGAGACGGAACCCATGCGGTTCTCGTCGTCTGGAGCGGACATCATCGGTGCTGTCTCCTCGGTCGGGTTCGACACTTCTCAGGACTGACGCTGCACACAGGGGAAACTCCCAGCATGCTCACATGGTGCGAGCATACGTAGCGGTCCGGACATCCTCAACGGAGTTTTCCGATTCGACATCCAGCGCTCACCGGATGGCCTCGACGACCCCTGACGAAGGTCGCTATCGGGAGGCGGCGGCACGCAATTGCGCACCGAATCGCGCGCGGATGCGCGGATCGATCAGACGGTTTCCGCGGCCGCCGCGTCTTCGAACTCTTCGACCTCGCGCTCCCAGGCGTCTTTCGCGAGGCGATACCAGAGGTAGAACGCGAACCCGGCGAAGATCGCCCATTCCACGGCGTAGAAGACGTTGAGCCAGTTCACCGGCGACATCTCCTCGGGGGCCGGCGACGAGATGTCGACCAGCCCGGCCGACGCGGTGGTCGAAGCCAGGTAGGGGCGGTAGACGTCGAGCTGCTCGATGTCGTGCCAGCGGCTGAGAAGCGCGGCGGGCGACATCCTGTCCAGCTGTGCGGGATCGGAGTGCGGGGGGACCTTGGGGCCCTCGTCCGAGATGATGCGCCCGGTGATATCGACAGGAGAGCCGTCGGCACCCGCCTCGAGTTCCTCCACCGCCGCGTCGGCGGTGGACCGATCCGGCGCCCATCCGATCGCGACCGCGATGGAGGTGCGCTCGTCGACGCGCAGCTGACCGGTGACCCAGTAGCCTTCGACGTCGTCGTTGAACCGGCTCGACACGACGATGAAGTCCTCGGGAACCCACGCACCGGAGGTCTCCACCCGCTGTCCCACCAGGGGCTCCGGGAGGTATTGCGCCGGCTCGAGGACGTCAGTGAGCTGCTGCACCTGCTCGGTCGCGCCGGGGTCCGGCGGATCGGTCTCGATCGCGCGCTCGAGCTGCCACTGGCCGAGCCAGGCGAACACACCGGCGACGAGGAGGCAGAGCAGCAGCATGCCGATCCAGCGTCCCCGGAGCATGACCTCACGAAGGGTCGGGGGGAACAGAGCAGGTGTCGTCACGGTGGTGCGCTGAACCTCAGGCCTCGTACGGCGCGAGCACGACCTCGACCCGCTGGAACTCCTTGAGGTCGGAGTATCCGGTGGTCGCCATCGACTTCCGCAGCGCACCGATCAGGTTCGCGGTGCCGTCGGCGACCGGCGCGGGGCCGTAGAGGATCTCTTCGAGCGTGCCGATGCCGCCGACCTCGACCCGACGACCGCGCGGGAGCTTCGGGTGGTGGGCCTCGGGACCCCAGTGGAATCCGCGTCCCGGCGCGTCGGTGGCACGGGCCAGCGCGACGCCGAGCATGACGGCATCCGCTCCCATGGCGAGCGCCTTGACGATGTCGCCGGAGGTGCCGACTCCCCCGTCGGCGATGACGTGCACGTAGCGGCCGCCGGACTCGTCGAGGTAGTCGCGTCGCGCGGCGGCGACGTCGGAGACGGCAGTCGCCATCGGCGCGTGGATGCCGAGGGTCGCGCGGGTCGTGGACGCCGCTCCCCCGCCGAAGCCGACGAGCACTCCGGCTGCTCCGGTACGCATGAGGTGCAGGGCCGCGGTGTAGGTGGCGGCTCCGCCGACGATGACGGGGACGTCGAGGTCGTAGATGAATTTCTTGAGGTTCAGGGGCTCGGCGACGCTGGACACGTGCTCGGCCGAGACCGTGGTGCCGCGGATGACGAACAGGTCGACTCCCGCACGAGCCACCGTGTCGTAGAACTCCTGCGTGCGCTGCGGCGTGAGCGAGCCCGCCACCGTGACGCCGGCCTCGCGGATCTCGGCGAGGCGGCGAGTGATGAGCTCGGGCTTGATCGGCTCGGAGTACAGCTCCTGCATGCGGACCGTGGCCGTTGCCTCGTCGAGACCGGCGATCTCGGCGAGCAGCGGCTCCGGGTTCTCGTACCGGGTCCACAGCCCCTCGAGGTCCAGCACGCCCAGTCCGCCCAGCTGGCCCAGCATGATCGCCGTCTGCGGGCTAACGACCGAGTCCATGGGGGCTCCGAGCACCGGGATGCCGAAACCGAAGGCGTCGATCGTCCAGGCAGTGGACACGTCCTCCGGGTTGCGCGTGCGCCGAGAAGGCACCACCGCGATGTCATCGAACGTGTACGCGCGACGTGCGCGCTTTCCTCGGCCGAGCTCGATCTCCATGGTCACCCCTCCAGCCTACCCGGCGGTCGGACGCCTCCGTGCGGGGAGAGGGATCCGAGCTCGGGAGCCATCCCGCGTCCTGAACCCGCGCCGTCAGCGCGCACGAGCCACCCGCTTCTCGTCCCACACGGGTTCGCCCGATTCATAGACGTCGCCGTCCGACCCGAAGACCAGGAAGCGGTCGAACGACCGGGCGAACCAGCGGTCGTGGGTGACCGCCAGCACCGTCCCCTCGAACCGCGCCAGGGCCTGCTCCAGCGCCTCGGCGGACTCCAGGTCCAGGTTGTCGGTCGGCTCGTCCAACAGCAGCAGCGTCGCCCCGGAGAGTTCGAGCAGCAGCACCTGGAACCGCGCCTGCTGCCCGCCCGACAGCGAGTCGAACGTCTGCTGCGCCTGCCGCACGAGCCCGTACCGGTCGAGTGCCGAACTCGCGGCATCCCGAGGCATCCCCGCACGACGATCGTCGCCGCGGTGCAGGATCTCCAGCAGCGTGCGCCCGACGAACTCCGGGTGCGCATGGGTCTGCGCGAACAGCCCCGGCACGACGCGTGCACCGAGAGTCGCCGTGCCGGTGTGCGCGACCGCGCTGACCTGCTCTCCGGTCGTCGTGACATGGCCGAGGGTGGCATCAGGGTCGCTGCCGCCGCGCGCGAGCAGTCGCAGGAAGTGCGACTTGCCCGATCCGTTCGAACCGAGCACTGCGACCCGGTCGCCGTACCAGACCTCCGCATCGAAGGCACGCATGAGCCCGGTCAACTCGAGACGCTGTGCGACCACGGCCCGCTTGCCGGTGCGGGAGCCGCGCAGACGCATGTCGAAGTCCTGCGCGGGCGGTCGCTCCTCGGGCGGCCCCGCCTCCTCGAACTTGCGCAGGCGGGTCTGCGCCGCCTGATAGCGCGAGGCGAAGCCGTCGTTCGCCGACGCCTTCACCTTGAGGTTCGCGACCAGCGTGCGCAGCTTCTCGTGCTGCTCGTCCCAGCGCCGACGCAGCTCGTCGAGGCGGTCCATCCGGTCGGTCCGCGCTTGCTGGTAGGTGGCGAACCCTCCACCGTGCACCCACGCCGTGGCACCGGCGCCGCCCGGCTCGAGCGTGATCAGCCGGTCGACGGCACGGGCGAGCAGCTCCCGGTCGTGCGAGACGAGCAGCACGGTCTTCGGCGTCTGACGCAGCTGATCCTCCAGCCAGCGCTTGGTCGGCACATCGAGGTAGTTGTCCGGCTCGTCGAGCAGCAGCACCTCGTCGGGTCCGCGCAGCAGGGCTTCGAGCGCGAGCCGCTTCTGCTCTCCGCCCGAGAGCGTCGTGAGCTCGCGATACCGCGCCCGCTCGAACGGCACGCCGAGCGCGGCCACCGTGCACTGATCCCAGACGGTCTCGTGCTCGTAGCCGCCGGCGTCCGCATACTCGGAGATCGCCGACGCGTACGCCATCTGCGTGTCGTGCTCGTCGCGCTCGATCAGTGCGTTCTCGGCGGCCTCGAGAGCTTCGGCCGCCGCGCGAATGCGGGCCGGGGCGACGCGCGTCAGCAGCTGGTGCACCGTCTCGCCCGCCTCGCCGTGACCGACGAACTGATCCATGACGCCGAGTCCGCCGTCGATGGTCACGACCCCGTCATCGGCCGCCTGATCGCCCCGGATGATCCGCAACAGGGTGGTCTTGCCCGCCCCGTTCGGTCCGATCAGGGCGCTGGTGGAGCCGGCGCCGACCCGAAAAGTCGCCTCGTCGAGAAGCGGTCTGCCGTCGGGGAGCGTCAGTGAGACGCTGGAGACATCGATGTAGCCCACGGTGCGTGGCCGTCCTTCCGCCCGCGCATGCCGAGCCGACCAGGCTATCAGGCGTGGACGCCACGCACCGAACCGCGCTCAGGCGAGAGCGCTCGATGTCGGCACGGGCGCCGCGAAGAGATCGAACACGGGGCAGTGCGCATCGACGACGGTGCGCAGGTTCTCGTACTGCTCGGCGCTGTCCGGTCCCGTGATGTCAACCGAGACCCGGACATCGTGGAAGCCCGCCCTCCCCGACTCGTCGATACCGAAGAGCGTGCGCACATCGAGGTCGCCCTCCGCGGTGATCTCGATCTCATCGATCGTGAGACCGAGCGCCTGCGCGTAGAGACGGTACACGACCACCTGACAGGAGATGAGCGCACCCAGCGCGTACTCGACGGGGCTCGCCGCGACGTCGTCACCGGCCAGCGCGCCGGGCTCGTCGACCAGGAACCGGTGCTTCCCTGCGCGGATCTCGGTGGCGACGGAGCCGATGCCCCGCCCGCTCACCCGGTAGGTGAGCTGTGCGTTCGCGGCATCCGCGGCGATCCGCTCGTTCCACGCGGTTCCCGCGTCGGTGAGTCGCTGCGAGCGCTCGGCGGGAGTGACATCGGCGATGCCGGCGAGCTGGTCCTGGAGAAGAGTCATGGCCCGACGGTAACGATCCCCGCGCTCGGGCGGCATGAGCCCCGTCATCCGGCTTCACACCCGGACACGGAGCGTCACGGATGCGATGATCCGCGGTTCAGGTCACCGCCGGAGCTGCTCGACGCGTTCGGATTCGCCCCAGGCGCGATCCGCCGTGAGCGCGACCGCGTCGAGACGCGCCGCTACCGCGAGGCACAGCCGATCGCCGAGCGAAAGGCCGCTCCCACGCTTCCACAGCCGGGCCGCCTCCTCGGCGTCACGGTGCGACACCGGCTCGACGCGCAGTCGATAGCTGAGCAGCAGTCCGGACGCCACGCCCCAGTCGGCACCGGAGGCGCGCACCTTCTGCGCGACCTCGGACCAGTTCGCCGCTCCGACCACCGCTTCGTCGAGAGCCTCCTCGACGCGATCGGCTCCGGGTTCGCCCTGCAGGAATGCGAGGAGTGCGGACGCATCCAGGACGATCACGCAGCGGCGTCCTCGGAGCTTGCGGCCGCCCGACGTTCGGCGAGAAGCGATTCCAGAACGTCCTTGCCTTCCAGCTGAGACCTGACGAGGGCCTTGGCCTGCTCGCGGGTGACCAGGATGACCCCACCCGCAGTCTCGATCATCAGCAGCGGCACACCCTGCTCCCAATGCTGGCGGCTGCGGAGCTCGGCCGGGATGACCAGACGACCACGATCACCCATCGGTGCGACGAATGTGGTATCCATTGCCCCACGGTACCACTCGCGCTCTCGCGGTGGGAGATCAGTCGGCGCGGCTCACACTCATCAGCACTTCGGTGCGGGGCGCCGACGGCAGGACGAAGCGGAACTCGGTGCCCACGCCCTCCTGGCTGGTGACATCCATGCTCCCGCCGTGCGCCAGGACGATCGCCCGGGTGATCGTGAGCCCGAGCCCCACGCCCGGCACGGCGTTGCGCGTCGCGGTCGACGCACGGAAGAACCGGGTGAACAGCATCCCCTGTTCGTCTTCCGGGATCCCGACGCCCGTGTCCTGCACGGCCAGCTCCACTCCCCCGTCGACCGGACGGACGCGGGCGTTGACGCGCCCGCCACGCGGGGTGAACTTGATCGCGTTGGACAGCAGATTGTCGAGAGCCTGACCGATCCGCCCGGAGTCGATCAGGAGAGGAATGGCGTCAGCACCGACCTCCGCCGCGATCTCTATGCCCTCGCGCTGCGCGTGCGGACCCGCCGAGACAACCGCCGATCGGACGAGCTCGGCGATATCGACCTCTTCGCGCTCGAGCGGGAACCTCCCGGACTCGACCTGCGCGGTGAAGAGCAGATCGCCGACGAGGTTGAGCAGACGCTTCGCATTGCGCTCGATGATGCCGACGAACTCCTGCTGGTCCTCGGTGAGAGGCTGGCCTGGATCGTTCTGCAGCAGATCGAGGAAGCCGATGATCGCGCTCAGCGGCGTGCGCAGCTCGTGGGAGATCATCCCCACGAACTCGTCCTTCATGCGCGCGACCTCGACCGCCCTGGTCTCGTCGGTGAGCACGAACAGGTATCCCTGCTGCGCGCCGGCGCCGTCCTTGTGCGGGGTGACGGTGACCCGGGCGGGAACCGTCGTACCGCCCGCCGTCGTCACCTCGACGTCCCCGTCGACCGGGAGCCCGGCGTCAGCCTGCGAGAACAGCGCCTGGATTCCGGGCGAGAGCTCCGCGTAGCCGGGCAGAAGCTCGTGGTCCGAGCCGGGACGGTCGACGTTGTCGGCGGCCAGCATCGACAGGACCGCCGTCGAGAAGAAGCGGTCGATGCGCACGTCGTCGCGGGCCTCCTCCGCCGAGAGTCCCAGCAGGCGTTCCGCTCCGGGATTCCAGGCCGTGATCTTCCCGCTGCAGTCCGTCGCGATCACCGCCTGCGCCGTGATCGACGCCCACAGGCTCTCGAACGAGTCCAGCAGCTCGCGGTACTGACGTTCTTTGTCGCGGAGCTGCACGATCATCGCGACGTTCTCCGACAACGCTCGCGTGCGTTCGACGACGAGCTCCTCCGCCTGGTCGACGCGCATGCGCTGCTGTCGGGACAGCTCATTGACGACGGCCGCGACCGCGGAGAACACCAGCGGCCCGATGACCCCGCGCAGCCACTCCACCGACGTCGAGGGCGGATCGGCGAAGTACGGCAGGAGCAGGGCGATGGAGGTGAGTCCGCCGACCACGAAGACCCAGCGGATGCCGGGGGCGGCCGCGATCCACACCACAGGCAGGATGACCAGCGAACCGAAGATGGACGAGGCGCCGCCCGTGCCGGCCCGGAAGAAACCGAACCCGATGATGTCGATCATCGGGACGAGCAGCACGACCCAGCCGTCATAGACGTGACGGGCGCTGAGCACCGCAGCCTGCAGCGTCGCAGCGAGGAGAAGGCCGATGCCGAGGAGGGCGACGCCGAGGTTCGTGAAAGGCAGGTCCGCGTTCCCCCATGACAGCAGCGCCGCGATGACAATCGCGGCCGCCGACGGCAGCTGCTTGACCAGCGGGCTCGGGTTGTCGAACATCCGGTACCACCGGCTCTCGGCCCGGTCGATCGGGGTCGCCCTCACCGCTTCACCTGCTCCACGATGCGATGCAGGTCGGCGCCCGTGATCGGTTTCGGCAGCGCGGCATCCGCCGGCGGGTAGTCAGCGGCATCGAGCACCGAGCTGATCACGAGGAAGCAGTCGGGGAATCGCTCCTGCACCAGGCGCGCGCAGGCCTGCCCGGAGATCCCCGGGAGCAGCAGATCGAGCACGGCGACCACCGGATCGATGTCCGGGAAGGCCGCGATCGCCGACTCGGCGTCGTGCGCGATGAAGACATCGAAGCCCTCACGATCGAGATAACGCCGCAGGAGCGCAGCCTGGTCGGGAGCGTCCTCGACGACGAGGGCCAACGGCCTCCCGGTCATCGAAGGAACAGCTCTCGCACGACGACGACCACGACGACGACGACGAGCGCGAGAACAGCCTGCGGGATCAGTCGTCGCTCGCGCCGGGCATCCGCGACGATCTCCTCCCGCTCGGCTTCGGGTGACGGTGCAGCGTTCATGAGTCGACGCGTCCGATCTTCTCGGTCTTGATCCAGGAGGCGTCGGCACGACGCCACTCTTTGATGTAGGAGTCCACGGTGATCGCGCACAGCAGGGAGCCGTAGCCGCAGATGTAGAGCAGGAGCCCGGCGAAGAAACGCCCGCCCGGAAGCTTCTCGACCGCGCGCGCGAGCCAGATCCCGAGCATCGAGATCGGGCCCCAGAGGTAGAAGATCACGGCCCAGAGGATGCGCGTCTCGTCGGTGAGATCCAGTCCGACGGCCTCGAGACCGGATTCGAATGCCCACGGGAAGAGGGCGATCGCCATCAGGAGGAGCGCACCCAGCCCCGGGAACATGATCGCCTCGCGCCAGGAGTGCCGGCCCGTACGGGGATCGAGCTGCACCGCGTACAGCATCGAATACAGGTAGATGCAGGCCGCCGAGATCCACATGAAGCGGAACACGAACTCCGCGATGTCGCTGTGCAGCACGAGCAGAGCGAGCATTCCCGCCGCGGCGAGCAGCATGAACGCGGGCAGCAGGAGGATGGTGAACCAGGCCAGTCCGAACGAGAAGCTGCCCAGGTTGTGCTCGCGGCTCGGACGGAACCACAGCTTGCGGTAGATCGAGGTCAGCTGCACGTTGCCGCGGGCCCAGCGCAGTCGCTGCTTCCAGAGGCTGTCGATCGTCCGCGGCTCTTCGGCGAGCACGACGGCGTGCGGCTCGAACACCATCCGGCGACCCTTGAGCTGACCCTCGAACGTGGTCATCGTGTCTTCGGCGAGAGTCCCCGTCGGGATGTGCCCGCCGATCGCCTCGAGGTTGGCCCGCGAATGCAGCTGGGCGCCGCCGGCGAGACAGGCGATCGCGCCGCCGACGTTCTGCACCCGACGGGCGGAGAGCTGGCCGATCACGTACTCGATCGCGATGAACCGCGTGAGGTAGTTGCGGTCGCGGCTGCCCTCGGCAATGTAGGCGGTCACCGCCCCGACCTTGTCATCGGCGAGATGCCGGCTGAGTTTGCGCAGGGAGTCGCGCGCGAAGATCACGTCGGCGTCCATGATGAGCACGGCTTCGGTCCAGGCATCGGCGAGGACCACGTCCAGGCCGTGGTTGAGCGTGTGCGCCTTGCCCTCGCCGCCCTTCTCGCGCCGCAGGTGCACGACGCGGCCGGGGTGGGCTTCGGCCTTCGCCGCGACGATGGCGGGCGTGTCGTCGGTGGACGCGTCGTCGACGACGAACACGCGCAGGCGCTCCGCGGGGTACTCCAGCTGCAGCAGCCGCTCGATGGCCGGCCCGATCACGAGCCCCTCGTTCCAGGCCGGGATGATGACGGCGACGTTCGGGTGGAACGGCGCGGCTTTCTTGTAGTGATTGCGGAACGCGTGCACCGGCAGCATGAGGAACTGCAGTCCCGTGTTGATCACCGGCAGCGTGCCGACCAGGACGCACAGCAGGAGGATGACCACGAACACGGTCTGCAGCCAGGTCAGATCGGCCATCAGCTGCCCCCGACCGCATCGAGCAGCGGGATCACGCGCGAATAGCGGCCGACCTCGGCGGCGTCGTGGCTGTCGGTGGAGGCGACGATCTCTCCTCCGGCGCGGCGGAGGGCCGACAGCGCTTCAACGCCGGGGCATCCCCACTTCTCGTTGACCTCGACGAGGGTGTCGGTCTGCGCCGCCGCGCGCGCCCACGCCTCCGTGCGCTCCGGGCCGAGATCGAGCTCGGACAGACCGATCTTGGGGAGGATCGAGAAGCAGTGCGCGAGCTGATTCCCGGGATGCCGACGCATCGTCGCGATGAACGCGTCGACGAACTGATCCAGCACATCGTCCGGGGCCCACCCCGAGGCGATCCGTTCGCGCACGGTCGAGGGACCGAGGGGGCCCTCCGTTCCCGGGAACTGGTGGTCGGCGATCAGGATCCGGTCGATTCCGTCCGGGAGGATCGGGATGTCGAGCGAGCCCGCAGCATCGAGGATCTTGGCCTCGACGCCCGAGAGCACGGTCAGTCCATCGGGCACCCGCAGCGCCCGGACGGCGGCCAGGTACTCGGGTACCCACGTGGTGCTCTGACGCACGTGGTCGACGAGACGCAGCGTGGTCAGCCCCGCCGCGACCGCGGCATCGACGTTCTGCGCGAGCGTGGAGACGGCGTCGTCCGAGAAGGTCGAGTGCACGTGATGGTCACCGCGCAGCACGGCGTGGGTCACAGCTCCTCCTGATGACCCGCGTGCTCGGAGACCAGCAGGTCGTCGACCTCGACGATCACATCTTCGAGGAAGCGCACCGACGCGACCTCGCGGAACGGGACGCGCACCGGCAGCTCGCGTCCGAGGAACAGGTCGGCCACGAGTGACGGGATGTCGACACCGGCGGCGATCGTCAGCGGCAGCGCGCCGGGGAAGCGCGGATTGACCTCGAGCAGCACGGCCCGGCCGGCGCGGTCCCGGCGCAGCTGCACGTTCGCGACGCCGACGAGTCCGATGGCGCGGGCGATCGATGCCGCCGCCTCTTCGAGCTCCGGGTCCTGCACGGTGCGTCCGGCGATGGCGACGCCGGAATCGACCCGGGCACGGGTGCGGGGCACCGCGGCGACCACGTGACCCGTCGCATCCGCGATGACGTCGACCGAGTACTCCTCCCCCGGAAGGAAGTCCTGCACGATCAGACCCTCATCCGTGGGGAGCGCCTCGAGTGCCGCACGATCGGGCACGAGCCGCACGCCCCGGCTGCCGGCGCCCTGGCGCGGCTTGGCGAAGACCGGGAACTCCCAGTCGACGGCCTGCGCGTCGGGTCCGGCGAGCACCGTGCGGGGAGTGAGACCGGTGGGAGCGCACCGTTCGGCGAGCGCGAGCTTGTCCAGCGCGGTGTTCAGCGTGTCCGCCGACGGGGCGGCGAGCACGGCGGGTGCCAGTTCGTCCCGTCGCTCGGCCAGCGCGATGAGCTCGACGTCGACGGTGGAGATCACGAGATCGATCCGGTCCGCCTCGACCATCCGCGCGATCGCCGGCACGAAGTCGTCGTCCCTTCCCGGAGGGACCAGGCGACGCTGCGCCGGTGGCACCAGATAGATGCCGCTCGCCCAGCCGTCCATGTCGGCGGCGAACACGGTCAGATCGGATCGGCGGAGGAGGGATCGGATCACGGCGACTCCGGCCGGTCCACCCGCTCCGGTCACCAGGACACGTGTGGTCATCAGCTCTCCCGTCGGCTGAGTTCGTGGGCGCCGATGAACTCGGCCGTCTCGCGCACCACTTCGAGGGGTTCCACGGCTGTTCCGCCGCCGAACCGCGACCAGTACCGCGCGGTCGCGGTGACGAACTCGGGAGCCAGGTAGTCGCGGTTCGCCGTCTGCGAGCCGAAACGCTCGAGCAGCCGGAGCTTGTCGTCGAGATACTGATCGATCCGCACGAACCGGGTGGGACGGAAATCGATCGTCGACGACGGGCTCTGGTAGCAGGCGACCGTGCCCACGCGGCGGGTCGCCACGATCGTGGCCTCGCTCACGGCGCGGTGGTCCTGGTGCCGGTCATTGCTCGAGTGCGTGTAGACGATGGTCGGCTGAATCTCCTGCACGACCTCCTCGATGAGGCGCACCGTCGATCCGCCGCCCGAGATCTCGGTGTCCACGAGGTCCTTCAGGAACAGCCGGGCGCCGAGCATCTCCGCCGCCGCCAGGGATTCGTCCTGTCGGCTCGCGGCGTCGCCGCCGCGGGCCCCGCGAGACAGGGTGAGGATCGTGATCTCGTCCTGCGCCCGAGAATGAGCGGCGAGAAGTCCGCCGACCCCGATCTCGACGTCGTCGGGATGGGCGCCGATCGCGAGCACACGCTCCGTCGGGCGCGCCTCCTCCCGGCGACGGCGTCCTTCCTCGACCAGTCGCATGACCGACTCGACGAGCTTGGCGTTGTCGAGGGGCTTGGTGAGGAACTCGTCCGCCTGCGCGCGCAGCGCCGAGACCGCGTACTCGACCGACACGTGGGCGGTCATCACCACGACGGGCACGGTGGGAACCGTGCGCCGGAGTTCGGCGAGGAGTTCGAGTCCGTTGAGTCCGGGCATCTCGATGTCGGTCACGACGACGTCGGGGCGCACCTGCGCCACGCGTTCGACGGCGGCCCGCCCGTCTTCGGCGACGTCGACGATGCAGCCGGCCCGCCTCTCGAGCACGGTCTTCACGAGCAGGGCGACGTCGGCGTCGTCGTCGACGACGAGGACTCTGGGAGCATCCTCAGGCATTTGTACAGCTCTCCTTGGGGAGGTTCCCTGACCGATGGGGATCGGCGAGTGCGATCTCGGCGCCTTCAACACCGGACCGCTGGGAAAGTCGAGCGGGGTATGTCGATTCTGGCATAGCCCGTTCGCCACCCGGGCCGCGCGGATCACGACCTCGCGGCAGCGGCCTTCTTCTCCTGTTGGTAGACCCGGATCGCCTCGTAGCGCTCGGCGGAGCGTGCACGGCGCTTGGTCGCCTCCTCGTCGCGATTCTTGGGCGGCGCGGTCGTGACGAGCTCGTCGAGGAGGGCTCTCGTCGCCTGTGCGATCTCAGCGACGGCGCGGTCGAACACGGCCTGATTCGCACGCGACGGCGCGTTCGCTCCGGAGATCTTCCGGACGAACTGGAGCGCCGCGTCGTGGCACTCGTCATCGGTCGCGGCGGGCTCGAGGTTGTTCAGCGGGACGATGTTTCGGCACATACCGGCACGCTACGCCGCGCCCTGGACAGACGGAAGGGGCCGGATGCGCACGGCATCCGGCCCCTCTGCGAAGATCCCGTCGGGATCCGACGTCACTTCTTGTAGTTGGGCGCTTCCACGACGATCTGCACGTCGTGCGGGTGCGACTCCTTGAGCCCCGCCGAGGTGATGCGCACGAACTTGCCGCGCGTCTTGAGCTCTTCGATCGTGCGGGCACCGACGTAGAACATCGACTGGCGGAGTCCGCCGACCAGCTGATAGGCGACGGCGGCGAGCGGGCCGCGGTACGGCACCTGCCCTTCGATTCCCTCGGGGATCAGCTTGTCGTCGCTGGGGACATCGGCCTGGAAGTAGCGGTCCTTGGAGTACGAGGTCTGCTTGCCGCGGGTCTGCATCGCCCCCAGCGAGCCCATTCCGCGGTACTGCTTGAACTGCTTGCCGGACTGGAAGACGATCTCGCCCGGGGACTCGTCGGTTCCGGCCAGGAGCGAGCCGAGCATGACGGCGTCGGCGCCGGCGACGAGCGCCTTGGCGATGTCGCCGGAGTACTGCAGTCCTCCGTCGGCGATCACGGGCACGCCGGCCGGTCGGGCCGCCAGAGAAGCCTCGTAGACGGCGGTGACCTGCGGCACGCCCACACCCGCGACGACGCGCGTGGTGCAGATGGAGCCGGGCCCGACGCCGACCTTCACGGCGTCGACGCCCGCGTCGACCAGAGCCTGCGCTCCCTCGCGGGTCGCGACGTTGCCGCCGACGATGTCGATGTGTTCGAACGACGCGTCGGCCTTCAGGCGGCGGACGAGGTCGATGACGCCCTGGGACTGCCCGTTGGCGGTGTCGACGACGAGCACGTCGACACCGGCGTCGCGCAGCGCCTCGGCGCGCTCCCACGCGTCTCCGAAGAAGCCGATCGCGGCACCGACGCGCAGACGACCCTGGTCGTCCTTGGTGGCGAGGGGGTACTTCTCGCTCTTGTCGAAGTCCTTGATGGTGATGAGGCCCGCGAGCTTGCCGTTCTCGTCGATGAGCGGCAGCTTCTCGACGCGGTGCTTCGCGAACAGGGCGATGACCTCGCCGGCGGCCACCCCGACCGGCGCGGTGACGAGGTTCTCGCTCGTCATGACGTCTTTGACGAAGGTGCTCTGCCGCTCGAAGCCCGACACGAAGCGCATGTCGCGGTTCGTGATGATACCGACGAGCTTGCCGTCGTCGTCGACCACCGGCAGTCCCGAGATGCGGTACTTGGCGCACAGGTTGTCGACCTCTTCGACGGTCGCATCCTGCGTCGTGGTGATCGGGTCGGTGATCATGCCCGACTCGCTGCGCTTGACGCGGTCGACGTGCGCGGCCTGGTCGGCGATGGAGAGGTTGCGGTGCAGGATGCCGATGCCGCCCTCGCGCGCCATGGCGATCGCCATTCGGGATTCGGTGACCGTGTCCATCGCACTCGACAGCAGCGGGGTGGCGACCGAGATTCGGCGGGTGATCCGCGACGAGGTGTCCGCCTCGCTGGGGATGACGTCGGTGTGCCCCGGCAGGAGCAGCACGTCGTCGTACGTCAGTCCGACGAAGCCGAAGGGATCGTGCTGTTCCATGGATTCTCCTTCTGCGCGAGTCGCGCATGTCCGAGTGCGAGGGGGGTGGTCGACGTCGGCCTTTGCGGGGCCACGGCCCGTATGAAGATTCTAAGCGCGACGCGCCCGAGAACATTCCCGGAGCCCGCCGTTATCGGACCGTTGACCGCGACCGTAGGTGATTCGGGGATCGCACACTACGCTCAAATGCGTCGTCCATCCCTGCGGTTCATACCCGATGCCGCAGTGACAGCACTCACAGTGGAGGTTGCGTGGGACCCACAACAATCGCCGTGCAGCGAAGGCGCCCCTGGGCCGTCATCTGCCTCGGTATCCTCATGGCGCTCATGGCGTTCCTGTTCCTGCCCCCCTCATCGGCCTCGGCCGAGACGACGGATGACGGGCAGGAGGTCACGGACTTCTACTTCGCCGGTGTCGTCACCAACGCGGATGAGCCGGTCGAGGGCGTCGTCATGTCCATCGAGGGCAACGGCTTCGAAGCCGAGACCGAGACCGACGCCGACGGCAAGTGGCGCCTCTACGTGCCGGAGATGGAGACGTACACCCTCACGGTGGATGAATCCACGCTGCCGAAGGGCGTCATCGTCGATGCGACGCAGCTCCCCGAGGGCATCCAGCCCGTGTCGGGGACGACCGCGTCGTTCGAGCTCGAGTTCGGCCTCACCGGCACGAAGATCGTCAACTTCTTCCTCGGGGCGGGCGAACGGGTCACCGTGTCGTTCCTCGACCAGCTCCTGTCGCGCATCGTCGGGGGCCTGAACTTCGGTCTCCTCCTCGGACTCGCCTCGATGGGCGCCGCGCTCATCTACGGCACCACCCGCCTCTCCAACTTCGCCCACGGCGAGATGGTCACGTGGGGTGCGGTCGTCGCGCTGCTGTGCACGACGTTCTGGCATCTGCCGCTCTGGCTCGGCATCATCGCCGCCGTCATCGGCGGAGCCGCGCTCGGGTGGGCGCTGGATGCCGGGATCTGGAAACCTCTGCGCCGAAGGGGCCTCGGGGTGGTCCAGCTCATGATCGTGAGCATCGGCCTCTCCCTCGCCCTCCGCTACGGCATGCAGTACTTCATCGGCGGCAACACCTACCAGCTGCCGGGAGCGAGCCCCGAGCCCATCCGCCTCGGCCCCATCTCGCTGTCGTACATCGACATGATCGCGATGGGGACGAGCATCATCGTGATCCTCGGTGTCGCGTTCTTCCTCACCAGGACCCGCACCGGAAAGGCGACCAGGGCCATCTCGGACAACCCGCAGCTGGCCGCGGCATCCGGCATCGACGTCGACAAGGTCATCCGCACGGTGTGGATCCTCGCGGGCGCCCTGGCCGCGATCTCCGGCATCCTGTGGGCGTACTTCCGCCCCGGGGTGAAGTGGGACATGGGTATGCAGATGCTGCTGCTGATGTTCTGCGCGATCACGCTCGGTGGCCTCGGCTCGGCGATCGGCGCCCTGATCGGCTCGATCATCGTCGGCCTCGCCGTCGAGGTGTCGACCCTGCTGGGTGTGCCGTCCGATCTCAAGTACGCCACCGCACTCGTCGCGCTGATCATCATTCTGCTGGTGCGGCCGCAAGGCATCCTCGGACGCAAGGAAAGGTTGGGCTGACACATGGACTTCGGAAGCATCTTCGGCAACACCGCCTCCTATCTCTTCAGCCCGACGACGATCGCGTACGCCCTGGCGGCGACCGGCCTCGCCGTGCACTTCGGCTACACCGGCCTGCTCAACTTCGGTATGGCCGCGTTCATGGCCATCGGCGGCTACGGCTACGCGATCTCGATCCTGACCTTCGGGTTCCCGTGGTGGGCCGGCGTCCTCGTCGGCATGCTGGGCGGGGCGGCGTTCGCGCTGATCCTCGGTATCCCGACCCTGCGTCTTCGCGCCGACTATCTCGCCATCGCGACCATCGCCGCCGCCGAGGTGGTGCGGCTCATGTTCGTGACCGAGCTCTTCAAGGACTGGACCAACTCCGCCGGCGGACTCTCCGGGTATCACCAGAGCTTCCGCGACTCGAACCCCTTCCCCCCAGGCACCTACGGCTTCGGCCCATGGACCTACAACGCGACCGATCTATGGGTGCGCGTGGTCGGACTGATCGCGCTCGTGATCGCCGTGCTCGTGGTCTGGGCGCTCATGCGCAGCCCGTGGGGCCGTGTGCTCAAGGGCATCCGCGAAGACGAGGATGCGGTGCGCTCGCTCGGCAAGAACGTCTTCGCCTACAAGATGCAGGCGCTCGTGGTCGGTGGTGTGATCGGCGCCCTCGGCGGCATCATCTTCATCCTGCCGTCCGCGGTGATCCCCGGCAGCTACTCCACGTCGCTGACCTTCTTCCTGTGGACGATCCTCCTGCTCGGCGGCGCAGCCACCGTGCTCGGACCGACGCTCGGCGCGGTGCTGTTCTGGGTGGTGTTCGCCTTCCTCGGCGCGCTCCTCCCCGCGATGGCGAACGCCGGGTACCTGCCGATGTCCGGCGCACAGGCCGACGTCGTGCGGTACATCGTGATCGGCGTCGTGCTGATGCTGATCGTCATTTTCCGCCCGCAGGGCATCCTCGGAAACAAGAGGGAGATGACCTTTGTCAAGTAATGACGACGCGGTGGTCACGCCCGCGAAGAGCACGCCCCGCGCCAAGACCGGGGGCCTGGCCGCCGGTCCCGCCGCGCCCGGGGTCAAGAAGGTCGACCCGATCCTCATCGCCGATGCCGTGGAGCGCCGCTTCGGCGGTCTCACCGCGGTCGATGTCGACCACCTGGAGATCCCGCGCGGAGCCATCACTGCACTGATCGGCCCGAACGGCGCCGGCAAGACGACCCTGTTCAACCTGCTGTGCGGCTTCGACAAGCCGAACGCCGGTACCTGGTCGTTCGACGGGAAGAACCTCTCCGGCATCCCCTCGTTCAAGGTCGCGCGGATGGGACAGGTGCGCACTTTCCAGCTCACCAAGTCGCTGTCGCTGCTGACCGTGCTCGAGAACATGAAGCTCGGTGCGAAGGACCAGCGCGGCGAGGGCTTCTGGGCGGGGCTGTTCCCCTTCCTCTGGCGCAAGCAGGATCAGGAGATCGAGGCGCGCGCGCACGAGCTGCTCACCCGCTTCAAGCTCGACGCCAAGGAGCAGGACTTCGCCGCATCGCTCTCGGGCGGTCAGCGCAAGCTCCTCGAGATGGCCCGTGCCCTCATGAGCGACCCGACGCTCGTCATGCTCGACGAGCCCATGGCCGGCGTGAACCCCGCGCTCACGCAGTCGCTGCTGGAGCACATCCTCGACCTCAAGGATCTGGGGATGACGGTGCTGTTCGTCGAGCACGACATGCATATGGTCCGCCACATCGCCGACTGGGTGGTCGTGATGGCGGAAGGCCGTGTCGTCGCCGAGGGGCCGCCCGACCAGGTCATGGAGGATCCGGCCGTCGTGGACGCCTACCTGGGCGCACACCAGGACGTCGACCTCGGGGCCGTCACGGGCCGCCTCCCGGTGATCTCGGAAGAGGACGCGGTCCGCATCCGGGAGCAGATCGAGACCGAGGTCGAGGCCGAAGTCGAGGCCGAAGACGTCGAGGAGGAGAAGGCATGACCGACGCATCCGCCCCCACGCCCGCGCCCGCACCCGCACCCGCTGAGCGCAACGAGATCAAGAACGACGACGTGATCGTCGAGCTGAACGATGTGCACGCCGGGTACCTGCCCGGGGTGAACATCCTCAACGGCGCGAACCTCGTGGCCCACAAGGGCGAGCTGATCGGCATCATCGGCCCGAACGGCGCCGGCAAGTCAACGCTGCTCAAGGCGATCTTCGGCATGGTCGAGATCCGCTCGGGCGACGTCACGGTGAAGGGCGAGAGCATCGTCGGGCTCAAGGCCGACAAGCTCGTCCGCCGTGGTGTGGCCTTCGTGCCGCAGACGAACAACGTGTTCCCGTCGCTCACGATCCAGGAGAACCTGGAGATGGGGCTGTACCAGAACCCCAAGATCTTCGCCGAGCGCCTGGAGTTCGTGAGCAGCATCTTCGGTGAGCTGGGCAAGCGCCTCAAGCAGCGCGCGGGTTCCCTCTCCGGCGGTGAGCGGCAGATGGTCGCCATGTCGCGCGCGCTGATGATGGATCCGTCGGTGCTGCTGCTCGACGAGCCGTCGGCTGGCCTCTCCCCCGTGCGTCAGGACGATGCCTTCATCCGCGTCTCCGACATCAACAAGGCGGGCGTGACGACGATCATGGTCGAGCAGAACGCGCGCCGCTGCCTGCAGATCTGCGACCGCGGCTATGTGCTCGATCAGGGCAAGGACGCCTATGAGGGCACCGGGCGCGAGCTGCTGAACGACCCCAAGGTCATCGGGCTGTACCTCGGCACGCTCGGCACCGACGCCGCCTGAGCCGCGTCACACAGAAGGGGGATGCCACGCGGCATCCCCCTTCTTCGTGTCCCCGATGCGTGAGCCGGGGGACGACGAAGGCCCCGGATGCTGAGCATCCGGGGCCTCGTCTGTGCGCTTACTTGAGGCGCGTGGTGGTGTTGTCGGCGCCGAACTCGTAGACGCCGATCGCGGCGCCCTTCGGGTCGTTGTTCTCGTCGAACGTGATCTCGCCGGAGAGACCGTCGTAGTCCGCCGTGCCGCCGCCGTTGATGATGTCGGCGCACTCGGCGTACGTGGTGCACTTCTCACCCTTGTCGCCGCCGCCGGACACGGTGCCCATCTGCTCAGCCATGTCGGCGCCCTCGACGGAGCCGGCAGCCAGAGCCGACAGCGCCATGAGGATGACGGCGTCGTAGGCCTCAGCCGAGTAGGTCACGGCGTCGATCGGGTCGTTGCCGTCGGCCGTCCAGACCTCGTTGAGCTGGTCGAGGAAGTCCTGCGGCAGCTCAGCGCCGGCGCGGGTTCCCTTCGAGCCCTCGAGGTTGACCGAGACGTCGGTGCCCCAGTCCTTCAGGTTGCCGTCGACGAGGTACAGCGAGCCCGTGTCGACGCCCGCGTTGCCGAGCAGCGGCGCGATGGTCGCGAACTGGTCGTACGAGACGACCGCGACGGCGTCGGGCTTGGCGGCCGCGATCTCAGACACCTGAGCGTTGAACTGACCGTCGCCCTGGTTGAAGGATGCATCGGCGACGACCTCGCCGCCGGTGCCCTCGAACGTCGACTTGATGGCCTCGAACAGACCGGTGCCGTAGGGGTCGTTCTGGTAGATGATGCCGAGGGTCTTGTGACCGTCTTCGGCGATCTGGTTGCCGAGGACCTCGCCCTGCAGGTTGTCGCTCGGTGCCGTGCGGAAGTACAGCGGGTTGATGCCCGAGAAGTCCGGCGACGTGTTCGACGGCGAGACGGTGAGGATGCCCGCGCCGGCGTTGCCGTCGAGGATGAGCTTGGTGACGCTCGACGACGCGGCGCCGACCATCGCGGTGATGCCCTCGTTCTGGAGGTTGGTGATCGACGTCTCGTACGCCTTGTTGTCGAGGTCGCCCTCGTCGGCGGTGGTGAGGTCGATCGTCACGCCGGCATCGGCCTCGTTGATCTCGTTGACAGCCAGCTGCACGCCGGCTTCCATCGGAGCGCCGAGGAAGGCGAGCGAGCCGGTCGCGGGAAGCAGCGAGCCGAGCTTGAGCGTCAGATCGACGGCCGGCTTCTCACCACCTTCGCTGGGCTCGGCGTTCGGCGTGCTGCTGCAGCCGGCGATGACGATGGCGGATGCGCTGATCAAAGCGATCCCTGCGAAGACCTTCGCGGTGCGCGAACCCTTCATTGCGTTCATGGTGCTCCCTTGCGTAACTGAACGTGGATTGTGACCACGGGCGGGTGCTCTAACACTAGGGCGTGATACCCGTCCACAGGGGGTGCAAGTATCTCGGTGCGTTAACGATCCGATACCGGGATTCCGGGCCGGAGAACCGCGGGTTCAGACGAGTTCGGGCTGGCCGATCCGGCGTCCTCGACGGGCGGCGATCAGCAGGTCGACGACGAAGACGCCGATCGCGATCCAGACGATGATGAACCCGGCCCAGCGCTCCGGCGGCATCGGCTCGTGCAGGATCGCGACGCCGATGAGGAACTGCATCACCGGGGTGATGAACTGGATCATCCCGATCACCGTGAGGTTGATCCGGCGGGTTCCCGCCGCGAACAGCAGCAGGGGCACGGCCGTCGCCACACCGGCGAAGGCCAGCAGCACCGCGTGCACCCACCCGTTGCCGCCCATCGTGATGCCCGCGGGAGTCGTCGCGACCACGATCAGCTGCACGACGGCGATCGGGATGAGCCAGAACGATTCGAGGGCGAGACCGCTGACGGCGTCCACCGCCCGACCGATCTTCTTCTTGATGAGCCCGTACACCCCGAACGACGCGGTCAGCGAGAGCGCGATCCAGGGGAAGTCACCGTAAGCCACGATGATCACGACGACCGCGATCGCGGCGATGGCGATCGCGGCCCACTGCAGCCTGCGGATGCGCTCTTTCAAGACGAAGACACCCAGCAGCACCGTGGTGATCGGGTTGATGAAGTAGCCCAGGCTCGTCTCGACCACGTTGTCGCTGAGCGTTCCGATCAGGAACACCTGCCAGTTGATGTAGATCAGGACACCCGCGAGCGCAGTCCATCCCAGCAGCTTCGGCTGCCGCAGGATCACGCCGAACGGCCCCCAGCCGCGCGTGACCGTGAGCAGCAGGATGCAGAAGACGAACGACAGCAGCACCCGCCACGCGACGACCTCCCACGGACCGGTCGGAACCAGGAGGAGGAAATAGAGCGGGAGCACGCCCCAGAGGAGATAGGCGGCTCCGGCGTAGGCGACTCCGGCGGTCTGGGTGGCGCGGGTCGTCTCGGGGGTCACCGCACAACACTATGCCCGCGTCGACGGTCCGAAGAGCGACGGTGAGCCGTCCTCGCGGAGTTCGGCAGGAATCGGATGCTCGATGGCGGGATGCAGAAGGGGGCCCGGATGCCGAAGCATCCGAGCCCCCTTCGAGGACCTGGGCACCGCCTCTTCGAGAGCGGCGGAACCGGGTTCAGCAGATCAGCGGACGACGACCGCCAGGACGTCGCGAGCGGACAGGACGAGGTACTCGTCTGCGCCGAACTTGACCTCGGTGCCGCCGTACTTGCTGTACAGGACACGGTCGCCGACGGCGACGTCGATCGGAACGCGGTTGCCGTTGTCGTCGATGCGGCCGGGGCCGACAGCCACGACCTCGCCCTCCTGGGGCTTCTCCTTGGCGGTGTCGGGGATGACCAGGCCACTCGCGGTGGTCTGCTCGGCCTCGACCTGCTGGATGACGATGCGGTCTTCGAGCGGCTTGATGGAAACCGACACGGTCTACCTCTTCTTTCTTGACACTGACACGAAAGACTTGTTCGCACTCTCAACCCGAGAGTGCTAATCCAGTCTATGCGCTGGGCTGGCACTCATGCAATGCGAGTGCCAGCGCACGCCGCGATTCACCGACGCGAGCGGGAATTAGGCTGAGGGCGTGGAGATGTCCGAGCTGCGTGCCCTGCTGATCCCCGCCGGTCTCGAACTGCTCGACGCGGTCGGGACGATCGGGTCGACCGCCGACGTCGCGCGGGCCGTGTCGCGGCTGCGTGCCGCCGGACACTCCCCCGAACTGGTCTCGGCGGTGGTCGGCCAGGCGCACCTGCGGTCCAAGGCGACGGCGAAGTTCGGCCCCTTCGCCGCGCGGATGCTGTTCACCAGAGCCGGGCTCGAGCAGGCGACGCGGCTCGGTGTGGCCGCACGGCACGCCCAGCGGATCCGCAGCGCGGGGTTCACGACCGTGGCCGATCTCGGCTGCGGGATCGGTGGCGACGCACTCGCATTCGCCGGAGCCGGGCTCGACGTGCTCGCCGTCGATGCCGACGAGGTGACCGCCGCCATCGCGGCCTACAACCTCGCCCCGTTCGGTGAGGGTGCAGTGGTGCGGCACGGCACGGCGGAAGACGCCTTCGAGGGCGCGGAGGCGTCGGCCGCGCGCGCGATCTGGATGGACCCGGCGCGGCGCACCTCCGGGCACAGCGAGACCCGTCGTGTCTCTGCCGACGACTACTCCCCCTCGCTGGACTGGGCGTTCGACGTCGCCGCGCGCGTGCCGACGGGCATCAAGCTCGGCCCCGCGCACGACCGCGACACTCTTCCCGTCGACGCCGAGGCGCAGTGGGTGAGCGCCGACGGCAGCGTCGTCGAGCTGGTCGTGTGGAGCGGCGCCCTCGCCCGAGAAGGCGTGCGGCGCTCGGCACTCGTGATCCGCGACGACCGCTCGCACGAGATGACCGCGCCCGCTGACGTCGCCGACGAGCCCGTGCGCGAGCTCGGCGCCTTCCTGCACGAGCCCGACGGCGCCGTGATCCGTGCCCGCCTGATCGGCGATGTCGCACGGAGCCTCGACGCCGGGATGCTCGACGAGCACATCGCCTACCTCACGTCGGATGCCGCGCTGACGAGCCCGTTCGTGCAGTCGTTCCGCGTGCGCGAGACCCTGCCCGCCAACCCCAAGGCGATCAGCGCCGCTCTCCAGGCGCACGGCATCGGTCGCATCGAGATCAAGAAGCGCGGAGTCGACATCGACCCCGCGGCGTTCCGGAAGAAGCTCGTGCTGCGCGGCGATCAGGAGGCCACGCTGATCCTCGCGCGCATCGGCGATCAGCGGCGGGCGATCCTCGCCGATCGGGTTCCTGCCGCCAGCTGACCGTCGCCGAGCCCCGCCGGGGTCAGCCGCCGTCGCTCGGGTCCTCGACCTCGATCTGCTCACCCGGCGACACCTGGATCACGACGGGGTCGTTCTCGACGCCGGGCACCGCGGACTCGACCGAGACGGACAGGTACGGCGTCAGCTGGCCCGTGAACTGCAGGTCGAGCGCGGCGGTCGAGACCCGCGCGCCCGAGGGATCGACGGTCTCGAGTTTCACGGTGAGGCCCTCCGCGAATGCGGTCTCTGAGGGCTTGCACACCACGGGACCGGCGGCATCCACGATCAGGCATCGCTCCGTCGCTCCGGCATCCGACAGCCGATCCCCCAGCCACACCGGCGCGTTTCGGAAGGTTCCGACCATCGAGAGGCCGAGCTCGAACCCCTCCGTGGTGAGCGATTCCGCTCGGTCGCGCACTTCTTCGGGGAACTGGGCCAGGAGCGAATCGATCCCGCCCCATCGTTGGATCGCGACCAGCGGCTCCCCCGCCGTCGAGAGGAGCATCGTGGCGTGGATCGTGTCGGAACCCGTGTCGCCCGGGAGCGTCAGCGATGTGGACAAGCCGCGCTCCGTCTCTTCCGCGGCGAGACAGTTGGTCTGCGACTGCACGCCGACGTCGAGGATCAGGCAGGCGTCCGATCCTTCGTCTTTCGTCGCGTACCAGACCAGTGCATCCTCGTCCTGCGCCACCGCGCGGATGGACCCGGGATCGAACGCCTCCGTGGCCAGCTCTCCCCGGCGCTGCTGCTGCTCCTGCGTCAACGGGATGCTCGCGGCCCGCGGTGCGAACAGTCCCCAGCCGACGCCGACCCCGATCGCGAGCAGGACGGCGGACGCAGCGACCGACGTCATCATCGCCCGACGGCGCGTCACACCTCGAGCCGTCGTCGGCATCGGCGGCGACGTCGGCGATGCCTGCGAGTCCGGAGCGTCCTGTGGGTCTCTCCCGGCGGCAACGTCGGCGGCATCGGACACCGGGAGCGCTTCATCGACGAGCCCGATCACCCGTTCCGCCTGATCCTGTCTCGTCGGCCCGCCAGCGCTGTCGGATTCTCCGCCGGGCTCGATCCGCTCGGGTGGAACGACGGCAGAGCTCGAACGATGCGAATCCTCGAGCGCGCGCAGACGCTGGGATTCCGCCTCGGTCAGCAGTCCACTCCGGCCATAGGCCTTTCGCTGCAGGACCCGAAGCTCTTCGGCCTCAGTCGCCGACGGCACCCGAGGCATCTCCCTCCCGGGTGATGGTCAGATACCCGGGCCCCCGATTCGACATCAACTCCAGGTGCGTCACGCCACCCGTCTCGGCGTCGACGACGTTGAGCACGAGGCCCGAGGCCTGCTCCTGCATGGTCTGCGGGTCGGCGCAGGCCACTGGAGCTTCATCCGTCGACCCGTCGTAGATGAGGCACTGGTTCTGCGACTCGGTCTGCACGGCGGTCCAGATCGGCACGTCGCCGTCGTAGCCGACCACCCAGAGCGAGCCGGCCTCGAAGCCGTTCTCCGACAACCGGGCCGCGGCCTCCGATTCCGCCTCGTTCGCGTAGGTGATGCCGCTCTCGCTCGTGTCGTAGTCGTACGCGCTCACCGCGACAGCGGGTTCGCCCGACGCGGTGAAGAGCATCTGCGCGCTGACCTCGCGCTGCAGGTCCCCTTTGCCCTTGACCGAGATCGAGCCGTACATGCCGGTCGCGGCGATCATCTCGGTGCGTTCGCAGGTCGGAACCGTCGCCTCGCCCGTGCCCAGGATCAGGCAGGTGCGCTCCTGGCCGCCCTTCGTCGCCGTCCAGATGACCACGTCCTCCTCGACGCCGAGCGCGTGGATCGAACCGGGATCATACACACCGGTCGCGACGAGATCGTTCTGCCATCCCTGCTGATCGGCGGTCAACTCCACCGCTGCGGCGCCGGATCGACCGAACGCGAGCCAGCCGATCCCCACTCCGATCGCGAGCACCACGACCGCCGCCAGGGCGACCGGGCGCCAGCGAGGACGCAGTGCGGAGAGCGCGGAGCGCCAGGACGACGATGCGGACGATGCTCCGTCCTCGACGCCTGCTGAGGGTTCGCCCGCCGGCACTCCGGCAGGGGCAGCATCGATTTCATCGGCGGCATCGTCGGCTCCCGCTGACTTCGCCGCAGACTCCGAATCCTCGACGGGTGGTCCGGCGACGACGCGCTCTGCGGATCCGCTCTCGGCGGCCGGTGCGACCCGACGGTCCTCCAGCTCGCGAAGACGTTCGGCTTCGGCCTCAGTCAGCGCGGAATCACGACCGTACGCCCGCGCCTGCAGAGAACGCAGCTCCTCCGACTCCTCCCGCTCGAGCATCCGGTCAGCCGAGCTTCTCGAACTGCATGCCCGCCCAGACCAACCAGCCCAGGCTGTACACCGTGGCGCAGAGGCCGAGAACGAGCGCCCAGAGCGCGATCGCACGGCTCTCGAGCGGACGCCGCAGCGACATGATCGCGGCGATGACCGCGACCACCGCGACGGGGATCCCCCAACCGACGAAGAACGACGCTCCGAGGGCCACGATCGCGGCGAGCAGGGCCCACGGCGCGAGCCGGGTGTCGTCGATGGGGATGGCGCCCGTCGTCGGCTCCCACTCCGCCTCCGCCGGGGCGTCGATGTCGGGTCCGCTCACCACCACCGGTTCGATGCCGACGGGGCCGGTGGGGAGTTTCGTGTACCCCTCGCGACGGGCACCGGGAAGCCGCGGCGCTGCCCCGGGATGCTGCTCGACCTCGTCGCTGGCGCGTTCGACGCGCGCCGGCGGCGTGGCGGGAGTCTTCGCGTCGCGCGAGCCGGAGCCGTCGCTCATGCGGGCACCGCCTCGGCGATCTGGATCTCGGTGACCGGAAGCGTGGAGTCCGCCCCGAACGCCAGAGTCGACGGGCGGCGGCCCGAGGAGATCAGCTCGGCCGCCAGCGCAGCGATCATCGCACCGTTGTCGGTGCACAGCGACAGCGGCGGGATCCGCACCGTGACGCCGGCCTCATCGGCACGCCGGAGGGCGACCTCGCGCAGCCGACGGTTCGCGATCACACCGCCACCCAGCAGCAGGCGCGGCACCCCGAGGTCGGCGCAGGCCGCGAGCGCCTTGGTCACCAGCACGTCGACGACCGCCTCGCGGAAGCTCGCGGCGACGTCGGCCACGGGTACCTCGACCCCGTCGGCCTCGCAGCGCTCGACCCACCGCGCGACGGCGGTCTTCAGACCCGAGAACGAGAAGTCGTACCGATGCTTCGCCAGATCCGAGGCGCGGGAGAGCCCGCGCGGGAACCGGATGGCGTTCGGGTCGCCATCGGCCGCCGCCCGGTCGATCTCGGGACCACCGGGGTACGGCAGGGACAGGAGGCGGGCGACCTTGTCGAAGGCTTCGCCGGCGGCGTCGTCCATCGTCTCGCCGAGCAGCTCGACATCGGTGGTGAGGTCGCGGACGTGCAGCAGCGAAGTGTGGCCACCGGAGACCAGCAGCGCGATGGTCGGGTACTCGAGCGGCGCGGAATCGGCGGTCAGGATGTCGGCGGCGATGTGTCCGACGAGGTGGTTGACGGCATACAGCGGTTTGTCGATCGCGACGGCGAGGCCCTTCGCCGCTCCCACTCCGACCATCAGGGCACCCGCGAGACCGGGACCGCTCGTGACGGCGACCGCGTCGAGGTCATCGAGACCCACGCCCGCTTCGGCGAGCGCCGCGTCGATCGCGGGCTGCATCGCCTCGAGGTGCGCCCGCGCGGCGACCTCGGGCACGACGCCGCCGTATCGGGCGTGCTCGTCCATGCTCGACGCGATGGTGTTCGAGAGCAGGGTGCGCCCGCGGACGATGCCGATGCCCGTCTCGTCGCAGCTCGTCTCGATGCCGAGGACCAGAGGTTCGCTCATGCCTTCGCCTCCTCGGTCGTGTCGTGCGATGCCGGGTGGCGGCGCAGTTCCAGACGCATCACGATCGCGTCCACGTCGTCCGGCTGATAGTAGCGGGGGCGACGGCCGATCTCCTCGAAGCCCTCCGCGAGGTACAGGCCCTCTGCCGCGGGGTTGTCGGCTCTGACCTCGAGGAACACCTCACGGGCACCGCGCTCGGCCGCCGCGGCCAGCAGCCCGTGCAGGAGCGCGCGGCCCCGGCCCTGTCCGCGGTGCTCGGCGAGGAGCGCGATGGTCTGGATGTCGGCGTCGGCACTGCCGGTCAGGGCACGCACGCCGCCGTAGCCGATGACCTGGTCGTCGTGCTCGTCGACCAGGTAGCGGCCGTGGATGCTCGCGAGCTCGGCGGCCATGGTCTCGCGGCTCCACGCGTCGGTCGGGAAAGAGCGCTCCTCGATCGCCATGATCGCGTCGAGGTCGTCCACGGTGGCGTCGCGCAGGGTCATGAGCCGACCTTCTTCGGCGCACCGGGCACCGTCACGTCGGGGTGGCGCATGTACAGCGGCTCGTCGCCCGTGAGCGTGCGACCGGCGGCCAGGGCGCGTGCTCCGACGCGCGCCAGGTCCGGTGCCGACAGCGTGGCGACGTCGATGCGGCGGATGCCGTCGAGGTGCGCGTCGGCGTCGGCCGCCCGCACGAGGACGGTGTCGGCGATGACGCGCGGGATCCCATCGGCATCCACCCCGTCGAAGACAGTGATCGCGACCTCACGGCGGCGGGCGTCGGTGACGATCGCGAACGGCTGCGACTCGGTCTCGAGTGCGGTGAGCGCGGCGGCGAGATGGCTGGGGACCGGGACGACCGGGATGCCGCGTCCGAGGGCGAAGGCCCGTGCCGCGGCGATGCCGATGCGGAGCCCGGTGAAGGGTCCCGGGCCCATGCCGGCGACGACATGCGTCACCTCGCCGTCACCCGCATCGCTGAGCGCCTCGAGGAGCAGGTCGCCGATCACCTCGGCGTGGCCCAGCGGGTCGGTGGCGGCGGTTTCGGCGCGTCGCGCCCCGTCGGCATCGATGAGGGCGACAGCGGTGCCCAGGGAGGTGTCGACGGCAAGGATCACGTCTCCAGGGTAGCCGTGGTCGCGCTGGGAGAGCGGCCCGGAGTGCCCGCGGCTCGCGCCTCAGCCCAGCGGCGCGCGGAGCGGGTAGTCCTGATCCTCGAGGATCACCTGCGACGCGGCTCCCGTGGTGCGATTGACGATCACGGGCGCCATCAGGTTCACACTCACGCCTTCGGCGGAAGGATGGGCTACCACGAGGACCAGTGCGTCGTCGGCCGAGCCGAGCGCGAGGTTCTCGGCCTGCTCGTCGCTGAGGATCGGCGCATACTCGCCGAGCACGGTCCGGGGGTCGACGAGGTACAGGCGCAGATCCGCGTCGTCCACGGCTCGCATCGAGAACAGGCCGTCGGCACCGTCGACCGGCGCGAGAGCGAAATCGACGTGCGGCGCGAGTCCGGGAGGGGGCGTGAGGAAGCTGAGTGCGGCGGTCATCGCAGGAAGTCCATCAGCGAGGGCTGGAGAACGCGCGCGTTCACCGCGAGCGCGGAGCGGTACACGAGTTCCTGCGCCTGCAGACGCACGAGCACCTCGATCGAATCGACGTCCTCGACCGCCGTGCGGCGGGATTCGAGGGACACGGAATTCTGCACTGCCGCCTCCTTGGCGCGTTCGATCTGAGACTGGCGTGTTCCGACGGAACCCTGCACTCCGAGCATGGCGGTGCGTCGATCGTCGATCTCTGCGAGACGAGGGCCGACGTTCGTTCCGGAGCGGAGGTCGGCGACGATCTTGTCGACGAGCGCGAACACCGAGTCATCGCCGGTACCGAAGACCGCGGCGCCGTCGGTGTCGACGCGGACCGATGCCGCATCCGAGACGCGACGGCTGACTTCGGAGCCCGCCACGCCGCTGTACGAGTAGTCCGCGGCGAACGCCGCCGTGTCCGAGGTGCCGGCGAACACCGAGCGACCGAGAAGCCGGGTGTTCGCCTGGGACAGGAGCTCCTTGCGGATGCCCTCGAGCTCGACGGCGAGCGCCTCCTTGGCGGTGGCATCCAGCGCACCGTCGTTCGCCCCCTGGGCGGTGAGGTCGCGGACCCGGCCCAGCAGCGACGTGCTCGCGGTTATCGCGACATCCGCCGCCGTTACCCACGCGAGCCCGTCGTCGATGTTGCGTGCGTACTGGCCGTTGCGGCGCTGCTCCGCATGCAGGGCGAGGGCGGCGGCCGCGGCCGCCGGGTCTTCGGACGGAGTGGCGAAAGCCCGCTGCGACGTCGCCTGCTCCTGCAGACGCGCCAGCTCGGTGAGGTTGGACTGCAGCTGGCGCATCGCCGTCTGCGTCATGGATGACGATGTCACTCGAGAGATCACGGTGCTCCTTTATCAGCGTCCGACGAGGCCGGTGCGGTTGATGAGGACGTCGAGCGCCTCGTCCACCGCCGTCATCACGCGGGCTGCGGCCTGGTAGGCGGTCTGGTAGGTGAGCAGGCTGATCGTCTCCTCGTCGCCGTCGACGGCGGCGACGGACTGCTGCGCCCCGACCGCGGCGACAGCCGCCGAATCGGAGACCTTCGCCCGCTGCACGTCGGCTGCCGTCGCGACGCCGAAGCGCGTGACGTGATCGGACCAGAGCGCGTCGGGCGAGGTGGCGCCGCGCCCGATCTGCGAGATCAGGTCGGCGTTGGTCGCATCCAGCGCACCGGCACCCGGTGCGGCGAGCGCCAGCTCGGACGGGGTCGTCACGGCGACCCGCAGTCCGAGCGCGGCCGACCCGGTCGTCGGAAGGGTGAAGAAGTCTCCACCCGGCTGCCCGGACGAGGTGACGCCCGCACGGTGCTGCGCGTTCAGTGCCCCGGCGAGGGCCGTCGCCACCGCGTCGTAGGTCGAGGCGAGCTGAGCGAGCATCCCGCCGTCGGCTGCCGGCGCGAGCACGGCGAGCGAGCCACCGAGCTCACCGCCGTCGATCGAGGCCGGGAGATCGGGGGCGGATGCCCACGAGACGGTGAAGCGCTGCCCCGCGTCGATCGTGGCCGGGCCGTTGAGGACGAGGTGGCGCGCATCGGAACCCGAGACCAGCGCGTTGCCGCCGACGCGGAGGGTCATCGACCCGTCGCTCTCGATCGTGGCCGCCGCCCCGGACATGCGGGCGACGTTCTGTGCGAGCACGCTCCGCTGGTCCATGAGCTCGTTCGCCGAGCGCCCGGAGGCGAGGGCGTCGCGGATCTCGCCGTTGAGCACCGCGATCTGGTCCGCAGCCGCGTTCACCTGCGTCACCGTGCGCTCGGCCGTCGCGCGCGCGTCGCTCCACTGGGTGGCCACGGTGCGGTAACCGCCGGCGATGTGGGAGGCGAGCTCCTTGGCGGATTCGAGGATGGTGGATGCCGCTGCACCGGAGTCCGGTGTGTTGGCGAGATCTTGCCACCCGGACCAGAACTTCGACAGTCGCGCCGCCAGTCCGTTCTCGGTGGGCTCGGCGAGCGAGGCCTCGATCGTGGTCGCGGCGACGGCGCGCGTGGACCAGAAGCCCGATGCGGCGAGCGAGTCGCGGACCCGGGCGTCGAGCAGGGCATCACCGAGACGGGCGACGCCGTCGATCGAGACGCCGTGTCCCGGCAGAGCGCCGACGCTGAATCGGCCCGACTGGGCGATAGCCGAGACCGCGGAGGTCTGCACCCGCTGGCGCGTGTACCCCTCGGTCTTCTGGTTGGCGATGTTCTGCCCGACTACGTCCATGCCGCGTCGGGCGGCCGCGAGTCCGCTGGCCGCGGTGTTCAATCCGCTGAAGGTCGACATGATCCCCTTCCGGTCACATCTCGGTGTCGATGATGCGCGCTGCGTCGTCGCGTGCGCGGTCACCGTTCGTCGTGTACTCGCCCGTCTCGTGCCCCAGCGCGGCGAGCGTCTCCTGAGTGGCACGGAGCACGCCGCTGAGCTGCTCCGTGTTCGCGTCGCGCAGCTGCTCGACCTCGGCGGCGAGTTTCGTCAGCGCGCGCATGTGGTCGGCGAAAACCTCTTGCCACGCGCCCTCCGGCGCGTGTGCGACGAGTTCGCGGATCGTCGCACCCTCCGGAGCCCCCCACTCCTCGGCGACCGCGGCGACCTCGACGGTGCGCGCGAGTCCCGCGCCGCGCAGGCGATCGAGGACCTGATCGATCTCACGCGCGGCGAACTGGATCCACTGGGATCGTCCGGCCGCGAGCAGCAGCTGCTGTTCGTCTAGTTTGAAGAGCAGCATCTCGAGCAGTTCACGCTCGCGCCACAGCTGTATCGATAGTTCGTTGGCTCCCATGATCCCCTTTTCCCCAGTGATCGCCACGCCTGTTAACGCGGCCAAAGGTCACTATCGGCTGCCGCGCCCCTAAGGTTACTATGTGGAACGGCGGTGGGTAGTTCTCCCCATGTACAGATCACAAGAAGTGTGATAAGTGCATCTACTCATCTCCTTGGAGCTTCCGGAGTGAATCCAGAGAGGTGGATCATCCCCCATGTCGTCGCGCGCTGAGCGCAATCTCCTTATCGAGAGCAACCTCCCCCTGGTCGGCTACCTCGCCTCTGAAACGCACAACCGAGCAACCCATATCCCCCGTGACGAGCTCGCGGCCGTCGGAGCGCTCGCGCTCGTGACCGCCGCCGATGCCTTCGACCCGTCGCTGGGCGTCCCCTTCGGCGCCTACGCGCGCCGCCGCATCCTCGGCGCGTTCGCGGATGAGATGCGTTCCATGGACTGGGCCTCCCGCGGCATCCGCAAGCGCATCAAAGAGACGGTCGCCGTGCGCGAGACCCTCACCGCAGGACTCGGCAGAACGGCGACAGCGGCCGAGGTCGCCACCACGATGGGCGTCGCGAAGGATGTCGTCCTCGAAGCCCTCGGCGATGCCGCCCGCACCGTCACCACTCTGGAAGACCCCGCCGCCCGCGACGTGGCAGCCGACATCCCGCTTCCTGAGGAGTCGGCGCTCGTCGGAGAGCGCCGCGAGGTGCTCGAGCAGGCCGTCGCCGCGCTGCCGGAGCGCATGCGCCGGATCGTGCAGAGCGTCTACTTCGAAGAGCGCCCCGTCAAGGAGATCGCCGAAGAACTCGGCGTCACCCACTCCGCGGTGTCGCAACAGAGGTCGGAGGCCATCCGCCTGCTGCGCGACGCCCTGGACCGGTACTTCGCCGAAGGCGCCGCCCCCGCCACGACGACCCGGGTGTCGGCCGGAGCACGGGACGCCTACTTCACGCGGATCGCCGACGCGGCCAGCGCGCGGATCGCCGGCGTCTTCCGCGAATCGGCCCCCGCCTAGCCCGACACCTCCGAAGGTCGCTCTCGCGACCGGAGAAGATCCGGGTAGTCGTCATCACCGGCGGTGCTGCCGGACATATCTCATGTAACGACCCTTCACGATGGGAGTGACATGGATACCCCAGACCGTCTGGACCTGCTTCTCGAGCGCTCGGCACCCGCGCCGTTGCGCATCGACGACGACCTCCGCCGCACGATGGACGAGGCCGCGCACACGGCTCGCGCGCAGACGTCGGCTGCGCAGCCGCGCGCCGCCCGACGAACACCGCGCCTCGTCGCGGGCTTCGGGCTGGCCGTCCTGTTGACCGGTGGCGCCGGTGCTGCCGTTGCCGCGGGAGGCTTCGAGTGGTTGCCCTGGGCGCAGGAGCCCGATGCGGCCTACGTCTTCACGCTGCCGAGCGGCCGCGAATGCGAGCTGCGGGTCGTCGTCGAACAGACGGAAGACGTGGGCGACTGGAACGCGTTCGTCACCGACGTCGGACATCTCGCCGTCGAGAGCACCGCTGTCGAGCGGTGGGCGGATCGGATCCGGTCGGATCCCCACGCGATCATCCCGGTCTTGAACGACGACGGTCAGCGAGAGGACGCCGGGCCCGCTGCGGAGCCGTCTGAGGACGATGTGTACGCGACCGCTCATAACGTCGCGATGCGCGAAGCCGTGACCCAGCGGGCTGAGGAGGCAGGCGTCGTGTGGGGCTATGGCGGCGATGAGCAGCTGCAGTGCGAGGCAGTGGCCCCGTGACCTCGATCAATCGCAAGAAACGGCTGCTGACCACGGTCCTGCGCGAATCGAACGGGGACGTCCTGCGGTTCCTGCACCGGCGCGTCGGGTCGGACGATGCGCCCGATCTGTTCGGAGAGACACTGCTGATCGCGTGGCGGCGCGTCGAGGACCTGCCCGACGACGCGACCGAGGCGCGGATGTGGCTGTTCGGGCTGGCCCGCGGCACGCTGTTGAACCACACGCGGGGCCAGCGCCGTCGCTTGGCCCTGGTCGATAAGGTGCGCGCCCACATGCCCGTGGCGGCGGCACCTCCGGCGGACGAGGGCGGTGAGGTCCGCGACGCCCTGGAGCGTCTGAAGCCGGAGCTCGCGGAGATCGTCCAGCTCGTCCACTGGGACGGGTTCACGCTCGGCCAGGCGGCCGACATCGTCGGCATTCCCGCGGCGACGGCGCGATCCCGATACGCCCGCGCCAAGGAAGATCTCCGAGTTGCGCTGGGGGTCATCGCCTAGCGGCGCCACGCGCCCGGCTAACGCGCGCGCCGCCTCCGCCGATAGGTGTGTGCGGGAGACCACGGATGGTCTCTCGCACAATGAAATTCACGGAGGAGAACCCTTATGGGTATGCAGATCAACACCAACGTGTCGGCGCTCAACGCCTACCGCAACCTGTCCAGCACGCAGAACGACCTGTCGAAGTCGCTCGAGAAGCTTTCGAGCGGTCTGCGGATCAACCGTGCAGCGGACGACGCCGCCGGCCTCGCGATCTCCGAGGGCCTGCGCTCGCAGGTCAACGGCCTGAACGTCGCGGCCCGCAACGCCCAGGACGGCATCTCGGTCATCCAGACCGCGGAAGGCGCCCTGACCGAGGTCCACTCGATCCTGCAGCGCGTTCGCGACCTGACCGCTCAGGGTGCGAACGACTCGAACAACGCGAAGTCGCGCGAAGCGATCCAGAAGGAGATCAACACCCTCGGTGATGAGCTCACCCGGATCGCCGAGAGCACGAACTTCAACGGCATCAAGCTGCTCTCGGGCGGCACGACGCTGACGTTCCAGGTCGGTGCGGGCGCAGTCGCCGCCGAGGACCAGATCTCGGTCGACCTGACCAACTTCGCCACCCTCGGAGCGGACATCAAGGGCTACGCGGCGACGATGACGGATGCGGCCACCTACGGTGCCGCGCTCGCTGACATCGACACGGAGATCCAGGCGGTCTCGACCGCACGTGCCGGTTACGGTGCGCTGCAGAACCGCTTCGAGTCGACCATCAACAGCCTCAACGTGTCGGCGGAGAACCTCGCCGCCGCCGAGAGCCGGATCCGCGACACCGATATGGCGTCCGAGATGGTCAAGTTCACCTCGGCGAACATCCTGTCGCAGGCGGGCACGGCCATGCTGGCCCAGGCGAACCAGTCCAACCAGGGCGTTCTCCAGCTCCTGCGCTGAACCACGCCATAGGGTCCGGGCGGCGGCTGCGATCGTCGCCCGGACTCTATCCGCTCCCGACCTGCAAAGGCGATCATGTCTCTCTCGCTCGACGGCCTCGTCTCCGGCCTGAAGACCACAGAGGTCATCAAGGCCCTGATGGACGTGCACGCCATCCCGCGCTCGCTGCTCAAGGCGAAGATGGATGACAAGAACGGCATCGTCACCCAGCTGCAGACGCTGAACACCGCGATCCAGAACCTCGCCACCGCCGCCGGGAAGGCCGCGTCGCCCGACGGGCTGGCACGGTTCACGACATCGTCGTCGTCGAACACGGTCACGGTCGCGACGCGCACCGGTGCCGCCCCGGTCTCGGCGGAGATCGTCGTCGACAAGGTCGCGAAGACCCACACCATCGTCTCGGCCGCGTCGAACGGATGGCCCGTCGACCCGCCGGTGATCACCCTCGAGAACGCCAAGGGCGAGCGTCTGCAGATCGAAGCCGACGGCGCCTCGATGCAGGAGGTCGCCCAGGCCATCAACGAAGCGGGCTTCGGAGTCGTCGCGTCAGCAGTGCCCGCGGGCCGCGACGCCGACGGCAACCCCCTGCACCGCCTGCAGCTGCGCGCCGCAGACTCGGGCGAGGGCGGCCAGTTCCGCGCCTATCGCGGAGACGTCGCCGCGGTCGAGGCGGGCACCGCATCCGACATCGCCACCGAAGCAGGGGCCGCCGTGATCGCGGTGGGCGCCGACGCACAGTTGCGGCTGTGGGCGGGCACCAGCGCCGAACAGGTGCTGACCTCGTCGAGCAACACCTTCACCGATCTGTTCGACGGTGTCGACGTGACGGTGTCCGCGGCATCCGCCGACGCCGTCATGATCGGCGTGACCGTCGACACCGAGGCCCGGACGAAGGCCTCCGCCGAATTCATCGCCGCGGTCAAAGACATCCTGACGCGCATCGACAACGGGTCGAAGGCCACCGTCGCCGCGAACCCGGGCGACAAGACCACCCTCGGCGTCTTCACGGGCGACAGCACCGTCCGCTCGCTGCGGACGGCGATCGCCGACGCCATCCAGCATCCGGTCGACGGCGTCTCCCCCTCATCGATCGGCATCGAGACCGACATGTACGGCGTGCTCAGCTTCGACGAGGAGAAGTTCGCCGAAGCCCTCGCGAAAGACCCGGATGCGGTCGCCGGCCTGTTCTCCGACGTCGCCTCGCGCGTGCAGGACACGGCGAAGGTCTACTCCGACAAGTACGACGGCCTGCTCACCTCCCGCATCACCGGCCAGGAGAGCGAGGTCAAGAGCCTCGGCGAGCAGATGGAGCGCTGGGACGTGCGCCTCGCCCAGCGGAAAGCGACGCTCGAGCGCACCTACGCCCGCCTCGAGGTCATGCTGTCGCAGCTGCAGTCGCAGTCCACCTACCTGTCGTCGCAGATCGCCGCCCTGCCGACCTCGAGCTCGGGGAAGTGAGCATGAACGCCGCCCTGCGTGCGCAGCAGCGCTACCGTGACGATGCCGTGCTGTCGGCACCACCCGAGCGTCTCGTGACGCTGCTGTACGACCGGCTGCTGCTCGACATCGAGCGCGGCGAGGCCGCCCAGCGGGCCGAGGACTGGACCGAGGCGAACGCCCAGCTGCAGCACGCGCAGGCCATCGTTTCGGAGCTGACCTCGTCGTTGACCGACGACTGGAACGGCAGCGCCGGCCTCCGCTCGGTGTACGTCTTCCTGTCGCAGACCCTGATCGGCGCCAACATCGGCCGCGATCCCGAGCGCACCCGGGCGTGCCACGGGATCGTCGCCCCACTGCGGGACGCGTGGCACGAAGCCGCCAGGACCGTCGCGGAGACCCGTTCGTGAGACCCGCCGAGGAGTCCGAGCTGGGGAACCCCGACGAGTGGACCGCCCTCCTGGATCGACTCGAGCTCGACGCCGACCGGATCCTCGCGGCCGCCCCCGGAACCGCCGAGACGGCTGTCATCGAACCGTGGACGCCGCCCTCCACTCCCCTGCCCGTGCATCTCGCCGATCGCGCCCGCCGGGTGGTCGAGCGTCAGCGCCTCGCGATGGAGCGCGCCCGCACCGATCTCGACGACCTCCGACAGCACCTCGGCGTCGTGGACCGGATCCCCGGAACGCGGCGTCCCGATGCTCCCGCATTCCTCGACGTCGACGGCTGAGACCGCTCCCTAACGCCGTGCGCGACCCTGCCGATAGAACAGGGAGAGCACGGATGGCTCGCAAGACTCGGCCAGGGATCGGCCACACCACCACACACGGGGAGCGGTCGTGTTCGATTCTGTGACCATCAACGCGCTGACGAGCGCGCTCGACGGCCTCGCGCTGCGGCAGCGGGCGATCGCCGACAACATCGCCAACATCAACACCCCCGACTACCACGCCAAGCGGGTGCGCTTCGAAGAGGCACTCGCCGACTCGGTGCAGGCGGGCGACGGACGGGTCGGCTCGACGGTCGGCACCTCGCTCGAGCCGACGCGCCTGAACGGCAACAACGTCAACCTCGACACCGAGACCCTGTCCAGCGTCGACACGATGCTGCGCTACCAGTTCGCCACGCAGGCCGTGAACGGCTCGTTCGCGTCGATGCGCGCGGCGATGAGGACCTCATGACCTTCGACGCGATCGGCATCGCGAGCACCGGGCTGACCGTGCACCGCAAGTGGCTCGACGCCATCAGCGACAACATCGCGAACATCAACACCGTGACGGCGACCGACGGCGCCGCCTTCCGTGCGCGGTACATCACGGCCCAGACCAGCGACCAGTCGCCCGGTGTGTATGTCGCCGGCGCCGTGCAGGGCAGCGCCGAGGGGCGGCTCGTGCACCAGCCCGACCACCCGCTCGCCGACGCCGACGGCTACGTCCGCTACCCCGACATCGACCTCGGCGACCAGATGAGCCAGCTCATCCTCGCGCAGCGCGGCTACCAGGCCAGTGCCGCGATCGTCGACCGTGCCCGCAACGCCTACGAATCCGCCCTCCAGATCGGACGCAGCTGATGGATCCCCTCTCCGGCGTCGAGGGCATCTCCTCGGCGTTCACCCTCGCCCCGCCCACCGCTCCGGCGAAGGCGGCGGACGACACCGCCTTCGCGAACAGCGTCACCGGTGCGATCGACGAGCTGCGCTCCCTGCAATCAGAGTCCGACGCGCTCAAGGTCGCCGCCGTCACGGGTGACCTCGACGACATCCACTCGGCCATGATCGCCTCCTCGCGCGCATCGGTCACCCTGGAACTCGTCGCCGCCGTGCGCAACAAGGGCGTCGACGCGTTCAACGAGATCATGCGGATGCAAGCCTGATGCCGCAGGCTGTCACCAACGTCTTCCAGCGGATCGGACGCGTGATCGCGGGCTTCACGCTCGCGCAGCGCACCATCGCGATCATCGGCGTCGCCGTGCTCGCGCTCGGGATCGTCGCGCTCTCCAGCTGGCTGACCCGCTCGACCTACACCCCACTGTTCTCGGGGATGAGCGCCTCCGATGCGAATGCCGTCGTCGAGCAGCTGCGTTCGTCGTCCGTCCCCTACGAACTCGCCGACGGCGGAGCCACCGTGCTCGTGCCGGAGAAGGACGTCTACGACCAGCGGCTCGCCGCCGCCTCCGCAGGTCTCCCCGGTGCGAGTTCCGGCGGGTACTCGCTGCTCGACGACATGGGCGTGACCACTTCGGAGTTCCAGCAGTCCGTGACCTACAAGCGCGCCATCGAGGGCGAGCTCGCCGCGACCATCTCGTCGATCGAGGGCGTGACCGCGGCCTCCGTGCAGCTCGCCATCCCGGAGGAGAGCGTCTTCGTCTCGGAGACCGTCGACGCCACCGCATCGGTGTTCGTGGAGACGTCGGGCAGTGCGTCGCTCACCTCGAAGCAGGTCGAGGCGATCGTGCACCTGACCTCCGCCGCCGTCAGCGGCATGAAGCCCGAGAACGTCGCCGTCGTGGACCAGAGCGGCCAGACCCTCTCGGCCGCCGGCGTCGGGGCGATCGGCGGCGTCGACCAGCAGGCCGGCGACTACGAGGCACGGGTGACCGCGAGCGTGCAGCAGATGCTCGACACCGTCGTCGGACCCGGCAACGCGACCGTGACCGTGGTCGCCGAGATCGACCGCTCGGTCAACGAGCGCGTCGAAGAGACCTACACCCCGGCGGAGGGCGCGCCTCCGCTGACCGAGCAGTCTCGAACGGACACGCAGAACGGCTCGAGCTCGAACGCCGGCGTGCTCGGACCCGACAACATCGCGGTGCCGTCGGCCGGCGCGGACGGCACCTCCGAATCCACGGAGACGTCGAAGACCAACGCCGTCAACAAGAGCACCCAGAGCACCTCGACCCCCGCCGGCAACGTGCTGCGCCAGTCGGTCTCGGTCGCGGTCGACGCGGGTGCCGGTGGCGACCTGAGCACCGCGCAGCTGACCGAACTGGTCGAGACCGCCGCGGGGATCGACACCGCACGCGGCGACTCCATCGCGGTCGAACTCGTGTCGTTCAGCCAGACGGATGCCGAAGCCGCGCAGGCCGCCCTCCAGGCCGCCAAGGACGCCGAGGCCGCGGAACGTCAGTCGGTCCTGCTGAACACCGCGATCATCGCCGCAGCGATCGCACTGCCCCTGCTGCTCGCGGTCATCGCCGCCCTCGTGCGGATGCGGCGTCGCGCCAACTCGGCGACCGAGTTCGACCAGTTGTTCGGCGACCGGCCGGCTCCGCTGTCGGCGGCCCTCGGCCCCGGTGCGGCCACCGTCGCCATCGACCAGGCCGCCACGACCCCGCTGGCCTTCCTCGAGACGACTCCCGATCCCGAGCCGGAGCCCGACCCCGAGCCCGCGCAGGTGAGCCTCGAGCGCCGCCGCGCCGAGATCGACTCCCTGACGCGACAGGACCCGAAGCGCACGGCCGACCTGCTGCGGACCCTCATCGACGACAGGCAGCACGTATGAGCGGGCTGACCGACCGGCAGACGGCGGCCGTCGTGCTGATGAACCTCGACCGCGCGCAGGCGATCGAGGTGATGAAGCATCTCTCGGAATCGGAGGCCGAGGCCGTCGCGGCCGAGATCATCGAGCTGCAGGACCTGGATGCCGCCACCACCGCTCAGGCGCTCGGACAGTTCCACCGGATCGCGACGGGACACCTGCCGCCCGCCCGCGGTGGCCGCGACCTCGCGGCCGGTCTGCTGGAAGCCTCGTTCGGTGCGGAACGTGCGGCGGCCGTGCTCGGCAGGGTGGGTTCGACGTCGATGAACTCGTCGTTCGAGTTCCTCGGCTCCGCCGACCCGGCGCAGCTCGCGACGCTGCTCGACGGCGAGCTTCCGCAGACCGTCGCCCTCGTGCTCGCGCACCTGCCCACCGACCGGGCGGCAGCCGTGCTGGCGGCGCTCCCCGACCCGACCCGTACCGACGTCGCCCACGCGATCGCGACCATGGGCACCGCGTCACAGGAGGCGATCGCGATCGTGGCCGACGCGTTGAAGACCCGTACCGGGAGCTTCGCGAGCCGCGACGCGCCGGAGACCCTCGGCGGCGTCGAACCGCTCGTCGAGATCATCGCCCGCTCCGGAGCGACCGTCGAGAAGGCGCTGCTCGCGAGCATCGAGGACCGCGACAGTGCCCTCGCGGAAGACATCCGGTCGCGCATGTTCACCTTCGCCGACGTCGTCAAGCTCGACGACCGCGACACCCAGCGGGTGCTGCGCGGCATGGACATCCGCTCTCTCGCTCTCGCGCTGAAGGGCGCCAACCAGGGGATCGCCGACCTCATCCGCCGCAACGTCTCCGAACGCAACCGGGAGAACCTCGATGAGGAGGCACGGACGCTCGGCCCCGTGCGCGTCTCGCAGGTCGAGGAGGCCAGAGCCGAGATCGTGCGCACCATCCGCGCTCTCGAAGCGGCGGGCGACATCACGGTGCAGCGCACCGACGAGGACGAGTATGTCTACTGACGCGTTCGCTCCGGTGCTGTTCCCGCGTCTCGACGGACACGCGGACGGCGCGGAGCATGCGCGCGCCCGGATGCGCGGCTACGCCGAAGGACACGCAGAGGGCTTCCGTGCCGGGCTCGCCGAGGCCGAGTCGGCACAGCGGGTCGCCGCCGCGGAGCAGGCAGCCCGCGACGCGGCAGCCGCGCGCGAGGTGGAGACCGCGGTCTCGGCACTGCAGGCCGCAGCCCGGTCACTGGGCGAGCGGGAGCGCGCACTCACCAGCGCCGCGGGCGATGAGGTGCTGCGCTGCGCGATCGAGCTGGCGGAGTTGATTCTGGCGGCCGAACTCTCGGACGCCGGTTCTTCGGCGGCGGCGGCCGCCCGGCGAGCACTCGCGGTCACCGACCCCGCCGATATCCGCGAGGTACGCCTGCACCCCGACGACCTGCAGACGCTGCAGACCGCGGAGTCGGACCTGACCGCGTTCGCCCTCGTCGCCGACGACACGCTCGAGCGCGGCGATGCTGTCGCGGCCCTGGCGCACGGACACATCGACGCCCGGATCGGCAGCGCCCTCGAGCGCGCCCGCCGCGCACTGGTCGAGGCCGGGTCGTGACGGCCTGGACCGCCGTCCGCGAGGCGGTTCGACCGGAACGCGTCGGCGTCGTCTCCCAGGTGCGCGGCCTGAGCGTGCAGGTGCGAGGGCTCGAAGGCGCCGTCGGCGATGTCGTGACGCTCGACGGGGTCGATGCCGAAGTCGTCGCGATCGGCGAGGGCGGTCTGCGGTGCATGCCCCTCGGCGCCGTCGCCGGGCTCACCGTCGGAGCACCCGTGCGGGGTCGCGGTGGCCCGCTCCGTGTGCCGACCGGAAACGCGCTGCTCGGGCGGGTCCTGGACGGACTCGGTCGGCCGATCGACGGCAAGGGCCCCTTGACCGGCGCGATCTCGGTGAGCCTCGACCACGCTCCGCCCTCGATCATGGGGCGCGACCGGATCGACTCCCCTCTTCCGCTCGGGGTGCGCGCGCTCGACACGCTCGTCAGCGTGGGTCGCGGGCAGCGCGTGGGGCTCTTCGCCGGCTCGGGAGTGGGCAAGTCGTCGCTGCTGTCGATGATCGCGCGCGGCACCGAGGCCGAGGTGACGGTGATCGCCCTCGTCGGCGAGCGTGGCCGCGAGGTGCGCGAGTTCATCGAAGACGACCTGGGGCCGGAGGGACTCGCTCGTTCGGTGGTCGTCGTCTCGACCTCCGACCAGCCGGCCATGGCGCGCATCCGGGCCGCGTACACCGCCACCCGGATCGCCGAGGCCTTCCGTGACGAGGGCGCGCACGCCATCCTCATGATGGACTCGCTGACCCGCGTGGCGATGGCGCAGCGCGAGATCGGCCTCTCCGCGGGAGAGCCCCCGGCGACCCGCGGTTACCCGCCGTCGACGTTCTCGCTCCTCGCCGGCCTGCTCGAACGGGCCGGCACCGATCGGCGCGGCTCGATCACCGGCATCTACACGGTGCTCGTCGACGGCGACGACCACAACGAGCCGATCGCCGACACCGTGCGCTCGATCCTCGACGGCCACGTCGTGCTCGATCGCGCGCTCGCGCTCTCAGGCCACCACCCGGCGATCGACGTGCTCGGCTCCGTCTCCCGCGTGGTGGGGAAGATCACCGCCCCCGGGCAGCGGGCGCACGCGGCGACGCTACGTGCGGTGCTCGCCGCGCGTCGCCGGGCCAACGACCTGATCGACATCGGCGCGTACCAGCCGGGTGCCGACGCCCGCATCGACGCCGCGATCGCCCACGAACGGGCGATCTCCGCCTTCCTCACCCAGTCGCTCGACGAGACGAGCGCGATCGACGAATCGTGGCGTCGACTCGACGAGCTCGTCTCCGGTTTCGGAGGAGTCTCATGACACGGTCGTTCTCCCTGGCGGGCCTGCTGCGTGTGCGCGAGATCCAGGAGCGCGCGGCGGCGCAGCGGCTCTCCCGCGCGGTGCTCGACGCCCGGCACACCGAGGCCCGCGATCGGTCCCTGCGCGCTCATCTCTCCGGTGCCGGGAGTGAAGCCGTGGACGTCCGCTCGCTGGCCGCGCTCGCGGCCGCCCGTGTGGCCGGGCGGACGCTGCTCTCCGACCTGACGGTGCTGGCGGAACTGCAGGAGCAGACCGTCGACCAGGCCCGCGCGGAGCACTCGGAGGCACGACGAGCGATGCGCGGACTCGACCGTCTCGCCCAGGCGCACGCCGTGCGGGTGCGGGCGGCCGAGCTGCACGCCGAACAGGCGGAGCTCGACGAGATCGGATCGCGCACCGACACGGAGGGGCAGTCGTGACCGCGCTCGGCATCGTCGACATGCTCGACCCTCGCGCGTCGCGGCCGAGCGGTGCGTCACCTTCGCGCGGCGTCACCCCGGGGGCCTCGGCCTTCGCCGACGTGATCCAGGATGCGGCGCGGGCTCAGCTCGCCGAAGACGCGCCTGCCGACGGCGTCCCCACCGAGGGAGTGTCGTCGGGTTCCTCGACGGGAACCGAGACGACGGATGCGGCCGCCGAATCCGCTGATCCGGTTGTTCCGGTGGCCGCATCGCCTCTCCCACCCCTCACGACCCTCACGATCCCGAGCGGGTCGGGGACTGTGGCTCCCGTCGACGAAAGCACCATGGGAGCGGACCCCGACCTCGACGGGCCCCCGCCACCGGTGGATGCCGGGGAAAACACCGGAGCGGCGGATGCCCCTGCGGAAGCCGCCGACCCCACCCCGATCGCGGCGTCCGGCGCTGTGGCCGCATCGGTCGATCCGGCACGCACCACCGCATCGACGGCAGCCCTGGCCGCCTCATCCGTGCCGCCCGCCGCGACCGGCGCATCGTCGCCGCGCGCCTCGACCGGGCCCGCCGCCGTCGGTGCGGCATCGGCTCCTGTCGGCAGCGACGGTATCGCCGGCGCATCCGGTGCGAACAGCACGGCGGCGGATGCTCCGGCCGATGTGACTCTCCGCCTTGTGCCCGTCGCCGCTGGGCCGCACGGTGCCGTCGCCGCGGCTGCGGCTGCCTCGACGCAACCGGCACCGGGGTCGGACGCCGACGCGGCGCTCCTGGCGGGGACAGCATCCGCCGTCGATAGGGCATCCGATACCGCGCCGTCCCCTGCAGGCTCGACTCCGGTCGCCACTGCCCCCGCCGCATCGGCACCCGCGACCGAGGATGCCACCGGCTCGACGGCCGCCGTCACTGCACCGGCTCCCGCCTCGCCGCCCCCGTTCGCCCCGGCCACGCCTGCCGCCGCCGCCGTCGCCCGCCCGGTACTGCTCCCCCAGATCACAGCGCCCGTCGTCTCCCTCGCCCAGGCCGCAGACGGCGATCACAGCCTCACGCTGACCGTGTCGCCGGAGAACCTCGGGCCGGTGACCGTGCGCGCGCACATCTCCGGCGGGGCCATCCACATCGAGCTGCACGCCCCGAACGACCTCGGACGCGAGGCGCTGCGGGCCGTGCTCGCCGACCTGCGGCGGGATCTCGCCGCAGCGGCTCCGCACGCCTCCCTGATGCTGTCGACCTCGGACGACGGCCCGGGCTCATCGAATCCACAGACATCACCGAACAGCAGCGGCTCCGCGAACGGCAACGCGACGAACGGCAACGCGGCGAGCGCGGGCGGCGGCCAGGCCCGCGGCGACGCACCCGCCGACCGGAATGCCGGCGCGCGGCCGAACCCGGTCGTCGTCCCCACCGCACCGGACGGCGCACCATCCGGCCCCCTCGACGCGCCGCTCGGCGGCATCGATGTCTTCGCCTGATCCGAGAGGAACCCCATGACCACGGTCGACCCCATCACCGGCACCATCCCGCCCACCGGCGTGCAGACAGGAAGCACCACGCCTCCGGTCGAACGCAAGAAGACGCTCGACTCGGAGGTGTTCCTGAAACTGCTCGTGACCCAGCTCACCAACCAGGATCCGAGCTCTCCCATGAACACGAACGAGATGATCTCGCAGACCACGCAGCTCGCGTCCATGGAGCAGCTGACCGCGCTGTCTGCCACCTCGACCGAGAGCTTCGCGCTCAGCATGCGTCAGACCGCCGCCGCGCTCATCGGCCACGAAGCCCAGTACGTCGATGCCGACGGTGTCACGCAGAAGGGCATCGTCACCTCGGTCTCCTATGCGGGCGCCGTGCCGCTCGTGACCATCGGCGAAGCATCCATCCCCCTCGACGCCGTCTCCGGCGTCTCCCTCGTCCCCAAATCCTGATCAGCCCCGCACCCAGAAAGGCACCACCATGCTCCGCTCCCTCTTCGCCGGAATCTCGGGCCTGCGCTCGCACCAGACCATGCTCGACGTCACGGGCAACAACATCGCCAACGTCAACACGACCGGCTTCAAGGCCTCGGCCGTGCAGTTCCAGGATTCGCTGTCGCAGCTGCTGCGCAACTCGATGATGCCGCAGACGAACCTCGGCGGTCAGAACCCCGCCCAGGTCGGTCTCGGTGTGCAGGTCGCCGGCATCAGCACCAACTTCGCGTCGGGGGCACCGCAGCCCACCGGCGTCCCCACCGACCTCATGATCGCCGGCGACGGCTTCTTCGTGGTGCGCTCCGGCGGCGAGACGCTGTACACCCGCAACGGCGGCTTCTCGTTCGATGCGAGCGGCAAGCTGGTCTCGGCCGACGGTGCGCTCGTGCAGGGTTGGACCGCGCGCGGCGGAGCCATCGTCCCCGGTCAGGGCATCGGCGACATCACACTCCCCGTTGGCGCTCTGAGCCCGGCCGCCGCGACGACCACCGCGCGAGTGACCGGCAACCTGCCTTCGGGCGCGGCCGTCGGCGACACGCTCGTGCGCGACATCAAGACCTACGACGCGCAGGGCACGGAGACCTCGATGCGTCTCACCTTCACCCGCACGACCGCCGGCTGGGACGTCACCGACGCTGCCGGCGCGCGCACCCCGCTGGCCTTCACCGACGGCAAGCAGGCCGGCGCCTCGTCGATCGTGTCCGGCGGCATCACGGTCGACCTCTCGGCGGTCACCGGCTTCGCCGACGTCAGCGACATCGCCATCAAGGAGCAGAACGGCAAGCCGGCCGGCACCCTGAGCTCCTACGCCCTGACCAACGACGGCAGCCTCGTGGGCACGTTCAGCAACGGCGACACCGAAGTTCTCGCGCGCATCGCACTGGCCGGCTTCGTGAACCCGGGCGGCCTCGAGAAGACCGGATCCTCGCAGTTCCGTCCCAGCGGCAACTCCGGCCAGCCGACGCTCGGCGAAGCCGGAACCGACGGCCTGGGCGGCATCATCAGCGGCGCCCTCGAGATGTCGAACGTCGACCTCTCGCAGGAGTTCACCAACCTGATCGTCGCGCAGCGCGGCTTCCAGGCGAACGCCCGCATCATCACCACGAGCGACGAAGTGCTGCAGGAGCTCACGAACCTCAAGCGCTGAGCGAAGGCGCCCTGGCCGAAGTCGGGGCGCCTTCGACGTGTCACAGCGGTCGTCTCCTGGAGGCGCTGCTGACCCGTCAGCGGGAGATCCGAGTGCGGTACCGTCCGGTGATCCACCGACCGGAGCGCCACTCGCCCGGTTCCCACACCGCGGTCCGGGCCTGCTCTTCCGCGTTCGTCGGCCCGGTGAAGGTGGGGATGTTGCGCACGCTCAGGTCCTCGGCCGCGATCCTCTCGACGAACTCTGCTGCGAAGCGCTCGATGCGCGCGGGCATCGCACGCACACGCGCCGTCGCGAGTCCGCCGGGCAGCGCTTGGACAGCCTCCTCGAATGCCCCGCCGAGTTTCTGCGACATGCGGTTCAGCAGCGCGGCGAACTCCCGCCGCGGCACGCCGAGCACGTCAGCGGTGCGCGCGAGATTGCGGCCGGTGATCTTGCTGTACGGGCGCTCCTTCCCGTACTTGACCGCGGCACTCGAGCGGTATGTGATGCGGTCGTCGTCCCAGATGCCGTGAGCGGAGATCAGGTCGTACGCCGGTGCCAGCCTGGCGACCCCGCCGACATGCAGCAAACTGTGGTTCTTCGCGTGTGCGTCCACTCCCGCGGTCAGCAGGTTGAAAGCGAAGAGCTCGGTGAGACTCCGCAGGTCTCCACCGCGGTACGACGGCGAAGACGCGCTGCCGACCAGCTCCACCATGTCCGACATGGTGGGGCCGCCGTCCTCTTCGTACTTCCGCGCCGGCAGGACGCTGAGCGCCTGGCAGAAGTCCTCCTGGTGGACTCTCGTGACCTCGCCGTTCCCCGCCACGCTGCGGTCGTAGCGGGTCGTGACGAAGGTGGGGAGACCGTCGAAGTCCATGATGTCGACGGTGGCCGCACGAACACCCATCGCCCGTGCGGCGCGCATCGTGACGAACTCCACCGCCTGGACGTCGTTGTCGGTCTGCCCCGAGGCGAGCACCATGCCGGGCTTAACGATGTGCGTGCTGGCGGCACGACCATTGGGCTCGAACCACTCCCCGTCGATGCGGGCGAGAGCGAACTTGCCCTGGTTGCCGCCCAACGAGAACCTGCTCTCGTCGTCGTCGCTGTCGTCGACCCAGTGGTCCGGATCGGCGAGGATGGCCCGGACGCGGCGCGCGATATCCCACTCCGTCAACCGGGAGATGGCTCCCGTGGAGCTCGGGATGACCCCCTCGGGCACGACCTGCACCGAGCCCGGGGCATCCTCCCCCGTGTGGCGGAGCAGGGAGAAGGGGTCGTTGCGCCGTTCGTCGAACTTCGCCGCCCAGCGCGCCCTCACCTCGTCGGAGTCGGGCAGCAGGTTCGAGAGCCAGGGCATGACCCGGTCGGGACCGTGCCCCGCTTCGCTCTTCGGCATACTCACGGACAGGGGCGTCGAACGGGACTCCTCGCGGTAGTCGTCGTCGTAGAGGAACTCCACCTGATCGCGTTCTCCGCGCATCAACTTCCCGGCGAACCGTCCGTCGAGCCAGAGATCGAGCACGCTCATCACAGATCCTCGAAGAGACGGTCGAGCATGTCGGAGCGCGCGCTCTGTTCGAGCGTGACGCTGAATCCGAGAACGGCGGCGACCTCGATCGCGGCGCTCAGGGAGGGGACGACCTTGCCCGATTCCAGGTCGTGCACCCAGCGTCTGCTCTTGCGCGCCGCCTGGGCGAGTTCCTGTTGGGTCATGTGCGCGCTCAATCTGTTCGCACGGACGAACCCGGCGAACGCCTTGGCTGATTGCAACTGCATCTCGCACCTCCGTGAGCAGAATACTTCCCTTTAGGTCTTATGGGAAGTTTACTGCACTTTAGAGCTAATGGGAAGTATCCTGCGCAGATCATGGCCACCCGCTAACGCCAGGCGCCCACCGGCCGACAGTCACCTCCGACAGCCCAGGACGGGCCGTCGGGTCCGCGCTCCCCGGAACGCGGACAGATCTTTCCAGGATGGAGCCCATGATCGTCCTCACGCGCCTGAACCGTTCCCGGTTCGCGGTGAATCCCGACCTGATCGAACGTGTCCAGGCAACGCCGGACACGACGCTCATCATGGTCGACGGTGCGACGTTCGTCGTCACCGAGACGATGGACGACGTGATCGCGCAGATCACCCGGTTCCGGGCCGGCGTGCTCGCTACCGCCGCCGCCCTCATCGCCGCGAACGAGGGCGACTCCCCCACTCCCGAGGCGGGTCTCTGATGGATCCGTCCCTCATCCTCGGGCTGGTCCTCGCGTTCGGCGCCCTGATCGCCATGATCAACCTCGAAGGCGCGACCATCGGCTCGCTGCTGATCCCCGCCCCGATGGTGCTGGTCTTCGGAGCCACGATCGCCGTCGGCATCGCGAGCGGCACCGTGCGCGATGCGCTGCATGCGGTCAAGTCGCTCCCCCGCGCCTTCCGCGGCGAGCGCCGCACCGCGTCGAGCATGATCGACACGGTGGTCGGCTACGCCGAGAAGGCGCGCGCCGAAGGGCTCCTCGCCCTCGAGCAGGGGCTGGAGGACGAGAAGGACCCGTTCCTGCGCCAGGCACTGCAGAGCATCGCCGACGGCACGGACGCCGAAGACCTGCGAACCCTGCTGGAGGATGAGCTCACCTCGACCGCTGCCCGTAACCGCACCGCCTCACGCTTCTACATGACCCTCGGCGGCTTCGCCCCGACCGTCGGCATCATCGGCACGGTCGTCTCCCTCACGCATGTGCTGGAGAAGCTCGACAAGCCGGACACCCTCGGTCCCATGATCGCGACGGCCTTCGTGGCGACGCTGTGGGGTCTCCTGTCGGCCAACTTCATCTGGCTGCCCATCGGCGGACGCCTCCAGCGTCTCGGCGAGCTCGAGCTCGAACGCATGACCGTGCTCATGGAGGGTATGCTCGCGATCCAGGCCGGCGCCCCGCCGCAGTTCGTCGGAGAGCGCCTGCGCGCCCTCGTGTCCGAGCGCCCCTCCGCCCGCTCGGGCCGTCGCACCCGCACTCGCGCCGCGGAGGAGACGGAGACGGAGCCCGCGTCGTGAGCGTGCGCGCCCGTCGCCGCGTGCCACAGGAGGAGCACAGCGGTCCGGACGAGCGGTGGATGGCGTCCTACATGGACATGGTGACCGTGCTGATGTGCATGTTCATCGTGCTGTTCGCGATGTCGACCGTCGACCAGGAGAAGTTCGAGGCTCTCAGCGCGTCACTCGCGACCGGCTTCGGCCAGGAGCCCTCGGAAGACGTGGATGCCGTCACGGGCGTCGTGGTGCCGCCGGAGCTGGTCGACGAGAAGGGCGAGGACTTCGCCGACATCGAGCTGGCCGCGGCCCAGACTGAGTTCGACGAGCTCTCCGCGCTCCGCGAGCGGCTGCGCACGGTGCTCGCCGACAACGGCCTCGAGGCCGACGTCACCTTCACGATCGACGAGCGCGGCCTCACGATCGGACTCGTCAGTGCCGAGACGTTCTTCACCACGAACAGCACCACCCTCAGCTCGAAGGCCATGCTGGTGCTCGATGCGCTCGGCTCCGTCCTCGTGACCGCCCCGAACGAGATCTCGGTCGAAGGCCACGCCGACGTCCGCGGATCGGTCGCCCCGTTCCCCACGAACTGGGAGCTCTCGGCCGGTCGATCCACCCAGGTGCTGCGGCACCTCGTCGAGGCGTCCGGGCTCCCGCCGGCGCACCTGAAGTCGGTCGGGTTCGGCGACACCCGACCTGTCGCGGCCGGTTCCTCGCCCGCGGCGCTGGCACAGAACCGGCGCGTCGACATCGTCGTCCTCTCCGATGCGAAGGAGGAGGTGCGAGCACTCATCCCCGAAGCACAGGCCGCGCAGCCGTCCTCCTGACCGTTCCCGCCTAACGCACGTCGATCACCACCCGATAGTCGGGTTCGTGGTGATCGAGGACAGCGTGCGCTCCGACGTGCGCACAGCGACGGCGACGAAGACCGCCGAAGTCGAGGTGTACGACTTCGGCCGTTCGGCGACCCTCTCGCGCGAGCACACCCGCGCCCTCGAGCTGGCCTTCGAGACGTTCTCCCGGCAGTGGTCGGCGCAGCTCTCGGCCAAGATCCACGTGCGTGCCACCATCGCCGTCGAGCATGTCGGGATGCTGACCTACGGCGAGTACGCCGCCTCACTGCCGACCACGACGACCCTGATCGTGTGCGCGCTGCCCGACTCCGACGAGCGACTCATCGTGCAGCTGCCGACCTCCGCCGCCACGACGTGGATCGTGCAGATGGTGGGAGGACGAGCGTCCGCGACGTCGGAGGACCGCACGTTCACCCCGATCGAGCAGGCGCTGATCCGCTCCCTCATCGTCGACGCGCTCGACCACCTGACCGGCTCGCTGGACGGGCTGCTGCCGGCCGGTGTCACCGTGAGCGGCATCCAGTACAGCTCGCAGTTCGCCCAGGTCGCCGCATCGGGCGAACCGGTCATCGTCGCCCGCTTCTCGATGCGCCTCGCGGGTCGGGCGGTGCCGGTGAGCGTCATGCTGCCGGCGTCGGTGCTCGCCGGCTTCACCGTGCGCACCTCGGATGCCGACCGCGCCGCAGCGCCCGGCCTGGTCCGACGCCAGGTCGAGGTCTCCCCCATCGAGCTCTCCCTGCGGCTGGCCCCGCGCGCCGTGCTCCCCCGCGAGGTGCTCGACCTCGCCGTCGGCGACATCGTCTCCTTCCCGCATTCCGCCGACCGTCCGATGCTGCTCGCCGTGGGCGATCAGACGGTCGCCACCGCCGCCGTGGGCAGCGCCGGCGCCCGTCTCGCGTGCGTCGTCGCCACCACCGTCCCCGATCCCGTCTTCGCCGAGGAGCCCGCGTGACCAGCACCACCACCTACGAGTCGGCCGTCGCCGCCGCCTTCGCCGCGTCGTTGCCGACCGCCGCTCCCGTCACGGCCCGCGCCTCGCAGGTCTCCGGAGACACCGGCGATGCCGTGATCGTGCAGTTCGTCGGCGAGGCCAGCGCGCAGCTCGCCGTGCAGCTCTTCGACGCCGAGACCCTGGTCGACGGACTCTCCGGAGCGCCCCTCGCCGACCGGCTGCGCGACGCACTGGAAGCCTCGACGAGTGCGCTCGGAGCCGGTGCGCTCGGCGATGCCGTGATCGGCGATGCCTCTCCGCTCTTCTCGAACCCCACCGCGCAGCTCTTCGACCTGCAGGACGACGCGGATCGCACGATCGGCCGCCTCGCCGTCGTCGTCACGCGCACCCCGGCAGCGGCATCGAGCTCGACCCGGCGTCTGCACCGCATCGCCGGCGTCGAGATGGAGCTCACGGTCGAGATCGGCCGCACCCGCATGTCGGTGCGCGATGTGCTCGACCTCGAACCCGGCCGCATCGTCGAGCTCGACCGTTCCGCCGGCGCCCCGGCCGACATCAAGCTCAACGGCCGCATCATCGCGCACGGCGAGGTGGTGGTGGTCGACCAGGACTACGCGGTGCGGATCACCCGCATCCTCGAGAACGTCGAGGCCTGACCCTGGACGACCTCCTGCTCGGCCTGCGGGTCGTGCTCTCGCTCGCCGCCGTGCTCGGGGTGCTGTGGTTCCTGCAGCGCCGCGTCGCGCGCACGCAGGCGCGTCGGCGCGACGGCGAGGTCATCACGGTGCTCGGGCGGCAGGGTGTGGGTCCGAAGGCGCAGGTGGTCGTGGTCCAGACCGAAGACGCCCGTTACGTCCTCGGCGTCACCGAGCACGGAGTGAGCGTCGTCGACAAGCTGCCGGTCAAGGCCGCGGCGCAGCCTGATGCAGACACCCACCCGGTGTGGTCGGCGGCGACGTCAGAGGCGGCATCCGATGCCGAGGAGTTCGACCGCATCCTCGCCGCGACCGCACTGACCGAGACCACCGCGGCATCGCCGGCCGACCGTGCCCCGCAGCGCCGGGTCCGTCACCGCAACGATCCGCTGCGCGGCTCCATCCTCTCCCCCGAAACCTGGCGGCAGACCGCCGAGGCCATCCGGCGCACGCGATGAGCGCGTCCCGTGGGGTCGTCGACGGCCGCGCGCTCCGACGGGTCGCACTGATCTTCGTCGCGGTCTTCGCACTGGTCGCCGTTCTCACGCTGCTCACCGGCACCGCGGCCCATGCCGAGGTCACCCCCGACGATCCGGGCGAGGGCGTCACGATCGACATCAACGGCGTCGACGGCGGCCCCTCGGGTTCGATCCTGACCCTGCTGGGCATCACGCTGCTCTCGGTCGCCCCGGCGCTCCTGCTGATGATGTCGTCGTTCACGAAGATCTTCGTCGTGCTGGCGATGACGAGGAACGCGCTGTCGCTGCCCACGATCCCCCCGAACCAGGTGCTGGCCGGACTCTCCCTCTTCCTGTCGCTGTTCATCATGTGGCCGGTGCTGACCGAGATCAACACGGTCGCCGTGCAGCCGTACATCGATGGCACGCTCACGTTCACGCAGGCGATCGACGTCGGCCAGCTGCCGCTGCAGGAGTGGATGCTGCGCTTCACGCGCGAAGAGGATCTGGCCCTGATGACGCGGATGGCGGGTCAGCCGAACCCCGAGGATCCCTCGAGCGTGCCGATGTACACGCTCATCCCGGCGTTCATGATCTCGGAGCTGCGCGCCGCCTTCATCATCGGCTTCGTCATCTTCGTGCCGTTCCTCGTGATCGATCTGGTCGTCGCCGCCGCGCTGATGTCGATGGGCATGATGATGCTGCCGCCGGTCATGATCTCGCTCCCCTTCAAGATCCTGCTGTTCATCCTCGTCGACGGCTGGGGACTCATCATCCGTGCCCTGCTGGAGAGTTACGGGGGCGTCGGATGAGCCCCGAAGCGGTCATCGACATCGGCACCCAGGGCCTGATCATCGCGGCGAAGCTGGCGGCCCCCATCCTCGTCACGGCCCTCGTGGTGGGCTTCGCGATCTCGCTGCTGCAGTCCATCACCCAGGTGCAGGAGGTGACGCTGTCTTTCGTGCCGAAGATCGTCGCCGTCGGCATCGCGCTGCTCATCGCCGGCAACTGGATGATCGCCGAGATGATCGCCTTCACGAACGAGATGTTCGCCCGCATCCCCACCCTGCTGAGCGGGTGACAGCGTGTTCATCCCCATCGACTTCGCGTGGCTCGAGGCGACCATGCTCGCCGCCGTGCGCATCACCGCGTTCATCATGATCGCCCCGCCGTTCTCCTACGGAGCCATCCCCGTGCGGGTCAAGGCGATGCTCGCCATCGGCCTCTCCCTCGCCGTGGGCACGGCCGTCGCTCCCGGCTACGAGAATCTCGACACCGGGCCGTTCCTCGGAGCCCTCGTGCTGCAGGTGCTCACGGGAGCGCTGCTCGGCTTCCTCGTCTTCCTGTGCTTCGCCGCGCTCCAAGCCGCCGGCAGCCTGATCGACGTGTTCGGCGGGTTCCAGCTCGCCCAGGCGTTCGACCCGCACTCGCTCGTGAACGGCGCCCAGTTCACCCGGCTCTTCCACATCACCGCGCTGACACTGCTGTTCGCCTCGGGCGGGTATCAGCTGATCCTCGCCGGTCTCGCCCGGAGCTTCGAGGCGGTGCCGGTCGACGGCATCTTCGAGGTGGCCGGGCCCGCCGAACTCCTCATCGACGGGGTGTCGCAGATGGTCCTCGCCGCCGTGCAGATCGCAGGTCCCCTGGTGCTGGTGCTGTTCCTCGCCGACGTCGGGCTCGGACTGATCACCCGGGTGGCGCCGGCGCTCAACGCCTTCGCGATGGGCTTCCCGGTGAAGATCCTGCTCACCCTGCTGCTGGCCGGTGCCGTGTACGCCGTGCTCCCCGGCATCGTCGACGCCCTCTCCGGGCAGGCGCTGAAGATGATGCAGGGGGTGCACGAGTGAGCGGCACCGACACCGGCGAACGCAGCGAGAAGGCCACCGACAAGCACCTCAATGAGGCCCGCAAGAAGGGGCGCCTCTCGCGCAGCCAGGACCTCACGGCGTGGCTCGGCATCGGGGCCGCGGCGATCGCCATGCCTGCGGCGATCGCCCTCGGCGCAGGCGCCGGGACCGAGCAGCTCCTCACCGTCACCTCGCTGGTGTTCAGCCCCACGCCGGAGGCGGCACTCGGTGCGCTCGAGCGCGGCCTCGCCTCCGTGCTCCCGACCATCGCCGTGATGCTCGCCGCCGTCGCGATCGTCACGCTCATCGGCGCCGTGGTCCAGGGCGGCGTGCATCTGAAACCGCTCACCGGGCGCTTCGAGCAGTTCAACGTCGTCAGCGGCATCCGTCGCGTGTTCGGCCTGCAAGCACTGTGGGAGGGCGCCAAGGCCCTGCTGAAGACCGCCGCAATCGGCATCGCGCTCTGGGTGGTCATCGCCGGTCTGATGCCGGTGCTCACCGCCAGCGGCGCCCACTCCATCTCACGCCTGCTCGGCACGGCTTCCGAGGGCACGGCCGCCCTGCTGCAGACCGCGATCGCCGTCGGACTGGTCCTCGCCGCGATCGACATGTTCGTCGTGATGCGCCGCAACCGCAAGCACACCCGCATGACCAAGCGCGAGATCCGCGACGAGAGCAAGAACTCCGAAGGCGATCCGCTGATCCGTCAGCAGCGGCGCTCCCGGCAGCTCGCCGCCAGCCGCAACCGCATGATCGCTGCGGTCGCCGGGTCGGATGTCGTCGTCGTCAACCCGACGCACATCGCGATCGCACTGCGGTACGAGCCCGGTCGCGCGGCCCCCAAGGTCGTCGCGAAGGGCAGCGGTGTGATCGCGGAGCGCATCCGCGACGAGGCCGTGCGCGCCGGGGTGCCGCTCGTGCGCGAGATCACGCTCGCCCGAGCCCTGCATGCCGCGTGCGAACTCGGCCAGGAGATCCCCGAAGACCTGTACAACGCCGTCGCGCGCGTGCTCGTGTTCGTCGACGCCCTGCGTCGGCGCGGCGCCGCCCGCGGCATCCACACCCTTCCCTACCGGAGGACCGCATGAGACAGCTGTTCGTCAAGCTCATGGTGCCCATCGGGGTCGTCGGCATCATCATGCTGCTCGTCGTCCCGGTTCCGCCGTTCCTGCTCGACATCCTCATCATCCTGAACATCATGTTCGCGCTCGTGATCCTGCTCACGTCGATGTTCGTCAAGAAGCCGCTGGACTTCTCGGTGTTCCCCTCGCTGCTGCTGGTGGCGACGCTGTTCCGGCTCGGGTTGAACGTCGCCTCGACACGTCTGGTGCTCGGCGAGGCGTATGCGGGTCAGGTGATCGAGGCGTTCGGCGCGATCGCCGTCGGCGGCTCCCTCATCATCGGCGCCGTGGTGTTCCTCATCCTCGTCGTCATCCAGTTCGTGGTCGTCACCAAGGGTGCGGAGCGCGTCGCCGAGGTCGGCGCCCGGTTCACCCTCGACGCCATGCCCGGCAAGCAGATGGCGATCGACGCCGACCTCAACGCCGGTCTCATCACGGATGCCGAGGCCCGCGAGCGCCGTGCGGAGGTCGCGGCGGAAGCCGACTTCTACGGGGCGATGGACGGTGCATCGAAGTTCGTGAAGGGCGATGCGATCGCCGGACTCGTCATCATCATCATCAACATCGTCGGCGGCATCGCGATCGGCCTCGTGCAGCACGGCATGTCGGTCGACGAGGCCGTGAGCACCTACAGCCTCCTCACGATCGGCGATGGGCTCGTCACGCAGATCCCGGCACTGCTGATGGCGGTCTCGACCGGCATGATCGTCACCCGCTCCACGGCGGAGGCCGAGATGGGGACGGCGGCGTCGGCACAGCTCGGTCAGTCCCGCAACGCGCTCATCATCGCCGGATGCGCCGCGATCATCATGTCGCTGATCCCGCACATGCCGATGCTGCCGTTCGTCGCGATCGGCGCCCTCCTGCTGCTCGTCGCGCAGCGCATCAAGGCGAATCAGCAGCGGGAGGAGGCGATCGCCGCCCAGACGCCGACGGCCGCCCCGACCGACCAGCCGGAGGAGCTGATCGAGAAGATGCGCGTGCATCCGCTCGAGATCCTGCTCTCCCCCGACATCGTCGATCTGGTCACGGGTGGTCCGGACGACCTCCTGGCCCGGGTGAAGGCGCTCCGCCGCCGGATCGCCCTCGACCTCGGCCTGATCACCCCGCCGGTGCGCACCCGCGACAGCATCGAGCTCGCGCAGTCGACGTACGTCATCCGCATCGCCGGTGTCGAGACCGGGAGGGGTACGGCGCCGGTGGGCTCCGTACTGGCCCTCGGGCAGGGCCTGGAGTCCCTCCCGGGTACGGCGACCCTCGACCCGGTGTTCGGGCTGGAGGGTAAGTGGATCCCCCTGGAGATGCGGCACAGCGCCGAGTTCGCCGGGGCCACTGTGATCGACCGGGCCAGCGTCATCATCACGCACCTCTCCAGCGTGATCCACGCCCACGCCGCGCGTCTGCTGAGCCGGGAAGATGTCCGGCAGCTCACCGACGCCCTCAAGCAGGCCTCCCCCGCCGCGGTCGAGGAGCTCACGCCCGCACTGCTGTCGCTCGCCGAGGTCCAGCGTGTGCTCCAGGGGCTCCTCGCCGAGCGGGTGCCGATCAACGACCTCAGCCGCATCTACGAGGCGCTCGCGCTGCGGGCCAGGACATCGACCGACCCCGAGGGCCTGATCGAGGCCGCGCGCGCCGCACTCGGCCCCGCGATCGCCGCGCGCTTCGCCGACGCGGGCATCCTGCGCGTGGTGATGATCAACCCGCTCCTCGAGCAGGCCATGCTCGAGAACCTGCGTCCCGGCGACGAGGGCACACAGATCGTCTTCGACCCGCAGCGCATGGAGTCGGTCGTGGAGTCGGTGAAGCAGGCCGTCTCCTCAGTACGCGAGGGCGGCGAGCCGGTGCTGGTGTGCGCCCCCTCGCTGCGCCCCGCCGTGCGACGACTCGTGTCGGCGCAGACCGACGGCCTTCCCGTGCTCTCGTACACCGAGGCGACGGCCGCCGCGCTCACCATCGAGACGGTCGGTGTGGTCCGTGACGCCCCGGCTCCGTCGGTCGGTGCCGTCTCCGCGGCAGTAGGCTGATCGAATGCTGGTTTTGACGAGGCGGATCGGTGAGAGCGTGCGCATCGACGGCGACATCGAGATCACGCTGCTCGAGATCAAGGGCGACAGTGTGCGCATCGGCGTGAAGGCGCCCCGCGAGACGCGCATCCAGCGCACCGAGATCATCGAAGCCGTGGTCGCCGAGAACGTGTCGGCCGTCGCCGAGACCGGTGCCGATGCCGAGGACGCGATCGTCGCCGCCCTGGCCAGGGGCCGCGAGTCCCGCCCGCACTGACCCGCACTGACCCGCATACGGATCGTCGGCCGCCGTCGACGACCTGAACCCCTCAGGCGACCGTCACGTCGGCCTCGGCCGCTCGCTTCCATTGATCGCCGCCGGCGTCGCGTGCCCGTGCCGCCGCCCGTCCTGCAGCGGCCACCAGCACGTCGTAGTCGTAGCCGCAGGTGTCGGCCGTGGCCCACCCGATACTGGCGGAGGCGCGGACGCCACCGACGGCCCGGTCGTGGTCGATGTCGGAGATCCGGCTCAGCACCGCCCGGACGTGGAACCTGACCGCTTCATCGCTCGCACGGATCACCACGACGGCACGGTCGTCGGCAATCCGCTCGGCATCGGCCAGCGGCGGGAGCGCCTCCTGGATGTCGTCGTGGAAGCGATCGACGATGCGTGCGAACTCCGAGCCCGACATCGCCTCGCGGAGGTCGGCGGGGTCGTCCAGACGCACCTCGAGAATCGACCAGCCGTGGTCGTTCTGCGCCTCCGCCTTCCGGAGCCGCCGACGGGCGCGCTGCGCGACCCCATCCGTCTCGGCGGGTCGGGACTCCCCCGCCCGCACGAGCAGCACGAGCGTGAAGGCCGCGCAGGTCGACACCACGATGGTGCCGACGGCGTTCATGCCGCGCAGGGCGTCCAGCTGCTCCGCGGAGCTCGCCGTGCCGATCGTGAGCGCACTGACCGTGCTGGCGACCGCCACGATCACGAAGCCGCAGGACGCCAGCGCGAGCGGGAGAACGATGTCGCGCGAGACCGGCTGCCGGCGCAGCAGCTCGTAGGCGACGAGCCCGGCGAAGACGCCGCTTCCGACGAAGACGAGGTTGAAAGCGGGTAGATACCAGGGCGAGTCCGAGGTCGCGACGAGCAGCACGGGAGCGACGACCACGAACACCAGCACGATCCACCGGGGAGCGGGTCGTCCGAGATGCATCCGCAGGCCGATCCAGATCAGCGGTTCGAAGCAGAGCAGCAGCGCCGACGCCGCGCTTCGAAGCGGCTGGAAGTCGTTCTGGTGCCCCGCGAGCCAGAGATACGCGCCGAGCATGCCGAGCCCGAACGCGGCTCCCCAGATCACCGTCGCACGCGAAGGGCGGGCGAGTGTGGCGAGGCCGAGCACCAGCACCGTCAGGACGGTGACGACCGCCACCATGCTCGTGGTGATGTCGACGTTCACGGGCACGAGAGGCGTCATGCCTGCACCTCTTTCTTACGACGGCGGGGAAAACGGAGTGTGACGGTGGTGCCCTGCCCCACCTCGCTCGTGACCTCGATGCTGCCCTCATGGGCGACCACGATCTCGCGGGCGATCCCCATGCCGAGCCCGGTGCCGGCGATGCCGCCGCGGATGGCGGCATCGGATCGGAAGTACGGTTCGAACAGCCGGGGCAACTCATCCGGGGCGATGCCCATGCCGGTGTCGGAGAGGACGAGCTCGGCCTGCGCGCCCATCGCGCGCAGCCGGGCCGTGATGCGCCCACCCGAGGGCGTGTATTTGACAGCGTTGCTGAGCAGATTGTCGAGCACCTGACGAAGCCGGAAGGCATCCCCGTGGATGACGAGGGTGTCCACGCCGACGATTTCCAGCATCTGGCGATTCACGGCGATCAGCGGCGCCGCGGATGCGGCGGCGGCGTCGAAGATCTGACGAAGGTCCACGGGCTCGAACGGGTCCTCGGTCGGTGGCACGGTCTGGTCCAGCATGGTCGTCACGAGCTCCTGCATCCGTTCTCCCGCATTCGCGATGACCTCGAGCTGCGCGGGGACCCGGCCCGGCAGATCCTCGCGCTCGCGCAGCAGGTCGACGTGGCCGACGATCGCGGTGAGGGGATTGCGCAGCTCGTGGGAGACGATCGCGGTGAGTGCACGTCGCTCCTCTGCCGCCTCGAGGAGCATCGTGACGTCGTCGATGACGACGAGCGTGATCTGGTCGCGCGCGTTCGCACTGGCCACCGTCTGCGTCGTCACCTCCAGCGCGCGCCACTTGCCGGTGCCGTCGAAGAGCCAGACGCGCTCGTCCTGAAGATTCTCGCCCGCGGCCGCCCTGGCGAGGGTCGTGCGCTCCGGCGGCACGGTCGCACCGCGCCGTCCGTCGTACTCCACGGCAGCCGTGGGCAGTGCGGCTCCGAAGCGGTCTCGCCCGTACAGCACCCGGTAGGCGTCGTTCATCTGCAGGATGCGTCCCTCCGCCGTCACCACGACGAGGGCCACCCCGAGCGCATCGATGATCTGCGTCACCCGATGCTGATTGGTCTCGGCACGCTCCGCGGCGCGGTTGATCTGCTCGGAGCGACGCTGGAGGAGCCGCCGGGAGGCCCGTGCCCGCTGCGCCCCGATGCGGACCGTCACCCCGAGGAAGCCCAGCGTGATGATCGCGGTGAGCACGCGCAGCAGAACGTCTGCCGGCGTGCCGGTGCGATCGGAGAACACCACCAGACAGAGGCCGATGAAGGCGATACCTCCCACCACCCACGGCATCGTGAAGTACGACGCCAGCCACACCACGGGGAACACCCAGAGGAACCCGAGCCGAAGATCGGGAGCGTTGGTGGTCAGCCCCACCGCGAGCGCGTCGAGGAACGGCACGACGGTCACCGCGTTCGGGGGGAGGCGGTGCCACGGGACGAGCAGCGTGGCGATGGTCGTGACGACGATCAGCGTGATCCCCGCGAGGAAGAAGGGTATGCCGAGAGTCTGCGGCTTGAAGGCGGCGACCATCACGACGATCGCCACCATGCTGCCGGTGAAGACCAATTGCCAGCGCCAGATCGACACAGTACGGATCATCGACGCTCGCCCTCCCCCAAGAACCTCAGCTTTACCGCAAGATTACTCAAAGATCGCGGGTGCCAGCTCTTCAGGCGTCCCCGCAGCCCTAGCATTCTGAGTGGGGGCCGACACTGCGACTGGGGAACAACGCAGACGCTGGGGCCACGCGAATGGGGATTCGCAGGCACCGGGGCCGCGGCTGGGGAGCCGCGGCCCCGCCCCAGTCAGGTCGCCGTGTCATCGGCGGGAGCGAGGCGATAGCCCACACCGCGCACTGTTTCGATGTAGCGCGGTCGCGCAGAGCTGTCGCCGAGTTTGCGACGCAGGTTCGCGATGTGCGTCTCTATCGCACGCTTGTCGGGCTCGCTCACGTAGTCGTTCGAGCCGTCGGGTGCACCGCGCAGCCCGCGGGCGAGATCCGCCTTGCTGCGCACCCGCTGCTTCGCACCGAGGATGTCGGCGAGCAGGTCGAACTCGGTGGGGGTGAGGTCGATCCGCCTCTGCCCGATCAGCACGAGCCGCGTGTCGAGGTCGACGCTGAGGTCGCGGTGCACCAGGCCGCGCCAGGTCAGCACGGTGGCGCCTTCCGCCGACGGCTCGTGAACGACGGTCGGGGTCGGCGTCGGCTCCGGGCGCGTGTCGGCGACCCGGGGGCGCCGGAGGAGCGCCTGGATGCGCGCGCGCAGTTCGCGCGGCCGGAACGGCTTCACGAGGTACTCGTCCGCGCCGGACGTGAGTCCGAGGACCACGTCCGACTCGTCGGAGAGCGCCGACAGCATGATGATGAACGTGTCACTCACCCGACGGATGCGTCGAGCGACCTCGAACCCGTCGATGCCGGGGAGGTTGATGTCGAGGGTCGTGATCACCGGCTGGTGCTGCTCGATCGCGGCGATGCCTTCCGGCCCGGACCCGGCGAGGTGGGTCTCGAATCCGGCGGCGAGGAACACCTCGTCGAGGAGCGAGCGCACACCGGGGTCGTCTTCGATGATGACGGCGACGAGCACGGATCGTGCGGCCGCCGTCACGTGATGGCCTCGCGCACGATCGTGACGATGCGCGGAGCGTCGGCGTCGAGTTCCGAGGGGTCGAGCTCTGCGGGGTCGAGGTCCGAGGCGCCGACCGGCCGTTCCAGCTCGATGTCCCACCACGAATCGGCGAGCTCTTCGGCCATGCCGCGGCCCCACTCGATCACGACCACCGAATGCTCCAGGTCCAGGTCGAGGTCGTCGAGCTCCGCAGCGGAGCCGAGGCGGTAGGCGTCGACGTGCACGAGCGGAGCGCGGCCGGTGAGGGACGGATGGGTGCGTGCGATCACGAAGGTCGGACTCTGCACGGGTCCGCGCACGCCGAGCCCCTCCGCGAGGCCGCGGGTGAACGTGGTCTTCCCGGCGCCGAGAGGGCCGGTGAGGATGAGCAGGTCGCCCGCCTCCAGCTGCTCACCGATGCGGAGACCCAGCTGTTCCATCTCCTCGGTCGTCGCGATCTCCCGTCGGCCGAGGAAGGCCGGGTCGACGCTCACGAGGCCCGCCGGGGGACGCGGGGACCGATGCGCGTGACGATCTCGTAGTTGATGGTGTCGGCGGCAGCGGCCCAGTCGGCGGCCGAGGGAACGCCGAGGGTGGGGTCGCCGAAGAGCACGACCTCGTCGCCGATCGAGACCGGGGTGTCGCCGACGTCGACGACGAACTGATCCATCGCGATCCGTCCGACGTTCACGAAGCGGCGTCCGCCGATCGAGACGGGGAGCCTCCCCGACGCGTTGCGCGGCACTCCGTCGGCGTATCCGAGCGGGACGAGGACCAGTGTCGTGTCGCGGTCGGTGCGATGGTCGTAGCCGTACGAGACACCCGTACCCGCCGGCACTCTGCGCACGGCGGCGATCGCACCGCGGAGGGTCATCGCGGGTCGCAGTCCGAGTTCGGCGGAACTGCGGTCGTCGAAGGGAGACAGGCCGAACAGGCCGACGCCGATGCGCACGGCGTCGAGTCGCATCTCGGGCAGGTCGATGGCCGCGGCGGTGGCGGCGATGTGGCGGATCTCGGGATGGATGCCGAACGATGCGGCCGCGGCGACCCCCTCCTCGAACTTCGCCAGCGCCGCCCTGTCGTCGTCCGCCGACGTGTTCGAGAGGTGGCTGAACAGCCCGACGATGCGCAGCCGTCCGATGCGCTCGAGGCGCGCGGCCTCGGCGAGCACGCGCCCCCAGTCCGCCGGGGCGATGCCGTTGCGCGAGAGCCCGGTCTCGAACTTCAGGTGCACGCCCACCGGGCGGTCGACCGTGGCCGCGGCGGCAGCCGCCTCGAGCTGGTCGAACGCGGAGATGCCGATCTCGATGTCCTGCGCGGCCGCGTGCTCGAACCTCTCCCCCGGTGCGTGCAGCCACGCCATGAGGGGCGCGTGCACGCCCTGCCTGCGCAGTTCGAGCGCCTCGGGGATCTCGGCGACGCCGAGGCGCGTGGCTCCGGCGGAGAGCGCCGCGACCGCGGTGGCCGCGGCGCCGTGCCCGTAGGCGTTGGCCTTGATGACGGCGATGACCTCGACGCCCGTGAGTCGGCGGAAGTGCCGCACGTTGTCGGCGATGGCGTCGAGATCGATGGTCGCCTCGCGGAAGGGGACGGTCACAGCGGGGCTCCTTCGGCGACGACGAACGCCGCGGCGAGACCGGCGTCGTGGGTGAGGGTCAGATGCAGTGTGCGGATTCCCCGCTCCTCGACGACCGCGGCGGTCGAGCCGGTGAGCACGAAGTGCGGACGCCCCGACGGTTCGGAGGCGATCTCGATCTCGGTCCAGTGCACGCCGTCGGAACCGCCCAGCGCTTTGATGAGCGCCTCTTTGGCGGCGTATCGAGCCGCGAGCGAGGGAAGGCGCAGCGTGCGCTCGGAGGGGGCGAAGAGCCGCTCCCTGAGGCGCGGCGTGCGGGCCATCGTCCGCTCGAATCGCGGGATGTCCACGAGGTCGATGCCGGTGCCGATGATCACCCGTTCAGCCTACCGATCCTGCATCCCGGCGGAATCGTGCGAATGGCCTCGCTTCCGTGGAAACAAGGCCATTCGCGCGATTCGAAGACGGGCTTACTCGACCGTGACCGACTTCGCGAGGTTGCGGGGCTGGTCGACGTCGAGTCCCTTGGCGGTGGCGAGCGCCATCGCGAAGATCTGCAGCGGGACGACGGCGAGCAGCGGCTCGAACATCGCACCGGCCAGCGGGATGTGGATGACCTCGTCGGCGAACGGCAGCACGGCCGCGTCGCCCTCTTCGGCGATCACGATCACCCGGGCGCCGCGGGCGCGGATCTCCTGGATGTTCGAGACGACCTTCGAGTGCACGAGCGCGGAGTGACGCGGCGACGGCACCAGCACGAACACCGGCTGTCCCGGCTCGATGAGCGCGATCGGCCCGTGCTTGAGCTCGCCGGCGGCGAAGCCCTCGGCGTGGATGTACGAGATCTCCTTGAGCTTGAGCGCGCCCTCGAGCGCGATCGGGTAGCCCACGTGGCGGCCGAGGAACAGAACCGAGCGGGTGTCGGCCATCCAGCCGGCCAGCTGGGTGACGTGCTCCTGCTCGCTTTCGAGGACCTTCGCGATCTTCTCCGGGAGAGCTGCGAGCTCGGCGACGTCGGTCGACGCGTCGGCGATCGCTCCGCGCACGCGGCCCATGTGCAGGCCGAGCAGCAGCAGTGCGGTGATCTGTGCCGAGAACGCCTTGGTCGACGCGACGGCGACCTCGGGTCCGGCGTGGGTGTAGACGACGGCATCCGATTCGCGCGGGATCGTGGCGCCCTGCGTGTTGCAGACCGACAGCGTGCGTGCGCCGCGCTCGCGGGCGTACTTCACGGCCATCAGCGTGTCCATGGTCTCGCCGGACTGGCTGATCGAGACGACGAGGGTGTCGGCGCCGATCACCGGGTCGCGGTAGCGGAACTCGTGCGCGAGCTCGACGTCGACCGCGACGCGCGCCCACTGCTCGATCGCGTACTTGCCGACGAGGGCCGCATAGGACGCGGTGCCGCAGGCGGTGATGATGATGCGGTTGATGCCGATGAACAGCTCGTCGAGTCCGTCGAGCTCGGGGATGACGACCTGGCCGTCCTGGATGCGACCGCGGATCGTGTTCGCGACGGCCTCGGGCTGCTCGGAGACCTCTTTGGCCATGAAGCTCGACCATCCGCCCTTCTCGGCGGCGGCGGCGTCCCACGACACGTCGAACGGCTCGGCCTCGACGGGCGTGCCGGCGAAGTCGGTGACCGTGACGGCCTCCGGCGTGATCGAGACGATCTGGTCCTGTCCGATCGACAGCGCCTTGCGGGTGTATTCGATGAAGGCGGCGACGTCGGAGCCGAGGAAGTTCTCGCCCTCGCCGAGTCCGATCACCAGGGGCGAGTTGCGGCGAGCGCCGACCACGAGACCGGGGTGGTCCTGGTGCATGGCCAGCAGGGTGAACGCGCCCTCGAGGCGGTTCACGATGCTGCGGAAGGCCAGCTGCAGGTCGCCACCGTTGCCGGCGTACTCCCGCCCGAGCAGGGCGGCTGCGACCTCGGTGTCGGTCTCGCTGCGGAACACCACGCCATCGGCGAGCAGTTCCTCGCGCAGGGCCGAGAAGTTCTCGATGATGCCGTTGTGGATCACCGCGAGCTTGTCGTCGTCGGCCAGGTGCGGGTGCGCGTTGACGTCGGTCGGTCCGCCGTGCGTCGCCCAGCGGGTATGACCGATGCCGGTCGACCCGTCGGGCAGCGGCGCGTCGGCGAGCGAGTCGCGCAGCATGGCGAGCTTGCCCGCCTTCTTGCGCATGCCGAGCGAGCCTTCGCCGTCGATCACGGCGACGCCCGCGGAGTCATAGCCGCGGTACTCGAGGCGGGCAAGACCGGCGAGAAGGATGTCCTGGCTGGGGCGCGGGCCCACGTATCCGACGATTCCACACATGCGATCAAGAGTAAGGCGGGTTTTTTGCGAGTCGTCCGTACATTCTCTCGCCCCGAACGGCGCTCAGAGTTTGCGCAGCAGCACGGTCTCCACGTCGTGATCCGCGCCCTTGCGCAGGACCAGTCGCGCACGGTGCCGCGTCGGCATCACGTTCTCGACGAGGTTGGGCATGTTGATCTCATTCCAATATCCGAGCGCAGTGGTGATCGCCTCCTCGTCCGTGAGGTGCGCGAACACGTTGAAGTAGGACGACGGGTTGGCGAACGCGGCCTGGCGGAGGGCGAGGAAGCGGTCGACGTACCACTTCTCGATGTGCGACGTGTCGGCGTCGACGAAGATCGAGAAGTCGAAGAGGTCGCTCACGGCGACGTCGTTCGGCGCGGGCGGCGGCTGCAGGACATTGAGTCCCTCGACGATGACCACGTCGGGACGACGCACGACGACGTTGGCGTCCGGCACGATGTCGTACCGCATGTGCGAATAGAAGGGAGCGCGCACCTCGGTCGCGCCGCTCTTCACGTTCGTGAGGAACTCGATCAGCGCGCGGCGGTCGTACGACTCCGGGAAGCCCTTGCGGTCCATGATCCCGCGGCGCTCGAGTTCGGCGTTCGGATAGAGGAAGCCGTCGGTGGTCACCAGCTCGACGCGCGGAGTGCCGGGCCAACGGCTCATGAGCTCGCGCAGCAGGCGCGCGATGGTGGACTTGCCGACCGCGACCGATCCGGCGACGCCGACGACGAACGGGGTGGTGGTGTCGTCCTCCTGGAGGAACGACGACGTGGCCGCCCCCAGACGCTTGGTGGCGGTCGCGTAGAGGCTGAGCAGGCGACTCAGCGGCAGGTAGACCTCGCGCACCTCGGTGAGGGAGAGCCGGTCGCCGATGCCGCGCAGCTCCACGACCTCGGTCTCGGTGAGGGGCTGCTCGAGTCCGGCGGCGAGCCGGGCCCATTCCGCGCGGCCGATCTCCCGATAGGGCGACAGCGGCAGCGTGGGGTCGACGGTGGTCACGGAGTACATCGTATCCGCGTGCTCGCACGCGGGATGCGCCGGACGCCCCTTCCCCCGCGGGAGGGAAGGGGCGTCCGGATGCGACGTGCGTGCGTCAGGATGCCGACGCCGCTCGACGGCGAGCCACCAGCAGACCGCCGGCGCCGAGCAGGACCAGGGCGGTCACGCCGCCGGCGATCAGCAGCCCGGCATCAGCTCCCGTGTTGGCCAGCCCCGATGCGCCCAGCGTCACGGAGGTGCGAGCCACCTCGACGCCGTCGACGAACACGACGACCGCGTGGCCACCGGCCGGGACGGATGCCGGGATCGTGGCGTTCAGCGCGAACGTGCCGTCGGCCGCGGCGGTCGTGCTGCCGAGCACCGTGGGCGTGGAGTGCAGCTCGATGCGCACGGCGTCGGAGTCGGGGTCGACCCCTTCACCCTCGACCCTGATCTCGCCGCCGGGACGCAGATCGCCCGTCACGGTGACCGAGGCGTCACCCGTTGCGGGAAGCTCCCCCTCGCCGCCGCCCGGCTCACCGCCGCCGGGCTGGGCGCCGCCCACGGTGACGGAGGCGGTGGCGGAAGCGGGCGAGCTCCCGATCTCGTTCCGCGCCGTCACCGACGCCGAGTGGGTGCCCACCGGGACCCCGGTGAAGGTGTGGCTGGTGACGCCCACCGCGATGTCGACGGTGGTGGCACCGAGCGTGACGGAGTATCCGGTGAGCGGCGATCCGCCGTCGGATGCCGGGGCGGCCCAGCTGACCGTGACGGCATCGCCCACGGCGGTCACCGTCGGAGCCGACGGCGCCGCGGGAGCGGTCACCACGGGCTCGACCCCGAGTCCGAAGAACTGATCGAGCTTCGCGAGCGCCTCGTCGGCGAACGCGAGACTGGTCGCGCGGCCCGCCGCGTACTGCTCGTCCGTCTGGTTCGGCCGCTTCGCGGGACCCTGCAGGTCGGAGATCCACCACCATTCGGTCATGTACTCGCGGAAGCCCGCCTCCCCGTTGTCCTGGATCCAGTTCTTCGTGATGGGGGCGGCCGTGGCGGAACCGTCGTAGTCGAAGAGGTACGGAACCTGCAGCTTGCGGGCTGCCACCTTGTCCGCCGCGGTGTCACCGCCCGGGTGGTACTCGACCCGCTGGCCGGCACTGCCGTTCAGGACGTACTGGGTCTGCAGGTTCGGGAGGTGCTTCTGCACCAGGTCGCCGTAGAGGTGCGCGATCGACGAGTTGGAGTCGCGGATGTGCGCGTTCGCCCCGCTCCAGCCGTCGAGGCGCAGGTCGAACACGTACACGGTCTGCACGCCGGACTCCGCGGCCTTGTGGTTCACGTCGCGGATCACGGCGCGGGTGTTGTGGCACCAGGTGCCGCCGAACAGGATCGTGTGCTCCCCGTCCGACTCGAGCAGGTCGACGAGCTCGGGGTACGTGATCGACTGCAGCACGAAGTCATCGGCGTCGGCGTCCGTGAAGATGGTCTCGCCATACGCGGTGAGGTTGGTGCTGTACGCCGCACGGTGGCGGGAGTTGACCGCGGTCGAGAAGAACTCGTACTGCGACTGGGTGTCCAGCGTCGCCTGGCCGTTCACCGCGACGGCCTCGAACACCGATGCCACCTTCTGGCGGTACCCGTCCGTCGCCGCCGAGGTGGTGTCCTCACTGCCGCCGAGCGACGAGACGATGCGGTCCTCGACGCCCTCCACGCGGCGGTCGCCGTCGTAGACGAAGAGGTAGGGGTCGGTGCCTGCGCCGAACTCGGGGGTCGTGTCCTTGTTCAGGTACCCGTCGACGAGGCGCGTGTAGAGCGCGCCCGCGGCCTCGCCGGCGACTCCCGTGACGAACGTCCGGATGTCGACGGAGGCACCGTCCAGCAGTGGATCGAACGTGTAGATCGCGTCGACGCCGTACTGCTGAGCGACCTGGTCGATCTGCGCCGCGGTGGCGACGGTGGTCGGATCGCTCGGACCGCCGAGGAGGAACGCGTAGGTGCCGTCGCTGTTGAGGAGGCTCTCGAACCGCTCGAACGTCACGGACTCGAAAACCGAGCCGGCGCGGAGGCCCGGGATGGTGTCGGCGAAGTAGTCGAACGTCGGGGTGGGGACCGGGGCGGCTGCTGCCGGGAGGGCCGTGAGACCCGCGGCTCCGCCCGCGACGAGCGCCGCGATGACGGACCCCGCGGCGAGACGTCTGCCTCGTGCTGTTCTGGACATGATGAAGGTTTCCTGTTCTCGGTGCGTGTGCGTGATCGGGTCAGAGGATGGGGGTGCCGTCATCGGATGCCGCGGCCGGGACGGTCGCTGTCGCGCTGGAGCGACGACGCAACCACCACCAGGTGAGCAGCCCGCCGGCGACGACGACGATGCCGCCGAGCGTCAGCGGCGCCGCCAGGGGGATCCCAGCTTCCACGGGCGCTTCGGCGGTGACGGTCGCAGCGGTCTTCGCCGTCTCCGTCTCCTCGCCGGCGATCTCCACGCCCGCGATCGACTCGGACGCCGGAGAGTCGCCCACGGCGTTCGTCGCGATCAGCGTGAGGTCGTACGTGCCCTCACCGAGTTCGATCTCGTACTCGGTGGCATCTGCCGGAAGGGCGATCGGCGTGCCCTCGTTCAGGACCAGCTTGTAGCCGGTGAGCGCGGAGCCGCCGTCGGCCGGAGCCGTCCAGGCGAGCGAGAGCGTCGTGCCGTCGATCTCGTGGGAAAGGCCGGTCGGAGCCGTCGGAACCGTGGCCGCGACCGCCGCCTTCTCCGGGGTCGTGCTCGTGCTCGTGTTCGTGGTCGTGGAGTTCGACGTACCGGCCGCCGGCTTGTCGTTGCCCGTCGCGGGTGGCTGCGCGGGCTTGGGCGCCGGAGCGGGGGCCGGGGCCGGCTTGGGCGCCGGAGCGGGAGCCGGCGCGGGCTTGGGCGCGCCGCCGCCGCCGGAGACCGCCGCCGGGGGTGCCTCCACCGTGGAGTCGTAGGGGTAGCCGCCGAGGCCCTCGCAGGCTCCCAGGTCGAAGTTGATCGAGCACAGATCGCAGACGTCGCCCGCGGCGTGCGCAGCGGTCGGGATCGCGATCGGGGCGAGCAGGAAGGCGGCGGAGACCGCGAGGGCGGACAGTACGCGGGAACGGCGGACGGATTTCATCGGGAGACTCTCTCGTGGATCGGACGGGCGGCGGGCAGCTCGCACTGCCCGAGGGGGAGGTCGGCGGGGATGCCGAGGTCGGAGACGACGGGTGTCGGGCCGGTCTGCGCACGTCGACGCTCCCGCCGCGATGCGGGCTCTGCCGGAGCCTCGACGGGCGGCCGTTCGCCGCGGAAGACGGCGTCGTCGAGCACGCCCAGGCGGCGTGCGACGATGGTCGCCGCCGTGGCCGCCGCGGTGACGTTGGCCATCGTCGATGCGGTCCCGGCGACCGCGCTGATCGGGATGAGGACGACCAGCACCTCGATGGGAAGACCGGAGGCGCTGAGCACCGCGGTGGCGGTGATGATGGCGGTGCCCGGGACCCCGGCGGTGCCGATCGAGACCAGCAGGCAGAGGAGTGCGAGGGCGACGTAGTCCCACACCGAGTACTCGATGCCGAGGACGTTGATCGAGAAGACCGCGACGATGATCGGCCAGATGCCCGCGCACCCGGGCATCCCGATGGTCGTGCCGATCGGAGCGGTGAACGCGGCCACGTCCTCGGGCACGCCGACCTTGCGGGTGAGGGTGGGGATGGTCAGCGGGAGCGTCCCCACACTCGACTGGGTCGTGAACGCCGTGTACTGGGCGGGGGTGAGGAGGCGGAACCACCGGATCGGGTTCACGTCGGCGAAGACTCGCAGCAGCACGCCGTTCACGACGTAGGCGTCGATGAACGCGATCCCGAGTGCCAGCACCAGAACGAGCGCCAGCGCCAGCACGGTCTCGATGCGCGTGACGGCGGTGGCCGTCGTCGTGGCGACGAGGGCGAGGACCGCATACGGAGTGAGCTCGATGATGAAGCCCACCGCGGTCATGATGACCTTCTTGGTGCCGTCGATCACGCTCTTGAACGAGCGCAGGTTCGGGTCGTCGCTCCGGTTGGCGACCAGGTAGGCGACGGCGAAGAGCAGGGCGAACAGGATGATGCCGGTGATGTTGTTGCCGACGAAGTCGCCGGCGATGTTCGAGGGGAAGAGTCCGAGCAGCACCTCGTCGAGCGGCTTGATCAGCCCGGTGAGCGTGTCGCCGCTGCCCTCCTGCAGATCGAGCTGCACTCCCTGCCCGAGGCCGACGCTCAGCGCGATGGCGAGGGTGAGGACGATGGCGATCGCGTTGGTGAGGAGCAGCCAGAAGGCGCTCGACAACCCGATCGTGCGCAGCTTCACGGCCGATCCCAGCGAAGTGACGCTGGACAGGATCGAGATGAAGATCAGCGGAGCCACGATCGCCGTGATCACCTGCACGTAGAGGTCGCCCAGCACGGCGACGTACTCGAGGCCGTCACGGAACCCGATGCCGATCCCGATGCCGACGCCCAGGGCGATCAGGACGAGCGAGGTGAATCCCGCGCCGCGGCGACGGAGCAACGCGATGCCGACGAACGCGACGAGGGTGACGGTGAGCGCTGCGATGGGCAGGAGGACGGCGCTATCGGGCATGGCGCGAGATTATCGATCTGCTGTGAGTCGCCTTTCGGGCGGGTCGATCTGTTGCCATGTGTGACGAACCGTGTCGGCGCCCTGTTTCCGAGGTCGGCCGTACGATACGAGCGCGATGGCGGCTCCGGGCGCGAGTAGTCTCTTCCCGTGCGCCTGGGAGTCCTCGACATCGGATCCAACACCGTCCACATGCTGGCGGCCGACGTCCGCCCCGGTGGACGTCCGCTCGCGACGACGAGCGACAGGACGGTGCTGCGCCTCATGCGCTACCTCACGCCCGACGGCGCGATCTCGGAAGAGGGCGTGGTCGCGCTCGAGGCCGCGGTCGCCCAGGCCCGCCGAGTCGCCGAGACCGAACGGGTGGATGCGCTGCTCGCGACGGCCACGAGTGCGGTGCGCGATGCGCGCAACGGAGCCGACGTGATCGCGCGCATCGAGGCGGCTCTCGGGCAGCCGCTGCAGGTGCTCGACGGCGAGACCGAGGCCGAGCTGACGTTCCTCGCCGTGCGGCGCTGGTTCGGGTGGTCGGCGGGACAGCTGCTGCTCCTCGACATCGGCGGAGGGTCGCTGGAGATCGCCGCGGGCGCGGAGGAGATGCCCGATGCCGCGGCATCCGTCCCCCTCGGCGCCGGACGCATGACCGTGCAGTTCCTGCCGAACGACCCGCCCGGCGAGGCCGATGTCGAGAAGCTGCGCACGCACGCCGCCGAGACGCTCGCCACGGTCCTGCCGCAGTTCGCCGCGCTCCCCCGACCCGACCACGTCGTCGGCTCGTCGAAGGCCATCCGCTCGCTGGCACGTCTGGTCGGTTATCCGGCGCCCGGATGGTCGGGGACCGAACGGATGCTGCTCCCCCGGGCCTCGCTCGGCTCGTGGATCCCGCGGCTGGCGCGGCTGCCCGCGTCGGCCCGACAGGAGCTCCCCGGCATCACCCCGGATCGCACGTTCCAGATCGTGGCTGCGGCGGTGTCGCTGCACGCCGCGATGACGGCTCTGAAGGTGGAGGAGCTCGAGGTGTCGCCGTGGGCGCTGCGCGAGGGCGTGCTCCTGCGCTACATCGAGCAGCTGAGCTGGAGCGACGCCCGAAGCTGAGAGTCGCACCGGGGTGCCGCGGATACCCTGACGGGATGCCCTCCGCCACCGCTGCCCCCGTCCGCGCCGGGGCTGCGACGGCACGGGTCGCGCTCGTCGGCTACCTGCTCTTCATCGGCTTCACGGTGTGGCTGCCGGCGAACGTCTCGGCGAAGGTCACCGGCCTGGTCGGCGTGATGGCTCGATGGGTGTCCGACGCCGGCATCGCTCCCTACTACCAGAGCGCCGTGGTGTTCGAGTTCCTGGCGAACGTCGCCCTCTTCGTCCCGGTGGGTTTCCTGCTGCCGTTCGCCTGGTCGCGCCTGCGGCTGTGGCACGTGGTGCTGATCGGCGCCCTGATGAGCGGGCTGATCGAATCGGTCCAGGGGCTCATGCCCTCGCGTTTTCCCACGATCTCCGATGTGATCGCCAACAGTCTCGGAACGCTCGTGGGCGGGGTGATCGCGGTGCTGCTCATCCTGATGCTGCCGTCGCGTCCCGCACGGAGCCCTAGGCTGGTGGCGTGAACCCGCAGCACGACGATGGACCGCCGGCCGGCATGAGCCGCCGGGAATGGCGCGAGAAGCAGAACTCCGCCACCGCCCCCGAAGCGCCGTCCGCTCCCGTCGTCTCCGCTTCCGCCCCGTCGACTCCGCCCGCCCCCGCGGAGGATGCCGCACTCCTCGACGCCATCCTGGGCACCCCGGAGTCGGACGCTCCCTCGTCGCGGCTCACGATCCTCACCGTGTGCACCGGCAACATCTGCCGGTCGCCGCTGGCCGAGGTCATGCTGCGGGCCGACCTCGAGCCGCTCGGCGTGCGGGTCCACAGCGCGGGCACACATGCGCTGGTGGGTCACGGCATGCCCGAGCCGGCGCTCGAGCTGGCCGCGCAGGCGGGCGTCGATCCCGCGACGGCATCCGCCCACCTGGCCCGCTACTTGGTCGAGCCGCTTCTCGAAGACGCCGATCTCGTCCTCACCATGGCACGCGAGCATCGGTCGCACGTGGTCAAGATGATGCCCAACCGACTGCGTCGCACCTTCACGGTCCGCGAGTTCGCGCGCCTCGCCTCGACGTTGAGCACCGACGACGCCCGCGCTGCAGCCGATGCGGCCGGCTCGTCCTCCCGCGATCGGTTCGCCGCCGTACTGCGTGCGGTCAACGATCAGCGCGGCATCACCGCCTCTTCCGGGGATGACGACGATGTGATCGACCCCTACCGTCGGTCGCGTGAGACCTACGCCCGGTCGGCGGCGGAGTTGACCCCCGCGCTGGTCGAGGTCGAACGAATCGTGCGCGCCGCCCTCACGTGAGCCGCGTGCGCCTCCGGCGGAGGGGTGTTCGCCGTATGCTCATTCTCATGTCTGCATCCCGACCTCCCCGCGGGATGTGCGAGGGGATGAAGAGTTGGAACTGAGAGACTACGCGCGCATTCTGCGCGCGCATTGGATCGTCATCGTCGCGGCCACGCTGGTGGGTGCGGCCCTGGCGTTCGGCTGGAGTTCCCTGCAGCCGCGGGTGTACTCGGCCGACACGACAGGCATCGTGACGGCCGTGGGCGGCGACGGCACGAGCGGTTCCGCGCTCGTGGGCAACCAGCTCGCTCAGAGCAGGGTCAAGTCTTACCTCAATCTCGGTTCCTGGCGGGCGGTCGCCGAGCACGCGATCGACGAACTCGACCTCGACGCCTCCCCCGACGTGCTGGTCAACCGGGTCACGGTGACGAACCCCGTCGACACCACCGCGCTGAAGGTCACGGCCACCGGCCCGACGCCGGAGTCGGCGCAGGCGCTCGCGCAGGCCTGGCTCGACGGCATGGCGATCGAGATCGAGAAGCTCGAGGGCGGCACGGCGGAGACGCCGGCGGCGATCTCCCTCATCGTCGGTGACTCCGCACGCCTTCCCAGCACCCCGTCGTCGCCGAACACGCGGCTGAACGTCATCATCGGCGCTCTCGCCGGTCTCGCCCTCGGTCTCGTCTACGCGTTCGTGCGACACACCGTCGACCGTCGCGTGCGTCACCCCCGCGACATCGAGCGCGAGACGGGCGTCTCCGTGATCGGCACCCTCCCGCTCGAGAAGTCGATCGCCGACGAGCGACAGGTGATCGACTTCTCCCTGGAATCGCAGCACGGGGTGTCGCATCACCTCATCGAGTCGATGCGCGAGCTGCGCACGAACCTGCAGTTCATCGACGTCGACAACCCGCCGCGCGTGATCGTGGTCACGAGCTCGGTGCCCGGAGACGGCAAGTCCACCGTCTCGGTCAACCTCGCCTCCAGTCTCGCCGCAGCAGGACAGTGGGCCATCCTCATCGACTGCGACCTTCGTCGCCCGGTCATCGCCGACATCTTCGGGATGTCCCACGACGTCGGCCTCACCGATGTGCTCGCGGGCCGCGCCGAGCTGCAGGATGTGGCGCATCGCCCGTCCCGCGACATCCCGCTGGCCGTCGTCGGCGCCGGCCGCATCCCGCCGAACCCCAGCGAGCTGCTCGGGTCGCAGCGCATGCGCGACTTCCTGGCGGAGATCAGCAAGTCGGCGATCGTCATCCTCGACTCGCCGCCGGTGCTGCCGGTGACCGACGCCGCGGTGCTGGCCGCGAACGCAGACGGCGTGCTGATCGTCGTCTCGTCCGGCAAGACCACCTTCGACATGCTGCAGCGGGCGATCGACAACATCACCCGCACGACCGGCCGCGTGCTCGGCGTGGTGCTCAACCGTGTGCCCCGCAAGGGTGCCGAGTCGGCGTACTACGGCCGCGAGTACTACGGCGCTTACGAGCGCTATGCGAAGGACGGCGCGGACAGCGAGAGCGGGGAGTCCGAGGCAGCAGCACCGGGCGTGCGCCGGCGCGGCACCGCTCAGGTCTGAGGCGCCGTTCAGGCCGGAGTCGGCGGCAGCAGGAGCCCATCGTCGATGAGCACCTGCACGGCCGCCTGCACGATCGACGCCGGGTCTCCGTCTGCGGGTTCTCCGTGCGCGGTCACCACGGCATCGACGAGCTGAGCGAGCGTGCTCCCTCCGGCGGCAGCGGTCCAGATCGTCGGGCCGATGCCGTCGAGGACGTGCACCTGTCCCCCGGTCGGCGTCCGCCGCAGCACAGCGACGCGGGATTCGAGCACCAGCTCGTCGACCGTCTCCGCGCGGCGGTACGCGTCCGCGGCTGACGCGTCGACCACGGGTGCGGTACGGGTGACGATCGACCGGACCGGAGCCGGCTCGACGTCGATCAGATCATCGATGATCCCGTCGATGCCCGTCACCTCCCGGTAGCGCAGTCGCACGGCACCGCCGGTGGCTTCGAGCAGCGCGGCAATCCGCTGCAGGGGCGCCGGCCCGTCGGAGAGATAGCTGGTCTGCGGCCCCAGCAGCGCCAGGGCATCCGCGATGTCCAGCGGTTCGATCTCGGGCACGTCCGGGCCCTCCGGCGAGCGATCGATCACGACGATCTTCGCCACCCGCAGCTCGTCGGGCAGGGCGTGCGCGCCACCGATGCTCGAAAGTGCGACCTGCGCCTTGGGAGCGGCATCCTGCTCGATGATCGAGAGCGGCTTGCGGTAAGGCACCACGCGACCGGTGTCGTCGATGCCGATGGTCTCGTCGCTCACATACGCGTAGCGCTGCGAGAGGTGTCGCGCCGCTGTCGTCTTGCCGGTGCCGGATGCCGCGCTGAGCACCACGACGCGACCGTCGGCGGCGGCGAGTCCGGCGGCGTGCAGCATCCAGATCGGGTCGTGTCGGCGGTGCGCGAGGGCCTTGATCGTGACGTCGGTCGAGAGCGCGGAGAGGGCTGAAGCGTCCTCCGTGTCGGCCGGAACCACGGCGACCGCATCGGCGGCTCGATCGCCCTCGTAGCGCGCGTCTGTCCAGGCGGCGAGGGTGCGTGCGCGGAAGTCTTCGTCGCGCCGAGAGGCGTCGATCTCGATGACGGCTCCGACCGCGTTGACGAGGAAGCGATCGGACATGGCAGCAAGCCTATCCACGTTCTTCGACTCGGCGAGCCGCGCAGGTGAAAGCACATTTCGCGCAGGAACAACGCACATTGCGCGCTTTTCTTCCATTCGCCGGACATTCCCCGGCGGGCGCTCTACGGTGGCTCGCAGTGAGGCTCCTGGGGGATGCAGATGAGGTTCGTGTCGTCTCACTACACGAATTCAGAATCTGTGTTGACAGGAGGGGCCGGATGATTGAATCTGTATTCAATACACCACCGTATCGAGGCATCGGGATGGCGAACCCGGCAACGCGACGCGTTGATGGGAGCAGGTTCGGCACCCCGATCACAGAGGCGCCGCAGTTGTTCGCAGGCACCCTGAGGGGGAACGTCTCGTGAGTCACTCAAACGCTCAGGTCATCGACGACAGAGAGCTCGCGAAGCATGGTGTTCGGCGGGTCGGTGACCGCCCTGGACTGCGTTCCCGGGAGCGCGCCTCCGGCGGTGTGCGACTGCTCAGCACGGGCGGAGGGACCTCCGAGCTCCACGTCGACACGGTGACCCGGTACCCCGACCACTCGGTCTTCGCGTTCGTCGAGGCACAGGCGCTCTGGTCGCGAGTAGAGGGTGAGCCCTGGGTCGAGACCGAGGGCGGTCTCGTCGTCGCCGCACACGGCATCACACGCCGGCTGCGGTGGGCAGGGCAGTGGAGCTTCGTCGCCGCACTCGTGCCCCGCTCGGCCATCGCCTCGTTCGTGCCGTCGCTGCCTTCCGACGCGAGTGTGTTCGCGGACCGCCGACTCCTGGACACCTCGATGCAGCAGTTCGTCGGGTGCCTGCTCGACACCGACGACAATGCATCGGCGATCGAGCAGTACGCCATCGAGCAGCTGGTGATGGAGATGTGCGGCGCGGTGCTGCTCGACCGGGTCGGCGGGGTCAGCGCCCAGGGCTCGCCGCATGCCGTACTGCGCGAGCGTGCCATCGCCGTGATCTCGCAGCAGTGCGGTGATCCGTCGCTGAACCCGTCGCGCGTCGCGCACGAGGTGCAGTCGTCGCTGCGGCAGCTGCAGCTCGTCTTCTCCGAATCCGGCAACAGCGTCGCGGCGGAGATCCGTCGGCAGCGTGCGCGGCTGGCCCACTCGCTCCTCGTCGACAGTCGCTACGACGTGCTGAGCATCGATCAGATCGCGCAGCGTGCCGGATTCCACTCTCCGATGAGCATGCGTCGGGCACTCGACGAGGCCTATCAGGCCACCCCGCGCACCCTGCGCTCCTCGCGCCGGGCATAGCTCCACGCAGCCATAACGCACAGATCGCGCAGGTTGAGCGCACCCTGCGCGTAGTTCACCGAAACCCCCTTCCTCCCCCTCTTCCTCTCCCTACTTTGATGACCACGAAGAGGCTCCTGGGGGATGCAGACAACGTGTCGCCTCTTCACGACACAGCGGGAAACCGCATCTGCATCGAACAGGGAGGGCACTCACGTGACCGAAGAAATCCAGAAGAACAAGGGCATCTCGCGCCGCACCATCGTCAAGGGCGCGGCATGGTCGGTGCCCGTCATCGCGGCAGCCGTCGCCACACCGCTCGCCGCGGCTTCGCTGGTGAACGACGACCTCGTTCCCGCGCTCAGCGGTCCGATCTCGCTGAACCTCGGTCTCGCGACGGTCACCGCGGTCAACACGCTGACGATCACGAACAGTGGCACCGATGCGTCGCCTGCCGGTGCCACGGCCGTCGTGCAGTACAACTCCTCCCTGCTGTCGCTGAACATCGCGGCGGTCGGCGGTGTCACCGTCGGAGGCGCGGACGGCAACTACACGCTGACCCTCCCGTCGATCCCCGCCGGAGGCAACATCGTGATCGGGCTGGGAACCACGCTCGACTCGCTCCTGAACATCACGCTTCTCACCACACTGCTCGGCGGCCCCCAGCAGGTCATGACCGCGACCGTCTCGGGCGACTCGGTCACGGGCAACAACTCGACCTCGTCGAACATCGGCATCTCGCTCCTCTGAGCCGAATCTCGAAGGGGGCGCCGGGCCCAGCACCGACGCTCCCTTCGTCGCTCCGGCCACCGCCGATGGTGGCGGCAGGGCGACGTGCAGCACCGAGCGGGCGGATCCTTCCAGGATCCGCCCGCTTTTCCGATCCGGGAGAATCAACCCATGAGCGCATTCCTCGTTCCGCTTGCCTTCTTCCTCGCCGTCGTCTTCGCTGTGAGCGCCGTCGGCAAGTTCCGCGCGGCGGACAACGGGCGTGGGGCTTTCGCCGCCTTGCACATCAGGGTCGACCACCCGAAGACCGCGGCCGGGGTGCTGATCGCGGGCGAGGCGGTTGTCGCTGTGGGTCTGCTCGTGACCGCCAACTGGCTCTTCGTGGGCTTCGCCACGGCGGCACTCCTGCTGACGTCCGGCCTTCTGGTCGCCGTCGCCCGGGCGCACCGACTCGGCGCCACCGATGACTGCGGCTGCTTCGGCGACTGGCTCCCCTCCGCGATCGGACCTCGACTCATCGTGCGCAACGCGGTCCTCACCGCCATCGCCGCCTCCGCGCTGGCAGGGGCCGTCACGGCGGCCGCCGTCGCCGAGCCCGTCGGGATTCCGGCCACGCTCCTCACGGGCCCGTCGGTGCCCCTCGTGCTGGGCGCGGTCGGCTCCGGGTTGCTGATCGCCGTCGGTGTCTGGTCCCTGGTCCGCGCATCGCACGCCACCGGGCGAACCGATGCGCAGATCCCCCGTGGAGCCGGCGCCGTGCTGCTGCCTGACACCGCAGAGATCGTCGACGTGCTCGTCCCGGCCGCCCGCGCCCGGCTACTCGTGTTCGTCGCTCCGGGGTGTCACGCGTGTGCGACCGCCATGGCATCACTCAAGGCCGCAGAGGCCCCTCTGGCGGCCGTTGTCGACGTCTATGTGATCCAGCGCGCCGTGAGCGTCGCGGCGAGCACAGAGCCGCCGCACGACCTCCCCGCTTCGACGCGGTTCGCGCTCGACGTCGGCGGTTCTGTTGCGGCGGCGCTCCGCATCGGAGCGGAGACCCCCGTGGCCGCACTCATCGGCACCGACGGAACGCAGGCCGGGCCGCTGGCGGTCGGCAGCGACGAAGTACGGGTGCTGATCGACAGCATCCGCGCGGCGGTCGAGGTCTCCCCCGCCTGACGCGGTGTCAGTGGCGCGAAGCCGCCTTCATCGTGCGTGGAGCAGGGGCTTGCGCCGACCGGTCAGCCAGCCCATCACCCATTCGACGGGGCCCGTGCCGACGAACCGCCACCAGAGCCACCCCACCAGGATCATGCCCGGAACGATCACGAGCCACCCCGGCCAGAAGTTCTCGGTCGGACGTCCGTTCGCGTTGTTCCACAGCGCGATGATCCCCACGTGCAGCAGGTAGAGACTCAGCGCGACCTGTCCGCATGCGACGAGGGGCACGAAGATCGGGCTCCAGAAGCGCTTGACGCCGTCGCGTCGAGCGGTCGCGGCGAAGACCACGATCACGTAGACCGCGAAGACGAGGCCGAAGTCTTTCAGGGTGTCGAGGTAGTCGCCGGACTGCACGTCGCCGAGCCGCTGCCCGACACCCCAGGCCAGGTAGGCAAGAGGTGCGGCGATGGCCAGCGCCGTGAGCAGTCGGTCGCGCTGCAGTCCGTGCCGGATGAGGAGCGCGCCGATGAGGAACATCGGCAGGAGATTGAGCACGCGGTAGTGCGATCCGAGGAAGAGCCACTGCATGATGTCGGCGATCGGGGCGGGCGCCGTGTAGACCCAGGTCCAGGTCCGGGCAAGATCCACCAGAGGCTGGCTGATGAGCAGCAGGACCGCTGTCACTCCGATCACCACGGGCGTGCGCGCGAGGAGGAGCGGCGCTCCGAGGATGATGGTCACGCCGAGATACGCCAGGATCACATCGACCCACGAGCCCCAGGTCGCCATCCAGACGCCCAGCGCTATCAGGAACAGTCCACGGATCACCTGCTGCAGAAGTGTCACGCCGACGCGTCTGCCCCGGCGCCAGACGAGCTCTGCCGACATGCCCATCACCAGGGCGAACAGCGGCGACGCCAGGTCGCTGAACATCGCCGTTACGAACTTCGCGGCCCACGGCAGTTCGGGAAGGAACGGGTTCGCGTGCGCGATAACCATCGCCACGATCGCGACGCCTCGGAGGACGTCGGGGATGAGCAGTCGCTGGGCTTGCGACGCCTGCGGGGACTCGAGCAGGCGGGGACCGCTGTCACCGGAATACTGGGCCATTCACTGACAGTATTGTGTCGACACCGCAGCGCGCGAGCCGGAGAGCACATGATGACGACAGATGCACCGAGACCGCGTCGGCGACTCCTCGGGAACATCTGGGTCAACATCACGCTCGCACTCGCGCTGACCGGCATCATCGTCGCCTTCATCGGCCAGCCGTCGTCTGGATCCATGTCGCCGACGCTCGAGCCGGGCGACCGCCTCATCGTCAACCGCCTCGCCTACGTCGCCGCAGACCCCGCGCCGGGCGACATCGTCGTGTTCCGCCCCGATGAGGCCTGGGGAGAGAAGCCCGCAGCCGGCGGAAACTGGTTCTCGCAGGCGTTCCACTGGGTCGGCGAGACCACCGGCATCCGGCCCTACGTGCTCGTGAAGCGGGTCATCGCCGGACCAGGGCAGACCGTGGAATGCTGCGACGCCCAGGGCGGGGTGCTGGTCGACGGCGAGCCGCTCGACGAGCCGTACGTCGTCAAAGATCTCCCCTTCGTCGCCGACTCACTCGACTGCGACAGCGAGCCGATGTCGACCCGCTGCTTCGGGCCGGTCACCGTTCCGGAGGATTCGTATCTCGTACTCGGAGACAATCGGGCGAACTCGGCCGACTCCGCTTACCTCTGCCGAGGGACGGCGGATCCGGACGAGGACTGCTGGCGCTGGATGACGCGCGACGACGTGTTCGGTCAGGCCGGGGCCATTCTGTGGCCGATCGGGCGGTGGGGCGGGCCGTAGGCCGCGCGTGGTGTCGACGCCTCTGCCCGTAGAATCAGCAGCATGTCTCACACGCGAACCGAGCGCGCGATGAGCGACGCCAACGTCCGCTCCCAAGCCAAGCGGTCATCCCTCGTGCAGCACGTTTCCGTGTTCGTCGTCTTCGCCGGTTCCCTCGCCATCTACATCGAGGCGCTGCGGGTCACCTACTCGGAGTTCATGGCCCCCCGGTTCGCGTACTTGGGCTGGGTCTACCACGAACCGTCATTCATGTGGATGCTCCTCTCTTACGCACTTTTGCTCGCGGCGTCGGCCTTCCTGCCCTACAGGGTCGAGCGGTTCTCCGGTTACGCGGTCTGGTTCCTCTACACTGCTCTGCTGGTGCCCGTAGCGACGCTGCCCCAGTATGGCGGCGGCCGCACTCCGGAAGATACCTTCGCTTTTGCGGTGTTCTGTTCTGCGGTCTGGATCGCTGTCGCCCTTCTTCTACGCCGCAAGACCGCCCTGTTGATCCCCATCAACCTCTCGAGCGGGATGCTTCTCTGGGTGCTTGTGGCCGCAATCTCAGTTGTCACCTATGTGTATCTGGCAGTGGTCTTCGGCATCACGTTCAACATTGTGTCGGTGTTCGAGATCTACGACACTCGACTCGCATACCGCGACGAAGTCATCCCGACCGTGCCCCTCCTGGGATACCTCATCACTAATCAGGGGAATGTCATCAACCCCTTCCTGATGGCCTTCGGACTGCTCAAAAGGAAATACTGGCTGTTCGCGCTCGGTGTGGTCGGGCAGTTGCTCATTTATTCCACGACGGGGTACAAGACAGTTCTCATCTCCATCCCACTGTGCTTGTTGCTCGTCTTCCTCCTCAACAAGCGAACTTCCATCGTGGGCGCGATGGTCGTCGTCGGCGCGTCCGCCCTGGCGTGGCTATCGATCGCCGCTGACCGCGTGGCAAGCATTGGTCTCGTGGATGTGCTGGTTGCCCGAACGTTCATGACAGCTGGCTACCTCATGCCGCTGTACAGAGATGTTTACGACGAGGGAGCCTGGGCGCTCTGGGACTACTCGTTTCTCGGACCATTTGTTGAAGCGCCATATCAGACGTCTCCGGGGTTCTACGTCAGCGCAGTGCTGCTGAATCGACCCGATGTCCAGCTCAATGCGAGCCTGTTCGCTGACGGATACGCGAACCTCGGGTTCATCGGCATCGCAGTAGAAGCAGCGTTTCTCGTGATGCTGCTTTTCCTGGTCGACAGCGCGAGTCGTGGGCTTCCGGCGGCGATCGTCGTTCCCACCGGCCTCCTTCCGGTGTTCTCGCTTGCGAATGCGAGCCCCTTCAGCGCCGTTCTCAGTTACGGTTTCGGCCTGCTGGTTCTGCTCCTCGCGTTGTATCCGAGGGAGGAGGCATCGGGCTTGCACGCTTCAGAGGATCCAACTGGTCCCCGGCGCCTCCCGGCTCGGAGAAGTTCACGACCGCGGCGGCTCTCGCACGCCGATTGATGGGACCATCTGACGCCTTAGGACGAGTGGTCCAATGCACCACGGCGACAGCTACCGTGCGTACGGCTGTTCGGTAGACAGGGTCCCGAACGTACCATCTCAACGGACTTGTGGACTGTTCAGCCGCAGCCAGGAGTCTCCAGAGTGACGGGAGTCTGGCGCACCATCGGCGTGGTCCACACGTCGTACACGCCGTAGTCGGTCCCTATGGTTCCTTCAGAGCCCTTCATCGACACGGTAATGGTTGCTGCCGTCTGCGGAGTCGTTACCACGCTGATACGCACGGCAGAACGCCCGAGATGAGTCCCTTCCGAAACCAGGGTGGCCCTCTGCGCCCCGTCGACTTTCCACGATTCGATGGAGGCGCCCACCGGCGTGTACACGACGACGTCGGTCGCGATGTCACCCGGGCGATAGTGGGGACCAGTGATGAAGTAAGGCAGATCCGCGGCCTGTTGGGGCGTGATGTTGTTCGCGAAGGTGATCGTCTGCATAAAAGTGGGCGCACCAGAGGTCGTGCACTGATCGGTAGTCGCGACCACCTTCGCATCCGCGTAGTAATCCGTCTTCGCTCCCGTGGTGTCGTTAAAGAACACACCGGCGACGGTGCGGTCGTCGTTGGTCGCCGGCAGGGTGCCCGCGAGCTTTGATCCGGACATCATCGCCTCGATGTCAGGATTCGACGACCAGATCTTCATGCGCCCCTCGTCGGTCGCCTTACCCAGCGCCTCAAGGAAAGCGACAGGGTTCTCGACACCTGAGGTGATTTTCGCGAAGATCTGTGCGGCAGCAGAGGCGAAGAAGAGATCTTGGGGGTTTTGGTCGGTACCGTCGCCGTACTTGAAGTACACCTCGTTCAACAGAAGCGGCACAGCATTCTCGCTGGTCAGAGTCTCGCCCGTCTGCAGTGGAATCGGGCCCGTCGCGTTGAGGATGTACGCGAGCGCGACCGGATCGGTAGAGATGACGTCGTCGAAGGGAGGGAGGCCTTCGTCGGCCCACCACGCACGCATGATCTCAACGGTCGTCGGAAAGTCCGGAGTCGCCGTCATGTTGGGGATCCAGCGGCCAATGATGTCCGAGTACAAATGTTCGGTCTCCGAATCGAGCGGGGCGATGCTCTCGTCACGAGCATTCGCGAATTGCACGCTCGTTGCCTGGGTGGTGAGCTCGATTCGCCCATCTGTCGCGGTGACGAGTGCGAGGGCCGCGGGGTTCCCGCCTGAAGCGCGAAGTTCGGAGTTCCCCTGGAACATCAGCAGATAGGTCCGTGGTGTGCCCTCGCCGAGCGCGGCAGGCAAGACCTTGAGGATCGGCGACAGGGCCCCCAACGACTCGTCGACTCCGCCCACAGCGTCATTCAGGGTCGAGAGCGCCTCGGTCACTGGAGGAAGAAGGAATGTCCGATCCGCGGAGTCGATCCGTTCACGCACTTCGGCGAACGTGTCAGCACCCGCCGTGACGATCCCCTCTAGACGATGTATCGCGGCGAGGTCGATGGCGCCGTCCACCGGACGGAAGGCATTCAGGTCGAGGTCCGGGAGCGAACCAACCGAGAAGTCGGCGATCTCATCGACGCTCTCCGCAGCGGCACGTACTGCGGAGAGGTTCTGCCCCACCACAGGGATCCACTCGGCGAGGCGCCAGTCCGCCTCGCGGGTGGTCGCTACGGCTTCCGCGGACAGTTCCTTGAGCGACGCAGCGTCGGCCGCAGCCCCGTCGGCGTCGCCCGCCAGCACCTTCGACGGCAGCCCGCTCGCAATCGGCACCGCCGGGGTCAGCGAGTCGCGGACGGACAGCGCCTTCGACGCGGCCACGGCAGAGAGCACGGCGACACCAATGACGAGGAGCGTCAAGACACCGACGGCGATCCACACCGCCCGACGCCGATGGATGCGCCGGGCCTGCTGCCGGTCTGCTTCTGCGCGCGCGCTGGCGCGGGTCTGGTGCATGCTGCTCATTGCGTCCTATTCAATCTCATGACACGGCGAATCCCCTGGGAGGCCGACCGCGTCGGGCCTCAGCGTCGCGCGGCCAGCTTCCTTACGCTGTCCCGAACCCGCCTCACCCGCGCGAGGAAGATTCTCCGGCCGGTTGCCTGCGGCTCTTCCAGCGCGATGCGCATGGTCTCTGCCGTCGGCCACATCAGACGGATAAGTGCACGGAGCCGGTGCTGTATCGGCACAAACCGTAGGGCCTTGAAATGCCGCAACGAAGTGGCCTCTTCGAGGCGCATGCTCCAGTCCGCCGGAGGAAGCGCACGGGAGTAATCGGGTGCATCTTCTCCGAAGGCTCGTTCGAGTGGCGCGCGCAGGACGAAACCCGCGTCGAACCGGTCGACAATCGGAATCACTCCGCGCCCCACCGTTCGCAATACGGCCGTCGCCTTGGTCACGGCATACTCAGGCGCTGCTGCACCGTTGTACGGCCGCATGTCGTGCAAAGCGGATAGGACGGCGTGGGTCTCGCGCGACGGAGTCAGCACCGGCACGCCGGCGAACGCCCGGGCCTCCGCGTCATCGATCAGGACGTCGAACGCCTCCCCCGGCCGCAGGCGCATCCCTGGGAAGGAGGTGTGCACGTCGATCGCGCATCCCCACTCCCCCGCCACCAGCGTGAGAGAGTGGCTGACCGTCGTGCCTGTGAAGGGAAGGATGAGCGGCGTCCACCCCCAAGCACGCATGGCATCCGCGAGGCGGAGATCGTCGCCCGGCCGCACCCAGCAATCCACGTCGCCGGAGTGCTCACGATCGCGGAGTCCCTGCGCGTGGAGCGTCGGACCCTTGATGAACACCAGTTCGACTCCCGCCGAGGTCGCCACCCGTTGCAGCAGCGCGTAGACGAGCTCATGGGTAAACGAGGAGAGCCATGGGCGAGGCAGATCGGAGATCCGCGCAGCATGGGCCGGGTCTTCAACCGCGAGGCCCATCTCGGCCAGTTCCTTCATCACCTCGACGGACTCTGACTCGGCAGGCGTCGGCGCATCGCCTCGCGCCATGTGACGCCAGACCTTAGCCCCTTCCCCGAACAGCAGAACCGGGTGACCGGGTTGGATCGGCGTCACCGCGATGTCGTACCCGTGCCCCCCCGTTGCCGCGATGTCCAGAGCGCCGTACCCGGAGGCGAACCACTGCGTCATACTTACTACTCCTCCGCAACCGAGGATAGGGCGCTGCCACAATCCAGATGACGGGCCGCGGCCAGCCCCGCGATCCAGGTCGCCACGTAAATCACTGCGAAGGCGATGGACGTCGCGAGAACCAGCTGCGGGACCGTGGACTCGCGATACCAGCACAGAATGAGGACGACGAGCACGATAGCAAGTCGCGACGCGTCGAGAACAAAGTTGATTCGTGCCCACCTGGCCACGACGAGGGCCTTGCTGAGCGGACTCGCGATGAGCCTCGTGACCAGCATCGGAGTCAGGAGTTGCATAATGAGAGCCGCGTCCGCCCACCCCGGTCCGAGTACCCAAGGTACGACGATAGGGGCGAGGACTACGACCACCACTCCGACGGCCACGCTCACGACGAGGAGGAGCGTCGACACCCTGAGGTAATAAGAGGCGCTGCCGTGCGACTCGGATCGCGCGTGGTGCGCGAGCCGCGCCTCGACGACCTGCGATACGGCCGTGGCTACGATGACGAGTGGTACGGCGAGGATGCGCTCAGCCATGCCCCATTGCCCGGCGTCCGCCACGTCATACCAGACTCCTGCGAAGAGCACCGGCAGTGCGAGGGCTGAGGCGTTCATGAGGGCGGCTGGAGCGAATAGCAGCGGGAAGGCTCGATACTCGCGCCCCACTCGGCGAACGTCACGGAGATCGAAGCCACGAATTTCGGCCCGCACGGAGCCGACCAAAGGCACCACACCCACCAGACGGCCTGCTCCGTATCCACCGACGAGACCGAATGCGGAGGGGGCGATCAGCGCGGCGCCGAGCTGAACGACAGCGGTAGTCGCGGCCTGAGTCACGTTTCGCGCGGCGACAGCGCGGTAGTTCCGCACCCTCAATGCGAACTGCCCGAACAGCACGAAGACGCCGGAGAAGAAGGTGATCCCTCCGACCCACGCGCTGAAGCCAGGAAGTGCGGCCATCGCCTGCAGGAGGCCGGTGGAGAACAGGATTTCGAGGGTCGCCGCAGAGAGGAAACTGATAACCGCTGCGACAGCGAGCCCGAGGAACAGAAGAGCTGACGCCTCCCTCGTATCCTTCGGGAGCATCAGGGCCGATTCGAGACGGAGCGCCACAGCCGGGATGATCATGCCGGTGACTGAAACGACGAGCGTGAGGTAGCCGAAGGCTGCCGGCTCATAAATACGCGACAGGACGGGGGTCGCGACGAGAGTGATGATCTGCGCGATCACCGAGCTCAACACAAGCACGGAACCCCCGCGCACCTCCTTGCCGGCTGCGAGCGCGCGAAGGCGGGCGAAGAGTCTCATGACCCCGAACTCATCGGCTTCGGCCGGCGTAACCGCAGGAGCTGCGCGCGCAGTTCGGGCTCGACCGCGAGCTCCCAGGTGAAATGCTTCCTCGCTGCGCCGGCGCGCGCACGGAGGTCGGCATCCGTGCGGGGCGCTTCGGCGAAGCGCAACATCTGGTCCAGCATCGCGTCCGCGGATCTGTGATCGCCGTGCACGGTGATCGCGTTCTCTTCCGAGAAACGCCACTGAGCCTGACGCTCGGTCACCACGTTGACCAGCCCCGCCATCGCGTGCTCGTAGTTCTTGCTCGGCACCGCCTCCTCATTTTGCCCGTCCGGCATGAGCAGTGACAGGCCGAATCCTGCAGTCGCGAGGAGGTCGGGCATCTCGTGAGTGGGTCTCGTCGGCAGGACCGTCAGATTCGCTGGGCGCCCCGCGGCATCCAGCAGGCGCTCAAAATCAGCCTGATGCTCCGGTGAGGGATAACGGCCGAGCACCTGAAAGACGAAAGGCAGAGAGCGCTGTGCTGACCGGGCGGCCAGCTCCACGAGCAACTCCGTCCCGTAAACGCGCGTCAGAGTGCCGATATGGAGAACAGACCAGCGCCGGTCCTCGAAGGGCACAGAGGGCAGTCCACCGAACTGCGACAGCATCGGGTAGTTCGGTGAGACCGAGACGGGGACGCCTGCTGCACGGAACGGCACGGCCATGCGCTCGGTCACGACGTTCGCGGCACCGAGTCTGCGGGCGGCGCGGACCTGATAGCGCTCCAGCATGCCGGCGACGATGCTCCGCAGCCGGCGCGGAACCGGCAACTTCTCCGCGTAGTACGACGCGTAGTACTCATGGACGTCATAGAGGACCGGCCGACCGGATTGGCGGCGCCAGCGAAGGGCGGCGCCGAGGAAGTAGTAGTCGTGGATGTGCCACAGCTCGCCGTTCAGCGACGCGGCGGCCCTGGCGACTCGACGGACCATGCTGATGCGCTCGCGAGCGTTGCGCGGCGAGGGTAGCACTGTCTCGGCCACGAGAGGATCTCGCGACGGCTCTCCCTCACCGAGCCACAGGAAATGCACGCGGAAACCGGCATCCAGCGCGACCTGCGCGCATCGGACGATACGGCGGTCACCGCGCGGATGCACGGTGGGCACAACGAGCAGGGGGGACGAGGCGGTCACGCTCGCCGGAACGGATACCCGCCAGGCATCCGTGCGGGCCACCCGCTCCCCGGCGTCGCCTCCCGGACCTTCCTGCTCAGACATGCAGCCCCAGCCGTGCACGGTGGGAGTGAGCTGTGGAGAGGACGAACGCCGTCGCCCTCCAGGAGGTGTTGCCGATCTCGTATCCCGCGGGAAGCGAGGCGAGGTCCGCCGGGATGCTGAGTCGCGCACCCACCGCCCGCAACACGCTGTCCGGCGTCAGCCCGGTGGTGATGATGGCACCGGCATCCAGCGCTTCCGGGCGCTCGATGAAGTCGCGCACCGTCACCGCCGGAAAACCGAGAATGCTTGATTCCTCGCTGATCGTGCCGCTATCGGAGAGGACAAGCTTCGAATCCAACTGCAGCTTGATGTAGTCGTTGAAGCCAAACGGCGGATGGAAGGTGATTCCGTCGATCGAAGCCGAATCCCCCAACGCTTCAATACGCTTTCGGGTCCGAGGATGCGTCGAGACGAGAACGGGCAGACCGTACTCCGCACGAAGCGCCTGCAGCGAGGCAATCGCCGACCGTAGCCGGGTCGGATTGTCGACGTTCTCCTCACGGTGGAGGCTCACCAGGAAATACTCACCCGCTGTCAGTCCGGCCCGCTCCACTGCATCGCTCGCCTCGATCTGGGCTCGATTCTGCTCGAGCACTTCCCGCATCGGCGAACCGGTGAGGATGATCTTCGACGGATGCAGGCCTTCGGCCAGCAGGTTTCGCCTCGCGTGCTCGGTATAGACGAGGTTGTAGTCCGCGACGTGATCGACGAGCCGCCGGTTGGTCTCCTCGGGGACGTTCTCGTCGAAGGAACGGTTTCCCGCCTCCATATGGAAGACGGGGATCTTCATCCGCTTGGCGATGACTGCCGAGATGCAGCTGTTGGTATCCCCCAGGACGAGGAACGCGTCGGGCTGCTCCTCTCGGATCACCTCCTCGGTCTTCGTGAGGATCGAACCCAACGCCGCACCCAAAGACGAGGTATCGGCGTTCATGAAGTGATCCGGGCGACGAAGCCCCAGGTCTTCGAAAAACACTTCGTTGAGCTCGTAGTCGTAGTTCTGTCCGGTGTGCACGAGCACCTGATCAGTGTGCTCGTCGAGGAGCTTGATCGTGGCTGAAAGGCGGATGATCTCCGGCCTCGTCCCCACCACCGTCATCACTTTGAGTTTGTCGGCCATGTCACACTGCCTCGGCAATCGTGTCGGGGTTGTCGGGGTCGAAAATATCGTTCGTCCAGAACGACGTGTAGAGCACGTCATCACCGATATTCGTGATGTTATGCGCCCACATCGTGGGCATGTCGACGGCGCCGGGTGCATCGCCCGAGACCTCGAAGGAGACAACCTCCTCAGAGTACAAGCGCCGTAGCGAAATGCGCGCTCGTCCCTGAAGAACCGTGAACCGCTCGATCTTGCGTCGGTGGAAATGGTCCCCACGGGTTACCCCTGGAACCGTCGTGGAGAAAGAGGACTGACCAGCTCCGCCGTGGGATCGGATGATCTCGAAGAACGATCCCCGAGCGTCAGCATGACGGGTCAGGCCGATGGGAGATTGCGCAGGGAACGTGTACGAGCGGTATGTGTTGAAGAGATCACGGTCGAAGGCGTCGATCGTGCTTGGGATATCGCCTCGACGGTACAGCGCGGCGTAGTCCTGGAGCCGCGCGAGCAGGCCGGACACCGTCTCCACGCGCTGCAAAGTGCCGAGAGAGGCGAGCGGCGCAGCTCCGGTAAGAAGATCGACGGCATTCTGCGCATGGAGAAGCGTGAGTTCCTTGTCGTTCTCGACCGTGGGGCTCTCCCCCGCCGCGACCAGGTGGCTGAACGTCGCCGTGACCGCGTTGTAGAAGGGGCGACCATGTTCGCCGAACAGGTTCGGCAGCCGCACGTCGATGAACTCCGCACCGATGTCCGACGAGGCTCCGGCGAGCAGTTCCGCACTCTGTGCTTTTGCCTCGCCGTAGACAGATCCGTTAGTCGACTGGGTGGAGTTTGCGAAGACGACGACCGGCGGAGGCGTCGTTGCTGCGCGCAGCGCGGTGGCCAGTTGCTCGGCGAAGCGGATGTTTCCCTCAGCCACCTCTTCGTCGCTCCCGCGATTCACACCGGCGATGTGGATGACACGCGCTGCCCCATCGACAGCGGCGGTCGCCGTGTCGAGCTCGAAGGCTTCGCCTACCGGGATCATGTCCACGGCAGTTCCCGACTCCCGCAACGCAGCGCGCAGGTGCCATCCGAGGAATCCTCGCCCGCCGGTGACCGCGAAGCGGCTCATGATTCCGAGACCAGGGTCTCGTCGATGCCTGCCTGGCGCAGCTCGGCACGCACCTCGGGCAGAGTCAGCAGCAGCTCTTCCACCTCGCGCACGGACATCTGCTGCACCGTGTGCGAGTCGTAGTCCTCGAAGCGGCTCTGAGATACATCGCCTTCCTCGAAGTAGACGCTGTAGTTGAGATCGCGGTTGTCGGCGACGACACGGAAGTACTCCCCCATATCGCGGGCTCGAGCCAGCTCTTCCCGAGTGGCGAGGGCTTCGGAGAGCTTCTCCGCGTGGCGGGTGCCGATCACCTCCACCTGTGTCTTCGAGCGGAACAGATTGATCGTCGCCTGGGCCAGGTTGCCTATCGAAGTCGCCTTCGCCTTACGGACGAAGAGGTCGCCCTGCTGTGCGTTACGGAATGCGAACTCGACGAGGTCGACCGAATGCGCGAGGGACATCATGAAGCGGGTCATCTCGGGATTCGTCACCGTGATGTTCTTGCCCGCCTTGATCTGTCGAATGAAGAGCGGGATGACCGAACCGCGCGAGTACATGACGTTGCCATAGCGGACGCAGGAAACGGTTGTGCCCGTGTTGGGATTGTTCAACCCATGAGACTGCGCAACCTTCTCCATGAGCGCCTTCGACATTCCCATCGCGTTCACCGGGTACACGGCCTTGTCCGTGCTGAGCGCAACCACCGATGAAACGCCATTGCGGTCGGCGGCGCGCACGACATTCTCGCTACCGTGGACGTTCGTTCGCACCGCCTCCATGGGAAAGAACTCGCAAGAAGGCACTTGCTTGAGCGCAGCAGCATGGAAGACGAAGTCGACGTCACGCGTCGCCCTGTCTACGCTGTCGAAGTCGCGCACATCACCGACATAGAAGCGCAGCCTCGAATCCGGGATCTCGTGCCTCATGAGGTCTTGTTTGGCCTCATCGCGGCTGAAGATCCTGATCTCGGAAACATCGCGCTCGAGGAGCTTCTTTGCCACCGTGTGTCCGAAGGAACCCGTTCCGCCGGTCACCAGCACTCGGGCTCCGCCGTATGACTCGCTCATCGTCCTCTACTCGTTCCGTTCGCGGCCGCAGAAAGCAGCTCTTCTATCCTGGCGACTCCCGACTCGCGGGAAAAATTGGTGTCGTACAACGTACGCCCACGACGAGCCATCGCTGCCCGGTCAACAGACGACCGCTCGGCGGCCGACCGGAATGCCAGCTCAAGGGAGGTCGCGCTCTCCGCATCAGCGGTCAGTCCGACCCGGCTTTCCTCAACGATCCGGCGAACATCGCCCTGGACGGTCGATATCACTGGCACTCCGGCTGACAGCACCGCCTGAAACTTCGAGGGGATGGTCCCGCGGAAGACAGCAATGTCCTTCAGCGAAACGAGCGCGTAGTCGGCGCGAGCGTAGATCTCTGCCATCCGCTCGCGCGGCACAGGATCCTGGAAACGCACGTTGTCGGCGCCGAGTTCGTCGACGAGGGCCCGAAGATCATCCTTCGCCACCCCATCACCGACGATGGTGAGCGTGACGCCAGCTTCTGCGGCGGCGTGAGCAGCGCGAACTGCTGTCTCCAGGTCCTGCATGTCCCCGACGTTTCCGGCGTAGACTATCTCGGCTCTTGGCGACGCCGGCGGGGGAAGCACGGTCTCGACCGCTTCTCCCGCGTCGGCCCAGTTGTACACGAGGTGTGTGCGTTCTTCCGGCGCCCCCCGTGAAACCAGCGTCGAAACCATTGTGGGCGCGATCCCGATAACGCCGGACGCTCGGCGATACGAGCTGCGCAGCCAGGGTCCGAGCGAACCGGAAACCGCGCGCCCTTTGAAAGAGCCGGCGACGATCGACGAGCCGACGATGGAGTCCGGCCAGAGATCCTGCACGTGCAGGACATACGGCCGGCCGCCGGTGATCCGCCACACCCACGGACCGAACCCGGCCGTCATCTGAGTGGCATACACGTACACGACGTCGGCACCGCGTGAGAGGCGTCTGGCTGTCGCAGAGCTGAATGCGAAGGAGAAGTAATTCACCATCCGCTTGAGTGCGTTCTGCGAATGGTCGGCGAATAGCGGTACACGGTGAATCTCGATCGCATCCTGATTCTCCACGGACCGCCAGCGTTGGCGGTACCCGCGGAAGACCTTTCCCGCCGGATAGTTCGGGAAACCAGTCAGCACCTTGACCTGATGCCCGCGTGCCGCGAGCCCCTGGGCGAGGTCCGCCGGAAGGGGTACGGCTTCAGGCGGATAGTACTGCGAAACGATCAGCACCCTCACGGCGTGACCTCTTCACTGATGGGGCGTGCTGGCACTCCAACCGTTGTGGCTCCGGCAACGACGTCTTTCGTGACGCATGCAGCAGCCCCCACGGTCACTCCAGCGCCGACCGTGAGCCCCTGTAGCACGACCGATCCCGCGCCGAGAAGCGTCCCGCCCTCGACGACGACGTTGCCGGACACGATCGCGCCGGGGTTCACAGAAACAAAGTCGGCCAGCGTCGCATCATGCCCGATGATGCACGCCGGGTTGAGGTGGACATGGTCGCCGATGCTCACGTTGGTCGAGACCTGCACGCCCGACGTGATGACGACGCCGTCCCCGATCCGAGCCTGCGAGCCGACGACGGCGCGCGGATGGATGAGGGTGACGGGGCGCAGACCCGCGTCGGAGAGGCGCCGAGCGACGGCCTCTCGGACGGTCGGCGAGCCGATCGCCACGACGAAGCGCTCGTCGCCGGATGCCCCGAGCAGCCACTCCTCTTCGGTGCCGAGGTAGACGATGCCACGCTCCGCGAGTCGGCCGAGGTCGATCTGGCGCGGCCCTGAATCGACGACGCCCACGAGGTGCAGGGTCTCGCCGTCGGCGTTGATCGCCTCGATCACATCGAGTGTCTCGCGCCCGAAGCCTCCGGCGCCGATGACGACGATCCGCTCAGCCATTCGCTTCTCCGAACTTCGACATCGTCACGTGTCCTTCTGCGGAGATCCCGTCCCGCTTGAGCACGGAGCCGATCGTCGCGACAACGATCCGCAGGTCGAGCCCGGCGCTCCGTCGATCGACGTAGCGCACGTCCTGCCTGAACTTGCTCTCCCAGGAGATCGCGTTGCGTCCGGTCACCTGCGCGAGCCCGGTGATGCCGGGCCGCACCTCATGCCGACGAGCCTGCTCCGGCGTGTACCGATCAAGGTACTCCACGAGCAGCGGACGTGGTCCGACGATGCTCATGTCGCCTTTCAGCACGTTCCAGAGACTCGGCAGCTCGTCGAGACTCGTCGATCGCAGCCGCACGCCGAACGGGGTCAACCGGTCGGCATCGGTCACCCACCCGCGCGCCTCGTCGACCGAACGCATCGAACGGAACTTGTAGAGCGTGAAGATCCGGCCGTCCTTGCCGGGCCGCTCCTGCGCGAAGACGACCGGCCGCCCCAGCTTCGTCGCGACCAGCACAGCCGTCGCGACGATGACCGGAGAGAGCAGCACGAGCGCGACAGCGGACACGACGATGTCGAGCCCTCGCTTCACCACGTCGTACGGACGCACCCGCACCCTCATCGCTTCAGGAAGCCGCGGATCGCGGTGACCACGCGCTCACGCTGCGCATCGGTCAGAGCCGAGCCGCTCGGCAGGGTCAGACCGCGCGCGAACAGCGCCTCCGACGCCCCGTTGGTCTTGCTGCGCGCACCGTCGAAGACGGGTTGTGCATGCATCGGCTTCCACAGCGGCCGGCTCTCGATGTCGTCGGCGGCGAGCGCTGCGGCGAGCTCCGACGGCTCCCAACCCGTGACGGACGAGTCGATGAGGATCGACGTCAACCAGACGTTGTCCGCCTCGTCTCCTTCGGCCCCGAAGACCTCCACGCCATCGACCGCGGCGAAGAGCTGCTTGTAGAGCTCGCGCATCTCGCGACGGCGGGCGATCATCGCGTCGAGGCGAGCGAGCTGCGCGCGGCCGAGCGCCGCGAGCAGGTTGCTCATCCGGTAGTTGTAGCCGATGTCGGTGTGCTCGTAGTGCACCACCGGCTGCCGTGCCTGGGTGGCCAGATACCGCACGTGCTGCGCGAAGTCGGCGTCATCGGTGAGCAGCATTCCGCCACCGGACGTCGTCATGATCTTGTTGCCGTTGAACGACACGATGGATGCGCGTCCGAAGCTGCCCGCCGCACGACCGGCGTGCGTGGCGCCCAGCGACTCCGCCGCATCCGCCACGACCGGCACGCCGAACTCGTCGGCGATCGCGAGGACCGCGGTGTAGTCGATGGCCTTGCCGAGCAGGTCGACCGGGACGATGGCCGACACGTGCTCGCCGGCGTCGCGCAGCTCGACGAGAGCCTCACGCAGCAGTGCCGCATCGATGTTCCCGGTCGCGGGATCGGCATCGATGAAGTACGGCTCGGCGCCGGTGTAGACAATGGCGTTGGCCGTCGCCGCGAAGGTCATCGATGACGTGAGCACCACGTCGCCCGGCTTCACGCCCAGCGTGAGCAGTGCGAGGTGCAGAGCCGCGGTTCCCGAACTCAGCGCCACCGCATGCGCAACGCCGACACGCTCGGCGAGCTCACGCTCGAAGGCATCGACGTCAGGGCCGAGAGGCGCGATCCATCCGGATCGCATGGCCGCGACGACCGCCTGCTCCTCTGCTTCGCCGACATCGGGCGAAGACATGTAGATCCGCTCGCTCACGCCTCTGACACCTTTTCCGCACGGATCGGCTCGATCGCCACCGTGTCATTGATCCGCGGGCTCGCGTACATCCGGTCCATCCAGCCCGCCTTGTCGAGCCGCTCGGGCGTGATGATGTCGGCCCGCGTGTGCGACACCTTCGGGTGGAAGGGCCGCTCCAGGTTCTCGCGCGACCCGACGAGCTCTTCGTGCAACTTCTCGCCGCGACGGAGCCCGGTGAACACGATCTCGACGCTCTTGCCCGACATCGCGATCATGCGCTTGGCGACCTCGAGGATCGACACCGGCTCACCCATGTCGAGGATCAGCACCTCGCCCGCTCGCCCGATGCCGCCTGCCTGGACGACCAGCTGGCACGCCTCGGGGATCGTCATGAAATACCGCGTCGCCTCGGGATGGGTGACCGTGATCGGCCGCCCCTCGGCGATCAGCCGCTGGAACGTCGGCAGCATCGACCCGCGGCTTCCGATCACGTTGCCGAACCGCACCGAGAGGTACCGCATCCCGGTCACGGATCCCGCCCAGGCGGTGAGCTTCTCGGCGACGCGCTTGGAGTGACCGAGCACGCTCGTCGGGTTGGCCGCCTTGTCGGTGGAGATGTTGACGAAGGTGTCGACGCCGACGGCACGCGCGGCGTTGATCACATTGAGCGTGCCCAGCACGTTCGTCTTCCACGCCTCGTCGGGATACTGCTCGAGCATCGGCAGGTGCTTCAGAGCGGCTGCGTGGAACACGACCTCGGGACGACGGTCGACGAAGATGTCGAGCAGGTTCTGCTCCTCACGGATGTCCGCGAGGACGACGTCGCGAGAATCGAGCAGGCCGTGGCCGAGAGTCCCGAGCTGCGCGACCTGAAGGCCGGTCTCGTCGCGGTCGACCATGATCAGCTCGCTCGGCCCGTACTTCGCCAGCTGTCGGCACAGCTCGGAGCCGATGGACCCGCCGGCACCGGTCACCAGCACGCGTCGACCGGTGATGTACCCGGCGATCAGCTCGACGTTCGTGTCGACGGGGTGGCGTCCGATCAGATCCTCGATGCTGATGTCGCGCACGTCGGTGACCGACTGCTCCCCCGACGCGAGCGTCGCCAGCGTCGGGGTGACCGCGACCCGCAGACCAGCGCTCTCGGCGCGGTCGCTCAGCGCACGCAACAGGGTGCTGTCCGCATTCGGGATGGCGATGACGGCGAGCTTCGCGCCGGTGCTCCGGGCGGCCGACGCGATGTCGCGCGTGGTGCCGAGCACCGGCACGCCGCGCAGACGGAGATTGCGCTTGGCCGGGTCGTCGTCGAGCAGGCCGACGGGTCGGATCGGCGACGACGGGTCGGTCGTGACGTTCGCGAGCAGCTTGTCGCCGAGGAACCCGGCACCGATGATCAGGGCCGCCTCGGCGTCAGCACCGGGCTTGCGCGCACGCTCGATCGCGAGACGAGCCACGTAGCGCACGCCGAACATCAACAGCAGCACGAACGGGAAGGCGAGCAGCAGCGTGCCGCGCGGGATGCCGACGAGCGGGCCGATCGGAATGACGATCAGCGACAGGAGCACCGCCTCGACCACGACGATCAGCGCCACCGCGCGGACCTCGTCGAACGAGCCGTAGGTGAATCGCCCGCGATAGAGGGCTGTCGCGAATCCGACCGCCATCTGGATGACGCCGGCGGCGAGCGCGAGCACGATCGTCGCGATCCATCCCTGCGGGTCCATGACGAACTCGAAGCGGAGCGCGATCGCCAGCACGACGCCGAAAGTCCAGGCGAGCCCATCGACCGCCGCGGCCAGCATGCGGCGTCGCCGCTGCTTCACGGACACCTCGGACAATATTGGAATATTGCCGGTAGACACGTCGACAGACCCATCCGGAATCAAGATACGGAGCCCCCTCAGACTTATTCACTCCCCTGGAGATATGTTCTCACAGCGAACGAGCAGGTCTGTGCGTTATGGCGTTCCCTCGCCGTCCGGCGGCGTCTCCCCGCCGGGGTCAGTCTCGCCGCCACCGGGGTTCGGGACCGGCGGAGTGACGCCGGTTCCCGGGTCGGTGCTTCCCTCCGTGGGCGGATTCTGAGTTCCGTCGCCCTGCTGCGGCTGCTGTTGCTGCGGCTGCCACTGGTTCATGTCCTCGCGCTGGTCGCGCTCGATCTCGAACCGCAGCTGGTCCGCAGCCAAAGCGACGAACGCATCCCGGTAGGCCGCCAGCGCCGAGCGTCCCTCGACCGTCCACAGATCCGCGGCAGCGACGCGCGCCGCGGCATCCGTCACAGCCGCACGCAGCGACTCCTCGGCATCCGGGTAGCGGGCGATCGCGGCCGCCGCCGCGGGCACGAACGATGCGGCGTACGCATCCACCGCCACGTCGGCGGTCGGCCGAAGCGCATCGAACTTCTCGCGGACAGCCCGGGCCTCGGCGGTCGCGTCGTCCATCGCGACCAGACGCTCCTGCACTCCGTCGATCGCGCCGCCGACCTCCACGAGCGAATCCTCGTCGATGTCGGCACGTGCGTAATCCGTCGGAAGTTCCGGAACGGTGATCGCCGCCAGCCCCGAGGCATACGCATCGACGGCCGCGAGTGCCGTGGCGAGCGCGGCGGCGTCGGTCACTGCGATCGGCGCATCGTCGGCTCCCCCGGCCGGATCCGGCGCGGTGCTCGTCCCGGTGAGCGCGCTCCGCAGCGGGGCGACCTCCGCCGTCTGCGCGTCGATGTCGGCGATGAGCCGGTCCTGAGCCGTCTTCAGGGACTGGTGAGCATTCAGAAGGGCGGCCTCATCGGCCTCCAACGACTCCACGGCACTCGCGGCCGGGCTGGCCGTCGCCATCTGGATGCCGCCGACGGTGCCGGCGACGACCAGGGCCACGACGGCGAGCGAGGCAGCCGACAGCGTCACGGCATCGACGGACCGCCTCGGCCGCTTCTTCGAACGCGAGGACTCCCCGGACCCCGCACCGACCGGAACGGCGGTGCGCGCGGCGGCCTGAACCATGTCGGCGAGAGCTCGAGCATCTGCGTCGGACGTCGCCGCTGCGCCACTCTGCCGCGGCTCGCCGATCATCTCCCGCAAGCGGCGCGCAGTGTGGTGGTCGTCCAGCACCACGCTCCCTGCGTCGCCGGCGCGAGGCCCGTCGGGGAAGAGATCGTTGAGGTGCGTCATGTCGCCTTCATAGGAATCGGTAGTCTCGGAAGACGATACCGCCGATCGCACTCGACCACGCTGGAGAGCTTTGGACATCCATGACTACCTTCGGGTGTTCCGTCGACAGATCGTCGTGATCGTCGCGAGCGTTCTGATCGGGCTCTCCACGGGTGCGCTGGTCGCGATGCTCACCCCTCTCCGCTACCAGGCTTCGACCGAGGTCATGGTGGCCGCGCAGGTCGCCGACACGGCCACGCCCGCGGAACGCTCCCTCGCCACCGGGTACGCGAAGCAGGCCGTCGAGACCTACCGCTCGCTCATCACGAGCTCCCTCGTGCTCGATCCCGTCACCGAAGACCTCGGCCTCACCACAGCTCCCACGGGCATCAGCGCCTCCGCACCCCTCAACAGCGCGATCATCACGATCACGGTCGACAACCGCAACCCGGGGCAGGCCGCCCGCATCGCGAACGCTGTCGCCGAGAGTTTCGCCACCGTCGTCACCGACACGCTCGAGAGCCGCGACCAGGCCGCCGCGTTCAGCATCCGGATCGTGACGCTCGAACCCGCCCAGGTGCCGACGAATCCCGTCGCGCCGAACCTCTCCCTCTCTCTCATCATCGGCTCACTTCTCGGGCTCGCGGTCGGCGTCGGCGTCGCTCTCCTGCGTGCGACGCTCGACCGCCGGGTGCGCGTCGCCGCCGACGTCGAGGCCGCCGTGCCGGTTCCCGTCCTCGGACAGATCCCGCTCGACCCGGACACGGGCGAGCACCCCCTCGCCATGAGCACCGCGCCGCACGGCCTTCGCGCCGAGGCCTACCGCAGCCTCCGCACCAACGTGCGCTTCTTCTTCTCCGGCAACCAGGGCGTGTTCGTCGTGACCAGCTCCGGCCCCGGCGAGGGCAAGTCGACCACGGCGGCGAACCTGGCACTCGCCTTCGCCGACGCCGGTCAGCGCGTGGCCCTGCTCGACGGCGACCTCCGCCTCCCCCGCGTGGCCGAGTACTTCGGCATCGAGGGTGGGATCGGACTCAGCGATGTGCTGGCCGGTCGCGTGCAGCTCAACGACGTCATCCAGCGCTGGGGCCGCAGCGCCCTGTTCGTCCTCCCGGCCGGCACTGTGCCGCCGAACCCGGCCGAGCTGCTCGGCTCTTCCGCGATGGAAGGCCTGATCGAGACGCTCACAGAAGCCTTCGACGTCGTCATCATTGACGCGCCACCGCTGCTGCTCGTGACGGACGCCGCCGTGATCGCGCGCGTCACGACCGGAGCCCTGCTGATCGCCGCCGCCGGATCGTCGCAGGCGAACCGGCTCGCCGACGCGGCCAAGAGCATCGAGTCGGTCGGAGCCCGAGTGCTCGGAACCGTGTTGACGAAGGCCCCGGTCACCGCTGCCGCGAACACGCCCTACAACACCGCCGCACCGGCCACGACGAACTGACCACACGCAGCGGCCGGTCGTCCCACCGCCGCTGTGGAAGAATACCGGGATACCGTTTTCACGGCCCGCCTTGATCGGCAGAGGTCGCATTGCATCAGGGGGAATCTGCCGCGTGGAACTTCGCGACTATGTGCGTGTGCTGCACAGAAACTGGATCCTGATCCTCGTCCTGATGGTCCTCGGCCTCGCGGGCGGTGCCGGCTATGCCGCACTGCAGCAGCCGAAGTACGTCGCATCGACGCAGCTGTACGTCTCGGTCCGCACCGAAGGCGCAGCCACCGGTGACCTCGTGCAGGGCACGACCTTCGCACGACAGATGGTCACGAGCTACGTCGACGTCGTCGGCACGGCGCTCGTGCTCGAACCCGTGATCGACGAGCTCGGCCTCGACGACTCGGTCTCGGGCCTCAGCAGCCGCGTCACCGCGACCACGCCGCTCAACACGGTCCTGATCGACGTCAGCGTGACCGACGGAGACCCCGAGCAGGCCGCGGCCATCGCCAATGCCGTCGCAGTGAGCTTCCAGGATGCGGTGCAGAAGACGCTCGAGCAGCCCGCAACCGAAGATGCCGTCAGCCCGGTGCGCATCACCGTGACCGAGCCCGCCATCGCCTCCTCCACGCCGACGAGCCCCAACGTGCGCCTGCTGATCGTCCTCGGCGGCATCATCGGCCTCGCTCTCGGCCTCGGCATCGCGATGCTGCGTACCGTGCTCGACAACCGCATCCACACGCTCCACGACATCGAGACGCTCACCGATCGCCCCGTCCTCGGTGGCATCGCGTACGACCCGGATGCCACCAAGCGCCCGCTGATCGTGCACGCCGACCCGCGCAGCCCGCGCGCCGAATCGTTCCGCAGCCTGCGCACGAACCTGCAGTTCCTCAACCTCGACTCGGGCCCCCGCATCTTCGTCGTCTCCAGCGCCGGCCCCGGCGAAGGCAAGTCGACGACCACCGCCAACCTCGCCATCGCACTCGCCGAGACGGGAGCCCGCGTGGCCCTGGTCGACGGCGACCTGCGACTGCCCCGCGTGGCCGACTACCTGGGCATCGAGGGCGGCGTCGGACTCACCGACGTGCTCATCGGACGCGTGGACGTGGCCGATGCGCTGCAGAAGTGGGGCACGTCCGACCTGTACGTCCTGCCGAGCGGGCAGGTCCCGCCGAACCCCAGCGAGCTGCTCGGCTCGGCCGCGATGGATCAGGTGCTCAAGTCACTCGGCGACTACTTCGACTACGTGCTGATCGATGCCCCGCCGCTGCTGCTGGTGACCGACGCGGCCGTGGTGGGAAGCAAGACCCGCGGAGTGATCCTCGCCGCCGCCTCCGGCAAGACGAAGAAGCAGGAGCTCTCCGGAGCACTGCGCGCGCTCGAGAACGCCGGCGTGCAGATGCTCGGCGTGGTCGTCACGATGCTGCCGACCAAGGGCCCCGACAGCTACGGCTACGGCTCCTACACCTACGGTTCGACGCACGACCTCGACGGCGAGACGTCGACGGATCGCCGGAAAGCGAAGAAGGCCAAGAAGGCGAAGAACGCCAAGAAGCGCGCAACCGCCCGAGCCTGACCTGCCCGCGACCGAGCCGCACCGCTACTTGGTCGGCGCCACCCGGAAGACGATGCCGTGATAGAGCACGAAGCGCAGCAGGACCACGATGACGATGCTCGTCAGGTTCACGAGGTTGACGGCGACAGCCCCCGGCTCACGGCCGAGGACCGCACCGACGGCTTCGACACCCACCCAGACGAGCACGGCGCCGATGGCCGTGCAGACGGCGTTGGTCACGAGGAACAGCGTGACCTCGGAGACCCGTCCGCGACGATCCCGGTGACGGAACGTCCACTCGCGGTTGCCGATGTACGCGTTCACGAGCGCGACGAGCGAGGCGACGATCTTCGCGGCGACCACATCCCATCCCCACACGTAGACCAGCAGGTTGAAGACGCCGACCTCGATGAGGGTGCTCAGAGCACCCACGACGAGAAAACGGCTGCCGACGCTGGCGATGCGACGGATGCGGGAGGGAGGGTTCATGGCTCAACTAGGCTACTGGCTGATCCCCGCGCCCTCCGCCACCCCAAGGACCCCGTGACCCTTCGCCACCTCGCCGTCGTCATGCCCGCCTACAACGAGGCCGAGGGCATCCAGGGCTTCATCGACGAGATCCGCGACTGCGTCTCTCCCCTGGCCGACCGCGTCACCTTCCACGTCGCCGACGACCGCTCCACGGATGCCACCGCCTCGGTGTTCGACGGCGTCTCCGACGTGACCGTCGAGGTTCAGCCCCTGAACCGCGGCCACGGCCCGACAGCCCTCGCGGCTTACCGCGCTGGACTTGCCGCCGACCCCGATGTGCTGGTGCACGTGGACGGCGACGGGCAGTTCTACGGAAGCGACTTCATTCGTCTGATCAACGCACTCACGACCGAAGAGGCCGATGTCGTCCACGGCGTGCGCGACGGCCGTACCGACCCCTGGTACCGCAAGGTGCTCACGGGGGCAGTGGGCCTGCTGATCGCCCTCGCCGCCGGGCGCCGCATCCCCGACGTCAACACCCCGCTGCGTGCCTACCGCCCCGATGCCCTGCGACTGCTCGTCGACGCGACCCCGGCCGACGCCACGGTGCCGCACGTGCACTTCTCCCTCGCCGAGGCGCGCGCGGGCTTCACCGTGCGCTACCTCCGCGTCGCCAGCATCCCCCGACGCGGAGCATCGACCACCGGCACCATGTGGGGGCGAGGCAACTCCGTCACCCTGCCACCGAAGCGTCTGCGCCGTTTCGTGCGCGTCGCGCTCGTCGAGGCGTGGACGCTCTCTCTGCGGCCGTCCGCTCCCCTGCGCAGCATCCGTCGGCCGGAGACCGTCGCGCGATGACCCGCGCACGCACGATCGCGTTCTGGGCGGCGGCCGTCGCCCTGCTGATCGGGCATGTCATCATCGCCTGGCACAGCCTCCTGGTGTGGCGCTTCTGGGAAGACGAGGCCTTCAACCTCACCGTCCCGCTCAACCTGCTGGACGGTCTCGGATACTCCAGCGACGGCGCCCTCTCCGGCTCGACCATCACACCCTTCGACCCGCGCATCTCGACCGGGCCCGTCGTGCTCCTGCCCGTCGCCGCGCTCCTCGCGACCGGGATGGACCCGGTGCTGGCCGCACGGCTCGTCCCCTTGGCCTTCTGGGTGGCGCTCCTCGCCGGCCTCGCCGTGATCGGGCGACGCATCGGCGGACGCTGGGCTGCTCTGCTCGCGGTCGCCGTTCCCCTGGCATTCACGGCGGATGCCGGCTTCTCCCCCATCCAGGGCCCCGCCGACCTGCTGGGCGAGATCCCCGCGGCCGCGCTCCTCGTCTGGGCCCTCACACTGCTTCCCCGCCGCGCCTGGCTGGCCGGGCTGCTCGTCGGCCTCGCGATCCAGGCGAAGCTCATCGCCGCCCTCGCGCTGCCCGCCTTCGCCATCGCCCTGTGGGTGCTCTCCGATGGCACCGGCTGGGCCCGCGTGCGCGACACCCTCCGGCGATCGTGGCTGCCCCTCCTGCTGGCCGCCGTGCCGACGCTGCTGCTCGAGCTGGGCGCACTGCTGTCGCTGGGGTTCTCAGGCTATGTGCAGCACGTGCGCGACTTCGCCCACTTCCTCCGCACCGGCGGGCAGGGTGACGCCGCGACCACGGTGCTGCAGAAGCTCGGCACGCTGGCGGACTCGTGGTCGCTGCCCGGTTTCGTCGCCGTGATCGGAGCGGTCATCGCCCTCGGCCTCGCCCTCACCGGCATCGTGCTGCGCTGGCGTGACGCGAGCGCAGCGGACCGGATCGTGATCGCCTACGCCCTGGCGGCCATCGTCGGCGCGCTCGCCTTCGTCGGCTGGTGGGCCACCGCCTCCCGCCTGCCGCTGTGGGTGCGGCACCCCGCGCCCGGCATCCTCGCGTTCTTCCCCGTCATCGCGGCGGTCGCGCTGTGGGCCGTGACGGCCCTGCCGCGCCGCAAGGGCATTCGTGCCATCGGCATCGTCGCCGCCTCCGCGCTGGCCGCCGTGATCGCCGGTGGCGGCGTGAGTCATGTCGTGTCGACGTACGAGCCCCGCACCACGTTGGAGAGCCAGCGCACAGCCCTCGTGCCGCTCACGGCCTGGGTCGAGGCGAACGACGTCGAGTGGCTGGCCGCGGAGCCCTGGGGGTATGCGGTCGCGCCCATCGTGCTGACGGGTGCGCACGTCGGGCTCTTCGACGCCCCCGCGATGGCCGACGTGCCCCGGCTGAGCACGCAGCCGTGCACGACCGAGACGCTCGTCGACGCCGGCCAGTACCGCATCTGCGCGGCACCCTGACCGCTCGCCGCACAACGGCTCCCCGCAGACAGAGAACCGGCCGACCGCTGAGATCAGCGACCGGCCGGTTCCGAGGTTCTGCGAGTGTCAGAGCGAGAGGCGCTCCTGGACGACCTCCGCCAGGCGTCCGGCGTAGGCGTGCACCGACTCCGCATCGGCGGCTTCGACCATGACGCGCACCAGGGGCTCGGTGCCGGACTTGCGCAGCAGCACGCGGCCGGAATCACCCAGCTCGCCCTCGATGTCGCGCACAGCCTGCTGCACGACCTCGTCGTCGGCGACCCGATCCTTGTCGACGTCGCGCACATTGATGAGCACCTGCGGGTACACGGTCATGATCGACGCGAGCTCGGCGATCGACTTCTTCTGCCGAGCCATCTCGGCCACCAGGTGGAGGCCAGTGAGGATGCCGTCACCGGTGGTGGCGTACTCGCTCATGATGACGTGGCCGGACTGCTCGCCGCCGAGCGCGTATCCGCCCTCGTTCATGTCTTCGAGCACGTAGCGGTCGCCGACGGCGGTCTGACGCACCGTGATGCCGTGCTCGCGCATCGCGACATGCAGGCCGAGGTTGCTCATGACGGTCGCGACGAGCGTGTCGTCGGTGAGGCGTCCGCGCTCCTTCATCGACACCGCGATGATGGCCATGATCTGGTCGCCGTCGATGTGATTGCCCTCGGCGTCCACGGCGAGGCAACGGTCGGCGTCGCCGTCGTGGGCGATGCCGATGTCGGCCCCCAGACGCACGACAGCCTCGGCGAGGTTGTCGAGGTGGGTCGAGCCGACTCCGTCGTTGATGTTCCAGCCGTCGGGGTCTGCCCCGATGACCGTCACCTCGGCGCCCGCATCGCGGAACGTCTCGGGCGAGACGCCGGATGCCGCGCCGTGGGCGCAGTCGAGCACCACGTGGATGCCCTCGAGACGATTCGGCAGCGAGCCGAGGAGGTGCACGACGTAGCGGTCCTCCGCGTCGGAGAAGCGGTCGACACGGCCGACGCCCGCGCCGGTCGGGCGCAGCATCTCGCCGTGCATGGCCTCTTCGATGCGCTGCTCGACCTCATCGGGGAGCTTGCGGCCCCCACGGGCGAAGATCTTGATGCCGTTGTCGGGAGCGGCGTTGTGCGACGCCGAGATCATCACACCGAAATCGGCGTCACGGTCGGCGACGAGGAATGCCAGCGCCGGGGTCGGGATGACGCCGGCCTCGAGCACGTCGACTCCCGAGGAGGCGAGCCCGGCCGAGACGGCCGAGGTCAGGAAGTGTCCGGAGACCCGGGGGTCCCGGGCGACCACTGCGGTGAGTCGCTTGCCTTCGGCCTTGCGAGCCTCCGCAGTACGGCCCTGGCCCAGGACGACAGCAGTCGCCTGGGCCAGGGTGAGCGCCAGGTCGGCGGTGAGGACGCCATTGGCAAGTCCTCGCACGCCGTCCGTGCCAAAGATCGGCATCGGAGCAGTGGACCTTAACGCTTCGAGTACTGAGGCGCCTTACGGGCCTTCTTGAGTCCAGCCTTCTTGCGCTCCTTGACGCGAGCGTCGCGCGAGAGGAAGCCGGCCTTCTTCAGGGTCGGACGGTTGTTCTCCTCGTCGATGCCGTTCAGCGAACGAGCGATGCCGAGACGGAGCGCGCCGGCCTGACCCGAGGGGCCACCACCGGAGATGCGCGCGATGACGTCGTATGCACCGGTGAGGTTCAGCACCGTGAACGGGTCGTTGATCAGCTGCTGGTGCAGCTTGTTCGGGAAGTAGTCCTCGATCGTGCGGCCGTTGACCGTGATCGTGCCCGAGCCGGGGACGATGCGCACGCGGGCGATGGCCTGCTTGCGACGGCCGACAGCGGCACCCGGGACGCTGAGGACGGGGCGGGGAGCCGCCTCGACCACGTCGGTCTCCGGAGTCGACGTCGAGAAGTTCTGCGGGGTTTCGGTGGTGTCCTGGATGTCAGCCACGAGTATGTCCTTAAGTCTTTACGGCGCTTACTGGGCGACCTGGTCGAGGGTGTACGTCTGCGGCTGCTGCGCGGCGTGCGGGTGCTCGGCACCGACGTACACCTTGAGCTTGGACAGCTGCTGGCGGCCGAGGCTGTTCTTGGGGAGCATGCCACGGATGGCCTTCTCGACAGCGCGGACCGGGTTCTTCTCCATCAGCTCGGCGTAGGTGACCGACTTGAGGCCGCCCGGGTAACCCGAGTGGCGGTAAGCCAGCTTCTTCTGGAGCTTCTGACCGGTGAGCGCGACCTTGTCGGCGTTCACGATGATGACGAAGTCACCCGAGTCGATGTGGTTGGCGAAGGTCGGCTTGTGCTTGCCACGCAGGAGCGTAGCGGCGTGCGAAGCCAGACGGCCGAGAACGACGTCGGTGGCGTCGATGACGACCCAATCGCGCTGGACTTCGCCAGCCTTGGGGGTGTAAGTGCGCGTCACGATAGTGCTGCTTTCTTGTGTCGAACGGAGAAGTTCGTGAATCCCACTCCGGGGTGGTTCTTCCCTACAGGGAGGAACACGCCAGTGGAGGGCTCACGTTCGGACGATGCCCACATCCCGCGAACGGGAAAGGCACCAAAGGGAAATCATACGCCACCGGGCGCGGATGCTCAAACCATCGGGTCAGTCGGGCTTGACAGTGACCAGGATCGGGCGGTGGTCACTCGACCCCTGCGGCAGCGTCGTGATGCGTTCGATCTCGAACCCGGCCGAGGTCGCGAAGTCGTAGTGCCCGCGGAACACCCGGTAGCGCGTGTAGGTGTGGTCGTCGCTGAGCGAGAGCGCGTACCCGTGGTCACGCACGGCCTGACCGAGGTTCTCCTTGAAGATCGGGTAGTTGTAGTCGCCGACCATCAGCTGCGGGAGTCCCTCGCCGAGCGTCGCCAGCTCGGTGAGCGCTGCGCGGATCTGGTGCCGACGCAGTGAGTTCAACGCCGTCAGCGGCGCGGCATGGAAAGAGGCGACGATGAAATCCTGCGCGTCGTCGATGTCACGCAGCCGCGCGCCCAGCACGCGTTCATGAGCAGGTTTCGCGATGCGGTCGTGCAGCGACTTCTTCAACCCGAGAGTGCGGATCGACTGCAGGTGGTAGGCGCTCGACCGGTAGAACAGCGCGAGCCCGAGACGGTTGCCCTGCGTCGCATCCGCCAGCACGAGGTCGCCGATCTGCGCGGGCAGCTCGGGCACGTCGCACTCCTGCAGACACAGGATGTCGGGGTCGTGCTCGCCGACGATGGCGGCGAGTTCACCGGCCGCCCGGTGCTTCTGGAGGTTGTACGAGATGACCTTCATGACCGTTCCACGCTACTCGCCCCTGCTGTGCCCCGGCTCCGGATCGCGAACGCGGCTCGCACCGTCACGTCGAGCCCGCGTCTGCTCCGCGCGCGTGGCGAGCAGTTCGTCGGCCGGGTAGCCGACCTCAGTGAGGATCAGTCCGCGTGCCGCCAGTACCTTGAACTCGCTGGTGCGCGTCAGGGCGTCGCGCAGCACCACGACGTCCTCGACGTCGAGGCGTCCCTCCCCCACCGCCGCGCACGCGCCGACGAGTGCGCGCACCATGCTGTGGCAGAACGCGTCGGCCTTGACCTCGGCGACGAGAACGCCCTCGGCATCACGTACCCAGCGGTAGTCGAGCAGCGTGCGGATCGTCGTCGCCTCTTCGCGCGGCTTGCAGTACGAAGCGAAGTCGTGCAGGCCGATGAGGCTGCGGGCCGCGGCATCCATCGCCTGTTCGTCGAGATTCCCGCGGATGTTCGTCGTATCGTGCCGGCGCAGTGGATCGAATCCGGCCTGCGCATCGGCGAGACGGTAGCGGTAGCGCCGCCACACCGCCGAGAACCGGGCGTCGAAGCCCTCGGGAGCGATCGACGTCTTCGTGACGGTGACGTCGGAGTAGGCACCCAGCACCCCGCGCATGCGCCCGGCGATGGTCTCCGCCGGAGCCAGCGGAGCCCGCCCCTGCCTGGCCTCGATGCGCGACCACTGCTTCTCGTCGAGATCGACGTGCGCGACCTGACCGCTGGCGTGCACTCCCGCGTCAGTGCGGCCCGCGACGACGAACTGCACGTCGGAGCCGACGATCCGCGCGAGAGCCGCCTCGAGAGTCCCCTGCACGGTGCGGAGCGTCGGCTGCTTCGCCCACCCTCGGAAGTGGGTGCCGTCGTAGGCGATGTCGAGCCGGATGCGCACGGAGCAAGCCTAGGACACCCCCGTCCGGCGCCCGGTCGACCCTCAGATGCCGCCGTCGATCGAGCGGATCGTGACGCTGGGCTCGTCCGGCACCATCACCTGCGTCTCGCGGTTCAGGCTCTCGCCGCGGAAGAACCGCTTCGACCGCGGGAACAGGTACCAGACGAACATCAGCACCAGACCGAACGCGAGCGAGCCGACGCCGATCACGAAGGTGCCGCCGATCCCGAACAGCACCGTGTAGCCGTAGTCGACGTCCCACATGTCGATCGCGGACTGCACGAACGCCCAGGTGAGCATCAGCCCGCCCAGCAGCGGGAAGAGCCCCTTGAAGAAGAAGTCCCGCGGCGACGACGTCAGATCCTTGCGGAAATACCAGACGCACGCGAAGCCCGTGATGGCGTAGTAGAACGCGATCGCGAGCCCGAGCGAGAGGATCGAGTCCTGCAGGATGTTGTCGCTGATCAGCGTCATGCCGATGTAGTAGGCCGAGGCGACGACGCCCATCACGATCGTCGAGAACGACGGCGTCTTGTAGGTGGGGTGCACCTCCTTGAACTTCGCCGGCAGCGCGCGGTAGACGCCCATCGCCAGCGTGCCGCGGGCGGTCGGCAGGATCGTGGTCTGCGTCGACGAGATCGCCGAGATGATCACCGAGACCACCAGCACCCAGCCGAACGGGCCGAGCAGCCCATCCTTGATCGCGAGGAAGAAGTCGTCGGCGTTCGCCTCGTTGCCGAGGCCCGTGCCGCTCTCCCCCAGCCCGGCGTACATCATGGCCGCGATGGTGACGGCGACATACGTGACCAGCAGGATGACGGTGGTCAGCAGCGCAGCGCGGCCGGGAATGCGCTTCGGGTCCTTGGTCTCCTCGTTCAGGGCGAGGCAGGTGTCCCAGCCCCAGTAGATGAAGAGGGCGAGCAGGATGGCCTCGGTGAAGCCCGACCAGTCGGTGAAGGCGAAGGGGTTCATCCACTCCCAGGAGAAGGGAGTGGGGTTCGGTGCCGTCCCGGCGAAGAACTGCCACAGCGCGGTCACCACGAAGATCGCGAGCGCCAGGTACTGGATGCCGAGCAGGATGTTCTGGATGCGCTCGCCGATCTCGACGCCCCGCCAGCTGACCCAGGTCATCGCGGCGATGAAGAGCACGGCCACGACGACCACGCGCCAGTCGTTGTTCTCGAGGTCCTGTCCGATCAGCGACCAGAAGTAGACCGAGGCGATCTGGGCGAGGTTGGCGAGCACGACCATTCCGGCGACCGCCACGCCCCAGCCGCCCATCCAGCCCACCCACGGCCCGAACGCCTTGGTCCCCCAGGTGAAGGTCGTGCCGCAGTCGGGCACGGCGTTGTTGAGCTCTCGATACGCGAAGGCGATCAGGAGCATCGGGACGAAGGCGATGATGAAGGCGATCGGCGCCTGCGCACCGACGGCGAGCACCACGAAGCCGAGCGTCGCGACGAGCGAGTAGACCGGGGCCGTCGAGGCGAGACCGATGACGGTCGACCCCCAGAGTCCCAGGGTTCCCGCAGCCAGACCCTTGCCGTCGGGTCGTTCCAGATGAATGGGCGTCGTTGCTGCCATGTCAGAACAGTAGAGCCACCACGGTTATCGCGTCAACGGTTTCTTCGACCGACCGAATCCGCAGCGAACAGCGCACGCTCGCGACGGATTCCGCAGGTTCAGGCCCTTCCGAGCATCCCGTCGGCATGGTCGGCGACCCATTCCATCAGCGGCAGCATCCGCTCCATGAGATCGCGGCCGAGCGGAGTGAGGCTGTACTCGACGTGCGGCGGCACCGTCGGGAGCGACTCCCGATGCACGAGCCCGTCCTCGGCGAGCGTGCGCAGCGTCGAGGCGAGCATCTTCTCGCTGATGCCGTCGACCTCGCGGCGCAGTGCACCCCAGCGGTGCGTGCCGTCGGACAGGCAGGAGAGCACGAGCACACCCCACTTGCTCATGATGTGGTCGAGGACGACCCGCGTGCCGCAGTTCTGATCGAACACGAACGGTGTGGATTCCTTTATCTGCGCGAAACTAACCGTCATGTGGGTACCTTACTTCAAAGTGGGTACCCGCAGATCGGAATGCGCAATGCCCGTCTCGAGGTTGTCGAGGGTGTCACTTACGAAAGGACCCTCATGACCATCCTCGTCACCGGCGCGACCGGCAACCTCGGACGCCTCATCATCGCCAGCCTTCTCGAGCGCGGCGCCGACCCGCAGTCGATCGTCGCCGGAGCCCGCGACACCGCGAAGGCCGCCGACCTCGGTGTGCGCGTCGTGCGCCTGGACTACACCGACCCCGCCTCGGTGGCCGCGGCCGTCGAGGGCGTCGACACCGTCGTGCTCGTGTCCGGATCGGAGGTCGGACAGCGGGTGGCCCAGCACCAGGCGGTCATCGACGCCGCGAAGGCCGCCGGGGTCTCCAAGTTCATCTACACCAGCGCGCCGAAGGCGACCACCAGCGACCTGGTCCTGGCGCCCGAGCACAAGGCGACGGAAGAGCTGATCGCCGCCGCGGGGCTTCCCGCCGTGATCCTCCGCAACAACTGGTACACCGAGAACTACGCCGCCGACCTCGCCCGCGCCGCCGAGGCCGGCGTGCTCACCTCGGGCACCGGTGACGGACGGGTCGCCTCGGCCAGCCGCAAGGACTTCGCAGAGGCGGCGGCCGTCGTCGCGCTCGAAGACGGACACGTCGGCGAGGTCTACGAGCTGGGCGGCGACGTCGCCTGGACCTACAGCGATCTGGCCGCGGCCCTCTCGGAGGTCACGGGGCGCGAGGTCACGTTCGTCCCGGTCTCGTTCGACGACCAGCTCGCAGCCCTCCGCGAAGCCGGTCTCGATGAGGGAACCGCCGGATTCGTCGCCGCGCTCGACGCCGGGATCCGCGATGGCGCGCTGGCCGAGACCGACGGGACGCTCGCACGCCTGATCGGACGCCCCACCACCCCGCTCGTCGAGGGTCTGCGCGCGATCGCCTGATCGCCACCGGGTTCCGAGGGATGCCGCTCTTCTCCGAGGGCGGCATCCCTCGTCTCACCCTGCAGACGCAGCTTCTGCAGGCTGCACGTGCACGACCGTCAGGGTGATGCTGTCCGACCGAAGCCCCTGCGTCGCGAGCACCGCATCGATCGCGGCGTGCACCGCGCGAAGGGTGTCCCCCGATCCGGCAGCGGAATCCACCCCGATCGATGCCTCCACCGCAACGCCGTCGCCCACGGGAGCGACCGACACGAGCGGCTCGTCCTCCGGTCGCCCGCCGAGTGCCGCCGCTCCCGCGCGCAGTAGGTTCGAGATGAGCGAACCGGAGCGGTACACGGAGCGCACCCCGGGAGACGCTCGCACCGCCGTCTCGAGGTCGGCAGCGAGTTCGACCTGCACGTCCGCCGCCTTCAGCTCTCCTGCGTCCATGACGACACCTCCCTGATGTCCCGGATCGCGATGTCGATCGCGACGACGTTCAGCTCCGTGTGCGCGCGAAGGGCCCGATCGACCTCGGCGCGGAGGCGGTCGGCGATCACCGGGATCGGCTGCCCGTGCAGCGCGCTGGCGTCGATCTCGACGCGGATCGGCTCATCCGGGACGGTCACGTCGCCGATGAGGCGGCAGCGCCCGATGAGGAGTCCCTGCACGGTGCTCTCGGCCGAGCGGATGAGTCCGCGCACCGCGCCCTCGGTGATCCCGAGATCCGTCGACGGATCCGGGGACTCGAACGGGATGCGCCGACCCGAGCGCGCATCCATGGCGATGCCGCTGAGGATGCGGTCGACCCAGCTCGCATCGACCTCCGGTTCTGCGGCGGTCTCGGCGGCCATCAGCTCCGCACCGAGGCCGTGCAGTCGTTCGAGCGCGTCCAGCGCCAGCTGACAGCCGGGCGACTCGTCGATCGAGCGGTCGGAGGGCTGTCGTCCCGCTTCGAGGTAGTCGGTGAGCTCGTCGAGCGTGTGCCCGTCGAGATCGCTCGGTTCCAGACCGAGACGGCGGACTTCGGGGATGTCTCTCTCGTCGGTCATCGCCACTCCTCCATCCGTACGATCATGTATTTCCGGGCCCGCGCGAGCAGTCCTCGCGCGGTCGAGACGGGAATGCCGAGCTCTTCCGAGATCTCCTCGTAGGAGTACCCGCCGATCTCGCGAAGGACCCAGCATTCGCGCTGAGCGTCCGGCAGCTCGCGCAGCGCGGCACCGACGGCAGCGACCCCGGCGCGCACCTCGACCACCGCCGAAGGCGAGGCGTGCAGCGGCGCCGGGCGATCGATCGAATCGATGTCCACGACGGGTCGGGTCGCGCGGATGCGATCCACCGCCTTCCGACTCACGATGCGCATCAGCCAGCTCTTCACCTTGGACGGGTCGTCGAGCTCGCCGAACCGCTGCCAAGCCGTGACGAACGACTCCTGCACGATGTCGTCGACGTCGGCCGAGGCATTCAGCATCCGCTGTGTGTAGGCACGCATCATCGGCGTGTATCTCCGCACGAGCACGGCGAAGGCTTCGACGTCGCCGTCCATCGCGCGTCCGGCGACGATGCCGTCGTCGGCGTGCTCGAGCGCTCTGCGAAAGCGTTCCTCTTCCATCTGTTCCCCACCCCTCGATCCGATCCCCACAGGAGATTCGGAACCGACGCCTCACCGGATCGGATCCTCGCCGACCGACCTGGGAGTGATCGGGGAGGAACCCGGTCGGGTCCCTCCCCGCGTCCGCTACTTCTTGAACGCATCCTTGACGTTCTCGGCCGTGTCGCGGATCTCGCCCTTGGCCTGCTCGGCCTTGCCCTCGGCGACGAGCTTGTCGTCGTTGGTGACCTTGCCGACGGCCTCCTTCGCCTTGCCGGCGACCTTCTCCGCAGCGGCCTTGATCTTGTCTTCAGCGCCCATGGCGTCTCCTTTTTCTCATCGCACCCGGATCTCGGGTTCGTTTACTCACGCACGTGGTCCGTGCGTTGGTCTGTGTCGCCGTCGCGCCCGATCACCGCACCCTGGTCGGCGAGCGGAACCCTTCGCGCCAGCGCCGATCCGAGAGGTGCAGCAGGATCGGGATTCGAGACCCCAGCAGCTCGTCCCATTCGTCGATCGCCGCCTCGGCCGCCGCGACGACGTTCGCCAGTGGAGCCCCCGGCCGCACGGTCACGGCCAACTCGACCGCGCGCGTCTGACCGACACGGTAGGTGCCGGTGCGGGCCGAGAGCACATCGGGTCGCCGGATCAGCGGCTCGGTGAGCACGTCGTCGACCACGTTGCGATCGACCGTCGTCCGCCCGGTGGCGGTATGCACGTCGAGCACGGTCTTCGAGCGCCCACGTCGGCGCGAGATCAGGAACACCACCAGCAGAACCGTCAGCACCAGCGCGGCCGCCGCCGCGAACAGCAGCGGCATCGACACCGGGCCGATGCCCATCACCTGCCACGTCCATCCGTCGACGGATTCCCACGCGGCCGCGACTTCTGCCGCCGGCCGCCGCACCCACGCCGGCGGATCACCGGCGGAGAGCACTCCTGCCGCGAGAGCGACGGCTCCGGCGATCAGAAGTGCCGCCCCCACGAGGAAGAGCACGCCGCGGTTCACGAATCGGTTCGTCGCGTTCATGCGACCACTCCGTTCGGTTCGACGATGACGCGCGGGGTGGCCGAGAAGCCGATCCCCGCGAGGATGTCGTTCGCTGCGTCCTCGGCGTCGGCCACCCGGACGAAGACGCCGCTGGTCGGAGTGATGCGGACTTCGACCGTGCGCCGGCCGACGAAGACGGCCACCCGGCTGCGTTCGACGCCGGCACGACGGGCGACCGCTGCGGCGATCGAGTCGGCGATCACACCGTCGTCCACGAGCAGCGCGGTCCGTTCGGTGAGGCGTGCCCGCCGTGCCCGTCGTCCGGGCAGCAGTGCGAGCGCGAGGAGCACCACGGCGAGGGCCGTGAGCACCCCACCCACGGTGAACAGCACCGGCGGCTGCTGCACCCCGACGGAGATCTCCTCGAGCGGGCGCGCTGCCGCGTCACGGAAACCGCCGTCGACGAGCCACCACACGGCGCCGGCGAGCAGCGCGATCAGGAGCAGGGCACCGATGGATGCGACCACCATCGCCGCGACCGTGCGGGACGTGTGCGTCTCACGACGCAGGACGCGGCGATACGTCGCCTGTTCGTTCGTCATCGCACTCTCCTCTCCGTACTCCGGTGGACGCCCGAGTACCGGACGTCCACGGTGCCGACCTCACGGCCGGCCAGTTCTCGCATGCCCTCGATCAGACCGGTGCGGAGGTCCTCCCCACCGGCGACCAGGTCCGTTCGACGCGTCGATGCCACGGCCACGGGCACGGTGACCGCGATCCGCAGTGCACCGTGATCGTCCGACAGCTGCACCCCGACGTCGCGAGCCGAGACCCGGGCGACATCGTGCGCGATGCCCACGGCCAGCCGTTGCAGCGCGCGGGCGGTGAAGGTCGTTGTCCCCAGGACGGCACCTGCCTCCGCCAGGGGTGAGCGGTCGGCCGTCATGAGGAGGAGCGCCGGCCTCGGAAGACCTCGGCGAGCGCCCGCAGGTCGAGTCGACCGTCGATGATGCGGCCGGCGACCGCGCCCACCAGCATCGCCAGTGCCACGAGCACGAAGGCCCAGAAGCCCAGAGCCACCCAGGTCAACGCGAGGGCGGCCGCAGCCGCCGCTCCGATCACCGACGCGGTCACTGGACTCGCGTCTCCTGCGTGCCGTCGCCCTCGTCATCGGAGGGGATGTGCACGTCGTTGACGGTCACGTTGACCTCGGCGACCTCCATGCCCACCAGTTCCACCATGGCGCGGTGGATGGCGGCGCGGACGTCGTCCGCTACCTTCTGCAGCGAGACCGGGTACTCGGCGACGATCGTCACGTCGACCGCGACCTGCGTCTCGCCCACCTCGACGCTGATCCCCTGCGAGAGATCGGCCGTGTTCAGTGCTTCGCGGATGGCGCCCACCATGCGTGCGGCGCCACCGCCGAGTGCGTAGACGCCGCTGACCTCGCGAGCGGCGATGCCGGCGATCTTCGCCACCACCGCATCCTCGATCGTGGTCTTGCCCGCAGCAGCCCCCCGCTGCGGTGCGACGATCTGGGTCTTGGGCTGAGTACTGCCGGTCACGTTCGCCATCTCGAGCTCCTTCATCCGTGTATCCGTCCCCCTGCGGAGTGCGGGTCGCCGTTCAGCGACACCACTAGGACGGATGCCGGGCGGAGAACGTCACAGATTCGTCGGAACTTTTTCGTCTCCGCTCGAGTCGACGCTCACAGTGCACTCCAAGGAAGAGAGTGCAATATTGCACTCCATGAGCGACAGTGCAGATTCATTGCGGGAGCAGCGCAAGCGCGAGACGTCCCGCGCACTCACCGATGCCGCACGCCGACTGACGACGGAGCAGGGCTTCGCGGGTTTCACCATCGAAGAGCTGTGCGCCGAGGTGGGCGTGTCCCGACGCACCTTCTTCAACTATTTCGAGAGCAAGGAGAACGCGGTCTTCGGGTTCGCCACCATCGACTCGCGCCAGGAGGCCCTCGAAGAGGAGTTCGCCTCTCAGCACGGCGACCTGCTCGACGACTTCATTCAGCTGACGATCCGCCGCTTCGAGCTGTTCAACCCGGTCGAGGATGCTCCGGCGATGTTCGCCGTGATCGAGCAGGAGCCGCGTCTGCTCAAGGCCGCGTTCGAGCAGCTCGCCAAGAACGAGCGTCGCGACATGGGGCTGATCGTCCGCCGCACCGGAGACGACGCTGATGCCGAACTCCGCGCCGAGGTGATCGTGCACACCGTCGGCGCGCTCGTGCGGATGAGCATGGACCAGCTCCTGCACCACCAGTCCACCGAGCCGTTCAGCGACCTCATCACCCGACGTCTCGACCTCGCCCGCTCGCTCTACGCACCGTCACAGAAAGACCTCTGAATGTCCGCCACCGCCACGAAGGATGCGCCCTTCCTGCTCACGAAGCGCCGCATCTGGATCATCTTCAGCGCCCTCATCGCGGGCATGCTGCTCTCCAGCCTCGATCAGACCATCGTCTCGACCGCCATGCCGACCATCGTCGGGCAGCTCGGCGGCGTCGACCACCAGGTCTGGATCACCACCGCCTACCTGCTCGCCACGACCATCGTGATGCCGATCTACGGCAAGTTCGGTGACGTCCTCGGCCGACGCAACCTGTTCCTGGTCGCCATCGCGCTGTTCACCCTGGCCTCGGTCGGCTGCGCCTTCGCCACCGACTTCTGGATGTTCGTCGTCTTCCGCGCCCTGCAGGGCCTCGGCGGTGGCGGTCTGATGATCCTTTCGCAGGCGATCATCGCCGACATCGTGCCCGCCAACGAGCGCGGCAAGTACATGGGCCCGCTCGGCGCCGTGTTCGGTCTGTCGGCCGTCGCCGGTCCGCTCCTCGGCGGCTACTTCGTCGATCACCTGACCTGGCAGTGGGCGTTCTACATCAACATCCCCGTCGGCATCGCCGCGTTCATCATCGCGCTCGTCGCACTGAAGCTGCCGAGCAAGAAGGCCGAGAAGCCGATCGACATCTTCGGCGTGATCTTCCTCTCCATCGCGACCACCTGCCTCATCTTCTTCACCGACTTCGGTGGCGACAAGGAGTTCGGCTGGGATTCGCTGGCCACCTGGGCCTGGGGCGCCGGCCTGATCGTGGCAGCCACGGCTTTCGTCATCACGGAATCGCGGGTCAAGGACCCGATCATCCCGCTCAGCCTCTTCCGGAATCCGATCTTCGTGAACGCGACCGCGATCGGGCTGGTGCTCGGAATCGGGATGTTCGCGGCGATCGGCTTCGTGCCGACCTTCCTGCAGATGTCGTCCGGCACCTCGGCGGCGGAATCCGGTCTGTTGATGATCCCGATGATGGTCGGTCTCATGGGCACGTCGATCTTCTCGGGCATCGCGATCTCGAAGACCGGCAAGTACAAGATCTATCCGATCCTCGGCACGATCATCACCGGCATCGCGATGGTCTCGATGACCACGCTGTCGGCGGCGACACCGATCTGGCTGATCTGCACGTTCCTGTTCGTGTTCGGCGCCGGACTCGGGCTCATCATGCAGGTCGTCGTCCTGGTCGTGCAGAACGCGGTTCCCGCGGGCGAGCTCGGCACGGCCACCAGCACGAACAACTACTTCCGCGAAGTGGGGGCGTCGCTGGGCACCGCCGTGTTCGGCACGATCTTCACCACGCGACTGACCGAGAACCTCACCGGGGTCTTCGCCGGGGCCGGCGCCTCGCCGGATGCCGCGTCGCAGGCCGCATCCACGATCGACCCCGCGACGTTGAGCACGCTTCCCGACGAGGTGCGCGACGGCATCGTCACCGCCTATGCGGACGCCCTGGCACCGGTGTTCTGGTACCTCGTGCCCTTCATCGCGCTTGCACTCGTGCTGTCGCTGTTCCTCAAGCAGATCCCCCTTTCCGATCAGGCAGGACTCGTCGCCCGCGGCGAGGCGATCAGCGGCGAGGAGGCGGAGCGGCTGGAAGCAGAGCAGCGTGGCATCGCCCGTCCGGACGATCTCGCGACGGCGGATGCCGGGCCGACCGACACCGCGCCCACACCGACGGTCCGCTGACGTCCCGGCGCCCTCGCCCTTTCGATGAAGGGTGAGGGCGCTGCGCTGTCAAGCCCCTCCCTTTCCGCGAAGCGAGCGGTCATCCTTCATCGTGGGGACAGGTAGGAGAACGATGGAGCACGACCCGGACCGCAGGTTCGCCCTGGTGCACGTCAGTGACACCGACTGGGCGATCCACGATCTGCACTACCCGGAGGGCGATCACCGCCGGGTGGTCTGCACGATCTTCGAAGACGCCCCGACGGAGTTCGAGGTGCTGTGGCGGCGCGACCTTCCGCTTGCCCTGCGGTACAGCTCCGCCGAGGACGTGCTCGACGCCGTCCGGAGGTTCCAGGACGCCTCTCGGGCGACGCGGCCGATCCCGATCCCGCACCTCCCGCCGACGCGCAACCGGGGTGCGGGTCGAAGCACTCCCCGCTGACGCGCCGAGACGCCTCCGCTGGACGCGAAGCGCCGGTCTGCGCAAAACTGACGTGAACACGCCGGCCTTCCCCCACAGCCTGGAGTCCCCATGACCTCTCCTGCACCCACCGCCACGTTCTGGAAGAGGTTCTGGGAAAAGGGTGGCTGGTGGCGAGCGCTCCTGCTCACGGCCGCGTACTTCGTCCTCTTCCAGCTGCTCTCGCTGTCGTTCACCCCGCTCGCCCTGAACATCGAGGAACCGAGCAGCGCGGCGGGCATCGTCGTGTTCTACGTCCTGCCCGAGCTCGTCGGTGCCGTCATCCTCGCCGCCTTCACCCTCTCGGTCGGGTGGTGGCGCGAGGTCTTCGGCCGGCAGCCGATCCGCGGCCGGGGGTGGATGTGGATCGCCATCGTGGTGGTGCTGCTGTTCAACATCCTCCGCTTCGCGACGATCGACTACGGCAAGGCGGGCTTCGACGTCGTGCTGACGTGGCTCCTCGCCGGCCTCCTGATCGGCTTCACCGAAGAGGTGCTCACTCGCGGTCTGGTGGTGAACCTGATGCGCAAGGCGGGTTACCGCGAGGTCGTGGTGGCCGTGATCTCGGCCGCGCTCTTCGCGGGACTGCACGCCGGCAACCTGCTCAACGGACAGAACCTCCTCGCGACCGGATTCCAGCTGATCTACACCTTCGCCTTCGGCATCCTGATGTACCTCGCGCTCCGCGTGACCGGAACGATCATCGCTCCGATCCTGCTGCACGCGAGCACCGACCCGAGCATCTTCCTGCAGACCGCCTACCCCGCGGACGGCGCGCTCACGGGCTTCGCCGGTCTCGGCAACATCGTGGTGGTCGTCGCCGGCTTCGTGACGATCTTCTTCATCCGCGGCCGTGTCGGCGACGCGCATCCGGACTTCGCCGCACAGCGTCCGGCCTGACCCCGGTCACGCGTCGGCGCCGCGCTGCACCGACAGCGCCCACACCTGCTCGATCGGCGCGACCGCGTCTTCGCCGTCGGCGCCTCGGAAGCCCTCGACGAAGCGCCCGATGTCGGCCTGCCAGGCGTCATTCACCGGCGAGGCCTCGACGACACGCATCGCCGCTTCGAAGTCGTCGCATTCGACCAGGTGGAACAGGTCGCGACCGGAGCGCCAGATCGTCCAGTCGTGGATGCCCGCGACGCCGAAGAGGTCGCGTAGCGCATCGGGGATCCGGGCATGGTGGGATCGGTAGTCGTCGACCGCACCCTCGGCGATGATCGAATGCAGTGCGATGCGCATGTGGTCCCCTCCGCGCTCAGATCGATTCCGGTGACAGGATATGCCCGGCTTGCTCCAACGCGGTCCACAGCGACTCCGGGATGCTCGCCGTCGCGCAGGCGACGGCCTCCGTCACCTGCTGCACCCCGCGCATCCCCACGACGGCCGAGACCACCTGCGGCATCCGCAGCGGATACTGCACGGCGGCCGAGGGCAGCGTCGTGTCGTGCGCGCGACAGATCCGCTCGATGTCCCGCGCCCGCTCCACGATGTCCTGCGGGGCGTCGGCGTAGTCGTAGCTCACCCGGTCGGGCACGCTGTCCCGGGCGAGGAGTCCCGAGTTGTAGACGGCGGCGGCAACCACCGCGACGCCGCGCTCGCGCGCGAGCCGCAGCATCCGCACGCTCGCGCCCTGCTCGAGCAGCGTGAGCCGGCCGGCGCACATCACGATGTCCGTGTCGGTCTGCTCGATCAGGTCGGCGAGCATTCCCGCCTGGTTCATTCCGGCGCCGTAGGCCCCGATCACGCCCTCGTCACGCAGTGCCGACAGTGTCTGCGCGCCCGTGGTCCTGGCGGCGTCGAAGTGGGCGTCCGGGTCGTGCATGTACACGACGTCGACCCGGTCGAGTCCGAGTCGCTCCAGGCTTGCCTCGACCGAACGCAGGATCCCGTCGCGGCTGAGGTCGTACACGCGCCGCACATCGGACGGCACGTCGAAGAGGTTGTCCAGGTCGCGGAGATGGGCGGTCTCCGGGCTCGGGACGAGGAGGCGCCCGACCTTCGTGGAGAGCACGTACTCGTCACGCGGATAGGCCGCGAGCGCGCGACCGAGTCGGCGCTCCGAGAGGCCGAGTCCGTAGTGGGGCGCCGTGTCGAAGTAGCGGATGCCGGCGTCCCAGGCCGCGCGTACCGAGGCTTCCGCCTCCTCATCGGTCAACACACTGCCGAGATTGCCAAGCTGCGCGCACCCCATGCCGAGGATGCTGATGTCGAGCCCGCGATGCGCGCGAAGGGGGATCATGAAGCCTCCACTGCGGATCCGTGGATGTGCGCCATCACGGCCGCACTCATCGGCTGGTAATCGTGCGTGTTCTCGACGACGCCGCGCACGATGAACTGGTCCATGACGACGATGCGGTCGGCGAGCGTCACCATCTCGGCGAGGTCGCTCGAGATGAGGAGGATCGCCATGCCGTCGTCGGCGAGCTGCCAGATGAGCTCATAGAACGCCCGCTTGGTGCGCACGTCGATTCCGACGGTCGGCTCGTCGATGATGAGCACCCGGGTCCGGGCGGCGAGCCACTTGGCCAGCGAGACCTTCTGCTGGTTGCCTCCGGAGAGCTGGCCGGCGAGCTGATCCTGGGAGCTGATCCTGATGTCGAGGGCGTCGACGTGGGTCTGCACCGTGTCGCGCTCGGTGCGACCGGGGACGAATCCGAGCACCTTCGAGATCTCCGACCAGATGGTGACGGCGACGTTGCGCGTGATCGACTGCAGGAGGAAGACGCCCTCCTCCTTGCGGTTCTCGGTGACGTAGCCGATGCGGAAGCGGCGCAGGGCATCGCGCACGGAGCGGATCCGCACCGGTCTGCCGTCGACCTTCACCTCTCCCCCGACGACCCGGTCGAGTCCGAGGATCGCGCGCGCGAGCTCGGTGCGTCCGGCGCCGACGAGCCCGTACATCCCGAGCACCTCTCCGGGATGCACGGCGAGCGAGATGCGACGATGCCCGGCGGCGGTGCTGACGTCTGTGAGCTCGAGCGCGGGCGTGACGGTGCGATCGACCTCGCGCTCCTCGACCTCGAGGTCGGCGAGGGTTCGGCCGACCATCCGCGCGACGACCTCGTCACGGGTCGTGTCCGCGATCGGCTGCGACGGCATGACGGTGCTGCCGTCGCGGAGCACCGTGATCGCGTCGCAGTGCGCGAACACCTCGTCGAGCTTGTGGCTGACGAGGACGATCGCGGTGCCTTCGGCGCTGAGCTGGCGCACCACTTTGTACAGGCGGTCGGCCTCGTCGTTGCTGAGTGAGGCGGTCGGTTCGTCGAGCAGGAGCACCTTGGCGCTCCGGTACAGGCCTCGGGCGATCTCCACGAGCTGGATCTGCGCGGCCGAGAGCTCACGCATGGGAGTGCGCGGGTCGATGTCGAGGTCAAGCATGTCCAGGCAGCGCTTCGACTCCCGCCACACCTGCCGCCAGTCGACCGTGCCCGCGCGGCGGGGCATCGCGGAGAGGGCGATGTTCTCCCCCACGGTGAACTCGCGGACGACGTTGCGCTCCTGATGCACCACCCCGATGCCGGCGGCCATCGCCTCCAGCGGGTTCGAGAACGAGACCTCCTCACCGCCCAGGATCAGGCTCCCGGAGTCGGCGCCCTGCACACCGGTGACGATCTTGATGAGCGTCGACTTGCCCGCGCCGTTCTCTCCCATGAGCGCGTGCACCGAGCCCGCCTCGAGGGTCAGGTTCGCGTCGGCGAGCGCGGTCACCCCGGGGAACGTCTTGCGCAGGTTCCGGACTTCCAGTGCGACGCTCATCGCTTCACCTCCGCCAGTGCGGCTTCCGCTCGCAACGATCTGATCCTGCTGGCATGTCGTGATGCCTGCACCTCGCGCAGCTTGCCGAGTGCCACGGTACCGAGCACGACCGCACCGACGACGAAGTTGACGACCTCGGCGTCGAATCGGAAGATCGGGCTGGCGGCATCCACGAGCCGCACGACCATGGCCGCGAGCACAGTGCCGAGGACGGCCACGGTGCCTCCGGCGAGAGCGACGCCGCCGATGATCGGTGCGGCGAAGCTCGGCAGCAGCCAGTCGCCGCCGACGGTCGTGTTGACGCCGGGGAGGAACGAGATGCTCACCATCGCGGCGACGCCGCACAGCAGTCCGGAGAGCGTGTGGGCCACGATGAGAGCGCGGTCGGTCGAGATTCCGGCGAGCTGCGCGGCCGAGGCGTTGCCTCCGCTCGCGAGGAGTTTTCGTCCCGACACCGTCTGCGCGAAGTACAGGGCGACGATCGCGGCGACCACGAGCGTCATCAGGAAGATCGTCGGGATGCCCAGGATCTCCGACCGCCCGAAGGCGGCGAGCTCGGGCCACGCCTTGCGCTCGATCGTGCGGGTGCCGACGAGGGCGTACTGCACACCGATCAGGATCTGCGACATCGCGAGAGTCACGATGAAGCCGTTGATCCGAGTGCCGACGACGAGCAGACCGTTGACGAGGCCGAGGACGGCGCCGGTGAGCACGGCGACGAGGGCGCCGATCCACGGCGGGACGCCCCAGGAGGTGACGATCACGCCGGTGAAGCAGGCCGCGACACCGCCGATCGCTCCGACCGCGAGGTTGAGCTGACCGACGCAGAGCGTGATCATCTGCGCCAGCCCGATCAGGATCGGCACGCTGACGAACCGGAAAAAGCTCGTCATCGACACCGGGCCGAAGAACTGTCCCGATGTCGCCATGCCCAGCACAGCGGCTCCGACCACGACGATCCCGACCAGCAGGAGGTTGTTCGCGCTGATCATGCGTTTCATCGGTGGGCCTCCGCCTCTTCGAGTTCGACGGCGAGGGTCGCGGCGGACTCCGTCGCGTTGGCGGGGCGGCGTCGCGCGAAGAGCAGCCGCAGCCGATCCGTGGCGAGTGCCGCCAGGAGGATGACGCCGAGCAGGACGTTGAGCGTCTCGAGTCCGACCCCGAACAGCTCGAGTCCCTTGCGGATCACCGAGGTCAGTGTGATGCCGAGCGCGGTGCCGACGATCGAGACCAGGCCGCCGGCGAGCAGGGTGCCGCCGAGGATCGGTCCGAGGAAGGAGGAGAGCATGAACTCGCTGCCGATGGCGGGGGTGAACGACCCCGTGCTGGCCGCGAGCAGGAACCCGGCGATCGCCGCGAGCAGTCCGGAGAGGGCGTGGGCGAGGATCGTCCGGCTCGCCGTCGGGATGCCCGAGAGCTCTGCGGCCTTCACGCTGCTGCCGGTCATCAGGACTTCGCGTCCGCTGCGTGTGCAGGTGTAGAAGTACCAGATCACGGCCATGCAGCCGAGTGCGGGCAGGACCATCAGCGGCACGGCGTTCGACCCGCAGTAGCCGAACATGCAGACATCGGCGAAGGTGCCACGCCCGATGGTCTCGAACCCGGCGGGCGAGACCGTGAAGGCCTGGCCGGTGCTCCACGACTTGTACAGCGTGGGGATCAGCCCCAGCAGCGTGAAGCTCATCGCGAGAGTCACGATGAAGGAGTTCACTCCGGTCTTGGCGATGATCCATCCGGCGAGCGCGCCGAGCGCCGTACTGGCGAGCACCCCGAGAGCGAGCCCGGCGAGGAGCGGCAGGCCGAAGTTCTCGAACGCGGCACCGGTGACGAGCGCTCCGATCCCCGCGAGCTGTCCCACAGCGAGGTTCATGTGGCCGATCGAGAGCACGACCATCTGTGCGAGCCCGACGACCGTGAAGATCGCGATCGTCGTGAGCAGCGGCGCGATGACGAAGGGGCCGTTGAGGAACGCCGGCTTGAGGATCGCCAGGGTCGTGACCAGGACGACGATCAGGACGACGAGGAGCGCACGCGGTGAGCGGAGCTCGGCGCGCGCGGCAGTGCCCAGACGCGACATCAGAGCACGATCCGATCGTCCATGGCGTCGCGATCCCAATCGATCCCGAGACCGAGCGTCTCCGGGGCGAGGGCGCGGCCGTCTTCGATGGTCATGCCGGTCCGGGTGATCGCGCGCAGCTGCGGGATGTGCTCGACGTAGCGTCCGTTCGGGACGGCGGCGACCAGGCTCACGTGCAGCTCCATGAGGAAGTGCGGGCACACGTGCACGTTGAACGACTCCGCGAGGTGCGCGACCTTGAGCCAAGGCGTGATCCCGCCGATGCGGGCGACGTCCACCTGGACGACTCCCGCGGCGCCGCGGTCGAGATACTCGCGGAACTGCGCGATCGAGTACATCGACTCCCCGACCGCGATCGGTGTCGATGTCGATGCCGCGAGGCGGACATGCCCCTCGATGTCATCGGCGGGCAGGGGCTCTTCGATCCAGCCGAGGTCGAGTCCGTCGAACAGTCGGGCACGACGGATGGCCTCCGCGCCGGTCAGGGACTGGTTGGCGTCGACCATGATGTCGAAGTGCGCGCCGACCGCCTCACGAACGGCGGTCAGACGCTCGCGGTCCTCCTGTCCGCTCGGCTTGCCGATCTTCACCTTCACGCCTTTGAGCCCGGCGTCCTTCGAGGCGAGCGCTCCGGCCACCAGCTCGTCGGTGTCGAGGTGCAGCCACCCGCCCTCGGTGTCGTAGAGGGGGATGTCGCGGCGGAACCCGCCCGCGAGCCGCCAGAGCGGGAGCGCGGCACGACGCGAGGCGACGTCCCACAACGCCGTGTCGACGGCAGCCAGTGCGAGCGAGGTGATGGCCCCGGTCGTCGTCGCGCGGGTCGAGGCGAACAGGCGATACCAGACCGCCTCGATGCGGTCGGCTTCCTGACCGACGAGGATCGGGAGCAGGTGGTCGCGCAGCATCGACAGCACTGCGCGACCTCCCGTTCCGATCGTGTAGGAGTACCCGAGGCCGTGCAGGCCATCGCTCGTGGTGAGTTCGACGAAGATCGTCTCCTGAGACACGAAGCTCTGCACGGCATCCGTGCGCTCGGTCTCGACGGCGACGTCCACGAGGAACGCGCGAGCATCGGTGATCGTACTGGCCATCGGGTACATCTCCTGGTGTGGGTCAGATCACTTGCAGGTGAGCAGCTCGTCGTCGAACTGCTTCTTCACCTTCTCGGCGAACGCGACGCGCTCGTCGTCGTAGGTGTCGACGTTGTCCTTCGTGACGACGAACGAACCGGAGTCGACGATCACTCCGGGGTCGGCCATCTCGCAGGTGCCGCTCGCGAGCTGCGCCAGCACCCAGCTGCCCACATACGCCTGGCCGGCGGGGTTCTGCGCGACCGTTCCGTAGACGGAGCCGTCGCGGATGCCGTCGAGGATGGTGGCGTCGTCGTCGATCGCGACGAGCTGGATCTCGAGGCCGGATTCGGCGATCGCCTCGGCGCTCGCCACGGCCGGGTTGTAGGCCGTGGTGACGATCGCGTTGATCTCGGAGCCGCTTGCCGCGAGGAGATCGGATGCCGCCTTCTGGGCCGTGGCGAGGTCGGTGTCGACGTCGGTGATCGTCTGGAGCAGGGTGACGGCGCCGTCGGTCTCGTCGATCGCGCGCTGGACGCCCTCGATACGGCGCTGCGTGTTGGAGTCGACGTTGTTGCCGGTCATGTGCACGATCGTGCCCTTACCGCCGATCGCCTCGATCGCCGCAGCGGCAGCCTGGTACGCGGCCTCCTCGGTGTCGGTCGAGAGGCAGAAGGCGGCGAGGTTCTCGTCGCCGGCCGGACAGGAGGCGATGGATCCGACCGCGACGCCCGCGTCAGTCAGCTTCTTGAAGGTGGAGTTGATGTCGGTCGGCGAGACGCCGAAGATGCCGAACGCGTTGTAGCCGTTGGCCACGAGCGAGTTGATCACGTCGTTCTGCTTGGTCTGGTCCCATTCGGCGGTCTCGTTGAACGTGACCTCGCCGAGGCCGAAGTCCTTGGCCGCCTTCTCGCCTGCCTCGATCCAGGGCTGGAAGTACGGGTGGGCGCCGCCGGGAACGAGGGCGACGCGCACGTCGGACAGATCTCCGCCGGCCCCTTCTCCGCCGGCGTCCGGATCGGCGTTCTGCGGGGTGCACGCGCCGAGCGCGAGGGTGAGGGCGGCGGCTGCCGCGATGACGGCGCCGAGCCGCACGTGCTGTGTGATGCGCATCTTTGAGCCTCCAGGAAAAGGGTTCCTTTTGAAATATCGTATTTGATCTTTCAAAGGATATGATGGCTGCACTCCGCCGCTATGTCAAGGGAAAGGTCGGATGTCTACGCTCGGTCAATTGCCCTCCTTCACCCCCGGCGCACGCACGATGCTCGGTGACGAGGTCTACGGCGCGCTCCAGCAGTCGATCCTCGACGGCACTTTCCCGCCCGACGCACGTATCAACGCGGGCGAGCTCGCCCGGCAGTTCGAGGTGTCGCCGACCCCCGTGCGAGAGGCGCTCGCCCGACTCGAGTCGGACGGGCTCGTCGAGAAGCTCCCCCTGCGCGGGTACCGTACGACCGATCTGCTCGACCGGACGCGGCTGACCGAACTCTTCGAACTGCGACTGCTGCTGGAGCCGGGCAGTGCGGCGAGCGCCGCCGAACGCCGCTCGGCCACGGATCTGAAGGAACTCGCCCACGAGGTCGAGGCGGGGCGGACCGCGGTCGGCGAAGCGGACGCCTACCGCCTGCTCTCCCGTCATGACGTGCGGCTGCACGATCTCGTGTTCCGTTCGGCGCGGAACGAGACGGTCCGTCAGGCGTATGCGCGCACGCACTGCCACCTGCACACGTTCCGACTCGCTTACACGGGCGCATACGTGTCCGACACGGTCGACGAGCACGCGGCCATCGTCCGCGCCATCACCGATGGCGATCCGGTCGCGGCCGCGGAGTCGATGCGCACGCACATCGAGCGTTCCCGCGACCGACTGATGCGCGTCGTCGACTGACACGCAGGCGGCTCCCTCTAGGCGTAGACGCTCCCCGTAGGGTCGAGGACATGACTCTGGAGTATGTCGGGACCCTCGTCTCTGCGATGTGGCTGACTGTGGCGATCCTCGCCGGCGGGTTCGCGCGCACGCGCAACCGGTCCACATGGACGTCGTTCCTGCTGACGCTGCTGTTCGGCCCGGTCTCCGCATTCCTGCTCGTCGTGTGGCCGCCCGTCACGCGGGTGCCGCGCACGTAAGGGCAGACACCCTTGATCTCGCGGCCCTGCGTTTCCTGGGTCCGGTAAAAGGGCCTCTGATCACGTTGCGGCTGCCTCAGCGCCACTTGTGGTGTGTCACGGCAACGTGTCTATCTCCGCCCCGTACTTCTCCGCGTTCTGCGTCATCGGCATGAAGATCGAGTCATCGCCGGCTTACTCCTCGATCTCCGGGGGACACTCGAGGTCGCCGATCGAGAGCGCGGATTCGGTGAATATACCGGTGAGAGTTCCACAGGTATGACGCGACTGGCTCGTGGAAGTCAGTCCGGAGGCGCGATACGCGCCCGATCTGAAAAAGACGGAGAACGTCACGGATCCGTCACCGTTCTCGACGATGTCGAACACCCCACGCGTCTTCACGGGGTTCGCTGGGCCGGCTTCGTAACCTCGCGCGTCCGTGAGGAACACATCGACGATGTCGTCTGCCGAGATCTCGCTCACGGCGGTGCGCTCAGCCAGGAGATCAGCGAGCTGTCGTGCAGTGTTCTCTAGGCCGATCGCCAAACCGGATTCGGCCTCAGTTACCGCCCCCTCATACATGCGACGGTCAGTTCCGCATGCAGGCAGCGCCCAGATGAGCGTCAGAGCAACCCCCGCCGCGATCGCGCGGGTCCAACGCAGAGATCTCCGCGTCGCTTCCGGCCCCCGGCGGCACTCCATGCGCCCACTTTAGCGACACCGCCGCCGAACGATCGATGCCGCGGGGCTGACGGCTGTCGCCTGCCGAAAGTGCGACATCCCACCGGACGAGCGTGAGGACGCGCCCCTCGCCACGGTCGCGCACGATCGGCGACGGGGTTCAGGAGCCGCCGACCGGAGAGGAGGGCCTGATCGAGTTCGTCGACTTTCTCATGGCAATCGCGGACGAGCCGAGCGGCGGCCGATCCGTTACCACTGGAAGAACGCTGGCTCGCGAGGTGAGATTCACCCGCGGGCCTAGTGTTTTGTAGCAGGAGCGGGGCTTGAACCCGCGACCTCACGATTATGAGTTAGATGCGGTGGGGCAACGGGGCCTGCCGTTTGCCGTGTGGTTCCGCGGAAGTCGTCGTGGTTGGATGCGGCTGGTTGAGGATGGTTTCAACGGAGCAACCGGCACAGAACCGGCACCGAAACTACTAAGGCAAGACGTTCAGTTGTAGAACCGATGCGCGAGCTCGCTCCGCTGCTGTTGCTCAGCGAGCCGCAGGAGGAGACAAGGCGCACGGGACGGATGCGCTAGCGCAACTACTTTTTGCCAATCGAGTTCATTGAATTGATGTAGTCCTGCAACAGTCCTGCTGAAGCGATCAATCGCCAAGAATTGCTTGCCGCCGCATCATGCCGATCCGCTTCCTGAATCCTGCACCATGAGCAGCTATCGCCGTCTTCCATAGGCTCACCGCACGATTGGCAGGAGTTCTCAGCTTCTGAGATTGCGCCGCCCGCGAAGACACAAGTTGAACCGTCCGAGTTCGTGAAATAGGGGGTGATGCTACTTCGCCCGATCCTGCACTTATACACTTTGCAACCAATTTCTGCTGCATACGAGCGCAGTTTCGACTCCGTGTCAGTATCAACGTTCGAGCCGAGGATCACCGCTGTCACGAACTGGCGCGGGATTGGAAGAACCGAAACACCACCCGCTTGGAGGAGGTCCGTCGCACCGTTCAGAACGAGACGCCTCTCCTTCTCATAAGACCAACACGTAGCCTTTGTGAAGTAGGCGGCGTTGTAGACGCCATTGCGGAGAAAGTAGATGTCTCTAGGTTTCTGGCGAAATTGAGCGCGGGCGAGCAACCCGGCGAGCTCATCGGGACTCGAGTCACGGTAGGTTACGTCCTCAATGACTCCGTCGTCGCGGAGGTCGGCACTCAGAAGATCTTCATCAACCTCCAGGACGAACCCCCGGCCGTTCTGGCCGTAATGAGCCCACATCGGAACCACATCAGGGTGACTCGAGAAGCATGTCGTAGGCATACCCGCTATCTCTCCGATTACCTCCTCATAGAAAGCGAGGGTGTCGGGAGAAGAGTTACGATCCACGGTCAGAAACAACTCAAAAGGGTCATTGAACTCCCTTGGCAGCGAAAACTTTAGGGTTGCTCCATCATGTGAGAGGGCAATGCCTGCAAGCTCCGGGCCGAGATACTTGTATAGCTTTCGCGCCATAGGATTGCCTTTCGTGGGCCGCGTCCGGTCCGGATACCGCGGGGTGCCAAGGCGCGCAATGCACCTGTCGTCATGACTGTGCCCATAAATGCGCGGGATCTGACGGGTTGGTCGTGGCCATCTTGTGGTGTTTACAGTGGGGCAACCGGCACGTGGCCGGCACTGCCCTAGTTGCTAGCGACGATCTGCAGAAGGCTGCGGGCGCCGTGTCGTGAAATCTCGTTCTTGCACTTCGGGCAGAAGAGGTCATCCCCGGAACCGATAGCTAGCTCGTGGCACGTATCGCATTCAACAAGATATTCGTTTAGTCGGCGTTCGATTTCGGCCTCATCTCGACTCCGGAGAACGAGACGGGGATCGGTGAATGCGTAGACGTGGGGTGGGCGGTTGGGCGACCCGGTTTGGCGTTCACCCACCTTGACTACTGCTCCGACCGCATCCCACTGAATAATCTTCTGCCGCATCGAGGCGACACCGATCTTGAAGACATCGCTGGCAAGCTGCGAGGTGGTAAAGCTCGCGCCCGGGACCCGCGTAAGTTCCGCTTCGATCTGTGGGAAGAGCTCCTCGGCTCGCTGATCCGAGAATGCGCGCACTCCTCGCATCAAGTCCTCGCGGCTGATTTGGCCCTCATCCCCTCCGCGAGTGGCCTCGGCAATCACATGCTTCGCGAGGCGAATCATGTCTCGCGGTGACCCGTGCGCGAGATAGCACAGCAGCTTGTGAGCATCGAGCTCCGCGCTGTCGTCTAGAAGGACATTGAAAGATGAGATCTTCTGTTCCGAGAATGTCCGGAGCCGGCGAGTGAGCATCTCCGAGAGTTCATCTACAGACCAGCGCAGAGTGTTAATCGCAATGCGGTCGGGACGCCCGCCCTGAGTCTTGAAGAGATCGTGCGTCTGATCCCAGAGGAAGAGCTTGAAGCCTATTCCCGGCTGTTCGAGAGTGGGAAGACTTGTCACAAGCGTGCGAATCACGTTGAACGCTGCGACCGGATCAGCAGCGGTCGCTGAAGTCTCATCTACTCGATCCACCAGAACGTAGACCGAACGCCAAGCAAGCTTGCGTGTGACAGCTACGAGGTCGCCCAGTAGGTCTTGCGCTCCCGCGGTGAGTGCTTCGGGTGATGAGATGAGTTCCGCGTTGATGGGTGATGCGGTCAGCCCTGCGGCGGCGGAGAGCGCGCTTACGGCTCCGGTTACGAGGCCCCCATACTTGGCCCAGAGATCGCTTGCCTTGTCGTGACGACTCTTGACTCTGCTGAGCGCGGCGCGAAATTGCGTAGAAGTCAGAGTAGACAGGAGGGCAGTCGTTGCTGTCTTGAGAACTGACTTGTCGTATTCGTCGAGGTGGAACAGCGCTTCACTCGGCTCGGCCTCAATCTCGGACAAGATGGCCAAGGTGAGCAGACGGGCGATCTGGAGCTGGTGCTGCTCGATGGTTGGCGTTGTGCCGCTGGCCCACTCAAAATCCATGTAGGAGATGGCGAGGTACGGTGTGGAGTCGTTCGCCGACTGCTGTTCGAGTATGCGGCGGAGGGCAGATTTTCCGGTGCCACGCGGCGAAAAGATGATTGTCGGTTCCGGCGCTGTTGGATCCCCGAGAACGCTGGGGAAGTAAGGCGGCGGCACGAAGTAGTCGGCCAAATGCTCTTCACGGTCAGAGTCCCAGGTGGCGAAGGGATCGGACGTGAAGCCCGCTCGAGTCATGATCGACGATCGGGTCAAGGTCGTATCTCCTCATCAGTGGCTACGAACTGCGGCCAAGCTTAGTGGTGTGCGCCACTGAGGAGCGCCCGGACCGCAGCGGAGCGAGGACCGGACGCACCGAGGTGACGCAGCCGGCCGGAGGCCGGCCTTGAAAGAGTAAAGAAAGTTCTCACAACTCCACACTTGATTCAGCGGCCCCGCCGCGAGACTTGCACAACCAACTTGATGCGTCTGAAGTGCAGTCTACGGTTGAAGGGTGATCTTCCACCCTGCCGACCGTGTCTACGTCGACGAGTCGAAGGCGCGGGGCTACTACGTCGTCGCGACCGCCTCCGCAGTCGGAGACGTGCAGGCATCCGAGCGGGCACTGCGCGATCTCCTCAAGCCCGGCCAGCGGCGCATCCACTTCAAGAGTGAGAGCGACCGTCGACGCCGCCAGATCCTCTCGCGCATGTGCGCTCTCGACGTGCGCGTGTCTGTCTGGGTCGTGAAACACCGATCCGACAAAGAGGCTCGCCCTCTCTCGCTTGGCGCGCTAGCTGAGGAGGCCGTCCGCGCTGGTGTAGCGCATCTGATCATCGAACGAGACGAGTCCCTGCAACGTGCCGATCGGCGTCTGATCGCCGATGTGATCCGTCGCGCTCGGTCATCAGAGATGCAGTACCGGCATGTCGCTCCGCACGAGCATCCGCTGCTCTGGGTGAGCGATGCCGTCGCCTGGTGCTACTCGAACGGCGGCGATTGGATCCGTCGCGTCGACGCGATCGTCGAGTCCCGGGTCACCCGGCTGTAGAAACACGTGAGCCTGGCTCGTCATACCGTCCGGAAGACTGCCAGGCTCCGAGGGCTATTGCCCGCCGTACTAGAAGTCTAACGCGTACACCCCGTGAAGGGCCAGCAGCCGGAACAGCGGTGCGGATGTCGGTCGTCACAGCTAATCTCCTCGCATGACCGTGAGATGCTCCACAACCCGTGCTGTGATCGACTCCGAGGCCGAAGCGATCGCAGTAGCCCGACGCGCGCACAAGCCGGCGCGTGCAATGCGATGCCACTACTGCGGATGGTGGCACGTCGTCGGGATTGGCTCACCACTGGAACGTCCGTCGAAGCCCCACAAGCACCGCTAAGCACATGTCACCGCGCCGCTGACCGGCACAAAACCGGCACAACTGCCGCCGTATCCCGGACTCACGGCCCAGAAACGACAAAACCCCCGATTTCCCGGGGGTTTAAGTCTGTAGCAGGAGCGGGGCTTGAACCCGCGACCTCACGATTATGAGTCGTGCGCTCTAACCAGCTGAGCTACCCTGCCGCGAGGCATCCGTCCGCGTGAGAAGAATGCTGCGAGCCCCGAGTCAGGATTGAACTGACGACCCCTTCCTTACCATGGAAGTGCTCTGCCACTGAGCTATCGGGGCGTGCTGCCCCTCGCGGGGCAACCGTACGAGAATACCATCACTGTGGCGTCCTCATGAAATCCGGGCCGTCAGTAAGACGTCCGCCCGGCGTTCTCCTTGAGCCACGGCATCGGATCGATGGTCGACCCGTTGACGATGAGCTCGAAGTGCATGTGCGCGCCGTAGGAACGGCCCGTGTTTCCGGTCTTGCCGACGACCGTGCCGACCTTGACGGTCTCGCCGGCCTTGACCTGCAGCGAACCGTACTGCATGTGCGAGTAGTGGCTCGTGATGACCGACCCGTCGATGACGTGGTCGATGTAGACGGTGACGCCGTAGGCGCCGCCCTGCTCGGTCGCGATCCGGACGGTGCCGTCGGCGATCGCCTGAACCGGGGCCCCGTCGCCGGGAACGAAGTCGATGCCCTCGTGCAGACGGCCGCTGCGCATGCCGTACCCGTAGCTCATGCCGACGCCGACCAGGAAGGGCCATTGGATGGCCGCGTCGGGGTCGTTCGTGAAGATCTCGCCCGAGTAGTTGATGCCCTGTTCGGCGGCGACCTGGACCAGCGAGACGGTGCTGAAGTCATCGGATCGCGCGAGCGGCTCGTTCTCGACGCCCGAGGGTGCGACGAAGGCCTGGATCTCGTCATCGGCCGCCCCCTTCGCGTCGGCGGCAGCAGCCGAGACCAGCGAGGTGGCCGCGACCGAGGTTCCCTGAACCGCGGCGACAGCCTCGGCGGGAAGAGTCATGGAGACGGCGAGGAGCCCTGCGAGGCTCATCACGCCGACGCTGGCACCGACGGCCACGACCTTGCGGAAGTTGCGCGGGCGGCGTGCAGCGACGTGGACGGGAGCCTCGGGCTGCGTGGAGTCCGCAACGGAGGACGGCGTGTGCGCGGCCGAGAAGTCGGCCGTCGGGATCGAACCCGTGCGGAAAGCTCGGGATGCACGCTCGAAGGCATCGACATCGTCTTCGAGGGGCAACTCACTCGCCGGCTCCGGCGTCGAGTCGGCCGGTGCGGCGTCGATCTCATCTGCGGTCGCGATCTCGAGGATCTGCTCCCCCGCGTCGACGACGACCGGGGTGGCGGGAACATCGGCGATGATCGGCTCAGGCGTCGCGGCGATGAAAGGCTCGACGGGTGATTCGACGACGGCGTCATCGGAGGCCTGTCGCTGGCGAGCGGTACGACGGGAAAGCGGCGCGACGGCCGCGGCTTCTGCGGCCAAACTGGGTGCCGTCGTTCCCGCCGCGGAGGCTTCGGGGGCCTCGGTGCGGAGTCGGCTGGACCGGCGCGTGGGCGCAGAGGCAGCCTGGGAATTCTCGAAGGGCAAAGCGTTTCTCTCGGTTGTGCGTCAAGCTTCGGGCGCAAACTCAGACTTTCACCTTCGGGTGGCGAAAGTAACGATCGGGTAAACCCTACCCTGATCAGCCTGGGAATGCCATGAATCGGTCAGTGTTTCGGGTCGAGGATCTCGAGTAGTCGAGCATGCACATCGCGGCCCCCGGCGACCAGCATCGGCCGCGTCGACTCGATGTCGATCCTGGAGACGTGGCCTCCCGCCTCCGTGATCAGGAGCGCCCCGGCGGCGTGGTCCCAGGGGCGGAGCCCGCGCTCGAAGTACCCGTCGAGGCGCCCGGCCGCGACGTAGGCGAGGTCGAGCGCCGCGGCACCCATGCGTCGGAGATCACGCGCCATCGGCATGACGCGCGCCACCGTGGCGAGATCGCCGTCGTGGGTCGCGGGGTCGTAGCCGAACCCGGTGCCGAGCAGCGCTCCCGCCGGAGTCTCCTCGGTCACCGCGAGCCGGCTCCCCTCCAACCATGCTCCGTGGCCACGCACCGCTGTGAATACCTCTCCGAGCGCAGGCGCGTTGACGGCGGCGGCGAGCGCCACCCAGGTCTCGGGGTCGGGCTCGCCCTGCACCGCGGCGATGCTCACGTTGTACGCCGGGATGCCGTAGGCGTAGTTCACCGTGCCGTCGATCGGATCGACGACCCACGTGATCCCGCTCGCACCCGGCTCGGCGCCCGACTCTTCGCCGAGGAAGCCGTCGTCGGGACGGGCGGCGCGCAGTCGCTCTCGGATGAGCGCCTCGACCTCGCGGTCGGCGTCCGTCACGATGTCGGCGAGCGTCGTCTTGGTGGCGGCGAGACGCACCCCGTCACGCCGACGCGCGCGAGCGAGCTCTCCTGCTTCCCGGGCGATCTCGGTCGCGAGTTCGCCGAGCTCGAGTTCGGTCGTCACTGTGCAGGGTGCTGGGGCGCGGGCGGCGGCGGCGGGAACGCCTGCGGTTCGCCCTGCTGCGGGGCCAATGGCTGGCCTCCGGCGGCGGGTGCGGGCGGAACGAGGTGGCCACCCGGCGCGGTGGGCGGTGCGAACTGCGGCGGCGCCGACTGCGGCGGCGTGGGCTGCGGAGGTGCAGGCTGGGGTGCCACCGGGAAGCTCGACGTGGGCGCGGCAAGCTGGGGCTGTGCAGGAGTCCGGTACCCGGTGTAGTAGGCGTTCCAGTCCGGCGACGAGTCGGGCAGCGCCGGCAGCGGGGTGACGCCGTCGGCGTAGGTCGGCCACGACGGCGCCGGCGCGACGCCACGAGCAGGCGACGCCTTCTTCTTCGGCGCGAACAGCGCGTTGAGCAGCGGGATGAGCGTGGTTCCGACGGCGACGAGGATCGTGAGCGCGACGACGATCCGCCAGTAGAGCTCGCCGTAGTGGAAGGTGTTCGGGAAGGCGAGGAAGAACACGAGCATGCCGACGAGTCCGACCAGGAACGTGATCGTGACGATGTAGATCACACGTGTGAAGGTCGTGATGTGCCGCTGCGCGGCCGGAGTGAACAGCCGCACATGCAGGAGGGCGAGCTGCAGGATGCCGATGACGAGCAGCAGCTGGAAGAAGCGCTCGGCTCCGAAGAACATGCCGTCTTCGGGGAGCCAGATCTTGACGGCGCCGACGAGCAGCGCGACGATCCAGCTCACCATGCTGGCCAGTTGCAGCCAGTCAGGGCGATTCGGGGCGAGGCCCGCCTCGAGGATCGCGATCCCTGCGAAGGCCGCAAGGAGCAGGATCGTGAGGAAAGCTCGTCCGATCAGCCCGTCCTGATCCCCCACGAGCACCCAGATGACGCACACGAGCGCCGCGGCGATCAGTGCCCCGATGGCGATCCAGAGGGACCCTCTGATCAGCAGCGACATATTCTTCTTCTCACCCTGCGGCTGCGTGGTGATGTCCGGCTGGGACATGGTGATCCTCTCGTCGAGCGGCGATGCCTTCATCCTGCCACGCGCATCGCCGCAGGCGACGGTCGAGCGCCGCGCTGAGGAGAAGTCTTCACTCCACGCCGACGGGGGGAGGAGAAGTCAGCCCGACTTCCTTGCGGACGCGGCGGCGAAGGCCGCGACCCTCGCCTGCGCATCCGGAGTCTCCAGGGCTGCGCCGATCGAGCGCGCCTCTTCCGTGAGCTGCTCGACGAACGAGCGCTCGGGCTGCGAGCGCACGAGCCGCTTCGCCTGTCCGTACGCGTCGGCCGCTCCGGCGAGCCAGAAGCGTGCGATCTCCTCGCCGCGGGTCCGCACGGCATCTGCCTCAGCAGCACCGTCCGCGCCTTCCACCGACTCGGCGACGAGCCCCCACTCCACGGCCTCCGCTGCCGACAGCAACCGGTCTTGGAGCACGAGCTGCAGCGCGCGGCGCTGGCCGACCGCCCTGGCGAGCTGCGCCGAGACCGAGAGGTCGGGAGTCAGGCCGATGTTCGCGTACAGGCTGCCGAGCTTGGAACGCGACCCGACGACGGCGTAGTCACTGGAGAGCAGAATGCCGAGGCCTCCGCCGGCCGTAGTGCCATGTGCGGCGGCGACGACGGGCACCGAAGACTCGGTGAGCGACCGGATACCGGCGTTGATCACCTCGGCGAGCGCGGTGATCTCCGCCCCGGATGCGCCCATCGTCGTGGCCATGTCTATGACGTCGCCGCCGGCGCAGAAGGCCGGACCTGCCGCATCGATCAGGATCGCCTTCACGTCGGGCCGCGACGTCGCCTCGGCGGTCGCATCCTTCCACGCGTGGGCGAGGTCGGCGTTGAACGCGTTGAGCCGGGCGGGACGGTTCAGCGTGAGCCGGGCCATACCCTCTTCGACGGTGAACAGGATGGCATCACTCATGGCTTCTCCTTCGAGCGCAGGACGTGTGGTCCAGCGTAACCGTGATCAGTTCTGCTCCCAGACCTGCGAGACGAAGCGCTCCATCCGGCGCCGCGTGCCGTCGAGGCGGAAGTCGACCTGTCCTGGCGTCCTGATCTCGTTGGGCGCGAGCGGATGCGCGAGGCGCACGTTCTCGTGGCAGGACAGGTCGGCGCACATGTACGTGCCGAACGAGTCCCCTCGGTGCCCCGCCTCGCCCGCGCGCCGAGCGGAGAGGAGCGCGATCTGGTTGCCGGGCTGCATGGTGTGGCAGATGTTGCACAGGCCGGAGCGTCCGCGTCCCGGCTCGGTGGCGCGGAGCACGATGCCGACGACGCCGTCCTCGTGCGGGATCAGCACATAGCCGCGGCGAGTGGCGCTCGGATCCTGCCAGGCGAAGAAGTCGAGGTAGTCCCAGTCGACGAGCAGGAAGTCGTGCGGCATCTCCATGGTCCGCAGCTCATCGGCATCCGCATTGACGAACGATGACCTGACGTCGGCCTCTGTGAGCGGTCGCATCGCTCCAGTCTATGAACGGGTGGCACCCGAAGGCGCCGCGACGCCCTCAGCGCCCTCGCCCGATCGATCCCGGATGAGGAAGCCGAAGCCGAATGCGATGAAGAACATCAGCACCCCGTAGACGGCGGCGGGCAGGCTCAGCTCCACCGAGCCGAGCACGGACTGCGCGATGACGATCGCGAGCGTCGCGTTGTGGATGCCGATCTCGAACGACGTGGCGATCGCCTGCCGCTTCCCCACCCGCAGCATCCGTGGGATCAGGAACCCGATGGTCAGGCTGATCAGACAGAACAGCACGGTGATGAGGGCGAGCTGCGTGAAGTTGGCCACCAGCAGCGTCCAGTTCGAGGCGACCGCGCCCGCGATCACGACGATCAGGATGATCACCGAGGCGATGCGCACCGGCTTGTCCATGCCGGTGGCGAACTTCGGCCAGTAGCGCCGCACGATCATGCCCAGTGCGACCGGCAGCAGCACGATCGCGAACACCTCGAGGGCCTTCGACCACTGCAGGCCGAGCCGGTCGTCGAACGGCTCGAAGTAGGCGATGGCGAAGTTGGTGATGATCGGCAGTGTGATCACCGCGATGACCGAGTTCACCGCCGTGAGCGAGATGTTCAGCGCGATGTCTCCGCGGAACAGATGGCTGTAGAGGTTGGCGGTGGTCCCGCCCGGGGATGCGGCCAGCATCATCATGCCGACGGCCAGGATCGGGGGGAGTTGGAACGCCAGCACGAGTCCGAAGCAGATGGCCGGCAGCACGACGAGCTGACAGAGCAGCGCGATGATCACCGCCTTCGGCTGCTTCAGAACCCTCGCGAAGTCGGCGAGGGTGAGGCTGAGACCGAGGCCCAGCATGATGATGCCGAGAGCGACGGGCAGTCCGATGGTGGTCAACGCTGATCCCATGGGACTCAGTGTGGCGGATGGAGGACCTCGGTGCCACCCATATATCGCGTCGAGACGAGCACACGAAGTAGCCTGCAGGAGGTCCCCACCGCTCGATGCGGGAGCGGGGGCGACCCGGAGGAAGAAGGATGGTGCGATGGAAGACTCACACGCGTGGCGCCCGCTGATCGCCCTGTTCGCGAACCCCGAGACCCGCCGCGTCGCCGCCGAGGTGATGCTGGGCGGAACTCTCACATCAGCCGTGGAAGGCCTCTCGCCGTCTCGACGCCGACGTGTGACGGAGGCGGTCGTGCAGAGCGGCCTGGTCGACGCGGAGACCCAGGCGCTCGCGCCTGACGTGTTCCGAGAGATCCTCGCATCGGCGCCCGTGCCGCGGCGGCAGGGGATCGAGCGGTTCGTCGACGGAAAGCGCATCCGCCAGTACCCGGCCAACCTCGAAGAACGCGGAGAGCTCCTCGCCTGGGTCGCCAGAGGGGTGTTCGGAGCAGACGAAGTCCTGACCGAACGCGAGGTGAATGCGCGACTTCTGCCGTATTCCGAAGATGTCGCCGTGCTCCGCCGCTACCTCGTGGATTACCAGCTCGTGGAACGTCGCTCGGACGGCACCCAGTACGCGTTGGCCGTCAGTGGACCGGTCGTCCCGACGGACGAGTGACAGCTACTGCTCTGAGGAGCGTCAGGGGTCGACGAGTTCGAACGTCATCTCCTCCGGCCCCGGCCCCCAGGGGTCGAAGATGATGTCGGGGTCGTAGACGTCGAGCGGATGTTCGTCCATCGGCCCGATGAATCCCTCCGCGTCCATGGCTCGGAACGTGAACCAATACCAACCGCGGGAGTTCAGCCGCAGCCGCTTCACCGCGTGCCCGGTGTCGTCGAGCGGGATGATCGCCGAGTGCCCCTGCATGGTGCTGACGTAGATCGTTCCGTTCGCAGGGCCGGTGGCGGCGATGACCACACCCGTTGTCCTCGCCTCCTCCACCTGCATGTCTTCGGTGCCGATGATGTTCTCGAACCCTTCGATGACGATGGGACGGACCGTGAAGGTGCCTGTCGTGGCCGGGGACTGCCCGGCGGCATCGAACGCCCAGGCCCGATAGTCATACGTGCCGGCGGCGAGCTCCAGGGCACGAGAGTCGAAGGACCACTTCCCGTCGGCAGCGACCGCTGGCGTGTAGCGCTGGCCGGCGACCTCGATCGCGACAGCCGACCCTGGCGTGGCAGTGCCCGCCACCACCGGAGCGAGATAGCCGGAGGATGCCGTGGGGCTGGTGACACCGGGGCCGAGGGCCGAGCCCGGAGTCTCCCCCGGGTCGGGTGTCGTCCCGGGCGCGGTTCCCGGCCTCGTGGGGTTGAGCGGCCCCGGGGCATCCGGATCGTTGACGAGGTCGATGGAGTCGATCGCCGGGTCGGAGTTCCAGCGTCCGGTTCGGGGAGGCGACGGCGATGCGGACGGTGCGGGCGTGGCCACCGTCCCGTCGGGCGCTCCGACGACGGGTGCCGGCACTCCGACGTGAGGAACGGACCGCGCCACGCTCCACGTCTTGTCCCCCTCGGCGGCGGGCGTGGATGCTGCCGGCGCGGCTCCGGGGAGCAGGAAGGATCCGAGTATCAAGGTGCCGGCGGTGAGCACACCCAGGCCGCCGGCCAGAAGGCTCGCAAGACCCGCGCCTGCGCCGGTGGCGATGACCGCGGCCGCCACCGCGGTGCCGGGAGCGAATGCTCCGGTGGACGGCAGGATGACTCCCAGTGCGCCGAATCCGACGGCAGAGAGGGTGACGCCATGCAGGCGCTGCGCGTCGCTGCGAAGACCGATGAGCAGTTCGCCGCACACGTCGCATGACGACACGTGCCCGGCCACTTCCTGCGCCACGGCCTCGTCGAGCGGCTCGGTGAGGTGTCGCGGGAGGAGTCGGGCGACGTGAGCCTCGTCGTCTCTCAGCGCGAGCGGCACCTGCGACGTGAGCCACTGGACCTTGAGTCCGGAACGGGCTCGGCGTTGCAGGGCGGAGACAGCGTTGGGCTTGATGCCGAGCTCGCGCGCCACCTCCGGGCGGGGTACATCAGCGACCTCGGTCAGCCACAGCACACGTTGCCAGCGTTCGGGGAGCTCTTGGAACGCCCCGAGGAACTGCTGCGCGTTCGTCTCTCGTTCGACGAGGCTGAGCGCGTCACGGAAGTCGGCCCGATCGGGCTCGACCGTGTCGTCGATGTGCTCGGCATCCTTGCGCCACCGGATCGCGGTGTTGCGGATCACCGCCTTGAGGTACGACCGGAACGCGAACTCGGGCCCGGAGCCGGTGGTCGTCACCTGCTGGTAGATGGCCAGGAGCGCCTCGGAGGCGAGATCCTCGGCCCGCGACGGGAAGAGTCGGTGTGCGTAGCGAAGCGCCGCGCCGATGTGCCGCTCCCACAGCACGGCATACGCTGCCTGATCGCCGTCCCGAAGCGCACGAAGGAGTTCGGCATCGCCGCGAGAATCTTCCACGCCTTCCCCTCCAGAAAGAACGCCCGCTCATCTGCGACGAGCAGTTGACCGCGGGCAGACCCACGCGATCGATCCACATCTGAACACGTGTTCAACGACGGCGCTGCGCTCATACTAGCGGCAGCGGACAGGGCCGCGGAGTGGAGATATCCGCGGCCCTGTCCTGTCGGAGAACCGGTCAGGCGTCGAGCCTGCGTCGCCTCGCCAGCATCAGAACCGCACCGGCCAGAACAGCGAGCACTGCGGCAGCGATGCTCGCTATCGGCGCCGGGGCACCGGTGACCGCGAGGTTTCCCTCCCCGCCCGGAGCCGGTGTCGTGGGAACACCGGAACCCGCCGCGTCGACCGCGACCGTCTGCGCCGCGTCATCGATGTCGGTGTGCACCGCGACAGGGTCGCCGGTGACATCTCGGCCGACGAAGAGCCTCTCGAATGCCACCAGCACCGTGCCGGCGAACTCCCCCGTGACGCGGAACGACACCTCGACCGAGCCGTCCGCAGTCGTCGGCGTGAACGTGGTCGATCCCGTGATGCCCGTCGACTCGTTGTTCGCCTTGTCCATCAGCACGCCCGTGACCGTGTACTCGGTACCCGGCGTGAGGTTGCGGTAGGCGATCGTGTCGATGAGCGTCCCGCCGCCGGCAGCCAGAACGTGGTCCTGGTCAGCGGCGTCGACCAGCGAGGTCCCGATGAACGGCGCCGGCGCTTCCGGGGCCGGCGCCACCGTGACCGTCTGCGCGGGGTCGTCGATGTCCTTGTGCTCCGCCACCGGCTCGCCGGAGGCCTCCGGACCTTCGAAGAGCTCCTCGAAGGCCACGAGCACGTCTCCGGCGAAGCCCTCCGGCACGACGAGAGTCACGCCCACAGAGCCGTTCGCGGTCGTCGGAGTGAACGTCGTCGAACCCGTGATACCGGTCGGCTGACCGTCGGACTTGCGCATCAGCTCACCCGAGACCGTGTACACGGTGCCCGGAATCAGGTTCTGGTAGGCGACGGTATCGATCACCGTTCCCCCGTTCCATCCCAGCGCCCGGTCACCGTCGGCGGCGTCGACCAGCGACGTCGCGATCACCGGCTCCGCGGCACCGGGCTGAGCGGCCCACTCCACAGTGGCCTCCCCCGTCGTCTGCGTCGCCGCGGGCGCCACCAGGATGATCGACTGCGCGTGGTCCTCCGCAGTGGGCGTCCCACCCGGCACGTTCGGTACCGAGACCACCATGCCGGTGCTGCTCGATCCCTCGGCCGTGACACGGACGGTCGCGCTGCCCGCTGCCGTCGAAGCGCGCAGGTCCAGATATAGTTCCTGACCGTCGACGACCGCGTCGAGGGCCACTGCCGCCCCGTTCACGTCGGTGACCGCCACGGCGGGATCGACGGAGACGGAGGCCGAGGCCCGGTTGGTGTTCACGACGAACGGTCCGATGAGGGTCCCCGCGACCTGCGCCGCATCCGGCGCCGTCACAGTGGCCGTGACCTCGAGATCCTCCGGGGTCAGCCCTGGACTCGCGTTCGCGCCGTTCACGAGGTACCAGTAGGCCGCCTCCGAGTCCGGCGTCTCCCATGGCCACGCGGCATCGAACGTGAGGTCCGTATAGCGCCAGATCGCATACTGCGTGGCCTCGATCGCATCGTTCCGCGAGATCTGCGCGACCCCGGCCGACGCTGCGAGATCTGCGAGGCTCACCGCGGGATAGCTGTGGGCGAGCACCCACAGCACCTTCCCCTGCACGGCAGGATCCACGAAGTAGTTGCTGCCGAGGAAGTCGCCGCCGTCGCCGACAGTGCCTACCCGGCCCGTCTGCGCCGTCACCTGGTTCTCGAGGCAATACGCCCACAGGTCAGGATCCCCGCTCGGGATCCCCTCAGACCAGATCGGGAAGACCCCCGTACCGCTGTAGCCTTCCTTGCTGCCGACGTAGACGGAGTCCCCCGGGGCGACCTCTGCGGCTGCTGCGGCGCTGACGCCCGCGGGTGCGATGAGCGCACCGAGGACGAGCATCGCCCCTGCGACCCATCCCGCCGACCGAGTCGACCTCCTCGACGGCATCATGCGAGGCAGGCGGGGTTCACCGCGGTGAAGCTGAACGGGCCCACCCAGATGTTCTGGTTCGGCCGATCCGTGCCGGCACGACCCGAGTTGTTGGCGACGAAGGTGAGGTCGAATGCACCGACCGTCGCTGCGGTGACCGCGATGTTGCCTCCCGTGTTGGTGGGAATGACCTCGACGTTCGGGGCGCCGGTGAACGGCCGCCACGGGTTGGCGGCCGTCCCCTGTCCGCGGATCCAGTCGGAGTTGTAGACGCCGGTCCCGGCCCCCGCCGAAAGGTAGACGCGCTCTGCGCCGCCGAGGGCATCGACTGCCTGGAAGCCGTCGATGTCCTTGATCTTGTACGTCAAGTTCTCGACGATGGTGGGCGCGCCATCCAGGGCGAAGCTGAATGTCACCCGCTCGCCTCCGCCGATGTTGTTGAGGTTCACGGTGTCGAGCGACAACCGCACGCTGGGCAGCGACTCATTGCCCTGCGTGCTGGAATCCAGAACGAAGTTGTTCGTCGTGTTGATGGTCATGTTGGCCGCCCCGTTGGGCACGGCGTTGAGCGTGAGCGTGAAGTCCTTGCCGTCGCCGAAGATGTCGGTCCACGTGAACACGGCCGAAGTGGCGCTCAGCCGCGAGTACGTGGCGGTGCTCGTGCTGACCGTCGCCGTGCAGTTCGCCGTCGACGCGGCCGCCAACGGTGTTGCCACGGCGGCGGCGATCACGGGCAGCGACCATGCTGCACCCTTCACGATCGTCCTTCGCGACAGGCCACGCCCTGCGACTGCTACCTCGTTCTCATTCATCTGTTCCGAATCCCCTCGATTGGACGCCGATGCCTCCGGTGTGGACGCCTGTGCGTCGATACACCTGGAAGGAGTCCGGCGGTTCCCGAAAGTGACGCGATGCCGAGGAAAAAGTTTCGGAATGGCCGAGAGAGCGACGCGGACCCCCTTATATGGCCTCCTCGCGTCACGTCCGCCTGCGCTTCGACTCCTTACCGAGGGACGACAGAGAGCCCACGAAACAGAGGGCTCGTCTGAGCCGGACAAGGAACGAAAATGCAGGAAGAACTCGACACTCAGGGCCTCTCGCGCCGGACGCTCGTCAAGGGCGCAGCGTGGTCGGTGCCGGTCGTCGCTGTGGCGGTCGCCACTCCGCTGGCCGCGGCATCCACCACGGCGCCGCCCGCCACGTTCTGGGCGACCGGCGCGACCGTGAGCGTCGTCAGCGGCAACGTCACCAACTTCACGGTGGAGGGCAGCGACGCGGACGGGAACCTCGCCCTGCTCCCCGCCGGCACCAACGTCACGATCGTTCCGCAGCCCGGCGTCACCCTGGTGCTCACCAACGCCATCGGCATCGTGGTCACGACCAACCCCGACGGCTCGATCACGGGCATCATCACCGCGAACGACATCACCAACATCCGCATCCAGTTCCGCCCCACGGGCGCGTCCGGTTCCGGCTACGCGATCACGACCAACATCGACATCGACCCGTTCACCGAGACGATCGACGTCAAGCTGCGCTGATCCGATCAAGAGGAGATGGTCGGCCCGCCGATGCGGGCCGACCATCTCTGCGTCACGCCGCCCGAGCATTGACCGGCAGCGGGGCCTGAGGCGTTATTCCGCGAGGAGTCCGAGCCCGCGGATGCCGTCGACGACGTTGTCGTGGTCCTGCGCAGACGGCAACCCCGACATCGTCGCGACCGCGACGACACCCACACCCTCCACGCGGATGGGGACAGCACCGCCGGCGACGGCGTATTCGGAGGGATCGAGCCACCCCGGTTCGTGCATGTCGCGCCCGCCGTTCTCGATTCGCGCTTCCAGCAGCGCGGTGCTGGTGTCGAAGCGGAGGGCAGTCGCGGCCTTCTTCTGCACCCAGGAGTCGTTATCGGCGGTCGCGCCCGGCAGCGACGCGTGGAACAGGATCCCTGACGAGGTGCGCACGTCGACGGCGACCGGATGACCAGCTGCGAGTGCCCGTTCTGCGATGGCACGTCCGAGCTCCCATGCGTCTTTGCGATCGAACCGCCGCAGGACGAGTTCGAGATGTTCCTTCTCGAGCTGGGCGAGCCTTGCTTCATCGGCCATCGGTGCTGCCTCTCGTAGGGGTTCGCCTCAGACTGTAGCGGGCGCCGACCGAATGCAGAGCACTTCGACGCGGGCTCGGAGACCGAACAACCCCGTCAGGCCGAGGCTGCCTCACCCGCCTTCATCTTCGCTCTGATGACCGCGAAAGCGGCCGCCCACCCGCTGGGGCTGCGTCAACAACATCTGGAACAATTCTCCTAAGTCCTGAGGACTCGACGGATAAGGAGCCGATCTCATGCCCGCCATCGTCTGGATCTGCGTCATCGCCGCCTCGTGGATCGGGGGAACATGCGCGCAGCTCAGCAGCGTGCTGAACATGCCGTCGCCCACCGTGGGGGCCGCCTTGTACTGGCTCGCGATCCTGCAGATGGGCAGCATCCCCGTGACGTTGCTCGCCACGCTTCCGCTGCTCTTCATGAGTGGAGCATTCGAGAATCGGGACACTCCCCTGCGAACACGGAGCATCGCGCTCACGCTCGTCGCGGTCGGCACTCTCGCCATCTCCATCCTCGGATACGTGCTCTTGAACGGAGCCTCCGCGGGCCCCTTGGACGACGGTGATCCTTTCCACGGCATCGCTCGCGACGCCGCCACGCTCGCGGCCTTCCACCTCATGCCGTTGCTTGTGCTGTTGGCCGTGCACGCAGTTCGGCCGGTGCGGGACAGGGATCGGGTGGACGTGCGTCCCGTGGCGGAAGTCGAGAGCCGACGCGGTTGACGTAGCGCGGACCGAGCCAAGAACGGCCTTGTCGAGCCGTTTGCGCGACGCCAGAAAAAGCAGAAGAGCCGCCGAGAATCCCGGCGGCTCTTCTTCGGCATCTCTGTCTGGGTGAGTTACAAGAACATCACCCGAGAGATCCGAGAGCACTGCAAGATGGTGGCGAGTGAGGGATTCGAACCCCCGAATGCTGAGCAGTCTGATTTACAGTCAGATCCCTTTGGCCGCTTGGGTAACTCGCCAGAGCGCACCCGTCCGACTTGAACAGCCAACCGGGGGCACGAAAGACAAGCATACCTGCCCGAGGCGGGTCGAAGAAATCGAACCGTCAGCTGCCCCAGACCCCGCGCTGGGCGTCTGCCAACGACTCCGGAGTGCGCAACAGTCCGCCCTCCGCGCGACACGTCGCGGCCGCGATATCCATGGCGCGGAGAAGGAGCACCCGCCACTCCCCCAGCGCAGTCGGCGAGTTGGACACCAGCCCTTCAGCAACAGCTGCGAGCGTCGCATCTCCCGCGCCCACCGTGTCGATCACGTCACCCGCGAGCGTGGTGATCGGCGCGGACACAATGCCCGCTTCCGTGTCGAGCGTGGCGCCATCGGCACCCGCGGTCGCCAGCACCGCAGCGGCGCCGATCTCGCGAAGCCGGCGGCGCAGCGCATCGAGATCGCCGTCGTAGAGAACCGCCGCGTCGTCGGCGCCGACCTTGACGATGACTGCCGACGCAGCGAGTCGCTCGAACCCGCGCACGAACTCGACGCGATCGCGCAGCATCCCGAGGCGCGGATTCGGATCCACGGCGACACGGGCATCGGCAAGAGCATCGACCAGCGACTCCACCTCTGTCGGCACGTCGAAGGGGAAGCAGCTGATCGCGACGAGCCCGGCATCCGCGATCGCCGCTCGCGCTTCGTCCGAATACCGGATGCTGCGCTGCCGGGCCGCCTCGTTGAACACGTACTCCGGCTCGCCGTTCGCCGCCCGTCGCACGATCGCCCGCGACGAGCCGAGTGGAGCCTCGCTCGCGATCAGACGCACCCCCTGGTCGGAGAGGTACTCGCGGATGTGTGCGCCGGCCTCATCGTCGCCCACCATGGCGATCAGGGTGGTCTCGATCCCCAGTCGACGCAGGCCCACAGCGACGTTCAACGCGGCCCCGCCGACCAGTTCACGCACCCCCGCGGCATCGTGGATCTCGTCGATCAAGGCATCGCCGATGACGACCACGGACCGGGCGGAAGGCGTCTCGTTGCTCACCCGCCGACACTATCGCCCCCGCTTCCCCCTCGCCGAGTGCACGGCTTCGTGGCGAGTGCACGGCTTATCCGCGCGAACACGCCGTGCGCTCGGCAGCAAGCCGTGCACTCGGCTGGACCGGCCAGATCATCGAGGGTACGAAGAATGCCCCGGGGCGAACCCCGGGGCCTTCCTCAATCACTCAGTACTCAGTTGTAAGTACCGGGGGTGATGTCGTCCGTCGAGAACGCGTCGAAGTCGACGTAGCCGAAGTCGCCGTCAGCGTACGCACCGTCGGATGCGAAGATCCGGTTCGGGTAGCGCTCGCTCTTGGCTTCCTCGGTGGCCTCGACCGTGACGTCGCGGTACTTCGAGAGACCGGTTCCGGCGGGGATGAGCTTACCGATGATGACGTTCTCCTTGAGACCGACCAGCGGGTCACGCTTGCCCTGCATCGCAGCCTCGGTGAGCACGCGGGTCGTCTCCTGGAAGGAGGCGGCCGACAGCCACGACTCGGTCGCGAGCGACGCCTTCGTGATACCCATCAGCTCCGGTCGGCCCGACGCGGGGCGCTTGCCCTCTGCCACGGTCTCGCGGTTGATCGACTGGTAGCGCTTGAGGTCGACCATCTCACCCGGCAGCAGGTTCGTGTCGGCGTGATCGACGACCGTGACCTTGCGGAGCATCTGACGGACGATGACCTCGATGTGCTTGTCGTGGATCGGCACACCCTGCGAGCGGTACACGCCCTGGACGCCGCCGACGAGGTAACGCTGCACCTCGCGAGCACCCATGACGCGCATGATCTCCTTGGGGTCGAGCGTGCCCACCAGGATCGGCTGACCGACCGTGACGTGCTGCCCGTCCTCGACGAGAAGCGTCGCACGCTTCAGCACCGGGTAGATGACCGGCTCTTCGCCGCTGTCGGGCGTGAGGATGACCTTCTTGCCCTTGTCGGTCTCGTCGATCGCGATGCGGCCATCGGCCTCGGCGATCGGCGACGCGCCCTTGGGGGTACGCGCCTCGAAGAGCTCCTGCACACGGGGAAGACCCTGCGTGATGTCATCCGCCGATGCCGAACCACCCGTGTGGAAGGTACGCATCGTCAGCTGGGTACCGGGCTCACCGATCGACTGGGCCGCGATGATGCCGACGGCCTCGCCGATGTCGACGGTCTTACCCGTCGCGAGCGAACGGCCGTAGCACTGCGCGCAGACACCGACGGCGGAGTCGCAGGTCAGGACCGAGCGCACCTTGATGGTCTCGACGCCCAGAGCGACCAGCTTGTCGATGAGCACGTCACCCACGTCGTCGCCGGCAGAGGCGAGGACCTCGCCCTTGCTGTCGACCACGTCGGAGGCCAGCGTACGAGCGAACACCGAGTTCTCGACGTTCGCGTCGCGCACCAGCTCGCCCTGCGAGTTCGGAGCGGCGATCGGGAGCTCGAGGCCCTTCGACGTGCCACAGTCCTCTTCGCGGATGATGACGTCCTGCGAGACATCCACCAGACGACGGGTCAGGTAACCCGAGTCGGCGGTACGCAGAGCGGTGTCGGCCAGACCCTTACGGGTACCGTGCGTCGCGATGAAGTACTCCGCAACCGACAGACCCTCGCGGTACGAGGAGATGATCGGACGCGGGATGATCTCACCCTTGGGGTTGTTCACCAGACCACGCATACCGGCGATGTTCCGGATCTGCAGCCAGTTACCACGGGCGCCCGAGGACACCATGCGGTTGATGGTGTTGTCCTCCGGGAAGTTCGCCTTCATCGCGGCCTGGACCTCGTCGGTCGCCTCGGTCCAGATCTTGATGAGTTCCTGGCGACGCTCGGAGTCGGTCGTCAGACCCTTCTCGTACTGCGACTGGACCTTCGCGGCCTGCTTCTCGTAGCCGGCGACGATCTCCGCCTTGTTCGGCGGGGTGAGGATGTCGCTCAGGGCGACGGTCACACCGGAGCGCGTGGCCCAGTAGAAGCCGGCGTCCTTGATGCGGTCCAGCGATGCAGCGGTCTCGACCTTGGGGTACTCCTCGGCCAGCTTGTTGACGATCTGCGACAGCTTGTTCTTGTCAGCCTGCTCGCGGACGAACGGGTAGCCCTTGGGCAGCGTGTCGTTGAAGATCGCCTGACCCAGCGAAGCGTCGACGAGACCGTGGCGCTCGTAGCCCTCGGGAGCTTCGCCCTCGAGGAAGGTCAGACCCGGGATGCGGATGCGGATCTTCGCCTGCAGGTCGAGGGTGCCCTCGTCCTTGGCCAGGATCGCCTCGCCCACCGAACCGAATGCACGGCCCTCACCGGCTGCGCCCTCCTTGACCGTGGTCAGGTGGTGCAGACCGATGATCATGTCCTGCGAAGGCAGGGTGACCGGACGGCCGTCCGACGGCTTCAGGATGTTGTTCGACGCGAGCATCAGCACGCGGGCCTCGGCCTGAGCCTCGACCGACAGCGGCAGGTGCACAGCCATCTGGTCACCGTCGAAGTCGGCGTTGAACGCCGCGCAGACGAGCGGGTGCAGCTGGATGGCCTTGCCCTCGACGAGCTGCGGCTCGAACGCCTGGATGCCGAGGCGGTGCAGCGTGGGTGCACGGTTCAGCAGAACCGGACGCTCACGGATGATCTCCTCGAGCACGTCCCAGACCTCGGGACGGGTGCGCTCGACCGCGCGCTTGGCGGCCTTGATGTTCTGCGAGTGACCGAGGTCGATCAGACGCTTGATGACGAACGGCTTGAAGAGCTCCAGAGCCATCTGCTTGGGCAGACCACACTGGTGCAGCTTCAGCTGCGGGCCGACGATGATGACCGAACGGCCGGAGTAGTCGACGCGCTTGCCGAGCAGGTTCTGACGGAAGCGACCCTGCTTACCCTTCAGCATGTCGCTGAGGGACTTCAGGGCACGGTTTCCGGTACCGGTGACGGGACGACCACGGCGACCGTTGTCGAACAGTGCGTCGACGGCCTCCTGCAGCATGCGCTTCTCGTTGTTGACGATGATCTCGGGGGCACCGAGGTCGATCAGACGACGAAGACGGTTGTTGCGGTTGATGACGCGGCGGTACAGGTCGTTCAGGTCGGAGGTGGCGAAACGGCCACCGTCGAGCTGGACCATCGGGCGCAGCTCCGGCGGGATGACCGGGACGACGTCGAGGACCATCGCGGCCGGGCTCATGCCGGTCTCGAGGAACGAGCTGACGACCTTGAGGCGCTTGATCGCACGGATCTTGCGCTGGCCCTTGCCCTCGGAGATCTGCAGACGCAGGTTCTCCGCCTCGGCGACCAGGTCGAACGCCGCGAGGCGACGCTGGATCGACTCGGCGCCCATGTAGGCCTCGAAGTACTGACCGAAGCGGTCCTGCAGCTCGTGGAAGACGTCGTCCTCCGGGCGCAGTGCACCGACCTCGAGGGTGCGGAAGTCTTCCCACACGCGCTCGAGCTTGGCGATCTGCTCGTCGGCACCCTTGCGGATGAGGGACATCTCCTTCTCGGCGGCGTCCTTCACCTTCTTCTTGGCGTCGGCCTTGGCGCCCTCTGCCTCGAGAGCAGCGAGCTCCTCCTCCAGCTTGGCCAGGCGCTCCGCGATCTTGGAGTCGCGGCGGTCGCCGAGCGTCTTCAGCTCGAGACGGATGTTGTTCTCCTGCGTGCCCAGGTCGCGGTGACGAGCATCCTCGTCGACCGAGATGACCATGTAGGCGGCGAAGTAGATGACCTTCTCGAGGTCCTTCGGCGCCATGTCGAGCAGGTAGCCGAGACGCGAGGGCACACCCTTGAAGTACCAGATGTGGGTGACGGGAGCGGCGAGCTCGATGTGACCCATGCGCTCACGACGGACGGAGCTCTTGGTGACCTCCACGCCGCAGCGCTCGCAGACGATGCCCTTGAAGCGGACACGCTTGTACTTGCCGCAGGCGCACTCCCAGTCGCGGGACGGGCCGAAGATCTGCTCTCCGAAGAGACCATCCTTCTCCGGCTTCAGGGTGCGGTAGTTGATGGTTTCGGGCTTCTTGACCTCACCGTACGACCACGCGCGGATGTGGTCCGCAGTGGCCAGGCCGATGCGAAGCTCATCGAAAGTGTTTGACTCGAGCACTGATTCTCCTGTGTCGGAATTCTTTTTGAGAAGTCTGCTGTGGTGTGCTCGGGAGCGGGGCTCCCGAGCACACCAGCGGATTAGATCTCGTCGATCGAGGCGGCCTCGAAGCGGCTGGAGATGTTGATACCGAGTTCCTCTGCGGCGCGGAACGCCTCATCGTCGGTGTCGCGGAGGTTGACCAGCGTGCCGTCGGCCGAGAGGACCTCGACGTTCAGGCAGAGCGACTGCATCTCCTTCATGAGCACCTTGAAGGACTCGGGGATGCCGGGCTCCTGGATGTTCTCGCCCTTGACGATCGCCTCATACACCTTGACGCGGCCGAGGATGTCGTCGGACTTGATCGTGAGGAGCTCCTGGAGCGCGTATGCGGCGCCGTAGGCCTCGAGGGCCCACACCTCCATCTCACCGAAGCGCTGTCCACCGAACTGCGCCTTACCACCGAGCGGCTGCTGGGTGATCATCGAGTACGGACCCGTGGAGCGTGCGTGGATCTTGTCGTCGACCAGGTGGTGCAGCTTCAGGATGTACATGTAGCCGACCGAGATCGGAGCCGGGAACGGCTCACCCGAGCGGCCGTCGAACATCTGGGCCTTTCCGGTGGAGTCGATCAGGCGCACGCCGTCGCGGGTCGGGGTGGTCACGTCGAGGAGACCGGCGATCTCCTCCTCGCTCGCACCGTCGAACACCGGGGTGGCGACCTTCGTACCGGGAGCCGCCTCGAAGGCCTGCTCCGGCAGACGAGACGCCCACTCCGGGGTGCCCTCGACCTTCCAGCCCTGCTTGGCGATCCACCCGAGGTGGGTCTCCAGGACCTGACCGAAGTTCATTCGACCGGGGATACCGAGCGGGTTCAGCACGATGTCGACCGGGGTACCGTCCGCCATGAACGGCATGTCCTCGATCGGGAGGATCTTCGCGATGACACCCTTGTTGCCGTGACGGCCGGCGAGCTTGTCACCCTCGGTGATCTTGCGCTTCTGGGCGATGTAGACCACGACGCGGCGGTTCACGCCGGAGCCGAGCTCGTCGTCGCCGTCCTCGGCGTTGAACTCCTTGACGGCGATGATCGTGCCCTGCTCGCCGTGAGGCACCTTCAGGGACGTGTCGCGGACCTCGCGGCTCTTCTCGTTGAAGATCGCGCGGAGCAGACGCTCCTCGGCCGACAGCTCGGTCTCACCCTTCGGCGTGACCTTGCCGACGAGGATGTCGCCGGGGCGGACCTCGGCGCCGATGCGGATGATGCCGCGCTCGTCGAGGTCCTTCAGCAGCTCCGGGCTGACGTTGGGGAGGTCACGGGTGATCTCCTCCTTGCCGAGCTTGGTGTCGCGGGCATCGACCTCGTACTCCTCGATGTGGATCGAGGAGAGGGTGTCGTCCTTCACCAGGTCCTGGCTCAGGATGATCGCGTCCTCGAAGTTGTAGCCTTCCCACGTCATGAACGCGACGAGGAGGTTCTTTCCGAGGGCCAGCTCACCGTTCTCGGTCGCGGGACCGTCAGCGACGACCTCTCCGACCTCGACCCGGTCGCCCTCGTTGACGACGACCTTCTGGTTGTACGACGTGCCCTGGTTCGAGCGGTCGAACTTGCGCAGGTGGTACTCCTGCGTTCCACCCTCGTCGAGCATGACGACGACGCGGTCCGCGGAGACCTCGGAGACGACACCGGCCTTGTCGGCGGTGAGCACGTCACCGGCGTCGATGGCCGTGTAGCCCTCCATACCGGTTCCGACGAGCGGCGAGTCACTGCGCAGCAGCGGCACAGCCTGACGCTGCATGTTGGCACCCATGAGGGCGCGCTGTGCGTCGTCGTGCTCGAGGAAGGGCACGAGCGAGGTCGCGACCGACACCATCTGGCGCGGGGAGACGTCGATGTAGCCGATGTCCTCCGGAAGGAACATGTCGACCTCGCCGCTGCCGCCCTTGGGGCGGGCCAGGACGTGGCTCTCGATGAAGCGACCCTTGGCATCGAGCGGGGCGTTGGCCTGCGCGATGTTGAAGTCGACCTCTTCGGAAGCCGTCAGGTAGTCGATCTGATCGGTGACGACGCCACCGGTGACCTTGCGGTACGGGGTCTCGATGAAACCGAACGAGTTGATGCGCGCGAACGTCGCGAGAGCACCGATCAGACCGATGTTCGGGCCTTCAGGCGTCTCGATGGGGCACATGCGGCCGTAGTGCGACGGGTGGACGTCACGGACCTCGACACCGGCGCGGTCACGCGAGAGACCACCGGGGCCGAGCGCGGAGAGACGACGCTTGTTCGTCAGACCCGCGAGCGGGTTGTTCTGGTCCATGAACTGCGACAGCTGCGACGTTCCGAAGAACTCCTTGATCGCGGCGACGACGGGGCGCACGTTGATCAGGGTCTGCGGCGTGATGGCCTCGATGTCCTGCGTGGTCATGCGCTCGCGGACGACGCGCTCCATGCGGGACAGACCGGTGCGGACCTGGTTCTGGATCAGCTCGCCGACCGCGCGGATGCGACGGTTGCCGAAGTTGTCGATGTCGTCGGTCGCGAGACGGATCTCGGCCTTCTTGCCACCGCGGATGCCCGAGAAGGTCTCCTCGGTGCCTGCGTGCAGACGGACGAGGTACTTGATCGTGGCCACGATGTCTTCGACGGTGAGCACCGACGAGTTCAGCGGCTGGTCCAGGCCCAGCTTGTGGTTGATCTTGTAACGACCGACCTTGGCCAGGTCGTAGCGCTTCGGGTTGAAGTAGAAGTTGTCCAGCAGCGCGCGGGCAGCCTCGGCGGCCACCTGCTCGCCCGGACGGAGCTTGCGGTAGATGTCGCGGAGGGCATCTTCCTTCGTGACGATCGTGTCCTTCGCGAGCGTCTCCTCGATCGAGGTGTAGCCGGCGAACTCGGCGAGGATCTCCTCGCTGGTCATGCCCAGCGCCTTGAGGAAGACCGTGACCGACTGCTTGCGCTTGCGGTCGACGCGCACGCCGACCTGGTCGCGCTTGTCGATCTCGAACTCGAGCCATGCACCACGGCTCGGGATGACGCGAGCCGACACGATGTCCTTATCGGACGTCTTGTCAGGGGTCTTGTCGAAGTAGACACCCGGCGAGCGCACGAGCTGCGAGACGACGACGCGCTCGGAGCCGTTGATGATGAACGTGCCCTTGTCGGTCTGCAGCGGGAAGTCGCCCATGAAGACCGTCTGGGTCTTGATCTCACCCGTGAGGTGGTTCATGAACTCGGCCTCGACGTACAGCGGAGCGGCGTAGGTCTTGCCACGCTCCTTGCACTCCTCGATCGAGTACTTCTCCGGCTCGAGGTACGGGTTCGTGAACGACAGCTGCATCGTTTCGCCGAGGTCCTCGATCGGAGAGATCTCCTCGAAGATCTCGCCGAGACCGCTGTTCTCGTTGACGTCGGTCCGACCCTGCTTCTTGGCCTCGGCGACGCGCGCCTTCCAGGCGTCGTTTCCGACCAGCCAACCGAAGGACTCGGTCTGCAGGGCAAGAAGGTCTGGGACAGTCAGCGTGTCGGAGATCTTGGCGAACGAAAGACGGGAAGCTCCGCGTCCGTTCTTGGTGGTGGTGGATGTGGATGCGTTGCGAGCAGCAGCCAAGGGAATAACCTCCGTGAGCCCCGCAGGGCTTCTCGATTCCTTTGTCGTCAGGTGGAGTGTGCGCCCGGGAACTCAACAGATGCCGACCACCATATGAGGGCAGGGAGAAGCGAGCGCAACTACCAACTATACGCACGATTGTGCGACATGGCAACCTCAATCCTTGACCAATCTCGGATGCTGCGGTATGAGCATCCGATCGCCGGGTCGGCGCTCGGCCGACCCGGCGATGTCAGGACGCGATGTTCAGCTCGTTGCCCGGGATCGACGCCAACAGACGCCGCGTGTACGGGTCGCGTGGGTTGGTGAAGATCTCCTCCGAGGTCGCCGCCTCGACGAGCTTGCCGTCCTTCATCACGCACACGTAATCGCTGATGAGGCGCACCACCGCGAGGTCGTGCGAGATGAAGAGGTAGCTCAGCCCGTACTCGCTCTGCAGGTCGCCGAGCAGCTTCAGGATCTGGTCCTGCACCAGCACGTCCAGCGCCGACACCGGCTCGTCGCACACGATCAGATCGGGAAACAGCGCGAGCGCCCGGGCGATCGCGACACGCTGCCGCTGCCCGCCGGACAGTTCGGACGGATACCGGCGCAGCATCGACTGCGGCAGCGCCACGTCGTCGAGCAGCTGCCGGACGCGCTTTCGCCGGTCGGCGCTGCTCCCCCGCTTGTAGAAGTCGAGCGGCTCGGCGATCAGACGTTCGATCGTGAACATCGGGTTCAGGCTCGAGTACGGATCCTGGAAGATCGGCTGCACCTGCTGCCGGAACGCCTTCGTCTCCGCCTTGCTCAGCGACGCGATGTCCTTGCCCTCGTAGCGGATCAGCCCGCTCGTGGGCTCGATCACCTTGAGCAGCATCCGCGCGGTCGTGGTCTTGCCCGAGCCGGACTCCCCCACGATCGCCACGGTCTCCCCGCGCGGGATCACCAGCGAGACGTCATCGACGGCCACGAAGTCCTCGCCGCGCCCCCGCACCGGGTACACCTTGGTGAGGTTCTCGATCTCGACGATGTTGTCGACCGGTGCCGCCGCGCTGGAGGCGTCTGCTCCGGCCACCTGTTCCTTTACTTGGAACGCCTGAGGTTGCAGCCGGGCGACAGCGACCGATGGGGCCGCCTGCACGAGCGACTTCGTGTACTCATGCTGCGGATCCTCGAGGATCTGTCGCGCGTCTCCCTGCTCGACGACCTTGCCCCGGTGCATCACGATCACCCGCTCGGCTCGCTCGGCGGCGAGGCCCAGGTCGTGCGTGATGAGCAGCACGGCCGTTCCCAGCTCGCGGGTCATCGCGGCGATCTGGTCGAGGATCGTCTGCTGCACCGTGACGTCGAGCGCACTGGTCGGCTCGTCGGCGATCAGCAGCCGCGGCTTGCACGCCAGCCCGATCGCGATCAGCGCGCGCTGACGCATGCCGCCGGAGAACTCGTGCGGATACTGCTTGGCGCGCCGCTCCGGATCGGGGAGGCCGGCGGCGGTCAACGCCTCGACCACCTTCGCCTGCACGTTCTGCCGCGTGGCGAGCCCGTGCGCGAGCAGCGTCTCGGCCACCTGCGTGCCGATCTTCGCGACCGGGTTCAGGTTCGACATCGGGTCCTGCGGCACGAGGCCGATGTCGCGACCGCGGATCGTGCGCAGTTCGTGCTCCGGCGCGTGGGAGATCTCCTTCCCGTCGAGCCGGATGCTGCCGGACGCGATCTTCCCTCCCCCGGCGAGCAGACCGATGATGGCCATGGCCGTCGTCGACTTGCCCGAACCGGACTCGCCCACGATCGCGACGGTCTCGCCGGGTCGGATCTCGAGGTCGACACCCTCCACGGCGTGCACGACGCCGTCCATGGTGGCGAAGTCGACGGCGAGCCCCTGGACCGCCAGCAACGGCTCGGTGGACATCTGATTCTCCTTCGCGGCGCGCATCGCGCCTTCGTCGCGGGCGTTCATCGTGCCCTCGTGCGTGGATCCATCGCCTCACGCAGCGCTTCGCCCAGCAGGGTGAAGCCGAGCGCGGTGACCGCGATGCAGATTCCGGGGAGGAACGCCAGCCACGGCGCGATCGCGAGCTCGGCCTGCGCGTACGTGAGCATGCGCCCCCACTCGGCACTCGCGGGGCCGCCTCCGCCGAGACCGAGGAACGACAGCGCGGCCGCATCGATCACAGCGGTCGCGAGCGTCAGGGTGCCCTGGACGATCACGGGGCCGATGGCGTTCGGCAGCACGTGCGACATCGTGATGCTGCCGCGGCCGAGGCCGAGCGTCTGCGCCGAGAGCACGTAGTCGCTCGAGCGCTGCTGCAGCATCGACGCACGGAGCAGTCGGGCGAAGATGGGCACCTGAGACGCACCGATCGCGATCATCACCGCGAACGGGGTCTGCCCGAGGATCGCGGCGATCGACACCGCCAGCAGCAGGTTCGGTACCGAGAGGATGATGTCGACGACGCGCATGATCAGGGTGTCGACCCACCCGCCGAACGTGCCGGCCAGGAGCCCCAGGATCATGCCGCCGACGAGTCCCATGGCGGTGGAGATGACGCCGATCATGAGGGAGGCCTGCGCACCCCAGATGAGCTTGGACAGCACGTCGCCACCGAAACGGTCGAGTCCCAACGGGAACCCCGGCACCTCACCCGGACCCGGGATGTAGGTCGGCGTGATGTACTTCGCGCCGGGCAGCGCCGTCTCCGGGTAGGGGGCGAGCCACGGAGCGAGAGCGGCGACCAGGAGGAACAGCAGCACGATGACCGCGCCGATCCACGCGGTCGGATTGCGACGGAGCCGGCGGAACACATCCCGCCAGAAACCGCCGGAGCCCTTCTTGAGGTCGGCCTGGGCGATCGCGACGGTGTCGATATTGCCGCCGCTCTCGGCCGATGGGCCCTGGGCGGGTGGGAGCGCGATGCTCATGAGACCGCCTCCTTTCGGACGATGACGAGGGACATCACTGCACCCTCACTCTCGGGTCGATGAAGCTGTAGGAGACATCGACCGCCAGGTTGATCAGCGCGTACGCGATGGCGATGAAGATGATGAATCCCTGGAGCACCGGGAAGTCCCGCGTGAAGATCGCCCTCGCGAGGAACGAGCCGATGCCGGGGAACGCGAACACGGTCTCGGTGAGCACGGCGCCCGAGATCAGGAGTCCGGTCTGCAGGCCGATCGTCGTGATCACCGGCAGCATGGCGTTGCGCAGGATGAAGCGGTTGCGCAGAGTCGGGGATCCGACGCCCTTCGCCCGTCCGGTGCGCACGTAGTCCGCGTTCTGCACCTCCAGGACGCTGGCCCTGGTGATGCGGACGATGATCGCGAGCGGGATCGTGCCCAGCGCGAGCGCCGGGAGGATCAGATGCAGGATCGCATCCCACGAAGCATCGAACTCGCCCGTGATGATGCCGTCCCACACGTAGAACCCGGTGGGATGGGTGGCGTCTATTCGCGGATCCTGACGGCCGTCCGACGGCAGCCATCCGAGCTGCACGGCGAAGACGTACTTCAGGATGAACGCCAGGAAGAACACCGGGATGGTGATACCGATCAGGCTCAGCACCACCGACGCGTGGTCGGTGAGCTTGCCGTGACGGCGGGCAGCCCAGTATCCGAGCGGGATGCCGACGCCGATCGCGAAGATCAGCGCCATGACGCTCAGCTCGAGCGTCGCCGGGAAGCGGCGCATGAACTCCTCGACGACGGGGCGGTTCGTCTGGATGGACGTTCCGAAGTCGCCCTGGAGGAGTCGCCCGATCCAGGTGAAGTACTGCTGGATGAGGGGTTCGTCGAAGCCGTAGAGCTCGTTGACCCTGGCGACGGCCTCCGGTGTGGCCTTCTCGCCGAGTAGGGCGACCGCGGGGCCGCCGGGAAGGGCTCTGACCCAGGCGAACAGCAGGATGCTGAGCCCGAACAGAGTGGGAATGAGGAACAGCAGTCGCCTGCCGATGGTGCGCAGCACGAAGATCTCCGTCGATCAGAAGGTACGCCGTGCCCCGGTCCCGCGGATGTGTGCGGGACCGGGACTCGGCATATCAGGTGGTCAGGCCGACTACTTGGTGAGGACGATGTCCGTGAAGACCTCGTCGTTCACCGGGCTGGCCGGATAGCTCTTCACGCGGGGATCGAACGCCAGAGTCGGCGCCGGGTGCGCGAGCGGGACGCCGGGGATGAACTCGGCGACCATCTCGTTGATCTCCTCGTACAGCGGCGTCTGCTCCTCGAGGCTGGAGACGCCGCGGGCCTCGGTCAGCTTCTGGAACAGCTCGGGGTTGTCGAAGCCCCATTCGGAGCTCTTCTGTCCGAAGAAGACGCCGACGAAGTTGTCGGTGTCGTTGTAGTCGCCGGTCCAGCCGAGCAGGTGGATGCCGTGTTCCGCGGTGCCGGTGGTGCGGTCGAGGTACTCGACCCACTCCTCCGAGACCGGGGTGGTCTCGACGCCGACCTCGGCGAGCTGCGACGACAGCACCGTGTAGATCTGCTCGGGGTCCGGCATGTAGGGACGCGAGACGTTGACCGGGTAGTTGAACGTGAGCTTCAACGGGTTGGCCTCGTCATAGCCGGCCTCGGCCAGCAGGTCCTTGGCCTTCTCGGGGTCGTAGTCGTAGGTCGTGACATCGGGGTTGTACCCGTTGACGACCTCCGGCACGAATTGCGTCGCCTTCTCGGTGCCCTCCGGGAGCACCTGGGTGATGAGCGCGTCCTTGTCGACCGCGTACGACAGCGCCTCACGGACCTTCGGGTCCTGCAGCTCCGGGATCGCCTGGTTGAACGCCAGGTAGAGGATCGTGAACGGCGGACGCGACACCATCGTGAAGCCGTCGTCGTCGAGCGCCTTGGTGTCGGCGGGGCCGACCAGGTCGTAGCCGTCGATCGAGCCGGACTCGAGTGCCTGGCGGCGGGCGGTCGGGTCGTCGATCGTGCGGAAGATGATCTCGTCGATCTGCCCCGCCTCGCCCCAGTAGTCGTCGTAGGCCTTGAGCGTGACCTGCTCGCCCGGTGCCCACTCGTCGAACTGGTACGGGCCGGTGCCGACCGGGTGTCCCATGGCGTACTCCGACAGCTGCGGGGCCTCGGCGGAGCCGGCGACCTCGTCCGCACCGAACTCCTGCAGCGCCGACGGGCTCTGCATCGCGAACGACGGCAGCGAGAGCGACGGGATGAAACCGGCGAACGGCTTGTTCAGCTCGATCGTGACCGAGTAGTCGCCATCGGGGGTGCACGACTTGTACACGGCATCGGCCGCGTTGGCGGCGTAGCCCTTGAACAGCTTGTTGTAGTAGTAGCCGAACGCCTCAGAGGCGGCGAGACCGGTCCAGTTGAACCAGCGGTCGAAGTTGACGCAGACGGCCTCGGCGTTGAACGGGGTGCCGTCCTGGAAGGTCACGTCCTCCTTCAGCGTGAAGGTGTGCGACATGCCGTCGTCGGATGACTCCCACTTCTCGGCGAGGAGCGGTGCCGGGTCTGCCGTGCCGGGCTTGGTGCCCACCAGACCCTCGAAGATCTGCCGCGAGACGCGGAAGCTCTCGCCGTCCTGCGCGAAGGCGGGATCGAGGCTGGCCGGGTCGGACGATGCCGCGAAGACGAACGTCCCGTCGACATCCCCTGCGGGTTCTGCGCCGTCGTCGCCTCGCTCACTGGCGACGCACCCTGCGAGGGCGATCGCGGCGATCGTGGCTCCGGTTACGGCGATGAGTCCTCGCCGACGCTTGACTGATTGGTGCATTGTGTGACCTTCCCTGTCGGGCGCTTCATTGCGCGTCCCGAGGCTTCTTCGCCTCGGGGACGGTGATGACTAGACCGTACCCAGCGGATCCTCAGATGCCAAACGGTTCCACGTTGCAATCCGGTATCGGCGTGGGCCCTGCGTTTCGGGTAGTGTCCAGACCGTGTCCGACTCCACCCCCCTCGCCATCTGCTTCGGTGAGGGCATGGTCGCCCTCGTCGCCGCCACCGCCGGACCGCTGGAGGACTGCCGCACCTTTCACCGTTCCCTGGCCGGAGCGGAGTGGAACACCGCCATCGCTCTGGCGTCGGCCGGCATCCACACGGCTGTGCTTTCCCGGGTCGGCGGCGACGGTTTCGGCCGATTCCTCACCGCGGAGCTGCGCGCACACGGCGTCGACGATGCGGCCGTGGAGATCGACGACGACGCCCCGACGGGGCTCTACGTGAAAGAGCTCGTCGCCCGAGCGGACGGCGCTGTCGACGGGACGATGCACTACTACCGCGCGGGCTCCGCCGCGGCCGCGATGTCGCCCGAGACGCTGGTCGCGCCGGTAGCATCCGCCCTGCTCGCCGAAGCCGCGCTCGTGCACACCTCGGGGATCACGCCCGCCATCTCGGCATCCGCGCTCGCCGCCCAGGAGGCGCTGTATGCCGAGCGTCGTCCTGGCCGGCTCGTCAGCTTCGACCTCAACTGGCGCCCAGCGCTGTGGCGTGGCCGCGAGGCGGAGGGCAGGGAGATCGTGTCCGACTTCGCCCGCCGCGCCGACATCGTGTTCTGCACGCGCCCCGACGCCGAGGCCGTGTTCGGGACCAGCGATCCCCAGGAACTGCGCGCGCTGTTCCCCCAGCCGCGATACCTGGCGGTCACCGACGCCAGCGGGGCCGTCGCCTTCGACGGCGAAGAGCGTGCCGAGAGCGACGCGCTCGACGCGCCTGTCGTGGAGACCATCGGTGCGGGAGATGCCTTCGCCGCGGGTTTCCTCGCCGGAGTGCTGACGGGGTTGTCTCTCACCGGGAGCGTCGCCCGCGGGCACCGCATCGCGACCCGCGCGCTCCTCAGCACCCGCGACCACGTCGACTGAGCCGCGCGCCGGGGGCGGAGAACTCGCCGTAGGGCGGAGTTTCGCCCCGAGTTTCTCCGCCCGACACGGAGGACGCCTCCCCACGCGGGAAGACGGGCGCGGGTTCAGCTGCGGCGACGGCGCGCCGGAACCGCGTCGTGGGTGCGCTGCAACGACACGGCGACCGGTTCGCCGCGGTGCTGCACGACGCGCACGAACAGCACGTCGACCAGAGCGAGTTGGGCGATGCGGCTCGACATCGCCGCCATCCGGAACGGCGACTCGTGCGCGTGGGTGAGCAACACGACATCCGCCGCGAGTGCCAGGGAGGATTCCGCGACGCTGGTGACCGCGACAGCCAGCGCACCGGCGTCTCGGGCGACCTCGAGCGCCCGCAGGGTCTCTGCGGTCTCACCGCCGTGCGAGAACGCGATCGCGACGTCGTCCGCCGTCCGCAGCGCAGCCGTCGTCGTCGCGAGATGCGGGTCAGACGAATGCGAGACGGAGCACCCGATGCGCGACAGCTTCAGCAGCAGATCCTGCGCGGTCAGCGATGACGCCGCCTGTCCGAAGAGGTCGACGTGCCGGGCATCGACCACCGCACGGGCGACCCGGTCGAGGGCAACCGCATCGAGAGCGAGCGCGGTCTTCTCGATCGCATCGATCTCCTGCGCGGCGAGCTTGGCGGCGATGGCCATCGGTCCGTCGTCCGGATCGATGGCCGTCGTGTCCAGACCGAACCGCGCCTGCTGCGCCTGGGCGAGTGTGATCGCACGCGCGACCGCCACGCGCAGCTCCCGGTAGCCGCTGTATCCCAGCGACTGGGAGAAGCGGGCCACCGTCGACAGCGAGGTGCGACAGAGCTGGGCGAGATCGTTGATCGCCAGGTCGACGACGAGCGTGGGGTCCCCGAGGATCGTCTCCGCGACACGCGCTTCTGCCGCGCTCAGCTTCGGGAGCGAGCGCCGTACACGTGCCAGAACGTCATCGTCCATGGAGTGATCCTGTCCTCAGTCGGCGCTGGTCCTCTGCTGCACGGCGAAACGCCCGAGAAGCGCATCGCGCGCCATCTGCGCACCGAGCCTACTGGCCGCGGCGACCTCGACGGTCGGCAGCGGCAGCGGGTTCGCCGTCGGAAGACCGACATTGACCACGACTGCTGCCGGATCGCGCACCGCCGCCCGTTCGACGAGCGCCCGCTGCGCGGCATCCGTGTCGGGTCGGTCGATCAGCAGCACCGTCGTGCCCGCAGCGGCGCTGACCTCTTCCAGCACGCGGTCCTGTTCGGCGAGCGGGGTGGATGCGACATCGAGTCGCACCCGCAGGCCGTCGTCTGCGAGCGCGTTCGCGACGTACGAACCCGCACTGTCGACGGCGAGCGTCGAGCGGCGGCGGGCATCGATCACGGCGAGCTCGGATGCCGTAGCGGGGGTGCTGCCGGTGACCGTCAGCACGCGACGCACGATGTCCGCGGCGTCGAAGTCGTCGGCAGTCTCGTGTTCGTCCTCGGCGGCGGCGCGGAGCTTGGACGCGAGGGCGGCCACCCGACGGGCAGCCTCTTCCACGCGCTCACGCGAGAGCGAGCCATCGCGCAGTGCCGCGACGATCCCGTCACGGGTCGCGCGGAAGTCCCGCTCGTCCTGATCGGGAAGCGCGGCGTCGCCGGGGTTGGTCGGGTTTCCGATGCAGAGCAGGTCTGCGCCGGCGGCCAGCGCCAAGGCTGCTCCCCCGCCGAGCCCGACCGTCTCACGGATGGCGGCCATGTCGAGCGCGTCCGTGATGATGACGCCGTCGTACCCCCAGTCCCGCAGCATGCCGAGCACACGGGGGTTGAGGGTCGCGGGCTGCTCACCCCACGCGGGGACCACGATGTGCGCGGTCATCACCGCGTCGACGCCGGCCTCGACGGCCGCGCGGAACGGCTCCAGATGCACGCGTTCGAACTCGTCGAGGTCGAGCGTGATCTCCGGAAGGGAGTGGTGCGAGTCCATGTGGGTGTCGCCATGACCCGGGAAGTGCTTGACGCACGCGGCGACCGCCGCATCCTGGATGCCGTCGATCGTGGCGACCACATGCCGCGAGACGAGCGCCTCATCATCGCCGAATGCCCGCACGCCGATGACCGGGTTGCGGGGGTCGGTGTTGACGTCGGCGACCGGGCCGAGCACCACGTTGGCGCCGACCGCGCGCACGCGCCGGGCGAGCTCCGCCCCGGTCTTCTCCGACGCCACCAGGTCGTCGAGGAGGCCCAGCTGGGCCGCTCCGGGAACCGTCGAGCCGGTGGCCGACTCGAGCCGGGTGACGCTGCCGCCCTCTTCGTCGATGCCGATCAGGGCGTCAGGGTTCGCGTCGAGGATCGCCGCGCTGAGCGCCGGGAGCCCTTCGCCCACGTTCTGACCGAAGTACACGACCCCGGCCAGTCCGTCACGCAGTTCGGCGCGCAGCCACTCCGGTGCCTCGGTGCCGAAGAATCCCGGCCACAGCACGCCGTTCGCGAGGCGCTCGAGCTCGTCGGTCATCCCTTCACGGCTCCCGCGACCATGCCGGAGGCGAGCTTGCGCTGCACCAGCACGAAGAAGATCATGACGGGGACGGTGATGATGGTCGACGCGGCCATGATGCTGCCCCAGTCGTTGGAGTGCAGGCCGAAGAACGACTTGAGACCGATCGAGACCGTGTACTGATCTGTCTGGGCACCGAGGATCGTCATCGCGAAGATGAACTCGTTCCACGCCGTGATGAAGCTGAAGATGCTCGTCGCGACGAGGCCGGGCATGACCAGCGGCAGCAGCACCGAGCGGAACATCCGCCACCAGCTGGCACCGTCGATGTAGGCGGCCTCCTCGAGCTCGACCGGGACGGCGGCGACGAAGCCGCGCAGCATCCAGATGCCGAACGCGAGCGACAGGGCGACGTAGACGACCATGAGGCCGAGGATGCTGTTGAGCAGGCCGAGACTCTTGACCTGGAGGAACAGCGGGATGACGAGCGCCTCGAGCGGCACCATCTGCACCACGAGGATCATCATCAGGATCATCGTGCGGAACTTGAACTTGAACCGCGCGACAGCGACGGCAGCGAGCAGGCACACGAGGGCGCTGACGAGGACGGTGACGAGAGCCACGATCGCCGAGTTGCGCAGGTACGTGCCGAAGCCGCCGTCGGTGAGGACGAACGCGAAGTTGTCCCACGTGAACTCCTGCGGGATCAGCGACTGCCCACCGCTGGAGGCCTTGCCGTCGAACGCGCTGGAGACCATCCAGTACACAGGGAACAGCGTGAAGATCAGGACCGCGGCGACCGCGATGCCGAGTCCGATCCGGGAGCGGAGCCGGGGGCGCGGGTTCACAGCTCGTCCTCCTTCATGAGGGAGCGGATGTAGACGATGGTGATGCCGATCAGCACGAGCGTGAGAAGCACCGCGAGCGCCGCACCGAAGCCGTAGCGGTTCTGGCCGAAGGACTCCACATACGACCAGACGCCGAGGTTCAGCACCTGGCGGTTTCCGCCGCCACCGCCGGGCATCAGGTAGACCTGCGCGAAGACCTTGAAGTCCCAGATGGTCGAGAGGATGATCACGACCGAGAACACCGGGCGGAGCGTCGGGAAGATGATCTTCCAGAAACGACGCCAGGCACCGGCGCCGTCGAGAGCCGCCGCCTCGAGCATCTCCTTCGAGACACCGAGGAGTCCGGCGAGCACGGTGATCGCCACGAACGGGAAGCCGTGGTGCACGACGTTGAGGAGCACGATGGCGTAGAAGGACCACTGGTTCGTGAACCAGTTGATCGGGTCGTCCATGAGCCCGAGGTCGGCGAGGACCTGGTTGAAGATGCCACGGTCGGCATCGAAGATGAAGGTCCAGACGTACGTGCCGGTCACGGCGGGCATCGCCCACGCGACCATGATGCAGCTGGAGACGATGACGCGCCACGTGGTGCCGAGCCGCGCGAGCAGCAGGGCCACGAGCGTGCCGACGGCCACGGTGACGAAGACCGCCACGGCGGCGAAGCCGACCGTGTTGGGCAGCACCACCGTCCAGAGAGTCGGGTTGGTGAGCGCCTCGACGTAGTTGTCGAGACCGATCCAGTTGTTCTCCCCGGTGTTGATCTCGCGCAGGCCGTAGTCCTGCAGCGAGAAGATGAACACCTGGATGAGAGGCCAGAGCATGAGCACCGCGAGGATGACCAGCCCGGGCGCGAGAAGAAGCCAGGGGCGGGCCGCGACGATCGAGAGACCGCGTCGCTTCCGGCCGCCGGCCACGGAGGCGGAGGTGGACTCCGCCTTCGTGGCCGGCAGTGGCGCTTGCACCATCGACATGGAAGGGATGCTTCCTTACTGGTTGAGCAGTTCGGTCATCTCGGCGGAAGCGTCCTTCGTCGCGGTCGCGACGTCCTTCTGCCCGCTGAGGATGGCCTGGATCATGGAGTTGGTCGTCTTCTTCGCCTGGACGGCGCCGAAGTTCGGGGTGACCGGGACGGATGCTCCGCCGTCGACCATCTGCTCGGCGAACGGTGCGACCAGCGGGTCGGTCGAGGCGAGGGCCTCTTCCATCGCGGACTGCACACCCGGGAAGTAGCCGGTCTCGTCCGACCACTGCTCGGCGAACTCGCCGGTCGTGACGAGCTTCACGAACTCCCACGCGAGGTCGGCGTTCTTCGTCGTGTTGAAGATCGAGAGGTGCGATCCACCGAGCACCGACGGGGCGATGCCGCCGTCCTGGCCGGGGATGACCGCGGCGCCGATCTTGCCCTCGAGGTCGGGGTTCGCCTCGATGAGCGAGTTCGGCGTCCACGAGCCCGAGAGCATCATGGCGACGTTGCCCTGCGTGAACGCGTCACGGAGGTCGGTCTCCTTCCAGGTGGTGGCACCTGCGGAAGAGAAGCCGTGCTCGGTGGCGAGGCCGGTGTAGAACTCGATGCCGGCCTGCGACTCGGCGCTGTCGAGCTCGCTGGTCCAGGTGTCGCCGTCCTTCGTGGCGATCTCGCCGTCGGCGCCCCAGACCCAGGGGTAGACCTGGAACTCGGCGTCGCCCGGAACCGGGAACGGCAGCATGTCGGGCTTGGCGGCCTTGATGGCGTCACCCGCGGCGACGATGTCGTCCCACGTCTTCGGAGCCTCGAGACCGAGCTCCTCGAACACGTCGGCGCGGTACATGAGCGAGCGGACACCGGCGTACCAGGGCATGCCGTACAGCTCGTCTTCGTAGGTGCCGGCGACCTCGAGGCCCTCGACCAGGTCGTCGCGCAGACCCTTCTCACCGTCGACGTACTCGTCGATCGGGAGGAGCGCGCCCGCGTCGGCGAACTCGGCGGTCCAGGTGGTGCCGGTCTCGGCGATGTCAGGAGTCGTGCCACCGGCGATGGAGGTCACGAAGCGGTCGTGAGCGTCTGCCCACTGGATCTCATCGATCTTGACCGTCGCGCCGGTCTCCTTCTCGAAGGCTTCGGCGACGTCGTCGTAGAAGGCCGTCGCGTCAGGGTTGGTGCCCTTCATGATCCAGACGGTGAGCTCTTTGCCCTCGCCGTCGGTAGAGCCGGTGTCACCGCCGCCGGCGCAGCCGGCGAGGGCGAGCGTGGCCACGGCGCCGAGCGCCACGGCCGGAAGAATGCGCTTGTGCATGCGGGGATCTCCTCTTTGAAAAGTCCAGGCGAGTATCAGGTATTCGCCAGGGGTTAGGAAAAAGTATCCACGACTAACTAATTACCTGCAAGTTCCTCTCACAATCGTCACGCGGCCGTAACATCGCCATCACCGCGGTCTCTCCCAGGTGTTGCCCAGGCTCGGCCTGCGCGGCGCCCGCAGGGTCCGCCGGTAGGCTCGCGGGCATGCGCCGCCACGACGAAGCCGACCGCTCCACGGTCGCGCGCCATGCGACTCTTCCCACTCCCGGGCCCGCCAAAGGCTTCCTGAAGATCGCCGGGATCACGCTGGGCGTCATCCTCGTCTCCGCGATCGCCGTCGCCGCGTTCATCGTGACGGACTACTTCAATCGCTTCAGCGACGGTGCCGTCACCCTCGAAGACGCCCCCGAGGTGGAGCCTCCCCAGATCGGCGCCTTCCCCGGCGAGTTCAGCATGCTCATCATCGGCACCGATGAGTGCGGCGAGGTCTCGACCGGACTTCTCGGCGAGCGCTGCTCGGAGGCCGACGGCGGCATCCTCAATGACGTGAATCTGCTCGTGCACGTCTCGGCAGAGCCCCGCAACGTCACGGTCGTCTCGCTCCCCCGCGACCTGATGATCGAGACCCCGGAGTGCACGCTCCCGGACGGATCCGTCGCCTCGGCCACGAACAAGACGCAGATCAACTCGATCTTCCAGCGCGCCGGCCTCTCCTGCGTGGCGAAGACGGTCACCCAGCTCACGGGCATCGAGATCCCGTTCGCCGCGAAGATCGCCTTCGACGGAGTGATGGAGGTCACCGACGCGATCGGCGGTGTGGAGGTGTGCATCGGCGGAGAAGGCATCCGCGACCGGCACACGGCTCTCGACTGGGAGCCGGGACCGCGCACCGTCTCGGGCTACGAGGCGCTCCAGTTCATTCGCACCCGGCACGGTGTCGGCGACGAGAGCGACATGGCCCGCGTCTCGAACCAGCAGCAGTACATGTCGCGCCTGGTGAAGAAGATCATGAGCGACGAGGTGCTCAGCGACCCGGGCAAGGTGCTGGGACTCGCCAATACCGTCGTCGACAACATCGACCCGAGTGACGAGCTGGCCAATCCCGTCCGGCTCGCGCAGCTCGCGCTCTCGATCAAGGACGTGCCCTTCTCGGACTTCGTCTTCCTGCAGTACCCGGTGTTCGGTGACCCCGACGACTCCGACCGGGTCGTCCCGAACTATGACGCGGCAGCCACCATCTGGGACGCGCTGAAAGCGGGTCAGCCCGTGCAGCTCACTGGCGGCGTCAGCAACAACGGGGGCGTCGAGCTGGTCGAGCCCGCTCCGGGCACCGAAGGTGAGACACCGGCCACCCCTCCGTCCACGGACGCGCCCGCGACCCCGGCGCCGCGCGCGACGCTCGACCCGGCCATCTCCGGCCAGACGGTGGAGCAGGAGACCTGCGCCAACGGCCGGCTGCGCTGACCTTCCCACCCGCCGCGTAGGCTCGGGCCATGGGCCGAAACCGATCGCGCGACGCCGAGCATCCGCAGGTCCGCCTGGACCACGGCGGCATCGCCAGTATCGTGCCGTCGGAGTTCACCACCGGGTTCGAGCTCATCGTCGACGACACCCCGCAGTCGCACGTCGACCTCGATGACCCCACGCACCTGCACTTCGAATACATCGTGCGCATGGGCGCGGTGATCGATCAGCTGGCGCCCGGGCCGCTTACGGCCGTGCACCTCGGCGCCGGCGCCCTCACGATTCCGCGCTATATCGACGCCACACGACCCGGCTCCCGCCAGCAGGTCATCGAACTCGAAGCGCCGCTCGCCCAGCTGGTCCGCGAGCATCTGCCGCTGCCGAAGGGCGCGGCCATCCGCATCCGCATCGGCGACGCACGGGAAGGGGTGAGCCGGCTGCCGGGCGCCCTGCAGGCGAGCTGCGACCTCGTGGTCTCGGATGTCTACTCCGGAGCGCAGACGCCCGCCCACCTCACAAGCGTGGAGTTCTACCGCGAGCTCTCCGGCCTGCTCGCGCCCGGAGGTGTGCTGCTCGTGAACGTCGCGGACGGCCCGGGCCTCGCCTTCGCCCGCCGCCAGGCCGCGACGATCGCCGAAGTGCTGCCCGAGATCGGCATCCTCGCCGATACCCAGGTGCTCAAGGGGCGGCGCTTCGGGAACCTCGTGATCGCGGCATCCGCTTCTCCGCTGCCGACCGAGTGGCTGCCGCGGATGCTGGCGGCCGGCCCGCATCCCGCGAAGATCGCGCAGGGGGCCGAGGCCGCGGCCTTCCTGCAAGGCGCACGGGTCGTCACGGATGCCGATGCGGTCGCATCGCCTCGCCCCGACGCCTCGCTCTTCCTGCGCTGACCTCGACGGGATCGATCGAGCGCGGCCCGACGCCGACCGCGCCGCGGTATGTCGCAGCTCGGATGCGCCGACCAGGGCGCGCCGCCCCGACGAGCGCTCGACCGGAAGGCAGACTGGACGGGGACGCTGCGGAAGGAGAGCAATGAGTTTCATCCGGGGATACGACCAGGAGACGCTCCGCGAAAAGGTCGATCTCGACGAGTGCGCGACGCGTCTCGCCGAGATCGAGTCGCAGCGCAGCCTGCCCGCTCTGCTCGAGCGCGTGTGGTTGCTGAAGGTGCTCGACCGTCTGGACGAGGCACTCGTGCTGGCCGACGAGACCGTGCGCCAGGCGCGCATGGCCGGCACCCGTAAGGATGTTCTGCGCGCACGAGTGCTGCACGCCACGATCCTGCAGTATCGGGGTGCACACGCCGCCGCCGAACAGGAGCTGGCCACCTGCGCGACCGAGGCCGAAGGCCAGCGCTGGCTGTCGATCGCGGCATTCGCGTATCAGCACCACGGCAAGAACGCTTACGAGGCCGGCGACTACGAGACAGCGCGGGAGAGCTTCAAGCAGTCGCTGTTCCTCCGGCGGGAATCCGGCGCAGAGGACCGGGAACTGGAGACCGTTCTGCTGGCGATCGAGGCCGCTGAGCGTCGCCGTCCGTCGCAACTCGTCGCGGGCTGAACCCGTGCTGCGACGACGATGTCGGTCGCAGGGCATAATCTGGGCGCATGGCGGAACTCGACCGTGTGCGCGTCTGGGGCGAAGCACTGATCACGCTGCATCTCGATGACAGCTGGACCTTCGGGTTCGACCATGCCAAGCGCCGGGCCGGACAGTGCGATTACACGAAGAAGCGCATCACGGTCTCGCGCTACCTCGCCGCCCGCTTCGAAGACGACGACATCCACCAGGTGCTGCTGCATGAGGTCGCGCACGCGCTCGCCGGACATGCAGCCGCACACGGCCCGGCATGGAAACGCGTCGCGCGGGAACTCGGCTACGTCGGCGGCACGACCCATCACGGCGAGACCGCTGTCGAACTCGCACCGTGGGTGGGACAGTGCCCATCCGGGCACGTGACCTACCGGCATCGGCGGCCGACGAGGGCCACCTCCTGCGCCCGCTGCTCACGCACGTTCGATGCCAGGCATGTGTTCGCGTGGACCCGTCGCGAGATCCCGTCCGACGTGCGTCTCGCCGCTCAGATGCCCCGCTGACCGCTGCTCAGCGCGGCAGGTCGTCGGGGTACTCGTCCTCGAGCGGGACGGAATCTGCCTGCGCCTCCGCGGCAGCGCGGCGTCGACGCAACAGTGCGGTGATCGCCCGCCAGCCGACCAGGAACACACCGAGCACGATCGTGGCCACGATGATGAACGGCACCTCGGCGGTGTCGCCGCTGAGCACGCGGATGAGCATGCCCCCGGCGACCGTCACGACCCAGACCACCGTGCCCCACAGCACCGACCACGGCCGACGGGGCCTGGCGGGGAGCAGAGCCGCGAGAACATGGCCGATCGCCAGAGCGATCAGGAACGGCCAGGCGGTGAGCAGGAACCCCGCCGGATTCTCATCGTGCGAGGCACGACCGATCGCGGCGAAGACGAGCACGAGCACGATGTCGACGATGACGGCGGGGAGGTACCTCATGCCACGACCCTACGTGGCGATGGCCGAACCATCGTCTCCCGCGCGGCGTCAGACGGAGATCACTCGAACCTCGTGAACAACCCCTCGCGCAAGACGGGAACCACGTCGACGGCGTCGAGCACGGCGGCATCCGTCGTCGATGTCGGCGTCAGGCCGGATGCTTCGATACGAGCGGTGGACGCCACACCTTCGGCGAGCTCACGTCCCGACCCGCTTGCGCCGATCATGTGCCGCAGCGCGCCGCGGAGAGCACGGAATCCCTCGGCGGCGACCGCCGCATCCGGCGAGGTGTGATCGATGCCCCGATCCGAGAGCGCCAGGACGATGGCGCCCGCGCCGAGCTGATCCTCGACCGCGAACCGCGGCACACCGGCGGCATCGGCCTCTCCCGCCGCGATGACCGCGACCGACGTGCGCGCCTGCCGACGCTCCTGCACGGTCTGCACTGCGCGGGCGACAGCAGTGGCGTTGCGGATGCCGCCGACGAGGACGATCGCATCCGGGGATGCCGCGGCGGCGACCGCTGCGCCGTTCCGCGACCATCCCTCGGCCTCCGCCAGAACCACCTCGGTGTCGCCGACTGCGGCATCGATCACGGTGGACGAGAATCGCAGGACATCCACGACCACGACGATGTCGGCGGGTGCGAGACGGGCGAGACCCGCGGTGCCCCAGTCGAGACGAACCTGGTACGTGGACTGATCGAACGGCGACGGCATCCGACCAGCCTAGAGCCGTCAATCCGCAGCGAGCGCCTCGACCGGAGCCACCCGAGTGGCCAGGCGCGTGGGCGTGGCAGCCGCGACCAGCGTGAGCACCGCTGTGGCGACGACGATGATGACGATGGGTATCCACGGGACCTGCGGGGCCACGAGCCCGGCAGGAGTGAACTCCGGCAGGGTCGGAACGGAGCCCAGCAGCGACTGCGCCGCGATCCACCCGTACACGATGCCCAGCACGAGGCCCGTCAGCGTCGCGGCCACCGTGATGTGCGTGGCCTCGAGCAGCACCATCCGCCGCACCTGCCGGTTCGACAGTCCGATCGACCGCAGCAGACCGAGCTCACGGCGACGCTGCACCACACCGATCGTGAGCAGGTTCACGAGGCCGACGGCCGCGATGACGGCGGAGACGGCGACCAGCACCATCATGACCGCGGCGAACGCGTCCATCGGCGCGAAGAACTCCTCCGGCACCTCCCCGGTGACCTGGCTCATCATCAGACGCTTGGCGGACTCGAGCGCGACGGCGAACATCGTCACCAGAGTCACCCCCATCACCACGCCGATGGCCATGCGGGACGACCGTTCCGGATAGCGCAGCGCGTTTTCGGCCGCGAGGCGGGCAGTCGCGCTCGAGCCGAACATCCGCCCCACCAGGCGAAGCACCGGCGGCATGAACAGCACGGATCCGAGAGCGAGCCCCGTGAAGGACAGCACACCCCCGAAGAAGGCGATGACGACGCCGAGCGGAGTCAGGAGCCCGACGACCACCCCGGCGGCGAGTAGCACGGCTCCGGCGATCAGCAGGATCCACGCGCCCACGTGCCGGCCGGGTTTGCCCGACACCTCGTCGTGGGTCCGCTCGACCGATCCGCCCAGTGCCTGCAGCGGGGTCACCGAGAGTACTCGCCGAGAGCCGGCCCACGCCGCCGCCCAGGTCGTGAGTGCGACACCGATCGCGGGCAGCGCGACGAACGGCTGCGCGAGCGAGAAGGATGCCGGGGCGTTGTCGATCAACTGCGCCCCGATCTGCACGCCGATCACCGCCAGCACGAGTCCGACGAGCAGACCGATCGCGGCGCCGAGCAGGCCGACGACGAGACCCTGCCTGCCGACCTGAGCCCGCTGCGAACGTGCGGTCGCCCCGATCAGACGCATGAGCGCGATCTGGCGCGTGCGTCCGGCGATGATCGTCGAGAAGGTGTTCGCCGTGACGATCGCGGCCACGTACATGGCGACCACGGTGAGCAGCACCGACAGCAGAGCGACCACGAACGCGAGCGTCTCACTGTCGCCGATGAAGGGGTCGGCCTGTAGGACCGCCCCGATGTAAGCCGTGATCTCGACGAGGAGCACACCGAACGCGGCCGACAGCGCGGCGACGAGGATGCTGGCGCCCATGCCCCGGTCTCGGAGCCACGCCAGTCGAGGACCGGTCGCCCGCGTGTCGGGGATGACCGCGGCGACGGCGGTCATGCCGCCACCTCCGCGGCGAGCATGTACGCCGAGATCTCCTCCGCGGTCTGACGCGGGTGGTCGGCGACGATCTTGCCGTCACCGAGGTAGAGCACGCGGTCGGCATGGCTCGCCGCGATCGCGTCGTGGGTCACCATCGCGATGGACTGCCCATGCTCGCGGCTCGCGGTGGCGAGCAGGCGCAGCACCTCGCGCCCGGTCTTGGAATCGAGGTTGCCGGTGGGCTCATCCGCGAACACGAGGTCGGGGGCGGTCGCCAGGGCGCGGGCGATGGCGACACGCTGCTGCTGCCCGCCGGACAGCTGATGCGGACGGTGGTTGAGGCGCGAGCCGAGTCCGAGCGTCTCGATCAGTCCGTCGATGCGCGCCCGCTCGATCGCGCTCGGCCGGCGGCCGTCGAGCTCGAACGGGAGCATGATGTTCCCGAGCGCGTCGAGCGTCGGCACCAGGTTGAAGGCCTGGAAGATGAAGCCGACCCGGCGGCGGCGCAGGATCGTCAGGTCGATGTCGCCGAGACCGGTGATCTCGGAGTCGCCGATCCACGCGCGCCCCTCCGTCGGGCTGTCGAGCCCCGCCATGATGTGCATCAGGGTGGACTTGCCCGAGCCCGAGGGGCCCATGATCGCGGTGAACTGTCCGCGGCGGATGCCGACGCTGACGTCATCGAGCGCACGGACGGTGCCTTCGCCCGAGCCGTAGGTCTTCTTCAGGTGCTGGACGCGGGCGGCGAGCCCCAGGTCGGTGGTCGTGATCTCCATACCTTCGACGCTATTTCCGCAGCCCCGCGCCGGTCATCGCCCGCCCGGAGCATCCGCATACATCGGAGGGATGATCCGCACTCGACCATTCGCTGGTCGCCTGGACGGTCAGGCGAGGCCGTGCTCGAAGGCGAAGACCACCAGCTGCACACGGTCGCGCAGCGCGAGCTTGGTGAGGATGCGACTGATGTGCGTCTTCACGGTCGCCTCGCTCAGGAACTCCCGGCCGGCGATCTCGGCGTTCGACAGCCCCCGGGCAGCGAGCGCGAAGATCTCCTTCTCCCGGTCGGTGAGCGTCGTGTACTGCGGCGGGACGGGCTTCGGCGCCTCGGCGAAGTGGGCGAACAGATCGCGCGTCGCCGAGGCCGCGATCACGCTCGACCCGGAATGCACGGTACGGATCGCGGCGAGCAGGAACTCCGGATCGGCGTCCTTGAGGAGGAAGCCACTGGCGCCCTGCCGGATCGCCCGAGCGGCAGCCTCATCGAGGTCGAACGTCGTGAGCATCACGATGCGGGGCGGCTCCGGCCGGGTGAGGATCTCGGCGGTCGCCGTGAGACCGTCCATGACCGGCATCCGGATGTCCATCAGCACCACGTCGGGCCGCGTGGCACGGACGACTTCGAGCGCTTCCTGTCCGTTGCCGGCTTCCCCGACGACTTCCAGGTCGGGTTGTGAGGCGACGAGCATGCGGATGCCGGCGCGGAAAAGCGCCTGGTCGTCGACGAGCACGACTCTGATCATTCGGATGCTCCGATCGGAAGCGAGGCGTGGACGACGAACTGAGCCCCTCGGAGCTCGGCTTGCAGACTACCGCCGACGAGCTGTGCCCGCTCGCGCATGCCGATGACCCCGTGCCCACCGGGTGCGACCATCGTCTCCCGCTGCACCGTGTTCCGCACGTCGATGTCGACCCGATCGGCAAACCAGGCCAAGTGCACGTCGACGGCGCCGTCGCCGTGGCGGATCGCATTCGTCAGCGCCTCCTGAAGGATGCGGTAGACGGCGAGCTGGATCGCCCCCGGCGGCTCCCCCGGAGGCATCGGGTCGACGGTGACCCGCGGCTCGATCCCTGCCTGCCGCACCTGCGCGAACAGGGCTTCGAGGTCAGCGAGCGTGGGCTGCGGGCCGTCGCCCTGCCGGTGCCGGAGCTGGGTCAGCAGCATGCGCACGTCGCTCAACGCGCCGCGCGCTGTCTGCGCGATCGTTCCGAGCGCCTCGGTCGCCATCTCTGGTTTCGCCGCAGCCGCGTATCGTGCGCCGTCAGCCTGCGCGATGACGACGGCCAGGGAGTGCGCCACGATGTCGTGCATGTCGCGGGCGATGCGCACGCGCTCCTGCTCCTCGACGGCGAGCGACTCGGCCTGCAGCTGAGCGGCTCGGGTGCTGCGCGCGCGCAGCACGACCCGCCACAGCAGGCCGCAGACCCACGCGAACCCGAGCGCCATGACGGAAACGATGAGGAGGAGCGTGCCCGTCGTCACCTGCTCCCATCCGGTGCCGACGCCGAAGGCGACGCCATTGACGACCACCATGTAGAGGGCGGCGACGAGCCCACCGGCGAGCGCGGAGGCGAAGCCCCACCAGAGCACCCGCCGCGTGCCCCACGCGGCCGTGGCGTAGAGGATGAGCAGGATGGCGAAGTCGATCGGCAGCGGGCCGAACCCGGCGATCATCTGCAGGATCGCGCCGGCCCACGCGGCGGCCAGCGCCCAGCCCGGCGCGAGGCGGCCGATCGCCACGCCGCCGAACATCAGCACGGCAGCGAAGACCACCGCCACGACCGATATGCCTCCGATCGCCGTGTTCCCGGTGCCCGGCCCGTAGAACACGAGGGACGTCGGCATCAGGACGAGGAAGAGCAGCGTCGCCCCGACGATGTCGAGCGCGAGCGCCGTGCGGGAGAGTGGCCGGATCACTCCCCCACGCTACGCGAGCGCACCGCACGGAAACATCCGTCCGTGGATGTATCCGTGCGGTGTCGTACGCGGGCGAGGATCTCCCGTCAAGCGGTCGAGGAATCGGATTCCACGGGCGCCCATCGCCTCGAGCGCAGGAGCGCCGCCCCGCCCATCAAGAGCAGAAGGGCTCCCAGGGCGATAGGCGCAGAGCTGTCGGCACCGGTGGTTCCCAGCGTGCCGCTGCCCCCGCCGGACGGCTGCGGGACGTACGGCGTCACGGGAGCGATCGTGGGCGTCGAGACGTTGCCTGCCGCATCGATGACCGTGATGGTGACCTCCTGCGGGTCGGCAGGACCGGACGACGTGCAGCTCCACTCCGGCACGACCACAGCGGTGCGGCACAGTTCCGTGCCGTCCGGCGCAGTGACGACCACGGTCGTCCCCGGCTCGCCGGTGCCCGAACAGGTGATCGTGAGATCCGCGTTCTGGACACAGACCGGGTTCAGGACCGGAGCGGGCGGCACCGTGTCGACGACCACGTCGATGGGATCGCCCGCGGTCGTGTTCCCGGCGGGGTCGGTCGCGGTCGGCGTGATCGTGTTCGTCCCCTCCGGCAACGGATCGGTCGGGGTGCAGGACCACGCGCCGTCGACGACGGTGGTCGTGCAGAGCACGGTGCCGTCATCGTCGGTCAGAGTGATGGTGTCGCCGTCATCACCGGTACCCGTGAAGGTGGGCGTGGCATCCGTCACTGCAGCGCCATCCGCCGGGCCTGTGATCACCGGGGCCGTGGGGGCGACCGCGTCCACGGTCAGGTCGATCGGGTCGCCCGCCGTCGTGTTCCCCGCCGGGTCCGTCGCCGTCGGCGTGATCGTGTTCGCGCCCTCCGGCAACGGATCGGTCGGGGTGCAGGACCATTCGCCATCGACGACGGTCGTGGTGCAGAGCACGGTGCCGTCACCATCGGTCACGGTGATCGTGTCGCCATCGTCACCGGTTCCGGTGAACGTCGGCGTCGCATCCGTCACCACAGCACCATCAGCCGGACCGGTGATGACCGGAGCGGAGGGGGCCACGGTGTCCACCGTGAGATCGATCGGATCGCCCGCCGTGGAGTTACCTGCGGGGTCAGTCGCCGTCGGCGTGACAGTGCTCGCACCTTCCGGCAGCGGGTCGGTCGGTGTGCAGGACCACGCGCCATCGACCACGGCGGCCGTGCACAGCACGGCCCCGTCACCATCGGTCACCGTGATCGTGTCACCGTCGTCACCGGTTCCGGTGAACGTCGGCGTCGCATCCGTCACGACAGCACCATCAGCCGGCCCGGTGATCGCCGGCGCCGACGGGGCCTCCGTGTCGACCGTGAGATCGATGGGATCGCCCGCCGTGGAGTTACCCGCCGGGTCTGTCGCCGTGGGCGTGATCGTGTTCGCGCCCTCCGGCAGCGGATCGGTCGGCGTGCACGACCAAACGCCATCGACCACGGTCGCCGTGCACAGCACCGTGCCGTCATCGTCGGTCAGAGTGATCGTGTCGCCGTCATCGCCGGTGCCCGTGAAGGCGGGAGTCGCGTCCGTCACCACAGCGCCGTCAGCCGGGCCGGTGATCACCGGAGCGGAGGGGGCCACCGTGTCCACCGTCACGTCGATCGGGTCACCCGTTGTGGGGTTGCCCGCGGGATCGGTCGCCGTCGGCGTGATCGTGTTCGTCCCCTCCGGCAGCGGATCCGTGGGCGTGCACGACCATTCGCCGTCGACGACGGTCGTCGTGCAGAGCACGGTACCGTCATCGTCGGTCAGAGTGATCGTGTCCCCGTCATCACCGGTACCCGTGAACGTCGGCGTCGCCGTGTCCACCACGTCACCATCCGCCGGCCCCGTGATCACGGGTGCGGTGGGGGCTACCGTGTCCACCGTCACGTCGATCGGATCGCCCTCCGTCGTGTTCCCGGCCGGGTCCGTCGCGGTGGGCGTGATCGTGTTCACGCCTTCCGGCAGCGGATCGGTCGGCGTGCACGACCAGGCGCCGTCGACGACGGTCGTCGTGCACAGCACCGTGCCGTCACCATCGGTCACCGTGATCGTGTCGCCATCGTCACCGGTGCCCGAGAAAGTCGGCGTCGCATCCGTCACCACAGCACCATCCGCCGGGCCAGTGATGACCGGAGCGGACGGGGCCACCGTGTCGACCGTCAGGTCGATCGGGTCGCCCGCCGTCGTGTTCCCCGCCGGGTCCGTCGCCGTCGGCGTGATCGTGTTCGTCCCCTCCGGCAACGGATCGGTCGGAGTGCACGACCATTCGCCGTCGACCACGGTCGTCGTGCACAGCACCGTGCCGTCGTCATCGGTCACGGTGATCGTGTCACCGTCATCACCCGTACCCGTGAAGGTGGGCGTCGCCGTATCCACCACATCACCCTCCGCCGGCCCGGTGATCACCGGGGCAGACGGAGCTTCCGTGTCCACGGTCAGCTCGATCGGAGTACCGTCCGTCGTGTTCCCTGCCGGGTCGGTCGCTGTTGGCGTGATCGTGTTCACGCCTTCCGGCAACGGATCGGTCGGCGTGCAGGACCAGGCGCCGTCGACCACGGTCGTCGTGCAGAGCACGGTGCCGTCACCGTCCGTCACCGTGATCGTGTCGCCGTCATCACCCGTTCCGGTGAACGTCGGAGTCGCATCCGTCACCACCGCACCATCAGCCGGGCCGGTGATCGCTGGAGCCGACGGAGCCACCGTGTCGACCGTGAACTCGATCGGGTCGCCCGCGGTAGCGTTGCCGGCCGGGTCCGTCGCCGTCGGCGTGACCGTGTTGGTCCCTTCCGGCAGCGGATCAGTCGGCGTGCACGACCACGCACCGTCGACCACCGTCGTCGTGCACAGCACCGTGCCATCACCGTCGGTCACGGTGATCGTGTCGCCATCATCCCCAGTACCGGTGAACGTCGGCGTCGCATCCGCCACGACATCGCCATCCTCGGGACCCGTGATCACCGGGGCCGACGGGGCGACCGTGTCCACGGTCAGATCGATCGGGGTACCCGCCGTCGAGTTTCCGGCCGGGTCCGTCGCGGTCGGCGTAATCGTGCTGGTGCCCTCCGGCAGCGGATCCGTGGGCGTGCAGGACCAGGCGCCAGCCGCCACGGTCGTCGTGCACAGCACGTTTCCGTCACCATCGGTGACGGTGATCGTGTCGCCGTCATCCCCAGTGCCGGTGAATGTCGGCGTCGCGTCCGTCACCACATCGCCATCGGCGGGGCCAGTGATCACCGGCGCGGACGGCGCCACCGTATCCACCGTCACGTCGATCGGAGCACCCGCCGTCGAGTTCCCCGCAGGGTCGGTCGCGGTCGGGGTGACCGTGTTCGTGCCTTCCGGCAGTGGATCGGTCGGGGTGCAGGACCACTCCCCATCGACCACAGTCGCGGTGCAGAGCACGGTGCCGTCACCGTCCGTCACGGTGATCGTGTCACCGTCATCGCCTGTGCCGGTGAACGTCGGTGTCGCCGTGTCCACCACATCGCCATCCGCCGGGCCCGTGATCACGGGAGCGGTGGGGGCTACCGTGTCCACCGTCACCTCGATCGGTTCTCCCGGGGTGGAGTTCCCCGCCGCGTCCGTCGCCGTCGGCGTGATCGTATTCACGCCTTCCGGCAGCGGATCAGTGGGTGTGCAGGACCACGCGCCATCGACCACAGTGGCCGTGCACAGCACGGTGCCGTCGTCATCCGTCACGGTGATCGTGTCGCCGTCATCACCCGTGCCGGTGAATGTCGGCGTGGCATCCGTCAGCACCGCACCATCCGCTGGACCAGTGACCACCGGCGCCGAAGGGGCCACCGTATCCACCGTGAACGCGACGGGTGCACCCGTCGTGCTCGTGCCGTCGATGTTCGTCGCCGTCGGCGTCGCCGTCGCTGCGCCTTCGGGCAATGCCGTCGTGGGCGTGCACGACCAGGCACCGTCCACCACGGTCGTCGTGCAGAGCACAGCACCGCCGCCATCGCGCACCGTGATCGTGTCGCCATCGTCTCCGGTGCCCGTGAAGGTCGGCGTGGAATCCGCTACCACGTCACCGTTCGCGGGTCCCGTGATCACCGGCGTCGACGGCGAGGGGACATTCACGGTGATCGCATTGCCGGCGAACGCCTGGCCGTTGACCACGGTGTACGGCTGCACGACGTTGGCGCCCACGGCGAGATCCGACGTCGACGTGCAGCTCCACGTCCCCGCCGCGGTCACCGTCGCTGTGCAGAGCACCGCGCCCGAATCGTCGCGCATCTCGACCACGTCGCCCGGTGTTCCCGTGCCGGAGAATGCCGGTCGAATCGGAACCGTCGCTCCATCGGCGGGACCGGTCACCACAGCTGCGGCACCCCACTGGAGTCGCACGGTCCCATTTCCGCCGCTCGCTGCAGCTCCGCCGCCGGATGCTCCTCCACCCAGTGTCAGCGCCGCGCCGACCACACCAGGAGCCGCAAAGCCTGACCCGCCGCCGCCTCCGCCGTCGCCGATACCCAGCAGAGCCAGACACCGACCGCCACCGCCCCCGTAGTAGCCGCCACCGCCGCCACCGCCGCCGTCGATGCTCAAATTCGAAGCGCCCCCACCGACACCTCCCGCATATTGCGTCCCCGCCGCCGGAGCACCAGCCGTACACGCACCCGTCCCCGCTGCTCCGCCCGCAGTCTGGCTACCGCCGCGTCCGGTTTCGGCTAGCCCTTCTGCGGGCGCCGGGGCTCCCGCGGTGCCTCCTCCGGCGCCTCCGGCGGAACCGGCCGCACTGCTTCCTCCGGGTGCACCACCTCCACCGCCTGCGATGAGCAAGGGAGTGACGCCGTACCCGCCTTGCCAGATCGCGCTCATGCCTCCACCGGCTCCACCAGGACGCACGTTTCCGGTGGCCGCGCCGCCACCGACGGCGCCGCCGCCGTAAGTCGGAGCCCCCTGCAACGGCGCACCGCCCTGGCCGACGGTGACCGTGAGAGATGCTCCGGGCGTGACGGATAGGACGCCGACCGCCTGTCCGCCCGCGCCTCCGCCCTGCGTGCCCTGACCCGCGCCCGCCCACTGGCCCCCGCCGCCGGCACCCGTGAGCGTGGCGCTCACCTGCGTGACGCCTGTGGGGACGGTGAAGGTCTGGTCGCCGCCGCTGTAGGTGAAGTCGACGCAATGCACGTACGCGCCCGTCGGGACACACGCGACCTCCGCTGCCGAAGCGGATTCCGACCCGCCGAAGCCCGCGGTCAACGCCGACGCCACGCCGAGGAGCAGCGCCAGAGTCGCAGCCATCTTTCGTGGGGCCGCGGTACGAGGGGCCGCAGTGGCCACGGCAGCCCGGCGAACCGGACCTGTCCCGCGAGTGATCCGCTTCATTGCTCTTTCCCCTCAACTGTTCCGCGCTGGGGCACACGTAACGATCGAAGAGTATTACGACACTCAGCGGAAACATAGGGTTACCGGAAAAATACCGATATAATGCGCCGCGCCCGGCACGGGCGTCTTGTCAGACGCGGGCGAGGATCTCGCCGTGCGGCACGAGGTACCAGCCGTCGCCGTCGTCGGCCCAGCGCTTCCACGCATCGCTGATCTCCTGCAGATCCGCAGGAGTCGCCATGTCACTGTCCACCAGCTGCCGCGCGAGTGCCGACTCGAGGATGCGGTCGGCCCACATCCCACCCCACCAGGCGCGCTCAGCCGGCGATGCGTAACACCAGGTGGATGCCGTCGCGGTCACGTCATCGAAACCCGCGGCCCGCGCCCACGCCAGCAACCTGCGCCCGGCATCCGGCTCGCCGCCGTTCGCACGCGCCGCCGCCTGGTACAGCGCCAACCACCTGTCGAGCTCGGGCAGGACGGGGAACCAGATGAAGCCCGAGTAGTCGGCATCGCGGGCTGCGACGAGTCCGCCGGGAACGGTCACCCGACGCATTTCGCGAAGCGCCTGCACCGGGTCGCCGACGTGCTGCAGAACCTGGTGCGCGTGTACGACGTCGAACGAGTCATCAGGGAAGCTCAGCGCGTGCACATCCTCGACCGAGAAGGCGAGGTTGCTCAGGCCGCGTTCCTCGGCGAGGCCACGCGACAGCGACAGGGCGTTCTCGTCGATCTCGGTGGCGGTGACATGCCCGACGGCCCCGGCGAAGTCGACGGTGATCGTGCCGGGGCCGGCCCCGACATCGAGGAGCCGGGTCGTGTCCGTGAGGTGCGGACGGAGGTAGGCGGCGGAGTTCGCGATGTCGCGCACGTTGTGCGAGCGGAGAACTGATTCGTGGTGTCCGTGCGTGTACGAGGCCATGCGTTTCAGTCTGGCAGAGCGGCCAGACCGGCCAATTCCCGCACTCTGTCGACCACCGGCGTCACCGTGGACGTCGGCATGTCGACGAGGATCTCACCGATGCGCAACGGCGACGCGCGCTGGCGCGCCCCGACCGCGAGGATCCTCTCGATCGCGTCGGCATCCGCCCCGATCAGGTCGTCACCGGCGAGCACCGCGCCGTCCGCTCCTTCCGCCCTCCGGACAGCGTGGCCGCGGCGCGTGCGATCGTCGGCATCGAGTCGGAAGAACCGGACGTCCGCTCGCGGGAAGGCAGCGTGCACGTCTTTCGGCGAGCTCTCGAACGGCGCGACCGCGATCACGGTCTTCGCCCCCACCTCAGCGAACACCGCCTGCAGCACCGCTGCGGCCGCTGCTCCGTCCACAGGATCGGCATTCCACACGAAGCTCAGTTGGGCGCCATCGAGGAACCCCGTGCGCTCGCCCCCAGCCCATTGCGTGCGAGCCAGCTCCCAGCCGACATGTGAGGCACCGGCGCACCTCGGACCGGTGATCCAGATGACTCGACCGGTCGCATGCGCTTCGAAGAATACGACGTCGGATGCCACCTCCGCCCCGACTGCCGGCCGCGCGATCACTGCCTGCACCGACTCCTCGATGGTCGACCGCTCGGTGTCCAGACGTTCCCAGGCGGGGTGCGCGGCGCTCGCCTCCTCGGTGCCGGCCGCGAGCGCGGCATCCACCTGTTCGCGTTCCCACCGCCGGGGAGCCAATCGTCTCCGTCTCGTCTCCTCACCCGCATCCAGCCACAGGGAGAGCGTCGGATGCCCGTTCACCGGGGGCGGTTGAGATGGATCGGCGACTCCGGATACGACGAGGCGCTCGACGCCCGCGTCGCGGAACCGCACGGCGAGCCGGGCGAGCGCCGTCTCCTTCAAGGCCCAGCGGTCGCGGTCATCGGACGGAGCGGGGTAGCACATGCCGAGCTGATCGATATCGAGGTACCCGGTCGGCACTCCGTCGGATGCGAGACGCTCGGCGACAGCCCACGCGACGGTGCTCTTTCCCACACCCGGCGCTCCGGCCAGCCGCAGCACATCCATGCGACTCAGTCTGGCAGTGGATCGCACTCAGTGCAGGTCGGCGACGGCCCGCCGGATGGCCTCGCGATCGGGCTTGCCCGACGCCAGGACATCCATCTCGTCGACCAGGATCAGGCGGGAGGGACGCGCGTGCTTGCCGAGTTCTTCGGCGACAGCGTCACGGGCCTGAGTGAGTTGCTCAGACTCGCTCCGCCTCAGTACCTCACCACGCGCGGCGACGATCACGGATGCCTCGCCCCAGTGCTCGTCCTCCACGCCGACCACGACGGCCTCGTGCAATCCCGGGACCCGCCGGACGATCCGCTCCACCCGATCGAGGGAGATGTTGATGCCGCCCGACACGATCACGTTGTCGGCTCGGCCGTGCACGCGCACCACGCCGTCTTCGACCAGACCGAGATCGCCCGTGCGATACCAGCGGATGCCGTGCTCGTCCCGCACGAAGGTGCGGGCGCTCAACGAGGCGTCACCGAGATACCCCTCGGCAAGCATGGGGCCGGCTATGCGCAACTCCCCCTCGACCGTGCGCACGCCGACCGTGTCGAGCGGCACGCCGTCGTAGACACAGCCACCGCTGGTCTCCGTGGAGCCATAGGTTCGGACCACCCGTACACCCAGGTCGGCCGCGCGCTCGCGAAGCGGCTCCGGCAGCGACTGTCCGCCCACCAGGATCGCCCGGTACGCCGTCAGCGCGGCACGCACGGCCGTGTCGTCGGCGGCGTCGAGCAGCGTCGCGATCTGTGCGGGGACGAGCGAGGTGTAGAGGTCGGGAATCCCTGTCCCCGACGACGGACGCATCATCGCGAGTGTCGCCTCGGCGAAGGACGCGGGAGAGAATCTGCCGTCGATGACGGCCGGCCGAGTGCCCGCGAGGATCGACCGCACGATCACCTGCAGCCCCGCGACGTACCCGGCGGGCAGTGCGAGCAGCCAGCGCCCGCTCCCGATCCTCGCCGCCGTGGCTTCGGCACTCGCGCGCAGCGCCTCACCGCTCAGGGCGACACGCTTGGGTATGCCGCTCGATCCGGAGGTCGCGATCACCGCCGCGATGCCGTCCGCCACGTTCTCGGGCGCACCGTCCAGCATTCCGAAACCCAGCGCCGGTCCGCCCTCGAGCGCGCGCTGCAAGGCGTCCCGCAGCACATCCGGATCTTCGGCATCCGTGGGGGTCAGGGCGGTCATGCGGGTCTCCGGCTCAGTAGTGCCAGGGGAACGACGACCAGTCGGCGTCCCGCTTCTCGAGGAAGGAGTCGCGACCCTCGACCGCCTCGTCCGTTCCGTAGGCCAGACGGGTCGCCTCACCGGCGAACACCTGCTGACCGACCAGGCCGTCGTCGACCGCGTTGAAGGCGAACTTCAGCATGCGGATCGCCGTGGGCGACTTCGTGAGCACGGTGCGCGCCATCTTCAGCGCCTCGCGCTCAAGCTCGGCGTGCGGCACGACGCGGTTCACGGCACCGGCCTCGTAGGCACGCTGCGCCGAATACTCCTCGGCCAGGAAGAACACCTCGCGGGCGAACTTCTGCCCGGTCTGCCGTGCCATGTATGCGGAGCCGTACCCGGCGTCGAAGCTTCCCACGTCGGCATCCGTCTGCTTGAAGCGGGCCTCTTCGGCCGAGGCGATCGTGAGGTCGCACACCACGTGCAGCGAGTGCCCTCCGCCGGCAGCCCACCCGGGAACGACCGCGATGACGACCTTGGGCATGAAGCGGATGAGCCGCTGGACCTCGAGGATGTGCAGGCGTCCGACCGCCGCGCGGCTCGCACCGTCGACGATCGCCGTCTCGGCATCCGAGTACTTGTACCCGTCGCGGCCGCGGATGCGCTGATCGCCACCCGAGCAGAACGCCCAGCCGCCGTCCTTCGGGCTCGGACCGTTTCCGGTCAGCAGCACCGCTCCGATGTGCGCATCCTGCCGAGCGATGTCGAGCGCGCGGTAGAGCTCGTCGACGGTGTGCGGGCGGAAGGCGTTACGCACCTCCGGACGGTTGAAGGCGATGCGCGCGACTCCGCCGTCGTGCGAGACATGCGCGGTGATGTCGGTGTAGTCCTCGGCGCCGGGCGCGAGCACCCATTCGGCCGGGTCGAACAGATCGGAGACGAATGCGCTGGTCACGGCATCCACCCTATTCCTCGCCCGCCCCCGGCCACGGAGGAAGCGCCGCCCCGACCGGGACGGCGCTTCCTCGATCGCGCGTGGTCAGCGACGCCGAGCGCGGACCGTCTTGATCCAGCCGTCGACGATGTCCCAGCCGACGCCGAGCGCGACACCGAATCCCAGCAGCACGGCGAGGATGCGGAACACCCCGCCTTCGTCGGCCGACTCGGCCTGTCCTGCCGCGAAGCCCTCACCGCCGGCCGCGGTGACCTGCGCCACGAACTCCGGGTTCACCAGGTCACCGGTCAGCAGCGGGACGAGCACCCAGGCGAGGAATGCGACGGCGAGGATCGTGTTCGTCACGGCCAGCCCCGTGGTCCAGCGGCCCCTGCGGTAGAGCACGACCGCGAACACGGCCTCTGCGGCGATGAGCAGGAACAGGACGCCGATCCCCCACGGCCACAGCTGCGGGTTCAGGATCGGCAAGGTCTCGCCGTCGACGTGGACGAAGCCGCGGTAGCGATCCCAGAGGAGAGCACCGATCGCGATACCGAGGAAGACGAGCGACGCGATCAGCTCGCTACGCCCCACTCCCTTCTCCGTCGGCTCCGGCAGCTGGTCGAGATCCCACTTCTCGATCGCCGTCGTGCTGTTCGAACGCTCGAGGATGACGAAGACGAGCGTGGTCCAGAAGCAGATGTGGAGGATTGCCCCGCCGGTCGCCACGATCGACGTCGAGATGATCTCGCCCAAGGGGGCACCGGAGATGGTCTGCCCCAGTGCGACGCCGCCGAGGACGCAGACCGGAACGATCATCAGCAGCAGCTTGAGCATTCGCCACCAAGTCAGATAGAAGCGCGGGCCGAGGAGGTACAACGGGCGATCCGCGTACCCGGCGGCCAGCACCCCGGGGTCGCCGAGCTCGGTGAGGACGGCACGTTCGGCGTCTTCCGGCGCCTCCCCCTGCTCGAGCCTCGCCTCGATCGCATCGGCGATGGAGGCTTCGAGCTCGGCACGGACATCGTCCTGCGCCTCAGGTCGGAGGCTGCGGATCGTCGCGCTGATGTAGCGCTCGGTGAGAGTGGCTGTCGTGACCATGTCAGTTCTCCTCTGCTGTGAGGGTGGTGATCGCGGTGGTGAGCGACCGCCATTCGTCGGTGAGGGTGTCGGCGAGGCGGATGCCGGCATCCGAGGTGCGGTAGAACTTGCGGGGCCGGGCCTCGTCGGTGTTCCACTCGCTCGTGAGGTACTCCTGCTTCTCGAGCCGACGGAGCAGCGGGTACAGCGTGTTCGCGTCGGTCGCGAATCCTCGTTGCTCGAGCTGCTCGAGCAACGAGTATCCGTAACCCGGCGTGCGCAGCAGCTGCAGGCAGGCGAGCACCACGGTGCCGCGCCGCAGTTCCTGCAGGTGCGTGTCGAGCGTCTCGTTCATGTCGATCACATTACTGTGCGTCACACACCATTGTCAATCGCACATCTATGCCTGACCTACCCCCTCCCCCTCGGGATCGCCGAGCGCACGGCTTCTCGTCGAGCGCACGGCTTCGTGGCGTCTACAAGCCGTGCGCTCGGCAGCAAGCCGTGCGCTCGGCAGGGGGCAGGGGGCGGGGCGGGGCGACTCACCCGGAAGACGAGCGGCGCGCGGACGCTTCCACGGAGCAGAATGGGCACATGATCCCGCCGCTCGCAGACCTGATCGACTCGGCCAGGGTCGTCGCCCTCCCGATGCACAGCCGCTTCCGCGGCGTGGAGGTGCGGGAGGCCCTCCTTTTCGAGGGGCCGGAGGGATGGGCGGAGTTCTCGCCGTTCACCGAGTACGAGGATGCCGAGGCTTCGACGTGGCTCGCTGCGGCGATCGACTTCGCGTGGCGCGAGCAGCCGGCGCCGCTGCGTGACCGGATCGGTGTGAACGCGACGATCCCCGCGGTGGAAGCCGCCCGCGTCGCCGAAATCCTGGAGCGGTTCTCCGGATGCCGCACCGCCAAGGTCAAGGTCGCCGAGCCTGGTCAGAGCCTCGCCGATGACGTGGCGCGGATCCGCGCCGTGCGTGAGGCGATGGGGCCGGAGGGACGCATCCGGGTGGATGCGAACGGCGCCTGGAACGTCGACGAGGCCGAACACGCCGTCCACGCCCTGGGCGAGTACGACCTGGAGTACGTGGAGCAGCCCTGCGCGACCGTGCCGGAGCTGGCTGATCTGCGCAAGCGGGTCAAGTACATGGGCATCCCGGTCGCCGCCGACGAGAGCGTGCGCAAGTCCTCCGACCCGCTCGCCGTCGCCCGCGCCGGTGCGGCCGATCTGCTCGTGATCAAAGCCCAACCACTCGGCGGTATCACGCACGCACTGCAGATCGTCACCGCGGCGGGGCTCCCGGTCGTGGTCTCGAGCGCACTCGACACGGCGATCGGCCTGTCGCAGGGCGCCGCACTGGCCGCAGCCCTCCCGACATTGGACTACGACTGCGGACTCGGCACCGCCTCACTCTTCCTCGACGACGTGGCCGACCTGCGTCCGGTCGACGGCTCGATCCCGGTAGGCCGCGTGACGCCCGACTCCGAGGCACTCACCCGCCTCGCAGCATCAGACGAGCGTCGCGAATGGTGGCTCGCCCGACTCGCCCGCTGCCACTACGAGCTGTCGACCGCCGCGAACTGAACCGATACGGGCCGGCGCGCGACATCCCACCGGAGGTCAGTGCGTCTCTCCCACCTCGCCGAGCATCTCGGCGAGGTGACGCGTCGCAAGGTCAGCAGCCCGCGGGCCATGGTCGCCGTCCGCGCCGAAGATCGTGAGGATCTCCGCATCCTGCTCACCGTCGGCGCCGAACCAGTGCGGCGTTCGGGTGTCGAACTCCGCGACCTCGCCGGCTTCGAGAATCACGTCGCGGTCCCCCACGATGAGGCGGATGCGGCCGGTGAGCACGTACATCCACGATGACCCGTCGTGCGCGGTGAGCTTCGGCTCCGACGCCTCCCGCGGCACGAGGATCTTCCACGCATGCCTCTCCCCGGGCTGGCGGGTCAGCGCGACCACGGTGCGGCCGTTGACCCTCCGCGGGCGCAGCCGCACCCGTGGGTCGCCGGTCTCCGGAGCGCCGACGAGGTCGTCGAGCGAGACGCGGTACATCCGCGCGAGCGGCAGCAGCAGCTCGAGGCTCGGACGTCGCTGACCGGTCTCGAGCCGTGACAGTGTGCTCTTCGAGATCCGGGTGGCTGTGGCGACTTCGGTCAGCGTGAGGCCGCGGCGAGCGCGCAGCGACTGAAGACGGGGACCGATCTGCTCCAGCGTCGCGTCGAGGACCGATTCCTGTTGTTCCATGGCTTTATAGGACCACGGGCGTCCCGGTTTCGGCAACGCGGGTTGCTGGTCGAGCGTTCCGCGATCGATGCTGAGGACATGACGGAGACTTCCACCCCCACGCCCCTCCTGCGCGCGGGCACGGCCGGGCTCGCCCTCAGCGTCCTGGTCGCATCGCTCGGGACCAGCGCCGCGAACGTCGCGCTCCCCACGATCGCCGCGGAACTCGACGGCACCTTCGCGCAGACGCAGTGGGTGGCTCTCGCATACCTGCTGGCGATGACGGCGACGAGCCTCACGGTGGGACACCTGGGCGACCTGCTCGGCCGGCGTCGGGTGCTGCTGCTCGGCATCGCGGTCTTCACGATCGCGGCCGCGCTGTCTGCGATCGCGCCGACCCTGTGGATGCTGATCGCCGCCCGCGCACTGCAGGGCATCGGCGCCGCCGTCATGATGGCGCTCCCCCTGGCGCGCGCCCGCGACCTGGTCCCGCCGGATCGCCTGGGGCGCGTGATGGGCCTGCTCGGCACCACGGCAGCGGTGGGGACCGCCTCCGGCCCGGCGCTCGGCGGTCTCCTGATCACGGTGGCGGGTTGGCCGGCGATCTTCGCCGCCATGGTGCCGCTCGGACTCCTCGCCGCAGCCCTGGCGGCCGCGACCGGCGCGGAAGCACGGCACAGAGGCAGCCCCCGTCGCGGCTTCGACCTTCCGGGCATGGTCCTGCTGACGGTGGCCGTCGCCCTCTACACGCTCGGCGTCACCGCACCGGGCGATCAGGCCTCGTGGCCGACGCTGCCACTCGTCGGCGGAGCCGTCGCCGCCGCCGTGCTGTTCATGATGCGCGAGCGTCGCGCGAGCCACCCGCTGCTGCCGCCGGTACTGCTCAGGAGCCGCAGCATCTCGCGCGGCGCGATCCTGAACCTCATCGTCGGCACCGTCATGATGAGCACCCTCGTGGTGGGCCCCTTCTTCCTCGCGGGCGCGCTGCACCTGCCACCCGCGGCGATCGGCGTCGTCATGGCGGCCGGACCACTCGCTTCGATCTGCACCGGCGTGCTGGCCGGACGCGCGGTCGACCGGTTCGGCACGCACCGGATGACATCGGTCGGACTCGGCGGGATGCTCCTCGGGGCGCTCGCGCTCGCCCTGCTGCCGGCCTGGTGGGGGCTGCCGGGATACGTCACGGGCACCGTGCTGCTCGCTCCCGGTTACCAGTTGTTCCTCGCCGCCAACAACACCGGCGTTCTGAACTCGACCCCCGCCGACCGTCGCGGGGCGGCCTCGGGCCTCCTGGGACTCTCCCGCAATCTCGGTCTCGTCACCGGCGCCTCTGTGCTCGCCGCGCTGTTCGCCGCAGCATCCGGTTCCGGCGAGATCGCCGCCGCCTCCCCGGACGCGCTGACCGCTGCGCTCCGGACGACGTTCCTCGTCACGGCCGCGCTCCTGGCGGCCGGCGCCCTGCTGTCGCTCGCGCCGAATCGCGCCCGATCGAGCGATTCCGCGCCCGATGCCCCGGCGACTCGCGCTACGACTCGATGATCAGCTGCACGAGCCGCCCGAGCTGCTCGCTGCCCGCCTGGCGCAGCTGCGCGTCGTCCTGGCCGGCCATCGCCCCGCGCACGGTCATGCCCTCCCAGAGGATCATGAGCATGCGTGCTGCAGTCTCGGCCGGCAGGCGCAGCTTCAACGCACTGACCGAGACGATGTCGTCGATGATCTGCGCGATGCTCGACACCATCTCGCTCTCCTGCGCGAGGTACGCCTCGCCGAACTTCGCGTCGCGCAGAGCCCGGATGCGGATCTCACTCAGCAGCATCACGCCCAGGCGGTCGTCGCCGCCGAGCTCCATGATCTGCTGCACGAGCTCGATCGGATCGCACCCCTCGACCAGGGCACCCTCCGCCGTCAGTTCCTCGACCCGGGTGCGAACTCCGCTCACGCGCACGTCGGAGACGCTCGCGGCGAGCATGAGGAACAGCTCGTCCTTGGATTCGAAGTTCGAGTAGAACGCGCCGCGGGTGAATCCGGCTCGCTCGCACACGGCCTCGACCGAGGCGCCGTCGAGACCGACCTCGGCGAAGACCTGCGCGGCGGCCTCGAGCAGACGGGCACGCGTGTTCTCACGGCTGCGGGTTGCGGGTGTCGACATCGAAACCTCCTGACCCTTCACTCTCGCACGATTCACACCCGGCACACAGATTCCGACGTGCCGGTCAATTTACGATACATGTATGTATCGGATACACCTGTGTATCCAATCAGTACCCCTCGGAGGAACGCGTGTCCACACTCCTGTCCTCGCTCGGCCGCTGGTCCTTCCGGCACCCCTGGCGAGTCCTCGTGTCCTGGCTGCTCGCGCTCGGCATCGCCGGAGCCGGAGCACTCGTGCTGGGGGCGGGCACCGACAACACGTTCTCGATCCCCGGCACTGAATCACAGGCCGGCCTCGAGCAGCTCTCGCGCTCGTTCCCGCAGGTGAGCGGCACGAACGCGCAGTTCATCGTCGTGGCCGCCGACGGCGACGAGATCACTGCCGACGACTACCGCGACCACATCGAGGATGCCGTCGACGAACTCGGCGACCTCGACGGCGTGCTCGCCGCCACCTCGCCCTACGACGAGATGGTCGAGGGCATGATCAACGACGACGACACCGCCGCCATCGTGCGCGTGCAGTTCGACGGCGAGTCCACCGACGTCTCGGATGACACGAAGGATGCGCTGCGCTCCGTCGTGAGCGACCTCGACGCCGAGCTCCCCGATGGTGCGCAGACCTCGCTGGGCGGCGACCTCTTCGCGATCTCGATCCCCGGTGTCACGCTCACCGAGGCGGTCGGCCTCCTGATCGCGCTGCTCGTGTTGATCGTCACCTTCCGCTCCTTCGTCGTGGCCGGCCTGCCGCTGCTCACAGCGATCCTCGGTGTCGGCATCTCGATGGCGGGCATCTTCACAGCGACCGCGTTCGCCACCGTGTCGTCCACCACCCCGCTGCTCGCGCTCATGCTCGGGCTCGCGGTCGGCATCGACTACGCGCTGTTCATCATGGCGCGACATCAAGACCAGGTCCGTGAGGGCGTCGATCCCGAGGAGTCCGCCTCGCGCGCTGTCGGAACCGCCGGGTCGGCCGTCGTGTTCGCCGGCGTCACGGTGCTCATCGCGCTGATCGGCCTCGGCTTCGCCGGCATCCCGTTCCTGACGACCATGGGCATCGCGGCCTCCGTCTCGGTGGCGGTCGCCGTCGCGATCGCGGTCACCCTGACGCCGGCCTTCCTCGGCTTCATGAAGGGGAAGGTCGTCGGTCGCCCGAGGCGCGCCCCGAAGGCGAAGAAGAAGGCCGACAGTGACGATGCTCCCGCTGCTCCGGTGCGTGCGAAGGGCAGCGCGCGGTGGGTGAACGGCGTCACCAAGCGCCCGATCCTCGTCTCGCTCGCCGTCGTGATCGGCCTCGGCATCGTGGCCATCCCGGCACTCAGCCTCAACCTCGCACTTCCGAACGCCGGCGTGCTGCCGAAGGACTCGGAGGCGCGTCAGACCTACGACCTGGTGGCCGAGGAGTTCGGACCGGGCTTCAACGGCCCGATGATCCTCACCGGCACCATCGTCACCTCCACCGACCCGCTCACGCTGATGGAAGACCTCGGGGATGCCGTCGCCGAGGTTCCCGGCGTCAAGGAGGTCGCCCTCGCGACGCCGAACGAGACGGCGGACACCGGGATCGTGCAGATCGTCCCGGAGACCGCCCCGGACGACCCGGCGACCGCCGACCTCGTGCGCGAGCTGCGGAGCCACCACGACGAGTGGCTCGATGAGTTCGGGATCGACCTCAAGGTCACCGGCTTCACCGCCATCGGCATCGACATCTCCGACCAGCTCGGCAACGCGCTGCTGCCGTTCGGCATCTTCGTGATCGGGCTCTCGCTCATCCTGCTCACCATCGTCTTCCGCTCGCTGTGGGTGCCGATCACCGCAGCCGCCGGCTACCTGCTCTCGATCGTCGCCGCGTTCGGCGTGGTCGGCGCCGTGTTCGAGTGGGGCTGGTTCGCCGATCTGCTGCACGTCGCCAAGGTCGGCCCGATCATCAGCTTCATGCCGATCATCCTGATGGGCGTGCTGTTCGGGCTCGCGATGGACTACCAGGTGTTCCTCGTCTCGCGGATGCGCGAGGACTTCGTGCACGACCCCGACTCGAAGAGCCCTGATCGGGCCACGCGACGCGCTGCCGCGCTGCGCACCGTCCGCAGCGGCTTCACGGGATCGGCCAAGGTCGTCACCGCCGCAGGACTCATCATGTTCGCGGTCTTCGTGGCGTTCGTCCCCGAAGGCGACTCGTCGCTGAAACCCATCGCCCTGGGCCTCGCGGCCGGCATCGCGATCGACGCCTTCCTGGTGCGGATGACGCTGATCCCCGCCCTCATGGCGATCCTCGGCGAGCGCGCCTGGGAGCTGCCCGCGTGGTTGGAGAAGATCCTCCCCCGGGTCGACGTCGAGGGCGAGGCCGTGGAGCGCGAGCGTCACCTGGCCCAGTGGCCGGGAGACGGTTCGATCGTCGCGGCCGATGATCTCGACATCAGCGCCGATGCGCCGATCGTCGAGAACCTGTCGCTGCGCATCCCGGAAGGCGGGGCGCTCGTCGCGACCGGTGGCGACGTGCGCGCCCGACGCGCACTGGCGCTCACGATCGCGGGCCGGGTGACGCCCACCGACGGACGGCTCCGCGTCGCGGGCCATCTGCTGCCCGGACGCGGCGCCTGGGTGCGCGCACACGTCGGCTGCGTGCTGGTCGACGACGCCGACGCTGCCCTCGCGGACCTCGCCGAGGCACTGCGCGGAAAGTCGCAGATCGTCGTGATCGACGGGATCGATCGCCTGACCGGCGGCCAGCGCGACCAGGCGGCCGCGATGCTGCGAGATGCCGCAGCTTCCCGCACGCTCGCGGTGTTCGCCACCGCCTCCGATGCCGACGAGGCACGGACCACTCTCGCGGAGGCCGGTTGGCCCGCCGCCGAAACTCTCGACACGCGTGCTCCTCGCCGGAGCACCGCCGAATCCACCGAGGTGACCGCATGACCCTCCCCATCGAGCGCGCGCGCTCCCGCAAGCCGATCACGTGGCTGACCATCCTCGGCGTGCTGCTGCTTCCCGCAGCGGTCGGCGGCATCCTGGTCGCGGCCCTGCAGAACCCGACCGAGCGTCTGGACTCGATGACCGCGGCGATCGTCAACCTCGACGAGCCGGTCACCATCGACGACCAGGTCACCCCGCTCGGACGGCAGTTGGCCGCAGGTCTCGTCGAGGGCTCGGACGACCTCGACTCGAACCTGACCTGGGTGATCTCGAACGAAGAGGATGCGGCCGACGGTCTCGCCGACGGCTCGTACCAGGCGGTCATCACGATCCCGGAGGAGTTCTCCGCCGCGGCCACCTCGGCCGGTCAGGCGATCTCGGACGGCGGCGGTGAGGCTGAGCAGGCCACCATCACCGTGACCACTCCCGACGACGGCCTCGTCGCCGACGACCTCATCACCGGCCAGATCGCCGATGTCGCGGCCTCGACGATGGGCACCATGCTGTCCGAGGCGACGACCGAGAACATCCTGGTCGGCTTCACCACGATCGGCGACCAGATCGGCGAAGCCGCCGACGGGGCGCTGAAGCTCGCGAACGGTGCGCGGGATGCCGCGACCGGTGCTGCGGCGATCCCCGACGGCGCCACGAAGCTGGCATCGGGGGCGGGCGAGCTCGGGACGGGTGCGTCGTCGCTGGCCACGGGCCTCGACACGATCGCCGGGAAGACGCGGGAGGCTGCGGCGGGTGCTGCGCAGATCGGTTCGGGGCTGACCGGCGGCGGCAACCAGCTGCAGCAGAGCGTCGGTCAGACCCAGCAGCTCGTCGGGGCGATCCAGGGCGCCTCGACATCGGCGCAGAGCGCAGCGAGCGGATCGGCCGCGCTCGCGCAGAAGCTGGGCGGGCTGCAGAAGACCGCCTGCACGCCGCCGATCGCGGACCAGGACGAGTGCACCCTGTACACGTCGCTCGCGACCGACGCGGGCGCGGTCGCGACCTCGGCAGGAACCGCCTCCGGTGTGCTCAACAGCCCGAAGGTCGCCGGCGGAATCGCCGCCCTCCCCGGCTCGCTCAGTACGATCGCCTCGAGCATGACCCAGGCGGGCGCGGGAGCCACCCAGCTCTCCGGCGGACTCACCCAGCTCGCTGACCAGGGCATCGCCGCATCCGCCACCGGAGCACGCGGGATCGCGACCGGTGCGACCCAGCTCTCCACCGGCGCGACCGCACTGGCCGACGGCACGACCGAGCTGGCGACCGGGATCGACACCCTGGCGACCGGAACCGGTGACCTCGCGGGCGGGCTGCGCACGGCATCCGACTCGCTCCCCTCGTTCAGCGACAGCGATTCGAAGTCGCTCGCCTCGGTGATCGCCGACCCGGTGTCGTCGAACTCCTCGATGGACACGATCTTCGGACCGACCGCGATCCCACTGCTCGCCGCCGTCGTGCTGTGGTTCGGCGGACTCGCCACCTTCGTGGTGATGCGCGCCCACACCGCCCGCACTCTCACGTCCCGTCGCTCGTCCGCCGCGCTGACGCTGCGCGCCTTCGCTCCGGCCGCCCTGATCGGCGCGGGCCAGGGGCTGCTGGTGTCACTGATCGTGCAGATCGTGGCGAGTTACGACGCGGCCGCGTGGTGGGCGTTCGCGGGAACAGCGGTGCTCGCCGGCGTGGCGTTCGCAGCCGTGAACCAGGCCCTCGTGGCCCTGTTCGGTGGCGTCGGGCGCTGGATCTCCGCCCTCGTCGGAGTGCTCGCCGTCGCGACAGGTCTCATCTCGACCGTGCCAGGGTGGCTCTCCAGCATCGGTGCCGCGCTGCCTACCGCTCCGGCGTTCGCCGGCTTGATCGCGGGAAGCGGCTCGGCCGTCGCTGCCCTGGTCGTCTGGGGCGTGCTGTCCCTGGTGGCGACCACGCTCGCGGTCACCCTCCGCCGAACGACCTCGGCCAAGGCGGTCCTCGCCACGGCCTGATCCGCTCCCTGCCCCCTCACCCCTGCCAAAACGGAGACCATCCACTGCCGGCCCGGCGCGTCACATCATGACACGCCGGGCCGACCGCATTCGGTCTCCGTTTTCGCCGCGCCAGCGAAGCCGAGGAGGTCAGGATACCGGCGGGAACGTCCGGGCCGCCTCCAGCAGCAGCCGCGCCCCGAAACCGGTGGCTCCGGCCGTGCGCCAGGAGTCGTCCTTCTCGGTCTGCATCGTGCCGGCGATGTCGAGGTGCGCCCAGGGAGTGTCGCCGACGAAGTGCTCCAGGAACAGCGCCGCCGTCGTCGCCCCCGCGAACGGACCGCCGAGGTTCGCGATGTCGGCGATCTCGGAGTCGAGCTGTTTGCGGTACTTGCTCCAGAGGCAGCTGCCACACCGACTCGTCGACAACCTCGGAGGCCGCGCGCACCAGGTCGACCGTCGCCTGGTCGTTGCCGAAGACCGGAGCGGTCGCGGCGCCGAGCGACACCAGCGCGGCACCGGTCAGCGTCGCGATGTCGATGATCGCATCCACCTCGTCTTCGGTCGCGAGCACGAGCGCATCGCTCATCACCAGGCGCCCCTCGGCGTCGGTGTTCTTCACCTCGATCGTGGTGCCGCCGCGGGCGGTGAGCACGTCGCCGAGCTTGTACGCCGTGCCCGAAGGCATGTTGTCGGTGCACATCAGCCACCCCGAGACCTGGGCGCCGACCCCGGCGTCGCGAAGCCCGACGAAGGCGCCGAGCACGGCGGCCGCGCCGCCCATGTCCATCTTCATGAGCAGGTGCATGGGGTCGCTGGGCTTGAGGCTGATGCCTCCGGAGTCGTACATGATGCCTTTGCCGACGAGGCCCAGATGCCCCGCACCACCACCGTCCGGGGCGTAGACGAGCTTGATCATGCGCGGCTCCTCCACCGAGCCCTGGTTCACACCGAGCAGCCCGCCGCAGCCGAGATCGATGAGCGACTGCTTGTCGAAGAGCTCGACCTCGAACCCGAAGCGGGCGCCGAGCTCGACGGCGATCTCGCCCATGTTGACCGCGGTCAGATGCCCGGGAGGCGTGTTCGCCAGATCACGGGCGACGACGGCGGCACGCACGCCGGTGAGAGCAGCGGCGATGGGCTCGGCCGTCCCTCCGGGGACGTCGATCGTGAACGACACGAGCGGGACGTGCTTCGACGACCCGTTCAGCACCGTGTAGCGGTAGCGGGCGAGCAGAGCCCCTTCGGCGAGCGCACGCACGGCATCCGCGGCATCCACTCCCGCGAGGTCGTCCATCCGCAAGCCCAGATTCTCCCGCCGCGATGCGGCCCTGGCGAGAGTCGCGGCGGCGTCACGCAGGCCGCCGGCCCCGGCATCCGCCCTCGCCCCCAGTCCGACGGCGACGAGGTCGGGTTCCCCGGCGCGCGGAAGCACGATCGAGGTACCCGGCTTCGCGGTGAAGCCGGCGTTCTCGAGTGCGTCGCGATCGAACCCGAGGTCTGCGGGCACCTCACCGTCGGAATACACCCCGATCCCGATCGCCTCGACATCGGCGGCGATCTCACCCACCCGGATCCGGGCCGCATCGACGGCATCCAGCCCCGGGGTGGTCTTCAGATCGGCGGGGATCAGCTTGTTCGGCCTGCGGTCCATGAGTCTGCTCCTTGTTCTGCGATGCGGCGTCGAGATCCGTCCCTGCACCCTGCCGGGACGGGAGACGGGTCAGCCGACCATGTCGACCGGTGAGCCGGGGCCCCAGGGGATACCGAGGAGGAACCAGACCACGTACAGCGCCGTCCACGACAGCAGCATCCACACGGCGTACGGGATCATCAGCGCGATGATCGTGCCGATGCCGGCCTCCTTCTTGTAGCGCTGTGCGACGGTCACCATGAACGGCAGGTAGACCATGAGCGGGGTCAGCACGTTCACCGGCGAGTCGCCGACGCGGTACGCGGCGAGCAGCGTCTGCGGTGCCACATCGAGCGACGCGAAGATCGGGATGAAGACCGGGGCGAAGATCACCCACTTCGGAACCAGGCCGGGAAGGATGAAGTCGAGGATCACGATCACGACGATGAACGCGAGCAGCAGCACGATCGCAGGCACGTTCGCCTGCTCCAGCAGTTCGGCGGCCGAGATGGCGGCGACGGTGGGGAGATTGCTCCAGTTGAACAGGGCGATGAACTGGGCGATCATCAGGAACATCACGAGCAGGCCACCCAGGCTCCCGAACGTCTTCGCGATCGCACCGACCGCGGCCGAGCCACCGCGCAGTGTCTTCGCGCCCGCCCCGTATGCGAGGCCGCACACGAGGAACGCGAGCGAGATGATGAAGACCAGACTGGCCATGAACGGCGTGGTGCCGATGATGTCGCCCGTCTCCGGGTCGCGCAGCGGCGCGCCGGGCGGCAGGGTGAGCGCGAGGATCACGGCGACGAAGCCCAGCAGCGCCCAGAACGAGAACTTCAGCCCGCGGGCTTCGGCGTCGTGGTCGACGCTCTCGGCCTCGTCCGCGATCGTCATGTCTTTGCGGTCGTACTTTCCGAGCCGTTTCTCGGTGACGAGGACGGTCACGAGCAGCGCCACCGCCGTGAGCAGGAACGTCGACACGATCCCGAAGTAGAAGTTCTGCGTCACCTCGATCGGCTGCATCCCGGCGCTGGTGAGCACCTCGTTCGTGATCTCGGTGAGCATGCTGTCGCTCGGTGTGATGAGGAGGTTCGCGCCGAACGCCGCCCCGACGCCGGCGAACGCCCCGGCGAGACCTGCGAGCGGATGCCGCCCCACGGTGAAGAACGCGGCGGCGGCCAAGGGAACCAGGATCAGGTAGCCGGCATCCGTCGCCACCGAGGAGAGCACACCGACGAAGATCAGGATGAACGCGAGCCAGCGTCGCGGCGCGACCTTGACCACGCGGCGGATCATCGCGCCCATGAGTCCGGCGTGCTCGGCCACGCCGACACCCGCCATCGCGATCAGCACCACCGCGACGACGCCGAAGCCGGCGAAGTTGTCGACGAAAGACGAGAAGAAGAAGCGGATGCCGTCGATGGACAGCAGGTTGCGTACCTCGAAGGTCTGCTCCTCGATCGTGTAGTCGGGGATTTCCGCGGGCATTCCGGTCGTGGTGTCGTAGATCTCCCAGTTGCCGCCGAACTGCTCGTTGACCTGGGAGAACTCGTCCTTCGGGACCGGGATCACGACGTCGTCCGTGACCGACACCCCCACCCAGGACAGGATGGCGGAGAGCACCGCGATCAGACCGATCAGGTAGACGAACATGATCGTCGGGTCCGGCACCTTGTTGCCGACCTTCTCGATCCAGTTCAGGAATCCCTTGCTCTCGGCATCCGAGGCACTCACCGACTTCTCCGCAGCCATAGTCCCCATGATCGTGTCGAGCGAGAAGCTCCTGCAAGCACACCCCCTAGAACTAGGGGGGTCGCCGCGATCCGGAGCGCGCCCTATCGTGGGGCCGTGGACCCGATCGTCGCGACCCTCGTCATCCTGCTGTGCGCGGTGATCGCCTTCGTCTCCAACCGCATCCCCCTCGGTGTCGTGGCCGTCGGCGTCTCGGTGGCCCTCTACCTGACCGGGGTGCTCGATCTGGGGTCGGCTCTCGCCGGGTTCGGCGACCCGACGGTGCTCTTCATCGCGTCCCTGTTCGTCGTCAGCGAGGCACTGGAATCGACCGGCATCATCGCGTGGGCGGGGCAGGAGGTGGTCGCCCGCTCCGGCACCGGCCGTCGGCGGCTGCTGCTCACGATCGGGCTGCTGACCGCCGCGATGACGGCCGTGATCAGCGTGAACGGCTCGGTCGCCTCGCTCCTGCCGCTCGTCGTCGTGGTCGCCGCGCGCGCGGGGATCCGCCCCTCGCAGATGCTGATGCCGCTCGCCTTCTCGGCCCATGCCGGGTCGATGCTCACCCTCACCGGCACTCCGGTGAACATCATCGTGTCCGAGGTCGCCACCGACAACGGCGCCCGACCGTTCGGCTTCTTCGAGTTCGCGCTCGCGGGGCTCCCGCTGCTCGTCGGCACGCTCGCGATCATCCTGCTCCTGGGCAACCGGCTGCTGCCGGAGCGCACGCCGGCCTCCGCACCGATCGACCTCGAGCGCCTCGCATCCCTGCTGCGCGCCGACTATGCGCTCTCGCCCGACCGGGCACTGGTGTCCGCCTCGCGCGGAGTCGCCGAGGTCGTCGTGCCGCCGCGCTCCAGCCTGATCGGCCTGCACGTGTTCCCCGGCATGTGCACACCGTCGGGCGACCTCGTCGTGCTCGGTGTGCGGCGCGGGCAGGAGGCGCTGGACGAGTCCGGCACCGATCTGCAGGCCGGCGATGCCCTGCTCCTCGACGGCTCCTGGGACGACCTCCAGCGTCACACGTCCAGGCGCGATGAGGTCCTGGTGGTCGACGCGCCACTCACCCTCCGCCGCTCCGTGCCGCTCGGCGCGGGCGCGAAGCGGACGGCGGTGATCCTGCTCGCGATGATCGTGCTGCTCGCGACGGGGATCGTGCCGGCCGCGATCGCGGGGCTGCTCGCCGCGGGGGCGCTGATCCTCACCCGTGTCGTCTCGATCACCCAGGCCTACCGCGCGATCTCCTGGACGACGGTCATCCTCGTAGCGGGAATGATCCCGCTCTCGACGGCTTTCCAGGAGACCGGTGCCGCGCAGCTGATCGCCGACGGGCTGCGCTCGTTCCTCGGCGACGCGGGTCCGCACGCGGCCGTGGCGGTGATCGTGCTGATCACGCTGGTGCTCGGGCAGCTCATCAGCAACACCGCGACCGTGCTCATCGTGGCTCCGGTCGCCGTCGCTCTGGCCACCGCGATGGAGGCGTCGATGCTGCCGTTCCTGATGGCTCTCACGATCGCCGGAGCGGCCGCGTTCCTCACCCCCGTCGCAACGCCGGCGAATCTCATGGTCATGGAGCCCGGCGGCTATCGCTTCGGCGACTATGCGCGCTTCGGCTGGCCGCTGACGATCTTGTTCTTCGTGGTCGCGGTGTTCTACGTGCCGCTGATCTGGCCGTTCACGGGCTGAGCGCGTCCGGGCTCCCTCACAGGTTCTGCAGGACCAGACCGTCTTCCACGGCCCGGCGGAACAGGTCGACCTTGGTCGGTGCCGCCCGATCGACGGCCGCGTACTTCGCCCGGATGCGTCGGATGTGATCGAGCACGGTCTCGCGCGACAGGAAAAGTGTCCGTGCGACGCGCTCGGCCGTCTCCCCCGAGGCGTAGAGCGACAGCACCTCGGACTCGCGGCGGCTGAGGTGCGCCGCGACGAACTGGTGATCCGAGTCGAGGGCGGCCGCCCACTCCGCCGTGGCGAGGATGTGGCCCTGCGCCGCACGGCGGACCGACGAGGTGATGACCTCGAGCGAGTCGGACTTGTTGATCATGCCCACGGCCCCCGCCCGCGCGGCCTCGCGGAGATGATGCGGCTGATCACCTGCGGTGTAGGCGACGACGCTCGCGCCGAGGGGTTCGAGGGTGCGCAGGTTCTCGGCCGGAGTGGAACCGTCGGACAGCGCGAGATCCAGCAGGATCACGTCGAGTCGTCGGGCGCGGCTCACCAGCTCATCGGCCGTCGCACCGCTCGCCGCCACTCGGATGCCGTCGCTGCTGTTGAGGATCGTGGCCATGCCGAACAGCATCGCGGGATGTTCTTCGACGATTCCGACGAGTACGGGCATGTGGGCTCCTGCCTCCGGCGCGCTCCCCTGCGATGAGCATACAACCGCGTATTCGCGGTTTCGGCGGCATGTGTCCGCGCGCGTCGGACGCACGAGACCCGTCCGCGCGGATCGTGCCGCGGACGGGCCTCAGGTGTGCCAGTCGGCGAGACTCAGCTCAGGCCGGAGTAGGCGTGCAGGCCCTTGAAGAAGACGTTCACGATCGTGAAGTTGAAGATCACGGCCGAGAAGCCGACGATCGCGAGCCACGCCGAAGGGTTGCCGCGCCAGCCGCGCGTCGCACGCGCGTGGATGTACCCCGCGTAGATGACCCAGATCACGAAGGTCCAGGTCTCCTTGACGTCGAAGCCCCAGAACCGGCTCCAGGCGTAGTACGCCCAGATGGATCCGGCGATCAGCGTGAAGGTCCAGAGGATGAACCCGATGATCGTGAACATGTACGCCAGGCTCTCCAGCCGCACCGACGTCGGGAAGGTGCGGAGGAACCCGGGGCCCGTCTTCGCGGCGCCCTCTGCGACGAGACGCTCACGACGCGACTGCATGAGCTGGATCACCGAGAGGGCGAAGGCGAGTGCGAAGAACGCCGTGGCGAGCGAGGCGACGAACACGTGGATGACGAGCCACACGCTCTTGAGCGGGTCCATCAGCGGCGAGACGTCGACGTAGAAGTTCGTCGCTCCGAGGCCGAGCAGCACCACGACGAGACCGGTGATGAAGGTGCCGAGGAAGCGCAGGTCGAGGCGCGTGAGGACGACGAGGAAGACGGCCACGATGAGCAGCGTGCCCATCATCGCGAACTCGTAGAGGTTCGCCCAGGGCACGCGGCCTGCGGCGATACCGCGGGTGACCGCCGCCGCGAGGTGGAAGACGAACCCGAGCACCGTCAGCGAGGTGCCGATCCGTGCCATCACGAAGCGCTGCGGCGGCACCTCTGCACCAGGTGCGCCCGTGGCGGTGACGGCGGTTCCCCCACCGGCGCCGACGAGCGCCGGCTCGCGAACGGTCTGCGCGTCGGCCGTCGCCTGCGAGCGCCGTGCGAGATCGAAGGCGTAGGCCACGAAGGCCGCCGCGTAGATCGCGATCGCCGTCCACAGCAGGACCGGCGAGATCACGTTGAGCTCGAGCATGGTGTCAGTCTACTTTCCGGGTGTCGGGAGCCGGGGCGTCCGGCGCTGCGGACTCCTCCGCGGTGTCGTCGGCGGCGGCATCCGTCTCGGTGCGCACAGCGGTACCGCCCGCCGCGTCGAGGAGTCGGGCGTGACCGGCGACGAGGTCGTCCACGGCGGCGGCGAGGGTGGGGTCCTCACCGCGGGCGAGCGCGGCGTACTCCAGCGCGATCTCCCCGTCGTGCGCGGTGGCCTTGACCCACACACGTCGACGCGGCACGAACAGCGCGATCATGAGCCCGCCGAGCGCCAGCAGCGCGAAGCCGAGCACCCACACGCCGGACTCGTCACGGTGGATCTGCAGCGACGCGAACCTCTTCACCGATTCCGAGGAATCCGTCGCCCCGGCCGGGGACTCGTCATCGAACGTGACCGAGCCGAGGCCGTTCGGCAACTGGGCCGTCTGTCCGGGGACGAGCTCGATCGACTCGACGTCGGTGCTGCGGCCGGTGAGCTTGGTCATGCCGGTGGTGTCGAGCACGTAGACCGAACGCGGCACGCCCTCGTTGATGCCGAGGTCACCGGTGTACACGTCGAGCGTGAGGGTCGGGTTGGTGAGGTCGCCGTAGGCGGAGAAGAAGGCTCCGCTCTCGAGCACACCGGTGGTCGGGTAGAAGAACCCCACGAGCCCGATCTGCTCGGCCAGGCCGTCCGGAACCTTCAGCACACCGAGCGAGGTCATGTTGGTGTCCTGCGGGAGGAACGGCGTGCTGTTGGTGAAGACCACGTTGCCGTCCGGGTCGCGCACGGTCACGGTCGGCGCGTAGCCGTTGCCGAGCAGGAACACGTCGTCGTCGGCGACGCCGAGCGGCTCGTTGACCTTGACGGCTCCCGTGCGCTCCTCGCCGTTCTCCTGCACCGTGACGTTGGCCGAGAAGTCGCCCGCCTGTCCCGAGCCCGGCTCGCCGAAGGGCTGATAGGTCACGTCGAACGAGTCGAGGCGCATCGAGTACGGCGAGAAGGCGTCGTCGCCGACGAAGCGGCCGCGGTTCATCGAGTCGTAGTCGAGCAGGGTGTTCGCGAATGTCTCGCCCTCGACGAGCACGCGCTGGCCCGTGTAGGAGAAGCCGCCGCCGAGACCGACGGTGACCAGCACGCCCACGAGTGCGAGGTGGAAGAGCAGGTTGCCGGTCTCGCGCCAGTACCCGCGCTCGGCGGAGACCGAGAACGTGCGGCCACGGTCGTAGCGCTCGACCCGGTAGCCGAGAGCCTTGAGCTGCTTGGTGGCGACGTCGATCGACGCGGCGGCCTCAGCCTCGGCATCGCCGGTCTTCGTTCCCGAGTCGGCAGCGGGATCGCGCGTGACGGCACGGTAGTCCTCGAGCCGCTGCAGTCGTGCGGGAGTGCGCGGCGGACGGGCACGCAGCGCCTTGGCGTGGTGCTTGATACGCGGGATCACGCAGCCGACGAGCGAGGCGAACAACAGCAGGTAGATCGCCGAGAACCACGGCGACAGGTACACGTCGAACATCTTGAGTCCGTCGAGCACCGGGAAGAGATCGGGGTTGTCGCGCTCCCACTGCGTGACGCCGTTCGGGTCGGCCATCCGCTGCGGGAAGATCGAGCCGGGGATAGCCGCGATCGCGAGAACGAGCAGCAGCACCAGCGCGGTGCGCATCGACGTCAGCTGACGCCAGCCCCAGCGCAGCCAGCCGACGAAGCCGAGACGCGGCTGGGTGATCGAGTCGTCGCCGTCGACGTGGTCGGACGGGCGGAGCGGATCGCTGGAGTCGCTGTTCACGGCACCCTTGTTCTTGGTCGTGTTCTTCTCGGGGCGGTTCTTCTCGGAACGGTCAGAACGGTCAGAGCGGGAGGATGACACTGCCCATCACCGCCGTCAGTCGAGACATGATGTCGGTCCACAGGCCGGTGACCATCAGGATGCCGAGCAGGATCAGCAGCACCCCTCCGATGACGTTGACCAGGCGGATGTGGCGGCGGAGGAAGCCGATTGCCTTCGTCGCCCAGCCGAAGCCGAGCGCGACGAGCAGGAACGGGATGCCGAGGCCGAGCGAGTAGGCGAGCCCGAGGAACCCCGCGCGCACCGGGTCGCCGGCGTTGAACGACAGCGCGAAGATCGCCGTGAGCGTCGGGCCCAGGCACGGCGCCCAACCGATGCCGAGCGCGATGCCCAGCAGCGGAGCGCCGATGATGCCGGCCTTCGAGTCGACGTGGAAGCGGAGCTCGCGCTGGGCGAAGCCGAACAGGCCGAGGAAGACCAGCCCCATGGCGATGATCACGACGCCGAGGACCCGGGTGATGATCTCGCCCCACTGCAGCAGGAAGACGCTCGCGACGCCCCCGAGGGCGGTGATCGAGACGAAGACCAAACTGAAGCCGAAGATGAAGAGCAGCACGCCGAGGACGAGCCGGCCGCGAGTCGCGGTCTCGGTCGTCTGCGTCGTGGCGCGCCCTTCGCCGCCGCCGGAAGCGACCTGGCGGGGTGCCACGGCACCGCCGAGGAAGCCGAGGTAGCCGGGAACGAGCGGCAGCACGCACGGAGACAGGAACGAGACGAGTCCCGCCAACATCGCGACCGGGATCGCGATCCAGAGGGCCCCGGAGCCGATGATCGCTTCGGGGTTCACAACGCTCCCGGGCAGCTCACGAGTCCTCCGCGAGCGCGTCCTTGACGAGCGTCGAGAGGATCGAGGGGCCGTCGATCGGTCCGATGATGCGCGCGGCGACACGCCCCTGCTTGTCGAGCACGAGCGTGGTCGGCGTCGCGGCGATCGGCGTGACCTTCGCGAACGCGAGCTTGGCCTCGGCGGTGTCGACGTCGATCAGACTGGGGTATGTGATGTCGTGCTCCTCGGCGAAACCGACGGCAGTGTCGGCCTGGTCGCGGGTGTTGATACCGACGAACGAGACGTCTTCGCCTGAGAAGTCCTGCCACACGGCTTCGAGGTCGGCGGCTTCGAGCCGGCACGGCGCGCACCCGGCATACCAGAAGTTGACGACGGTGACGTCGCCGGCGATGTCAGCGCTGTCGAACTTCTCGCCGGTCTCGGTGACCCCACCGAACTCCACGGGTTCGTCGCGCTCGGCGACGGGGATCTCGACGATCGCGCCGTCGGCGGCGACGTAGCCGGTGTTCTCGCCGCTCAGGAAGGATTGGCTGACCGGATCGGGAGCGCAGGCGCTCAGACCGATGGCGAGCACCGCAGCGAGCGCGGCACCGACCGCACGGCGTGAACGCCGGGTGCGGGAGGAGCGGCCGCTGCGGATCTGACGGACCGTCGAATCGCGTGGCACGACTCCGAGTTTACGCAGAGGATCCTATGCACGAGGTGGATGCGGAAGGGCCTGAGACCCCGGTCAGAATCGCGCCAGAACGTCGTCGACGCCGGCCCGGAACCGCGGACAGGTCGCGATGTCATGAGCCCGGCATCCCATCGCGTGTTCGGTCATCTCGCGTGACCGGCGCATCTCCTCCATGCGCCGGTCGAGGTCGTCCAGATGCTGCTGCAGCACCTGGTGTCGACCTGCGCTGCCGTCGTCGAGCAGCACAGCGATCTGGTCGAGCGTCATCCCGGCGGCCTTGCTGCGCTGGATCACGGCGATGCGCACGACCTCGTCCTCTCCGTAGCGGCGTCGTCCGGCAGAGTCGCGCGGCGGCTGCAGGAGACCCACCGACTCCCAGTGCCGCAGCACGTTGGTGGGCAGCTCGAAACGGGCAGCGACATCGCCGACGGACCACGGATGCTCAGCGCTTGACTTCATGTTGACATGAAGTCACAGACTGACGGAGAACGCAACATCCACCGGAAGGACCACCATGTACGACGCCATCGTGATCGGCGCAGGACCGGCAGGACTGCAGGCCGCTCTGACCCTCGGACGCATGCACCGCTCGACACTGCTCCTCGATTCGGGCGAATACCGCAACGGCACCGTCCTGCACATGCACAACATGATCGGCGAAGATGGAGCACCCCCGGCGGAGCTCCGCGCCACCGCCCGTGCCGAGCTCGCCGCCTACGCCGACGTGGAGATCCGTGACACCGGTGCGACCGGCATCTCCGGAAGCGAGGGGGCATTCCAGGTCGCCCTCGCCGACGGCTCCACGGTCGACGGGCGTCGCGTGATCCTCGCCACGGGCGTCGCGGACGATCTGCCCGACATCCCCGGACTGCAGGACCTGTGGGGCACCCTCGCGTTCAGCTGTCCGTTCTGCGACGGACACGAGCACGCGGACAGGCCGATCGGCATCCTCGGCGCCGCCCCTCGGGCCGAGCATCTCATCGGGCTTCTCGGTCGCATCGTCGGCGAGATCACCGTCTACCCCGTCGGTGAGGCCTTCTCCGACGAAGACGTGCGGACGCTGGAGGCGAAGGGCGTGCGGGCGAGCAGCACCCCGGTCACCTCGGTCGAGAAGGACGCCGACGGTGCGCGTATCCGCACGGCCGACGACGAGGGCGTGGTGGCCGGCATCTTCGTGGCCGCGGGGTCGATCCGCCAGCGGGCGCCGTTCGCCGCGGATCTCGAACTGGCGATGCTCGAGTCCGGCTCGATCGAGATCGACGAGTTCGGCCGCACCTCGACCCCGGGCGTCTTCGCCGCCGGCGACCTCGCCCACCGCGCCAGCCTCCCGGGCCCGATGGCGTCGGTGCTGCTGGCGGCAGCCGCCGGTCAGCTCGCGGCGGTCGGCATCATCCAGTCACTCGCGTGAGCGGGTCAGACCGCGCCGACGTCGACGGCGGAGCCCGTCGCGGCGGGCTCCGCGTACGCCACCTCGCGCCAGACGTCACCCACACGCTCGAACGAGGTGACGCTCGACAGCGCGCAGCGACGGGTGCGCGGGTCGTGCCGCAACGGCAGACCCGCGACCCGGAGGTGCGTGATCCAGATCGGCGCCTGGTGCGAGACCATCACGAGGTCCCCCTCCGGCGCCGCATCCCAGGCCTCGTCCATCACGCTGAGCATCCGCTCCGCGATGGAGGTGTACGGCTCGCCCCAGCTCGGCACCGAAGGCTGGCGCAGGTGCCACCAGTTCATCGGGTTCATCAGGGAGCGACGCATCTGCGTGCCCTCGAACACGTTGGCTGGCTCGATCAGGCGGATGTCGATCTCGGGCACGAGGTCGAACCGCTCGGCGAACGGTTCCGCCGACTCCTGCGCCCGCTCGAGCGGCGAGGCGTACAGGGCGACGACGGGGCGATCGAGCGATCCCACGTGATCGGCCGCGGCCGCCGCCATCCCCCGGCCGGCCTTGCTCAGGTGATAGTCGGGAAGCCGCCCGTAGAGCACGCGAGCAGGGTTGTGCACCTCACCGTGTCGGACGAGGTGCAGACGAGACGCCGTCATGTCACGCCTTGCGGTAGCGGGAGTCGCCGAAGCCGAGGATGAAGTATCCGATGAACGAGAACACGAAGAGCAGGAAGAACGAGAAGACCCCGCCCTTGCCGAAGCGTGCGCCGACCTTGACGGCGACGACGATCGCGAGCACCACGTTGGCGATCGGCACCAGATAGAGCAGCACCCACCAGCCCGACATCCCGGCGATCCGCAGCAGGAAGATCGCGTTGACGATCGGGATGAGGGCGAGGATGCCGGGGTATCCGGCCTTGGTGAACACCTTCCACCACGCGACGGCCAGGAGGATGTAGAAGATCAGCGCCACCACGCCGGAGGTTCCGGAGAAGATCTGGCTGACGAAGTCGGGGACGACCGGGACGTCGGCCGCGGGGACGAGGGCGAGATTCATGGGGGCACCTTCCGTTCACAGACACCCTACTGATCGATCGCCCACCCCGCCGGGAGGAGTCGCGCACCCCCGTAGAATGGCCGGGTTCCCCATTTCCCAGATCAGAAGGAATACTCCGTGCTTCGCACCCACTCGGCAGGCTCTCTGCGAGCCGAGCACATCGGTCAGACCGTCACCCTCTCGGGTTGGGTCGACCGCCGTCGTGACCACGGAGGAGTCGCTTTCATCGATCTGCGGGATGCCTCGGGCATCGCCCAGGTCGTCATCCGCGACGAGGAGATCGCCCACCCGCTGCGCAACGAGTTCGTCCTGAAGGTGACCGGCGAGGTGTCGCGACGCCCCGAGGGCAACGCGAACCCGAACCTGCCGACCGGCGAGATCGAGCTCATCGCGACCGACGTCGAGGTGCTCAACGAGTCCGCGCCGCTCCCCTTCCAGGTCTCCACGGCTGTCGCCGACACCGAGACCGTCGGCGAGGAAGCCCGCCTCAAGTACCGCTACCTCGACCTGCGTCGTCCTGCCCAGGCAGCGAACCTGCGCCTGCGCTCGAACGTCTACAAGGCGATCCGCGACGTGCTGCACGCCGAGGACTTCACCGAGGTCGAGACGCCGACTCTCACGCGCTCGACCCCGGAGGGCGCCCGCGACTTCCTGGTACCGGCACGTCTGAGCCCGGGCAGCTGGTACGCCCTGCCGCAGTCGCCGCAGCTGTTCAAGCAGCTGCTGATGGTCGGCGGCGTCGAGAAGTACTTCCAGATCGCGCGCTGCTACCGCGACGAGGACTTCCGCGCCGACCGCCAGCCCGAGTTCACCCAGCTCGACATCGAGATGAGCTTCGTCGACCAGGAAGACGTCATCACGCTGATGGAGTCGCTCATCGTCGCGATGTGGCAGACGATCGGTGTCGAGGTCGCGACCCCGCTCCCCCGCATCACGTACGCCGACGCCATGGCCAAGTACGGCTCCGACAAGCCCGACCTGCGCTTCGGCCTCGAGCTCGTCGAGGCGACCGAGTACTTCCAGGACACGCCGTTCCGCGTGTTCCAGGCGGAGTACGTCGGTGCCGTGCGCATGCCCGGTGGCGCGAGCCAGCCGCGCAAGCAGCTCGACGCCTGGCAGGACTGGGCCAAGCAGCGCGGCGCCCGTGGTCTCGCCTACGTGCTGTTCAACGAGGACGGCTCGCTCGGCGGCCCGGCCGCGAAGAACCTGTCCGAGGCCGAGCAGGCCGGACTCGCCGCCTTCGTGGGCGCTGAGCCGGGCGACTGCGTGTTCTTCGCCGCCGGTTCGACCAAGGAGAGCCGCGCACTGCTCGGCGCCGCGCGCGTCGAGATCGGTCGCCGCCTCGGCTACCTGAACCCGGACGAGTTCGCGTTCACCTGGGTCGTCGACGCTCCGATGTTCGAGCCGGCCGCCGACGCCGTGGCCTCGGGCGATGTGGCCGTGGGTGCAGGCGCCTGGACTGCCGTGCACCACGCGTTCACCGGTCCGAAGCCCGAATTCCAGGACACGTTCGACACCGACCCCGGCTCGGCCCTCGCCTACGCGTACGACATCGTGTGCAACGGCTCCGAGCTCGGCGGCGGCTCGATCCGCATCCACCGCGAAGACGTGCAGAAGCGCGTTTTCGAGGTCATGGGCATCAGCGACGAGCAGGCCGACGAGCAGTTCGGCTTCCTGCTCGACGCGTTCAAGTTCGGGGCCCCGCCGCATGGCGGGATCGCGCTCGGCATGGACCGCGTGCTGCAGCACCTGTCGAAGACCGAGTCGATCCGTGAGGTCATCGCGTTCCCGAAGTCCGGCAACGGCTTCGACCCGCTGACGTCCGCTCCCGCGCCCATCACCGACGCGCAGCGCGCCGAGGCCGGCGTCGACTTCGAGCCCGAGGACGACGAGGCCTGATCCCGTCGCAGACTCGCGCCCGGGTCGCACGCATTCTTCGGAATCGTGCGACCCGGGCGCTTTTCTGCGACGTTCAGCCGAGGAGAGCGAACGCGGGGACGATGTTCTCGTTCCACACGTCGACGCCGAGCTTCGCGATCAGGGCGACCACGACGACGAGGAACACGACGCGGATGAAGGTCGTCCCCCGCGAGATCGCCATCCGCGACCCCAGGTAGCTGCCCGCGACGTTCGCCACCGCGAGGATGCCGCCCAGCAGCCACAGCACCGCCCCGTGCGGGATGAACAGCATCAGCGCGCCCGCGTTCGTCGCGAGGTTCACGATCTTCGCCTTCGCGCTCGCCTGCAGGAAGTCGTAACCGAGCAGCGCGACGAGCGTGATGACGAGGAAGGTGCCGGTGCCCGGGCCGATCATCCCGTCGTAGAACCCGATGCCGAGCCCGGCGGCACCCGCCATGATGTGGTGCTTGTGCCCGTGGAACCGCAGCTTCGTCGCCGCGCCCATCTGCGGCCGGAACGCGGTGAACAGAGCGACGACCAGCAGGGCGATCACGATGATGGGCTTGAACGCGGCAGGCGGCAGCACGGTCGCGACGGCCGCGCCCCCGAACGAGCCGATGAACGCGATCGCCGCCATCGGCAACGCCGTGCGGATGTCGGGTTTGGCGCGGCGGTAGTAGGTGACACTGCTGGTCGCGGTGCCGAAGACGGAGGCGAGCTTGTTCGTCGCGAGTGCCTGCACGGGCGAGATGCCGGGGATCAGCAGCAGCGCCGGCAGCTGCAGCAGGCCTCCCCCGCCGACGACCGCATCGATCCACCCGGCGCAGAACGCGGCGATGACGACGAGGAGGAGCATCCCCCAGGTGAGCTGCTCCAGTCCGAGCACGGCGCCGATATCCACTCGGCCATGATTCCAGAGAGTCGGCCGCGCGCCGGCATCCGCTCCGCCCGCTGGCAGACTGGTCGCATGCTCGACGCTCTCCCGCTGCCCCATTCGTTCGGCTCGCGCATCGGGACGGCGGTGCTCCGCCGCGCGGTGGTCGACGACGCGGATGCCGTGATCGCGCTACTCGCGGACGACCCGATCAGCGCGGCGCGGGGCGATGTGGCATCCGACGAGGATCGCCCTGTCTACGCGCAGGCGCTCACCGAGATCCTGGCCGAGCCCTCGAACGACCTGCTCGTCGTCGAGCTCGACGGTGCGGTCGTCGGCACGCTGCAGCTCACCTCGATCCCCGGGATGTCACGCCGCGGCGCGCGGCGGCTGCTGGTCGAGGCGGTACGCGTGCACAGCGGTCTGCGGTCGTCGGGCATCGGATCCGCGGTGATGCGCTGGGTGGGTGAGGCGGCGGCCCCCGCTGTCGGCGCGTCGATGGTGCAGCTCACCTCGGATGCCGCCCGCACCGACGCCCACCGCTTCTACGAGCGTCTCGGCTACGTGGGCTCGCACCGCGGCTTCAAGTACAACGTCCCGCAGGCCTGACCCGCGCGCTTCCGTCGGCCGATCGCAGCGTCCTCGGCCTGATTCTCGGATTCTGGCCGAGCGCAGCGCGGAAGGCCGAGCGAACCGCACCCCGCACCCGTCCCGCCACCACCGCGACACGCGCCGTTCACCCGACCCGGGACGGTCGGCAACCTGCGCCTCATAGTGTCCTCTCGCAACCCGAAACCGGCGCACCCTCGCCGGACACCGAGAGGACACTCATGGCTCGCTTCATCCGCCGCGCGCGCATCGGCGCCGGCATCGCCCTGGCCACCACGGCCGCACTCGCGCTGACCTCCTGCGCGTCCGCCACCGACGCACCGGCGTCGAGCAGCGAGACGGTCGATGCCGCCGCGGCCACGTCCGTGGAGGACTTCGGTACTTTCGCCGAACTCGAGGCCGCTGCCAAGGAGGAGGGTTCGCTCAACGTCATCGCCCTTCCCCGCGACTGGGCGAACTACGGCGAGATCCTCGACCTGTTCGCCGAGAAGTACCCCGAGATCACGATCAACGAAGCCTCGCCCGACGTCTCCAGCGCCGAAGAGATCCAGGCCGCCGAGACCAACAAGGGCCTCGACACCGCGCCCGACGTGTTCGACCTCGGTCTGACCGTCGCGCTGCAGAGCACCGACACGTTCGCTCCCTACAAGGTGCAGACGTGGGACGAGATCCCCGACGAGCTCAAGGAGCCGACCGGCCTCTTCGTCGGCGACTACGGCGGATACATGTCGATCGGCTACGACTCGTCGAAGTTCGATGCGCCCTCCGAGCTCGCCGACCTGCTGTCGGCCGGCTACAAGGGCTCCGTCGCGATCAACGGTGACCCGACCCAGGCCGGCGCCGCGTTCGCCGCCGTGGGCCTCGCGACCGTGCAGTCCGACGGAACGCTCGACGACTTCCAGCCCGGCATCGACTTCTTCTCGGAGATGCAGAAGGCCGGCAACCTGCTCAAGGTCGATGTCACGACGGCGACCATCGCGAGCGGCGAGACCCCGGTCGTCTTCGACTGGGACTACCTGAACGCCTCGCACACGGCCGACAACGACGACTGGAAGGTCGTCGTGCTCGACGGCACCGGCTACGCCGGCTACTACAACCAGGCCATCAACGTCGACGCCCCGAACCCGGCGGCGGCACGCCTGTGGCAGGAGTTCCTCTACAGCGACGAGGTGCAGAACCTGTGGCTGAAGGGTGGAGCGCGCCCCGTGCGTATGGAGGCCATGACCGAGGCCGGAACCATCGATGCCGACCTCGCGGCGGCGCTCCCCGACGCTCCGGACGAGACCGTCGTCCCGACCGAGGAGCAGTCGACGAACGCCGGCACGCTGCTCGGCGAGAAGTGGGCCGCGGCCGTCCAGTGACGACCCTCTCCCTACCGGGGGTGGATGCTGCGGCATCCGCCCCCGCCACCCCCGCCGGGTCTTCGCCACACGCGAAGGCCCGGCGGTCCGGCCCGTCCCCGGCCTGGCTCGGGCTCGTCCCGTTCGCGGCCTACGTGGTGCTCTTCCTCGCCGTGCCGACGGTCCTCGCGATCGGGTCGGGCTTCTTCGACGACGACGGCGCCTTCACCTGGACCAACGTCGCGGCCCTCGCCGACCCGGTCGTGCTGAACACCTTCGCGAACTCCGCCTGGCTCTCCCTGCTCACGGCCGTCGTCGGCGCGGTCGTCGGCGCGCTCGTCTGCTATGCCCTCCTCGGCGTTAACCCCGACGGGGCGATGCGGCAGTCGGTGGATGCCGCAGCCGGCGTGCTCGCGCAGTTCGGCGGGGTCATGCTGGCGTTCGCCTTCATCGCCACGATCGGCATCCAGGGCGTCGTCACCCTGTTCCTCCAGGACGCGTTCGGCATCGACATCTTCGCGAACGGCGCCTGGTTGTACGAGCTGCCCGGGCTGATCCTGCCCTACATCTACTTCCAGATCCCGCTCATGGTCATCACCTTCATGCCCGCCCTCGCCGCGCTCAAGCCGCAGTGGGCCGAGGCCAACCTCACGCTCGGCGGTAGCCGCTCCAGCTTCTGGCTGCGCATCGGCTTCCCCGTGCTCGCCCCCTCGTTCCTCGCCAGCCTGCTGCTGCTGTTCGCCAACGCCTTCTCCTCTTATGCGACGGCCGCCGCTCTCGCGAGCCAGGGTTCGCAGATCGTGCCGCTGCAGATCCGCACCGCGCTCACGAGCGAGACGCTGCTCGGGCGGGAGAACCTCGCCGGCGCCCTCGCACTCGGCATGATCGTCGTGGTGGCGGTAGTGATGTCCCTGTACTCGCTCATCCAGCGCCGCGCGGCACGGTGGCAGTCGTGAATCGCCTCGGCCCCTCCCGCGTGACCCGCTGGGTCATCGGCATCCTCGTCGGTGCGTTCTTCGCGATCCCCCTCGCCTCGACCTTCCTGTTCACGCTCCGCGGGAAGGAAGGACCGACTCTCGAGCACTGGGCCGCCCTCTTCGATCCGGCCGCCTCCGCCGCCATCAAGCCGATCTGGACGGGCCTGGGCAACTCGCTCGTGCTCGCGGTCGTGACGGTCGCGATCGTGCTGCTCCTGCTCGCGCCGACCATGATCCTGGTCAACCTGCGCTTCCCGAAGCTCAAGCCCGCGTTCGAGTTCGCGGCACTGCTGCCCATCTCGATCCCCGCGATCGTGCTCGTCGTCGGGCTCGCGCCCCTCTACCTGCAGATCGGACGCACGCTGGGCACGGGCACCTGGACCCTCGCTTTCGCGTACGGCATCACCGTGCTCCCGTATGCCTCCCGATCGATCCAGGCCTCGATCGATGCGGCCGACCTGCGCACCCTCTCGGAGGCGGCGCGCTCTCTGGGCGCGAGCTGGCCGACCGTGATCCTGAAGGTGCTGGCGCCGAACCTCCGGCAGGGACTCCTGGCGGCGTCGCTGATCTCGATCGCGGTCGTGCTGGGCGAGTTCACGATCGCCTCGCTCCTGAACCGCCCGGTGTTCCAGACCGCCATGGTCGTCGTGCAGAAGCAGGATCCTTTCGCGCCGGCGATCTTCACCCTGCTGGCGCTGGCGTTCGTCTTCTTCCTGCTCCTCCTCATCGGCCGCGTCGCGCGCGGCACCCGAAAGGCCCGCTCATGACCCTCGACCAGGCGCTGCCGCGCACCAAGGACAACCTGCTGCTGGCGAGGGCCGGCGAGGGCACCCGCGTCGAGCTGCAGGGCATCGTGAAGAGCTATGCGGGCACACGCGTGTTGCACGGGGTGGACCTCGACATCGCACCCGGGGAGTTCGTCTCGCTGCTCGGCCCCTCGGGATGCGGCAAGACCACGCTGCTCCGCGTGCTCGCCGGGCTCGAGGGCGCCGACGAGGGTGCGGTGCTGCTCGGGGGCGGCGACGTGTCGCGCGTGCCGACGAACAGGCGCGACATCGGCATGGTCTTCCAGTCGTACTCGCTGTTCCCCCATCTGCGGGTGGTCGACAACACGGCTTTCGGTCTGCGGCGGCGCGGCATCGGCAGGCAGGAGGCGCAGAAGCGCGCGCTCGATGCCCTCGCGCTGGTCGGTCTGGCGGACTTCGCCGACCGCTTTCCGCACCAGCTCTCCGGCGGGCAGCAGCAGCGGGTCGCGCTCGCGCGGGCTCTCGTCACCGAGCCCAAGGTGCTTCTGCTCGACGAGCCACTGTCGGCACTGGACGCCAAGGTGCGCGTGCAGCTGCGCGATGAGATCCGCCGCATCCAACTGCGCCTCGGCATCACGACGGTCTTCGTCACGCACGACCAGGAGGAGGCGCTGGCCGTCTCCGACCGGATCGCCGTGATGAATGCGGGGCGGATCGAGCAGATCGGCTCCCCCGAGCAGTTGTACACGACCCCTTCGACGGCGGGGGTCGCGGCCTTCGTGGGGCTTTCCAGCGTCGTCTCGGGTGTTGCCGAGGGCGATCATGTGCTGGTCTGGGGGCAGCACCTCCCCCTGCGGTCACCGGCCGACGGTCCGGTCGATGTGTACCTCCGACCCGAGAACGTCTACTTCGCGTCGGAGGCGGATGCCGCCACCGATGCCCTGGTCGAGGAGAGCACCTTCCTCGGCAGCATACGCCGCACGCTCGTCCGCACCGAGTCGGGCGAGCTCGTCCGGGTGCAGCATGCCCCCGGCATCCATCCCTCGTTCGGCGACCGGGTGCGCATCGCCGTCGCCCCGGAGCCGGTCGCGGTGCACCCGCGCGGGTGAAGCCGCCCTTCCCACCGATATACCGGGACCGATAGCGTGAGCCGCGAGGGCGGGTTCCCTCCATCCGAAAGAGAAAGGACGCCTCATGGCAGGCAAGTTCGAGCTGTACACCGACAAGTCCGGTGAGTACCGGTTCCGTCTGAAGGCCGGCAACGGCGAGGTCATCGCGACGGGTGAGGGCTACTCGTCGAAGTCCGCCGCGCTGAACGGCATCGACGCCGTCCGCCGCAACGCCGCCGACGCCGAGGTCGTCGAGGTCGACTAGCTCGACACCCCCACTTCACGACGAGACCCCCTGGTGCAGACGTCTGCACCAGGGGGTCTCGTCGTGAAGGCGGGGTCTCGGCAGACCGTGCCGCCGCAACCTCAGAGCACGCGCGCCAGGAAGTCCTTCGTGCGCGGATGCTGCGGGTTCGCGAGCACCTCGCGCGGGTCTCCTTCTTCGACGATGTGTCCGCCGTCCATGAAGATCAGGCGCGAGCCGACCTCCCGCGCGAAGCCCATCTCGTGCGTGACGACGAGCATCGTCATCCCCTCGTCGGCCAGCGAGCGCATGACCTGCAGCACTTCGCCGACCAGCTCGGGGTCGAGTGCCGAGGTCGGCTCGTCGAACAGCATCATGTCCGGGTTCATGCACAGCGCACGCGCGATCGCGACGCGCTGCTGCTGCCCGCCGGACAGGTGTCCGGGGTAGGCATCCGACTTCTCGGACAGTCCCACGCGCTCGAGCATGGCGCGCGCGATCAGCTCGGCTTCCTTCTTCGAGCGCTTCTTCACCCGCTGCTGGGCGACCGTGAGGTTGCCGAGCACATCGAGGTGCGGGAAGAGGTTGAAGCTCTGGAACACCATGCCGATGCGCGTGCGCACACCGTCGATGTCGACGTCGGGATCGGTGATGTCGATCCCCTCGATCAGCACCTTGCCGGCGGTCGGCTCCTCGAGCAGGTTCACCGACCGCAGCAGCGTCGACTTGCCGGAGCCCGATGGGCCGATCACGCAGACGACCTCGCCCCTGGTGACGGTGAGGTCGATGCCCTTGAGAACCTCGTTGTCGCCGAACGACTTCACCAGCCCCTGCACGTCGATCGCCGGGGCATGCACATCGATCAGTTCGGTGATCATCGCTGCCTCGCCATCCGACGCTCCAGCCACGCGCTGAAGCGCGTGAGCGGGATCGTCACGATCAGGTACAGGATCGCCGCCATGATCAACGGCGTTCCGTTCGCGTTCTGGGTGCTCGCGTCACGCGCGAAGTTCGTGAGCTCTTTCGACCAGATGAAGGACCCCGCGATGAACAACAGGGACGTGTCCTTCAGCAGCAGCACGAACTCGTTGGTGAGCGGCGGGATGATGATCCGGAAACCCTGCGGCACGACGATCCAGAAGGTCGTCTTCATGGGCGACATACCCAGCGAGCGCGCGGCCTCCGTCTGTCCCTTCGGGACCGCCTGGATCCCGGCGCGGATCGTCTCGGCCATGTACGCCGAGGCGACGAGGATGAGACCGATGAGTCCGAGCACGACCGGTCCGCCGAGCTTCGTCCCGGGAACGCCCACGGCGATCGGCAGGATGAAGGCGATGGCGAAGATCGTGAGGATCGCGGGGAGTCCCCGGAACAGCTCGATCCAGCACGTCGCGATCCAGCGGAACGGCGCGATGACCGACAGCTTCATCAGGGCCAGCAGCACGCCGAGCAGCAGGCCGCCGACGAACGCCACGGCCGTGAACCACAGGGTGTTCACGAGTGCGGTCGTGATGATCCCGGGGAACATCTTCGCCGCGATCTCGGGGTTGAAGAACAGCGGTCCGATCTTCGCCCAGTCGGTGGTCACGATCGCCCAGACGGCGATCGCGATCAGCACCGCATAGACCGAATACCGATACAGCTTGCCCTTGGTGGTACGCCTCAACGCCATCGTCGAGGTCCTCCCGCTCTACCGACGCCGCCGGTCACTTGGCCGCGAGGTACTCGTCGTAGATCTCCTGGTATCCGCCGTCGTCCTGGAGCTCCTTGAGCGCCTTGTTGATGGCTTCACGGAGCTCGTCCTTCTCGCCCTTGGCGAAGGCGAAGCCGTACGACTCGTCGGTCGGGTAGGTCTCGACGATCTTGTACGCGGGGTCGTCCTGCTCGTGCACGTAGTTGACGGGCTGGTCCTGCAGGATCGCGTCGATCTGCCCGGCCTGCATCGCCGGCCACAGCTCACCGTCCGACGGGTACTGGACGAGCTGTGCGCCCTTGGCGTTCTCGGTCGCGTAGGACTCACCGGTGGTGCCCTGCTGCACGCCGACGTTCTTGCCGTCGAGGTCGTCGATGGACTTGATGTCCGAGTCGGCGCGGACCAGCAGCGACTGCAGCGAGTCGACGTACGGGTCGGAGAAGTCGATGTTGGCCTTGCGCTCCTCGGTGATCGTCATGGCCGACGCACCGATGTCGCACTGACCCGAGACGAGGATCGCACCCGACTGCAGCGGGTCGAAGCCCACGTCCTGCACGGAGACCTTGAGATCGAGCTTCTCGGCGATCGCCGCGAGGAGATCGATGTCGAATCCGGAGTACTCGATGTCGCTGGACGGGTCCTCGACCTCGAAGGGCGGGTAGGGAACGTCGGAGCAGACCGTGAGCGTGCCGGCCTCGATCAGACCGTACTCATCGCCCGCGGCGGGAGCGTCGCTGCTGCCCGCATCGGACGAACCGGTCGCGCAGCCGGCGAGCGCGAGAGTGGCGGTCGCCATGAGGGCGAGACCGGCGATGAGGTTACGACGAGTCATGTCGGCTCCTGTAAGACGAGGGCGGGGTGTGCCCACGGACGGGTAGGAGAACATCTAAACATGCGGCCCGTCGCGTGACCAATGACATCAGTCGGTCGACGTATCACGTTTGCGTTGCAAGTGCACGTCAGTGGCGACGTGAAATCAAGTGCCGCAGCGCGTGCGACGCGGTCTCAGACCTCGAAGTCGACCGCGGCGCGCGAGGCGACCACCGAGCGGATGTAGCCGGCGACCTCCTCATGCGCGGGGTGCACCTGGTACGCGTCGATGTCGGCGACCGAGTCGAAGTCGGCCACCAGCGTCACGTCCCAGTTCGTCTCCGGGTAGGCCGCATTGGCACCGGCGGAGATCGTGAGCAGCTGCGGCACGACACCCTCCAGGGCGTTGAGGCGACGAGCGACCTCGGCCGCCTGCTCGGCACGCACGGCGGCATCTTCGGCCGCGAGCTTCCACATCACGACATGGCGGATGGTCACAGGGATTCCTTCGTCTCGGTTCGCGCCGCACCGCGGACCGCGGCCTCCAGCGCCTCGCGCAGTCGTTCGGGCGATACGCGCCAGTGCGCGTGCAGATCGCCGTCGATCAGGACGACGGGGATCTTCTCCCACCACAGCTCATACAGTGCGGGGTCGTCCTGGATGGACGCCTCGACGATCTCGATCTGCTCCGCGGCGGCGTCGGGCAGCTCGGCGACGACAGCGTCGATCACGTCGGAGGCCACCTCGCAGAGATGACAGTCGGGCTTGCGGATCAGGGTCAGCGTGGTCACGCCGAAGGCACCTCGACAGCGCGCCCCTGGGAGATCCACTCCCCCGTGCCGCCCTCGACGTTGGTGGCATCGAAGCCGCGGGACTCCAGCGCCTCGACGACGCGGGCGGAGCGACCGCCGGCCTGGCAGATGACGTCGAACGACTCCGCCGGCAGCTCCTCGAGCCGGTTGCCGATCTCGGACATGGGGATGTTGACGGCACCGGGCACATGGCCTGCAGCGAACTCGTCCACCTCCCGCACGTCGATGAGCGGAACACCCGACCGCTCGGCGAGTTCGGTGACGGTGATCGACTTCATGACATCCTCTCGGCGGTACGGAACTGCGGGCAGAGACACAAAGCGCCCGTCCGAAGACAGGCGCTCGTGTCTGGTCGCTTACTTCTTGTTGCGACGCTGGTGGCGAGTCTTACGAAGCAGCTTGCGGTGCTTCTTCTTCGCCATGCGCTTGCGGCGCTTCTTGATGACAGAACCCACGGAAACCTCACTAAGTCAGTGGCTGGGTGTCGCCGAAATCGGACACCCGGGTACGGGCACGGAAAATGCCTCGGGTCAGTCTAGCAAACCCGACGGCCTGAGCTGTGCGCCTTCACTCCGGAACGTCCTCCGTCACCAGGAACCGCCACACGAGGGCATGCCCGAGGGCCACGAGCGCGATCAGCAGGAGAGCCTCGACCTGGATGCCGGTGAGCCCGAGCGGAGCGACGATCTGGGGAGCCACCCCGATCACGGCGACCGCCGCATAGACGACCACGGTGCCGGCCTGGATCCAGCGCAGCGATGCCGGGGTCCCGTCTCCCCTGGCCTGTGCGACCAGACGAACCATGGAGGCGCCCCCCACGATCGCGACGACCACGAAGGACAGCCGCCACAGGATCGGGGTCTCGGTGCCGCCGACCTGGGCGAACAGCCCCATCAGGGCGGGGAGCAGGAAGGAGAGGTAGATGCCGCCGATGGTCCGGCGCATCGCGGGGTTCGCGGTCCAGTCACGCCGAGCGCGGACGACGTTCCACCAGAGCCCGGTGAGCGTGAAGCACGTGGTGGAGAAGAGAGCGTAGAACGTGCTGACGTCCACGGTGTCTTCTCCGCGGATTCAACCGACGTCGGCGATGGGCCGCTGCAGCGCGTCGGCCACGGCGGACTCGGGCACGCGATAGCTGCGGCCGAAGCGAACGGCCGGCAGCTCCCCGGCGTGGACCAGCCGGTACACGGTCATCTTGGACACGCGCATCAGCTCGGCGACCTCAGCCACCGTGAGGAATCGGACATCTGGAACCTCGGGCATCCCACGTACCCCTTTCTCGATGTGCACACTCTATGGGGTAGCTGGGACGCATGTAAACCCATGTGGCCCGTGTGATCAGCGGGACGAAGCGCACACGGCCCACGCCGCGAGCGGGGTCAGGCCGGCTTCTTCACCTTGGCCAGTCGTTCCCGCGCCTCGCGAAGCGCCTGTCGCTCGACCTTGTGAGCCGTGCGCAGAGCCTTCTCCGCGTCGCGCACCGCCCTCTGTGCTTCTTTCAGGCGGCGGTCTCCCGCGAGCTCGGCGGGCTCGAGGTCGACCCACTCGGTTGCCGCGGACCGCGTCTCGCCACGGTCGAGTCCGGCGATGTAGGCGGCCACGCCGTCGAGCGTCCGCTCGACCCCGAAGCGGAACGGATCGGCGACAGAGAGGAACACATCATCCTGGATCGCGCGTCGCAGAGCCGGGAACTCCTCGGCGGTGATCACCCGATCGAAGAGTGCGGCCTCGCGCGCGGAGACCTCGTCAGGCGTGAGCCCGCTGCCGCGGGCCTGTTCCGTGTAGCCGGCCTGCACGATTCCGCACCAGCGGGCATGCCCCGTCATGGCGAGCGCGACGGCCAGCCGCTCCTCGGCAGTCAGTGGGGTCTCTTCGAGAGCGGCGAGTCCTGCATCGAGCCAGGCGGAGCTGTTCGGGGTGATCGGCGATCCGGTGATCGGCAGCGAGAGCATCCAGGGGTGGCGCAAGTAGAGCATGATCTGCGCCTCGTAGAGCGCCAGCAGCCGCCCGCGCCATCCGTCCACCTCGAGGTGGCTCTCGGGCGGAAGCCCTGTCGCCTCCTCCTGCATCAGCAGCAGCAGGTCATCCTTGGCCGTCACGTAGCGATAGAGGGACATCGGTGTGAAGCCGAGCTTCGCCGCCACCGCCGCCATCGACACGGCACCGATCCCCTCGGCATCGGCCAGCTCGACGGCGGCGTCGACGATCTTCTCGACGCTCATCTCCCGCTTGGGTCCGCGCTGCGGATTGGCGGCGACGCCCCAGGCGAGCGCGATCCCCCGCGGCAGCTCCGGCGGTTCGGTCTCAGTCATGGCCTCATCTTACTTCTGTTTATTTCATAAACAGTGTGTTACCGTCATACACAGTTGCGTTGCTCGTACACAGTTTTTGTCATACGCAGAAAGGAATCGCCTGATGGACACAGCCATCGAGGTGCGAGGCCTGCACAAGGCCTTCGCCCAGAAGACCGTCGTCGACGGCTTGGACTTCGCCGTCGGACGCGGCGAGGTCTTCGCCCTGCTCGGACCCAACGGGGCCGGCAAGACGACGACGATCAACATCCTCACCACGCTCACCACCGCGGACACCGGTGTGGCGACCGTCGCCGGATGGGACGTGCGCACGCACGCGGTCGACGTGCAGCGCCGCATCAGCCTCACCGGTCAGGCAGCGGCCGTCGACGACGCGCTGACGGCGACGGAGAACGTGGTCATGTTCGCCCGGCTCGCCGGCCTCGGCCGCGCCGCCGCCAAGCGTCGCGCCACCGACCTGATTGCCCAGTTCGACCTGACCGATGCCGCCACCCGCACCGTGCGCACGTTTTCCGGGGGGATGCGCCGCCGACTCGACCTGGCCCTGAGCTTCGTCGTGACGCCGGAGGTGCTGTTCCTCGACGAACCGACGACCGGTCTCGACACGCGGAGCCGCCGCGATCTGTGGGACATCATCCGGATGCTCGCGGCCTCCGGCACCACGGTGTTCCTCACGACGCAGTACCTGGAGGAGGCCGACCAGCTCGCCGACCGGATCGCCGTGCTGCACGACGGCCGCATCGCCGCGCTCGGCACACCCGCGGAGCTGAAGGCGCGCATCGGCGGAGACACCGTCGAGCTCCATGACGACGCTGGCGTGCTCGCCCGCCAGATCCCCACCGATGGCACGGTCGCCGACCTGCGGCGAGCGCTCGACCTGCTCGACGAGGAGGGCGCCGACGGCGTCGTCACGCTGCGACGCCCCACCCTCGACGACGTGTTCCTCGCCGTCACCTCGCCCGCCTCCACCCCTCGCCCCGTGAAGGAGAACGTATGAACGCCACCTTGGCCGCGCCTCGAGCGACGGCATCCGCCCACTCCGCGCCCACTCCCCGACCGAGGCTGCGCGGATTCACCGCCGAGGCCGTCTTCGTCGGACGGAGCCTGCGGCACTCCGTCCGCGACGGTGAATCGCTGCTGATGGCGATCATGCTGCCGGTGATGCTCATGCTCATGTTCACCTGGGTCTTCGGCGGCGCCATCGACCCGTCGGGCGCCTACGTCGACTACGTCGTGCCGGGCATCATCCTGACGTGCGCCGGCTTCGGGGCATCGTCCACCGCCGTGTATGTCGCGAACGACATGCGCACCGGCATCATCGATCGGATCCGCACAATGCCGCTACGTGCGGGCGCCGTGCTCACCGGGCACGTCGTCGCGAGTGTGTTGCGGAACCTGATCGCCACCGCGATCGTGATCGGCGTCGGCGTGCTGGTCGGATTCCGACCCACCGCGAGCCTCGGGGAATGGATCGCGTTCGCGGGCCTCATCACCCTCTACATCCTCGCGATCACGTACCTGTTCGCGGCCATCGGTCTCGCCGCGGGAAGCCCCGAGGGCGCGAACGGCTACGGATTCGTCCTCCTGTTCCTGCCGTATCTCTCCAGCGCATTCGTGCCCGTCGCGAGCATGCCGGAGTGGCTGCAGCCGATCGCGGCCAATCAGCCGATCACGCCCATCGTCGAGACGATCCGCGCCCTCCTGATGGATACGCCCCTACAGGGCGAGGCATGGTGGGCGATCGGCTGGTGCCTGGTCATCCTGCTGATCGCGGTGACGTGGGGCGCGTGGCTCTTCCGCCGCAAGGCGGGACGTCGCTGAGGATGCCTGGACGTCTCAGGCGCCGAGGCGCTTGAGCGCGTTGGCGACGGCATGCTTCGCGGAGGCCGCGGCACGACCGACGACCTCGGCGGCGTGCGCGGCGCTGTCGTTCACGGGGTAATCGATGTCGGGGGCCTCGTCGCCGTACGCATCGACGAGGAAGGGGACCAGCCAGTCGTCGACGACCTCGAGCGGTTCGACGGCGAGACTGTAGAAACGACGCTGTCCGTCTTCGCGCACGGAGACCAGCTCGGCGTCGCGCAACACCTTCAGATGCTTCGACACGGTGGGCTGGCTGATGCCGAGATCGGCGACGATCTGGCTGACGCTGGTGCCCGTCTCTCCTTCGTCCGTGCGTCGCAGCAGGAGCTGGAGGATGTCGCGCCTCGTACCGTCTGCGATCACGTCGAAGATGTCCGTCATGTGATCAGGGTAGTCGGCTCCGGCACGGAGTACCATGACGAAGGCTCGGCGACTGGCGCCGCGTGTCCGCGGCGCGCGGGCGAGAGAGAATCACGAGGGGGCAGCGATGTCGGGCATCGTTTCGGCGTCGTCCCCACGACAGGCCCTCAAAGGCGCCGCCGGCCGGGTGAAGCACCTCGTCACCTCGTCGCCGTCCCGCTTCGCGATCGTCGTGTTCGCGCTCCTGATCCTCGTGTTCACGGTGCTGCTGTCGCTGCCGATCGCGTCCGCGAGCGGCACGGTCACACCGCTGAGTGATGCGCTCTTCACCGCCGTGTCGACGATCTGCGTCACCGGCCTCGCCACCGTCGACATGGCCAACCACTGGTCCCCCTTCGGCCACGTCCTGATCTTCCTCGGCGTGAACATCGGCGCCCTCGGCGTCCTCACGCTCGCGTCTCTCATGGGGATGCTGATCTCCAAGCGTCTCGGCCTGCGGGCCAAGCTGTTGGCAGCGGGCGACACCAACCCTCTGCGGGCACACGGCGGAGTGGTGAACGAGAGCCAGACCGTACGACTCGGTGAGGTCGGCCAACTGCTGACCACGGTCGCCGTGTCGGCCCTCATCATCGAGGCGTCGTTGGCGGCCCTGCTGTACCCGGCACTGGTGATGGCGAAGGTCGACCCCATCGCCGCGCTCTGGGAGGCGCCGTACTTCGCGGCCATGGCGTTCACGAACACCGGGTTCGCGCCGAACGACGGCGGCGTCGCGGTGTTCGCGGACGACTACCTCGTGCTGTTCCTCCTCATGGTGGGCGTGTTCCTCGGCAGCATCGGCTTCCCCGTCATCTATACCCTCGCCAAGCACGTCTGGCACGTGAAGCGGTGGTCGCTGCACACCAAGCTGACGCTCGTCACCACCGTGCTGCTGTTCATCCTGGGCGCCGCCGTCTTCGTCGTGCTCGAGTTCAACAACCCGAAGACGTTCGGGTCGATGGACGCGGCCGACACCACGTTCCAAGCCTTCTTCCTCTCCGCCATGACCAGATCCGGCGGCTTCAACGTGATCGAGATGGACGATCTGAACGGCTCGTCGCTGCTCGCCGCCAGCATGCTCATGTTCGTCGGTGGCGGTTCCGCCTCGACCGCCGGCGGCATCAAGGTCACCACTCTCGCCGTGCTCGCGATCGCCGTCTGGTCCGAGGCCAAGGGCCGCCAGTCGGTCGAGGCCTTCGGCCGCCGCATCCCCAGCGACGTGCAGCGCGTGGCCCTCAGCGTCGTCGCGTGGGGTGCCACCATCGTGGCGCTGTCGACCGTCACGATCGCCCAGATCACCAAAGACGACATCAGTCATGTGCTGTTCGACGTCATCTCGGCGTTCGGCACGGTCGGTCTGTCCACGGGCCTCACGGCAGAGCTCCCCGATTCGGCTTCCTACGTCATGGCCGCGACCATCTTCATGGGGCGCGTTGGTACAGTGACACTCGCCGCGGCGGTTGCCGCGACATCGCGAACGCAGTACTACTCACTGCCCGTGGAAAGGCCGATCGTTGGTTGAAGTCCTCCGGGGCGACGCTCCCGTCCTCGTCATCGGTCTCGGTCGGTTCGGCGCTGCCTGCGCGGGAGAGCTCGACCGCCTCGACCGCGAGGTGCTCGCGATCGACGACAACCTCGAGCTCGTGCAGAAGTGGTCCGACCGGGTCACCCACACGGTGCAGGCCGACGCGAAGAACATCGACGCCCTCCGTCAGATCGGCGCCCAGGACTTCCAGGTCGCCGTCGTCGCGGTCGGCTCCTCGATCGAGGCGTCCGTGCTGATCACCGCGAACCTCGTCGACCTGAAGGTGCCGCAGATCTGGGCCAAGGCCGTCTCGCAGTCCCACGGCAAGATCCTTGCCCGTGTCGGCGCGAACCACGTCATCTACCCGGAGCGCGAGGCCGGTGAGCGCGTCGCGCACCTCGTGAGCGGGCGGATGCTCGACTTCATCCGCTTCGACGACGACTTCGTCCTCGCCAAGATGTACCCGCCGAAGTTCATCCGCGGCGTCGGCCTCAACGAGTCGGGCGTGCGCTCGAAGTACAAGGTCACGGTCGTCGGCGTGAAGAGTCCGGGCAAGCCTTTCCGCTACGCCGAGGCGAACACCATCGTCACGAACCACGACCTCATCATCGTCTCGGGGACCAACAGCGACATCGAGCGCTTCGCCGGCCTCGACCGCTGACCTCGGAGACGTCCGATCCCTCGACTCCCCCTCGCGGCGGATGCACCGTCGTGCACGGCCGTGGTGGGATGGGACGCATGACCGACAACGCAGCGGCCCCTCCCGTCCTCGCCCTCCGCGGGCTCCGCAAGCAATTCGGGCAGAAGATCGCGGTCGATGACCTCTCCCTCGATGTGCCGGCCGGATCCATGCTCGGGCTCCTCGGCCCCAACGGCGCGGGCAAGACCACGACCCTCGCCATGACCACGGGTCTGCTGCGGCCGGATGCCGGCGCCGCGTGGGTCCTGGGCGCCGACGTGTGGCAGAACCCTGCCGACGCGAAGGCCCGGATGGGCGTGCTCCCCGACGGAATCCGCATGCTCGACCGCCTCACCGGTGCCGAACTGCTGCGCTACACCGGACTGCTGCGCGGCATGGCCGAAGCCGAGGTCGTCTCTCGCAGTGACGAGCTCCTGGCCGCGCTCGGCCTCACCGACGCTCGAGACCGACTCGTGGTCGACTACTCGGCAGGCATGCGCAAGAAGATCGGTCTGGCATGCGCGCTGATCCACGCGCCTCGCCTGCTGATCCTCGACGAGCCGCTGGAAGCCGTCGACCCGGTGTCCGGCGAGACGATCCGGCAGATCCTGCGGGCGTTCGTCGACGGTGGCGGCACCGTGGTGCTGTCCAGCCACGTGATGGAGCTCGTCGAGTCGATGTGCGATCGGGTCGCGATCGTCGCCGAGGGACGCCTGCTCGCGAACGGGACGCTCGACGAGGTGCGCGCCGGACTGTCGCTGCAGCAGCGGTTCCTCGCCCTGGTGGGGGCGCATGACCTCGGGACGGAGACGCTCGCATGGTTGCGCTCCTCGTAAGCCTGCGCTGGCGCCAGCTGCGCCATCAGCTGTCGCGCAATCCCTGGATGATCGTCACCCTGGTCATCACCGGGCTGTTCGCGCTCGGATTCCTCGCCGCATTGACGGCAGGACTGGTGGCACTGCGGTTCGCCGCCCCCGACGCCGCCGTCACCGCGCTCGTGCTGGCGGGCGCGGTCATCGTCCTCGGGTGGTGGATCGGGTCGATCCTGGTCAGCGCCGACGACTCGCTCGCACCGGAGCGGTTCGCGCTCCTCCCCCTGACCGCCCGCTCCCTGCTGCCGGGCTTCGTCGTCGCGGGGGCGACGACGGTGGGCGGCATCGGCACCACCCTCGCACTCCTCCTCATGCTCCTCGGGTGGTCGGTGAGCCTGCCCGCACTGTTGACCGCGCTGATCATGATCCCCGTCGCCGTCGCCACCTGCGTGCTCGGCGCCCGCGTGGTGAGCGGTGTGCTGGCCGGCTGGCTCGCCCGACGCAGCGCCCGCGACCTGGTGGTGATCGTCGGCGTGGTGCTCCTCTCCTCGTCCGGTGTTTTGCTCAACGTGGGGATCGGCGCGCTGGTCCGGGTGAACGATGTCGGCGGAGCGTTCACCACCATCGCCGACATCGCCGCGTGGACACCGGTGGGCGCCGTCTTCGGCGTATCCGGATCCGTCGCTCAGGGCGACCTCCTCACCGCGGCACTCCGTCTGCTCATCGCCCTCGCCACGGTCGCGGCACTGTGGTTCGCGGCACAGGGCCTGCTCGCTGCGCGGCTGGTCGCCCCCATCCAGGACACGGGCGGCGGACGCGTGCGCTCGGTCGGGCTGCTCGATCGGGTACTGCCGGCCAGCCCGGTCGGTGCGATCGCCGCCCGCACGCTGCGGTACTTCCGGCGGGACCCCCGGCAGATCGTGAACATCGTGATGCTCCTGCTGCTGCCCGCGATCTTCATCGGCCTCTCCCTGATGAACGGCTTGCAGGACGAGTCCATCGGATTCGGTCCGGCCATCATCCTCATCCCGACGATCAACGCGCTCCTCACCGGCACGATCATGCAGATGGCGATCGCCTACGACAACGACGCGGTCGCCGCGCACATCCTGAACGGCGTCAGCGGTGCGGCGGACCGGGCAGGGCGACTGCTCGGATTCGGGCTGATCGCGATTCCCGTGACGCTGCTGTTGTGCGCCGCCACCTGCCTGATCGCCGGCCGATGGGACCTGCTCCCCGCAAGCATCGGGTCTGCCTTCGGCCTGACGGCGATCTCGGCAGGCGCCGGGGCCTGGGTGGGCAGCTTCCTTCCGGGTCGGGCGCCCGCACCCGAGGCGAACCCCCTCGGCCGCGGCTCTTCCGGTGGCGTGCAGTCGCTGCTGGCGATGATCATCATCGGACCGATCACGCTCGTGCTCGGGGCGCCGTCGCTCGGTTTCGCGATCGCGGGCATCTGGAATCCTGCGCTCGGCTGGGTGAGTCTCGGCTGCGGTGTCGTGCTCGGCGCCGCGGCTCTGTGGGGCGGGGCGGTGCTGGGCGGCAGCATCCTGAACCGGCGCTGGCCGGAAGTTCTCGCCGAGGTCTCCAGCGAGAGCTGAGCGGGGGTCGGGCGGTCAGGCGTCGATGTCGAGGACGAGTTCGACCACGTCATCGACGCCCAGACCCTCGCGGTCCTGGAGCACCTTCTTGATCGGCACGATGTAGCCACCGTCCTTCGGCCAGAGGGCCGTGGTCACGGTGGTGGAGCCGATGGTGACGGATGCGGGGATCATCCCCCACCCGTACGTGACGATCGACGCGACATCGTGGATCATCTCGCTCTCGGCCGGCGGCACGGTGACGAAGTGGAACGGCGCCGGCCCGCGCCAGTACCAGATGACTCCCTCGATCCGCAGCTGCATGGCTCAGGCCCCGGCGGCGAGTTCCTTCGCCCGTGCGAGGGCTGCGGCCGCGGCATCCGCGAAGGTACGGTCGAGCTGCGCGTCCTGCAGAACGGCGACCGCACGCTCGGTGGTTCCCTTGGGGCTCGTGACGCGACGCCGCAGCTCGGCGGGGGCCTCCCCCGACGCGTCGAGCAGCGCGGTCGCGCCGATGAAGGTCTGCTCCACCATCAGCCTGGCGTCGGCCTCGGCGAAGCCCATGTCGATAGCGGCCTTCGTGAACTCCTCGATCAGCAGGTACACGTAGGCGGGGCCGGAGCCCGAGATCGTGGACAGCGCGTCGATCTGCGACTCCGGAACCTCGACGACCGCGCCGACGGTCTCGAACAGCCGGCGGACGAGGGCGAGATCCTCGGCTGTGGCGGCGGAACCGGCAGCGAGCCCCGTGACGCCCTTGCGCACGGTCGACGGCGTGTTCGGCATCGAGCGGATGACGCGGGCGTCGGCGCCGAGCACGTCGGCGAAGGTCTGGAGCGTGACGCCGGCGGCGACGCTCACCACGATCGCGTCGTCCGTCAGGTGCGGAGCGATCTCGCGCAGCAGGTCGGGCACCATCGCGGGCTTGACGCCGACCAGCACGATCCGCGCGCTAGCGGCGGCCTCGGCGTTGCCGTCCGGCCGTTCGGCGAGCGCGATACTCGTGACCCCGTCGAGGCCGGCGAACGCCTCGGCCTTCTCCGCGGTGCGGTTCGTCGCGGTGATCCCGCCGTCGATCCGGATGCCGGAGGCGACCACACCCCGGAGGATCGCACCGCCCATCGAACCGGCACCGAGAAAAGCGAGAGAAGGAAGCGAGTGAGCCATGTCGTCATCCTACGGCGGGCACTCCCGCAACCTCGGGCGGGCGGTTCTAGACTCGTCCCATGAGTGCATCCGGAGGCAACAAGGCCATCGTCGCGGCGTTCCTGGCGAACCTGGGTATCGCCATCGCGAAGTTCATCGCCTGGGCCCTCTCCGGCTCCGCCTCGATGCTCGCCGAGGCCATCCACTCCGTCGCCGACTCGGGCAACCAGCTGCTCCTGATGCTCGGCGGACGCAAGGCCAAGCGGGAGGCCGACCGCGCGCACCCGTTCGGGTACGGCCGGGAACGCTACGTGTACGCGTTCGTCGTCTCGATCATCCTGTTCTCGGTCGGTGGCCTGTTCGCGATCTACGAGGGCATCGACAAGCTCACGAACACGCACGAGCTGGACAAGACCTGGTGGTGGCTGCCCCTGGTCGTGCTCGTCGTCGCGATCGGGCTGGAGTCGTTCTCCCTGCGCACGGCCGTGCGCGAGAGCAACCTCGTGCGGGAGAAGGGGCAGTCGTGGGTGTCGTTCGTGCGCCGTTCGAAGGCCCCCGAGCTGCCGGTCGTGCTGCTCGAAGATGTGGGCGCTCTGACCGGTCTCACCTTCGCTCTGCTCGGCGTCGGGCTCACACTGCTCACCGGAAACCCCGTGTTCGACGCACTCGGCACCGTGATGATCGGTGTGCTGCTGGTGCTGATCGCGATCGTGCTGGGCATCGAGACCAAGAGCCTGCTGGTCGGTGAGGGCGCGACCCAGGCCGACCACGACCGGATCGTCGATGCCATCAACGCGGGCGACGAGATCGAGAAGATCATCCACATGAAGACCCTCTACCTCGGCCCGGACGAGCTGATGGTCGCCGCGAAGATCGCCCTCAACGCCGACAAGCCGCTGCGCGAGGCCGCCGACGACATCAACGCCATCGAGGCACGCATCCGCGAAGCCGTGCCGGTCGCGCGCATCGTGTACATCGAGCCGGATGTCTACCGCCCGGCGATCGACCCCGAGCCGTCGACCGACGTCTTCGTGCTGAAGTCGTCGGACTGATCGTCGGCTCCATGAAGCGCACGAGACTGTTTCTGAGCGTCGGAACCGCGACTGCCCTGACCGTCGCGCTGTCGTCGTGCTCGATGGACACCGTGATCTGGGGTGCGGACGGCGCCGGGGTGATCCAGACCACCGAAGACCTGATCGATGCGGCCGCTTCCGGTGACGCCGACGCGTACGTCTGCGACGGCGAGCAGCCCGAACTGCGGGAGCCCGCCGATTGGTCGGGGCTGTCGGCCGAGGAACCCGGGGACTTCGTCGCCGAGTACTGGCCGGACCAGGCGCTGCGAGACCCGGACTGGACCATCAACCTCTCGCTCCCGGAGGAGCGTGTGGCCGGCGGCGAGGAGTTCCCCGGCGACGTCTTCTATCGCGAGACGGAGGACGGGCTGTGCCTCGTCGACGTCGTCTGGTCGACCGTCGAGACCGAGGGCTGACGCTCCCCCTCCCGCTCCCGCTCGGGAGAGACGTCGCCGAAACTCAGCGCCGCTGCTCGAAGAACGCCCGCAGCAGTGCGGTCGCCGCATCCGCCTCGACGCCGCCGATCACTTCGGCCCGATAGGGCAGTCGCCGATCGCGCAGCACGTCGTACATGGAGCCGGCCGCGCCCGCCTTGTCGTCCCACGCGCCGAAGACCACCCGACCGACGCGGGCCTGCAGGATCGCACCGGCGCACATGATGCACGGCTCGAGGGTCACGACCAGCGTGTGCCCCTCGAGATTCCAGGAGCCGACGGACGCCGCCGCCCGCCGCAGCGCCTCGACCTCGGCATGCCCGGTCGGATCGTTCGTGGCCTCGCGGGTGTTGCGTCCCTCAGCGATGAGCCGTCCGGCGGGATCCAGAATCACAGCGCCGACGGGGATCTCCGACGCCGCAGCGGCCTCGGCAGCGAGCTCGAGCGCACGCCCCATCGCGAGGTCGTCGGCAGCGGTCATGCGTCGAGCCTACGACAGCCACCGGCCACCGTCGGGGGCCACGATGTCGTTCCCGGAGGCGCGGCGCATTACCCTGTATCCATGCGCGTTCACGTGGCCGACCACCCTCTCATCACTCACAAGCTCTCGGTGCTGCGCGATGTGCGCACCCCCTCACCGGTGTTCCGGCAGCTGACGGAGGAGCTCGTCACGCTGCTCGCGTACGAGGCGACCCGCAACGTGAAGGTGAGCCCGATCGAGATCACCACCCCGGTGACGACGACGATGGGCGTCAAGATCTCGGAGCCGCGACCGATCGTGGTGCCGATCCTGCGCGCCGGCCTCGGCATGCTCGAGGGCCTCGTCAAGCTGCTTCCGACCGCCGAGGTCGGATTCCTCGGCATGGTCCGCGATGAGACGACGTTCGAGCCGACGACCTACGCCGAGCGTCTCCCCGACGACCTCAGCGACCGTCAGTGCTTCGCGATCGACCCGATGCTGGCCACCGGCGGCTCGCTCGCCGCGGCGATCCAGTTCCTGTTCGACCGCGGCGCGAAGGACGTCACCGCGATCTGCCTGCTGGGTACGCCGGAGGGCGTGGCCGCGATCGAGGCCATGGCCGGCGACCGCGATGTGACCCTCGTCCTGGGTGCACTCGACGAGCGTCTCGACGAGAAGGGGTACATCGTGCCCGGGCTCGGCGACGCCGGCGATCGGCTCTACGGCACGGTCTGACCCGGCTCTCTGCACTCCGCACCGCGGTCGTTCTGCACGCCGCGGCTGCACTCCGCACCGCGGTCGCGGGGCCGCAGAGGCCGCGCGGCAGTCAGTCCGCCGCACCGACCAGACGCGCGAAGGCGCTGAGGCGGGCCACCCCCTCCGGGGTATACGGAAGATCGTCGAGCAGTGCGGGCGAGTGGATCAGATAGGCGACGGCCTGCGCGCGGGAGATCGCGACGTTCAGTCGGTTCTGCAGCAGCAGGAACTCCGGGCCCCGCGGGGCGTCCCGACCGCTCGAGGCCGCGAGCGAGGTGATCGAGACGACCGCCTCCTTGCCTTGGAAGTTGTCGACCGTGCCGACCGGGACGTCGTGGTACCCGGCCGCCGCGAGCGCGTCGAGCACGAGCTGACGCTGCGCGTTGTACGGCGTGACCACGATGATGTCGGTGGGCACGAGCGGCCTGGCTGACCGGGACTCGTCGTTGTCGGTGAAGGTGCGACCGACCAGGTCGCGGACCAGCCGGACGACCTCGGCCGCCTCCTCGGGCGACTGCGTCGAGTTGCCGCGGTGCCGCAGCGGCACGACGTGCAGGCCGGGGTCGATCCCCTGGACCGAACGCAGCTCGGTGCCGGGGGCTGACGCCAGCTGCCCCGCGTAGGCGAGCTTCGACACTGGGGCCGCGACGAACGGATGCATGCGCCAGGAGCGCGCGAGGAAGTAGCCGTACTCCGGCCGCACGACCGGGTCGCCGTCCATCACCCAGCCGAGCGCGGAGGCATCGACCGGTTCGGGGTGGGCTCCCTGACTCACCTGCGGAAGCTGCTGCGGATCGCCGAGGAGCAGGAGCCGCTTCGCCCCGGCGGCGACCGCGATGGTCGAGGCGAGCGAGAACTGCCCCGCCTCGTCGATCACGAGCAGGTCGAGGCCGTCTCGCTCGACGCGCTGGGTGTTACTGAAGTCCCAGGCCGTCCCGCCCACGACGGCGCCCTCACCGGCATGCTCGGAGAGGAACGCCGCCATCCCCGTCTTCGGGATGGTCGTGTAGGAATGCTCCCCGTTCGGGTCCTTCGGGGCCTTGGCGACCTGAGCCGGCGCGACACCGTCGGCTACCACTCGCTCGAGGAGCGTCTCGATGATCGCGTGCGACTGCGCGACGACGCCGACCTTGAAGCCGTGCTCGTTCACGAGGCGTGCGATGACCCGGGATCCGGTGTAGGTCTTGCCCGTTCCCGGAGGGCCCTGCACCGCCAGATAACTGTGGTCGAGGTCGAGCACCCCCGTCACGATCGCGTCGACCGTGTCGTCGCCCGGGGCGGGCAGCGGCGCGCCCGATACGGTGCGCGGGGGGATCCGACGGAGGATGTCGGTCGCCGCATCGTCGGGGAACCCCGGAGCCGCGGTGTGCACCGCATCGACCCACTCGTCGATCGCGCCCTGGAGGGACACGACGCGTGGCGGTGCGGCCGGGGTGAGGGCGAGCGGCAGTTCGTCCCAGGTCTGCCCCTGCACCGCCGACTCGGTGATGAGGTAGCCGTCGTCGAGCACCTCCGCCACCGTGACGGTGTGCGGCACATGCACCGCCCGCGAAGGGACCTCGGTGTCGAACGGCGCCGGAACGCCGTAGAGCGCGAACGGCTGCGACCCGGCGCCGAGCGTCGTGCCGGGCGACACCTCGCCACGGATCTCGACGTCACGAGACATCACCCGACGCCCCTCACCGATGCTCCAGTCACGACGGACGGTCGAGGACGGGCGGTCGACCCGCACCACATCGCGCGTACCGTCCCACATGGTCACCGGCTCGCGAAGCCGCTGGAAGTGCGACACCCAGAAGCTCTTCGCCTCGCGCGGGAAGTAGTCGATCGCGGCGGCCGCGAGCCGATGAACGAGCCCGTCACCACCCGCCTCGACGGCGCGCTCGGCATCTGCGAGGAGGGCGACCGAGCGCGGCGACGGCTCGTAGATGACCTCGTCAGCCTCGTCGGGCGGGGCCGGGGTGACACCCTCTTTACGCGCGATGTCGATCAGCCAGTTGCGCAGGCGCCTGGTCGACACGCAGTCGTAGCGGTTGTAGTCGGCGAGGTCTGCCAGGACCGCGTCGGCCCCGGCCTGCTCCCCCGCAGCCGCGAGCTCACGAGCCGCGACGTACTGCACGATCGAGTCGTCGCCCTTCTGCACGTCGCTGGTTCGCACGTCGGCGCCCATGTACAACGGCTCGAGCTTCTTGATCGAGTACGAGCGCGAACCGACGCGCACCGTCCGCAGCACGAGCGGATACAGGTCGACGAACACGCCCTCGCGGAGCAGCCGATCCACCTCACCCTCGCGCACCCCATGCCGTGCCGCCATCGCCACCAGGTGCGAGGTCTCGTAGGGCGCGTAGTGGTAGATGTGCATGCCGGGGTGGGCGATCCTGCGCGCATTCACGAAGTCGAGGAACGTCTCGAGCGCGCGCTTCTCGTCGGCGAAGGTATGCGCCCAGAGGGCCGAGTACTGGTCGGCGTTGTCGACCCACCCGAAGAGGTAGTCGATTCCCCAGTGCCCCTCGCCGTCGGCGGCCGGCTCCGTGTAGAGGGGGTCGCCCTCGAAGTCGAAGAAGATGTCGCCGTGGCTGGGCAGCGGGAGGGTGTGGATCGCCGGCGCGTAGTGCACGTCGTAGGTGGGCCGCCTCTCGGCATCGGCGCGCAACTGCAGTCGTGCCTGGTCGCGGAGCGTCTCGAACGTGTCGATGTTCATCCCCGCTGGCGGCCCCGATGCCTCCGCCAGGGCATCGATCGTCTCGATCCCGGACGCCCGCAGTCGCGCACGCTGCACCGGGCGCATCCTCGCGACCATCAGCAGGTCCCGGTGCGCCAGCACCTGTTCCTCGCAGGTCGCGCAGCGTCCGCAGGCCACGATCTGCAGGTCGCCGCGATCGTCTCCCCAGGCGAGCGGCGCACCCGCCGCCCCATCGGCGATGCGCCGGTCGGCGATGAGCGCCCGCAGCCGAGCGCGCCGCACCTGGAAGAGCGGAAGGAGATCATCCACCTGATGGGTGCTGAGCGTGCCGTCGCCGAGGATCAGGTCGACCTCGTCGGACCGGGGGATGCCGAGGCGGTCGAGCTGGTCGACGTATGCCGCGAGCTGCATGAGGGCAGTGACTCGCGCCTTGCGCGCGAGCTTGGAGTCCTGAACGCGCCACCGGCCGTCGTCGTCCTTGCGGAGGAAGTCGGCGAATCCGACGAACTCGTCGGTGGAGAAAGCCGCCTGGAACACCACGAGCGCATCGGAGCGCAGCGCCGCGACCGTCTCGTCGATCGCGGCCGCCAGCGCCTCGGCATCAACCGACGAGACCTTCTCGATGCGGTGGACACTCGCATCGCCGAGTTCATCGATGTACCGGGCGAGCACGTTCTGCTCGTGCACGTCGCCGAGCTCGGCGGCCCGCTTCAGCGTCGCGTCTTCGGGCTCTTCGACGGCAGGGACCCGCCCCAGCTTCGCGTCGATCGCCCGACACCACGCGAACTCGCATTCGGCGGCCGCCTTGAGGTCGCTCGCGCTCCAGATGACGCGCTGCGCCTGAGTGTCGATCCGCACGATGCTCCCGTTCTGTCGGATGCTTCGACACTATCCGCGGCATCCGACACGACGCGAAGCGGCGCCTCCGCAGATGCGAACGTGCGGTCAGCGCCACCAGGTGTCGTCGGGGGTCACCGGGAGGTGCCGCTTGTGCTGCGTGGCGAGGTATCGCGCCTCGATGCGACCGGCGACCTCGGGATCGACGGAGCGCCCCTCGAGGAAGTCGTCGATCTGCTCGTAGGTGAGACCGAGCTCGTCCTCATCGGCACGACCGGGCTGCCCGTCGAGCAGATCGGCGGTCGGCACCTTGAATGCGAGCCGATCCGGCGCATCGAGGAACTGCAGGAGCGAGCGCCCCTGACGCTTGGTGAGGCCGGACAGCGGAAGGATGTCGGCCGCGCCGTCGCCGAACTTCGTGTAGAAGCCGGTGACCGCCTCGGCGGCGTGGTCCGTGCCGATCACGAGGAGTCCGTCGTGACCTGCGAGCGCGTACTGCGTGACCATGCGGACGCGTGCCTTGATGTTGCCGCGGTTGAAGTCGCTGATGTCGCTCGTGACCGCGAACTCGATGTCCTCCTCGACACCATCGACGCCGTTCTGGATGTTGACCTCGACCGAGGCATCGGGCGCGATGAAGGCGAGTGCGGCCTGGGCATCGTCGGCATCGTGCTGCACGCGGTAGGGCAGACGCACGGCGAGGAACTTCGCCTCGCCGCCCTCGGCCCGCACCCGCTCGACCGCGAGTTGGGCGAGGCGACCGGCCAGCGTCGAGTCCTGCCCGCCGGAGATCCCGAGCACATAGCCCTTCGCTCCGGTCGTGCGCAGGTAGTCGGCGAGGAAACCGATGCGACGCTCGGTCTCGGCTTCGGGGTCGACCTCGGACCTGACACCGAGGTCCTCAGAGATCTGCTGCTGCAACGACATGTGATCCTCCGCTCGTTTCCTCGAATCAGTATCCCGCTTCCGTGTTACGTCGGGGTGACGCCGCGGCGTTCGCACGTTCCTGTCAGTCACGACCTGAGAGAATGGGGCAGTGAAACTCCTCGTCGCCGCGCTCGCATCCGAACTGTCCGCCTTCCCCGAGGAACTCGAGGGCTTCGACCGTCTCGTGACCGGCCCGGGCAAGCTGCAGGCGACGTACGCCCTGACGCGTGCGCTCGACGCCACCGTCTACGACGAGATCGTGGTCGTCGGCACGGCCGGCGCGATCGATCCCGACCTGGAAGCGACCGTCCACGAGGTCGGCACCGCGTTCCAGCACGACGTCACCGACCTCGACGGCGTGGCCGGCCAGCACGTCTCGCTGCCGGCGCGGGTCGCCACCGGACGCGACGGCGTGCTGATCGCGACAGGCGACCACTTCGTCGAGGATGCCGAGGTCACCGCCGTGATCCGTCCGTCGGGGGCGGCACTGGTCGACATGGAGACCTACGCGTACATCTGGGTCGCCGGACAGTTCGGCGTGCCGATCCGCGTGTTCCGTGCCGTGTCCGATCAGGCCGAGGACGGCGCTCTGACCGACTGGCGCGAGGCGGTCGCCCGCTGCAGCGTGCAGCTGCGCGACTTCATCCGCACCGAGTACGGGGTCTGACCCGGCGGAGGCCATCGGCTTCCGCGTAGGCTCAGCGGGCCTCGATGATGCTCGGACCGTTCGGCAGCGCTCGCACGGTGAGCTGCGCCGGGATCTGCTCCTGCATGGCCTCGACGTGACTGATGACTCCGACCGTCCGGCCGCCCTGCCGCAGTTCGTCGAGCGTGCGCATGGCGACGTCGAGCGTGTCGCCGTCGAGGGAGCCGAAGCCCTCGTCGATGAACAGCGTGTCGAGGCGGATTCCGCCGGCCCGCGCAGTGACCACCTCGGCGAGACCGAGTGCGAGCGCGAGTGAGGTGAGGAACGTCTCGCCGCCCGACAGCGACTGCGGCGGCCTGGTCTGGCCGGTGAAGGCATCGGAGACCACGATCCCGAGCCCGGATGCTGCCCCTCGAGCCGCGAGTGCGTCGGAGTGCTGCAGCTGGTAGCGGCCCGTCGACATGTCGTGCAGACGCCGATTCGCCGCTTCGACGATCTCTTCGAGCTCGGCCGCGAGGACGAACGTCTCCAGCGTCATCTTGCGGGTGTTGGCGCCTCGCCCGGCGATCGTGTCCGCGAGATTCTGCAGCACCTCGAATTCGGCGGCATCGGTGGCGGTGCGCGCGTGCTCGGCGGCGGCGGATTCGATCAGACCAGCCAGCCGTTCGGCCGTGCCCGCCGCTCGAGCCGCCGCGTCGACCGCGTCGGTCCAGATCGCTCGGGCGGCCTTCGAGGCCTCTTCGACGGGCGTGAGGTCGATCGGCTCCTCCGGCAGCGTCCGCAGCTCCAGATCGAACAGGATCGCCCGTTCCTTCTCCCGCTGCACGGCGTGCTCAGCGATCCGCGCATCCAGAGCTTCCTGCGTCGCCGCCGGGCGGAGGGCACGTTCGGCGGACTCCACATCGTCGAACGTGGAGTCGGCGAGTGCCGCATCCCTCTCGGTCTCTGCCTCGGCGAGAGCCTGCGTCCTCCGCAGACGTTCTGCGGTCGCCTGAGCGACCCCGCGGGCGGCAGAGATCTTCGCGGCCGTGTCGGCAAGACGCTCGGCGACCGTATCGAAGACTCCTCGCGCCTCGGCGATCAGCTCGCGGGCCTCGGTGCTCCGCTGCTGCAGCAGAGCGTGCTGCTCCCGCGCCTGAGCGAGCGCCGCCGTGCCCTCGGTCTTCTCGGCGTCGAGCTGCGCGACCCGGGCGACGAGTTCGCTCAGTTGCACGTCGAGCGTCTTCAGTTCGTCGACGGCGGACAGACTGCGCGCATGCGCTGAGGCGGCCGCCTCGTGCTCGGTCTCGGCCTGATCGACACTCCGCCCGTCGGCACGGGCAGTCACCGCCGCAAGTTCGGCTCGCAGGGTCGAAGACGCCGAAGAGAGTTCGCGTTCCCGCTGCGCCGCGGCGTCGCGGGCCTTCTCTGCCTCAGCGATGTCTTCGGGTGACACGGGGTCGACGTGCGTGGCCGGAGCCGGATGCTCGAGCGAGCCGCAGACCGGACACGGATGCTCGGGGCGCAGGCTCGAGGCGAGTTCGCCCGACATCCCGTCGATGCGACGCTGCCGCAACTGCGCAAGGTCCGTCTGCGCGGCGGCGTGCACGGTCGTGGCATCGGTGAGCTCGATCTCGGTCGCGGCCTGTGCTCTCTGCAGCCGCTCCGCCTCGTGGGCCGCCGCTCGTCGAGCGTCTGCCTCTTCCTGGGCTGCTTGGGCATCGCCCACCCGGTCGGCCAGGCGGCGTTTCTCGTCGCGTTCCGCTGTCAGCGCGGTGATCGCGGCGGGGAGAGTGGCGCGTTCGGCTTCTCCGGCCTCGAGGCGTGTGGTCGCCGCCGCCACGGCCTCCTCGGCCGACTGCAGCTCAGCATCGAGCGCCGGTGCCTGCCCCTCGAGCTCCCGCGCGCGCTCCCAGGAACCGCTCTCCCTGGTGCGTGCAGCCGCCCACTCCTCGAGGTCGCCGTCGACGGCGAGCTCGAATGTCTCCCACACCTCCCGCGACCGCTGCTCGTCTTCGGCCGCGACGGTGACCGCCGTCTGTGCCCGGGCTGCGGCAGCGATCGTCGACCGCACCGCCTCGGCGGCGCGCGCGGCCGCGAGTTCTGCACGGGCCGCATCGATTGAAGGCGCGTCAGCATCCAGCCGCGCGAGAGCTGCCCTGGCGCGATCGCGTTCCCGCTGGGCGTGCTGTTCTTCGCGAGCCGTGGCGAACGCCGCGTCGGCATCGGCCGCACGCTTCTCCGCCTCCGCCCGCTCCGAGGCGCGGCGCTCCGCCCGATAGTCGGCCCGCGCCCTCGCACGCCGCAGTGCCTCGAGACGCTCTTCGACCGACGAGGGCGCGGATGCCGCCGGGCGCTCCGCCGGCGGAGTCCCGTCCTCGGAGTCGCCGGACAGCCCGCTCGTGCTCACGAGCTGCTCGGCCTCGTCGATACGCGCGTTCACCGTCGCGAGCCGAGTGCCGAGTGTCTGTTCCGCCTCCCGGCGCCGCTCGTCGAACCGTGCCTGCACGTCTTCGAACCGCTGCGTGCCGAACAGCCGCCGCAGCAGTGCCTGGCGGTCTCTGCTGCCCGCGAGCAGGAACTCGGAGAATCGGTTCTGCGCGAGGAGGATCACCTGGAGGAACTGCTCGCGGCTGAGCTGGAGGATCTCGTCGAGCTCGCCTGCGACATCGACGGCTCGAGCGGCGCGACCCACCCAGCCGGCATCGGTCCACTCGTCGAGGGCGACGGCCGAGGCCTGCTTGGTCATGCCGCCGCCACGTTTGGCGGGACGCAGGTACTCGGGCGAGCGGGTCACGCGGAAGCGGCCGGCCGGCGTGCTGAACTCGACAACCACCTCCGACGGATCGTCGGGCTCGCAGTGATCGCTGCGCAACCGCTTCTCACCGCCGTCGTAACGCGGCACGCCTCCGTAGAGTCCGAAGCACACGGCGTCGAGGATGCTCGACTTGCCCGCTCCCGTCCGGCCGGCGATAAGGAAGATGCCGTCGTCGGCGAACGCGTCGAAGTCGACGACCTGCCGCGAACGGAAGGGACCGAACCCTTCGACCTCCAGGCGATGGAGACGCATCTAGACGAGTGCCTCCGCGCGCACGCGCTCATCGAGCACCGCGCGGATCAGCTCGTGCTCGACCTCGGTGGGCCCGTGTCCTGCCCGCACATGCTCGAGGAACGCCTCGATGCGGTCGGCGTCGGTGACGGCGGAGCGCAGCCGCTGCACGTACGACTTCTCCTCCACCTCTGCGACAGCTGCGGGCTGGTGCTGAACCATCGCGCAGTGGGGATAGCTCTCTCGCAGACGCCGCATCGGCTCGGACTGCGGCACCGCATCCGTATAGATGGCGCAGACCCAGTCGTCGGCGTGCGCGGCGACGTTGTCGGCTGCGAGGATCTCTTCGAGCGAGCCCGTGAGCGTGACGAGCCGACGCGGCACCGGCAGGTCGAGCCACTCGACCGCGGCGAGGCCGTCGGCGTCGAGGTCGACGAGCCAGGATCCGCGCGGCTTGTCCTGCTCGCCGAAGCTGTAGTGCAGCGGGGCACCTGCGTACCGGACGCGCTCGCTGATCTGCTGGCGCCCGTGGATGTGCCCGAGCGCGACGTAATCGGGGCCGTCGAAGACGCTCAGCGGCACGACGTCGAGTCCGCCTTGGCGCACCTCGCGCTCGAGCCCGACGGTCGCGTCGACGCCGGCCGCGAAGCAGTGCGCGATCGCCACCGAGCGCCCCGCGTGCTCGCGCATGCCCGCGCGGACCAGGTCCATCGCATGGGCCATGGTCTGCGCCTGCGTGCGCAGCTGCCGCCCCGAACTGTCGCCCTCGGGCCAGTGCTGACGGACGATCGCCGGTTCGAGATACGGGATGCCGAAGAAGTGCACCGGCCCCTCGGCATCGGCGATGGTGACCGGAACGCCGACCGCGAGCGGATCGGTGAGCACGTGGATGCCGTCGCGGAGCAGCCGCGCCTGGAAACCGAGCCGCGCGGCCGAGTCGTGGTTGCCGCTCGTGACGATGACGCGGGCGCCCGTCTCGTGCAGTGACACCAGAGCATCGCCGAGCAGCGTGTAGGAGGCGCCCGACGGCGCGGCGGAGTCGAAGACGTCGCCCGCGACGACGACGACGTCGACCGCGTTCTCGCGAACCTGCTCCGTGAGCGCGCCGAGCACCTCGGCCAGCGCGTCCATGGTCGAGTTGCCATGGAACGTCCGGCCGATGTGCCAGTCGGAGGTGTGCAGGATTCGCATACTCACACGGTACGAACACCCTCGGACATTACGTCCTAGGCGTGCCGCGGCATCCGTTCCCGGGGTGGGAATCAAGCGATCTGCGCCCGGGCGGATGCCGCGACCACGGATCAGTGCGCGGCGAGGGCTCGTTCGCCCTGCGCCGGCATCAGCTCGTCCTTGGTGCCGCGCACCAGGAAGACCGCGATCACCGAGGCGGCGACCATGAAGATCGCTGCGGCGATGAAGGTCCAGCCGTATGCGTCGGTCAACTGCGACGGCGTGACGTCGGCCTGAGCATGACCGCCCACGGAAGCCGCGTACACGGCGGTGAACACCGACAGACCGATCGATCCGCCGATCTGCATCGCCGAGTTCGCCATGGCCGATGCGACACCGGCGTCGTGCGGGGCCACCCCCGACAGCGCCAGGTTCTGCAGCGGGATGAAGATGAACGCCATGCCGACACCGAGCGCCACCAGCGCAGGGGCGACCTGCAGGAGATATGCGCCATCGGGCGTGATCCCCGAGAGGTACACCATCCCCGCCGCTGCGAGCAGCGGTCCGACGATGAGCATCGGCCGCGGTCCGATCACCGGCAGCAGCCGGGTCGCGATCGGTGCGATGATCATCGTCGCGATCGGCAGGGGCAGCGTGGCGAGTCCCGCCGGGAACGCCCCCATCCCGAGCACGAACTGCAGGTGGAACGTGAGGTACATCGTGGCGCCGATCATGATGGCGCCGGCGACACCCTGGATGAGGAACGCCCCACCCCGGACGCGGTCGGCCACGATCCGCAACGGCAGCAGCGGCTGCGCGACCCGGCTCTCGATCCAGACGAAGACCGCGAGCAGGACGACACCGAGCACCAGGAACGTGATCGTCAGTGGATCGCCCCAGCCGTGCTCGGCGAGGCTGAACCCGTAGACGAGTGCCCCGAGCCCGAGGGTCACCGTGATGGTGCCCCAGACGTCGTACCGGTTCTCGCCTTCGGCCTTGCTCTCGGTGAGGAAGAGAGCGCCGCCGATGAGTCCGATCACGACGAAGAAGAGGTTGACGAAGAGGCACCAGCGCCAGTCGGCGAACTCGGTCAGCAGCCCGCCGAGCAGCAGGCCGACCGCGGCCCCCGTTCCGGCGACGGTACCGAACACGGCGAAGGCGGTGTTGCGGTCGCGGCCGGAGGGGAACGACACCGTCAAGAGCGCCAATGCCGCCGGAGCGAGCAGCGCTGCGAAGACGCCCTGGAGTCCGCGCGCGAGGATGAGCTCCCACCCCTGCTGTGCGAATCCGCCGTACAGAGATGCCGCGCCGAATCCGATCATGCCGATCATGAAGATGCGCTTGCGGCCGATGTAGTCGGCGAGGCGTCCGCCGAAGAGGAGGAGCGCACCGAACGCGAGGGCGTAGGCCGTGACGACCCACTGCCGCTGCCCGTCGGTAAGACCGAGAGCGGCCTGTGCGCGCGGCAGCGCGATGCTCACGATGGTGCCGTCGAGCACCACGACGAGCTGAGTGAGGGAGATGACGATGAGTGCCCACCACCGGGAATGTGGATGGGCGCGCAGGGATGAAGACATGGAAAAACCTCCGGTGTCTGATGAGGATGCCGGAGGTTTCGAGCCTCGGATCAGCACGCCTCTCGGCGCCTGACCACCTCAGCCAACGGGGCTGAGCAGAACTCCATTCTATCGCATGATGTTCGAGGAGGAAGCGGAAGGTCCCCTGACCCACCCTCGTCGCGACGATCGGCACGCGGTGATGCGAGATGCGCTGTGCACCTTCACCTGTGCGGCGTGCGGGGCTGCGCGATGCGATATCAGGGCTGCCCTCCGCCCAACAGGTGCCGGCTTGCCCCGCCGGCTGAGGGTTGTGCCCGCTTCGTCGTGACTACCGACTTCCGCTCTCCTCCTCGAGGTCGTTCGACCAGTTCGCCTGCTGGATCCGGTTGTCGAGCTCACGCAGCTCCCGCGCGACGGCGTCGGCCCTCGATCGCAGCTGCGCGACCGGCAACGCCGAGACCTGCCGCAGCTCCGACCGCATCTGGCGCAGGTACTGGTCGTTCGATCCGGATGCCGCGGCGGCCGCATCCGTCAGCACGGAGTGGCGCAGACGCAGCACATCGCGGGCGGCGAGCGCATCCGTCATCGTGCCGTCCGTGCCCAACTCGAGTCGTGCGTTGGTCGCGTTGATGCGACGGATCAGGTCGCGCAGCTGGATCAGTGCGGCGTCCGCTTCGACGATGAGGGCCGCGGCATCCTCAGCCGGCTCCTCACCCTCCTGGTAGCGGGCGTTCGCGACGATGCGGGCACGCAGCTGCTCGATGCGGCGCTGCAGATCGGCGCGTGCGGTGAGGGCCTCAGCGAGTTTCATGGGCCCATCCTCGCAGCAGGCGTCCGTAACACGGCGTCATACAGCAGGCGAGTCAGCGCGAGCGCAGCAGCGGGGCGTGCTCGGGGTTCGCTGCGAACCAGTCCGCGACGTACCAGCAGACAGCGTCGACCTTGCGGTCTCCGCGCTCCTCGATGTCGGCGACGGCCCCCTCGACGACCTTCCCGGCATAGCCGTTGCCGCGGAAAGTCGGGACCGTGAAGGCCCTGGTCAGAGCGATCGTGTGTCCGTCGTCGCGGTAGTCGAGAACGCTCACGAGCTTTCCGTCGCGCATGAGCGTGTAGCGCGACGCGTCCTTCTCGTCGGTCAGGATGAAGCCGCCGACAGTGTGCGAGATCGTCATCCGCACAACGTTACGCCCGCTCGCCGACGCCCGGGCGTTTTGACATGAGCGGTCACGATCGGACATAATCCCCCCATGACCACCAACGCAAGCCCTTTGTCCGCCCAGGAGGCGAACAGGACTGCCGGGATGATGATGCCCGGTCGCGTTGGCATGTGTTGCCGAATGTGTCGCTGAACGAACAGCCACCCCGCCTGACCTGACGCCTCGCCATCTGCGAGGTCAGAGTCACCGAGCATCCACCCTTTGCTCGCTTCCCGGCTCCGCCGGTCATTCATGCAACGCATCAGAGCCCCGCTCGATCCGGGCTCACGTCCTGAGGACTCATCATCATGTCGAACACCGCACTTCTCGAGCGTCCCGCCACCACCGCCGCGATCCGCACGCAGCCGGACGCCGCTGCTCCCCTGGCCGCCGCCGGAGCCGATCTGCCCGCCGTCCGCTCGCCCCGCGGCTTCGCCCTCTACGTCGGACTCGACGAGATCAAGGCGGCCGAAGCCGGAGTGAGCCTCCCCCTCCTCGTCGACGCCCTGCGCCGCACTCTCGCTGAGCTCGCACCGGGCGCCGAGACGCACGCCACGGTCGCCCTCGCTCCCCATGGCTCCGGAGGCCGCGACCTCGACGTCGTCCGCCTCGCCCTGCAGGAGCCGGGTGCGATCGCTCGTACCAAGGCCGCCGCCGAAGAGGAGATCGTGGAGGAGGAGACCGGCGTCACCGTCGACATCTCCCGCAAGCGCGTGCTCATCGACGGAGAGTCCGCGGCATTCACCTACAAGGAGTTCGAGCTTCTGCAGTACCTGGTGCTCCGCGAGGGACGCACGATCGAGCGCAGCGAGCTGGTCTCCGCGCTCTGGCAGGCACAGGACGATGAGACGCCCGGCGAGCGCACGATCGACGTGCACGTCCGCCGCCTGCGCGCCAAGCTCGGCCGCTACGAGGACATCGTCCGCACCGTGCGCGGCATCGGCTACCGGTTCGACCGCCACGCCGACGTCGCCATCCGCTACGGCCACGGAACCCCCTCGCCCGACCGCTTCTGAGCTACCCGGGGTCGGTGTCAGGACCGGCGCGTAGGGTGGGCGCATGACCCTGATCGAGCATCCTGCAGCGGCCGATGCCGCGTCCGCGGATGCTCGCCGGGAGACGGTCTACCGGCCGCCGCACCCCCTCGATCTCCGGCGCACCGTCGGCATGCTGCGTCGCGGCGGCAACGACCCGACGACCGTCATCGACGGCGCCGTCATCTGGCGTGCCGTGCGCACTCCGCTCGGCCCCGCGACGCTCGCCCTGCGCATGTCGGGCGACGAGGTCAAGGTCTCGGCCTGGGGACCCGGCGCCGAGCATGCACTCTCACTCGTCCCCGCACTGTGCGGCGCACACGACGATCCCGGCGACTTCGACGCCGCACGGCATCCCCTCATCACCGAGTCGGCCCGCCGCCATCCCGGCCTCCGGCTCACCCGCACCGACGAGGTGTTCGACGCTCTCGCGTGCGCGATCATCGAGCAGAAGGTCACCGGCATGCAGGCCTTCGGCGCCTGGCGCTGGCTCGTCTCCCGCTTCGGCGAGCGTGCACCCGGCCCCACGCCGCGACCGATGTTCGCCGCACCGACAGCTGCGCAGTGGTTCCGCATCCCCTCGTGGGCCTGGCACCGCGCGGGAGTGGAGCCACCGCAGTCCCGCACGATCGTGCGTGCGGCCGAGCGCGGCGACCGCATCGCCCGTGCCGTGAGCGCGGCGACGACCGGCGCCGACCGCGACCGCGTGCTCACCAGCCTGCCGGGCGTCGGCGTCTGGACGTCGGCCGAGACCCGCATCCGCGCGCTGGGAGACCCCGATGCCGTCAGCGTCGGCGACTACCACCTGGCGCACGAGGTGGGGCACGCGCTCACCGGGAAGCGCACCGACGACGACGGGATGCTCGAGCTCCTCGAACCCTGGGCCGGTCAGCGGCAGCGCGTCATCCGCCTCATCTTCGCCAGCGGGGTCCAGGAACCGCGCCGCGGCCCCCGTCTTGCTCCCGAGGACCATCGCGGCCGCTGACTCCGTCGGCCTATGCTGGGGCCATGTCCCGTAGAGCGCTACGCATCTCCATTACCGTCGGCCTGCTGATCGTCGGCGTCGTGGTCGGGCTGATCTTCCAGAACGTCTGGCTCGGTGTGCTCCTCGCTGCGATCGTCTGGCTGGGATGGTTCCTCGGCTACGAGTCGCGCCGCGGCAACAACGCCGGGGTCAACGACGAGGACCACGGCATCGAGCTCTGAGCGCAGCCTCACGCGCCGCATCGAGTCGCTCAGTAGTAGACGGCGAGCGGCCCCGACGGCCCCTCGACGACACGGACCGGGGTGTCGAACACCCGCGTGAGCACCTCGTCGGTCATGATCTCGGCCGGTGAGCCGAACTCCACCACCGCTCCGTCCTTCATGGCGCAGATGTGGTCGGAGTAGTGCCCGGCGAAGTTGATGTCGTGCAGCACGATGACGATCGTCCGTCCGAGCTCCTCTGCCGCTCGGCGCAGGTGCTTCATCATCTGCACCGCGTGTCGCATGTCGAGATTGTTCAGCGGCTCGTCCAGCAGGACGAACTCGGTGTCCTGCGCCAAGACCATCGCGACGTAGGCGCGCTGGCGCTGCCCGCCGGAGAGCTCGTCGAGATAGCGCCCCTCGAGAGGCCCGAGATCGAGGAAGTCGATCGCCTGGCTGATGATCTCCTCGTCCGCCCGAGTCAGCCGCCCCTTCGAGTGCGGAAAGCGTCCGAAACCCACCAGCTGGCGCACGGTGAGCCGGGTGACGAAGTGGTTCTCCTGGCGCAGGATCGACACGACCTTCGCCAGGTCCTTCGACTTGGTGGAGGCGACATCGAGTCCGGCAATCTCGATCGTGCCGGCATCCATGCCGTTCAACCGACCGATCATCGTCAGCAGGGTCGACTTGCCGGCGCCGTTGGGTCCGATGAGCGCGGTGATACCGCCGGCGGGGATCTCGAGATCGACGGGGCCGATCGCGACCTCGCTGCTGTAGTCACGGCGGACGCCGTCGAGTGCGATCACAGTCTGCCCTTTCTGAGGATGACGATGAGGAACACGGTGCCGCCGACCAGCTCGATCAGGATCGACACCATCCCCTGCGCGTAGAAGACGTTCTTCATCACGAAGTACGCGCCCGCGAGGATGGTGAACGCCGTGAGCACCGCGACGGGAAAGATGAGCCGATGGTCGTGCGTGTCGGCGAACTGATACGCCAGCGTCGCCACCAGGAATCCGAGGAACGTCATCGGACCGACGAGCGCGGTCGAGGTCGCCATCAGCACGGCCACCAGGAAGAGCACGATGAAGAGCTCGCGGCGATGGTCGACGCCGAGGGAGCGCGCGGCATCCGGACCCAAGGCCATCAGGTTCAGCCGGCGGGACCGCAGCCAGAGCAGCGCGGATGCCGCGATGACGAGCGGGACCGCCAACGGGAGGTAGGAGGGATCGGCGTTGGAGACGTTGCCGAACAGCCGGGCGGCGAGCACGTCGAACTCGCTCGGGGTGAGCAGTCGCTGCATGAACGTGGCGATCGCGCCCAGTCCCCCCCCGATCACGATGCCCACCAGGAGCATGATCTGCAGGTTGCCGTAGCGCCCCGACAGCAGCCAGCCGTAGAGCGCGACCGCGAGCCCGACCATGATCGCGACCTGGATCGCGAACTGCCCGACACCCTGGATCGCCACGAGCCCGGCAACCCCGAACAGGTAGACGGTCGAGGTTTGCACGACGCGATACAGCGACTCGAAGCCCATGATCGACGGGGTGATGATGCGGTTGTTGGTGACCGTCTGGAAGCTCACGGTGGCGATGGCCTGCGCGACCGCGACGAGCGCCATCACCGTCACATCGATCGCGCGATGCTGGGCGATGCGCCAGAACCCCGTCGAGCCGACGGGCATGGGGTTCCCCCACGCGAGGAGGCCGAATCCGGATCCCGCGGCCAGGACGATGAGGATGCCCAGCACGATCAGGTAACGCCGACGCGCACGCGGGGTCGTGAACGAGCCGGCCGAGCGCGTCGCCGGGGTCGTCGTCAGCTGCTCCCCCACGCCGCTAACCACGTCGACGCTGCCTCAACAGGAGCAGCACGAACACCGCGGCGCCGACGACCCCGAGGATCAGCGACACCGGGACCTCGAACGGCATGATGATGGTGCGCCCGATGATGTCGCACACCGTGACGATCGCGATGCCGAGCAAGCACACCCAGGGCAGGTTGCTGCGCAGGTCATCACCGCGCACCATCGAGACGATGTTCGGCACGATCAGCCCGAGGAAGGGCAGGTTGCCGACGACGACCGTGACCACCCCCGTCGTCACGGCGATGAGCACCGTGCCGAGCAGGATGATCCGGTTGTAGTTCACCCCGACGTTCGTGGCGACCTCTTCGCCGAGCCCCGCGATGGTCAGGCGGTCGGCGACGAGGAAGACGATCACGCCGATGATCGCGACGATCCACAGCATCTCGTACTGGCCGCGCATCACCGAGGTGAAGCTGCCGGCGAACCAGACGCCCAAGATCTGCAGGGAGTTGGTGGCGAGAGCGAGATAGGTCGACAGGGCGCCGACGACCGCGCCGAGCATGATGCCGACGATCGGGACGATGAGCGAGGACTTGAGGGCGACGCGGCGCAGGAAGGCGAAGAACACCATCGTGCCGACGAACGCCGCGAGCACCGCTCCCGCCATCCGCAGCGGGAGCGACGGCTGCGGGACGAGGATCATGACCGTCAAGAGCCCGAGTCCTGCCCACTCAGTGGTTCCGGTGGTGGTGGGTTCGACGAAACGGTTCTGGGTGAGCAGCTGCATCACGAGGCCCGCCATCGCCATCGCCGCCCCCGAGAGGACGAGGGCGATCGTGCGGGGGACGCGCGTGATCTGGAACATCTCCGCGCCGTCGTCGGCTCCGGCGATGTCGTACACGCCGGTGAAGAGCGAGATGACGAGGAGCACGACGACGACGAGCACGCCGATGAGCAGCGTGCCGTCGAAGAGCCGCCCGGCGTTCCGGGACGGCTGGGTGATGTCGGTGGAGACCATGATGACGGTGCGGCGGCACCCGGGTCATCCGGATGCCGCCGCGTTACCTCAGTTCTTCGCGGCCTCGAGTGCGTCGGCGAAGTCCTCGAGGAACGTCGTGTAGGTCTGGATGCCCTCGTTCAGGTAGGTGTCGGTGGGCATGTAGACGATCTGCTCGTCCTTGACCGCCGTGACGCCGGAGAGGGCCTCGGAGCTCTCCAGGATCTCGGCCGCCTGGACGTAGTCGGGGGTCTCCGCAGCGAACACGGCGTCGCGGTCGAGCACGAGGATCCAGTCGGGGTTCGAGGCTGCGATCGCCTCGACCGAGATGTCGTCGCCCTGGTGGTCGTCGGTCGCGTCCTCGACCTCGAGAGCGGGAGTCAGGCCGAGGATGTCGTAGATCGGGCCGAGCGAGCGGCCGACGGTCGGGGCGAGGTACCCGATCTCGCCGCCGGAGGTGTTCACGGCCATGACGGTGTCGCCGTCGTCGTAGGCGGCCTGGGCTCGCTCGACGGCCGCGTCGAAATCGTCCACCAGCTTCTTCGCCTCGTCCTGCTTGCCGAAGATCTCGCCGAGCACGGTGACCTGGCGCTTGAGCTCCGCGTCGAAGGGCTCGCCCTCGCGGGGCTCGAGATCGATGATCGTCGCGTCGGGGACGAGGTCGGCGATGGCCGCGTTGTGCTGGGTGAAGCGCTGGCCGCTGATGACGAGGTCGGGTTCGACCGCGACGACGGCCTCGAGGTCGGGCTCGCTGTGCAGACCGATGTCGACGATGCCGTCGTCCTTCACGTACGACACGGTCTCCGGCATGAGCGCGACGGCGCCGGCCGAGAGCTCGACTCCCCAGTCCGAGAGCGTCTGGAAGGTGCGGTTGTCGAGGGCGACGATGGAGGCCGGAGGGGTCGCGATCTCGTGCGTGCCGGTGTTGTCCTCGATCGTGACGGATGCCGCCGCGGGTTCGTCCTTCGCAGGTTCAGCCGTGCTGCCGGAAGCGCAGCCGGCGAGGGCGAGGAGGCCGACGAGCGCGGCGCTCGTGGCGGTGAGGGTTCTGGGCACGGACATGGAGAGACTCCTGTTCTGCGGGATCTGTGCGCACACGAGGGCGCCGGGTCGTCGAGGTTAGGGTGCCCTTCCCTCGACTTATTTAGGTTAGCCTTACTTCATGAGCGATACGAAATCCGGCTTCTCGATCGAGCGTCGCGGCCTTGAGCTGCGCTTCCGCACCGTGACTCTGAGCGCCCGCGAATGGCTGGCTCCGGACTTCGTGCGGGTGCGGCTGACCGGCTCCGACCTCGCCGGCTTCGAGTCGCTGGGCTCGGACGACCACATGCGGCTGTTCTTCCCGGCGGGGCCGGTCGGCTCCGTCGAGGAGCTGCGTGCTTCTCCGAGCCGTGAATACACGCCACTGGACTGGGGCGACGACTGGCTCGACGTCGAGTTCGCCGTGCACGGCGATCAGGGCGTCGCGGCACCGTGGGCGGCGACGGCTCCGCTCGGTTCGTCCATCGGCGTCGGTGGCCCCCGCGGGTCGGCCGTGCTGGTCGGCGAGCCCGGTGGATGGCTGCTCGTCGGCGACGAGACGGCGATCCCCGCGATCCGCCGCTTCGCCGCGCTGATCCCCGAGGGAACCCCGGCACGCATCGTGGTGGAGACCGTCAATCAGGGCCGCGAGTTCGACATCGAAGCGCCGGTCGAGGTCGAGTGGCTGCACCGCGGCGATGCTCCTTCCGGCTCCGCGCTCATCGCCTTCCTCGAGCGCCTGACCGCCGAAGACGCCGTGGGCTCCGACCCGTTCGTCTTCATCGCCGCTGAGCAGTCGATCGTCAAGCCAGGCCGTGCGCTGCTCGGCCGCTGGGGCGTCGACACCGCGAACGCCGTCGTGAAGGGCTACTGGAAGCGCGGCGAAGCCGAGTACCACGCGCCGCACTGATCCTGTTCTCCGGCTCCGCCGCCGTCTCTGTCGGTGCAGGTGGGTACGGTGGTGTCACCGTGGTTCTCATTGTCTCGAGGGTGGAGTGCTCATGAAAGGTGACCGCCTGCAGCAGTGTGCGCGCGACCGCGCCGAGGAACTGCCGGGGGCTCGACTCGAGCATCCTTTCGGCCCCGAATGGGACGTGTTCAAAGTGCGCGACAAGGTGTTCATGCTGCTCACTTCGGCCACCGGCGAGGCGATGGTGACCCTCAAGTCGGCACCCGAAGACGGCGACGCGCTTCGCCGGCAGTTCGATGACATCATCCCCGGCTATCACATGAACAAGAAGCACTGGATCTCGCTCCGCCCCGGCGGCGAGCTGCCGCAGGACCTCGTCCGGGAGCTGGTGACCGAGTCGTACCTTCTCGTCGTGGAGAACCTCCCTCGTCGCCAACGGCCCGTCGACCCCGCCACATTCGGGAAGATCGCCCCCTGACGGGATAGAGCGTTCCTGGAAGACTGGGCCGCATGGCACTTCTGGATCACCTGGGCATCACCGTCGACGACCTCGAGCGCGGCCGCGCGCAGTTCCATCCGGTCCTCACGGCTCTGGGCTATCAGAGCGGCGGCGAAGACGACCACTCGGTCTCGTGGAACAACGGCGACGAGACCGAGATCATCCTGTACACCTGGGACGAGGACTCCTCCCCCCACCGGCACGGCAAGATCGGCTGGCAGCACATCGCCTTCGCCGTTCCGACGCGCGACGAGGTCGAACGCCTGCACACGATCGCGTTGGATGCGGGCTGGACCGCCGTGCGCGACCCCAAGGAGTATCCCCGTTACTCCGAGCGCTACTACGCCTCTTTCGTCGAAGACGCCGACGGCATCCGCATCGAGTTCATGTACAACCCGCCGCGCGAGACGGCTTGACTCCCGGGCGTGTCGCGCCCTAGTGTGGCAAAGCTGTGCCGATCGGCCCAGCACGCCAGCCGAGGAGTCGACGGATGACCGCCCAGCGGAACCTTCCCATCGGAGCGGTGTTGCAGCTTCAGTCGAAGCGCAATGACCGCTACGAGTCGTACCCTCCGGCGCGCGCCGTGTGACAGCATCCGCTCTCGCAACGCCCCGCACCGTCAGGTCCGGGGCGTTTTTCCTTTGGAGAGCACCCTGACCTGTGGCTGACCACCACCACAAGGAAAGGAATCATGGAGAGGCTCTCCGCACGGCTGCTGTCGTGGGCGTCGCTGATCGACGAGAAGACACTCGCTCAGGCGCACACCACGGCCCGCATGCCGTTCATCCACCCGCACCTGGCGCTGATGCCGGATGCGCACCTCGGCAAGGGGGCGACGGTCGGCTCGGTCATCCCGACGCTCGGCGCGATCATCCCCGCGGCCGTCGGTGTCGACATCGGCTGCGGCATGATCGCCGTCCGCACCCAGTTCACGAGGAACGACCTCGAAGGTCGCGACCTCGCCGAGCTCCGGGAGCAGATCGAACGCGCCATCCCGCTGTCGGCCGGCCGATACAACCGCAAGGTCGTCGCGACCGCCGAGCCGCGCATCGCCGAGCTCGAGCAGCTCGCCGAGAAGAACGGCTTCGACCCCGCGAGCTACGCCGGCAACTGGCGGCTGCAGCTGGGCACGCTCGGTTCGGGCAACCACTTCATCGAGGTGTCGGTCGACGAGCTCGACCGGGTGTGGCTGTTCCTGCACTCGGGGTCTCGAGGCGTCGGCAACAAGATCGCCATGAAGCACATCTCGGTCGCGCAGCGGCTGTGCAAGCAGTGGTGGATCGACCTCCCCGACCCCGATCTGGCGTACCTGGTCGAGGGCACCGAGGAGTTCACCCGGTACATCCGGGAGCTGCGGTGGGCACAGCACTTCGCCCTGCTGAACCGGGAGGAGATGATGGACCGGGTCATCCGGCAGGTGTCCGAGTTCCTCGGCACCGCGGTCGATGAGCAGGAGCGCATCAACTGCCACCACAACTTCACCGAGTCGGAGAAGCACTACGGCAAGCAGGTGTGGGTGTCACGGAAGGGCGCGATCCAGGCGGACGCCGGTCGGCCGGGGCTCATCCCCGGATCGATGGGCACCGCCTCCTACGTGGTCGAGGGACTCGGCGACCCGCAGTCGCTGAACTCCTCGCCGCACGGGGCGGGTCGGGAGTACTCCCGGTCGGCCGCGAGGCGGGCGTTCACCCACGACCAGCTGCGGGAGGCGATGACGGGCATCGAGTTCCGTGACACGGACGCCTTCGTCGACGAGATCCCGCAGGCGTACAAGCCGATCGACCGGGTGATGGCGGATGCCGCGAGCCTCGTATCGATCCGGCACACGCTGCGGCAGCTCGTCAACGTGAAGGGCGATTGAGACAAGGAGCCGGGCGGCGGAGATCGCGCCGCCCGGCTCCGGCGGCATCCTCGTCGCCCTCGTCAGAGCGGCACGACTACTCCTCCCCCGACACGCTCGAAAACGTCCTGTCCCCACCTCCCGGGTCACCGATATCTTCGCTGCCCGTGGCCTGGCAAGCTTGCGGAATCGATGCGACGATGACGGGGTGGAATTCATGAATGACGCGCAGATCTGGACCATGATCGGGGCGTTCAGCGCGCTGATGTTCAGCACTCTCACCGTGGTCTCCACGCTGTTCATCCACGTCGTCCGCAGTGAGATCGGCGGACTCCGCAACGAGATGAACGCCCGATTCGATGCGGTGAACACGCGGTTCGACGCCGTGGACACGCGGTTCGATGCCGTGAACACGCGCATCGACGGGCTCGACGGCGACGTGCAGGCCATCGTGAAGCGCACGTTCGGCCTCGATCGGGAATGATCAGCGCCGACTTCAGACGACCGGGGCGACCTCCGCGTCGACCGACCGGTCGGTGAACGCGGTCTTCGGCACGAACACGAGGATGACGGCTGCGACGAGCGCGGTGACACCGCAGACGATCCAGACGGTGAAGTACCCCGCGAGCGAACCCGCGGTCCCCTCGGTCGCACCGGCGGTGGTGGCGACACCGTGCAGCAACGCGATGCCGAAGACGCACGAGGCGATCGCCCCGCCCACGGTCTTCACCGAGTTGGTGAGACCCGTCGCGACACCGGTCTGCGTCGCGGGCGCGGCCGATGCGGCGGCAGCGGGGAGAGCCGCGACCAGCGCGCCGGAGCCGAGGCCCACGACGACCATGTTCGTGATGACCTGACCGTAGGTGTCATGGAACGGCAGGAACAGCAGGAAGCCGAGGCCGACGAGGACCGAGGCACCCATCAGCGTGACCCGTGGTGTCGCCCATCGTGCGATGGTCGGGAAGAGCAGCGCACCCGCGATCATCGCCACGAGATACACGCCGATGATGAGCGAGGTCGCGAACCCGCTCGTGCCGAGACCGTAGCCGTAGATCGACGGGTCGGTGCGCGCGAACGTCGACAGTGGAGCCTGTGCACCGAGCACGCTGACGCCGAAGAGGCCCGCGGTGAGGAACACCGGTCCGAGCGCGGGCGAGCGGAACATGCGCACATCGATGAGGGGGTCGTCGCAGCGCAGCTCCCAGAGCACGAACGGGATCACCAGCAGCACGCCGAAGACGACCACGGCCCAGGACCACGGATTCACGAGACCGCCCTCGAGGCGGAGCAGACTGAGTCCGCCGGTGAAGCAGACGAGGGCCAGAGAGATCAGCACGAGGCCGACCGTGTCGAAGATCCCGCCGGTGGGCTCGGGCGACTCCTTGACTCCGAACAGGATCACGAAGAAGCACACGACGATGAGCACGGCCGGAACCAGGAGGACGACCGTGAGCGGCAGAACGTCGATCAGTGCGCCGCCGACGAGAGCGCCGATGATCGCACCGCCTTCGAGGGCGGCGACCAGGAGACCGGCCGCCTTGGCCGTGATCGAGGAGCGTCCTTCCATGCGGCGCGACCGCGACCAGATCAGGGCGATCTCGAGCGGGAGCCAGACGACGTAGAAACCCATGAGCGCCCAGGCCGCGAGGAACACGCCGAAGGAGTCCGTGAACGGCAGCACCAGGGCCGCCGCCGCGGTGACGGCGGTGGAGATCAGCAGCATCCGCTTATGGCCGACCATGTCGCCGAGCTTCGCGAAGGCCGGGACGACCAGCGCCGACAGCATGAGCTGCGCACCCTCGAGCCAGTTGACGTCGGCGTCGTGGATGCCGAGGTGGCGGGCGATGTCGCTGAGCATGGGCGTGTAATAGCCCTGCAGCACACCGCTGGTGAACTCCACGAATGCGAGGAAGCCGACGACGACGGCGAGGGTGCCCAGAGTGCGGGTGCGCGTCATCGCGTCTCCTGCTTCTTGTTCGGGTACTCCCGCTCGAGGCGGGAGGAGGGTGAGATCACCCTAGCCGTTCGAGAAGCGCGCGATGGAATCGCTCTCCGCGCTCCAGCGCGGTGATCTCGACGCTCTCATCGACGCCGTGGATCGAGGCGCGCTGCGCGTTCGACATGTCCAGCGGAGCGAAGCGGTAGACCGCCGGCGAGAAGCGGTGGAAGTGCCGGGAGTCGGTGGCGGCCATCATCACGTACGGCACCGCCGGAACCCCGGGATGCGAGACCTCGAGCGCGGCCCCGAGCAGGGCGAACTGCGCGTTGTCGGTGGGCGATTCCGGCGAGGGCTCACTGGCCTCGACCACCTCGACGGACACGAGCGGATCGCGGATGCGGCGGCGCACCCGGTACACGGTCTGCTGCGTCGTCTCGCCCAGCGCGATGCGGAGGTTGACGGTCGCGGACGCCTGGGAGGGCAGCACATTCGCGGCCGTCCCGCCGGACTGCATCGTCGGGGCGACGGTCGTGCGCACGAGCGCAGCCGGTTCACCGCCGAGCGCCGCGAACACCTGACCGGTGACGAGCGGCGCCGCTCCGAGGAACCGCAGCAGGTGGCGGGCCGGCCCCGGCGTCTGCGCCGCCAGCTGCGACAGCATCCGCAGGACCGCTTTCGAGGCGCGAGGGCGGAAGGTGGCGGGTCCGAGACGGTCGACGGCCCTCCCGATGCGTCGCACAGCGGTGAGTGACGGCGGAGCCGAGGCATGACCGCCCTCGCCGCGCGCCGACAACCGGAGCGTCATCACGCCCTTCTCGCCGACGCCGATCATCGCCGCCCGACCCGGGACGAACGGCAGGGGCGCGTCGACGACGGCACCGCCCTCATCGACCACGAGCCAGGGCACGACGCCGCGCTCCCGCAGCACACGCGCGATCTCTTCGGCTGCCTTCCCGTAGGTCTCCTCGTTGCCGCCGAACGAGAGGTACACATCGCGGGGCGGGGTGAACCCGTCGGCGAGCAGATTCTCGACCGCTTCGAGCACGACGATGAGCGGACCCTTGTCGTCCAAGGCGCCGCGGCCGAACACCGAACCGTCGGCGATCACGCCGTCGAAGGGCGGATGGGTCCAGGCGTCGCTCTCATCGACCGGGACGACGTCGTAGTGCGCCATCAGCACCACCGGTCCGCCCGATGCCGCGGCCGTGCCCTGCCAGTGGAACAGCAGACCGAAGTCGGTGTGCCGTTCGAGGCGCAGGTGCTCGTGCGTCAGGGGATAAAGCTCGGCGATCAGTGCGACGAACTCCTCGAACGGTGCCGCACCGCGCTCATCGAGCTCAGCCGAGACCGTCGGGATGCGGATCATCTGCGAAAGCCGCTCGGCGATACCGGGGCGCACGGTCGATGTGGTCACAGTCGCCATCGTACCGAGCGCCCCGGCTCCACCCGTATCCGCCCGCATCGCCGCATCCGCCCGGACGCAGCGCCGCCGGGCGGCGCTTACGCGTAGTGCCAGAGCACCGTCATGCGCGCCGGACGCGACTCGTCCCACGGAAGCACGTGCCAGATCTCCCGTGGCGGGCCCACCCTGGTGGCCTTCTGCTCGTCGATCCACTCGCAACCGCGGTCGTAGGCGGCGAGGATCGCGGGGAACTCCGTGTCGTCTCCCTCGACCGTGACGGCGACGGCCGCACCGCCGCTCAGGCGATGGCTCCGGATTTCCTCCGGGGTGTCCCGGATGACGCGGTCGACCGGAAGGCACACCTCGATGGGACCGTCGCTGTCGGCGGTGATCGGGGCATGGAAGATTCCGAACGCGTCGGAGGGGACGGTGAGATCGCGCTCGGCCGCCAGCGCGCTCAATTGCTCGTGCGCCTCGCGGATGCGTTCGTCGAGCTCGCCGACGTAGGTCGTGACGAGCAGACTGAGCACCGCCTGCTCGGGGCGGATGTCGGTCGTGAGGGACTTCGTGTTCATCGGTGATCCTCTGAAATGGCCACGCGCCTGGTCGAGGAGCGTGGCGGTCGAGGCTGCGGACGTCCGTACCTGATCCCGGAACGCATCCAGAGCCGCGATCGCGTCGCCGTCAGGCAGCGCGAGCACCTCCTGGATCGCATCGAGGCTCATGCCCGCCGTCCGCAGCAGGGAGATGAGCCGCCCCGTCCTCGCCTGCTCGATCCGATAGAAGCGGTACCCGTTGTCCGGGTCCACCGCATGCGGCACCAGGAGCCCGCGCTTCTCGTAGAGGCGCAGGGCCTTCGGCGAGAGCAGGGCGGCCTCGGAGAAGGGACCGATGCTGAGGAGGTCGATGGAGTGGCTCACAGGATTCACGATGCTCTCTGCCCTCGGGACAAGGTCAAGCGGTCGCCCGCTCTGAGGAATCGTAGCGAGCAGTTTCTGCGGACGTCTCACATTTCGAGCACCTGTCCGGTCAGCCATGGAGAAGGATGTACCGAGAAGAACAAGGAGCAGTCATGAGAATCGCTGTCGCAGGAGGAACCGGGACGGTCGGTCGTCACACGGTGGAGGCGGTGCGCGCCGCCGGGCATGAGGCGATCGTGCTCAGCCGGTCACGGGGAGTCGACCTGGTGACCGGGCAAGGCCTGGATGCCGCTCTGGCGGGCGCCGACGCGGTGATCGACGTCGCGAGCATCCAGACGCTCAAGGCGAGCGCGGCGATCGAGTTCTTCACCGCCGCGACCGGGAACCTGGTGTCGGCGGCGGCGGACGCCGGAATCCGCCACATCGTGCTGCTGTCGATCGTCGGGATCGATCGCATCCCGTACGACTACTACGCGGGGAAGGTCGCGCAGGAGAAGGTCGTCGAGGCCTCGCGCGTGCCGTGGACGATCCTCCGCGCGACGCAGTTCCATGAGTTCGCGGGTCAGATGTTCGAGCGCGCGAAGGTGGGCCCGCTGCACCTCGCTCCGAACGCGCGGACGCAGCCCGTGGCTGCCGCCGAAGTGGGCGCACGCCTCGCCGCGCTCGCTGCCGGGTCGCCGCAGGGTCGCGTGCGCGACTTCGCAGGCCCGCGCGAGGAGAGCCTGTCCGACATGATTCGCGCCTTCGCCCGCCGCGAGGGATATCGCGGTTGGATTCCGGCCCTGAACGTGCCGGGGCCCCAGATGGCGGGGATGCGCGCGGGACGTGCTCTGCCCGGCACCGATGCGGACCTGGGTGTCCAGACGTTCGACGAGTGGCTCGCGTCCTAGCTCGGGGAACAGCCCGGCGCGGTCTGCGGTTGCACGAGGGAGAAGCATCGCGGATCCGAGGAGGTGGGGATGGAGCTGACCCTGGTGTCATCGTCGTTCTGCGGCGCCTGCGCACGGACCCGGTCCGTGTTGGCTGACGCCGCTCGATTCCTGCCGGATGCGACGGTGACCGAGATCGATGTGGCGCGGGATCCCGATGCCGCAGAAGCACTCGACATCGACGTCACGCCGACCGTGATAATCCGCGATTCCTCAGGAGTCGAGGTGTTCCGCGCCACGGGCGTACCCACCGTTCCGCAGGTGCTCACCGCGGCGGTCAAGGCGCTGCCGGCCTGAGCGCGGGCGACCTCGTCGGACCTCTTGCGGAGGCACGACACCCGGCGCAGACTGAGCGTCAGCGGTGCCGCCATCCCACCTCTCACCTCCTGGAGTCCGCATGCCTGCTCTCAACCCGTATCTCTCGTTCCGCACCGAAGCCCGCGAGGCGATGGAGTTCTATCAAAGCGTGCTCGGTGGTGAGCTGGTGATCAACACTTTCGGAGAGTTCCCCGACATGGCGCAGGATCCGAGCCAGAAGGACCTCGTGATGCACGCACAGATCGATGCTCCCGGGGGCCTCGTCCTCATGGCGTCGGACTCTCCCGACGGCATGCCCTACGAGAAGCCGCAGGGGTTCTCGGTGTCACTGAGCGGCAATTCGCAGGACGCCACGCGGGCGGTCTGGGAGAAGCTCGCCGACGGGGCGACGATCACGATGCCGCTGGATGTGCCGCCGTGGGGCGGGCTCTTCGGGATGCTGGTCGACCGCTTCGGCATCCCCTGGATGCTGCACGGCGACCCCGAGGAGTGAGCACCGCGAGGATCAGTGCAGCGCGTTCGTCTCGATGAAGGCGCGGAGAGCCTGCTCGTCGTCACCCATCTCGGTCACGTGCTGGGGCGCGCCGAGCATCTGCTGCAACTCCGGCGCGTAACCGAGCTCGACACCGATGGCCTCGTGGATCGTCTCCGCGAACTTCTCCGGCTTGGCCGTCTCGAGCACGAGCATCGGAACACCCGGCTCGACGAATTCGCGCGCGACCTTGACACCGTCGGCCGTGTGCGGGTCGATGACCTCACCCGTCGTCTCGTACACCGAGCGGATCGTCGCCAGCCTGTCCTCGTGCGTCGAGGTGCCGCTGACGATGCCGAACTCCTCGAGGAAGCGCTCCTGATCGGCCGAGAAGTCGAAGTACCCCTGGGCCTCGAGGTCGTCCCAAGCCCCTACGACGCGGGCGGGGTCGCGGCCGACGAGCTCGAAGATGAAACGTTCGAGGTTCGAAGCCTTGGAGATGTCCATCGAGGGGCTCGAGGTCGCGAGCGTCTGTGCGGCGCTGCGCGGGCGGTAGACGCCGGAGCGGAAGAACTCGTCGAGCACGTTGTTCTCGTTCGCGGCGAGCACGAGGCGACGGATCGGGAGACCCATCTGCTTGGCGAAGAAGCCGGAGAGGATGTTGCCGAAGTTTCCGGAGGGCACCGTGAAGGACAGCTCGGTCCAACCGCCGGCATCCGTCGCCCGCAACCACGCCCAGAAGTAGTAGACGGTCTGCGCCGTGATGCGCGCCAGGTTGATCGAGTTCACCGCACCCAGGTGCTGCGCGCGCTTGAAGTCCAGATCGCCGGCGAGCTTCTTCACGAGGTTCTGGCAGTCGTCGAAGACGCCCTCGACCGCGATGTTGTGCACGTTCGCGTCGTCGAGCGAGAACATCTGCGCCCGCTGGAATGCGCTCATGCGGCCCTGCGGCGACAGCATGAACACCGCGACGCGCTCCTTACCGCGAAGGGCGTGCTCGGCCGCCGAGCCGGTGTCGCCTGAGGTCGCACCGAGGATGTTGAGCACCGCGTCGTTTCGCTCCAGCGTGTACTCGAGCACCTGCCCGAGGAACTGCATCGCCATGTCCTTGAAGGCGAGCGTCGGGCCCTCGGAGAGTCCGACGAGCGTCAGCTCGTCGTCGATGGCCCGCAGCGGCACGACACCGTCGGGGAAGTCGGCGTATGCCGCGTCGGTCATCCGGGCCAGATCAGCGCGCGGGATGTCGGTCGCGAAGAGTCCGAGCACCTCGGTCGCCAGCTGCGGGTAGGTCAGTGCCCGCCAGCGTTCGAGCGTCTCACCGTCGACGGTCGGCATGACCTCGGGTACAGCCAGTCCGCCGTCGGGCGCGAGGCCCTCCAACAGCGTCTCGCTGAACGACTGCGGCTGCATGCCGCCGCGGGTGGAGATGAACTGCACGTTGGCTCCTCGGCTCGGGACTCGGCACGTCCATTCTCGCAGGGTGTTCGTCGGTGAAATGACGGGATGACGGATGCCGTCGCTCCTACTCAGAACAGCGAGGTCGGCAATGCCCCCTCATGCTCCAGCAGCCAGCGCTTGGTCTCGAGCCCCTGGCCTTCGTCGCCGCCCGAGTATCCGCCGAGGCCGTCGCCGGCCACCACCCGATGGCAGGGGACGATCAGGGGGACGGGGTTCGCCCCCATGATCGAACCGATCCCCCGGGCGGGCACCTCGGTGCCGCTGCGCGCGGCGAGCCCTCCGTAAGTGATCGTCTCGCCGTGCCCGACCGTCTCGTGGAGCGCGGTGAGCACTGCTCTGGTCGCCACGGTCTGCACGCCGAGATCGACCGGTACGTCGAAGCGGCGCAGCGTGCCCGCGAAGTAGGCGGCCAGTTGCGCGAGCGCCTCGGCGAGCAGCGGATCGGCGGTCGGGCCGGCCGGGAGTGCGCTGCCCTCGGGCGGAGTCGACCGCCACATGACGCGGGTGATCGCCACGCCATCACTCACCACCCCGATGACGCCGACCGGCGAGGCGAGCGTGGCGAAGGCGGACATGCGTCGAGGCTACCGCCCGCCTCAGACAGACGGATCGACGGCCCGGGACACAGCGGTGTCGCAGACCGGGGTGGTGTCGCCGACTGTTCAGGACGACCCTGGACTCAGGGATTCGGCACACGCCGTCCGATGACCACGACGACAAGGAGCACCCATGAGCATGACCACCGCGGCACTCGACCTGCCCGACGTGCGTCTCCACTTCGAGCTCCGCGGCGAGGGACCGCTGATGGTCCTGATCGGTGCCCCGATGGACGCGGATGCCTTCGCCCCGTTCGCGGACGAGCTCGCCGCCGACCACACGGTGCTGACGACCGACCCGCGCGGCATCAAGCGGAGCATCCTGCACGACCCGTCCCAGGGCTCGCCTCTGGAGCGCCGGGCCGCCGACCTCGCGGCACTGATCGAGCACGTCGACCTCGGCCCCGCGATCGTCTTCGGCTCGAGCGGCGGCGCCGTGACCAGCCTGGCGCTGGCGCAGGCCCGCCCCGACCTGGCTCCCACGGTCGTCGCCCACGAGCCACCTCTGCTCGAGCTGCTCCCTGACCGCGTCGAGCAGCGGCGGATCACCGATGAGCTCACGACAGCAGCGCTCTCGGGCGATCGCATCGGCGCCTGGCGTCTGTTCTTCGCGCAGGCCAACATCCCGATGCCCGAAGAGGCCCTCGTGCAGTGGTTCGGCGGTGAGGTCGATCCGCAGCACCACGCCGACGAGCAGTTCTGGTTCCGATACGAGCTGCCGGCGAGCGTGCGCTGGCTGCCTGATGTCGAAGCGCTGCGCGCACGCGCGGACCACCTCGTTCTCGGCATCGGCGAGGAGTCGGTCGGTCAGCTGTGCGAGCGCACGACGACCGCGCTCGGCGCACAGCTCGGCATCGCGCCGACGCGTTTCCCCGGCGATCACACCGGGTTCGTCGATCACACCGCGGAGTTCGCGGTCCGGTTGCGGGAGGTGCTCGCGGCGCTCTGAGCGCGTCGACGCCACGACGGGACCGTCGAGCAGATCGTGTGCTCGACGGCCCCCTGCGTCATCGCTGCGAGACCTGATCCCAGAGGGCGGCCCAGTGCTCCGGACGCAGGTCGCGGGGAAGACGCCGGTCGTCGGCACCCGCCGCCGCGACGGACCGTCGCGCACGAGACATCGGGATGCGTGCCGCCGTGGCCAGCACCGCAGCCAGGTTCGATCCCCGCCCCGTGAACATCGACCGCACGAACGCCTCGTACTCCCGGCGGTCGGATGCCGGGACGAGCGGTGAGCCGCGACGGGTGATGGCCAGCACCCCACCGTCGACGCTCGGTTGCGGTGAGAACCCCCAGGCCGGAACCCGGCCCTCCAGAGAGAACTCGAACCACGGCGCGGACTGCGCGGTCATCATCGTGCCGCCGCCGACGCCTGCCCGCTTGCGGGCCACCTCCCACTGCGTCAGCAGGACCGCCTGACGCCACCGACCGCTCGACAGAAGTCGCCGGAGGATGGGCGTCGTCACATGGAACGGGATGTTGCCGACGACGACCTCCGCGTCGAGCGGATGGCGCGTCGCATCCGCGATCTCGATGCGCACGTCGGGCAGCGCCTTTCGCAGGCGATGCACCCGATGCTCGTCGATGTCGATCGCCGCGAGGGGTCGCCCCAGCCTCGCGAGCGAGCGGGTGAGGGCGCCGTCACCGCAGCCGAGCTCGAGGATCGAGCCCGAGGTGCGTCCGACGAGGTCGGTGATGCGGGCGAGGGTCGGACGATGGGTGAGGAAGTTCTGGCCGAGTTCGTGGCGGCCGCCATGGATTGAACGAGGCATGAGTGCGCTCCAGAAGAAGAATCGGAGCACCTCGAAGGAGGGGAGGACGCGAAGAGGCGTCAGTGAGGGCTGCCCGTCCCGAGGTGCGATGACATCTCGGTGGACGGCGCGCAGATGCGTGCGGGGAGCGAGCGCGCCGTCAGGCGCGGCGGTCGCGGATCACGAAGTTGCGCCCCATCATGGGCGCTGCGCATATGGTTCCCATGCCTGCCAGCATAACGGCAGTCAGATCCAGCCACGCTCCTCGGCGATGAGCACGGCCTGTTGACGGGTGCCGACCGAGAGCTTCCCGAGGATCACCGAGATGTGGTTGCGCACGGTGCCGGGCGCGAGGGAGAGGGCCCGCGCGATCTGCCCGGTCGTCTCGCCTCGGCGACCGGCACGCAGCACGTCGAGCTCCCGGTCCGTGAGCGGCGAGCGCTCGTCACTCAAGGCGTCGGCGGCGATCTCGGGATCCACGTAGCGAGCACCCGCGGCGACCCGGCGGATGACGGCGGCGACCTCGTCGGCGCCCCGGGACTTCGGCAGGAAACCCGAGACGCCGGACGCGAGAGCGCGACGGAGCACACCCGGTCGCGCATGCCGGGTGACGACCACGCAGCGCGTCGCGATCGCCCTGTGCAGTCGCTCGGCGACCTGCACGCCGTCGAGTCCCGGCATCTCGAGGTCCAGGAGGCACACGTCCGGCTGCAGGCGCAGGGCTTCGGCGACGGCCTGCTCGCCGTCGGCGCATTCGGCGACCACCTCGATGTCGGGTTCCAGGCGCAGCAGCGCCGCGAGAGCGGAGCGGATCATCGCCTCGTCGTCAGCGAGCAGCACGCGGATCATCGCGCACCCTCACCCTGCGTCGGCACCGTCACGACGACCACGAAATCGTCGCCGTCGCGTCGCACCTCGAGGGAGCCGTGTGCCTCTTCGATCCTGCGGCGCACGCCCTCCAGCCCCGAGCCGTCGTGCTCGACCTCGGCACCGGGGACCACGTCGTTCGCGATCTCGTACCGCCACGCATCCGCGGTCCTCGTGAGCGCCAGCCGTGCCCGCGCTCCCCCGCCGTGCCGCAGCACGTTCGTCGTCGTCTCCCTGATCACGGGACCCAGCGCGGATGCCGGAGCGGAATCGGCATCCGCGTCGATGGCGGATTCCACCTCGAGCCCGGCGGCAGTGAGAAGGTCGCGGGCGTTGGCGAGCTCATCCCCCAGCGGCACCGAGCGGAAGCGGGTCGCGAGGTCCCTGGTCCCCTGGCGCGCCTCGTCGACGCTGACCCGCGCGGCGCGGAGCTGCTCCATCCCCGCGTCGGGGTCGGTCGGCAGCAGGCGCTCCGCGAGTTCCAGCTGCAGCGCGATCACCTGCAGATGGTGGCCCTGCAGATCGTGCACATCGGTGGCGACCCGCAGCCGCTCCTGCGTGGCGGCGAGCTTCGCCTCGGATGCGCGGGCGCGGTCGAGCGTGATCAGTACGTCCCACCACCACAGCGAGCTGACCAGCATCACCGGGAAGAAGACGGTGTACACGGCGGGGATCAGGAACGGGTTGGCGTCGGCGACGTCGAGAGCGGAATCCGCGATGCCGAGGAGGATGAGCGCGATCGTCGCCGTGATGACGACCTTGTACCGCACCCCGCGCGGCCAGTTCAGCAGGACGAGCGTCAGCACGAGGGGCATCACCGCGAGCTGCCAGCTGCCCACGACGACCCCGGCGACAGCTCCGTAGACGACGGCGACGAGCAACGGCAGCGCCAGACGCATCCAGCGCACGCCGGGCTCGGCATCCAGGCGGTGCCGGTAGTCGAGCAGCAACGGGATCGTGGACGCGCACCAGAGAATGCCGCCGACGCCGACGACCAGGCCGACGAACCCCTCGAAGTCGTCCGCGAGGGTCGTGAGCGTCCACGACGCGATCAGGGCGAGCTCGAACGCGATCACGGCGCTCACGGTGTACCACCACGTGGCCGTGACCCCGCGGGACAGCTGTCGCGCCCCCGGACTCGGCTCGACGGGGGCGAGGGGCTCGACCTGGCTGCTCACGCACCCCACGATACGGCCGTGACAGTTGTCACGGCTGTCTCGTGCGATCCACCCGGGAAGCGGTGACGGCTCGACACTGCCGCAGTGCCCGCCCTTCGAGTGGACTGGAGTCATCGCGGCGGAGACTCCGTTCGCACCGACATCCAGGAGCACCCCATGAACCTCATCGAGACGTTCCAGAACCTGGTCGCCCAGGTTCCCGAGCTCGTGCAGCCCCTCATCGTCGCCCTCGCCGGCGCGATCCCCTTCATCGAGGGCGAGGGGGCGGTGAGCATCGGCATCATCGGCGGTATCCCGCCCGTGGTCGCCGCGATCGCCGCAATGGTCGGCAACTTCCTCTGCGTGGTGGTCGTGGTGCTGGTGAGTTCGGGGGCCCGACAGGCCGTCGTGAACCGCTCGCGGGCCAAGGCGGTCGCCCTCGCCGGCGGCGGCACGACGGAAGAGGTGGCAGCGGGCACGGCGGACACCGCGCACGGCAGCCCGCGTCGCGAGAAGTTCCAGCGTGCGTTCGAGCGCTACGGCGTCCCCGGAGTCAGCCTGCTCGGCCCCCTCCTGCTGCCGACGCAGTTCACGGCGACGATGCTCGCCGCCTCCGGCATCGGCAAGGCCCGCATCCTCTTCTGGCAGGCGCTGGCGATCATCGGCTGGACGACCATCTTCGCCGTCATCGTCGGCAGCGCGGTGTACGCGATCCGCTGAGCAGGTCGGATGCGGGGGCGTGACATGGCGTCGCGTCCCCGCATCCGTTTATTCAGCCTGTCCTGAATTCATTGCTTTCTGTACAGTGGTCACGTGACCACCGCCCTCGCCTCCTCCCCCACGCACACGGCCGCCGTCGCTCGCCTCGGGCACGCGCTCTCCGACGCCACACGCGCCGGCGTCCTGCTCGCCCTGCGGGAGGGCGCCGCCTATCCCGCCGACCTCGCCGAAGCGCTCGGCGTCTCGCGCCAGGCCATGTCGAACCATCTCGCGTGCCTCCGCGGCTGCGGCCTCGTCGAGAGCGTGCCGGACGGCCGCCGCAGCAGCTATCGCCTGGCAGACCGGCACCTCGCACCCGCGCTCGACATGCTCATGCGGGTGACGCTCCTCGTGGAACCGGACTGCTGCTCCGGCGAAGGCTGCACCTGCTGATGACCGCCACGCTCGCCCTCACCCGCCGCGAGACCCTGCATCGCCGCATCCGCCTCATCGTCGGCATCACGATCACCTACAACCTGATCGAGGCGGTCGTCGCAATCGCCGCCGGATCCGTCGCCTCCTCCGCCGCGCTCATCGGGTTCGGCCTGGACTCCACGATCGAGGTCCTCTCTGCGGGGGCGGTCGCCTGGCAGTTCACCCGCCGTGATCCGGAACGCTGGGAGAAGCCGACTCTGCGCGTCATCGCGGTCGCCTTCTTCGCCCTCGCGGCCTACGTCACCGCGACCTCGGTGGCAGCGCTGGTCACCGCCGAGCGCCCGGAGCACAGCACCGTCGGCATCGTGCTGACCGCCGTCAGCGTCGCCGTCATGCCGTTCCTGTCATTCGCCGAACGCCGTGCAGGTCGCGAGCTCGGCTCCGCCACCGCCGTCGCGGACTCGAAGCAGACGCTCATCTGCACCTACCTCTCGGCCGCGGTGCTGATCGGACTGGTTGCGAACTCCCTGCTCGGGTGGTGGTGGGCGGATGCCGTCGCCGGGTTGGTCATCGCGGCCTTCGCCGTTCGGGAGGGGATCGAGGCATGGAAGGGCGACGCCTGCGCGACGTCGGTCGGCATGCTCCTCGAAGACGAAGACGACGAGCACCACGACCACGACCGCTGAGGCGCGAGACATCCGCGCGGCCTAGGTTGGGGGGATGGATGCCGCCCCTCTTCTCCCTCGTGATCTACTCGGGCGCACCATGCTCGTGACCGGAGCGAACGCGGGCATCGGGTACTGGTGCGCGGAGCAGCTCGCCGCACGGGGTGCGCGGGTCCTGCTCGGATGCCGTTCCGCCGAACGTGCGGCGACAGCGGTGACGGCGATCCGCGCGCAGGTGCCGGACGCCGACCTCCGGGTGCTGCCGCTCGACCTCGGCTCCCTCGACAGCGTGGCCGAAGCGTCAGCCGACGTCGGCGAACGGATCGACGCGGTCATCTGCAATGCCGGGGTCAAGGCGGCCGACCGCTCGGCACGCACGAGCGACGGTTTCGACCTCATGGTCGGCACGAACTTCCTCGGCCACTTCGCCCTCGTGGCGCAGCTCGAGCCGGTCCTCGCGCCGGACGCCCGCGTCGTCGCCGTCGGTTCTATCGCGCACCGCTTCGCGACCCTCGACCCGGCGACCCTCGACGCCCGGTGGACCGGCTCCTCACTGCGGCAGTACGGGCGATCGAAGGCGGCGCTGATGTCGTTCGCGTTCGAGCTGTCCCGGCGCTGGTCGGACACCTCACGCTCGGCTGTCTGCGCGCACCCGGGCTATGCGGTCGATCCGCTCACGCCTTCACGTCCCGGTCTCGCCGAGGTGTCCGGCTTCGTCCGCGCGCTGTCCGCGCCGAGTCGCGTGCTCGTGCAGGGCAAGGACGGCGGCGCGCTGCCGATCGTGCACGCGGCGACGGCCGCAGAAGTCGTCAGCGGCGACTACTGGGGGCCGGGCGGTCTGCTCGAGTTCCGCGGAGCACCGGCGCGAGTGGCCGCCTCGGACGAGGTGCGTTCCGCGTCGATCGGTTCCGCGCTGTGGGCGGCGGCCGAGCGCATCACCCGGGTGCGCTTCCCGGCCTGACCCTTCTCCGAATGTCCGATGCCCACGGCAGGATGCACGCATGATCACGTTGCTGTCGGCTCCGTCCAACCTCGGCCTGCGTCCGCCCGAGCCGCGCAGCGTCCCTGGCGCGGCGAAGGCACCGGAGGCTCTGCGCGAGGCCGGCCTTTTCGCGCGCTTCGCCGAGCTCGGGGCCACCGATTCCGGTGTCGTCCTCGCCGGCCGCTACGTCGACGACGATGCCACGAGACCGCCGGGGCACGTGCGCAACGAGAGCGCGACGATCGACCATTCGCGGCGTCTCGCCGCACGCATCGGCGCGGCGCTCGACAGCGGCGACGCTCCACTCGTGATCGGCGGCGACTGCGCGATCCTGCTCGGTGCGGGTCTCGCGACCGTGCGCCGCGGCGGCATCGGGCTGGTGCACGTCGACGGTCACACCGACTTCCGCCATCCGGGCAACAGCGACGAATGCGCGAGCCTGGCCGGAGAGGCTCTCGCCGCGGCGATCGGCAGGCACTGGCCCGCCGTCGCCGACGTCGACGGGCTGGGTCCGTCCTTCGCGTCCGAGCACACCGCGCACATCGGCCACCGCGACGATGACGAAGATCTGCCGGAGGTTCGCGGCATCCTGGGCGGTGTCTTCTCTTCCGCCGACGTGCTCTCCCTCGGCGCCGCCCACGTCGGCGCGAAGGCCGCCGCCGTCGCGGGCTCCGCGTACTGGCTCCAGGTCGACGTCGACGTGCTCGATGCCGCGATCATGCCCGCCGTCGACAGCCCCGACCCCGGCGGGATCGGGGCGGCAGAGCTCACTGCTCTGCTGCGCGAAGTCGCACCAGGCGCGGTCGGCGCGTCGATCACGGTGTTCGACCCCGACCTCGATCCCGACGGACGCTATGCCCGCCTGCTGGTCGAGATCCTCACCGAAGGCCTCAGCGAGCTCGGCAGCCGCGTGCAGCAGCCCTGACCACAGACCGAGCGCGCGGTCAGACCTGCGGCTCCACCACTTGCTCGAGCGTGACCCGCACTCGCGAGATCCGACGTCGGTCGAGCTCCGCCACCTGGATCGTGGCCCCGGGCACCTCGACCGTGTCGCCGACGATCGCGAGTCGGCCCAGCTGCTCCGTCACGAATCCGGCGATGGTGTCGGACGAGCCGCGCGGCATCGCGAGCCCCGTCGCCTCCTCGAAGTCCTGCAGGTTGAGTCGCCCGTCGATTCCGTCATCCTCGGACATGAATACCTCGGCGTCGTACTCGTCGAAGATCTCGCCGACCACCTCCTCCACGAGGTCTTCGAGGGTGACGAGGCCGTCGGTGCCGCCGTACTCGTCGACGACGACCGCGATGTGGTGCCCTTCCGCGCGCATGCGGGTCAGCGTCGGCAGCACCCGTGCGGACGAGGGGATGTACGGGATCTCGCGCATGAGCGCGCGCAGCGGACGCGTCGGATCATCGGACACCGCCTCGAACAGATCGCGCACGTGCACGAACCCGGTGATGTCGTCGATCGAGGTCTCCGAGACGGGATAGCGCGAGAACGGAAGGTCTCGCACCTGCGCCATCACCTCGCCGACGCTCGCGGCCTCGTCGAGGGCGACGACCTCCGGCCGCGGGCGCATGACCTCGCTGACCTGCCGCCCCCGCAGGGAGAGCACGTCGTCGAGGATGCGTCGCTCGTCATCCGGCAGCCCCTGATGGCTGGCCACGATGTCGCGCACCTCCTCATCGGTCATCTCGTCGCTCGTCTTGTGCGGGTCTCCGCCGAGCAGCCGGACGAGGGCGTTCGTCGACACCGAGAGCAGCCAGATCACCGGACGCATGACCGTGGCGAAGCCGTTGAGAGCGGGCGCGACCGCGTAGGCGAACTGCGCGTTGCGCTGGATCGCGAGGCGCTTGGGCACGAGCTCTCCGAGCACGAGCGACAGGTAGGCGATCACGAGCGTGAGCACGAGTGTCGCGACCGTGAGCGCGAGAGCGGGGGCGAGACCCCACGACTCGAGCACGGGCGCCAGTGACGGGGCGATCGATGTCGCACCGTACGCGGCCGAGGCGAACCCGGCGACGGTCACACCGATCTGCACGGCCGAGAGGAAGGTGTTGGGGTTGCGGGCGAGAGCCGCGACCTTGGCCCCACGGCGCCCGCGTTGACCGATCGCGTTGATCTGGCTCTCGCGCAGCGTGACCAGCGCCATCTCCGTCGCAGCGAAGACACCGCCGATCAGCACGAACGCGAAGACGAGGGCGATGTTCCAGAGCAGGTCGCCCATCAGCGGGCCGCCTCGTCTGTGGTGGGGTGAGCGCCCGGGATGAACCGGGCGCTCGTACTGTCAGAGTCCGAAGAGTCAGAACAGCGCGGCGCGCTCAAGAGTGCTCCTTCTGCGTGATGGTGGGGGTGGTGTCGGTGGAAGCGGTGACGGCGTCCGGCGCACGGCGGGTCTTGATGAGGCTCGCCGTGGTGGCCACCGCGATGGTCGCGCCGATGAACAGCAGCGAGAACCAGATCGGGATCTCGGGCGCCCACTCGACGCCCTGACCGCCGTTGATGAAAGGCAGCTCGTTGACGTGCAGCGCGTGCAGGACGAGCTTGACGCCGATGAACCCGAGGATGACCGCGAGTCCCTGGGCCAGGTAGACGAGCCGCTCGAGCAGTCCTCCGATGAGGAAGTAGAGCTGGCGGAGGCCCATGAGCGCGAAGGCGTTGGCGGTGAAGACGATGTAGGCCTGGTCGGTCAGCCCGTAGATCGCGGGGATCGAGTCGACGGCGAACACCAGGTCGATGAACCCGATCGCGATGATCGTGAGCAGCATCGGCGTGACGAAGCGCTTGCCGTTCTTGACGACCGTCAGCTTGTCGCCGTTGTACTCGTCGCTGACGGGCAGGTGCCGACGCACGAACGTCATGAAGCGCCCGTTCGCCGGGTTGCTCTCATGGTTGCTGAACGCCTGACGGTAGGCGAGCACGAGGAGCAGTGCACCGAACAGGTAGAAGATCCAGGAGAAGTTCTCGATGAGCGTCGCGCCGACGGCGATGAAGATGCCACGGAGGATCAGCGCGATCACGATGCCGATCATCAGCACCTTCTGCTGATAGATCTTCGGCACCGCGAAGCCGGTCATCAGGATGAGGAACACGAAGAGGTTGTCGATCGACAGCGCCTTCTCGGTGAGGTAGCCGGCGAAGTACTCACCGCCGAACGTCCACCCGGAGAAGACGCCGATGCCGACGCCGAACAGCAGCGCGAGGCTGATGTAGAAGATCGACCAGCGGGCGGACTCCGCGATCGTCGGCGCATGCGGCGTGCGCACGTGCGCGAAGAACTCGTAGACGAAGAAGGCGATCGTGACCGCGATCGTGATGATCCAGATCAGGGGGGTGATATCCAAACGGGGACTCCAGACTCGGGGCGCGAAAGCACCGCCAAAGTCTTCTCCATTCCTGAACAGGAACCGGTGGCCCGGGATGCGACGTGCATCCGTAATGACGACCCGACCGTATCGGAGTACTCCCCTTGGGATCTCCAGGCTAGAAGACGACCCTTTGCAGTTCCTGTGGGTTCGCCTGGAATGCCGGCGACGGTGGGATCAGTCCTCGTCGACGATGTCCACACCCGCAGCTTCGGCACGGTCGATCGTCGCGGGGAGCACGTCGTCGAAGAGCGTGACGAGCACTGCTCGGGTCTGGACCGCATCGCGCGCGTTGATCGCTTCGCGGATCGCGACCGCGAAAGCCTCGATCTTGTCCCACTCGAAGGCGTCCCGCGAGTGCTCGCCGAAGCGCCGGATCTGCGGCCCGAGCCGTTCGATGATCACCGCGCGCGCCGCGTTGCCCTCGATGCGGGCGAATCCGGTGGCGATGGAGCGCAGAGCGACTCCGAAGCGCGCGACGTCGCGCGCTTTGACCGCCCTCGACATGTCGTCGGCGAGGTCGGTGAGGTAGACGATGTCGTCATCCTGGATCACGGGCATCACATGGCGCACGGAGCCGATCCAGATGTCTCCGAAGAGGTCGACGGCGTTGCGAACCCGATCGAGGTCGATCGGCGCCACCCGCGTGTAGCGGTTGCGCTGCATCTCGACCAGACCGTGGTCGGCCAGCCGGTCGAGGGCGTGCCGGATCGGAGTCTTCGACGTGCCGAGCCGCTCGGCGAGCTCGTAGTCCCGCAGACGCTCCCCCGGACGCAACTCACCGCTGATGATCGCATCCTGCAACCGGGCATATGCCTCGTCGCTCATGGACCTGCGCTCGAGGGGTCCGCCTGAGAGTGCCAATTTTCCTCCACTGAGCCTGCAGCGACGTAGAGCCTGAAGTTCTACCTACCATGCAATGTATCGCATTCCAGAGGCCGACGACCGTGGAAACCGCCGCGAGGGGCGCTTGTCGTCTCAGAGCGCACGCAGGTTCGCGGCGTACCCTGCCCCCGAACCCACCAGCGAAGGCCGCTTCCGACGACGACCGGGAATCGCTGAGGCACGGGTCGCAGAACGCGCCGCCGCAGAGGTCGGCGTGGAGAAGAGGTCATCATGGACGGCATCCGTCCGACCATCCGCACTCGCCCGCCCGACAGCGCGCCACGCACGTCGAGCGCGTTCACCGAACTCGCGCAGCAGGTCCGTGGACGCGGACTGCTGCACCGTCGGTACGGCTACTACTGGACCAAGCTCATCGCCGCGCCGCTCATCCTGGGCATCTGCCTCCTCGCCTTCGTCTGGATCGGCGACACCTGGTGGCAGCTGTTCACGGCCGCCGTCCTCGCGATCGTGTTCACGCAGATCGCCTTCCTCGGGCACGACGCGGCACATCGGCAGATCTTCGTGTCCGGGCGCTGGAACGACTGGATCAGCCTGATCCTGGGCGATCTCCTCGTCGGCATGAGCTACGGGTGGTGGCAGCACAAGCACACCCGCCACCACGCGAACCCCAACAAGCTGGGGTCCGACCCCGACATCGAGCTCCCGGTCATCGCCGTCTCCCCTGAAGCCGCAGCGCGGCATCATGGACCGGTCATCACCTGGCTTCGCGGACACCAGGGAGTGCTGTTCTTCCCGATCCTGCTGCTCGAGGGCCTGTCGCTGCACGCATCGAGCGTGCGGCGGATGTTCGCGCGCGGGCGACTGGAGCGGCGGTGGGCGGAGATCGCCTTCCTGAGCATCCGCATGATCGGCTACCTGGTGCTGGTCTTCCTCGTGCTCTCCCCCGGCATCGCGTTCGTCTTCCTCGCGGTGCAGCTCGGGCTGTTCGGCTTCTACATGGGCATCGCCTTCGCACCCAATCACAAGGGGATGCCGGTGGTGCCGAGGGAGATGACCCTCGACTTCCTCCGCCGGCAGGTGCTGATGAGTCGCAACGTCCGCGGCAACCGCTTCCTCGACATCGCGATGGGCGGTCTGAACTATCAGGTCGAACACCACCTGTTCCCGTCGATGCCGCGCCCGCACCTGCGGCGTGCCGCACCCCTCATCGCCGAGTACTGCCGGGACCACGGCGTGCCCTATACCCAGGTGGGTCTGTTCGCCTCGTACGCGATCGTGGTGCGCTACATCAACCGCGTCGGACTCGGCGAGCGCGACGTCTTCGCCTGCCCGCTCGTGGAACAGCGCAGCTTCGGGGCGGCGGTCGGGGTGAGGTGACTTCGCGGGCCGCTTTTTTTATCAATATCAATACTGATACTGTTGCGGCATGAGCACCACTTCCGCGCTCCTCCACCCGGTTCGACTGCGCATCGTTCAGACGCTGCTCGCGAAGGGAACCTCGACGACCCGCGATCTTCATGAACGGCTGGGCGACATCCCGATCGCGACGCTCTACCGTCACATCGCGTACCTCTCCGAGCACGGATTGATCGAAGTCGACCACGAGCGGCAGGTTCGGGGGGCGAGCGAGAAGTCGTACCGAGTCACGGGAGAGCTGGCCAATCCCACGGCGGAAGAACTCGCGGCGTTGTCGTCGGAGGAACTGCTCGCCGCGTTCACGGTCTTCGTGTCGGGGACGATCCGGGACTTCGGGGACTACCTCGATGAGGGCGACTTCGATCTCGCCGAGGATCGCGTCAGCTTCGCGCAGGCCGAGTTCTGGGCGACCGATGCAGAGATGGATGCGTTCGCGGAGGGGCTCATGGCTGTTCTGCGACCGCTGCTCGCCAACGACCCCGTGAAGGGAAGGCGGCGTCGGGCGCTCACCACCGTGCTCATGCCCCGCCCCACAGACGAGACCTGGTGATACCCCGATGAACCTCGACCCCGCGTCGTGGCTGCCGCTGCTGCCTGTCCTCGCCCTCCTGCTCGCGCTCATGGGCTTCTGCCTGGTGGACATCATTCGCCGGCCCCGGGTTGCACATCTCCCCCGAGCCGCATGGGCGCTGATCGTGATCCTCGTGATCCCCCTCGGACCGATTCTGTATCTTCTGCTCGGCCGCAGGACCGACCGGCAGCTCGATGACACGGACCTGCGATGACCACCGGCACCCCTGAACCCGCACTGGAAGCCAGCGGCCTGACGCGGACCTTTCCGAACGGCGCGGGAATCCACGACATCACCTTCACCGCTCGAGAGCGTTCGGTGACCGCCGTGATCGGGCCGAACGGCGCCGGCAAGACCGTCCTGTTCAGCGCGCTCGCCGGACTGATCTCCATCGACTCCGGTCGCATCGAGCGGCCGTCACGGACTCGGGTGGCCTACTGCCCGGACGTGCCGCAGTTCGAACCGTGGCTGACCGCCCACGAGGTCGTCGAGACCTCGTTGGGCGTCTCGGGTTCGACGAGCCGGATCACACCGCGTGAGGCGCTGGAACAGTGCGGTCTCGCGAAGGTCGCGAACCGCCGGGTCGCCGACTTCTCCCGTGGCATGCTCCAACGTCTCGGGATAGCCGCCGCGCTCGTCCTCAACCCCGAAGTGCTCATCCTCGACGAACCGAACAGCGCACTCGACCCTCTGGGCAGGGCCGACATCCGCGCTCTCATCCTCGAGCAGAAGCGGCATCGCTGCATCGTGCTGTCCAGCCACATGCTCAGCGAAGTCGAGCAGCTCGCAGACCACGTGGTCGTGATCGACGACGGCCGCGTGGTCGCGCAGGGCACGACAGCAGAGATCCTTCTCAACGGGCTCGAGCCCGTATGGAATGTGCGGTTCGCAACCAGCGGAGCCAGCGCCCATCCGGTGGCAGAGCCCCCGGTCGGAGTCCGGATCGCCTTTCCCTCCGAGTCCCTGTGCACGATCCGCTTCCCTGATTTCGAGACCGCGGAGGCCGAGCTTCCGCGACTGCTCGCCTCCTTCGGCACGCCGATCCTCGAGGTCACCCTGCAGGGGCGCGATCTCGACGCATCCTTCGTCCGCATCATCCAGCAGCAGGAGGCCCGATGAGCGCCGTGATGACTTCTCTTCCCCTCGAGTTCCGGCGCCTGACGCGAACCGGCCTTCTCACCGCCCTGCTCGCCGCCTTCGCGTTCTTCGGTCTCGCCGGCCCCGGTCTCGCCGTCGCCATGCCCGATCTCCTCCGAGCCGCGGGTACCGAACAGCTGACCATCAATGCCGCCGCTGCGACACCTCAAGACGGCATCGCCCTGTATACGCAGAGCGCGATGCAACTCGGGCTCATCCTCGCGGCGGCCACCGCGATCACCGCGCTCGGCTGGGACACACGGAACGGCACAGCGATCTTCTATCGCACCCGCGCGACTCGACTCGCCTCGCTCACCCTGCCTCGATTCCTCGTCGACGTGCTCGCCGCGGTCGGCGCCTACACGCTCGGCCTCGCCCTCGCCGCGGCTCTCACGGCACTCGTGATCGGACCGGTACCCGTCGATCTGATGACCTCCACCTGGGGCCCCGGCGCGGTCTACCTCATCTTCGCGATGAGCATGGCCCACCTCGTCATGACGATGCTCCGTCGCACGGCGACCGCCATCGCGGTGACCACCGTCATCCTTCTCGTGCTGCCCCTGGCCAGCCAGATCGACATCCTCGCCGCATGGTCGCCGACCTCGCTCATCACGGGTCACCTCACCCACCCCGGACCGGTGTTCTCGGCGATCGTGATCGCCGGCGTATTCCATGTCTGCGCCGCCTACCTCGCGCCATTGCAGCGTCTGCGCAGAGATGGGTGAACTCACGGAGACGCGACCCTTGGCACGCCTCGGGACACCGCGCGGTGCGCTCGTCTATCGTCGGCGATTCACCCCGCGCCGACCTGATCCTGCTCGTGCAGGATCTTCTGGAAGAGATCGTGGTCCTGCCAGGAACCGGCGATCTGCAAGTACTGCGGAGCCGATCCGATCCGCTGGAACCCCGACTTCTCGAGCACGCGTTGCGAGCCCGCATTGTGAGGCAACGTGCACGCTTCCAGCCGGTGCAGCGCGAGCTCGTCCCGCGCCATCCGCACAGCCTCGCCGACCGCCGCTGTAGCCAGCCCGCGCCCCGCCCTGCCGGCATCGATCCAGTACCCCAGGGTCGCGCTCTGGAACGCGCCCCGAACGATCCCGACGAAGTTGAGCCGACCGACGAGTTCCCCTCCGTCGAAGATCCCGAAGGAGAAGCCGCGTCCGGCCTCAGAGAGTTCGAGCCATCTGGCGATGTCCTCACGGTGCCAGGCCGGGGTGTGGAAGCCTTCCGGACGCAGCGGCTCCCACGGAGACAGGTGATCCCTATTGCGCTCATAGACGGCGGCCAACTCCGGTGCGTCATCGTCGCAGAGGAGCCGCATCACGGCACCGCCTTCGAGTGAATAGCTGCCCGCCAACCCAGACTTCGTTCTCTGCACTGCTCGCCTCACGTCCATTCCGATCGTTCCCCCACCGGCCAGGCACCGATGGGCACGCCCCCGCGTCTTCGACGAAGAGCTCGACACCCTGATCATCGCCGAAGACGTGATCGAATCGCGCCGCTCGACAGATTCGATCGTCGCGGCTCCATCAGTTAGTCTACGATGTAGATCTACGAAGGGGAATCATGAGCGACTCACGATTGCGGTTGAGCGGCATCCGGCGATCCTTCGGCGAGCGCGCGGTGCTCTCCGGCGTCGATCTCGTCCTGCCCGCGGGTGAGATCCTCGGCCTCCTCGGCCCCAACGGCGCAGGCAAGTCCACGCTGATCGCCATCGCCAACGGGTCGCTGGCGCCCGATTCCGGGTCGGTCACCGTCGACGGCATCGACCTCGCCTCCCGCCGGGAGACCGCCGCCGCCCTGATCGGCAGCGCGCCGCAACGACTCGGCATCTACCCCTCGCTCACGGTGCGCGAGAACGTCGAGGGATTCGCTCGTCTTCACGGCGTGCGCGGGCGAGGGCTGCGCGCACGATGCGCGGGGGTGATCGAGGGACTGGGGCTCACGAAGAGCACCGGCGTCCGCGCCGAGCAGCTCAGCGGCGGCCAGCAGCGCCGACTGCACCTCGCGATGGCGCTCACCCATAGCCCGCGCCTGTTGTTCCTCGACGAGCCGACCGTCGGCGCCGACGTGGAGTCGCGCCAGCAGATCCTCGACCTGGTGCGCCGCATCGCCGACGACGGAGCGTCCGTGCTCTACACCACCCACTACCTCACCGAGCTCGAGCAGCTCCCGTCACGGCTCAGTCTCCTGCACGACGGCGTGCTGCAAGATCTCGGAGAGGTCAGCGAGGTGGTGAGGTCGCAGGGCGACGGCGTGCGCGTGCGCCTGCAGACGAATGCTCAGCCGCCGGCCGGCTGGGTGCGCGAGGGCGACTGGCTCGTGAGCGGATCGACGGGAACCAGCGCTGGTGAGCAGCTCGCCGACCTGATCGCCCGCCTCGGCGAAAGTGCGAGCGCGATCATCGATGCGCAGTTCCCTCGCCCCACCCTCGAGAGCGCGTACGTGCGCCTGCTCCGCGCACAGGAGACACCGGCCCTCGACGACGCGGAGGTGCACGGTGTTGCGGCATAGTCTCGCGGTCGCAGCGATCGACGCACGGATCCTGTGGCGCGACCCGTCTCCGGTCGTGGTCATGACGGTGATTCCGCTCGTGTTCGTCCCGTTCTTCGTCCCCGGTGCGCGGGGGCAGCTGGCCACCGCGGGCTACGCCTCGGCGTCCGGAGTCGAGTACGCCGTCCCCGGCCTGGCCGTGCTGTTCGCCCTCCTCTGCGTCCAGCAGGTCGTCACGGCGTTCTTCCGTGATCAGCAGTGGGGCACGTGGGACCGGCTGCGGACATCACCGGCCCGCGGCGTCGACCTCCTCCTCGGTAAGTCACTGACGGCATTCGCCGCACAATTGCTGCAGTTCCTCGCGGTACTCCTCGGCGGTGCGCTCCTCTTCGGGTACCGCCCCAACGGCTCCGTGCTCGGGCTGGTCCTGGTGCTCGTGGCGTTCTCGGCGGCGATGATCGGCTTCGGACTGCTCCTGGTCTCGGCATCCCGATCTCTCGAACTCGCACTGGTCATCGGCAACGTGCTGGCCATGCTCATGGCGGGGGTCGGCGGCGCGTTCGGACCGGTCGAGGCGCTGCCGACATGGATGCAGACGATCGCTCCGGCGTCGCCTGCATACTGGGCTCTGCAGGCCATGCGGTCGCTCACCCTGGATCGCGCCGGAGCGCTCGACGCGCTCGGTCCGTCGATGGCACTCTTCGGCTTCGCTGCGGGCTTCGTCCTGCTCGCCGTCGCTCTGCTCGCCCTGCGCAGGCGGAAAGGAATCTCATGATGACACCTCGACCGGAGCGGATCTCCCGCGCCGACGTGCTGTCGGCGGCTCTCGAGCTCATCGACGCCGATGGCCTGGATCAGCTCACCATGCGGCGCCTGGGCACCGCGCTCGGGGCGGATCCGATGACCGCGTACCGGCACTTCGCCGGGAAGTCGGACCTCGCCGCTGCACTCGCCGACGAGTTCTGGACCGGACTCTCGCTACCCTCCGTCTCCGGGGCGCCCGACTGGCGCGCTTACGCGCACGAACTGATGCGGGCCATCCGCGCCGAGCTCGCCGCACACTCCGGACTCATCCCGATCGTCGCGACGCATCCGATCACCTCACCGGCGGCGCTCGCCGTGGCCGACGAGGCCATCGGCATCTTGCTCGATCTCGGGGCTCCGGTCGACCCGGCCCTCGGCGACCTCGTCAACGTGCTCGTGATGATCACCGTCGCCTCGGCGATGGGAGAGTTCAGCGCTCCTGCGGGGTCGGAGTCCACCGCTGCGGAGACGGCCGAGGCCGAGCACGAAGACACCGAAGCAGCACTGCTCTCGCAGCTGCCCCACCTCGGCCGCATCATCGCCGCAGGGTGGGCGCCGTCGGCCGAACGGCAGTTCGAGGCGGGCATCGGCGCCATCCTGCACGGCTGGCCGTTCCCCCTCCCCCCGACATCGTGAGGGCGGCCTCGACCGCGTGGCGGATGGCCTTCGCTCGCATCCGCAGGAATCCCGTGAGCAGCATCTCGCTGATCCTGCTGATGGCGATCAGCTCCGCCACCGCCGGCGCGGGTGTCGCCACCCTCGTCTCGACGATCGGGGCGACCGAACGGCTCTTCGCGCTCGCGGACGCGCCGGATGCCGTGCAGATGCACGTCGGCCCCCTCGAGACCTCCTCCCTGGATTCCTTCGCCGCAGCCCACCCGGACATCGTCGACGACCACCAGGTGCAGGATGCGCTGCAGCTCGACAACCAGGATCTCAGGATGCACGGGATCTCGGATGCTGCGCGCGACGGCGTGATGGACCTCCTGCTGGTCACGCAGAGCCCGCGATTCGACTTCCTGCTCGGACCGGACGGCACGCCGACGAGCGTCCGCGACGGCAGGATCGCCGTGCCCGGCTACTACGCCGACGCCTACGACTTGGTGCGCGGTGACACGGTCGAGATCTCCGTGCACGGCGACGTGCAGACGTTCACTGTCGCCGACGTCGTCCGCGACGCCCAGATGGGGCCGAGTCTGGTCAACTCGAAGCGATTCGTGCTTTCCGAAGGGGATTGGAACGACCTTGCCGAGCGGCTTCCCGTGGAGCACATCATCACGTTCCGCCTGGTCGACGACGCGGGTGATCGATTCACGGAGGCATACCGTGCGGCCGGACTCCCGGCCAACGGTGCGGCCGTCGACGGGAGCCTGCTGCGTCTGATCGCCGCGCTCACAGACGGCCTGGTCGCCATCCTCACCATCCTGGTGAGCATCGTCCTGCTCGCCATCACGCTGCTGTGTCTGCGGATCATGGTCCTCACCGCCCTCGAACAGGACGCACGTCGGATCGGCGTGATGCGGGCGATCGGCTTCTCGCACCGCGAGGTCTCGTCGACCCTGCTCCTCGGATACGCCGTGCACTCGGGTGCCGCGGTCCTGGTCGCCCTGCTCCTGGTCTTCCCCGCGTCCGCACTCCTGCGAGGCGGCGACGGCGCTCCCTCGGACGGGCACGGCGCCATGGGGAACATCGTGATGCTGTTGGCCGTCGTTGTCGCGTCGGCGATCCCGACCGCGCTCGCGGCGCACCTGCTGCGCCGGGTGCGCCGCATCAGCCCGTTGCTCGCTCTGACCAGGCCCGGGGTGTCGGCGCAGACCCGAGGTCGTCCGCGTGCGCTGCGTTGGGATCTTCCGATTCCGGTCAGCATCCGCCTCGCCGTCCGCGGACTCACCACCCGGGCCACCACCGCCGTGCTGCTGATCGTCATGGTCGGCTTCGCGGTCGTGCTGGCGGCCCTGCCCCAGCGTGTGACCCAGACGATCGCGGCACCCGACTTCGTCACCACCATGGGCGTCGGCCAGAGCGACCTCCGTGCGTTCGTCCGCGAGGGCGCGGAGGCCGGCGCGGGCGACACGCTCGAGCGGTCTCTGCGCGATGACCCGGACATCGCCCGGTTCGCGAAGGCCACCAGCTTCCGGGTCGCGCTCATCGCCGCGGCGCGCACCGATGACGTCGCTCTGGAGGTGGGCGACACCTCGACCTTCCCCCTCGCCTATGCGCGTGGCGAAGCGCCCGCAGGGCCCGGGGAGCTCGCGCTGTCGACTCTCGCCGCGCAGAACGCGGGGGTGGAGGTCGGACAGTCCGTCGAGGTGGATTCGGCCGGTTCGACCCATCGGTACCGCGTCACGGGCGTCTATCACGACATCACCAACGGTGGCCGATCGGGGAAAGCCGTCGAGCTGCCCGGCGATCAGGGCATCCCCTTGTGGCAGACGTTCATGGTCGACCTCCGAGACGGCGTCGACCAGGGCGCGAAAGCCTCGGCGCTCGCGCTCGATCACCCGTCGGCGTCGTTCACCGAGCTGGACCGGTTCGTCCACTACACGCTGGGCGACACGGTCGAGCGCCTGAAGACGGCGTCGATGATCGCCTGGGCAGCCGCTGCCGTGGTGATGCTCTTGGTGTTCGCTCTCCGGGGGCGGCTCGAGGCGACTCGCGACGAGTCCGATCTGCGTCTGCTGCGGCTCCTCGGATGGTCTCGCGGCGGGCTGCGCACGATCCCCCTTTTCCGGGCGGTGGGTGTCGCCGGGGCCGGTCTTCTCCTCGGGTGGGTCGCGACGGAGTCGCTCGGGCCCGGCGTGCTCGGTGCCACCCTCTCCTCGTTCGGCGGAGGCGCCACCGACCTCGTCGCGGCCAACGGCTGGAGCCTGATCACCGGCCCCGTGGTGGCTGCCGCCGCCGTGGTCGGCGCCCTCATCGCCTGCGCCCACAGCCCCGCACTCCTCAACGAAAGCTGACCGACATGCAACGATCGCCCGCACTCATCACGGCGCGCGCCGTCACCCGCCGCTTCGAGTCGGCCGCGGGCGACTTCGCGACCGTGCTCGGCGGAATCGACCTCGATGTCTCCGAAGGCGACTATCTGGCCCTCACGGGTCCCAGCGGCTCCGGCAAGACGACTCTGCTCTCGTGTCTGAGCGGCTTGGACCAGCCGTCATCGGGGTCGGTGCGCATCGGCGACGACGATCTCTCCGCGCTCGACGACAAGGCCCTCGCACACATCCGTCGCACCACCCTCGGCTTCGTGTTCCAGCGCACCGACCTCCTCGACGAGCTGGCGGTGATCGACAACATCCTGCTCCCGGGTGTGCGACGACGCGGCCGGGTCTCCGCAGACACCCTGGCGAACACCGAGCAGCTCATGGATCGGCTCGGGATCGGACACCTCGGCGCTCGCGCACCGCACGAGCTCTCCGGCGGCCAGCGGCAGAGGGTCGGCATCTGCCGCGCACTCGTGAATCGTCCGCCGATCCTCATCGCGGACGAGCCGACCGGTGCCCTGCACCGGGAGGCCACCGACGACGTGCTCGACGTGTTCGACGAGCTGAACGCCGCGGGCATGACCATCATCGTCGTCACGCACGACGATGTGGTCGCCCAGCGGGCACAGTCCCGCCGTCATCTCGTCGACGGCCGGATGCTCGACGCCGTTCCCGTCTAGACGACCCCGCACCCACACCCACACCCACACCCACACCGCAATGACACGGAGGAGAACGACCATGCAGATACCTGCCCTGCCGACGCTCGAATGGACCAACGGCGAACTGGATGCCAGCTACGACGGCGATACCGGCGAGCTCGTGCTGCACGCGGCCCCGGGAGGGGACTGGACCAACGACTCGCTCGGCGGCCCCGCACAGCACCGCGCGAGCTTGCTGGGCTTTCGGACCGATGGTGATTTCACGCTGAGCGCCAGAGCTCGCGTCATCGGGGAGCGGACCACGTTCGACGCCGCCGTGCTGGGCCTGTGGTGCGATGAGCAGTACTGGGCGAAGCTCTGCTTCGAGTATTCACCCGACGGCCGGGCGATGGTCGTCAGCGTGGTGACCAACGAATTCTCCGATGACTGCAACTCCACCCTCGTCGAGCACGAGTTCGTGTACCTCCGCGTCGCCCGCATCGGAGACGCGTTCGCCTTCCATGCCTCCGACGACGGCGACCGGTGGGAGTTCGTCCGGGTGTTCCGCCTGAAGACCGATCTCCCTGTGACGGTGGGCTTCATGTCGCAGGCGCCGATGGGAGAGGACTGCGACTCGCGCTTCGACCGGATCCGGCTCTCGGCGGGAGCCCCGGTCGACCTGCGCGACGGTTCCTGAGGCCGGGCTCTCCGATCTCATCGCGCGTCCTGTCGCTGCAGCCAACTCACGATCGCCTCGTTGAGTTCGGTGGGCTTTTCCTGCTGGATCCAGTGCCCGCAGTCGAGGCTGACGACGTCCACGTTCGGCACGAAGTCCGCAAGCGTCTCGGATTTCTGGACCATGTCTCTGTCGGCGTAGATCATGAGTGCGGGCTGGTGGATGATCGGGTCCGCGTCGGCGAGCAGGTGCCAGTTGCGGTCGAGGTTCCGGTACCAATTCACACCGCCCGTGAATCCCGAGGTTTCGAAAGCGGAGACGAGAACGGCGAGTTCGTCGTCGCTCATGACGGGCTCGCCGAGCGGTGCCTCCGCTCGGGCGAGATCGATGAACTCCATCCCCGGCTGAGGCTGCCGAGGGGGTTCGTTCTTCCGGTACAGGTTGCGAAGGAACCGGGACGTGTTCTCATCGAACACGGCGTCCGCGACGCCGGGCTGCCGATTGAAGTGCACGAAGTAGAAGTCACCGCCGAGCACGGCTTCCATGAGCTCGATCCACGGAATCTCTCCGCGCTCCTGATAGGGCAGGCTCAGATTGATCACCTTGTCCACGCGGTCCGGGTGCAGCAGGGTCAGCCCCCAGACGACGCTTGCGCCCCAGTCGTGACCGACGAAGATCGCCGTGTCGTACCCATAGTGATCGAGAAGTCCGACGAGGTCGCCCGCGAGATGTTCGATGTCGTAGGCCGTTACCTCGGTCGGCCGCGAAGTGTTGCCGTAACCGCGTTGGTTCGGGACGATGACGTGGTACCCCGCAGCGACGAGGGCCGGCACCTGATTCCGCCACACGGAGGCATGCCCCGGCCATCCGTGGCACAGCACGATAGGGTTCCCGGCGTTCTCTCGCCCGGCCTCGAAGACTTCGAGTTCAATGCCGTTGACGGGGATGAGGGTGGGGTCGGGGAAGTCGGACGGGTTCACGGTTGCTCCTCTGAGTTCGGCACCGATCGCAGGTGTGGATCGGCGGCTACTCGGACCGTACGGAGCATCCTGGACACCGGATGTCCGAGATCCTCGGCAGGCTGAGAATCATGAGAACCAATCCCACGGGCAGAGCCCTGCAGTTGTTGTCGCTTCTGCAGACCCACCGCTTCTGGCCCTGTGCGGAACTGGCGGATCGGCTCGGGGTGACCGAACGAACGGTGCGGCGCGACCTCGACCGCCTTCGCGAGATCGGCTACCCGGTCGATTCCACCTCGGGGAGGTACGGAGGTTACCGGCTCGCGACGGGAACGCATGTGCCGCCCCTGATCCTCGATGATGAGGAGGCCGTCGCGGTGGCGATCGGCTTGCGTTATGCCGCGGAAGCCGCCGTTAGCGGGATCGAGGAGACGTCGCTGCGCGCGCTGGCGAAGATCGAGGCACTTCTGCCTCATCGGCTTCGTCGACGCGTGTCGGCGCTGCATTCGAGCGTCGCCTCACTGCGGCGGGCCGTCGATGACGACGTCATCCATCCCGAGTCGCTGAGCGTGTTCGCCGCAGCATGTCGCGACCATGAGCACGTGCGGTTCGACTACCTGCGAAGCGACGGCGAGAGCAGCGGGCGGCACGTCGAGCCGCACCAGCTCGTCACAGCCGGACGACGGTGGTATCTCGTCGCGTGGGATGGAGACCGTCGCGATTGGAGAACGTTCCGACTCGACCGCATCCAGGCGCCGCGACCAGTCGGCAATCACTTCGCGCCGCGCACGATTCCCGGGGGAGATGCGGCCGACTTCGTCGCGAGATCGATCGGCCGCACTGCCCGCGATCACGATGCGACCCTCGTCATCCACAAACCGTTCGCGGAGGTTGAGGGCGTCCTCCAGTGGGCCGACCACACTCTGAGGGAGGAGCACGCAGAACACTGCGTCGTCGGAATCCGCAGCGAAGACCTCGGACGGCTCGCGATGACGGTCGCCGAGATAGCGCTCACCGCTCCGGTGTCTGTCATCGAGCCGGCCGAACTCGCGGGCGCCGTCGAGCGGCTCGCCACTCACCTCACTGACCGGGTACGCCTCTCGTGACGCCTTCGGACGCGCCCCGCATCCGCGCCCCCATATCCTGACTGTGTGATCCCGCGCCCACTGCAACCAGACCTCGAGACCGCCGAAGCGCGGTACGACGCTGTGCTGCGTGAGCTGCACGCGTATGCGCGATTCGTCGATGAGCATGGCGACGAGGACGGATCCGCGTACGAGTCGCTGTCGGCCCGGGTCCGACAGCTGACAGGAAAAGACACCAGCTCCTTCAACCTCGCGGAATGGTGGGAGGGCGAAGGCGCCGAGGTACTGGCCTTCCGGCTATCGCTTCCGGCGCCCCCGACCATCACACTCGGAAGCGACGATATCCGCGCCGTCGTGCAGTGGCTGAAGACGCCCCGGCTGCCGCGCTCCGGTTCCTTCGCCGACGAGTTCGAGATCTATCTCGACGACTACTATTACGAACTTCTCCGCAAGAACTGCAGCCGCTACGACCATCGGGTGCTGTTCGGCTCCCGGCGGAGCCCCGACGGTACGAGAACCGAGATGACGGTGGAGGAAGCGGTCGAATGGTTGACGGCCTCCGGGAAGCCGGTCCGTCCTCAGGGAAGTTGACGATTCCGCGGATCTCCACGCCCCCTCCCGTTCGAGCTCATTGTCTTCACGAGTTGCAAAACGTTTAGACTCGTCGTGAGGTGATGTGGTGGTGGGCATTCGCGAGGTGGCGGAGCATGCGGGCGTTTCCACGGCGACCGTGTCGTTCTATCTGAACAAGCCGGACAAGGTCCGCCCCGAGACGGCCGAACGAGTGAGAGTCGCGATCGAGGCGCTGGGATACGTGCGCAACGATGCCGCCCGCCAGCTCAAGGCCGGCAAGAGCCGAATGCTCGCACTCATCGGCTTCGACGTGACCGACCCGTTCTTCGCCGCGGTCGCGCGCGGCATCAGGGCGGCCGCGACCGAGCACGGCCTGTACGTGGTTCTCGCCGACAGTGACAGCCAGGTGGATCTGGAGACGGAGTACCTCCATCTGTTCGAGGAGCAGCGGGTGCGCGGCCTCCTCCTCGCTCCCGTCGCAGACCCTTCCCCCTACCTGGTCGAGGGAAAGGCCCGCGTCCCCATCGTGCTGCTGGACTACAGCGCCGACGAAGGCACTCTCCCCGCCGTGGCCATCGACGGGCGCGCCGGAGGCAGGGTGGCCGCGGAGCACCTTCTGCAGTGCGGACGCCGCCGGCTCGCGTTCGTCGGCGGCCCGAGCGAGATCCATCAGGTCGCAGAGCGCCTCGAGGGCTTCCGCGGTGCTGCGGCCGGCGTCGCAGATGCGACCGTCGAGCTGATCGAGACCACTGAGCGCAACGCCCGTCAGGGGCGGGAGATCGGCCGCCGCATCGCCGACCGACCGGAGCCGGAGCGCCCGGACGGGATCTTCGCGGTGAACGACCTCGTCGCCGTCGGTCTCCTCCAGGCACTGGTCGTCGAGCGCGGGCTGCCGGTGCCCGACGCCATCTCGGTCGTCGGGTACAACGACGCCCTCGCCGACGAATACTCACCCCTCGAGCTCACCACGCTCCACCCGCCGCAGGCGGAACTCGGGGCAACGGCCGTGGAGCTGCTGCTCGAGGCGGAGGCATCACCGGCTCCCCCGCCTCGCACGGTCGTGTTCATGCCCGAACTGATCGTCCGAGAGTCATCGGTGCCACGTAGCTGAGCGGTGCGTCGGTCGTGAAGCGATGGTGCCCCGCGGGCACCTCATGCGGAACGATGCCCTCGATGTCGATCCAGCCGGTGGCCCCGGTCGGGACGACGAGCTGCACGTCGAGGCACCCGTCGCCGATCCGCCACTCGATCGATGCGGACCCGAACGGCGTCTCGTGGCGCGTCCAAGCGCTCGTGATGCCCCCGCCCGGGCGCGGAGCGAAGCGGATCCGCCGAAAGCCGGCGGCCTCCGGCTCGAGGCCGCCGACCCTGCGATGCAGCCAGTCCGCGATCGCACCGAGGGCGTAGTGGTTGAAGCTCGTCATCGAGCCCGGGTTGATCGAGCCGTCGGGGAGCATCGAGTCCCACCGTTCCCACACCGTGGTGGCACCCATCGTCACGGCGTACAGCCATGACGGGCACTCCGTCTGCAAGAGCAGGGCGTAGGCATCCTCGAGGTGTCCGTTGTCGGCGAGCGCGTCGAGCACGAGGGGCGTCCCGACGAAGCCGGTCCCGATCCGGAAGTAGTTCGCGCGCACGAGCTGTGCGAGCCGCTCGGCCACGCGCGGCCGGTGCTCCGAGGCGCCGAGGTTCCACTGCAGCACCATGGCGCAGGCCGTCTGGGTGTCGTCGCGGGGAAGACCGCCGTCGCCCAGGTATCGATCGGCGAACGCCTGGCGCACGTCGTCCGCCAGGCGCTGCATCCGGTCTGCGGACGTGGCCCCGATGACCCGCCCGATCCTCGCCAGACGCTCGGCCGCGTGCGCGAAGCATCCTGTGGCGACGAATCCGGTGGATGTCACGGCGCGGAACGGGTCGTCAGGCGGGGCCAGCGGATCCAGCCAGTCCCCGAACTGGAACCCCTCGTCCCAGACGAGATCGTCACCGGCGAGCTCACGGACGCGCTCGATCCAGCGCTCCCCGATCTCGAAGTGGCGCCTCAGGATCTCTGGATCGCCGTAACGCTCGTGCAGGGTGTCCGGCACGAGGACGGCCGCATCGCCCCACGCCGCGACCGGCGGGCTCGTGTCGTAGTCGAGCGGCAGCCAGGGCACGTAGATGGGGACGGTGCCGTCGGGCGATTGCTCGGCTGCGAGATCGTCGAGCCAGTCCAGAGCGAAACCGGAGATGTCATAGAGGAACGAGGCGGCGGGGGCGAAGACTTGGAAGTCCGCCGTCCACCCCAATCGCTCGTCCCGTTGCGGGCAGTCCGTGGGCAACGAGACCATGTTGCCGAGCAGACCCCATCGAACGTTCTCGTGGAAGCGATTCAGGAGCGGGTTGTCCGTCTCAAACGAGCCGGACGGCCGCATCTGCGTCGTGTAGGCGATCGCACACACGTCGAGTTCTGCCGGCGCACCACCCCACCCGGTCACGGTGGCGTAGCGGAAGCCGTGCATCGTGAACCGCGGCTCCCAATGCTCCTCGCCTCCGCCCTGCACGTAGCGGTCGGTCGCCGCTGCCGAACGCAGCGGACGCAGAGCGAGGTCGCCGTTTTCGAGCACCTCGGCGTGGCGCAGCACGAGTTCCTCCCCTCGGCGCGTACGCGCCATCGACAGACGAAGGCGCCCCGAGATGTTCTGCCCGAAGTCGTACAGGATGCTGCCGTCTGCCTGCACCGTCGTCGTCCGAGGCGCGAGCTCCGCATGGCGACGCACAGGAGCGCTACGCGGCGCGAACAGAGTCGCCGGATCCCGGTCGCCGACGACGGCCGGCACCCACTCACCGCCGCGCCAGTCGTCGCCGACGCGGGCGTCATAGGTCTCACCGTCGTAGAGACTGCTGCTCAGGATCGGTCCAGTGGTGGCCTCCCATCCCGGCTCCCCCGTCGCGATCACGATCGTTCGGTCGTCGTAGCGGATCTCGAGCTGGGCGATGAGCGCGAGATCGTCCCCGTAGTAGTCGCGAAGGTTCTCCACATAGCCGAGACGGCCTCGGTACCACCCGTCAGCGAGGTGCGCGCCGAAGACGTTCTCGCCTCCGACCAGCAAATCGGTGACGTCGTAGGTGCGGTATGCGAGGCGGTGACGATAGCTTGTCCAGCCCGGCACGAGTGTGTCGTCTCCGACACGCTCATCGTTGAGGAAGCCGTCGACGACGCCGTGCGCGCTGATGTAGAGCCGGGCGGAGCGAAACCCGCCGTCGAGGTCGAAGCGCCGACGCATCCGGCTCGGTCGCCGCTCGGTTCCCGGCGTCTCGGGCCACGGCGCTGAGACCGGGCGAGCCTGCCAATCGGCCGGGTCGAGCAGACCTGCCTCCACGAAGAGCGGCGCGCTCCAGGGCGTCCGCTCGGTACCGGCGTCGTTCACCGCGCGGATGCGCACCGCCACGCGCTCGCGCGACGCCAGCGGCCGAAAGGGCCAGGACGCCAGGACTTCATCCCGCGCATCGAGGGGCGCGACCGTGACCGCACCGGTCTCATCCTCGAGCTGCGCCTCCGCGTTGCCGGGTTTCCAGTCGGATGGTGCATCGAGCGTCCAGGCGAGCCGCGGCTTCGACGTGCCGATACCGAGGCTCTCGGCGTGGTGCTCGACGGACACGGAGACGATGCGTGCAGCAGAACTCATCGAGGGAAGACCTCCGTGATCGTCTCCAGGAATCGCGTTCCGAAGTGGGTGTCGGGAAGGAGCGCCGCCCCCTCCGTCCACTCGTTCCAGGCGTTGATCGTGAGCAGCGGGCTGGTGACGGGGTGGTCGGCGAGGAACTGGCGCGCGGTGAGCAGCCCCTGTCGGAAGTCATCCGGCGAGGCGTCGAACACCGTCATCCACGGATAGGTGCCGTCCTCCCATTCGGCCGACTGCACCGTACGCGGCGACGGGTCCCACCCGACGCTGACGTTGGGGTGGAAGGGCACAGGCAGCGCCTCGACGTATCCTTCGTAGGCGTCGAACGCATCGCGCTGCACGTCGCACCAGTCTCCGAGCGGCCACGGGTGGCGTTCGGTGGCGGTGTGATGGATCCACACGTACGAGGTCGCACTGTCGGCGCCCAGCGCGCGCATGAGGATGGCCGGATCCGCCACCGTCACCGCGGTGGGCAGAACGCCGAAGCCCCAGACCACCATGTCGAGGTGCAGTCCGGGGAAGCCGGCGGCGATCGTCTCCCGGCGGAACCAGTCGAGCGCATCGCGGGCGCCTTCGACGCCGCCGAGGCCCTCGAGAAGGGTTCCGACCTCGTAGACGGAGAAGAACGGCTTGCCGTCGATGAGCAGATGGTTCGGATGCGTGAAGTACGTGTCGATCACGTGCCGCGCCATCCGCTCGAAGGCCGATCTGTCGATCGCCCCGGACTTCAACACCGGGGGCTTCCGATGCGGGTGCCGCGAGGGGAAGATGTCGACGAGCTCGTGGTTCGCCCACATCAGCGCGATGCGGAAGTCGTCGGGCATCTCTGCAGCCAGCATCCCCTCGTCGAGGGCGCGGTTCAGATAGGGCCCGTCGTCGTACCAGTAGAAGTCCACGAGGAATCCGTCGATCCCGTGCCGGTGCGCGAGCTCAATCTGACGCGCCATCACCGCCGGATCGGCGTCGTCCTCCTCACCCGCAACGGGGACCCGCGGCTGGCGATGGCCGTCGAACCGCGGGGTGGCGCGGCGCAGCAGCTCCCACTCGGTCCAACCCTCACCGAACCACGCGTCGTTGCGCGCGTCGGTCTGCCAGTCGGGGAAGAAGTAGGCCAGGACAGTGGGCCGCATCGGGGATCCTTCGTTCATTTGATGGCACCCGCGGAGAGACCGCGTTGGAAGGTGCGCTGCAGTGCGATATAGAGGACGACGACGGGGAGGCTGATGAGCACGTTCGCCGCGAAGATCTTGGGGGTGTCAACCAGGCGCTGGCTCTGGAAGTACGTCGGCACCTGGGTGAGGACCTGCATGTCGGTGTTCTGAATGAAGATCAGAGGCAGGAGGTACTCGTTCCAGGCGCTCAGGAAGGTGAAGATCACCACCACGGCGAGGATGGGCCGGCACATCGGCAACAGCACCCGCCAGAAGTACTGCCGGTCGGTGGCGCCGTCGACCTTGGCCGCCTCGTAGACCTCGACGGGCAGCGACCGGATGTAGTTCGATGCGACGAGCACACCGAACGGCAGGGAGATCGCGGCGAGCGGGATGATCACCGCCCAGTAGGTGTTGAGGAGTCCGAGTGACTGCACGGCGTAGAAGAGGGGCACGACGAGCGCGATGGCCGGAAGCGCGAGCCCGGCGATGAGCAGCAGCTGCGCGATCCCAGCTCCCCGGGGACGGAGCACCGACGTGGCGAACGCGGCCATCGTCGCGGTGAGGGTCACCAGAACGACGGTGGAGACGGAGACGATCGCACTGTTGACGAAGAACCGGACGAACGGGGTGCCCTCGAGGACGCGGAGATAGTTGACCGGCCCCTCCCCCTGCATGCTCACGAACAGGATCATTCCCAGAGGCAGCACCAGCACCCCGACCGCGATGAGAAGGAAGACCTGGCTGATGACCCGCGCGGGAAGCGATTGATGAGAGAACATGTCAGGCGTTCCTTGCCAGTCGGACTTGGAGCGCCGCGAAGACGGCGGCGACGAGGACGACCACGATCGAGATGGCCGAGGCGTATCCCGCGTGGAACCTCGCGATCGCCTGCTCGTAGATGTATCCGGTGAGCACCTGAGTCGAGTTGCCCGGCCCACCTCCGGTCGTGAGGAAGACCAGCTCGAACATCTTCAGGGAGCTGACGAATCCGAGCACGATGAGCACGAGGTGGGATCCGGACACCGTCGGAAGCAGGATGCTCTTCGTGAGCCGCCAGGTGCCGGCACCGTCGAGCCGCGCCGCCTCGATCATCGAGGGATCGACCTGGCCGAGCGCCGCGTCGTAGATCACGAAGCTGTATCCGGTGTACTGCCACACGTTGATGGCGATGAGGGTGAGGAGAGCGATCGACGGATTCGCGAGCCACGCCTGTGTCAGCCACCCGAACCCGAGCGATTCCAGCGTCTGATTGAAAGCGCCATCGGGGGTGAGGAGCAGTCGGAAGGAGACGGCAACGACGGCAGGTGACAGCACCACCGGCACGAAGACGAGAGTGCGCAGCAGACCGCGACCAACCACTCGCGTGCGTACCAGGAGCGCGAGACCGAAGCCCAGCACCATCTGGATGAAGACCGTGCCGACGGCGAACGTCAGGGTGTTGCGCAGTGCGGTGAGGAACGTCGCATCGGTGACCAGGGCCATGTAGTTACCGAAGCCGACGTTCTCGGCGTCGGTGGAGACGCCGTTCCACTCGAGAGTCGAGTAGGACACGTTCGCCAGGATCGCCGCGTGGATGACGCCTCCGACGAGGATCAGTGCCGGCACCGCCCAGATCCACTTCTGCAGTGACCGGTATACCCGCACCGGCGCGCGCCCGGTGGCGGGCCTCGCCGGAGTTGCCGTCATCATGGAGTTCCTCTCGTGGCTGCGAAGTCGCGCGGAGTCCGGGGCGCGCTCGATGACCGAGCCCGCCCCGGACGGATCACTCGCGGTCAAGACCGGCCGACACCGACTCGACGCTCTCGAGCGCGGCCTCCGGAGTCGCGGCACCGGCCGCGACCTGGGAGAGCGCGTCGATGAGGGCGGCATCCAGGTCGGGGTAGGGGATCTGGCGCAGCCCGACCAGGTCGTCGATGCTCGCCTGCTGGCGCTCGATGTCCTCGACCTGCCGCGGATCCACGACGTCCTCCGTCGAGACTGCGACGTCGCGCACGGCCGGGATGTTGCCGCCGCTGGCCTGATTCTCCTGCCCGTACCCGGTGGTGAGGAAGTCGAGGAAGGCGAGGGCCGCCTCCTCTGACGGCGTGTTGGCCGCGACCGCCCAGCCGTTGTCCGGGCCGCCGAAGGGACTCGTCGGTGTCCCACCCGACTCCGCGGCGGGGAAGGGCGCCGACAGGAAGACGTTGTCGATGGGCGTGCTGACGCCCTTCTGCGCCTCGGCGATGCCCGCGGCGGTCATGGTCTGCGAGGTGTTCCAGGTGCCCAGGGCGACGAAGGCGGCGTTCCCCTCAAGGAAGGCCGAGAACGCGTCGGGGTACTCGGCCATGGCGGTCGCTCCCTCGGCGACGATGCCGTTCGTGAAAAGAGATCCCCACGCGGTCATCGCGGCGACGAGGTCGGGATCCGTCCAGGAGGTATCTCCCTCGATCGCCTCGTAGACGAGTCCGGGAGACACGCTGTTGGCCAGGGAGAGGAACACGTCCTCATTGACCCAGCCGTCCTTCGCACCGTGCGCGAGGCAGGCGTACCCGGCCTCGACGATCGTCGCGCAGTCCGCTTCCCACTGGTCGAGATCGCTGGGCACGTCGAGGCCGAGCTCCTCGAGGATGTCGGCGTTGTAGTAGACGAGGCCGGCGGCGCTCATGTAATTCGGAAGCGCGACCTGCTCCCCGTCGGCCTGCAGCGCTTCCAGACCGGCAGGGTAGAAGCGATCTTGCCAGTCCGCCCCGTGCACGGACTCCATGTGCTCCGAGGGATCGACGGCGAGCGGACCGAAGTTGGTGACGAGCGCGCCGGGCTGCATCTGGAACACATCGGGCCCGTCGCTGCCGGTGAGAGCCGGGCGCAGAGCCGTGACGTAGTCGTCGAACGCGTAGTTCTTGTACTCGACGGTGATCCCGGGGTTGGCGGCTTCGAACTCGTCGATCACCTGCTCGTACCGGAAGTTGTTCCACCCCCACCAGGTCAGGGTAACGTCGCCGTCGGCGGATGGTGCGTCAGATGTTCCGACGCAGCCGGCGAGCGCGACGGCGACGACGCCGACAGTGGCGACGGCCGCGACTCGGGTACGGATCGTGAGCATGTGATCGGCTCCTTTGCGTGATCATTCTGGGGTGGCGGCCAGGGAAACTAAACGTTTAGAATCGGCCGTACTGAGCAGATTACGAGGTGATCGCCTCGCGGTCAAACTCGAAGCCGAAACTCAACGACGAGGTGGTACTTCCATGCGAAGGATCTTTGCCCTGATGACCGCGGCGGCCCTCTCCGCCGCCCTGCTCGGTGCGCCGACCACGGCATCCGCTGCCGGCACGACGCGATACGTGAATCCGATCGCCGGGTGCAGCAACGCTGGGCCGGGAACGACCACGGATGCGCCGTGGTGCGATTTCGTGCCGGTCGCCGCCACGGACTTCGCTGCGGGCGACGAGCTCCTTCTGGCCCGCGGGGCGAGTTGGAACCAGCAGCTCGAGATCTCGGGGTCCGGCACGGGCAGCGCGCCGATCACGGTCGCGGCCTACGGAAGCGGAGCGCGACCACTGATCTCCCGCGACGCCGCTGACGACGACCGTGGGGTCTACCTCGAGAACGTGTCGCACGTGACGGTACGCGACCTCGAAGTCGCGAACGCCGCCGTCGGCGTCCAGGCCTACTACGACGAGCTCGACCATGAGGGCCTGACGATCGAGAACGTGTACGCGCACCACATCACCGGCATCGCCCAGGGCAACTCGCAGGCGTACGACGGCACGTGCTCGTTGTCGCCCATTCCCGGCCTCTACACCTCCGCCGGAGTAGCGATCACGGGACCGGCGGTCAACGATGCCACCGGCAAGGCCACGGTCGCGCCTTTCCCCTTCACGAGCTCCGACGTCGGCCTTCGTGACCTCCGCATCTCCGGCGTGGAGGTCGCGCACTCGAACATGGGGGTCGAGATCGCCTGGTGCAACGGGATCCGCACCCATGACGGGACCGACGGCGCCAACCTGGTACAGGATGCAGTCTTGGAAGACCTCTACATCCACGACCTCGACGGCGGCGGTGACATGCGCGCCGACTGCCCGAACGGCATCACCCTGATCAATACACGCAATGCCGTGGTGCGCGACTCCATCGTCCAGAACGCCGGCGCCTGCCCGTCGAAGAACGGCACCACGGGCCTCCTGCTCTCCCGCAACGAGGGGCTCGTCATCGTCAACAACCTCATCGTGCAGACACCCGACGTCGGCACCCCCAACGATCAGATGGGCATCGATCTCGAGTACGCGAATCGGGACGTGAAGATCCTCTACAACTACATCGCGGAGAATCATGGGCCCGGCATCGACGTCCTGGCCATCCGCAACCCGGCGACGTGCCCCGGCAGCAGTAACGATCCGTTCGACCACAGCGACGACACCCTGATCGACGGCAACCTCTTCGAGGACAACGGCGAAGGCGCTGTGCACCGCGTATCGAACTGCTTCGTCCCCACCGGCACGGTGACCAACAACCTCTACGACGAGCCGCACGGCCTCGCAGTCTCCGGCGTCGGCGAGGACTTCCGCGGGTTCAGCTTCCTCGACAACCACGATGTCGGCACCTCCACCCGCACCTCTCAAGCCGCTCGGGACTTCACGGGAACAGCCGGCCAGCACGGATGGAAGCATGAGTCGCGGACCGGCACTTCGTGGATCGCCATGACCTTCGATGCTGCAGCACAGCAGTGGAACGGGACATCCACCGCGTCCGGCCGATTCGCGCGCGTGCCCGCTACCGGCGAATCGGTCGCCCTGGCCTGGACCGCGCCGGCCACGGGTTACGTGAACATCCGTGGGCGCGCCCTGAGCACGGGTGCGGGAACGCCGACGGTCCGTGTGGAGAAGAACGGCGTCGCGGTCGTGACCGCGCAGAGCGTTCCCGCCACGAGGGTAGGAGTCGCCACGAATGCGGACGGTCTCGCTGTGACCGCCGGCGACACGATTCGCTTCATCACGCAGGGCTCGACGGGCGCCGAGGTCTCATGGATGCCGTCGATCGGGTACGACGCGGGCGCGCCGATCCTGGACCAGGCCAACACTTTCGGCACCTTCTATCCCTATAGCGATCTGCGAAGCACGCTCGGCAGGATGCAGACGTTCCGCCCGCAGACGGCCGCGACGCGCGTCGACTTCTGGGCTTACCGTGCCGGGAGCCCCGCCGGAAACCTCGAGATCCGGGTGTATGAGCTGGGCGCCGGCGGTCAACCCGTGGCGACAGTCGGGCAGAGGACGCTCGCGCCCGGCGACGTGCCGTCGGCCTCCGCGCCGGTATCCGTATCGACGAGTGCTCTCGATCCGGCGAAGTCCTACGGTGTCGCCGCGACCTCACCCCTGACGCCGAACGCCGGTACGAGCAACTCCTGCGGGTTCGAGTACTTCGACGGCGATCCCTACGCGCGAGGCACCGCATGGTTCAGCACCGACGGCGGAACGACGTGGGGCCCGGATGTGAGCAGCCGCGATCTCAAGTTCGCAACCTATCGATGATTGACAAGCGGCAGGGAAGGGACAGCACCGCCGTCAAATGTCGCACGAAACTTTCCGTGACCAAACCGTTGCATTCGTTATCTCGCCGTTATACAGTGATCACACGGTGAATGTTTGCTGTGGCATACACCGCATGTGATTGCAGGACACTCTTGGTGCAAGGGACAAGGGCCGGTCGGGAGCCTCTCCGACCGGCCCTTTACTGTTCCCACTATTCTGTGAACATGACCGATCGCAAGCTCGCCCTGGAGGCCTGGGAGAGCCTGTTCCGCGCGCAGCACGAGTTGTTCACCGAGATGATGTCGGACTTCGAGCACAGCGACCTGGGTCAGGCCGAGTACGACGTGCTGCTCACCGTCACCCGCTCCCCCGGCATGACCGCGCGGCTGCGCGACATCACCGCGAACATGCTGATCAGCCAGCCGAGTGTCTCGCGCCTGGTCGACCGCATGGTCACCCGCGGACTCGTGTCCAAGTGCGCCGACCCCGACGACGGACGCGGTGCGCTGATCCGCGCGACGGATGAAGGGGCCCGGGCGTTCCGCTCCCTCGCCACCGTGCACGGGCGCTCGATCGCCGACCGCATGTCGCGCCTCGGCGATGACGAGCTGCGCACGCTGCGCGACCTCGCGGAGAAGCTCCGCACCCGCTGACAAGCTGCCGCGAGAACGGCCCGCTTCCGTTTCTGGCAGGGTGGGGTGCGTACGCCCGCTGTGTCGCGGGCACGTCAGACCGCCCCCTCGGGGGGAACCAGGGAGGTCATCCATGGAGATCGCCGGAATCGTCGGCATCCTCGTCATCGTCGGTATCGCAGTCGTCGTCGCCGTCGTCCTGCTGCTCATCCTGCTGCTGTTCGCACGCAGCTGGATCAAGGTCGCCCGAGCCGACGAGGCCCTCGTCATCTCGGGCCGCAAGCAGAAGGTGCAGACCGCGGTCATAGGGACCGACGGGTCGAGCCGCTCCGAGATGTCGGAGTCGCCCGTCACCGTCATCGTCAACGGCAAGTCGCTCGTCAACCCGATCACGCAGCGCCACGAGATCATCTCGCTGCGCTCGCGTCAGGTCTCGCTCAACGCCGAGGCGCAGTCGCTCGACAGCGTGACCCTGAACGTCGACGGTGTCGCGATCGTGAAGATCGGCTCCGACCCCATCCTGGTGCGTCGTGCCGCCGAGCGCTTCGCCTCGCAGGACAAGGCGATCGAGCAGTTCACCACTGAGCAGCTCGAAGGTGCCCTCCGCGGAATCGTCGCGACCCTGTCGGTCGTCGAGCTGATGCGCGAGCGGAAGAAGTTCTCCGACCAGATCGCCGCCGACGTCTCGCAGGAGCTCGCCGAGCAGGGCCTCATCCTGGACTCGTTCCAGATCAAGGGCATCACCGACAAGGTCGGCTACATCCAGTCGCTCGGCGCTCCCGAGATCCAGGCGAAGCGTCAGTCCGCCGAGATCTCGCAGACCAACGCCGACCGCGCGATCAACCAGAAGAACATCGCGAACCAGGAAGCCAACCTGATCGAGCAGACCGCGCTCGACACGAACACCGCCAACTCGAACGCCGGCATCGGTCGCGCGCGCGCCGAGGCGGAGCAGGCCGAGAACCTCGCCCGCGAGCAGGCGCAGCAGGCCGTGCTGCAGCAGCAGGCCGAGAACAAGCAGGCTCAGCTCGACGCCGACGTCAAGCGCGTCGCCGACGCGCAGCGGTACGAGGCCGAGACCCGTGCTCAGGCCGAGCTCTACACCCGCGAGCGGGCCGCCGAGGCCGCCGCGATCGAGCAGGTCAAGCAGGCTGAGGCCCGCACCCGCATCGCCGAGCAGCAGGCCGAGGCCGACAAGGCCCGCGCCGCCGGTGAGGCCGCGGCTGCCGTCGCGAGCGCCACCGGTGAGGCCGACGCGCTGCGCTCGAAGGCCGAGGCCGAGGCTCACGCCCGACGCCTGCAGGCTGCTGCCGAAGCCGAAGCGATCCGCGCCGAGGGTGACGCCCGCGCCGCAGCTCTCGAGGCCGAGGCCAAGGCCATCGCCTCGAACCAGGACGCCTTCCTCTCGCAGCGCGTGCTCGAGGTGCTGCCGTCGATCATGGCCGAGTTCTCGAAGGGGTACGCGGCGATCGGCAACGTGTCGATCATCGGCGGCTCGGGCCAGGACGGAGCGTCGGACGTCGTCGGTGCCGACAACGCCAAGGCCCTGGCCTCGGTGTTCGAGAGCGTCCACTCGGCCACCGGGCTCGACCTCGCCGGCATCATCCAGGGTCAGGCCGTCGGCCGCGGCTTCGGCGCTGGTGTCGCGGAGGCCACGCCGGCGGCACCCGCGCCGCGCGTCTCGACGCCGACCACCCCGCCGCCGCCCGCACCGCCGGCTCCGGCAGCAGAGTAAACACACCGTCACGACAGCGGATGTCGCGACCTCGTCGGTCGCGGCATCCGCTGTTTCGTCTCTGGGACCGGGCAGACTGGACGGATGACGTCCGCCGCCTTCGACCTCGCCGCCATCGGCTCGGGGCTCTCGTTCGCGGCCGCGCTCGACGAGCTGTCAGCGGCGCTCGATGTGAGCGGATCGGTGGTCGTCACCGCCCCACCCGGCACGGGCAAGACCACCCTCGTGCCTCCACTCCTCGCTTCGCGGAGCACCGGTCGCGTGATCGTCACCCAGCCGCGCCGCGTCGCCGCCCGCGCCGCTGCCCGGCGCCTCGCCCACCTCGACGGGTCGCCCGTCGGCTCGCACGTGGGATTCACCGTCCGCGGCGAGCGCTCGGCAGGACCCGAGACGCAGGTCGAGTTCGTCACGGCCGGCGTGCTGCTTCGACGAATGCTCGATGACCCAGGGCTCGACGGTGTGGATGCCGTGATCCTCGACGAGGTGCACGAGCGCGCGCTCGAGACCGACCTCCTGGTGGGGCTGCTCTCCGAGGTGCGCGAGCTGCGGGATGACCTCGTGGTCATCGCCATGTCCGCCACCCTCGACGCGGCGCGCATCGCCGCCGTCATCGGCACGGACGACTCCCCCGCACCGGTCGTCGACCACGACGTCCCCGCCTTCCCGCTCACCGAGCGCTGGGCTCCGAGCCCCGTGCCACGCCTCGACGAGCGCGGAGTCACGTGGGGTTTCCTCGATCACGTCGCGCGCGTCACGGCATCCGCAGCCCTGAACCTGGTGCGCGAAGACCCGAAAGCCGACGTGCTGGTCTTCGCGCCAGGGGCCCGTGAGGTGTCGGAGATCGCCCGCCGCGTCCGCGACACGACCGATGCCTTCGATGTGCGGGAACTGCACGGCCAGATCCCGCCGGCCGAGCAGGATGCCGTGATCCGCGGCCGCACGCCGACGGACCTTCCGCGCATCATCGTCACGACTTCTCTCGCCGAGTCGTCGCTCACCGTGCCGGGGGTGCGCCTGGTCGTCGACAGCTGCCTCTCGCGGCATCCGCAGCGCGACGCCGGCCGCGGCATGACGGGTCTGGTCACCACCGCCGCGTCGCGCTCGTCGTGCGTGCAGCGGGCGGGGCGCGGCACCCGTCAGGGCCCCGGCACCGTCATCCGCTGCGTCGACGAGCGCACCTACGCGGCGGCCCCCGCTCGTCCCGTGCCCGAGATCGCCGTGATCGACCTCGCGGATGCCGCCCTGCTTCTCGCCTGCTGGGGTGCCCCGAGCGGCATCGGACTGCGGATGATCGACCCGCTGCCCGCCGAGAACCTGGCCGATGCGATCACGGTGCTTCAGGGCCTCGGAGCCATCGATGAGGTCGGTCGCGCCACCGCCGAGGGCCGCGTCCTGGCGCGCATCCCGACCGATCCTCGTCTCGCCCGAGCGCTTCGCGACGGCAGCCCGGTCGTCGGAAGCCGACTCGCGGCCGAGGTCGTCGCGCTGGTGAGCGGCGAGCTGCGCGTCTCGGATGCCGACATCGCGCAGGCCCTCATCGCGCTGCGCGGCGGTCGGAGCCCGGAGGCCCGCGGATGGCGGGACGATGCGAACCGCCTCGAACGCATGGTCCGGGACGCGCCGGGTGTCCGGTCGGACCTCGACGGAGTCGGGCTCGTGATCGCGCTGGCGTTCCCCGGCCGGATCGCACATCGCGTCGAGCGCACCGCCGAAGGGGCGACATTCCTGCTGGCCTCCGGAACCCGGGCCGGGGTGCGGGGTCCGCTCGCAGCGGTGGAGTGGCTCGCCGTCGCCGACGTTGCGCGCGCCACTGCGCGCGCCGCGGCCGGGTCCGGCGCGATCATCCGGTCGGCCGCTGTGCTCACCGAAGCGCAGATGGAGCAGGCGGCGAGCCACCTGATGACCGACCGCGTCGAGGCGGAGTTCGTCGGAGGCCGCGTCCAGGCTCGACGCGAGCGGCGGATCGGCGCCATTCCGCGGTCCTCGGCGCCCGTGAAGGCGTCGGCACAGGAGGGCCGCGACGCCGTGCGCCGGGCGCTCCGCCGCGACGGGCTCGGTGTGTTCACCTGGTCCGACACCGCAGACGCGCTGCGCCGGCGACTCGCACTGTTGCGACGAGAGCTCGGCGATCCGTGGCCCGATGTCTCGGATGCCGGGCTGGTCGACTCCCTCGACGTGTGGCTCGCGCCCGAGCTCGATCGCCTCGCGTCCGGCACCCCCGCAGCACGGCTGGAACTCTCGTCACCGCTCCGGCGCCTGCTGCCGTGGCCCGATGCCGTGCGCCTCGATGAGCTCGCGCCGGAGCGCCTCGAGGTGCCCAGCGGATCCCGCGTCCGCATCACCTACCCGGAGCCCGACGGCGACCCGCACGCACGGCCGGTCGTCGCCGTGAAGCTGCAGGAGTGCTTCGGGTGGGCCGAGACTCCCAGGCTCGTCGACGGGCGGGTGCCGGTGCTGTTCCACCTGCTGTCCCCCGCCGGGCGTCCGCTCGCGGTCACCGACGACCTCGCCTCGTTCTGGTCCGGTCCCTACAGCCAGGTGCGCGCCGAGATGCGCGGACGCTACCCCCGGCATCCGTGGCCCGAAGACCCGTGGGTCGCCGTGCCGACCAAGCACACGAAGAACCGCGCGGCGCGCTGAGCAGCCACCGGAGCCGGAGCCTCAGCGCGTGCGACGTCGCAGCGTCAGCGCCGCGAGCACGAGGGCACCCACCGCGAAGGCCACGACGATCAGCAGCGGGCCGAACACGTCCCAGCCCTCGTCGCCCGCGGCCACCGCGTTGATCGTGTCGATCGCGTAACTCAGCGGGAGCCAATCCGAGATGGCGTACAGCACATCCGGCATCTGGTCTCGGGGCATGAACAGGCCGCCGAGGATGATCTGCGGGAACACGAGCAACGGCATGAACTGCACCGCCTGGAACTCGGTCTGTGCGAACGCGCTGGCGAGGAGCCCGAGTGCCGTGCCGAGCAGCGCATCGACGACCGCGACCAGGCCGAGCTGCCACAGCGGCCCGTCGACATCGAGGCCGCACACCCCGACCGCGAACGACACCGTGATCACCGCCTGCAGCAGAGCCATCAACCCGAACGCGAGCGCATAGCCGAGGATGAAGTCGGCCTTCTCGAGGGGTGTGGTCATCAGACGCTCGAGTGTTCCCGACCGACGCTCGCGCAGAGTGGTGATCGACGTGATGAGGAACATCACGATGAACGGGAACAGTGCCAGGATCGCGCCGCCGAACTGGTCGAACACCCCCTCCTGGTCGCTGAACAGCCACGCGAAGAGACCGACCAGCAGGCTCGGCGCGACGAGCATCAGGGCGATCGATCGCGGATCGTGCCGCAGCTGTGCGAGCACGCGCCCCGCGGTGGCGAGCATCCGGCGGCCGTTCATTCTCCGGCCTCCTCTCGGTGCTCCCGTGCTTCACGGCGTGATCGAGGGACGTCGGCATCGCCGCTGCGGTCCCGCTCGATCAGCGCCAGGAACGCGGACTCGGCGTCGGTCGTGCCGGTGTCGGCGAGGAGCGACGAGGGGGTGGTGTCGGCGATGATCCGCCCCTCCCGCATCAGCAGCAGCCGGTCGCAGCGCACCGCCTCGTCCATCACGTGGCTCGACACGATGAGAGTCACGCCGCGGCCCGCGAGAGCTCGGAACAGTGCCCACAGCTCGGCGCGCAGCACGGGGTCCAGCCCGACCGTCGGCTCGTCGAGCACGACCAGCTCGGGGGAGCCGATGAGCGCGACCGCGAGCGACACCCGAGTCGCCTGGCCGCCGCTGAGCGCGTCGACGCGCTGCCCCGCCTGGGCCCGCAGCCCGACCTCGTCGATCACCCTGTCCACATCGCCCTTCGGCGCCTTCAGCAGCGAGGCGAAGTACGAGAGGTTCTGGCGCACGCTGAGGTCGCCGTACACCGCAGCGCCCTGTGTGCCGTAGGCGACGCGGTGGCGGAGCTGTCGGGATCCGCCCGGCTCGCCGAGGACGGTGACATTGCCTCCGGCGATCCGCTGCACACCGACGATCGAGCGCATCAGGGTGGTCTTTCCGCATCCCGACGGCCCGAGCAGCCCCGTGATCTGTCCACGCGGGATCGTGAGGTCGATCCCGTCGAAGACCCGCACTGCCCCGCGGTGCACCCGCAGCTGCGCGATCTCGACGGCCGAGTTATTCATCATGTGATGAATTATGCGCCTACGGGTCGATCACGTCAACGGGATCCGGGGGCCGCGTGCTCAGTCGAAGAGGTAGCGCTGCAGGGTGGGGCCGACACGGGCGACGAGTTCGTCGACCGATGCCGCGGCGAGCGCCGGCAGTCGCAGCACGTAGCGTGCGATCAGCATCCCGGCGATCTGCGAGGCGACGAGCGAAGCGCGAAGGTCGGCGTCGTCGGCGTCGAGGCTCCCGGCGACGCGGGACAGCAGCTCACGAGACAGGAAGCCCGCCAGCAGCGGCGTCGTGAGCCGGCTGCCGATCGCCGTGCGCAGCAGCATGACCCCTCGCCGGCGCACCTCGGGCTGCTCGAACGCCTCGAGCACGTAACGGATCAGCCGCTCGCCGACCTCGTCACGCGGACCCGCAAGGATCTTCGGCACATCGACGTCGGGTCGCAGCGGGATGCCGACGGCCTCTGCGAAGAGGTCGGCCTTGGTGCCGAAGTAGTGGTGTACGAGTGCCGAGTCGACGCCGGCTCTCGCGGCGATCGAGCGGATCGTCGCCCCGTCGTACCCCTTCTCGGCGAAGTCGTCGACCGCCGACGCGATGATGCGCGCCCGCGAATCGGAGCCGCCCCGGGGGCGCCCTCGCCGGCGCGGCGCCTTCTGCTCGGTCATGACCGCCAGCCTATGACGCGTGCCGACGGCGCGGGGCTCCACCCTCAGTCGAGCAGGTGGCGGAGATAGCGTGTCGGATGCTCGAGGAACGAGCGCCAGTGGTTCACGATCTCAAGATCGCCCCATTCGGCGGGACGGACTCCCCACTCCCCCACTTCGAGGATCTTCGCACCGGGCAGCGCCGCGAGCACCGGCGAGTGCGTGGCACACAGCACCTGCCCACCGTCGTCGGCGATGCGCCGCAGCACCGCGATGAGCGCCAGCGTGGAGTTGAACGACAGTGCGGCCTCCGGCTCGTCGAGACAGTAGAAGCCCGGCTCGTCGAAGCGGCTCTCCAACAGCGCGAGGAACGACTCGCCGTGGCTCATCTCGTGGAACCGCACATCGGCGCCGCCGGTCGACGGGTTGTCCTCGAGATACGTATAGAACGAGTGCATCGTCTCGGCCCGCAGGAAGAAGCCCCAGCGGTTGGCTCCCACACCGCGCTGCAGCCGGATCCACTCCGACAACGGGGACTCGGTCGCTCGCGTGCTGTGCCGCGCCTGTCGCGAACCGCCCTCGGGCGAGAGGCCGTAGGCGAGTGCGACGCCTTCGACCAGGGTCGACTTGCCGCTGCCGTTCTCGCCCACGAGGAACGTCACCCCGGGGTCGAGATCGATCCCCTCCCGCAGCACCTGGGCGACCGCGGGAATGCTCGTCGGCCATTCCCCATCCGGCGTCGGGGCGTCGTCGTTCGGGCGCACCGCCACGACCGGCTGCTGCCGCCGTCGGCGAGAGCTCGGCTCCCAGAACGCATCCATCGTGCTCCCTCCGCGTGGTGTCAGGAGGAGGCTACCGGCATCCGCGGACACGGAGTCGGGCGGGCGCGATCAGCACTCGATGACGTTGACCGCGAGGCCGCCCTCGCTGGTCTCCTTGTACTTGGTCGACATGTCGGCGCCCGTCTGACGCATCGTCTCGACGACCGCATCCAGTGAGACGTAGTGGCTGCCGTCGCCGCGCAGGGCGAGACGAGCGGCCGTGACCGCGGTCGATGCCGCGATCGCATTGCGCTCGATGCAGGGGATCTGCACGAGTCCGCCGATCGGGTCGCAGGTGAGCCCCAGGTGGTGCTCCATCGCGATCTCGGCGGCGTTCTCGATCTGACGGTTCGTGCCACCCATGACCGCGGTGAGTCCGCCGGCCGCCATCGCACACGCGGAGCCGACCTCGGCCTGACATCCGCCCTCGGCTCCGGAGATCGAGGCGTTGGCCTTGAACAGCGACCCGAGGGCCGTTGCGGTCAGCAGGAAGCGACGGATGCCACGGCGACGGTTGGCCTCAGCGGTCTGTTCTTCATCGAGGTCGCTCGCGGCCTCTACCGCCCGGACGTCGGACTCGAAGCCCAGCAGCGCGCTGCCGACCAGCTCGCCGTAGGGAGTCACGGCGTTGCCCGCGCCGAGTCCCGAATCGGCGAGGAACCGCCACCAGTACATGGCGACGGCGGGGAGGATGCCGGCGGCGCCGTTCGTCGGCGCGGTCACGACCCGGCCACCCGCCGCGTTCTCTTCGTTGACGGCCAGGGCGAAGGCGCCGAGCCACTCGCCCGGCAGCTCTCGATGCCCATCGGCCTCGACCGCTTCGAGCTGGCCGCGGATCACTCCGGCCCGCCGCTTGACCTTGAGGATGCCGGGCAGTGTGCCGTCGGCGTGGAGACCGGCATCGACGCACCCCGACATCGCATCCCAGATCGCGTCGAGCCCGGCCGCGACCTCTTCCTCGCCGCGCAGCGAGGTCTCGTTGAGCCGCGCGACCTCGGCGATCGACAGTCCGTTCTCGTCGCAGAGGGCGAGCAGCGACGCGGCATCCGCATACGCGTAGGGGAACCCTGCGGTCGTGAGCTTCGCCTCTTCCCCGTCGCGGCGGATGAACCCGCCACCCACCGAGTAATAGGTCTCCTCGGCGACGATCTGCTCCTCGGCATCCCACGCCGTGATCGTCATGGCGTTCGGGTGACCGGGCAGCCGGGTGCGCGGCGCGAAGACGATGTCGTCCTTCGCGAACGGGACGTCATGGATGCCGTCGATCGACAGCGCGCCGCCCACGGGGAAGTCCGTCCAGGCCGACCTCACGTCGGCGGGTTCGCACGTCTCCGGCGCGAGTCCGCGCAGACCGGCGACCACGGCATCCGGAGTCCCGTGCCCGATCCCGGTGGCGCCGAGGGAGCCGTACAGCGTGCTGCCGACGCGCGCCACGCGCGGGAGGACGCCCGTCGCGGTGAGCCGTCGCGCGAAGTCGAGGGCGGCCCGCATCGGTCCGACCGTATGGGAGCTCGAAGGCCCCACTCCGATGGAGAAGAGGTCGAAGGCCGAGACGTACGCAGTCACCCCTCCAGGCTACGCCGCATCGGCGCCTTCGGTTCACCCCGGTTAACTCGGCGCCGCGTCAAGCCCCTTCAGCCGCGCGTGCTTCCGAGGCATCCTGATCGGACGACACCACGAAAGGGGCCACCATGACGAACAGCACTGCCGGACAGGATCCCGCCGAGGCGCAGACGCCCACTCCCACGCCCGCCTCCGACACGAGCGCGGGCGAGGCGACCACACCCGCCGAGGCCGAATCACCCGAAGACGCCGACCCGAGCGAGGTGCCGAGCACCGAAGACCTCGAAGAGCCGAGCACCGAGAAGGACCCGGGCGAGGAACCGAAGGCGCCGAAGCGCGAAGAGCCCGAGCCGGATCACGAGGCCGTGGGGATCGGGGTCGTCGACACGGAAGAGCCGCAGGCCGGCTGAGCAGCTCGCTGAGACCCCGGATCACCGCCGAGACCCCCCGTGCAGACAGCAGCAGGGCGGGGTCTCGGTGCGAAGCCGGGGCCTCGGCGGATCTACTCGACGAGCTTTCCCGCGGTGTCGACCTCGCGCATGAGCTCGGCGATCTCGGGCGAGACCTCCGGGATCTCCTCGCGGGTGACGCCCGCGGTCGGCGACCACACCAGGTTCACCTGCAGGGTCGGGTCGGTGTCGGGGAAGTCGCTGCGGTTGTGGCATCCGCGCGTCTCCCGACGCTCGAGCGCAGCCTCGAGGGTGGCACGAGCGGCGAGCGCGGAGGCCTTGAGGTCGAACGCGTGCGCGAGGTCCTGGAAACCGGCGATATCGGGGTGGATCCCCACATCCTCCATGCGCCCCTCGATCATGTCGAGGTCGGCGAGTCCTGCACGCAGCCCGTCTTCCGAGCGGACGACGCCCGCGTACTCGGTCATCAGGTTGCGGATGGCGCGCTGCAGGGCGCGCACGTTCTCGCGCCCCTCCGCGGCGAGCAGGTCGTCGATCTCGGCCCGTGCTGCCGCGACCGCCGTCGCCGACCGGCGCTGCGCGTCGAGACCGGCCGCGTGCTCCATGGCGGCCTGCCCGACGATGCGCCCGTAGACCAGCAGCTCGATGAGCGAGTTGCCGCCGAGCCGGTTCGCTCCGTGCAGTCCGCTCGAGGCCTCGCCGATCGCGTACAGCCCCTCGACGTCGGTCTGGTGATCCTCGGGACGAACCCAGACTCCACCCATCGAGTAGTGCGCGGTCGGCGCGATCTCGATCGGGTCGGTCGTGATGTCGAGCATCTGCAGCTCCATCATCGTCTGGTAGACGCGCGGCAGCCGAGTCATGATCGTCTCGCGCGGCAGATGCGACACGTCGAGCCAGACGCCCCCGTTCTCGGTGCCGCGTCCTTCCTTGATCTCGGTGTATGCGGCGAGCGCGACGCGGTCGCGGGTCGACAGCTCCATGCGCTCGGGGTCGTACTTCTCCATGAACCGCTCTCCGAGGGCGTTGCGGAGGATGCCGCCCTCCCCACGTGCGGCCTCGGAGATGAGCGTGCCGGCCGCGTTCTCCGGCTCGATGATGCCGGACGGGTGGAACTGCACGAGCTCCGGGTCGCGCAGGCGCGCTCCGGCGTCGACCGCGAGGCGGAAGGAGTCGCCCGTGTTCTCGTCGCGACGCGACGAGGTGCGGCGCCAGATGCGGTTGTGGCCGCCGGCTGCGAGGATCACGGCATCCGCGTGGATCAGGTAGCGAGTGCCGTCGGCCTGGTCGAAGCCGTAGGCGCCGAACACGACGTTGTCGCGCACGAGCAGACGGGTGATGTAGACGTGGTCGAGGATCGGGACCTCGAGCTGCTCGGCCTTGCGCACGAGCGTGCGCTGGATCTCGAGGCCCGTGTAGTCACCGGCGAAGGCGGTGCGGCGGAAGGTGTGTGCGCCGAAGAACCGCTGCGAGATGCGGCCGTCGTCTTCTCGGGCGAAGTCCATGCCCCACCGTTCGAGGTCGCGGATGCCGCGCTCGGCCCCCTGCGTGACGATCTCGACCGTGTGCGGGTTGGCGAGCAGGTAGCTCTCCTTGATGGTGTCGGCCGCGTGCTGCTGCCAGCTGTCCTCGGCGTCCATGGTGCCCAGCGCCGCGTTGATGCCGCCGGCCGCGAGGGAGGTGTGCGCGTCCTGACGCGGACGTTTGCCGACGGCGAGGACATCGACGCCGTGTTCGGCGATCTCGATCGCTGCGCGCAGACCGGAGCCGCCGGTGCCGATCACGAGGACGGTGGTGGATATCTGACGTTCGGGGGTAGACATGCTTTCCACGCTAATTAGGGGACCCTAATAACTCCAATGCATAGTTCGAGTGGAAACGATGCCGGTAGGCTATGACCATGAACCTCGAGCAGCTCCGCGGGTTCGTCGAGGTCGCACGCCTCGGACATTTCACCCGCGCCTCCGAGCACCTGCACCTGGCACAGCCGTCGCTGAGCCGACAGATCTCCACCCTCGAACGCGAACTCGGCGCCGAACTTTTCCACCGGGCACGCGGCCACATCGCGCTCACCGCCGCGGGAGAGACGCTCCTCCCCCGCGCACAGCGCATGCTCGCCGAAGCCGATGCGATCCGCGACGAGATGGGCGAGCTGGCCGGCCTCCGCCGTGGACGGGTGCGACTGGGCGCGCCGCCCACGCTCTGCATCAGCCTCGTCGCCGAGGCGATCAGCGTGTTCCATGCGAGCCATCCGGGGGTCGATCTGCATCTGACCGAGAGCGGTTCGCGCCGGCTCGTCGATCAGCTCGCCGTCGGCGCGGTCGACATCGCCCTCATCACCGAATCCGACGGTCCACCGCCGTCGGGCTTCAGCCTCACGCGCATGCCGCTGCTCGCCGAAGAGCTCGTCGTCATCTCCGCCGCGACAGAGCCACCCGTCTCGACCATGCCCGCGATGAGCCTCTCCCACCTGGCCACGCTCCCGCTGATCGCTCTCGACGAGACGTACGAGCTGCGAGCGACCACCGACGCCGCCTTCCGCGCCGAGGGCCTGGTGCCCACCCACGTGCTCGAGGGAGCCGAGATGGATGCCGTGCTGCGCTTCGTCGAGCGCGGTGTCGGTGTGGCGGTGGTCCCGGCGATGGTGCTGCTCGATCGCCCCGCACTGCGCTCGGTTCGGCTGACGCATCCGATGATGACCCGCACCGTGAGCCTCGCCCACCGAGCGGACGTCACCCCTGCGGTCGCTGTCGCGGCGATCCGCGAGGTGATCGTGGCCACGGCCGCGGAGGTCGCGCGCCGCGACCCCGCGATCACCAGCCTCCTCTGACGCGGCCTGCGGTCAACCCGAGAGCGCCCCACCAGCGGCCCCGAGAATGGGACCCGGATACAGCAGAATCCCCACCGCTTTCGCGACGGGGATTCTGTACTGTCTCAACACAGTGTGCGCCCGAAGGGACTCGAACCCCTAACCTTCTGATCCGTAGTCAGATGCTCTATCCATTGAGCTACGGGCGCCCAGCCCGCTCAGCGGGCCGTGGAACAGCCTACAACAGTCCTGACGCGAAAGCGAAACGAGGCCTCAGTCGCTCGCCGCCTCGACTTTCTGCTGCTTCTTGCGCCGCTTGGCCCGCGCGCGCTGCTCGGAGGAGAGGGCCTGAAGGTCGACGAGACGCAGTGCCTGCATGCGTGCTTCGCGCATGCGGTTGTAGTCGGGATCCTGGTCGGGACGCATGCCCTCGACCCGCAGTCGGCGGTCGAGATTGTGGCGCACGTCTGCCCAGGCGGCGTCGCGCGCCTCTTCGACGATCTGGGCCAGCCGCTCCCGGTCTTCCATCACCTCACGCAGGCGCTGACCGACCCCGGTGGACTGCTTGGCCCGGCGGCGCAGGTTGCGCACATCGCGGTCGCGGTAGTCGTGCGTGCCCACCGGATCGGAGTGCCGACCCCTGGCGCGCTTGCGCAGAGCGGTGACGTTGGCGGCCGCCTCTTCCGCCTCTTCGGCCATCGCCCGCAGCGCCTCCCGCGCGTCGTCGATGTACTTCTCCATGTCGAAGACGCCGTCTTCGGCGATGGTGCCGATGAGGATGTGATTCTTCACGGCGAGGCGCGCGGCAGCCGTCGCGATCGCGACGCCTTCGGCGATGGCATCCGCTGTCCGTCCCACCGGTACCTCCTCTCCACGAGCGTACCGGTATCACTGGGGCCCGGTGTCGGCCAGAATGGTTCCGGATCAGCATGCCCCACCCCTCCGACATCCGCAGCCACGGCCCCGGATCGCGCACCGCAGGAGACTCATGAAACACCTCGATCTCGCCGGCAGCACCACCGTGATCACGGGAGCCGCGAACGGCATGGGCGCCGACATCGCCCGCCTGCTGGCCGCGCGAGGAGCGCACCTCGCCCTGATCGACCACGACAGTGCCGCGCTCGCGACCCTCGCCGCCGAACTGGGAGACGCCCGGGTGACCAGGCACGTGGTCGACCTCCGCGACGACGACGCCGTGTTCGCCGCCGCCACCGAGATCACCGCAGCGCATCCGAGGGTCAACGCCCTCATCACCTGCGCCGGCTCGTCGATGCTCGGAAACCTCGACCAGCTCACGATGGAGGAGATGCGCTGGCTCACCGACGTGAATCTCTGGGGCACGGTCTCGATCACCAAGGCGCTGCTGCCCGCCCTCCGCGCCGCGCCCGCCGCGCACATCACCCACTTCGCGAGCGTGTACGCACTCGCCGCTCCGGCCGGACGCATCCCCTACGCGCTGAGCAAGTTCGCCGTGCGGGGCTTCTCCGAGGCGCTGCGGCACGAGCTGGAGGGCACCACGGTCAGCGTCGGAGCGGTGTACCCGGCAGGCGTGCGCACCGGCATCATCCTGCACGGACGCTACGCCGCCGCGATCGATCCGGAAGTCGCCGCCCGTGCCGCCGCGGCGCAGGCCGCGATGTACCACACCGACCCGGCGGATGCCGCAGCCCGCATCATCCGGGCGACCGAGCGACGGGCTGCCCGCACGATGGTCGGACGCGAGGCACGGCTCATCGACGTGCTCACGCGCATCGCCCCGTCGTCGTACTGGCGCGTGATGCGACGGCCGCTGCGCGCGGCGATCGACACGACCACGCCGGTCGCCTGACCTCACCGGCCGGGCCGGGTCAGCGGACGGCGCCCACCCAGATGCCCGAGGCCCAGGCCTGCTGATCGCCGTTGCAGCCGACCGAGCCGGGGTAGCCGCGGACGACGGCCATGCAGTTGGCGAGGAACTCCGGGTCGTTGCCGAACATCGAGGCGTACGCGCCGGAAGACGTGAGCGCGCCCCAGACCCGGAACTGGTAGATGTGCGCGAGCTCGTGCGCCATGGCCCAGTTCAACCGGCCCGCACTCCAGTTCGCGATGTCGCCGCGGTACTTGATGTAGCCGTTGCTGTTGGCGCAGGCCGGCGCGTTCCCACCCGCGCACGACGACGACTCGTACAGCCCGACGCCGCCTCCGCCGACGAGGTCGAGCGCCGCCCGCACCCGCGCGTAACCGTCGGGCCCGCTCGATGTCCAGGCCGGGCCACCCGGTCCTGCGCTCTGCGCGGCCTGCACCGAGGCGACCTGCGTGCCGACCTTCTCGGCGAGCGCATGCACCGTGGCCGTGGCGGCGGTGACGGTCGCGGGGTCGTCCGACTCGGCCAGCACGGTCTGCTGCGCCGACAGCGCGGCCGCCCGATGAGAGGCGGTGTCGACCATCCCCTGTGCGTTGTCGAAGACGCGGCTCAGAGCCGCGATCTCGGCGACGAATGCCGGCCGGACGGCGAGCACCGACGCGCGGTCGGCGGTGTCCTGCTCGGCCTGCGCGATGGTCGCCTCGAGATACTCGGTGCGCTGCCTGGCCTCGTGGTACTGCTGCGACAGGGTGCCGAATTCCGCCACGACCGCGACGCGCTCCTGCTCGAGGGCATCCGCCCTGGCGAGCACTCCGGCGGACAGCACGACCGCCGCCGCGAGCGTGACCGCCAGCACCCGGCGCATCACCGGAGGAACCCCGTGGTGTCGCCGATCTCGGCATCCTGTTCAGCGATCTGCGACCGCAGCGCGGTGAGCTTCTGCGCGAGCTCGAGGTTCTCGCCGTGAGACTCGTCCAGGGCGCGCTCGACACGGACGATCTCCGCTTTGACGGCGGTGAGGGCTGCCACCCGCTCCTGATCGGCGATCGCGACCAGCGCGACTCCCCCGAGAAGCAGCAGGCACCCGACCGCGACAGCAAGACTCCGCATCTCGCTCCCCAGAACAGCGCAACGTTTCCGGACCGACTCCGATCGGACCAATATACAACTGGACCCGTCGTCGGTGTTCCCGAATCTGCGCGAGCGGGATGGCGCCGGTTCAGACGAGCAGGTCGCTGCCGTCGTCGAGACGTCGCTCCGCCGCCGACTGGCCGCTGGCGAGGTGGGCTGGCACGATACGGCGCAGCGCCTCCGTGTCGCGTGCGGCCACCGCCTCGAGGATGATGCGGTGCTCGTCGGCCATGGCGAGCAGATCGTCGTGCTGCCCGAACAGCCACCGCAGCCGCGTGAGGAACACGGCGATGAGCTCCCCGAGCATCTCGTTCCCCGCGAGTTCGACCGCGACCTCGTGGAACTCGGCCGCCGCGATCCGCGCGGCCTCGGAGTCCTCGGCCGTGGCCGCTGCGAGCTCGCGCTCGTAGGCGGCTCTGATCCGGGCGATGCCCGCCTCATCATGGCGTTCGGCGGCGAAGACGAAGATGAGCGTCTCGATGGCCTCGCGGACCTCGGCGAAATCCTGGATGTCGCGGCGGGTGAACTCGCGCACGACCGCCCAGGTGCGGGGGCGTGCGACGACGACCCCTTCGGCCACGAGGGTGCGGATGGCCTCGCGGACCGGGAGGCGGGAGACGCTCAGTTCGGCCGCGATGTCGCGCTCCACCAGACGCGAGCCGGGCGCACGTCTGCCCAGCACGATGTCGTCGCGCAGGATGCGCGTGACCCTGACCGATTCGAGTTCGCCGCTTGTCCCCATAGCCCCCGCCATCTGGGCATTCTCGCATCACGGGCCGGGTTACTCAACTTTTGGTATCCCAACACGCCCGGGATGCCTCGGTCCGGGACGAGCGCGCGAGACGCGGAAGGTCTCCGTCGCGCTCGTCCCGCCGGGCTCAGGGGAGGCGGTTGGCGATCGCGATGTTCGCGGTCAGCTCCTGGGCGTTCTGTCGCACGACGTACGCGGGACGATCACGCTCGACCCGCCACGACTCGCTCAGCGGCCCGACGTTGACCGTGTCGAAGCCGGCCTCGTCGTAGAAGCGGGTGACGAACGCGACGGCCTCGGCGTCGTCGCCGGCGGTGGCCAGTGCTCGACGGTCCGGGTCACCGGCCGGCTTGCCGTCGGTCGTGATGTCGGCCGCGAGGATCTGGTTGAACGCCTTCGCGATCTTCGAGTCCGGCAGCGCGCGCTGAACCAGCTCCGACGTCGTCGTCTCGCCCTTGTCCAGGGCCTCGATGTGACCGTCGCGCTCGAAGTAGTAGTTGTTCGTGTCGAGCACGATCTTGCCGGCGAGCTGTGCGGCGGGGAGCGCGTCGATCGCCCCGAGAGGAACGGTCACGACCGCGACGTCCGCAGCTGCCGCGGCGTCTTCCGCCGTGGCGGCCTTCGCGCGGGGCCCGAGCTCCTCCACGAGGTCCGCGAGCGTCTCCGGACCGCGGGAGTTGGCGATCACGACGTCGTAGCCGTTCGCCACCGCGACCCGCGCGACCTGGCTGCCGATGTGTCCTGCACCGATGATTCCGAGAGTAGTCATGCTGGGGGCAACGTCGAGCAGAGCGGACTATTCCCTTCGAGTCGGGCTGTGTCGTCCCGTGACCGGCGTCACAGTTCGCGCAGCAGCGTCTGCTCGGTCCGCCGGTAGCCGAGGCTCTCGTACAGCTCGACGGCGGCGGCGTTGAAGCCGAACACGTGCAGCCCTATCGAGTCGGCGCCGAGCCGGCGGGCCTCGCGTTCAGCAGCGTGCATCAGCTCTCGCCCGTACCCCTTGCGGCGCTGATCTGCAGCGACCTCGATGTCGAGCACGAACGCATGCGCACGTCCATCGCGTTCGCGCATGCCGAGCCAGAGGATGCCGACCTCGACGCCGTCGACCGCGGCCGTGAAGAGCTCCTGCCCCGGGGTGGCGAGGCCGTCCGGCAGCTCCTCGACCAGCTGACGGTGGGACTCCGCGGCAGCTTCCTCGGGCGAGAACCGGCCGGAAGACACGAGGTCCTGGGCGAATCCCGCTTCCGATGCCGTGACGAAGCGGGGGAACCTCTCCGCGGTCATCGGCACCACCTCCACGTGCGCGGCGACATCGCGGGAGGGCAGCGGCTCGAGCACCATCTGGATCGACGCGACCGTGAAGCCACGACCGTCGACCAGGGCGTGACCTGCCGCCTGCTGCGGGAACAGCGGCACACTGATCTGCGTGGCGCCCATGTCGCGGGCGACGGCGAGGATCCGCGCGACCAGGGCGTCGTTCTGCGCGCCGGTCAGGCCGGTCTCGACGGCGAGATCGAGCAGGAACAGCTTCCGGCCGCCGAGCACCAGCCACAACGTGCCGAGCTCGCGTTGACGCTCATCGACGATACGCATGACCCGTGCCGTCGGCGTCGCCGAACCCTGCGGCAGTAGCTCGTCGAAGTACTCATCGGCGAACGCGACCGCGTCGTCCCCGACACGTCTGCCCGATGCCCGGTTGCCGTCGATGAGGCGCTGCCTGGCCGCGCCCCGCCACTCGTCGAAGCGTTCCGAGGGCAGCGGCTTCAGATGCACGGGCATGCATCCATCCTGCACCTCAGCTGCGGGTGAGCGCGTCTTCCGCGGCGACCCAGGCGAGCATGGCGCACTTGACCCGCGCCACGTACTTCGACACCCCGCCGAGGGCTGCGGCATCGCCGAGCAGTTCTTCGTCGGGCTCGATCTTGCCGCGGGAGCGCATCGCCTCGCGGAACGCCGCGATGCGGATCTCGAGGTCTTCGACGCTGAGTCCTTCGGCGAGCTCCGCCAGCAGGGAGGCGGAGGCCTGGGAGATCGCGCAGCCGTGGCCCTCCCACGCGATCGCCTCGACAGCACCGTCGGCGCTGCGGTGCACCTGCAGCGTGATCTCGTCGCCGCAGGTCGGGTTCAGCTGATGCGACTGCGCCGGGATCTCGTCGCGCAGCCCGTAGCCGTGCGGGGTGCGCGAGTGGTCCAGGATCAGTTCCTGATACAGGTTCTGCAGGTCGCTCATGCGCCCCTCCGGAAGAAGTCGATCGCTCCGGCGACGCCCGCGATCACGGCGTCCACCTCGGCCTCTGTCGTGTACAGGTAGGTGCTCGCCCTGGTGGACGAGGTGACGCCCAAGCGCCGGTGCAGCGGCTGGGCGCAGTGATGTCCGACGCGCACGGCGATGCCGAGGTCGTCGAGGAACTGCCCGACATCGTGCGAATGGATGCCGGCGACGTCGAAGCTCGCGAGCCCCACGCGCGGCATGTCGATCCCGGCACCGAGCACGCGGACCCCGCCGATCGCACTGAGCCCGTCGACGAGCCGACGTCCGAAGGCGGCCTCATGCGCGGCGATGCGCGACATCCCCACCTCGGTCAGATAGTCCACGGCTGCGGCGAGCGCGATGGCCTGCGACACCCGCTGCGTGCCGGCCTCGAACCGCTGCGGCGGCGGCAGATACTCGGCTTCGGTCGTCGTGACGGTGGTGATCATCGAGCCGCCGGTGAGGAACGGGGGCATCGCGGCCAAGACCTCGCGGCGACCGTAGAGCACCCCGATGCCGGTGGGACCGAGCATCTTGTGGCCGGACAGCACGGCGAAGTCGACGCCGAGGGCTCGCACGTCGAGCGGCAGGTGCGGTGCCGACTGACAGGCGTCGAGCAGCGTCAGGGCGCCGACCTCGCGGGCGAGAGCGACCAGGCGCTCGACCGGATTGATCACGCCGAGCACGTTGGAGACGTGTGTGAACGCCACGAGCTTCGTCCGCGCGGTGATGAGCTCGGCGGCGGCGTCGAGGCGCAGTGCACCGTCGTCGTCGAGCGGGATCACCTTCAGCGTCGCGCCGGTGCGGGCCGCGAGCTCCTGCCACGGGATGAGGTTCGCGTGGTGCTCCATCTCGGTCGTGACGATCTCGTCGCCCTCACGCAGCCGGAGCCGCTCTGCAACCGCTCCCCCGCGACCGAGCGACGCGTTCGACAGCGAGTAGGCGACGAGGTTGATCGCCTCGGTCGCGTTCGAGGTCCAGACGACCTCGTCGTCGGCGGCCCCGATGAAACGCGCGAGAGTGCCACGAGCGTCTTCGAACAACTCGGTCGCCTCGGCGGCGAGCGTGTGCGCCCCGCGGTGCACGGCCGAGTTCATGGTGGTCGAGAACTCGCGCTCGGCATCCAGCACGGCCGACGGACGTTGCGATGTCGCGCCCGAGTCGAGGTACACGAGCGGATGCCCCTGCACCTGCGTGTGCAGGATCGGGAAGTCCCCGCGGATGCGCTGCACCTCGGTCTCGCTCAGAGGGGCGATCACGTCGACACCGGAAGAAACGCTCATCGTTCCAGTTTCCCACCTGTGAGCCCGGGGTGGGCCCGCGGGTCAGCGACCGTCGAGCGTCTTCGCGTCGGCGACCTCGTCGTAGCGGTCCTGTGCGTCGAGCACATCCTCCACGTGCGACTCCGCCCAGACCTGCAACGCCTGGAGCGGTTCGTGCAGGCTTCGTCCGAGCGGGGTGAGCAGGTAGCGCGAATGGCCGTCGTCGCCGACCGATCGCTCCAGCATCCCGTCGCGTTCGAGGGCCCGGAGCGTGTCGACGAGCACCTTCTTCGTGATCCCGTCCATCCGGTGGTGCAGCTCGCCGAAGCGCAGCGGCTGCTCGTGCAGGAGGACGACAATCATCGCGGTCCACTTGTTCGCGATGCGGGCGAGCGATGCCCGAGACGGGCAGCTGGCGGAGAACACCGTCCACGTGCGCGACATGCGCTGCTCCTCCCGGTGACGTTGAAGTAACCGCGCCCTCGGCGAGACGCTGGATGCTCCACAGTACCGACCACTCGAGAAGGAGCATCATGTCGGCGATCGACGTTGTAGGACAGTACGGTGCGGCCCTGGCCGCGGGAGACATGGGGGCCCTGGCGGCCACCTTCCATCCGGAGGCCGTCTGGCACCAGCCCGGCGGCAACCAGGCGTCCGGCGACCACGTCGGCCCCGACGCGATCCTCGCCCACCTCGGCCGCTTCATGGAGCTCAGCGGCGGCACGTTCGTGCTCGAGACCGACTCGGCGACGGAGGCCGGCGACCTCGTCTCCGCCACCGTGCGCTTCCGCGCGCAGCGTGCCGGACACGACGACCTCGACCAGCACGGCGTCGACGTCTTCCGCGTCGCCGGCGATCGCATCGCCGAGGTCTGGCTCATCAGCGAGGACCAGGAGGCGGAGGACCGCTTCTGGGGCCAGTCCTGACCGACCGGCGTCGGGCGGTCGGGCTCTCGACCGCCCGACGCCCGCACCCCTAGGCTCGACCCATGATCGCCCCGGACACGCTGCTCGCCTTCGTCGTCGCGGCGTTCGTCATGGTCGTGATCCCCGGGCCGACCGTGCTGTTCACGATCGGCCGGGCCATGGCTCTCGGGCGGATGGGCGGGTTCCTCAGCATCCTCGGCACGGCGATCGGCTCGATCGTTCTGGTCGTCGCGGTCGCGCTCGGCGTCGGCACGATCATCGCCCAGTCGGCCGTGCTGTTCACCATCGTCAAGGTGCTCGGCGCCGGCTACCTGATCTTCCTCGGCATCCAGGCCATCCGGCACCGGAAGGATGCGGCACGCGCGATGGTCGCCGCTCCGGCGCGGCGCTCGGGATGGCGGCTGCTCACCGAGGGCTTCGTCGTGGGAGTCACCAATCCGAAGTCCATCGCGTTCTTCCTCGCGATCCTGCCGCAGTTCGTCGATCTGCACGCGGGCTCCGTCCCCGCGCAGCTCTTCCTGCTCGGCGTGATCGTCGTCGTCATCGGCGTGACGTGCGATGCCGTCTGGGTCCTCCTCGCCAGCGCCGCCCGCGATTGGTTCGGCCGCTCGCCTCGCCGCATCGAGGCGATGGGTGCGACCGGCGGCGGGCTCATGATCGCGCTCGGGGCGTTCCTGCTGGTCTGGAGCGAGAAGCCCGCGACCGCGTGAACGCCCGGCGCGGCCCTGCTCACATGCGGGCGAAGCGCGCCCGGGCGATGCAGAAGACCCCGTAGATCGCGAAGCCCGCGCCGACCGCTCCCAGCACGAGTCCGCCGAGCGGCAGCTCCAGCAGACTGTGCAGCGCCGCATCGAGCCCCGCGCCCTTCTCCGGATCCTGCGTGACGGCGGCGACCACGAACAGTACGCCGGTCACCCCCACCGCGATGCCCTTGCCGAAGTAGCCGATCACCCCGAGCGTCACGATGCCACCGCGTGCGACTCCCGTCGGCAGGTCGAGCAGTTTCTCGAAGCCGCGCGTGAAGCCGCCCACGACGAACCCGATCCCCACGCCCACCACGGACAGTCCGATGACGACGAGCAGGGCGACCCCGCCCGGAGCGGAAAGCACCACGGAGCTGAGGGTCTTCGACGCCGTCTCCGAATCGGCGTTACCACCCAGCGCGTAGATGAGGGCCATGCCCGCGACCACGAGGTAGGCGAGCGCGATGCCGAAGAGCTTCACGCGCTGCCCCCACTTCTTCGTCTCGGCGGGGTCGGCGGCGAGGAACGCGCTCGCGATCTGCCACACGGCCAGAGCGATCAGGCCGGTGGCGACGAGCACGAGCAGCAATCCGCCGACCGGGTTGTTCCGGATCTGCTCCATCGCGCCATCCTGGTCGGCGTCTCCCGACGCCCCCGCGGCGATGGTGATGGCGATCGCGCCGATGATGACGTGGATCAGGCCGAGGACGACGAACCCGACACGGGCGATGCGGCGGAAGGCGGTGGACCCCTTGGCGACGCGCGCAGCGTGCTTGACCGTGCTCATCATTGAAGGGTATCGCCGGCAGCGGACGCGGTGGAGGGGCTTGCTTTCCCGGCGCCTCTCGGCATCAGACGCTCGAAGACACGGGCTGCCGGAGAATGGTGCGCAACTTCGCCGGATCGGTGCGACGCAGGTCGCTCAGGTAGATCTCGTGATGCAGACCGCTCATCGTCAGACCGTGCTCGGGGATGAAGCGGTGATGCAGGTCGTCGAGGACCGGCCCCTCGTCGTCGAACGGACCGACGTGCAGAGTCTGCACGCTCGTCCCCTCGTGGAGGGTCTCGAGCCGCACGGCTCCGAGTGCAGGCACCGGCTCCTTCTTCTTCGCCGCTTTCTGCGCCACGGACTCCACCGCGTCGGCGAACATGGAAGGCGTGATGTGGTCGCCGACCATGATCATGAGCGTCCACTGCCAGGCCGACTTGTCGCGATGGGTGGTGAACGACTCCATGTCGGATGCGTGCCAGAGTCCCTCGAGGGGCATCACCACCGTGTCGATGCCGAGCTCGTTCCGACTGGCGAACTTGAGCGTGTAGGCCACGGGGAACAGGGCCGAGACCGCCTCCGAATAGGCCGGAGAGGTGTTCGGGTCTCCGGCGCCGTCGATCATCAGATACTGCATCGGCGGCACCTCGACGATGCGGAACTCACCCCGCTTCGCCCGATACGCGTCGAGGGTCTTCTTGGGGTCGATCGCCGCCATGACGTGCCTCCCTGGTTCCGTGCGCCCAGTGTGACACGAGGTACAGACACGGGAGTCGGTCTCGCCGGAGTTACCTTCGAGTCTCGAAGGTAACTCCGGCCTTTTTCGTTCTTCGGGCGCAAATCTCCGGTCGTCCGGGAGGGTTCTGGGCCATCCGGCCATCTAACGTGGATCATCACGAAACGATCACGTTCCCTTGACTTCGAGTCTCGAACTCAAGAAAGTGATCCGAGGCGGATCCCGAATGGCCGGGACGCTGACCCTCCGGACTTCGGCCGGAGGACGCATTGCACAGCAAAGGAGCTCGGAATGAAGAAGAAGTATGCACTCGCGGCCCTCGGCCTCGCGGGAGTCCTCGCCCTCGCCGGTTGCGGCGGCGGCGGAGCCGGCTCCGCGGGCGGCGACACGAAGGCCTCCGGCGACAAGGGTGACCTGCTGATCGGCGTGTCCATGCCGACGCAGACCTCCGAGCGCTGGATCGCCGACGGCACCGCCGTGCAGGAGGGGCTGGAGAAGGCCGGCTATCAGGTCGAACTGCAGTACGCCGGCGACGACATCCCGACGCAGGGCCAGCAGATCGACCAGATGATCACCAAGGGCGCCGACCTCCTGGTCATCGCCGCGATCGACGGCACCGCGCTGTCGTCGCAGCTCGACGCCGCTGCGGCAGCGAAGATCCCGGTCATCTCTTACGACCGCCTCATCCGCGACAGCGAGAACGTCGACTTCTACGTGACGTTCGACAACTACAAGGTCGGCGTGCAGCAGGCCACCTCGCTGCTGGTCGGCCTCGGTGTGCTCGACGAGGACGGCAAGGACACCGGAGAGAAGGGCCCGTTCAACATCGAGCTCTTCGCCGGCTCGCTCGACGACAACAACGCGCACTTCTTCTGGCAGGGGGCGATGGACACGCTGCAGCCCTACATCGACGAGGGCGTGCTCTCGGTGCCGTCGGGTCAGACCGACATCGAGCAGGCGGCGATCCTGCGCTGGCAGCAGGAGACCGCGCAGAAGCGCATGGAGGATCTGCTCACCTCGACGTACGGCGGCGGCACCAAGCTCGATGGAGTGCTCTCCCCCTACGACGGGATCTCGCGGGGCATCATCACGGCACTCCAGGGCACCGGCGGTTTCGGCGCGACCATCGCCGACGGTCTCCCGATCGTCACCGGACAGGATGCCGAGATCGGCTCCATCAGCCTGATCGATCAGGGCGTGCAGTTCGCGTCGATCTTCAAGGACACGCGCAAGCTCGCCGAGCAGTCGGTCGTCGTCGCGGAGGACATGCTCGAGGGCGAGGAGCCCGAGGCGAACGACACGGAGACCTACGACAACGGCGTGAAGGTCGTGCCGTCGTACCTCCTGCAGTCGGACATCGTCTACAAGGACAACATCACCCCGCTGCTGGTCGACTCGGGTTACTGGACCCAGGCCGAAGTCGACTCCGGCGTCGCCGAGTAATCATCGCTCCGGGGCGTGACGTCGACACGACGTCACGCCCCTCTCGACGGAAAGGAGCCGGTTCATGACGACACCGGTACTGCAGATGCGGGAGATCGAGAAGAGCTTTCCCGGCGTCAAGGCGCTCCAGGGCGTCGACCTCGATGTCCGCCGCGGCGAGATCCATGCGATCTGCGGCGAGAACGGGGCGGGGAAGTCCACTCTCATGAAGGTGCTGTCGGGTGTCTACCCGCACGGTGCGTACGAGGGCGAGATCGTCTACGAGGGCGAGGAGGCGAAGTTCGGATCCATCAGCGACTCCGAGCACGTCGGCATCGTGATCATCCATCAGGAGCTCGCGCTGATCCCCTACCTCAGCGTCGCGGAGAACATCTTCCTCGGCAACGAGCGTCGCGGGGCGGGCGGACTCATCGACTGGGACCGCGCGAACTCCGAGGCCTCGCAGCTGCTCGCCCAGGTCGGCCTCGACGAGAACCCCGCCACGCCGGTCGGTCAGCTCGGCGTGGGCAAGCAGCAGCTCGTCGAGATCGCGAAGGCACTGTCGAAGAACGTGCGCCTGCTCATCCTCGACGAGCCGACCGCCGCGCTCAACGACACCGACTCGGCGCACCTGCTCGACCTGCTCCGGCGGCTGCGCGACGGCGGGATGACGTCGATCATCATCTCGCACAAGCTCAACGAGATCGACGCGATCGCCGACCGCACGACGATCCTCCGCGACGGCCGGTCCATCGAGACGCTCGACATGAGCGATCCGGCCTCGACGCAGGACCGGATCATCCGCGGCATGGTCGGGCGCGACCTCGCCCACCGCTTCCCGGAGCGGGTGCCGGAACTCGGCGAGGAGGTGCTGCGGATCGAGAACTGGACCGTGCATCACCCGACCCAGCCGGGACGGATCATGGTCGACGACGCCTCCCTCACGGTGCGCGCGGGAGAGGTCGTCGGCATCGCCGGGCTGATGGGCGCCGGACGCACGGAACTCGCCATGAGCGTCTTCGGCCGCACCTACGGGCGGAACGCGAAGGGACGAGTGCTCGTCCGCGGCAAAGAGGTCGACACGTCGACCACGAGCGCCGCCATCCGCTCCGGGATCGCCTACGCGACCGAGGATCGCAAGAAGTTCGGGCTGAACCTCATCGACGACATCCGCCACAACATCACCCTCGCGTCGCTGCGGATGATCAGCCCCGGCGGCTGGATCGACGCGAACCGGGAACTCCGGATCGCGGAGCAGTACCGCGCCGAGATGAATATCAAGACGCCCAGTGTGCTCCAGCTCGTGGGCAACCTCTCCGGCGGCAACCAGCAGAAGGTCGTGCTGAGCAAGTGGATCCAGACGGAGCCCGACGTGCTGATCCTCGATGAGCCCACGCGCGGCATCGACATCGGCGCCAAGTACGAGATCTACACGATCATCAACCGCCTGGTCGCGGCCGGGAAGGGCGTGCTCGTCATCTCGTCCGAGCTGCCCGAGCTGCTGGGCATCTGCGACCGCATCTACACCCTGGCCTTCGGCAGGATCACCGGCGAGCTGCCGGCCGCCGAGGCCACCCAGGAGAACCTCATGCAACTCATGACTGTCGAAAGGACGGCCGAACGATGACCGGCGTCACCAACCTGTTGAGCCTCGCCACGCGCAACCTGCGCCAGAGCGGCATCCTCGTCGCCTTCATCGCGATCGTGGCCTTCTTCGCCATCCTGAACCCGACGTTCCTCTCCCCGGGGAACCTCACGAACATCGTTTTGCAGTACTCCTACATCCTGATCCTCGCGATCGGCATGGTGATCGTCATCATCGCCGGTCACATCGACCTCTCGGTCGGCTCGGTCGTCGCCCTCACGGGTGCCACCGCCGCGGTCCTCGTGATCCGGATGCAGCTGCCCTGGTGGGTCGGCGTCATCGCCGCGCTGGTGGTCGGCCTCCTGGTCGGGGCATGGCAGGGCTTCTGGGTGGCGTTCGTCGGCATCCCGGCGTTCATCGTGACGCTCGCCGGCATGCTGCTCTTCCGCGGTCTGACCTTCATCGTGCTGGGCAACGTCTCGCTGTCGCCCTTCGGCGGCACCTATTACTCGATAGCCAACGGATTCTTCAACGGACTCTTCGGCGGCTACGGGGTCGACGTGTTCACCCTCGTGATCTTCGCCATCGGCGTGGGCGGCTATGCGGTGTGGCAGGTACGCAGCCGACGCTCGAAGGTCGCGCACCAGCAGTCGGTCGAGGCGCTGGGCTGGTTCATCCTGAAGATCGCCCTGATCGCCGCCGTCGTGATGTGGTTCGGCTACCAGCTGTCCACCAGCCGCGGTCTCCCCTTCGTGCTGATCCTCCTCGCCGTGCTGATCATCGCCTACTCGGTCATCACGCAGAAGAGCGTGTTCGGGCGTCACGTCTACGCGATCGGCGGCAACCTTCACGCCGCCCTGCTGAGCGGCGTCAACGTGCGCCGGGTCAACTTCTGGATCTTCGTGAACATGGGACTGCTCGCCGGTGTCGCCGGAGTCGTCTTCTCCTCACGCACGAACGGCGCACAGCCGGGAGCCGGGAACATGTTCGAGCTCGACGCGATCGCTGCCTGCTTCATCGGCGGCGCCGCCGTCACCGGTGGCGTGGGGCGCGTCGGCGGAGCGATCGTCGGCGGTCTGATCATGGCGGTGATGAGCAACGGCATGCAGCTCATGGGACTCGACCAGGCGACGCAGCAGGTCGTGAAGGGCCTGGTGCTCCTGATCGCCGTCGCGTTCGACGTCTGGAACAAGCGTCGGGCGGGTGCCGCACGCTGACCCCGGCCGTGCCGATCCCACGCGATATGCTCCCGCTATGAGCAGATGGTCGAGCGGTTCCCAATCGGGATTGCGCGAGGCCAACACGGCCAAGATCGTCGACGCGGTCAAGCGCTTCGGCGGGCTCACCCAGGTCGAGCTCGCCGAAGCGACCACCCTGTCGACGGCGACGGTGTCGGCGATCGTGAAGGAGCTCTCGCTCTCGGGCCTGGTGGAGACCCACCCCACCTCGCGGAGTGGCCGTCGCGCACAGCTCGTCACCATCGCCCGGCGTGCCGGGCTGGTGGCCGCCGTGCACATCGGAAGCCGCAGCATGCGGGTGCGTCTCAACGACGTCGGGCAGTCGGTTCTCGCCGACCGGTCGATGCCGCTGCCCGCCGACCACGCCGAGGACACGGTGCTCGATCGCATCACGCTCCTCATCATCGAGATGCTCGACATGATCGCGGCGCAAGCCGATGAGCTGATCGGCCTCTGCATCGCGATTCCGGCGCCCATCGACCCCGACACCGGTCTGGTCGCCTATCCCGGCGTCATGCGGCGGTGGGAATCGCAGCCCATCGCCGCGGTCGTCGAGCAGCGCCTCGGATGCCCGGTGCTGGTGGAGAAGGACGCCAACCTCGCCGCGCTCGCCGAGGCGACGCTCGGCACGGCTCGGGACGTCTCGGACAGTCTGTTCGTCAACGCCTCGTACACGACGAGCGCCGGCGTGATCATCGATTCGAAGCTCTACCGCGGACGCGGCGGCACGGCGGGTGAGATCGGGCACGTGCAGGTCGACCCCGCCGGGTCCATCTGCCCCTGCGGGCAGCGCGGCTGCCTCGAGACCGTCGTCGGAGCTGAGGCGGTCACGGCACCGCTGCGGGCCGCCTACGGCCAGGTCACCTTCAAGGACGTCATCGCCCGCGCCGCCGCCGGCGACCCTGGCTGCGCGCGAGTCGTGTCCGATGCGGGTACGACGCTCGGCCGCGTGGTCGCGGGTGTCTGTCAGACGCTCGACCCCGAGATCATCACGATCGGCGGTGAGCTGACCGACGCCGGCCCGGTCTTCCTGCTGCCGTTCGCCGCGGCGCTGCGCGAGCATGCGCCACAGCGGCGCGCTCCTCGCCGCGAACCGATCCCCGCGTCGTTCGGCAAGGACACGGTGCTCGTCGGCGCGACCATCCACATCCTGCAGTCGACCGACCCCTCCCAGCTTCTCGAGGGACGCCCATGACTCTCTCGGCGTCGCAGGCGGAGCCGCTGCTCACCCTGCGCGGCATCACGAAGCGCTTCGGTGCCGTCGAAGCGCTCACCGACGTCGACTTCACGGTGAACGCCCGCGAAGTGGTCGGTCTCGTGGGCGACAACGCCGCGGGCAAGTCGACGCTGGCCAAGGTCATCGCCGGCGCGCTCACACCGACCTCCGGCGAGATCCGCATCAACGGCGAGCGCGTCGACATCTCCTCCCCCGCCGAGGCGAATCGACTCGGCATCGCGACGGTCTTCCAGGACCTCGCCGTCTGCGAGAACCTCGACGTCACGGCCAACGTCTTCCTCGGACGCGAGCTGCGCACCTCCAAGGGCATGCTGCGCGAAGGCGAGATGGAGAATGCGACCCGGCAGGCGCTGACCGATCTGGCGGCCAACATCCCGTCGACCCGCACGCCGCTCAACTCCCTGTCCGGCGGCCAGCGACAGGCCGTGGCGATCGCGCGCACCCTCATCAGCCAGCCCCGGCTGGTCGTGCTCGATGAGCCGACCGCCTCGCTCAGCGTCGCGCAGACCGCCGACGTGCTCACCCACATCGAGCAGCTGCGGGAGCTCGGTCTGGGCGTCGTGTTCATCAGTCACAACATCGCCGACGTGCAGGCGGTGTCCGACCGTGTCGAGGTGCTGCGGCACGGCCGCAACAACGGCAGCTTCTCCAGCCAGGATGCCGCCTACTCCGACCTCATCGCCGCGATCATCGGCACCTATCGCCCGCCGAGGAAGGGCGATGCCCCGCGCTGATCGGTGTCCAACGCGGGGCATCGGGTGTTCAGCCCTGTTCGATCGGCAACCAGAGCTCGCACGACGCGAAGTCGCCGGTGAATTCGAGGTACCGCACGATCGAGGGGCCGGGCCGCAGCCGCCACGGGTTCGACGGGAACCACTCGGTCGCCGTGGCCGCCCACAGGTTCTGCAGCGTCGCCGGGAACGCACCCCGCGCGGCGAAGACCGCCCAGGACCCTTCGTCGAGGCGCAGGGAATCGAGGTCGTCGGGCACCGCGGTGGTGGCCTGCAGGGCGACGCCGTGCAGATATGTGAGCAGCGTGCCCTCCGGTGCGTCGGGCTCGACATCGGCGGTGATCGCGAGGATCCCCGCGGGGTCCGCGTCGGCGAGCGCCTTGAGGCGCGCGTGCTCCTCGGGCGCGATCGCGGCGATGTGCGCCTGGATGTGCGGGTTGACGCCCTCGTGGATCAGCGGGACCTCGGCGGCGTGACCGGCGAGGACGAACGCGGGACGGTGGGTGATGGTGACGTCCATCGGGATGCTCCCTTCGACGCTCAGGCGGAACCGGAGCGTGGGTTGTGTGCGGAGAGGACCCCCGTCTCGGCGCGCGTCGGCCGGGCCGATGCCGTGCACCGCACGGAAGGCACGGCCGAAAGCCTCGACCGAGCCGTACCCGTGGCGCACGGCCACGTCGAGCAGGCTCGGGGCACCGGCCGCGAGTTCCGCGCCGGCAAGCGTCATGCGACGCCTCCGCACATACTCCGAGAGCGGCATGCCAGCCAGCGCCGAGAACATCCGACGCAGGTGGTACTCGGTCGTGCCGTGCTCACGTGCGAACCCGGCGACGTCGATCTCGTCGGAGCGAGTGGCTTCGACGCGGTCGACCAGGGCGTTGAGCGTTCCGATCATGAGGTCCTCCTTTCCCCACCATCGTCGCCGCGCCAGCGCCGCCGGCACCCGACTTCTCCGGTCGGATGCGATCGGCTCCCCGTCAGAGTTCGACGGGCGGCGCCGGCTCGTTCTCGGCGGCCTCGGGATGACGGGCGAGATTCACGATCGCGGCGACGAGGCCGCCCCAGATCGTGACCATGGCGATGATCATCATGACGATCGCTGTCGTGGTCATGCGCGTTCTCCCTTCTCCGGCGTCGCGACGATCGGAACAGCCGACGTCTCCGCATCCGGCTCGTACTGCTCCTCGACCAGGAACTCGTCGTACTCCGGGTCGTCCTTCGCGTGCGAGCGTCCGCTCCACGGCAGCGCCGACAGCAGCAGCGCCAACACGACCAGGGCGATCACCATGCCCCAGCCGAAGATCGCGAGGAACCACCCCGGGTACCCGCTGTACGGCTCGTTGATCTTCGCCATGAGCTCGCTGACGAGCAGGTAACCGAGCACGAGCGGCGCGAGCACGCCGACGAGCAGCTTCCAGAGCAGTCCGACCCGGAAGCTGGAGCGGCGGTTGAGGTGCTCGACGAACACCGGGAGCTTGTGCAGCAGCCACGCCACGATGATCACCGCCACCAGCGCGACGGCCATGATGCCGAACGCATTGACGAAGGCATCCGCCGTATCGAGCACGGAGAGCGCCGTGGTGGTCGAGAACAGCGCCATCGAGACGATCGCGAGCGGGATGGCCACCGTGAGCGTCGTGCGCACGCGCGCCCAGCCCAGCTTGTCCTGCAGCGCGGCGACGATCACTTCGAGGATCGAGATGAGTGAGGTGACCCCCGCGAACACGAGCGCGCCGAAGAACAGCACACCGATGATCGAGCCCCCGGTGGCCTGAGAGACGATCGTCGGAAAGGCGATGAACGCCAGCCCGATGCCCGAGGACGCGACGCCGGCGACCTCGGTCCCCTGTGCCTGCGCCATGAACCCGAGTGCGGCGAAGACGCCGATACCGGCGAGGATCTCGAAGCCGGAGTTGGCGAAAGCCACGACCAGCCCGGATCCGGTGAGGTCGGTCTTGCGCTTCAGATAGGAGGAATAGGTCACCATGATGCCGAAGGCGACCGACAGCGAGAAGAAGATGTGCCCATAGGCGGAGGCCCAGACGCCCGGGTCGGCGAGCGCCTCCCAGTTCGGGGTGAAGAACGCGTTCAGACCTTCCATCGCACCGGGGAGGAAGAGCGACTGCACCACGAGGATCGCGAACATCACGGTGAGCAACGGCATCAGGATCATGTTCGCGCGGCCGATGCCGCGCTTCACGCCGAGCGCCATGATCACGATCACGATCAGCCAGACCACGACCAGGGGGATGCCGACCTGCGGCACGAACTCGGTCGAGACGCCGACCTCCGCGACGTCCGCCGACCGCAGGAAGTCGATGAAGAAGAAGTCGTTCTCGTTGCCCGGCCCCCAGGTGAGCTGGGCCGAGAACCACGTGTACATGGCCGCCCAGGCGATGATCACCGCGTAGTACACCGCGATCACGACGCAGATGAGGACCTGCCACCAGCCGAGAGGCTCGGCCGCCCTGTGCATGCGGCGGAACGCCAGCGGCGCCGACCCGCGGAACCGATGCCCGATCGCGTAGTCGAAGAACAGCAGCGGGATGCCGGCGGTCAGCAGCGCGCACAGATAGGGGATGAGGAAGGCCCCACCGCCGCCCTCATAGGCGACATAGGGGAACCGCCAGATGTTCCCGAGGCCGACCGCAGATCCGATCGCCGACAGGATGAACACGTTCCGCGATCCGAAAGCCTCGCGTTTATGGGTCTGCGTCGATGCGGTGGCCATGCCGGTGAGACTACCGGAGGGCCACGACGAACGCAGCGCACCTCGTCGGCGTCGCCCGCACCCCTGGTGCCCCTTCACATTCGGCGTTCAGAATTTGTGAACCGCGATCACATACTCTCGAACGGTCGGGGGATCTCTGGGGAGAGCGAATAGCCATGAACGTGAACGACCTGCTCATCGGCGTACCCGGCGCGCTTCCGCCACTCCCGGACGGGGAGAATCCGTTCCTGACGGATGATGCGCTGGTGGGCTCCCAGATCACACGGATCCTCGTCGATGTGCTCGGCGGAACCGTCGGTGTGCTCCTGGAGCTGGGACAGTCGACACGTCTGCGTGGCACCACCGCACTGCTGCGGGTGACCGGCGTGGTGCAGCAGAACTGGCGCAGCACGCCGACGGCGAACGAGTTCACCGCCTGGTCGATCTCCGGGCTGACCGTGCACCAGCGCGAGAACGAGTTCCAGGTCGTGATCGACTGCTTCCCGGTCGGAGCCCTGCTGGTGGTGGGCGCTGCGGCCGACTTCACCCTTCTCCACGCAGTGGCGCCCGATGTCGCACCACCGGATGACCATTTCGACCCGCGCGCGCTGATCCGCTTCGGCATCGCGGACGAGTCGACGGAGGTCGAGCCCATCGGCAGCGCGCGCTCGGCGGGCGGCTGCTGCTGAGAGAAGAGGATCGATGCGCCGCACTCTAGATGAGCGCGGCGGCTAACTGGTGCAGTCCGTCGAACCGACCGTCGAACCCGTCTGACGGAGTCGGCGGGTCCCCCACCGGGCGTCGCACGTATGCGGTGCGCATTCCCACCGCCTGCGCGCCCCGCAGATCCCAGGCACGGGCCGCGACCATCAGCGCTCGCGACGGATCACCGCCCGCCGCTTCCACCGCCAGAGCGTAGACCTCGGGGGCAGGCTTGTAGGCGCGGACAGCGTCCGCCGACAGCGCCAGATCCCATTCGAGGCCGGCGTGCGCTCCCAGCCGATGCAGCGTCTTCGTCGTCGCGTTCGACAGCCCGAGCACGCGGAACCTCTGCGCGAGTCGCGCGACACCGTCGGCGGAGTCGTCCCAGGGTGGAAGCCGCTCAGCCGCAGCTGCCAGGCGGCCGATGCGAGCCTGGTCGTCGAGACCCGCCGCTTCAGCCACCTGCAGCGCTGCCTCGCGATCGAGAGTCTCGGTGTCGGCGTAGTCGCGTTCGCCCCGCCCGATGCGAGCCTGTTCGCGTTCGATGTGACCCTGCCAGATGCCGAGCAGCGCCTCGGAGTCGGAAGGTGGACCCGCCGCTTCGACGATGGCGGTGCGAAGGCCGCGGGGTTCGTCGACGAGGGTGCCGAGCACGTCGAAGACGACAGTCGTGATGTCGCGGAACATGCTCTCGAGTCTGCCGTGAACGACAGACGACCGGGGCCGCAAGCGAAGAAAGAAAGTGCGGAGACGAGGGGATTTGAACCCCTGGTCCCCGTGAGGGGACTCCACCTTAGCAGGGTGGTGCACTCGGCCGGACTATGCGACGTCTCCGTGGATCCGACCCGAAGATCGGATGCACTCAGCCATCATAACGGGTTCGGCGGGCAGTCTCGAACCGGGGCCGCGACTCCCGTTCCCCCCGACGCGCACTCGCCCTGAGAGGGGATGCGCTCCGGCGCTGGGATACTGGCCGCACATCGTGGACGACGGCGTCCACCGCACCGAAGTGGAGTCGCCATGCCCCTGACAGAAGCGGTGGACGAACAGCACGAACGAGGTCGGGTCGGCCGACGGTGGGATGACCGCGCTCTCGGGTACGGGATCGTCCTCGTCCTGCTCATCGTGTCGTACGGCCTGTGCGCGATACAGCCCAGCACCGACCCGAGTCCGTGGGCCTTCCTCCCCATGCTTGCGACGGTCGCCATGGTCTTTCATGTGACCCGGGCCCGACGCATGGTGCAGCGGGTGTCCTGGGTCGTTCTCTCCGTCGCCGGGATCACCGCCGTCGTCGCCGATCTGTTCGGACTCGACGGACCGCTGCTCGCCATCCCGCTCTCGGCCGCGTCGATGATCGCTCTGCTCGTCGCCCCCTGGGTCGTCATCGCCCACCAGGTGACCCGACGCGGCCTCAACCTGGAGGCGCTGCTGGCGGCGATCACCGCCTACATCCTCGTCGGCATGTTCTTCGCCTTCGTGTACAACCTGATGTCGCAGATCTCGGCAGACCCGTTGTTCGGCGAGGCAAGCCTCGACTCGCTCGGCAATCAGCTGTTCTTCTCCTTCACGGCGCTCACGACGACCGGCTACGGAAATCTCGTGCCGGTCGGTACCGGCGGCCAGGCGGTGGCCATCGCCGAGGGCATCACCGGTCAACTGTTCCTGATCACGGCGGTCGCGCGGATCATGCGGGGCGCGAGCGCGAAGCGCGCCACCACCAGCGACGCCTGAGGGGCGAGGCAGTCCGCCCCACGCCCTCGCCCGAAAAGGGTGACGTGCACCACGTCGAGCCCGTCGTGCACTGCCACGATGAGCGATGCGACGCCGCCCGTACCCGACCCCGGGGATCCGCCCCGGTCACCCGGATCCCGCGCCGTCATCAGACGGGTGCGAGGTGCGACATGGCCAGTGACCGAAACGCCGACGGGCGCGACGACTTCGCGGCGCCGGATGCGGTGGCGCCGGAGTTCGTCGTCCGACGAAACCGCGGCCGCGACGCGCGCACCCGCGCACCCCGCTCGCAGCAGGGGCCGTGGCTTCCGGGCGCGGACCGCCCCGACCCGGTCGCGCTGCTCGAGGGGCAGGCCACGACCCGCGATCTCGACATCGTGCCCCTGCGATACGAGCGGATGTCCGCCTCGCCGTTCGCCTTCTTCCGGGGCTCCGCACTGCTGATGGCGTCGGACCTCGCCACCGCGGCGCATACCGGCATCACGGTGCAGCTGTGCGGCGACGCCCACCTGTCGAACTTCGGCCTGTTCGGCACGCCGGAGCGTCGGCTGCTCTTCGACATGAACGACTTCGACGAGACGTTCCCCGGGCCGTTCGAGTGGGACCTGAAGCGGCTGGCGACGAGCTTCGCGGTGGCCGGACGCCATCGCGGATTCACGGCGGCCGAGATCGAGGCGTGCGTCCGCGCCTCGGTCATCGGGTATCGGAAGACCATGCGGCGAGCGGCCGACGCCCCGGTGCTCGACGCCTGGTACGAACGGTTCGATGCCGACAGCGCACGCAGACGCATCCGTGCCGAACGAGACCGGCGACGCGTAGACGACGAGACGGTCGCGCGGCTTGACGCGGCCGTGAAGAAGGCGCGCAAGCGCCACCGGATGCGCTCGTTCGCGAAACTGGTGCAGGTCGTGGACGGCCAGCTGAGGATCATCCCGAACCCGCCGCTGGTGACGCCGGTCGAAGATCTCCTTCCCGGAGCCGTTCAGGATCTCGACGAGGTCGGCATCATGCGCGATCTCCTCGCGGCGTATCAGGACACGCTGCCGGGCGACCGGCATCCGATCTCCGAGTACCGCTACCGACACATGGCCAGGACGGTCGGCGGGATCGGCAGCGTCGGCACGCGCGCCTGGATCATCCTCCTCAGCGGCAGAGACGACAGAGATCCCCTGCTGCTGCAGGCGAAGACCGCACAGCCGTCGGTGCTCGAACGGTTCCTCGGCCCGGGCACCCACGACAGTGAGGGAGAACGGGTCGTGCGCGGGCAACGGCTCATGCAGGCAGCCAGCGACCTCTTCCTCGGCTGGCAGCGGGTGACCGGCACCGACGGCGTGACGCGCGACTTCTATGTGCGCCAGCTCCACGACTGGAAGGGCGGGATCGATCCGGAGACGATGACCCCGAGAGGGGCTGCGCTCTACGCGCGCATCTGCGGCGAGACCCTCGCACGCGGGCACGCGAGGAGCGGAGACCGCCTCGAGGTCGCCGGCTACCTCGGCCGGGGCCGGGCGTTCGAAGAGGCGATCTGCTCCTTCGCCGACGCCTACGCCGATCAGAACGAGGAGGACTACGCGACCTTCCTCGCTGCCCGCGCCTCCGGGCGACTGCCGACGATGGGCACCGGGGAGCCGGGACGGTGAGCGCCTCCGCACGGACAGCGAGGTCCCGCGTCGAGCAACGGCGCCCCGATCTGCTCTTCAGCGGGGCATCCGGGTATGCGGTCGTCGCCGCCCTGGTCGTCGTGTCGTATGCGCTGTGCGCCGCGCAGCGTGGCGCCAACCCGAGCCCGTGGGCCTTCCTGGTGACCCTCATGACGGTCGCCGTGGTCTTCCGGGTCACCGCCGCGCCCCGCATGGTGCAGCACGTTGCGTGGGTGATCCTGTCGGCCGCCGGGGTGGCCACGATCGTGGCGACACTCCTCGGCGCGAGCGGCCACATCCTCGACATCGCGTTCTCCGCCGCGACGATGATCGCGCTGCTCGCATCCCCCGTCGCGATCATCGGGGACCAGGTGAAGCGCCGCGGGCTCAATGCCGAGGCACTGCTGGCGGCCGTCACCGCTTATGTGCTGGTCGGCCTGTTCTTCACCTTCGTCTTCAATCTGCTCTCCCTCGTCTCCTCCGCGCCGATGTTCGGCGGCCCCGACGACGACTCCCTCGCCAACCAGCTCTTCTTCTCCTTCACGACGCTCACGACCACCGGCTACGGCAACCTCATTCCCGCGAATGCGGCGTCTCAGGCGGTCGCCGTCGCCGAAGCGATCACCGGTCAGCTGTTCCTCATCACAGCCGTCGCGCGCATCATGCGCGGCGCCGGCACGATCGCCGCCGCCCCCGCTGCACCGTCGAAGGAGTCGTCATGAAGAGATGGGGCGTCATCGCCGTCCTCGGATCCGCCCAGTTCGTGATGGTCCTCGACGGCACCGTGATGAACGTCTCGATCTCGACCGTGGTCACCGACCTCGACACCACCGTCGCGGCGATGCAGGGCGCCATCACCTTCTACACGCTCACGATGGCCGCATTCATGCTGCTGGGCGCGAAGCTCGGCGACGTGTGGGGGCGCCGCAGGGCGTTCGTGATCGGGTCGTGCGTATACGCCGCCGGCTCGCTGATCACGGCACTCAGTCCGAACGTGCAGTTCCTGTTCCTCGGCTGGTCGATCATCGAAGGACTCGGTGCCGTGCTCGTCATCCCGGCGATCGCGGCGCTCGTCGCGGACAACTATGTCGGTCGCGAGCGGATCACCGCCTTCGCGATCATCGGCGCCGTCTCCGGCGCGGCCGTCGCTGCCGGGCCGCTGATCGGCGGATTCGTGACGACGTACCTCGACTGGCGCTATGTCTTCGTCGCCGAGGTCTTCATCATGATCGGCGTGGTGCTGTGCGCGCGGATCGTCACGGATCCGACGCCGAGGCAGAGTGTGCGCATCGACATCCTCAGCGTCGCGCTCTCTTCGCTCGGACTCGTGGCCGTGGTGTTCGGCATGCTGCAGAGCAAGACGTGGGGGTGGGTCCTTCCCCTGAATCCGCCCGTCGTCGGCGGTGTCGTCATCGCGCCGCTGGGCATCTCCCCCGCCGCATGGCTGATCGTGCTCGGGGTCGTCCTGCTCGCGCTGTTCCTCTCCCGGCAGCGGCGCCTCGAACGCAGCGGCCGCGCGCCGCTCGTGCATGTCGGGATGTTCGCGATCCGCTCCCTCCGCAGCGGGCTGTCGGTGCTCGGCGCGCAGTACGCGGTGACGGCCGGCCTGTTCTTCATGGTGCCGGTGTACCTGCAGATGACGCTCGGTCTCGACGCTCTGGAGACCGGCATCCGGATCTTCCCGCTGTCGATCGCCCTCGTGCTGTTCTCCATCGTCGGCACCCGGCTCTCGCGCATGCTGTCTCCGCGCACGATCGTGCGGATCGGTCAACTGGTGCTCGTCGTCAGCGCGCTCATCCTGCTCGGTTCCGCCACCAGCGATCTGCGCAGCGGATTCTTCGCCACCGGGATGTTCCTCGCCGGCGCGGCGCTCGGTCTGCTCGCCTCGCAGCTCGGCAACGTGAACATGTCGAGTGTGACCGAGAAGGAGACGAGCGAGGTCGGCGGCCTGCAGGGAGTGTTCCAGAACCTCGGCTCGTCGCTGGGAACGGCGCTCATCGGCTCGATCCTCATCGGGGCGCTGTCGACGTCGTTCGCCTCGGGGGTGGCGGCGAGCGACCTGCCCGACGCCACGAAGACGACCGTGGCAGCCGCGACGGAGCACGGCGTGACGATCGTGCCCGCCGCGGACGTCGCCGCCATCGCCGAAAAAGCCGGCCTGAGCGACGCGGATGCCGACACCCTCGCGACGGTCTACCGCGACTCTCAGCTGTCGTCGCTGCGCATCGCCTTCTTCGGGCTGATCCTGATCAGCCTCTTCTCGCTGCTCTTCTCGAAGGGGATACCGAGCGCGAAGGACGTGCATCGACCCCGGCGGGAGACGACGGTCTGAGGCCTGAGCGGGCGCGAGGAGGGGCCATCCGCAAGGATGAACACCATGACGACCGTCTCCGCGCCGCGCATCGAACACCACCGGGAGCCACTCGGCACCGGCGAATCCCGCCCGCGACTGAGCTGGACGCTCAGCGACGCTCCCCGGGCTTGGAGCCAGCAGGCGTACGCGATCACCGTGGTCGGCCCCGCGGGAGAGGAAACCGTCGAGGTCGCCTCCGCCGAGCAGGTGCTGGTGCCCTGGCCGAGCCGCGCGCTCGATTCTCGGGATCGCGTCGCCGTGCGCGTCGCGGTGCAGGGTGCCGATGGCAACTGGTCTGACCCGAGCCCGGAGACGTGGCTGGAGACGGGCCTGCTGCACCCGGAGGACTGGTCCGCGAGGCCGGTCGGGCTGGAGCTCGACGAGAACCCGGAGAGCGATGCCCGTCGGGCGACTCTCGTGCGGCGGGGATTCCTCATCGACGGCGAGATCGCCCGCGCGCGGCTGTACGCCACCGCGCACGGCCTCTACGACGCCGAGATCAACGGCATCCGCGTCGGCTCCGACACCCTCTCACCGGGCTGGACGGTCTATCGCGAGCGACTCCGCTACTACACGTACGACGTGACGGACCTGCTGCGCGACGGCGAGAACGCGCTCGGAGCCTGGCTCGGCGACGGCTGGTACCGAGGTCGACTCGGTTGGCGGGGCGGTCGCCGCAACATCTTCGGCGGGGACCTGTCGTTCCTCGGCCAGCTGGAGATCACCTACACCGACGGAACACGTCAGACCCTCGCGACGGACGACACCTGGAAGGGCGCGCCCTCCCCGATCCTCCGTTCCGGCATCTACGACGGGGAGGACCACGACGGGCGGCAGGAGGTGCCGGGCTGGTCGACCGCCGCATTCGACGACAGCGGCTGGATGCCGGTCACCGTGCGCGCTCGCGACCCGCGCACCCTCGTGGTGCCGACCGGACCGCCCGTCCGAGTGACCGAAGACGTCGCGCCCATCGCCGTGCTCACCTCACCGCGAGGCGCGCGCATCCTCGACTTCGGTCAGAACCTGGTCGGACGGGTGCGCATCCGCGTCACGGGACCACGGGGCTCGACCGTCACACTCCGCACGGCCGAGGTGCTGCAGGAAGGCGAGATCTACACGCGTCCCCTGCGCAGCGCCCGAGCCACCGACCACTACACGCTGACCGGGCGCCCCGACGGCGAGGAGTGGGAGCCGCGGTTCACGTTCCACGGCTTCCGCTACGTCGAGGTCGACGGATGGCCGGGCGACCTCGATGCGGACGCCGCCGCCGGCGCGCTCACCGCGCGCGTGCTGCACACCGACCTCGAGCGCACCGGCTGGTTCGCCTGCTCGGACCCGCTGGTCGAGCAGCTGCACCGCAACGTCGTCTGGGGCATGCGGGGCAACTTCGTCGACATCCCGACCGACTGTCCGCAGCGCGACGAGCGCGTCGGGTGGACGGGCGATATCCAGGTGTTCGGCCCGACCGCGTCGACGCTGTTCAACGTCTCGGGAATGCTCTCCGGCTGGCTGCGCGACGTGGAGGCGGACCAGCTGCCCGACGGGACGGTCCCCTGGTTCGTCCCCGTCATCCCGACCCACAAGGTGTGGGATCCGATCCGGCCCGGCGCCGCGTGGGGTGACGTCGCGACCCTGCTGCCCTGGACTCTCTTCCAGCGCTTCGGCGACGTCGGTGTTCTGGCTGCCCAGTTCGAGAGCGCCCGGCGATGGGTCGACAAGATCGAATCGGTCGCCGGCCCCGACCGGCTGTGGAACGAGGGCTTCCAGTTGGGCGATTGGCTCGACCCCGCAGCTCCTCCGCAGGACCCGGGCAATGGGCGAACCGACCGCTATCTGGTCGCGACCGCCTACTTCGCGCGATCGGCGCGCGCCGTCGCCGACATGGCTCGCGTGCTCGACCGCTCAGCGGATGCGGACCGGTACGCCGCTCTCGCCGCGGAGGTCGCAGCAGCCTTCCGTGCCGCATACGTGAAGCCCGACGGCACGATGCCCTCGGATGCGCAGACCGCCTACGCGCTCGCCATCGCGTTCGACCTGCTCCCTGACCCTGCCCAGCGCGCGAAAGCGGGTGATCGTCTCGCCGAACTCGTCCATGCCGACGGCAACCGCATCGCGACGGGCTTCGTGGGCACTCCCCTCGTGTGCGACGCCCTCACCCTCACCGGCCACGTCGATACCGCATACGACCTGCTGCTCGAGAAGGACTGCCCGTCATGGCTGTATCAGGTCGTGCACGGCGCGACGACGATCTGGGAGCGGTGGGATGCACTGCTTCCGGACGGTTCGGTCAACCCCGGGACCATGACCTCGTTCAACCACTACGCGCTGGGAGCGGTCGCCGACTGGCTGCACCGCAGTGTCGCCGGGCTCGCCCCCGCCGAGCCCGGCTACCGACGCATCTGGTTCGCGCCCCTGCCAGGGGGCGGGCTGACCCATGCGTCGGCGACACAGCTCACCCCGTACGGCAAGGCGTCGATCTCGTGGCGCGTCGAGCAGGACGAACTTCAGGTCGACCTCGTCGTGCCCGTCGGTGCGACCGCCGAGCTCGACCTTCTGGGCTCGGACGTCGAGGAACTCGGGCACGGCTCCCATACGCGCTCGGTGCCGTTGTCGGGGTGACTGCCGGCCGTGAGCCGAAGGTCAGCCGTCAGTCGACTGCCGCACGACCAGCTCGGGGCGGAACCGCACCCGGCGCTCATACTCGCCGTCGGGATCACTGATCGACCGCAGCAGCAGCTCGACCGCGGTGCGTCCGATGAGCTGGGCGGGCTGGCGCACCGACGTCAACGGCACGACGGCGGCGGTCGCGAAGTCGATGTCGTCGTAGCCGACCAGCGCGATGTCCTCCGGCACCCGGATCGTGCGCAAGAGGGTCAGCGCCTGCAGCATCCCCACCGCGAGCAGGTCATTCGCCGCGAAGACCGCATCCGGACGCTCTCCCACGGCACGCGCGGCGATCTCCTCGCCGGCAGCGCGTCCGTGCAGCACCGTGAGCGCCGGCATCCGGATCACCTCGAGCGTCGCATCGGAGACCTCGGCGACCGCTCGGCGAGCGCCTTCGAGGCGCTGGGCGACCTGGGTGATCCCCTCGGGGCCACCCACGAAAGCGAGACGACGCCGTCCGATCTGCAGGAGATGCCGGGCAGCGAGGAATCCCCCCTCGACGTCGTCGACCGACACCGAGCAGAACGCCGACCCCGGCACCTCACGGTCGACCAAGACCACCGGGATGCCCGACGCCTGCACGCGCAGCAGCTTGTCGCTGTCTTCGGATGCGGGGGTTATCAGCACACCGTTCACCCGCTGCTCGCGGAAGAGGTCGAGGTAGCTGTCCTCCCGCGAGGGGTTCTCGTCGCTGTTGCCGAGCAGTACGGCGAGGGCGTCGTCGTCGGCGCGCGCTTCGGCGCCACGGGCGACGTCGGCGAAGAACGGGTTGCCCGCGTCCGGCACGATCAGCCCGATGCTGCGGCTGCGACCGGCGCGCAGCTGGCGGGCTGCATCGTTGCGCACGAAACCGAGCTCGGCGATCACCGCCTGCACCCGCTCGACCGTCGTCGCCGCGACTTTGTCCGGTTGGTTCAGGACGTTCGACACCGTTCCGACGGACACACCTGCCGCCGCTGCGACGTCGCGCACACTCACTGCCACTGCTGCTCCTCGTCGCTTCGGATGCTGTCCGCAGTGTACGGCAATCGATCGTCGAGGCTCCGGCTTGACGGGCAGCCGGAGCCCTGCGTAGCATGAGTATTGAAACGATTCAGACCTTCCCGTCACCACGGCAGAGGAGCCCCATGACGCGCGTCGCCTTCCAGCTGCAGATCCGTGCCGAGCTGCTCGACGAGTACCTCGCTCGGCATTCTCCGGTGTGGCCGGAGATGCTGGCCGAGATCGCCGCCGCCGGGCGCCGCAACTACACACTGTTCCTCGGCTGTCACGGCACCCTCATCGGCTACTACGAAACCGATGACGATGCCGCCGCCCAGGCGTACCTCGCCGCCTCTCCGGTCGCCGCGCGCTGGGAGGCCGAGATGAGCCGGTTCTTCCAGGGCCTCGACGGTCGGCCCGACCAGGCCGCCACCGCACTCACCGAGGTGTTCCACCTCGAAGACCAGCTCGCCACCGCCGGCGGGCACGCAGCATCCGACGACGACTCCACCCCCGCCACCGACTCAGAAAGCAGTGCATCGTGAGCATCCTCTCCCCCGACCACCTCGCAACCCTCGAGAAGCAGGGCATCGAACTGCCCAGCTGGGCGTTCGGCAACTCGGGCACCCGGTTCAAGGTGTTCGGCACCCCCGGCACCCCGCGGGATCCGTTCGAGAAGATCGCCGATGCGGCGCAGGTACAGAAGTACACCGCCCTCGCCCCCTCGGTCGCGCTGCACATCCCGTGGGACCTCGTCGACTCGTACGACGATCTGCGTAAGCACGCCGAAGACCTGGGCGTCACGCTCGGCACCATCAACTCCAACACCTTCCAGGACGACGAGTACAAGTTCGGCGCCCTCACGCACGAAGACGCAGGCGTCCGCCAGAAGGCCATCGACCACCACCTCGCCTGCATCGACGTGATGGACGCCACCGGCAGCCGCGACCTCAAGATCTGGCTGGCCGAGGGCTCGAACTACCCGGGCCAGGCTGACCTCCGCGGCCGGCAGGACCGCCTGCAGGAGTCGCTGCAGAAGATCTATGCGCGTCTCGGCGAAGACCAGCGCCTGGTGCTCGAGTACAAGTTCTTCGAGCCGGCTTTCTACCACACCGATGTTCCCGACTGGGGCACGTCCTACGCGCAGGTCAGCGCCCTCGGCGACAAGGCCATGGTCTGCCTCGACACGGGTCACCACGCGCCCGGGACGAACATCGAGTTCATCGTGATGCAGCTGCTGCGCCTCGGCAAGCTCGGCTCGTTCGACTTCAACTCGCGCTTCTACGCCGACGACGACCTGATCGTCGGCGCGGCCGATCCGTTCCAGCTGTTCCGCATCCTGTTCGAGGTCATCCGCGGTGGCGGCCTCAACAACCCCGATGTGGCATTCATGCTCGACCAGTGCCACAACGTCGAGGACAAGATCCCCGGCCAGATCCGCTCCGTGCTCAATGTGCAGGAGATGACCGCCCGCGCGCTGCTCGTCGACCACGATGCGCTCACCGCCGCGCAGAAGTCGGGCGACGTGCTCGCCGCGAACGCCGTCTTCATGGATGCGTTCTACACCGACGTGCGCCCGGCCCTGGCCGAGTGGCGCGAGTCGCGCGGTCTGGCCGCCGACCCGATGGCCGCCTACGCTGCGTCCGGCTACCAGCAGAAGATCGCCGCCGACCGCGTCGGCGGCGTGCAGGCCGGCTGGGGCGCCTGACCACACCCGTCGACAGCGGGGAATGCACGGCGTATCTTCGGAGCATGCCGGCCCTTCGCAGGTCACGCGCCCGTCGGTCGCTCCCCTTCCTGGGAGCGACCGCGGCGCTCGGCGTGATCATCGCGTCGGGCGCCTCGACTGCCACTGCCGCACCGGGGTCGCCGGGAGTCATGGGAGCGCCGACCGTAGTGCTGTATGAGGGCTTCGAGGGCCCCGTGCCTCCGGCGACACCGGAGTTCGTGCAGACGATCGCGGACTATGACGACGGCATCGCCCCGCCGGTGCCGGGATACGTCGGCCGCAACGGGGAGCTGTACCGGGCCGACCCGGCCTGGAACGGCCAATTCTGCAACGGGCTCATCGTCGCCGGTGATGACGTCTCGACCCTTCCCACGGCCTCCCAGGCGGCGGACTGCCAGCAGAGCGGGTGGAACCAGTCGCGCGGTCTCGCCGAGACGCTGGGTGCGTGGGCATCCGATCCGGAGTACCCGTATCCCGCAGTGCCCCGCCCCGAACCCGGAGCGAACCACGCGGTGAGTTCCTACACGCAGGGCGACTCGCCGGCCGGAGTGATGGCCGCGACCGTGGTGCCGGTGACCGTCGGGCACTACTACACGGCGACCATCGATGTGGCCCAGGCGAACTGCTGGACCACGAACCCCGTCAACCTGGCACTGAGCCTGGACGACGGCGCGTCCGCTCCGGTCGACGCCTTTCCCGGCCCGATCGCCGCGTGCGATCTGCCCGTCCATCAGATCAACGGGAACAACGTGGGGACCTTCAGCGGACTCACCTCGCTGCTGGCGCGGTCGACGAGCATGGAGGTGGCGCTGCTCAACACCCTGGGTGGAGGCGGTGGCGATGACAACGCCTTCGACAACCTCGCCCTCATCGACACGACTCCGCAGCTCGATGCGGTGATCGCGGCGCCCCCGAGCGGCGACGCCTACGCCGCCGACCAGCCGGCCCGCCTGCTGCTCACCGTCACCAATACGCATCTCGCAGGATCGCCCATCGTGCCCAGCGGGGCGAAACCGGAATGGAGCTTCGACCTCGCCCTGCCCGCTGGTCTCGTTCCCGCGGACGACCCCGCCATCGAGACGGATTGCCCGAACGGCGCGCTCGACGTGACGTCGGCGAGCATCGTCGGTCGCGGCAGCCTCGGACCGACGGACGTCTCGTGCTCGCTCGCGCTGGACCTCGTGTCGTCCGGGGGCGAGTACGTCCTCGATCCGGTCGCATACGAACTCACCGGGCTGCTCGCGCCCGCAGCGACATCGGTGGGCTTCGCCGCCGCACCGGCCACGCCCGATCCTTCGCCGACGGGCGGCCCCGTCCTGGCGGACAGCGGGTCCGAGCCCCTTCCGGCGCTCCTGTCCGGCATGCTCGCGGTGGCGCTCGGAGCTGCACTGATCCACCTGTCCGTCGCGGCTCGTCGACGTCGCACCCGATAGCGTCGGCCTCGCGCGCACCGGATAGATTCCTCCCATGGCTCTTTCCGGCAATCTCGAGGCGCAGCGCCGCCGAGACGAACTCGTCGAACTCGCGAACAGCCCTCAGGGCGTCATGATCGAGGCCGCTGCCGAGCTCTTCTCCGTGTCGTCGATGACGATCCGGCGCGACCTCCTCGAGCTGGAGGCCGAGGGGCGCGTGCGGCGCGTGCGCGGCGGGGCGACCGCGGCTCCGCGAGCTCGCCCGTTCGATGCGCGGCGGGCCATCCGCGCGAGCGCGAAGCGGGCGATCGCCGAGAAGGCGCTCCGGCTCGTTCCCGCTCAGGGCAGCATCGCGCTCGACGCCTCCTCGACGGTCAACATGCTCGCCTCGATCGTCGGCCCGAGAGCCGGACTCACGGCGTACACGAACTCGTTCGAGTCGTTCCAGCTCCTGCAACCACTCGACGGCGTGACGGCGGTGATCTCCGGCGGGACCGCCGAGCCGACCACGGGCAGCCTCGTCGGACCGATCGCGCGCCGGAGCATGCGATCGGTGTACTTCGACATCTTCTTCTCGTCGGCAGATGCACTCGACAGCACCGACGGCACCTCGGAGGTGTCGGTCGACGAGGCGGAGTTGAAGCAGGCGATGGCCGCGAACGCCGGCACCACGGTGGTGTGCCTCGACTCCAGCAAGCTCGAGCGCCGTTCCGTCGCCCGCACACTGGAACGCGAGGAGATCTCGGTGCTCATCACGGAACTCGACCCGGGAGACGAGCGCCTCAACGCCTTCCGGCAGACCGCCGACATCCTCTGACCACTTCGCACTGACGTGGTTTCATGTTATCTTTCACAAGAAGTAACAGCATGAGTGCACATGGTCGTGTGCATCGCCCCTGTCTTGGAGAGTCATGACGAACCCCACTGCCGCCGCCCTGATCGCTCGGTCGAACCGCCTCGGCGCCGACCCCAAGAACACGAACTACGCCGGCGGGAACACCTCCGCCAAGGGCACCGAGACCGACCCCGTGACGGGGCAGCCCGTCGAGCTCATGTGGGTGAAGGGCTCGGGTGGCGACCTCGGCACCCTGAAGGAGAGCGGCCTCGCTGTGCTGCGCCTCGACCGCATGCGCGCTCTGGTCGACGTGTACCCCGGCATCGACCGGGAAGACGAGATGGTCGCCGCGTTCGACTACTGCCTGCACGGCAAGGGCGGCGCCGCCCCCTCGATCGACACCGCGATGCACGGGCTCGTCGACGCCGCGCACGTCGACCACCTGCACCCCGACTCCGGCATCGCGATCGCGACGGCCACCGACGGAGAGGCGCTGACCGCGACCATCTTCGGCGACAAGGTCGTGTGGGTTCCGTGGCGTCGCCCCGGCTTCCAGCTCGGACTCGACATCGCCGCGATCAAGAAGCAGAACCCGCAGGCGATCGGCACCATCCTCGGCGGCCACGGCATCACGGCCTGGGGCGACACCTCGGAAGAGGCCGAGGCCAACTCGCTGTGGATCATCGACACCGCGGCCGCATACATCGCCGAGCACGGCAAGGCTCAGCCGTTCGGCGGCGTCCGCTCCGGTTTCGAGGCTCTGGCCGCGACCGAGCGCCGCGAGCGCGCAGCGGCCCTCGCCGGCACCGTCCGCGGCATCGCATCGACCGACAAGCCGATGGTCGGACACTTCACCGACGCCGACGTGGTCCTCGACTTCCTGGCATCCGAGAAGGCGCCCGAACTCGCCGCTCTCGGCACCAGCTGCCCCGATCACTTCCTGCGCACCAAGGTCAAGCCGCTGATCCTCGACCTGCCGGCCACGGCCTCCGCCGAGGAGCAGATCGCCCGTCTGCACGAGCTGCACGAGCAGTACCGCGCCGACTACCAGGCCTACTACGACGCGCACGCCACCGCCGAGTCGCCCGCGATCCGCGGAGCCGATCCGCTCATCGTTCTGATCCCCGGCGTGGGCATGTTCTCGTACGGCGCCAACAAGCAGACCGCCCGGGTCGCCGGCGAGTTCTACGTCAACGCGATCAACGTGATGCGCGGCGCCGAGGCGCTGTCGACCTACGCGCCGATCTCGGATGCCGAGAAGTTCCGCATCGAGTACTGGGCACTGGAAGAGGCCAAGCTGCAGCGCCTGCCGAAGCCGAAGACACACCAGGGCCGCATCGCGTTCGTCACCGGCGCCGCCTCCGGCATCGGCAAGGCCATCGCCACCCGTCTCGCCGCCGAGGGCGCCTGCGTCGTGATCGCCGACCTCGACCTCGAGAAGGCCCAGGCCGCCGCCGCGGAACTCGGGAACACGGATGTCGCGATCGGCGTCGCCGCGAACGTCGCGGATGCCGATGCCGTGCAGGCCGCGCTGAACGAGGCGGTGCTCGCATTCGGCGGCGTCGACCTCGTCGTGAACAACGCCGGGCTCTCGCTCTCGAAGCCGCTGCTGGAAACCACCGAGAAGGACTGGGATCTGCAGCACGACGTCATGGCCAAGGGCTCGTTCCTCGTGTCGAAGGCCGCCGCGCGCGTGCTCATCGATCAGAAGCTCGGCGGCGACATCATCTACATCTCGTCGAAGAACTCGGTCTTCGCCGGTCCGAACAACATCGCCTACTCCGCGACCAAGGCCGACCAGGCCCACCAGGTGCGCCTGCTCGCGGTCGAGCTCGGCGAGTTCGGCATCCGCGTGAACGGCATCAACCCCGACGGCGTCGTGCGCGGCTCCGGCATCTTCGCCTCGGGCTGGGGCGCGAACCGCGCAGCGACCTACGGTGTCGCGGAAGAGGACCTCGGCCAGTACTACGCCAACCGCACGATCCTCAAGCGCGAGGTCGTCCCCGAGAACGTCGCCGACGCGGTCTACGTCCTGACGGGCCCCGAGCTCAGCCGCACCACGGGCTTGCACATCCCCGTCGACTCCGGCGTCGCCGCGGCGTTCCTGCGATGACTCCCGTCCGTCGAGTGCACGGCTTCGCGCCGAGTGCACGCGTTGTTCACGTCGACCGGCCGTGCACTCGGGCGGATGCCGTGCACTCGACGAACGGAGAACCCCGATGAGCGTCCGCGCGGTCGCGGCGGTCGACCTCGGCGCGACCAGCGGGCGCGTGATGATCGGGCGGATCGGCGACGGGAAACTCGACCTCGAGCTCGTGTCGCGGTTCCCGAACGGACCGGTCGAGCGCGCAGACGGACTGCACTGGAACTTCGGCGCCCTGTACGAGCACGTCGTGGCGGGACTCGCCGAGGCCGTGCGCCGTGAGCCGCGCATCGAGAGCATCGGCATCGACTCGTGGGCCGTCGACTACGGTCTGCTGAAAGACGGCGAGCTGCTCGCAGAGCCGTTCCACTACCGCGATGGGCGCTCTGCGCGTGGCGTCGACGAAGTGCACGCGATCGCGCCGTTCGCCGAGCTGTATCAGCGCAACGGCCTGCAATTCCTGCCCTTCAACACGCTGTACCAGTACCGCGTCGACGAACGCCTCGCCGACGCCGATACTGCGCTCCTGATCCCCGACCTCATCGCCTTCCTGCTCACCGGTGTCGCGGTGGCCGAGCGCACGAACGCCTCGACCACCGGTCTGCTGGGCGTCGAATCCGGCGACTGGGACGACGAGCTGGCCGGTCGCCTCGGCATCCCGTCGCGCATCCTGCCGCCGCTCGTCGATCCCGGCACGACCATCGGCCGCCTTCGGCCCGAGCTCGTGGCGACCATCGGCATCGACCTGCCCGTGATCGCGGTCGGCTCGCACGACACCGCATCGGCCGTCGTCGCCGCTCCCCTGTCGACACCGCACTCCGCGTACATCTCCTGCGGAACGTGGGGCCTGGTCGGCGTGGAGCTCACGGAGCCGGTGCTGACGGATGCCGCTCGCACCGCGAACTTCACCCACGAACTCGGCGTGGACGGTCGCTATCGGTTCCTGCACAACGTCACGGGGCTCTGGCTCCTCAGCGAGACCGTGCGCGCCTGGGAGGCCGAAGACGGTTCACGCATCGATCTGCCGGAGCTGCTCGCCGCGGCATCCGAGGTCGCCGACGAGGTGCCGGTGTTCGATGCGAACGACTCGTCGTTGAGTGCGCCCGGCGACATGCCAGGGCGGATCGCGGCAGTCCTCGGCGACCATGCCCCGAGCTCACGACCGGCGTTCACCCGTTCGATCGTGGAGTCGATCGCCGCGGCCTTCGCGGACGCCGTGCAGACGGCCGCGGACCTCTCGGGCCGCGAACTCGACAGCATCCATCTCGTGGGCGGCGGATCGCTCAACCGACTCCTGTGCCAGGCCACGGCCGACCGCACGGGGTTGCCGGTGCTCGCGGGTCCGGTCGAGGCGACGGCTCTCGGCAACGTGCTCGTCCAGGCCCGGGCCCTCGGCGCCGCACCCGCGTCGCTCGAGGAGCTGCGCGCCGTGGTCGCCGCGACGCACGCTCCGACGCGCTTCGACCCGCGCTGACCCGCGCCGACCCGCGCTCGCGCTCCGCGGGGTCCACGCCTCGGGCGGAGTTCTCGCCGTCGGGCGGACGATCGCGGGGCTGACCTCCGCCCATCGCCGAGAAGTCCGCCCGACGCCGAGGCGTACGCGAAGAGACCCCGGGGCGTACGCGAAGAGGACCCGAGCCGCACGTGAAGAGGGCGCCGGAGCCGAAGCCCCGACGCCCTCTCGCGAGGCGACTCAGAAGTCGAAGTCGCCGATGTTGTCCGCGTTGAACACGAACGGGTCTCCCAGCAGGACCACGCCGTCGGCGCCGACCTCGTACTCGCCGAGGTCACCGGCCTCGAAGGTGTCGCCCTCCTTGCCGGTGATGTCGCCCTCGACCAGTGCCTTGGCCGCGAAGGCCGATAGGTAGCCGAGGTCGGCCGGGTTCCACAGCGCGAACGAGGTGACGGTGCCATCCTCCACGTACTCGCGCATCTGGTTCGGCGTGCCGAGCCCGGTCAGCGCGACCTTGCCCTTGTAGTCCGACGTGGAGAGGTAGCGCGCCGCTGCCGCGATACCGACCGTGGTCGGCGAGACGATGCCCTTCAGCTCGGGGTGGCTCTGCAGCAGGGCCGCCGTCTTGTCGAACGACGTCTGGTCTTCGTCGTCGCCGTAGACGGTCTCGACGATCGTGATGTCGGGGTAGTCGCTCGCGACGTACTCCTTCATCAGCTCGATCCAGGCGTTCTGGTTCGTGGCGTTGGCCGATGCCGACAGCACGGCGATCTCGCCCGCTCCGCCGATCTGCTCGGCGATCTGATCGATCTGCACCTTGGCGATTCCCTCGGAGTCGGCCTGGTTGATGAACAGGTCGCGGCACTCGGGGTTGGTGTCGGAGTCGAAGGTGACGACCTTCACTCCGGCGTCCCGTGCCTCGTTGAGCGCGTCACAGATGGCCTTCGGGTCGTTCGCCGAGACGACGAGCGCGCCGACCGCCTGCTGCGTGGCGGTGTTGATGTAGCTCACCTGGGCGTCGGGCGTGGCCTCGGCCGGGCCGACCTCGGCAAACGTGCCGCCGAACTCCTCGACGGCCTTCTTGCCACCCTCGCTGGAGGTGTCGAAGTACGGGTTTCCGAGGTTCTTGGGCAGGAACGTGATCGACAGGTTGTCGGATCCGCCGCCCTCGCCGGAGCCTGCGTCGCCCGACCCGCTGCCGGTGTCGGCGCAGCCGGTCAGCACGAGCGCTGCGGCGACGGCCACGGCGGCGAACGCCGAGACCCTCTTGCGTGCAAACGTCATTGTTCTTCCTTTCGTGATGATCGCCGTGGGCGGATGCCGACGACGAGAGGCTGCCTCATGGTGCGGGAGAGGCTGCGACGCGGAGCGGTGGCCCAGCCTTGGCACGGACGCGCTGCGCCCAGGCGAGGACGCTGGCTGCGACGACCGAGAAGATCAGCAGGCCACCGGTGATGATGTTGATGACGTCGGAGGTGACGCCGGCGAGGCGGAGACCGCTGCCGAGCACCCCGATCAGGAGCACCGCGGCGACGACGCCGTGCAGGTGCCCCCGCCCGCCGAACACCGACACCCCACCGAGGACCACGGCCGCGATGACCTGGAGCTCGAGCCCCGTAGCGTTGTCGCCGCGGGCGCTGCCGAAGCGCAGCGTGTAGAAGATGCCGGCGAACGCCGCGACCACCCCCGACAGCATGAAGAGGATGAACTTCGTCCGCTCGACGTGCACACCCGAGAACCGGGCCGCGTCCTTCGAGAGTCCGATCGCGTAGATGCCCCGGCCGAACGGGGTGAAGTGCAGCATCACGGCGAAGATCGCGAGCAGGATCAGGAACGGGATCACGATGTACGGGATGGTGGTGCCGGCGATCTTCGCCTTCGCCAGTGCCGTCCACATCTCCGGGAAGTCGGTCACGGCGGTGGTCCCGAGCAGGCCGACGGCGAGTCCGCGGAACAGCGCCAGCGTGCCGATCGTGACGGCGAGCGATGGCAGCCCGACGACCGTGACGAGAAAGCCGTTGAACGCTCCGCCGATGACACCGACCGCGAGAGCGGCCAGGGCGGCGACCTCGAACGGTGCGCCCGACTCGGTGAGCACACCCGTGACGACGCTGGCGAGGCCCACCATCGAACCGACCGAGAGGTCGATCTCGCCGGTGATCATGACGAGGGTCATCGGCAGGGCGATCAGCAGGATCGGGGCGACGTCGAGCAGCAGGTAGTTGACGGTGATGGGCTGCGCGAACCCGCGGATCGACACGACGGACACGAGCACGACCAGCACGAGCAGACCGATCGTCGCGAACTCGCGGTTGATGAGGATGCGTCGCCACAGGGGCCGGTCGTAGTCCCGGATCACCCGGACCCCGGAGGTGGTGGTCGTGGTCATGATTCGTCCCTTGCCTCGATGAGCTGCCGTTTCTGTCGTACGGCGAGCAGCCGGTCGAGCACGATCGCTCCGATGATGAGCACGCCCACCACGGCGCGCTGCCAGAAGTCGGGGATGCCGAGGATGGGCAGCGCCCGGTTGATGGTCATCAGCAGCATCGCGCCGATGGCCGCACCCCACACGGAGCCGACGCCGCCGGTGATCGCGATGCCGCCGATGACGGCCGCACCCACAGCATCCAGCTCCCAGCCTGAGCCGACCTGCGAGCTCACCGATCCGTACCGCGTCACATAGAACACACCCGCGAGTCCGGCCAGAGCTCCCGAGAGCACGAACGCGCTGAGCACCCGTCGGGTGGTCTTGAGGCCGTAGAGTTCGGCGGCTCCCGGGTCGGATCCGATCGCGTAGTACTCGCGGCCGCCGCGGGTGTTGCGCATGTACCAGGCGGCGAGCGCCAGCACGATGATCGCGACGATGGAGAGCACCGGGATCGTGAGGATCTGCTGGGTTCCCAGGCGCAGGAAGTCCTTCGGGAGATCGGAGGGGTGCACCTGGTCACTGCCGGTCCAGAGCACGTTGATGCCGCGGTAGGCATACAGCGTGCCCAGCGTGATCACCATCGCCGGCACCTTGGCGAAAGCCACCAGCGCGCCGTTCACCAGCCCCAGGAGAGCGCCGAAGATCACGGCGGCGATGACGACGATCGGGATCGGGATGCCGGGCACGTCGATGAAGAGCCGTCCGGTCAGGAAGGCGGTGAGCCCCATGACCGAGCCGACCGAGAGATCGACGTTGCGGGTGATGATGACGATCGCCTGTCCGACGGCCACGAGCACGAGGATCGACGGCGTCAGCAGCAGGTCGCGCCACCCGTCGGCGCTGAACAGGAAGTTCGGGTTCTTCACGGTGGCCGCGACGACCACCAGGACGAGGGCGGCGAAGATGCCGAGTTCGCGCGCGCGTCCGATGCCGCCGGGCTTCTTCGCGAACGCGGGTGCCGGTGCGGCCAGTGCCGTGGTGCTCATGCGTGCTGCTCCGATGCGTGCGTGGCGGCGAACATGACGTTCTCGCTGGTGGCGTCCTCACGGTCGAGCTCGGCGGTGATCCGGCCCTCACGCATGACGAGCACGCGGTCGGCCATTCCGAGCACCTCGGGGAGCTCGGACGAGATCATCAGGATCCCCATCCCCTCACCCGCCAGCTGCGAGAGCAGCCGGTGCACCTCGGACTTGGTGCCGACGTCGATCCCTCGGGTCGGCTCGTCGATGATGAGCACTCGCGGGTCGGTAGCCAGCCACTTGGCCAGCACGACCTTCTGCTGGTTGCCGCCGGAGAGGGTGGCGGCCACGGTGTCGAGCGCGTGCGTCTTGACCTCGAGGCGAGACGCCCAGATCTTCGCCGCACGGTTCTCCATGCCGGTGGTGATCAGGCCCCACTTGGCGAGATTGCGACGGATGGCGAGGGTGATGTTGCCGCCGACGCTCGCATCGATCACGAGGCCCTGCTTGCGCCGGTCCTCCGGCACGAGGGCGAGGCCGTGGCGCATGGCGGCGGTGGGGTTGCGGCGCGGCACACCGGCGCCGAGCATCCGCACTTCGCCCTCGCGGTAGCCGTCTACACCGAACACGGCGCGGGCGACCTCGCTGCGGCCGGCGCCGACGAGTCCGGCGAGCGCGACGATCTCGCCCGCGCGCACCGTGAAGGAGATGTCGTGGAAGACGCCGGGGCTGGTGAGCCCGCGCACCTCGAGGAGCGGTTCGCCGATCTCGGCCGCCTGCTTCGGGAAGAGTTCGGTGACGTCGCGTCCGACCATCTGCCGCACGAGGTCGTCGACCGTGGTCTCGGCGATGGGCGTCGTGTCGATGTAGGCACCATCGCGCATGACGGTGACCGTGTCGCACAGGTCGAACACCTCGTCGAAGCGGTGCGAGATGAACAGGATCGCGCGGCCCTCGTCGCGCAGGCTCCGCGCGACCGCGAACAGCCGATCGACCTCGACGCCGCTGAGCGCCGCGGTCGGCTCGTCCATGATCAGCACACTGGCGTCGAGCGAGATGGCCTTCGCGATCTCGATGATCTGCTGGTCGGCGATCGAGAGGCCCTCAGTGATGCGGTCAGGATCGAGCGCGACGCCGAGGCGACGGAAGATCTGGTCGACCTCGGTGCGCATGGCCTTGCGGTCGATTCGACCGAGAGCACCCGTCGGCTGGCGACCCATGAAGATGTTCTCGGTGACCGAGAGGTCGGGGAAGAGCGTCGGCTCCTGGTAGATCACCGCGATGCCCGCGGCCTTCGACTGGGCGGTGCTCGTGAAGTCGACGTCTTCGCCGTGCAGACGGAAGTCGCCCGAGTCACGGCGGTAGAGCCCGGCCATGATCTTCACGAGCGTCGACTTGCCGGCGCCGTTCTCGCCGATGAGGGCGTGGATGGACCGCGACTGCAGCGTGAGGCTTCCGGAGCGCAGCGCGATGACGGGCCCGAAGGACTTCACGACACGGTGCAGCTCGAGCGCGGTGGGGGGAGCACTGCGGGCGGGTGCTTCGTCGACCACGGGCTTTCCTCTCCGTTGAGGGGGATGATTGTGCGGAATGAATCTACCTGAATCGATTCAGGCGGGTTTCAGGCTAGTGTATGTGATGCGAGCCTCAGGTCAAGCCCCGATGCTCGAACCGTGATCCGCCCGACGACGAGAGGAGAGCCGTGCCGGTCAGCATCCGTGATGTCGCCCTCCGCGCCGGGGTGTCCGTCGGCACCGTCTCGAACGTCCTCAACCGCCCGGAAGAGGTCTCCAGCGATTCGGTGGCGCGCGTGAGTCGGGCCATCGAGGAACTCGGGTACGTGCGCAACGACGCCGCCCGCAAACTGCGCGCCGGCATCAGCACGACCGTCGGCTTCGTGGTCCTCGACGGGCAGAACCCGTTCTACAGCGACGTGGTGCGCGGCGCCGAAGATGAGGCGTCCAGTCACGGGATCGCGATCCTCTACGGCAACACCGACGACGACCCCTCCCGTGAGAAGGTCTACCTCGACCTCTTCCGCGAGCAGCAGGTGCGTGGCCTCCTGATCGCCCCGTACGGCGATGTCATGACGCAGCTGCGCCGATTCCGGGCCAGCGGGATCGCCACCGTGCTCGTCGACAGGTTCAGCGCCGACAGTGGATTCTCCTCGGTCTCCGTCGACAGCGTCGCGGGCGGACGTCTCGCGGTGGAGCACCTCATCGAGGTGGGACGGCGCCGCATAGCCTTCGTCGGCGGCCCGTTCGACATGCGTCAGGTCACCGACCGACTCGCCGGGGCGCGCGCCGCCGCCGAGAACGCCTCCGTGCACGTCGACCTCGAAGTCGTCCCCACCTCGGCCATGACGGTGGAGGAGGGAGCCGCCGCCGGCGCGAAGCTGCTCACCCGCCCGCGCCGCGAATGGCCGGATGCGCTGTTCGCCGCGAACGACCTGCTGGCGCTCGGTCTGCTGCAGTCGCTCGTCGCCGGCGGACGAGTGCTCGTCCCGGACGAGATCGCGCTGATCGGTTTCGACGACATCCCGTTCGCCGCGGCCGCCGCGGTGCCGCTCTCATCGATCCGACAGCCCAGTCGGATGATCGGCCGCACGGCCCTGCGCATCGTGCTCGAAGAGGCCTCCGACCCGGAGAGCATCCCCCGGCAGACCGTGTTCCCGCCGGAACTGATCGTGCGGCGCTCGACCACCGGCTGAGCCGACTAGCCCTTCACCGCACCCCCGAGTCCAGCCGAGCGCAGGAACACCGACTGGAAGATCAGGAACATCGCGATCGGGATCAGCGTCGCGATCGCGAGGGCCGCGAGGAACACGTCGAGCTCGGTCTGCGACTGCACGGCGGGCAGCCGCACCGACAGCGGCTGCACCGACGGGTCGGGCAGCACGAGCATGGGCCAGAGGTAGTCCTTCCACGCGGCGATGATCGCGAACACCGAGACCACGCCGAGGATCGGCTTCGACATCGGCAGCACGATCGACCAGAACAGTCGGAAGGGCCCGGCACCGTCGGTGCGCGCGGCCTCGAAGACCTCACGAGGCAGACTGTCGAAGAACCGCTTGACCAGCAGGATGTTGAACGCATTCGCCCCCATCGGCAGCCACACGGCGAGGTAGTTGTTGAGCAGGCTCACATCCCCCAGCAGCGGCGGATGCACGATCGTCAGGTACAGCGGCACGAGCAGCACGATGCCGGGGATGAACAGCGTCGCCAGCACCAGCGCGTTCAGGATCGGCGCGTACTTCGGCTGCAACACCGAGAGCGCATAGCCCGCGGTCGTCGCGATGAACAGCTGCACGAACCAGGCGCCGAGCGCGATGATCACCGTGTTGAAGAAGTACTGGTCGATGTGGATGTCGTTCCACGCGGTCGACAGGTTCTCCCAGTCCATGCCGTTCGGCCACAGCGCGAACGGCTGCTGCAGGGTGTCCTGCGTCGGCGTGATGGCCGACTTCGCGAGCCACAGGATCGGGCCGAGGCCGGCGACGACCAGCCCGACGGTGAGGAACACATGCGTGATCGACATCCCGACGCGGATGCCGGGGCGCCGGCGCTCGGAGTCGGAGATGACCGTGCGATCTCCGACGCGGTCGGCGGCCTTCTCTGCCGCCTTCTCCGCGGCACGGGTCGACAGGCGGGTGGTGAGGCTCACGTCGTGCTCCAACGGTCGGTCAGCTTGAAGTACAGCCAGGAAAGGAGGGCGAGGACGATGGCGAGCAGCACCGAGACGGCCGTCGCCTCTCCGTAGTCGCCGCCCAGGCTGTTGCGGAAGGCCTTGTCGTAGATGTACAGCAGCACGGTCTTGGTCGCTCCAGCCGGACCGCCGCCGGTGAAGAGGAACGGTTCGAGGAAGACCTGCGCGGTGGCGATCACCTGCAGGATCAGCATGATGAAGAGGATGCCGCGCAGCTGCGGCAGCGTGACGTGCCAGATCTTCTTCCCGATGCCGGCGCCGTCGACCTCGGCCGCGTCATACAGCTCGGGCGGCACGCCCAGCAGCGCAGCCAGGTAGATGATGATCGAACCTCCGGCTCCCGCCCACGTCGCCTCGAGCACGAGCGAGGGCATGGCCTGCACGGCGTCCTGGATCCACGGTTGCGGGGGAATGCCGACGAAGCCGAGAACCGTGTTGAACACACCGGACGGGTCGGCGCTGTAGAAGAACTTCCACAGCAGCACCGCCACCACGGGCGGGATCACGACGGGGAGATACGCGAGCGCCGAGTAGATGCCCTTGCCGCGGCGTACCTCGCTCATCAGCACGGCCATGAGCAGCGGCAACGGGAAGCCGAACAGCAGAGCGAGCACCGCGAACCACAGGGTGTTGATCACGGCGCGGCCGAGTTCGGGGTCGCCGATCACGGCGAGGTAGTTGTCGAATCCGACCCACTCGGACACGATCAGGTTGGTCTTCTGCAGGCTCATGATCACCGACTGCACGATCGGCGACCACGAGAAGAACACGAACACGAACAGCATGGGGAGCACGAACAGGAGGTTCGCGAGCCCGCCGCCGCGGAACCACGTGAGCGGTGAGCGGCGGCGGGAACGGCGCACAGCGGGCGGCGGAGAGTCCTCCGCCGCCGCCCGCTGCTCGGGGATCGTCATCGTCATGGAGCGTTACTCGTCAAGCTTCGCCTGTGCATCGGTCTGCACCTGGGCGAGCAGCGCGTCGATGTCGGCGTTCTGGTCGGTCAGAACGGTCTGCACCGCGGTGTCGAGGAGCGCGTAGACCTCCTGCGTCTTCACCTTCGGCTCACCGACCGGCGTCTGGTCCCAGATGCGGTCGCTGAACGGCGCCATCTGGTCGACCGGCACGTTGATGTAGTCGGCGATCCACTCCTGCGACTCGTCGTACAGCTCGCGGCTGAGCACGGGAAGCAGCGGGGTGCCCACGGCCTGACCGGACTCGTTCAGGGTCTTCGCGTCGAGCACTGCGGCATCCTTGTCCATGAGCTTCTGCATGTAGTACCAGTCGATCCAGGTCACCGCTGCGGCCTTCGTCGTGTCGTCGACCGTAGGGCTGATCACGGCGATGTCGCCGCCGCCGAGAGTGCCGGGGTCATCGCCCTCCATCGGCACGACCGTCATGCCGTAGATGTCCGAGTCCATGCCGAAGTCCCGCACCAGCGCGGTGTAGATGTCCGAGCCCGAGGTGTACATCCCGATGTTGCCGGCCGCGAACTCCTGGTTGATGGTTCCCCAGTCGAGATCGACCTTGGAACCGAAGTCGTTGTCCTCCCACTTCACGTCGTGCAGGAACTGCAGCGCGGCCTTGGTGGCGTCGTTGTCGATCGTCGACTCCGCCGTGCCGTCGCCGTTGTCGGTCTGCGTGCGGCCGCCGCGCGCCACCGTCTGCGAGGTGAGCTGCCAGCCGCCGGTGTTGTTGATCGCCATCTGCGCGTAGCCGGCCTTGCCCGTGGCATCCGTGATCTTCTTGGCCGCTTCGCGGATCTCGTCCCACGTCTCCGGCGGGCTGTCGGGGTCGAGTCCGGCCTGTTCGAACAGGTCGCGGTTGTAGTGCAGTGCGGCCGCGTACGCCTGGCGCGGGAAGCCGTAGATCTTGCCGTCGTCTCCTGTGACACCGTCAAGGATGATCGGGTTGAACTTGTCGGTGTAGCCGAGCTCCTCGATCGCGTCGGTGACGTCCGTCAGCTGCCCGTTCTCGAGCAGGGTCTTGGAGTCGGTGAACGGCACGGTGAAGACATCGGGCAGGCTTCCGCCGGCGAGCTGCACGGCGAAGGTCGGGCCCTCCCACTCGTACTCGACACCCACGATGTCGATGTCGGGGTGCTCCTTCTCGAATTGCTTCTCCTGTTCGGCGAACGCCTCATAGGCGGCCGCATCGGCTCCCGGAGGGAACGTCGCGACCCGCAGCTCGGTCTTGCCGTCGGCGCTGTCATTGCCGCTCGACGTGCAGCCGGCGAGGGCTCCGACCGTCGTGAGCACGGCAACGCCGGCGACGAGGGCTTTCATCGGTGACTTCATTGTCTGTGTCCTTCCAGGTGGTGCTGATCGGGTGGTGCAGGGCTAGTCGGTCGCTTGCGACGAGACCGCCGCCGGGCGGAGCGCAAGCCAGGCGGTGGAATCCGGGGGCAGCGCACCGTCGAGCGGGGCGCTGGCGAGAAGCACCTCGTGGTGCGCGGGGAGGGGCACCGGCACGGCGCCGAGGTTGGTGATGCTGACGGTGCCGTCGCCCCGGCGGAACGCGAGGACGTCCGCTCCGAGCTCCAACCACTCCAGATCGCTGCCGGTGAAGTCGGCGATCTGCGTGCGCAGGGCGATGGCCGCGCGGTACAGGTTCAGAGTCGAGGAGGGATCGGCATCCTGCGCTTCGACCGTGAGCGTCGCCCAGTCGTCCGGCTGCGGAAGCCACGGGGTGCCGCCGAAGCCGTAGGGGGTCGCCGTCCCCGCCCAGGGCAGGGGAACGCGGCATCCGTCGCGTCCCGGATCGACACCCCCGGAACGGAAGTGCATGGGGTCCTCGATCGCGTCGAGCGGCAGCTCCACCTCGGGCAGCCCGAGCTCGTCGCCCTGGTAGATGTAGAGGCTGCCGGGGAGGGCGGCGACGAGCAGCGAGGCCGCGCGGGCCCGTCGCGCGCCTCGAACCGCGTCCGTCGGGGTGCCGAACCTCTTGCGCTCGAACGCGAACGACGAATCGGCCTGCCCGTACCGCGTGACCGGCCGGGTGACGTCATGGTTCGAGAGCACCCAGGTCGCGGGCGCGCCGACGGGCGCGTGCTCGGCGAGGGTGCGTGTGATGGAGTCACGCATCGCCTGGGCGCTCCACGGCTGCGTCATGAAGCCGAAGTTGAAAGCGGTGTGCATCTCGCCAGGGCGCAGGTAGCGGGCGAAGCGCTCCGCGTCGTCGAGCCAGACCTCTCCGACGAGCACGCGCTCGCCGTCGTATTCGTCGGCGACGGCACGCCAGTCGCGGTAGATGTCGTGCAGTTCGTCGCGGTCGATGTGCGGATGCCCCGAGGCCGGTGCGGTGCCGGCGGGGAGGTCCGGCAGCGCCGGATCCTTGACCGGGAGGGCGGCCGAGTCGATGCGCACCCCGGCGACTCCGCGGTCGAACCAGAAGCGCAGGACGTCTTCGTGGTCGCGCCGGACATCGGGGTGGTTCCAGTTGAGATCAGGCTGCTGGGGTGTGAACAGGTGCAGGTACCACTCCCCTGCAGTGCCGTCGGGGTTCCGCGTGCGCGTCCACGTCTCGCCTTGAAAGCTCGACACCCAGTTCGTTGGCATCTCGTCGCCGTCCGCGCCTCGACCGGGATGGAACCAGAAGCGCTCGCGCTCCGGGCTCCCCGGCTGCGACGCCAGCGCCTGCTGGAACCATGCGTGCCGGTCGGAGATGTGGTTCGGCACGATGTCGACGATGGTGCGGATGCCGTACTCGAGCGCCTCGGCGATCAACTGCTCCGCCTCCTCGAGCGTGCCGAAGCGCGGGTCGATGAGCCGGTAGTCCTGCACGTCGTAGCCGCCGTCGGCGAGCGGGCTCTGGTACCACGGCGTGAACCAGAGGGCGTCGACACCGAGGCTCTTCAGGTAGGGCAGCCGTGAGCGCACGCCGGCGAGATCGCCGATCCCATCGCCGTTGCCGTCCGCGAAGCTGCGCACGTACACCTGGTAGATCACCGCCGTGCGCCACCATCCCTCGCCCGAGGGCATGGTCAGAGTGCGTGCGGGTGCGGCCGTGCGCAGAACGTCGGTGTCCACGGAACTCCTCGTCGTCGGTGGCGATGAGTCGAATGTAGCTTTTCCTAACGTTCCACGCAAGAACTAAACAGATTGTTGGCATTTTGCAATGACTTGCGGGCGCACGGAAGACGGCGTCTTCCGGATGCCGGTCAGGCCAGCGGCCCCGTCGAGGCGCGCAGCACCAGCTCGGGCTCGAACAGCAGCTCGTCGCTCGGCTGGGAGGTGCCGGCGATCTGCGCGAGCAGCAGCGCGATGATCGCGCGCCCCATCGACTCGATCGGCTGCCGCACCGTGGTCAGCGGCGGTTCGGTGCAGCTCATCAGCGCCGAGTCGTCGAACCCGACGATGCTCACCTCTCCCGGCACCGACAGCCCCGCGCGACGTGCGGCACGCACCGCCCCGAGTGCCATCGGATCGCTTGCGCACACGATGGCCGTGGCGCCGGCGGCGAAGAGTCGCGCCGCACCGGCCTGCCCCGATTCGAGCGAGTACATGCCGCGCACGACGAGGTCATCCGAGAGCGGTGCTCCGAGCTTCTCGAGCAGGCGGCGCGCGGACTCGAGCTTGCGCTGGGAAGGCACGTGATCCTGCGGCCCCAGCAGCAGCCCGATGCGGCGATGCCCCAGTTGGTGCACGTGCAGGACCGCCTGCTCGGCCGCAGCCGCATCGTCGGTCGAGACGGTCGCGAACTGCAGTTCGGGGACGCGGGCGTTGACGAGCACGGTCGGCAGATTCACCTGTCGCAGCCGCTCGTAATGCTGGTGGGCGGCATCCGCCTGCGTGTAGTTGCCGCCGAGGAAGATCACCCCGGACACCTGCTGCGCGAGGAGCAGGTCGACGTAGTCCGATTCGGTCACCCCGCCGGCGTTCTGCGTGCACAGCAGCGGGGTGTACCCGTTCTGCGTGAGTGCGCCGCCGACGATCTCGGCGAACGCGGGGAAGATCGGGTTCTGCAGCTCGGGCAGCACCAGGCCGACCAGGCGCGCGCGCTCGCCGCGCAGCTTCGTCGGGCGCTCATAGCCGAGCACGTCGAGGGCGGTCAGCACCGCCTGCCGAGTGGCATCCGAGACGCCCGGCTTGTCGTTGAGCACACGACTGACCGTGGCTTCACTCACTCCGACCTTGCGCGCCACCTCGGCGAGTCGCTTCGACATGGGGTCAGTTTACGTAAGTTCTTGCAAGAACGCGCAAACGGGTTGCGCGGATGCAGTCGCGACTCAGCGGACGTTGCCGTTGGAGCAGGTCTCCTGAGCAGCAGAGTTGCCCTTGATCGAGTCCGGCAGCGCCACGACGTTGTCCGGCGTCGCGGAGGGGTCCGGCGTCGCCTCTTCGACCGGCGCCGTCGGCTCCTGCACGACGACACCGTCGTTGCTGTTGTTCTCGTGGGTGATCTGCAGCTGCGCGTTGGCCTCGAGCGCATCCCAGAGCGCCGCGGCCGCTTCCTCGTTGGGGACGACCTTGTTCGGGTCGGCGTAGTCGGCACCGGTCGGATACTGCACGAACACGATGTCCTCGAACGGGACCGACTTGACCGCGAGGGCGATCTGGACGAGCGTCATCGGGTTGTTCGCCAGCGACGTGCTGGCCTCGAGGTTACTCAGGGCCGTGTTGGCCAGCTTGAGCATGACCGGAACGTTGCCGAGCACCTCCCCGCTGATCATCTTGCGGGCGAGGCTCGACATGTACTGCTGCTGGTTGCCGATACGGCCCAGGTCGCTGCCGTCGCCGACACCGTGACGGGTGCGAAGGAACTGCAGCGCCTGCAGGCCCTCGACGGTGTGGGTTCCCGCGGCCATGTCGAGGCCCGTGTAGCGGTCCTTGATCGGGTTCGCCAGGCACACGTCGACGCCGCCGATGGCGTTGGTGATCTCGATCACGCCACCGAAGGTGACGGATGCCGCGAACTGGACCTCTTGGTCGGTGAGTTGCGAAATCGTCTGGACGACGCAGTTCAGGCCGCCGTCCGTGTAGGCCGTGTTGAGAGGCTGCTTGCTCATCGCCGAGTGCACGTTGCCGTCTTCGTCCGTGCACTCCGGGATGGGCAGCATCAGGTCGCGCGGGAAGCTGACGACGGTGATCCGGCGGGGCTCCTGCGACACGTGCACCAGAAGGTTCACGTCGTTGAGTGTGCCCTCGGCGTCGCCCCCGGTGCACCGTTCACCGAAGAGGTCCTTGTACTTCTCCTCGCAGGTGTCGACACCGGTGAGGACCAGGTTGAAGCCGCTCTCGTACTCGCCGATGTCCGGCGGGATGACTTCCTGTCCGTCCAGGTCGACGGCGTTGGCCGCGACGGTGCTCGAGAAGTCGTACGCGATGTACATCGCCACGCCGAACCCGCTGACGAGCACCACGGCCAGACCGATCGCGATGAACCTCAGCAGCTGGCCGAGCGTGCTCGGCGTCGCGAGTTGACCATGTCGTGCGATGGTGCGGCGGCGGGTGTTCTCGCTCACACGGGCCCTTTCGGATTCAGCGCCGGTGCGGGGTCACCGTGCTCACTATGCGGAGGGTGTGGGATTCGAACCCACGAGACATCTCTGCCCACTGGTTTTCAAGACCAGCTCCATCGGCCGCTCGGACAACCCTCCTCGACAGACGTATCTGTCGACAAGGCGTGAGTCTAGCCGAGTTCTATTCTCCCGCGCTGACCTGGGCGGGCGCTGGAAGCGTGTCGAGCGCCTGCGCCAGCCCGCCGTCCTCGACGTCGGCGGTGACCTCGCTCGCGGCTTCCTTCACCACGTCCGGAGCCTGCCCCATCGCCACGGCCCGTCCCTCGAGGGAGCGCGCCCACCCGAACATGCCGATGTCGTTGCGCCCGTCGCCGGCGACCAGGATGCGTCCACTGTCGAGCCCGAGCTCGGTGCGCACCTGCTCCAAGGCGGTGCCCTTGTCGACGCCCTGCGGGGCGATGTCCAGCCACGCAGTCCACCCGATCGCGTAGGAGACCTCGTTGAGGCCGGCATCCGCCACCAGGCGGTGGAAGTCGTCTTCGTCGTGACCGGGCGAGACGACCACGATGCGGGAGACCGGCAGCGCGGCGAGTTCGTCGAAGTCGACCTGTCGTCCGCCGTCGAGCGTCCAGTCGTCGAGCTGCTCGGTGAACAGCCGCTGCCCGGAGGCGAGCTCGACCATGTACCGGGCGTCGGGAAGACGGTCGCGCAGTAGCCCGAGGACGGGAGTGGGGTCGAAGGTCTCGACGTTCCAGCGCTCCCAGTCGTCGCCGTCGCGGCGCATCGTCACGGCGCCGTTGGAGCACACGACGTAGTCGGCGGTCAGACCGAGCTCCTCGACGTAGCGGCGCGTGGCCATCCAGCTGCGCCCGGTCGCGATGGTCACCACGTGCCCGGCATCGCGCACGCGCGCGATGGCCTCGGGCACACCGGGACTCATGGTCTCGTCCTGCAGCAGGATGGTGCCGTCGACGTCGAGGCCGACCAGCCAGTGCCCCGTCATCGAGCAGCCCGCCCGTCGCCGAGGGGCAGGATCACTTCGAGGCCGCCGAGGTACGGACGCAGCACCTCGGGCACACGCACCGATCCGTCGGCCTGCTGGTGCGTCTCGAGCAGAGCGACGATCCAACGCGTGGTGGCGAGCGTACCGTTCAGGGTGGCGACGTGCTGCGTCTTCGCGGAGCCCTGCGCGGCAGCATCCGTCGCATCGACGGCCGGGCGGTGCCTGACGTCGAGTCGGCGCGCCTGGAAGGTCGTGCAGTTCGACGTCGACGTGAGCTCGCGGAACGCTCCCTGCGTCGGCACCCACGCCTCGATGTCGTACTTGCGTGCTGCGCTCGAGCCGAGGTCGCCCGCAGCGACATCGATCACACGGTAGGAGAGCCCGAGGGAGGTGAGCATCTCCTCCTGCAGCGCGACGAGGCGCAGGTGCTCCGCCTCGGCCTCCTCTGCGGTCGTGTAGACGAACATCTCGAGCTTGTTGAACTGATGCACCCGGATGATGCCGCGGGTGTCCTTGCCGTGCGAACCCGCTTCGCGGCGGTAGCAGGTCGACCAGCCCGCGTAGCGGAGTGCTCCGTCGGCGAGGTCGACGATCTCATCCTTGTGGTACCCGGCGAGCGCGACCTCGCTGGTGCCGACGAGGTACAGGTCGTCGTCCTTGTCGAGGTGGTAGACCTCGTCGGCGTGCTCGCCGAGGAACCCGGTGCCCTGCATGATCTCGGGGCGCACGAGGGTCGGCGTGATCAGAGGCACGAACCCGTTCTGCAGGGCCTTGTCGAGCGCGAGGTTCATGAGGGCGATCTCGAGGCGGGCCCCGATGCCGCGCAGGAAGTAGAAGCGCGCACCGGAGACCTTCGCTCCGCGCTCCATGTCGATCGCGCCGAGGAGCTCACCGAGCTCGAGGTGGTCGCGCGGCTCGAAGTCGAATGCGGGCACCTCGCCCACCCGACGCAGTTCGACGAAGTCGGCCTCGCCGCCGGCGGGGACGCCGTCGACGACGACGTTCTCGATCCGGGCGAGGGCTGCGGATGCCGCCTCCGCCGCCTCGTTCGCCGCATGCTGCGCCTGCTTCACGCGCTCGGCGAGGTCCTTCGCCTGCGCGACGAGGGCGGCCTTCTCGTCCTTGGGAGCCTTCGCGACCTGCTTGCCGAACGCGTTCTGCTCGGCGCGCAGCTCCTCGAAAGCGGAGAGTGCGGCCCGGCGCGATCGATCGGCCTCGAGTGCGACGTCGACGGTGCTCTGGTCGTTTCCACGGGCAGCCTGTGAACGGCGGACGATCTCCGGGTTTTCGCGGAGGAGTGCGAGGTCGATCATCTCCCAAGTCTACGGTGCCGTGCCGACGGCGAATCCGGATGTCACACGCTCGCGGTTGCGTCGTCTTCCTCTGCAGAGGTCGGCAATCGGTCGACCCAGGAAAGGAACCCCATGACCATCCCCGTGACCTCCCTCGACCAGCTGAACCTGGCGTTCGCCGACCGGTTCAACGCCCGCGACCTCGACGGCCTGATGGCCTTGAACACGTCGGACGTCGTCTTCGTCCCGGCGCCGGGAACGGCCGTCACGGGCACGGCCGCCGTGCGCGGCGCGCTCGAGCAGTTCCTCGGGCTGAACCTGCCCATCTCGATGCGCGTCCGTCACGTCTTCGAGAGTGCCGGCACCGGACTCGCGATCGCGGACTGGACCATCACCGGCACCGGCCCCGACGGCTCCGAGATCGCCCTCGCGGGCACCACGGCCGACGTCGCGGTGCACGACGAGGTGCACGGCTGGCGGTACGCCGTCGACAACCCCTTCGGCACGGTCTGAACCTCTCGGGGAGGTCCGACGATCGGGCCTCCCTCAGCCGTCACCCATGCCCGTCGCGCGGCAGGCCCGCAGCGCCTTGCGCGCCCGGGAGATCCGCTGCCGCGCGGCTGCCGGCTCGATCCCGAGGCGCGTCGCCACCTCATCGGTGGAGAGACCGTCGACCACCGTCAGCAGCAGCGGTTCCCGGATGGTCTCCGGCAGCGAATGCAGAGCCTCGAGCGCGCCGTCGAGGAACACACGGATCTCCACCGCGGCATCCACACCCGTCTGGTCCCCGGCGGTGTCGCCGTCGAGAATCGCCTCCGGTCGGCGCGCACGCTGCCGGGCCAGGTCGATGGCGACGTTCCGCGCGATGGCGTCGAGCCAGGAGCACACGCGGCCGGGCTGCGGCGTCTCCAGATGTGCGACCGAGCGCCAGGCGCGCAGGAGGGATGTCTGCGCAGCATCTTCGGCGTCCGCGGCCGGCACCCCCAACGAGATGCTGCGCCGGCGGAGTCGGTCGGGTTCGGCCGTGATCAGCCGGGAGAGCACCGCGCGGGTCGCGTCGTCGGAGTCATCGTGCATCCGAATGCTCCTCTTCCTTGGCGACCGGAATAGCGCGGTCCGTTTGTGAGGACACTCGGGTGTGTCCCGGTTTAGAGTAGCGCCATGACCTCTAGCGCCCCGGTTCTGCGACAGGCGGCGCTCATCTACAACCCGATCAAGGTCGACGGCAAGCATCTGCGTGCGACGGTGCGCGATCTGTCGCGTGAGGCCGGATGGGATCACCCGGCCTTCTATCCGACGACGATCGAGGATGCCGGGCAGGGCGCGACCGCACAGGCGCTCGCACGCAACGTCGATGTCGTACTGGTCGCCGGCGGCGACGGCACCGTGCGCGCGGTCTCGGAGGCGATCGCCAATTCCGGAGTTCCCCTGGCGATCCTGCCGAGCGGCACGGGGAACTTGCTCGCACGCAATCTCGGCCTGCCGCTCGCCGACCCGGGTGAGATGATCCGAGCGGCGCTCGGCGACTTCCGCCATCCGATCGACATCGGTCGGGCGCGACTGACCCGCGAGAACGGCGACGAGGAGGAGCACGCGTTCGTGGTTCTGGCCGGCATGGGACTGGATGCCGACATGATCGCGAACACCCGCTCTGATCTGAAGAAGTCCGTGGGATGGATCGCCTACGTCGACGGTGCAGCCCGCTCCCTCCCCCGCGCGAAGCCGTTCCGCGCCGTGTACCAGGTCGATGAGGGGCGACTGCATTCGCACCGTGCGTACAGTCTGCTCTTCGCGAACTGCGGCACCCTTCCCGCCGGCATCGCCCTCATCCCGGACGCATCGATCACGGATGCAGCCCTCGACATCGCCGTCATCCAACCCACCGGAGTGCTCGGCTGGTTCGCCGTGTGGCGCAAGATCTGGTGGGACAACTCCGTGCTGCGGCGCTTCCGTGCGGGGCGCCGTGTGCTCGAACGCCGCGGCAAGAACGCGTCGGTGCACTTCTTCCACGGGGCCGCGGCCGAGGCCGCCGCTCCGACCCCGATTCCGATCGAGCTCGACGGCGACGAGTTCGGCGTCGCCGTGCGCATCACGTGCTGGGCCGACCCCGGCGCGCTGCTGCTCGCGCTGCCGCCCGGCCACCCGGTTCACCTGCTCTGACGCGGGTGGCGCCCGTCAGCGCTTACGTCGCTTGTTCACTATCACCACGCTGATCACGGCCAAGAAGATGAGCGTGGCCCAGAAGATCACCACGGTTACCCGCAGGGGTCAGCGGACCTCGACCGTGCCGTCGAGTCCACCGCCGACCAGCGTCAGCGTGAAAGTGCCGTCGTCCTCGACCGTGTCCTCCCCGAACGCGAGCAAGGTCGCGCGGGGTGCCATGTCCATCGTGCAGACCTGATTCTCGTCGGTCACGAAGTACGCGGTTCCGGTGTTTCCCGCACCCTCGAGAGACTCGACCTGCGGCAGGCAGCTCGAAGATCCCCAGGTGAGCAGCACGAGGCCGTCGTCGTCGAGCCAAGCAGCGGAGGGCTGGAACTCGGTCGTGGTTCCCGGGGTGCCGGTGGCGGCCGGGTCACCGTCGATGTCGACGTCGTCGGTGAGGTCGCCATAGGTCACGTTCAGGGTGATGTCCGACTTCGGGTCGACGCCCTCCGGCAGCGCGCCGAGGCTCGCCCGCGGAGCGAGATCCTTCGTGCACGGCTTCGGCGATTCGCCCTCGGGGTCGACGAGCGTCACGGTGACGGTCTGCCCCTCGGCCGTCACCTGATCGACCTGCGGCACGCACGTCGACGAGCCCACCGTGATCACGGCGAACATGCGGCCGTCGTCGAGCAGCGCGCCCTCGAAGTCGTTCTGGTCGTCCACGTCTCCCGCGCCGGGGGCCGGCGAACTCGACGGGGCGTCGGAGCCGGGGCCGGCGGTGCATCCCGCGACGAGGAGTGCTGCGGCGACGAGGCCGACGACAGAGGCGAGGGGACGAAGCGCAGAGGTCATGCTCACAGGGTAGCCCGAGGGCAGATCGCCCGGAAAGCCCGGATGGACCGCGACGACTACTGCAGGGCGGAGGTCAGGCGCGCGAGGTTGTCGAGCACGGTCGAGCGCAGCGGCTGCTGCATCCACTCCTCGAGCGTCAGCTCACGGCTGAGGGAACGGTACTTGTCCTCGACCTCGCGCATCTCTGTGACGAACTCCTCGCCGCGCACCAGCATCGAGACCTCGAGGTTCAGACCGAACGAGCGCATGTCCATGTTGCTGGACCCGATGACGGCGACCTCGTCGTCGATCGTGAGCGTCTTGGTGTGCAGGATGTACGGCTTGCGGTACATCCAGACGCGGACGCCGGCCTTGAGCAGCACCTCGTAGTAGCTGCGCTGGGCGTGGTAGACCATCGCCTGGTCGCCCTCTTCCGAGACGAAGAGCTCGACGTGGACCCCACGATCGACCGCCGCGGTCACGGCGAGCAGCAGCGCCTCGTCGGGGACGAAGTAGGGGCTGACGATCATGATCTTCTTCTTCGCGGCGTACAGCAGGCCGAGGAAGAGACGCAGATTGTTCTCGACCTCGAACCCGGGGCCGGACGGCACGACCTGGCAGTCGAGGTCGCCGGAGCCGATGTTCGCATGGGCGATGTCGATTCCCTCGAGCACCGTGTCGGTCTCGCTGTACCAATCGGCGACGAAGATCGCGTTCACGCTCAGCACCACCGGGCCGTCGAGGCGGACCATGAGATCGACCCAGTGCAGCCCGCGCTTGATGTTCTTCGGCAGGTTGTATGTCGAATCCGTGATGTTCTGCGATCCGAGGAACGCGATGTTGCCGTCGACGACGAGGAGCTTGCGGTGGTTGCGCAGATCGGGGCGCTGCATCTTGCCCTTGAGCGGTTGCACCGGCAGCATCAGGTGCCAGTCCGCACCCATCGCGTTGAGTCGGGCGATGGTCTGCCGGTACCGGGGCTTGCCCTGGTTGGCCCAGTGATCGAGAAGCACGCGCACCTCGATGCCGCGGGCGCACACCTCTTCGAGAGCTCGGAAGAAGTTGTCGGTCGCCGTGTCCGACTGGAGGATGTAGAACTCGACATGCACGTAGTCCTGTGCAGTGCGGATGGCCTCGGCCATCTCGTCGAGCGACTCCTGGTAGTCGGAGATCAGGTGCGCACCGTTGTCACCCGAGAGCGGCAGCGCTCCGAGCTTCTGATTCATCTGGACGATCGGCCCGAACCACGCGGGGGCGTTCGGGCGCAGAGTGCCGAAGTGCAGGTGCTCGCTCGTCTCGGCGATGTACTCGTTGATCTGGTCCTGCTTGCGTCGACGCGCGCGCGGCAGGCGCGGGTTTCCGATCAGCAGGAAGAGGAAGACTCCGACGAACGGGATGAAGAACACCGCGAGGAGCCAAGCCATCGCGGCGGTCGGACGCCGATTGCGCGGGATGACGATGATCGCCGTGACGCGGATCGCGATGTCGAGCACCAGCAGGAAGGCGGCGATCCACCAGCCCCAGGTCTCCGCGGTCATCGTGCACCTTCCCCACCGCGGTGACGATCACCTCGGGAGCGCGCCGAAGCCGGGGCGCTGGCTTCACAGTAGCGGATGGCTGGGACTCAGACGCGCGGCGGAAGGCCCCGTGCCGCGCGCTCTTCCGCCTCGATCTGCGCGTGGACCTTGCGCTCCGTGCGGTCGAAGCGGAGGATGCCGCGGAGCACGAAGACGAACACGACGCTCACCCCGATGGTCGGCAGAAGCGACCATGCCGCAGCGAGCCAGAAGTTGTCCATCACCCCATGGTACGCGAGCCACTCCTCGTGCACACCGCCGCGCGTTCAGCTTCCGCGTCCACAATCCGGCTTTCCCGCCCCCGAGGGATCTCCGCTCCGAGACACTCTCGGCATGACAACACTGCTTCGCGCCACCGATTCCGCCGCATTCCTCGGCATCGTCCCCGCTCTCGCGGGTTTCACTCCTCGCCGGAGCGTCGTGCTGCTGCCCTTCCACGGCACGCGCACCGATGGGGCCATGCGACTCGATCTCCCCTCGGACGGGACCGACCTCGAGACGTACGCCGACGCCGCGGTCGGTCTCGTCGCCCGCGTTCAGGGGACGGATGCCATCGCCGTCGTCGTGTACACGGACGAATGCTCGCACGCCACCCGCGACGGGCTCGTCCTCCCCCATGCCGTGGCCGTCGACGAACTGCTCGGCTGCGCGGAGGATGCGGGGCTGCGCATCGTCGATGCGCTCTGTGTGACGCCCTCCGGGTGGTCGAGCTATGCGGAGAGCGACCCCGCCCTCCACCCGCTGGCAGAGATCCGCCACCCATCCGAGGGCACCGCTGCACCTGACATCTGCGAAGACCAGGCGGCCGGGGCTCGACTCCCCGCGGTCGATCTCGCCGAGAAGGAGCGGGTGGGCAGAGCGGCACTCGAACTCGCGGCGCTGCTCGACGAAGAGGGAGAGGGAGAGGGGAAGGGACGGTTGACCGGGCGGGAGAATCCGCAGCTGATCGCTGCGCTCGTGATGCTCGAAGACGTGCCTGCGTTCTTCGAATCGGTGCTCGCAGCCCCCGATGCTCTTCCGCCATATGCGACCGCGACGCTGCTGTGGTGTCTGGAGCGTCCGCTGCTCCGAGACGTGGCGATCGCGCAGTGGGCGAGCGACCTCGCGGGAGGCATCCGCGCACTCGACGCGCAGACCGCCTTCGCGAAGTCCGGTGAGATGGTCCCCGACGAGCTCGGGCGGCTGTTCCTGGGCCAGGGCCCCGCCCCGGACCTCGATCGACTCCGCCTCGCACTGTCCGTCGTGCGCGAGGCGGCCGCGCGGGCACCCCGCGATGCACGACCGGCACCGCTCACCGCGGCGGCATGGCTGTCGTGGGCGTTGGGAAGAGCCACCCACGCCGCCCGCTATCTGGAGCTGGTCCGCGAGATCGACCCGCGGTACTCCCTGGCCGCCCTGTTGGAGACCATGATCGCCGGCGCGATGCTTCCGGAGTGGGCGTTCCATCGCAGCACGGCGGCATGACCGCCGGCTGCAGGGACTACTTGACGAGCGGGAAGAGGATCGTCTCGCGGATGCCGAGGCCGGTGATCGCCATCAGCAGACGGTCGATCCCCATGCCCATTCCCCCGGACGGCGGCATGCCGTGCTCGAGCGCCCGCAGGAACTCTTCGTCGACCGGCATCGCCTCCACGTCGCCTCGCGCGGCGAGCTTCGCCTGCTCTTCGAACCGCTCACGCTGGATCACGGGGTCGACGAGCTCGGAGTATCCGGTCGCCAGCTCGAAGCCCCGGATGTACAGGTCCCACTTCTCGACGACGCCGGCGATCGAGCGGTGCTCGCGCACGAGGGGCGACGTGTCGACGGGGAAGTCCATCACGAAGGTCGGGCGAACCAGGTCGCCCTTCACGAAGTGCTCCCACAGCTCTTCGACGAGCTTGCCGTGGGTGGCCTGCGGAGGAAGATCGACGTCGTTCGCCTCGGCGAAGGCGATGAGGTCCGCGACCGAGTCCTGCGGTGTGACCGTGCGACCGGATGCAGCAGAGAGCGACTCGTACATCGAGATGCGGTCCCACTCCCCGCCGAGGTCGTAGTCGGTGCCGTCGGCCCAGGTCACGGTCGTGGAGCCGGCGACCGCGATCGCCGCCTTCTGCACGAGCTCCTGTGTGAGCGCGGCCATCTGGTTGTAGTCGCCGTACGCCTGGTAGGCCTCGAGCATCGCGAACTCGGGGCTGTGCGTGGAGTCGGCTCCCTCATTGCGGAAGTTTCGGTTGATCTCGTACACGCGCTCGATGCCGCCGACGACCGCACGCTTCAGGTAGAGCTCGGGCGCGATGCGCAGGTACAGCTCGGTGTCGAACGCATTCGAGTGCGTGATGAACGGACGAGCGGAGGCGCCACCGTGCTGCACCTGCAGCATCGGGGTCTCGACCTCGAGGTAGTCGTGGCTCGTGAACGTCGCGCGCAGGCTCGCGTTCACGGCGGCACGGGCACGCACGGTCGTTCGTGCCTGCTCGCGGACGATGAGGTCGAGGTAGCGGCTGCGCACGCGGCCTTCCTCGCTGAGCTCGGAGTACGCGTTCGGGAGCGGGAGGATCGCCTTGGAGGCGATCGCCCAGCCATCGGCCATGACCGACAGCTCTCCGCGGCGGCTGGAGATGACTTCACCGTGAACGAAGACGTGGTCGCCCAGGTCGACGTATTCCTTCCAGTCCGCGAGCGACTCCTCGCCGACGTTCGCGAGAGAGATCATCGCCTGGATGCGAGAGCCGTCACCGGCCTGCAGGGTGGCGAAGCAGAGCTTTCCCGTGTTCCGGCTGAAGACGACGCGGCCCGCGATGCCGACGATGACACCCGTCTCGGCGCCCGCCTCGAGCTCGCCGTACTCGGCGCGCAGCGCGGGAATCGTGTGCGTGACCGGCACTGCGACGGGGAAAGCTCCCCCACCGGCATCCGCACGCTTCTCGATCAGGCGCTCACGCTTGGCGAGGCGCACGGCCTTCTGCTCGTGGACGTCCTCTTCGGGAGAAGAGTCGGTCGAGGCCGATTCGGGCGCGGCAGACGCGTCAGTCATGTGGGGGCTCCTTGGAAGTCCTTCCCAGTTTACCGAGGCGACGTGCCGGCTCACGGCGCATGCTGGGTAGCCTCGAAGAATGGCCCATCCACGGATCCTCCGCGCGTTCGCCGCCCTCGCCGTCGCCTTCGCCACCACCGCCGTCGCACCGCCCGCGGCAGCCGCTGCCGATGTCGGACCCGGACTCGCACCGCAGGTGCGCGCGGACACGGAACCGGGCGGCGTCGACGACTTCTCGTATGCGTCATGGGATGCCGTGTACGAGGTCGGGCTCGACGACGAAGGCAGGGCGCGGACGCATGTGACCGAGACGCTGGTCGCCCGCTTCCCCGAGACCGACCAGAACCACGGCATCGTCCGCGGCCTGCTGACGTCTTACGAGGGGGCGAGCACCGAGACGCAGGTCCTCTCCGTGACCGATGAGGATGGCCAGGAGGTGCCGCACGAGACCGACGAAGAAGATGGGCTGCTGTACGTTCTCACCGGCGACGACGACACCTACGTGCACGGGCTCACCACCTACGTGATCGAGTACGAGATGCGCGACACGGTCATCGCGACGAAGCCGGCCGCGGGGGCGTCGACACCGTCGGTGGACGAGTTCTACTGGAACCTCCTCCCGCTCGACAGCACGCAGTCCATCGAGCGCTTCCGCGCCGAGATCGTCCTCGATCCCGAGCTGACGGCCGCGCTCACGGGATCCACGCGCTGCTACGAGGGGGCGACGGGGTCGACCGACGAGTGCGATCTACAGGGTCCGACCACCGACGGTGATGCAGCGACGTTCCATGTCGAATCCGGAGAGCGACCAGCCGGCGACGGGGTCACCGTGGCCATCGGTTTCGAGTCGGGCACGGTCGCACAGCCCCTCGCGCGCACACCCGACCCGGTCGGCGACGTCGCTCCGTTCGTCGCGGCCGCGGGAGCTGCAGGCCTGACGGTCGGCAGCTGGTTCGCCGTCTGGGCGTTCCGCCGCCGACGTCGAGTGGCCACCGGCATCGTCGTGGCGCAGTACGACGTGCCGGACTCCCTGCCCCCGCTCATCGCGGCGACGGTCATCACCGGCGCGAAGGACGTGATCCCCGCCGAGATCGTGCACCTCGCCGTGCGCGGAAGCCTGCGCATCGAAGAAGGCGTGGAGGCCGAAGAGTCACGCTTGCGCCGCATCCCGGGGGCGGAAGCACCGGACGAGCTGGATGCCGAGGCGCTGGACGCACTGTTCCTCGACGCCGACGCCGACGGGGTGGTCGATCTGCCCGCCGCCGATGAGGCATTCGCCGCCCGCATGACCGCGCTTCAGCAGAGCGGGACGACCGCAGCGGCATCCCGTGGCTTCACCGAGAGGGTGCGAAGTCGTGGCGCCGTGATCGTGCAGTGGTGCGCGATCGGTGTCGCGCTGATCGGACTGGGCCTGGGAATCTGGGCAGCCACCAGCGGCCGCCTCTCGGCGATCCCCGCCCTCGTCGTCATGTCGTTCGTCGCGTTCCTCGTGTTCCTGTCGAGCGTGTACGCGTTCTCGAAGCACACGGTCCTCACGGCAGAAGGAGCGCGCACCTCCGAGTACCTGCAAGGGGTGAAGGAGTTCATCCGGGTCGCAGACGCCGACCGTCTGCAGATGCTGCAGTCCTACAGCGGCGCCGAGCGCCGTCAAGACGGCACGGCCGATGTCATCCACGTGTACGAGCGGCTCCTCCCCTACGCGATCCTCTTCGGCATGGAGGACGAATGGGGCGACGTGCTCGAGCGTGCATACGCGCAGGAGCAGCACGGCGCTTCCTGGATCGGCGACCCGACCTCGTTCGCCCTGCGCATGCAGCTGGCGTCGTTCATGGCGTCGTCGCAATCGGCAGCGACGTATTCCGCACCATCAGCCGGCGGCTCGTCGAGTGCCGGCGGGTCGTTCGGCGGCGGGTTCTCCGGTGGTGGCGGAGGCGGAGGGTTCTCGGGCGGACGATGAGCCGCCGCTACCGTCAGATCAACGGAGGAGCGTCGGATGCTTCGCGCAGCGCACGCTCCACCGTCGACTGCACCAGCGCCGACAGGTAGCCGCCCGGATTCTCCACGCCGAGCTCGCGCAACTGGGCCGTCGACTGGCCGATGATCGATCGCGAGAACTCGGTGGCCGTCGCGATCGCATCGGCATAGGCCGGTCGGTCTGCCTCCGCGATCACGACCGGCTCGCATCCGATCTCCACCGCGAGCGCCTGGGCGATCGGCAGCACTGCGGCCGGAGCCGTCACCGCGGCGAACCCCGCCTGCAGTTGACGCAGGTCGATCGAGGTCCCGGTGAACGTGATGGCGGGGTGCACGGCGAGCGGGATCGCGCCGCGCTCGGCGGCCGGCCGCAGCACGTCGATGCCGTACGCGGGATCGGTGTGCAGCACGAGCTGCCCGATCTGCCAGCCCCCGACCTCGGCTATGCCGGCGACCAATGACGGCAGCTGCTCGGAGGGAACCGCGATGACCACGAGCTCGGCTCGACGCACGACCTCCAGCGCGTCGAGCACGGGCACATCCGGCAGCACGGCAGAGGCGCGCTCGTCATCGGAGCCGCTCGTGATCCCGATCACCGCGTGCCCCGCTCCGCCGAGCGCCGCACCGATCACCGGACCGACACGTCCCGCGCCGATGATGCCGACGCCGAGACGCCCGTCCCGCGCCACCGTCACTCCTCCGGCTGATCCGACGGTGCGGGCGGCGGCGTCCTCCGCCGCCGCAACTGCGGTTCGGCGGGAGGCGCGGCCGGCGCAGCGGGAGGTGCCGGCGGCGCGGCAGCAGGGGCGGGCGGTACCGCAGGTGCGGCCGGCGGCGCGGCAGCCGGAGCTGCCGGGGCGGGCGGTGCCGCAGCAGGCGGCGTGAATGCCGGCGGCGCGTACGATGCCGGCGGGGCGAACGGCGCCGGTCGCGCCCCCGGCGCCGGGGGCGCGAGGTTCGGCACGAATGGCGGCGGCGGAGTCACGGACGGCGGACCTGCGTACGCGGGCGGCCCCACGGGCTGCGCCTCGGATGCGGCGGCCGCATGCTCGCTCCAGCGGTGGGTCGTGTCGCGCGATGCGGCCTCGGCGGCCGCCCGGCTGACGTCGTCGAGCAGCGCCAGGGCATCGGCGCGCTCGAGGCCGGAGAGGTAGCCGGTGATGGGTCCCGGAACCGAATGCACCTGTGCGCCCGAGACCCGCTGCGACCGGTCGATCGGCCCCTGACTGAGCGAGACGCCCTGCAGGCGCGCGAGCGGGAACACGGCGAGCTTGCGCCAGACGATGCCCCGACGCAGCAGCAGGCCGAACTCCTCGACGAGGTAGCCGTGGCGCTTCCACGAGAACGGACGCCGCCACCACGCGCGCCGCGGCATCGTGCGGTACGTGTCGCCTTCGATCGGGCCGACGACACCCTGCTCCCAGAGGGAGTGGATGCTCTCGGCGGGAACATCGGGCAGCACCAGCGCGAGCACGCGCTCGACGTCGGCGCGCTTGCCGACCGGCAGCACCACGTTGAACTGCTGTCCACTGCCGGAGGACTGCTGAGCGGCGCTCTTGCCGCTCATCCGGTTGATCTTGATCGTCCACCAGCCGAACGGGCGCCACAGCAGCGACTGCGTCACCTCGACGGCGAAGATGCGCCCCGGCGGGAGCGTCTCGGTCACGGTCGTGAGGAGCCCGTACGTGATGCGCACGCCGTCGGGGGTGGGGGCGATCGAGTAGCGCAACGACTTCGAGATCTGCGCCCAGGTGATACCGACCACGGCGATCACCAGCGGTACTCCCATGCCGAAGCCCAGGCCGAGCAGCACGACGCCGCCGTCGGTGTCGCCATCGATCAGCAGGCCGATCAGCGCGCTGCCGAACGCGATCGCGAAGATCGCGCCGAAGAACACCACCCACAGCAGGCCCGAGATCAACTGCGATCCGACGAGGCGTCCGGTCGGGATCTTGACGACACTCTCGGGGACGACGTCGGCGAGGTCGACACCCGCGAGGAGGTCGTTGACTCCGGAATTCACCGATCCGACCAGCTGCGCGCGCGCGGATCCCGGCGCGGTCGCAGCCGGGGCCGGGGCGGAACCCGGGTTCAGCGCCGCGTTGCGGGCCGCCCTGGCGCCCGATGCCAGGCGCAGGATGTCCGACCTCACGGACTCGGCGCGCGATGTCGCGAGATACTCGAGCTCGACGTTCGCATCGTTTCCGGCGCCCACGACCTCCAGCTTCGCGAGTCCGATGATGCGCGCCGGGAAGGGACGGGTCAGGTTGACACCCTGCACGCGATCGAGCGGAGCCCGTCGGTGCGAGCGGAAGATGAACCCCTTGCGCACCTCGACGTGGTCGCCGGTGATCCGGAACTGATGGAAGCGCCAGACGAACCAGAAGATCAGCACGAGAACGATGACGAGCCCGAGCACGCTGAGCAGCGCGACGAGGATCAGGTTGTTGGAGAGCACCCAGTCGACGGGATCGCCGCCGGAGTAGTCGCCGACGTGCGCCTCCTCCGGCGCGAAGAGTGCGACGGCCCACGTGATGAGACGATCGCGCATGTTCGTGATCACGATGCCGGCGACGATGATCAGCACCAGCCCGCCCTTGAAGAGCGGCGTGAGCGGATGCATGCGGTGCCACTCGCCGTTGGCGAGGGTGGTCGACGAGTCGCCGACGGCCGCCGCCGCGCTCGGGGACGGAGGGAGCTGCGGCTCGCTCACAGGCCGGTCCGGCGGGTCTCGGCGACGTGGATGAGGGTGTCGCGCAGCGCCTCCGCAGCCTCCTGAGTGAGACCGGGGATCTGCACGCCGGTCGTCGCGGCGGCCGTCACCATCTTGAGCTGCGCGATGCCGAAGCCGCGGTCGAGCGGGCCCTGGGTGATGTCCACCAGCTGCATGCGGCCGTAGGGCACAGCGATCATGCGCTGCCAGAGGATGCCCTTGCGGAAGACGATGTCGTCGGCGCGCAGCATGTACCCGATCGCCTTCGCCTGGCGCGGAAGGATGATGAGCGCGATCACCGTGATGAGGAGGACGATGCCGGCGGGGATCCACACCCACTGCTGGTGCAGCACGAGGCTGAGCACGAGCGCCGCGGCGGCGACGATCACGAGGAAGATCACGTTCTGCACGATCTGCGAGACCACGTAGCGCGGCGAGATCTGGTGCCACGCGCCGTCGAGCTCCAGGCGGGCCTCGTTCCGAGCCGTCCGCAGCTCGGAGTACGTGCCCTGGTCGAGGGCGGCGAGGTCAGTGCCCTCCGCCGGGTTCAGGGGCGCGGTCTCTGGGTTCTGAGTCATCAGGATCCTTCGGCAGGGTGCAGAACTGTTCGGCGACGAGCGCGGCGATCGTGAGGACGATCGCACTACCGACGAGGGCCAGCATGGCCACAGTCGACCCTACCTGTGGATCGACCGGCCGTGAGAGGAGGAAGACCAGCAGCCCCGCTCCGAAGCCCGCCATGATGGCGCCGAGCAGGCTGGAGGCACGGGCGAGCGTCGCCGCTCTCAGCGCGCGGAACGGGTCTATGCGCACACCCGAGCGCACGCTGCGACGCACCGGCCAGGCGACGCCCAGCGAGGCCGCGGCGATCAGCAGGAGCAGCACCGGGAGCAGCAGCGACGGCGTGAAAGTGACGCGGCCGGACGCCGTGAGCAGATGATCGAGCAGGAACCCGCCGCCGGCCGCGAGCAGCGCGAGGAGGAGCAGGAGCCCCGCAGACGTGCGCCTCATCCTTCACCCCGACCGTGCAGCTCGGCCGCGAGGTCGGCCACGCGTCCTCGTCCGAGAAGCACCGCATCCGGGTCCACGTCGAGCCAGGGGTCGAGCACGAACAGCCGTTCCGCGGCGCGCGGGTGCGGCAGCTGCAGACGCGGCTCGTCCGAGACGACGTCACCGTAGGCGATGAGGTCGAGGTCGAGCGTGCGGTCGCCCCACCGCTCGCGGCGCTCCCGACCGTTCTCGTCCTCGATGGCGTGCAGCATCCCGAGGAGGATCTCCGGGGCGAGACGCGTGGTGACCAGGGCGACCGCGTTCACGTACCCCGGCGCCTCAGGATCCGGTCCGTCGAGGCGGAGTGCGACGGTCTCGAACAGGTCGGAGAGCCGCACGTCGCTCACGAGCGGCAGCCGCGCGATCCGCTGGGCCGCCGCACGGATCGTCTCATGCCGATCTCCGAGATTCGCGCCGAGAGCGACGACCGCCACGGTCTCCGGGCGGGCAGGGCGGGGGCCGGGCCGCTCGGGCGCCTTCGCGAGGTCCCGGCTCATATCGTGATGTCCTCGAGCGCCTGCGGCGGGCGGCTGCGGTTCACGGTGACCGCCACGTCGGCGAAGTTCAGTGCGATCGGAGCGTGCGGCTTGTGCACGGTCACCGTCACGTTCTGCACTCGCTCGTCTTCGAGGGCCACCGAGGCGATGCGCTCCGCGAGCGTCTCGATCAGGTTCACCGGTTCGCCCGCGACGACCGCCGCCACTTTCTCGGCGAGGTCCCCGTAGTGCACAGTGTCGGCCACCTCGTCGGAGGCCGCGGCCTGCTCGAGCGACAACCGCAGGCGTAGGTCGACGGTGAACTCCTGGCCGTCTTCACGCTCGTGCGGGTAGACGCCGTGGTGTCCGAAGACGGTCAGACCGGAGAGAACGATCTCATCGAGGAAATCCATACCTCTAGCGTACGGGGGCCCACCCCCTCGGCCGGGTGGGAGTTCAGCCTGCCCAGGCGTGGGCGATCGCGAGTGCATCGCGGGTGCCGGCCACATCGTGCACGCGCACGGCCCACACCCCGGCGCGGGCAGCCAGAGCACTCGTGACGGCCGTCGCGAGATCGCGGCGGGATTCGGAGACCTCGTCTTCCGCCCCGGCCTCCCGACGCAGCGCCTCCGCCAGGAAGCGTTTGCGCGAGGTGCCGATGAGCACTCGAGGCCCCAGAGCAATGATCTCGTCGAGTCCGCGCAGCACGTCCCAGTTCTGCGGGCCGGCTTTCGCGAACCCGATACCCGGGTCGAGGATCAGCCGAGACGGCGCGATTCCGGATGCCGCGGCCTCGCCCATGCGCTCCTGCAGCTCTCCCGCCACCTCGCGCGCGACGCGACGGTACTCGGCGTTCGCATACATGTCGGAGGAGAATCCACGCCAGTGGCCGATCGCGTAGTCGGCCCCGGATTCCGCGACGGCTGCCCGCATCTCGGGGTCCGCGAGCCCTCCGGAGACGTCGTTCACGATGCGCGCGCCCGCCCGCACTGCCGCCGCCGCGGTGGCCGCATTGAGTGTGTCGATGCTGACGGGCACGCCCGCCGCCGCCAGCTGTTCGATCACCGGGATCACTCGCTGCTGCTCGATGTCGGTGCCGACGCGTTCGGCGCCGGGCCTGGTCGACTCGCCGCCGACGTCGAGCACCGCTGCGCCTTCGGCGCGCAGTCGCAGACCGTGGGCGACCGCCCGATCGACGTCGAGGTAGCGACCGCCATCGCTGAACGAGTCGGGGGTCACGTTGACGATGCCCCAGATCGTCGTCATCAGCGCGCTGCTCCGGAACCCGCCGATGCGCCGATCAGCGTGATCAACTCGGCCCTGGCGACGGCATCCGTGTACTCCCCGCGGGCCGCGATCGTGAGGGTGGACGCCTCGCTCTGCCGTCCGCCACGCATCGTGACGCAGCCGTGGGAGGCATCGAGCACGACGAGGACTCCCCGGGTGTCGAGGTGCTCCGCGATCGTGTCGGCGATCTGCTCGCCGAGACGCTCCTGCACCTGTGGACGGGCGGCGAGGATCTCGACCACGCGCACGAGCGCCCCGAGGCCGACGACCTGCTCGCCCGGGAGATAGGCGATGTGGGCGTGCCCGGCGAAGGGCAGCAGGTGGTGCTCGCAGACGGAGCGGAAGCGGATGTCGCGCAGCAACACGGCCCCGGACGGCAGGGTGTCCGGTGCGGGTCCGCGCGAGACGCTGATGGTGCGTGCCAGCGGCTCGGCGGCATCCACTCCGACTCCCGCGAAGAACTCGAAGTACAGCTCGGCCATACGTGACGGTGTCTGCTTCAGCCCCGGTCGATCAGGATCTTCGCCGATGGCCTCGAGCAGCTCACGGGTGAGTCGCTCGACACGGTGCCTGTCGACGGTCACGTCACGCCGTCGCGGGTCGCGGGTTCCCGGCTCCCGCCGAACCCTGCTGCGCACGGGGTGCGGTGGTGGGTGCCTCGACGGATGCCGCGAGCGAGACGTCCTTCTTGGGCACCTCGATCGGGGGCCGCTCCGACACCGGACGGTCTTCACTCGACAGCCACAGCGGACGCTCCGGAAGCTTCTTCACCTCGGTGAAGATCTCGGCGATCTGGTTGTGGTCGAGGGTCTCCTCCTCGAGGAGCGCCAGGGCGAGCTTGTCGAGGATGTCGCGGTTCGCGCTGATGACCTCGTAGGCCTCGTTGTGCGCCTGCTCGATGAGCGCGCGCACTTCGGCATCCACCCGCTCGGCGACCCGCTCGGAGTACTCACGCCCGCGGCCCATGTCACGACCGGCAAAGGGTTCGCCGCCCTCGCTGCCGAGCTTGACCGGACCCACCTGCGTGGTCATGCCGTACTCGAGCACCATCTTGCGGGCGATCGAGGTCGCCTTCTCGATGTCGTTCGATGCACCGGTGGTGGGGTCGTGGAAGATGATCTCCTCCGCGACGCGACCGCCCATGGCGTAGGTCAGCTGGTCCTGGAGCTCGTTGCGGGTGATCGAGTACTTGTCGTCCAGCGGCAGCACCATCGTGTATCCGAGGGCCTTGCCGCGGGGCAGGATCGTGATCTTGGTGACCGGGTCGGTGTAGTTCATCGCCGCCGCCGCGAGGGCGTGTCCACCCTCGTGGTACGCGGTGATCAGCTTCTCCTTGTCGCGCATCACACGGGTGCGGCGCTGCGGTCCGGCAATCACGCGGTCGATGGCCTCGTCGAGGGCGCGGTTGTCGACCAGCTGCGCGTTCGAGCGGGCGGTGAGCAGCGCGGCTTCATTGAGGACGTTGGCCAGGTCTGCACCGGTGAACCCGGGGGTCTTGCGGGCGACGACTTCGAGGTCGACGTTCTTCGAGAGCGGCTTGCCCTTGCTGTGCACCTCGAGGATCCGCTGGCGGCCCTTGAGGTCGGGGGCGTCGACGCCGATCTGGCGGTCGAAGCGGCCGGGGCGCAGCAGTGCCGGGTCGAGGATGTCGGGGCGGTTGGTCGCGGCGATCACGATGACGTTCGCGTTCGGGTCGAAGCCGTCCATCTCGACCAGCATCTGGTTGAGGGTCTGCTCGCGCTCGTCGTTTCCGCCGCCCATGCCGGCACCGCGGTGGCGGCCGACGGCGTCGATCTCGTCGATGAAGATGATGGCGGGGGCGTTCTCCTTGGCCTGGCCGAAGAGGTCGCGCACACGGGAGGCACCGACACCGACGAACATCTCGACGAAGTCCGATCCGGAGATCGAGTAGAACGGGGCGCCTGCCTCGCCGGCGACGGCGCGGGCGAGGAGCGTCTTGCCGGTTCCGGGAGGGCCGTACAGGAGCACGCCCTTCGGGATGCGGGCGCCGATGGCCTGGAACTTCGCGGGATCCTGCAGGAACTCCTTGATCTCGTGGAGCTCTTCGATGGCCTCGTCGGCACCGGCGACGTCGGCGAAGGTGACGGTCGGCGTCTCCTTGTTGACGAGCTTGGCCTTGGACTTGCCGAACTGCATGACCTTGCCGCCGCCGCCCTGCATCGACGACAGCAGCCACCAGAACAGGAGGCCCAGCAGCACGAGCGGGAGGAGGAGCGAGAGGAAGCCGTCGAACCAGGTCGCACGCGGCACGGCGTCGTTGAAGCCGTCCTTCGGAGCGGCTTCGTTGATCGCGGTGACCACCTCGTCGGCGCGGGCGTCGACGTAGTAGAACTGCACGTTCTCGGAGCCCTCGAACGCCTTGGACAGCGTCATGTCGACGCGCTGGTCGCCGTCGGTGTTGACGACCTCGGTGACCGTGGTGCCGGAGAGGAGCTTGAGCCCCTCCTGCGTCGTGATCTGCTTGGGCGCACCCAGATTCGAGATCAGCAGGAAGCCGCCGAACAGCAGCAGGCCGATCAGCGCGACGTAGATCAGCGGATTCCGGGTGAGCTTCTTCACATCCATGATCGGATCAGCGTATCGCGCGCGCCCTAGGGGGTCGCTGTACGTTCACCCACGGCGTAGCGTGCCGCGCGTCAGGAGTAGACGTGGGGGGCGAGCACCGCGACGTCGCGCAGGTTGCGGTAGCGCTCGTCGTAGTCGAGGCCGTATCCGACGACGAAGTCGGTGGGGATGTCGAAGCCGACGTACTTGCAGTCGATGTGGACCTTCGCGGCCTCGGGCTTGCGCAGCAGGGCGAGCACCTCGATCGACTCGGCGCCGCGGGATCCGAAGTTCTCGAGTAGCCAGCTGAGGGTCAGACCCGAGTCGATGATGTCCTCGACGATCAGGACGTGCTTGCCGTTGAGGTCGGTGTCGAGGTCTTTGCGGATCTGCACCACACCGCTCGACTTGGTGCTGGCGCCGTAGCTCGAGACCGCCATCCAGTCCATCGGGGCGTGGAACGGCAGAGCGCGGGCGAAGTCGGCCATGACCATGACGGCCCCCTTGAGCACGCCGACGAGGACCAGGTCCTTGCCCTCGTAGTCCTGGGCGACCTGCGTCGCCAGCTCATCGAGCTTGGCGAGGATCTCCTCCTCTGTGACGAGGATCTGAGCAAGGTCGTCCTGGATCTCCGCGGCGCGCATGGATCGATTTTAGGTGACGGAACCGGGTGCTCCGGTTCAGGGTTCTCCGTTGCGATCAGGAATGGATCTCGTCGTTGTCGCCGCGGGTGGTCTTCGGGCTGAGCACGCCGATCTCGATGGTCTCGTACTTGCCCTCCTCGGAGCGCACCCACGTTACCTCGACATACCAGTCGTCCTTACCGTAGGCGTCGGCGGTGCGTCGCCCCTCCGACGTCTCACGAGCGTCCGTGTGCTCCCACCCGTCTGCAAGTAGTTGCGCCGCGATCGCCTTCGCCGCCTCTTCAGACGCCCCGTCGCGCTGAACCGGCTCGACGTAGGTGTCGACCTGCCACCAGACAGAGTCCTCGGCAGACGGTTCGGCGGAGACCGGGTTCTGGAGCATCCGCCCTCGGGACTCCACATCGGGCGTCGTCGTCGGCGCGAGGTCCGCCGGGATCATCCCCACGATCTCCTCCGCCAGCGCCTCAGCCGTCACCCGATACTCGTCAAGGCGACTCTCGGCCGTCATCGCACACCCTCCCACGATGCATGCCGCAGCAAGCACCGCCAACGCACCCCAGAGACGCCTCATGCGTCAGGACGACAGCTCGTCGCTGTCGACGCGCACCATCTCCGGGCTCACCATGAGGACGCGCTGGCTCCCTGTTCGGCCTCGGTCAAGAGGAGATGTCATCATGGTCTCCGCGCACCGTCGTGGGGCTGACAACCGAGATGTCGAACCGTTCGACCTTGCCTGGTTCAGACTTCACCCACGCGATCTCCACGTACCAATCGTCCTGTCGGAAGCCGTCCGTGATCGTGCGGCCTTCGCCTGTCTCGCGGACGCGCTCCACCGTCCAACCATCCGACTTCATGGCCTCCGTGACGGCGGCAATCGCCTCAGCCGCTGCACCCTCCCACTCCACAAGGCTGACGTAGGCGCGAGCCTGCCACCAGGCGGGATCGCCCGGACGTTTCTCGGCGGTGACACCGTTCTGCGGCGCCTGCCCCCGCGACTCCAGCTCAGTATCGAGCGCCGGCTCCAGGTGAACGGGGATGAGCTCGACGACACTCATCGCGAGCGTCTCACTCTCCGCCTTGTACTCGTCGAGTCGACTCTCCGGTGTCGGTGGCACCGCGCATCCTCCCAGAATCAGCACGCAGACGAGCGCGATCATCATTCCCGTCAGTCTTCGCACCATTCGGCTCAGGAATGGATCTCGTCGTGATCGCCACGGATCGTGTCAGGGCTCACCACGAGGACCCTCAAGCTCTCGATCGTTTTCGGAGTAGAGCGTACCCATGCGACACGCACATACCATCCGTCCCGTCGGTACTCATCCGTCTTGTAGACCGGATCCGGGGAGCCCGACTCTTCAGCCTTCTTCCATCCGTCGTCAACGAGCGCGGTTTCGATTGCTGTGGCCGCGGTCTCGGACGCCGCAGGCTCGTCGAGCATGACCACCGAGGTCTTCACTTCCCACCAGGCGGGCGTTTGAGGGGTGTCTCCCATGCTCTGCGCCAGCCGCCCGGCGGAGGCACTATCCGGGGCTTCATCCGCAATCACTGCTGCGGGAATGGACTCCACGACCTGCTGCGAGATCGCCTCGCCTTCAGCTCGAAACTCATCCAACCGACTGTCAGCCGACACGGCACACCCTCCGATCAAGCCCACCGACGCGAGCAGTGCAACGATTCCCCACCATCTCCGCATCAGTCGATCCTCACATAGTGCGGCTCATAGTCCGAAGCATCGATCCCATCGATCGCAATGCTGGAGTACCCACCCGTGACGTACTCATTCGGAGCCCAACTGATCGCCTCGCCGCCGGTGATGACCTCGACGATGTTGTGAAACGCGGTCGACCGCGGATTGAGCACGGAGCTGTGACTCTCAATCCCATTCGGGAAGCCGTAGTCCTCGAGGTCGGCGCTATCGGGATCTGCATGGTCGATCCATCCAGTCTCCAGACGCGTAACGTCGTCGGCCAACAACGGGGACTGGCCGTGGATCGCATACCAATCGTCGTGATCACCCTGAATCATCCCCACCACGGCGTCGTTCCTAGCCATCATCGAGTAGTGCGGAACGCCGGATGTGTACGGGAAATCTTCGACGCCGGCCACCCCAGCCCCCATGCCGGCCGCAGAGACGTAGAGAATACGGTCGGCCTTCAAACCGGCCTGCTCCGCCAACCCCACGGTCGCGCCGCCGTAACTGTGTCCCATAACGGTGAGAGTGGAATCGGCCGGGCGTTCGATGCCCGCGACGAAATCGACCAGCTTCGGAGCGAGATCATGGGAGTACGAAGCATCCGTGGGGCCGGGGACTTCCAGCTGCGGAAAGCTACCGCCAGCCCATTGGAACACTGCGCTCCCCGGGCCGTTCGCATCGATAGCCGCGGAATAGAGACTTGCTCCGGTTCCGTGACCGAATTCACTGATTGTGGTCGTCGTTCCCGGCACGGAGACCGCCACGTTCTGCACCCAGACCGGGATGTCGCCGGTGACGGGGTCGATTGCTCCGTGATAGGTCGCAATGGCATTCGCATCAGCATTGAAGACGACGACCTGAGCTCCACTGTGCTTGTGTTCGCGGCCGGACTCGTCGTACCAGACTGGCTGCTCATCGAGCAGATCCTTCCACGCACCGATCGGCTCCCGCAGCTCGGCGATCTCGTCGCTCAGGCTCTTCCGTCGCTGGGCGCTCCAGTGGTTCCGCGCCGTCATCCCGTCGAGCTTCTCCTGGAGCCGGGCGATCTCGGCTTCCCTGCGTGCGATCTCGTCGCGGATGTTGGTGTGGTTCGCGGTGACCCGGTCACGGATCGGGATGCCGTTGAGGTTCCCGAGGATCATCGGGGATGCGGCAAGCAGCGCATCCCGCGTCGCCTGATCCATCGTGTTCCACGTCTCACGGATGATGTCCGGATCCCCGAGACCGGCCAGGGACTCGGCCGTGATCGCATTGACGTTCCCCGCCCACGCGAGGCTCGCCGCAGCGAACCCTGCACCGCGGACCTTCCCGCCCTGGGTGACGGCGGAGATGAGCGGCACGGCGGCGATGGCGTTCACCGCACGCCGGTCGATCTCCGCCCGCTCGTCGCCGAGCGCGTTGTACGACGCCCGCGCCGTGTAATAGTCGTCGATCGCATCCTGCCAGCGACGCAGGTAGCTCGGGTCGTCGACGTACATCCACGACGGCAGCACCGCGTCCCACGGCAGCGCCCAGCCCGTGACGAACTCGCTCGCCGCGCTCAACGCCTCGGCCCGACGCACGAAGATGTGGTCGTACGCATTCTGCGCGGCACGCAGCCGACGCGCAGCATCGCTCTTCAGCCCCTCAAGGTCGGTCGCATACGCCGACACCGCCGTCGAGATGCCGTCGAGCCCCTCAGCCGCCTCGCCCATGCGCTGCGACAGGAGCACGATCCGTGCACCGAGGGCATCCGCGGCAGATGCCGTCATCGACGTGATGCTCGCCAGCGCCGCATCCGCATCGCCCTTGCGCTCTCGCGACGACGCCGCCCGCGTGGAGAACGTGGTCGCATACCCACTCACGGCGCCCGCATCACCGCGAGCCGGATCGTCGATCAGCCCCGGCAGATTCATTGCGCCGCCTGCTGCGCGAGCGCCTCGTCGTTGGCGGTGAAGGTCGATGCCACGGATGCCGCATCGGTCGCAGAGTTGGTCGCCGTCTGCGCGAGGGCCGACAGGATCTGCGTCACCAGCGACTCGGCCTCGCCCAGCGCACCTTCGACCGAAGACGACCCGGTGCCTCCGAACGACAGGCACGACGTGATGATCGGCGCGGCCCCCGCAGTGAGCCGTGCCTGCGCTGCATCGAGCGCTTCTTTCTGAACATCGAGATCGGTCACCGATGCCCCTTTCCCCCCGGACCCGTCTACCCTACGTCACGCGTCCGACGCCGCCGATGGGCAGATCTCCCCATGCCCAGCGATCCGCACTACTGTGAGCGGTGATGCGGGCGGACGCCCCGGACGGAAGGATTCACCATGGCTCTTGACGACATCCTCAAGCAGGTTCCGATCGACGACATCGCCGAGAAACTGGGTGTCTCGCGAGACGAGGCGAAGGTCGCTGTCGAGCAGGGCGGCGCCGTGCTGCTGGGCGGGCTCGCGAAGAACGCAGAGACCGACGAGGGCTCCGCGGCCATCCAGAACGCGCTGAAGAAGCACGAGGGCACGGCCGGCGCTTCGAAGGTCGACGACATCGATCAGGCCGACGGCGACAAGATCGTCGCGCACATCCTCGGCTCCAAGAAGACGGAGGTCACGAAGGAGCTCACCGAGTCGAAGGCGACTCCCGGCATCGACTTCGGCAAGCTCCTCCCGATCCTCGCCCCCATCGTGATGGGCCTCATCGCGAACGCGACGAAGGACAAGACTGCGAAGGCGGATGCCGGAGCCGAGAGCTCGGGCGGCATCGGCGACGTCATCGGCGGGATCCTCGGCGGTGGCAACAGCGGCGGCTCGGCAGGCGGAATCGGTGACGTGATCGGCGGACTGCTCGGCGGTGGCAAGAGCGGCGGCTCCGGCGGAGGCATCGACCTCGGCGGCATCCTCGGCGGCCTCTTCGGCGGCAAGAAGTAGGACCTCACCCGACGCATCCGGTCGCGAGGCTCAGGCGCTTCGGCGGAGGGTCCTCAGCGACCGGATGCAGTGAACACGATGCGGCCGCCCTGGCGCACAGCCGCGCACCCGGGCAGGTCGATCGGCCCCTGACCGCGCCAATCGGTGACGAGCCGCGCGACCTCGATGGTCTGCGTCCTCGTGAGGCTCACCCCGAACTCGCTGTCGACGACGAGGCGGATGATGCGGTTGCGCAGTGCCGCGGGGTTGGCGGCGAGCGCCGCGACGCTCACTGAGATCCCCGCCTCCGCATGCTCGACGATGTCCTCGATCGTCTCGTGGATCATCTCGTCGAAGGCCTCAGCGTCCTCCCGCAGCTGCTCCGCGGTGCGGACGAGGGCCTCGGCGATGCCCGGACCGAGTTCAGCCTCGAGCACCGGCAGCACGCGCTCCCGCACCCGCACCCGCGCGTAACGGTCGTCGAAGTTGTGGGGGTCGTCCCAGACCTCGAGATCGGATGCCACGCAGAACGCCCGCGTCGTCTCCCGCCGCACGCCGAGTAGCGGACGGACCCAGCGGAGCCCGTCGTCGTCTTCCCGCGAGGGCGCCATGCCCTGCAGGCTGGTGGCGCCCGAGCCCCGCGCGAGCCCCAGGAGCACGGTCTCCGCCTGATCGTCGAGAGTGTGGCCGAGCAGCACGGCGGCCGCGCCTTCCGCACGTGCGATTCCGCCGAGTGCCGCGTAGCGGGCATCGCGAGCGGCGGCCTCGATCCCTGAGCCGGACGAGCTGTCGACCTCGACGCGGGTCTGCAGCGCGTCGTCGACTCCGATTTCTTCCGCCGCGACCGCCGCCGTGCTGGCGATGAGGGACGATCCCTCCTGCAGGTCGTGGTCGACGGTCAGGCTGAGCACTTCGATCCCCCGGCTGCGAGCCTCGAAGACGGTCGCGGCGGTGAGCGCGAGCGAGTCAGCGCCGCCGGAGAGCGCGACGATCACGGTCGACCCTTGGGGGATATCGACGAGCGCGGTGCGCACGGCCAGGCGGATCTCGGCGATGGCGGGAGAGAGTGATGGCACGGTTCCACGGTAGGGCACGGTCACACCCCTGCGGGCGGCACGACCACGGGACTATCCTGACGCCGTGAACGATCACCCCCGCACGCAGCCGTTCCGGTCCGAACGGTTCAAGGCCTTCGCCGATGCCGTGGTGGCGATCGCCATGACGTTGCTCATCCTGCCCCTGATGGAGTCGGTGTCCGAGGCCGCATCCGACCATAAGAGCACGGCCGAGTTCTTCGACGAGCACTCGGGTCAGCTGCTGAGCTTCGGGCTGAGCTTCCTCCTGATCGCGACGTTCTGGATGGGACACCATCGCCAGTACCGGGACGTGGAGTTCGTGACCGGGCCCCTGCTGTGGATCAACGTCGCGTGGATGGCGACGATCGTGTGGCTCCCGGTTCCGACCGCGATGATCGGGCAGATGGACACCGACCCGCTGCAGGCCGTGGTGTACATCGGCACGCTGATCATGACACAGGTGACCACCCTCGCCGGATGGCTCTACCTGGCGCGCCATCGCGACCTCGGCACCGTGTCGACCGAGACCATCCGCCTGGGGGCCATCGGCGATGTCGCCTCGATCGTCCTGTTCACCGCCGCACTCGCGATCGCCGTCGCGGCTTCGCCGAACGGATACACGGGGCTGTTCCTGCTGCTCCTGAGCGACCCGATGAGCCGTCTGCTGAATCGTCTCCTCCGAAAGCGCCGGAGCGAGCCGCAGGTAGGCTAGTCCGCGGCATCCAACCGAACTTTTCCTGAGGAGCACACGCATGGGCGCACACGACGCCGTCATCGAGATCCCGCGCGGCAGCCGCGTGAAGTACGAGGTCGACCACGAGACCGGACGAGTGCACCTCGACCGCGTCCTCTACACGACCTTCGGCTACCCGGCCGACTACGGCTACTTCGACAACACGCTCGGCGAGGACGGCGACCCGCTCGACGTGCTCGTGCTCCTCGACCACGCCATCTACCCGGGCGTCGTCGTCGAGGTCCGTCCCGTCGCCGTGCTGAAGATGAGCGATGAGGCCGGCGGGGACGACAAGCTCGTCGCCGTCCTGTCGAAGGACCCGCGCTGGGCACACATCCAGGACATCGACGACATCGCCGACTACACGAAGAAGGAGATCTCGCACTTCTTCGAGCACTACAAGGACCTCGAGCCCAACAAGTGGGTCAAGGTCGACGAGTGGGGGAACGCCGCCGAGGCGCAGCGCATCCTCGACGAGGCGATCGTCCGTTTCGGCGAGCAGGGTCACTGACTCGCTGAGTCGCCAGACACGAAAGACCCCCGGGCCGCAGAAGCGGCCCGGGGGTCTTTCGGTTTCGGTGGGCCTGCGATCAGGCGGAGACGCCGTGCCGGGCCAGGAACTGCACCGGGTTGATGGCGTTGCCGCGGTCGTAGACCTCGAAGTGCAGGTGGCATCCGAACGAGCGACCCGTGTTGCCGGCGTAGGCGATGACCTGCCCGGAGCGGACCCACTGGCCGGACCTGACGATGATGCCGCCGTTGCGGATGTGTGCGTAGCCGGTGCCGATCCCGCCGCCGTGCTGGATACGGATGTAGTTGCCGTAGCCGCCGTTGTAGCCCGCGTAGTCGACGGTGCCGGACTGCGCGGCGTAGATCGCGGCGCCGCAGCCGTTCGCGAAGTCGGTGCCGTAGTGGAAGCTCGAGGAGCAGCCCTGCGGACCGCACTGCTGCGAGCGCGGACCGTAGCCCGAGCTCTTGCCCCCACCGTGCGGACGGCACCAGCCGCCGCCGTTACCGGCGGCAGCCGCTGCTGCCTCGCGGGCCTCGCGTTCCTTGCGCTTCTTCTCCTCGAGGGCGACACCGGCCTTGTAGCCTTCGACGGTCTTCGCCGTCGCGTCCTTGAGTGCTGCGAGCTGCGCCTGCATGGTGGCGAGGTTGGCGGACTGCTCGTCGAGCGCGGCCTGAGCGGCGTCGGCAGCCTGCTGTGCCACGACCATCTTCTCTTCGGCGATCTTCTGCAGCCGATCGCGCTCGTCGCGGGCGACCACGGCCTGGTCGCTCATCGACTGCGCGGAGTTCCGGGCGGCGACCGCATCGTCGTACACCGACTGGTTGTACTCGAAGAGCTTGTCCATCGTGCCGAGCCGCGCGAGCAACTCGTCGGCGTTATCGGCAGAGCCGGTGAAGAGCAGCTCGAGCGAGGTGTCGTCACCGCCGTTGCGGTAGAGCTGCGCGGCAACCTGGCCGGCCTTCTTCGCGGACTCGTCGGCCTTCGCCGACTGCTCGTCGGCCTTGGCCTGCAGGGAATCGGCTTCGGTGGCTGCAGCGAAGTACTTCTGCTGGGCGTCGTAGAACTCGTCTGCTGTGGCCTTCGCGACCGCCTGCGTCTCGGCGACCTTCTGGGTCAGCGACTGGATGAGCCCTTCGATGCGGGTGACCTCGGCGGCTTTGGCCGCTTCGCTGCTCTTCGCACGCTGCACGTCGTCCCAGCTCGGGTACGAGGCGGCATAGGCGGCGGAGACTCCGTTGGAGATGCCGAAGGCGCTGAGCGCCACGACGCTGAGCACGCCGAGACCGAGTGCGCCACGGCGGCTGAGGCCGTCTTTACCGAACGCACGGCGTTCGGTCGGGCTGGGCGCGCAGCCGCAATCGTCTGAAGCCGCGGCAACCGCAGCGTCCAGAGTGTTCTGGTCGTCGTTCACACGGCCCCTTCCGCCGGTTTCACAAATGCCACACTAACAACAACCGTCACATCTGCACCAGGCCGAGCATGCGGTCGCCAGCGCACGCCTGACGGGTCCATCGTCCTCCTGAAACACGCCCGGGGGAAGCCGCCGCGCCCTCGATTCGCGATTTGCCCAGAACATCCCTTATGCTTGAGCGTCGGCAAGGAAGTCCCCCGGGACTGACTCGGCCCCATCGTTTAGCGGCCTAGGACGCCGCCCTTTCACGGCGGTAGCACGGGTTCGAATCCCGTTGGGGTCACACCTTCCGATACAATTGAAAACAAGTATGGCCCTGTAGCGCAGTTGGTTAGCGTGCCGCCCTGTCACGGCGGAGGTCGCGGGTTCAAGTCCCGTCAGGGTCGCTCCGTTCGACGGGCTCTTTCTTCGGAGAGAGCCCTTCGTCTAGGACGCGACAGGTTCGCCGGTCGCACCACGGCTCTGTAGCTCAGTTGGTAGAGCGCACGACTGAAAATCGTGAGGTCACGGGATCGACGCCCGTCGGAGCCACAGGGTGATCATTACAATCACCTTAGAAACCCTCGCCTAGCTTCTACATGGCGGGGGTTTTGCCTTTCCCCCTAGGCTTCGATCATCATGGATGACGCCCGCCCCGCACCCGTACGAGGGATCGAATGAACGTCCGTCGGATCGAGCTCACCATGCGACGTCCGCGGTTCGCTCTCTATGCGGGGATCAAGCCGACGCTCGTCATCGGTGATCGCGGTCAGCCGACGCAATGGGGTCGAGGCACGTGGCAGGTTCCGTCCGACCGGTCGGTGACAATCGGCGTCTACCTCTTCAACCGGGTGTGGCGCTTCGGCCAGGCGGAGGCCGCCGTCGATCCGGAGGATGCCGCCGCGTGGGAGTATCGGGCGCCGACGCTGCCTTTCCTGCCGGGGCGCCTCGGCCGTAGCCGCAGCTGACCCCGCCGTCTGGACGCCCTACAGCTCGTCCAACGACTTCTGGGCGTGCGTGACGGCTCCCGCCGCAGCCTTCGCCTGCTGCCGGGCATCGGCCTGCCGTTCTTTCGCCTGCGGCAGCTCCTCCCCCACGCGCTCCGCCTCCGCACGGGTCTTGGCGAGCTGCGCTTCGAGCTCGGCCACGCTCCGGGCGAGGTCTGTCGCCCTGGTCTGAAGCTCCTGCAGGGCCGCGTCGCGCATGGTGAGTTCGCGCTCCGCCGCCTGGTGCTCCTTCTCCACGCTCGCAAGCTGTCGCTCCGCATCCCGGCGGAGGCGTCTCGCCTGCAGCTCGTCCGGCGGTCGCTGCGGCACCGACTCCAACTCCGGAATCTCACCTGCCACGGCATCCCGGGTGTCTTCGGTCGATGCCGAGGGCTCGATCGCCCGCACCAGCCGACCGGAGGCGACCGCGCCCGCCGCCGCCGGGGCGAAGAAGGCGGCCGAGATGCTGCCTTCCACCGCCTCCCGCGTCGCGGGTGTGATCTTCTCACCCCGGGAACCGGCCAGCTCGGCCGCCATCTCCGCGAGGTGCCTCGTGAGCGCACGGCGCTCCCTGCCGAGCTTCGCCAGTGCCGGCGCATCCAGGTCGTCCTGTGCCTCACGCAGCTCGGCCGCCAGCTGCAGCGCCTCCCCCAGCTGACCGGCGCGCTCCTGGGCGAACACGTTCACCACCCAGGCGGCGACCGACGGCTTTCGCAGCGCACGGATCCGGGTCGCGAGTTCGCGGTCGTCGACACTCTCTGCACGGGCTTTCCTCGACGACACGAAGGCTTCCGGCGGACCGGCGTACAGGGCGGCGGCGATCTCTTCGAACGTCGGGTCGGCCATGCGCCAACGATACGCCGCGTGCCCTCCTGCGAGGCGGGAGAGGACGCCGCTACTCGATGGCGAGGTGGTCCGCCCAGTCGGCGCTGATCAGGGTGCGTCCGCCGAACGTGCCGTTTCCGAGGCCGGGGTACAGATAGAGCTGTCCGGAGGCGGTTCGCGCCAGCAGATCGGCATGACCGTCGCCGTTGTAGTCGACCCCTCCGGTGAGGGCGGTGAACTCACCCCATCCGGACCCGACCAGACGCATCGCGCGGAAGCCCCCGGGGACTCCCGAATAGAACCGGAGAGCGCCGTCCGTATCGATTGCCATGATGTCGCCACTGCCGTCGTTGTCGAAGTCACCGCCGACGAGGAAGTGGAACCCTTGCCACCCTCCGCCGAGCGAGATGTGCGGGCCGCTGAAGGCACCGGCACCGTTTCCCCGGTAGATCGTCAGGAGGCCTGTCGCGGAGACGCCGATCACGTCCTGCTTGCCGTCTCCCGTGTAGTCCGCGCCCGACGTCACATGAAGCAGGTCGTACCAGACCTTGCCGATGCTGACGGCCGGCGCGAATCCGTCTGCGCCGTTGCCGGCGTAGAACTCCAGGTCACCATCCGATCTGGTCGCGAGGATGTCGGCCCTGCCGTCGTTGTTGAAGTCCGCATGGGTGAGGTGTCTGCGGGATCCGCCCCAACCGCCGAAGAGAGTCTTCGCCGCCGAGAAGCTGCCGGAGCCGGTGCCCGCACGCAGCCGGAGATCACCGTTCCCGGCGATCGTCAGCAGATCGGCTTTCTTGTCACCGGAGTAGTCGGCCGAAGCGACGCCCGGCGGCTGACCGGAACCGAGTCCGGGGAAGTTCAACGGGAGAATCCCGCCGCGGGTGACGTTCGACAGGCACGTGAACCCGTTGTTGATCGCCGTGTACACCGCACCGTTCAGCCGCACCTCGAAGTGCAGGTGGTACGCGGGAGAGTTTCCGGTGTTGCCGACGACGCCGATCTGCTGCCCGCGGGTCACTCTGGTGCCGGGCGCGTACTTTCCGGGCGCGGCCATATGCGCATACCGGGTGACATATCCGCCGGCATGCTCGACGTCGGTGTAGTTGCCGTAGCCGCTGTTCGAGGTGCGGGACTTGATCACTCCGCCGTAGGAGGCCACGATCGGCGTGCCGCCCCCTCCGCCGATGTCGATGCCGTCGTGCGCACGGTAGTTTCCCCGACAGCCGTCGCCGACCTTCGATTGGATGTTGCCCGAAGACGGGTACACCATCTGGTCGTTGACGGCGGCGGTGGCGACGGTGCTCGCTGTCAGGGACGGTGCCACTGCTCCGATCACGACCGCGAGCGCGGTGGCGATCCCGATGCGGGCGAGGCGCACGCGGGACGGTCGCTTCATCTCGAAGTTCTCTCTTGCTCGGCGGCCCCAAGGACGTGATGCCCTCCGCCGTCACCGTACCAGGGCTGCGCTCTCCTTCCGCGAACGCCGCCGAGGAACCGGAGTATCCGTGCGCACCCACGGTGTACCGTGCATTCATGGGCAGACTCAGGTACGACGGGACGTCGGAGCCGATCCTCATCGAGGACGAGACGCTCGCGCACCTGAAGATCGTGATCGCGACCAAGCTCCGCCGCCAGGAGAGCTTCATGATGACGTGGCGCCCGTCGAGCGGAACCGACAAGCGGGCGACCGTATGGATCCATCCCGCGATCCCCCTGCAGTTCGGGTTCGACAACGCCGAACCACCGTCCGTCGATGCGCGGCTGGTCGCCGAGATGATGAAGGCTCTCAACGCCACCGGCGAACTGGTTCTGGACCACCTGATCGCTCCGAGCTGACGAGCTGTCCGCCGCAGAAACCCGGCACACAATATTCGGCCTCCGCAAGTAGGCTGGGAGGCGCGCCCCGCCCTGCCGGACCTCCGCCGGGTCACGGTCGTGGCGTGAGCCCAGACGACCTCCTCCTCCGGTCGCACGATCCCGTCCATCGGGATGGAGCCGCAGCTCCGCCGTGTGGCCACGCCAGAAAGGCATGAACCTCATGAGCGAATCCTCCGGAACCGCCGACCGCGACGGCGAGCGCTCGCCGGACTTCTTCGACCAGCTGATCGAGACCCCGCCGCGCGACCAGCAGGGCGCGTTCACCGTCGGCTTCCGCGGCTACGACAAGGGAGAGGTCGACGCCGCACTCGCGACCCTTCGCAATCAGCTCAAGCAGGCCGCCGCCGATGTCGCCGAGGCGCAGGCCCGCGAAGAGGAAGCCGTCGAAGCGGTGCGGGAAGAGGAGCGCAAGGCCCGCGAAGCCCTCGAGAGCGACCTGACGGCGGCGAACGCCAAGGCATCCGACGCCGAGCAGCAGGTCGCGACGCTCACCTCCGAACTCGTCGACGCTCCGCAGCCCGACGGCGAAGAGGCACCCTCGCGCCAGCAGTTCGAGGCGATCCTGCGGGTCGCCGAGGAGCAGGCGAACGTGCTCATCCAGAACGCGGCTGTGCAGGCCGACCGTCTGATGACCTCCGCCCGCGAGGAGGTGACCGCACAGCGTGCCGAGGCCGAGGCCGACGCCGAGCGGATCACCGCCCAGGCGCAGCGCGACGCCGACCAGGTGCGCCTGAAGATGGACACCGAGTACACGGCGCACGAGGCTCGCATCGAACGCGAAGCCGCACATGCAACGGAGAAGGTGAACCAGGCTGCTCAGGAGGCCACGGCGATCCGCACCGAGGCGGAGAAGGGCGCAGCCGCGCTGCGCTCCCTCGTCACCCGCGAGACGACCCAGCTGCGCGCCGACGCCGAGCGCGACGTGCGCGACATGAACGCCCGCGTGCTCGAGTTCGAGGAGACCCTCACCCGCCGCCAGGACGACGCGCAGCAGGAGTTCCTCGTGCTGCACAACCAGGCCGTCGCTCACGCCGAGCGCATCACGAACGACGCGAACGAGCAGGTCTCGGCATCGCTCGAGCATGCACAGCGCATCTCGGCTCGGGCCGAGGACTACGAGCGCCTGACCCGCTCGCAGGCGCAGGCCATCGAAGCCGAAGCCCAGGTGCGTGCCCGCGAGACCCTCGAGCGCGCTCGTGCGAAGGCTCAGAAGATCGTCGATTCGGTCACCGGTCACACCACCGCGGTGCTGCACGACGCGGAAGACCGCACCCGTCAGCTGCGGTGGCAGCAGCAGCAGCTGTCGAGCTTCATGGCTGAAGTCAAGGAGCTCATCCGTCCCGACGGGATCTTCTCGGACGACTCGCTGCCCACGGAGATCACCGGAGCGGACGCACCCGCCGCCCCGGCGCCCGCGTACACCGGCGCAGACGAGGCGCCGGAGGAGACCTTCCTCGGCGACGAAGTCCTCGAAGACGAACTCGACGACGACCGCCCGCTCGAGAAGATCACGATCGACGTCGTGGAGACCAAGAAGAAGTCCTCCAAGTAGGCGCACGAACGACAGAGGCGCGAGCAGGGATTCCTGCTCGCGCCTCTGTCTTTGCCGGACTGATCAGGCCCGGTGATGTCTGGGGTTTACGGTCGACCGAACTGCGCCACTGCGGGGCAGTCGAAGGGGTCGGCGCCGGCGGAGAGTCCGACGCGGTTCAGGTACTCGATCACGATCATGTACGAGCGGCCGAGGCTGGTCTCCGTGTACGGCACGTCGTTCGCCGCGCAGTAGTCACGCACGATCTCGCGCGCCTTCGCCAGGTGCGGTCGCGGCATGCTCGGGAAGAGGTGGTGCTCCACCTGGTAGTTGAGGCCGCCCATGAGCCAGGTCGTCCACCATCCACCGCTGATGTTGCGGGAGGTGCGGACCTGCTTGGTGAAGAAGTCGAGACGGGCGCCGGGCTCGATGATCGGCATGCCCTTGTGGTTCGGTGCGAACGCGGCTCCCATGTAGACGCCGAACACCGCGAACTGCACGCCCATGAAGGCGAAAGCCATGCCGAGCGGAAGCATCATGAACACGGGCACGAGGATGAGGGCGAACCGCAGCGCGATGATGCTGAGCTCGATCCAGCGTCCCTTCACGTTCTTCGTCGTGAGGAGGTACTTCAGGCCGAGGAAGTGGAGGTTCAGTCCCTCTAGCGTGAGCAGCGGGAAGAAGAGCCAGCCCTGCTTGCGGGTGATCAGCTTGATCAGGCCCTTCGCCTTCGCCGCGTCCTCTTCGAGGAACGAGATCGTGTCGACCTCGATGTCGGGGTCCTTGCCGACCTGGTTCGGGTTTCCGTGGTGCTTGGTGTGCTTCGAGTCCCACCACGAGTAGCTCATGCCGATGCTGGCGATGACGATGCGGGCGAGCTTGAAGTTCGCCGGCCCGGTGGTGAGGATCTGACGGTGCGCTGCCTCGTGACCGAGGAACGCGATCTGCGTCAGGACGATGCCGAGGCCCGCGGCGATGAGCAGCTGGAACCAGCTGTCGCCGAGCAGGATGAAGCCGGTGATGAGTCCACCGAGGGCGACAGCGATACCGGCGGCCACGAAGACGTAGAACCACTGGGTGCGCTGCAGCAGGCCGGTCTCCTTGACCACCTGCGACACCTGCTTGTAAGCCTTGGCCATGGGCGGGAAGTCCGCGTTGCCGGAATACGTCTGACGAATCGGACCCAGCGTTGCCGCGGTCGGTTCGATCTGTGTGATGGAGATGATCTTCTCCTGACGATCGGAGCCCTTGAGCTGTGGAAGCCCAAGGCAGCTGCCCAACGCTTACCTCACAGTAGCCCTGCCCGCATGCGCCTTCGGGAATACATCCGCACCCCTTGACGGAGCGCGTTCAGTGTGCGTAAAGCCCTGATTTCAGGCGCGAGCGCGGCGCGTCTTGCGCCGCCAGGCCCGCGGAAGAATCGGAGCGAAGGCGGATCCATGCCGTGTGGGCGCATGCGCGTCTTCGAGCGCGCGGAAGGCGTCGTCGAGGGCGGCGAAGGCACCGAGCTCGGCGCCGTGGTTGTCGCGCACGAGGTGCGTGGTGCCGTCGAACTCGACGAAGCCTGCGAATTCGCCGGCACACGTCGCGACGTGCACGTCGGCGTCGGCCTGCTTCCAGGTCAACGGATCGGATGGTGGATAAGTGGTCGTGCTCATGGTGATGCTCATTGCTGTGTGGCGGACACGCGTCGGCGCTCCGCAAGATGTGAGATCGAGGCGGATACCGCACGCATCGATGTGCGCGGTCCTTTACGGCCCTGATCAGTGGCGACGTGGCGGCCGAGAGGGGCGAAGCACACACGTTGCATGATCAGCATAGCAGACCTCCCTCCCGGCCTCGAAACGGTCCGGGTCGCGGTCAGCTCGCCGGCGGCTGTCCGCCGCCTCCCGGTCCTCCCTCGCCACCCCCCGGCGCGGCGCCGGCGGTAGGTGCCGTCGTCGTGTCGACGCCGACCATCAGGGTGGCGGCGTAGCCCCCCGAGACACTCCCGCTGACGGTCGCGACCTGCAGGGCGCCGGAGTCCTCACCGAACACGTTGTCGCTCGCGAGCGTGATCTGAGAGAGGTTCCGCGCAGAGCCGTCGTACGCCGCCTCGGCGTACACGGCCGCGCAGGCATCCTGCGGAAGGGCCAACTGCGACGTGGCGATCGCCGTCGTCGAGTCGGTGATCGACGCGACGCCCGGGTAGATCTCGAAGTGGATGTGCGGCCAGCGACCGGAGTAGCAGCCGGGGAAGATCGAGGTGAACGACACTTTGCCGTCGGCATCCGCCACCTGCACACCGCGCAGATAGGTGACGTCTTCCAGGCCGGAGGAGTACATCGAGTACTCTCCCTGAGCGGTACAGTGCCACGCGTAGACCGCGACACCCGAGAACGGAACGCCCCCATTGGCAAGATCGAGGATCTGCAGTTCGAAGGTGAGCGGCACACCGTCGGCGGTCGCTGCTCCGTCGATCGAGGAGCGGATGTCCTGCCGGACGATACCCGAGTCCTCGAGCACGTCGGGGCCGTTCGACCCGTCGCCCGGATAGGGCCCCGCCGTCTCATCGGGGATCTCGGTCACGCTCGCCGAGCCCGCATCGGCGCCGGAGGAAGTGGTCGGAGTGGGGGTGCTCGACGCGCCGCCAGACGCCGCCGGTGCGCAGGCCGCGAGCACGACGGCCCCCAGGCCGACACCGGCGAGCCCCAGGACGCCGCGCCTGCTCATCAGCGTGCGGATGTCGAATGCGGCGCCCTGGTCGACGACCTCCTCATCGACGCGGTCGAGCAGTCGCCCCTCGTACGACGGACCATCGGGGGTTTGGGTGGGTTCGGGAATGCGCATGATCTGGTTCCTCTCGAGCGGACCGGTGATGGTGGGTCACCATGGTCCCCGAGCACCTGATCAGGGCCCTCTGCGGCGCCTATGCCCTGTCTATGTCCGCGCGGGCCGCCGGTGGACGGAGCACGAGCACCACGACGATGCCGACGAGGATCAGCGCGGTGAGCGTCACCGGGATCGGGAGCACGGGGTCGAGCAGCACCAGGAGCGCGCCCAGGGGGACGACCGTGTTCACGACGCGGTCGGCATTCTCGCGAATCGCGATCCACCAGATGCCGATGAGGAAGATCGCGATCGGGATCGTGACCGTGAAGGAAGCCGCGACGTTGGACAGATGGCTCTCCCCCGTGAGCACGTCGATCTCCACTTCGATCCCTGCCGAGAAGGCCGCGGCGGCCGCGAACACGAAGTAGTGGGTGTAGCCGTAGCGGAGCGAGCGGCGGAAGGTCGTGATCGCACGGTGATGGGGTGGCCAGAAGTAGATCCACCAAAGAGACGCCGTCACCACGAGGGTCAGCACCGCGATCGCGATCAGCGGGCCGAGGGATTCGACCTCGTCGAGCGCGTCGATGATGGCGTTGGCCGACGCCAGCAGGCTCTCGCCGAGAACGATCAGCGTGAACAGGCCGTACCTCTCGGTGATGTGATGCGGGTGCCACGGCGTCTGTCGGCGGTGTTCGGCGAACACCGGGACGCCGATCTCGACGAGCGCGAACACCACGAAGGCGGTCAGCTGCAGAGGTCCGGACGGGATGAGGAGGAACAGAATCCACAGCACCTGCACCGCAGCGATGCCGAAGGCGTACCGTCGCGTCGCCGAACGCAGCGGCCCAGCAGAACGCGAGGCACGGAGCCACTGCGCGACCATCGCGACGCGCATCACGACGTAGCCGAGCACCGGGACCGTGAAGTCCCCCTCGACGAACGCGCCGGGGACACCGGCGGCGAGTACCAGGACTCCCCCCATCTGGACGAACGTCGTCACGCGGTAGAGCCAGTCATCGGTGTCGAACGAGGTGGCGAACCACGTGAAGTTCATCCACGCCCACCAGATAGCGAAGAACACCATTGCATAAGAGGTGACGCCGTGCAGGAAGTCGCCGTGGCCGAGTGCGTGATGCAGCTGAGCGGAGGCGATGCTCACCGCCACGACGAACACCAGGTCGAAGAACAGCTCGAGGGTGCTCGCGGTGCGATGCGGCTGCGAGGGATCCCGGGGCGCCATCGTGCGCAGACGGAAGCGCGAGGCGGATGAGTCGGCGTTCACCGCCACAGGATAGCGCTCGCACGACACCCGTTCGGAAACCGGGTTCATCCATTCGTGAGAAATACTTCCGATTCATAGGCAGGTTCCGCTACAGTAAGAAAGTCTGCAGTGCCTGCTGTCAGCGATCACCGTGTGGGACGGTGAAAACGCACTCCGTGATGTGGGAATCACAGAGGGTTTCAGCAGGACCCGAGGGGTCGGGACGCAGACGAATGCCGTGAACGTGGGGTTCATGGTCTGGGGAAATCTGGGGAATCAAATGACGCACTGGGGAATTCTGCGTACATTCACGGCTCAAGGGGCCTCGGCATGACTTCCGTCGAGGATGCTCTGAGCATCGCTCGTACGGGCTTCGTGCCGGTCGCGGCTCCGCGAGCCACCAAGTCGGTGACGCGCACGGTGGTCACACCGCGCACTTCGGCGACTCTGGAGAGGCGCCGACAGTGGGAACGCCGCTACCGGATTCGGCTGCGGTTGACGGATGCAGCCGTCATCCTGTTCGCCGTCGGTCTGGCGGCAGCAGTCCAGCTGTTCATCGGCGTCTCCGCGATCGAGGTGCTGAGCGGCGCCGTTCCGCTCGCTGCTCTGTGGTACCTCATGCTGAGCGGGCTGCACACGCGGGACGCCGCGCTGTTCCGCGCGAGTGCCACCGAGTACCGAGGCGTGGTCCACGCCAGCGGGCTCGCCTTCGGGATCATCGCCATCGTGGCGGTGCTGCTCGCGTGGGAGTCGATGCAACCGATGCTGCTGCTGGGGCTGCCCATCGGAGTGTTGACTCTTCTCGTGACCCGATGGATGTGGCGCCACTGGCTGCAGACGCAGCGTTCGCACGGGCGGTTCGCCTCCCGCACGCTCGTCGTGGGCAACCGGGACGACGTCGAGTATGTGGTGCGCACGCTGCACCCGATCGGCGCGTCCGGTTACCAGGTGGTGGGCGCGACGCTGCTCGACGGCAACGCGCGTGACATCGAGGTCGGCGACACGAAGTTCCCGGTTCTGGGGAACGTGAACTCCGTGTCGTCGGTTGCCGCCGAGGTCGGTGCCGACACGATCATCGTGGCGAGCCGCCCCGAAGGTGAGCCGGAGTTCGTGAAGCAGCTGAGCTGGCAGCTCGAGGGGACCGCTGCCGAGCTCGTGCTGTCGAGCCGACTCACCGATGTGGCCGGTCCGCGCATCTCCTTCGCCCCCGTCGAGGGCCTGCCCCTCATCCAGGTGCAGATCCCGCGGTACGAGGGTGGTCAGCACCTGCTCAAGCGCGCGCTGGACGCCGCAGTGGCGACCTTGGCGCTCATCCCGATCGCTCTGCTCGCCCCGGTGCTGGCGCTGCTCATCAAGCTCGACTCGCCGGGCCCGGTCTTCTTCTTCCAGGAGCGGGTCGGCCGCGACGGACGTCGCTTCAAGATGGTCAAGTTCCGCTCCATGAAGACCGACGCCGAGCAGCAGCTCGCCGCGCTCAAGGCACAGAACGAGGGCGCCGGACTTCTCTTCAAGATGAAGGACGACCCGCGCGTCACCCGTGTGGGCCGGGTGCTGCGCAAGCTCTCGCTCGACGAGCTGCCGCAGTTCTGGAACGTGCTCGTGGGCGACATGAGCGTCGTCGGGCCCCGCCCGCCGCTGCCCAGCGAGGTCACCGCTTACGACGGCACGGTCTTCCGCCGCCTCTACATCAAGCCCGGGATCACCGGTCTGTGGCAGGTCTCCGGACGCAGCGACCTCTCCTGGGACGAGAGTGTGCGACTCGACCTGCGGTATGTCGAGAACTGGTCCGTGATGAACGATCTGCAGATCATGTGGCGCACCGCCAAGGTCATGGTGCAGCCCAGCGGGGCATACTGATCGGATGAGCAATTCGAACCGCCTCACCATCGCGATGGTGGGGACCCGAGGAGTGCCCGCGGCCTACGGCGGATTCGAGACGGCGGTCGAGGAAGTCGGCCGCCGTCTCGCGGACCGCGGTCACGACGTCGTCGTGTACACCCGCGGGTCGGAGCGACGGGAGAAGGAGTACCTCGGCATGAGGGTCGTACACCTTCCTGCCGTCCCCGTGAAGCAGATCGAGACGCTCAGCCACACCGGGCTCTCGGCGCTGCACCTCTTCTTCCGGCGCCGCCCGGATGCGACCTTCGTCTTCAACGCCGCCAACTCCCCCTTCCTCCCGCTCCTCCGTCTGCGCCGAGCCCCGGTAGCCCTGCACATGGACGGCCTCGAATGGCGCCGCTCGAAGTGGGGCCCGCGTGGCAGGGCTTACTACCGCTGGGCCGAGCAGTTCGGAGTCCGCACCGCCGACGCCCTGATCGCGGATGCCCCGGGCATCGCCGACTACTATCGCCATCAGTTCGACGTTCCGACGGAGATGATCCGCTACGGCGCCCCGATCCTCGAAGAGCTGCCGGAACGCGGCGTCGCGGAGATGGGACTCACCACAGACGGCTATCACCTGGTCGTTGCCAGGTTCGAGCCCGAGAACCACGTGCTCGAGATCGTCGAAGGCTATCGTGACAGCGACGCCACGCTCCCGCTCGTCGTCGTCGGGTCGGCACCCTACAGCGCCGGGTACACGCAGGAGATCCAGCGCGTGGCGGACGGCGACGACCGGATCAGGCTCGTCGGTGGGGTGTACGACCAGGAGTTGCTCGATGCCCTCTATGCCAACGCGCTGACGTACCTGCACGGTCATTCGGTGGGGGGCACGAACCCTTCGCTCCTGCGCGCCATGGGTGCTGGAACGGCAGTGATCGGCTTCGACGTGCCCTTCAACCGCGAAGTTCTCGACGGCAACGGGTGGTTCTTCACCGACGCTGCCGACGTCGCGGCTCAGGTCGTCGATGCGGAGGCGGACCCGAACCTGACCGCGTCACGCGGCAAGATCGTGCAGGAGATCGCCCGAACCCGGTTCCGTTGGGACGATGTCGCGGACGAGTACGAAGCCCTCGCGCACCGGCTCGCTGAGGGATCGAGCATCCACCCGTCAGCTCGACGTGCGCGGCGACGCGCCACCGACTGGTCCCCCGCTCCTGCTGGTCCGGTAACGCGATGAGCGGCGACGGAGACCGGCGCACGGTCCTTCTCGTGCACCCCGGTGCGGAGCTGTTCGGCTCGGACCGCATGCTGCTCGAGAGTGCGATCGGCCTCATCGAAGCGGGTGCACGGGTCGTGGTCGCGCTGCCGAGCTCAGGGCTTCTCGTCCCCGAGCTGCGCGCGGCCGGCGCTGAAGTCGTCATCCTCCCGATGCTCGTCCTGCGCAAGGTCCTGCTGACTCCGCGCGGACTGCCCCGCCTCTTCCGCGACACCTTCCGGGGTCTCGGCGCCGCCTGGCGTCTGATCGGTCGGATTCGCCCCGATGTCGTGTACGTCTCGACGATCATCATCCCGCAGTGGCCGCTGATCGCGCGGTTACGGCGGACCCGCTCGGTGAGCCATGTGCACGAAGCCGAGGCGTCGGGCAACAGACTCGTGAACGGCATCCTCTACTCCCCCCATCTCGCCTCCGAGCGCACGATCGTGAACAGCCGGTTCAGTCTCGACACGATCCGTGCCGCGCTGCCGGCGCTCGCGCGTCGCGCGCACGTGGTCTACAACGGCGTCGCCTCGCCTCCGCAACCCCTCTCACCCCGGCCGCGCATCGAGCAGGCGCTCCGCGTCCTCTACATCGGCCGACTGTCTCCGCGTAAGGGCCCCGACCTCGTCATCGAGGCGGCCTCGGTACTGCACGCCGCGGGTCGCGAGGTCGAGGTCACGCTCCTCGGTGCGGTCTTCGAAGGATACGAGTGGTTCGAGCGCGACCTTCGCGAACAGGCCGCAGCGGCGGGCGTCTCCGTCGACTTCGCCGGCTTCCACTCCGCGATCTGGCCATTCCTCGCCGAGGCGGATGTGCTCGTCGTCCCCTCTCGCGTCGACGAGCCGTTCGGGAACACCGCGGTCGAGGGCATCCTCGCTCTGCGGCCCGTGATCGCGAGCGACAGCAGTGGACTCCGAGAGGCAGCCGGCGGCTACGCGACCGCCCAACTGGTCACCCCGGGCGATGCGGAATCGATCGCCGCCGCACTGACCGAGATCCACACGCGATGGGACGAGATCGTGTCGACCGTCGCAGACAGCCGCGCGGAGGCTCTCCGCCGCCACGCCCCTGACGTCTATCGCGCGAGCATCACGGCACACGTCCTGCGCTGACCCGGCCGCCAGGCGTCTGCGTGCGGACGCCTGGCTACGCGGCGTCGTCGCTCGGCTGCGCCACCGACTCCTGGCTGCCGACAGTGAGCCGGGTCTTGTGTCGCACGATGTAGATCGAGAACGGGATCAGCTGGCACACCAGCAGCGCGAACGCGACGCCGATCAGAGGTCCGGCGATTCCGAGCACGGGGGTGAGGACGAAGGAGAGTCCGATTCCGACAGCCGCCATACTCAGCGTGGGGATCACCTGGAATCGGATGCCGGGCTTGTCCATGATGAACATGCCCAGCGGATACACGGCCGCGGTCATCATGATCATCAGCCCGAAGGCGAAGATGGTGCTCGGCCGCACCGTCAGCTCGCCCTGCGTGATGAAGCCGAAGAGCCAGGGACCGACCAGCCAGACCATGACTGTCGCGACCGCGATGGCGACGGCGAACAGGGCGGAGAGCAGAAAGGGGCCACGCCGGAGATCGCCGTCATGCCGCATTCGCGCGAAATGTGGCCACAGGGCCAGGCCACCGGCCATCACCAGCCCGTTGAGAGCGAAGAAGACCTGTCCGGCCACGCCGTATTCGGCGACATCGGTCGGCCCGCCGAGCTGCGCGATGACGTATCGCTGGGATCCCACGGCGATGGGATAGGTCACCATCTGCGCAAGCATCGGCCAGCCGACATCCATCACGCGCACGCCGGGGAAACGGCGCGGACGCAGAACCATCCGCACGGCCGACGGGATCAGCGGCGACGTCGTGCGCGCCGTGATCAGGATGCCCAGCACGGAAACCAAGAAGGACGCCGCGAACGAGGCGATCGCGACGAATGAATGGAGGTTCTCCCCGCCGAACGTGAGGATCAGCCACACCCCGGCCATCGTGAGCGGAGAGATCAAGCCCTGCAGCAGGATCACGACGTGGTTGCGGCGCTGTCCGAGCATGATGCGCACCCAGATGCCGAGCGGGATCCCCAGGCAGAAGATGGTCACGCAGTAGAACGCCGCCAGCGACGCACCCGGGCGTCCGCCGGCCTCTCCGAAGACCAGCTCCCAGGCGCCGGTGAGGACGAGGACGGTGTTGATCGCCATCGCGCTGGCCGCGAACATGAGCAGCACGCGTCCGACGGAGGTGAGCTGGTACCTCAGCTTCTCGTCGGTGCGCACGTCGTCGCTCGTCGCGACGGCGTTGACCAGGACCGCCCCGCTGCCGAGGTCGGTGAACGTCAGCAGCGAGGGGATCGTGGTCAGCAATGTGTAAAGGGCGAAGCTGTCGACGCCCGCGCCTCCGATGATCATGCGCGTCGTGAGAACGCCACAGACAAGCGCGATGACCATCGTCAGCGCGCGGGCGCCGACAGCGAGAAGTGAACCCATACCTACATCGTCACCGCTGTCGGGCTCCCAGCGACGCGCCGTTGACGGGGAGTCGCGATACCGAGGCGATATCTGCCGGCACCGGGACCCCTGCGGACGCGCGGGTGGCGAGCAGCATGAACTCCCCGTTGACGACGCTCGCCCCTTCGACGAACTGCGATCGCCGGTCGTGACCGGTCGCCGCGGTGAACGCCGCAAGCGTGTCGGCTACCGTCGGGTCCTTCGACACCGCGCCTCGGGACCATGCCGAGAACCATCTCGGTGTGCCCGGCGCCGTGCGGTGATACAGGTTGCCGTCGATACTCGACACCATCTGCGCGCCGGTGAATCTCAGCGAGTAGTCCTGCACGCACACGAGGCAGTTGCCCGCGCTCTCCGCGATGACATTGTTCGATACCACCGTGTTGCGCACGGTCCACGGTGCCAGCGGGGCGTACCTCGTCCGGGGGTCGTGACCCGCGGCGTTCGGATCGGAGGCGCTGCGCGCATCCTGCCCGATGCTGATGTTGCGGTTCGCGTTGCCGACGAAGGTGTTGTTCCAGATCTTCACGTTGCCGGAGTTGAGCACGAAGAGACCGAAGTCGCCGTTGCGCGCGATGATGTTGTCGGCGACGATCGCCCGCTCGGACAGCTCGACCATGACACCATGACCGGTGTTGCCGATCACGTCGTTGCCGGTGAAGGCGATGTCGATGACGGACTCGTCGAACCACGGTCCCCGCCCGTTGTTCGCGGTGAAGGCGCTGTCGGACACCGTCACCTTCTGCGTTCGAGTGACCTTGAAGGCGCCCGAGACCGGAGAGTGGTTGAAGCCCTCGGAGTTGTTCCCGGTCGAGAGCATCTGCGTCACCTTGAGCCCGTCGGCCTGCGAGGCTCCTCCGCCGAGCAGCCCGTTGCCGATCAGCGACACCCGATTCAGCGTGGTCCGCGGAGACCACGAGTAGAAGCCCGTCGTCGAGTTGTCACGGATCGTCACGTCGGTGAGCGACACGTCGGCGGCAGCCGCGATCACCGTGCCCATCTCGGGGACGGTGGTGGCGTACCGACGGACGCCGATCCCACGGATCGCCGTACCGGCCGAACGGATCGAGAGCGCCTGTGTGAGCACGCTCGCCTCGACGGGTTTGCCCGTCGGGTTCGTGCCGATCACGAGTCGCTTCGCCGCGTCATCCACGAAGAACGTCCCGGCCTTGACCTGCGCCGCGGTGGCGACCTGGCGCAGCTGCACGCCCGCCACCCAGACCTGGTCCGGGTGGGCGGCCATCGGACGCTCCGGGTTCACGAAGCGCCACTCGGCCTGCGTGTTGTCGGGAGCGCCCTTGGTGTAGGTCGGGCTCGAATCGAGCTTCGTCGTCCAGCCGTCGACGACCCAGGTGCTCCCCGATGCCTTCCACCCCGTGACGGACTTCGCGCCGTCGAGCCAGACCGCCTCGTTCGACGCCGGCTGGATGGTGACCTTCTTCTGCGGGGGGATCACGATCTGCTCGTGATACGTGCCGCCACGCAGAACGATGGTCCCGCCATTCGGGACCAGACGCAGGGCGGCGCCGATCGTCTTGACCGGCGAGTTCTTGGTGCCGGCAGCGCCGTCCGAGCCCGCGGGAGCAGCGTAGATCGCCGTCGCCGGGGCGTCGTAGGAGAGCGAGCCCGGGACTCGTGCACCCGGCTCACCGCGCACACCTGCCGGAGTCGCGGGAGTGACGGGCCCGGGAGCCGGTGCCGGAGCGGGCGCCGGTGCGGGTGCCGGAGCAGGCGCCGGTGCGGGCGCCGGTGCGGGTGCCGGGGTCGGTGCCGGTGGACGCGTGGGGGCCGGAGCAGGGGCCGGCGCCGGAGCACCAGCGGCGGTGGCGCGGATGTCATCGATGCCGACGGGTACCGCCGACTTCGCCCCGGACGAGGTGTAGAGCGCGAAAGCGTAGCCACCCGGCTTCTGCAGGCGCGCGGAGGATGCATCCGAGTGCGAGACCTGCCACGCCGACGGCTCTGCGGCACCCGAGACCCATGCCTTCGCCGAGAGGGCGACGGGGTTCGTGCCGGTCACTCGGAATGCGACGTCCAGCGAGGTCCCACTCTTCACGGTCAGCGGAAGGCGACGCTCGGCGAGGTTCTGAACCCCGGTGAGGTCGGTGAGTCGGACGACGGACACGTAGGCCGAGCCATCGGGGTGCACGCGCACCCGCACTCCGTACGAGTCCTTCCCCGAGACCCGGACAGCCTGTGCCAGGTAGAGCGGCCCACCGACGGGGAGCTTCGGGATCGAGAGCGAGAACCGGCTGTCGACGTCGGCAGCCGAGACGCCGGCCACGGTCGCCCGGGCGGTGATCCCGGGTTTGCGGCTCGCCAGGAGAGCCACATCTCCGGTGACGCTGGAGGCGCCTTCGGTGACGCGCCACGCGCCGACCGCCGAAGAACCCCATCCGGAGCCGACCGTGCGGTCCATGTCGTCGTCGATGACGGGGGCAGGAGCCGCCGCCGCCGGGCGCGCCGCTCCCTGCGCCAGGTCTGCCGACGCGGATGCCGGAACCGACGTCAGCGCGGCTGTGACTCCCAACACGGCGGCGAGAGCACCCGCGAGCGCTCGTCGGCGGTGTTGTCGGGGCTGGCGGGAGGTCTTTCGGGATGAGGCGAGCTCAAGGAACGGAAGGGACATATGTCACCGTTTTCTGGGGCAGGTTCAACGATCAACCAGCACCTCGCCGCTGTTTACACCCCGGCGGTGAAGTGCGAGTCCCCCTCGCAACTCATGAAGAGTAACCGGCTCAGGAGGCAAAGACAAACGGGCACCGCCTTCCGACCGATATACGCCATGATGGCGTGAACCCCGGTCAGCGGTCAATCGCTGTAGTACTCGCTGCGATGTCTATCGGGTCGAGCCCTGTTCAGCACCGTCCCGAGAATGCGGGCACCACCGGACTCGAGCGACTTGATGCTCTTCGTCAGCGCGGCACGGCGCGTCTTGGTCGCATCGACGACGAGGATGACTCCGTCTGTCTGGGTGGCGAAGAGGTTCGCATCCGCAACGCTCAGCGTGGGGGGAGAGTCGATAACGACGTAGTCGTACTCGGCTGCGGCGAAATCGAGCAGCTGCGCCATGCGCGACGACGTGAGCAGTTCGGCCGGGTTGGGAGGCACCGTGCCGGCGGGCAGGATGTCCAGCGTGCTGTCGGCGACGCTGTGCTTGGCCACCTCGAACTCGACCTCGTCGAGCAGCACGCTCGTGAGACCGATGGACCCATCGATGCCGGCGTGCTCGTGCGCGCGCGGGCGGCGCATGTCGGCGTCGATCAGCAGCACGGAGTTGCGGAGGCCCGCGAGCGTCATGGCCAGGTTCACCGACACCGTCGACTTGCCCTCGGCCGGCATGCCCGACGTGACCAGGAGCACCTTCACGCGCGACGACACATTCGCATAGGCGAGGGCGGAGCGGATGCGGCGGAACTCCTCCGATGTGTGCCCCAGCGGCTCCTGCGCCACGGCGATGCCGCGCGTCGCCAGCAGCGGGGACTTCGACACGACACCGAGCACAGGGTCGCCCCCTGCCTGCGTGAGCGACTCCTCGTTGCGCACACGGGTGTCGAGGACCCCGATCAGGATGGCGACGGCGAGGCCGAGCACCCCGCCGAGGAAGCCGCCGAGAAGGGCATCGCGAGGCTTGCTCGGGGTGAACTGGAACTCCGGCACGACCGCATCGTCGATGACCTGCGCGGTGATCGTGGACTCGCCCTGCGGATCCTTGGGAGCCACATCCTTGACGGCGACGATGAGCTGGTCTGCGACGGCGTTCGCCAGCTCGGCCGATGCTTCTGCGTCGTCCGCGATGCCGGTGATGCGGAGCGTGACCGTACTCTGCGGGATCGACACCTCGATGTCACGGGCCAAAGCGTGTGGCGTGGTGTCGAGGTCGAGTTCTTCGATGACGGGCTCGAGCACGCGCGAGCTGGTGGCGAGCTGAGCGAACGACAGCATCTGGCTCTGCGTGTACACCGATCCCTGGTTGAGGTCGGAGGCGCTGGTTCCCTGGTTGAGGGCGAAGTACAGCGAGGTCGTCGCCTGGAAGAGCGGCGTCTGCAAGGACGCATATCCGTATGACCCCGCCGCCCCGAGAACGGCGGACAGCACGATCAGCCACCAGAACTTGCGCAACGAGCTCACGATGACGCGCAGACTGACCCGGCTCTCGCCCATGGTTCCCCATTCCCCCTGAGATTTCGATTCTAGATGAGTCAACGTTTCGGCATCCTCACCCTTGTGGATGCGACGCCCTGGCACCTTGCGGCAGCCGCAGCCCCTCCGGCGGGCCGATGTCGACGCCCGCGGCTTCGTCATCGGCCCCTCCGAGCATCGCCGAGTCTCTCGCCCAGGTGATGGCCAGGCCGACGCAGAACCAGAGGAACATGCTGTACTGCGTGATGAGGGCGACCACCACCAGGCTCGGAAGCTGTCCGACGACCGCGAGCGCGGCGGGGCTTCGCGTCGAACGCCTCAGTGCCATCCACGCCGCGCAGACGACGGCAGCCATGATGAGGAAGGTCGGCACGTACCCGTACCGCAGCAGGGTGAGGACGAGTGCGTTGTCGACGGATCTGGCGAAGTAGCCGAGGTAGTAATCGCCCGAGACCAGGGAATGCCAGTCGCCCGGGTTGCCGAAGACCTGCACCTGTTCGAGGAGCACGAGCAGGTCCGTCCGATAGTCCGCGCTACCGCCCGCCTCTTCCCCCGCTGCTCCGAAGACCGTATCGATGATGGGGATGACGATGGCCGTTCCGACCGCACCGGCCACGGCGACGGTCGCCCGGAACCGGGTGGAGACCCCAGCGATCAGGAATGTGGAGAGGATGAGCGTGAGCACGAGCGTCAGGAGTCCCACGCGACTGAAGGTGAGGACCGTCGCCACCGCGATGATCACCACCCCGCTGATCTTCGGGGCGAGCCGCCACCTGGTCGCGACGACGAACGCCGACGACATGGCCAGGGCTGCGCCGAGCGCGATCGAGTGTCCGAAAGCGCCCTCCGCCCTCAGCACTCCCCCGCGCTCCTGCAGCGGGCTCCAGGTGTCGTAGATGACCCCCGACCCCGGTATGAGCACGAACGGGTTGAACGAAGTGAAGAACTCCACGACGGCGAGGGTCGCGGCGACCACGGCGACGATCGCGATGGTCGAGGTCACCCATGCGGTGCCGACCCGGGCGAGCACCACGCGGCCCCAGATATAGGGGATCACCCATTCGAGCAGCGCGGCGACGAGGGACGCGAGGTCCACGGAGCCGAAGGCGTACAGGCCGACGGTGACGATGATGAACACCGCCACCCACGCGTCGGCCGCCCTCAGCGGGACGATCGACCAGTTGACGACGATCAGCAGCGCTGTGAGGAGCGTGATCGCGGCCCAATAGAAGCCGATGTTCACCCCCACCCAGAGGGGGACGAAGAAGAGCACGCACGCCCAGATGACGAATGCCGCTCGAGGCATCATCCGGAGCACGAGAACGACGAGGGCCAGTGCGGCGAGACCTCCGACTGCGAGGAGCACGATCGGAACAGCAGTGGCCATGCGTCAGGATCCTACTCGGGGGTGGTGGCGCGGAACGAATCTCATGAGCCTGTCCTCCCCGCCGGTGTCACCGGGCGCTATGCGCTCGGGCCGCAGTCAATATGTAACACGTCAGCACTCACGAACAAGTGAGGCGCGCCCTCGTCCGCCGGCGCGTGAGCACCGACGGACGGGAGCGCACCTCACGTGCGCCGCGTCGCTCCGCTACGGGGCGGTCACCCGGAACGAGTCGAAGGAGACACCGAGTGCCGCCGTCGCGCTCCCCGAGCGGTTGCCGCTCAGGCCGACCGAACCGGCCCCCTGCAACGGCGTCGCATCCGTCGCGTTGAGCTGCCAGTTCGCCGGCTCCGTGCCACCCGACGCCCAGATCTTCGCCGAGATCGCCGTCGGCGACGTGCCGGTGACGGAGACCTTCAACGTGTAGGAAGTGTTCGCCGTGAAGGCGAGCCCTGACACGGGCTGCGTCAGCAGCACGGTGCCGTCGCGGTGAGCCACGAGCCAGATGGTCCCGTCAGGACGGAGCCATGCCCGGACCAGGTACTTGCCTGCGGCCGACTGACGCGCGATGACTCCGATGTACGCGCCGCCCGCTGCCGGGGCCTGATCGACGCGGAACTGCGTCTGAAGGACGGCGTCGGTGATCGAGGTCGTGTTGAGTGTCGCGTGGCGCGTGTCCCCGGCGATCAGAGCCATCTTGCCCTGGCCGTCCGCCACGGTGGCCGCTGCCTGCGAGCCGCCGGCGATCGTCCAGGCGCCGCCCACGACCGCGCTGCCCCAGCCGGGGCCGGAGGTCCGCTCGAACTCGTCGCCTGCCAACGGAGCGGGTTCGGGCTCGGGATCCGGGTCGACAGGAGCCGCGGCGACCGTGACCTGCTTGGTCGCGGTGTGCGTCGCCCCCTTGTTGTCTGTCACGGTGAGCGTCACGGTGTAGGTTCCGGCTGCGGCGTAGGTACGGGAGCTGGTCGCACCCGTGCCCGTGGAGCCGTCGCCGAAGTTCCAGGCGTAGGAAGCGATGGTGCCGTCCGAATCCGTCGACGCGGTGCCGTCGACGTTGGCCGTCAACGCCGTCGCGGTCGCCGAGAAGGCGGCCACCGGTGCGACGTTGGTGGGCTCGGGCTCCGGCTCGGGATCCGGCACCACGGCGCCGAGGTTCTTCAGCGTGAAGTCGTCGAAGCTCGCGAGGTTGGTGCCGGTCGCCGTGCCGGAACGGTACGAGTACACGGTGGGCGCTCCCGCGACCTGGAGGGCCGGAGTCGCGTCCGTCGTCGACAGCTGCCAGCTGGCGGGCTCTGCGGCTCCGCCCGCCCACAGCTTGGCGCGGATGGTGGTGGTCGTCGAACCGGTCGTCTCCATCGCCAGGTTGAACGTGCTTCCCGCTGTCCACGTGAGACCTGCGACAGCGGTGCTGGCGATCGCCGTGCCGTTGCGCTGGATCACGAGCCAGGAGCTGCCGTCGGCGCGGTGCCATGCGAGTGCGCGGTAGCCGTTGGAGCCGGACCGACGTGCGCCGAGCCCTTCATAGGCGACACCCGTCGACGGCCCGGAGGACAGCGTGTAGCTGATCCGTGCCGAGGTGTCGAGCAGAGACGTGCCCTGCAGGAGCATCTCGCGGGTCTCACCCGGCGTGAGGTTGACCTTGCCCACTCCGTCGCCGACGGAGGTGACAGCGGCGGAACCGCTCATGGGTGCCCACGTGCCACCGGCATCGGCTGCACCCCAGCCGCTCGAGACCACGCGGCCGAACGAGTCGGATGCCGCGAAGACCTGAGCCTGCGTCGTCACGGACTTCGTGACGCTCGCCGACCCGCCGAGGCTGTCGGTCACCGTCAGGGTGATGTCATGTGCACCCGCCTGGCTGTACGTGTGACCGGCGGTGGCTCCCGAACCGGCGGGAGTACCGTCGCCCCAGTTCCAGGAGTAGGACAGCGTCGCCCCGTCAGAGGCACTCGACCCGGCCGCCGAGACGTTCACGGTCATGCCCGAAGCCGTCGACGTGAACGTCGCGACCGGATCTGCGTGAGTGGTGACCGCCTGACGCGTGGTCGTCGCGGTGCCGCCCCGGTTGTCCGTGACCGTCAGGGTCACCGTGCGCGTTCCCGCCGTGGCGTACACGTGGCTGGCGACCTGGCCGGTCGACGTCGTTCCGTCACCCCAGTTCCATGCGTACGAGGAGATGGTGCCATCGGAATCGGTGGATGCGGACGCATCCGCGGAGACCGAGAGTCCCGTCCCGGTGACCTCGAAGGACGCTGTCGGCAGCACGTTCGCCGCCTGGACCACGACCGGCTTCTCCGTCGTCGCGGCCAGCCCGTTGCTGTCCGTGACGGTGAGCTTCGCCGTGTAGGTTCCGGAAGCCGCATACGTGTGCGAAGCCGTCGCTCCGGAGCCCGCCGGCGACTCGTCTCCGAAGTCCCACTGGTAGTCGGTGATCGTCGCGGAGCCGGCCGGAGCCGAGGCGGCGGCGTCGAAGGCCACATCGAGATCCGTCGCGGTCGCCGTGAAGGACGCGGTCGGTGCCTGGAAGCCCTTGCCGACGCCGTAGTGCGTCTGCACCTGGGCCGGTGTCAGCGCGAACGGGTAGACGGCGACCTCGTCGAGCGCTCCCTTGAAGTACTTGGAGCTCGGTGCCGAAGGCCAGCTGCTGAGGTTGTCCCCGCCGATGCGCCAGTAACCGAGGTAGTTCTCCGCGCTGGTGCCGGAGGCGTCGGATGCGACGAGCGTGCCGTCGACGTACAGCTTCATCCCCGCAGAGCTCTGCGTCGCCACGGCATGGTGCCAGGCGTTGTTGTTCAGGGCCGTGCTGTTCTGAATCGTCCGAGTGCTCCCGTCATAGGCGCCGAAGACGAGCCGACCGTTGTTGGTCATGTAGAGGTGACGGTCGTAGCTGGTGGAGTCGCCGGAGGCGGCGCTCCCGTAGCCGATCAGCTTTCCACCGGTGGTGGAGTTGGTCTTGAACCACAGCTCGGTCGAGTACTCGGAGGGTGCGGCGACCTTGTTCGTCGTCGCGACGCGTCCCGTGGAGGTACCGGTGAATGTCGATGCTCCCGTCGCGGTGTTCGCGACGCCGGACGTGGATGTCGTGACGCCCGAGCCGAAGACGGGCGTGTTCGTACCGGCCCAGTCCTGCGGGGAGTTACCCAGCGGGTAGTAGAGCTGCGGCGCGTCGGCGGTCACGGCATCCACGTACGTGGATGCTGCCCCTGCCGTCACCGTCGCGCTGACGGCCTGGCTGCTCACCGCGTTCCCGTTGCCGTCCTTCGCGACGACGGTGTACTCCTGCTGAGTCCCGGGAGGCGCCGTCTTGTCTTCGAGGCTGATCGTGGGGCGGTTCCACCAGGTCGCGTCGGCCGTCAGAGTGGCGACCGGCGTCGCGGTGCCCGTGCGTCGCAGCTCGTACGTGAGCGTCAGATCGTCACGATCCCAGTTCGAGGGGATCGAGACGCGCACGCGACCGGGGATGAAGGACTGCGCGGTGGCGGTCCAGTTCGCTCCGGAGAGACGCGGACCGTCCTTCGCTCCGCCCGGAGGCGTCGTCGAGAAGCGCACGAGGCCCTCGAAGCGCCCGTTGTTGACCGAGCGGAACTCTCCGCCGATCGAGATCATGTTGCCCGCTCCGGTGATGGAGAGGCCGGCCTGCCCCATGCCCGTCGTCACACCGACAGCCCAGTCGGGCGTCCAGGCGTAGCCGGACGGCGCCGGTGTACCGGCCCAGTTCTTGTAGGTGCTGCCGGCCGCGGGCTGGTTCCCCAGCGTGCCGCGGGCGTCGGCCGTGTAAGCCTCGGAGTAGCGGTGCGTGCGCGGGTTCTGCTCGGGGTGCATGCCCATCGTGCCGCAGGCGTGCGTGTGGCTCGTCGTGTACACGACCTTGCCTGTGGAGTAGACGCCGTAGTGGTCGCCGAGGCAATCGGAGATCCAGCGCACCTGGCCGGTCCCGGCCTCTGCCGCGAACGTCCCTTCCAGGTTTCCGGTGGCGGCGTCGGCATACACCCAGCCGGTGCCGTACACGGCGTTGGCATCGGCGGCCAGGCCGAAGATGCCGGCCTTGCCGGAGTTGGCGCCGGTGATCGAACCGTTCTTGACGGTCTGCGGGAGGGCCCAGGCGGTGTCGACGGCGCCCGTCGTCTTGTCGAGCGCGACGGTGCCGCGCATCGCCAGGTTGCCGTTGACCTGCGAGAAGCGACCGGCGGCGATGACGTTCTGCCCTGCCGGGTCCATCACCATCGCGTCGACCTGGAGGTCGCTCTGCGGTGCCCAGCTCAGCAGGGCGCCGTTGGCGGCGTTGAAGCCGGCGAGGTTCTTGCGGGCCGTGCCGTTGCCCTGCGTGAACAGACCACCGACGTAGACACTCGACCCGGATGTGGCCAAGGCGTAGACGCCCGTGCCGCCGATCGACGGGTTGAACCCCGGCACCAGCTGGCCGGTCGCCGCATCCAGGGCGGCGAAGTTCCAGCGCGCCTGTCCGTTGACCGAGTTGAACGACCCGCCGATGTAGATGCGACTGCCGTCGGGCGAGGCCGCGACCGCCTTGATCACGCCGTTCACCTGCGGCGCGAACGACAGCAGCTGGCCCGTGTTGATGTCATAGGCGAGGACGTTCGACCGCGCGGTCAGACTCGTGCCCGGGACCGCCAGAGGCGCGCGCGCATTGTCGAACTTGCCGACCGCGTACACGGTCGAGCCGATCGTCGTCTGCGCCCAGACGTAGCCGTTGTCGATCTGGACCGTCGGAATCGGATCCGACGTCACGACGTTGTCATCCCGCTGCAGCAGCGGCGGCGGAGACACGTCGGCAGCCGAAGCGGCCTGTGCCCCCAGCGTCGTCATCCCCGCGACCAGCAACGCTGCTGTCACGACAGAAGCCAGCGCTCCCAGCGCCCGCTTCGTGATTGTTGTGTTCCCCATTAGTGACTCCCCAGCCGCCGAACGTTCTTGAGTATGAAATTGCGAAAGTGCGATGAAAGATCGGTGCGCGCCAGCGCGCTCATTGTCAGGACAGCGTGCCGGCGAAGGTCGCCACCGGCTCGCCCGCGGCGTAGTTGACGCTGATCTTCACGGAGCGCCCCTTCGTCGGATCGAGCATGAAGACGTAGGTCCCGGTGGCCTTCGCGCCGGCGGCCAGATCGCCCGTCAGCGGCTTGTTCGGCCCCGCGGTCGTGCCGACCCCGATATCTCCGTCGTCCGTCGTCAGACTGACGACGGCGGATTCGACGCTCTGCGCCCGCTTCGAGTCGTTGGACACGGAGACGGCGACCACGACGGCCGGACCGGCGTACTCGCCCGGCGTCTCCGGCTTGACGGTCATGGTCGAGATCTTGTCGATCGTGACGACCATGTCGGTCGACAGGGCGATCGGCTCGTCGAGCGCTCCGCTCTCCTCCGTCAGTGACGGCGCCTCGGTGGGCCCTGCGGCCTCATCCTCGGCAGGCGGCGTCCAGTCCGTGGTGCTGGTGCCCTCGGGCGTCGGCGACTCGGAGGCGTCGGGGGCTGCGGTGCAGCCTGCCGTCACGAGTGCGAGCGCCACCAGAGGCGCGATGAACATCGCGCGTCTCGAGCGCGAAGTGCCGTCCCCACGACGGCATGATGAAACATTGAACACTGCAGCTCCCCAGAACCCAGATCCCCATTCCGAAGCCCCCTCGGCCTCGGTCCCCACCGCGCAGAACGCGGCATCGGCTAATGATAGTGCGGGGAGCGGGAAACCACAAGGGTTCGCTCAGGATGCGTGCCGTCGGTGCCCGCCGAGCTGGGCGAGGATCGTCGCCGTCGACGACTGCACCTCGGCGAGGGTATCGCGGTGGCCCCGGCTGCCGTGCCGGTCGGCGATGCTCGCCGGGTCGGCGGATCCTCGGTTTCCGAAAAGACGTCGGATCCTGCTCCCGACTCCGTCGCTGCTGGCGAGCGGCACCGCCCGGGACCGCGCTCGATCCAGATACGCGACGTAATCCGCCACACGGTCGGGTCCTGTCGACGAGAATCCCGCTCCGAGATGGGCGGCTTCCTTGAGCGTGAACATCCAGTCGCGCGAGCGCGGAGCGAGCCGCACCAGCTCGCCGCGGATGTCCCGCGATGCGGTGAGGATCAGGGTCGACTGCTCGATGAGGTCGATGGTCACCGGCCGCGCGTGGTGGGACTGCGCCTGTTCGCGCCATCCCTCGTCATCGTGGAGCGACGAGACCAGCGTGCAGATCGCATCACCCTCGGTCGCGCGGACGCCCGCACTGCTGACCGATATCGATGAGTCCTCCCCGAGTCCCCGTCGCAAGGCGAGCTCCGCCAACGGCGACCGGCAGACGTTCGCGGCGCACACGACCAGGATCTTCTCACCGGTCATGCGTCGGCACCGAGCCTTCCGATCTCGCGGAACCATTTGACCGCGGCGAGCGCGAGGAACAGGACCGCAGCGGCGCACAGCAGGCCGTAGCCGATGAGGAACGCCGGCGTCCACCCCCACAGCACGAAGACGAGACAGACCAGACCGAAGTCGGTCGGCAGCAGGACGAGCGATCGCACGAGCGTGCCCCCACCGCGCTCGTGGGTCGACGCCACCGCGTGCTTGCCCTTGAGCAGGTCGTTGAGGAGCATCCCCGAGAAGGTCGTCGACGCGACGATGCTGAACACGATTGGGATCAACAGCAGCACCGGTGTCTCCGGGAGGACCCGGTAGAGACCGATCAGCACCCCGAGGTGGAGGGATGCGATCTTGAGGGTGTCGATGAAGTGGTCGAGCCATTCGCCCTGCGGACTGCCTCCGCCGCGCAGACGCGCGACCTGGCCGTCGGCGGAGTCCCAGGCGTAGCCGAGCACGAGCAGCACCGCGATCAGGAAGCCCATGGGCACGTTCACGGGTCCGAACGCGATGAGTCCGATCGCGACGAAGGAGTGCACCGCACTGATGATCGAGACCTGGTTCGGCGTGAGCCCGATGCGGTAGGCGACGGCGGCGAGGACCCGTCCGATCCGTCGGTTCACGTACACGGAGTACGCGGGGGCACCACGTGCATGGCCCTTCTGCGCGCGCGCGAGACGTCGGTATGCGTCTACGACCATTTCCTGCCCTTCCGATCGGTCCCCTGGGTGCGTGCGATCCGTCGAGCCTCTCGCACCCCGCGAAGGTAGGCGCGGATCGGAGCGGCCGACTGGATCAGCTGACGGCGTCCGCCGCGGAGGATCACCTCGCGGGCTGTTCGCGGGATCGAGCGGCGCCAGCGCCGCACGCCCGCATCATCGAGGTGACGCACCGCGAAGAGCATCCGGTTCCGGATGTTGTAGTAGTAGTAGGTCTCGGATTTCGCCCGCGAGACCTGGGGATCGGCGCGCTGCGTGCCCCCCTCGTCGTGCACCGCACTCGCGTCTTCGACGAGCGCCAGCGATCCGCCGGCCGACACGACCTTCCGCGAGAAGTCGACATCCTCCCAATAGAGGAAGTAGTCGTCGTCGAATCCTCCGGCGAGCTCCCAGACCTCACGCGTGATCCACAGGCATGCACCGCTCAGCCAGGGTTCGAAAGGCTGCGGATCACCCGACACGCGCTTGCGTCGTGCGCGCATCGTGCCGTCGTCGAGCAGGAGGTCGATACCGGCGAACCACGTGCGTCCGTCGGAGTCGGAGATCATCGGTGACGCGAGTGTCTTCCGGGAAGCCGCGGTGGCGGATTGCAGTCGGCGCAGCGACTCGCGGTCGATGTGCGCATCCGGGTTGATGACCAGGACGTCGGTCGCCCCGTCGGCGAGCGCGCGCTCCACGCCGATGTTCACACCGCCGCCGAAGCCCGTGTTGGACTCGGGGGCGATCAGCACCCACTCGTTCGCCCGCGCGACGTCTTCCGCGGCTCGACGCTCGTCAGCGGTGGACCAGTTGTCGACCACGATCACCGTCGCGCCGGGGTCGATCGTCCGCGCCTCGCGCGCGACGACCACCAGATTGCGCTGCAGAAGCTTCGCCGAGGCGTAGTTCACGACCACCACGGCGAGCCGACCGTGCTCGGTTGACACGCGATTCTCTCCCCCCGGATCCGCATCGCGGATCACCTCGGGTCGCCGGCCGAATTCCCCAGAGTCGCGACCGACGTCGACTCCCAGGAGAACGACTATACGCGAGAGACGCCTCCGGGCATGGGCTTCAGGGCGATCACGGTACGATGATGCCCGCGCCGGAGTGAAGGCGCGAGACTGCCATGGGGATGGTGCGGATGACCAGGGGACCGGAATCGAGCGACATGATCGCAGTGACGATCGGCATACCCACCTACCGGAGGCCGGACCTCCTGGAGGCACTGCTTCGCACCCTGCCGTCGCGTATCGCTGAATGCGCCGACCTCGGTCTCGACATCGACGTGCTCGTCGTCGACAACGACCCGGAAGGGTCGGCACGCGAGGTGGCCACCGGCACAGAGCTCCCTGTTCGCTACGTGGTCGAGCCGACGGCGGGGATCGTCGCCGCTCGCAACCGGATCCTCGACGAATGCGGCGATCGCGACCTCCTCGCCTTCATCGACGACGACGAGATCCCGCGGGAAGCCTGGCTCTCCTCTCTCCTCACGGTCTGGCGCGAGCAGGGAGCCGACGCGGTGATGGGACGGGTCATCTCCGTCTTCGACGAGGACGTCGATCCCTGGCTGCTCGCTTCCGGCACGTTCCGGCGACCGCCGAGGAAGACGGGCACGGTTCTGCAGGTCGCGGCCGCGGGGAACCTCCTGCTCGACCTCCGCTCCATCCGCCGGCTCGGCCTGCGCTTCGATCCGTCGCTGGGGCTCGGCGGCGGTGAAGACACCCTGTTCTCCCGACAGCTGGCTCAGCGCGGCGGCCTGATCGTCTGGTGCAACGAGTCCGAGACCGAAGACCTCGTCGTCGCCGCGCGACTCAGCCGGGCGTGGGCGGCGCAGCGTGCCTTCAGCTCGGCGAACGCCGGCACCCGGATCCAGTTGCAGCTCACCGAGGGGCGGGCGCGACGAGGGGTCCTGCGCGTTCGCGCCCTGGTCGGCGGTGTCGCCAGGATCATCGTCGGCGGTCTGCGACGAGCCTTCGGCGCGCTGACCCGCAACATCACCCACCACGCCAGAGGCACGCGCCTCGTGCACCGAGGTCGCGGCACGATCGCGGCCGCTCTCGGTCGCCGCTACGACGAGTACCGTCGCCCATCGGAGGATGACACCACCATGACCGAGACCGCTTCCACCATCCGCGTGATGCAGTCACTCGGCGCGCCGCGTGCGACGACGAACCCGTACAACAAGATGCTCGACGAGGCTCTGGGGTCCACCGAGGGGCTCGAGCGACTGCGCTTCTCGTGGGGCACGGCGCTCTTCGGGCGCTACGACGCCTTCCACTGGCACTGGCCAGAGGCCAAGCTGCACGGCTCGACCTGGTGGAAGTCGACCGGGAAGTTCCTCCTCACCACCGCGCTCGTCTTCCGGCACCGCCTCTCGCGGCGGATCGCCGTGGTGCGGACGGTGCACAACATCGAGCTCCCCGACGACAACGCGCCACGGTTGTGGCTGCTGCGCTTCATCGATCGCCACACCGACTACCGGATCGTCATCAACGAGACGACGCCGCTCCCGCCGGGGACGCCGCACAGCCTGATCCTGCACGGGCACTACCGCGACTGGTACGCGAAGTTCCCGGCGGCCGAGCGGGTGCCCGGTCGACTCGGATCGTTCGGCGGGGTGCGCCGCTACAAGGGCCTGGAAGGGTTCATCGACGCCTACGCGGAGGCCGTCACGACCGAGCCGACGCTGAGCCTGAAGATCGGCGGGCGCCCGTCCACCCCCGAGCTCGGCGACGACTTGAGGGCGCGGACCGCGGGCCTTCCCGGCGTCGAGCTGCACCTCGACTTCCTGACCGATGCCGAACTCGTCCAGCTCGCGACCTCGTCCGAGCTCATCGTGCTGGCGTACCGGTTCATGCACAACTCGGGCAGCGTGCTCGCCGCCCTGTCGATGGCGCGCCCGGTACTGGTGCCGCGCAACGAGGCGAACGAGGCGCTGGCGCGCGAAGTGGGCGCCGCGTGGGTGCTCATGTACGACGGCGACCTCGATGCACCCACGGTCGTCGAGGCCTGGCGCGCCGCATCGACGCTGACCGGGTCACCCGACCTCTCCCGACGTGAGTGGGCCGATGCCGGCCGTGCGCACCGGGACGCGTTCCGCGAAGGCGTCGCCCTCAAGCGTCGGCACCGCTGAGCGGCATCGCGCCACGGCGTCGGAGCGCGTCCACCCCGATCACACCTCGTGCAGCAGTCCCTGCACGAGGGCCGCGACCATGGTCTGCGTCGTGAAGCCGCGCTCCACCTCGGCCCTGCCGTTCCGCCCGAGTTCGGCTGCGCGCTGCGGGTCCTCGAGCAGCCTCAGCATGGCATCCGCGAGTTGCTCCGCATCCCCCGGAGGCACGAGGTGTCCGGAGTGCCCCTCGCTCACGTACTGACTCATGCCGGGCGTGTCCGAGACGACGACCGGGCGGGCGGTCGCGAGCGCTTCCAGCGCAACCGTCATCCCCGAGGCGTGCAGGTTCGGCCTGGTCGGGACGACGATGACACTGGCGGTCGCATAGAGATCTCGAAGCTGCGCGTGCGGCATGTGCCGCACCACCCGAACCCCCTCGGGCGGTGCGAGATCAGAAGAGGTCTGCACCACGACCTCTGTCTCCGGCCGCGCGGCGAGCACGCGTGCGAGCGCCGCGTAGAGCGTCGCCGGATCGCGGTCTCGGTCGTTGCCGACACTGACGATCCGCTGCTGCGTCGGGAAGGGCTGCGCGCCGAAGAAGTCGCTGTCGATGCCGAACGGGATCGGGAAGACCCGCGGACCCCGGTTCCCCAGCAGGCGCCGGAGCGGGTCGACCTGCGCTTCGCTGAGCACCCACGCCGACTCGGCCCCGCTCAGCATCGAGAGCAGGCGGGTCGGAGTGGATCCGGCCTGCGCCATGTCGGTGAGCCAGATGACCCCGGTGGCGTAGCGGACGTGGGGATGGAGGATCTGCAGACGATACGCGGTGTTCTCGTCCCACGTCACGGCCAGGCCCTCGACGGGGCGAGGTCCGATGCCCAGCCGCGCTCGCACACGAGCGACCCGACCGGGCGGCGGGAGATCGACCACCTCCACGGCCGCATGATCACGCAGCGCATCCAGCCCGTAGGGCCAGACGCTCGGGACCTCTCCCCTGGCATGGCTCCGCTCCCAGGCCGGTACCGACTGTTCGGCACGATGAGCCCAGGTGAGAGACAGCGAGGCACCACCCTCGGATTCCACGAGCCAACTATGGACCTCCGCGCAACTCCTGACAAGGATCGGTTTTCGGCAGTGCACGCGCCGAGCTCGGCACTGCGGGTGTCACAGCATCCTCTCGCCCTGCGACGAGGGGACCCGGTAGAGTCGGTCGTACGACTGTGGGGGTCGTCGGACGGCAGGGGATGGCCGTCCCTTCTGTGACGCCACCATGGACATCGACGTTTTCACGAGGGGGATCATGAAGGGCATCATTCTGGCGGGCGGTTCGGGCACGCGACTGCATCCGATCACACTGGGGGTCTCGAAGCAGCTCATCCCGGTCTACGACAAGCCGATGGTCTACTACCCGCTGTCGACGCTGATGCTCGCCGGGATCCGCGACATCCTCGTCATCACCACGCCCCACGACGCCGCCCACTTCGAACGGCTCCTCGGAGACGGCTCGCAGTTCGGCATCTCGCTGACGTTCGCCCAGCAGGAGTCGCCCGACGGGCTCGCGCAGGCCTTCACGATCGGTGCGGACTTCATCGGCGACGACAGCGTCGCCCTCGTCCTCGGCGACAACCTGCTCTACGGCCCCGGCCTGGGCACGCAGCTCAAGCGCTTCGCCGACATCGACGGTGGCGCGGTCTTCGCCTACTGGGTCGCCGAGCCCGAGGCGTACGGCGTCGTCGCGTTCGACGACGACGGCCAGGCGATCTCGCTCGAGGAGAAGCCGAAGAACCCGAAGAGCAACTACGCCGTGCCCGGTCTGTACTTCTACGACAACGACGTGATCGAGATCGCCCGCAACCTGGCTCCCAGCGCGCGCGGCGAGTACGAGATCACCGACGTCAACCGCGAATACCTCGAGCGCGGCAAGCTCCAGGTCGAGGTGCTGCCGCGCGGCACCGCCTGGCTCGACACAGGGACCTTCGACCAGATGACGGATGCCGCCGACTACGTGCGCACGATGGAGCGCCGCACCGGCATGAAGATCGGTGTGCCCGAAGAGGTGGCCTGGCGGCAGGGCTTCCTCGACGACGACGAACTTCGCGTGCGTGCCGAGGCGCTCGTGAAGTCGGGCTACGGCTCCTACCTGCTCGAGCTCCTGGAACGAGGAAAGCGATGACCCGGCTGCTCGTGACCGGCGGCGCCGGCTTCATCGGATCGAACTTCGTGCACCATGTCGTGGCGCATACCGACGCGCACGTGACCGTGCTCGACAAGCTGACCTATGCGGGCAACCGCGCGTCGCTCGCCGGCCTCCCCGCCGACCGCGTCGAACTCGTCGAGGGCGACATCGCCGACGCCGAGCTCGTCGACGCGCTGTTCGCGAAGACCGACGCCGTCGTGCACTATGCGGCGGAGTCGCACAACGACAACTCGCTGCACGACCCGCGACCGTTCCTCGACACGAACATCATCGGCACCTACACGCTGCTCGAGGCCGCGCGCCGGCACGAGCGCCGATTCCACCACATCTCGACCGACGAGGTGTACGGCGACCTCGAACTCGACGACCCGCAGCGCTTCACCGAGAACACGCCGTACAACCCCTCGTCGCCGTACTCGTCGACGAAGGCCGGCAGCGATCTGCTGGTGCGCGCCTGGGTGCGGTCGTTCGGAGTGCAGGCGACGATCTCGAACTGCTCGAACAACTACGGTCCGTACCAGCACGTCGAGAAGTTCATCCCGCGCCAGATCACCAACGTGCTGCGCGGCATCCGCCCGAAGCTCTACGGCGCGGGCCAGAACGTGCGCGACTGGATCCATGCCGACGACCACTCCTCGGCCGTGCTCACGATCCTCGACAAGGGCGAGATCGGTGAGACGTACCTGATCGGTGCCGACGGCGAGAAGGACAACAAGTCGGTCGTCGAGCTCATCCTCACGCAGATGGGGCAGCCGGCGGACGCCTACGACCACGTGACCGATCGCGCGGGCCACGACCTGCGCTACGCGATCGACTCCACGAAACTCCGCACCGAGCTGGGCTGGGCGCCGCAGTTCTCCGACTTCGAGTCCGGCCTCTCCTCGACCATCGACTGGTACCGGGAGAACGAGGACTGGTGGGCACCGGCCAAGGATGCGACCGAGTCGTTCTACGCGGCGAAGGGCCAGTGATGACGGAGTTCGGCAAGGCGCTCACGGTCACCGAGACGCCGATCCCCGGCCTGCTCGTCGTCGACCTGCCGGTGCACGGGGATTCGCGCGGCTGGTTCAAGGAGAACTGGCAGCGCGAGAAGATGGTCGCCGCCGGCCTCCCCGACTTCGGACCGGTGCAGAACAACATCTCCTTCAACGATGAGGTCGGCACCACGCGCGGCATCCATGCGGAGCCCTGGGACAAGTGGGTCTCGGTCGCCACCGGGAAGATCTTCGGGGCGTGGGTCGATCTTCGCGCGGGCGAGACGTTCGGCACGGTCTTCACGACGGAGATCGATCCGTCGCGCGCGATCCTGGTCCCCCGTGGCGTCGGCAACTCGTACCAGACGCTCGAGGCGGACACGGCCTACACCTACCTCGTCAACGACCACTGGTCGCCCGACGCCGAGTACTCGTTCCTGAACCTCGCGGATGAGACCGCCGCCATCGCGTGGCCGATCCCGCTCGCCGACGTCGAGGTGTCACCCAAGGACCTCGCGCACCCCCGCCTCGCCGACGTGACGCCGATCGGACCGAAGAAGATCCTCGTCCTCGGCGGCGCGGGCCAGCTCGGACTCGCCCTGCGCGACGCACTGGGCGACGCCGAGCACGTGGAGTACACGACCCGGGACACGCTCGACCTGCGGGCCGACGACCTGGCCACGGCGCGGCGCTGGCGCGACTACCGCGCGATCATCAATGCTGCGGCCTACACCGCGGTCGATCTCGCCGAGACCGACGAGGGGCGCGGTGACGCCTGGTCGTCGAACGTCACCGGCGTGACGGCGCTCGCGCGCATCGCCGCCGAGAACGGCATCACGCTCGTGCACGTCTCCAGCGACTACGTGTTCGACGGCACGAAGGCGGGCCCGTACACGGAGTCCGATCCGGTGCGCCCGCTCGGGGTCTACGGCCAGACGAAGGCCGCCGGCGACGCCGTCGCCGCCACGGTTCCGCGGCACTACATCGTCCGCACGTCGTGGGTCATCGGCGAGGGCCGCAACTTCGTGCGCACGATGGCCTCGCTCGCCGAGCGGGGCATCTCTCCGCGGGTCGTCGGCGATCAGATCGGGCGCCTGACCTTCACCGAAGACCTGGCCGCGGCGATCCTGCATCTGCTGTCGACCGACGCGCCCTATGGCGTCTACAACGTGACTGGCGCCGGAGAGCCGCGGTCCTGGGCCGACATCGCGCGCGCGGTCTACCGCCTGACCGGGCATGACCCGTCGGGCGTGACCGACGTGACCACGACGGAGTACTTCGCAGACCAGGCCGGTCCGGTCGCTCCGCGTCCGCTCAACAGCGTGCTGGACCTCGGCCGCATCCAGGCGACGGGATGGACGCCGCGGGACGCGGATGCCGCCCTCGAGACGTACCTCGCCGCGAGCAGCTAGAGCTCGCCCGGCTTCATCGCCTCGGCATCGATCGCGCGGATGACGCGCAGGGCGGCGGTGTCCGTCGGCGGTTCGGCGGCGGCGTCGTCGCCCTTGCGTCGCCGCTGCGGTGCGTACACGACGAGCGAGTGGAACAGGAACCGGGCGAAGAACGCCACGATCAACGAGAGCGCCGTCGCGAGCACGCTCGAGATGTGCCAGGACTCGACCATCAGCGCCATCACCGGGATGCGCAGCGCGGCCTCGACGTTGTTGAACGCGAACGAGCTGGCGAAGCGGATGCCGAGGGCGCGGGCATCCGTGCGCATGTCGGCGAACACGAACCGCTCCTGCAGCAGGAAGTTGCCGATGATCGTGACCTCGGCGCCGATGATCGCGGCCCAGACGTAGGGCACGCCCGTGGCGGTGAGCGCCCACATGATCCCGAGGTTCGCGGCCGCGCCGATCACGCCGATGAGCGCGAACAGCGACATCTTCCCGAAGCGCAGCCGGGCGAGGTGCGCGATGAAGGTCGCCCCCTGGCGCAGGCTCGCCTTCGAGGTGCCGTGCCGGCGCTCCGCGAACTCCATCGGCACCTCGGCGATGCGCAGATCGTTGCGCGCGAGGATCTCGAGGAGGATCTTGAAGCCCTGCGGCTGGAGCGCCGTGAGGTCGAGCCGACGGCGGTCGACCAGGAAGAACCCGGTCATCGGGTCGGTGCTGCGTGCGAGACGGAGGGGGAACATCGCCCTGGTCAGCCAGGTCGCCACGCGGGAGACGCCGAAGCGCACCGCCGTGCCGAGCCCGCTGGTGTCGCCGCCGCCGATGTAGCGCGACGCCGCCACCACGTCGGCATCCCCGGCGGCGTGACGCTCCAGCAGCACGGGGAGCAGTTCCGGCGGGTGCTGCAGGTCGCCGTCCATCACGACGCAGACATCGGATGCCGCGGCCTCGAGTCCGACCACCACGGCCCCGCCCAGTCCGTTCGTGTTCTCGGTGCGATGGATGACCCGCACGGGGATCGATGCGTCGACCGCGACCCGTTCGATCTCGACGGCGGTGTCGTCGGTGCTGTCGTCGACGAACAGGATCTCGGCGTCCCACCCGGCGAGCGCGGCCGCGGTTCGGGCGACGAGCTCGGCGACGTTCTCGCGTTCGTTGAACGTCGGCACGATGACCGTCACCGGTGTCCCCACGTCAGCCCCCTGTTCCGCGCACGCACCACGTGCGGCCTCCATCGTTCCATGGGTTGCTGTGGGGAATGAAACCCGGACCTGCTAGACTGTCGAACCGCGGCTGTGGGAGTCGCGAAGCGGATGGGGATCCGCTTCTGGGGAATTACTGATCTGGGGAGATCATGGGGACGCGTATCGGCTATGCCGTTGGTGCTTTCGACCTGTTTCACGTCGGGCATCTGAATCTACTTCGTCATGCCAAGCAGCACTGCGACATTCTGATCGCAGGCGTCGTCAGCGACGAGATGCTGCGCCAGGTGAAGGGCATCGAGCCCGTCATCCCGACGGCGGAGCGTGCGGAGATCGTGAAGCACATCTCGTTCGTCGACGACGTCTACGTGGAGACCACGCCGTCGAAGATGGACTCGTGGCGCGACGTGCAGTTCACCCACTTCTTCAAGGGTGACGACTGGCGCGGCACCGACAAGGGGCTGCGGCTGGAGAGCGAGTTCGCCGAGGTGGGTGTCGAGGTCGTGTACTTCCCGTACACGGCGCACACGTCGAGTTCGTCGCTGCGCCGCGCCCTCGACGCGATCACCGCGGGCGCGAACGCCCCCGCGATGGCCGCGAGTCGCTGACGCCACCGACCGCGCGTCGGCTCGGTCAGTTCGCGACGCCGAGCAGGCTGCGCGCCATCCGCGCGACGTGCGGCGGCGTGTGCGGCCCGAGCCAGACGGTCCACTGCGACGGCGGCTCGGAGCAGGTCCACTCCACGCACCAGGCATGCACGGCGTTGGCCAGCCGCTCGCCACGCGTGTGCGCGCGGATGCCGTCACCGCGCACCAACCAGCGCACCGACACCCCCTCGGGCACGTCGATGTGACGGAACTGGATGCGCGCCGCGGCTTCGAGGATGATCACGCCCTGCGCGTCCCACGGCAGTCGCGCGGCGATGCTCGCGATGACGCCGGCATCGGCCGCGTCACCGGCGATGAGCACGACGCCTTCGATGTCGTCCCAGTCGGGATCCTGCAGGTGCTCGCATGCGCTGCTCATGGTCTCGAGTATAGGTAAGGGTACCCTTACTCACAAGGGGCGGCTCCCGATCTGCGTCGCGCTAGCGCTCGGCAGCGACCTTCGTCAACGGCTTTGCAGGACGACGCCACGCGGAGCACTCTCGGGGGCGTGGACAGATCTGCGTTGCCGCATCGACGGCGCATCCGGCGCCCGGTCGCCTCCCTCGCCGTGCTCGCCGCCATCACCTTTCTCGCCGGGTGCGGCCTGAGCATCCCCGCCGACCCCGACGGCACCCTGGACTCCGTCACGGGAGGAGTGCTGCGCGTCGGAACGTCCCCGGATGGCGAGCTGGTGGAGGTGAGCCGTGGCGACCCCTCCGGGCCGATCATCGACCTCGTGGACCGCTTCGCCGACAGCATCGACGCCGACACCGAATGGACCGTCGCCTCGGAGGAGACACTGGTGACGGAGCTCGAGGCAGGCGACCTCGACCTCATCGCCGGCGGCATCACCCCCGACACCCCGTGGATCGACAAGGCGGGTGTCACCCGGGGCTATCGCGGGATCGAGGGCTCCGACGGGCGTGAGCTCGTGATGCTGGTGCCGCTCGGCGAGAACGCCTTCCTGTCGACACTGGAGACCTTCCTCGACGAGGAGGTCGGCGGATGACCGAGACCCGGCAGTTCGGCCGCACCACGCTGCCGCCGGAGCAGGCGCGGGCGGTTCGTCGCGCGGTGAAGTGGGAGATCTTCACGATCGTCTACACGTCGATCACGATCGCGGTGATCGCGCTCGTGGTGGGCGAGTCGCAGGCCATGCGGACGGCCTGGATCGAGGACATGCTCTCCTTGATCCCGCAGTTCGCGTTCCTGACGGCGCTCATCTTCGTGCGCCGTCGCCCCACGAGGAAGCACCCCTACGGACTGCATCGCGCGATGGGCGTCGGGCATCTCGTGGCCGGAGTGGCGCTGCTCGCCGTGGGCCTGAACCTCGCCGTCGAGGCCGTCACCGGGCTGATCGCGGCCGAGCACGCCACGATCGGCACGGTGCAGTTGTTCGGACAGACGATCTGGCTCGGATGGCTCATGGTGGGCGTCATGGTGGTCGTGATCATCGGGCCCGTGTTCTTCTACGGCCCGGCGAAGTCGAAGCTCGCCCCTGTGCTGCACAACAAGCTGCTGTACGCCGACGCCGACATGGCGAAGGCGGACTGGCAGACCACGGTGGCGTCGGTGGTCGGCGTGCTCGGCATCGGAGTCGGCGCGTGGTGGCTGGACGGGGCGGCGGCCCTCTTCATCTCCCTCGGCATCATCTGGGACGGCTTCCGCAACACCAAGACGGCCGTGGTCGACCTCATGGATCAGCGCGCGCGCACCTATGACAGCAAGCATCCGCATCCGCTGGCCGCCGACATCGTGTCGTACCTGCGGAGTCGACCCTGGGTCGCGCAGGCCGGAGTGCGGATGCGCGATCAGGGTCAGGTGTTCCACATCGAGGCGTTCGTCGTGCCGCATCGCCGAAAGGTGGCGCTCGACGATCTCACCGCCGCGGCAGAGGGGATCGCCGACATCGACTGGAAGATGCAGGACGTGGTCGTGATCCCCGTCGAGCATCTGCCCCGCGAGGTGGACACCGGTCGCCGAGCACCCGGCCGACGCTCAGCGCCACCCCATCCGGGCGGCCGTAGGCTGGACGCATGACTTCTCCTGCCTCCGACACCATCACGATGTTCGGCGCCGACTGGTGCCGCGACTGCATCCGCACCAAGAAGCAGCTCGATGCGCTCGGTGTCGAATACACCTACGTCGACCTCGTCGCCGAGCCCGCCGCCGCGGACGTCGCGAAGGAGATCTCGGGACGCACGAACATCCCGGTCGTCGTGTACCCCGACGCCTCGCACCACGTCGAGCCGTCGAACGCCGACGTCGAGTCGAAGCTGCGCGAACTCGCACTGATCTGAGTGGCCCGCATCGCGCCGCTACACTGGCGCGATGAGCACTGAGGCTCGGCCCGAACGAGCATCCGTCCGTCTCTCCCCGCGCACGATCGTGCTGTACGCGATCGGGTCGCTGGGGACCGGCGGCTACGCCACCCTGCCCGGGCTGGTGCTGACGTATTTCCTCACCGACAACCTCGGCGTCGCCGCGCTCGCGGCCGGACTCATCGTCACGGCCGCGAAGATCTGGGACGTCCTGATCGATCCGTTGATCGGCGCCGCGTCGGACCGTCAGCTCGCTCGCACCGGCTCCCGTCGCGGGTTCATGGTGACCGGCGCTCTGGCCCTCCCGCTGTTCTTCGCCCTCACGTTCGCGGTGCCGCCCTCCTGGGGCCCGGTCGCCGGGGCGATCAGCGTGCTGCTCGCATTCCTCGCCACCGCGACCGCGTTCAGCCTGTTCCAGGTACCGTACGTCGCCCTCCCTGCGGAGCTGACCGGCGACTACGACGAGCGCACCCGTCTGCTGGGTTGGCGCGTGGTCGTGCTCACCGCGGCGATCCTGCTGTTCGGCGCCGGGGGTCCCGCGCTGCGCAATGCCGGCGACGACCCCGTCTTGGGGTACCTCTTGATGGGCATCGCCTCGGGTGTCGTGATCGGGATCGGCATGCTGATCGCCGCCCGGACGGCGACGATCGCCGCCCGGCGCACCGAGGCAGCCCCGGCCGCCGCGATCGCCGACTCGACGTGGCGCGATCAATACATGTCAGGCTTCCGGGCGCTGAGGCGCAGCCAGCCGTTCCGCGCGCTGCTGGGCACGTTCGTGCTGCAGGCCCTCGCCACGGGGACCATGCTCGCCGGCGCGCAGTACGTCGCGACGTGGGTGCTGCGCAGCGAGGATGCCGTGACGTTCGTGTTCGTGGCCCTGGTCGGGCCCGCACTCCTCGCGACTCCGGTGTGGACGGTGATCGCGAGGCGCATCGGCAAGGAGCGGGCGTTCGCGATGGCCAGCGTCCTGTTCACCGCCGCCGCGGCGACGCTCGTGTTCGCGGTCTGGACGCCCGGCGCCTGGATCTACGCCTCGGTCGCGGTGGCCGGCATCGCCTACGCCGGACTCCAGTCGCTGCCCATGGCCATGCTGCCCGATGTGATCTCGCACGACGAGCGCACCAGCGGTCCGGGACAGGCCGGCACGTTCACCGGCATCTGGACGGCGGGCGAGACCGTCGGCTTCGCACTCGGCGCCACCGCGGTGTCGCTGACCCTCGCCGCGACCGGCTACATCTCCACCGTCGCCGGAGCCACCGTCGAGCAGCCGGAGGCCGCGATCACGGGCATCGTGCTCAGCTTCAGCATCCTTCCCGCCGTGCTGATGGCCGCGAGCCTGCTGACGCTGCGCCACTACGGCCTGCGTCGCGCCGACATCGAAGCCGTCGGAACCTCCGACGCCTAAGCTGGGATCCCGTCCGAAGGAGACGCCGATGACTTCTGCGAGCACCGCCCCCGCCCCCGCATCCGCCTCGAAGAGCACGTCGACAGCGGGGTCCGTGTCGCTGAGCGAGAGCGAACAGGAACGCCTCGACACCGCGATCGACGACCTGCAGGCCGGATCGCGCACCTGGTCCGCTCTCACCATCGCCCAGCGGGTCACGCTGCTGCGCGCTGTGCGCACGAGCGTCGCCGCCACGGCCGAGGACTGGGCGAACACGGCCGCCGCCTCCAAGGGGCTCGACGGTAAGCACCCGCTGCGCGGCGAGGAGTGGCTGAGCGGCCCCTACAGTGTGCTCGGCGCGCTCGACGCCTACATCGAGACGCTCTCCCGCCTGGCGAAGGGCGTGAACCCGCTCGACGGCCTCACGATCGATCGCGCCCCCGGCGGACGCACCCGCGTGCACGCCTTCCCTCTGACCGGCATCGACAAGTTCCTGCTGTCGGGCTTCACCGGCGAAGTGTGGCTCGAGCCCGGCATCACCCCGAACGCCGCGCGCGCGGGTGCCGGCCTCGCCCATCGCACCCCCACCGAACCGGGCGGGGTCGGACTCGTGCTCGGCGCGGGCAACGTGACCTCGATCCCGGTGCTCGACGTGCTGTACGAACTGCTCGCCCACAACCGCACCGCCCTGCTGAAGGTCAACCCCACGCAGGATGCCCTGGTGCCGGTGTACAAACGAGCACTCGCGCCCCTCATCGAGCCGGGGTTGCTGCGCATCGTGCGCGGCGGCCCGGCAGTCGGCGCGTATCTCACCGGCCACCCCGGACTCGTGCACGTGCACATCACCGGCTCCGCCGCGACGTTCGACACGATCGTGTGGGGGCCGTCGAAGGGCGAAGGGGCTGCCGCGACGAAGCGTCGTCGGCGCGAGAACCGCCCGCAGCTGAAGAAGCCGATCACCGCCGAACTCGGCGGGGTCTCCCCCATCATCGTGGTGCCCGGCGCGTGGACCGACGCCGATCTCACCTACCAGGCCGAGCACATCGCGACCATGCGCCTGCAGAACTCCGGCCACAACTGCATCGCCGGCCAGGTCGTCATCATGTCGTCCGACTGGGACCAGGCCGATGCGTTCCGCGCCGCGCTGCGCCGCGCCTATGCCAACGCCCCGGAGCGACCCATCTGGTACCCGGGCTCCCCCTCGCGGATGGACCTCGCGACCGACGCCTACCCCGACGCTCTCGTGCTGGGCGACCGGCTGCTCGTCGAGATCGACGCCGACGACGACGCGACGGCACTCGAGACCACCGAGTACTTCGCGCCGGTGCTGGGCGTCGTCACCATTGCGGGCACCGGTCAGGAGTTCCTCGACGCGGCCGTGGCCCACGCGAACGACAAGCTCCAGGGCACCCTCGGCGCGAACCTGCTGATCGACCCGGCGACCGAGAAGGCACTCGGCGCCGGTTTCGAGCGGGCCATCGCGGCGCTCCACTACGGCTCCATCGCGATCAACAGCTGGACCGCCTTCGCGTTCATCACCCCGACCCTCACGTGGGGCGCGTTCCCCGGCGGCACGATCGACGACGTGGGCAGTGGCATCGGCGTCGTGCACAACGCGCTGCTGCTCGACGGGGTGGAGCGCTCGGTGCTTCGCGGACCGTTCCGCCCGTTCCCGCGGTCGCTGCCGATCGCGAACGGCGGCGGACGCCTCACGATCCTGCCGAAGCCGCCGTGGTTCGTGTCGGCGCGCACGGGCGCGGCCGTGAGCGAAGGGCTGACCCGGCACCGTGCGGACGGCGGCGTCGTCGGGCTCCTGACGACGCTGACGAAGGCGCTGCAGGCCTGAGGCTCAGCGCGCTGCGCGGGCGAAGCGGTCGGTCGCGGCGCGCAGCGCCTTCTGGGTCCCCGGCTCGGTGGCGGCGTGACCGGCGTCGTCGACCACGACGAACTCGGCCTCGGGCCAGGCGCGGTGCAGGTCCCACGCGGTCATCATCGGCGTCGCGACGTCGTGCCGCCCCTGCACGATGACGGTCGGGATATGGCGGATGACGTCGACACCGGCGATCAGCTGTCCCTCTTCCCACCAGCCGCGGTGGACGAAGAAGTGATTCTCGATGCGGGCGAACGCGGTCGCCTTCTCGGGGTCGGACATCCCGGCGATCTGCGCGGCATCCGGCGTCAACGTCACGGTCGCCGCCTCCCAGGTCGACCAGGCGATCGCGGCCGGCACGTGCACGGCGGGGTCGGGATCGAACAGCCGCCGGTGATACGCCTCGATCATGTGCGAGCGCTCGAGCACGGGGATCGGCGCGAGGAAGCTCTCCCAGAGGTCGGGGAACAGCGCGGCGGCGCCGCCCTCGTAGAACCACTCGAGCTCGACGCGACGCAGCGTGAAGATTCCGCGGAGGACGAGCTCGGTCACCGCATCCGGATGCGCCTGCGCGTAGGCGAGCGCGAGGGCGCTCCCCCACGATCCGCCGAACACCTGCCAGCTGTCGATGCCGAGGTTCTTGCGCAGCAACTCGATGTCGGCGATCAGGTGCGCGGTGGTGATGTGACGGAAGTCGGCATCCGGCGCACTCGCGTGCGGCGTGCTGCGTCCGCAGCCGCGCTGATCGAACAGCACGATGCGATAGACCTTCGGGTCGAAGAACCGGCGCTGCCACGGCGAGGTGCCGCTGCCGGGACCGCCGTGCAGGAACACCACCGGCTTGCCCTCGGGGTTGCCGCTGACCTCCCAGTAGACGCGGTGCCCGTCGCCGACGAGCAGCTCCCCCGTGTCGTGCGGTTCGATCGGTGGATACAGTGCATCCGTCTTCTTCATCTTCGGTCCCCCGGCCGGTCGTGCAGACTTCATCGTCAACGCTAGCGGGTCGCGCGCTGCGGCTAGGGATCCAGCTGGTCGGCCGGCAGCGTCAGCACCTGCTCGCAGACACCGAGGCCGTTCTGATACCCCTCGGCGAACCAGCGCTGTCGCTGCTCGCTGGAGCCGTGCGTCCAGCTCTCCGGGTTCGAGAAGCCGGACTGCTCCTGGATGTGGTCGTCGCCGACCGCGAACGCCGCGTTCAGGGCATCGATGCGCTGCTTCTCGGTGGTCGGCTGAAGATACGGGATGCCCTCGCTGTCGGTCTCCTCCGAGATCCGTCCGATCCAGGCACCCGCATAGCAGTCGGCCTGCAGCTCCGTGCGGACGCCATTACTTCCGGGACCGGTGCCGTTGTTCGGGTAATCGTCCATGACCCCGGTGATCCATTGGATGTGGTGACCCCACTCGTGCCCGACGATGTACAGCTGGGCGAGTTCGCCCGCGGATGCACCGAACTGCTCCTGCATCAGCTGGAAGAAGGTCGGGTCGATGTAGACCGTCTCGTCGCCGGGGCAGAAGAACGGCCCGACGGCGTTGGATGCCGTGCCGCAGGCCGTGTTCGTCGCCCCGTCGACGACGATGAATCCGGGCTTGCGGTAGCCCTCGACCTCGTCGGCCCAGAACTCGTCGAGCACGAGCTGCGCTCCCGCCATGCGGCAGTCGACATCGGCGTTCGCCTGCGCACCGGTCTCGCAGTTCTCGATGACCGATCCCCCGGCGGGTTCGCTGCTTCCGCCGGGCGCCCCGCCGCCGAGCAGGCCGGTCAGGTCGATGCCGAGCAGCGGTCCGGCGATGAGCGCGATGATGCCGAGCACACCCACGCCCACGCCACCTGCGATGGCTCCGTTGCGGCCGCGTCGACGCGTGGTGTTGCCCGAGATGTCGGCGTCGGGATTGAAGGTCATGCGTCGAGGGTACTCCGCGCGGACACCGGCCGAACGGTCGTAGGCTCGGAGCATGACGACCACGATCACCATCACCGGCGCGGGCGGACAGATCGGCTACGCACTGCTGTTCCGCATCGCGGCGGGAGACCTGCTCGGACCTGACGAGAAGGTGCGGCTCCGGCTGCTGGAGATCCCGCAGGGACTCGGTGCCGCAGAGGGTGCGGCGCTCGAACTGCAGGACGGCGCGTTCGGTCTGCTCGAGCACGTCGAGGTGACGGATGACGCGGCCGTGGGGTTCGACGGGACCGACCTCGCACTGCTCGTGGGCGCTCGCCCGCGAGGGCCCGGCATGGAACGCGCAGACCTGCTCGCGGCCAACGCCGGCATCTTCGGCCCGCAGGGTGCGGCCATCGCGGCGAATGCGGCACCGGGCGTGCGCGTCACGGTCGTGGGAAACCCCGCCAACACCAACGCCCTGATCGCGGCCGCTGCAGCCGACGGCGTGCCCGCCGAGAGGTTCGCCGCCCTGACCCGACTCGACGAGAACCGGGCGCGCGCGCAGCTGGCGCAGACGCTCGGCGTCCCCGTGCACACCGTGCGCCGGGTGCCGATCTGGGGCAACCACTCGGCCACGCAGTTCCCCGACATCTCGCACGCGACCGTCGGCGGGAAGCCCGTCGGCGAAGCTCTCGAGCAGATCGTCGGCGACGTGCCCGCGTGGCTCGACCAGACCTTCATCCCGCGCGTCGCGAAGCGCGGCGCGGAGATCATCGAGGTGCGCGGATCGTCGTCGGTGGCCTCCGCGGCGAGCGCGACCATCGACCACGTGCGCGACTGGGTCCAGGGCACTGACGACTGGACCTCGGCCGGCATCGTCTCGCACGGCGAGTACGGGGTTCCCGAAGGTCTGATCTCGTCGTTCCCCGTGCGCTCCGTCGACGGCGAGTGGCAGATCGTCGAGGGCCTCGAGTTGAGCGACTGGGCCCGCTCCCGCGTCGACGCCTCGGTGGCCGAGCTGGTCGAGGAACGCGACGCCGTGCGCGGCCTCGGCATGCTGTGATCGCCTGACCGCCGCGCCGCCGACCGCATGGGGAGTTCTGCCCATCGCCGGACTTCGGCACCCCCGCTAGATTTGCTGGGGACGGGAACACCGTCGAGGAGGGGCGCACGACATGACTCAGTGGGACGAACTGCATCCAGGCCGGGGGAACACCGGCGCGGTCAACGATGCTGCGACACGCGTCAGCAACCGGAACACCGGCACCGAGACCGTGCGCACGGCTCTATCGAACGCGGCCACCGGCACGACCGAGGAGATCTGGGCGGGTGACGCGGGTGCCGCGTTCCGCACGTCGCTGGCGAAGCCCCAGACCCTGTGCGACGAGCTCAAGACGGAGTTCGCCGCCGTGCAGGCCGCCCTCTCCGCCTACGCGACCGAGGTCGACCGCATCCGCGTCGCCACCACGGCGGCGCACCAGGCGTACGCCACCGGCTATGCCACGTGGAAGGCCGCGGAGCAGGAGGACAGCCCGTTCCTGCCGTCGACCTTCACCCCCAACGCCCCGAACGCCACCCTGGGGTCGAACCTCTGGGTGCCGAGCGGGAACAAGCCCGGTCTCTACGACATGCGGATGGCCGCGCAGCAGCTGCGCACCCTCGCCGACCAGCGCGAGACCGCCGACAGCACGCTCTCCACGGCGCTCCAGCCGCCGGCGTCGGCACGATGGGACCAGATGCAGTCGGCGTTGAGCGCCGCGGGCATCGACGACATCGACGACCTGACCTTCGAGAACCTCGGAGACGCGTTCGCGAACCTCGCCGACGAGATCGCCGAGGGCGACGTGACCGACGAGAACGTGCAGGCCCTGCAGGACTTCTTCTCGGTCTGGGGCGAAGACACGTTCGTGATGTCGCAGTTCTTCCTCGAGGTCGGCGGCGAGAGCACCGTCTCGATGATCGACAACCTGGGTGACGCGGTCAGGAACGAGAACTTCGACCCCGCGGCGGCGCTGGCGCTGGCCACCATGATCCGCGGTGGCCTGTCGACCGGATCCCAGATCTGGATGCCGTCGACCTCCAGTGACTTCGCCGAGAGCATGCTCGAGGGCGCCTCCTCCACGGTGGGCGGCGCTGTCGCCGCGATCGGCTTCCTCTTCTCGGACGAGAAGAACAACCCGCTGGGCGTGAACCTCACGGTGGCCATGGCCGACGAGATCGACCGTATCGAGCGCGACCCGATGAGCATGCAGAACGGCGGGTGGTACGACACCTCGCCGAACGCGGGCGGTCGCACCCTCGCGCAGCTCGAGGGAGAGACGACCGGGCTCGACGGCAACCGGGTCGACGACCTCGCCGGCCGTGTCTTCTCGACGCTCGGCACCTACCCCGACGCGGCGCTGGACTGGCTCACGGCCACCGGCGACGACCCCTACGGCGACGGCGACCTGGGCCCCGGGCGTATCGAGTACTGGTACGGCGACCGCGACTGGAGCGCCGCGGGCAGCGGCGACGGCTTCGAAGGACCGGGAGCGCTCTGGGCCGGCGCACAGCAGGCCTCGGGCGGACCCGCCGATGCGACGCACACCTACAACCCGGAGACCTGGGACCGCGTGGCTGAGCTCACCACCCAGGTCGTGCGGGAACTCACCAGCAACGAGAGCTTCGTTCCGGAGAACCTCACGAGCATCGGACAGGTGCGCATCGCGGAGGGCATCTCCGTGGCGATGCCGTACTTCTCGGAGAACCTCAGCGAGAGCGACCCCCGCACCGCGAGCGCGCTGTCGATCCAGGACGCACTCATCGGGACGAGCGACCCGCGCTCGATCCCCAACGTCACGCAGGAGCAGCTGTCCCAGCTTCTCGGCACCGCGACCTGGAGCGACGGGGACTCGCCGTCGGCCGGTGCGGATGTCATCTCCCAGTCGGTGCGTCAGTACCAGGATGCGCTCATCGCGCTCGCCGACATCGCTCCTCCCGGCAGCGCCTTCGCTGCGGACGCCCTCGAGCGTGTCGTCGAGCTGCAGGGGTGGCTCGACGGATCGACGGAGGGCGCCGCGCTCGGAGAGGCCGGGCGCCACGATGCCGCCGTCCAGGAGGCCATCGACGGCGTGAGCACCGTCGTCGGACTCATCCCGATCCCGGCCGTCGGCGATGTGCTCGTCGAGGGCGGCAGCGTCGCGATCGACGTGGTTCAGGATGCCGTCATCGGCGGCGTCTCCGACTGGGGCTTCGGCAATGCCGAGGCGGCGTGGGGCAACTCGCACGAAGTACTGTTGGAGGAGCAGCAGAACAGCGCCTCCGGCCGCGAGATCGCGATGATCAACACCATCGAGCAGATGCTCGCCGATCTCGGCATGACGGAGGGGCTCTCCCCGGCGGAGGCGACCGATCTGGCCGAGGAGATGCTGGCGGACTATCAGCGAGGCGTCGAGGCCAGCTCGTCGTGGGCAGAGGGGCATTGAGAATGCAGTACAGGCGTCGACTCATGGGTCTGACAGTGGTCGGGATCGCGACGATCGGTCTCGCGCTGACGGGGTGCACCCCCGCAGCGGTCGAGCCGCCGTCCGTCAGCTGGCAGTCGGGTGAGCCCTCGGGTGAGTTCGAGTCGAGCCCCTGGGTGCAGGCGGTCCGCGCATCGGACACCGCCCTCAGCATCGCGGCGTTCACGCGCGACTACACGTCGGACGAGCTGCAGGACACCACGACGGAAGAGGCGATCGATGCTGCGGCCCAGTGGCAGCGCGACGAGGCGAAGGCCGACCGCTTCTTCACCTACCCCGGCCCGGTGCCGATGATCCCGCTCTCGGTCGACGAGCAGGGTGACGAGGCGCTCGTGACCGTCTGCCAGGCGCAGGACTGGTACCTGGACGCCGACCGCACCACCGCGCCGGAGCCCACCGAGGGACGAGAGGTCGTCTACCGCGTGATCCGCGACGGTGACGCCCGCCTCGTCGAGACCGACTCCGTCACCACGAAGGACTGCGATGTCGCAGGCGCGAGCATCGCCCTCTTCGACCCCCAGCCCGACCCGAACGAGACCTATTCTCCCGACGATGTGAAGGTGCCGTGATGACCGATCTCCAGTTCGACTCCGACGCCGTCGGTGCCACCGGCAGCACGCTCCAGAGCACGGCATGGGGCATGAGCCTCGACGTCGACCTCTCCCTCGCCGGCTGCGGCAGCTCCACGGTCTCGGCCGCCGCCGACACCTGGGCCATGTGGGCCAAGGCCTCTCTCCTGCAGCTGCAGAGCATGACCGCCGGCGCCGGCGTGGTCGCCCGCGACTCGGCCACCGCCTTCGAGACGCAGGAAGCCGAGATCACGGACTCGGCGAACAACGGCACCCCCTGATAACGGTCTGCATCCGCACCCGCGACAGGGCAGAATGGAACGCGGAGGTGCGCGATGAGCGAGACGTTCGAACCCACGACGGCGGCATCGGTTGATGCTGCCCTGACGAGCCCGCTGCACCTTCCGCATGACGCGGCGGTGTGCCCGAAGTGCTTCACGGAACTGCAGGAGAACCGGAACTTCTGGCTCGCCCGCCCCGACGGCTCACGCCTGGTCGGACTGGTGGTCTCCCGCGACGACATGCCGTCGGTCGTGGAGCAACGCGCCGATCTCACGCGGTTCGGTGTGCCCATCGAGGGCTTCCGTCACCCCGCCCCCGACATCCTGGAGAGCTGGAGCGACCGCCTCTCCCGCCTCATCGGCACCCTGCGTCCCGGCGACGTGCTGGTCGTCGTGTCGATCGTCGCGCTCGGGCGCGACAGCGACGAGGGCGCCAGGACGGTCGCAGAGCTCCGGCGCCACGGCATCATCGTCAAGGTGCTCAGCCACAACGCGCGGCACCTCGCCGACGCCGCGGCCGCCACGCGCTGACCGCCCGGCGGCACCGACCACTCAGGCTTCGGCGGACACTCCCGACGGCGCACCCGGAAGCTCGAAGTACGACGCCTCGACGATGCTGTCGAAGAACCCGAGCAGCACGTGCGGGATGTCGCCGACGGGCGTCGACAGGTTCACGAGCAGCACCTGCTTCGAGCCGGGGACCGTGTACCAGTAGTCGGCGGACAGCCGACGGATCGAGACCGCCCCCGCCTCGGCGGCCAGCTCTTCCGGAGCCTCACGCAGGTCTTCCGCGTCGGCCAGCTTCTGCTCCTCGACGCTGTGCAGTCGGAGGATCGCGGATCCGGGGATCTGCAGCCGGTGGGCGGTGTCGAGGTGGGGACGCTGCAGCTCGGTGAAGACCTTCTCGAGCGTCGCGACGACGGCCTGCGGCGAGACCCCGATGGCCGGAGACATCCGCAGGTCGGGCTGCTCGAACACCGTGAGCGTCACCGGCAGCGGCGTGCCGGGGCGCAGTTCGGTCATCAGGAACATCGCCTTCGCGTGCAGCGCGCGAGCACTCGCCACCGCCTCGGTGAGGTCACGGCGGGTCAGTGCCCGCAGCGTCGAATCCTCGTCGCGACGGCCGAAGACCTCGTCGACGAAATCGGCGACCAGCGGACCGCTGTCGAGATCGTTGAGCAGCACCGGATGCCAGGCGCCGAGGAGTCGGAAGCGCAGCTCGGGCGTCGCCGCCTCGACGGCGACCTCACTCACCGGCGAGCTTCTCGATCTCGTAGTCGGGCACGTTCACGCCCACGGAGAGGCTCGGGCTCCAGTCGATGCCGAGCTCGTCGGCCGCTCGCTGCGCCTCGATCGCGCCCTCCTTGCCCTCGTACGTCGACCACGGGTTGAACTTCACGAACGCCGGCTTCGGCTCGGAGGCCTTCCAGGCCGACACCAGGACCGCGGTCAGGCTGTCCCCCGTCACCACGTATCCGAGCGGGACTTCGACGTCGATCACCCAGCCCGACGTCAGGCCGTCCTGATTCGGCTGCACCTCCACCTGGAGCGCTTCGGGGAGCGCGGCCTTCACCGCGTCGACCACGGGTGCGGGATCGTTCATTTCAGCCTCCTGGGTGGATGCGGGCGGAGTCTTCTCCGGCGCGGGCGCACCGGTCGGAAAGCACCCGGTCAGCAGCAACCCGGCGACGCCGATTCCTGCAACGGTTAGTGTCAGGCGTCGGAACATCACTCACTCCATGCATATTCTTCGGTCGCGACCGTCGCACCGTCGTGCGCGTAGAACTGCTCCAGTCTCGCACGCTCGTCGGCGGGCAGATTCGCGAGCTGCTCCTGCCAGCTGATGTTGTAGAGACCCGCGTTGTGCGCGCCGGCGTCGATCGCGGCCGGCTGGTGTCCGGGCGCGACGGGCGTGAACGTGCGCCAGTTGTCCTCCTGCCGAGGATTCACCGCGCCGTTGGTGAGCGTGTCGAGCATCGGCACCGGATCGCCCTGATGCTGCATCGAGATGACCTGCGTCGTCGGCGGGATGCGCATGGCATCGATGGGAGATCCGCACGCCATCACGGCCTCGAAGTTGTACGCGCTCGACCGGTTCGCTGCGAGGTGCCCCGCCATGATGCCGCCCTGGCTGAACCCGACGAGCATCACGGGGTCGCCGTTCGGGCCCGGATTAATGCCTGCGTCCTGCATCGCCTGCATCACGGCACGCTCGTACTGCGTCTGCAGCTCGGGCGTGAGCATGAGGGCGAGGTTGCTGTCGAGGTCGTTCGTCGCCCCGGTGTCGTTGATCCCCTGGAGGCTCATCACCCAGTCCTGCGTCGACGGCAGCACAACGCGCCACCGGGTGACGCCATCGGCACCGACGACCTGTTCGACCCGGATCACGCCCTGCTCGTCGGCGGCGGACGTGCCGCCGAGGTCATCGACCAGACCGGCCTCCGCGAAGGCGTTGTCGAGAGACGCGCCGCTGACGGTCGACATCTGGTTGCGCCACGCCTCCAGCGCCTGCTGGTACTCGGCATCGGTCGCGTAGTCGGACCGCGACGGCATCGGGATGCTCCGCTCGTCGACCTCGAACGGGGTGACCTCGGGGTCGGGTGCGAGCACGTCGGTGAGGATGCGGGTGATCAGCACCCCGCCGATCGTCAGCGCGACAGCACCACCGAGGAGAGCGAGCACGGCCCCGAGCAGCGGTCCGCCGAGGAGAAGCCCCGCCAGCCCGAGGACGATCGGGATCAGTGCGAGCAGCAGCACCGTCATGATTTTCGGCAGCAGGGCGTTCCAGATGTCGGAGAGGGTGTCGAGGACGCCCTTGATGACATCCGCCACCCAGCGCCCGATGCCGGCGAGCAGATCGCCCACACCCTCGAAGAACTGGGCGATGTTGTCGAGGACCGAGTCCTTGCCCTGGCTGATGACGCTCTCGATCGCACGGATCGCGGCCTGGGCCGCATCCTCCTTGCTCTGTGCTCCGGCACGGAGACGAGCGACGATCGCGTTGATGTCGGACTGGGCGGCCGTCGCCTGGCGCTCGGCGCGGGAGAGGTCGTCGGCCGTGTCCTGACGGACGTCCTGCGGAGAGTTGCTCAGCCCCTCGAACAGCTGCCGCCGCTGCGCATCGCCGGCCGCGTGCTCGGCCGTGCCCAACCGGCCCTGTGCGGCTTCGAGCGCCGGGATGTCCCTCGCCGCCTGCTCCTTGATGGGCGCGAGCGTCACGGCATACGTGCGCAGCGCTGTAGCGGTCTCGTCGTAGCGCAGATACGCCTGCGACATCGAGGTCTGCAACTCGGCGGCGGTCGACCGCAGTGCCGTCGTCGACTTGCTCAGCTGACCCGAGACGATGTCCTGTAGCGCCTGCGCGGCGTCGTTGATCGCGGTGGCCTGACGAGACAGTGCACCGGAGCGGGTCTCGAGCGTGCCGGGGTCGCCCTCGAGCAACTGCGACCAGTCGTTCTGGTTCCAGAGACCGTTCATCGGAGAGCCTCGCCTTCGCTGCGCATGTCGATGAGGGAGCCGAGATCGCCGAGCACCGTGTCGATGCGCTCGGCCGGCGCGGAGAACGCGATGAGGTTCTCGGGAGGCAGGACGGCTTCGGCGGGGAGGGTGACGA
>NZ_FMIR01000008.1 GCF_900095745.1 Microbacterium oxydans
GCCCGCCTGCCCGCCCAGACAAGGAGTCCGCATGACCGATTCTCGCCTGACCTCGTCGATGGCGCGGCTGCTCGCCGTCCTCGAACCGCACGCCGTCGTCACCGACCTCTACAGCGAGCGAGGTTCGGAGGTGTACGACGCGATGACCCGTGGTGACGACAGCGAGGTGCGCGAGATACTCCGTATCGGCCGGCGCACCGAGGGGAGGATCCTCGAACTCGCGTGCGGCAGCGGTCGACTCACTGTCGCGCTCGGTCGCCTGGGACGTGAGACGGTCGCGCTCGACAGTTCGCCACGCATGCTCGAGCTGCTCGAGGGACGCGCCCAGCGCGCGGGTGGGAAGGTTCTTCCCGTGCTCGGAGACATGAGCGCGTTCGACGTCGATGGGTCGTTCGGACTCATCGTGCTGGCGGCGACCTCGATCACGTTGCTGCCTCCACCCCGGCGTCGGACGATGCTCGAGGCTGTGCGCGCGCACCTGGCGCCCGATGGTGTCTTCCTCGTCTCGGTCCACTCGACCGGCGCCTATACGGGCGGTGCCGAGACGCGGCTCGTGCCGCTGAACGCGGACCCTGCCGAGGTCGTGATCCTGGATGAGCAGGTCGACTCGACGGCCGGTCACCGAGATGTGAGTGTGCTGCACCTGCGTCGGCAGGCGGGCGTGCGCACGACGGAAGCGTTCGCCTCGCGGGTGAACCTTCTCGACGAGAAGCAGCTGCGTGCAGAACTGAGCACCGCGGGGTTGCGCGTGCGCGATGCCTTGCCGGTCCGTCTTGCAGACGGGTCGCAGAGCCTGTCCATGCTCGAGTGCGTCCGATGACGAGCGAGCTTCCGATGACGGTGTTCCCGGCTTCGGCTCGACCGGAGCTCGGGGTGCGCGTCTCCGTCGATGCGCCGGCAGACGCGGAGGGCGCCTGGATCATCGCGCGTGACCGAGTGCCCAAGGCCCGGATCTCCGAGTCGGTTGCCACCGTCGCACGGCACTTCACCGGGGTGCGGACGGTGTCGCAGATCGCTCAGGAGCTCGGCGAACCGTGGACGTCTGACGATGTCGGGGGAGTTGCGCGTCGCCTCGCCGACGCCGGTCTCCTGTGCACAGACGCGCAGCGGGGAGACCGCGACCGTCGGCTCGACCGAGGTTCCCGTTGGCGGTTCCAGCCCCCGCTCACCGTGCAGTTCAGCATCGGAGACCCGGCCCGTCTCTTCGCCGCGCTCCGCCCGATCACCCGAGTCGCCGTGGAGGCTCCTGGCGCGGTCGTGTTCCTGGCCATCGTGCTCGCAGGGTTCGTCGTCGGTCTCCTCAGCACCGATGACATCGTCGGGGTTCTCGATCATCCCGTGCCGCTGCCCGTCGTGATCGGGCTGAGCGTGGCGATCGTCCTCACCACGGTCGTGCACGAGCTCGGGCACGGTGCCGTCCTCAGCCATTTCGGCGGGTCGCCCCGGCGCATCGGAGCCATGCTGTTCTACCTCGCCCCCGCCTTCTTCTGCGACGTCACCGACGGCTGGCGGTTGGGACGGCGCGGACGGCGTGTGGCCGTCGCGCTCGCCGGGCCCGCGGTGCACCTGCTCTGCGCAGCGGCGAGCATCGTCCTCGCGCGCTTCTTGACAGATCCGATGCTGCACGCCGCGCTCGTGCTGTACGGGCTCTCGTGCCTCATGATCACCGTGCTCAACCTGCTGCCCTTCGTGCAGCTCGACGGCTATCTGGCGCTGATGTCGGCGCTGGACCATCCGCATCTGCGGCGCCATGCCATGCACGCGGCGGGAGAGACTCTCGGCGCGATGCTGTTCGGGACCATGAAGGCTGACCGGACGATGGCTGTCGGCGGGTCAGGTTCGACGCGGCGAGGCTGGCTGGTCGCGTACGGCGTCACCTGTCGGCTCTTCCCGGTTGTGCTGGTCGGACTGGTGCTCTACCGCTCCTCGTCGATGGTCGCCGGCCTCGGGGTCGTGCCCGCCATCGCCTATCTGCTCACCGTGGCAGTCGTGATCGCCGTGGCAGCCGCCGCGCTCATCCGGGGTGTCCGCGCGTTACACGGCCGTCGGCCGGATGCGCGGCGGACAGCCGTGTCCCTCGGTGCGATCATCGCGGTGGCAGGAGCGATCCTGTTCCTCGTCCCGATGCAGCCCGCTCATCAGGTCGGGTTCGCGGCCGATGGCGAGGGCGTCCGTCTGGTGGCGAGTACCTCAGCGGAACTGCCGGCGGTGGGCACGGCGGTGACGCTGGAGAGCAACGGCATCGTCCTGCGCCATCCACTGGGCAACGCGACCGTCGGCAGCGGATCCGCCGAGCATGACGACGGGGTCGACCTCGCCGCACTCGTGCCCGTGAGCGCCTCCGGCCTGACCACGCCCGCCTGGACGAGGGGCCTGACAGAAGTCGAAACGGCGGAGACCTTGCCCCCGTACGGGAGGGCGACGTTCTCTGACTCGCGTGCGACGAACATCGCCGTCTGGCTCTGGCAAGCCTTCCTGGCCCGACCGGTGGCCGCGCTCGGATCGGAGCACCGATGAATGCCGGTATCCCGCCGAGCGCACCGGAGAATGATGTGCGCCGGATGCTGCGCCAGGCACTGGCGCGCATGGCGACCGAGCTGGAGGTACGGGCGATCGGTGAACCCGTCCACGGTTGGCATGACCGTTCGATCGGCTCGGCGGTGCAACGCGGAGGCGATGTGCTCTGGCTCCGCATCGTGTGGGCGCGCGCCGAGTGGGCTCGAGGACCGTGGTGGACGGGGAACCAGGATGCCGGAGCGATCCACATCGGCGTCAAACCCCTGTTCCTGGATGTGCGAGAGCAGACCGAAGGAGCGCTCCTGCTTCGGGCGGAGCTGATGACTGCGGTGCCGGGCACCCCTGCTGCGGCGACGCCGGAACTGCGCGACGGCCCGGCTGTGGATGCGGGGTGGTGGTCTGATCTGGAGCAGGCACTGGCCGGAGTCGCCGCCACTCCGACGACGCGCATGTCCCTCGACCCCGTCGGCATCCGCCGACGCATCGCCGTCTTCTTCGGCTGTGAGATCGACACCGACCCGGGGCGTTGGGTGTCGTGTCACGGCGATCTCCACTGGAACAACATCCACACGGCCCCGCTCGCGATCGTGGACTGGGAAGCGTGGGGCCTGGCGCCGCGGGGATACGACGCCGCTTTCCTCCTGGCCCATTCGCTCGGAGTGCCCGCTGTCGCCGACGAGATCGCGCGACGGTTCCGCGACGACCTCGAGACCGACGACGGCGTCGTCGCACAGCTGTACGCGCTCACCAAGCTCCTCACCCGCGCCGACGGAGGCGCGCATCCCGAGCTGATCGCCCCCATCCACCGCCACGCGGATCGACTGATCGGTCGTGTCCCCGTCTCCCGTCCTCTCACGCAAGGAGTGAACCCATGACCGCAGTCGTGACCTTCGACGGCTTCACCAAGTCCTACGGCGGCGAAACCGTCGTGCAAGACCTGACCTTCACGGTGGAGGCCGGATCCGTGGTCGGACTGCTCGGCCCGAATGGGGCCGGGAAGAGCACCGCGATGCGGGGGCTGGTCGGACTGCTCCATCCCACAGCGGGGTCGGCGCGAGTGTTCGGGGAGCCCTTCGCGGCGCTGCCCAATCCCGCCAGGCGAGTCGGTGTGCACATGGACGGGCTGGGCTTCGAGACGGGGATCACCGCCGCGCGGCACCTCGACATCTACCGGCTCGCTCTGGGCGCGCCGCGTTCGAGGGTCGATGAGGTGCTGGAGCAGGTCGACCTCACGGCGCACGCCGGCAAACGGGTGAAGAAGTACTCGACCGGGATGCTCCAGCGACTGGGACTCGCGACTGCCCTGCTCGGCGATCCCGAGCTGCTGGTGCTCGACGAGCCGGCGAACGGCCTCGACCCCGGCGGGATCCGCTGGCTCCGTGGATTCCTCCGGAACTTCGCGGCGCGTGGAGGCAGCGTCCTCGTCTCCAGCCATCAGTTGGCCGAACTCGAGCAGAGCGTCGACGAGGTCGTCGTGATGCGTCGCACCGTGCTGTTCCGGGGGCCGCTGGACTCGTTGACCCGCGGAGGCGACTCCTCGCTCGAGGAGGGGTACTTCGATCTGATCGACGCCGCCGCAGGGGGTCGTCGCAATGCCTGACGTGCTCAGAAGCGAACTGCTCCGCAGCATCAGCGGCCTCGCGATGCTCGGCGTCGGCTCCTTCGTGATCCTCATCCCGGTCCTCCTGCTGACCATGGGGCCGTCGCTCGACGGAGTGCGCGCACTCGACGACGGCATGGCGACCAGGATGGTCTTCGGACTCATCGCCTCGATCGGGATCACCGCGATGTACCTCGGGAGCTACTCCGTCTCGCGGGAGTTCTACTACCGTTCGATGTCACGCACGATCGTGATCGGCTCGCTGCGTCGTGTCTTCCTCGCGAAGCTCCTGTCGAGCGTGGCCACGAGCATCGTCTTCTGCGTGGTCGGTACGGCGATCTGGGCCGGTGTCACGAGCCTCGCGCTCGCCGCATACGGTCGACACCTGCAGCTCGACAGCGCGTTCTGGGGCATCGTGGGCGGTTCGATCTTCGTGGCAGCCACCGGGGCCGTGATCGGGGGGTCGCTGGGGTGGATCCTCCGGAACTACTACGTCGTCTCCGCCGTGGTGCTGCTGCTGCCGACGATGATCGAGCTGCCGCTGCTGTTCACCGTGCCGGCGATCGAGAGGTTCCTCCCGGTCGGGGCGTTCGCGGGAGCGACGGGCGCCCCGATCGACGGTCTCCTGCCCACGGGCGCGAGCTGCGCCGTGCTGCTCGGGTGGGCAGCTGTCGTGACCGCACTCGCCGTGGTGGTCGTGCGAAGGCGTGCGCGATGACGTCGGTGCCGGCCGTGCCGACGGTCGGCCGCGGTCCGATCGTCCGCACGATCGCTGCGGAGCTCCGACGGGTGCGAGGCGACCCTCTGCCGTGGGCGTTCCTGCCCGTGATGCTCTTCCTCATCGTCTCCCTGCTCGCATCGCTTCCTGCCGAGCTGGGCATCGCGCCCGCGCCCGCCATCGCCGAGGTCGCCGTGGGACTGAGCGCGTCCGTGTTCAGCAGTCTCATCCTCGTCGTCGCCGTGCTCGGCGCGCTCGGAGTGACGCTCGCCGACAAGGCGGGTGTGCTGGCCAGGGCGCAGCTCTACGGCGGCCCCGTCGCCGTCTTCGGCGTCCGAGCCGCGACGACTCTGCTCACGAGCCTGCTGCTCGGCGGGGTCGGCACCGTCGCTCTCGAGACCGCCTTCCTGGTCGCATCGGGCCAAGAGCTGCTCCCTCCCGCGACGGCCGGGCGGACTCTGGCGGCGATCGGGGCTGCGGGGCTGTGGGGATACCTCGTCGGTGTGCTGATCCGCAGCCCGATTCTCGTGCTGTTCGTCGTCCCGGCGACGCTCGTGCCCGCCGCCCTTCTCGCCGACATCGCACCCTCCCTGGCCGACGTGCTGCCCCTGCAGGCGCTCCTGTCGTCAGCCGGTCTCGCGCGCGAGGGGCTCGGTGGCGCGGCGTCTGCGGCGATCGCGTGCGCGTGGCTCCTCGTGCTCGGCGCCGCCGCCGTGCTCGTCGTGCGTCGCAGGGACCGGCTCTGAGCGGGTTCCGCCCACTGCCCGCACCCGACGTAGGATTCCTGGGTGGCAACCCCCAAGATCGTCCTCTTCTACGCGTTCACGCCCCTCACCGATCCCGACGCCGTGCGCGTCTGGCAGCGCGACATCGGCGAGGCGCTCGGGCTGCGCGGACGACTGCTCATCTCGAAGGACGGGATCAACGGCACGCTCGGTGGTGACATCACGGCCCTGAAGAAATGGCTCCGTTCCTTTCGCTCGTATGCGCCGTTCGCCGACGCCGACATCAAATGGAGCGAGGGGACGGGGCTCGATGCCGAGGGCCGCAGCCTCGACTTCCCCAAGCTCAGCGTCAAGGTGCGTGACGAGATCGTGTCGTTCGGAGCCCCGGGGGAGCTGCGGGTCGACGAGCACGGCGTCGTCGGTGGTGGCACGCGGCTGAGCCCCGAAGAACTTCACGGCCTGATCGAGGAACGTGGCGACGACGTGGTGTTCTTCGACGGCCGGAACGCCCTCGAGGCGCAGATCGGGCGGTTCCGCGGCGCGGTCGTGCCCGACACCGAGACGACCCGGGATTTCGTGCAGCTTCTCGACTCCGGCGCCTACGACGACCTGAAGGGCAAGCCGGTCGTGACCTACTGCACCGGCGGGATCCGTTGCGAGGTGCTGTCGAGCCTGATGACGGCGCGCGGCTTCGGCGAGGTCTACCAGCTCGAGGGCGGTATCGTCCGCTACGGCGAGAAGTACGGCGATGATGGCCTCTGGGACGGCTCGCTGTACGTGTTCGACGGCCGTGGCTCCGTCGATTTCTCCGACCACGCGCGGGTCATCGGCGAGTGCGTCGGCTGCGGGACGCCCACCAAGCGCACCGCCAACTGCCCCGATCTCTCCTGCCGCTCGCAGTTCGTGGTGTGCGAGGTCTGCGTCGCCGTGCCCTGCGCCGTTCACGCCGCCTGAACGCGGGTTCGACCGACCCAGCCGACCCGAGCCGAGCGTCCCGGAGCCCTGCCGTCAGACCGCCGCTCCCGGCTCGGCGGCTCGCGGAGCGTACAGGGACCGCGGCAGCAGTGCGGCGCGCACCCGCGTCGGTCGGTCGACACTGCCGCGCAACTGCACCAAGACCTGGCGCAGCGGCTCGGAGAGATCTGCCGATGCCTCGCCGGACCGGGCGTAGTTGGACCGCTCGACGGCATCCGTGAGTAGACGCATCGCCTCCGGGTCCACCTGGCTCTCCCGCACCAGTCCCGCCGCACGCACGCGCGGGGTCTCGGCATCCGACACCTCCAACTGCAGGTCGATCAGCGTGTCGCGGAGCTCGGCCCAGGCCGCCGCGGGGTCCCCGCTTCGCGCCCGGTTCATACGGCCGCGGCGCTCGACGACGCGGATGAGCGCCGGCAACAGGAGCAGCACGACGACTCCGAGTGCGGTGAGCGCGACCGGCATCGGGTCGAGGGTGCGCCGTGCGCCGCCGTCCGCGGAGTCGCCCCCGTCGGGGTCACGGTCCACCTGCGGAGCCGAGGTCTCCTCGCTCTGCGGGGCCGTGGTGGGGACGGGGACGGCGGGGTCTCCGGGTCCACCGCCCTGCGTCACTCCTGCACGGAAGGCGGTCGGCACGCCCAGCGAGGCGGTCGGTTCGAACGGAACCCAGCCGACCCCGGGGAAGAGCACTTCCGGCCAGGAGTGCAGCTGGTCGCTGGTCACGGAGAAGACCGATTCCGTGCCGCGCTTCTCGTCGGTGAGCGAGCCGGGCAGGTACCCGACGACGATGCGCACCTGCATCCCCAGGCTCTCGGCCATCAGCGCGAAGGCACCGGCGAAGTGCACGCAGTACCCCTGACGCTCTTCGAGGAACTGGGCCACGGCCTCGGCTCCGGTGCCGTCGAAGCCTTCCTGCACCGGTGTCTCGAGGGAGTACGCGAACTGCGAGCGGAACCAGTTCTGCAGCGCCACGAGGCGGTCGTAGTCGGTGCTCGCGGCCGCGGTCACGTCGGTGGCCAGCTCGGCGATGATGCCCGGCAGCTCCACAGGCTCCGCCTCGGGATCGACGACGGGGGGTGCGGCGTCGATCGCGCGGATCTGCTCGAGCGTCGGGATGAGTCGTGACGAGGTGACGGTGTAGTCGTTGCCGACGGCATCGGCGCTGCGGGAGAAGAGCGTGCGATTGTCGGGGGAGACCCGCCACGATCCGCTGAGTCCCTGCACGTCGGTGGCCGGATACGGCACCGGAAGCCACGAGCTGGACATCCGCAGCACCCGGATGGAGGTGTTCTCCTCCTCCGTCGCGATGCCCTCACCCCACTCCGGGGCGCCGAAGCCGTCGTCCTGCGACTGCAGGTCGCCTCGGTCGGGCTGCCAGACGCGTCCGTCGAATCGGGACAGCGTCGTCAGCCGCAGGTAGGGGGCGGTCTCGCCGTCCGCCGCCACGGTCAGCACCTCGACCGGGTTCGGTTGGCGCAGGTCGTCACCGAGGCGCAGCGATGCGTCGACCGTGACGCCGACGCCGGTGCCGGCCATGCTCGTCGCGACGGGCAGCGCGGGGGCGATGGCCACGGTCGTGACCAGCGCGGCGGCCCCGAGCGCGACGGCGAGCGAGGTCGACGATCGGCGAGGCGATTCCGGATGCCGTCGCGCGGTGTAACGGAAGAGGAGCAGAGCCATCACGCCGTAGAGCACGAACCAGATCACGTTCGTCTCACCCAGGGTGACGATCATCGGCACCGCGCCGATGGCGCCGGTCAGCAGCGCGGCCAGCACGGCCGACCGGTGTGCCACGAGCTGATCGAGGAGGATCGCGACGACCGCGAAGCCGGCGCCCATCGAGGCGGCGAGCCCGGGCGAGGCATCGAGCGGCGCGGAACCGAAGGCGACCTCCTCGAAGGCCGCGGCCCCGAGGGCTCCGAACACCGCGAGGGTGGTCGTCGTCGGGACCACCCCGAAGAGCGCGGTGTCACCCGCGACCAGCAGCGTCACGGCGCCGATGGCCACGACGATCTGGGCGAGGAGGGTGCCGGTGTCCCGGACCCATGCCGCCCGTCGGCGCAGCAGGTGCCGCAGCAGCATGCCCGTCCCGGCCACGACGATGACCACGACGAGGACCGTGCCCGACCAGGTGCCCGGAGAGATGACCGACGTGTACGGCCACGTCGCCACCAGCGTCGCCGCAGCCGCCATCGCACCGGGGCCGACGACGCCGGTCGTCTCCTCACGGTCGCGATGCCACCGTGGCGCGGTCGGCGCGGGGGCGGCCGCGGTCGGGGGTGACTGCTCAGCGCGGAACATCGCCGACCCCGATCCGCGCCGAGACGGCATCCTCCCACGCCTCGGCGATGTCCTCGCCGATCTTCACCACCGTCCAGCCGTGCGGGGCGGAGGCCTCGGCGGCACCGGGCAGCAGCTCGGTGCTGAACAGCATCGGGGCGGTGGCTCCCGCCGGACGCAGCAGGGCGGCGTCCTCCTCATCGAGGCGCCCGGTGATGAAGACCAGCGGGCCGGGAGGCGTTCCGCCGATGAGTGACGCCAGGTCCCGGCTCTCGCCGCGGGGTGTCACCATCGCCAGCGCCACGAGCAGACCGTCGTGGTCGTCTTCGTGCCCGCGCAGGGCGCCGAGCAGAGTTCCCGCGCCGTCGATCACGTCGACGCTGTAGCCCTCGGACGCCAGATGGATGGCGGCGGATGCGCACAGGGAAACGGCGGTCTCGAAGGCCGGATCGGCGTGGACGCCCGGCGCATCCCAGTGGCGACTGCTGCGGTCGAGCACGACGACCGCGTCAGGGCTCGACTCCTCCTCTTCCTGACGCACCATGAGCTGCCCACGGTGTGCGGTCGCCCGCCAGTGGATGCGACGCATCGAGTCGCCGGGGATGTAGCCCCGCGGCGACAGGTTGTCGCTGCCCTGTCCCAGCCTCGTCGACGAGGTGTGGGCGGTTCCGCCGGCAGCTCCGACCCGCACGGCGAGCGGGGCGAGGGCGAAGACCTCGGGAACGACCGTGACGCTGCGGGTGTCGCCGAACGACTGCTCGCGCTGCGCCAACCCGAACGGATCCACGGTGCGCAGCATGAGCGGGCCGAGGGGCCAGACGCCGCGTCGGACGCCCGTGATCAGGTAGCTGAGCTGCCCGGTGTCGGGCGGGTACTCGCCGCCGGAGTCTCCGGTGACGGCATCGGGCAGCATGTCGTGCCACAGCCCTCGCGGCACGCGGAGGGCGCGCAACGTGAAGCGCACCGTGACCCTCGAGGTCTCCGACACGGTCAGCAGGTCGGTGGAGATCTGACGGGTGACCGTCCCGGAGCGGCGGGGGAGACGCACGGCGAGGAGCGAGAAGAGGGTGAGGGCGGCGAGCAGCACCCCGATGTAGAGCAGGATGCGGGCGCCGAGGACGTTGGCGGCGATCATGCAGCCCAGCGCGGCGATGAGCGCACCGGCGCCGCGGCTGGTGAGGGATCGGCGTCGTCGCATGAGGGTCTCGGTCAGGAGCGGGTCGCGACGGGAACGCGCACCCGCTCGACGATCTGGGTGAGTGCGGCTTCGACGGGCTGTGCGCCGGCACGGTGGGCGCCGCGCGCGGGAAGCAGCCGGTGCGCCAGCACGGGGATCAGCAGCGCGGTGATGTCGTCGGGGATGACGTAGTCGCGTCCGTCGAGGGCGGCCCACACCTTCGCCGCCCTGATCAGCTGCAGGGTGGCCCGGGGGCTCGCGCCGAGGTGGAGGTTCGGGTCGGAGCGGGTCGACTGCGCGAGGGCGACCGTGTACTCCTCCAGCGCGGGGGCCACATGGACGGAGCGCGCCCACGCGATGAGCTGCGAGATGGACGCCGCATCGGCGACGGGCGTCACCGCGGCGAGCGGGCTCACCACATCGCGCTGGCGGAGCATGAGAGCTTCGGCCGCGGCATCCGGGTATCCCATCGAGATGCGCATCATGAAGCGGTCGCGCTGCGCTTCGGGCAGGGCGTAGGTGCCCTCCATCTCGAGCGGGTTCTGGGTCGCGACGACCAGGAATGGCTTCGGCAGCATGTGCGTGGCGCCGTCGACCGTGACCTGTCCCTCTTCCATCGCCTCGAGCAGCGCCGACTGCGTCTTCGGGGAGGAGCGGTTGATCTCGTCGGCGATCACGATGTGGGCGAACACCGCGCCGCGCTTGAACTCGAACTCCCGGTCGACCGGGTTGTAGACCGAGACGCCGGTGACGTCGCCGGGAAGCAGGTCGGGGGTGAACTGGATGCGGCGCACCGTCGCGTCCACGCTCGCGGCCAGTGCCCGCGCGAGCATCGTCTTGCCGACGCCGGGTACATCTTCGATGAGCAGGTGCCCCTCGGCGAGGAGGCAGACGAGAGCGCTGCGCACGGCATCGGGCTTGCCGTCGATGACCTGGCCGATGGAGCCGAGGATCGCGGAGGTCTGCGCGGCGAACCGCTCGGCGTCGATCGTCACCGGGACCAGGGGGGCGTTCTCGTGCATGCGTTCCCTCTCACATCGGCGCTGCGGTGCGCGTTACTCGATCGTAACCCTGTGGAGGGGGTAACGCTCTGGCAGGTTCCCCTGAGCTCTCCGCCATCCGCGGTGACGGTTCGAACCACCCGGCGCATCGGGTTAGGATGGTTGACGGCTCTCCGCGTGGCGGCATCCAGGCCAATTCCCCCAGGGCGGAAACGCAGCAAGGGTAACCGGGCTCTGCTGGGTGCGCGGAGGGTCACTTTCTTTTTCTGCGGGTGATCCGCCGGATGCTCAGTCCTCTCCTGGCTGCACCTGCGACAATCATCCGGTGACCGTCACTCAGCCACCGAAGGCGCAGCATCCGCTCGGCCGTTTCGCCTCGCCGGTGCTCCTGCTCGTCGCGATGTGGGTCGTGCAGTTCGCCGATGCGATCTTGCCGGGATCGTTCACCGGTTTCGGACTGCGGTCGTGGGATGTGTCCGGTCTCGGTGGCATCGTGCTGGGTCCGCTCCTGCATGCGAACTGGCAGCATCTCATCGGCAACTCGGTGCCGTTCCTCGTGCTCGGCTGCCTCGTCGCGGTCGAAGGCACCCGCCGATTCTGGGCCGTCACGGCGATCGTCGCGGTCGTCGGCGGCATCGGCACGTGGCTCTTCAATGCTCCCGGCACGCTGACGGTCGGCGCCTCCGGGCTCGTGTTCGGCTACTTCGGCTACGTCGTGATGCGGGTGTTCGCGCCGGGCCGTGTCGCCCACCGGATCCTCTACGCCGTCATCGCGCTGATCGTGCTCGCCCTGTACGGCGCCACGATGCTGGCGGGAGTGCTCGGCGTCGCCGACGGGATCTCCTGGCAGGGGCACCTCTTCGGCGCGATCGGCGGCGGACTCGCCGCGCTCATCGGCCGTCGTCCGCGAACAGAGCGCGGAACCCTCGCGGCATGAGTCCCCGACGCGCGGCGTCGCCGGCGAAGCGCAGGCGAGCGACGACGAAGCCGAGATCGAAGCGGAAGAGCACGGCGCGGCGGCGCAAGCCCGGCACGCGACGGCAGGCGGCGATCCGGCTCCGCCGCCGGAAGATCCTGCAGCGGGTGCTCGTGTCGACCACGGCCGTCCTGGTGCTCGGCGGGCTGCTGGCGCTCATCCCGCTCGGGCTCGCGCACGACCCCGCGCCGATCTGCATCGACGAGCCGCAGACGTTCCCGGCGGCGGGCATCGAGGGGTGGAGCGGGGAGCAGCTCGAGAACGCGGCGACCATCGTGAAGACGGCGGCCGGGCTCGGCTTCCCGCGTGAGGGGCAGATCCTCGGGGTGATGACGGCGATGGGCGAGAGCAGCCTCCACAACATCGACTACGGCGACTGGGAGACCAGCGGGTTCACCAACCCCGACGGCTCGCGCACGACGAGCATCGGACTGTTCCAGCAGCAGGACTGGTGGGGGAGCGCCGAGCAGCGGATGGATCCGGCGACCGCCACGACCCTGTTCTTCGACCGCCTCGGCCGGCTTCCCGACTGGCAGAGCATGCAGCCGTCGCACGCGATCCACCGGGTGCAGATCAACATGGATCGCGACTACTACTCCCGATTCCAGGCGGATGCCACGGCGGTCGTCGATGCGCTGTCGGGGCACTGCGAGTGACGCCGGCGCAATAGTTCCGGTGGCATGCCCGGTGGGTTCACGGATGCCGCGCCTAAGCTGAAGCTGTGGCGCAGAGCATCTACATCACCTCGGCCGAAGGCCATACCGGAAAGTCGACGATCGCCCTCGGGGCGCTCGACGCGTTGATGCGCGTCTCGCCGCGGGTGGGGGTGTTCCGCCCGATCGCGCGGTCCGTCACCGAACGCGACGACATCCTCGAGCTGATGCTCGCGCACGACGGCGTGCAGCTCGACTACGAGGACTGCATCGGCGTCACCTACGACGACGTGCGCAGCGATCCGGAAGCGGCGCTGTCGACGATCGTCGCGCGGTTCAAGGCGGTCGAGGCGCAGTGCGACTCCGTCGTGATCATCGGCAGCGACTACACGGATGTCGCCAGCCCCGCAGAGCTTGGCTTCAACGCGCGGATCGCGGCCAACCTGGGGGCGCCGGTCATGCTCGTGCTCAGCGGCCGGGATCAGCAGCGCCAGGCGGAGCAGCTGGGCACCACGACCGCCCGCGCGGCGGCAGCCGTCGGACAGATCGCAGAACTGGCGCTGTCCGAGCTCGCCGCTGAACGGGCAGAGCTGTTCGCGGTCGCCGTGAACCGCGCAGACCCCGACGGCCTCGAAGCCATCATCGACGCCGTGCGCGGTGTGCTCCGCGACGAGCGCACACCGGTGTGGGCGATCCCCGAGGACCGCGCGCTGGTCGCTCCCTCGATCCGCGGCATCCTCGCCGCCGTCGACGGCACCCTGCTCAAGGGCGACGACGACCGACTGGCGGCAGAGGCACTGACGATCGTGGTCGCGGGGATGTCGATGGTCAATGTGCTGCCGCGGCTCACCGAAGAGGCGGTCGTGGTGATCCCCGCCGACCGCACCGAGGTCCTCCTCGCTGCGCTGCTGGCCGATTCTTCCGGCACGTTCCCGCGCATCGCCGGCATCATCCTGAACGGCCCGTTCCCCTTGCCGGAGCCGATCCTCCAGCTGCTCGACGGATTCGCCTCGACGGTTCCGATCATCACCACCGACCTCGGCACGTACGACACCGCGGTGCGGGTGATGGGCGCCCGTGGCCGGATCTCGGCCGATTCCCGCGGCCGGTACGACCGTGCGCTCGGCCTGTTCCAGGCGCATGTCGACATCGCCGAGCTGACCGAGAAGCTCGGGCTCGCGGAGTCGCGCGTCGTGACGCCGCTGATGTTCCAGTACGGGCTCATCGAACGTGCCAGGGCCGACCGACGCCGCATCGTGCTGCCCGAAGGGGAAGACGACCGCATCCTGCGCGCCGCCGCCACGCTGCTGGCCAGGGAGGTCGCCGACCTCACGATCCTCGGAGACGAGGCCGCGGTGCGGGCGCGTGCCGTCGAGCTGGGCGTCGACATCGCGGCGGCCCAGGTGCTCAGCCCCACCGACCCCGAACTGGTCGAGCGCTTCGCCACGGAATACGCGCGACTGCGCGCTCACAAGGGCATCACGCTCGCCCAGGCGGCCGACACCGTGACCGACGTGTCGTACTTCGGCACGATGATGGTGCACCTCGGCCTCGCCGACGGCATGGTCTCCGGCGCCGCGCACACGACGGCGCACACGATCCGTCCGTCGTTCGAGATCATCAAGACGAAGCCCGGCGTGAACGTCGTCTCCAGCGTGTTCCTGATGGCGCTCGCCGACCGTGTGCTCGTCTACGGCGACTGCGCCGTGATCCCCGACCCGACGAGTGAGCAGCTCGCCGACATCGCGATCTCGTCGGCGACGACCGCCCGCCAGTTCGGGATCGACCCGCGCGTCGCGATGCTGTCGTACTCGACCGGAGAATCCGGCACCGGCGCCGACGTCGACAAGGTGCGCGCGGCGACCGCCCTCGTGCGCGAGCGCGCGCCGGAGCTGCCGGTGGAGGGCCCCATCCAGTACGACGCAGCGGCGGATGCGGCGGTCGCCAAGGCCAAGCTCCCCGACTCCGCTGTTGCCGGGCGGGCGACGGTGTTCGTGTTCCCCGACCTCAACACCGGCAACAACACCTACAAGGCGGTGCAGCGCTCGGCCGGCGCCGTCGCCATCGGACCGGTGCTGCAGGGACTCAACAAGCCCATCAACGACCTGTCCCGCGGCGCGCTGGTCGACGACATCGTCAACACCGTCGCGATCACCGCGATCCAGGCACAGGGAGAGCAGGCGTGAGCGCGATCCTGGTCATCAACAGCGGCTCGTCGTCGCTGAAGTACAGTCTGATCGACATCGAGCAGGAGAACCTGCTCGCGAGCGGGCTCATCGAGCGCATCGGCCAGGACGCCAGCCCGGTCGCGCACACCGTGCGTCCCGAGACCGACGGCGGCGCCGTGCCGACGATGCTCGACGCGACGTATCGCGACGAGCGCCCGATCGCCGATCACGCCGCTGCCTTCGAGATCATGCGCGAGCAGTTCGCCGCGCATGGGCCGTCGCTCGAGAAGCATCGCCCGGTCGCCGTCGGGCACCGCGTGGTCCACGGCGGCGCCCGCTTCTACGCGCCGACGCTGATCGACGCCGATGTGGAGCGGCAGATCGATGAGCTGGCGGTGCTCGCACCGCTGCACAACCCCGCGAACCTGGCCGGCATCCGCGCCGCCCGCGCCGTGTTCGATCAGGTTCCGCACGTCGCCGTCTTCGACACGGCCTTCCACCAGACGCTCCCGCCCGCCGCATACACCTACGCGATCGACGCCGCGCTCGCCGCGGAGCATCGGGTGCGCCGCTACGGCTTCCACGGCACGAGCCACCAGTATGTGAGCGAGGCGGCGGCGACGTTCCTCGATCGCGACCTCGGCAGCCTCCGACAGCTCGTGTTCCACCTCGGCAACGGAGCGTCGGTGACGGCGATCGACGGCGGTCGCTCGGTCGAGACCTCGATGGGGCTCACCCCGCTCGAGGGCCTGGTCATGGGCACCCGCTCCGGTGACCTCGACCCCGCCGCGCTCGTGCACCTGTCGCGGCGTGCCGGCCTCTCGATCGACGACCTCGACTCGCTGCTCAATACCCGCAGCGGGCTCGCGGGGCTCGCCGGGCGCAGCGACATGCGCGACATCCTCGCCGGCGTGGAGGAGGGAGAGGATGCGGCGATGCTGGCGTTCGACGTGTACGTGCACCGCCTGCGCGCCTACGCCGGTGCGTACATCGCGCAACTCGGGGGAGTGGACGTCATCTCCTTCACCGCCGGCGTCGGCGAGAACGCGGCGGCGGTGCGGGCGGCGGCGATGGCGACTCTCGGATTCGCGGGTGTGGAGATCGATGCCGCCCGGAACGAGGCGAGGGAGCGCGGCATCCGTCGTATCTCCACGAACGCGTCGCCGGTGACGGTGCTCGTGGTGCCGACCGATGAGGAGCTGCAGATCGCCCGGCAGACGGCCGAACTGCTCTGATCCGCCCGCCGGGGTTACCTCCTGACGCGCCGCAGCATTACGCTTGCACAGTGGCACGGAGCGGTGCCGGCCCGACGATCGCCCTTCTCCTGGAGGCTCTGTGCCAGAAGCACTGCCCGACCTGTTCCACGCCGAAGGCGTACTGTTCGACCTCGACGGCGTGCTCACTCCGACCGCCGAGGTGCACATGCGGGCCTGGAAGGTCGTGTTCGACGACGTGTTCGCCCGCTGGGGCCTCACCCCGCCCTACACCGACGCCGACTACTACGACTACGTCGACGGCAAGAAGCGCTACGACGGAGTGTCGAGTCTGCTGCGCAGCCGCAACGTCGAGGTGCCCTGGGGAGACGTCGACGACGACCCCTCGGCCGAGACCATCTGCGGGATCGGCAATCGCAAGAACGCCGCCTTCGCGGAGTCGCTGCGCGGGCAGGGGATCGCACCGTACCCGGGCTCGCTCGCACTCGTCGAGGCTCTGCACGCCGCCGGCATCCCGCTCGGCGTGGTGTCGAGCTCCAAGAACGCCGAGGAGGTGCTGGGCGCCGCCGGCATCCGTTCCTTCTTCCGGATCGTGGTCGACGGCGTCGTCGCCGAGCGCGACGGTCTCGCGTCGAAGCCCGCCGCCGACATGTTCGCCGCGGGCGCGGTGGCACTCGGCGTCGACCCGGCCCGCTCGGTCGCCGTGGAGGATGCCACCTCCGGTGCCGCTTCCGCCGCCGCAGCCGGCTATGCGGATGTGATCGGCGTCGACCGCGGCGCCGGAGCCGACGCGCTCCGTGCCGCCGGCGCGACGGTCGTCGTCGACGACCTGGCCGTGTTCGTCCCCGCTCCCCGCACCGACATCCCGGAGACCGCATGATCGACCGCGACCGCTTCCCCGTCGACCCGTGGCGTCTGATCGACACGCACTACTCGGAGGAGGGCGTCGGCGAGACGCTGTTCTCCGTCGGCAACGGCTACCTGGGGCTGCGCGGCAACCACATCGAGGGTCGCGGCGCGCAGGAGCACGGCACGTTCATCAACGGGCTGCACGAGACCTGGCCCATCCGGCACGCCGAGCAGGCCTACGGCTTCGCAGAGGTCGGGCAGACGATCGTCAACGCTCCCGACGCCAAGGTCATGCGCGTCTACGTCGACGATGAGCCGATCTCGCTCGACGACGCCGACGTGCGCGAGTACCGCCGCACGCTCGACCTGCGCACCGGGGTGCTGGAGCGCCACGTGGTCTGGGAGACTCCGTCGGGCAAGAGGGTGCGCATGCGCGACGAGCGCATCGTGAGCTTCGAGGAACGGCACCTCGCGGTGCTGCGGCTCGAGGTCGTCGTCGAGAACGCCGACGCCCCGGTCACCATCAGCTGCCAACTGCTGAACCGTCAGGACGGCGCGGGCGTGTACGCCGGCACGCCGATCGGCACGAAGGCCGCCGCGTTCGATCCTCGCAAGGCCGAGAAGATCGCCGACCGCGTGCTGGAGCCCGCCGAGCACTGGCAGGACGGGATGCGCTCCGCGCTGTCGTACCGCGTCGCCGATTCGGGCATGACGGTCGCCGTCGTCGCCGACCACGTGGTCGAGACCGAGAACGAGTACAACGCCCGCACGCTCGTCGAGCCCGACATCGCGAAGAACGTGTTCCGCGTGCAGGCCAAAGCCGGCGTCCCCATCACGGTCACCAAGCTCGTCAGCTACCACACCTCGCGGGGGGTGCCGCCGCGTGAGCTCGTCGATCGCTGCCGTCGTTCGCTCGACCGGGCAGCGGATGAGGGCGTCGAGACGGTCTTCCAGCGTCAGCGGGCGTGGCTCGATGCGTTCTGGGAGCGCAGTGACGTGCAGATCGGCGGACGCGACGACCTGCAGCAGGCCACGCGCTGGTGCCTCTTCCAGCTGGCCCAAGCCTCCGCCCGCGCAGACGGCGCCGGCGTCCCCGCCAAGGGCGTCTCCGGTTCGGGCTACAGCGGACACTACTTCTGGGACACCGAGATCTACGTGCTCCCGTTCCTCACCTACACGTCGCCGCGGTGGGCGTACAACGCACTGCGCGCACGGGCGCGGATGCTCCCGGCTGCGCGTCGCCGGGCAGCCCAGCTCAACGAGGCGGGGGCGCTCTTCCCCTGGCGCACCATCAACGGCGAAGAGGCCTCCGCCTACTATGCCGCCGGCACCGCGCAGTACCACATCAACGCCGACATCAGCTTCGCGCTCGGCAAGTACGTGCGCGCGACCGGCGACGAGGAGTTCCTCCGGCGTGAGGGAGCGGACATCGCGATCGAGACCGCACGCCTGTGGGCGACCCTCGGCTTCTGGCGCGCCTCGCGGCTGGTGGAGGAGACGGATGCCGGCGACGGGATCGAGACCTTCCACATCCACGGCGTCACGGGGCCGGACGAGTACACGACGGTCGTCAACGACAACCTGTACACGAACGTCATGGCCCGCTACAACCTCCGCTACGCGGCGAAGATCGTGCGCGAGATCCAGGAGAACCACCCCGAGGACTATGTGAAGCTCGTCGACCGGACTGGGCTCGGTGTAGGCGAGGCCGAGGCGTGGGACCGCGCGGCGGAGGCGATGTACATCCCGTACAGCGAGGGCCTCGGCATCCATCCGCAGGACTCGCTGTTCCTCGAGCGCGAGGTCTGGGATCTCGCCAACACACCCGCCGAGCAGCGACCGCTGCTGCTGCACTTCCACCCGCTGGTGATCTACCGGTTCCAGGTGCTGAAGCAGGCGGATGTCGTGCTGGCGCTGTTCCTGCAGGGAAACCACTTCTCGCCCGAGGAGAAGAAGGCCGACTTCGACTACTACGACCCGCTGACCACGGGCGACTCGACGCTCTCGGCGGTCGTGCAGTCGATCCTCGCCGCTGAGGTGGGGTACCAGGACCTCGCGCAGAACTACTTCGAGCAGTCGCTGTTCGTCGACCTGCACGACCTGCACCACAACGCGTCCGACGGCGTTCACGTGGCGTCGGCCGGTGGGGTGTGGACGGCACTGGTGTGCGGTTTCGGGGGCATGCGCGACTACGCCGGCGACCTGAGCTTCGACCCGCGGCTTCCCGCCGACTGGCCGTCGCTGTCGTTCCCGCTGCAGTGGCAGGGATCCGCGCTGCACGTGACGGTCACCAAGGACGAGCTGCGCGTGCAGGTGCGCAGCGGCCCCCCGGTGCCGTTCAGCGTGCGGGACACCGCCTATTTCGCGACGGTCGAGGACGAGGTCGTCGTGCCGCTGGCGGATCAGGGTCCGCGGATCCCGGGGCGTCCGACGCTGCGGCAGTTCGCCGATGCCCGCCGCGACGACGGCACCCGGATGTCGGCGTCCGTCCCCGTCATCACTACGGCCATCCCGGTGATCGAGTCGACCGATTGATGCGTGGGGGTGCCGGGGAGTCGCCGACCAGCCGAAGGTCGGTGGCACGCCGTAGGCTGTTGAGGTGACCACAGCCCTCTACCGCCGCTACCGACCCGAGACGTTCGGCGAGATGATCGGGCAGTCCCAGGTGACCGATCCGCTCATGACGGCGCTGCGCGGCGATCGGGTCGGCCACGCGTACCTGTTCTCCGGCCCTCGCGGCTGCGGCAAGACCACCTCGGCGCGCATCCTGGCACGCTGCCTGAACTGCGCCGAAGGTCCGACCGACGTGCCCTGCGGTGTCTGCCCGAGCTGCGTCGAGCTGTCGCGCGCCGGCGGCGGATCGCTCGACGTCGTCGAGATCGACGCGGCCAGCCACAACGGCGTCGACGACGCTCGCGACCTGCGCGAGCGGGCGACGTTCGCGCCCAGCCGCGACCGGTACAAGATCTTCATCCTCGACGAGGCGCACATGGTCACCCCGCAGGGGTTCAACGCGCTGCTCAAGCTCGTCGAAGAGCCGCCGGAGCACGTCAAGTTCATCTTCGCGACGACCGAGCCCGAGAAGGTCCTCGGCACGATCCGCTCCCGCACGCACCACTACCCGTTCCGTCTCGTGCCGCCCGCGGCCATGCTCGAGTACGTCGAGAAGCTCTGCGCCGAAGAGGGCGTGATCGTCGAGCAGGGCGTGCTCCCGCTCGTCGTGCGCGCCGGCGGCGGTTCCCCGCGAGACACGCTCTCGCTGCTCGACCAGCTCATCGCCGGATCCGACGCACCCGCCGGCTCCGAGACCGTGACGGTCGGCTACGCGCGTGCCGTCTCTCTGCTCGGGTACACGCACGGTGCCCTCCTCGACGAGATCGTCGACGCGCTCGCCGCCGGCGATGCCGCTGCCGCGTTCCCCGCGATCGACCGCGTCGTGCAGACCGGTCAAGACCCGCGGCGCTTCGTCGACGACCTGCTCGAACGACTGCGCGACCTGATCGTCATCGCGGCCGTCGGTGCCGGCGCTTCGGCCGTCCTGCGCGGGATCGCCGAAGACGACCTGCAGCGCATGCGCGGCCAGGCCGAGACCTTCGGCGCCGCGCGTCTCTCGCGTACCGCCGACGTGGTGAGCGCGGCCCTTGACGACATGTCGGGGGCGACGTCGCCACGCCTGCATCTCGAGCTCATGGTGGCGCGGGTCCTCGCCAGTGCGGCGGATGCTGCCGCTGCGGCGCCGGCGGCTCCCGCTGCCGAGCGCGCCCCGGCGCCCACGCGGCCCGCTGCGGCCTCGGCGCCTGTTTCGGCGCCTGCCGCCTCGGCGCCCGCGGTCCCGACGCCCACTCCTGCTTCGCAGGCGTCGGACACGCCGCCTGCGGATTCGGAGGTTGCTGCCGCAGCGCCAGCAGCGCCTGCGCCTGCGCCGGAAGGGCCGAGTTCAGCCGATTCCGCAACGCCCGCTCCGGAGGCGAACGAGCCGGCCGCCGCCGAACCCGCCGCTCCTCGAGGACCGGTCACGTTCGACAGCATCCGCGCGTCCTGGCCCGCCGTCCTCACCCGGCTCGAGGGCATCAGTCGCACGTCCTGGCTGCTGGCCACGGCCGTGCAGCCGCTCGCCTACGTCACCGACACCGAGGTGCTGACGCTGGGCTTCACGAGCCAGCACGACGTCGCGAAGTTCAAGGGCACGACTCCGGGTTCGGGTCCGTCCGATCACCTGCGATCCGCGATCGAGCACGAGCTCGGGGTGCGGGTGAAGTACCTTCCCGCGCCGATGCCCGCCGGCGGTGCTCCGCGCCAGTCTGCGGCATCCGGTCCCTCGGCGCCCGCCGACTCTGCTCCCGCATCGGAGCCTGCGTCAGCGGGGTCTTCCCGCTCGCAGGTCCGTGGCGCGTCGGCATCCGCGGTGACCGAATGGGCGGTCGCACCGATCCCCACCGCGCACGAAGAGCCGGCGAGCGCCCCGCCCGTCCCGTCTTCGCCGCTCCCCGTCGACGAAGAGCCCGAAGAGGTCGAGGCCGCGGCATCCGCCCCTGTCCCGCCGTCCGACGGTGCGGTCGATCGCGATGAGCCTCCGCTTCCGGGCTACGACGAGGCTCCTGCCTTCGATGATGAGCCGCCCTACGATCCTTCGTACGAGCCGCCGGTCTCGCAGCAGTCTGCGCCACGGCAGGCGCCCCCTCAGCAGGCCGCCCCTCAGCAGCCTGCCCCGCTGCAGGCCGCCTCTCCGCAGCAGCGCGCGGCAGCAGCCCCACCGGTCGTCATCGAGCGCGCCCCCTCGGTCGGGGGAGTGCAGCGCTACGGTGAGGCCGTGATCCGCCAGGTGCTCGGCGCGACGTTCCTGCGCGAAGAGCCCTACGAGCCCCCGACGAGGTTCAACTGATGTATGACGGCATCGTTCAGGAGCTGATCGACGAGTTCGGTCGCCTGCCCGGCATCGGCCCGAAGTCCGCCCAGCGGATCACTTTCCACATCCTGCAGACACCGACGTTCGACGTCGCGCGTCTCGCCGAACTCCTCGGCGAGATCCGCACCCGAGTGCGGTTCTGCGAGATCTGCGGCAACGTCGCCGAGCAGGAGCGGTGCGCCATCTGCCGCGACCCGCGCCGCAGCCAGACACTGATCTGCGTGGTCGAAGACGCCAAAGACGTCGCGGCCATCGAGCGCACGCGCGAGTTCCGCGGCCTCTACCATGTGCTCGGCGGGGCGATCAGCCCCATCGCCGGCGTCGGGCCCGACGACCTCCGCATCACGCAGCTCATGACGCGTCTCGCCGACGGCACGGTGCAGGAGGTCATCCTCGCCACCAACCCCAACCTCGAGGGGGAGGCGACAGCGAGCTACCTGAGTCGGCTGCTCACGACGATGCAGATCACGGTGTCCCGGCTCGCCTCCGGGCTCCCGGTCGGCGGCGACCTCGAATACGCCGACGAGGTCACCCTCGGTCGCGCCTTCGAGGGCCGGCGTATCCTGTGACCCCGAACGCGGGTTTCTCGCGTCGCGGCTGGCTCCTCTTCGGGGCCATGGCTCTGCTGTGGGGTGTGCCGTACCTGTTCATCAGCGTCGCGGTCGAGTCGTTCTCCCCGCCCGCGATCGTCGCCGGGCGCACTCTCATCGCCGCACTGCTGCTCCTGCCGTTCGCCCTCCGCAGCGGAGCGCTCCGGGCGGCACTGAAGCACTGGCCGTGGGTGCTGGCGTTCGGAGCGGTCGAGATGGCCGGCCCCTTCCTGCTGCTCGGGCACGCCGAGATGACGCTGCCCTCCGGCATGACCGGCCTGCTGGTGGCGACCGTTCCGCTCTTCGCCGCGCTGATCGCGCTCGGCGGAGGCGACCGTGGGGTGCTGCGACCTGCGCGCGGCATCGGGCTGCTGGTCGGCTTCCTCGGCGTCGCGGTCGTGGTCGCCGGTCCCGGTCTCTTCGGCGGCGAGGTCAGTCTGCTGGCGGCCGGCGAGGTCCTGCTGGTGGCGGTGCTCTACGCGATCGCCCCGTTCATCGTGGCGCGCAAGCTCAACGATGTGCCGTCCTTGGGCACCATCACCCTGTCGCTGCTGATGATCGGCATCTTCTACCTTCCGATCGGTCTGCTCACGCAGCACGAGGTTCCCACACTGCCCTCGATCGCCGCGCTCCTCGCGCTGGCCGTGATCTGCACGGCGGTGGCGTTCCTCGCGTTCTTCGCCCTCATCCGCGAGGTGGGACCGGTGCGCGCCCCGCTGTTCACCTACGTGAATCCGGTGGTCGCGATCATCCTCGGGGCGATCGTCCTCGCCGAGCCGCTGACGCCCGGGCTGCTGCTCGGATTCCCGCTGATCATCATCGGCTGCTGGTTCGCCGCCACCGGTGGCCGTCTGCGTCCGGTCTCTCCGCAGGCGCTCCCTCCCGCCCTCTGACCCCCGCGCGCCCCGTGACACATGCGCAACGTGGCATACGCGCCGATCGTAGAATGAGCGTGGGCGGATCCGCCCGACATCCCAGGGAGTGATCGTGGCCCTCATCGTGCAGAAGTACGGCGGCTCGTCCGTCGCCGACGCAGAGAGCATCAAGCGCGTCGCCAAGCGCATCGTCGACACCCGTCGTGCCGGACACGACGTGGTCGTGGCGGTCAGCGCCATGGGCGACACCACCGACGAGCTGCTCGAGCTCGCCAACGAGGTCGCCCCCATCCCCGCACCGCGCGAACTCGACATGCTCCTCTCCAGCGGAGAGCGCATCTCGATGGCGCTGCTGGCGATGGCGATCCACTCGATGGGCTTCGAGGCGCGCTCCTTCACGGGCAGCCAGGCCGGCATGATCACTGACTCGCAGCACGGCGCCGCTCGTATCGTCGATGTCACGCCCGTGCGTCTGCGCGAAGCGCTCGACGAGGGCGCGATCGTCATCGTCGCCGGCTTCCAAGGGTTCAACCGCGACACCCGTGACATCACCACGCTCGGTCGCGGCGGCTCGGACACCACGGCCGTCGCCCTCGCCGCTGCTCTCGACGCCGATGTATGCGAGATCTACAGCGACGTGGACGGCATCTTCACCGCCGATCCGCGCGTGATCCCGAAGGCGCAGAAGCTCGATCATGTCTCGAGCGAAGAGATGCTCGAGCTCGCCGCCAACGGTGCCAAGGTGCTCTACATCCGCGCCGTCGAGTACGCACGCCGTCACGGCGTCCTCATTCACGCTCGGTCGACCTTCTCGTCGGCCGAGGGCACGTACGTTCTGGGCGAGGGCATGAAGAACCCTCGCGAAGCCGAGGGAGCAGTCATGGAAGAACCGATCGTCGCCGGGGTCGCCACCGACTTCAGCCAGGCCAAGATCACGGTCGCGGGCGTGCCCGACGTCCCGGGCAAGGCCGCCGAGATCTTCAAGATCGTCGCCAAGTCCGGCGCGAACGTCGACATGATCGTGCAGAACGTGTCGGCCACGGGGCGCACCGACATCTCCTTCACGGTTCCCAAGGCGGATGCGGCGGCAGCGCTCAAGGCGCTGGCGGGGGATCAGGCCGAGGTCGGCTTCCAGAACCTCATCCATGACGACCAGATCGGCAAGCTCTCGGTCGTGGGTGCGGGCATGCGCACGCACTCCGGCGTCTCCGCGACCCTGTTCGAGGCGCTCTCGGCCGGCGGCATCAACATCGAGATGATCTCGACGTCCGAGATCCGCATCTCGGTGGTCCTGCGCGACACCGACCTGACCGAGGCCGCGCGCACCGTGCACACGGCCTACGGGCTCGACGGGGACGCCGACGCCACTGTCCACGCGGGCACCGGACGCTGATCTCTGCCATCCGCCTTCGCTTTCCTGCCGACTGCGCGGGCGGGTGGAGCGCAGCATCCGCATCGCCCCGGACCGCGGTAGACTCACCGAAACCCTGACACCGGCGCCAGGCGCAGCATCCGCATCCCGACGCCGCGCCCGAAGCCTCGTACGCCGCACCGCACGACGCCAAGGAACATCATGACCCGCATCTCCGAATCAGGACTCTCCATCGCCATCGTCGGCGCCACCGGCCAGGTGGGCACCGTGATGCGCGAGATTCTCGCCGAGCGGTCGTTCCCGATCCGTGACCTGCGCCTGTTCTCCTCCGCACGTTCCGCCGGCACCGCGATCGAATTCGGTGGCGCGACCGTCATCGTCGAAGACGTCGAGACGGCGGATGCCGCGGGCATCGACATCGCCCTGTTCTCGGCCGGGGCCACGGCGAGCCGTGCCTACGCTCCGCGTTTCGCCGCTGCCGGTGCCGTGGTCGTCGACAACTCCAGCGCCTGGCGCATGGACCCCGAGGTTCCGCTCGTCGTCAGCGAAGTGAACCCGCACGCGATCGACGAACGCCCCAAGGGCATCATCGCGAACCCGAACTGCACCACGATGGCCGCGATGCCGGTGCTGAAGGCGCTGGACGCCGAGGCGGGCCTCGAGCGTCTGATCGTGTCGACCTACCAGGCGGTCTCCGGCTCCGGTCTCGCCGGTGCGCAGGAGCTGCTCGGCCAGGTCGAGGGCGTGCTCGCTCAGGGCGACACCCTGCGCCTGGTGCACGACGGCTCGGCGGTCGACTTCCCCGAGCCCGAGAAGTACGTCGCACCGATCGCGTTCGACGTGATCCCGTTCGCCGGCAACCTCGTCGACGACGGCGACAACGAGACCGACGAAGAGAAGAAGCTCCGCAACGAGAGCCGCAAGATCCTCGAACTCCCCGGCCTCCGTGTGGCGGGCACCTGCGTGCGCGTCCCGGTCTTCACCGGTCACTCGCTGTCGATCAACGTCGAGTTCGCCCGCGACATCACGCCCGAGCGTGCCCGCGAGGTCCTGAGCGCGGCTCCCGGCGTCGTACTCGACGAGGTTCCGACCCCGCTGCAGGCGGCGGGCAAGGACCCGAGCTTCGTCGGACGCATCCGTGCCGACCAGTCGGCAGCTGAGGGCAAGGGGCTCGTCCTCTTCATCAGCAACGACAACCTGCGAAAGGGCGCCGCGCTGAACGCCGTGCAGATCGCCGAGGTCCTCGCGGAGCGCCTGGTCATAGCCTGACGGTATCCCCGCCATGTGGAACCGGTCTGGCAAGGTCGGTCGCATGGTCTGCGACGGCGTGCCCGCGAACTAGACTGGTTCGGTGACAGAAAACGTCGATGTCGTCCTGATCGGCGGTGGCATCATGAGCGCCACCCTGGGTACTCTCCTGCATGAGCTGCAGCCGGAGTGGAAGATCGTCGCCTTCGAGCGACTCTCCGATGTGGCTCAGGAGAGCTCGAACCCATGGAACAACGCCGGCACGGGGCACGCCGCCCTGTGCGAGCTGAACTACATGCCGCAGCAGGGCGACGCTCCGCTCGACCCCGCCAAGGCCGTGTCGATCAACGAGCAGTTCCAGCAGAGCCGGCAGTTCTGGTCGTCGCTGGTCGAGAAGGGCGTGCTCGACGCGCCGTCGACCTTCATCAACGCGACTCCGCACATGACCTTCGTCCGCGGCGAGAAGGATGTCGCGTACCTCAAGGCCCGCTACGAGGTGCTCAAGGAGCAGCCGCTGTTCGCCGGCATCGAGTACAGCGAAGACTCCCGTGTCATCAACCAGTGGGCGCCGCTGCTCATGCAGCAGCGCCGCAAGGGTGAGCCGTTCGCCGCGACGCGCGTGCCGGCCGGCACCGACGTCGACTTCGGAGCCCTGACACACCAGCTCTTCGACCACCTGACCGAATCGGGTGTCACGCTGCGCACGAACCACGAGGTGCGCAGCCTCAAGAAGCAGAAGGACGGCGGCTGGCTGGTCAAGTACCGCACGACCATCGGTCGTACCCCGAACGAGGTCAAGGCACGCTTCGTGTTCGTCGGTGCGGGTGGCTGGGCGCTCAAGCTGCTGCAGAATTCCGGCATCCCCGAGATCAAGGGCTACGGCGTCTTCCCGATCGGCGGCCAGTTCCTCAAGACCACGAACCCGAAGGTCGTCGCCCAGCACAAGGCGAAGGTCTACTCGCAGGCATCCGTCGGCGCTCCGCCGATGTCAGTTCCGCACCTCGACACCCGCGTCGTCGGCGGCGAGTCGTCGCTCATGTTCGGACCCTTCGCGACGTTCAGCCCGAAGTTCCTCAAGAACGGATCGATGCTCGACATCGTCTCGCAGGTGCGTCCGCACAACCTGCTGCCGATGCTGCAGGTCGCCGTGAAGAACCCCGATCTGATCACGTACCTGGTCGGCGAGCTGCTGAAGAACCACGCCAAGAAGGTCGACAGCCTGCGCACCTTCATGCCGACCGCCAAGGACGAGGACTGGACCCTCATCGACGCCGGTCAGCGCGCTCAGGTGATGAAGAAAGACCCGAAGAAGGGCGGCATCCTGCAGTTCGGCACGGAGGTCGTCTCGTCGGCAGACGGCTCGATCGCCGGGCTCCTCGGTGCCTCTCCGGGAGCTTCGACAGCGGTTCCGATCATGCTCCAGCTGCTCAAGGCGTGCTTCCCGGACGAGTATCCGCACTGGGAGCCCGAACTTCGCGCCCTGATCCCCACCTTCGGCGAGAAGCTGAACACGGATGCGGCGCTCGCGGAGAAGTACACCGAGGCGACCGCCGCCACCCTCGGCATCAACGTCTGAGTCCGGACCGTGGCGAAGCTCTACTTCCGCTACGGCGCGATGAACTCGGGCAAGTCGACCTCGCTGCTCCAGGCTGCCTACAACTATGAGGAGCGCGGCCAGCATGTGCTGCTCGCGAAGCCGGCGATCGACACCAAGGGTGCATCCGAGATCGAGAGTCGGCTCGGCGTCACCCGTCAGGTCGACTTCCTGATCGGCCCCGACGACGACGCGCGAGTGCTCTTCGCCGAGCATCGCGCGCGGATGCAGCATTCGTCGGACGACGAGTTGCTCCCCGCGGGGCCGACCGACGTCGCGTGCCTCCTCATCGACGAGGCGCAGTTCCTCACACCGGCGCAGGTCGACGATCTCTTCCGCATCGCGGTGGAGGACGGTATCCCGGTCATGGCATACGGCATCCGCAACGACTTCCTCACGCATGCGTTTCCCGGTTCCGCGCGACTGCTCGCGATCGCGCACTCGCTGGAGGAGCTCAAGACGATCTGTCGGTGCGGGCGGAAGGCCGTGTTCAACGGCCGTGTCGTCGGCGGGCGCTTCGTGTTCGACGGTGACCAGGTCGCGATCGACGAGGGCGCTATCGGGTCGGCCTCGCCGGAGCTGACGACGTACGAGTCCCTGTGCGGCACCTGCTACCTCGAGGAGTCCGGCGGCCGCCTGGGCTGATCCCCGCGTGTCCCCACCCCGCAGTGCGCGCAGCGGGGTGATCGAGCGCGCCTGTTTGCGTGGTCAGACCACACGCGCTAATCTGTGGTCAGACCACAGGAGGATCGATGGGCGACCAACCGGCGCGCGCCTGGCAGCTCGTGCTCGAGCACATCGAGCGCGACCTGCTCGACGGTCGACTCGGCCCCGGCGATCGTCTGCCGTCGGAGCGCGATCTCGCGACCGAGCTGGGCGTCGGCAGGTCCAGTGTGCGCGAGGCGTTCCGCGTCCTCGAGGTGATGGGACTCATCCGCACCGCGACCGGTTCCGGCCCCCAGTCCGGTGCCATCGTCATCGCCACCCCGACCGGCGGCATGTCGGCGCTGCTGCGGCTGCAGGTGGCGGCTCAGGGGTTCCCGCTGGATGATGTCGTTCGCACCCGCCTCGTCCTCGAAGATGCGGTCGTCACGGCGATGGCCGCATCCCCCGATCGCGACACCGTGCGCGCTCACGAGCTGCTCGACGCGATGGATGCCGTCGGCCTCTCCGCCGGGGAGTTCCTCGCTCTCGATGCCCAGTTGCACCTCTCGCTCGCGGAAGCCAGCGGGAACACGGTCATCGCCGCGATGATGGCGGGCCTGCGTTCCTCGATCGAGTCGTACGTGCAGGCAGGTGTCGCCGCGATCCCGGACTGGGACTCGATGGCGACCAGGCTCCGCGCCGAGCACCACGCACTCGTCGCCGCGATCGATGCCGCAGATGTCGAGGCCGCTCGAACGCTCGTCCGCACGCACATCACCGGTTACTACACGTCCGCGGGGCTCACCCGCGACATCCACCCTCAGAACTGAGAGGCACATCATGGTGCAGCGCCAGCTCCCGAATCCCGTCGAACTCCTCGACCTCATGAAGTTCAAGAAGCCCGAGCTCGACGGCCGCAAGCGTCGCCTCGATGCCGCGCTGACCATCGACGATCTGCGTCTGATCGCCAAGCGGCGCACGCCCAAGGCTGCGTTCGACTACACCGACGGTGCGGCCGAGGGCGAGCTCTCGCTCACCCGAGCACGCCAGGCTTTCCAAGACGTCGAGTTCCACCCCGGCATCCTGCGTCCGGCACCCGATGTCGACACGAGCACCGAGATCCTCGGAGGCCCGTCGGCCCTGCCGTTCGGCATCGCGCCCACCGGGTTCACGCGTCTGATGCAGACCGAAGGGGAGGTCGCCGGAGCCGGTGCCGCGGCCGCCGCCGGCATCCCGTTCACGCTTTCCACACTCGGCACGACGTCGATCGAGGGCGTGAAGGCCGCGAATCCGCACGGCCGCAACTGGTTCCAGCTGTACGTGATGCGCGATCGCGAGATCTCCTACGAGCTCACCCGCCGCGCGGCCGCCGCCGGCTTCGACACGCTGCAGTTCACGGTCGACACCCCCGTCGCCGGTGCTCGTCTGCGCGACAAGCGCAACGGCTTCAGCATCCCTCCGCAGCTGACGCTCGGCACGATCATCAACGCGATCCCGCGTCCGTGGTGGTGGTTCGACTTCCTCACCACCCCCAAGCTCGAGTTCGCGTCGCTGAGCACCACCGGCGGCACGGTCGGCGAGCTGCTGGATGCGGCGATGGATCCGACGATCAGCTACGACGACCTCGCCGTCATCCGTGACATCTGGCCCGGCAAGATCGTGATCAAGGGCGTGCAGAACGTCGAGGACTCCGTGCGACTGCGGGATGCGGGTGTCGACGGCATCGTCCTGTCGAACCACGGTGGGCGCCAGCTCGACCGTGCGCCCATCCCGTTCCACCTGCTGCCCGAGGTCCGGCGGGCTGTCGGCGACGACTTCACCGTCATGATCGACACCGGCATCATGAACGGCGCCGACATCGTCGCGGCGGTCGCGCTCGGAGCCGACTTCACGCTCATCGGTCGCGCGTACCTCTACGGGCTCATGGCCGGTGGACGCCAGGGTGTCGACCGCACGATCGCCATCCTGCGCAGCGAGATCGAGCGCACGATGCGGTTGCTGGGGGTCTCGTCGCTGGCCGAGCTCGAGCCGGGCCACGTCACCCAGCTCACCCGTCTGGTGCCGGTCGCCCGCGCGAACGCCGAGGCGCGCACGCGCTGATCGCGTCCATCCCGCGGTGGCTCTGCCGTCTCAGGACTGCGGAGCCACCGCGCGAGCGCGCGGCGGCCAGGGAATGAGCATCGAGGTCGCGCGCCGGTACTCGGAGTAGGCCGGGTACTTGGATGCGGTGATCGACTCCGTGAAGATGGTCGACCCGATGAACAGCACGGTCAGCAAGGCGGGGCCGATGATGGTCGGGTTGAGCGCGCCGCCGGCGAAGCCCGCACCGCCGGCGACCGCCGCCGTCGCTCCGATGGCATAGAAGGCCCACCACTGCGCCTGCTCGAAGAAGAAGTTCGGGTGGCGGCTGAAGCGGAACAGCCCCGTCGTCAGGAATCCCGGGGCGAGCGTGCCGCCTGCCTGCTTCTTGCGCTGGTGGAAACGCCACTGCTGCTGGTCGGCCACGGTCTCGCCGATGAGGAACACGAGGAACGCGGCGACGAACAGTGCATCCCACCCGGTGAGTGCTGCGGGATGCTCTGCCGCGACCAGGGCGGGCAGCGTGATGAGCACGAGCAGCGTCATCTGGTAGCCGATGATGAACAGCACGTTGAAGACCTGGAACTGCCACGGGCGCATGCGTCCGCGCAGGATCGCCCACCGGTAGTCCTCCATGCCCGTGTAGCCGCCCTTGCGCGCGAAGTTGAAGGTCAAGCGTGCGCCCCAGGCGGTCGCCAGCACCCCCATGAGCACGATACGCGCGGAGCCGTCGCCGTTCGCGAAGGCGCCGGCCACGAAGATCCACACGTAGACGACGGGAACGATCGACCATGCCCGATCGACCCACGAGGTGTCGCGTGTGATCAGGGAGAGGATCCAGCACACGGCGCTGGCGGCCGCGGCGGTGATGATGACGATCAGCAGGGCATCCATGACGCCATGTTAGGACCAGGGCGCGACAGAGCGTCGCAGGACGCCTCCGAGGTCAGAGCGTCAGCAGGAGACCGTCGAGCTTCTCCGCCGTGTCTTCCCAGCCGTCGACGGCCACGGAGGGCACGCCGATGGCGAGGACCGGGTAGTCGTTCCCGCCCTCGTCGAGGCGGTCGCCGTAGAACAGCATCTCGGTGAGAGGGATGCCGGTGTGCTCGGCGAGCTGCCGCATCCCGAAGGCCTTGTCGATGCCGGCCTGCGTGATGTCGATGGACGTCGATCCGCCGGAGCGCACCTCGAGTCCGGGAAGGCGAGCGGCGACGGCGGCGCGCAGAGCCGCACGCTTGGTGCCCGCGGGATCCCAGTCGTGCTTCGCCTCGCGCGGTGCGCGCTGCCCCAATGCGGAGAACGTGATCTGAGAGCCACGGTCCTCGAGGATCTCTCCCCAGGGCTCGGCCTCCCACAGTCCCAGGCGTTCGGCCTCTTCGCGCAGCGCTGTCAACGCGGCCTGCTTGTCCTCGTCGCTGAGGTCGTGCGCGTACACGGGGGCGAAATCGGAGCCGTCGTACCGGAGGTAGCGGGTGCCGCAGGTCGGCAGCAGGTGCAGGCGGGCGAGGTCGGCGGCATCCGCATCGCCGAGGCGTGCGAGCACTTGACTGCGGAACTGCGCCTCGTTGCCGCCGGAGATGATGGCGACGTCGACGGAGCGCAGCAGGCTGCGCAGCAGCGCCGCGATTCGCGGGTCGATCAGGCCCTTGGAAGGGGCGAGCGTGTCATCGAGATCGAAGGCGACGAGTGTGGGCGCGGTCATGATGTCTCCAGCCTAGAAGGTGGCCGCTGGGAGGGTCGTGAAGCGAGCAGCAGGGTGCAGAGGACGGCGAACACGACGCCGACGAACGCGCCGGTCGAGTTGGCCACGATGTCGGTGACGGTGGCGGCGCGATGGGGGAGGGCCACACGCTGCGCGGTCTCGATCCCGAGCGACAGGAGCGGCCCGACCAGCAGAGCGAGAGGCCACACCCGACGGGGGAGCAGGACGAAGGCGAGGATGCCGACGGGCACGAACACCAGGATGTTCGCGATGATCTCGAGCCGGGTGAAGTCGAGGGATTCCCATCCGAGGCGGTGCGCCGTGCCGAGGACCAGGTCGAGCAGGTTGGGCATCGCCCGTTCGATCCGCGACGGTGTCAGGGTCAGAGCGGCAAGGCCCAGGAGGAACGGGATGCCGAGCGCGAGGGCCCACAGGCGGGTGAACCGGCGCGGTGGTGGAAGGAGCGACCCCATGCGTTCCCTTCCCCTTCGTGCACGTGCCCGATACAGAGAAGGCCGCCCCGGTGGGGGCGGCCTTCTCTTGTCACTGGTCGGGGTGACAGGATTTGAACCTGCGACCTCTTCGTCCCGAACGAAGCGCGCTACCAAGCTGCGCCACACCCCGTTTGCAACCCTCCGAGTCTACAGGGAAATGCTCCGTGCGCCGAATCGAGCCGGCGATCAGTCCCGCGCGGTGAGCGTGAGCAGCGTGGCCTCGGGGCGGCAGGCGAAGCGGACCGGCGCGTAGATCGAGTGTCCGCATCCGGCGCTGACGTTGAGCGGCACCGTGCGGCCGTCGTGCGTCCACGTACTCAGTCCCTTGGCCTGCTTGAGGGGGATGTCGCAGTTGGCTACGAGGGCACCGTAACCGGGGAGGCAGACCTGGCCGCCGTGGGTGTGACCGCCGAGGATCGCGTCCGCGCCGAGGCCGATGAATCCGTTGAGCACGCGCTGGTAGGGCGCGTGGGTGACGCCCAGTATCGGTGTACCGCCGTCGCGCGGACCGAGCGCGCCGATGGCGTCCGGCAGCACGTCGAGGCGGTCCCAGTCGCGGTGGGCGTCGTTCACGCCGAAGAGGTCGACCGGAGTGCCGGCGAGGGTGAGCCGCGCCGCGGCGTTGTTGAGGTCGGTCCACCCGAGCTCGTCGGTGAAATACCGATCCATTGCCGCGGTGTCGAGGTGCTCCGGCTCGGGCTGCTTCTTGGACGGACCGAGGAAGTAGCGCAAAGGATTGCGCGGAGACGGCGCGGTCACATCGTTCGACCCGTGCACGAACACTCCAGGGATGCCCGCGAGCGGGTCGAACGCGCGGCGGATGCCTTCCAGGCCGTTCGCGTGCCCGAGGTTGTCGCCCGTGTTCACGACGAGATCCGGCTTCAACTCGGCGAGCGACGCCAGCCAGTCCTGCTTGCGGTGCTGCCAGGGTGCCATGTGCGCGTCCGAGACGTGCAGGATGCGCAAGGGGGCCGAACCGGGCGGGAGCGCGGCTGCCGTCGCCTCGCGAACCGTGAACAGGTAGCGCTCGATGCCGATGCCCCAGACGGCTGCGGCGGCACCGACGGCCCCCACCGCGCCGAGCGCGATGAGGGCCGGGTGCGCGGCACCGCGAGCGTTTACTTGCACGTCACGCTGATGGCGGTGGACTTGCTGGTCGCCGTGCCGGGTGCCGGGTCCGTGGAGGACACCACCGCCGTCGGTGGGGTGCAGGAGTTGTCGAAGTCGAACGACGTGAAGCCCGCAGACTGTAGAGCGGTAGATGCCTGCGCTGGCGACATGCCGACGAGGTTGGCGGGAACCGTCGTGCCCTGGCCGTTGCTGGGCGAGATCGTGATGGTCGACCCGCCCGCCGTCTGCCCGGAGGGATCCTGCGCGACGACGATGTTCGTCGGCTTGTCGCTGTCGACAGCGGCACCGACGGCGACGCCGAAGCCCTTGCTCTTGAGAGTCGACTCTGCCTCCTCCATCGTCATGCCGACGACGTTCGGGACCTCCGCCATCACCCGACGGGTCAGATTGCCGTACTCACGCGGGAAGTCGCCTCCCTCGTACACCTCGTTGGCGGCGGCCTGCGCGGCCTTGGCCAACGGGTAGCGCATCGTGTTGAGCTGGTATCCAGCGGGTGTCCGCTTCTGGTAGATGTCCGACTGGCCCTTCCAACGGCCTGCCCAGACCGCCGTGGTGACCTTGGTGCTGGATTCGATCATCATGGTCGACCAGCGGTCGTGCGTCCCGGTCTTGCCGATCAACGGCGTGCCGTCGTACGGGTTCGCTTCGCGGCCTGTGCCGCCTGCCATCACGCCCTGGAGCGCGTAAGCAGCCGTCGCCGCGACCTCGGGAGAGATCACGCCGTCGGTGCACGAGGCCGCCGGGAGCTCGCGGTCCTTGCCATCGGGGCCGACCACGCGGTCGATCGCGCGCGGGGTGCAGTACTTGCCGCCGCTCGCGACTGTGGCATAGGCGTTCGCCATGGCGATGGGAGAGATGTTCTTCGGGCCGAGCACGTCGTACGGGACGTTCTCTTCGGTGACCTTCTTACCGCTGGCGAGCGTGACACCCATCCGATCGGCGACCTTGTTGATGTCGCAGATGTCGAGCTTCGAGGCCATCGCGAAGTAGCCGCTGTTCAGCGACTGCCGCGTGAAGTCCATGACGCTCCCGGTGGAGCCGCCGCCGCCGCCGAAGTTGCCGATCTCCTTGGTGTTCGTGCTCTGCGGGCTCTCGCAGACGGGGATCTTCAAGTTCGTCTGCACACGACCGTTGAGCACCTCGTTGACGGAGTGCCCCTTCTCGAGCCAGTCGATCAGCGTGAAGAGCTTGTACACCGAGCCGACCTGGAAGCCGCCGGAGTTGCCGTGCTTCTGGTCGCCGGCGAAGACGAGCGAGGTCTTGCCGAGATCATCGGTGGTGGTCTCGTCGAACCGCGTGTTCTGCGTGATCGACAGGATGCGACCGGTGCCGACCTCGATCGAGACGCCCGCAGCGCCGAAGTAGTCGTTGTCGTAGTTGGCCGGAACGATCTCGCTCATCGTCTGTGCCGCCGGGTTCTGAATGCGGTAGTCCAGCGAGGTGTAGATCTTCAGGCCGCCGCGACGGAGCAGGTCGGCGCGCTCCTGAGGAGTCTTACCGAAGGCTTCGTCGTCGAGCACGATCGATCGCACGTACTGGCAGAAGTACGCATTGAGACCGGCCGCCGCACAGCCCTGCGTGGGCTGCGTCAGCGTCGGTGTGATCTCGGAGCCATCCGCCTCGTCGTACTGCGCCTGGGTGATCTTGCCGTCGGCGAGCATGCGGCCCAGCACGTAGTGGCGACGGTCCTTCGTGAGCGAGTAGCCGCTCTCGGCGGTGTTCAGCGCCTCGCCGTCCTGGTTCGTCGTGGTTCCCTGCGGCATGTCGATGCGGTAGGTGTTGGGGTTCTGCACGATGCCGGCCAGCGTCGCTGCCTGCGCGACCGTGAGGTTCGCTGCGCTCGTGCTGAAGTAGTACTTCGATGCGGCCTCGATGCCGTACACGGTGCCGCCGAAGTTCGCGATGTTCAGGTATCCGAGCAGGATGTCGTTCTTCGAGAAGTCCTTCTCGACCTGGATCGCGTAGCGCATCTCCTGCAGCTTGCGTTCGATGCCCTCGTTGCCGCTGGCGTTGGTCGCGTCATCGAAGCACTTGCGGAGGTCGTCGGTGTAGGTCTCGGAGTTCCGGTCGACGTCCTGCTCGCACTCCTGGATCAGCACGTTCTTCACGTACTGCTGGCTGATCGTGGAAGCACCGCGGCTGGAGGTGCCTCGGACGTTGTCGATGAGTGCCTTCACGGTCGCGCCGAGGTTGACACCGCCGTGGCTGTAGAAGCTCTTGTCCTCACTGGAGAGGATGGCGTCGTACAGCGTGGGAGACACCTGCTCGTACGTGACCGGGATGCGGTTCTGCTCGTAGAACGAGGCGAGCGCGACCGGCTTGCCGTCGGGGTCGGTGGCGTAGATCGTCGACTGCTCCATCGGCGTACCCGGGTTGAGATTCTCGGGGAGCTGGTCGAAGAGAGTGAGTGCCTGGCTGCCGGCGAGACCGGTCATGGTGAGGACGGGCGTGACACTGGCAGCGACCAGGAGGCCGGCGACGGCGCTCAAGCCGACGAGCCCGACGAGACCGCCGAGCACGCCTCTCACCGTGCGATTCTTTTGGGGCATACGCTTGATCGTAGGGGAGTTCCCTGAATACCACCTTTGACGAGCCGGCCCGCAATCACGGTGTCGCGCCCCGATCGACAGGAGTGCCATGACCACGTGGGAGTACCTCACCACGCCGCTGCTGATCCACAACACGGCAGCCATCCTCAACAACTGGGGCAAGCAGGGCTGGGAGCTCGTGCAGGTCGTGCAGGGTCCCGAAGGCGGTCTCGTCGCCTACCTGAAGCGTCCGGTGAACGCGGATGCCTCCGCCAACGCCGGCCTCGCCGCCGCGGAGCAGGCCGCCCGTCAGTTCGAGGGAGGCCAGGCATGAGCGTCTCCGCGCGCCTGGCCGAACTCGGCATCGATCTGCCCGCGGTGGCCGCTCCCGTCGCGGCCTACGTCCCGGCGGTCGTGCACAGCGGTCTCGTCTACACCTCGGGCCAGCTCCCGTTCGTCTCCGGTGCGCTCCCCGCCGTCGGCAAGGTCGACGCCGAGGTCTCGGCGGAAGACGCGAAGGCGTACGCGCGCACCTGTGCGCTGAACGCCCTCGCCGCGGCGGCGGATGCCGCGGGCGGCGTCGACCGCATCGGCGGAGTGCTCCGCGTGGGCGGCTTCGTCGCCTCCGCCGCAGACTTCACGGGTCAGCCCGGCGTCATCAACGGTGCTAGCGAGGTACTCGGCGAGATCTTCGGCGAGGCAGGGCGTCACGCTCGTGCGGCCGTGGGCGTCGCGGAGCTTCCCCTCGGCAGCCCCGTCGAGGTCGAGGTCACCTTCATCCTCGCCTGAACGCTGTCCGGCGCATCCGTGCCGTAGACGAAGAACGCGCCTCCCCGGATCGGGAAGGCGCGTTCTTCGTCTGCGGGGGAGTCCTACTTGACCTGCGCCGAGATGATGCTCATCACCGCGGTGTCTGCCAGCGTCGTCGTGTCCCCGACCTCGCGGCCTTCGGCGACGTCGCGCAGCAGGCGCCGCATGATCTTGCCGGAGCGGGTCTTCGGCAGTTCGCCCACGATGTACACGTCGCGCGGGCGGGCGATCGCCCCGATCTGCTCTCCGACCCACAGGCGCAGCAGCTGCGCGAGACCTGCGGGCTCGTGCTCGGCGAGGTAGCTCTCCTTGATGATGACGAAGGCCACGACCGCCTGTCCGGTCGTCTCGTCCGACGCGCCGACCACGGCGGCTTCGGCGGTCGCTTCGTGCGCGACCAGCGACGACTCGATCTCCGCCGTCGAGAGACGGTGCCCCGAGACGTTCATGACGTCGTCGACGCGGCCGAGCAGCCACAGGTCGCCATCCTCGTCGAGGCGGGCCCCGTCGCCCGCGAAGTAGTAGCCCTGGTCCTCGAACTTCTCCCAGTACGTCTCGCGGTAGCGCTCCGGGTCGCCCCAGATGCCGCGCAGCATGCTCGGCCAGGGATCGGTGATCACGAGCAGCCCGCCGTTGCCGTTGCCGACCTCGACGCCCTGCTCATCGACGACATCGATCGAGATACCCGGGAGCGGAACCTGCGCAGATCCGGGCTTGGTCTCGGTCACGCCGGGGAGGGCCGAGACCATGATCGCTCCGGTCTCGGTCTGCCACCACGTGTCGACGATCGGCGTCTTGCCGGCGCCGATGACCTCGCGGTACCACATCCACGCCTCGGGGTTGATGGGCTCACCCACCGAACCGAGCAGGCGCAGCGACGACAGGTCGAACTTCTGCGGCACGCTGCGGCCGATCTTCATGAACGAGCGGATCGCCGTCGGCGCGGTGTAGAAGATCGAGACCTTGTACTTCTCGATGATCTCCCACCAGCGGCCGGGGTGCGGAGCATCCGGCGTGCCTTCGTAGAGCACCTGGGTCGCGCCGTTCGCGAGCGGACCGTAGGTGACGTAGCTGTGTCCGGTGATCCACCCGATGTCGGCCGTGCACCAGAAGACGTCCGTCTCCGGATGCAGGTCGAAGACGTACTTGTGCGAGTAGGCGACCTGGGTGAGGTAGCCGCCGGAGGTGTGCAGGATGCCCTTGGGCTTCCCGGTGGTTCCCGAGGTGTAGAGGATGAACAGCGGGTTCTCCGCGGGGAAGGCCTGGGCCGTGTGCTCGGAGGACGCCGCCGGAACCACGTCGTGCCACCACAGGTCGCGCCCCTCGACCCAGTCCACCTCGTTCTCTCCACGACGGACCACCAGGACGTGTTCGACGGTCTGCTGCTCGCCCTCGCCGCGGTCGGTCAGCGCCTGATCCACGGCGGGCTTCAGGGCGGAGACCCGGCCCTTGCGGTAGCCGCCGTCAGCGGTGATGACGAGCTTCGCTCCGGCGTCGTCGATGCGTGAGCGGAGGCTGTCGGCGCTGAATCCGCCGAACACCACGGAGTGGATCGCACCGACGCGGGCGACGGCGAGCATCGAGGCGATCGCCTCGGGGATCATGGGCAGGTAGATCGCGACGCGGTCGCCCTGCCCGATGCCGAGTCCTTCGAGGACGTTGGCGACCCGCTTGACCTCTGCGGTCAGCTCGGCGTAGGTGATGCGCCGGGAATCCCCGGGCTCACCCTCCCAGTGCAGAGCGACCCGGTCGCCGTTCCCCGCTTCGACGTGACGGTCGAGGCAGTTGTACGCCACGTTCAGCTCGCCGTCGTCGAACCACTTGGCGAATGGCGGGTTCGTCCAGTCGAGAACCTGCGTGAACGGCTTGTGCCAGTGCACCAGCTCGCGGGACTGCTCGCCCCAGAACGCCTCGCGATCGGCCGCGGCGCGTTCGTAGAGTTCGGGCGATGAGATGGTCTGGGCGACGAATTCCTCCGACGGTGCGAACCGCCGGGTCTCGTCGAGAAGGTGGTCGATCTGGCTGCTCATCGGCAGGCGCTCCTTTGCGGCATTCGGGTCGTTCGAGCAGGGCCGTGGGGGTGGACGGCCCGGTCAGGGCGAATCTATCCGCGCGGCCACGCATCGCATACTGCCGAAAGTCGGTAGTCGTACGGGTTTTGTCAGGACGGTTGCCTTGCGTACACTCGACGACAGCCGAAATCTCATTCCGGCCTTGGCGTGCCCGTTTCCCCCAACCGGGTATCGCCGTGGGCGGCATCTCATTCCCCCCGTGAGATGCCGCCCATTCCGTTGGGAGCGCTCCCGGTTTCGGCGGCGGGGCCTGTCCGTCTCCTGCACCGGCCGGCGACCGTGGGGCTTGTGCACAGCGCCTGAGCCTCGGTGGCGTATCCGATCACCCGGGCCGTTCGTGCCGCCTACCTTCGCGGTATGCCCGATTCCTTCGTCATTCAGCCCCGCGGCGCGGCACCTGTCAGCGGTGCGACGGATGCCGCTGGCGAGCCGCTGCGCCTCGACCCCGCCTTCGGTCCGCTCCTCGCGCACGTCGACGACGCTGTGACCGATGTCTTCGTCAACGGCCCGGCGGGTCTGTTCGTCGACCGGGGCAGCGGTGCCGATCCGGTGAGCGGATGGCGGGCATCGGAGCGGGAGGTCCGCGACCTCGCCGTCGCCCTCGTCGGCCTGGGCGGGCGCCATCTCGACGACCAGGCTCCGTGCGTCGACGTCCGTCTCGATTCCGGTATCCGGGTGCATGCCGTCCTCGCTCCGGTCGCGACGACGGGCACCGCGCTCTCCATCCGCATCCCGCGAGTGCGGGCGGCCGACCTCGAGGCGCTTGCCGCGCTCGGATCCTTCGGCGCACGCCAGCAGGCCTGGCTCCTCGGCCTGGTGGCCGAGCGGGCCAACATCCTCATCACCGGTGGCACCGGAACGGGCAAGACGACGCTCCTGTCCGCGCTGCTCTCCGAGGTCCCGGCGACCGAGCGCATCGTCACGATCGAAGATGTCGCAGAGCTCCGTCCGCGCCACCCGCATCACGTCGCACTCGAGGCGCGTCAGGCGAATGTCGAGGGGGCGGGAGGGATCACGCTCGCTCGGTTGGTGCGCGAGTCGCTGCGGATGCGGCCGGACCGTCTGGTGGTGGGCGAATGCCGCGGGGAAGAGGTCCGAGAGCTGCTCACCGCGCTCAACACCGGGCACGACGGCGGCGCCGGCACGATGCACGCCAGCGGGCTCCGCGACGTGCCGGCCCGGCTCGAGGCCCTCGGCGCGCTGGCGGGAATGGACGCGGTCGCCCTCGCGCGGCAGGCGGTGAGCGCGTTCACCGTGGTGCTGCATCTCGACCGCGCGCCCGGGGGCATCCGTCGGATCCGCCAGGCCGGCCGGCTCGTGATGATGGGCGACCGGTTGGACATCGAGGAGGTGACGCCGTGGTGATCCGGCGTCGTCCTGCGCCCCCTGCGAGTGGGGCGGGGGCGAGCGATGCCGCGACCTCGGTGCAGACCCTGGCCGTCCTGCTGCAGGCGGGAGCTGTGCCGGTCGTCGCCTGGCGGCACCTCGCCGACATCGGTGATCCGCATGCGCTGGCCGTGACCGAACGGGTCGAAGGAGGCGTTCCCCTCCTCGACGCCATCGAGGCCGAGGGCGGGGCCTGGGTAGACCTCGCGGCTGCGTGGGAGATCGCCACCACCGTCGGCGCACCGCTTGCGGAGGTGCTCAGGATCATCGCCGAATCTCTGCGCGACGCCGCGTCCGCCGCCGACGACGTGCGCATCGCACTCGCAGAGCCCGCGGGAACGGCGCGTCTGCTGCTGTGGATGCCGCTCGCCGGACTCCTTCTCGGCTTCGCGCTCGGCTTCGACACCATCGGCGTCATCGTCGGCAATCCGCTCGGTGCCGCCTGCGTGGTCGCGGGTCTGCTGCTCGTGCTCGCGGCGCGACTGTGGACGCGGCGGCTGCTTCGTCGCGCCGCGCCTGCGCCGGGCACGCCGGGCATGCGGGCGGAACTCGTGGCCGTCGCACTCTCCGGGGGCGCTTCGATCGACCGCGCACTCCGCCTCGTCGCCGAGAGCTCGGCCGGCGGAGGGACCGAAGAGAGCATCCGGTCCGTGCTGGAGCTGTCCCGTGCAGCCGGCGTGCCCGCTGCGGAGCTCCTTCGAGCCTCCGCAGCGCAGGATCGGCATGCCGCGCGCGTGAACGGCCGCTTGCGCGCGGCGAAGCTCTCGACGCGACTGCTCATCCCCCTCGGCGTGTGCACCCTGCCCGCATTCCTCCTGCTCGGCGTGGCGCCGATGCTGCTCAGCGTCCTGGCCTCGACACCGCTGCCCCTGTGAGCGAGTGCCCAGCGACCTGCGGAGACCGACCAACCGATGCGAAGGCATCACAGAGAAAGAGGTACACCATGATCCAGATCCCCCGACTCGACCGGCGCCGTGCGGCTGCGCTGTTCGGCGATGACACCGGCGCGGCCACGGCCGAATACGCGATCACCACGATGGCTGCCGTGGCGTTCGCAGGGCTCCTGGTCGTCATCATGCGATCCGACGAGGTTCGCGGCATCCTGACGGATCTCGTCCGACGAGCCCTCACCGTGTCGTGATGCGCGTCCGCAGGAGCGGCGCCGGTCGCGCCGGGGTGGGGGAGCGAGGCTCCGTCGCCGCAGAACTCGCTCTCGGGCTGCCCGCCGTGGTGCTGGCGCTCCTGCTCGGTGCCGGCGCGCTCGGCGCAGCGTCACGTCAGGTGGCGCTGCAGGACGCCTCGGCAGATGCGGCCCGTCTCCTCGGCCGCGGCGAGGGGGCGGACGCCGCGCAGCGCGTGGTGGGCGGGGCCGTCCCCGGCGCAGGGATCTCGTCTTCGCACTCGGGTGACCTCGTGTGCGTCACGGCAACGTTCGAGGCCTCGATCGGCTCGCTGGTGCGGCTGCCCCTGCGGGCGTCGAGCTGCGCGCTCGACGGAGGCCGCTGATGGCGGGCACGGCGGTTGCGGCGGGGGTCCTGGTGGTCGCGGCCGCGCTGTCGCTCGGGCTCGCCGCGGTCGGCGGAGCGTCGGTGACGGCACAGCGCGCGGCCGGTGCCGCTGATGCCGCGGCACTCGCCGCAGCCGATGCTGCGAGCGGGGCCGTGCCGACCGCAGCGGAGCCGTGCGCGCTCGCCGGGCGGGTCGCTGAGGCGGCGGGCGCGGTGCTCACGGGCTGCGCTCTCGACGGCTTCGTGGCGACCGTGGAGGTGCAGGCGGCGTACGCTGGACTCGCAGCCGTCTCCCGAGCCCGTGCCGGGCCACCCGAGGGATAGTGACGGCAGCGCGACCTCGCTCACTGTGAACGACCCCAACACAGTGGTGTGTATGGTGTGCTTCGAAGAAAGGACGCACCCTTGGCTGAAGGCAAGAAGCTCGTCATCGTCGAGTCCCCGACGAAGATGCGGTCTATTCAGGGATACCTCGGCGACGGCTATGAGGTACTCAGCTCCGTCGGCCACATCCGCGACCTCGCTGACAAGAAGGACATCCCGGCTGCCGATAAGCAGGCCTACGGGAAGTACTCCATCGACATCGACAACGGGTTCGACCCGTACTACGTCGTCTCCGATCGGAAGACCAAGACGGTCGCCGAACTCAAGCGCGCGCTGAAGAGCGCCGACGAGCTCCTGCTCGCCACTGATGAGGACCGCGAAGGCGAGGCGATCGCCTGGCACCTGCTCGAGACGCTCAAGCCCAAGGTCCCCGTCAAGCGCATGGTTTTCCACGAGATCACCAAGGACGCGATCCAGGCGGCCGTCGGCAACACGCGTGAGCTCGACCACGACCTCGTCGACGCGCAGGAGACCCGCCGCATCCTCGACCGTCTGTACGGCTGGGACGTCTCGCCTGTCCTCTGGTACAAGGTCAAGACCGGCATCTCGGCCGGACGCGTGCAGTCGGCCGCGACCCGCCTCATCGTCGACCGTGAGCGTGAGCGCATGGCGTTCACCTCGGCCGAGTACTGGGACGTCGATGCTCAGGCCGCCGCGACCGGCACGTCGTTCAAGATCCGCCTCGTGCGCGTCGACGGCGGCCAGCTCGCCCGCGGCACGGACTTCGACGACAGCGGAAAGCTCAAGAAGGCCGTCGTCATCCTCGATGAGGCCACCGCCGCCGCGCTCGCCGAGGCGGTCGACGCCGTCGGCGCCGGCAGCGTCACCAAGGTCGAAGCCAAGCCGGGCACACGCAGCCCGTATGCGCCGTTCACCACCTCGACGATGCAGCAGGAGGCGGGGCGCAAGCTCTCGATGGGCGCCAAGCAGGCGATGGGTGTGGCCCAGCGGCTGTACGAAAAGGGCTACATCACATATATGCGTACCGACTCCACGTCGCTGAGCACCCAGGCGGTGCAGGCGGCGCGGAGCCAGGCGGTGGCCCTCTACGGCGACGCCGCGGTGCCGCTGAAGCCGCGCGTGTACAAGTCCAAGAGCAAGAACGCGCAGGAGGCCCACGAGGCGATCCGTCCCTCGGGCGACACCTTCCGCACGCCCGCCTCTCTCTCGTCCGAGCTCGACCGCGACGAGCAGCGCCTCTACGACCTCATCTGGAAGCGCACGGTCGCCAGCCAGATGTCCGACGCGAAGTACGAGACCACCACGGTCACGATCGCCGTCGACGCCGCGGGCAAGAAGGCCGAGTTCACGGCCTCCGGAACCGTCTACACCTTCAAGGGCTTCCTGGAGGCGTACGAAGAGGGTCGCGACGAGAAGCGCGGTGACGCGGATGCCGCCGAGAATCAGTCGCTGCCTGCCGTCGCTGTCGGAGATCAGCTCGCGGTGTCGGATGCCGAGGCCAAGGGGCACCGGACCACGCCGAAGCCGCGCTACACCGAAGCCTCGCTCGTGAAGGTGCTCGAAGAGAAGGGCATCGGCCGTCCATCGACGTTCGCGTCGATCCCCGAGACCATCCTCGACCGCGGCTACGCGGTCAAGCGCGGACAGGCGCTCGTGCCGACCTGGCTCGCGTTCAGCGTGGTCCGGCTGCTCGAGGAGCACTTCGCCGAGCTGGTCGACTACGACTTCACCGCGGCGCTCGAGGACGACCTCGACACGATCGCCCGCGGCGAGCAGAACCGCGTGGAATGGCTCAAGTCGTTCTACTTCGGCTCCGATTCGCACGTGGGCCTCCGCCAGGTCGTCGACAACCTCGGCGAGATCGACGCGCGGGCCCTCAACTCCACCCCCATCACCGACATCGCCACGCTGCGCTTCGGCAAGTACGGTCCGTACCTCGAGGTCGCCGACCCGGAGAACCCCGACGCCAAGCCGCGCATCGTCAACGTGCCGGAAGACCTCGCACCCGACGAGCTGACCGCCGAGAAGGCGCAGGAGCTCATCGACGCTCCCGTCGCGGGCGACCGCGTGCTCGGGGAGAACCCGGAGAACGGCAAGATCGTCGTCGTCAAGGACGGCCGGTTCGGTCCGTACGTGCAGGAGAACGACCCGGTGTCCGAGGACGCGGCGGTCGACGAGACGACCGGCGAGGTCGTCGAGGCCCCGAAGCCGAAGCGTGGAGCGAAGAAGGAGACGGCCCCGAAGCCGCGCACCGCATCGCTGTTCCGCTCGATGTCGGTCGACACGATCGAGCTCGATACCGCTCTGCAGCTCCTGAGCCTGCCGCGTGTGGTGGGCGTCGACCCCGAATCGGGCGACGAGATCACGGCGCAGAACGGCCGCTTCGGTCCGTACTTGAAGAAGGGCACCGACTCGCGGTCGCTCGAGAGCGAGTCGCAGATCTTCGACGTCACGCTCGAGCAGGCGCTGGAGATCTACTCCCAGCCGAAGTACGGTGCCGGTCGTCGTGCATCCAGCGCACTCGCCGAGTTCGAGGCCGACCCCGTCAGCGGCAAGCCGATCCGCATTCGCGACGGCCGCTTCGGCGCCTACGTGACCGACGGTGAGACGAACGTCACGATTCCGCGCGGGCAGACCGTCGAAGACATCACGTTCGAGATCGCCGTGCAGATGCTCGCCGACAAGCGTGCGAAGGGCCCGGCTCCCAAACGCGGAGCGGCCAAGAAGGCCCCGGCCAAGAAGGCACCCGCCAAGAAGCCCGCCGCCAAGAAGCCCGCCGCGAAGACCGCGGCGAAGTCGACGGCCGCGAAGAAGGCCCCGGCGAAGAAGGCGACGGCGGCGACGTCGGCCGCACGGTCGGCTGCGGCGAAGAAGGCTGCGGCCACTCGTGCCGCGAACGCCGCCGCGAAGGCCGCGGAGAAGGCGGACTCGTGACCTCAGGTCACGGGGCGTGGATCACGCTCGAAGGCGGAGACGGCTCCGGCAAGACCACGCAGTCGAATCTGCTCGCGGAGTGGCTCGAGGGTACCGGGCGAGCGGTCGTGCGTACGCGCGAACCCGGTGGCTCCGAGGTCGGGCAGCTCATCCGCGACATCGTGCTGCATCATCGAGGTGACATCGCGCCGCGCGCCGAGGCGCTGCTGTATGCGGCCGACCGCGCGCACCACGTCGCGACCGTCGTGCGACCCTCGCTCGACCGTGGTGAGGTGGTGCTGCAGGATCGCTACCTCGACTCGTCCGTGGCGTACCAGGGCGCCGGCCGTGTGCTCGATGCGACCGAGATCCGCGACCTCTCGCTGTGGGCGGCCGAAGGCGCACTGCCCGACCTGACGGTGCTGCTCGACCTCGACCCTGCAGCGGCGCGCACCCGCCTCGACTCCGCCGACAAGCCGTTCGACCGCCTGGAAGCGGAACAGGCGGAGTTCCACGGGCGCGTCCGCGACGCGTACCTCGCCCTCGCGGCGGCCGAGCCGGACAGGTTCCTCGTGCTCGACGCCGCCGCAGCACCGACGGCGATCGCCGAGCAGATCCGTGCGCGGGTCGGCGCACTGCTCGGCTGACCTGCGCGAGCGACGCCCATGCCGTCGGCGTCGGTGGTCGCGATTAGGCTGAGTGCATGCCCCGCACCGATCCTGCTCCTTTCCCGTGGGCGGATGTGTGGGGGCAGGATGCTGCCGTCGACACTCTGCGTGCGGCTGCATCCGATCCGGCTGCTCTCTCGCACGCCTGGCTGATCACCGGCCCGCCCGGATCCGGCCGCTCGACTCTCGCGTACGCGTTCGCGGCCGCGCTGGTCGCCGACCACCCCGAAGATGAGGCCGTGATGCGGCAGGTCTTCGCGGGCACCCACCCCGATGTCACGGCGCTCCGGACCGACAAGGTGATCATCACGATCGCCGAGGCCCGCGCTCTCGTGGAGCGCTCGTACTTCGCACCCTCCGCCGGTCGGTATCGCGTGATCGTCGTCGAAGACGCCGATCGCATGGTCGAACGCACCTCCAATGTGCTGCTGAAAGCACTCGAGGAGCCGCCCGAGCAGACGGTGTGGATCCTGTGCGCGCCCAGCGAGGCCGACCTGTTGCCGACGATCCGCTCCCGGGTCCGCTCGCTGCGACTGCGTGAGCCGGATGTGGCTGACGTGGCCCGGCTCATCACCCTGCGCACGGGGGCCGATGAGGCTGTCGCCGAGCAGGCCGCGCGGCATGCGCAGCGCCACATCGGCATGGCGCAGCGTCTCGCCACCGACGACGCGGCTCGGCGTCGGCGCGACGAGACCCTCCGGTCGGTCATCGGGGTCCGCGGCGTCGGCGACGCGGTCGATGTGGCGGGGCGGGTCATCCAGGCCGCGACCGAAGACGCGAAGGCCCTCACAGCGGAGCGCGACGCGCAGGAGCGGGCTTCGCTCCTGCGCACGATCGGAATCGCCGAGGGGCAGGCCGTGCCGCCGGCTTTGCGCACGCAGCTCTCGGCCCTCGAAGACGATCAGAAGAAGCGTGCCACGCGCAGCCTGCGTGACGGCATCGATCGCGTGCTCACCGACCTGCAGTCGCTGTTCCGCGACGTGATCATGCTGCAGTTCGGCCGCGGCGACGATCTCATCAACAGCGAGCTGCGCCCCGAGCTGGAAGGCCTCGCCGCGGCCTGGTCCGAGGCCCGTACCCTTGTCGTACTTGACCACCTTGCCGAGACGCGGCAGTCGTTGGAGCGCAACGTCGCTCCGCTGCTCGCATTGGAGAGCTTGCTCGTGACGATCACGAGCGGGAGGAAACCGTGAACAACAGATCGACTTCCCGCTTCCGTCGTGCCGCCGCGGTCATCGCCGGCCTCGCCGCGGCATCCGTCGCGCTCTCGGGCTGTCTCTACGCGATGATCCCCGAGCAGTCCTCGCGCCCGGCGACGACCATCGTCCCCGACACCGACGGGGTCGCCGAAGATCTGCTGCCGTTCTATTCGCAGGAGCTGGAGTGGACGGACTGCGGCCCGGGCTTCGACTGCACCGATGTGACGGCGCCCCTCGACTGGGAGAACCCGGGAGCCGGTGACATCAGTCTGTCGGTGATCCGGCATCGCGCGCAGGGGACCCCCGTCGGCTCCCTGCTGACGAACCCGGGCGGTCCCGGCTCGAGCGGTGTGGAGCTCGTCCAGAGCAGCCTCGACTTCGCCGTCGGGCCCGATCTCATCGAGAACTACGACGTGATCGGCTTCGATCCGCGCGGAGTCGGGGGCTCGACCGCGGTGACCTGCTACGACGCGCCGCAGATGGACGACTACCTCTACGGTATCCCGTCCGCTGCCCGTGGCACCGCGGAGTGGGAGGCCGAGCTGCTCGACGCGCACAAGTCGTTTGCCGAAGCATGCGAGGCGAACAGCGATGGCATCCTGCCGCACGTCACGACGGTCAACTCCGCCCGCGACATGGACCTGATCCGCGCCGTGCTGGGCGACAAGCAGCTCAACTATCTCGGGTACTCGTACGGCACGTTCCTCGGGGCGACCTACGCCAAGCTCTACCCCGAGAAGGCCGGACGATTGGTGCTCGACGGTGCCATCGATCCCGCCGTTCCGGGGCTCGAGGTGGGCGCGACTCAGGCTCTGGGCTTCGAGTCGGCGCTGCGCGCGTACATGCAGAACTGCCTCGACTCGGGAAACTGTCCCTTCAACGGCACCGTGGATGAGGCGATGGCCGACCTCGGGGCGCTGCTGGCGAGCGTCGACCGCACGCCGCTCGAGAACGGCGACGGACGCATGATGGGTGCGGACTCGCTACTGACGGCGATCATCGCCGCGCTGTACTCGCAGGACAGCTGGGACATCCTCACCCAGGCGCTCGAGGAGGCGCTGCAGGGCGACCCGACCACGGCCTTCCTGCTCGCCGACTACTACAACAAGCGCGGCGATGACGGGGTCTACACCGACAACTCCACCGAGGCCTTCCGGGCATACAACTGCATGGACTATCCGGTCGAAGACGATCCGGCCGCCGAAGCCGCGATCGAGGCCAAGATCGCGGAGGGGGCGCCGACGATCGCCCCCTATTGGACCGGACCCGATTCCTGCGAGGTCTGGCCCTACCCGCCCACCGGCACGCGCGGCGAGATCACGGCCGAGGGTGCGGGCCCCATCCTCGTGATCGGCACGACGAACGATCCGGCGACGCCGTACGAGTGGTCCGAGTCGCTCGCCGACCAGCTCGAAGAAGGCGTCCTCATCACCCGCGTCGGCGAGGGCCACACCGGTTACAACAAGGGCAACATCTGCGTGGACGACGCCGTCGAGGCGTTCCTGCTCGACGATGTGGTGCCCGAAGACGGCCTGCGCTGCGAGTGAGGCGGGCTCGATTCGCGAGCGAGCACGAGACAGGGTAATATCGGTGATCGTGCCGCTCACGCGTCGCACGCCGCCTTAGCTCAGTCGGCAGAGCATCTCACTCGTAATGAGAAGGTCGTCAGTTCGATTCTGACAGGCGGCTCCGAAGGCCCCGTGATGTGAAAACATCGCGGGGCCTTTCCCGTTCCCTGCGGCGTACCCTCGAATCATGAGCAGAGCGCTTCTCATCGTCGATGTGCAGAACGATTTCACGGAGGGTGGTGCGCTGGCCGTTGCGGGCGGCGATGCGGTGGCCGCCGCCGTCACGAGCTTCCTTGCCGCGCACTCTTCGGACTATGGGGTGATCATCGCGTCGCGGGACTGGCATGACGCGGAGGGCGACAACGGCGGACACTTCGCGGAGACGCCCGACTACGTCGACTCGTGGCCGGTGCACTGCGTCGCGGGTACCGACGGTGCGGAGTACGATCCGCTCCTGGTGACGGATGCCGTGACGCACCACGTCCGCAAGGGGCAGGGCAAGCCGGCCTACTCGATGTTCGAGGGGGAGACGGAGGCGGGTGAGACCGTCGGCGCGCTCCTCACTGCTGCGGGTGTGCTCAGCGCCGACGTGATCGGCATCGCGACCGATCACTGCGTGCGAGCGTCCGCGCTCGACGCGATCGCCCACGGCGTCCACGTCCGCATCCTGACCGACCTCATCGCCGGGGTGGCATCGGAGCCGAGCGAAGCGGCCCTCGCAGAACTCGTGCATGCGGGGGCGGAACTGGTCGAGAGCACCGACGCGTGAGCCGCAGCGTCCTGCTGCTCCGGGCTGTGAACGTCAGCGGGCGCAACAGCGTGCCGATGGCACGGTTGCGAGAGGTGCTGGCGACCGAGACCGATCTCGCCGACGTGTCGACCTACATCGCGAGCGGCAACATCGTCTGCGCGACGCCGAAGAACCCGGATGCCGCATGCTCCGCCGTGCGCGTCGCGATCCACGAGGAGTTCGGGGTCGACACCCCGGTCATCCACCGGACACACACGCAGCTGGTCGCGTCGGAGTCCGCTCAGCCGTTCCCCGAGGGTGACGTGAAGTTCGTGCACGTGATGTTCCTCGAGGGATCGCCCTCGGCAGGGGCGATCGAGGCGCTGGAGGAGCGACGTCTGCCGGAGGAGCGTATCGCGCTGATCGGCAACGACCTGTGGATCGACTACGGGAGTGGCGGCGTGCACTCCACGAAACTCACGAAGGCGGTGTTGGACCGTGCGCTGGGAGTGGCCGGGACCGCGCGCAACCTCCGGACGACGCGCACACTCATCGAGCTGACGGCGTGACCCCGCCGGATGCCGTCGAGCTGGCCCTGCCGTTCACCGGACGGTGGCTGGTTCAGAACAGTCCGGCATCCCGCATTCCCAGCCACGGCACCGACCTGTTCGGCACGTCGCACGCGATCGACTTCGTGCCCGTCGGGCCGGACGGGCGCAGCGCCCCGCGCACCGTCGCGAGTCTGATCGGCACGGAGGACCCGGACACCTTCGCCGGGTTCGGCCGCCCGATCCTCAGCCCCGCGGCGGGCGAGGTCGTGGCCGTCCACGACGGCGAGAGCGACCACGTCGCGCGACGGTCACCGCTGTCGCTGATCGCGTACGCGCTCACTCAGCCATCGCGCATTCGCGGGGGTGCTCCGGCGATCGCGGGAAATCACGTGGCGGTTCGCGTGGGCGACGCCCTTGTGCTTCTCGCACATCTGCGGAAGGGGAGCGTCCGGGTGCACAGAGGTCAGAGCGTCGCGATCGGCGAACAGCTGGGGGAGTGCGGCAACTCGGGCAACAGCACGGAACCGCACCTGCATGTTCAGGTGTCCGACTCGCTCGCTCGCGAGGCCCGTGGCATCCCGATCGCCTTCGGCCGACGCGATGGCGCCTGGTGGATTCCGCGGAACGGCGAGATCGTCGAGGCCTGAGACTCAGCCCTGGACCCCGCCGGTCTCCGTGCTCAGCGCGGTCGGCGGCGTGTGCGGGTGCGACTGCAGGTCGACGCGGCGGGTGCCGCAGCCCCCGCACCGTACGTAGAGGACGACGCCCTCACTGGTCGGATGCCGGGATTCGACGAGCCACGCGTGCTCGTGGGTCTCTATCTCGGGCCGGATGCGGGGGATCGGGAGGGTGTTCTGCGAGGTCATGCATCCAGCGTGGTGTAATGGTCTTATGCATCTCAACCCTTACGGAGAATATGCGGTGCTCCTGGCCGCCTCCCTCGCCAACGACTGGCCGTCCGACCGTGCCGGGATCGCGGAGCGCACCCTCGAGTTGGGCATGACGCAGACCTTCCCGCCGGCTGCCGACGACCACGAGAAGATCAGGGCGGTCATCGACGACTGGCTCACGATCGTCGACGAGTCCGACCCCGACGCCCGTGCTCTGCTGCTGAACGCGCAGCTCGCGGCCGCCGCCGCCTACCCGCGGCTCACGAACCACGACGGGGAGGGCTGGCACCTGCACTACCGCGACGACGTGCCGTCACTGCCGTACGTGCTGCGGGCGATCATCAGCCTCGGCACCTCGCTGCACCTCGTGACCCGCGGGATGAGCAGGCTGGGGAGGTGTCAGGCCGCGCCGTGCACGAACGTCGTCGCGGATGTGACTCGCAACGGCCGCCAGCGCTTCTGCTCCGTGCGCTGTGCGAACCGCGCGGCCGTCCGACGGCACCGGGCGCGGGCCTGACACCACCGCTCAGGCGGTCTGCCCGGAGTGCTTGCCCTCGCCGATCTCCTCGACGAGCTTCGCGTTGAAGGCGGGCAGGTCGTCGGGCGTGCGGCTGGAGACGAGGCCCTCGTCCACGACGACCTCCTCGTCGACCCAGGTCGCCCCGGCGTTGCGGAGGTCGGTCGTCAGGCTCGGGTAGCTGGTGAGCGTCCGCCCGTCCACGACACCGGCCTCGATGAGGATCCAGGCGCCGTGGCAGATCACGCCCACCGGCTTGTGCTGCTCGAAGAAGGCCCGCGCCAGGGCGATCGACGGCTTGTCGAGGCGCAGGTGGTCGGCGTTCACGACGCCGCCGGGGAGCACGAGAGCGTCGAACTGGTCGGCCGAGGCGTCGGAGGCGAGGAGATCCACGGCCTGCTCGTGACCGTTCTTCCCGGTGATCGCGGCGCCGTCCGGGGCGATCAGCGTCGCGCTCGCGCCCTCGGCGGTCACCGCATCCCAGGGACTGGTGAGCTCGCTGTCCTCGAATCCGTCCGTCGCCAGGAATGCCACTCGGTTGCCGGTGAGAGTCATGGTTCGTCGTCCTTTCGTGGAGGGTCGTCCGCGGGGAGCGGACGAGTAGACCCTCTCCTGGGATGACCGGATGTGTGAAGGGGGTGGCCACTGCGATGTGCCGGTGATACAGGAGAAGCCGTCGTCTCCGGAGCGCTCCCCTCGGATTCCGCTGCGGCGGCAGTAGCATCCAGACATGCGCGTTCGTCCTGCTCTCGTCCTTCTGCCGGTGCTCATTCTGCTCGCGGGCTGCGCCCCCGAGCCGGCTCCGAGCCCGTCGCCGTCGACGTCGTCGACCTCTGCGCCCACGTCGCCCACTCCCACACCGTCTGAGACCTCCGCGCCGACCCCGGACCCGACGGAGGCCGCCTCGGAATTCTCCGGTCCCCAGCTCGTGAAGCTCTGCACCGAGAAGACACGCAGCCTGGCACCGGACGCGACCTACTACGCCGACATGGCGACCACCGAGTGGCTTGCGGAGAAGTCCCTCTGGTTCGTCGTCATCCCCAAGACGCTGGACGGCCAGGACAGCGTCGCGGTGTGCGCGATCGGCGGTACCCCGAAAGCCCCGACGTTCGAACTCGAAGGCGAGACGCTGCCCAGTGGCGTGGCCGACATCCGCGCGGAACTGCTGGCGGGCGAGCACGACGGCGAATCCTGAGACAGATGCCGCCGCGCTCACCCTGCGGTGGGCCCCGTGGGGCTCGAACCCACGACCCGCGGATTAAAAGTCCGATGCTCTGCCAACTGAGCTAGAGGCCCCTCCTCAAAGTCTAGTGCGCACGACGAGGGGCCGTCGGCGATGCAACATCGCCGACGGCCCCGTCTCCTTCTCGGGTGGCTCCCCCTACTCCGAGAAGGCCGCGTGCCGGGTCCTCCTCCCGGCCATCCCGTGCTTAGGAAGCCGGGGGCATCAGGACCGTGTCGATCAGGTACACGGTCGCGTTCGCGGTCTGCACTCCACCACAGACGATCTTGGCGTCGTTGACCATCCAGTCATCGCCGCTGCCGGTGACCTCGAGGTCGGCACCCTGGACCGTCTTGTGCATGCCCTCGATGTCGGCCGGCTCGATCTGGCCGGGGACCACGTGGTACGTCAGGATCGAGCTCAGTGTCGCGCTGTCGGTCTTGAGAGCCTCGATGGTGGCCGGGTCGATCTTCGCGAAGGCGTCATCCACCGGTGCGAACACGGTGAACTCGTCTCCGTTGAGCGTGTCGACGAGGTTCACGTCGGGGTTGAGCTGTCCACTCACCGCTGCGACCAGCGTGGTCAGCATCGGGTTGTTGGATGCGGCGACAGCGACCGGGTCCTGGGACATGCCCTGGATCGATCCTGCGCCCTCCGGCACGGCTTCGGCGTAGGCGGCGCAACCGGGGCCCACGAGGTTCGCGGCCGGGTCCATCTCCATCGGCGTCGACTCCGACGTCTCGGGAGCCTTGGGCTCGGTGGACTCCTCCGTGGTGCTGCCGCTGCCCATCGAACAGGCGGAGAGCAGGAACGCGCTCGCCAGGCCGAGGGTGATGGCTGCGGTGACCTTCTTCTTGGTGCTGAACATGTCGAGCTCCTTCAAGAACTGAGCCACGGCCTCTCCGTGGCGTCGAGGGCTGTTCGGAGCACCTTCGAGATCGGATGGGAGAAATCTCAGAAATCTCTCAGATCGATCGAATCCAATCCGTTGTCGCCCCCGGAGCGAACAGCTCCCGACAGAAGTGGGGACCTCATGGACCTGATCATCATCGGCCTGCTCGGCGGGCTCATCACCGGCATCTCGCCGTGCATCCTGCCCGTGCTGCCCGTGATCTTCCTCACCGGGGGTGCGCAGTCGGCACGGTACGAAGACGAGGTGGTGCCCGCCAGGCGCAGCCGTCCCTACTTCGTGATCGCGGGGCTGGTGCTGAGCTTCACACTCGTCACGCTCGGCGGCTCACTGCTGCTCGGACTGCTGAATCTGCCGCAGGACATCATCCGCTGGGTCGGCATCGCGGTGTTGATCATCATCGGCGTCGGGCTCATCGTGCCGCGGTTCCAGCACATCCTCGAGCGGCCGTTCCAGCGGTTCGGACAGCGCGAGGTGAAGAACCGGGGGAGCGGCTTCGGCGTCGGCCTTGCGCTCGGTGCCGTGTTCGTGCCCTGTGCCGGCCCCGTGCTGGCCGCCATCATCGTCGCGGGCTCCACCGGTCAGATCGGCATCGGAACCGTGCTGCTCACCGTGTCGTTCTCGATCGGGGTGGCGGTGCCGCTGCTGATCTTCGCCCTCGCCGGTCGCAGCGTCGTCGAGCGCATCCGCTCTTTCCGCTCGAAGGAGCGCGGGTTGCGCATCGCCGCCGGCATCGCGATGATCGCGCTCGCCGTCGGACTCGTGTTCAACGTGCCGCAGGCTCTGCAGCGTCTGCTGCCCGACTACACCGCTCCGCTGCAGGAGCAGATCGCCGACTCCGATCAGGTGAAGGACGCCCTCGACCTCGGCGGACTCGTCAATGAGGAGAACAAAGACCTCGACAAGTGCACCAACGGTGCGGAGGAACTCGAGTCGTGCGGAACGGCGCCGTCGATCAAGGGCATCCAGGAATGGCTCAACACGCCGGATGGTGAGGCCCTCGACCTGAAGGACCTGCGCGGCCAGGTGGTGCTGATCGACTTCTGGGCGTACTCGTGCATCAACTGCCAGCGTTCGCTGCCGCATGTGGTCGCCTGGGATGAGGCGTACCGCGATGCGGGGCTCCAGGTGATCGGCATCCACTCTCCCGAGTACGCGTTCGAGAAGGACCCGGGCAATGTGGCGGCCGGTGCGCGGGACTTCGGCATCGAGTACCCGGTCGCCCTCGACAACAACCTGTCGACGTGGACGAACTACCGCAACCGCTACTGGCCCGCGCACTACCTGATCGATGCGGAGGGAACCGTGCGCCACATCTCGTTCGGCGAGGGAAACTATGCCGCGACCGAGTCGATGATCCGTGAGCTGCTGAAGGACGCGGATCCGTCCGTCGACCTTCCTGGCGCGACCGACGTCGAGGATGACACACCCGATGTGGGGTCGACCACGAGGGAGACGTTCCTGGGCTCGTCGAAGGACGTGAACTACGGCGGCGGCGGCGACTACCGCTCCGGCACGAACGCGTACACGATCCCGAAGGATCAGCCGGCGGACAGCTTCGCGCTCGACGGCGACTGGACGATCGAGACGCAGTTCGCGACTCCCGAGAGCGACGACGGCCGGATCAGTCTCGAGTATCACGCCGCCGAAGTGCGGGTCGTGGTCGCCGGGACGGGAGACATCGAGCTCCGCCGCGACGACGGATCGACGGAGACCATCGCGATCGACGGCACTCCGCGCTCGTACGAGCTGCTCAAGCAGGCCGATATCGCCGAAGGCACCCTCACGCTCGACGTGCCGCCGGGGATCCAGGTCTATTCCTTCACATTCGGGTGACGTCTGCGCGGGTAGGGAGAGGAGATACGGCATGCTTGTGGAGATGGTCATCGACGGAATGGACGTCCCGGAGGACGGCGCGACGCAGGATGCTGTCGGCGACCTCCTCGTGCGCGTCGCCGACGGTGACCAGGCTGCCTTCGCGGCCCTCTACGACGCCCTCTCCTCCCGCGCCTTCGGGCTGATCCTCCGTGTCCTGGTGAACCGGGCGCAGAGCGAGGAGGTCCTGCAGGAGGTCTTCCTGGAGATCTGGCAATCCGCTTCCCGCTTCGCTCCGAACAGAGGTCAGGGACGAGCGTGGGTCATGACGATCGCACATCGTCGGGCCGTCGACCGGGTGCGGGCATCGCAGTCGAGCGCCGACCGCGATGTGCGGGCCGGGTTCAAGGACATCGGTGTGGCACACGACAGCGTCGCAGAACAGGTGGAGTTGGGAATCGAAGGCGAGAAGGTCGTCGACGCTCTCTCGGGGCTTCCTGAGGTGCAGCGCGAGGCACTCGTCCTCGCCTATTACGGCGGTTACAGTCAGAACGAGATCGCGGCCCTGGTGGGCGCGCCGCTGGGAACGATCAAGACACGAATGCGAGACGGGCTGACCCGACTGCGCACGGCGATGGGGGTGACGGCATGAACGAGAAGGAGTTCGCAGAGCTCGCGGCAGGTGCCGCCCTGCACGCTCTGTCGGCAGAAGATGAGCGCCGCTTCCACGACGCGCTCGCCGCACACCCGGAATGGCAGACCATCGTCGAAGCGGATGCCGGTGCAGCCGGGATGCTCGCCGAGACGGCCGCGACGGTGGATCCGCCCGCGAGCATCCGATCCGCTCTGCTCGCGCAGATCGCCGTGACGCCGCAGTGGCGCGCGTCGGACGGAGACGAGCCGCGTGCGGCCGCTCCCGAACCGGTAAGCCGCGCCGCGGAGGAGCCCGCCGTCGAGTCCCCGCAGCCGCGCCGCTGGACTCGCACGGTGTTCGCGTTGGCCGCGTGCCTCGCCCTCCTCGTCGGTGTCGGCATCGGCGCAGTGGCCTTGAATCAGCAGCTGAACCGCCCCGCGAGCGTGGTCGCCCTGCAGGAGATCGAAGCGGCAGGAGACGCCGAGCAGGCGACGGTCGCGCTCGATGACGGCGGAACGGCCACGGCGCACTGGTCGGGCTCGGTCGGCAAGGCCGTGCTGGTGGCGGACGGGCTCCCGAATCCGGGGGAGGGCGAGACCTACGAACTCTGGTTCGTGCGCGGTGATGCCCCGGTCTCGGCGGGCGTGTTCGATGTCGACGGCGGTGATGCGACCGCCCTGCTCGATGGCGACATGCAGGCGGGCGATGCGATCGCGGTCACCGTCGAGCAGGCGGGCGGGTCGCCGACGGGGCAGCCGACGACCGACCCGGTGATCGTCATCCCCACGGCCTGAGCGTCGCCGATCGCGCGTACCCTGGATGGATGCCTGAGCAGCACCACCGCCCCGTGCGCCGACCGACCTCGTCCTTCGACAACATCGTCGGCGCGCACGATCCCGCCGAAGAGACGCGGGTCGCACACGCCACGGCATCCGCTCTGCTGACCCGCGTCCGCGCAGACGAGAGTGGAGCCAGCGCGGAGCGGCTCGTGGCGTTCACCTCCGAGCACGGCATCGACGAGATCGCGGAGCTGTGGTCCAAGGCTCCGTCCCGCACGCTTCCCGGAGCTCTGTGGCGCCTGTACGTGCTGCAGCTCGCGATCCACGCCGACGCCCGCACGGCCGCGCTGCTCTACGACCGCGGTCGGGTGGAGCTGGCTTCGGCAGACGTCGTGATCGCCGGTGCTCCCGTGCCGGCGAGTCCCGATGAGCTAGTCGCGCTGGTCGACACGATCCTGCGCGGGGCATTCCGCGGCGACTTCGCCGTGGCCCTCGACCGCGCTGCCGCGTTCTGCCGGGTGCAGGCTTCGGGTGCGACGCACACGGCGGACGACTACGAGCCGACCGAGCCCTCGCGAGCGAGTGAGTTGACCACCCGAGCGCTGCGCCTGAGCAGCTATGCGCAGGATCTGGCGGCCGCCGCGGTGCTGTGGCGCACGGGGGCTCTCAGCTGACGGACACGTTCCGACGGGCCGAGAGGCCCTGGGAATGCGCCGGACAAAGAAAAGACCGGGCCGCAAGAACGCCTCTCGGCGGAAGGCCGCTCGTAGCGGCGAAAAATGGAGCCCGGGGTTATGCGGCCCGGCCACTCAATTGTAACGCGATGCGGCCACGCCTATTCCCGCCCTCTAGGCTCGGATCATGACCGGGCGTTTCGCACTCATGATCGATCCCGTGGCCGCCGAGGAGCAGCGCTCCGAGTACGCCGACACGTTCACGCAGGTGGACGCCGCGGCTCCGGCGCTCAGCGTGGGGGAGCTGAGCACGCAGCGCGGTGACGGCGTGTTCGAGTCGATCGGCGTGGTCGACGGGCATGCGCAAGAGGTCGTCCCGCACCTCGAGCGGCTCGCGCATTCGGCACGCCTGTGCGATCTTCCCGTGCCGAACCTCGCGCAGTGGCGCCAGGCCATCGACCGGGCGGCCGCCCAGCTGGGTGCGGGCGAATCCGTGATCAAGCTCATCCTCAGCCGCGGCGTCGAGCACGGGCCCACGCCGACCGCGTGGGTGACGGCCGCGCCGGCATCCGACTTCTCCGCCGTACGGGAGACGGGCGTGCGCGTCGTCACCCTCGATCGCGGATACGACCTGGGTGCGGCCGAGCGAGCGCCGTGGCTGCTGCTGGGCGCGAAGACGCTCTCGTACGCGGTGAACATGGCGGCGCTCCGCGAGGCGCACCGGCGCGGGGCGGACGATGCGATCTTCCTGTCGAGCGACGGCTTCGTGCTGGAGGCGCCGACGGCTTCGCTCATCCTCCGCTTCGGCGACCGCTTCGTCACGCCGGCCCCGAACGGCGGCATCCTGCACGGCACGACGCAGCTCAGTGTGTACGAGCACCTCGCTGCGCAGGGATTCGAGGTCGGCTACGACCGCATCCCGGCGACGGATCTCTTGCAGGCGGATGCCGCGTGGCTCGTGTCGAGCGTCCGCCTCGCTGCGGCCATCACCGCCGTCGACGACGTCACCCTCCCGGTCGACCAGGCCCTGACCGCCGACCTGAACCGCTACCTGCTCTCCCCGCGCGACTGAGCGTCCGCGGGTGCGCACAGAAGAGGGCCCAGGAGTAGATACTCCTGGACCCTCTTCGCGGAAGCCTCAGCTCACCCGAAGCGGCCGGAGACGTAGTCCTCGGTGGCCTGTACGGACGGCGTGGTGAAGATGCTCGTCGTGTCGTCGTACTCGATGAGCTTGCCCGGCTTGCCCGTGCCGGCGATGTTGAAGAATGCCGTCTTGTCGGACACGCGGGATGCCTGCTGCATGTTGTGCGTGACGATGACGATCGTGAACTCGTTCTTGAGCTCGCCGATCAGCTCCTCGATCGCATAGGTCGAGATCGGGTCGAGGGCCGAGCACGGCTCGTCCATCAGCAGCACCTGCGGCGACACGGCGATCGCGCGGGCGATGCACAGACGCTGCTGCTGTCCGCCGGAAAGGCCCGACCCCGGCTTGTCGAGGCGGTCCTTGACCTCGTTCCAGAGGTTCGCTCCGACCAGGGACTTCTCCACGAGGGCGTCCTGATCGCTCTTCGACATGCGGCTGTTGTTGAGCTTCACGCCCGCGAGGACGTTCTCCTTGATCGACATCGTGGGGAACGGGTTCGGGCGCTGGAACACCATGCCCACCTGGCGGCGCACGAGCACCGGGTCGATGCCGGGGCCGTAGAGGTCCTTGCCGTCGAGCAGCACCTCTCCCTCGACGCGGGCGCCGGGGATGACCTCGTGCATGCGGTTGAGCGTGCGCAGGAACGTGGACTTCCCGCAGCCCGACGGGCCGATGAAGGCCGTGACGCTGCGTGGCTGGATGTCGAGGGAGACCCCTTCCACGGCGAGGAAGTCGCTGTAGTAGACGTTCAGGTCGTTGACTTCGATGCTCTTGGACACTGCTGTTCCTTGCTTGTCGGGTCGAGGGCTCAGCGGCCGGTCTTGGGGGCGAAGATCTTCGCCACGAGGCGGGCGATCAGGTTGAGCAGCATGACGATGATGATGAGCGTCAGGGCGGCTGCCCAAGCCCGTTCGACGTATGCCTCCGCAGGGATGCCCTGGTACGCGTACTGGGAGTACGTGAACACGGGGAGAGTCTGCATGCGGCCGCTGAACAGGTTGTAATTCATGGCGTCGGTGAATCCGGCCGTGAGGAGCAGCGGCGCCGTCTCGCCGATCACGCGGGAGATGGCGAGCATCACACCGGTCGTGATTCCGGCGATCGAGGTGGGGAGGACCACCTTGACGATCGTGAGCCACTTCGGCACCCCGAGCGCGTAAGCCGCTTCGCGCAGCTCGTTCGGTACGAGCCGCAGCATCTCCTCGGTGGAGCGCACGACGACCGGGATCATGAGCACGGCCAGGGCGACCGAGCCGGCGATGCCCATGCGCACGCCGGGTCCGAAGATCAGGGCGAAGACCGCGTAGGCGAACAGGCCGGCGACGATCGAGGGGATACCCGTCATGACGTCGACCAGGAAGGTGATGGTGCGGGCCATGCGCCCGCCCTTGCCGTACTCGACCAGGTATACGGCCGTCATCAGGCCGATCGGGATCGAGATGACCGCGGCGGCGAGGGTGACGAGGAGCGTGCCGATGATGGCGTGGAGGGCGCCGCCGCCCTCGCCGAGGACACCGCGCATCGACGAGGAGAAGAACAGTCCGTCGAAGCGGGCGACCCCGTTGGCGACCACCGTGATGGCGACGGAGACCAGCGGCACCATCGCGATCGCGAACGCCGAGGTGACGACGCCGGTGATCAGACGGTCGAGCGCCTTCCGGGGGCTCTCGATGATGCGTGACATCACGTAGATGAGCACCAGGTAGATGAGGGCCCCGAAGACGACGGAGCCGGCGATGTTGAGGTCGGATCCGCTGGCGAGCGCCGTGATGGCGAACGGCGTGAACCCGATCAGGAGGGAGAGGCCGAGAAGAGCCCAGGGCGACCAGCGAGGGAGGTGTCCCGAGCTGAGCGCGAGCGGGGACGGGGCCGCGCTCGCGGCGAGCGATGTTTCGGGGGCGGTAACGGTCATGTCAGTTCGCTCCCGAGAATTCCTTGCGGCGGTTCACGAACCAGCGTGCGATCGCGTTCACCGCGAAGGTCACGACGAACAGGATCAGACCGGTCGCGATGAGGATGTTGATGTTGACCTGGTACGCCTCGGGGAACGTCAGCGCGATGTTGGCTGCGATCGTGGAGGGGTTCGTGGAGGTGAGCAGTTCGAACGTGACGGCCTTGCTCACCGAGAGCACCATCGCGACGGCCATGGTCTCACCGAGCGCCCGGCCGAGGCCGAGCATCGAGGCGGAGACGATTCCGGATCGGCCGAAGGGCAGAACAGCCATCCGGACCATCTCCCAGCGGGTGGCGCCGAGGGCGAGGGCGGCCTCCTCGTGGAGGCGAGGGGTCTGCAGGAAGATCTCGCGGCAGATGGCCGTGATGATCGGGACGACCATGACCGCGAGCACCATGGCGGCGGTGAGGATCGTGCGGCCCGTGGGGGAGACGACGCCACCGAAGAACGGGATCCAGGAGGCGTTCGTGTTCAGCCAGACGTAGATGGGCTGCACCGCGGGTGCGAGGACCAGGATGCCCCAGAGGCCGAAGACGACCGAAGGGACGGCGGCGAGCAGGTCGACCACGTAGCCCAGACCCTGAGCGAGTCGTCGCGGGGCGTAGTGGGTGATGAAGAGCGCCACGCCGAGCGAGAGGGGGACGGCGAGGAGGAGGGCCAGGAAGGCCGCCCAGACGGTGCCGAAGAGGAGCGGACCGACGTAGTCCCAGAAGTTGGTCTTGAGGAGGGAGGCCTCTTCGGCGGTCGCGGTGAAGGCCGGGATCGACTGAACGATGAGGAAGATCGCGACCGCGGCCAGCGTGATCATGATCATGGACCCGGCGGCGACCGCCGTTCCGGAGAACCAGAGGTCACCGGCGCGCTTCTTCGCGACGATGCGCGTAGACGCCGGCGAGGTCGTGGCTGTCATGGGAGCTGCTTCCTGCTCAGTGGAGATCGGGTGTCTGACGCGAGCAGACGGTCTCCGGGACGCCGTATGGCATCCCGGAGACCGTCATCGACTCACTTGATGAGGTCGATCGCAGCCTGTGCCTGCGTGCGCAGGTCGTCCGAGATCGGGGCGCTGCCGGCGTTCGTCGCGGCGACGTCCTGGCCCTCGGCGCTGATCGCCGTGGTGAAGAACGCCTTGGTCAGTGCGGCGACGTTCTCGTCCTCGTACTCGGCGCAGCCGATGAGGTAGCTGACGAGGAGCACGGGGTACGCGCCATCAGCGGTCGTGGTGCGGTCGATCGCGAAGGCGAGGTCGCCGTCGGTGCGGCCTTCCTCGATCTTCGACGCGTCGAGCGTGGCAGCGGCGCCCTCGGCTGAGTGCGGCACGAACTTGTCGCCGACCTTGACGTTGACGGCCGAGAAGTCGGCAGCCTGCGACGAGTCGATGTAGCCGATGAGGCCCTGTCCGCCCTTGACGGCGTTGGCGACACCCGAGGTCTTCTCGGCGGACTCGCCGGCGAGGTCGGCCGGCCACTCCTCGACGCTGCCCGCGGTCCACACGTCGCCCGCGGTCTGCGCGAGGTAGTCGGTGAAGTTGCCCGTGGTGCCCGACTTGTCGGAGCGGTGCACCGGCGTGATGGCGAGGTCGGGGAGCTCAGCGTCGGGGTTGTCCGCGGCGATGGCCGGGTCGTTCCACTTGGCGATCTTGCCGGCGAAGATCGACGCGATGGTCTCGGGGGCGAGGTTCAGCTCGTCCACGCCGTCGAGCGAGAAGACGATGGCGATCGGGGAGACGTAGGCCGGGATCTCGATGAGGTCGGAGCCGTCGACGCACGCGCCGAAGCCACCGGCCGAGATCTCGTCGGTCTTGAACGCGCGGTCGGAACCGGCGAAGTTGACCGCACCCTGCTGGAAGGACTCGCGGCCGCCGCCCGAGCCCTGCGGGTCGTACTCGACCTGGGCGTCGGGGTTGGTCTTCTGGAACTCGGCGGTCCACGCCTGGATGGCGACCTGCTGCGAGGATGCGCCGGCGCCGACGAGCGAGCCGCTGACGGCCGCGACGTCGGAGGTGGGAGCTTCGGTGGAACCGGTGCCGCCTTCGTTCGCGGCACAGCCGGCGAGGGCGAGAGCGGCGACGGCGCCGATGGCGCCGATTCGTGCGATTCGGGAGATCTTCACTGTGGATCCTTCGATCTTTGATGGGTGGGGCCCGGTGCAGGGCACACAGTGACGCTATGGGCGACGGTTAACGAGACTCTCCCGAGCAGGTGAACGGCAGGTGAACGACGGGCGACTCTCTGGGGTGCTCCCGCGAGATTGCGGCCCTGGGGCGCGGAGCCCGTCGACGCATCAGACCTTCGGGATGTGGGTCTCGATCGCGATGATCCCGGATCCGGGATTCGTGGAGGAGAGGTGGACGACCGAGAACGCGGCCGGCTCGAGGTCTGCGGCGCTGCTGAGATACGAGCCCTGGATGGTGCCGGTTGCCAGCGCGATCTCCGAGAGCAGGCCGGGCAGCACCGGGCCGTGGCTGCACAGCACGGCCGGCTTGCCGGCGCGGATACGGCGTCCGACGACCGCGCGCAGATCGGACTCGCCGTCTTCCCAGGCGTCCTGGCTCATCTTGTCGGTCTTCACGGGTTTGCGATCGAGCGCACGGGCGAGAGGGGTGATCGTCTCGACGCAGCGCACCGCGTCACTGGTCACGATCCGGCGCACGCCGAAGGCACGCAGCGGTCCCACGATCGACTTCGCCTGCTTGCGTCCGCGCTCGGTGAGCGGACGGGAGGCATCCGACCCGTCCCACTCCGAACGGGGCGTGGCCTTCGCATGCCGCAGCGCGATCACGGGGAAGGTGCGCAGCACGCCGTCGTCGACGAGGTTGGAGAAGAAGTCGAGGATCTCGAGGTCGACGGGGTAGCTCAGGCGCGCACGCGCCTTTTTCACGCTGACCCACTCCAACGCGGCGATCTCCCGGTTGGGCACGAACGTCGACTCCCGGATGGCGGCGTCCGTCGCTTCCGCCGCCCAGTAGTGCACGACCTTCTGCTTCTGGGATGCCAGGTGGTACCGGCTCACACCGACCGATACGCCGAGCGAGACGCGGATGCCGGTTTCCTCGTGCACCTCCCGCACGGCGGTCTCGGCGAGCATCTCTCCGGGGTCGACCTTGCCCTTGGGCAGGGTGACGTCGCGGTACTTCGTGCGGTGGATCAGGAGGATCCGCAGCTTGCCCTCGACGAGCCGCCAGACCACAGCTCCCGCCGCATACACGGCCTTGTCCGCCCACTTCGACCCGGTCGCCGTGTCGGGCGGGAGCTGCAGCTGCCGAGTGTTCATCGAACCGCCCGTGCGCGGCGACGCCGTTGGATCAACCCCATGGTCTTATCCTGCAGGTCGATCAGGGGCTTGCCGTCCGCGTCCACGGCGTGGCGCTCCCAGACGCCGCCGGCGCCCAGGTGCCACGAGGTCGTCCCGGCATCCATCGCCAGGTCGAAGAACGTCTGCAGCTCCTTCAGGTGGGCGGGATCGGTGACCCGCACCAGTGCTTCCACGCGACGATCGAGGTTGCGGTGCATCATGTCGGCGCTGCCGATGTACACCTGCGGGTCACCGCCGTTCTCGAACGCGAAGATCCGCGAGTGCTCCAGATAGCGGCCGAGGATGCTGCGCACCGTGATGTTGTCGCTGATGCCGTCGAGATCCGTGCGCAGGCTGCAGATGCCGCGCACCCAGACGTCGACCTTCACTCCCGCGGCGCTCGCGCGGTACAGCGCGTCGATGATCTCCTCGTCGACCATCGAGTTGACCTTGATGCGGATGTGCGCGGGCACGCCGGCCTCGGCGTTCTTGCGTTCGGCGTCGATCTGGCGGACGAGACCCTTGCGCAGGTGCAACGGGGCGACGAGGAGCCGCTTGAACTTCTTCTCGATGGCATAACCGCTCAGCTCGTTGAAGAGTCGGGTCAGATCCTTGCCGACCTGCGCATCTGCGGTGAAGAGGCCGAAGTCCTCGTAGATGCGGCTGGTCTTCGGGTTGTAGTTGCCGGTGCCGACGTGGGAGTAGTGCTGGAGCTTGCCGTCTTCTTCGCGGATCACGAGGGCGAGCTTGCAGTGCGTCTTCAGCCCGACGAGTCCGTAGACCACGTGCACGCCGGCCTTCTCGAGCTTGCGCGCCCAGACGATGTTGTTGGCCTCGTCGAATCGCGCCTTCACCTCGACGAGTGCCAGAACCTGCTTGCCGGCCTCGGCCGCGTCGATGAGCGCCTGCACGATGGGGCTGTCGCCGGAGGTGCGGTACAGCGTCTGCTTGATGGCGAGCACGTGCGGGTCGCGGGCAGCCTGCTCGAGGAACGCCTGCACGCTGGTGGTGAACGACTCGTACGGGTGGTGAACCAGCACGTCCGACTTGCGGATCGCCTTGAAGATGTCGGCGCGGTTGCTCGATCCCGCGGGCTGGAAGGCCACGGCCGTGGTGGGCAGGTGCGGCGGGTAGCGCAGGTCGGGGCGGTCGATGCGGGACAGATCGAACAGGCCGCGCAGATCGAGCGGGCCGGGGAGGCGGTAGATCTCGAGGTCGGTGATGTCGAGTTCACGGACCAGCAGGTCCATGGTGACGTCATCCATGTCGTCGGTGATCTCCAGGCGGATCGGCGGGCCGAACCGACGACGGAGCAACTCAGCCTCGAGCGCCTGGATGAGGTTCTCGCTCTCGTCCTCCTCGATCTCCACGTCTTCGTTGCGCGTCAGCCGGAACGCGTGGTGATCGAGCACCTCCATGCCGGGGAACAGATCGCCAAGGTGGTTCGCGATGAGCTCTTCCAGACGCAGGAAGCGCTTGATCTCGCCACCACCGGGCACCTCGACGAAGCGGGGGAGCATGGGCGGCACCTTGAGGCGCGCGAACTCCTGCCGACCGGTCCGCGCGTTGCGGATGCGGATGGCGAGGTTCAGCGAGAGGCCCGAGATGTACGGGAACGGGTGCGCCGGGTCGACGGCCAGCGGCATCAGCACCGGGAAGACCTGGGCCTGGAAGTACTCGGACAGGGCGGAGCGCTCGCCATCGGTGAGTTCGGACCAGTCGGTGATCTCCACGCCGGACTCGGCGAGAGCGGGTCGCACCATCGAGATCCATGCATCCGCGTGACGCAGCTGCAAGGCGTGCGCCTCGCGGGAGATGTCCGCAAGGGCGTCCACGGGGGAGCGGCCGATGTTGGTCGGCACCGCGAGTCCGGTCATGATGCGCCGCTTGAGGCCCGCGACGCGCACCATGAAGAACTCGTCGAGGTTGCTGGCGAAGATCGCCAGGAAGTTGGCCCGTTCGAGTTCGGGCAGCGACGGATCCTCGGCGAGCTCCAGCACGCGCTGGTTGAACGCGAGCCAGCTGAGCTCGCGATCAAGGTAGCGGTGGTCCGGGAGCTGGGAGTCGGGCGACTCGATGGCGTCGAAGTCATCGTCTTCGGCGTCTCCGAGGCCGGCATCGGCGAGTGCGGGATCGATCATGGGGTACATCTAAGCACCGCCGGGTGACGCTCGTGTGAACAGCGTCCGTCCTCACCCGGCAGCGGCGACGCTCTCGTCCTCGTTGACGTTGAAGCGATAGCCGACGTTGCGCACCGTGCCGATGATCTGCTCCTGGTCGCCGAGCTTCGCCCTGAGCCGCCGCACATGAACGTCGACGGTACGGGTGCCGCCGAAATAGTCGTAGCCCCAGACCTCGCTGAGCAGCTGCTCCCTGGTGAAGACGCGTGACGGGTGTGTGGCAAGGAAGTGGAGCAGCTGGAACTCCTTGTAGGTGAGGTCCAGCGGTCTGCCGCGCAGCTTCGCCGAGTACGACTGCTCATCGATCGTGACGCCGGAGGCCTGCACCCGCGAGGGTTCGGCGACGTCATCGCGCCGCGCCAGTGCGAGACGCAGCCGTGCGTCGATCTCGGCAGGGCCGGCGGTGACGAGCAGGACATCGTCGATGCCCCAATCGCCGGAGAGCGCGCTCATCCCGCCCTCGGTGACCACGAGGAGCAAGGGGGCGCCCTGTCCGGTGGCGCGCAGCAGGCGGCACAGCGACTTCGCCGCCACCAGGTCATGACGACCGTCGACGATCACGACGTCGTACTCCGGGGCGTTGACCAGCTGCGCGGGCTCCGCTGGAATCTGGCGCGCTTTATGGCTCAGCAACTCGAGAGCGGGCAGGACCTGCTCCGAGAGCGGAGCGTTGGTCAGAACCAGGACCAGGGCCACGCGCACTCCTCACCGACGGGGGATCGACGCCGTGCCGCCATGATACCGGGACGCGATGCGCAACAATGGTGTCATGACGGATCCAGCACTCGCACCGCGCAACGCGTTCGTCGGTGTGATCGTCGTGTGGGCGACGGCGTTCGTCGCCACGGTGGCGATCGGCATCTTCGTGCCGGAGGAATGGCGCGTGCCCTGGATGCTGGTCGGCTTCGGCGGCGTCGTGCTGCTGTCGTTCGCCGTGCAGCTCTGGTACGGGCGCACGCAGGGCTTCATCTTCCGGGTGGCGAGCAGCGTCACGGGCGCCCTGCTGCTGATGGGCCTCATCTCGATCGGTTTCGGCCTGGCTGCGTTGATCCCGTCCTGACGCCGGCGCGGCGCGGTAAGGTGGAGCACATGGACCTCATGGCGCTCGAAATCTTCTTCATCGGCCTGCTGGGCCTCGCGAGCCTCGCTATCGTCTTCGTCTCGGCAGTGGTGCTGCGCAACCTCTTCCGCGGCCAGCGCTGACGCGATCGTGATCGAACTCCCCACCGACCTTCCCGCCGACCTCGCCCCGCTCGCGTGGTTGATCGGCGTGTGGGAGGGCACGGGCGTCATCGACTATCCGGTGGGTGACGAACGTCTGCAGGGCGAGTTCACACACCGGGTCAGCTTCAGCCACGACGGCGGCCCGTTCCTCAACTATTCGGGTACCGCGACGTTCCTCTCGGAAGACGGCGCACCGGCCACCGCGCTCCTCGCCGAGACCGGCTTCTGGCGGCTCGCCCGCCCGGCCGCACCGGCGGATCCGGGGCCCGCACTGCTCCCGCCCCTGGCTCCCGCCGTCACGCGCACCGTCGACGACGTCGAGGAACTGCGCGCTCCCAGCGGCGGATTCCCGATCGAGGTGTCGGTCGCGCACTCCGACGGCGCGCTCGAGCTCTACATCGGTGAGATCAACGGACCGCGCGTCGACATCGGCACGGATGCCGTCGTCCGCAGCGCCGGCGCGAAGGTGCACACCGCCTCGTCCCGCATGTACGGCCTGGTCGACGGCCACCTGCTGTGGGCATGGGATGTCGCAGCGCTCGGCACCCCGCTCCGCTCGCACGCCTCGGCGCGACTGGCCAAGGTCTGAGATGCCGGGCTTCGGCGAGCTCGACGGCGTCGTGTCCGACGGTGACCGGATCATGCACTTCGGTGATGCCTTCCGCGAGCAGCGGCGACTCGCCGACGGTGCGGCCCTTGCTCCTCTCGGCGACCGTACGGTCATCGAGGTCTCGGGGCCCGAGCGGCTGACCTGGCTCGACTCGATCACCTCGCAGTCGGTGGGCCATCTGGCCCCCGGCGAGAGCACGGAGCTGCTGGTGCTCGACCCGCAGGGGCGCGTCGAGCACGCGGCCGGTGTCCTCGACGACGGCACATCCACCTGGCTTCTCGCCGATGCCGGTGACGCCGAGGCGCTCGCCGGCTGGCTGACCCGCATGAAGTTCCGCACGCAGGCAACGGTCGATGTGCGGCCCGACCTCACGCTGATCGGCTACATCGACGGGGGCGCGGTGGCGCCGACGGCATCCGCGGCAGCGTTCGCGCCGAACGGCAGCCCTCTGATCTGGGCGGATCCGTGGCAGCGGATCAGCAGCGGAGGGCATCAGTACGCCGAGGTCGCCGAGCATCCCGCGGCGGACTACGCGTGGCGCGTCGCGATCCTGAGCGCCGACGCAGCGGACGCGCTCGCCACGTCGATCGACCGCGATGCCCTCGCGGGACTCCTTGCCTCCGAGGCGCTGCGCATCGCCGCCTGGCGTCCGCGGTGGAGCGCCGAGGTCGACGAGCGCTCGCTGCCGCACGAGTCCGACTGGATCCGCAGCGCCGTGCACCTGAACAAGGGCTGCTACCGCGGGCAGGAGACGGTCGCCAAGGTGCACAACCTCGGACACCCTCCGCGCCGTCTGGCAGCGCTCCACCTCGACGGCAGCGACGCCGTGCTGCCGGAGCCCGGGGCAACGGTGTTCGCGGGGGACGAAGAGGTCGGGCACATCACGTCGGTGGCCCGGCACCACGAAGACGGGCCGATCGCGCTCGCCATCCTCTCCCGTCGCGCACCGGTCGGCGATCTCGTGGTGCGTGCTGACGGCATCGACATCGCAGCGTCCCAACAGGTGATCGTGCCGGCGGATGCCGGTGCCATGGCAGACATCCCGCGCCTCACGCGGCTGTCTCGTCGTCCGTCTGCGCCCGACCCGCGCAGCACCGGCGTCGGCAGCTGACCTCAGTCCGCGAGGGGAGCGACGGCCGCCCAAGGCAGCGTGAGCTCGCCCAGCCGCCAGCGCGTCCGGCCGCCGAGCACCGGCCACCCCTGCGCGCGAAGAGCGCTCACCGCGGCGAGGAAACGCTGCGTGGCGCCGAACGTCGACAGGGGCGCCGCCCGCTCCCACTCGCGGTCGAGATCGACCAGCAGCGCGTGGATCCGTTCCCCCGGGACGTTGCGGTGGATGAGCGCCTTCGGCAGGCGTTCCGCGACGATGCTCGGCCACTCGAGATCGGCGAGGCGCAGGGAGATCGTGAAGCGCAGCGGCACGGCGTGCGCGTCGACGTCGATCCAGCTCGAGACGCGGCCGATCTCATCGCAGGTCCCCTCGAACAGCAGGCCGTCCGGCGCCAGGCGTGAGGCCATGCGGGCCCACGCGTCCGGGACATCCTGCTCGTCGTACTGCCGCAGCACGTTCATGGCGCGGATCACCGCGGCTCGCCGTCCGCCGGGGAGCGGGACCTCGAAACCGCCTCGCGCGAACGAGACGGGCAGATCGGACGCGAAGGGCGTCCGTCCGGCTCGGACCTCGGCGAGCTGAGCATCGGCGGTGGCGACGCGCGCGGGGTCGATCTCGAGGCCGCGCACCTCGACGTCGTCGCGCACCCGGATCAGGCGCGTCGCGAGCTCGAGTGCCGTGACGCCGCTGGCGCCGTAACCCAGATCGATGACCAGTGGGTCGGATGCCCGGCGCAGGGCATCGCTCGCGGCGATCCAGCGGTCGTTGCGCCGCAGCCGGTTCGTCCCCGTGGTGCCACGGGTCGGCCGACCGAGGGGAGATGACGCCATGTCTCCATCCTCCCAGCATCCGAATCGAGCGCCGGCCCGCGCCCGGATAAACTGGCGACATGACTGCGACGCGCACCCTCATCCTGCTCCGCCACGGCCGGAGTGAATGGAACGAACTGAATCTGTTCACCGGTTGGGTGGACGTCCGCCTCAACGAGCAGGGCCAGAAGGAGGCGCGTCGAGGCGGAGAACTCCTCGCCGAGACCGGCATCCTCCCCGACGTGCTGCACACGTCCCTGCTGAGCCGTGCCATCCAGACGGCGAACATCGCGCTCGATGCCGCCGACCGTCTGTGGATCCCGGTGACGCGCTCCTGGCGGCTCAACGAGCGCCACTACGGTGCGCTGCAGGGCAAGGACAAGGCGCAGACGCTCGAGGAGTTCGGTCCCGAGCAGTTCCAGCTCTGGCGCCGCTCGTTCGACGTGCCGCCGCCCGTGCTCGACGATGAGAGCGAGTTCAGCCAGGTGAACGACGTCCGCTACGCGGGCATCGACGGCGAGGTGCCGCGCACCGAGTCGCTCAAGCTCGTCATCGACCGTCTGCTGCCGTACTGGGAGAGCGCGATCGTCCCCGACCTCGAGGCCGGTAAGACGGTGCTCGTCACGGCGCACGGCAACTCGCTGCGAGGTCTCGTGAAGCACCTCGAGGGCATCAGCGACGACGACATCGCCGAGCTGAACATCCCGACCGGCATCCCGCTGGTCTACGAGCTGGACGAGAACAACGTGCCCACCGGCCCGGGTCGCTACCTCGACCCGGAGGCCGCTGCCGCCGGTGCCGCAGCCGTCGCGGCCCAGGGCAAGAAGTAAGAGCCCGAAACCCCCGGGAACACGACGAAACCCCGTGCTGCAGATGTCTGCAGCACGGGGTTTCGTCGTGAAAACGGGGTCTCGCGCGGCGGGTCAGGCGTGCCCGAGCTCCTGCTGCCCGAGTTCCTGCTGTTCGACGGCGAGGCGGATGTCCTCCTCCTCGACGGCCCAGTCGCCGGTCGCGAGATAGACCATCTTCTTGGCGACGGCGACCGCGTGGTCGGCGAAGCGCTCGTGGTAGCGGCTGGCGAGGGTGGCGTCGACGGTCGCGGTCGCCTCACCCTTCCAGTTGTCGCTGAGCACCTTCTCGAAGACGTTGGCGTGCAGCTCGTCGACGTCGTCGTCCGCATTGCGGATGGTGTCGGCGAAGCGCAGGTCGCCGGTGCGCAGAAGTTCCGACAGGGTGCGGGAGATCTCGACGTCCAGCTCGCCCATCTTCACGAAGGTGCCCTTGAGACCCTTCGGGATGGCGCGCTCGGGGAAGCGGAGTCGGGCGAGCTGGGCGATGTGCTCGGACATGTCGCCCATGCGCTCGAGCGAGGCGCTCACGCGCAGTGCCGTGACGACGATGCGCAGGTCGCGGGCGACCGGCTGCTGGCGGGCGAGGATCTCGATGGCCTGCTCGTCGAGGGCGACGGCCAGCTCGTCGATCTTCGCGTCGTCGGCGATGACCTCTTCGGCCAGGGCCACGTCGCTGGTGGCGAAAGCCCTGGTGGCCTTGTCGATCGAGACCGTGACGAGGTCGGCGATCTCGACGAGGCGGTTCTGGAGGTCCTCGAGGGACTGGTGGAAGACTTCGCGCATGTTGGGGCGCAACCTTTCATTCGGATCTCGGCTGGGTCAGCGCGAGAAGGCGGGTCGTCCGCACAGGAGCAGGTCTGTGCTCCCGCACAAGCCCGAAGCGATTGTCTGCTTCGAAGGTTAACGAACGGTGCCCAGCACGTGAATAGTACTTCTCCTCTTCCCGCCAGCGCGCGGAAACCCGCCGGACGGACGGTGAACGCACTCTACGCTTATGACATGACCTTGCCGCAGCTCGCGCTGTCTTCGCTCGCCATCGGGCTGGTGATCGGCGTGGGCCTCTCCCTGCTCGTGGTGTGGGCCTATCGGGCGCGGGCCCGGGTTCAGGAGGAGACGTCGCTGGCGATTCCTTCCGGGATCACCGACGTGCTGCACAGCATGGACGACGCGGCCGGAGTGGTCGACACGTCCGGGCTGGTGCTCGCGGCATCGGACGCCGCGAGCCGGTTCGGGATCGAGGTCGGCTCGACGCTCGACAACCCGGAGCTGCGTCAGCTGGTGCGCGGGATCAGGACGGCCGGCGGCACGGCCACCGAGTCGATGCGCATCACGCGAGGCGGACTGAGCCTCGATCCGCGACTCGTCTCTGCTCGTGCCAGTGCGATCGGCAGCCGCCTGGTCCTGTTGATCATCCGCGACGTCACGGAGCAGGAACGGCTCGATCAGATGCGTCGGGACTTCGTCGCGAACACGAGCCACGAGCTGAAGACACCGGTGGGCGCGGTGAGCCTTCTCGCCGAAGCGATCGAGTCCGCAGCCGATGACCCGGCGCAGGTGCGCATCTTCGCCGCTCGGATCTCGGCAGAGGCAGGACGGCTCGGCCAGCTCACGGGACGCATCATGAGCCTCTCCCGGCTCCAGGCAGAAGACGGTCTGACCAAGGTGGGCCCCGTCGCGATCGACGAGGTCATCGCCGCCTCCATCGAGGCTCATGTCGTTCAGGCCGACTCCGCGGGCGTGGAGCTCGCCAGGGGAGGCGACCGCGGCGTATGGGTGCGTGGTGACGCGCAGATCCTGATCGAGGCCGTCGGCAATCTGATCGCGAACGCCATCGTGTACTCACCCCGCGGATCGCGCGTGGGGGTCGGCGTCCGGGCGGAGGACGGCGTGGTCGAGATCGCCGTCTCCGACCAGGGCATCGGCATCGCCGAGGCCGATCGGGAGCGCATCTTCGAGCGTTTCTACCGGGCTGATGAGGCCCGCTCCCGCCGCACGGGCGGCACCGGACTCGGGCTCTCCATCGTCAAGCACGCCACGCAGCGCCACGGCGGAGAGGTGCGGCTGTGGTCGCGCCCCGGACGAGGGTCCACCTTCACGATCCGACTTCCTCGGATCGATGCCCCCGACCACGCCGACACGGGCAAGAAGAGCAAGAAGAAGCGTGCGCGCAAAGCGGCCAAGGCTGCGGCATCCGCGCGCGTTCGAAACGGAGAGAGAGCATGACCCGAATCCTTCTCGTCGAAGACGAGCCCGACCTCGCCGACCCGCTCGCGTACCTGCTGCGACGTGAGGGGTACGAGGTGGAGATCGCGGAGGACGGCCCCGGCGCGCTCGCGGCTTTCCGGGAGCGGGGCGCCGACATCGTGCTGCTCGACCTGATGCTGCCCGGGATGCCCGGCACCGAGGTATGCCGGCAGATCCGCTCGACCTCGGCGGTGCCGATCATCATGCTGACGGCCAAGGACTCCGAGGTCGACATCGTGGTGGGACTCGAGCTCGGGGCGGACGACTACATCACGAAGCCCTACTCGTCCCGCGAGCTGCTCGCCCGCATGCGCGCCGTGTTGCGGCGGGTGGTGCAGGCCGACAGCGAACTCGACGAGCGGGTGCTCGATGGGGGCAGGGTCTCGCTCGACATCGACCGGCACACTGTCTCGGTCGCCGGCGAGCAGATCAACATGCCGCTGAAGGAGTTCGAGCTGCTCGAGGTCCTGATGCGCAACTCGGGACGAGTGCTCACGCGCGGTCAGTTGATCGATCGGGTGTGGGGGAGCGACTACTTCGGTGACACGAAGACGCTCGACGTGCACATCAAGCGCATCCGCTCCCGCATCGAGGAGAACCCGAGCGAGCCCGTGATGCTCGTCACCGTGCGGGGTCTCGGATACCGCTTCGAGGGCTGAACGCCGAAGAGGCCGGCGCCCCGTGGGGGTGCCGGCCTCTTGCGTGTTCCCTGCGGGGATCAGTCCGCGGGCGCCGGAGCTGCCGTGTCGGTCGGCATCGGGGTCGGAGTGGGTACCGACTCTGAGGGGACCAGATCTGCGTAGTAGGGGAGCGAGCCGTCGAGCACCGGGACCTCGGCCTTGACGCCCGTGGAATCGCCCGACTGGAAGTGGATCTCGACGGTCGCACCGGGCATGGTGTCGAGGCCGACGATGCGCAGCGGCTCCTCGTCGGCGCCGAGGCTCACCGTGCCACCCGCCGGAACGGTGACGGTGAACGGCTCGCTGTCCGCGAGCGCGATGGTGAGCGTGGCGCTCTCATCGGTCGGGTTGACGATGCCGGCGATGAAGTTGCCGACCGAGCCGTCGTCGGTGGCGATGACGAGGGCGTTGCGCACATCGATCGGGCCGTCGGCGTCGGAGATGTTCACTCCGTCGGACGCCGCGTACTCGGTCTTGGTGGACTGAGGAGTGATGAATGTGCACCCGGTGGCGCCGAACAGAACGAGAGCGCTGAGCGCAGCAGACGCAACAAGGCGCGATTTCACGGGTCCTCCTGAGGTCCGGCGGGATGTCCGCATCCATTCTATGGGTAAGTCGCGACGGCCCCGGGGCCCAGGGGGCGCGAACCTTAGCGCATCTCCCCTGTGGTATCCTTGAGGTTGCCGAAAGGACACGTTTTTATGCTTTTTGAGGTTGGCGAAACCGTCGTCTATCCCCACCATGGCGCTGCGACCATCATCGAGGTCAAGGAGCGCATCATCAAGGGTGAGGCGAAGAAATATCTGAAGCTCAACGTCACCCAGGGCGATCTCATCATCGAGGTCCCTGCGGAGAATGTCGACCTGGTCGGCGTTCGTGACGTGATCGGAAAAGAAGGTCTCGATCATGTCTTCGAGGTGCTGCGCGCACCCTTCACCGAAGAGCCCACCAACTGGTCTCGTCGGTACAAGGCGAACCTCGAGAAGCTCGCCTCGGGCGACGTCATCAAGGTGAGCGAGGTCGTCCGCGACCTGTGGCGCCGCGACCAGGACCGCGGCCTGTCCGCGGGGGAGAAGCGGATGCTGGCGAAGGCTCGTCAGATCCTCATCTCCGAGCTCGCGCTCGCGGAGAAGACCGACGAGGACAAGGCGGGCGCACTGCTCGACGAGGTCCTCGCCTCCTGAGTTCTCTGCGAAGGGGCGGATGCTTCGGCATCCGCCCCTTCGTCGTTCCTGCCACGCGGTAGCGTGAGACGGTGACTCTGCTTCCCGTACCCGACACCGCGATCATCGTCGTCGCCGCCGGTTCCGGCACCCGACTGGATGCGGGGGCGCCGAAGGCCCTCGTCGGAATCGACGCGCACTCGATCCTCCGCCACGCGCTCGACGGCGTCTTCGCCGCAGCACCTGCTCAGGTCGTCGTCGTCGCCCCGGCCGGACACGAGGGGGATGCGCTGGCGGAGCTGGACGCGGCGGCAGGGGACCGGCGCGACCTCGGACGTGTCGTGCCCGGTGGCGCGACCAGACAGCAGTCCGTCGCTGCCGGTCTCGCCGCGCTCTGGGGCGATGTGAAGACGGTTCTCGTGCACGACGCGGCTCGCGCCCTGACTCCTCCGGCGCAGATTGATGCGGTCGCTCGGGCTGTCGTGCCGGGGGAAGGCGTGATCCCCGTGCTGCCCGTGGTCGACACCCTCAAGAAGGTGGCGGAGGGCGCCGTGGTCTCGGCCGTGGACCGTTCCGAGCTGGCTGCCGCGCAGACGCCCCAGGGCTTCCCGCGCGCAGAGCTCGAAGCGGCCTACGAAGCCGCGCGGGCCGACGGGATCGAATACACCGACGATGCGGCCCTGTTCGCGGCCGCCGGATACCGGGTGCGGCACATCGACGGGTCCGCCCGCGCGTTCAAGATCACGACTCCGGGCGACCTGGAACGGGCGCGGCACCTGCTGGAAGCATCGGCTCCGGTGGCGCGCCCGGACTCCTCGGTGGACATCCCCGGCATTCCTCGCGTCGGAATCGGCACCGACGTCCATGCCTTCGGTGGCGACGGGAGCCTCTGGCTCGCCGGCCTCGAGTGGCCGGGAGAGCGGCCGCTCTCCGGGCATTCGGACGGCGATGCGGTCGCCCACGCGATCGTCGACGCGCTCCTGGGGGCGGCGGGCCTCGGCGACATCGGCGAACACTTCGGCACTTCCCACCCCGAGTACGCCGGCGCACACGCCGACGTCTTCCTCGCTCGCACGCGTGCGCTGCTCGCCGAGGCCGGTTTCGTGATCGGCAACGTGTCCGTGCAGTTGCAGGGGAACCGGCCGCGTTTCAGCCCTCGTCGGCACGAAGCGGAGGCGGTGCTGTCCGCGATCCTGGGTGCCCCCGTGTCGGTCACGGCCACGACGACCGACGGGCTCGGTTTCTCCGGACGCGGCGAGGGCATCGCTGTCACCGCCATCGCGGCGGTCGTGCCCGACGTTCCGCGGAGCATGTGACGATCGTCGGAGAAGATACCCCTGATCCGTCGGCAGAACGTCACAACCTCGGTGAATCGTCGGCACGGGGCGGGCGCTCAGCAGTCGCCGAGTAGGCTTGACCGGTGACCCTCCGCCTCTACGACACCCGCGCACAGTTGCTGCGCGACTTCGTGCCTCTCGACCCCGAGAACATCACGATGTACGTGTGCGGACCCACGGTGCAGTCCGGGCCCCACATCGGCCACGTCAGAGCGGCTCTGAGCTTCGATCTCCTGCGTCGCTGGCTCGAGCATCGGTACGGTCGGGTCACATTCGTGCGCAACGTCACCGACATCGACGACAAGGTGCTCGCCAACGCGACGGATGCCGAGCCGTGGTGGGCGCTCGCATACCGGATGGAGAGGGAGTTCACCGCGGCGTATGCCGGCATCGGCATCCTCCCCCCGACGTACGAGCCGCGAGCCACGGCGTCCGTTCCTCAGATGCAGGAGCTGATCGCGCTGCTCATCGAGCGCGGACATGCCTACCCCGCCCCCGACGGCTCGGGGGACGTGTACTTCGACGTGCGGTCGTGGTCCGACTACGGCTCACTGACGCATCAGTCCCTCGACGCCATGGAGGCGGCCGAGGATGCTGACCCCCGAGGCAAGCGGAACCCGCAGGACTTCGCCCTCTGGAAGGGCACGAAGCCGGACGAGCCGGCAGACGCGACGTGGGCGTCGCCGTGGGGCGCGGGCCGACCGGGGTGGCACATCGAGTGCTCGGCGATGTCGAAGCGGTACCTCGGTGCCGAATTCGACATCCACGGCGGTGGGCTGGACCTCCGCTTCCCGCACCATGAGAACGAACTGGCGCAGTCGACGGCCGCGGGCGACGGCTTCGCCCGGTACTGGGTGCACAACGGGCTCGTGACCGTCGACGGGCAGAAGATGTCCAAGTCGCTCGGCAACTTCACGCTGGCAGCAGATGTCCTGGCCGCGCATGACGCGCTGGTGGTGCGCTACGCACTCGCTGCAGCGCACTACCGTTCGAGCCTCGACCTCGGTGAGTCATCCTGGACCGAGGCCGAAGCGGCGCTGAGCCGGATCGAGTCGTTCCTGCAGCGCGCGTTTCGTGCTGAGGACGGGGGACGGGGAAGGTCCTACTCGCAGAGCCTCCCCGAGGCATTCGCGGCCGCGATGGACGACGACCTCGGCGTGCCGCAGGCGCTCGCCGTCCTGCATGAGACGGTGCGTGCGGGAAACTCTTCGCTCGATGCCGGCGACACCGACGCGGCGCTGGATTCGGCTTTTGCCGTCTTGGCGATGACGTCGGTCCTCGGACTGACCCCGACGCCATCCACGAAGGGCGGCGCGTCGACATCCGCTCTGGATGCACTCGTCCAGACGATGATCACCCAGCGCGCTCAGGCGCGCGCTGACAAGGACTGGGCGGCGGCGGATCGTATCCGAGATGCGATCGCCGCCGCAGGAATCACGCTGGAGGACACTCCGGCCGGAACTCATTGGAGTATCGATGGTTAAGCCACAGCGCCCCGGCGCGAACAAGGGAAACAAGAAGGGCCCGACCAAGGGCACCGGCGGACTCGGGCGCAAGGCGCTCGAGGGTCGCGGACCGACCCCGAAGGCGGAGGATCGCGCCTGGCACCCCGCAGGCAAGCGCAAGGCCGCAGCCGAGCGCTACGCCGCATCCGGTGGCAAGGGGCGCCCGGGCGGCAGTCGTCCGGGATCCGGTGGCGGCTCGAACCGTGCGCCGAAGGCCAAGGCAGGAGACGACACCGAGAACGTCACCGGTCGCAACTCCGTCCTCGAGGCACTGCGCGCCAAGATCCCGGCGACGGCGTTCTACATCGCGCAGCGCGTCGAGATGGACGACCGTGTCAAGGAGATGCTGGCGATCGCCACGAATCGCGGGATCCCCGTGATGGAGGTCACTCGTCCGGAGCTCGACCGCATGGCCGGCTTCGACGGTGTGCACCAGGGCGTCGCGATCAAGGTGCCGCCGTACGACTACGCACACCCGCAGGATCTGCTCGAGCAGGTCATCGACAAGGGCGAGGTCCCGCTGTTCGTGGCGCTGGACGGCATCACCGACCCCCGGAACCTGGGCGCGATCATCCGCTCCACCGCGGCGTTCGGCGGCCACGGCATCATCCTCCCGCAGCGCCGCTCGGCCGGCGTGAACTCGGCGGCGTGGAAGACGAGTGCGGGAGCCGTCGCACGGACCCCCGTGGCGTTGGCGACCAACCTCACCACGCAGCTCAAGGAATTCAAGAAGCAAGGCGTGTTCGTGCTCGGCCTCGACGGCGACGGCGATGTGTCGCTCCCGGACCTCCAGCTGGCCGATCGACCTGTCGTGATCGTGGTCGGCTCGGAGGGTAAGGGCCTGTCGCGACTGGTCTCCGAGACCTGCGATCAGATCGTCTCGATTCCGATCTCCGCGGCCACCGAGTCGCTGAACGCCGGCATCGCGACATCGGTCGCGCTCTACCAGGTCGCGTCGCTCCGCGCCGCGAAGAACTAGACCGTCCGAGGGAAGGCAGATCATGGCTCGCATCATCGTGCTCGGAGGGACCGGCTACGCCGGTCGTCACATCGTCGCGGAGGCGGTGAGTCGCGGCCACGCGGTGATCGCGATCTCCCGCTCCGAGCCCACTGACCCGGTGGCGGGAGCCGCGTATCTGCAGGGCTCCGCCCTCGACCTCGGTCCTCTCGCGGAAGCGTTCGTCGGCGCCGACGCCGTCGTATCGGCCCTCTCGCCTCGCGGCGACATGGAGGACCGTGCGCTCGACGCGCTGTCGAACGTCGTCGACCGGCTCGCAGGCACGGAGACGCGTCTCGGTGTCGTCGGCGGTGCAGGTGGCAGCCTGGTGGCCCCCGGCGGGCCGCGTCTGTTCGACCAGGACTTCCCCGAGGAGTACAAACACGAGGCGCAGGTCGGCATCGACTCCCTCGCCCTCCTGGAGGCGACGGATGCCGGCCTCGACTGGTTCTTCATCCATCCCGCCGAGGTGTTCGGTCCGTGGGCCGAAGGCGAGCGCACAGGGCACTACCGCGACGGTGGCGACGTGCTCGTCCGTGACGCCGACGGCAAGTCCTTCATCTCGGGCGCGGACTTCGCGGTCGCCGTGGTGGACGAGGTCGAGCAGGGCAATCACCACCGCGAGCGGTTCACCGTCGGCTACTGACGCCACGATGCTCGGCGCCCGTCCGGGCATCAGACCAGGTCGCGCCAGTCGATGTCCTCGTCGTCATCGGCCACCGGCGTCACGCCGGTGACGACAGGCAGGCTCATCGTCTCGGTCGGCGGACCCATGATGGTCGCCTCGTCGCGCCGGTGTCGCAGCACCTCGTTGATGTAGCTGGTCAGCACCTCGGCGAGCGGCACCGAGCGCCCCTGCGCCTGCGAGAGGTACCAGCGATGCTCGAGCACCTGGTGGAAGACCTCGGCGGGTTCGAGCTTGGCTCGTAGCTCGTACGGGATCGCGCGCACCACCGGTTCGAAGACGCGGGTGAGCCACTCGTGCGCGTACATCTCCTCGTCGACCCACTGCTTCGTCGAACGGGCTCGGAACTCGTCGAGGTCGTTCAGCAGTCGCCGCGCCTGGTTCTCCTCGACGTCCAGACCGGTCAGGCGGATCAGGCGGCGCTGATGGTGACCGGCATCCACCACCTTCGGCTGGATCTCGACGACGGTGCCGTCCGCGGTCGTCGACATGGACATCTCGTCGATGTCGAACCCCAGGGCGTTGAGACGCTCGACCCGCTCCGTGATGCGCCAGGTCTCCGCCGCCGAGAAGGACTCCTGGGCGGTGAGCTCGGCCCACAGCGATCGATACGACGAGACGATGCCGTCGGCGATCGCCACCGCGTCCACACCGTGTTCGAGGCGACCGCCCGCGGCGAGGTCCATGATCTCGCCGGCGATGTTCGTGCGGGCCAGGTCGAGATCGTAGGCGCGCTGCCCGTCGGTCAGCCCCTCCTCGTGCAGCTCGCCCGTCTCCGCGTCGACCAGGTACGCGGCGAACGCTCCCGCATCGCGGCGGAAGAGCGTGTTCGACAGGGAGACGTCGCCCCAGTAGAAGCCGACGTTGTGCAGTCGCACCAGGAGCAGGGCCAGGGCATCGACGAGTCGGTTTGCGGTGTCGGGGCGCAGAACCCGAGTGAACAGGGCGCGATAGGGCATCGAGAAGCGCAGGTGAGAGGTGACCAGGGCGGCTGGGAGGGCCTCCCCGTCGGCATCCGTGCGGCCGGCGATCACTGCGACCCGGTCGACGCAGGGCACGTCGAGGCGGGCGAGGTTTCCGAGCATGTCGTACTCGCGCTGGGCCATCTCCGCCGTGGTCTCCTTCACGGCGATGACCCGGCCGGAGAGGTCCGCGAAACGCACGAGGTGGCGGGAGAGGCCCTTCGGAAGCGACACGATGTGCTCCGAGGGCCACTTCGCCAGAGTGGTGGACCAGGGGAGGGCCAGCAGCCCCGGATCGATCTTGCTGGCGGTGATCCGCAGCGAATCCTGCATGACGCTCCCTGGTCGAGGGTGAGACAGAAAGAGACGCGGCGCAGGCGACCGAAGTCAGCCTGCGCCGCGTCTGTGGATCCGATCAGGCGGAGACGACCGGCTTGTCGTTCAGGCGCTCGCCGGACTCGATGTCGAACGCGTGCACGTGGCCCGGGTTCGCAGCAAGCGTGACCGTCTCGCCGGCGTTCGGGTGGCTGCGACCGTCGACGCGGGCGACGATGTCGCTGCGCTTGCCGTTGATCTCGGTGTGGCCGTAGAGGTAGCCGTCGGCGCCGAGCTCCTCGACGAGGTCGACGACGACCGGAAGGCCCCTGCCGTCGGCCGGTCCGACCGTGATGTCCTCGGGGCGCACGCCGACCGTGACCTGGCTGCCGTTCGCACGGCCGACCGTGTCGCGGTCGAGCGGGACCGTCTCGGACCCGAACTGAACGCCGCCGTCGGTGAGGTCGGCTGCGAACAGGTTCATCGCGGGCGAGCCGATGAAGCCGGCTACGAACACGTTGTTCGGCTTCTCGTACAGGTCACGCGGCGAACCGACCTGCTGGAGCAGACCGTCCTTGAGAACCGCGATGCGGTCGCCCATGGTCAGAGCTTCGGTCTGGTCGTGGGTGACGTAGACGGTGGTGACACCGAGGCGACGCTGCAGCGAAGCGATCTGCGTACGGGTCTGCACGCGGAGCTTGGCGTCGAGGTTCGACAGCGGCTCGTCCATGAGGAACACCTGCGGCTGACGCACGATCGCGCGCCCCATGGCGACACGCTGACGCTGACCACCCGAGAGGGCCTTCGGCTTGCGGGTCAGGTAGGGCTCGAGGTCGAGCAGCTTGGCGGCCTCGAGCACACGGGATGCGCGCTCTTCCTTGCCGACGCCGGCGATCTTGAGGGCGAAGCCCATGTTCTCGGCGACGGTCATGTGCGGGTACAGCGCGTAGTTCTGGAAGACCATCGCGATGTCGCGGTCCTTCGGCGGGACGTCGGTCACATCGCGGTCGCCGATGAGGATGCGGCCGGCGTTGACCTCTTCGAGGCCGGCCAACATGCGGAGGGACGTGGACTTGCCGCAGCCGGAGGGACCGACGAGGACGAGGAATTCGCCGTCACCGACCTCGAGGTTCAGCTTGTCGACGGCCGGACGGGTTCCGCCGGGGTACAGGCGGGTGGCCTCGTCGAAAGTCACAGATGCCATTGTCTTTTCTCCTTCACCGGCAGGTACGTGCCGGACGATCCGTAGTGATGAAGCGGCGGGTGACCCCGCCGTAACCCGTCATTGGGTCGGGATCAGTATGACACGAACGGCGGTACCTGGGTATTTCTCAGCCTCACTGACTACCATCGAACTCGGCCGCGCGCAGCGGCGATCGTCGCTGAGCGGCGGTCGGGGCCAACCCGGACCCCCGTTGAGACTCACAGAGGAACGATGTCGAGCGACGAAACGCCGAACGTCCCGACGCCTCGCAATTCCCGCGAGGTCGTACGGGAGAAGGCACAGAGAGTGCACGCCCAGCAGTCCAGGGCGCGTCTCATGCGACGGATCATCATCGGCGCGGTGGCGCTCGTCGCGGTGGGTGCGATCGGCACAGCGGTGACTCTCGCGGTGTCCTCCCAGGTGACCAAGCCGCGGCTCACGCCGACCGGCATGGAGTCGGACGGCGTCGTCGTCACCGACCTCGAGTCGTTCGCGGGAACCGGCGCGGTGCCGGAGACCCCGTCTCCCGATGCGACCGACGCCGGCGAATCGGCCAGCCCGACGCCGGAACCGACGGCATCCGGAAAGGTCGACATCCATGTGTACGTCGACTACTTGTCGCCCGACGCCGGGGAGTTCGAGCGCGCCAACGCCCGCCAGCTCGCCGGTTGGATCGGCGAGGACGCGGTCACGGTCAGCTATCACCCGGTCGCGCTGCTCACTGCCAGCTCCAACGGCACCAAGTACTCGCTCCGCTCGGCTGCCGCTGCGGCGTGCGTCGCCACGCACTCGCCAGCACAGTTCTACGCGTTCAACCATGACCTGCTCGACGACCAGCCAGAGGTCGGCAGCGACGGCCTCTCCGACGAGGACCTCGCGAACCTCGCCGGTGCTGTCGGCGTCGACAACGCCAAGGCCGTGCGCTCGTGCATCGAAGACGGCGACTTCGTCGGCTGGGCGAAGGAGGCGACGACCAGGGCCCTGGACGGACCGCTCGCCGGCTCCGACGACCTGGTGCTGACAGCAGCGCCGATGATCGTCGCCAATGGCGAGGCCTACGTCGGGGCGCTGGACGACCCGGCCGAGTTCTCGCAGTTCGTGCTCAGCGTCGCGAGCGATGCCTCGCGTGCGACGTCGACGCCTTCGCCCACCACGACCCCGTAGGTCGAAGCCGGGTCGATGCCATCGCTAAGCTGGTGGCATCCGCCGACTTGGCGCAATTGGTAGCGCACCGTACTTGTAATACGGGGGTTACGGGTTCGAGTCCCGTAGTCGGCTCTTCATCCCTCACGAGAGTGGGGATCCGCGGATTCAGGCCTCAGCGGCGGTCTCGGGTGCGTCCAGCACCTCGTCGATGAGGCTGATGCCGCCCGTGGAACTCGCGGACTGCATCAGGTCCTGTATCCACTGGGGGTTCAACTGCGGCGCCTCTGGTTCGTCGAAGGTGAAGCGGAGCGGTATCGACGGGTGCAGCCAGATCGTCGATCGTCCCACCTGCTGCCCTTCGGGGTGCCGCCAGGACAGAGTGAAGCTCTCATTGCGTCGGAGCTTCGTAGCGATGACGACCTTCAGATGCGCGAGTGCGCGGTCTTCGATGTAGATCTCGTCACCGTTGCCGTACTGGATCGTGCCCATGCGAGAACGATAGTCGCCGCATGCTGACAGACCGAATCTCCGTGCCCATGCTGCTGCCAGGGCGCCGACGCTGAAAGCGCATTCCGATGTATCGCCTCAGCCAATGATATGTTACACATCAGGCAGGTTTCCTGGCGGGCTTTAGGTCGTGCCAGGTAGAAGACGCGCAGGTGGCCGCCTCCCCGCTCCGGCCACCTGCGCTTGCCTGCGTGGTTTCGGGGATCCGCACAGCAACTGAGAGGGCGAGATCTTGAGCAGCGCACCCGATACGGCGACGGTCACGCCGGAGTGGCAGCACGACTACCCGTACACGAAGAAGCTTTCCACCGCGGAGTATGAACGAGAGAAGCGGCTGCTGCAGATCGAGCTCCTGAAGCTCCAGTCCCACATCAAGCACTCTTCCGAGCGGTTGCTCATCCTGTTCGAAGGGCGGGATGCGGCGGGAAAGGGCGGGGCGATCAAGCGCTTCATGGAGCACCTGAACCCTCGTGGCGCCCGGGTCGTCGCTCTCGACAAGCCGACTGATGCCGAGCGGACGCAGTGGTACTTCCAGCGCTACATCGAACACCTGCCTTCGGGCGGCGAGATCGTGATGATGGATCGCTCCTGGTACAACCGTGCCGGCGTCGAACGCGTCATGGGGTACTGCTCGTCAGCCGAGTACGAGGAATTCATGCAGACCGCTCCGCAGTTCGAGCGGATGATCGTGGGTTCGGGCATCCGCCTCATCAAGCTGTGGTTCTCGGTGGGAGAGGCCGAGCAGCGGCGCCGGTTCCGGCGCCGCGGCGAGGATCCCGTCAAGCAGTGGAAGCTGAGCCCCACCGATGTCGCCAGCATCGACCGCTGGGCGGACTACACAGCGGCGAAGGAAGCGATGTTCTTTCACACGGACACGCCAACCGAGCCCTGGATCGTCATCAAGTCGAACGACAAGAAACGAGCTCGGCTCGAGGCGATGAGGTGCGTCCTCGCCCGATTCGACTATCCCGGCAAAGATCCGCTGGTCGCTCACGCCCCGGACACGCGGCTCGTCGGGCGCCCCTCCCAGATCTACGACGAGGGCGAGACGCCGAAGAGCGAGCATTCCGCCCGGCCCGATCACGAAAAATGACGTCATCCGGGAATGCGCGAAGCCCGATCAGCGGTTGTCTTCGTCATGACTCGTATCGGCACCAGTGATCTTGACGTCCTCCCGCTCGCACTCGGCGGCAACGTGTTCGGCTGGACAGCCGATCGCGATGCGTCGTTCGCCGTGCTCGATGCATTCGTCGACGGGGGTGGCGACTTCATCGACACGGCCGATTCGTACAGCTCCTGGGTGCCGGGGAACGAGGGTGGCGAGAGTGAGACGATCATCGGCGAGTGGCTCGCATCCCGCAAGCCGTCGGGCGTCGTCGTCGCGACGAAGGTGAGCCAGCACCCGCAGTTCCGAGGCCTCTCCGGAACGAATGTGCGAAAGGCAGCCGAGGCCTCGCTCCGGCGTCTCGGGGCCGATGAGATCGACCTGTACTACGCGCACTTCGACGATGAGACGATTCCGCTGGAAGAGACCGTCGCCGCGTTCGGACAGCTCGTCGAGGATGGCCTGGTGCGTCACGTGGCGGTGTCGAACTACTCCGCCGAACGCATCAGAGAGTGGATCGAGATCGCGCGTCGCACGGGTGTCGCTGCGCCGGTCGCCGTTCAGCCGCACTACAACCTCGTTCATCGCAACGAGGTCGAGGACACCATCATCCCGGTCGCCGAGGAGTTCGAACTCGGGCTCGTGCCTTACTACGCCCTGGCGAGTGGATTCCTGACCGGCAAGTACCGCTCGACCGATGTCGCGGGGCAGGACTCCCCGCGTGCACAGGGTGCCGCGAAGTACGCGACCGAGGCGGGCCTGCGCGTCATCGATGCGCTCGACCAGATCGCCGACGCCCACGGCGCGTCGATCGCCGCGACGTCACTCGCCTGGTTGCGGGCGCAGCCGACGGTGGTTGCGCCGATCGCGAGTGCTCGGACGGTCGCGCAGGTGCCCGACCTTCTGGCGGGTGCTCGCCTCGAACTCTCCGCCGACGAGGTGGGACTGCTCGATCGGGTCTCGGAATGGACCCCCGCCGGCGCCTGATACCTCAGGTCTCGTTTCCGACGAGGCCGAGTCTGTGCGCCAGGATCACGGCGTGGATGCGGTCGCGTGCGTGGAGCTTCGCCAGCACCCGGCCGACGTGGGTCTTCACGGTGGATTCGCCGACGTAGAGGGTGCGGGCGATCTCGGCGTTGGTCAGTCCGCGCCCGATCGCGAGGAACACGTCTCTCTCTCGATCGGTGAGCGAGTCCAGCGCCGCGCTCTCCGCGGCATCCGGTGTCGGGGAGGGCGAGGCGCTGAGCTGCGGGGTCACGTGCTCGAGAAGCATCCGCGTGATCCGAGGAGAGAGCGCGGCGTCGCCACGGTGTACGGCGCGAACGGCAGAGGTCATCTCGTGACGCTGAGCGTCTTTCAGGAGGAACCCGCTCGCACCGGCACGGATGGCGCCGAAGGCGTATTCGTCGAGGTCGAACGTGGTCAGCACGAGCACCTTCGTCTGGGGGCGATCCCGCACGATGGTCTCGGTGGCGGCGATTCCGTCCAGCTCCGGCATCCGGATGTCCATGAGCACGAGGTCGGGGGCGAGTGCAGCGCTCTGCGCGATCGCCGCCCGCCCATCGCCGGCCTCGCCGACCACGACGATGTCGCTCTCCGCTTCGAGCACCATCCGGAACCCGACGCGGATCAGCTCCTGGTCGTCTACCAGGAGCACCCTGATCGCATCCGTCATCCGTCGTCCTCCGTCGATATGTGCTGTGCGGTGGGGGCCGTCGCGTTCGTCGGCAGCACAGCGTGCAGAACCCATCGTCCCCCCTCGGACGGCGCGGACTCGACGCTTCCCTGCACGTGAGCAGCGCGCTCGGCGAGTCCGCGCAATCCGAAGCCTTCCGTTCCGATGCCGTCGGAAACTCCGTCGTTGACGATGTCGATCGTCACGGAATCGGGTGCGTAGTCCAGCCGCACCCTGATCGCCGACGCGGTCGGGGCATGACGCATCGCGTTCGTGACGCCCTCCTGCACGATCCGTCCGATCGCATGGGCGACGGCGGGGGAGACCTCGGCGCGCCCCGCGACCGTGAGCGTCGCAGGGTACCCGGCGCGCTGCGCCGCCTCGACCGTGTCACGCGGCGGCGCAGGCTTCATGGGTGCCAGGGGCAGCGGAGAATCGTCATCCCGCAGCACACCGAGCATCGATCGCATCTCGGTCAGGGCCGCACGAGCGGTGTCCGCCGTGTGGACCGCCGCTCTGCGCGCCTGCTCGCGGTCGGGCGTCGCCGCGGCGCCCTCGGAAAGCGCCACGATCACCGTCAGTGAATGGGACACGATGTCGTGCATCTCTCGAGCGATGCGCGCCCGCTCGGATGCGGCGGCGAGCTGCGCCTGCTGGTCCCGCTCGACGAGCAGCTGTCGCGAGCGATCGATGACGGCCGACAGATAGCGTTTGCGGCCGCCGACGTTGACGCCGATGAGTGTGCCGATCAGACCCAGCACGATATAGCTGAGTGCGGTGTCGAGTCCGTTCTGCAGCACGACCACACCGGTGAGCATCAGGATCCCGCTGAGCAGGAGGAACCACACCGCACCGATTCCGTAGCAGGTCCAGGCCGCGCGCGACGACCGGTAGACCGCGAGACCGTAACAGGCGACGAGCAGCAGGATGATGCCGCTGGACAGCCCGGTGAACAGACCGACCGTTCCCAGGATCACCGCCGCGGCGAAGGGGGCGAGAGGCGCCCGGCGCCGCCACAGGAGAGTGCTGCACGCGATGACGACCATCACCAGCGTGGCGATGCTGATCGCGATGTAGGTGGATTCGGGGACGGACTCGTCGACGAGACGGCCCGCCGGGGCGATGGAGAGGAGCAGGCAGAGCAGTGTCAGCAGGACGTCAGCGAACAACGGATGACGTGCCCAGAACCGCCGGAAGAGTCCCGGCGCACGCGGAAGCCGCAGCTCCTCGTCCTCTCGGATCGAGTCGCTGCGGCTTCGCGTTCTGCTCACAGGGCCGACTTTACGCGTCGCGGGTGCGCAGCACGCCCCACGCGACGAGGGCGCCGCCGGCGACCCAGCAGGCCAGCGTCAGGAATGCGACCGGGGCATCGAGTGCCGCGCCGTCGCTCGGCAGGATCGCGCTCTGGGCAGCGGACACAGGCAAGTAGGCGGACGCCTCGATGACCCATGCCCACGCCTCGCCGGCGAACGAGAAGAAGTTCGCCACGATCGGCAGGACGAACAGGACGCCGACGGTCGCCGCGATCGCTCCGGCCCCCGAACGCAGGATGAACCCGAAGGCGACTCCGATCAGGGCAAACACCGCCATGGCGAGGGAGGAGACGACGATCGGCAGGAACGACGCAGCCGGGTCCGACCACTCGATGCTCTGGTCGCGCGGCGCCACGATCAGCGAGACCGCGACGGCAGCGAGACCGAAGATCACCAGGGACGACAGGAACATGAAGACCGCGAGCACGGTCGACTTGGCCGCCAACACCGACCCGCGGATCGGGTTCGCCGTGAGTGTCGAGCGGATCATTCCGGTCGAGTACTCGCCCGTCACGGAGATCGCGCCGATGATGCCGGCGAGCAGCATCGTGAACTGGATCGGCATGACGACGGCCTGGATCGGCTCGAACCCCGGCATGTCGACCGCCTGTGCGATCAGCACGGAGATCCCGATGGTGAGGGCCGCGGCGATCCCGATGGACCACCACGTCGAGCGCAGAGTGGCGAGCTTGATCCACTCGCCGCGCAGGGCGCGGACGAAGGTCAGCCGTCGACCGGTGTCGACGCGCGGCCGCGCGGGCGCGGGTGCCTGTGTCGTGGTCATGAGATCTCCTTGGTGCGGTACTCGACGGAATCGCCGGTGAGGGCGAGGTAGGCATCCTCGAGCGATCCGGTGGTCGGGGTGAGTTCGTGCAGCGGGATGCCGCGGTCCGCGGCGAGGTCGCCGATGCGGGCGGCAGGGAGACCCACGATGTCGAGGAGGTCCGGAGCCGAACTCACGATCTCCACGCCCGGGCCGCTGACGACCGCGGCGAGATCGGTGGGTCGCGGGGTGCGCACACGTACCGTGTTCTGCGTCCAGGAGCGCACGAGTTCGGCCAGCGGAGCATCCGCCAGCACCCGGCCGCGACCCATCACGATGACATGGTCGGCGGTCTGCGCCATCTCGCTCATCAGGTGGCTCGACAGGAGCACGGTGCGTCCTTCGGATGCCGCGTGCCGGACGAACTGACGCACCCAGCGGACTCCTTCGGGATCGAGGCCGTTGACAGGCTCGTCGAGGATGAGCGTGTGCGGATCGCCGAGCAGCGCCGAGGCGATGCCGAGACGCTGTCCCATTCCGAGCGAGAACTTCCCGGCTCGCTTGCGAGCCACCGAACCGATGCCCGCGAGATCGATGACCTCGTCGACGCGGGAGGAGGGGATCCCATGGGTGGCTGCCATCGCCCGAAGGTGATTGCGCGCCGTCCGCCCGGTGTGCACGGCTTTCGCGTCGAGCAGCACGCCGACCTCGGTGAGCGGCGCGCGAAGCTTGCGGTACTCGCGACCGGCGATCTCGGCGCGTCCGGACGTCGGCCGGTCGAGGCCCACGATCATGCGCATCGTGGTCGACTTGCCGGCACCGTTCGGGCCGAGGAAGCCGGTGACGCTGCCCGGCTTGACGGTGAACGACACGTCATCGACGGCCGTCTTGTCTCCGAACCTCTTCGTGAGGCCTTCTGCTGTGATCATGAGGACAACGCTACGGAGCGTCGGGCCGCCGCGCGTCCTCCCCAGGTACCGTCCTCGAGAGGGGAGTGTCATCCCCGCGGCGGATGGACCGGTTCAGGAACGGGGACGGGCCTGGACGCGTGCGGCCATCTCATCGGAAGCGAGGATCGCCTCGTCGATGATCTCGCGCGACGGCGGCGCCGTCAGCCAATCGTGACTCAGCGAGGCCGGGACGAGCAGCGGCATGCGATCGTGCAGATCGACGAGGTGGTCGGGAGCGGGGCGCATCACGATCGAATAGCACGTGTACCACTCGCCGTCGGCGGCGCGACCCCGCTGCGTGACCGCGGCCATGCCGAAGAGCGTGCCGTCGTCGATGATGAACTCGTTCCATTGCCGCGACGGCTTCTGCATCTCGTACCAGCTGGTCGCCGGGACGATGGCCCGCGACTTCGCTCCGCCGGGGCGCTCCTGCAGGCGCTCCGATCGCGTGTTGATCGATGGGAACTTCGCAGGCTCCCCGTTCACGAGGAAGCCCCACCATGCCGGTTCCAGAGTCGGAGCGGCGTCGGGCTGCACGATCAGCGGGTTGAGGTTGCGGAGATTCTTCCCGGTCGGGCGGATGGTCTCGCCCGCATTTCCCTCCGCCCAGGCGCGCAGTCCCTCGAGCACCGCATCGTCGGCGGCGGCGAGGACTTCCGCATCGGTGAACCGGGGATCGAGACCATAGCTCGCGCACATGCCGTCAGCGTAGCCCCGGCCGCCGACATCCGTCACGCCCCGGTGAGTCACGGCTCCGATAGGGTCGACTGGTGCCAGAAACCCGTCGACTTCCCGCGCCCCTGGCGCTCGGCGGGGCTGTCGCCATCGGCGTCATGACGGCGATCCAGGCCCGGATCAACGGTGTTCTCGGGGTGCGCGTGGATGACGGCATCGTGGCGGGCCTCCTCTCGTTCTCGGTAGGCCTGCTCGCACTGGTCGCCGTGATCTGCTGCATCCCCTCCGCCCGGCGCGGCGTAGGACGCCTCTGGAGCGGCATCCGACACCACAAGATCCCGTTCTGGATGCTGCTGGGCGGGGCGTGCGGAGCCCTCACCGTTTCCACTCAAGGGGTGACCGCAGGGGTCCTCGGCGTCTCGCTGTTCAGCGTCGGGGTCGTCGCGGGACAGACCCTGCACGGACTCGTGCTCGATCGGATCGGGTTCGGTCCGGCGGGCGTCGTCGCGGTCACCCCCGGCCGGGTCGCCGGCGGCGTTCTCGCGCTCGCCGCGGTCGGCATCTCGTTGTCGGGCGACGTGCTCGCCACCGCCCCGCTGTGGATGCTGCTGCTGCCGTTCGCCGCCGGAGTCGGAATCGCGTGGCAGGCGGCCACGAACGGTCGCCTTTCGCAGCGTGTGCAATCACCGCTCGCCGCGACTCTGATGAGCTTCATCACCGGCACCGTCATCCTGCTGCTCGCGGCCGGGACGAGCATCGCCTTCCGTGGGATACCCGACGCCCTTCCGGTCGAGCCGTGGCTGTACCTGGGCGGGTTCCTCGGAGCGGCCTACATTCTGCTCGGCGCGTTCATCGTCGCGCATACCGGTGTGCTCCTGATGGGGCTGGGCTCCGTGCTCGGACAGCTTGTGACGTCGGTCGTGATCGACCTGATCTGGCCTCCGGCAGCAGGGCCCGCGCTCTGGCAGGTCGTCGCCATGGTCGTCGTCGCGGTGGCGTCCGTGATCGTCGCCCTTCCGCGCAGACGTCGTCGCTGACGCGCTACTTCTTCTTCGCCTTCTTCGCCCCGGCCTTCGGCATCCGCGTGATCAGCTTGCGGGCATCCACGGCCTTGCGGCGGCCCGGCTTTTTCCCTTCAGGCTTGCCGCCCACATACAGCCAGCCGAGAAGTTCCTCGTTCTTGTCGAGGCCATGGGCCTTGGCGACGGCCTTCGCACGTGTGTAATGGCCCGTGCGCCAGATGACGCCCCAGCCGGCTTCATCGAGGAGCAGGCTCAGCGTGTGCGCGACTCCGGAGGCGACGGCCTCCTGCTCCCACCGCGGAACCTTCTCGCTCTTGCGGTAGCTGGCGACGACCGCGATCAGCAGCGGCGCGCGCAGAGGTTTCGACGACGGGTCTGCGTCTCCCTGTGCCTTGGCGATGGCAGCGCCGAGCGCCTCGCGGTCGGCTCCGCGCAGTTCGATGAGCCGCCATGGGCGGAGCGAGGAGTGATCCGCGACGCGACCGGCTGCGGCGACGAACGTGAGCAGTTCTTCGCGGCTCGGCGCCGTTTCCTCGACCTTCGACCAGGACTGACGCGCGCGGACCGCGTCGAGAGCGCTCACGAGGCGTCGGGGGTGAAGTTCATCGCGATCGAGTTCATGCAGTAGCGATCTCCCGTCGGCGTGCCGAACCCGTCGGGGAACACGTGGCCGAGGTGCGAGCCGCAGTTGGCGCAGCGCACCTCCGTTCGCACCATGCCCAGGCTGTCGTCCTCGATGAGTTCGACCGCATCGGGGCGGATCGACTCGTAGAAGCTCGGCCAGCCGCACCCGGAGTCGAACTTGGTGCCGCTCTTGAAGAGCTCCGCGTTGCACGCCCCGCAGGTGTAGAGGCCTGCGCGCTCCTCATCGAGCAGCTCACCCGTCCAGGCGCGTTCGGTCGCGGCCTGACGCAGCACGGCGTACTGCTCATCGCCGAGCTCGCGGCGCCATTCGTCTTCGGTCTTGTCCACGCTGTACGACATGTGTCCTCCTCAGTCGACTCCATTCTCTCTCGTCGGACGAGGCCTCGGGCGCTGCGCGTCAGAATGGACGGATGACGGATGCCGTGCAGGAGCGCTACGCGCGATTCGCCCGTGACGAGGCTCCGGGGCGGAGCGCGCTCTATGCCGAGTGGGCCGCCGGGGTCGCCGGGGATGAGGAGGTGCGACGGATCCTGCTCCGGATTCCGGAGACGAGGCGCCAGCCGCCGCTGGTGTTCGCCGTCACCCGGCTGCTCGGCGTCCCGCTCGAGTCCTACGCGCGGTGGCGTGCTTTCGTGCTCCGGAATGCGGATGAGGTCGTCGTCGAGTGTGAGCGGAGAACGCTGCAGACGAACGAGCCGCTCCGTCTCGCGGCGCTTCTGCCGGTGCTCTCCGAGATCGAGGGGCCGATCGCGCTTCTCGAGATCGGGGCGTCGGCGGGACTCTGCCTCTACCCCGATCGGTACTCGTATCGCTTCACGGGTGAGGCCGGGGAACTCCGCGCCGCGTTCGACCCGGTCGACGGTGTCTCGACGGTCGTGCTCGAGAGCCGGGTGGCCGGTCCGCTCCCCGCGCTCCGGATGCCGGAGGTGGTGTGGCGCGCCGGGATCGACCTGGCACCGCTCGATGCCGCCGACGAACGCGACCGGCGGTGGCTGCGCGGGCTGGTGTGGCCGGGGGAGTCGGGGCGCGAGGACCGCATCGAGGCTGCTCTCGACATCGCGGCAGGCGCCCCTCCTCTCCTGGTGGAGGGGGACGCCGGCGCGCATCTCGACGCGCTGGCGTCGGCGGCACCGCCGCAGGCGACCCTCGTCATCACCACTCCCGGGGTGTTGGTGCACATCCCCCGGGCGGAGCGGACGGCGCTGATCGCGAGGATCTCGCGCATGGACGCCCGCTGGATCACCATCGATCCGCCTGCGGTGACCGACGCATGGGAGCCGCCGGTCGATGCGGATCGGTGGCCGGGGTTCGTGGTCGCACTCGACGGACGGGTGCGCGCGGCCGCGGATCCGCTCGGGCGATGGTGGGAGTGGCGACCCGGACCACCGGCGGTTGCGTCCTAACCTGGAGCCATGCTCGGAGATCTCACGGAGCGCGATCGCGCGATCCTCGCCCTGGAAGCGGCATGGCCGCGCCACAGCGGGGCGAAGGAAGAGATCATCCGCGCTCAGCTCGGGATGAGCGCGGCACGCTACTACCAGCTGCTCGGACGACTGATCGAGTCCGAAGCCGCTCTCGAATACGATCCGATGCTGGTACGCCGCCTTCGCCGCATCCGCGATTCGCGTGCGAACCGGCGCACGGCACGGCTGCCCGGCTTCGTCGGCTGAGCCTTTTCGGGGCCGCTCTCCGGCGGCGCGCACCTCCAACCCCGCGGCGACACGGATTGACAGGAAGGTGCCGCTAGCATCGAGGGGTGTCAAAGCCCACCCGCGATCGCTTCGATGATGCTCCCCGTACGTCCGGACGGGTGGGAGCACACCGTGCCGAAGCGCCGGGGATGAACGGCTGGGTCGTGCTGCTCTGGTCGTTCGTGGCTGCACTCGTCCTCATCATCGCCGGCATCTTCGGCTCGCTGGTGGTCATGGGCCGTGTCTCGCTGTTCCCTGACGCGGCGCCGAGCGCTGTTCCGACGCCGGAGGAGACGGGGATCGTCGACCCCAGCATCTCGGTGATGATCCTGAACGGCACGCCCGACGAGGGCGCCGACACGCGCATGCGCGACACGCTCATCAACAACGGCTGGGCGGCCGACAACGTCTTCGCGGGCGACAGCTCCAGTCAGGATTTCGCCAACACGACCGTGTTCTACGTCGAAGAGGCGGACGAGCTCGCAGCCGTCGGCCTGGCGGATCTCCTCGGCGGTGCGGCCGTGCAGCAGAGCGACTACTACTCCGGTCAGACGGAGGACGGACAGAAGCAGTTCACGGTCGTGATCGGTCTCGATCGGTCGACCTCGGCGCCCGAGACGCCCGAAGAGACTCCAGCCTCCTGACGTCGGGATACGCCCCACCTCCGGCGGCTTGCACTCGAAGGTGTCGAGTGCCAGAATGGCGTTAGCACTCTCACACTCTGAGTGCTAAACCCAACGTCTACGTCCAGGAGGGACGAAAAAACTCATGGCAAAGATCATTGCTTTCGATGAGGAGGCCCGCCGCGGCCTCGAGCGCGGCCTCAACATCCTCGCCGACGCGGTCAAGGTGACCCTCGGCCCGCGCGGTCGCAACGTCGTCCTCGAGAAGAAGTGGGGCGCTCCCACGATCACGAACGACGGTGTCTCCATCGCCAAGGAGATCGAGCTGGACGACCCGTACGAGAAGATCGGCGCGGAGCTCGTCAAGGAGGTCGCGAAGAAGACCGACGACGTCGCGGGTGACGGCACCACCACCGCCACGGTCCTCGCACAGGCTCTGGTCCGCGAGGGCCTGCGCAACGTCGCAGCCGGCGCCGACCCCATCTCGCTCAAGCGCGGCATCGAGAAGGCCGTCGCCGCGATCACCGAGGAGCTCCTGTCGAGCGCCAAGGAGATCGACTCCAAGGAGCAGATCGCCGCCACGGCGTCCATCTCCGCTGCAGACCCGGCGATCGGCGAGCTCATCGCCGAGGCGATCGACAAGGTCGGCAAGGAAGGCGTCGTCACCGTCGAGGAGTCGCAGACGTTCGGCACCGAGCTCGAGCTCACCGAGGGCATGCGTTTCGACAAGGGCTACCTGAACCCGTACTTCGTCACGGACCCGGAGCGCCAGGAAGCCGTCTTCGAGGACGCCTACATCCTCATCGCGAACCAGAAGATCTCCAGCATCAAGGACCTTCTGCCCATCGTCGACAAGGTGATCCAGGACGGCAAGGAGCTCGTCATCATCGCCGAGGACGTCGAGGGCGAGGCTCTCGCGACGCTCGTGCTGAACAAGCTCAAGGGCATCTTCAAGTCGGTTGCCGTCAAGGCTCCCGGCTTCGGCGACCGCCGCAAGGCGCAGCTGCAGGACATCGCGATCCTCACCGGTGGTCAGGTCATCACCGAAGAGGTCGGCCTCAAGCTCGAGAACGCCACGCTCGACCTGCTCGGCCGTGCGCGCAAGGTCATCGTCACCAAGGACGAGACCACGATCGTCGAGGGTGCTGGCGAGGCGGAGCAGATCGAGGGTCGCGTCACGCAGATCCGTCGCGAGATCGAGAACACCGACAGCGACTACGACCGCGAGAAGCTGCAGGAGCGTCTGGCGAAGCTCGCTGGTGGCGTCGCCGTCATCAAGGCGGGCGCGGCCACCGAGGTCGAGCTCAAGGAGCGCAAGCACCGCATCGAGGACGCCGTCCGCAACGCGAAGGCAGCTGTCGAAGAGGGCATCGTCCCCGGCGGTGGCGTCGCGCTGATCCAGTCCGGCACCAAGGCGCTCGACAGCCTGACGCTGACGGGTGACGAGGCGACCGGTGCGAACATCGTCCGCGTGGCGATCGAGGCTCCGCTCAAGCAGATCGCGCTGAACGCCGGCCTCGAGCCGGGTGTCGTCGCGAACAAGGTCTCCGAGCTCCCCGCGGGCCAGGGCCTCAACGCGGCTACCGGTGAGTACGTCGACATGTTCGCTGCAGGAATCATCGACCCGGCCAAGGTGACCCGCTCTGCGCTGCAGAACGCAGCCTCGATCGCGGCTCTCTTCCTCACCACCGAGGTCGTCGTGGCTGACAAGCCCGAGAAGGCCGCTGCTCCGATGGGTGACCCGTCGGGCGGCATGGACTTCTGATCCAGCCCTCATGACAGAACGCCCCCGGCTCCGGCCGGGGGCGTTCTGCGTTTTGTATCAGGCGGGGCTCAGCGAAACAGGCTCGCCGAGTACTGGTCGGCATCCGCGTACTGCGAGGCTGCCGATCCGAGTGAGGTGCCGATCGAATCGAGCACCTGTTCGACATGGAGCTGAGCGCCCTGCCACTGCTCCGCGCAGCCCTGGAAGGCAGTGGAGGCGCTGCCGACCCACGAGGACTGCAGCTGCCGCAACTGCGACATGAGCGTGGCCGACTCGGCCTGCAGCCGTTCGATGGTGGCTCTGGTCGCCCCGTGCGCGGCGTGGACGGCTTCGGTGTCGACGGTGAAGACGGACATGAGAACTCCTTCTGTTGGAGTTCCGACGCTAAGCGGACCACCCCCGCATCCTCCGTCCCGTAGCGACCTGCACACGGCGGGTGTGCAGAACCGCGCCCCACGGCGGGTCGTGCAGAGCCGTCAGGGCAGATCGAGCCGTTCCAGGGGCTGGGTGTCCTCGAGAAGGTGCTCGGGCGTCGCGCGGGCGGGCGCGAGGGGAAGCGTGACCGTGAACGTCGCTCCACCGCCCGGAGTCTCCGAGACGTCGACGCCGCCGTGCAGCGCCTTCATGATCGACGCGACGATCGCGAGCCCGAGGCCGGAACCGCCGGTCTCCCGTGCGCGGGAGGTGTCGGCGCGCCAGAAGCGCTCGAAGATCTGCTCCCTGATCTGCGGGGGGATGCCCTCGCCGTGGTCCACGATCGAGATGCTGCCGGTGCCGTGTACCCGGTCCGAATCGACGACGATCTCGATCGGGCCGTCCTCGGGGGAGAAGCGACGGGCGTTGCCCAGCAGGTTCGTCACGACCTGGCGCACCTTGTTCTCTTCGCCGAGAACGATCGGCGGGGTTCGCACGGGGATGTCGGGGATCTCGGTGAAGTCGATCGCGGGTGCCGGATCCGGCTGCCGCGGACGACGACGCAGGCGTGAAAGCGCGGTGCGGGAGAGTCCTCGTGCGGGCGGCGCGGTCGGCTGATCCGGTTGCGGAGCAGCCGAGTCCTGCAGGCGGATGGGCGACATCGCCTCGACCGTGCGATCGATCACCGTCACGGTCCGGCCCGGTGCTGCGGCGCGCAGATCGAGTGCGGCGTCCCGGGCGATCGGGCGCAGGTCGAGCGCGACGATCTCGGGCTCACGCTCCTCGTCCAGACGTGCGAGCGCGAGGAGGTCTTCGACCAGGACGCCCATGCGGATGGCCTCTTTCTCGATGCGCTCCATGGCCCTGGCGGTGTCTTCCTCGCCCTTGATCGCCCCCATGCGATAGAGCTCGGCATAGCCGCGCACGCTCACCAACGGCGTGCGCAGCTCATGGCTCGCGTCCCCGATGAATCGCCGCATGTGCTGGACGCTGCGGTCGCGCTGCGCGAGTGAGCCGTCCACGCGATCCAGCATCGTGTTGATCGCCGTGTTCAGACGCCCGACCTCGGTGGTCGGTTCGAGGTCGGTCAACCGCTGCCGGAAGTCGCCTGCCGCGATGGACATGGCCGTCGCCTCCACCTGCCCGAGCCGGCGGAACGTGAGCGTGACGAGCCCCCTGGTGAGGAGCGCCGCGATGAGGATCGTGATCAGCGCGATCGTGATGTAGATGCCGAAGTACTGGCTGATGATGCGGTCGGCGGGTGCAAGCGGCAACGCGACCAGTTGGATGCGCAGGGCACCGCCCTCCGACCCCACCACCGCGACTGCCCCGTGGAAGACGCTGCCGTCGGCGCCGGGGATCTCGATCGGAATCTGATCGGTATCGGCGGTCGCCTTGGCGAGTGAGTATTCGGAGGGGAAGAGCGGGGCCTGGCCCGATGTGCCTCGCGCAGTGGCACGGAGAACCCCTGTCGCGTCGTAGATCGCGAAGGAGAAGTCCCGCGGCTGCTCCTCACGCGGGGCGTAGCTCGTGACGCCGTCGACCGTCGTGGCGTCGAAGTACCGCTCGACCAGATCGCTGGTGACCAGTGCGGGCAGTTGTGCATCGATGTTGGCGACGAGCGCGTTGCGCAGGATCGGAACGGTTCCGAGTCCCGCGACGAGAAGACCGAGAGCGAGCACCGCCACCGTGACGCCGGTGACCTTCGCGCGCAGGCTGATGCGACGCCACCAGGCGGTGACCGCGTCGGGCTTGTGCGCCATGCGGTCCTCCTCAGGCGTTCACAGCGCCGCAAGGCGGCGCCGATGGTCGGTGGCCGGTCGTCAGACCGACTTGCCGACCTTGAGCATGTATCCGAACCCGCGCTTGGTCTGGATGAGCGACTCCTCGGTGTGCGGGTCGATCTTGCGACGCAGGTACGAGATGTAACTCTCGACGATGCCGGCATCGCCGTTGAAGTCGTACTCCCAGACATGGTCGAGGATCTGCGCCTTCGACAGCACGCGATTCGGATTGAGCATCAGGTAGCGCAGCAGCTTGAATTCGGTCGGGCTGAGCTCGATCGGCTCCTTGCCCACGTGGACATCGTGCGTGTCCTGATCCATCGACAGCTCACCGGCGCGGATGATCGACTCCTCGTCGGCCTGCATCGTGCGCCGCAGGATCGCCTGCGCCCTCGCGACGATCTCGTCGAGGCTGAACGGCTTGGTGACGTAGTCGTCGCCGCCGGCGTTGAGGCCCTCGATCTTGTCTTCGGTGCCGTCCTTCGCCGTGAGGAACAGGATCGGAGCGGTGAACCCGGCGCCGCGGAGACGCTTGGTGACGCTGAACCCGTTCATGTCGGGGAGCATGACGTCGAGGATGATCAGGTCCGGCTCCTCTTCGAGGACGGCCGAGATCGTGGCGGCGCCGTTGGCCACCGTCTTCACCTGGAATCCGGCGAAGCTGAGACCCGTCGAGAGCAGGTCACGGATGTTGGGTTCGTCGTCGACGACCAGGATGCGCGGAGCAGTCATGTCCCCATTATGGTGACTTCGGCCATGCAGATGCTGACTATTGTCCGGAACGGCGCGGAGTCGCGCACCTCCGCATCGTTGAGAGGATGGGAGCATGAGCTCGAACGAGGACGCCTCCGCCGCCCCCGCATCCGCCATCGCTCAGGCCGCGCCGCCGCGCGGCGAGGAGATCCCGTACCACCGGCTGGCACGCCTGCGACCGAGGTATCGCTGGTGGCGGATGCTCGTGACCGGAATCGTCGGAGTGGCGCTCTACGTGGCGATCCTGTTCCTCCTGATCGTGCCGCTCGTCGTCGCCTCGCTGCTCGTACCGGGGTGGGGAGCCGAGATGCAGGTTCTGCTCACGACGGTGCAGTACTTCGACCTCGACCGCCCGTGGCTCTTCCTCGCACTGGTGCTGCCGCTGATCCTGATGATCCCCGCGCTCCTGCTCGCGTCGCGCATCGTCGAGGGCCGCGGCGTCGGCCTGCTTTCCTCTGTCACCGGGAGGCTGCGGATGGGGTGGCTCGGCCGGAGCCTGCTACTGGCACTCGGGGTGTTCGTCGTCTACTTCGCGGTCGTGCTCGGCGGGGCGGCCGCTACGGGCGAGTCGATCGTCGTCGACTTCTCGCACCCGTCGCTGTGGGTCATGGTGCTCCTCGTGCTGCTACTCATCCCGTTGCAGGCCGCCGCGGAGGAGTACGTGTTCCGCGGCTATCTGATGCAGCTCGTCGGTGGGTGGTTGCGGCATCCGGCCTTCGCCATCCTGCTTCCGGTCCCGCTGTTCGTGCTCGGGCACGGCTACGACATCTGGGGTGCCGCGAGCGTGGGCATGTTCGCGATCGTCGCCGCGTGGCTGACCTGGCGCACGGGCGGTCTGGAAGCGGCGATCTCCCTGCACATCGTGAACAACGCGCTCATCTTCCTGCTCGGCACCGTCAGCCTCGTCGATGCCAACGCCACCACGGGAACGCCCGTCGATCTGCTCGCGTCGACGGTCGCGATGGTCGTCTATGCGCTGCTCGCCGACCGGTGGGCGGGCAGGCTCGGTATCGCCCGTACCGCGAGCAGGGCGACGGGCGCCGGCGTCGGAAGCGGAACCCATCGCCTGGACCCGATGCTGCACGGCTGAGCGGTACAGCCTCCGGAGGGCGGCTCAGGCCGCGATCGCGTCCGAATCCATGATCGTGTAGCTGTATCCCTGCTCGGCCAGGAAGCGCTGGCGGTTCTGCGCATAGTCCTGGTCGATGGTGTCGCGCGCGACGAGCGTGTAGAAGCTCGCGGTGTGTCCGGACTGCTTGGGGCGCAGCAGTCGACCGAGTCGCTGCGCCTCCTCCTGGCGGGATCCGAACGAGCCGGACACCTGGATGGCGACCGAGGCCTCCGGCAGGTCGATGGAGAAGTTCGCGACCTTCGACACGACGAGGAGCGAGATCTCGCCCTCGCGGAAGGCGCGGTAGAGCTCCTCTCGCTCGTCGATCGGGGTCGCACCCGTGATCTGGGGAGCGTCCAATGCCGTCGACAGGGACTCGAGCTGGTCGAGGTACTGTCCGATCACGAGGATGCGCTCGCCCTCATGCTTCGCGATCAGCTCTCGCACCGCCTTGACCTTGGCCGGAGCGGATGCGGCGAGTCGGTACCGTTCGTCGTCGGTCGCCGCAGCGTATTCGAGCCGGTCGCTCGGCGGAAGGTCGACGCGCACCTCGTAGCAGGCGGCAGGGGAGATGAAGCCCTGTGCCTCGATCTGCTTCCACGGTGCGTCGAAGCGCTTGGGTCCGATCAGGCTGAACACGTCGCCCTCGCGGCCGTCCTCGCGAACGAGGGTCGCGGTGAGTCCGATGCGGCGGCGGGCCTGGAGGTCGGCCGTGAGCTTGAACACCGGCGCCGGCAGCAGGTGGACCTCGTCGTAGACGATGAGACCCCAGTCGAGCGCGTCCAGCAGGGCGAGGTGAGCGTACTCGCCCTTCCGCTTGGCGGTGAGGATCTGGTAGGTCGCGATCGTGACGGGCTTGACCTCTTTGGCCTGGCCCGAGTATTCGCCGATCTCTTCGGGAGTGAGGCTCGTGCGCTTCAGCAGCTCGTCGCGCCACTGCCGTGCGGAGACGGTGTTGGTGACGAGGATCAGCGTGGTGGTCTTGGTGGCCGCCATCGCGCCGGCGCCGACGATCGTCTTGCCCGCGCCGCAGGGCAGCACCACGACGCCTGACCCGTCCTTCGAGAAGGCGTCGACAGCATCCTGCTGGTACGGACGGATGTGCCAGCCGTCCTCGGCGAGATCGATCTCGTGCGGAGTGCCTGGCGTGTAACCGGCGAGATCCTCGGCCGGCCAGCCGATCTTGAGCAGTTCCTGCTTGATCTGCCCGCGCGCCCAGGCATCCACCACGAAGACCTCGGGAGTCGGATGCCCGATCAGGAGGGGCTGAATGCGCTTGTTGTTCGCGACCTGAGCCAGCACGGCGGGGTCGGAAGAGCGCAGGATGAGGGTTCCCTCGTCGTCGCGCTCGATGACCAGTCGGCCGTAGCGGTTCACGGTCTCGCGCAGGTCGACGGAAACCGACGGCGGAACAGGGAAGCGCGACCAGCGATCGAGCGTCTCCAGCATGTCCTCCGCGGTGTGCCCGGCGGCGCGCGCGTTCCACAGTCCGAGGCGGGTGATCCGGTAGGTGTGGATGTGCTCGGGGGCTCGTTCCAACTCGGCGAAGATCGCGAGTTCGTGGCGGGCGCTCTCGGCGTCGGCGTGGGCGACTTCGAGCAGCACGGTGCGATCGCTCTGGACGATCAGGGGGCCATCAGACATAGCTGTCCAGTTTACCGGTCGCGAGAGGCACTCGGCCTACGGCGCGACGATCGTCGCTGCGAGGATGCTCTTCACCGGGAGCGTGCGCTCGACGTCGGCTGCACGGTCGCGGCCGCGAAGACGGCCACCACCCATTCCCGTGGCCTCGAGGAGGAGTTCTCGTGTCGAGCCGTCCGGCATCCCGACGGTGACTTGGAGGACGGACTTCGCGCGCACCGCCGCCTCGAGCTCTCGGTCGAGCCAGGCGGCGTCGGCATCCGGTCCCTGATGGGAACGCAGGCGCGTGATGAGCGGGGTCAGGTCCAGGGCGTCCAGGTCGGGCAGCGCCGCCGGGGCTGCGGGGTGGCGTTCGCGCACGAGGAGAGCGCCATCGGCACCGACCAGCGTCGCCGGATACCTCGCGTCGGTGAGCGCCCAGTACACCGTCTCGCGGCCGACGCGGGTGGTGAGCGACCCGACATGCAGGGCGAGTGCGAGCGGTCGCAGGGACTGGTCGACGGCCATCGCCTGGATGAGGTGCGAATCCGTGCTCTCGATCCGCGTGCGGCCGGTCTCCTCGTCCGTGAACACGCGGACCAGGCCATGCCGTTGCGCGGTCTGCGCGATCAGGTAGCCGAGCGGCTGCGGGATGCCGGTGAGGGAGAGGGAGCCGAGGAAGTCGAGGATCGATTGCTCGGTCTCGCCGGCGACGAACGCGTGCGCCACCGATTCTGCGGTGAACCGGTACGACGAGGCCTGGGCCGCTGACTCGCGGGCGGCGATCGTGCGCAGGCGCACGTCGAGTGCGGGCTCCAACGGACCGGGCGCAATCGCCGTGAGGTCGTTCTGCAGGAAGATCCGGTTCACTTCGGCCGGCAGCAGCCGCACGAGGGTCCGCGGGTCGGCGGCACCTCCGCTGCGCAGTCCGACCGCCCACTCCGGTTCGCTGCCGTCTTCAGCGATCAGCCCGAGCAGTCGCGCCGCCTCGTGAAGGACGCGGGCGCGGTCGGGCCACGCCGGATCCCACGGATGCGCGCCGCTCCATGACTGTGGCGGAATCCACCCGCCGCCGGGAGAACGGATACCGCGCGGCAGGGCATCGCGGAACGCCGTGGCCAGCACGCTCCAGCGCTCGACCGCCGAGGAGCGCAGCCAGGCCTCCGCAGATCGACTCGATCGCAGTCGGCGGTCCGCCGCGACCGCGAGCCCGGATTCGAGCGCGATCGACACCAGCGTGTCGACGATCTCCACCGGGACGCCGGCTTCGCCGAGCTGGCGCTTCTCGCCGGCGTTCACGCCGCCGCCGGTGAGCAGCGAGAACGGATTCTCCCTCGCGACGAGAAGCAGGTCTGCGAGCACGGCGACCGTCGTGAACGCACGCTCCGCGGCGTGGGCCGATGCCGTCTCGGAGGAGGGGCCGGCGATCGGCTGATCTGTCGGGACGTCCGGAACCGGGCGCCCCGCGAGCGCAGCGGCCACGGGGGGATACGGGGTGCCGTCCGCACGAAGCAGGGCGAGCGCCGTCAGGCTCTCTTGCTGGATCCCGGCGCCCACGCCCGATGCCGCGTCCATCAGTGCCTTCGCCTCGGCGGCGGTCAGCGAGGGGAGGACCTTCGACAGAGAGGCAGGGTCGAGGAGGGCCTCGGCGGCGTCGAAGAAATCCTGCCAGCCGACGTCCGGTCGCACCCGGCGCGCCGCGAACAGTCGTCGGAGGTCATCGTCGCTCGCCTCCGACAGCCAATCCGCCAGCGGTCGCGCGTGAGTGCTCATGGCCGATGCCTCACGAACGCGAAGACGCGCGGCCCTTCCGGATGAAGCTCATCGTGAGGAGCGTGATGATCATCACGAAGGCGAGAGGCAGACCCCAGTAGGGGATCGCTGCGATGAGAGGCCACGCACCATGGCCGAAAGCCTCTTGATCCATGCCCATCCAGGTGCCGATGATGATGGCGAAGAAGCACGCCACCGCGGCCGCGGCGATTCCGAGCGCGCCGAAGGCCAGGAAGCGATCCACCCGACGGATGGTGACCTCCGGCTCGGAATTCTGCGTGCTCATCCGTCCCAGCCTACTCGTACTGCGCCCATCGGATCCGCGGGCCCCGCGACCGGTAGGCTGGGTGGACGCGCACGAGCGCGCCCACTGTTCTGCATATCGATCTCAGCGAGGTTCTCCCATGCCCACCGGCAAGGTCAGGTTCTACGACGAAGACAAGGGTTTCGGCTTCATCGCCAGCGATGACGGCCAAGACGTCTTCCTGCACGCCTCAGCGATGCCTACCGGCACCGCTGTGAAGGCGGGTGCGCGCGTGGAGTTCGGCGTCGCCGATGGCAAGCGCGGTCTCCAGGCGCTGTCGGTGCGTGTGCTCGAAGCGCCGCCCAGCCTGTCGAAGGCCAAGCGGAAGCCGGCCGATGACATGGCGATCATCGTCGAAGACCTCGTCAAGCTGCTCGACGGCATCGGCGGAGACCTGCGCCGCGGGCGCTACCCCGCTTCCGGACACGGCCGCAAGATCGCTGCCGTCCTGCGCAAGGTCGCTGATGACCTCGAAGCCTGACGCCGACGCGCGTCTCCTCGGCGCCCACGATCTCGCCCTCGCAGCCCTGGGCGAGATCACTCCCGCGTCCTCGGTCGGTCCCGCAGCCGGGTACCTCATCGAAGAAGACGGCTCGGTGTCGCTGCGGTTCGAGAACCGCTTGGCCGGCTACCCCGGCTGGTACTGGACCGTGACCGTCGCGCAGGTCGACGACGAGGATCCCACGGTCCTCGAGCTCGAGCTTCTGCCCGGCGACGGTGCCCTGCTGGCACCGGATTGGGTGCCCTGGGCCGAACGCCTGGCCGAGTACCGTGCGCATCAGGTGGAACTCGCGGAGGCTGCGGCCGCCGCGGGTGACGAGAGCGCCGACGATGCCGACGATCTCGATGATGACGATGCTCTCGACGACGACGTCCTCGACGACGAGCTCGACGACGATGACGATGACGGTGCCGCGGACATCCTGCACGCGGGCGACCTCGACGGGGTCGACATCGACGAGCTCGACGAATCCTCGGACGACGACGACGACGACGCCCTGGATGCGGACGCCGACGAGGTCGACGAGGAGGAGTGAACCCGGGCGCTCAGGCGCCCAGGTTCTCCAGCACGAAGTCGATCGAACGAGTGAGCTGACGCACGTCATCCGGGTCGATCGACACGAAGGTCGCGACGCGCAGCTGGTTGCGGCCAAGCTTGCGGTACGGCTCCGTGTCGACGATGCCGTTCGCCCGGAGGGTCTTCGCGATCGCCGCCGCGTCGATGGTGTCGTCGAAGTCGATCGTGGCGACCACCGGCGAGCGGTGTGCGGCGTCCGTCACGAAGGGTGTGGCGACCGACGACGCCTCGGCCCAGTCGTACAGCACCGACGACGACTCGGATGTCCGGGCCGCCGCCCAGGCGAGCCCCCCGTTGTCGAGGATCCAGCGCAGCTGGCTGTCGAGCAGGTGCAGCGTGGTAAGCGCCGGAGTGTTGAGCGTCTGGTTGAGCCGGGAGTTGTCCACGGCGTTCTTCAGGCTCAGGAACTCGGGGATGTAGCGACCGGATGCGGCGATGCGCTCGATGCGCTCGATCGCAGCCGGTGAGACGGCCGCAAACCACAGGCCGCCGTCCGAGCCGAGGTTCTTCTGCGGCGCGAAGTAGTAGACGTCGGCCTGGGCGGCGTCGAAGTCGATGCCGCCGGCGGCGCTCGTCGCGTCGATGACGGTCAACGCGCCGTCGGCGTCGATGCGCCGGACGGGAGCGGCGACGCCGGTCGAGGTCTCGTTGTGGGGCCAGGCGTAGACGTCGACACCCGGCACGGTCTCGGCGACGGTCAGGGACCCGGGCTCGGCCTTGCGCACGTCGGGCGCCTCGAGCCAGGGGGCACCGGCCGCGGCGGCGAACTTGCCGCCGAACTCGCCGAAGACGAGGTTCTGGCTGCGACGCTCGATGAGGCCGAAGGCCGCGGCGTCCCAGAAGGCGGTCGAGCCGCCGTTGCCCACGAGGATCTCGTAGCCCTCGGGAATGCGGAACAGAGCGGCGAGCTGTTCGCGCACGCTGCCGACGAGGTTCTTCACGGGCGCCTGGCGGTGCGAGGTGCCGAGGATCGACGCCCCCGACGCGACCAGCGCCTCGAGCTGCGCGGGGCGCACCTTCGAGGGGCCGCAGCCGAAGCGGCCGTCAGCGGGCAGGAGGTCACGGGGAATCTCGATCGCCATGGGTCGATTCTAGAGGGCGCCCGGCGGGACGCCGGACCGGCTTCGGATCCGATGTCGGTCCGGGAATGTAGGCTTGCCTAAGAACCTCGGAGGGCCTGCACATGACCGATCTGATCGACACCACGGAGATGTATCTCCGCACCATCCTCGAACTCGAGGAGGAGAATATCGTGCCGCTGCGCGCGCGCATCTCCGAGCGCCTCGGTCACTCCGGCCCGACGGTCTCGCAGACCGTGGGCCGCATGGAGCGCGATGGCCTCGTCATCGTCTCGGAGGACCGCACGCTCGAGCTCACCGACGCCGGTCGCCGCAAGGCCGTCGACGTGATGCGCAAGCACCGTCTCGCCGAGCGTCTGCTGTCGGATGTCATCGGACTCGACTGGGCGTACGTGCACGAAGAGGCGTGCCGGTGGGAGCACGTGATGAGCGAGCAGGTCGAGCGTCGCCTCGTGGAGCTGCTCGGACACCCGACCGAATCGCCCTACGGCAACCCGATCCCCGGACTCGACCAGCTCGGCGACCTGCCGGCCCGCACCTTCGACGAGGGCGTCATCGGCCTCGTCCAACGCCTCAACGCCGCGGGCGAGCCCGTCGAGGGGACTGTTCGTCGCCTCGCCGAGCCCGCGCAGGTCGACCCCGAGCTGCTGGAGCAGCTGCGCGATGCCGGTGTGGTTCCCGGCGCACACGGTGACTTCCGCTTCAGCGAGGGCTACGTCCTCATCCAGATGGACGGCAAGGAAGACGGTCTCGAACTCCCCGTGGAGCTGGCCTCGCACATCTTCCTCGTGGGCGAACCCGCCTGATCCGGCACGAATTCCGTCCCTCGCAGCGAGAGGCGGAGTGGTCCTGGCGCGGCCTCTGCGACGATTGTCAGGTTCCCGGGGTGACATGATCGTTATCTTCCGGTAACCTCGGTCGAGTCGCCAGCGAAGAAGCCCGCTGGAGATGGACCGCGAAGATACGCCTTTCAGGCTCGTCGTCTTCACGGCAGGAACGCACAAGTACCCGAGATACGTTCGTGCCACGAGAGCAGAGTGCCGACGAGCCAGCGCTACCCGAAAGCGCTAGGCCCCAGGAGGACCACGTTTTGGCCGCAGACATCGAACAGCCCGCGAAGAAGACATCTGAAGACCGAGTGATCGCCCGACGCGCAGGTGCGCGTGCGACCGCTCGCAAGGCCGTCAAGCCACTCCGATCCATCGCCATCTTCGGGGCCGTCGGCGCACTCGTCGCCGGCATCGCACTTCCTGCCTTCGCGCAGTCGAAGCCGAGCGAAGCCGCCCCGACGACCCTGCAGCAGCTCGCCGCGGTCGACGCGCAGTCTCTGGTGGTGGCCTCGCAGGCCACCGCTGCTCCCTTGAGCCGAGGCTCCTTCAGCGCGACGACTCCGGAGGAGATCGCGAAGAAGAAGGCAGAAGAGGCCGCCGCTGCTCGCGCGGCCGCTGCCGCAAAGGCATCGACGGCGTCCTCGTCATCGTCGTACAACACGGCCGGCTACGCGTTGACCTCCCCGGGCTCGGGCGAAGTCCGCTACCCGCTCCCGATGGGCTCCTGGAACGTCAGCCGTACGATCGGCGGCGGCCACAACGGCGCCGACATGCTCGCTCCCGCGGGCACTCCGATCTATGCTGCCGCTGCCGGCGTCGTCCGCGCCTCCGCCGAGAGCATCGGCGGATACGGCGTCTGCGTCATGCTCGACAGCGTCATCGGTGGTCAGCGCGTGCAGACCACCTACGGTCACATGCTCTACAACTCCCGCCAGGTGCAGGTCGGCCAGACGGTCGCGGCAGGGCAGCTGATCGGCTACGTCGGCAGCACCGGGCGCTCGACCGCGAACCACCTGCACTTCGAGACCTGGATCAACGGCGGACTCGTCGAGCCCATGTCGTGGCTCTCGGTCAACGCCGGCTGATTTCCGGACACGCCTCGCTCCATTCACCCGCCGTTTCGCCCCGCATACAGCCGGATGGGTTAGCCTGATCCCGTTGTCGTACAGGTGGGAGAGGCTGATGGAGCGAATACCGACCATCCGAACCATGGATGCCCTCGGTCGTCACGTCCTTCTGCATAGCCCGCGGGGAAGCCACGGCGTTGCCGTGCGCGAAAGGCGCTGTCTTTAGACGGCGCCTTTTTTCGTCCCCACGATCGCTCTGCCATCTGCGCGACCTCGTGTGATTCGAGAGTGCCGGGAAGCCGTCCCGGCGGATCGAGAGGATGACGAATGCGCACACTGGTCCTGAATGCCGGATACGAGCCGCTTGCGATCGTATCGTTCAAGCGAGCCCTGGTGCTCGTGATGAACGACAAGGCGACCGTGATCGAACGCGTCGAAGATGACCCCGTCTGGGGCACCCACGGCGTCTATGAACGTCCGGCGGTCATCATCCTCGCCCGGTACGTCCGGGTGCCGACGAGCAGACGCGTGCCGGTCACTCGCCGCGGTGTGCTGCGTCGCGACAATCACCGCTGCGGCTACTGCGGGAAAGCGGCTTCGACCATCGACCACGTGCTGCCGCGTTCGCGCGGGGGAGCGGACTCCTGGGAGAACCTGGTGGCCTGCTGTCTACGCTGCAACAACGTCAAGAGCGATCGCACACCGCAGGAGATGCGCTGGCAGCTGCGATTCACTCCCCGGCCTCCGCACGGTACCGCCTGGACGGTGCGCGGAACCGAGCGCAGTGACCCGCGGTGGGAACCGTACCTGGCACTGGCGGCGTGACGGCCTCGTGCCCTCGACCGGCCCCTCCACGCGCCGCGAGATGGTGAGGCGCGGAACGGTGGGAGCAGGGGGCGGCGCGTGGAGCCTCCTGGCCGGCGGGGCCCGCTGACGGGGGCCTGTGACGTCGAAGAGGGGCCACCCTCCGGGCGGCCCCTCTTCGACGTCGTGCCCTCGACAGGATTCGAACCTGCGACCTGCCCTTTAGGAGAGGGCTGCTCTATCCCCTGAGCTACGAGGGCGTGCGTCCAGTCTAGGCGACCGTCCGCACGCCCCCACGCGCATCAGTCCTCGCCGCGGCGCCACAGCTTGGAGGGCCACCAGATCGCCTTGCCGATGTCGTACGTCAGCGCGGGGACGAGCAGCGAACGGACGACGAACGTGTCCAGCAGCACCCCGAATGCGACGATGAACGCCAATTGCACCAGGAACAGGATGGGGATCACCGACAGCGCGGCGAAGGTCGCTGCGAGCACGAGACCCGCTGACGTGATCACCCCGCCCGTGATCGACAGGCCCCGCAGGATCCCCTCTCGGGTACCGTGCTGCTTCGACTCCTCGCGGACCCGCGTCATCAGGAAGATGTTGTAGTCGATGCCGAGCGCAACCAGGAACACGAACCCGAAGAGCGGAACGGCGGGGTCCGCACCGGGGAAGTCGAAGATCCCGTTGAACACGAGCGCGGAGACACCCATCGCGGTTCCGAACGACAGGACCGTCGTGAGGATCAACAGCACCGGTGCGAGGACCGACCGCAGCAGCAACATCAGGATCAACATGATCACGAGGAGGATCACGGGGATGATCAGGTTGCGGTCATGGATGGACGCATCGTTCGTGTCGATCGAGGTCGCGGTGACGCCGCCCACGAGTGCCTTCGTGTCTCCCAGGTCGGAGCGCAGCTCTCGCACGGTGGCGGCAGCGGCTTCCGAGTCGGCCGCGTCGGTCAGCGTGCCCTGCAGCAGCACCTGCCCGTCGACCGTCGTGGGGTCGGGTGCAGGGGTGCCTGGAGGGCCGACAGCGGTGAGGCCGTCTTCGGTCACGGAGGCGGTGCCGCTGGGGGAGTCCGCGGCGGTGACGGAGACGGCGTCGATCCCGTCGTTCGCGAGGAGGACATCCGCGGCATCCTGCAGCCGGTCCTCGTCGACGACCACGTACACCGGGCTGCCGGACCCGCCGGGGAAGTGTTCGCCCAGCGCCACCTGACCGTCGCGGGCCTCCGACGCCCCGAGAACCAGGTCGGACTGCGGTACGCCGTTCGCATCGAGTTGCGTGACACCCGCCGCTCCGGCGACGAGGACGAGGGTCGTCACGATCCAGATGACCCGCGGTCGCCGCTTGATGAGCCCCGCCAGTCGCGCCCACAGTCCCGTCGTGCGCATGCCGTGCTCTGCGGCGACGACATCCGGTTCGAACCGCGGGCGTCGTGGCCAGAACACGGCGCGACCGAAGAGCAGTAGCAGCGAGGGGAGCAGGGTGAGGGCAGAGAGCATGGCGAACACGATGCCGATCGCCGCCACGGGGCCTAGTGTGCTGTTCGACTTCAGGTCGCTGAGCAGCAGGCAGAGAAGACCGGCTATCACGGTGCCGCCCGACGCCGCGATCGGTTCGACGGAGCCTTTCCACGCTGCCAGGAGCGCGACGCCCTTGTCCTGCGCGACCCGCAGCTCCTCGCGGAAGCGTGCGACGAGGAGCAGGGCGTAGTCGGTTGCGGCGCCGATCACGAGGATGAAGAGGATTCCCTGCGTCTGGCCGCTGAGTAGAAGCACCTCGAACTTGGCCAGCCACCACACCACGAGGAGTGCCACGCAGAGCGCGAACAGGCTCGTCGAGAGCACGACCAGCGGCAGGAGGAACGAGCGGTAGACGAGGACCAGGATGACCAGCACGGCCAGGAGCGCGACCCCGAGGAGCAGCCCGTCGATCCCGGCGAAGCCCGCGACCAGGTCAGCGCTGAACCCGGCGGGACCCGTGATGTATACGGTGATGCCATCGGGGACGGCGTCGCGCAGCTCGTCGCCCAGCGCCGCCGTCGTATCGGCCAGCTCGGCGTCGCTGTCGATCGGGATGAACGCCTGTACGGCCTGCCCGTCATCGGAGGGAAGTGCCGGAGACACGTCCTCGCCGACGCCCTCCACGGTCGATGCGCCGGCCACCGCGTCCGAGATAGCGTCGAGTTCGGTCTGCGTGAGCTCATCCTCGGACGTGAACACGGCGATCGCGGGGATCGAGTCGCTGTCGTTGAACTCGCCGAGCAGCTGCTGCACCTCGGTGGCCTGCGCGGACTCCGGGAGGTATGTCGTCTGCTCGTTGGAGGAGACCTCGTCGACCTTGCCGAACAGGGGACCGCCCAGCGAGGCGCCCACCAGCCACACGAGGATCAGAGCCACGGGGATGAACACGCGCGCCCAGGAGTGCTGTCGCGAGCGCTCCCTGAGGGGCGGAGTCGGTGAGGAGTCGGGGCGGGACATCAGATGCCTTTCGGGGAGACGGTCGTTCAGGAGCAGGAGTCAGGAGATCCAGGCGAGGATGAGGATCATCGTCGCGAGGAAGCCGGCGAAGTAGTTGAGGGCGATGAACCGGCGCCAGGCGCGATTCGTCGACGCGGAGGTGCTGTCGTCGACGTTCCACCACGGGGCCGCGTTGACCACGTACGGCAGGGCGAGGACGGCGGCGAGCGGGCCGGGCCAGGGGGTGAACAGCATCGCCACTCCGGCCACCACCCAAAGACCGAGGGCGAGCCGTACCGTCGCCCGCGCCCCGATGACCGTGGCGGTCGAGGAGATCCCGCCCTCGCGATCAGGGCCGATGTCCTGTACGGCACCGAAGGCGTGGGCTGCCATGCCCCACAGGAAGAAGGCGGCGAGCGTGATGATCGTGCCGGCCGTGACCGGTGCGCCGACCAGAGCGAGAGCGACGATCGCCGGACTGACGAAGTGCGTGCTCGAGGTGATCGAGTCGAGGAACGGTCGCTCCTTGAACCGCAGCACGGGTGCCGAGTAGGCGATCACGGCGAAAACGCTGACGGCGAGCCAGAACCAGGACGCCGGGTTCCCGACGACCACGAGGTAGATGAGGAACGGGATATTCGTGGCGGCCGCCGCCCAGAGCGTCGCGCGATGGATGCGAGGCGCCAGAAGTGCGCCCTCGATGCCGCCCTTGCGGGGGTTCGCCAGATCGGAGGCGTAGTCGAAGACGTCGTTGATCCCGTACATCGCGAGGTTGTACGGGACGAGGAAGTAAAGGGTGCCGATCACGAAGGTCGCATCGAGCTCTCGCGTGGCGAGGAGATAGGCCGCCGCGAAGGGGAACGCGGTGTTGATCCAGCTGATCGGCCGTGAGGAGAGCACGATCTGCGCGAGATCCCGTCCGAAGGTGCGCTCGGGTGCGGTTCCGGCGTTCATCCGCGGGCCTCGTCATCCTCGGCGGACGCTGCGCGCGCGCGCCGCCGTGCGCGCAGTGCCGTCCACACGGCGGGAAGGAGCAGCGCGCCCGCGAGCGGATACGCGAAGTCCTCGACGGGGGCGAGTCCGATGTGCAGACCGAGCAGCGGATCCTGTGCGTAGTGGAACAGCCCGCTCGCGATCATCACGGTGTCGAACACGGCCGTGAGGACGAACAGCACGAGCACCGTCAGCAGGACGGCCGCGGGCACGGGGCCGCGTCGACGCGAGGCCAGGGCCAGGAGGACGCCACCGCCGGCAGCGAGGAGGAGGAAGCAGGCGGCGACGTGGACGTAACTCATGCCCCGTCGCCCTTCGTGCGGAGCTTGTCGCGCCTGCGGGCGAGCAGGCGGGCTGAGCCGGTGTAGATGACCATCGTGCACACGACGAGGAAGAGCAGGAACACCGGTTCCTCCACGGGCAGCTCCGGTGCGAGCACCAGTCCCGTCGCGATCACCGCGTCGCCGCGGAGGAAGATGCCGTTCACGATGCCCGCCGCATCCCACAGGAGGAAGAAGACGAGGCCGACCAGCGTGACGACGGCGGCCGAGAGCGTATCCCGCCAGAAGAACAGCCGGAACCGCCAGTCCAGGAGCAGCATGCAGCCCAGCGAGACCAACAGCGCGGTCAGGTACAGCGCGCCCATCAGGAGCCCGCCGTCCCGATCGCGGAGGGATCCGGTTCCGGGAGCGGCCCGGGGGAGTGATCGCCGCGGAGACGCTTCAGGACGATCTCGGCGCTGATCAGGCACATCGGCACCCCGACGCCGGGCGCGGTCGTGGCCCCGGCGTAGAAGAGGCCCTGCACGCGCCGCGACGCATTCTGTGCGCGGAACATCGCACTCTGCGACAGGATGTGCGCGGGCCCGAGCATCCCGCCCCGCCACGAGCGGTAGTCGTCGCGGAAGTCCGCCGGCCCTGTGGTCTCGCGAACGACGATCCGTTCGCGGAGGTCGGGGATGCCTGCCCAAGTCGCGACCTGATCGATGGCCGCATCGGCTGCGCGCTCGATCTCCGCGGACCCCGATCCGTCGGACCCGCCATGACCGAGCTCGACGTCCGCCGGTACGGGAACCAGGATGAACAGGTTCTCGTGGCCGGGCGGCGCGACATCGGGGTCGGACGCGCTCGGTCGGCAGACGTAGGTCGAGGCCGGAGAAGGGACGGAAGGGGTGGAACCGAAGATCGCGTCGAAGTTCGCATCCCAGTCGTCGGTGAAGAACAGGGAATGGTGAGGGAGCTCGGGCAGGGTGCCCTCGACTCCGAGCATCACGAGCACCCCACCGGGGCCGCTGGTGCGGCGAGTCCACCAGGACTCCGGATAGCTCTGCAGCGATCGTGGCAGCAGCGTGGTCTCGGTGTGGTGCAGGTCTGCCGCGGAGACGACGATATCGGCCCGCTCGACATGCGAGGCACCCGATTCGTCGACCCAGTCGACGCCGGTCACGCGTGTTCCGCCGTCCCCGTCCTCGGTGCGGATGCCCGTGACGTCGGCACCCGTCACGATCCGGGCACCCGCATCGACGGCCAGGGCTTCGATCCGTTCGATCACCCGCCAGAAACCACCCTGCGGATAGCTGACGCCCTGGTCCAGGTCGAGTGCGCTCATCAGGTGGTACATCGCGGGAGCGCTGCGTGGGTCCGTGCCGAGGAACACAGCCGGATAGCCGAGGATCTGGCGCACGACGGGATGCCGGAAACGTCTCGCCGCGAAGGATTGCAGCCGGGTACCGAGCAGCGTGAACAAGCGGGGTAGCGCTCGCAGGACCTCCGGCGCCATGAGCGATCGCGTCCGGGTGAACGGGTTGTAGAGGAAATACTTCTGCGCCATCTCGCCGGCGTGACGTGCCGACTGCAGGTAGGAGTCCAGGGCAGGAGCAGAACCCGGCTCCAGGGCCTCGAAGAGGCGGGTGACGGCTTGCCGACCGGCGGGCACCGTCACCGCGCCATCCGTCGCATCCTCCGCCGTCGGGTCGCGGAACACCCGGTAGCCGGGGTCCAGCCGGGTGAGGTCGAGCTGTTCCTCGGTCGTGGTGCCCATCATCGCGAAGAAGTGGTCGAAGACCTCCGGCATGAGATACCACGACGGTCCGGAGTCGAAACGGAAGCCGTCACGCGCGATCGTTCCGGCACGTCCGCCGACGCGGTCGTTCTTCTCGAGGACGACCACCTCGTGCCCGTCGCGTGCGAGCAGTCCCGCGGTCGCGAGGCCCGCGACGCCCGCGCCGATCACCACCACACGGCTCATCGGTCGCGTTCCATCGCGGTCACGGCCACCGCGCGAGCGGCGAGCACGGCCTTGATCGGGTCGGGCACCCGCACCCGTCGTCGGTACAGGACCTCGGCCGGCGTCTTCGCGACGCGGCGGGTGAGCGCGGCGAACAGTGCCAGCGCACTGCGCACGGCCGCGCGAGCATCCTTCGGGAGCAGGGGGATCGCGTCGCGGGCGTCGGCGAGCTGTCGAAGGATCGTGTCGACCCAGGCGTCCCGGTCGGCGTCGGTCAGACGCGCGGTTCCGCCCAGGTAGCCGCGGTGCAGACGATCCGTATCGTCGGCGAGGTCGCGCAGGAAGTTGACGTTCTGGAAAGCTGCGCCGAGCTGTCGTGCCCCGCGTCGGAGGATCTCGAGCTCCTCGGGCGTGCGGCGCGAGTCCCGCAGGAAGACCTGAAGGCACATCAGTCCCACGACCTCGGCGGACCCGTAGACGTATGACGCGTGGGCGTCGGCGTCATAGGCGGCGAATCCCGCCGCACCGCCGATGTCGGCGCTCATCGACTCGAAGAACGGCGTGGTCAGGTCTTCGCCGATGCCGCACTCCCGCGCTGTCCGCGCGAACGCGTGCAGGATCAGATCGCTGCTGTACCCGCTGCGCATCGAGCGGTGCGTCGCCTCCACGTAGGAGGCGAGAGCCGCAGATTGTGCCGCGCTGTCGAGTCCGGCCTCGGCGGCGACACCGTCGACGATCTCGTCGGCGATGCGCACCATCGCGTAGATGTTGCGCACATGCTGACGGTGCCGACGTCCGAGAAGACGCGTCGCGAGTCCGAAAGACGTCGAATAGGTGCGGATGACGTCGCTCGTCGCGATCTCCGCCGTGCGGCTGAATCGGCGGAGAGCGGCGTCATCGGAGTGATGGTGCGGAGTCGCGGTCATCGCTCGCGACCATCGACGCGGGCGGCCAGTGCACGGATCGTCCGACCGGCAGCCGCCGGCAGCGTGCCCTCGGACTCTGCCTCACTGAGGACGGTCGATGCGGCCTCGAGGTGCTCGCGGACGAGCCCGCGCACGAATGCTTCGGCACCGCATTCGCGCAGGCGATCGCGAGCGCGTGAGCCGTCCGCACCACTGAGATCGGGGCTGCCGAAGTGCTGTTCGATCCACTCCCAGTGGCTCGTCATGCGGGCATAGGAGATGATCGCGGTCTCCTTTCCTTCCCGCAGATCAGAGAAGGCGTCCTTGCCGTGTTCATCGGGGTCGCCGAACACGGAGAGCAGATCATCCTGCAGCTGATACGCGAGGCCGAGGTGTCGGCCGATCGTGATGAGGTGCTGTTCGGTCGCGGTCGACGACCCGGCCAGCACGGCCGCGGCGCGCAGCGGAAGCACGAACGAGTATGTCGCCGTCTTGTAGGCGCTGGTCGAGAGGATCGTCCGAAGATCCGGCGTGATGATCCCGTCGCTGAGAGCGACGTCGGCGTGCTCGCCGGCGACCGTCTCGAGGATGGTCTGTTCCAGCAGCGAGAGCAGGCGGTCACGGGCCTGCGCGGAGACGTCCACCCTGGCGAATCCCAGCACTGCCGACGACAGCAGCAGATCTCCGAGGAGGATCGCGCTCGAGCGCGCCCAGTGCAGTGCCGACGCGGCGGTGGCTTCGGGCCGACCGGCGACGAGAGTGCCGATCAGGTTCGGTCCGCGCCGGCGGATGAGGTCTCCGTCGATGACATCGTCATGAAGGAGGAATGCGAAGTGCAGCAGCTCGACCTCGGCCGCGACATCGATCGCGGACGCACTCGCGTCTGCGGAGAGCGGGTGCGGTGAGAGAGCCTGTGCCAGGTCGACGAGCAGTCGCGGTCGGATGAGTTTGCCGCCGAGTGCGTGCTCGGCGGCCACGGTCCAGAGCTCTGTGAACTCGGGACCGTACTTCTCTGCCGCTGCCGTGTTCGCGGAGAAGCGCCGCCGCAGAGCTGCTTCGATCTGTGTACCGAGTGCTTCCTCGGTCGCCGTCGCGCTCATGATTCAGACCTCGCCGAGCCGTCGCAACAGCGGAAGCTGCTCGACGAGCCACGGGCTGAAAGCGAACGGTGCATGGGTGACGGCTTCGATCAGGGCGGGAACCTCGACCCACGTCCACTCGGACACCTCGTCCGGATCGGCCTCGGGTTCTCCGTCGATGACGGCCACGTGCACCGGGCAGATCTCGTTCTCGACGATTCCACTCGCGTCGACGGCACGGTAGCGGTAGTCGGGCAGCGCGAGGCGAATACCCGTGAGCTGGATGCCGAGCTCGTCGATGCCGCGGCGCCGAACGGCGTCCGCCATTTCCTCGTCGGGTCGTGGATGACCGCAGAAGCTGTTCGTCCAGACTCCTGGCCAGGTCCGCTTCGCGAGGGACCGGCGTGTCAGGAGTAGACGCCCTCGTGCGTCGAAGACATAGCACGAGAAGGCGAGATGCAGAGGGGTGTCGCTCGTGTGGACGTCGCTCTTCGGCAACGTGCCGACGGCGGTTCCGTCATCGGCCAGGAGGGTCACGTAATCCATGGCATCTCCCTTGTTCGAGCCTCTCAAGATTGCTAACTTGGTGAGTAGTCAACTTAGCATGAAACTGTGGGTGTGTAACATGATCGCATGGACACGGAGCCCGGCACCACCCCGCACGCGGGGTCGCCGGCGATGAATCCGTCCGTCGACGGCGATACGAGCTCTGCTGACCGCACGCCGGATGGGTTGAGCCACGCGGCGATCTACGACGTCGATGCCAGTGATCCGCGAAGCACACTCGTCGACCGAACCGGCGTGCCGCCAGAGGAACTGCGGCAGATCGCCCGCCTCATGGAGTCGCTCGCGGGGCTTCGAGAAGCCGAACAGACCCTCTCTCAGGCGTCACGCCGGTACATGCGGCTGAATGAGACAGATATGCGTGCGCTGCACTATCTGATCGTGTGCGCGAACCGGAGCCTGGTGGCGACACCAGGAGGGATAGCTCACCACCTGGATGTCTCGACGGCCGCGACGACCAAGCTCCTAGACCGGCTGGAAAAGGGCGGGCACATCACCCGCGCACCTCACCCGACGGACCGGAGGGCGCTCCGCATCAGCATCACGCCGGAGACGCGGCTCGCGGCGATGGAGACGGTCGGTCGACAGCAGGCGAAGCGTTTCTATGCTGCTGCACGGCTTTCGCCCGCCGAACGGGACGTCGTGATCCGATTCCTCCAGGACATGACGGAAGAGATCACGCTGCGAGACGAAGCCTGGTTACAGCAGTCGTCCGATTGAGAGTTCGGCCCACGAGGGGCCGAACTCAGTGGGCTGCTTTGTACGCATCCAGGATCGGGGCGGGGATGCGTCCTCGCTCGGAGAGCGTGTAGCCGTTCTCGTTGGCCCATGCCCGGATGGCGGCGACCTCGGGATTGCGTGCCGGTCGCTTGCGAGAAGACGAAGAGGAACGTGCAGTGCTGGAGGAGCCGGCGCGTCGGCCTGCAGCGATATACGGCTCGAGAGCCTTTCGCAATTCCTCCGCATGCGCAGCATTCAAGTCGATCTCGTAGGAGGCGCCGTTGACCGAGAAATGCACGGTCTCGCCTTCTCCGACTTCCAGGACGCTGCCGTCGATATCGTCGACCAACTGGTGCACAATTCGTCTAGCCATGCGTGCGACTTTACCTGCAGAAGCGAAATGCGACAACAATTGAATATTGCACAGTCATAATCCGCTTCGGCGCAGGTCTCAGGGAAGAAGCCCCGCACGGCGCGCTCGGGTGACGGCCGCATGACGCGTGGAAGCGTCGAGTTTCGACATCGCGGTGCCGAGGTACGCCTTGACCGTGCCTTCGCGCAACCCGAGCTGTGCGGCGATCTCCGCGTTGGTCGATCCCAGCGCGGCGCAGGCGAGCACGTCGGTTTCCCGGCGCGAGAGATGGATGGTCGGCACGGGCCCGGTCGTGGCAGGAGCCGCATCCCCGGCGAGCGCCACGAGGCGCCGCTCGACCTCGGCGATCCGTGCGCGTATCGCCGCGTCGTCGACCGAGGCCGCGATGCTGCGCAGCTCGGCGAAGCTCTCCCGGAGCGCCTCACGCTGCGGGGGAGCCACGGTCTCGCTTCCGAGCTGGCTCGTGTCTAGCCGTCGCTGCACCTCGTCGCGGATCCGCAGTTCATCGGCGACGGACTGGGCCACCTGCATGGCCGGAGCCGTGGTGACACCCCCGACCTGTTCCTCGTCCCATGCGCCGGCGTAGAGCACCCCCCGAGACCGGCCGTGGACGACGATCGGGAGGGCAAGGAGCGTACGCAGCCCCTCGCCGAGGACGAAGACGTCGTAGTCGTGGGTGATCTGCTGCGACGATCCGTAGTCGCTCGTCATCCGTGGGCGCAGTTCCATCATCGCCCGCCCGCCGAGTCCGCGCTCCGGACGCACTCGCAAGCCGTCCAAAGATCGGGTGCGCGCGCCGACGATGCTGGTCACGCTCACGACGCCCTCTTCGATGAGGCCGCCGAATGCCACAGGGAAGCGTGTTCGCCGGGCGAGCTCGCGCACCGCATGGGCGACGAGCTCCGACTCGGAACCGAGAGGGACTGGGGCGCTCACAATTACCTACTTCCGGGGGTGACGACTGTGTTCCCCGTTTCGTAGCGTCGACTTTATCATCCGCGCAGTTCCGCTGCGCGGGGACCGGACATGTGGCAAGGAGGCCCCATGAGTGATCAGACGCACGTCGATTCGAACGGTGAGATCGACTACATCGCCGTCGAGCAGTCTCCACGATTCCAGCGTTTGAAACGGACGCAGAGATCGTTCATCTTTCCGCTCGCCGTGTTCTTCCTGCTGTGGTATTTCGCATATGTGCTTCTTGCGGCCTTCGCGCCCGAGTTCATGGGACAGCGTGTCTGGGGCGATATCACCATCGGGCTCCTCCTCGGTCTCGGACAGTTCGTCACGACGTTCGGCATAACGATGGCGTACGTCTCGTTCGCGAATCGGAAGCTCGACCCATTGGCGACGGAGATCCGTGAAGAACTCGAGAAGGTGCAGGGACACGCATGAGCGCGATCCGCGCGGCGGTCGATCCGGTCGCTCTCGATATCAACCCCGTCTTCAACATCTCGATCTTCCTGGCTTTCGTCGCGGTGACGCTTTTCATCGTGATCCGCGCGAGCCGCAACAACAAGACAGCTGCCGACTACTACGCCGCCGGCCGTTCTTTCACGGGACCGCAGAACGGATTCGCCATCGCGGGTGACTATCTGTCCGCGGCGTCCTTCCTCGGCATCTGCGGCGCCATCGCGATCAACGGCTACGACGGATTCCTCTATTCGATCGGATTCCTGGTGGCCTGGCTCGTCGCGCTGCTGCTGGTGGCGGAGCTGATGCGCAACACCGGGAAGTTCACGATGGCGGATGTGCTCTCGTTCCGCCTGAAGCAGCGACCGGTGCGGATGGCGGCCGCGATCACGACGCTCGCCGTGTGCTTCTTCTATCTGCTGGCGCAGATGGCCGGCGCCGGTGGACTGGTGTCGCTGCTGCTCGGCATCGACGGACGGCTCGGGCAGTCGATCGTGATCGCCGTGGTCGGCCTGCTGATGATCGTCTACGTCCTGATCGGCGGAATGAAGGGCACCACCTGGGTGCAGATCGTCAAGGCCGTCCTCCTGATCGGCGGCGCCGTCGGCATGACGATCTGGGTGCTCGCGATCAACGGCTTCAGTCTGAACACCCTTCTCGAAGCCGCGGTGGCGAACTCCGACAAGGGGGATGCGATCCTGGCTCCGGGACTGCAGTACGGCGCGAACCCGTGGGACTTCCTCTCCCTGGGCATGGCGCTCGTGCTCGGGACCGCCGGCCTGCCGCACGTGCTCATGCGGTTCTACACCGTGCCGACGGCGAAGGAAGCCCGACGCTCGGTCGTCTGGGCGATCTGGCTCATCGGCGGCTTCTACCTGCTGACCCTCGTGCTCGGTTACGGCGCCGGCGCACTGGTCGGCGCGGATGTGATCGCGGCCGCTCCCGGCGGCGTGAACTCCGCAGCACCGTTGCTCGCGCTCCGGCTCGGCGGTCCGGTGCTGCTGGGCTTCATCTCCGCTGTGGCGTTCGCAACGATCCTCGCGGTGGTCGCGGGTCTGACGATCACCGCCGCTGCATCGTTCGCGCATGACATCTACGCCAACGTCATCCAGAAGGGGCGCAAGGATGCTGCCGGCGAGCCGGTCGCCGCCGACCCGAACGGCGAGGTGCGTGTCGCTCGTCGCACGGTGGTCGTGATCGGCATCCTGGCGATCCTCGGCGGCATCGGAGCGCAGGGGCAGAACATCGCCTTCCTCGTCGCTCTCGCTTTCGCCGTCGCCGCGTCCGCCAACCTGCCGACCATCCTCTATTCGCTCTTCTGGCGGCGATTCACGACCAGGGGCGCGGTGTGGAGCATGTACGGCGGGCTCGGGTCGGCGATCCTGCTCATCGTGCTGTCGCCGGTGTTCTCCGGAACCCCGACATCGATGATCCCCGGGATCGATATCGCCGTGTGGCCGCTGAACAATCCGGGGATCGTCTCGATCCCGCTGGGCTTCCTTCTCGGCTGGCTCGGAACGGTGACGAGCTCCCGTAAGGAGTCCCCGCAGCTCGCTGCGGAGATGGAGGTGCGTTCCCTCACGGGGTTCGGGGCGGAGAAGGCGGTCGAGCACTGACCGAGGGCTCGTGAGGATCGAACCCAGGCAAGACGTGGACCCGGCGGCCTACTCGCCGGGTCCACGTCTGCGTCTGCTCCGCTCAACCCGCCTCGAGGTCGAGCAGGTATCTCTTGCGCTCGGGGTGCGCGCCGTACTGACCCACACTGCCGTCCGACCGCACGACGCGATGCACCGGCACGATGATCGAGAACGGCGTGAGCCGACACGCGGTGCCGACCGCGCGGGCCGCGCCGGGGTGCCCGGCGCGGACGGCCACCTCTCCGTAGCTCATCGTCTCGCCCCATTCGATCGTGCAGATCGTCTGCAAGGCGCTCAGGTGGAATCCATCCACCAGCCGCCAGTCGAGCCGGACGTGCTGGTCGAAGCGGACCGGATCACCGTCGAAGTAGTCGGCCAGAAGATGTGCGAGCTCGTCGGCGGCCCCGGGGTCGGGCTCCGGAACAGCGCCCAGCTGCCGCGTGACGCCCTCGAGGAGCCAGGGCACGAGCGGGTCTTCGGATTCGGAGAGGTCGAATCGCACGATGCCCTCGTCCGAGAACACCGCGAGGGCGTCGCCGAACGGAGTCGGAGCGAAGTCATAGCGGAAGGTCATGCGACCATCCTGACCGGCATCGCCGTCCGGGGAGCACCAGCCTCCCGGGCGGGGTGGAGAACGTGACGGTCATCGCCACCGGGCAGGAGGAGTGCGGATCGGCTCTCGGAGGCGGATATTCGGCGGAAACCCGCCTGGGATACCCCAGCTCGCCCGGTCTCGCGCCTAGGGTGTCATTGTGTGGCGACGTGAAGACAAGACTGCGGAGAACACAGCGGCAGACGCTGCTGTGGCCATCGGCGATCTGCACGAGCCCACGACCGGCGTCGACATCGCCCATGCCGCTGAGGCTGAGCGCACCCGGCTGAGGGCGGAAGCGGCCGACCTCGGCGGCCCCTCTCCGCTGGTGAGCTTCCGCGACAGCCCGGAATCGGGCATCGACATCTCCAAGGCCCATCCCGGCAGCCTGCCGCAGTTCATCACCGGAAAATCGACCCTTCTGTCGAACCTCTTCCGCGACGAGGTGGGTCTGCGCACCGCACGGCTGGCCGCCGAACGGATCACCGCGAAGAACACCGAACTGCGCACCGTCCGTGGCATCGAGGCCGTGCACCTGGCCGTCGGAGTCGCCCGGTGGCGCATCGGCGGAGCGGGCTTCGCCGCGCCGGTGCTGCTGCGGCCGCTGGCGATCCGGCGGCATCACTCCGACTTCGAACTCAAGCTCCAGGGCGCGTTCGAGGTCAACCCCGAACTCGTCCGCATCGCCCGTGATCACTTCGGCCTGTCCATCGATGCCGCGTCCCTCGCAGCGCTCGCCTACGACGGCGGGATCTTCAAGCCGCAGCCGGTCATCGACAACCTGCGCGTGATGACCCGCTCGATCGACACCTTCTCTGTCGAACCGCGGCTGGTGGTGTCGACCTTCGCCGACGTCTCCGGAGCGATGTCGCGCGACGCCGGCAGCCTCGATCACGCGCTCCTCAACGCGCTGGGCGGCCATGTGGGTGACCGCGAGCGTGTGACAGCACCTCGGGCCACGCCACACCACACCGGACCCGACGATCGGGCTCCCGCCTCGGACAATCTCCTGCTCGACGCGGACGCCGAGCAGGAGGCCGTTCTCGCGCGCATCGCCGCCGGACACTCGCTCACCGTGGCGACGCTCCCCGGCACGGGCGGGACGCAGACGGTGATCAACGCGCTCGGCGAACTGGTCCGCGGCGGCAAGCGCGTGCTCGTGGTCTCGGCGCGTCGTTCGACGCTCGACGGCGTTCGTCACCGGCTCGCGGGTATCGGGCTCGACAGCCTGGCGATCTCGCCGGCCAGCGTGCGTCGCGACCTGGTCAGGGCGATCGGGCGCAACGAGAAGGCGTCGGCACCCAAGGTCGGCGAGGTCGACGACGCGCTGGTCCGCCTCCGGACCGTCCTGCGCGACTACCGCCAGGCGCTCACGGCTCCCATCGCCGGGGTGGACGCCTCGGTGCTCGACGCGACCCGCCAGCTCACCAGACTTGCGTCGCTGCCGGTGCCGCCGTCCACCACCGCCCGGCTCGGCACCGACGCGCTTCGCCGGCTCGCGGCGGATCGCAGCGAGGCGGCAGAAGCTCTCGCTCAGGCCGCGCGTCTCGGCGAGTTCCGCTTCGGTCCGAACGATTCGCCGTGGTACGGCGTGACCTTCGCGAGCACCGAAGCGGCCAGAGCTGCGCACGAGCTGGCCGGTCGACTGCACTCGGACAGCATCCCCACTCTTCTCGAGCGCGGCTACGAACTGATCGCCCAGACGCACATGCGCCCCTTCGCGACGATCGACGAGCTCGGCGAGTACCTGCGTCTGCTGCAGGGCATCCGCGATTCGCTCGACCGCTTCAGCCCCACGGTCTTCGAGCGGCCGTTGGGCGAGCTCATCCAGGCGCACGGCTCCCGTCGCGACGCCCCCGGCCTCTCCGGAGCGAACCGGCGGCGGCTGCGGCGTCTGGCGAAGGAATACGTGCGTCCGGGCGTCCACGTCACCGAGATGCATGAGGCGCTGCTGCGGATCCAGACTCAGCGCACCCAGTGGCAGCGGTACGTCGAGGCGGGGGCCGCGCCGGAGATCCCGCTCGGTCTCGCCGACGTGTACGTGGCCTGGCAGCGGGCCGAGGCGGAGCTCGCCGAACTGGATGCCGCGCTGGGCCGCCGCGAGCCGCTGGCGTCGCTCCCTGTCGCACGACTCGTCCGCACTCTTGCCGGGCTCGCCGCCAAGTCCGACGTGTTCGAGAACCTCGTGGAGCGGGCTCAGCTGCGCGATCGACTCGCACTCCTCGGACTCGAGCCGCTGCTCGCAGAACTCTCGGTGCGGCATGTGTCCGAGTCGCAGGTGGGGGAGGAGCTCGAGTTCGCCTGGTGGCAGTCGCTCCTCGAGCGCGCACTGCAGGACAATCGCGCACTCCTCGGTGCGAACACCGCCGTCGTCGACCGTCTCGAACGTGACTTCCGGCTGGTGGACGAGGCGCACGCCGCGATGGCGGGCCCGCTCCTCGCCTGGCAGCTCGCCAACCAGTGGCGGATCGCGATCGTCGACGAACCCCAGCAGTCGCAGCATCTCCGCCGTGCGCTGACCCAACCCGCCGCGACCACGGCACAGGTCGTCAGCGCCGCGCCGACGCTCGTCGACGTGCTCGCGCCCGTCTGGATCTCTTCCCCCTACCTCGTGCCCGAGATCCCGGAGTCGGTCGAGTTCGACACCGTCCTCCTCGTCGATGCCGCAGCGATCAACCTGGCCGAGGCCGCACCGGCGATCTGTCGCGCGCGCCAGGTCGTCGCGTTCGGCGATCCGGTCACGCAGCGTCCCACTCCGTTCCATATCGCCGTCGATCCGGAGGATGCCTGGGAGGCCGAGGTGCCGTTCGACGACGTCTCGGTGTTCGAGCGTCTGTCCGAGCTCCTGCCCGTCATGACTCTGACGCGCAGCTATCGCGCCGGTGGCGAGGATCTCGCCGAGCTCATCAACGATGCGTTCTACGGCGGCGAGATCGTCTCCCTGCCGTGGGCGGGCTCCTATCTCGGTCGCGGCAGCCTCACGGTCGACTACGTCGAGGGCGGGACGGGGACCCCTGATCCGGTGTCCGGTGCGGTCGAGAGCCCCGATGCCGAAGTCGCGCGCGTGGTGACCCTGGTGGTCGAGCACGCCGTGCACCGGCCATCCGAATCCCTCATGGTGGTCACCGCCAGCGCACGACATGCCGAGCGGGTACGGGCCGCGGTCACCTCGGCTTTCGCCGGGCGTTCCGACGTGGCGGACTTCGTCGGCCGCGACACGGCAGAACCGTTCGCCGTCCTGACCCTCGAGGAGTCCGTGGCGGAGAGTCGCGATCGGGTGATCTTCTCCCTCGGCTTCGGTCTCACCAAGCATGGCCGCGTCCTGAGCGACTTCGGCGACCTCTCCACGCCCGACGGCGAGCGTCTGCTCACGGTCGGCATGACCCGAGCCCGCCGTTCGATGGTGCTCGTCTCGTCGATCCGACCCTCTTCCTTCGACGACGGGCGCCTCGAGCACGGAGCAGCCACGCTCATGTCGATCCTCGGCGGGCTCGCCGCCCGGGGCAGGGATGCGCGGCTCGAGGATTTGGCCGACCCGCTCACTCTTGCACTGGCCAGAGAACTGCGGCGGCTCGGCGCCTCCGTCGATGTCGACTACCGCGGACTGCTTCCGCTGGTCGCGCAGCACAGCGGCAAGGCGGTCGTGATCGAACCCGACCCGGAGTCGCGTGGCGAGTCCCTGCGCGAAACGCTGCGACTGCGGCCGCACGTGCTCCGTCGCCTCGGCTGGCACTACGTGCGCGTGCACGCGTTCGATCTCTACAGCGATCCGGCGACCGTCGCGACGCGCATCGCCGCTGTGCTGGGCATCTCCGACACCGTGCCGCGCGCCGAGAACGACACGCAGCCGCTCGATATCGCCGACACCCCGAATGACTGACCAGGTCGACCCCGATGCTCCGCGTCAACGTGTGGTGCGGGTCGCGGGATCGCGTCGTGCCCGACTGACTCCGGTGCCCGGAAGCGACCCGGCCCCGGAGACCGGGACCGACCAGCCGTCGCCTCCGCGTGCCCGGCCCCAGGGCGCGAAGGGCCCGAACGACGATCAGCTCATCCAGGACGTGCCCCCGCACTACTGATCGTTCGTCACGAACCGCGGCGAAAGGAAAGACGCACGATCCCTCCGAAGAGGAATCGTGCGTCTCGTGTCTGAGCGTCGGGCGTCGGGCGTCAGGCGCCGCGCTGAGCCTTGAGCAGGTCGCGGATCTCGACCAGCAACTCGGCCTCGGTCGCTGCGGCCGGCTCTTCCTCGGGCTCTTCGGCCGGCGTGCCCTTGCGAGCCTCGACGTGCGCCTTGAAGGTGTTCATCGGCAGCACGAAGACGAAGTAGACGACCACGGCGACGGCGAGGAAGCTGATGATCGCCGAGATCAGGTCACCGATCGGGAACGTGACCTTGTCGCCGTAGATATTCGTGATCTGCGGCCCGAAGCCGCCCATCGAGTCGGCCTTGAAGAAGAGCGAGATGAGCGGTGTGATGATGCTGGACACGACCGCGTTGACGATCGAGGTGAATGCTGCGCCGATGACGACCGCGACCGCGAGGTCGATGACGTTGCCGCGCAGGATGAAGTCCTTGAACCCCTTGAGCATGGGAACCCCCAGTAGATCAGGGCCTCACGAAGAGGCCGGAGTCGACGCAGCCGCCGGTTTGGCGCTCGTCGTCGATTCCGTCTTCGATGATGCCGAAGCATCCGAGGATCCCCCGGATTTGGCGCGCGAGTCCGTGCGATAGAAGCCGGATCCGTTGAAGGTGACGCCGATCGAGCCGTACTGCTTGCGTAGCTGGCCGCCGCACTCGGGGCACACCGTCAGGGCGTCATCCGCGAAGCTCTGCACGGCGTCGAACTTGTGTCCGCACGATGTGCAGGCATAGGCGTAGGTGGGCATGGGGGTCCTTGCAGGTCAGCGTCGCCGAGACGACAGGATGAGAGTCTGCGACGGTGTCACGATCCCGTTCACGGGCTGGTCGTGCACCTCTCGCGGAAGTTCGTCGAGTACCTCGGAATCATAGATGACCGCGTAGACGGGCGGGCACTGCTCCATGGAGCCGATCGTCTTGTCGAAGTACCCGCGTCCCCAGCCCATCCGCATCCCGGTGCGGTCGACGGCGGCGGCCGGGACGATCATCAAGTCCACGTCGTTGACGGCGATCGGACCGAGGACCTCACCCGTGGGCTCCGGCAGGCCGTAGAGCCCCTCGGACACCTCGTCGTCATCGGTGGCCACGGCCCAGTCCAAGAGACCATCGGCCCGGGTGACCGGCAGCAGGACGCGGATGCCGCGGCGCACCGCCCTCGTCACGAAGTCGCGGGTGCCTGGCTCAGTGGTGGTCGACAGGAAGCACGAGATCGACTGCGCGCCGAGCTCGTCGACCAGGGCGTCGAGTCGCTCGCCGATCGCCGTGGCCGCGGCCTCGCGCTGCGGATCGGAGAGGAGTTGACGTCTTTCCCGCAGTTCGGCGCGAAGAGCGCGCTTGGCGTGTTCGACGTCATTCGACATGGCTCCGAGTCTACGGCGACGCTCACCGCTAGGCTGGGAGGATGGCTGACCACAAGATCAAAGCCGTCATTCCCGCAGCAGGACTGGGGACACGGTTCCTGCCCGCGACGAAGGCGATGCCGAAAGAGATGCTTCCCGTCGTCGACAAGCCGGCGATCCAGTACGTCGTCGAAGAGGCGGCGGATGCCGGGATCGACGACATCCTCGTCATCATCGGGCGCAACAAGAACGCGATCTCCAACCACTTCGACTCGGTGCCCGAGCTCGAGGTGAGGCTCATGGAGAAGGGCGACACGGGGCGCCTCGAGCGCGTGATGAAGTCCAGCGACCTCGCCGACATCCACTTCGTCCGCCAGGGCGAGCCGAAGGGTCTCGGTCACGCGGTGCTGCGTGCACGCACCCACGTCGGCGACAGCTCTTTCGCGGTGCTGCTCGGCGACGACCTCATCGATGAGCGCGATCCGCTCCTCACCGACATGATCGCTGAGCACGAGCGCACCGGCGCCGCGGTGATCGCGCTGATGGAGGTCGACCCGGCGAACATCCACATGTACGGTGCGGCCGCGGTCGAGCCGATCGAGGGCCAGGCCGCCGTCCGGGTCACCGGTCTCGTCGAGAAGCCTGCGCAGGAAGATGCTCCGTCCAACCTCGCCATCATCGGCCGCTACGTGCTTCCCGCGTCGGTGTTCGAGATCCTCGAACGCACCGAGCCGGGCAAGGGCGGCGAGATCCAGCTCACGGATGCGCTCCAGGAGCTTGCGACCGATCCCGACGGCCCCGGCGTCGTCGGTGTCGTCTTCGGTGGACGCCGCTACGACACGGGCGACCGCGTCGACTACATCAAGGCCATCGTCCAGCTCGCCTCGGACCGCGATGACCTCGGTCCCGAGCTGCGTCCCTGGCTCAAGGAGTTCGCGGAACGCCTCTAGGCGATTCTGCGAGCGTCGGTGCGGCATGGATCTGGCGACGGGAATGCGACACGGACCGATCGAGTTGCGGCTCGTGCGTGCGAAGGACGCCCGTCCGCTGCAGCATGAGCTGCTCGCGAACAGATCGTGGCTCCAGCCGTGGGAGGCGACCGTCCCGTACGGTTCCGTCTCGTTCGACATGCGGCTCAGCATCCGTCGGCTGCTGCAGCAGTACCGTGACGGCTCGGGCTATCCGTTCGTCATGGAGTACGACGGCGAGGTCGCCGGGCAGCTCAACGTGTGGGGAGTCTCGCGCGGTTCCCTCTGCTCGGCGACCATCGGGTACTGGGTGAGCGAGCGTTTCGCGGGCCGGGGCATCACGCCCACCGCCGTGGCGTTGGCCACCGATGCCTGTTTCACGGAGTACGGGCTGCATCGGATGGAGATCTGCATCCGACCGGAGAACGCGGCGAGCCTGCGGATCGTTCAGAAGCTCGGATTCCGCTACGAAGGTCTGCGCCGGCGCTACATCCATATCGACGGCGACTGGCGTGACCACTACGCGTTCGCGCTCACTCGCGAAGACGTCCCTCAGGGTGTGCTCGCACGCTGGCTCAGCGGCCAGGTGCCGCCCGACGCTGCGACAGTGCCGCCGTCCGACCGAATCGCTCTCTGAGCCGGTGCTCACCGGGCGATCCTCACGGACTCGCCGCGACACGCGCCCTTCTGTACGGCTGTGTCACCTCCGAACCCGTACCGTTGTCGATATGGACGGGCCGGTGCTGAGCGGGGGAGTGATCGTGCTCGTCGCCGTGCTCCTCTGGATGCTCTATCTGCTCCCTTCGTGGAGAGGTCGCTTCCAGTACAACGCCGCGGAACGCAACGCCGTTCGTCTGAACCAGGCGCTCCGCATCCTCGCCGAGACGAGTGAGACTCCGGGCGAGGTGCACGTCGAACTGAACGCTCGCACGGCGCTCGCGCAGCAGAAGCTCGCCAAGCGGGTGCAGTCGGAACGCGAGGCCGCCGAGCTCGAGTCGCTTCGCCAGGAGCTCGCCGCGACCAGGGCCGACCCGGTGATCCGTCGTGCTCGTGCCCGTCGCAGGGTGCGTATGGTCGCGACGATCTCGCTCCTGCTCGGTCTTGCGGTGGTCGGATTCGGCATCTGGCAGCTCGTTGCCGTCGGATCGTCCTTGCTGCTGTGGTTCGGCGGAGCTTTGATCCTGCCCGCCGGCATCGCGCTGCAGCGGATGGCGTCGGTCGCCAACCGTGCCGCACGCGCCACGCATGAGGTGGCCGCACCCGTCAGGGAGCGCGTCGCACCTGTGCTGCACGATCAGGGGCCGGCCACATGGACACCGCGTCCGCTGCCGGAGCCGCTGGTGTCCGTGTCGGGATCGCGTGCACAGGCTGCGCAGGCCCAGATCGAGGCGCAGGAGCAACGACGCAAGGCGGCTCGAGTCGCCGCGCTGCGTGAGCGCGCAGAGCAGATGGCGCCGGCAGCACCGGTGCCGCTTCCTGCCGCGTCGTCTCCCTACGCGAAGATGGGATTCGTCGACGATGCGGAGATCGAGGCGCACGTGCGGGAGCTGCTCTCGCGTCGCGCCGCGGGTTGATCGTCGCCGACGCGAGCAGCGCTTTCGTCGTGATAGCGTAGATCTCGTTCACGGGCCTATGGCGCAGTTGGTAGCGCGCCTCGTTCGCATCGAGGAGGTCAGGGGTTCGAATCCCCTTAGGTCCACAGAACATGAAAGCCCCCGGTGAGAACCGGGGGCTTTCTTCGTTCCTCGGATCGATCTCGTGTCGGCCATGCTCTCCCAGACACACATCTGACGTGGGGGAGAGAGCGCAGCCCCCGTAGACGCCGCTGCCGAACTCATCTTGCGTGGAGGCACGGGGTCGGACCGCACGTCTGCCCGAGTGGTGGAGCCCTCCCTCCGTTGGACGAGACGGCACCAGGAACCGGAATCACGGGCGACACGCCCGGCGGTCAGCCCTGATTTGCCCGATCCCCGGGATCCGCGTAACTTATTACTTGTTCGCCCCAAACGGTTGAGCGGAGGTCCTCGGACCGGCTCCCGTCAAGCATCGAACACCTCCCGAATCCCAGACACTCACTGAGTGAACAGGATGAAGGTGCTGATCCGTTCCCACGGTCAGGCCGAAGAAACTCGGACTTGACAACGGAAACGAGATCGGTAAGATAGAGAAGTTGCCCTGCGGGCCTGGCTGTGATGGCTGGGTCGTGGGAGCATCCGATCCTTGAGAACTCAACAGCGTGCACTTGTCAAATGCCAAATTATCCTCGTCTCCACTTCGGTGGG
>NZ_FMIR01000003.1 GCF_900095745.1 Microbacterium oxydans
GGCGGCGTGTGTGAGAGGGAGGGTCGGCGAGCCGGGTTAGGGTCGAAGGGTGACCCCGGAACTCGCTGCACGCATCGTCGCGGACTCTCGCGACCGCGTGGCGTGGATGCGAGCACGTTCCCGCGGCATCACCGCCACCGACGTCGCCGGGCTCACTTCCGAGAAGTCGATCGCTCGCGCGGCGGACTCCAAGCTCGGCGGAGGCCCCCGCTTCGGCGGCAACGCCTACACCGATCACGGCCGGCGGCGCGAGCCCGAGATCGCCGCCTGGGTCGCCGCGACCCACGGCATCCTCCCCTCGTCCGCCCTGTTCCGCGCCGAGGTCGAGCATCGCCACCTGGCCACGCCCGACGGCATCGCGGTCGACGCCGACGGGCGCGTGAAGCTCGCCGAGATCAAGACGACCAACAAGGCGTTCCGCGGCATCCCGCGCACCTACCTCCGCCAGATCTGGTGGCAGCAGCACGTTCTCGGCGCCGAGCGGACGCTGTTCGTCTGGGAGGAGCACGTCGACTTCTCCCCGATCCACGACGAACCGCGCTGCGTGTGGATCGACCGCGACGACCGCGAGATCGCCAAGCTGGTCGGCCTCGCCACCAACCTCATCGACGAGCTCTACCGGCGCACCACCGGCCGGCAGGTCCCGAGCAGCACGCCGGACGATGCCGCAGCCAGCCGCCGCGAGCAGCTCCGCGAACGCGATGCGTTCCGCGCACTGGCACTCGCCGACTGAGCCTTCGGATTCCGCCTAGTAGCTGGCGGTGGTGCCCATCGTGCACTGCGGGTTCGCTCCGAGCAGCCCCATCGTGGCATTCGCCACGAGCCAGTCCGACTTCCACCCGCCCGGCCCGGTGAAGCGGATACCGAAAGTCTTCGTCGCCCCGAGAAGTCCCGTGAGCAGGCCGCCGTCGATGACGGTGACATAAGCGGCCGCACTCCCCGTCGTCTTGACGTTCCCGAGGAGGTCGCTCAGGATCGGCTCGAGCAGCCCCTGATTGACGATCTGCCCGAACTCCGCCTTCGTCAAGTCGTATCCCGGCGCGGTGGCGGGCGCCCGCCACGAGATGGTCACCTTCGGATTGGCGCCCAGCAGCCCGCTGCTCGCCACACAACCCGGAGAACCCGTGGCGATGGGCTCCGGAACGTTGATCGAAGTCCCGGTCGCGGTCGCCCGCTCGGCATCGAGCCACGCCGCCTCGGTCGACGGGACGGTCGGGACGAGGCCGACACCGATGAGCACCGAGATTCCGAGCACGGCACCCGCCGACCGCAGACGCTTCGCGGGACTCACCGGTCACCGCCGGGTCGCCATGCGACGAGGGTGCCCGCCGTAGCCGAACGACGACGAGCAACCAGCAGGACGCCGACGACGACCAGCGCCGCCCCTCCGGCGAGCACCCAGGGCGGCAGCGGCGAAGGACCGGTCGCTGCCAGGCCGCCACCGGGACCGACGATCACGTCCTCGCCGACGCCGCTGGCATGGAGCCGGAGACTCGTCGAGCCCGCCGCCGCCGCCTCACCGAGCCCGATGGAGAGCCGCACGTGCGCGACGTCGGTGTCGGCGACCTCGCCGAGTTGCACCTCACCGCCGTCGCGCGGGACCTGCCATGCCGAGCGCACGATCACGGCGCCACCGGGGCATGCGCTCCCCTGCCAGGCGCGCAGGCAGATCGACACGTCGAGGACCAGCGGCGCTTCGCCGGTGGCGCTCAGCGCGATCGTCACGATCCCCGGATCCGGCGCCTCTGCGCTGACGGCGACATCCCATCGCACCTGCTGCCCGGGGAGCAGGGATCCCGCGGCTTCCCAGTCCGCGACCGAGACGAGCCGCAGGATGCGCCCCTGGATGACCTCCGTGGTCGGCGACGCCCATGCGGGGGCCGCCGAGCCGAGCAGCACGAAGAGCACGATGACTCCGGCACCCAGGCGTCTCATGAGCGCCGATCCCTCCGCCGCTCCCCCGCCACGATCAGCGCTTCCGGAGCCGCGGGCTCTTCGGCAGCCGCGAGCCCCCCGACGTCTCCTGAGGGTTCCTCCGCCGCCGCACGCTCTCGCCGCGGCCAGAACGCCCACACCACCAGCAGCGATGCACCGAGCGTGACCCCGCCGAGCACCCACGGGCTGCCGAACCAGACGATCACGTTCGCAAGGGCGGGCACCGAGCCACGGACGATGCGGACGTCGGACACGGTGTACGGCGCCGGATCCTCGACGTCGTTCGCGTCACCCTTCATCGTGATGACCCGCTGTTCGCCCTGATCCGCCTGCTCGACGCCGGTGACGCGGTGCGTGATCGGCAGGGCCGCATCCCGATCCACCGTCACGACGTCACCGACCGCGATGTCGGCGGCGGGAATCTTCTGCACGAGCGCGACGGATCCTGCCGGGATGGTCGGCGTCATCGACCCGGTCTTGAACATGATGAGCGAATAGCCACCGGTGAAGGCCAGGATCACGAGCAGTATGCAGATCACGCCGCCGACGGCTGCCAGGGTGAGCAGCACCTCCCGCAGTCCCCGTGCCACGGCGCGGGCGCCGCGTGTGATGGTGGCCATGTCGTCGCTCAGCTCGTGCTTCCGGTGAAGGTCCAGGTCGGTTTCACGGTGCCGCCCTGTGCTGTTCCGGTCGCGTCTGCCGGCAGCTCGAGCACGACGCAGTAGGTGATCGTGTTGAGCGGGCTCACGGTCAGGGTCTGCGCGGGGAGCGCGGGAACCGCGGTCAGCGCGGCCGTCGCGGTCGCACTCGTCGTGCAGTTGGCGGGAGCCGCGACCACGGCGATGTTCACCCTGATCGCGTTCTGCAGCGCGAGGTCCGCCCCGGTCGGCGCCGTGCCCGCATTGTTCGTCACGGCCACGGCGGTGAGGTTGACGGTGCCGCCCAGGGTGCCCGACGCCTGCACCTGCACATACGCCGCCTTCTTCACCCCGGGATAGAGGCCCGACGCGTCGAGAGGTACGGTGAGCACGGTCTCGGTCGGTCCGTGCGACGCGAATGCCCCCTGATCGGACCGTGACGCGATCGAGAAGCTCCCCGCACTGACTGTGCTCGTCGCAAGCTCCTGGTCGGTCCACGCCGCGATCGTCATCGTCGCGCCGACGCCGAGAACCAGCCCACCGGCGAGCAGCGCCCGCACGCGCCGAAACGTGCGCGAGGGCCGCCGCGGGAGAGTTGCACGCAACGAGCGGCGAGTGGGCGCTACGGCTGCACCGAGGTCGCGTTCCACTGCCATGTGACGGTTCCCGTGTCGCCCTGCTCGATCCCGCCCGCACCGGAGGCGGCTGTGACCTGGATGCACAGGTTGACGTCGGTACCCGGCGTCATCGTCGCGGGCACCGCGGTTCCCGCGGCGAACGCGGTCTCGTCGCAACCGAACGTCGCCCCCGTCGACACGACGTCGTAGGTCAGCTTGCTGCCGGTGGCGAAGTCGCCTGCGCCGACGGGAGCGACGGCATCGAGCGTGGCGTCATAGGTGCCGCCGAGCCGCAGGGCGTAAGGCGCGTACACCACGTCGCCCGGGCTGAGGTTCGTCGGGTTGAGCTCGAAGGTCAGCGAGGCTGCCGCGTCGTCGGTCGCGTGCTCGCTGAACGTCGTTCCGTCAGTGGAGCCCGTGAACGTGAAGGATCCGGCGGTGAAGGTCCCGTTCGCGAACTCGGAGTCGTTCCAGGCGGCGAGTGTGACCGCCACCCCCACCCCGAGAACGAGCCCGCCCGCCAGAACGGCGAGAACCTTGCGCTGCGTGTCTTTGGTTGCCATCGGAGTCCCCCTCAGGAATCAGGCGATCGCGTGGATGGCTGAGAACGACCGCCTCGCAGAGGCCCGCATCCCCGCCGTGCCCTCATCCTCACCGACCCCTTCCCGCAGAACAAGGCGATTTCGCGCACGTCCGAGGCACATCGCGCGCACCGCGCGTCGCCTCGCAATGGTTGACGTAGATCAACGATTCACATATAGTTGACGCAGTTCAACCATCTTGTGCGCGCCAGAGCTGTCGCAGCATCCGTCCTTCCGACCGCGAAAGGTCTCGCATGACCACGGACTCCCCCGTCAAGATGACGCATCGCCAGGTTCTCGAAGCCCTCACCGGGCTCCTCCTCGGCATGTTCGTCTCGATGATCGCCACCACGGTGGTCTCCACCTCGATGCCCGTCATCGTGCACGACCTCGGCGGCGACCAGGCCGCGTACACCTGGGTCATCACCGCGACCCTCCTGACGACCGCGATCTCCACCCCGATCTGGGGCAAACTCGCCGACCTCTTCAACCGCAAGCTCCTGATCCAGATCGCGATCGTCATCTTCGTCGGAGCGACCGCCGCGGCCGGCTTCGCCCAGGACACGAACACCCTCATCGCCTTCCGCGCCATCCAGGGGATCGGCGGCGGCGGGCTCGCCGCCCTCAGCCAGGTCATCATGGCCGACATCATCAGCCCTCGCGAGCGCGGCCGGTACATGGGGCTGTTCGGCGCCGTGATGGCCGTCGCCACCGTCGGCGGCCCGCTCCTCGGCGGTTGGATCACCGATGTCGCGAACTGGCGCTGGAACTTCTTCGTCGCGCTCCCCTTCGCCGTGGCCGCGCTGATCATCCTGCAGAAGACGCTGCACATCAGCACCGAGCGCACCCGCAAGGTGTCGATCGACTACGTCGGCATCGTGCTGCTCTCGGCCGCCGTGTCGCTGATCCTCATCTGGATCACGAACGCCGGCTCGACGTTCGACTGGTGGAGCACCGAGACCGTGCTCATGGTCGGCGGCGCCGTCGCCTCGGCCATCGCCTTCATCATCGTCGAGCTCAAGGTGCGCGAGCCCCTCATCCCTCTCACGCTGTTCCGCGGTCGCACGTTCACCCTCTCGGTGCTGGCGTCGATCTCGATCGGTGTCGCGATGTTCGGCACCTCGGTGTACCTCGCGCAGTACATGCAGCTCTCCCGTGGCGCAACGCCCACCGAGGCCGGGCTCATGACCCTGCCGATGATGGCGGGGCTCCTGATCTCGTCGATGGTCATCGGCCAGCTCGTGACCCGCTTCGGCAGGTGGAAGGGCTACCTGATCCTCGGATCCGTGCTGCTGATCGCCGGTTCCGTGATGCTGTCGACGCTGCACTACGACACGAACTTCATCCTCGTCTCGATCTACATGTTCGTGATGGGCGCCGGCGTCGGCATGACCATGCAGAACCTCGTCCTCATCGTGCAGAACGTCGCGAAGCCGAGCGAGATGGGCGTCGCGAGCTCGGGCGTGACGTTCTTCCGCAGCCTCGGCGGCACGGTCGGCGTCTCGGTCATGGGCGCCGTACTGGCGAACAGCCTCACCAGTCTGTTCAGCGACGGCAAGGAGCGCATCGGCGCGGCGATCGCGCAGCTCGGCGACAAGGGCGCCGACGTCGCCGCACAGCTCTCCAGCGGGACGCTGCCCGAGGTCCGGCTACTTCCGGAGCCGGTGCGCTCGATCATCGAGGACTTCTACGCGCAGGCCATCTCGCATGCGTTCCTGATCGGCATCCCGCTCGCGGTGATCAGCCTCATCGCGATCCTGTTCCTGCCGAACCGTCCGCTCACCACGATGACGACGAGCGAGCGGGCGCACGCGGATGCGGCGAAGGCGGACTCGGCCGCAGACGACGATGCCACCCCGGTCGACGACGCGGCAGACGTCGCGATCGCCGATGCCACGGCGCTCTCCGGTGCACCGACCACCGGCACCGTCACCGTCGTCGGCCGCACACGCGACGCCCACGACGATGCGGCCTCCGATGCCGGACGCTGACCACCCTTCCGACACCCCCGAGGCGCGGGCCGCTGCGGTCCGCGCCCTCGAGGCGGAGTTCGGCGAGCTGATCACGCATTTCCGTCGCGTGATCTCGGAGAACGCCAACCGCGTGAGCCCCGGTCTGTTGCCGGGCGCCTACAAGATCTTCACGACGATCGCACGCTGCGAGACCGTCACGGTATCGTCGCTGTCCGAGCGGATGCTGCTGGACAAGGGGCAGGTCAGCCGGATGGTGCGCGAGCTCGAGGAGCTCGATCTCGTCGAGCGTTCGGCCGATCCCGCCGATGGGCGCTCCTTCCTGCTGCAGCTCACACCCCTGGGTGAAGAGCGCCTCGCGGTCGCGCGGCTCCCTCAGGAAGGCCGGCTGCTCCGCACGCTCGAAGAGTGGAGCCTCGCCGATATCGGGAGCCTCACCCGCCTGCTGCACGCGCTGGCTTCAGGCGCGAGCCCGGACGCGATCGCGTCTGAGTGACGGGCGTCGCACCGAGCACCCGCCGCGCCTCGACGGCGATCTCGGCAGCAATGTTGTCGAGCAGGTCCGAGCGCAGGTTCCACTGCTGCCAGTAGAGCGGGACGCGAAGGGTCGGGCCGCCCAGCGGGACGAGTCCGGATGACTCCTGCAGGAGCGGGACCATCCCCCACCCCAGCCCGAGCCCGACAGCGAGCGCATAGTCGTGAGATGCCGGAACGTAGTGTCGTGGCACGCCTGCCTCGCTGACGCCCATCGCTCGGAGCCACTCATGCTGCAGCGTGTCCCGCCGGTCGAAGTCGACGAACGGTGCGGCGGTCAGGGCATCCGCCGTCACCCCGTCAGCGAACCAGCGCGATGCGAACCCCGGTTCCGCCATCGCCCGATATTCGAGCACGCCGAGCGGCGACACCGAGCATCCGGCGACCGGCGCGGCCTCGCTCGTGACCGCGGCCATGACGGTGCCGGATTCCAGGAGCCGCGCGGTGAAGTTCTGGTCGTCGCGATGCAGGTCGAAGTCGATGTCGTGGCCGGCCGCGAGTCGGGAGAGGGGCGCGAGGAACCACGTCGCCATCGAATCGGCGTTCACCGCGAGCGGGATGCTGATCCGCCGGCTCTCCGCGTCCTCATCGATGCCCACCCCGAGGAGCGCATCGTGTTCGAGCAGCGCGATCTGGCGCGCCAAGCGGACGACGGCCTCACCCGCCTCGGTCAGCTTCGCGGGCTTCGTCCGCACGACCAGGATCCGACCGAGTTGCTGTTCCAGGGTCTTCAGCCGCTGACTCACCGCCGACGGGGTGATCTGCAGTCGCCTGGACGCGGCGTCGAGGGTGCCCTCGTCGACGATCGCGGCGAGAGTGGCGGCCAGTTCCGGGTCGATCCTCACATAAGTGATGCTAATGGTTCGGTAGGAATCTTCGCTTCTCTTCATGGGTCGTGATTCCTAGGCTGGACCCATGCTCACCGTTCTCGCCGGCCTCGGACTCGGCCTCTCCCTCATCGTCGCCATCGGCGCGCAGAACGTCTTCGTGCTGCGCCAGGGAATCCGCCGCGAGCACGTGTGGGCTGTCGTGATCATCTGCGCCCTGTCGGATGCCGCACTCATCGCTGCCGGCGTCGCGGGACTCGGATTCGTGCTGTCGGCCGCTCCGTGGCTCGTCGTCGTGGCCCGCTGGGCGGGGGCGCTGTTCCTGCTGAGCTACGGCATCCTGGCTGCTCGTCGGGCCTGGCGCGGCGGCGAAGAGCTGCGGGTGGACGGAGCGGATGCCGCCGGCTCGGGGGCGACGACTCCGAGCGGCCCCACGGCGACCCTCACCCGCACACGGCTGGCACCCGTGATCCTGACCACGCTCGCCCTCACGTGGCTCAACCCGCACGTCTACCTCGACACGGTGCTGATGCTCGGCTCGATCGCGGCCACGCACGGCCACGAACGCTGGCTGTTCGCCGGCGGCGCCATGGCCGCCAGCATCCTGTGGTTCACGGCGCTGGGATTCGGTGCGCGGTATCTGGGACGCTGGCTGCGCACGCCGCGCTCCTGGCGCATCCTGGATGCGGTGATCGCCGTGGTCATGATCGCCATCGCGATCAGCCTGGTGCTGCCGGTGCTGGCCGGCTGACGGATCAGCTGCCGTCGATCTGCGACAGTCGGGCCCGGACCAGGTGCTCCAGCACCTCGTCGGGGATCGGATGCTCGGGCTGGAACCGGATGGTGCCCTTGTCGACGCTGACGCTCGGATGCCCCTCCAGCGCTCCCGCCACCGTCGCGACGGCATCGGGGCTGAACGGATAGATGCCGATGTGCTTTTTGGCGCGCATCACCGACAGGAGGGGTTTGCCTCCATACACGAGCGCCGGCATGCCGTAGCCCTTCCCCTGCTCGGCCTCGGGCGCCTCCCGACGTGCGACCGCGTAGACCCGGTCGATCGCGTCACGATCCGTGGGGGTGAGTTCTTCGAGGTAGTCATCGACGGTGCCCATCACGGCATCCTGCCACCCCCGCCCCTCCGCGACAACGCAGAAACGCCCCCGGGCGGACCCGGGGGCGTTTCAGAAGAGAGTCAGACTCAGATGGAGTTGACGTCCAGCGGGATGCCGGGGCCGAACGTGGTCGACACCGCACCCTTCTGGATGTAACGGCCCTTCGAGCTCGACGGCTTGAGGCGGACGATCTCCTCGAGCGCTGCGCCGATGTTCTCGTTCAGCTGCTCTGCGGTGAAGGACGCCTTGCCGACGACGAAGTGCACGTTGGCGTGCTTGTCGACGCGGAACTCGATCTTTCCGCCCTTGATCTCCTCGACGGCCTTGGCCGGGTTCGGGGTCACGGTGCCGGTCTTCGGGTTCGGCATCAGACCACGCGGTCCGAGCACCTTTCCGAGACGACCGACCTGGCCCATGAGCTCCGGCGTGGAGACCGCGGCGTCGAAGTTGGTCCAGCCATCGGCGACCTTCTGGATGAGCTCGGCGCCGCCGACCTCATCCGCACCTGCGGCGATCGCTGCCTCGGCCGCGGGGCCGGTGGCGAAGACGATGACGCGGGCGGTCTTACCGGTGCCGTGGGGCAGGATGACGGTGCCGCGCACCATCTGGTCTGCCTTGCGGGGGTCGACGGCGAGCTTCAGCGCGACCTCGACGGTCGAGTCGAACTTCGACGAGCCGGTCTCCTTCGCGAGGGCGACTGCCTCGGTCGGAGTGTAGAAACGGTCTGCCTCGATCTTCTCGGCGGCAGCCTTGTAAGCCTTGGACTTGGTAGCCATGATTATTCTCCTCAGCCCTCGACCGTGATGCCCATGGAACGGGCGGTGCCGGCGATGATCTTCGAGGCGGCCTCGATGTCGTTCGCGTTCAGGTCGGCCTGCTTGGTCTCGGCGATCTGACGGACCTGGTCCTTGGTGATCTTCGCGACCTTGACGGTGTGCGGGGTCGCGGAGCCCTTGGGGACGCCCGCGGCCTTCTTGATGAGCTCCGCCGCCGGCGGGGTCTTCAGGACGAAGGTGAAGCTGCGGTCCTCGTAGACGGTGATCTCGACGGGGATGACGTTGCCGCGCTGCGACTCGGTCGCGGCGTTGTACGCCTTGCAGAACTCCATGATGTTGACGCCATGCTGACCGAGCGCGGGGCCGATCGGCGGCGCCGGGTTGGCTGCACCGGCGTTGATCTGAAGCTTGATCAGGCCGGTCACCTTCTTCTTCGGTGCCATTCTCTTTCCTTTCATCGAATCGGATGCCGGAGCATCCGCTTCTCCCACTGATCCGGCGTTTCCGGATCGTGGTCGTCTCTGCGCACGCCGAAGCGGCACACAAACCACACAAGTCTACCTGATCCTGCCGCACAGCACGAACGCCGCATCGCCCCCAGCTGAGGAGCCAAGACACGCCGCAATCGCCCGACGAGCTGCGGCGTGTTCTGACCCCTCGCAAGAAGGGAGCGAACGCGAGAACGGCCGCCCCGAAAGGGACGGCCGCTCTCTTGAGGACTGGTGTCAGACCATCTTGGTGACCTGGTCGAACGAAAGCTCGACCGGGGTCTCACGCTCGAAGAGCGAGACGAGGACCGTGAGCTTGCCGCTCTCGGGCTTGATCTCGCTGATCGAACCGGGAAGACCCGCGAACGAGCCCTCCTTGATCGTGATGGTCTCGCCGACCTCGAAGTCGACCTCGGCCGGCAGCGGACGAGCGACCGCGAGGCCGCCCTTCGACGCGATGTTCTTGGCCGTGGGGGCATCCTTGACCTCGACGAGCGACTTCAGCATGTTGAAGGCCTCTTCGAAGCGCAGCGGGGTCGGGTTGTGGGCGTTGCCCACGAAGCCGGTGACACCCGGGGTGTGACGCACGACCGACCAGGTGTCTTCCGTGAGCTCCATGCGCACCAGCACGTAGCCGGGGATGCGCACGCGGGTGACCATCTTGCGCTGGCCGTTCTTGATCTCGACCACGTCTTCCATCGGGACCTCGATCTGGTAGATCTCGTCCTCGACCTCGAGCGTCGACTTGCGCTGCTCGATGTTGGCCTTCACCTTGCGCTCGAAACCGGCGTACGAGTGGATGACGTACCACTTGCCCGGGAGCATGCGGAGGTCCATGCGGAAGGCCTCGTACGGGTCTTCCTCGGCGTCCTCGTCGGAGGATTCCTCGTCGCCCTGCTCTTCATCAGCGCCGAGGTCGGGGCCGTCGTACGGGGTGACCTCGTCGGCCGCAGCCGCGTCGAGATCGGCGGCCTCTTCGGCCACAGATTCGTTGAGGACCTCAGCGGCAGCCTCAGACTCAGCCGCTTCGTCCAGGTTCAGAGCGTCGTTCACGATCGCGTCCGCCTCCGGGTCGTCGATGTCGATGTCGATGTCAGCCGTGTCATCCTCTTCGCCGTCCTCGTCTTCGACGTGGACCGCGACGTGCTCGGCCGAAGTGACTGAGAGCTCTTCCTCAGCGAGGACGTTGCCCTCCTGGGCTTCGTCTTCCTCGCTGGACTGCTCTGCGGCGGTCGCCCAGTCGGCGTCGTCGGAATATCGTTCAGACACGTTGTTTCTTCTCCATAGCTGCGGCGCGAGCCGCGGGGGTCATCAGCCAGGGATTCCGAACACCCAGTGCGTCAAGAACGCGAACAGCGTGTCCAAGCCGTAGACGATGCCCATGACGATCAGAACGAAGACGAGCACCACCAGGGTGAACTTGAACAGCTCCTTGCGAGTCGGCGTGACGACCTTGCGGAGCTCGGCGATGACCTGGCGGATGAACAGGGCGATACCCCCGAAGAACCGTGAGAAGGGGTTGCCCTTCTTCTCGCGGGTGGCGCCGGCCGCGACGACCTCGCCGCGCGGTTCGTCCTGATCCATCCTGAATGTACCTTTCGTGTGTCAGCGTTGCGCTGACGCGCAGGGCGGACAGGAATCGAACCTGCAACCTGCGGTTTTGGAGACCGCTGCTCTGCCAATTGAGCTACCGCCCTAGAGACCGGGAGGTCTCGGGGTTCTCTCTCCACTCTGCCACCGTGACTGCGATCGGGAGACCCCAGGCATGGCGAAAGAATGCAGAGAACAACTGCCCCACAAGCATACGGCATCGATCCGGTGGCGCCGAACCGGGATCGCGAGGGCGTGTTCTTGTTAGGCTCAGCGAGCGTATGCAGGAGGAGGGAGCGCCGGTGAGCGCTGAGGTGCAGCAGTTCCAGGTGGATCTGCGCGGTGTGGTCGATCTGCTCAGCAGACACATCTACTCCAGTCCACGGGTGTACCTGCGGGAACTCCTGCAGAACGCCCGCGACGCGATCACCGCACGTCGCGAGGTCGACGGCGGCGGCGGCCGCATCCGGATCACTCCGCTCACCGCGGAGAACGGCGAGTTCGTCCTGCGCGACGACGGCGTGGGGCTCACCGCGACGGAGGTGGCGGATCTGCTGGCCACCGTCGGGCGCAGCTCCAAGCGCGACATCTTCGACCTTCCGCGCAGCGACTACCTCGGGCAGTTCGGCATCGGTCTGCTCAGCTGCTTCATGGTGGCGGACACCATCGTCATCCGCTCCCGCAGTGCCCGCGGCGGCACGTCCGTGGAGTGGACGGGAAGCTCCGACGGCACGTTCCAGGTGGCCGAGATCGACGAGGAGCTCCCCATCGGCACCAGCGTGCACCTGGTGCCGCGCTTCGACGCCGACGAGCTGCTGCGCCCCGCCACCGTGCACGAGCTCGCGACGACATTCGGCGAATTCCTGCCCGTGCGGGTCACGATCGACGGCCCCGGCGGCGACATCGACATCACCAGGGACGCGCCGTTCCTCGACGCCGCCCGCGATCCCGATGCCGCCGTGCAGTACGGACGCGACCTGCTCGGCGCGAGCCCCCTCGACGTGATCGAGCTGGGCGAGCCCGCTACCGGCACCCGCGGCCTCGCCTACGTGCTGCCGTTCGCCCCGCCGCCGGGTGCACGTCAGGCGACGCGCATGTACCTGGGACGGATGCTGCTCTCCGAGCGCGTCGACGACGTGCTTCCCGAGTGGGCGTTCTTCGTCCGCGCCGTGATCGACTCCACCGGGCTCGCTCCGACCGCGAGCAGGGAGTCGCTCGTCGACGACGCGGCGCTCGAGCGCGTCCGCGAACAGCTCGGCGCCGGCATCCGCCGCTGGGTCCTGGAACTGGGACTGAGCGAGCCGCATCGCCTCGCGCAGTTCGTCGCCGTGCACGAGGTCGGACTCAAATCCCTCGTGCGTCACGACGAGGAACTGGCCCATTTCATCTCCCGCTGGCTGACCGTCGAGACCACGCACGGCACGGTGCGGATCGGCGATCTCGTCGAGCGCTACCCGCACGTGAGGTACGCGCAGAGCGTCGACGAGTTCCGCCAGGTGGCCGGCATCTCGCCCGCCGACGAGGTGCTCGTCAACGGCGGATACCTCTACGACGCCGACCTGATCCGGATGCTGCCCGAGCTCTACCCGCACGTCACCGTCGAGCAGGTCGACGTCACCGGAGAGCTCGACCGCCTCGATCCTCCCCCACTCGACGACCGCGACGCCGCCGTGGCCCTGGAGACGCGCGCGGGTGCCGTGCTCGCCGCATCCGACTGCTCGGTGGTCGTGCGCTCGATCGACCGGCCCGACCTCGCCGGGCTCTACGTCGCCGACCCGGAGGTGCTGCGCGCGATCGACCGCGGCCGCACCAAGGGTGTCACCGGCGCACTGTGGGGCGGCGTGCTGGACCGCATCGACAAGACCCTGTCTGCGGCCCGCGAAGACGACCTCCGCGCCCGCCTGTGCCTGAACTGGTCGAACCGGGTGGTCCGCGCCCTGGTGCGCGTGCAGGACGACGCCGTCTTCGCCCGCACCGTGCAGCTCCTGTACATCCAGGCGCTGCTCGCCGGGCACCATCCGCTCGCCGACGCCGACCGTGCGCTGATGACCAGCGCGCTCGCCGACCTCGTCTCCCTCTCGGCCGGCATCGAAGGGGATCAGATCCCCTTCGGCGACGTCCGCTGACACATCCCACCGAAGGGTTCCCCCATGGCACGTCCGAAGAAGCGCTTCCAGCAGCTGATCGAGGAGATCGACAGCACCCCCTGGGGCCCTGCAGAGCAGGCCCTGGTCTCGGAAGCGGTGGCGCTGGCCGTCGAGCTCGGGGATGAGCGGCTCGAGTACGAGGCCCGGATGCGGCAGACCGCCTCGGCGAACATGGGCGGCGCGACCGATGTGATGCTGAACTCGTTCGCCTGGTGCCTCGCGCACCATGAGGCCGACCCGCAGCGGTTCCCCGCCGACCTCGACAACGGCGGCGCCGACCTGATGTGGCAGTTCAAGTGGATGGCGGCGTCTCTGCGCTCCTCGCCGGCGTTCTCCCAGGAGCAGATCGCCGCCGTGCTCGACGACATGGAGAAGCACTACCGCGCCGGCGGCCTCGGCGTGAGCGGAGTGCTCACCGCCCGCTTCGAAGACGCGTGGGATGCCGGACGCATGGACGAGGCCGAGACGCTGCGCGTGCAGTTGGAAGCCACGCCACGCGACGACCACAGCCACTGCGATGCCTGCGGCCGGAGCCAGATCGCCGGCTTCTTCGCGGACACCGACCGCGACGCGGAGGCCATCGTCCTCGTGGAGGAGATGATCGAGGGCGGATTCTCCTGCGGAGAAGAGCCCGAGCATGCCCTCTCGCGCGTGCTCCTCCCCTACCTCCGCGCCGGGCGCTTCGACGAGGCGAAGACCGCGCACCTGCGCAGCTACCGGTTGGCCAAGGACAACCCCGACAATCTGCGCATCGTCGCCAACAACATCGTGTTCGCCGCACTCACCGGTAACGAGGCCCGTGCGCTCGCACTGGTCGAGAAGCACATCGGCTGGCTCGCCCATGACGGGCTGAACGTCGACGCGCACTTCGCCGCCCTCGCGGCCCTCGCCGTCGCGCTCGACCGGGTCGCCGCAGTCGGCCACGGCGACACCCCGGTACGCGGAGCGGAGTCGCCCGCGCTCGTGCCGTTCTTCGGAGAGCACGAGGGCCGCTGGAGCGCCGCCGAACTCGCGGCGTCCGCCTGGTCGGCCGCAGACCGCATCGCCGCCGCGTTCGACGAGCGCGACGGCACCGACGGCCACGCGCGCAGCCTGGCACGCATGCGCGCCCTCGCCTCCGAGCAGTACGACGTGCCGATCCGCTCGGACGCGTTCGTGGCCCCGGCCTCCTCGACCTCCCCGGTGGATGCTGACGGGTGGTTCGAGCGCGCCATGCAGCTCGCCCAGTTCGGAGCGGAGCACGAGACCCTCGACGCCCTCCCTCGTGCCCTCGAGGTCGAAGACCCCGACAAGCGCGCCCAGCTGCTCTCGATGCGTCTCGGGATCCTCATCGCCCTCGAACGCGCCGATGAGGCGCTGGAGCTGCTTCCCCAGCGCATCGCCGCGCTCCGCGCCGCCGGTCGCGACGAGCAGGCCGACCTGGAGGAACGCCTGGGACTTGCGACCTTCGGGATCGACACGCCCGAGGCGATGGCCGACCTGGAAGACGCGATCGCCGATGCGGCGTCGCTGCCCGCCTGGTCGCGCGGCGACCTCGCCATCAGCCGGGCCGCACTGCACCTGCGGGCAGGCGAAGCGGATGCCGCCCTCGACCTCGCCGAACTCGCCGCGCGCTCCTTCGTGGAGGCGGATGACACGCGCCTCGCCAACACCACGACCCTCATGGCGATCTCCGCCGTGCTGAGCAAGGGCGACATGGAGGCGGCGACCGCACTGCTGGACCGTTTCCTCGCGCAGGACGACCTCAGCACGGGGCATCGTGCGCAGGCGCTCCAGACCAGGGCTCGGGTGCGCGGTGGCGGCAACAGCTATGCAGAAGGCGCGGTCGACGCCGACGAGGTGTGCCGGCTGCTCGCCGAGCTGGGCGCGACCCGTGCTCTCGGCGACGCGCACCTGCTCGCCGGGGCACTCTGGGAAGACGCGGACGAGCCGGAGAAGGCCGTCTCCCGCTACCGCCTCGCCGCGCGCCTTGCGGGCGAGGGCGAAGGCGACTCGACCGGCGTGGACTTCCGACTCGCCAGGGCCATGCTGCGCGTCGGCGACGCCGAAGAGGCGGCAGAGCTGTTCGGAGACGTGCTGCAGCGCGAGGAGGAGGCCGAAGTCGCCGCCGGCTCGCGCGCGATGACCGCCTCGATGCTGGCACGGTCGCTGAGCGCGGCCGGAGAGTTCGGCCAGGCCGTCGGCGCCCACAGCTATGCCTCCGAGCTCTTCGGACAAGCCGAGGAGCACGCCGACCAGGCGATGTCGATGACCGAGCAGGCCAAGATCCTCGCACGCTTCGACGAGCACGACGACGCGATCGGCCTGCTCGAATCCGCCGCCGAGACCGTACGCCGAGCCCCGGACGCCGTGGGTGCGCTGACCGAAGTGCTGCACAGCCTCGGACAGGCATACGGCGGACGCGGAGACGAGCGCGCGTTCGCGCTCTTCGACGAGGTCGCCGCCCTCGCACAGCAGCACGAAGCCGAGTGGCTCCTCGCCGACGTCACCGATTCGCGCGGACGCGCGTTCGCCGAGCTCGGCCGGATCGACGAAGCGGTCGCCGCCGCCCTCACCGCGGCCGACGGGTTCGCCGCGCTCGGCGACCTCGGCTCGGCCGGCGGCTCCGAACTCTTCGCCGCCCGCGTGCTGGCAGGGAACGACCGCTCAGCCGATGCGGTTCCCCTCTACCGCAGCGCCATCGACCATGCGGCCGATCACCCTCCGCTGCTCCAGGTCGCAGCTCTCGAGCTCGGCAACGTCCTCGAGTCGCTCGGGCGGCACGGTGAGGCGGCCGAGGTGCGGGGCCTCGTGCAGAGCTGACCGGCAGGTCAGAACAGCTGGCGCCAATTGGCCTTGGCGAGGTCGAGGAGCTCATCGCCGCGGCCGGACATCACCGTGCGGATCGCATAGAGCGCGAAGCCCTTGACCTGCGCGGCCTCGATCGCCGGCGGCATGGACAGCTCCTGCCGCTCGGTGACGACGTCGAGCAGGGCCGGGCCGTCGTGCGCGAGCACCTCGCGGACAGCATCCGGGAGGTCTTCGCTGCGCTCGACCCGACGCGCGAAGATCCCCATGGCTTCGGCGATCGCCGCGAAGCTCGGGTTCTCCAGCCCCGTGCCGTAGGTGACGAAGCCGGCGGCCTTCATCTCGAGCTCGACGAAGTTCAGCGAGGAGTTGTTGACCACGATCGTCTTCACCGGCAGTTTGTTCTGCGTCAGCGTGAGGAGCTCGCCGAGCATCATCGCGAGTCCGCCGTCGCCGGCCAGCGCGACCACCTGACGGTCGGGATGCGCGACCTGCGCGCCGATGCCGTGCATCAGGGCGTTCGCCATCGAGCCGTGCGTGAAGGAGCCGATCAGGCGACGCTGCTCCGTCATCGAGAGGTAGCGCGCCGCCCACACCGTCGGCGACCCCACGTCGGCAGTGAAGATCGCGTCGTCGGCCGCGTGCTCGTCCAGGAGCCGAGCCAGGTACTGGGGGTGGATGGGCCGGTTGCCCTTGGCGGGGACGGCGAGCTCGTCGAGCTTCTTCCTCGTCTTGCGGTAGTGCGCGATCGCGTCGTCGAGATGGCTGCGGTCGTCTTTCCTCGCCACTCGCGGCAGCAGCGCATCGGCCGTCGCACGCACATCGCCGACCAGCCCCAGATCGAGCGGATGCCGCTTGCCGAGCTGCGCGCCGCGGATGTCGACCTGGATGGTCTTGGCGTGATCCGGGTAGAACTGCTCGTACGGGAAGTCGCTGCCCAGCACCAGCAGGGCGTCGGCGGCCTCCATGGCGCGGAAGCCGGAGGCGAAGCCCAGCAGGCCCGTCATCCCGACATCGAAGGGGTTGTCGTACTCGATGAACTCCTTGCCGCGGAGCGCGTGCACGATGGGAGCGCCCAACTTGTCGGCGAGGGCGATGACCTCGTCGTGCGCACCCTCGACACCGGCACCGGCGAGGATCGTCACGTTCTTCGCGGCGTTCAGCAGAGTCGCCGCCTTCTCGAGCTCCGCCGGGTTGGGCAGCACCACGGGCTGCGCGCGCTCGATCACGACGGCACGGTCGTCGGCGATGTCGGCGAGGGCGACGTCGCCCGGGATCACGAGTACCGCGACGCCCCGCTCCTCGATGGCCGCGCGCATGGCGATCTCGAGCAGTCGCGGCATCTGCTTGGGGTCGGCGACGTACTCGACGTAGACGCTGCACTCGCGGAACAGCTCCTGCGGATGTGTCTCCTGGAAGTATCCGGTGCCGATCTCGGTGGTGGGGATCTGCGCGGCGATCGCGAGAACGGGCACGCGCGAGCGGTTGGCGTCGTAGAGGCCGTTGATCAGGTGCAGGTTGCCCGGACCGCACGAGCCGGCGACGACCGCGAGCTCCCCCGTGGTGGCCGCATCCGCGGCTGCGGCGAAGGCGGCGGATTCCTCATGCCGCACATGCACCCAGCGGATCGTGCCGTCTTTGCGCAGCGCGTCCGTGAAGCCGTTCAGCGAGTCGCCCGGGATGCCGTAAACGCGGTCGATCCCGTTGGCGTGCAGAGTTTTGACGATGTTCTCAGCGACGTTGGCCATGCTTCGACCCTACGCCCGGTGTGCTCGTGCGGGGCGGGGCTACTCCCACGCTGAGAGGTCAAGAAACGTCGCTCGCACACCGCGGCATCCGACTTCTTTTGGCTCCTCACCTCAACGTGCCGCTCTGAGCAGACGACGGATCCGGCGCACGAGCGCATCGGGATCGTCGAAGTCTCGGCGGGTGACCACGATCATGCGGTAGCCGAGCGATTCGAGCTCGGCGCGGCGGATCTGATCCCGACTCCACTGATCAGGGTCTCGGTGGTGATCCCCGTCGTACTCGATGATGAGCCGTTCGTCGGCATAAAGCATGTCGACTCGCGCCACGAATCGGCGACTGTGCCAGATCTCGACGTTGCACTCCGGACGCGGGAGCCCCGCCTCGATCAGAATCAGCCGCACCATGGATTCGCGCGGGGACTCGGCACGACCATCTGCCAGTTCGAGCGCGCGCTGCCGCACCCTCGCCCCGCGCCCACCCGCGAATCGTTCGTGATGACATGCGAGTTCCTCTGCCGAGACGAGCGGATGCCGGGTGCTGAGGAGCGCATCCGTGAGGGCGAGGAACCGCGGCAGACGCATGACGCGAGACACGTCCACCCACATCCGCGCAGGCGACAGCACGGCAAGACCTCGGCGGAGGACCACGTCGCCACTTTCCAACGCGAGCCGATGACCGAGAACACCCGTCCTGCGAATTCGGGTCTCCTCCGGGGGCACGCCGATCCGCGGTCGCGCCCAGGCCTCCGCTTCCTGCTGCGCAGCCAGTGGCACACCCCACAGGCAAGCGGCCGTCGTGCCGCACACGAACGCGTGCGGCGGAAGCGCTGCCAACAGCAGGGATACGGTCTCCGCACCGACGAGCCGTCTGCGAGCGCGCGTGCCGTGGAAGGGGCTCGCGAGATCCTTCGCTCGCAGACGACGCGGGGTGATTCCCCGTGCGAGCGCATCGGGGACGGTGAAGCCGATCGGAGTTCCGGAGGGCAATGGCGATGGATGCATCCGCCGATCTTGACCTCTGCGCACGCCTGGGGCGTGCGTCAGCCCCACGTGCTGTGCACACCCTCCCCACGCGTGCTGCCGTGCAGAGGACATAAGCAGCAGGTGAGGAGCCAAAGAACGCCGCCTCCTGAGACCGGGAGGCGGCGTTCTTTGACTCTTCAGGGCGAGAGCGTCAGCCGATGCGGATCAGCTTCTTGTTCACGAACTCGTCGGCGGCCAGGTGGCCCAGCTCGCGGGCGGTGCCGCTGCGCTTGACGCCACCGAAAGGCAGCTCGGGGCTGTCGGCCAATACGAGGTTGACGTAGACCATGCCCGCCTCGATCTTGTCGGCGACGCGCTCGGCCTGCTCGGCATCCGTCGTGAAGACATAGGAGCCGAGGCCGAACGTGGTGTCGTTCGCGAGTTCGACCGCCGCGTCCTCGTCGGCCACACGGTAGACGACGGCCGCCGGGCCGAAGAGCTCCTCGTGATAGACGTTCATCTCGGGCGTGACATCGGTCAGCACGGTCGGGGCGAAGAATGCTCCGTCACGGGTGCCACCGGTGAGCAGCGTCGCACCCTGCTCGACGGCCTGGTCGATCTGCTTCTGCAGGTTCTCGGCCGCCGTCTCGGAGGCGACCGGTCCGAGGACGGTGTCGTCGAGCGTCGGATCCGTCGCCTCGACGGCGGCCATCTTCTCGGTGAACTTCTCGACGAACGCGTCGTAAAGCCCGTCGACGACGATGAAGCGCTTGGCGCCGTTGCACGCCTGTCCGTTGTTGTCGAGGCGCGCGTCGACGCCGGCCTGCACCGTCGCGTCGAGGTCGTCGGTCGAGAGCACGATGAACGGGTCGGACCCACCCAGCTCGAGCGCGACCTTCTTGAGGTTGCGACCGGCGATCTCGGCGACCGCGGCACCCGCACGCTCAGACCCCGTGAGCGAGACGCCCTGCACGCGCGGGTCGGCGATCATCGTCGCGATCTGCTCGTTCGTGGCGAGCACGTTCTGGTAGGCGCCCTTCGGGAAGCCGGCATCGTGATAGATCGCCTCGATCGCGGACGAGGACTCCGGGCACTGCGGCGCGGGCTTGAGCAGGATCGTGTTGCCCACGATCAGGTTCGGAGCCGCGAAGCGCACGATCTGGTACGCCGGGAAGTTCCACGGCATGATGCCGACGAGCGGGCCGAGCGAGGAGCGGCGGATGATGGCCGACCCCTCTCCCAGGATCGCGATCGGCTGGTCGGCCATGATCGACTCCGCCTGGTCGGCGTAGTACTCGGCGATGTCGGCGGCGAAGTCGACCTCCCCGAGGGCGGCCTCGCGGGGCTTGCCCATCTCGCGCACGAAGATGTCGGCGAGCTCCTCCCGACGCTCGCGGTGCAGCTCGGCCGCACGGCGGACGAGGGCTGCACGATCAGCGACGGTCGACGAGCGGGACCACTCGCGGTGGGCCTCGTCGGCGGCGGCGACCGCCTGGTCGATCTGGTCGTCCGTGAAGGTGTCGAAGGACGCCAGCGTCTCTCCGGTGGCGGGGTTGATGACGGCGTAGTCGGTCATGTTCTCTCCTCCTCTGGCTGCTCGGTCAGGAGACCGGGATCAGCGTGTACTTGGTGGACAGGTACTCGTGGATGCCCTCGAACCCGCCCTCGCGTCCGACGCCGGACTGCTTCACTCCGCCGAAGGGTGCGGCGGCGTTGGAGACGACTCCCACGTTGAGACCCATCATGCCCGTCTCGAGCTTGTCGATCATCCGCTGGCCGCGCTGCAGGTTCTCGGTGAACACGTACGAGACGAGCCCGTACTCGGTGTCGTTCGCCAGGTGCACGGCCTCGTCCTCGGTCTCGAAGGTCGCGATCGCGAGCACCGGGCCGAAGATCTCCTCGCGGAGGATCGCGCTACCCGCGACGACGTCCGTGAGCACGGTGGGCTCGTAGAACGTCCCGGTGCCCTCCACAGCCTTGCCACCGGCGAGCAGAGTCGCACCGCGACCGACTGCCTCGTCGACGAGCTCGCCCGCCTTGGCGACGGCATCCGCGTCGATGAGCGGTCCGATCGCCACACCGTCCTCGGTGCCGCGGCCGATCTTCATGTCGTTGACCCGCTCGGTGACGCGCTTGGCGAACTCACCCGCGACGTCCTTGTGCACGATGAAGCGGTTGGCTGCGGTGCAGGCCTGGCCGATGTTGCGGAACTTCGCAGCGAGCGCGCCCTCCACGGCCTTGTCCAGGTCGGCGTCGTCGAACACCACGAACGGCGCGTTGCCGCCGAGCTCCATCGACACGCGCAGCACACCCTCGGCCGCCTGCGCGATGAGCTTGCGCCCCACCTCGGTCGATCCGGTGAAGGAGAGCTTGCGCAGCCGCGGGTCGGCGATGATCGGTGCCGACAGCGCGCTGGACTTCGACGTCTGCACGACGTTGACGACGCCGGCCGGAAGGCCCGCCTTCTCGAGCAGCGAGACGAAGAAGATCGTCGTCAGCGGGGTCAGAGCCGGGGGCTTGATGACGACCGTGCAACCGGCCGCGAGGGCCGGCGCGATCTTGCGGGTGGCCATCGCGAACGGGAAGTTCCACGGCGTCACGAAGAACGACGGCCCGACCGGGCGCTGCGAGACCACCATGTGGCCAGTGCCCTCGGGGTTGATGCCGTAGCGGCCGCTGATGCGCACGGCCTCCTCGCTGAACCAGCGCAGGAACTCGCCGCCGTAGACGACCTCGCCACGTGCCTCGGCGAGCGGCTTGCCCATCTCGAGCGTCATGAGCAGAGCCAGGTCCTCCTTGTGCTCCTGCACGAGGTCGAACGCCGTGCGGAGGATCTCGCTGCGGACGCGCGGGGCGGTGGCCGCCCACTCGTCCTGAGCGGCGACCGCGGCGTCGAGGGCCCGGATGCCGTCGCCCGGCGTCGCGTCGGCGATGGTCCGGATCACGGTGCCGGTCGCCGGGTCCTGCACGTCGAAGGTGCCGCCGATCTCGCCGTCGATCCACTGACCGCCGATGAAGAGGCCGGTGGGGATGCTGTCGAGGAGCGCCTGTTCGGTCTGAGTGCTCATGATTCTCTTTCTGTGAGGAGGGCTATGCGCGCTTGCGTCGGCTGGGCGGTGCGTCGATGCCCAATGTCTCGCCGCGGAAGAAGGCGGGCCGACGGACCGCGTTCCAGATCATGACCGCGATGCCGACGACGATGATCAGCATCCCGAGGATGAAGACGATGCCGACCCCGCCGATCTGCGATCCGGAACCGTACTCCGGGTCCATCGAGTCGATCAGTGTGGTGAAGAACAGCACCGCGAGGATCGCGCCGCCGATGAGGGGGAAGAGGAACGTGAAGAAGACGTTCCGCGTCGAGTCGAACCACTGCTTGCGGAAGTACCACACGCACGCGAACGCGGTGATCCCGTAGTAGAAGCAGATCATCATGCCGAGCGTGAGGATCGTGTCCCACAGGGTGTCTTCACTGACGACGCGCATCACGGCGTAGAACGCGGAGGCCACGATCGCCGAGATGATGGTCGCGTACCCCGGGGTGAAGAAGCGCGGGCTGACCTTCGCGAACGACTTCGGCAGGGCGCCGTAGTGCCCCATCGCCAGCAGCGTGCGTGCCGGGCCCACGAACGTGGACTGCAGCGACGACGCCGAGCTGGTCAGCACCGCCAGCGACACCAGGAACGCGAGCGGTCCCAGGATCGGGCCGGAGAGGTGGAAGAACACGTTCTCCTGGATGTCCGCGTTGCCGAGCCCCAGGTCTCCGGTACCGACGCCGGCGAACATGATCATCGCGACCGCGAGCAGCAGGTACAGCGACACGATCGTGAGCACCGTGAGGGTGGCCGCGCGTCCCGGTGTCTTCTCCGGATCCTTGGTCTCCTCGTTCATGGTGAGGGTGACATCCCAGCCCCAGAAGATGAAGATCGAGAGCGAGAGACCGGCGGCGACCGCGCTGAAGGAGGAGATCGCGAACGGGTTGAACCAGTTCAGGTCGAACGGCTGGTAGTCGAAGCCGTTGCCGTTCACCGCCTGCACGATGGCCGCGACGGCGAAGAACACCAGCACGAGGATCTGGAAGCTGACGAGCCAGTACTGCAGCTTCTGCGTCGTCTGCATGTCGCGATACGAGATCCACGTCGCGCCGAGCATGAACAGCAGGCAGACGCCGATGTTGATCCAGGTGACACCGGCGAGGTCGCCGATCGCCGGGTTCCCGGTGATCTGCGACAGCAGCAGGAAGAGGAAGTCGACCGCGACGCCGGCGAGGTTCGACAGCACCAGGATCGTCGCGACGACCAGACCCCAGCCGGCCATCCAGCCGACCCAGGGCCCGAACGCTCGGGCCGCCCAGGTGAACGAGGTGCCGGAGTCGGGCATCCGGTTGTTGAGTTCCCGGTAGCCGAACGCGACGAGGAGCATCGGAATGAAGCCGACGAGGATGATGGCCGGGATCTGCGCGCCGACCTCGGATGCCGTGGGGCCGACGGCGGCGGTGAACGTGTACGCGGGGGCGATGCACGAGATGCCGATCACGACCGCGCCGATGAGGCCGACCGTTCCGGCGCTCAGGCCTTTGGTGGAGATGCCGGTCGTGACACCGGATTCGGGCTCCGTCGCCCGGTTCGTGCTGCTCATCAGCGGTCTCCTGCTTCGTTGCGGGTACGCGGGACGACGATCATGGGAACGGGCAATTCGTGCAGCATCTTCGCTGCCGTGGAGCCCAGGAACAGACGACGCGGTTGCGCCAGCCGGCTGGAGCCGACCAGGACGACCTCGCCCGGGAGCCAGGAGAGATGGGCGACGGCGTCTTCGACGGAGTCTCCCGGCGCCTTCTCTACCGCGGCGGTGCGGCCGTCCGGCAGCAGTTCCGAGGCCACGGCGAGCACCTCCTGTCCGTGGGTGTCACCGACCGTGCGGATCGCTCCGGTGTCGAGTCCGGGGGGAACGTCGAACGGCACGAGGGACACGAGCCGGAGGTCGACGCCGCTGTCCCCGGCGAGCGCGACGGCCTCGTCGAGGAGGGCGTCGGCACCGGGCCGGGACCCGACGGCGACCGTGACACGCGGGATCACGTGATCGTCCTGCTGTGCGGCGCCGACGGGCGCGAGCGCCACCGGGATGGTCGACGAGTGCAGCAGCTCAGAGGCGACGCTGCCGAGGCGGTGACGGCCGAAGATGCCGCCGCCCGCGGCGCCGATCACGATGATCCTGGCGCCGAACTCTTCGCCCGCGGAGATCAGACCCTCCGCGAACGATTCGGAGAAGCGCACGTGACCGCTGCGGGTCAGCTCCTGCGGGAGCCGAACGACGGCGTCCTTGAGCCACTGCCGCGCCTGCGCCCTGATGTGCTCCTCATACGCGCGCTCCGGCGGAACGGCGGCACTGCGCGTTCCCTCGTTCGGCAGCACGATCACGAGGTGCAGGGTCGCACCGAGGCTGCGGGCGAGCCGGGCGCCCAGCGCCGCGGCATCCGCTCCCGCATCCGTCGCCGTGTATCCGACGACGACCGAGCCGGTCATCAGCTGCTGCTCTCGACAGCGCCGGCGTCGCGGCTCGCGTCGACGATGTTCGACGCGACGAGGTGACCCATGCGGATCGCACCGTCGACGTGCTGGTACCCGGCGCCGGCCATGTCGCTGCAGGCGAAGTGGATCGGTCCGACCGCCGTGCGGAGGTCCGCGCCGTAGCGGTGCAGGCCACCCATGTCGAAGCTCGCGGCGTACGCGCCGCGCGTCCACTCCTCGCTGCCCCAATCGCTCTCGTAGTAGACGACCGGCTTCTTGGCTTCCGGACCGTAATAGTGCGACAGCGATTCGAGGATGCGCTCCTTGCGCTCCTCAGCCGAGAGTTCGAACACGCCGTCGGCGTTGGCGTCGGAGACGAAGCCGACCAGGGTGCCGCGCTCGTCGCCGTGGTTGGTGTTGTCGTAGGCCTCGTGCGAGAGCTCGTACGGGCTGAACGCGGTGCCGCTGAGGCCCTGCTCACGCCAGAACGGCCGGTCGTACACGGCGTGCACCTTGATGACGAAGCCCATCGACAGATGCTGGTGCAACTGGTGCTGTCGGCGTGGCAGCGGAGGATCGAACGCGATGCGGCTGTAGAGCACCGGCGCATGCGCGAGGATCGCGTGGCGGGCGCGCACGGTGTGCTCGTCGGTGGTGGCGATGACGCCGGTGTCTGACCATTCCAGGCCGCGCACGGGCTGGTTCAGCAGCACGTCGTCACCCAGGCGCTCAGCGAGCCGCAGCGGAACCTGCTGCAGACCGCCGACCACTCGCTTGTCGAGGATGAAGTCGGCATCGACGAGGTTCGAGTAAGAACCGGCGGACGCGGCCATCAACAGCGACTGCAGCAGGGAGAAGGAGTGTGTGGGCTTGGTGAGCATCGCCGAACCGGTGGCGAAGGCCAGGTTGCGCACGGCCTCGTCGTCGTCGGTCTGCGAGCGCAGCCAGGCGTCCCAGGTGATCGTGTCCCAGTCCTCGGCGCTGGGGTGGGCCCAGGGACGGTCCGGGTCGATCTCGGCGACGAGTGCGTCGAGGATCTCGGTGACCCTGGCGATCTCGGCCTCGGTCTCCGGCGCCACCGGGAACATCTCGCCCGTGAAGCGGTGTGCCTTCCCGTCGGGGCCGACATAGACGCTGTCGCCTTCGCGGTAGCGGCTGTAGGTCTCGAGCCCCAGCTCTTCGATCGTGTCCTTGAGCGCGTCCTGGTCGGGCGACACCCACTGGCCGCCGATCTCGAGCATGGCGCCCTCGATCACGTCGGTCCACAGGCGCCCGCCGACGCGGTCACGGGCCTCCAGCACGGCGACCGACAGGCCGGCCTTGCGGAGGTCGTTCGCCGCCGTGAGCCCTGCGGCTCCGGCACCGATGATCAGTACGTCGCGAGTGATCTCAGCCATCTGCAACTCCTTCGTTGGGTGAAACAGTGCCGGTCGCGACCCGAAATCCCCCGATCGGGGTCGCGACCGGACAGGGGTGTCAGGCCGCGGCGAGCGCCGCGGCGACGATGTCGAGTCCCTCGTTCAGCAGATCGTCGCCGATCGAGAGCGGGGGAAGGAAGCGGATGACGTTCCCGTAGGTTCCGCAGGTGAGGACGACGACGCCCTGGGCGATGCAGGCCTTGGCGACCGCGGCCGTGAGAGCGGCATCCGGAGCCTGGGTCTCGGGATCGACGAACTCGGCGGCGATCATCGCACCGTGGCCGCGGACGTCGCCGACGCGCGGGTCGTTCTGCTGGATCGAGGTGAGACGCTGCGTGAGGATCGCGCCGATCTCACGGGCGCGCTCGATCACGCCGTCGTTCTCGAACACGTCGATCGAGGCGAGGGCGGCGGCGCAGGCGATCGGGTTGCCGCCGTAGGTGCCGCCGAGGCCACCGGAGTGCGAGGCGTCCATGATCTCGGCGCGGCCGGTGACGGCCGCGAGCGGGAGTCCGCCGGCGATGCCCTTGGCCGTGGTGATCAGGTCGGGCTCGATGCCGAAGATCTCGCTCGCGAACATGTGACCCGTGCGGGCGAAGCCGGTCTGCACCTCATCGGCGATGAAGACGACGCCGTTCGCGCGGCACCAATCGACGATCGCCGGCAGGAAGCCGTCGGCCGGGACGATGAAGCCACCCTCGCCCTGGATGGGCTCGATGATGACAGCGGCCAGGTTGTCGGCGCCGATCTGCTTCTCGAGCTGGAGGATGACGCGGGCCGCCGCCTCGTTGCCGTCGAGCCCGTCACGGAACGGGTACGACATGGGAGCGCGGTAGACCTCGGGGGCGAAGGGCCCGAAGCCGCTCTTGTACGGCATCGACTTGGCGGTGAGCGCCATGGTGAGGTTCGTGCGGCCGTGGTAGCCGTGGTCGAAGGCGACGACCGCCTGACGGCCGGTGTGCTTGCGGGCGATCTTGATCGCGTTCTCGACGGCTTCTGCCCCGGAGTTGAACAGGGCGCTCTTCTTCGCGAAGTCACCGGGGGTGATGCGGTTGAGCGCCTCGGCGACGCCGACGTACGACTCGTACGGCGAGATCATGAAGCAGGTGTGCGTGAACTGCGCGGCCTGCGCGGCCACGGCTGCGGCGACCTTGGGGTGCGCGTTGCCGACCGTGGTCACGGCGATGCCGGAGCCCAGGTCGATGAGCGAGTTGCCGTCCGCGTCGACGATCACTCCGCCACCGGCGGCCACGGCCGCGATCGGGACGGTGTGCCCCACACCGGCCGCGACGGCATCCGCCTTGCGTGCGAGGATCTCGGCCGAGCGAGGGCCGGGAAGGTCCGTGACCAGGCGACGCTCCTGCGGGAGGTCGGGTCCGCCGAGAGGGACTGCGGGTGCTGCGGTGTCGAGGAGTGCCATGTTCGCGAGCGTACGGCGGCAGCGGAGCCCGTCGCACTAGCCAACTTGTACAATCTAGGCAGAGCGTTCGCCAGACTGTACAGCCGAGAGGTTCATCATGGCCACCACCGCACCCGACCAGCCGACGCTGCGGGCGCTGCTCCGCCGTCGGGACCTCGGGCTCGCACTCGTACCCCTCGAAGAAGACCTGCCGGAGGGGGCTCTCGATCGCCCGCTGCGCTGGGTGCACAGTTCCGACCTGGCCGACCCGACCCCCTTCCTCTCCGAGGACCTCGCATTGCTGACCACGGGCACGCAGTTCGACGAGGCCGTCGACATCGACACCTACGTGGGACGCCTCGAAGAACGCGGGGTCCTCGGGCTCGGCTTCGGCACGGAGGTGCATCGGTCCGGCATTCCGGAGGAGCTCGTCGCCTCGTGCGCCGCGCACGGGATGCCGCTGTTCGCGGTGCCGTACCGCACGCCGTTCATCGCGGTCGCCCGCGCGCACTCCGAGGCGATCGCCGCCCAGGCGTACGCCCGACGGTCCTGGGCGCTCGACACCCAGCGTGCCCTCGCCTTGGCGGCTCTCCGGCCCAGCGGCCTCGAGGCGACCATCGCGGAACTCGGACGACGACTCGACGTCTGGGCCGGAATGTTCGATGCGGCGGGGGCGGTCGTCGCCGCCCACCCGCGCGACCGCCTCCATGCCGAGCTACTCGACGCCCTGAGCGAGCGGGTGATGGAGATCCTCACGCGCGGGCTGGAAGCGAGTCAGTCGCTCACTCTCGGAGATCACGCATTCATGCTGTTCACCGTGGGCCGCGGCGGGCACCTGCGGGGGGTGATCGCTCTGGCGCTCGACGCGCTCGACCCGGAGGCGCGGTCGGTCGTGACGTCGGTGATCGCCATGGCGGGGCTCGCGATGGAGCAGAGCGAACAGCTCGCACGGAGCCGGCGGCGCCTGCACGCCCAGCTCCTCGGCTCCCTGCTCGCCGACGATCCCACGCTGGCGAGAAGAGTGCTCGGCGGCCTGCCCCCTGCTCCGGTGATCGTGGCCGTCGCCGCGGATGCCCCTGCCGGCCCGCTGGGCGAATGGTGGGAGCGGCATCGCTCCGAGCACGGCACTCCCGTCTTCCTCGCCGAGTCCGAGGACGGCGTGACCATGTGCGTCTCCGCCGGCGAGGAAGGCCTCTTCGACGAGGTCGCCACGCGCTTCGGCATCCGCATCGGCGTCTCCGATCCCGACGGCTACGACTCGTTCGCCCGCGCGCACGCGCAGGCTCTGACTGCTCTTCGCCAACAGGGAACGCACGGGGTCGCCCGATACTCCGAGACGGTGGGCTCCAGCATCCTCACCGCGCTGGCGACCGATGAAGCGCGTCTCGTCGCGGAGTCGCGTCTCGCGCCACTGCGCGAGCACGATGCCCGCACCGGGGCCGAGCTGGAGCGCTCGCTGCGCACCTGGTTGGAGCACGATGCGAGGGCCGAACCCGCCGCATCAGCCCTCGGGGTGCATCGGCACACCCTGCGGTCCCGCATCGCTCAGGCCGGGGGCCTGCTCGACATCGACCTCTCGGCATTCCCGGCACGCGCCGAGCTGTGGACCCTCCTGCAGACAGCCCGGGACTGAGCCGCGCGCGACCCGCGGGTGACCAGCGAGGAGCGGGCGGCTCAGTCCCGGGCTGTCTGCAGGAGGGTCCACAGCTC
>NZ_FMIR01000014.1 GCF_900095745.1 Microbacterium oxydans
CGCCCCCGCCGCATCGGTGCGCAGCACCCGCTGCAACAACTCGTTCACCGTGCGGCAGCCATATCGCCCGCAGAACGCCGGCTCACCCGACCCCGCCGGACGCTCATCGACCGACGCGACCGTCTCCACGACCACCGCCCCCACCCGCCGCTGCACCTCACCCGCGACCCGCAAAACCTGCATCTTCTCGTCGTCACCGAGCCCCGCGATCACGTCCGAGCGCAGCACCGCATCCAGGTCAGCGACGACCTGGCCGAGCAGTTCCGCGGGGTTGTTCATACCCCCCAGTCAACCCAGGGCCACCGACATTCGAACCCCGATAACCCCAGATCAGAGCAGTATTCTGGAACACGCGAAACGTCGACAATCCCTCCACAAAAACGACGTCAGGGCCCTTGTCCACACTCGCGGCGGCACGGTGCGCCGCGACGCTCACGGATACCCCGCACCAGGGCTGAGTGTGAGTATCCACGTCGACATCACACCTACCGATGTCGACGGAGACCGAGCATCCGTCGACGAAACGGAGCCGAGCATCCGCTCTTCGATTTGACGCTCACAGGTTCGCCAACTAAATTACAGATCGGTAACGGTGGCATCCGGGGGGATCGACCGCCGCGTACATCTGCCCTCCGGAAGGACTCCGTCACGAATTCCCTGCCACCCGAGCGCGCTCACGACGCCCCGGACACCCCCGAAGAAGCGCCTGCCGCACCCCGCCCACTGCTGCGGCGCGATCGGCGGAACTCCGCCCCCACGACTCCTGAAGCTCCCCGTACGGCGGACGCACCTTCAGACGCACAGCCTCCCCGCACAGCCGACGCATCCACCGAGACGCAGTCCCCCGTCGCCGCGAGCACCCCCACAGACGCGCAGCCTCCCGTCGCCGCGAACACCGCCGCCACGGACGCCCCCCGCCCGTCGCACTCGAAGGCCACCGGCAAGCCCCGCCGCGCCCGGAACCCGCGAGGGCGTCTCGCGCGAAAGCCCGCAGCATCTCCGGTCCGTCCCCGCCGCGCGAAGCGTCCGTGGGCGAAGGCCAAGGCGCTCGGTGCCACGTTCGCAATCGGCGTGATGGTCACCGGCGCCGCACTGCCCGCGCTCGCCACCGGCAGCGAAGGGGCCGTCGCCGGCGCCACCACCAGCCTCACCACGGCGGCCGCAGCCGACGCCGCGCAGTCCTACACACCCACGTCGGCATCCTCCTCCTCAGACGAGATCCGTGCCGAGATCGCTCCGCGCGGGACGTTCTCGGCGACGACGCCCGAAGAGATCGAAGAGACGCGCTCGCGTGCCGTCGCGGCCGCACTCGCTGCCGGCATGCCGCTCGGAAGCGCGGTCGACATCCCCATCGCCGATCGCATCGTCATGCCGATGGCTGACGGCACCTACTCGTTCACCGATGGCTTCGGCGCTTCCCGCCCGGGCCGGTCGCACCTCGGCCAGGACTTCGCTGCCGGCGTCGGCACGCCGATCAACGCCGCCATGAAGGGCTGCGTCTCGCGCTCCACCGAGAGCTACCAGGGCTACGGCGTGACGATCCAGATCGAGAGCATCGTCGACGGACAGGCCGTCAGCACGGTCTACTCGCACATGAACTACGGAACCCGTGCGGTCGAGGTCGGCGACTGCGTCGACGAGGGGCAGTACATCGGCGACGTCGGATCGACCGGCTACGTGTTCGGCTCCTGCCTGCACTTCGAGGTCCACATCAACACGGTCGCCGTCGACCCGATGCCCTGGCTCCAGACGCACGTGAGCTGACCCGGTCCACGCGACTCGGCAGCGGCCACTCAGTCGAGCGCGCTCATCACGTGCTTGATGCGGGTGTAGTCCTCGAACCCGTACTGCGAGAGGTCCTTGCCGTACCCGGAGTGCTTGAACCCGCCGTGGGGCATGTCCGACACGAACGGGATGTGCGTGTTGATCCACACGCAGCCGAAGTCGAGGTCGCGCGAGAAGCGCATCGCCCGCGTGTGATCGGTCGTCCACACCGAGGCCGCGAGCGCATAGGGCACGTCGTTCGCCCACTGGAGCGCCTCGTCGTCGCCGGAGAACGCCTGCACGGTGAGCACCGGGCCGAAGATCTCACCCTGTACGACCTCGTCGTCCTGCCGCACACTCGACACGATCGTGGCCTCCCAGAAGTAGCCCCGGTCTCCCTGGCGGCGTCCGCCGGTCTCGATGGTCGCGTGTGCAGGAAGCCGGTCGATGAAACCCTGCACCTGAGCGAGCTGTGCCGCGCTGCTCAGCGGCCCGTACAGCACCCCCTCCTCGTGCGGTCCTCCGGTGCGCGCGTGCGTCTTCGCCCTCGCCACCAGCGCGGCGACGAGCTCATCGTGCCGCGACTCGTGCACGAGCACGCGTGTGGCCGCCGTGCAGTCCTGTCCGCCGTTGAAGAAGGCCCCGGTGATGATCCCGTCGACCGCCTTCTCGAGCACGGCATCCGCGAACACGATCGCGGGTGCCTTGCCACCGAGTTCCAGGTGCACGCGCTTCACGTCGTTCGCCGCCGAGCGCGCCACCGCCATGCCCGCCCGTACCGAACCGGTGATCGCCACCATCTGCGGGGTCGGATGCTCGACGAGCGCGACCCCCGTGTCGCGATCGCCGAGCACGACATTCAGAGTGCCGGCAGGGGTGTGCAGCGCGACGATCTCGGCGAGCAGAAGCGTGGTCAACGGCGTCGACTCCGCGGGCTTGAGCACGACCGTGTTCCCGGCGGCGAGCGCAGGCGCGATCTTCCAGACGGCCATGTTCAGCGGATAGTTCCACGGCGTCACCTGACCGATCACGCCGACCGGCTCCCGGCGCACGAACGACGTGTGCCCGGCGAGGTACTCCCCCGCCGCCCGACCTTCGAGACTGCGGGCAGCGCCCGCGAAGAATCGCAGCTGATCGACCGACTGCATGATCTCGTCGGCGACGAGGCTCGCACGCGGCTTGCCGGTGTCCTGCGATTCCAGGTCGGCGAACTCCTCGGCCCGCGACTCCATCTCATCGGCGATGCGGAACAGCGCCAGCTGTCGATCGGCGGGCGTCGTGTCACGCCAGAACGGGAAGGCCGCGGATGCCGCGGCATAGGCGTCGTCGACGTCGGCACCGTCGGAGATCGGCAGTTCACCGTAGGCGGCTTCGGTGACAGGATCGAGGAGCGGCATCCGTTCCGTCCCGGACGCGGGCACGTAGCGACCGCCGATGAAGTTCTGCAACGGCGCGGAGTTCTTCAGAAGGCTGCGGGACATGCCGTCATGGTAGCGCGCGACCTGCGGAATCGGAAGATATCGGCCGCACGCAGCGACTGAATCAGTTGCAGGATCGAGCCATGACTGTCAATATCGACAGATGAGCCCCAAGCCTGCCCAGCCTGCACTGGACGACATCTCGAAGCGCATCGTCGAACTCCTGCAGGAGGACGGCCGCCGCCCCTACGCCGAGATCGCGCGCGAGGTCGGGCTCAGCGAAGCCGCCGCCCGTCAGCGTGTGCAGCGGATGACCGAGGCCGGCATCATCCAGATCGTCGCGGTCACCGATCCGATGCAGCTCGGCTTCCACCGCATGTCGATGATCGGCATCCGCGTCTCCGGCGACCCCCGCGCGATCGCTGAAGAGCTCACCACGATCCCCGAGCTGGCCTACGTCGTCGTCACTCTCGGGACGTTCGACATCCTCGTCGAGGCCGTGTGCGAGGACGACGAGCACCTGATCACCCTCATCGCCACCCGCATCCGCACCATCCCGGGCATCGTCCACACCGAGAGCCTGCTCTACGCGGGCCTCTACAAAGACCTCTACAACTGGGGTACGCGCTGAGGCGCACCCCCGACGCATCGGAGTGATCATGGGAACCACCGTCTTCGAACGCCGGCAGCCGCCGCAGGGGGTCGTCGACGCCTCCCTGCGCGACACCGCTCTGCGCGTCTTCTGGCTCGACGATGTCGATCGACCGACGCATCCGCGCCTGAACGGCACGGTCCGCGCCGACCTCGCCATCGTCGGCGGCGGCTACGCCGGGCTGTGGACCGCCGTGCGCGCCAAGGAGCGCGACCCCGAGCGCCGCATCGTCCTCGTGGAGGCATCGCGGATCGCGTGGGCGGCATCCGGTCGCAACGGCGGCTTCTGCGAGTCGAGCCTCACCCACGGTCATGAGAACGGCGTGACCCGGTGGCCCGAGGAGATCGACCGGCTCGAGGAGCTGGGCCACGAGAACCTCGACGGCATCGAGCAGACCGTCGCGCGCTACGGCATGGACACGGAGTTCGAGCGCACCGGTCAGCTGGCCGTCGCGGTCGAGCCGCACCAGGTCGAGTGGCTCCGCGACGAACCGGGCTTCCTCGACCGCGAAGCCGTGCAGGCGGAGGTGCACTCCGAGACGTTCCTCGCCGGAGCCTGGGACCGCGAGGGCTCGGCGATGGTGAATCCGGCCAAGTTGGGCGTCGAGCTGGCACGCGTGGCCGCAGACCTCGGCGTCGAGATCTACGAGCACAGCATCGTGCGCGCCATCGAGGGCGATGGCTCGGGCCCGATCGCGCTGGTCACGCCGAACGGCCGGGTGGTCGCGGATGCCGTGGCCCTCGGCACGAACGTGTTCCCCTCGCTCCTCAAACGCAACCGCCTGATGACCGTGCCGGTCTACGACTACGTGCTGATGACCGAGCCGCTCTCCGCCGAACAGCTCGCGTCGATCGGCTGGTCGAACCGGCAGGGCCTCGCCGACAGCGCGAACCAGTTCCACTACTACCGGCTCACGGGTGACAACCGCATCCTGTTCGGCGGCTACGACGCGGTCTATCACTACGGTGGCAAGGTGCGCCCCGAGTACGAGGACCGCATCGAGAGTCACCGTAAGCTCGCCTCGCACTTCTTCACGACCTTCCCGCAGCTGGAGGGTGTGCGCTTCACCCACCGCTGGGCCGGAGCGATCGACTCGTCGAGCCGCTTCTGCGCGTTCTTCGGCACCGCCCGCAAGGGCCGCGTCACCTATGCGACCGGCTTCACCGGACTGGGTGTGGGGGCTGCCCGCTTCGCCGCCGACGTCATGCTCGACAAGCTGTCGGAGGATTCGACCGAACGCACCGAGCTGCGGATGGTGCGCGAGAAGCCGATTCCGTTCCCGCCGGAGCCCGCCGCCTCGATCGGCGTGAACCTGGTGCGCGCAGCCATGAACCGGGCTGACCACAACGAGGGCAAGCGCAACCTGTTCCTCAAGACGCTCGACGCCGTCGGCATGGGCTTCGACTCGTGAATGCTCTCGCGGCGGGGAGCGGGGTGGATGCCCGTGGTCTCGCACTCGCGCACGAGCCGTTGCCCGCGGGCGAGGTGCTCGCCGGCGCCCCGACGACCGCCGTGCACGAGTTGGCGAGTCTCGGCGGGGTCGAGGTCGGCGTGTGGGAGATGACCCCTGGCACTGCGACCGACACCGAGGCCGACGAGGTGTTCGTCGTGCTGAGCGGCCGCGCCACGATCTCGTTCGGCTCGTCGGGGCTGCCCGACCTCGAGATCGGCCCCGGCTCGGTCGTGCGCCTCGCTGAGGGCATGCGCACGACCTGGACCGTGACCGAGACGCTCCGCAAGGTGTACGTGGCCTGACGGCAGGTCGGCTCAGATCGTCAGGACGACTCGCCCAGCAGCGGGCGCACGGAGGCGTAGGCATCGCGGACGTCGCGGGTGGGAGTGTCGTAGACCCGGACGATGCCCGCACTCCCCTGATGACGCGGCCAGCCGGGGTCGCCGTCGACGAGGAACGCGACCGCCGCCCCGTGCACCTCATCGGCCAGCTGCTGCGGCGGGTTCGGGCCGGCGAGCGGCTCGATCGCGGGCCCGTCGAGGCAGTCGAAGAAGAACGGCACGTCGAGGCAGTGCTCCGCAAAACCGAAGCGCCCCGACGGCCACGAGAACCGGTACACCCAGGTCGGCGCGGCCCCGCGATCGGCGACGACCTTCAGCAGCGCTGAGCGGAACATCCGGTCGGTCAGCAGCCGTCCGGCGATGCGGGCATTGCCGAGGCCCGTGATGTCGGCGTTGGCGGCGAGGTACTCGCGGCGCGCGGCCTTCGGCAGCCCGAGCTTTCCCAGCAGGAGCGACCGGGGCACCCAACGGAGCTTCTTCGCCGCATCCGAGAACACCATGGTGAACTCGTCGTCGGTCGCGCCGAGCACGAGCGGCTTGTCGGCGCCGATGCCCGCGGCGAGCGCCTCGCGCGTCGACCGCGGCAGCAGATCGCCGTCGATGCTCGGCCCGAGCGGCAGCCCCTCCTCGATCATGCTGCCGACCGACGACGGCCCGAGCTCGGTCGCCTTCTTCTGCAGCTCGAGCACACGCTCCTCGTCCAGCGACGAGAACCCGGCGACGGTCGGCTCGACCCCGCAGGCGGCAGCGAGTCCGCGGCCGAACGTCTCGGCGCGGGCGGAGGAGACATCGGCGAGCGCACCCGAGATCGAGTAGACACCGTGGAACAGGTGCTGCGCCAGCTCCATGCCGAGCAGGGTCAGCACGGCACCGCCACCCGCGGACTGACCGGCGATCGTCACGCGCGACGGGTCTCCGCCGAACGCGGCGATGTTCTGCTGCACCCATTCCAGCGCGAGCAGCCAGTCGCGCACGCCACGGTTCGACGGAGCATCCTCGATCCAGCCGAAACCGTCGAAGCCGAGGCGGTACGAGATCGACACGGTCACGACGCCGTCGCGGTTGAAGTTGCGGCCGTCGTACCAGACGCTCGCGGGCGAGCCGGCGAAGTACCCGCCCCCGTGGATCCAGACGAGCACCGGCATCCCGGTTCCCTGCTCGGCGCGGGTCGGACTCGACGTGAACACGTTGACGTTGAGTGTCGACTCGCCCTCGACGCTCGGCTCGGGGATGAGCGTGACGCCGGGATCGCCGCGCTGCGCGGTGGCGGCGAACTCGAGCGCGTCGCGCACACCCTCCCACGGTGCCTTCGGCACGGGCGCCTGGAAGCGCAGCTCGCCGATCGGAGCCTCCGCGAAGGGGATGCCCAGGAATGCCGCCGACCGCGGATTACCGCGCCCCCCGGTGGTCGGACGCCAGCGGCCGCGCACCCGTCCTGCGGCGGTCGTCACCTCGACGAACTCGGGGGTCGTCTCGAAGTCGGTATCGGTCATCACAGCATTCTCCTGGTCGCAGGCGGCGAGCGGCGGCACCGCGAACGCCCTCAGCCGAGGATCGATGTGACCTCAGCGTGCGGCATCCGCGTCGTCATGACCCCGATCGCCTCGGGGTTGTCATCGACCAGCACGGCGTCACGACCGAGCGCCGAGGCCACGGCCCCGGTCGTGCCGCTGCCGGCGAAGAGGTCGAGCACCCGGTCGCCGGGGCGACTCGAGGCGGTCACGATGCGGCGGAGGATCCCCTCCGGCTTCTGCGTGGGATAGCCGGTCTTCTCGCGTCCGGTCGTCGGGACGATCGTGTGCCACCAGACGTCGGTCGGCAGCTTGCCGCGCGCGGCCTTCTCGGCGGTGACCAGTCCCGGCGCCATATACGGCTCGCGGTCGACCTCTTCGGAGTTGAAGACGTACTCCCGCGGATTCTTCACGTAGACGAGGATCGTGTCGTGCTTGGTGGGCCAGCGGCTGCGCGACTTCGCCCCGTAGTCGTACGCCCAGATGAGCTCGTTGAGGAAGCAGTCCCGACCGAACACGGCGTCCAGCATGACCTTGGCGTAGTGCGCCTCGCGGTAGTCGAGGTGCAGGTACAGCGTGCCGTCGTCGGCGAGCAGCCGCCAGGCCTCCTCGAGCCGGGGCATCAGGAAGGAGCCGTAGTCGTCGAAGCGGTCGTCATAGGCGCGCAGCATCCCGCGCACCCGCTCGTAGGCATGCCCGTGGAACCCGTGCCGCACCTCGAGCGCCGGCTCGGTCTCGGTCGCCGACGGTTCAGAACTCAGGAAGACCGGTGCCGCATCGCTCGATTCGACGGGCTCCGCGCCCGAATCTGCGGATTCTTCCTGAGTTGTGAACGTCCGGCGCGCGGTGACCACCTGTCGCCCCTGCGTCCTGCCGGTGTTGAACGGCGGGTCGAGGTACACGAGCGTGAAGGAACCCGACGGCAGGGTCGCCGCGACGGCGAGGTTGTCGCCCTCGATGATGGTGACCGCGCCCGCGGTCACGGCACCCGATGCAGCCACGCCTCGGTGGCGAACTTCGACTCGACGAGAGCCTCCGCGTCGGCATACTCGTCGGCCGTGATCGACCCCGTCTCGGCGTCGGTCAGCGAGCGGAAGGTGTCCTTGAAACGCTCGATGATCTCGGCGCGCTCGAGTCCGGTCTGGCTACGCAGCGGGTCGACGCGCTTGGCGGCGGACGTGGTGCCCTTGTCGCTGAGCTTCTCGCGGCCGATGCGCAGCACCTCGGTCATGACCTGGCCGTCGATGTCGTACGACAGGGTCGCGTGGTGCAGCACTCCCCCGTTCGCGAGGCGCTTCTGCGCGGCACCGCCGATCTTGCCGGTCGGGCTCGCGATATCGTTGAGCGGCTGGTAGACCGCGTCGATGCCGAGCGACCGCAGCGCCTGCAGCACCCAGTCGTCGAGGAAGGCGTAGGAGTCGGCGAAGGTCATGCCCGCGACGAGCGATGCCGGCACATACAGCGAGTACGTGATGATCTGCCCCGCGGCCATGAGCATCGCCCCACCGCCGGAGATGCGGCGGACCACGTCGAACCCGTGCCGTGCGGCGCCTTCGGGGTCGACCTCGTTGCGGTACGACTGGAACGACCCGATCACGACGGCCGACTCGTTCCACTCCCAGATGCGCAGGGTGGGACGCCGGCGCCCCTCGCCCACCCGGGCGGTGAGCACCTCGTCGAGGGCGAGGTTCATGCGCGGCGAGACCGCCTGGTCGTGCACGATCTCCCAGTCGAAGTCGCGCCACCCCGGGGCCGTCACGAGCGCACGGCGCACGGCGGTCCCGACGGCTTCGGGCGAGAAGCCGAGCAGCTGAGCGCCATCCGGAAGGGCACTGCGGACGGCCGCGGCGATCGCCGTCGAGTCCGTCTCGGCGGGCAGCCCGTTGACCGCGGCGTTGATGTCGTCCAGCGCCGAGTCCGGCTCGAGGAAGAAGTCGCCGGCGAGGCGGAAGCGGGCGATCCGGTCGTCCTCGATCTCGAGGTCGACGACGACGAGCTTTCCACCTGGGACCTTGTATTCACCGTGCACGGTTCCAGCTTAAGGCGCGAGAGCCCCGATCCGGCGGCTCAGCCGTGGCGGAGCAACCACCGGATGGATCAGCCCCCGAGCACCACCACGCGCTCCCCGGCGCGGATCGGCGTCGAGTACCGGTTGCCGGCGGGCGGCAGCGGGCAGACGTACTGGTCCGAGAACGCGCACGGCGGCAGGTAGGCGCGGTTGAAGTCGATCACGGCCGTGCCGTCGGCGGCGGGCTCGTCGACCGGCAGGAACCGGAAGCGGTACGTCTCCAGACCGTTGGTGCCGTCGGCGAAGACCGCGCTCAACGCCCCCTGTCCGTTCCTGGTGACGGTCAGCGTCTGGGCTGCCCCCGCCAGCTCGAACCGCAACCGCCCGGCGACCGGCGTCTCCCGGGCCTCACCGTCGACCGACGTGATCAGGATCTGCTCGTCGGGCGTCGCCTCGAACACCGCGGGGAGTCGCCAACGCTCGTCGGGCGCGTAGGCGTCGATCGCGGTGAACCACTCGCGCTGCGGTCGCGCCGGATTCAGCACCCGCAGCGCCAGCGCACCGTGGCGATCGAACACCCGTAGCTCACGCCGGCCGAGGCGGACGCTCTCCGAACCGCGCAGCACCACGGTCGATCCCGTCTGACCCAGCTCGCTCCCCCGGATGCCGCCGTCGCCGGTCAGCGCCCAGAGCCCGGGGATGCCGTCGACCGCCGCCGCCTCCGTGATGAGCCAGTTCGTCGACTCGAGCGCCGACGGACCGTACTCCGACCCTGCGTAGCGCTCGCGCGACGCGTGCCAGTCCTGCCAGTCCTTCACGAAGCTCATCGGTGCGGTCCCTCCCGTGCGAGGGCACCGCACAGCGGCGCGCTCCTCGCTCCTGCGCGGAATACTGACCCGAATCTACGGTCGTCACCGAGCCCGGAGAACGGGTCCGTCACACGCCTTCACCGGGCGTAACGCCGCGTCACACCGCGCGGAAGCGGGAATGCGATGGACGGTTCTCAGCGCGCGGGGATGTGCGCGTCGAGCCAGGCGAGCACGTCGGCGCGCACCTCTTCCTGCTGCAGCTCGGCGAAGATCTCGTGCCGCGCATCCGGGTACACCAGGGTCGTGATGTCGGTGAGCCCGGAACGGCTGCGGTACTCGTCGGCGAGCTTGTGCACGCTGCGGGGTCCGCCCACCGGGTCGTCGCGACCGACGAGGAGCAGCATCGGGATGTCGCGGCCCAGGTCCTTGGCCGGACGCCCGTAGAGCCGCGCGGCCTCGATCGGACCGAAGAGCTTGAGCAGCGGGACGTCGGTCGTGAGCGGATCGTCGGCGAACGCGGCCCATACGGCGGGATCGCGGCTGAGCCATTCGAGCCCGGTGGCGTCTTCGTCCTTCGCCCACCGCGCGTTCAGGGGTGCCGCGTTGAGGAACCCGGGCGTGCGCAGCGCGGAGCCCGAGAGGATCACCGCATCCCACGCCTCCGGGTGGTGGTTCACGAGCATCTGCGCCAGGAACGAACCCCACGAGTGGCCCAGCAGAACCAGCGGCAGGTCGGGGTTCTCGTCGCGGATGATCCCGGTCAGCTGCCAGACGGCATCCTCGGCCGCGCGGAGTCCGCCGATGCCGAGTCGCCCCAGCTTCTCGGGTCCGCCGTGTTGACGGATGCCGGTGCGGCCATGGCCCCGGTGATCGTCGGCGTAGACGTGGAAACCGGCCCCCGTGAGGGCGCCGATCAGGGCGCCGTATCGTCCGGCATGCTCGCCGACGCCGTGCAGGAGCTGCACGACTCCGCGCGGAGTACCCGCAGCCGGATGCACGTCGTAGACGATGGCCACGCCATGGGCGTCGGTGAACTCACGCGTATCCGTCACGCTGCGAGCCTAGCGACCGCGGGCCGAGAGCGCCTACCGTGCGACGGCATCCCGGATCGCGAAAGCGATGTCGCGGTCGGTGACCTCGTAGCCGCCGACGCCGTCGGAGGCGGACCCCATCCGCACGCCGCCCTCCTCGATCACCGAGCGCTTCGCGGAGAAGTGGATCGCGTCCACCCCCGCCGCGGCGAGCACCGGCGCACTGGCGACGTCGACGCCGCTGCCGGCCATGATCTCGATCTCGCCCTCGGCCGCGGCGACGAGTGCGCGCAGGGTGTCGATGCCGTCGATCGCGGCGGACGCGCCACCCGAGGTCAGCACGCGGCGCAGACCGAGCTCGCGGGCGCTGCGCAGCGTCGCCACGGGGTCGGCCGTCACGTCGATGGCGCGGTGCAGGGTGACGGGTGCTCCGCCCGCGGCATCGCGCAGCCGCGCCATGGCGAACAGGTCGAGGCGACCCTCCGCGTCGAGCGCGCCGATGACGACGCCGGTGGCACCCGCAGCGATCGCTCGGCGCACGTCGCGCTCGGTGATCGCCAGCTCGTCGTCGGTGTAGTGGAAGCCGCCGCCGCGCGGCCGGACGAGCACGTGCACCTCCGGTCCGTCCGCTCCGGCGGCCTCGACCGCCAGCTCGAGCGTCGCGGGAGACGGGGTCAGTCCACCGAGGGCGAGGGCCGTGGCGAGCTCGACGCGGTCGGCGCCGATCTCGGCGGCGATGCGCACTCCGGCGGGGTCCTGCACGGCGATTTCCAAGGCGAGTGTTCGGGTCACTCCTCCATTGTGCCCGGCGCCGCGACAGTGTCAGAAAAATTAGATAGGCTATCTAAGTAATGTCTGCGTCCGATGAATCCCTCGCCCTCACCGCCACAGACCTGCGCATGGCCACGTTCCGCCTGGCCCGTCGCCTCCGCTGCGCCCGGGCCGCCGACTCGATGAGCGATGCTCAGCTGGCGGTGCTCGCCGACCTGCGCATGAACGGCCGCCGCACGATCTCGACCCTCGCCGTGCGCGAGCGCGTGACCGCACCGTCGATGACCAGCACCATCAACGGTCTCGAGGAGCAGGGCTTCGTGGTGCGCACTCCCGATGAAGAAGACCGCCGCCGCGTGCAGGTCGACATCACCGACGCCGGCGTCGAGCTCGTCGTCGAGACGATCCGCCGCCGCGACGAGCTGCTGGCCGACATGCTGCGCGAGGTCGAGTACACCGAGGCCGAGCTCACCACGCTCCGAGAAGCCAGTGCGCTGATGCGACGGGTGGTGGAGCGATGAGCGCCATGTTCCGTTCCTTCGCGAACATCAACTACCGCATCTGGTTCGCCGGCGCCCTGGTCTCGAACGTCGGCGGCTGGATGCAGGCCACCGCCCAGGACTGGGTCGTGCTCACCGAGCTGACCGACAACGACGCCACCGCGATGGGCGTCACCATGGCGCTGCAGTTCGGTCCGCCGCTCGTGCTGGTGAGCCTCACCGGATGGGTGGCCGACCGCTTCGATCGACGGCACATCCTGTTCGCCACCCAGTCGGCACTGCTGGGGTTGGCCATCGCGGTCGGCGTGCTGCTGCTCAACGATGTGATGACCCTGCCGATGATGTTCGCCTTCGCCCTCGGTTTCGGTGTCGTGAACGCGTTCGACGCTCCGGCCCGGCAGGCGTTCGTCTCCGACATGGTGTCGACGGGCGACACCTCGAACGCGGTCGCCCTGAACTCGGCATCCTTCAACCTCGCCCGCATGGTCGGCCCGGCGGTCGGCGGTCTGCTGATCGTGGCGATCGGCTCCGGCTGGGTCTTCATCGTGAACGCCGCGACCTTCCTCGCGATGATCCTCGCGCTGTCGATGCTGCGCACCGGCCTGCTCGCGCCACGGCTGAAGAACCGCAACCGCGGCGGACTCGCGGCCGGGTTCCGCTACGTGTGGGGGCGCAGCGATCTGCGGGTCGTGTTCGTCACGGTGTTCCTGATCGGCGCGTTCGGCATGAACTTCCCGATCTTCGCCTCGACCATGGCGCTGGAGTTCGGCGCGGGCGCCGACGGCTACGGCGTGCTCAGCTCGGTGCTCGCGATCGGCTCGCTGATCGGCGCGCTGCTCGCGGCTCGCCGTGATCGCGCGCGGGTGCGCGTGGTGATCCTCGCCGCCGGTGGATTCGGCATCGCCGCGTTCGTGTCATCCGCCATGCCGACGTATGCCTCGTATGCCGTCACCCTGACCTTCACCGGCTTCATGATCGTGACGCTGCTCACCACCGCCAACGGCTACGTGCAGATCACGACCGAGCCGGCGCTGCGCGGGCGCGTGCTCGCCCTGTACATGGCCGTCATCATGGGCTCGACCCCCGTGGGTGCTCCCATCGCCGGGTGGGTCGCCGACTCCTTCGGTCCGCGCGCGGCCATCATGCTCGGCGGTACGGCCGGATTCGTCGCCTGCGCGATCGGGGTGATCTGGGTGGCGACCTCGGGCCGCCTGCGCCGCGCCGAGAACCGCCGCTTCCTGCTCACCCTCGACGAGACCCGCCCGCTGAGTGTGGTCGAGCGGCCCGACCCGATCGAGTTCAGCGACGAAGCAGCCGTCACCACGCCCATCCGCACGGCGAAGAGGAACGACCTCGAGGGCTGAGCCTCTTTCCTCGGTTTGTCAACGCCCTCTACGGAGTGCACCTGGCGTACGTACCGTCGGTACATGGACGACAACACGGAACGCACACCCCACCCGCAGGACCCGGCCGAGGGCGCTCCCGGCGTCGGCGTCCCCGATGAGGATGCCGGTCAGGGCGACGGCACCGGCGGCGCGATCCAGGGCGACAGCTCGCGCGGCGAATCGACCGGCGGCGCCATCCAGGGCGATGCCGGCCAGGGCCACCGCTCTGCCCTCGGGGGCGACGAGGGGACCGAAGACCAACTCGACGCCGACAACGCCGCCGAGGAAGACACGTTGAAGACGCTCGACCCGGATTCCCCACCGGCCTGAGCGCTCCGAGAGGGCAGCGTCACCGCAGCCGTCTCCCCCAGAGACGGCCTCCCCCCTGCGGTGGCGCTGCCCGTCACACCGGCCTGACGCCGAGTACTACGCGCCGAGGACGAGCTTGAGCTGCTCCACCGCCCAGTCGAGCTCGGTCGCGCGGATCACGAGCGGCGGCGCGATGCGCACCGTCTGACCGTGCGTGTCCTTGACGAGCACACCCCGATCGAGCAGCTTCTCGGCGATCTCGCGGCCGGTTCCCCTGGCGGGATCGATGTCGACGCCCGCCCAGAGTCCCGCGATGCGCACCGCGGTCACGCCGTGTCCGATCAGCGGCTGCAGCGCCTGCCCCAGGTGCGCACCGAGTGCCCGCGCGCGCTCCTGGAACTCACCGGTCTGCAGCATCTCGACCACGCGCAGACCCACGGCCGCGGCCAGCGGGTTGCCACCGAAGGTCGAACCGTGCTCGCCCGGACGGATCACACCGAGCACATCGGTGTTCCCGACCACGGCTGAGACGGGGAGGATGCCGCCGCCGAGAGCCTTGCCCAGCAGATACAGGTCCGGCACGACGCCCTCGCGGTCGCAGGCGAACGTCTCGCCCACACGGCCGAGCCCGGCCTGGATCTCGTCGGCGATGAACAGCACGTTCTTCTCGTCGCAGATCTCGCGGATGCGGCGCAGGTATCCCTCCGGCGGGATCACGACGCCGGCCTCACCCTGGATGGGCTCGACGAGCACGGCGGCCGTGTCGTCGGTGATGGCTGCGGCGATGGCCTCCGCATCGCCGTAGGGGACGACGTCGAAGCCGGGCGTGTACGGACCGAAGTCATCACGAGCCTGCTCGTCGTCACTGAAGCTGACGATCGTGGTCGTGCGACCGTGGAAGTTGCCGGCCGCGACGATGATGCGCGCCTTGCCCGCAGCGATCCCCTTGACCCGGTAGCCCCAGGCGCGGGCGACCTTGATGCCGGTCTCGACCGCCTCGGCGCCGGTGTTCATCGGCAGCACCAGGTCTTTGCCGGCAAGCTCTGCGAGCGCCGCAGCGAACGGCTCGAGCCGGTCGCTCTGGAACGCGCGGCTGACGAGCGTGACCCGGCCGAGCTGCTCGGTGAGCGCGGCCACGAGCGCCGGATGCCGGTGCCCGAAGTTCACGGCCGAGTACGCGGCGAGCAGGTCGAGGTAGCGCTTGCCCTCGACATCCGTCACCCAGGCGCCCTCACCGCGGGCGATGTTCACCGGCAGCGGGTGGTAGTTGTGCGCGACGTGCGGCTCGGCGACGACCTCGGTGGCCTCGCCCTCGTTCGCGATGTCGACCGCGGTCACTTGGCACCCCGCAGCTCGAGCGTGCAGCACTTGATGCCGCCGCCGCCGAGCAGCAGCTCGGAGAGGTCGACGGTGATCGGGTTGTAGCCGCGCTCGCGCAGCTGCTTCTCGAAGCCCTTGGCGCGCGGCGAGATGATCACGTTGTAGCCGTCGCTCGCCGAGTTGAGGCCGAACACCGAACCGTCTTCGTCCGACACGAGGATCGCGTCGGGGAAGCGCCTCTCCAGCTCGGCGCGGCTGGCGTCGTCGAAAGCACCGGGAAGGTAGGCGATGTTCGCGCGCTCGGGGCCGCCGTTCTCGGCGCCCTGCACCGGGTCGAGCACGGCGATGGCGGTGTCGAGGTGGTAGAAACGCGGGTCGACGAGGTTCAGCGAGACGACCTCGCGGCCGAAGACCTCGCCGACCTCGCGGTGGCTGTCTCCGGTGGAGCGGAAGCCGGTGCCGGCCAGGATCACGTCGCCGACGAGCAGGAAGTCACCCTCGCCCTCGTTGACCTCCTTCGGCATCACGGTGTCGTAGCCTGCGGCGCGGAACCAGTCGGCGAAGGCCGGGGACTCGCCCTGGCGCTCGACGAAACGGAACTCGGGCACGTACGCGCGACCGTCGATCAGGAATCCGCCGTTGGCCGTGTAGACCATGTCGGGGTAGCCGGCGAGCGGTTCGATGAGCTCGACGGTGTGGCCGAGCTCGAGGTACAGGTCGTGCAGCTTCTGCCACTGCGCCACGGCGTTGGCGGTGTCGGTGGGCCGCGACGGCTCCATCCACGGGTTGATGGAGTAGTTCACGGTGAAGTGCTCCGGCTTGCACATCAGGTAGTGACGGCGGTGCGCGGTGCGGGCGGGTGCTGTGGTGACGGCGGCTTCAGGCGTCGACATGGATGCTCCTCGAATGGACGGGCGCGGCGGACGCTGTCCTGGGGCCCGACGGTCCTTCGACCCGCTGCTCGTTCAGAGCCGGCGACGGGGAAGATGCGACTCGGGCACGCCGGAGTCCATTGTGTCACCCGCCCCCTGTGCGCCGCCAGAGCAGCGCTCCATTCGAGAGGCTCAGACCCCCGAGCCGCGGACGACGACCTTCCCCACGGTGTGCCCGGCCTCGAGGTGGGCGAGGGCGGCGGATGCTTCCGCGAACGGATACTCGCGCTCGATCACGGGCACGATGCGGCCGTCGGCGACGAGTTCGAGGAGCTTGGCCAGGACCTCGGGTCGCGGCGTCGCGGCGAGGGGACGGATGCTCCGCGAGCCGATTGACAGGACCGCGGCGCGCAGCATCCGCGAGATGGGACCCAGCACGTGGCCGCCATCGCCCGTGACCAGCACGATCCGGCCGCCGTGCCCGACGAGGCGCTGCAGCTCGCGCAGCGGCATCCCTCCGGCGATGTCGACGATCGCGTCGAAGCGGCCCGCCGGGATCTCGCTCAGCGGCGACACGCGATGGTCGAACGTGCGCACGGCGCCGAGGCGCTCGACCAGCGGTGCATTGCGGGCGCTGCACGTGGCCCAGACTTCGGCGCCACGGAGGGCGGCGAGCTGCACCGCGAACGTGCCGACGCCACCGGATGCGCCGATGATCAGCACCCGAGGCGCCTCACCCCCGCGCAAGCCGACGCCCGCCAGGTCCAGGGCCTGCCACGCGGTGCCGCCGGCGATGGGGAGGGAGGATGCGGCCTCGGGCGTGATGTCGGGCGGGATCGGCACGAGTCGGGAGGCGGGAACGCGCACGTACTCGGCGAGTCCTCCGCCTCCGACCAGCTCGCCCACGACCTCCTCGCCGATCTCGGCGCTCACCACGTCGGGCCCGACCGCGACGACGGTGCCGGCGACTTCCATCCCGCGCACCGGATGCTTCGGACGGGTGAGGCCGAAGACCGGGCGCACGAGGAGTGGATCGCCCAGCAGCAGCCGCACGTCACCCGCGTTCAGGGAAGTGGCCCGGACCTTAAGGAGCACTTCGCCGCGGTGCGGCGCCGGCACCGGGATCTGCTCGAGGTTCACCCCGGATGACGGGCCGTAGGTCTCGCGTCGCCAGGCGTTCATCGTCTCGGTCATGATGATGCTCCTCCGGATGCGGGTGGGGCGGGGTAGGCGAACAGGTCGTCGATCCCGACCCCGAACGCCCGCGCGATCTGGAACGCCAGCTCCAGCGTGGGCGAGTACTTCTGCTGCTCGATGGCGATGAGCGTCTGCCGCGTCACGCCGACGGTGCGGGCGAGTTCGGCCTGGGTGAGCCCGGCCTGCTCGCGATGCGCGCGGATGCTGTTGGAGACGAGGGTCGGCTTCACCATCAGACGAGCCCCCGCCGGTAGGCGATCACGCGGGCGATGCCCCCGACGAGCGCGGACACCGCGAAGCCGAGGTACATGGTGTTCGCGATCCAGAACACATCGGCGCCGACCGCGCACAGTGCGATGACCCCGAGCCCGGCGATCACGACGAAGGCCTGCTCGACCCGGCCGCCCATGCGGCCGATGTCACGGTCGCGGATGTCGGAGCGGCCGGCGCCATCCGGGTCCCTCATCCCGGCGAGGATGCCCCAGACGATGCTGATCACGATCGTCGCGACGATGCCTCCGCCGATCGTCCACAGCATGAGCGGGAACCAGTCGACGGCGGTGAGTGGCCCTCCCCCGGCTTGCTGCAGCACCAGCACGACGTAGACGACCAGCGCGATCGGGCTGACGATGAGTCCCGCCCAGGCGTTGCGTTCCTCGTAGACCATGATGCCTCCGATGTAAAAGATTCTTGACACTCACGCTACGCCGCCGATGCGGCCGTGTCAAGAATTCTTTACACACCCATCTCGCCCCGTCGTCCGGTCGCGCATCGCGAGGCCGATCCGATGACGCATGATGATCGGGTGAGGAAATCGATCGCACTGCTGTGGCTTCTCGCGGGCATCGTGGCGAGCGGAACACTCGCCGCTTCCGTGGCTGTCACGATTGCGACTGTCAATATGCCCGGCCATTCGCCGAGCCTCAAGGACGCAGCCAACGTCACAGCCCTCGTCTTCTGCCTCGTCTCGCTCTGCGGCGGCGCCATTGCAACGCTGTCCGCGCGCTCCAGCCGAACGAAACGACGCGTAACGAGCTGGGCGACGTTCGGCACGGCCCTCGTCGGAGCGCTGGTCACAGCAGCACTACTGATCCTCGCCACCACCTGAGGCGCATTCCGACCGCACGGCCACGCGGTCGCATCCCGCCTCGGAGCGAATCGGGCTGACGCCGCCCTGAGCGCCGCCCGAAAGGGCGATGGTCCGATACATCGGAATGCGATCTCATTGGGCCATCCCAAGCGAGTAGTCCGTCGATAAGGTCGCCCTAAATGCCATACAGACCGGAGGAAGAATGCGTAATTCAATGAAGCCGCTGCTTGCAACTGTGCTGCTAGTTTGCGCGTCTATCGGAGGTGCGTCGAGCGCATATGCCACGGAAGAGCCAGGTCCAGGTTCGCTCACACCGGATGAGCTCCGCAGTCACTACACCGATGAGGAGCTGTTCTATACCCCTGAGATCACCGGTCAGCCAGCGGAGACGGGAAGCGGTGCCACTGAGTCGATCACTCTACGAGGAGCTTCTTATCTCGTCGCATGCACGGTGAAAGCAAACGCGCCTCACATATCTGTGGGCGCCGGTGGAGTCATCTACAAGACTCGCGTGAACTGCACGGGCGAGGGCGCGTACCCGTCAACTGTCTACATCCAGGTAAAAGCTGCGCTCTATCACATCCCCGCGGACAGCCCAACCGACACCGATGACGTCAACTGGCAGTCGAGATTCGAGTCCGCCGAGGGGCGGAGCATGGTGGTCAACGGCGCCACGGAGACGTTCTATGTGCCCTGGGAGGGCCTTGGCGGTAAACAGGGCAAGGGATTCTGGCAGGGCACCTCAATCGTGGACATCACAGACCCCGTGGGATTCAAGTCAGGGAACGACACCTCCGCGGTCTATTTCCTCGACACCACCGCGGGTTGACGACTGGGGCCAGCCGCTCGATCGGCTGGCCCCAGCGATCAATCCTCAGCATCCGCGATCAGCCACACCAGCCCCAAGCGTCCCTGATCGTCTACCGCCCGCATCGCGATAGAGATGGCAGACGTGCGGTCAGCACGAGACGCGGCCCACTGCTCTGCAGCATCCAGAGTCGTTTCATCAAGGTCAAAGGTCTCTCGGCGCCCCTCGGTGTCCTGGATGAAAACCCTGAGATCCAGCGCCGATTTCTCCCACTGTGTATCGCGTTCGTCGACCTCACGTGGAGCGTGATCCATTTCGCCTCCCTGGCTCTACCCGTGCTCGGCGCTTTCTTGTGGCTCACGCCGCACACGTCAACGCTCGAGCACGACAAGGGTAAGGCACCGCACGTGACCGCGCCGGCAGCCCATGCTCAAAGGTTTCATACGACGGTGCTCGGGTGTTCGGCGGGCACCCGTACGCCGGCGAAGTCCTCAGATCACGTCGCTGCTCCAGGGGTCGAGGTTGCCGTAGCGGTGCGCGGTGATCGAGATCGACTGCTCGTGCACGAACGGCAGCAGCTCGATCCGGGCGGCCGCTGTGACCTCGCCGTCGTACACCGCGAGGTCGGGATCACCCCCCGATGCCGTCGCCAGGGCCGTGTGCAGCGCGGCGACCGCGGCACGACCGCCGACCAGACGCACCCGGTCGCTCACCGGCAGCGCGACGACGCCCTCCACGACATCCTCCTCGCGGAGCATCCGCTGCATCCACTCCTCGTCGGTCTCGAGGAAGACCGAGGCATCGAGGTCACCGAGCGCGCGGCGCACATCGCCGGGCAGGCCGACCGGCGTCGAGAGCACGAAGGCCGCACCCGAGCGCACGCCCGCGATCACGACGCGCAGCAGATCCTGCAGGGCCGCATCCTCCGTCGCCCGGATCTCGACCGGCACCGGTCGGTACCGGAACAGGTTCCGCTCCACACCGAGGTGCGACACGTCGCGCACCTGCCCGAACTCGCGGTCCCACGCCAGGGCATCCGAGAGCGCCGAGCGCCGCAGCCACTCGAACTTCTCGTACTCCAGCGACGACTGCGCCGACTCGATGAGCGCCGTGATGCGGGAGTCGAGCCCGCGCAGATGCAGGGTGCTGGATGCCGGTCCGCCCGGCTGCGAGCGCCAGGATCCGAGGCCGATCAGGTAGTTCGGGCCACCCGCCTTGGCGCCGGGTCCGACGGCCGACCGCTTCCAGCCGCCGAACGGCTGCCGCTGCACGATCGCCCCGGTGATGCCGCGATTCACGTAGAGGTTGCCCGCCTGCACGCGGTCGAGCCAGAAGGCGAGGTCGCCCGGATCCTGCGTGTGCAGCCCGGCGGTGAGCCCATAGGCGACGGCGTTCTGCAGCTCGACGGCCTTCTCGAGGGTCGGTGCGTGCATGATGCCGAGCACCGGCCCGAAGAATTCCTCGGTGTGGAAGCGCGACCCCGACTGCACGCCGACGCGGATGCCGGGCCGCCACAGCCGCCCGCTGCCGTCGTCGCCGGCCGCGAGCGCGGGCTCGATCAGCCACTGCTCCTCGCCCTCGAGCTCGCTCAGCGCCCAGGCGAGCTTGCCCTGCGGCGGCTCGATCACCGGGCCGACCTCGGCGAGCGGATCGGTGGGCGGGCCCACGTGCAGCGAGCGCACGGCATCTGCGAGCTGCCGCTTGAACCGCGGTGAGCGCCCGACGGGGCCGACGAGGATCGCGAGGGAGGCGGCCGAGCACTTCTGCCCCGCGTGCCCGAACGCGCTCTTCACCAGGTCGGCGACGGCCAGGTCGAGGTCGGCCGAGGGGGTGATGATCATCGCGTTCTTGCCGCTGGTCTCGGCGAGCAGCGGCAGGTCGGGACGCCAGGAGCGAAACAGCGCGGCGGTGTCCCACGCGCCGGTGAGGATCACGCGGTCGACCGCGTCGTGGGTGATGAGCTCGCGACCGAGCTTTCCCTCTTCGATGTCGACGAGCGCGAGCAGATCGCGCGGGATGCCCGCCTGCCACAGCGTCTCCGCGATCACTGCGGCGCAGCGGCGGGCCTGCGGTGCCGGTTTGAAGACGACACCCGAACCCGCGGCGAGCGCGGCGAGCACTCCGCCGGCGGGGATCGCGAGCGGGAAGTTCCACGGCGGCGCGACGACGGTGACGGATGCCGGGACGAACACGGCGCCGGCGATCGCGTCGAGCTCGCGCGCGGTGGCCGCGTAGTACCGGGCGAAGTCGACGGCCTCGCTCACTTCGATGTCGGCCTCGGCGAAGATCTTGCCGGTCTCGGAGGCGGCGACCTCGATCAGGTCACCGCGTCGGGCTTCCAGGGCGGCGGCGGCGCGCAGCAGCACCTCGGCCCGCTCGGCGGCGGGACGCCCACCCCACGCCGGAGCCGCACCGCGGACCCCCTGCACGATCTGCTCCAGGGATTCCGCGTCGTCGATGCGAGCGGCCGCGATCGTGGCGTCACCGAGCTCGGATGCGCCGATACGCTCCCGCACCTCGCGCGCCCAGTCGCGGTTCACCGGCAGGGCGGGGTCGCTGTCGACGGTGTTCGAGAAGCCCGGGGCACCACCGGCATCCTGCTCCAACTCACGAGCGGAGTACACGGCGGTCTCGAGGAAGGCCTCGCGACCGCCGCCGTCTTCGGAGCCGCGCGAGATGCCGAGTACGGCCTGGGTGAGGTCGGTCTCCGGCAGCGGTGACACGGGCGAGGGGCGCAGCGCTTCGTGCACGGGCGCGCTCCGATCCTGCGTGCGACGCGGTCCGGTCCACAGAGTGGGATCGTCCGACCGGTCGAGTGCGTCGAGGAACCTGTCCTGCTCCCGCACGAACAGGGCCTCGTCCTCGCCGAGTCGGAATGCGGCGGAGAGGAAGTTGTCCGGCGACGCGTTCTCTTCGAGCCGGCGCACCAGGTAGCTGATCGCGACGTCGAACTCGGCGGGTGCCACCACGGGCACGTACAGCAGCACGGGCCCGACCTCGCGCGAGACGGCCTGCACCTGCCCCTGCGCCATGCCGAGCAGCATCTCGAACTCGACGGCCTCGCGCACATCCCGCTCGCCGGCGAGCAGCCACGCGTAGGCGATACCGAACAGGTTGTGCCCGGCGACGCCGACCTTCACCGCGGCGGCGTGCTCGGGGCGCAGGGCCCAGTCCAGGCACCGCAGGTAGTTCGCGTCGGTGTCGAGCTTGGTGTCGTAGGTCGCGGGGGTCCAGCCGTGCATCCGCGCCTCGACCTGCTCCATCGCGAGGTTGGCGCCCTTGACGAGGCGCACCTTGATGCGGGCACCGCCGTGCGCGACGCGGTCCTGCGACCAGGCGGTCAGCTCCTGCAGGGCGGGCAGGGCGTCGGGCAGGTACGCCTGCAGCACGATCCCGGCTTCGAGCCCCGCGAGCCGAGGGTCTTCGAGGATGCGCGTGAACACCGCGATCGTTAGGTCGAGGTCGCGGTACTCCTCCATGTCGAGGTTGATGAACGTGCCGTCCGCCGCCGCCGTGAGGTACAGCGGGAGCAACCGCTGTACCACCTCGTCGACGATCTCGTCGAACGCCCACATCGACAGGTGGCTGACGATGGCCGAGACCTTGACCGAGACGTAGTCGACATCGGGCCGTCGGATCAGCTCGTGGATGCCGTCGAGGCGGCGCTTCGCCTCGGCCTCGCCCAGCACGGCTTCGCCCAGCAGGTTGAGGTTCAGGCGCGAGCCCGTGGCCGTGATGCGCTCGATGGCGGCTTCGAGCTTGGCGGGCCGCGCATCGACGATGAGATGCCCGACCATGTCGCGCAGCACCTTCCGCGCGATCGGCACGACCGGCGACGGCAGGATCGGCGCGACTCCCCCGCCGAGACGCACGACCGAGCGCAGGTACCAGGGCAGGAACTCGGGCACGATCGGCGCGATGCGGTGCAGCTGCGAGGCTGCGGCGCTCAGGCTCTCGGGGCGCATGACACCGTCGACGAAGCCGAGCGTGAACGGCAACCCGTTCGCGTCCTGCAGCACTCCGGCGAGACGGGCGGCAGCGGGGTCGGGTTCGATCGCGGCGGCCTCGATCGCCCACCGCCGAGCAAGCTCGACGGCACGGTCTGCGAGGGGTGCGGATGCCACGGCATCCGCCGGAGAAGACGACGACTCTGCCATGTGTCCACCCTAGGTCTGCATACCCTCGCAGGCCGGGAGCCCGCACCCCTCTCGACAGCTCACAGCGCGGCGATGATGTCCTCCACCCGCTGCTTCGCGTCGCCGAACAGCATCTGCGCGTTGTCGCGGAAGAACAGCGGGTTCTGCACGCCCGCGTAACCGGCGGCCATCGAGCGCTTGAACACGATGACGTTCTCGGCCTCCCACACCTTCAGCACGGGCATCCCGGCAATGGGACTCGACGGGTCTTCCGCGGCCGCGGGGTTCACGGTGTCGTTCGCGCCGATCACGAGCACCACCGAGGTCGAGGCGAGGTCGTCGTTGATCTCGTCCATGCTGAGGACGATGTCGTACGGCACCTTGGCCTCGGCCAGCAGCACGTTCATGTGGCCGGGAAGGCGACCCGCGACCGGATGGATGCCGAACCGCACGGCGACTCCCCGCTCGCGGAGCCGACGGACCAGGTCGGCCACCGGGTACTGCGCCTGCGCGACCGCCATACCGTAGCCGGGCGTGATCACGACGCTGCTCGCCGCGGCGAGCATCTCGGCCGCGCTCTCGGCGGTGATCTCGCGGTGCTCGCCGTACTCGGCGTCGTCGGCGGTCGGTGCCGCGATCCCGAAGCCGCCGGCGATCACGGAGAGGAACGAGCGGTTCATGGCCTTGCACATGACATAGGAGAGGTAGGCACCCGACGATCCGACCAGCGCACCCGTGACGATCAGCAGGTCGTTGTTGAGGAGGAAGCCGGCCGCGGCCGCCGCCCATCCGGAATAGCTGTTGAGCATCGAGACGACGACCGGCATGTCACCGCCGCCGATCGAGGCGACGAGGTGCCAGCCCAGGGCGAACGCGAGCACGGTGACCGCGATCAGGAGCCACAGCTGCTGGTCGTTCACGAACCACACGGTGAGGGCGACGAACGCGACGAGGGCCCCGATGTTCAGCCCGTTCTTGCCCGGGAGCATGAGCGGCTTCGACGACATCTTCGCCGACAGCTTGAGGTAGGCGACGATCGATCCGGTGAAGGTCACCCCGCCGATGAAGACGCCGATGAAGACCTCGGCGTTGTGGATGCCGAACAGCTCCGGGGCGATCTCCGGATGCGCGAGGTAGCCGTTCCAGCCCACGAGCACGGCCGCGAGGCCGACGAAGCTGTGCAGGAGCGCGATGAGCTCGGGCATCCCGGTCATCTCCACGACCCGTGCGCGCCACAGGCCGATGGCCGCACCGATGAGTACCGCGGCGACGAGCAGCCCGAGGCCGAGGAAGGCCCCGGTGCTCCAGGCATCAGCGACGGTGAGGGCGACGGTCGCGACCAGCGCGATCGTCATGCCGGCGATGCCGTAGACCACGCCGGCGCGGGCGGACTCGTGACGGCTGAGGCCGGCGAGGCTGAGGATGAACAGCAGGGCGGCGACGATGTAGGCCGCTCCGGCGAGCGCGTCGATGGTCACTTCTGGGAGCCCTTCGCGGAGTTCCCGAGTGTGAACATCGCGAGCATCCGACGCGTGACCGCGAACCCTCCGAAGATGTTGATCGACGCCAGCAGCACCGCGATCGCGGCGAGCACCTGCACGACCGGCAGCGGCGAGGTGATCTGCAGCATCGCCCCGACCACGATCACGCCCGAGATCGCGTTGGTCACCGACATCAGCGGGGTGTGCAGCGCGTGGTGCACCTTGCCGATGACGTAGAAGCCGATCACGACCGACAGCACGAGCACCGTGAAGTGCTGCGGCAGCGGAGCGGGGGCGAACGCGTTCACGGCGAACAGCGCCGCGATGCCCACCACGATCAGTGTGACCTTGCGCGCCGTGGACATCTTCTTCGGCGGCGCGACCTCGACCGGCGTCGCGGCAGCCTTCGCCGCGGGGGCGGCCGCGACCTGCACGGCGGGCGGTGGCCAGGTGACCTCGCCGTCGTGCACGACCGTGACCGAGCGCTGCACCACGTCGTCGAAGTCGATCACCAGCCGGCCGTCTTTGGCGGGGGTCAGCAGGGCGACGAGGTTGGCGAGGTTCGTGCCGTAGAGCTGCGAGGCCTGGGCGGCCAGACGTGAGGCCAGGTCGGTGTAGCCCAGAATGATCACCCCGCTGTCGGTGACGACGCGCTCGCCCGCGACCGAGCCCTCGACGTTGCCGCCCTGGCCCGCCGCCATGTCGACGATCACGCTGCCCGGCTTCATCTGCGCGACATCGGATGCCGTGATGAGGCGAGGCGCCGCGCGACCGGGAATCAGCGCCGTCGTGATGATGATGTCGACGTCGGCGGCCTGCTCGGTGTAGATCTCGGCTGCTCGCCGGTCGTAGTCCGCACTCGTCGCCTTCGCGTAGCCGTCGGTGGAGGCGGCGACCGCGACGTCGACCGGCAGATACGTGCCGCCGATCGAGGTGACCTGGTCGGCGACCTCGGGGCGCGGATCGGTGGCGCGCACGATCGCACCGAGGCTCGACGCGGCACCGATGGCCGCGAGCCCGGCGACGCCGGCCCCGGCGACCAGCACCTTCGCCGGCGGCACCTTGCCTGCGGCGGTCACCTGTCCCGTGAAGAAGCGACCGAACTCGTGGGCGGCCTCGACGACGGCCCGATATCCGGCGATGTTCGCCATCGAGCTGAGCACGTCCATCGACTGCGCGCGCGAGATGCGGGGTACGGCGTCGAGCGCGACGGCCGTGATCCCCCGCTGCGCGAGAGACTCCACCAGGTCGGGGCGGAGGGCCGGCGAGAGCAGCGCGATGAGGGTCGCGCCGTCGGCCAGGAGGGCGATCTCCTCGGGGCCGGGTGCGGTGATGGCGAGCACGATCTCGCTGCCCCATGCCTCGGCGCGCTCGACGAGTGCGGCCCCCGCCGCCTCATACTCCGCGTCGGGGTATGAGGCTGCAGCGCCCGCTCCGCGTTCCACTCTGACCGTGTGGCCCAGCTTCCTCAGCGACGCGATCGTCGCCGGGGTGGCCGAGACCCGCGCTTCGCCCGCAGGCTCCCGCACGATGCCGATGACTGCCACTGCATCCTCCTCCGCCCGTCTGCATCGACGGGGCCGCTCCGGGGCGTCTCTGCCCCTGACTTTCGCTCAGAGTACTGAGCGCGGCTCCGGATGCGCCCCTCCTTCGCCCGCATGACGCGGAAAGAAGTCTCGTTCTTGCGGAAAGCGGAGGAGCGTTCACCCGCGCGCGGTCCTAAGCTGTTGCCGTGACCACGACGCCGCCGGAGAGCCCCGCCCAGGGGCAGGATCCGGCCGTCACCGCGGCGAACGCGAGCGCGCGGGCGAAGGTCCTCGGCTGGGCACGGCGCAGCATCGACCTGATCCCGACGTCCTGGCTCATCACCGGCGCCGGCGCCGTGCTGCTCGCGACCACCGCCGTCTTCGGCGGACTCGAGGCCGCGGCCGTCGATCCCACCCCGGTCGTCGAGGTCGGCGAGACCTTCGCAGGCTCGGATCTGGAGATGACCGTGCTCGGGGTCGAGCTGCGCGACGAGCTGAGCGCGGAGAGCGGCCGAACCCTGGTCTTCCCGGACGAGGAGAAGGGCGAGCGAATCCTGGTCGTCACGGTCGACGTCACCAACACGTTCGCCAAGCCGCGAGCTTCGACGGCGAACCCCCCGCAATCCCCGGTCCTCGACGGCATCCGCATCGAGGGTCTCGACGAAAAGGGCGACGTCTTCCGTACCGACGACGGCGAGCGCGCGCCCCGGTTGCAGCCTGACGTCCCCGCCCGCATGCTGCTCACCTGGACCGTCGGGCCGGACGACTTCCACGACGGCGACGAGATCACTGTCACCCTCCCCGAGTCGGACCACTACGTCGGGCAGAGCGTGATGCGCGGCGACTACTGGGTGGACGTCCGCGTCGGAGCGACGCTGACGGCGGCCATCGACGAGGTGCCGCTCCCGTGAAGAAGCACATCCTGATCTGGGTCGCCACTGTGGCGTTGCTCGTCTGCGCGTGGGGTGTCTCGAAGGCGACGCTTCCCGATGACGCCCCGAACGCCTCGTTCTCCACGGTCGCGCAGATCGGCGAAGAGGCCTCGACGCGCAACCTCGTCGCGACCGTGACCGACGTGCACCTCGCGGACCGGGTCACGGATGCGAAGGGCTGGTCGGCCGACGGCACCTGGCTCGTCGTCGACCTCGAGGCCGCCACCGGCGTGACGCAGGATCAGAGCGGCTCACGGCTCGCGGAACTCACGATCGGCGACCGTACGTTCAGCGCGACGGATCGCGGCACCAGCTTCGTCGATCAGCGCCTGGTCACCGGCGTCCCGCGCTCCGGGAGCCTCGCGTTCGAGCTCCCCGACGACGTGACCGGCGACCGCGCGACGCTCCGACTGGGCATGCCGGGGTCCGGCCTCGGAGAGGTGCTGCGCGACACCGTGATCGAGCTGTCGATCGACCTCTCCGCGCTGCCCGTCGAGGCCGAGGTGCTCCTGGACGAGAACGGCTGGGCCCGATGACCATCCCACTCCCTCCGGTACCGCCCGCGCCTCGGGAAGACGCGGAGGCCGCCGCTGCCCCGGCGAAGCCGCCCTCCTGGTGGCGTCGCAACACTCTGGCTCTGGTCGCACTCATCGTGCTGCTGCCGGCGACCGCCATCGCGGTCGGATGGCAGGAGTGGTACCAGTTCTTCGGATTCGGGGCCCGTGCGGTCACACCTGTGGTGGTCGCCGAGGACGAGACGACCGATCTCGCCGGCGCAACCTGGGGGCCGGTGCGCGGTGGGGAGATCGAGGATCTGTCAAACCTCGACGTCCCCGACGACACGCGCCTGATCGCGGTCGGGGTGCCCGTGGACGCCGGCACCGAGGGGGTCGCGTGCGAGACGCCGACGCTCGTGGAGCAGTCCACGGGACGCGAATGGAGTCCCGTGCGCGCGGAGATCGGCCTGGACTCGAGCGCGGAGGAACCGGAGCTCTGCCTCGGTTCGCAGACCGGTTCGTACGAGCTGATCGTGCCGTTCGTGGTGCCCGAGGATGTCGACGGCCCCTTCTGGGTCGACGTGCGCCCCTACGACGCCGGCGGGTCCTTCGTGAGGTTCGAGTTCGAGCCCTGACCCTCGACGCTGTCCCTGACGGGGGCGGTGACCATCGCGGCGGCGACGGCATCCACCGACGAGGGCAGGAGTCCGGCGGCATCGGCGACGGCGCGCATCTCTCCCTCCGCCTCCGAGACGCCCACCGCGTCGGTGCGGTCCTGCTGCCGCTTGCGCAGCCGCGCCAGAGTGGCGTCGTACGCCCCGCTGATCACCGCGATGCGCACCGGCTCCATGAGCAGCAGCGGCACGAGCGAGACGAGCGGCGCGGCGATCGCCCAGAACACGAACTCCTGCGGGCCGACCAGGCGGGTGATCCCGAAGCCGAGGTACGACTCGAGCGCCTTCACGATCACGTAGAGCAGCGCGTAGGAGCCGACGAGGAGGGGACCTGCGCGCCACATGAGCAGCAGCGCTCGTCCGATCGGGCGGAAGCGGGCACCGAGCTCTTCGCCGAGATCCTTGAGCCGGCGCACGAGCGGATTCGGGATCACGGCCGCGTGTTCGCGCACGCGGGCGATCAGCTCGCTCTCCACACGCAGCTTCTCGGCGACGATCGCCTGGCCGAACACCACACCGGCGATGGTCAGCCACGCGAGCGGAGCGAGCAGGACCGGGCCCGCCTCGGAGAGCAGCCAGCCGATCCCCTCCCAGAGCCAGCGCAGCGGGGCGACGGCATCCAGGATCTGCTCTCTGACCGTCTCGAAGAAGGCCATGGCCGCGCGGCTGTCGACCCACGCCTTGATCGTGTCGAAGATGTCACCGAGCACCATCACCGAGAAGAAGACCCAGACGACCTCGAAGTAGACCGCGACCGGCGACAGCCACTTCGCGAGCTTCGCCGACCACTTCGACCACGCCCAGCGGCCGGCGAACGCGAGCACGATGATCGAGATGGTCCACACGTTGATCGGCAGGTTCAGCACGGTGTCGACCGAGCTCACCGGACCTTCACCGTTGGCAGCCGCCGTCCAGATGACGCCGTTGCGCACCTCGAGAGCGCGCAGCGAATACGCTCGCACATCCTCGCCCAGCAGCCCCTGTGCCCAGTAGACCGCGAAGAAGGGGAGGATGCCGGCGAGCAGCGCCGAGAGGAAGGTGCGGCGGCGGTCCGCAGCGGCTTCGGGCAGCGGCGCGACCTCCTGCAGGTTGCGCAGCCCGTCACGCAGGACCAGGAACATCGCGACCAGGCTGATCAACCGCGCGAGGATCCCGATCGGAAGGACGAGGAACCCGAGGGTGGCGGAGTACGCGCCGATGAATCCGGCGACCTCGGTGATCACGTAGTGCACCAGGACGCCGGCCAGATACCACGCCATGAGCGCGGGCCAGTGTCGCCACAGCACGCGCCCGGTGGTCTTCAGGATCGCCAGCACACGGTCAATATATCGTTGCCGCGGACGGGCGCTGCCGACGGGGTCAGCCCCAGATGCTCGGCGCCTTCACCCGCACGGGCGGGAGGGCGGATGCCGCGGCCCAGTCGTGCACCCACGCGTCGATCTCCGGCACGCCCTCGGGCTTGCCGACCGCGGCGAACAGCTCTTCGTTGCTGACCGTGCCGCCGGTGCGACGCAGCATGCGCGCCCGCACGATCGCCCGGGCGTAGACCTCGCCGTCGACCACGGCGCGGTGCTCGAGGAACAGCGCCTTCTCATCGTGCCCGATGAACCGCGACTGCACCTCGAACCGCTGCCACAGCTGCAGCGACTTGCGGAACGTGATCGTCTCGCTGGAGACGACCGCGTACCAACCCTGAGCCTTCATGGCATCGAACAGTCCGGTGCGGATGAGCTGGTCCCAGCGTCCGAGGTCGAACAGCGACAGGTAGCGACCGTTGTTCATGTGCCGCAGGATGTCGAGGTCGGTCGGCAGAGTGGTGATGGTGATGCTGCCCACCGCCGTCGGGTCGAGAGTCTTCCCCCGCCGCACGCGGCGTCGGGCGCCGAGGATCACCAGGAGGGTCCGCCAGATCACGTTCACGAGGATTGATCGTAGCCAGGAGTGCACGATTCGCGAACATCGTTGTACGAACCCTCCAGGCCGGCACGTCGCGCGTCATCGAACATCCACTCGATTTCTCCTTCGCGGACGCCGCGCGTAGAGTCACGATCATGAGCGCCGAAGCCCAGTCTGAAGTCATCGTCCGTCCGGTCCGTGATGTGGATGCGGAAGCCCTCGGTCGCGTGCATGCCCAGTGCTGGCACGAGACCTACGACCACCTGATCAGCAAGGCTGCGCTCGAGAAGGTCTCGCCCCGGCGCATGGCCGAGCTGTGGACGCACTGGGCCTCGCAGGGTCCCGAGTTCAAGATGAACGCCGCGCTCGTCGACGGCGAGATCGTCGGGTTCGTCGGCTCCGGCCCCGCCCGCGACAAGGATGCTCCGGCGTTCCGCGAGCTGTACTTCATCTACCTGCTCGACGCGCTGCACGGCACCGGCATCGGCCAGAAGCTGTTCGACGCCGCGGTCGAGACCGACGAGCCCCTGTACCTGTGGGTCGCCGAGGACAACCCCCGCGCGCACCGCTTCTACACGCGCAACGGCTTCGCCCTCGACGGCGCGACGCACACCGAGCCGTTCCTCGGTGAGACGCTGACCGAGGTCCGCTTCGTCCGTCCCTGATCCAGTCTTCACCGGAGACGGGCCGCTTCCCTTCGGGGAGGCGGCCCGTTCTCGTGGGGCGGGCGGGCGGATCGGTCAGAGGCGCTCGATGATCGTCACGTTCGCGACGCCGCCGCCCTCGCACATGGCCTGCAGGCCGTAGCGCCCACCCGTGCGCTCCAGCTCATTGAGCAGCGTCGAGAGGATGCGTGTGCCGGTGGCACCGATCGGGTGTCCGAGTGCGATCCCGCCGCCGTTGACGTTGACCTTCTCGTGCGGCACCCCGGTCTCCTGCATCCAGGCGAGCACGACCGAGGCGAAGGCCTCGTTCACCTCGAACAGGTCGATGTCCTCCGGGCGCAGGCCCGTGCGCTCCAGAGCGTGCCGCGTCGCGGGGATGGGCGCGGTGAGCATGAGCACGGGGTCGTCGCCGCGCACGGAGAGATGATGGATGCGGGCGCGCGGGGTGAGCCCGTGCTCCTTCACCGCACGTGCGCTCGCGATCAGCACAGCACTGGACGCGTCGCTGATCTGCGAGGCGACCGCCGCCGTGATCCTGCCGTTCGGAGCGAGCGGCTGCAGCCCGGCCATCCGCTCGAGCGACGTGTCGCGGCGCACACCCTCGTCGTGATCCAGACCGTTCAGCGGCGCGATCTCGTTCGTGAAGCGCCCCTCGTCCTGTGCGTGTGCCGCACGCCGGTGGCTCTCCAGGGCGAACTGCTCCATTGCCTCGCGGGTGATGTCCCACTTCTCGGCGATCAGCTCGGCACCGCGGAACTGCGAGATCTCCTGGTCGCCGTAGCGCGCACGCCAACCGGGTGATTCCGCGTACGGGGTCGTGAAGCCGTACGCCTCCCCCACCGTCGCCGCCGCCGTGAGCGGGATCTGCGACATGTTCTGCAGTCCGCCCGCGATGACCAGATCGCTCGTGCCGCTCATCACGGCCTGCGCGGCGAAGTGCACGGCCTGCTGGCTCGACCCGCACTGTCGGTCGATCGTGACTCCGGGCACGTGCTCGGGAAAGCCGGCGACGAGCAGAGCGGTGCGGGCCACGTTTCCCGCCTGCCCGCCGATCGCGTCGATCGCCCCGAAGACGACGTCGTCGACGGCGCCGGGATCGATGCCCGTGCGCTCGACGAGTGCGGTGAGACTGTGCGCTCCGAGGTCGGCCGGATGGATGCCGGAAAGCGAGCCGCCGCGTCTGCCGACGGGCGAGCGCACCGCGTCGACGATAAATGCCTCTGCCATGTTCTTCCTTTCGTGGGGTGCGCCGCCGCCGTCTCGATACGTGAGCCGATCATCGCACGAACAAGTCATCGACTAGCCTTAAGTCTTGGGATCTATGGCCAAAAGTCGTAGATGGAGAATGGGGAGTTTCATGGGGCAGTCAAGCACGTCGACCGAAGTCACCCGGCGGGCGCTGATACGCGCCGCCGCATGGTCCGTACCGGTGGTCGCGGTGGCGGTGGCCACTCCGCTCGCCGCCGCATCGCGCCGGGCGGAGTTCGCCGTCGAGATGGCACCGGCGAGCGTCGACGGCGCGACGTTCGCCTGGCCGGGGGCGCTGATCGCGAACAACGGGACGACCCCGCTGACGCTGACCTGGTCGATCGAGGTGACACCGACGCTCGACTCGCTCAGCGGCCCGCTCACCGGCACCATCACCATCCTGCCGCAGAGCTCCGCGACCGTGGCGGCCGGCGTGACCGGATACTACGTGGCGGCCGCCTGGGAGACGAAGCTGCTCCTGACCCTGATCCATGACGGCGGCTCGCAGACTGACGAGATCAGCTTCCGGGCCCGGGAGATGTAGTCGGGCCCGCCGGGAGCAGCAGGCGGAATCGCTCGCAGATCACCGGCATGTCCGGCGCGTAGCCGCGCGGATTCTCGGAGTGCTGACGCCAGTACCGCTCATGCACCTCACGCCACTGTGCGAGGGTGCGATCGTCTTCTCCCTCGGCGTATGCGTGCGCCTCGTCGACCTCGTCGAAGGGCACGATGTCGATCGCGGTGGTCTCGATCACCGCCCGCGGCGCGCCCGATCCGTCGAGGATGATGCTCAGTTCGCCGACGACCGGCAGCGGGTCTCCGCTCTCGTCGTAGTCCCACAGCGACGAGGCGGTACCCACCTTGATCTCGGCGAGCACCAGCGCCAGAAGCTCATCGGCGTGCTCCGGAGTGGCGCCGAAAGCCCAGGCCTCCGGCGGCGTCTCCGGCAGCTCCGGCATCGCACTTCGCGCGTCGCGCCAGTAGTCCTGGATACGTGTGGTCTCGTCCACCGTGTCAGCGCCCCGAGACCTTGCCGAAGACCTTCGCGATCGGCGCGAGCACCAGCGGGCGGGCGGCCACCCAGGCGAGCGCGATCACCACGAGCGAGAGGATGAACACCCAGAACCCGGTCCAGGTGACCGCATCCTGCGACGCGAACATGTGGTTCAGGTTGCGCAGGAATCCGGTGAGCATCACGAGCGCGACGTGGGCGATGATGAACGCGACGAAGTACAGCATGATCGGGAAGTGCAGCGCGCGCGCCCACTCCACCGGGTACGCCTTGGACAGCTTCTCTGCCCGCTTCGGCCACAGCCCCGACATGCGGAACCCGGTGATCGCCGCCAGCGGCGCGGCGATGAACACGGTCACGAAGTACGCGAGCTGCTGCAGGCTGTTGTAGTTGTTCCAGCCCTTCTCGTGCGGCCAGTCGAACGAGACGTACTGCAGGGCCGCCGACAGCGCGTTCGGGAAGACCTCCCAGCTCGTCGGCACGATGCGCACCCAGTGCCCGGTGACGAACAGCAGCACGACGAAGATCAGGCCGTTCAGGAGCCACAGGATGTCGAGCGACTGGTGGAACCAGAGGTTCAGGCTGATCTTGCCCTTCGCGTTTCCGCGCGGCGTCCAGAACACGGTCGGCCGCTTCTCGGTGCGCACCTGCAGCCCCGAGCGGATGATCAGCACGATCAGGAACATGTTGAAGAAGTGCGCCCAGTTGACCCACGGCGCGAAGCCGGGCTCGACCGCGATCGCGGGCTCGTACTCGCCGGGGAACGCCGCGAGGAAGTCCTGCATGAACGGGAAGCTCAGGAGCGCACGCACGAAGGCGATGGCGGCACCAGCCAGCACCCCGAGTGCCGCGGCGCCGAACAGGACCGCGATCGCCTGGGGCCAGGTCGGACGCGGGCGACCCGACACCGGGGCCTCGGCGATGTGGCGCGGAGCGCGACCTCTCCAGACGGTACGAGTCCACGGCAGCGGGGTGTCGAGGTCGGCGAGGACCGGGACGACCAGGGCGGAACCGGGGGCCGGGGCGGCGGGCTCCGAGGCGGCGACGGGCTGGACGAGCGTGGCCGCATCCGCACCTTCGTCCACAACGGGTGCGACGGCAGCCGCCGCGACGCCGGATAGGGTCGGCACGGTGTCTGCGGGCGGCCACGGATCTCCGCCGACGACACGCGGCAGACCGCGACGGACGTGGCTGGCGGAAACCGCCTCCATGCCTGCAACCGGAGTCCCCTGCGGGCTGGGCGCAGGAGCAGCAGGAGCAGCAGCAGGGTCGGCGCCGGCAGCAGAAGTCGCGGTGGTCGTGGCCGCTGTGCTCGCGGTGGTCGTCGCCGCAGCGCTGGTCGGGGCCGGCGCGGGGACGACGCGCGCCACCGGCGAGGCAGCCGTGCCCGTTGCGGTCGCGGGAGCCCCATCGGTTGGAGGCCACGGCTCGCCACCCGGAACGCGCGGCAGCCCGCGACGGATACGCGATCCACCGCTCCCCGCGGCGTCGACAACCGGAGAAGCAGCTGCGACAGGGGCAGCTGCCCCCTCCGCATCGGCGACCGCATCGGTCGTCACCGTCGCGGCGACCGATTCGACGACGGCATCCGCGACCGGTGCGGCCGACGATTCCGCCACCGCATCCGACGATGCATCATCCGGCGCCACCGCATCCGACACCACCGCATCGGCGGGCGGCCACGGCTCCCCGCCCGGCACGCGCGGCAGACCGCGTCGCAGCATCCGCGTCACCATGACTACTTCTTCCGCGCCTCGAGGGCGGCGATCACCTTCGGGACCACCGCGAACACGTCGCCGACGATGCCGAAGTCGGCGACGTCGAAGATCGGCGCCTCCGGGTCCTTGTTGATCGCAACGATGTTCTTGGAGGTCTGCATGCCCGCGCGGTGCTGGATCGCGCCGGATATGCCGAGAGCGACATACAGCTGCGGCGATACCGAGACGCCGGTCTGGCCGACCTGGTGCGACTGCGGGATGTATCCCGCATCGACGGCGGCCCGGGAGGCACCGACAGCAGCGCCGAGCGCATCGGCGAGCTCTTCGACGAGCACGAACTTCTCCTTCGACGCGAGACCGCGCCCGCCGGAGACGACTCGTGTGGCTCCGCGCAGCTCGGGGCGGGAGGAAGCGACCTCGACCGCCTCGACCGGACCGGCCGTCGCGGCGACCACACCGGACGGGATGACGTCGAGCACCTCGACCGAGTGCGACGGCACGGCTTCGGCACGTGCATCCACCGCGCCCTGACGCACCGTGATCACCGGAGTACCGAAGGTGGCAGCCGAGTCGACGAGGTACGCCCCGCCGTAGACGGAGTGGTGGGCGACGACCCCCTCCTCGTCCCGGGAGACGCCCACGGCATCCACCGACAGCGCACTCTTCGTGCGCGCCGCGAAGCGTCCGGCGACATCGCGGCCGGAGATCGAGTTCGAGATCAGCACGGCATCGGGGCGCACCTGTGCGGCCGCGGCCTGCAGGGCGTCCACGATCGGCACGGTGAGCACGGACGGGTCGCCGTCGGCAGTGAGCACGACGGATGCTCCTGCCGCAGCGGCCTGATCCACCGCGGCCGGGCTGCCACCGACGATGAGCGCCACGGGCGAGCCGATCGTCGAGGCCGCACCGATGAGCGCCGCTGTGCTGCTCGCGACGTAGCCGGACGGGTCGACGTCGATGAGGACGAGGATCGGGTTCTCGGACGAAGTCATCTCACACCAGCCTGTTCTGCACGAGGTACTCGACGAGCTTGTCGGCCGCGTCGCCTTCATCGGTGATCTTCACGCCGGCGGCGCGCGGGGGCTTCTCGGACACGGCGGTCATGATCGTCCGCGGAGCGGCGGACGGATCTGCCGAGACGTCGAGGTCGGCGAGCGAGAGCACCTCGAGGGGCTTCTTCTTCGCCGCCATGATGCCCTTGAAGTTGGGGAAGCGTGCATCGGGGAGCGCCTCGGTGATCGAGATCACCGCGGGCAGCGGGGCCGAGACCGGCTGCCCACCGGCGTCGGCGGCGCGGGTGCCGGAGACGCCCTCGGCGGTGATCTCCACCGAGCTGAGCGCGGTGGCCTGAGCGAATCCGAGGTGCTCGGCGAGCATCGCCGGGATGACGCCTCCGGAGCCGTCGGTCGACAGGTTTCCCGTGATCACGAGATCGGGCGCACCGCGGCGGATGGCAGCGGCGAGCACTTCGGCGGTGAGACCGAGGTCGGCGCCGGCGAGCTGCTCGTCGGCGATGTGCACGGCCGACGCGGCGCCGATCGCGAGCGCGCGGCGCACCGAGGCGGTCGAGCCGCCGGGAGCCATCGACAGCGCGACGACCTCCGTGCCGTCGTTCTTGTCGGCGTAGCTGAGCGCGACCTCGAGAGCCCGCTCGGTGATCTCGTCGAGGACGACATCGCCGGCCGCCCGATCGGCGAGTCCGGTCTCGAGATTCAGCTTGCGATCGCCATAGGTGTCCGGCACCTCTTTGACCAGGACGAAGATCTTCATCGAATGCTCCTCACGACTGCTGCAATTCTAGACGGCGATACTGAGTTCCAAACCCCCTGCGACTGGGAGTCACGGCTGGCGACATCGGATGCATCGCGCGCCGTCGCCGCCCGATGCCCTCCCGCCAGTACCGTGGAGAAATGGTCCGACCCCGTCCGCTCCCCATCGATCCGCTCGCCGAAGCCAAGCGGCAGTGGGTCGCCCACGGATGGACGGATGCCGCCGACGGCATGGCGCTGGTCACGTCGGTCATGCGCGCTCAGCAGCTGTTGCTCGCCCGGGTCGATGCGGCGCTGAAGCCGTTCGCGCTCAGCTTCGCCCGGTTCGAGGTGCTGCGCCTGCTGGCGTTCAGCCGCGCCGGCCGCCTCCCCCTGTCGAGCGTGGTCGCCCGCCTCCAGGTGCATCCGACCACGGTGACCAGCACGGCGGAACGCCTGGTCCGCGACGGGCTCATCGCCAGGGAGCCGCATCCGCACGACGGACGCGCCGCACTCCTCGCACTCACGGATGCCGGTCGAGAGCTGGTCGAACGGGCCACCCAGGCGCTGAACTCCGAGGTCTTCGCCGACCCCGGCATGAGCCGCGACGACGCGGCCGAGCTCGTCGCGATCGTCGCCCGCCTGCGCAAGGACGCCGGAGACTTCGCCGATCCGCGTCCACAGCCCGACGCCCTCTGACATGGCGCGGTTCGCGCTCGAGACGGTCGTCGCGGCCCCGCCGGCCGAGGTGTTCGCCGCCTCGCTCGACCCCGGGCTCCACGTGAAGAGCATGGCCCGGTACGGCGAGACGATGATCGAAGCACCGTCAAGCGGGGTCTTCACCGAGGGCTCGACGGCGACGTGGCGGGCGCGCCACTTCGGCATCCCCTTCCGCCTGCGGTCGATCGTGTTCGACGTCGATCCCCCGCGCGGGTTCTCGGACCGCCAGATCGCCGGCCCCTTCCGGGATTTCCTGCACGAGCACCGGTTCGAGGAGCATCCGGCCGGCACGCTCATGCACGACACCGTCACGTTCCGCTCGCCGTTCGGCCCGCTCGGCCGCGTTGTCGATGCGATGTTCCTGCGCGCGTACATGCGCCGACTGATCGTGGAGCGCAACGCGATCCTGGCCGCCGAATTCGAGGCTCCCGGGCGTACTCTTTCGGCATGAGCGAACTGCGGCTGCACACCGTCCTCACCGGCCGCGGCCCCGCTGCGGCGATCCTGCTCACGGACGAGCAGGTCGCGTCGCTCGGTGCCGGCAAGGCCTTCCCCGTCGCCGTCACCATCGGCGGACGCACGGCGCGGCTTCGCGTGGCCCGCATGGGCAGCGAGAACATGATCGGCTTCAGCAAAGCCGTGCGCGCCGACCTGGGACTCGAGATCGGGCAGGAGGTCGATGCCGTGATCCGCGTGGATTCGGCCGAGCGCACGGTCGACGTTCCGCCCGAGCTCGCCACTGCTCTGGATGCCGACCCCGGGGTGCGCGCCGCTTTCGACGCCCTGTCCTACTCCGTCCGCAAGGAGCACGCGCGCTCCGTCACCGAAGCGAAGCAGGACGCGACGCGCGAGCGCCGCATCACGAAGATCGTCGACACCCTCCGCGACTGACCGCCCCTCGAGTCCCGCGCTCATCAGGTCAGCGGATCAGCGGTTCTGGAAATCGGGCGACCGCTTCTCCCGGAAGGCCGACATGCCCTCCTTCTGATCAGCGGTGTCGAAAAGCGTGGCGAACGCCTGCTTCTCGTGTGCGAGGCCTTCGGCCAGGGTCGTCTCCATCGCGGCATCCAGCGCGGCCTTCGCGGCGTACACCGAAGGCAGCGACTTCGAGGCGATCGTGTCGGACAGCTTCGTCGCCTCGGCGAGGAGATCGGATGCCAGCACGACGCGCGACACGAGCCCGGCGCGTTCCGCCTCTTCGGCGCCCATGAAGCGCCCGGAGAGAACCAGTTCGGCCGCCTTGTAATAGCCGACCGCGCGGATCAGGCGCTGCGTGCCGCCCATGCCGGGGATGACGCCGAGGTTGATCTCGGGCTGGCCGAACTTGGCGTTGTCGGCGGCCAGGATGATGTCGCACATCATCGCCAGCTCGCATCCGCCGCCGAGGGCGAAGCCGGAGACGGCCGCGATCACCGGCGTACGCACCGCAGCGAACTCGTGCCAGACGCCGAAGTGGTCGGTCTCGAGCATCTCCGCGGCGGACATGCCCTCCATCTCCTTGATGTCAGCACCGGCGGCGAAGGCCTTCTCGGAGCCCGTCAACACGATGGCGCCGACACCGTCGTCACCGTCGAAGGCGACGGCCGCGGCGGTGACCTCCTCCGCAAGCCGGCTGTTCAATGCGTTCAGCGCCTCGGGACGGTTCAGGGTGATCCACCCGACTCGTCCGCGCTGCTCGACCAGGATCGTCTCGTACTCGGTCATATCGCCCTCTCCGTCGAAGTACCGATCATCACACGACGCCGTCGCGGATGTCGGTGATGATGCCGGAGAAGTCCCGCCCCGCGCCATCCCCCGCGGCGAAGGCGGCATACAGCTCCTGCGCGAGCCGGCCCATGCGGGCATCCGTCGAGGTCTGCTCGATGGCCTGCAGCGCGAGGCCGAGGTCCTTGGCCATCAGCGCTCCCGCGAAGCCCGGCTGATAGTTGCGGTTGGCCGGGCTCGTCGGCACAGGCCCGGGAACAGGGCAGTTGGTCGTGATCGACCAGCACTGTCCGGATGCCTGCGAGACGACGTCGAACAGCGCCTGGTGCTCGAGCCCGAGCCGCTCCCCCAGCACGAAGGCCTCGGCGACGGCGATCTGCGAGACCGCGAGCACCATGTTGTTGCAGACCTTCGCCGCCTGGCCGAGGCCCGGACCACCGCAGTGCACGATGCGTTTGCCCATGATCTCGAGCAGCGGGAGCGCTGCCGCATAGTCCTCCTCCGCCCCGCCGACCATGAACGCGAGTGTGCCGTTCTCGGCCCCGACGACTCCGCCCGAGACCGGGGCGTCGACGTTGCGGTGTCCCGCGGCGAGCGCGAGCGCGTGAGCCGCGCGGGCCTCGTCGACCGCGATGGTCGACGACTCGATGAACAGCGTGTCCGGTCGCGCCGCCGCGAGCAGCTCCGTGCGATACGCCTCGATCACGTGCTTCCCCGCGGGGAACATCGTGATGACGACATCGGCGTCGGCCACGGCATCCGCCCCGCTCGCCGCCACGGGGATGCCGGCCGCCTGCGCCGCCTCGATGGCCGCGGGGACGAGATCGAAGCCGTGCACCTCATGGCCGGCGGCGACGAGGTTCTTCGCCATCGGCAGGCCCATGTGCCCCAGGCCGAGAAAAGCGACGACCGCTTTCGAAGACGACACGGTCATGATGCGCTCCGCATCTGGTCTCCGCCGCTGCGCTGGAGGGAGCTCGAGCCCGCGGGTCGCAGCATCTCGCGTCCGACGATCAGTCGCATGATCTCGTTCGTCCCCTCCAGGATCTGGTGCACCCGCAGGTCGCGGACGACTCGCTCGATCCCGTAGTCCTGCAGGTATCCGTATCCGCCGTGCAGCTGCAGCGCCCGGTTGGCGACGTCGAAGCCGGCGTCTGTGGCGAAGCGCTTGGCCATCGCGCAGCGCATGGTGGCGTCGGGTGCGTGCTCGTCGACGGCCTGGGCACCGTCGCGCACCATCAGCCGGGCGGCGTGCAGTTCGGTGCGCATGTCGGCGATCGCGAACAGGATCGACTGCTTCTCGGCGAGCGGCTCGCCGAACGCGACCCGCTCGTGCACGTACCGCACCGCCTTGTCGAGTGCCCACTCCGCGCCGCCGAGCGAGCAGGCGGCGATGTTGAGGCGTCCGCCGTTGAGCGCCGACATCGCGATCGCGAACCCGCGCCCCTCGTCGCCGAGCATCGCGGATGCCGGAACGCGGACCCCGTCGAAGATCACCTGTCGGGTCGGCTGCGCGTGCCAGCCCATCTTCTTCTCGAGCGGACCGAAGCTCAGGCCCTCGGCGTCGCCGGGAACCAGGAATGCGCTGATGCCCCGGGCGCCGGGCTCCCCCGTGCGGGCCATCACGACGTACACGGCAGCCTCGCCGGCACCGGAGATGAACTGCTTCATCCCGGTGAGCACATAGTCGTCGCCCTCGCGGACCGCACTGGTGGCGACGTTGGCGGCATCGGAACCGACGCCGGGCTCGGTGAGGCAGTAGCCGCCGAACTCCTGCATCGCGGTGAGCGGCGGCAGCCACGTCTCGCGCTGCGTGTCGTCTCCGTAGGTGTCGATCATCCACACGACCATGTTGTGGATCGAGATGTACGCGGCGACGGCCGGGTCGCCCTTGGCGAGTTCCTCGAAGATCGCGACGGTGTCGCTGCGGCTGAGGCCGGCGCCGCCGAAGTCCTCGCGCACATAGATGCCGCCGAGCCCCAGCTCTCCGCCGCGGTTCAGCGACTCGCGCGGGAAGATGTGCTTCTCGTCGCGCTCGGCGGCGAAGGGGGCGAGCTCGGCCTCGGCGAACTCGCGGACGGCGCTGAGGATCGCCTCGCGCTCCTCAGCGGTGGTGGTGACGGTGGTCATGGTCATCATGTGTCCTTGTGGGATCTCGTGACGGGACGTGGGGATCAGTGCATGGTGGGGATGACGAAGCTGGCTCCGTCACGGATGCCCGCCGCGGGCCAACGGCTCGTCACCGTCTTGGTCTTCGTATAGAAGCGGAACGCGTCGGTGCCGTGCTGGTTGAGGTCGCCGAAACCGCTGCGCTTCCATCCGCCGAACGTGTAGTACGCGATCGGCACCGGGATCGGGACGTTCACGCCGACCATCCCGACCTCGACGCGTGCGGCGAAGTCGCGGGCGGCATCGCCGTCGCGGGTGAAGATCGCGACACCGTTGCCGTACTCGTGCTCGGACGCCATCCGCAGCGCCTCCTCGTAGTCGGCGGCACGGGCGATCACCAGCACCGGGCCGAAGATCTCTTCGCGGTAGATCGCCATGTCGGTGGTGACGTGGTCGAACAGGGTCGGCCCGAGGTAGAAGCCCTCCTCGTGCCCTTCGACGACGAACCCGCGGCCGTCGGCGAGCAGCGTCGCACCCTCGTCGATGCCCTGCTGGATGTAGCCCTCGACCCGCTCGACGGCCGCCCGCGTGACCAGAGGTCCGTAGTCGACATCGGTCGCGAGAGAGGGTCCGATACGCAGTTGCGCCACGCGCTCGGTGAGCTTGGCGGCGAGCGCGTCAGCCGTCTCCTGCCCGACCGGGACCGCGACCGAGATCGCCATGCACCGCTCGCCCGCTGAGCCGTATCCGGAACCGATCAGCGCGTCGACGGCCTGGTCGAGATCGGCATCCGGCATCACGATCATGTGGTTCTTCGCGCCGCCGAAGCACTGAGCCCGCTTGCCGTGCGCCGTCGCGGTCGCGTAGATGTACTCGGCGATGGGCGTGGAGCCGACGAATCCGACGGCGCGGATGCGGTCGTCGGTGAGCAGTGTGTCGACGGCCTCCTTGTCGCCGTGCACGACGTTGAGCACTCCGGCCGGGAGGCCCGCCTCAAGGAACAGCTCGGCGATGCGCACCGGAACGGAGGGGTCGCGCTCACTCGGCTTGAGCACGACCGCGTTGCCCGCGGCGAGCGCGGGCCCGGCCTTCCAGAGCGGGATCATCGCGGGGAAGTTGAAGGGGGTGATCGCGGCGACGACCCCGAGCGGCTGTCGCATCGAGTAGACGTCGATGCCGGTACCGGCACCCGTGGAGTACTCGCCCTTGAGCAGATGCGGGGCTCCGGCGGAGAACTCGATGACCTCGAGTCCGCGCTGGATGTCGCCCTTCGCGTCGTCGACGGTCTTGCCGTGCTCACTCGCCAGCAGTTCGGCCAGCGAGGTCATCTCGCGCTGCACCAGGTCGAGGAAGCGCAGCAGCACGCGGGCCCTCTTCTGGGGGTTGGTCGCGGCCCAGGCGACCTGCGCCTCTTCGGCGTTCGCGATCACGCGGCGCACCTCATCGGCCGAGGCGAGCGGCACGCGGGCCTGCACGGCCCCGGTGCTCGGATCGAACACATCGGCGAAGCGACCGGAGTCGGGGGTGAGAAGCGATCCGCCCACGAAGTGCGGGATAGTACGAGTCATTGTGTGACGTCCCTTCGTGCCGTCGTTGGCACATTGGGGAGTTTACTCGGAGGGCCGGACATTTACTAGGACACCCTTGTATTTTCCGCCGATCCGAGAATGCCCCGGATCGTGGTTGTTCGCGCCCCGTTCACCGCCGCGTCATCTCGCCCGGGTACAACTGCAAGTGCGCGGACAGAGACTCAGACCGGATCGGGTGTCACGTCTACCGCGCGCACGGTGAGCACTCTCGCTCCCGTCGCGGCGCCCACGCCGCGAGACCCCCGCCGAATCGGGTCGGCGGGGGTCCTCTTCGTCCGGGCCGGAAGCGGCCTGCAGCCCTCCGCATCCGAATTAGAATCGACGGTGCGCTGCCACCCTTGGCGCATCCGCTTCGGCGTCCCGACCCCGGACGCCCGTTCCCCCGAGGACCGCACAATGTCCGAACCCCTCACCGTTTCCATCCGCCGCGAAGTCGACCCCGAGCGCATCGTCGAGGCGACCGCCTGGGTGCAGACGGGCGTGAACCTCGCGACGAAGTACCCGGGCTTCCTCGGCTCGGGCTGGGTGCGTGCCGGCGAGGATTCGCAGGTGTGGCACATGCTGTACCGCTTCGCGAGCGAGGACTCGCTCACCGCGTGGGAGCAGTCGGCCGAGCGGGCCTGGTGGCTCTCGATGGGCGAGGGCTTCGTGCGCAGCGAGCGCTCCAAGCGGCGCACCGGGATCGAGGGCTGGTTCGATGAGCCGACGACCGGAACCATCACCCTCCCGGCAGCCGACGGCACCACCGAGACGGTCACCGTCGCCCCCGCTCCGCCGCGATGGAAGCAGGCGACCTCGATCTGGCTGGGCTTCTTCCCGGTGAACCTCGCATTCACCTACGCGATGAGCCCCGTCCCCGGATGGAACGAGCTGCCGATCTGGCTGCGCGTGCTCGTCACGACCCTCGTGCTCACGCCGATCATGGCGTACTGGGTGCTCCCGTTCGTCACCCGTTCACTGCGGAGCTGGCTCACCCGCTGATGGCTGTTCCCGCGACGAAGGACGAGCTGCTCACCGCGATCCGGACGGAGTACGCGCGCCTGCGCGCCGACCTCGATCGGGTGCCGACGAAGTCCGCCCGCGAACTCGCGCTGCCCGGTCACGTCAAGGACACGATGATGAGTCCGGCTGACCTTCTCGCGTACCTGATCGGCTGGAACGAGCAGGTGCTCGCCTGGCACGAGCGTCGCGCCGCCGGGCTCCCCGACGAGCTGCCGGCCGCCGACTTCGGCTGGAATGACCTCGGCGCCTTGGCGCAGCGCTTCTACCGCGACCACGACGGCGCGTCCTGGTCAGAGCTGCGCGCACACCTCGACGACGCAGAGCAGCGGATCGAAGCCCTCGTCCTGAGTCGTTCGGACGAGGAGCTCTACGGCGCCCCGTGGTACCGCACCTGGACGATGGGGCGCATGATCTCGCTCAACACCTCATCGCCCTACCGGAACGCCCGCGGCCGCATCCGCCGCTGGCTCCGGACGCTCTGAGCGCGGGCTCAGCTCCCCTTTCCCGGCGAGACCCCCTCGATGAGCGCGCCGGCCGGGTTTCCGACCGCGAACACGATGAAGTACTGCGATGCCGAGGCCGGCGGGGTGTCGTAGAAGTTCTCGAGCACGAAGGGCGCGACGGCGCTGGCTATGCTCCTTGCTGAAGCGCACCGCGCGCTGACCGGATGGAGGGTGGAATCATGAAGAAATCGACCAAGTTGGCATCGTTCGCCGCAGGGCTCGCTGTCGTGGCGGGGGCCACGCTGGGGGCTGCTCCGGCGTACGCGGAGAACATGTGGGGATACTCCTCGCAGAACCGCACGGCCTGCATCTCGGCGACGGGAGCACAGATGGTAGCCATCGCGAAGGCCGGTTACCGGGTCACCAGCTATTCTCCGTGCGTCAAGAGCTTCAACCGCGGCACCTGGTACACGACGACCATCCGTTACTGACGGTCGACGAGACGAGAGAACGCACCCCCGGATGCTCCGGGGGTGCGTTCTCTCTTCTCAGGGTCAGCCGGCGATGTGCCGCTCGTCGGGGCCGTCGTAGTACGACAGCGGACGGATCAGCGCGTTCGATCCGGCCTGCTCGATCACGTGGGCCGTCCATCCGGTGACCCGCGCGGCCACGAACAGCGGCGTGAAGGTCAGGGTGTCGAAGCCGATCAGGTTGTACGCGGGACCCGACGGGTAGTCGAGGTTCGGGTAGATGCCCTTGCGGGCGACGAACTCCGACTCGAGGGTGTCGTAGAGGGCGGCGACCTCGGGGCGGTCGTAGTGCTCCACGAGCGTGTCGAGCGCCGCCTTCATGGTCGGCACCCGGGAGTCGCCCTTCTTGTAGACGCGGTGCCCGAAGCCCATGATCTTGCGCTTCTCGGCGAGGGCCTTGTCGAGCCAGGGCACGACGTTGTCGGCCGTGCCGATATCGTCGAAGATGTGCAGCACGGCCTCGTTGGCCCCGCCGTGGAGCGGCCCCTTGAGGGCGCCGATCGCCCCGACAACCGCCGAATAGATGTCGCTCAGGGTCGAGGTGATCACGCGCGCCGTGAACGTCGAGGCGTTGAAGGAGTGCTCCGCGTACAGGATCATCGAGCGGTTGAACGCGTCGACCACGACGTCGTCCGCCTCTTCGCCGAACGTCATCCAGAGGAAGTTCGCGGAGTAGTCGAGGTCATCGCGCGGCGCGATGATCTCCTCCCCGCGACGGCGACGCTGACCGTAGGCGACGATCGCCGGCAGGGCGGCGAACAGACGGATGCTGCGCTCGAGGTTCTGTTCGGGGCTGCCACCGGCGTCGAGCACCGAACCGCCCGCACCGGGGTCGGAGGCGCCGATCAGGCTGACCGCGGTGCGGACCTCGTCCATCGGGTGGGCGTCGAGCGGCACCAGGTCGATCGCGGCCTTGACGTTGTCGGCGAGTGCGCGGTTCTTGCGCTCCTCGAGCCGGAACGCCGCGAGCTCTTCCGGCGTCGGCAGCTCGCCGTTCCAGAGGAGGTAGGCGACGGCCTCGAACGGCTGCGTGTCGGCCAACTCCTGCACGGGGTAGCCGCGGTAGAGCAGGCTGTTCGTCTCGGGGTTGACCTTCGAGATCGCGGTCGTGTCGACGACGACCCCCGCGAGGCCTTTCTTGATGTCCGGCTCGGTCATGGTCACTCCTTCGTGATGGTGAAGTTGAAGACGCCCGAGTCGAAATGGTTGTACGACTCGTAGTCGATCAGGTCGTAGAGATCGGCGCGGTGCTGCATCTCGCCGAGCTTCGAGGTCAGGTGCCCCTCGTCGTTCAGCGTATCGAGAGCACGGCCTGCGGCCCCCATCGAGATGCGCAGCAGCGACACCGGCCAGATGACCAGGTTGACGCCGGCATCCCGCAGCTGGTCGGTGGAGAACAGCTCGCTCTTGCCGAACTCGGTCATGTTCGCCAGGATCGGCACGTCGAGCGCCTCGGCCATCGCCTCGAATTCGGCGAGCGTGCGCATCGCCTCGGGGAAGATCGCGTCGGCACCGGCATCCACCAGCGCCTTGGCACGGTCGATCGCCGCGTCCAACCCCTCGATCGCCCGGATGTCGGTGCGCGCCATGATGAGGAAGTTCGGGTCGCGTCGGGCGTCGGCGGCGGCGCGGATGCGCTTGATCGCGGTGTTCTCGTCGACCACGGCCTTGCCGTCGAGGTGGCCGCAGCGCTTCGGGTTGATCTGGTCCTCGATGTGCGTGCCGGCGAGGCCCGCGTCCTCAAGCTCCTGGATCGTCCTGGCCACGTTCATCGGCTCGCCGAAGCCGGTGTCGGCGTCGACGATCGCGGGGAGGTCGGTCATGCGGGCGATCTGCTTCGCCCGGCCGGCGACCTCGGTCAGCGTGGTGAGGCCGATGTCGGGCAGGCCCAGGTCGGCTGCGAGCACGGCGCCGGAGATGTAGACCCCGTCGAAGCCCTTCTGCTCGATCAGGCGGGCGCTCAGCGGGTTGAAGGCTCCCGGGAAGCGCAGCAGTTCGCCGGAGCGGAGCCGCTCCCGGAACAGCCGTCGCTTCTCGGCGGGCGTGACGGTGGAGTACAGCATCAGAAGAGTCCCGCAGGCGCCGGCGCTGCCTCGAGCAGGCCGGGCTTCGCGACGATCGACAGCTCGCCGACCTCGGCGGCTGTGAGCTCGGGCAGACGCTGCACGAGCGCAAGGAACCGCTCGATCTCGGCAGGCTCGAGCACGGGCTCGGCCAGCAGACGGAACTTCGCGATGTAGTTCTCGCGCGCGAACGGGCGGGCGCCCAGCGGATGCGCGTCGGCCACGGCGATCTCGTCGACCACGGTCGAACCGTCAGTGAGTCGGATCTCAACGCGACCGCCGAACGCCTTCTCGGCCGGGTCCTCGGAGTGGTAGCGGCGCGTCCATTCGGCATCCTCTGCCGTGGTGATCTTGTGCCACAGCGCGACCGTGTCGGCACGGCCCGCACGCTCGGGGGCATAGGAGTCGACGTGGTGCCAGCCGCCGTCCTGCAGCGCGACCGCGAAGATGTAGGGCACCGAGTGGTCGAGCGTCTCGCGCGATGCGGTCGGGTCGTACTTCTGCGGGTCGTTCGCGCCCGAGCCGATCACGTTGTGGGTGTGGTGGCTGGTGTGGATGACGATCGAGTCGATGTTCGCGGGATCACGCAGCGCCGGGTTCTCGAGGCCGAGCTTGCGGGCGAGGTCGATGAGCGCCTGGGCCTGATACTCGGCCGAGTGCTCCTTCGTGTACGAGTCGAGGATCGCGCGCTTGGGCTCGCCCGCGGCCGGCAGCGGCACGTCGTACGCGGCTTCCTTGCCGTCGAGCATCCAGGCGATCACACCGTCTTCGCCTTCGTAGATGGGCGCGGGGCTGGTCTGCCCCCGCATCGCCCGGTCGACCGCCTCGACGGCCATCTTGCCCGCGAAGGCCGGGGCGTGCGCCTTCCAGGTCGAGATCTCGCCCTTGCGGCTCTGACGCGTGGCGGTCGTGGTGTGCAGGCCCTGTCCGACGGCCTGGTAGATCGTCTCGACGTCGAGGCCGAGCAGGGTGCCGATGCCGGCCGCCGCCGACGGGCCGAGGTGGGCGACGTGGTCGATCTTGTGCTTGTGCAGGCAGATCGCGCGCACCAGGTCCATCTGGATCTCGTAGCCGGTCGCGATGCCGCGCACGAGTGCCCGGCCGTCCTTGCCGGTGTGCTGGGCGACCGCGAGGATCGGCGGGATGTTGTCGCCGGGGTGCGAGTACTCCGCCGCGAGGAAGGTGTCGTGGTAGTCGAGTTCGCGCACGGCCACGCCGTTCGCCCAGGCCGCCCACTCGGGGCTGGTGCGGTGGTCGAGCGCCGCACCGAACAGGTTCGCGCCGACGCCGCCGGTGGAGACGGGGTGGCTGAACGCCTGTGCGCGGGCGGCGTTGATCGGGGCCCGGGTGAGTGATGCCGCCGCCACCGAGGCGTTGTCGATGATGCGGTTGATGATCATGTCGACGACGTCCTGCTCGACCTCGACCTGGTCGGCGGCGACCTCGGCGATCTTCCAGGCGAGCTGGTCTTCCCGGGCAAGGTTCTCGTCGCTGCGGTGCACACGGACGTGGTGGGTGACGGTCATTTCTTATCCTTCACGGTTGCTGGAGTCGAGGGAGTCGAGGATGCCGGTGAGGGCGTTGTGCAGGTGCACGTGGGTGGCATGGGCGGCGAGGTCGCCGTCGCGGGCGGCGAGCGCCTCGGCGATCGTGCGGTGCTCGGCGGCGGATGCCGCGAGTCGGGTGGGCTTGTCGCGGGCCATCCGCCGCACCCGCACGAGGTGCGTGCGCACGGTGCGCAGGGCCGAGGCGATGTAGTCGTTGGCGACGGCCGCATCGAGGGCGGCGTCGAACCGGGCGATCAGGGCGTAGTACGCGTCGCGACCGGCGGGCGCGGTGAGATCGACGTGCGCGAACTCCTCGGCGAGTTCGGCGAACAGGCCGGCATCCCCGCGCACGGCGGCCAGACGGGCGGAGCTCTCCTCCAGCGCGCGGCGGATCTCGAAGAGCGAGCGGATGTCGTCGGCATCCAGGTCGGCGACCACGGTGACGCGCGGCGATTGCTGGACGACGAGCCCGTCACCGGCCAGTCGGCGCAGCGCCTCGCGCATCGGGGTGCGACTCACACCGAGACGTTCGGCCTGCTCGACCTCGCCGAGAACGAAGCCGGCGGGAAGAGCACCGGACTGGATGTCGTCGAGCAGGGCCGTGTACGCGCGATCACTCGCGGAGAGACGCTCGACAACAGGGGTCATGCCCTCAGTGTATACATAAAGGACCGCCACCGGCCCCTCAGTCTTACTGCGCGGGCTTCCCGTATACATTCCCGGAGGCGGGGACCGGCTCCACGAACTCTGCCGCGACGGGCTCGCCCAGCTTGACCACCACGACCCCCACGAGCACGAGCACCCCACCGAGCCCCTGCAGCAGATCGGGGAGCTGCCCGAGCAGCAGCCAGCCGAACAGGAGCGCGGCGACCACCTCGGCGAGCGCGACGAACGACGCGAGTCGCGACCCCAGCATCCGGGTCGACGCGATGCCGAGCAGGTACGCGAGCGCTGTCGCGACGACCCCCATCGCCAGCACGGGGACGAACCAGGGCACGCTGCCGAAACGGTAGGCGATGTCGTCGGTCGCCCACGCGATCGGCAGGACACCGATCGCCCCGGCGACGGTGAGCCCGAGCGCACCGAGCAGCAGTCCGCTTCCCGCGAGCGCGAGGGGCGGCAGGCCGGTGTCGACCTTCGCCGACAGCACGAAGTACGTCGCCGCCCCCACCATGGCTCCGAGCGCCCACAGGATGCCGGCCACGTTCACGTCGGCCCCCGTGAGGATGTCGAGCATGAGCACCAGGCCGACGAAAGCGACGGCCGCGCCGATGGCGCTCTTGCGACTCGGACGCTCACCCCGCCGGGCCCACAACCACAGCAGCACCGCGACCGGTGCGGTGTATTCGATGAGCAGCGCCAACCCCACATCCATGACGGCGACGGCCTGGAAGTAGAAGAGCTGGGTCGCGGTGACGGCGAGCAGTCCGTAGGCGAGGATCATGCCGGCGTTGCGGCGAAGGAGACCCCACCGTCCGCGCAGCGACAGGATCGTGGGGATGAGCAGCACGAGGGCCGCCACCCAGATGCGCGCGGTGACGGCGGCCCCCGGCGTCCACCCTGCGTCGATGAGCCCGCGCGCCCACGCGCCGGACATGCCGAACGACAGCGCGGCCGCGATCGCGAGCGGCAACCCCAGGCGCGCGCGGCGTGCGGACGCGACCGCCACGCTGTCATTGCTCACCCTGCCCATGATCGATGACGCTACTCGCGCGCGCTGTAAGATGTCAACGTGATCTTCACCGATGACACCCAAGAGGGTCTCCGCGCCGCCGTCTGGCTCGTGAACTCGGCAGAGGATCCGGACACGCTGGTCGACCTCGACGACGAACGCGCCTTCCTTCGCGAGTTCCCCTACACCGGACGACTCGACCGCGATGAAGACGAGCTCGTCTCCCTGCGCCGCCTGCGCCCGCGTCTGCGATCCATGCTGCTGGCGCCGCGCGACGAGATGGCCGAACTCGTCAACGCCGCACTCGCCGAGTCCCGCCTCACCCCGCGACTGCTCCGACACGACGGGGTCGATTGGCACCTCCACGCCGTGGCCGACGAGCATCCGCTGGCGGAGCGCGTGCTGATCGAGACCGCGATGGCGCTGATCGACGTCATCCGCGCTGAGGAGGGCTCGCGCCTCTCCGTGTGCGCGGACGACACCTGCCTGGCGATCGCCCTGGATCTCTCCCGCAACCGCTCGAAGCGCTACTGCTCGACGACCTGCGCGAACCGCAACGCCGTCGCCGCCTATCGGGCGCGCCGGGCCGTGGACTGACGCACGGACTCAGGCGCCGACGTGCGCGCCCCTCCAGGTGTAGGCCGCAATGGTGTCGGCCTTCATCTCCATGCCGTTGCCCGGTGCCGTCGGCGCCATGTAGGAGCCACCCCGGATGTCGGTCGGCACGACGAAGTGCTCGTGCAGGTGGTCGACGAACTCGATCATGCGGCCCTCACGGGTGCCGGTGACGGCGACGAAGTCGAACATCGACAGGTGCTGCACCGCTTCGCACAGACCCACCCCACCCGCGTGCGGGCACACCGGAACGCCGAACTTGGCGGCGAGCAGCAGGTTGGCGATGTTCTCGTTGACGCCGCCGACGCGCACGGCATCGATCTGCATGACGGAGATGGCATCCGCCTGCAGCAGTTGCTTGAAGATGACACGGTTCTGGGCGTGCTCGCCGGTGGCGACGCGGATCGGTGCCACACCTCGAGCGATCTCGGCGTGACCAAGGACGTCGTCGGGGCTGGTCGGCTCCTCGATCCACGCGGGGTGGAACTCGGCGAGCGCGTTCACCCACTCGATCGCCTCCGACACCTCCCAGCGCTGATTCGCGTCGATCGCGATCGGGAAGTCCGGTCCGCACACCTCGCGGGCTTTGCGGAAGCGGCGGATGTCGTCCTGCAGGTCGGCGCCGACCTTGAGCTTGATCTGCGTGAAGCCGTCGGCCATGGCCTCGCGGGCGAGCCGTTCGAGCTTCTCGTCGGAGTATCCGAGCCAGCCGGGACTCGTGGTGTAGCCCGGATACCCGGTGGCGAGCAGCTGCTGCTCCCGCTCGGCGCGGCCCGGTTCCGCGGCGCGCAGGATCTCGAGGGCGTCCTCGCGGGTGAGCGCGTTCGTGAGGTAGCGGAAGTCGACGAGGTCGACGAGCTGTTCCGGGGTCATCCGGGCGAGCAGCTGCCACAGGGGCAGTCCCGCGCGCTTGGCCTTGATGTCCCACAGGGCGTTGATGACCGCGCCGATGGCCATGTGCATGACGCCCTTCTCGGGGCCGAGCCAGCGCAGCTGCGAGTCGCCGATGATCTCGCGGAAGGTGCCGCCCATGTCGTCGAGCAGCGGCTCGAGCTCGCGGCCGACGAGGTGGTCCGCGAGCGCGTCGATCCCGGCGACCTGCACGTCGTTGCCGCGGCCGATCGTGAAGACGAACGCGTGCCCCTCGATGCCGTCGTGGGCGTCCGTGCGCACGATCACGTACGCGGCGGAGTAGTCGGGGTCGGGGTTCATCGCGTCCGAACCATCCAGGCTCAACGACGTGGGGAAGCGGATGTCGGTGGTGTCGAGGGCGACGATACGGGTCACGGGGGTCCTCTCCGTGCACGGCGGATCTCTTCCGTGCGGATACCTTGGAGTGTAAACATCCGATGTCTATACTGTCAACGAGACGGGCCGCAGCGTCGTGGCCTCCCCACCGATCAGGAGAATCATGAAGTTCGCGCGGCTCGGCACCCCCGGCACGGAGATCCCCGTCCTCGTAGAAGGGGGCCGCTACCTCGACCTCCGCCCCCTGACATCCGATGTGAACGGCGACTTCCTCGAGAGCGACTTCGTCGCCAGGGTCGCGGCCGCCCGCGATGCCGGGGAGCTTCCGGAACTCGCGGATACCGCGACGATGCGCATCGGCGCACCGATCGCCCGCCCCAGCGCCGTGATCTGCATCGGCATGAACTATGCGGCCCACGCCGCTGAGTCGGGTTCGGAGCCGCCCACCATCCCCATCCTCTTCCTCAAGACGCCCAACACTGTGGTCGGCCCGGACGACTCGGTGACGATCCCCCGCGGCAGCGAGAAGACCGACTGGGAGGTCGAGCTCGGCATCGTGATCGGCGCCCGCGCGGCCTACCTCGACTCCCCCGAGGAGTCGCTCGCCCATGTGGCCGGCTTCGTCGCCGCCAACGACGTCTCCGAGCGGGCGTTCCAGATCGAGGTGTCGGGCGGGCAGTGGTCCAAGGGCAAGATCGCCCCGGGATTCAACCCCACGGGACCGTGGCTCGTCACACCCGACGAGGTCGACCACCACGCGCTCGGACTGCGCAGCTTCGTGAACGGTGAGCCGCGGCAGGACTCGAACACGAGCGACATGATCTTCACGGTCGAGCACATCGTGCACCACCTGTCGCAGTACGTGACGCTCGAGCCGGGAGACCTGATCCTCACCGGCACCCCGCAGGGCGTCGCGCTCTCGGGCAAGTACCCCTACCTCGCACCCGGCGATGTGGTCGAGATCGAGATCGACGGCCTCGGCCGCCAGCGACAGGAGTTCGTGGCATGGGAGGCACAGAAGTGAGTGCACTGAACGGGCTGGTGGCGATCGTCACCGGCGGAGCATCCGGAATCGGCGCAGCGATCGCGCAGCGTCTGCACGCCGACGGGGCGACCATCGCGGTGCTCGACCGCGACACCGCCGGCGCCGACCCCGCCTTCGCGGCCTTCACCGCCGACGTCTCGGATCGCACGAGCGTCGACATGGCGGTCGCGGCGGTGGCCGAGCGGTTCGGGCGCGTCGACATCGTCGTGAACAATGCCGGGATCGGCGCGCAAGGTGACGTCGCCGCGAACGACGACGACGAGTGGGCACGGGTGCTCTCGATCAACGTGACCGGCATCGCCCGCGTGACCGCGGCCGCACTGCCCTGGCTGCGGAAGTCGCCTGCCGCGGCGGTCTGCAACACCGCATCCATCGCCTCCACCACCGGACTCCCGCAGCGGGCGCTGTACAGCGCGTCGAAGGGAGCCGTCTCGGCGCTGACCCGCGCGATGGCGGCCGACCACCTGCGCGAGGGCATCCGAGTGAACGCGGTCAACCCCGGCACGGCCGACACCCCGTGGGTCGGGCGCCTGCTGGATTCGGCCGTCGACCCCGCGGCCGAACGCGCCGCGCTCGAGGCCCGCCAGCCGCACGGGCGGCTCGTCGACCCCGATGAGGTGGCCGCCGCGGTCGCCTACCTCGTGAGCCCCGCCGCCGGTTCGACGACCGGCACGTCCATCGAGGTCGACGGCGGCATGGCACGGTTGCGGCTTCGCGCGGAGTGAGTTCCGCGCGACGTCAGCCGCGGTTGCCGCGGAACCAGCCCCGGATGCCGTGACGCGGAGGCTCCGCGGTCGGCGCCTGCGGCCGGGCATCCGTGCGATAGAACTGCTCGGCGGTGGTCCAGAAGATCGCGTCGAGGTCATGGCCCCGCGCATCCGCCCAGGCGATCACCGTGTCGGCCCAGCGCGTGCGGGCCGTGGCCTGGTAGGTCGGCGAGCCGTCCTCCGGTGCGTGCGGGTCGTCGTCCTCGGCCGGTCCGATGACCGAGACGGGCCAGTCGCTCCCCCACATCAGCCGCTCGATCCCGAACGCATCGGCCGCCACATCGAGGAACGGGATCAGCTGCGCCGCGTCCCAGTCCCCGCCGGCCTCGCCGGGCAGACCCGAGAGCTTGCAGAAGGTGTTCGGATGCCGCGCCAGCTCGGTCAGGTCGCGGGCCCATTCCGGGGTCGGCGCCAGCGGAGCCGCGGCCGTGCCCACGGCGGGCTTCCCCAGATGATCGAGTACGAGCCGCAGCTCTGGGATGGCTCCGGCGAGGCGGGCGACATCCGGCAGCTGCGCGGCGCGCACGCACGCGTCGAAGGTCAGACCGCGCGCGGCGACCTCGCGCGCGCCGGTCACGAAGGCCGCCGACACCGCCAGCCCGTCGGGCTCGCCCTGCAGGTTGTGCCGCACGCCGACGACGAGCGGCTCGGCCGCGAGACCTTCGAGGTGCGCGACCGTGTCGGTCCCCCGGTCGAGGCGGATGCCGGCGACGATGCCGACCACTCCGAGCGCGGGCGCGAGCCCTGCGACCCAGAGCACCTCATCGAGGAAGTCGTCGTCGACGGTCCCGGCCTGCACGAACACGCACTTCTCGGTCTCGGCGCGCTCCAGGCGGGCGTGCTCGAGTTCCAGGTCGGCGAACCGGTACGCCATCGGGCCTTCGAGCCACGTGTAGGTCAGTGCCTCCGGATCCCACAGGTGCAGATGTGCATCGAGAACTCGCATCCCCTCATCCTGCCGCAGACATCGGAGCAATCGCTAGGATGACGCCATGGCTGTGACGGATGACGCGATCGCGAAGATCAAGGCGATGATCGTGTCGGGCGAGCTGGCCCCCGGCGATCGTCTGCCTCCGGAGAAGGAACTCTCCGAGCGGCTCGGTCTCTCGCGCAGCTCGATGCGCGAGGCGGTCAAGGCGCTCGAGGTCATCCGCGTGCTCGACGTGCGGCGCGGCGACGGCACCTACGTGACGAGTCTCGAGCCGCACCTGCTGCTGGAGGCGATCTCGTTCGTCGTCGACATGCACGACGACGACTCGATGCTCGAGATCTTCGCCGTGCGCCGGATGCTGGAGTCGCAGGCATCGGGCCTCGCCGCCACGCTGGGCACCGACGAGCAGATCGCCGAGCTGCAGCGCGAGGTCGAGGGTGTGGATGCCTCCGTCAGCATCGAGGAGCTCGTCGACCACGACATCCGGTTCCACCGCGAGATCGTGGCGATGGCGGGCAATGCGTACCTCGCGAGCCTGATCGAGCACCTGAGCAGCCAGACCGTGCGCGCCCGCGCCTGGCGCGGACTCACCGAGACGGGCGCCGTCGAGCGCACCCTGTCGGAGCACCGGGCGATCGCCGACGCGGTCGCCCAGCGCGACCCCGCACTGGCGACCTCGCTGACGACCGCGCACATCGCGGGCATCGAGCGCTGGCTGCGCCACGCGACGGCACCCTGAGCGGTTCCGGCCGCCCCGGCACCCGGACGCAGAAGTGGGTCTGACGGCACCACGGTGAGAGGTGTAGCTTCACCGCATGATCACCGACGATCCCACGCTCACCAACCCCGACCACTACCGCACCCTCTGGGAGAACGAGCACGTCCGCGTGCTCGAATACACCGACGTCCCCGGCGACAGGACGACGCCGCACGACCATCCCAACAGCGTCATGGTCACCCTCAGCGACTTCTCCCGTCGCCTCAGCGCCGGTGAGCGGACGTTCGACACGGCCCTCACCTCCGGGCAGGCGGTCTGGATACCCGCGCAGCGTCACTCCGGCGAGAACACCGGGACGACGCCGACGCACACGATACTCGTCGAACTCAAGGGCGATGCGGCCGGCGAACCGATGGCATCGACACTCGGGCCGGAACATCCCGCCGAGGGGTGAGCACACCCGGATGATCGACGAGGCGGCCGATAGTCTCGAGGGTATGAGCGACTGGACCAGCACCGCGATCGCCCTGCTGGAAGCCGACGCGAACCGCAGTGCCGACACGCACCTGCACCTCTTCCCGCTGCCGCCCGAGTGGGGCATCGATCTGTATCTCAAGGACGAGTCGGTCCACCCGACCGGTTCGCTCAAGCACCGCCTGGCGCGCTCGCTCCTGCTCTACGGACTGGTCAACGGCCGCATCCGGGAGGACACCACGCTCGTCGAGTCGTCGAGCGGATCGACCGCCGTCTCCGAGGCGTACTTCGCCCGCATGCTGGGGCTGCCGTTCATCACGGTGGTGCCGCGCTCGACCGTGCAGGAGAAGATCGACCTCATCGAGTTCTACGGCGGCACCTGCCACTTCGTCGACCGCGCCGAAGACATGTCGCCCGAGGCGCAGCGCCTCGCGTCCGACTGCACCGGCCACTACCTCGACCAGTTCACGTTCGCCGAGCGCGCGACCGACTGGCGGGGCAACAACAACATCGCGGAGAGCGTGTTCAGTCAGCTCGCGCAGGAGCGGCATCCGATCCCCACCTGGATCGTGACCGGCGCCGGAACCGGCGGCACGAGCGCGACGTTCGGGCGGTACGTGAAGTACCGCCGCCACGAGACGCGCATCGCCGTGGTCGACCCCGAGGGCTCGGCGTTCTACGACGGCTGGGCAGGCACGGTCGATCCGCCCGCCGGACGCCCGAGCCGCATCGAGGGCATCGGCCGGCCGCAGGTCGAGGCCTCGTTCGTGCCCACCGTGATCGACGAGATGATCCGGGTGCCGGATGCCGGGTCGATCGCCGCGATCCGGATGCTGCGCGAGCGCACCCTGCACTGGGCCGGCGGCTCGACCGGCACGAACCTGTACGGCGCGTTCCAGCTGATCGCCCGGATGCGGGCCGCGGGCGAGACCGGCAGCGTCGTCACTCTGATCTGCGACAGCGGCGTCCGGTACGCGGGCACGTACTACTCGGACGAATGGGTCGCGGCGCAGGGCTGGGACCTCGCCCCGCATCGCGCGCGGCTCGATCGGTTCCTGGAATCGGGCGTCTGGGGCGAGTGACGGCGTCGGGCTACGCTGGCCGCATGACAACTCTGATCCTCACCGTCGCGGGTGCAGACCGTCCTGGCCTCGTGGCCGCTGTCGCCGATGTCGTCGAGGCGCACGGTGGCAACTGGGAGAACAGCTCGCTGGCGGAGCTCGCCGGCACGTTCGCGGGCGTGATCGAGGTCTCGGTGTCGGAAGACCGGGCACCCGAACTGAGCTCCGCGCTGCGCGGGCTCCAGGGGCAGGGACTGCTGACTCTCGCCGTGCTCACCGGGACGCCGGATGCGGATGCCGCCGACGATCGGCTGCTCGAGATCCAGGTGCTCGGCAACGACCGACCCGGCATCGTGCGCGAGGTCTCTGCCGTTCTGAGCGCCCACGCGCTGAGCATCGAGGAGCTCGCCACCGAGACCCGGGATGCGGCCATGGCCGGCGGCCGCCTGTTCGAGGCATCCGTCTCCGCGAAGGTGCCGGCATCCGTCGACCTGGATGCGCTGCGCGACGACCTCGAGCGCCTCGCCGCCGAGATCCAGGTCGACATCACCCTCGGCTGACCGGGACCCGACCGAGCTACCCCCAGACAACGAGAAGGCCGCCGTTCCGAGGAACGGCGGCCTTCTGCGTGTCTGGCCTCAGGTCAGGCGCGCCTTCGGCGACACCGAGTACGTGTGCTCGGCGTCGCGGTTGACCGCGTCGCCCAGGGCCGTGTCGATCGCGGCCAGGGTGTCGGCGTCGAGCTTCACGCCCGAGGCCTTGACCGTTTCGGCGAGCTGCTCGGGACGCGAGGCTCCGACCAGCGCGGCCGCGACGTTCGGGTTCTGCAGCACCCACGCGATCGCGAGCTGCGGCATCGAGAGACCTGCCTGCTCGGCGATCGGCTTCAGGCGCTGGACGGCGGTGAGGATGTCGTCCTGCAGGAAGCTCTTGATGAAGTCGGCGCCGCTGTGCGGGTCAGTTGCGCGCGAGCCCTCGGGCACCGGCTGACCGGGCAGGTACTTGCCGCTGAGCACGCCCTGCGCCATGGGCGACCAGACGATCTGCGAGATCCCCAGCTCTTCGGATGCCGGCACGACCTTGCCCTCGATCACGCGCCACAGCATGGAGTACTGCGGCTGGTTCGAGATGAGCTGGATGCCGAGCTGCTTCGCCAGCGCGTGCCCCTCGCGCAGCTGCTCGGCGGTCCACTCGGAAACGCCGATGTAGAGCGCCTTGCCCTGGCGGACGACGTCGGCGAACGCCTGGAACGTCTCTTCGAGCGGAGTCTCGTAGTCGAAGCGGTGCGCCTGGTACAGGTCGACGTAGTCGGTGCCGAGGCGCTGCAGCGAGCCGTTGATCGACTCGAAGATGTGCTTGCGGCTCAGGCCGGTGTCGTTCGGGCCCTTGGGGCCGGTCGGGAAGTAGACCTTCGTGAAGATCTCGAGCCCCTCGCGGCGCTGTCCTTCCAGAGCCTTGCCGAGCACGACCTCCGCCGCCGTGTTGGCGTAGGTGTCAGCGGTGTCGAAGGTGGTGATTCCGGCATCCAGTGCGGCGCGCACGGTCTTGACGGCGGCGTCGTCACCGACCTGCGAGGCGTGGGTGACCCAGTTGCCGTAGGTGATCTCCGAGACCTTGAGACCGCTGTTGCCGAGATAGCGATAGTTGACCATGGAACAACGCTACTGGCTGCGTGTGATGACGGGGCTGGATGCCGGCATCCGCCGTCATGCGGGAGCGACGACCGTCCGCCGGCGCATCAGCATCACGAGGGGGACGACGACGAGCGCGACGCCGGCGACGAGGCTCACGGCATAGAGCGGTCGCGCCCAGGGCGAGTAGTCCCCGCCGCTGATCCCGAACGTGTCGGCGAGGCTCATTCCCACGCCGAACGACGCGGCGAAGTAGCCGAACGCACCGAGCATCAGCAGCGCCAGGAAGCTCATCACGGGAACCATCGGATGTGCGCGCCCGCGGATCGAGGCGATCGCGACCACCACCGCCAGCACCACGCCGATACCGAGGATGAAGGCCACCGGCTCCCACAGGAGGACCTCGCCCGCAGCATCCATCTCGGCGCGGATCTCGTCGAGCATGCGCCCGGGAACGGCGGCGAGCGGATTGAGCACGAGGATCTGCACCGCGGCCACCGCCGCGTATGCCGTGATGGCGAGCACGCCGATGATCGAGATCCAGAGTGTCCGGCGCGGCTGCGGTGTCATGCGGGACATCCTAGGAAGGCATCCCGAGAGTCTCCCGATACTCTCGCCAGGCCGCTCCGAGACGACGGATGCCCTCGGCGAGCACGTCGTCCGGGGCGGTGAACGGGATGCGGATGTGGTCGTCGGGAGACACCGACACCGCGAACGCCGCGCTCCCCGCGATCGAGACGCCGTGCGCCGCGGCCACCCGGGCGAGCGCGGCGGCGGAGCCGGCAGGGACCCGGACCCACAGCGACAGCCCGCCGCGGGGCGGCTCGACCCTCCAGTCGGGCAGGTGCTCGGCCATGAGTTCCTGCAGCAGCCGCAGGCGCTCCTGGTGGATGCGGCTGTTCGCCCGACGAAGGTCGTCGGCACGGGCGATCAGGTCGAGCGCGAGCAGCTGGCCCGGCACGCTGGTGGACTGGTCGGCGAGCTGCCGGGCCCCGCGCAGGCGGCGCACGAGCACGGGGTCGGCGCGCAGCCATCCGATCCGCAGCCCCGCCCACACCCACTTCGAGACCGACTCCACGACGATGATCGGAGCGTCCGCCCGCTCGGCCGCGAGGGTCGGCGGCACCACGCCGTCGAAGGAGATGCCGGCCACGACGCGGTCCTCGATCACCGGCACGCCGTACTGGGCGGCCAGCTCGGCGACGCGATGCCGCGCGGCGGCAGGGAGCCGCGAGCCCGTCGGGTTCTGGTGGTGCGGGTTGAGGGCCACGAGCACGGGCCGCAGCCGGGCGAGCGCCTGCTCGAGCGCGTCGACGTCGAGTCCGTCCGGACCCATCGGGACACCGTGCACCGCGCCACCGCGCAGGCTGACCGAGTCGGTGACGCCGGGCCAGGTGATCTCCTCGGCGAGCACGATGTCGCCGGGGCTCACGAGAGCATTGACGACGAGGCTGATGGCCTGCTGCGCGCCGTGCGTGACGAGGATCTGCTCGGGTGTCGTCGGCGTGCCCTCCGCGGTGTACATGTCGGCGATGAGCGTCCGCAGTGCGGGGAGGCCCGCCGGATCGGTCTCGGGCAGCAGCGCGAGCTCGAGTCGCGGCTTGTGCTCGCTGATGAGCTGCACGCCCAGCCCGGAGATCTGCGGCACGGTGCGCAGCAGGTCGATCGCATTGGGCAGGGCCGAGAACAGCGCCTCGCCGCGTCCCTGCCGCTGCACGGGAGCCACGGATGCCGCCGCACCGGCGACGCGTGTGCCGCTCCCCTGCCGCCGCTCCACCAGACCGCGCTCGGCCAGGTCGGCGTACGCGGCGACGACCGTGCCGCGCGACACGGAACTCGCGGCGGCGAGCGCGCGCTCAGCCGGCAGACGGTCGCCGGAGCGCAGCTCGCCGCCCGTGATCAGAGCCTCGATGCCGCGGGAGAGCCGCGCCGCCAGCGTGCCGTCTCCGTGGGTCCAACGGCCCAGCCGGGCCGACAGGGCTTCCGAGGCGACTTCGCCGGAGCGCACGAGAGTCGCGGAAGCATCTGCGGATGGCGCAGGAATGGCCGATCCGTGGTCCATCGGCCGGGTATTGGCCCTGTCATCGACGCTCATGAGACCCGATTCTGGACCAATGAGCACCTCTACGACCACCCTCACGGCAGATCTCGGTCCAATCGATCCCGATTGGACCATCGGCCAGCTCATCGAATGGCTCAGCGATGACTCCCGCCAGCACGACCCCGCGCTTCAGCATCCGCTGTCCCTGATCGAGGCGGCCCTGACCGGCGAGCCCTGGTCGCGGCCGCCGTCGACCGTCGCGCTGATCCGCTCGCTGACGCTCGCCGCGCCGCCGCACGGGTCATCCGTGATCGCCGACGTCCTGCTCCCGTCGCGAAGCCTGACGCTCGTCGCCTAGGAGCGACGGCTCGACGGGAGCGCGGGCCAGGTCAGGTCAGGTCGCCTGCGCAGAAGCTGACGGTGGCGCGGGAGTCGTCACGATCTCGGCGCGGTCGCGGAAGCCCTCGGCCGTCACCCGGTCCAGGGCGACCTGCTTGCGGATGGCCGCAGCCTTCTCGTACAGGCTCGGGTCGCCGTAGCTCGTGAGCACCTTGACCAGCACCGGCAGCAGCTCGATCATGAAGAACAGCGCGGCGATCAGGATGTGCGCCCACAGGATCGTGGGCTCCTTCTCGCTCAGGCGGTTCAGTCCGCTGATCTGACTCAGCAGCCCGACGGCTCCGGCGTTGCCCTGGGCCACGGCATCCGCTCGTGCGTTGTATGCGGCGAGCGCCTGGTCGTAGGTGTCGCGCGCAGCCGGCAGCTGGGACTTCGCCTGCTCGCGGTTCGTCGACTCCGACGTCGAGGTGTTCTCCTTGGCGGCGGTGCCGGCGGCGGCGAGCTCTTCGTTCGCGGTGCGCAGCTGCGCGGCGAGTGCGTCGTATGTCTGCTGCGCCTCGGCGAGCTGAGCTTTGGCGGCGTCCGAGCTCGCGCCCTCGCCGTTGACCCCGGTGCAGCCGGGAACCGTGCCCGCGCCCTCCCCGGTCAGCTCGCACTGGTAGAGCACGCGCGCCTGGTCGATCACGGCCTGCTGCGCGGTCATCTTCGCGGTCACGTCGTCGACCGTGGCCTGGGCAGCCGACTCGGTCGCCGAGGAGGATTCGGTTCCTGCGACGATGCCGGTCGCCGCCTGGTTCTCGAGCTCGGCGACCTTGGCGGTGGCGGAATCCAGCGCGATCTTCTCCGGACCGGTCTCGAGCGCCTCCTGATCGGACTGCGACTGCGTGATGTTGGTCGACGCGACCTCGCGGGCGATGTCGTTGTGGAAGATCTGCAGCACGAGCGGCTCGGCGACGACGAAGCCGATGATCGCGGCCATGATCACACGCGGGATCGCGAGGCCGATGAGCCGCCAGACGTTCCGCGTCGAGCTCATGGTCGAGGTGAGGAAGCGGTCGAGGTTGAAGATGATGAGGGCCCACACGAGCGCGAGCGGCACGGCCAGCCAGATCGCCGCCTGCACGCCGGTGGTGAGGGCGAAGAGCATCGAGATCGCCGAGACGAGCGCGGTGCCGGCGAGCACGAAGAACATCTGCACGAAGCGGGGCGTCTCGCCGGGGACGCGGTCGAGGATCTCGCCTTCCGCGCCACCGAGGATCGCGAGGGTCCGGGCACGGGAGCCTGGCGTACGCGGGGCGCGCTTGCGGCGAGGCTTGCGGGCACGGGGCTCGCGCGGGGGCTTCACCGGCGCGGACTCCTCTTCGGCGGCGACCGCATCGGCGATCGGGGTCGCCTCGGCAGGATCTGCGACGGGGACCTCGCGGGTGGCGTCGTCGGCGCCGGTCGGCTCGAATTCGCGCAGGAAGTCGAGGTCATCGGTGACGGCGTCGGGTTCGCCGTCGATGATGATCCGACCCTGAGAGTCGTAGCGACCCGGTCGATGGGCGGAATAGGGCATCCGAACAATCTACGAAAGGTCGCCTGTGGATAGCGTGGAAAAGTCCTTGGAGTGCCTCACAGGTTCCGTGCCGTCCGGCGGAATCAGGATGCCGGGAGCAGACGGTCGAGGGCGGCGGCGTACGCGGCCAGCCCGTCGTCGAGGGTGAAATGTCCGGCGGCGGCGAGTGTGCCGAGACCGTGGATCAGCCCCCACAGCGCCACGACATCGGTCGGCCGGTCGAGCCCCACCGCGGCCGCCCCCTCGGCGAGCACGGCCTCGAGCCCGTCGATCAGTGGCGCCATCGTGGCGGTCGGGGATCCGGGGACGCAGACGGTCGGGTCGTAGACGGCGTCGAACGCGTGCGGATGCTCGATCGCGAAGCGGATGTACGCCGACCCTCCGTCGGTGAGCGCCGCCCGCGGGGTCGAGGCTTTCTCGGCGGCGGCGCGGACCTGGGCGAGGAGGTCGGCCATGCTGCGCTCGGCGATCGCCTTGAGCAGGCCGAGCCGATCGGAGAAGTGGTGGTACGGCGCGTTGTGGCTGACGTTCGCCGCCCGTGCGACCTCGCGCAGGCTGATCTCCGCCGCCGGCATCCGCTCCAGCAGCTGCATGGCGGCGTCTTCCAGGGCACGGGCGAGATCGCCGTGGTGGTAGCCGTCCTTCGAACTTGACATGAGCAACATCATCTCCTATCTTGACACTGTCCACCAGCTTGACACTGCCCAGATAGGAACAACGCCATGACCGCTCTCGTGATCGACGGCCACCCCGACGCCCGCTCCTTGACCGCCGCACTCGCGCAGCGCTATGCCGCGGGGCACGGCGATGCCCGCGTGCTCGCTCTGCGCGACCTCGACTTCGATCCGCACCTGCGCTTCGGCTACCGCGAGCGCATGACGCTCGAGCCCGACCTCGTCGAGGCGAAGCAGGCTCTGCACGATGCCGACACGATCGTCGTCGCGACACCGGTGTGGTGGGGCGCACCGCCGGCCCTCCTCAAGGGCTTCTTCGATCGAGCGCTGCTGCCGCAGCAGGAATACCGCTACTCGAAGCTCGGTCTCCCCGAGGGCCTGATCCCCGCGCGCCGTGGACGTCTGCTCCTGCTCGCCGACACTCCCTGGTTCTTCCTGCCGTTCACCGGCCTCCCGGCACAGACGCAGATCGTGCGCAACACCATGAAGTTCTGCGGCATCCGCTCAGTACGCACGCACCGCATGCTCGGTGTGAAAGATGCCAAGGCGGCGACCATCACCCGCTGGCTCGACCGCGCCGAGCAGCTCGGCACCATCGACGCCCGTCGCGCGGGCGGGACTCAGGCCATCGCGGCGGAGGCGGCCTCGTCTTCGGTGGTGGCGACGAGCTGACCGCAGGCGCCGTCGATCTCCTTGCCGCGGGTGTCGCGGAGGGTGGTCGGGATGCCGGCATCGTTCAGGCGGCGCACGAACTCGTTCGTGACGTCCTTCTCGGATGCCGTCCAGATCGAGCCGGGCGTCGGGTTCAGCGGGATCGGGTTCACGTGCACCCAGCCGCGTCCGCGCTGGTTGAGCTTGTCGGCCAGCAGGTCGGCACGCCAGCCGTGGTCGTTCATGTCCTTGATGAGCGCATACTCGATCGAGACGCGGCGGCCGGTCTTGGCGTAGTAGTCGTAGGCGGCATCCAGCGCCTCATCGACCTTCCAGCGGGAGTTCACCGGGATGAGCTCGTCGCGCAGGTGGTCGTCCGGCGCATGCAGCGACAGTGCGAACGTGACGGGGATGCCCTCGTCGGCGAGCTTCTTGATCGCCGGCACCAGGCCGACGGTCGACACCGTGATGCCACGGGCGCTCATGCCGAGGCCGTCGGGCTGCGGGGCGACCATCGACCGCACCGCATCCATGACGCGCTTGTAGTTGGCGAGCGGCTCACCCATGCCCATGAAGACGATGTTCGAGACGCGCTCCATGCTGTGGTCGTCGGACTTCTTGCCGCCGAGGCCGCCCTCGGCGATGAGCCGGTTGGCGCGGACGATCTGCTCGATGATCTCGGCGGTGGACATGTTGCGGGTCAGCCCCGCCTGTCCGGTCGCGCAGAACGGGCAGTTCATGCCGCAGCCGGCCTGGCTCGACACGCACAGCGTGATGCGGCCGGGGTAGCGCATGAGCACCGACTCGACCAAGGCGCCGTCGTGCAGACGCCACAGGAACTTGATCGTGTCGCCCTTGTCGGTCTCGAGGCGGCGGACCTCGGTGAGCAGCGGCGGCAGCATCCCGGCGACGAGCTGCTCCCGGGTGTCGGCCGGGAGGTCGGTCATCTGCTCGGGGTCGGACGTGTAGTGGCGGAAGTAGTGCGTCGACAGCTGCTTCGCACGGAAGCCGGGCAGCCCGAGCTCCTTGACCTTCTCGACACGCTCGGTCGGCGTGAGGTCGGCCAGGTGCACCGGCGGCTTGCCGCGCTTCGGGCTCGCGAACTGCAGGAGCGGACGCCCCTCGGCATCCTTCTGCTGGGTCCATCCCTCGGTCGCCGGGCGCACCTGCGCCGGGCGCGTCTCACGGACCTTGCCCTGGGCCGGCCGACCCTGCGGGGCGGACGCGGATGCTGCGGGGCGCGTCTCGCGCGTGCGGGGAGTCTCGGTCATACCCTCCAGGGTACGCGGTGCCGGGTGGGAAGCGCCTGGAGCACAGGCAGCCCGACCCGACTCACCCCAGCAGCGGGCGCTGTGCGGCGCGCTGACCCTCGTACTCCTCGCGGGCCCGCTGCGCGGTCTCGGTGCTCGAGACCTCGGCCACCGGCACATCCCACCAGCCCTCGCCGTCGGGGCCGTAGACCGTCGGATCGCTCTCGACGTGGATGAGCGTCGTCCGCTCGGAGGCCTTCGCAGCGGCGACCGCGGCGCGCAGGTCGTCGACCGCCGCGGATCCCTTCGCGATCTCGATGACGTCGACGCCGTAGCTGCGCGCGTTCATGGCGAGGTCGACCGGCAGCACGTCGCCGCGCTGGAAGTTGCGCGCCTCGTCGTCGTAGCGGCGGTACTTCGTGCCGAAGCGCTCCGAGCCGACCGTCTCCGAGAGATGCCCGATCGAGGCATAGCCCTGGTTCTGGATGAGCACGACGATGATCTTGATGCCCTCGGCCACGGCCGTCGCGAGCTCGGAGCTCAGCATCAGGTACGAGCCGTCGCCGACCATGACGACGACGTCGCGCTCGTCGCCGGATGCCGTGAGCCCGCGCTTGACGCCGAGGCCTCCCGCGATCTCGTAGCCCATGCAGGAGTACGCGTACTCGACGTGATAGCCCAGCGGGTCGCTCACGCGCCACAGCTTGTGCAGGTCGCCCGGGAGCGAGCCGGCTGCCTGCACGATCACGTCCTCGTCGGCCACGGCCCCGCGCACGGCGCCGATGATCTCGGGCTGACCCGGCAGCTCGCGGCCCGTGGGGGCGAGGGCCCGGTCGACCACCGCATCCCACTCGCGCTTCTCGTCAGCGATCCGCGCGCTCAGGCCCGGTGCGACGCGGTATCCGTCGAGCTCGTCGCGCAGCGCGACCAGGGTCTCCCTGGCATCCGCGACGACGGGCAGCTGCGAGCCGTGCTTGTAGGCGTCGAAGGCCGCGACGTTGATGTTGACGAACACCGCATCGGGGTTCTGGAAGGCCGTGCGGGACGCCGTCGTGAAGTCGCTGTACCGGGTGCCGACGCCGATGATGACGTCGGCCTCCGCCGCGATGCGGTTCGCCGCGGTGGTGCCGGTCGCGCCGATTCCGCCCAGGTACCGGGGGTGGTCCCACGGCAGCACGCCGCCACCCGCCTGCGTCGTGCCGACCGGAATGCCCGTGGCCTCGACCAACGCCCGCAGCGCCTGCTCCGCCTCGGAGTAGATGACACCGCCGCCCGCGACGAGGAGCGGCTGCTTCGCACCGCGGATCGCCGCGACCGCCCGCGCCAGCGGTCCGCGCTCCGGCAAAGGTCGGCGGATGTGCCACTCGCGGTCCTGGAGGAACTCGAGGGGGACGTCCAGCGCTTCGGCCTGCACGTCTTCGGGCAGGGCGATCGTCACCGCACCGGTCTCGGCGGGATCGGTGAGGACGCGCATCGCGGCGAGCGCGATCGAGAAGAGCTGCTCCGGGCGCTGCACCCGGTCGAAGAACACCGAGAGCGGGCGGAACGCGTCGTTCACGGTGAGACCGATGTCGTGCGGCCGCTCCAACTGCTGCAGCACGGGGTCGGCGACCCGGGTGGCGAAGGTGTCGCTCGGCAGCAGCAGCGCCGGCAACCGGTTGGTGGTCGCGAGGGCCGCACCGGTGAGCATGTTCGTGGCGCCGGGACCGACCGAGGCCGTGCTCGCGAACGTCGCCCTGCGCCGATGCATCCGGGCGAAGCCCACCGCCTGGTGCACCATCGCCTGCTCGTTGCGGGCCTGGTGGTAGGGCATCAGGTCGGGCTGCTCGAGGTTGTACTGCTGCAGCGCCTGACCGAGACCGGCGACGTTCCCGTGGCCGAAGATGCCGAACATGCCGGGCACGGTGCGCTCGCGGATGTCGCCGTCGACCGTCCACTGCCGCGAGAGGAACTCGACCAGCGCCTGGCCGACCGTCATCCGTCTGGTCTGCATCAGAGTTCTCCCTCTGCTCGGTAGGGCAGCCGCGGATCGATGTCCTGCCCGCTCCAGCTGTCGCGCACCCACGCGTGCGCGGGGTCGTCGGTGATGAGCCAGGACCGCTCCCAGTCAGGGCCGGCCATGACGTTCAGGTAGTAGAGGTCGTAGCCGGGGGCAGCCACGGCAGGACCGTGGAATCCGAACGGCACCAGCGCGATGTCGCCGGTGCGCACCCGCTCGGCGACGTCGATCTCGCCGGCATCCGAGGAGTAGGTCGCGAACATCCCGAAGGCCGCGTCGGCGGCGGCGGCGTCTCCGCCGGAGCGCGTGGGCGCCGCCTCGAAGTAGTAGATCTCCTCGAGTCGGGATTCTCGCCCCGGCACGTGCTCGTCGTGCTTGTGCGGCGGGTACGACGACCAGTTCTCGGCGGGCGTGATGACCTCGCACACGATGAGGCGCTCGGCGTCGAGCGCCTCCGGTGTGCCGAAGTTGTGCACCTGCCGGCTGGAGGCGCCGGCGCCACGGAGCTCGACCGGGGTCTCGGCCGCGAGGATGTGCCGCGTGGGATGCACGACGGAGGTGGGCGATGAAGCCACGGCCACCCGACCGGAGCCCGTGATGACCGCCGTGGCCGCCGCCGAGAGGTAGAGCACGTCGCTCGGACCGTCGAACACGGACCGGCGACCGGCGAGCGCTGTCTCGGTGGTCGATCCCTCCTCGGTGTGCGCCACGGAGAACGATCCGGAGAGCGGCACGATGATCCGCTCCACCCCGGTGTCGGCGAGCGCGAGGCTCTCCCCCGCGCCGAGCTCGCCGATGCGGATGCCGGTGTGCGCCCAGCCGGGCGTGGTGTCGTCGACGACGCTCTCCCAGCCGTCGCGGCCGATCGCGCCGCGGCGGTGGAACCAGTTCCCGTCCTCGGTCATGGCGTCTCCTGCCCGCATCCGCTGGTCAGCTGTTCTGGGGGAAGCCGAGGTCGATGCCGCCGTGGAGGGCGGGGTCGAGCCACCGACTGGTGATCGCCTTCTCGCGGGTGAAGAAGTCGAAGCCATGGACACCGTACGCCTTCGCGTCGCCGAACAGCGATGCCTTCCACCCGCCGAACGAGTGATAGGCCACGGGGACCGGGATGGGCACGTTGATGCCGATCATCCCGACCTGGACCTCGTGCTGGAAGCGGCGGGCCGCCCCGCCGTCGTTCGTGAAGATCGCGGTCCCGTTGCCGAACCGGCCGGAGTTGATCAGGTCGACCCCCTCCTGGAAGGTCTGCACCCGCACCACCGACAGCACGGGCCCGAAGATCTCTTCCTGGTAGGCCCGCGAGGATGTCGGGATCTCGTCGATGAGCGTCGGCCCGAACCAGAAGCCGTCCTCGTTCCCGTCGACCCTCAACCCTCTGCCGTCGACCACGATGCGCGCCCCGTCGGCCTCGGCGATGTCGACGTAGCCCGACACCTTCGCGCGGTGCTCCGCCGTGATCAGCGGACCCATGTCGGGCTCGCCGTCGGCACCGCCCGCACCGTCGCCGATGCGCAGCCCCGCGATGCGCTGCGAGATGCGCTCGATCAGCGCGTCCGCCACCGGCTCGACCGCGAGCAGGACCGAGACGGCCATGCACCGCTCCCCCGCCGCGCCGAATCCCGCGTTCACGGCCTGGTCGGCGACGAGGTCGAGATCGGCATCCGGCAGGACGAGCATGTGGTTCTTCGCGCCGCCGAGTGCCTGCACGCGCTTGCCGTTGCGGGACGCGGTCTCGTAGATGTACTGGGCGATGGGCGTCGAGCCGACGAACGAGATCGAGGCGACGTCCGGGCTCTCCAGCAGCCCGTCCACCGCCTGCTTGTCGCCCTGCAGCACGGTGAACACGCCGTCGGGCAGCCCGGCCTCGGCCCAGAGGGCGGCGAGCCAGAGCGCCGCGGACGGGTCCTTCTCGCTGGGCTTGAGCACCACGGCGTTGCCCGCGGCGATCGCGACCGGGAAGAACCACATCGGCACCATCGCCGGGAAGTTGAACGGGGAGATGATGCCGACGACGCCGAGCGGCTGCTTGAGCGAGTACACGTCGATGCCGGTCGACACGTTCTCCGAGTACGCGCCCTTGATCAGGTGCGGGAACCCGGTCGCGAGCTCCACGACCTCCTGGCCGCGCAGGATCTCGCCCATCGCATCGGAGCGGACCTTGCCGTGCTCGGCGGTGATGATGGCTGCCAGCTCACCCTTGCGCGCGTTCAGCAGCTCGCGGAACGCGAACATCACCGCCTGGCGCCGCGCGATCGAGTAGGCGCCCCACACCTGGAATCCGCGCTGCGCGGAGGCGATGGCGTCCGCGATCTCGGAGTCGTCGGCCAGGGCGACGTGCCCGGTCACCGCCCCCGTCGCGGGGTTATGGACGGGAGCGGTGCGACCGCTCGCCGAGGCGCGGGCGGCACCGTCGATCCAGTGGCCGATGACGGGGATGTCGGAAGCGGAGGTCATGCGTGTCCTTCTGCAGAGAGGGCGATCAGGCGGTCAGCCCGGGGTGGACGAGGGAGGCCGCGACGTCGATGGCGGATGCCACGTCGATGTCCGACGAATAGAGGAGAGTGCGGCCGACGGTCAGTCCGCGCACGCCGGGAAGCGACAGGGCGTCCTCCCAGGACGAGAACGTGTCGTCGGGATCGGCGCCCGCGTCGCCGCCGAGCAGCAGCACCGGCAGCGTCGTCGCCGCAAGCACGCGTTCCATGTCGTCGACGACCGGCAGCTTCAACCAGGTGCTCGCGCTGCTCGCACCGAGCCCGCTGGCGATCGCGATCGACAGCATCACGGCATCCGGGCTCAGGTCGTTGACGACCCGGCCGTCGACCCGGCGGCTGAGGAACGGCTCGAGCATGATCGGCAGGTCGGCACGGGCCGCCGCGGTCACCGCGTCGGCCGTCGAGGCCAACGTGGGCGCCGTCCCGTCGTCGTCGAGGTTCACGCGCAGCAGGGCCTTGGCGAAGTCGATGCCGGAGTCCACCATCGCGGGCACGTCGTACCCGGTGTAGCGGTCGTCCATCTCGAAGGTCGCTCCGCGGAGCCCGCCGCGGTTCATCGACCCGACGACGATCTTGTCGTCGAGCAGGCCCAGCATCGCCAGGTCGTCGATGATGTCGGGGGTGCCGAGCACGCCGTCCACACCCGGATGCCGCAGGGCGATCGCGAGCCGATCGAGCAGCTCGTAGCGGTCGGCCATGGCGAACGGCGACCCGCCGACCGCGAGCGCACCGCGCGCGGGGTGGTCGGCGGCGATGATGAACAGCCGCCCGTCCCCGCGGATGATGTCGCGGCGGCGGCGTCCGGCCAGCGTCTCGCGGATCGTGTGCGGCGACTCCGCACGCACCGTCCGGAGTCGGTGGAAGTCCTCTTCGGTCAGTGCTGTCATCTCACGCATCTCCGTTCACGACCTCGGCGACCTCGCGCTCGGTCGGCATCGCCGTCGAGCATTCCCGGCGTCCGGCCACGATGCCGCCCGCCGCATTCGCATAGGTCAGGGTCTTCCCCAGCTCCCACTCGGCGAGCAGTCCGTGGCAGAGCGCGCCGCCGAACGCGTCGCCGGCACCGAGTCCGTTCACGACCTCGACCGCGGTCGCGGGGATCTCGACCTGCCTCGACCGGGTCTTGGCGAGCACGCCGCGTGGTCCCTGCTTCACGATCGCCAGCTCGACGCCGCGCTCGAGGAGCGCATCCGCGGCACGCTGCGGGTCGGTCTCGCCGACCGCGACCTCGCACTCCTCGCGGTTTCCCACGGCGACCGTGGCGAACTCCAGCGCCCGCTGGATCTGCACGCGGGCCTCGTCGGGCGTCTCCCAGAACATGGGGCGGTAGTCCAGATCGAACACCGTGTGCGCACGGCGTCCGCGCGCCCGGAGGAGATCGAGGTGCGTCTGCCTGCTCGGCTCCTCGCTCAGGCCGGTCGCGGTGAACCAGACGAGCGCAGCCTGCCGCACCGCGGCCTCGTCGACGTCGCCCGGCCGGATCTGCAGGTCGGGGGCGGTCGGCTCGCGATAGAAGTACAGCGGGAAATCGTCGGGCGGGAAGATCTCGCAGAACGTGATCGGGGTCTTGTAGGTCGGGTCGGTGGCGACGTACCGGCTGTGCACCCCGAGGCGCTCGAGCTCTGTGCGCAGATACCGCCCGAAGGGGTCGTCCCCGACGCGGGAGAGCAGGGCGGTGTCGTGGCCGTACCGTGCGGCGGCGACCGAGACGTTGGCGGCGCTGCCGCCGAGGTACTTGCCGAAGCTGGTGACCTCGCCGAGGCCGACGCCGTCCTGCAGCGGATACAGGTCGACGCCCAGACGCCCGATGGCCAGGATCTCCGGGGCCGGTGAGTGCTCGGTCATCGCGCCTCCTCCCTCTCGCTCATTTGTCTTAACATTAGCACTTAGTAGCTCACTCGCCGAGATCAGTCGATCGCCCGGCGGATGCTGAGCATCCCGCCGCCGACCGCGCGAGCAGCCGCCACGTCGAAGGCGCCGCCCTGGACCTCACCGGCCAGGTCGACCCGCGCCCAGTCGCCGGGCGACGTGAACGCCAGCTCGCGCTCCTCGGCCAGGTAGTTCACGAACCGGAGCTCCGCCTCGGTGCCGACGCGCCGCGCCGACTCCAGCACGACATCACCCGACAGCCGCACGGGGAACGCCGCCTCGGGCAGCGGGCCGTCGGCCGCACCCGAACCGCGGACGACGAGCGGGTCGTGCCGGAAGAGATCGGCGGCGCGCACCGCGGTCGCGTCGTCAGCGCCGACCAGGATCGCCAGATCGGTGTGCACGGCGACTCCGAGGTACTGGGCGCCCGGCACGGGGATCTCGGATCCGGCCGGCTCGTCGCGCAGCGGATGCACGTTCACGCTCATCATCCCGACCGAGCGCGACAGCGTGACCGCGAGAGCATCCGGCGCGTCGGCCGTCGACACCAGCTCGTACTCCGACAGCTTCTGCACCAGCACCGCGGTCGAGCCCGCCGCGGCGAAGCGGTACGCCGGATAGGTCGGCAGCGGGAACTCGCCCCAGCCACCCTCGGCCTCGCGACCGCGCACGGTCGTGCCGTACTGCCCGGCACTGCGGGAGGAGTCGAGCCCGGCGCCGTCGACGGGCACCAGCACCCGGAGCCGGTGATCGGAGGCGGTGTTCACGTAGTCGATGCCGACGCGCAGGAAGCCCTCGCCCTCGCGCAGTTCGATCGTGGTCTCGGTCACGAGCGGCACCGTCGAGGTCGAGCGCCGGCGGTCCGCGTCCAAGCGCTCCGGCAGGTCGTAGACCCGGCGGATGCGGATGCGGCCGCGCAGCGGCCCCTCCTCGAGCACGGTCACCTCGACCGACGAGGGCGCCGAGACGGCGGATGCCGCATCGACCGGACCGTAGTTGTAGGAGTCGCCGCAGTCGCCGTCGTCGACGAGAGCGAGCGCGCCGTCGATCGACGAGCCGTCCGCACCGTCGATGCGGACGGTGCCGTCGGCGTTCACGGTCGCGGTCAGCGCGCCGTTGGAGAGCGATCCGCTCGTCACGGTGACCGCGTCAGCCGATGCGGGCGCCGTGGTCTCGCCGACCGCGGCGAGCGCGAGGCCGTCGACGTCGACGGCCAGGAGCGCCCGGTGCCGAGGGTCGGCGATGGTCTCGACGTGCCAGACGTCGTCGCCCGCGGCATCCGCGGCGACGCGCTCCTCGAGCTCGACGGTGAACGCGGCCAGGTCCCACACGCCCTGCGGGCTCTCGGCGACCTGGAAGCGCAGCGACCGCTCGCCCCACTCGTAGCCGTTGATCTGCTGGCCGAAGAGCTCGCGGCCGTGGATGCGGCGGAGGATCTTCGGCAGGTCGGCCGTGCGCATCCACTCGTCGCCGAGGACGGTGGTCAGCGGGTCGAGCAGCTGCACACCCGCGGAGAGCGAGCCCGCGTCGACACCGTGCAGCGTGACCTCGACCTGCGCGCGCCGGGCGAACCCCGAGGGGTTGAACACGAGGTGCTGTGCGGGCGAGACGGCAGCCGAGACGTCACGGAGCACGGTGTCGATCACACCGCGCGCGATGTGGCCGGCGGTGTGGATGCGCGTGCCCACCTGCTCGGCTGTCGCGTCGACGCCGCATCCGGTCACGGAGTCGTGCGCGGTGCTCTCCACGATGCGGTACCAGGCCGTGTCGAAGAACGAGCGGTGGTCGCGGGTGCCGTACATCAGGTCGAGGCGCTCGGCGGCGGTGAGCGCCTGCTCGGAGCGGGCCATCTCGCGCTTGAGGTTCGTGCGGATCGAGAAGACGCCGGGCAGGAGGTTGCCGCGGGCGTGCGAGCGCATCTCACCGTGCACCTGCGGGAGGGCCGCAAGCGATGCGGCATCCGTCTCATACCGGGAGAGGTGCTCGTCGAGCGTCGCGATCGACAGGTGCGGTTCGCGCCCGCCCGCGTCGTAGTCGCGGATGACCTCGGCGAGGTCCTCGGGCGGTGCCGAGTGGTCGGTGCCCAGCATCGCGAGCACCGGGTCGTCGCCGTACCAGGATGCGGTGCGGGCGGCGTAGTCGGGGGCGAGTTCGGGCAGCTGCCCCGGCAGGGCGAACATGTCGAGTCCGTTGCCGTAGCCGTCGAAGAGGTACTCGCACCGCACGGCGTCGCCGTTGGGAGCGACCCACGAGAAGGCGTGCTCGGCGATGTCGGCGGGGACGCCGCGCCAGAGGGCGCTGTGCCGGATGCCGAAGCCCGACAGGATCTGCGGCATCTGGGCCGCGTGGCCGAACATGTCGGGGAGGTAGCCGACGGGCATCGTGCGTCCGAGACGCGCGCTCGCGGCGCGGCCGAGCTCGAGGTTGCGGATGATCGTCTCGCCGTCGCAGCCGAACTCGTCGAGGAGGATGAGGAACGGGCCGACGCTGAGCTGCTCCCGCTCGACCAGCGCCACGACCCGGTCGCGCATGTCCGGGCGCATCTCGAGGTAGTCCTCGATCGCCGCGGCCTGTCCGTCGAGCGTGAACCGGTACTCCGGCTCCGCCTCGAGGATGCCGATCAGCCGGTCGAGCATGTGCACCAGGCGCAGACGGAACACATCGTGCGGCTCGTACCACTCGCGGTCCCAGTGGGTGTGGGGGACGACGACGATCTCACTGGTCACGGGCGGGACTCCTGATTCTCTGGGGAAAGGTGTGGGGCGTGCGGCCGGTCAGGCGCACAGGGCGGCGATGCTGCGGTCGGGGTGCAGCAGGTAGTGGGGGCCGGCGGAGCGCGCGGCCGGGAACGCGACGCGATCGCCGTGCACCGAGCGACGCTCGCCGGCGCCGTCGACGAGGATCAGTCCGTCGGCGTCGATGGCGAGGAGCTCGTCCTCGATGCGCAGGAGGACGGGGGCGGTGAAGAGGTCCGGTGCGGTGAGCCCGTCGCGCACGGTCACCCCGCCCATGATGGCGGTGCGCCCGGCGGCGACTCCGGCGAGGATCGCCTCGGGCGATGCGTCCTCCGCCGCGACCCAGGTCGTCGGAGTGCCCGGGCCGACGCCCTGGCTCTGCATGTGGAAGTCGGCGCCGCCGAGGAGCACGGCATCCTTGTCCCACCGTTCGTGGAAGGCGAGCGGCGAGGTCGCGATGAGCTCCCGGTACCAGGTCGAGTGCCACAGCTCGATCGCCCGCGGGGCGCGCTCCAGCGGATGCAGCCACGAGCAGTCGCCCGAGATCGGGTGGTTCACGCTGAGCACACCGCCGCGGCGCTCGACCTCGTCGACCCACTCCTGCGCGGGGCGGCGGAAGTCGATCCAGCCGATGTCGCCGAAGGCGTTCGCGTGACCGCGGTGCGTGGTCACCTCCTGCCCGGGGAGCAGCGTGATGGAGTGCTGCATCCCGACACCCGGGAGGTGCGCGTGGTGGCTGGTGGTGTTGTGGTCGGTGACGGCGAGGAAGTCGAGCCCGGCCCTCGCGCCCAGTGCGGCGAGCCCCGAGATGCTCTCGCGGCCGTCCGAGTGGAGGGTGTGGGCGTGGAAGTCGCCGGCGAACCAGCGCAGGCCGGCGGGCGCCGGGAGGTTTCTCGTACTCCCCCGCGGCACCCCGGTCACGGGGGCCGCATCCGGTCCGTGATCGATCGTCGACTCCGCGGGGAGCGAGATCTCGACCGTGATGTCGGCGCCGCCGGCACTCAGCCGGTGCACGCCGAGGATCACGTTCCACTCGCCCTCCTCGGGGCGGCCGGGCAGGTACCCGGGCGTGGCGTCGTCGGTGCGGATCACGGAGGAGGTACGCGCACCGCCCGACCATCCGCGCCACCCTGCGGCGCCCTCGCAGCCGAGGTCGATCACCGCCGCCTCACTGTCGTACGAGATGCGCACCTCGAGCGAGTCGGTGCCGGCGGGCACGTCGAACGGCACCCGCACGTAGCGGTCGGCGTTCTGGATCTCGTGGGTGAGGTGGAGGGTGGTGCGGATGGTGCTCATCAGCCGATCCGCTCGGTGCTCTCGGCGTCGAACAGCAGCACACGGTTGAGCTGCGGGACGATCCAGCCGCGGTCGCCCGGCGCCGGCTCCTGCTCCTCGGGGACGACGACCTGGAGCTTGTGCTCCCCCGCGCTCACGAGCACCAGGCTCGTCGCACCGAGGGTCTCGGTCACGACGACCTCGGCAGCGATACCGCCCTCGACGGGCTCGGTCGACCAGCGCAGGTACTCGGGACGGATGCCCCAGATCACGGTCTGCCCCTCGCGCGCCGACGCGGCGGCTTCGGTCGGAACCGTCACATCGGATTCACCGATCCGCACGGTTCCTCCCGAGACCGCGGTCTCGAGCAGGTTCATCGGCACCGAGCCGATGAACCCCGCGACGAACGTGTTGTTCGGGCGGTGGAAGATCTCGCGCGGCGAGCCGATCTGCTGGAGCTTGCCGGACTTCATGACAGCGATCCGGTCGGCGAGCGCGAGCGCCTCGGCCTGGTCGTGGGTCACGAATACGGTCGTGACCCCCAGGTCGCGCTGCAGCTCCTTGAGGAACGTGCGCGCCTCGAGGCGCAGCCGGGCGTCGAGGTTCGACAGCGGCTCGTCGAGAAGCAGCACGTCGGGGCGGGTCGCGACGGCGCGGGCGAGAGCCACGCGCTGCTGCTGACCACCGGAGAGCTGGCCGGGGCGGCGCTCGATGAGTCCGTTCAGCGACAGTCCGTTCGCGACCGACTCGGCCGTGGTGCGGCGCTCGGTCTTCCCCACGCGGCGGATCCGCAGCGGGTAGGCGATGTTGTCGCCCACGTCCATGTGCGGGAACAGCGCGTAGTCCTGGAAGACCATCGCGACGCCGCGCTCGCCCGGCTCCGCATTCGTGACGTCTTTCTCGCCGATCGTGAGCTTTCCGGAGGTGATGCTCTCCAGACCCGCGATCGACCGCAGCAGCGTGGTCTTCCCGCAGCCGGAGGGGCCGAGGAGCGCGAAGAACTCGCCGTCCGCGATCTCGACGTCGACACTGTCGACGCCGCGCACCCCGCCGGGGTACTCCTTGACGAGTTCGGTTGCAATGATGGCGGCCATCAGGACTTGATCCCTCCGTGGAAGCGGAAACCGTAGCGACGGTTCACAAAGAAGTAGATGAGCAGGACAGGCACCGAGAACACCAGCGAGAACGCCGAGATCAGACGGAGGTCGGCCTGGCCGCTCTCGGTGTAGAAGGTGTACATGAGCACGGCGGCCGGCTGCATGTCGGGCGTGCGCAGCAGCAGGAACGGAACGAGGAAGTTGCCCCAGACCTGCACGATCGTCCAGATCGCGATGAACGCGAGACCCGGGCGGGCGATCGGCACCACGATGTCCTTGAGGATGCGGAAGGGGCCGGCGCCGTACAGCCGCGCCGACTCCTCGTAGGACTTCGGGATCGAGTCCATGAAGTCCTTGAGGATGAAGATCACCGTCGGCAGGATGCCGCCCGCCAGCACCAGGATGACGCCGACGTGCGTGTTGATCAGCTGCAGCTGGTTGATGAGCTGGAACGTCGGGACCATGGCCGCCGTCCCCGTCACGATCGACGAGAGCAGCAGCAGACCGTAGAGGATGCCGTCGCGGCCGGGGATGCTGATCCGGCTCATCGCATACGACGCCAGCGCGCCGAGGACGATCACGAGCGCCATGGTTCCGACGCCGAGGATCAGCGAGTTGAGGATCGACTTCATCGCGTAGGGGTTCTCGACCAGTCGCGCGAAGTTGTCGAGCGTCCAGTCCGGCCACGACACCGTCAGCGACGGGGTCGCGTCGAACGGGGCCAGGACCAGCCACACCATCGGCAGGGCGAAGAACAGCGACACGATGACGAGCACGACCGTGAACAGGATCCGCGAGACGAAGTGGGTCACCGAGCGGTCGCGCACGACCGTCTTGATGGTGGTCATCATGAGGTCACCTTCTTCTTCTTGGTGCTCTTACCCCGCGAGACGCGCGTGTACATCAGCGCGATCACGAGGTTGATGAGGAGCATGATGAGCGAGATCGCTGCACCGAGGCCCAGCTGCCCGCCGGGGATGGCGGTCTGGTAGATGTACACCGACAGGATGTCGGTCTGACCGTTCGGCCCGCCCGCGGTGAGCAGGTAGGGCGTGAAGGTGTTGAACGTCCACAGCGTGATCAGCAGGGTGTTGGTCAGCAGGTGGCCCTTGATGTTGGGCAGGATCACATCGCGCAGCTGCTGCCACGTGTTGGCGCCGACCATGCGCGCGCTCTCGAGCTGCGACGGTGGCACCGCGCTGATCGCCGAGGAGAACAGCTGCATCGAGAACGCGGTCCCGACCCAGATGTTGAAGATGATGATGCACTCCATCGGGTGCTCGATCAGCCACGCGGCGCCCTCGGTGCCGAGGAGGGAGTTCAGGGTGCCGGTGCGCCGATCCAGGAGCGCGAGCCAGAGGAACGACGCCACCGAGGCGGGGATGACCCAGGCGGCGAGCACGAGCGTCTCGATGAAGGTCTTCACCCCCGCACGCACGTTGCGCAGCATCCAGGCCAGCGCGAAGCCGAGGATCGTCTGCCCGATGATCCCCGAGACGAGCACGAAGACGAGCGTGAGCCACAGCGAGTTCCAGAAGCGCGGATCGTTGAGAGCCGTGGAGAAGTTGTCCAGGCCGATGAACTCCGGGTTGGCGGCGGCGAAGCCGGTCAACCGGTAGTTGGTCATGCCGAGGTAGACGGTCCAGATCGCCGGGAAGAGGAGGAACAGGCCGATCAGGAGCAGACCGGGTGCCGCGAAGAGCGTGGCCCTGGCCCGACCGAGACCCGCGACATCCTCTGCGCGGCGCCGGCGGGGAGTGGTGACGCTCCCCGCCGGCATCGTTGCTTGCGTCATGGTCACTCGGAGATCGCGTCCGGACCCACGACGCCTTCGAGACCACGGACGTAGGTCTTCAGCGCATCGTCGACCGAGGTTCCGGTGGCGACGTCGAGCGTGGCCTGCTGCAGCAGCACCGACACCTGCGGGTAGGCCGCGAGTCCCGGACGGTAGGCCGTGATCGGCAGCACCTCTTCGCTGACGAAGGTGAGCATCGGGTCGGAGGAGAGCAGCTTCTCGTTCACGTCGTTGCGGGGCGAGATGGCCAGGGTGCCGGCGGCACGCGCCTCGTACGCCTCGGGAGAGTTCATGAAGGCGAGCAGCTCCCAGGCGAGTTCGGCGTGCTTCGAGTTGGGGTTGAGCACACGACCGGTTCCCCCGGACATCGAGACGAAGTCCTGACCGTCGATGCCCTCACCGGGCTCGACCGCCGGGATCTTGGCGTAGCCGACGGCGCTGTCACGGTCGGCCATGGGGGCGGTTCCCACACCCTCCTCGGGGTTGATCACGGAGCGCCAGAAGTAGTCGCCCTCGAGCAGGATGCCGATCTTGCCCTCGGCGAAGAGCTGGAACGAGGTGTCGCGTCCCGAGGCCTCCTGCTGGAGGACCGGGTCGCCGAGGCCCTCGTCGACGTAGATGGTCTCGTAGAGGTCGAGCGCCTTCTCCATGCCGTCGGTGGCGCCGATCCACTTGCCGTCCTCGTACACCTGCTCGCCGGTGCCGACCAGCATGGGCAGCAGCCCCTGCATGGTGGTCGCCTCGCCCATCGCCGTGCCGGCGTTGAGCTGGATCGGGGTGACGCCGTCGAGCTTCTTGAGGTCGCGCGACGCATCGAGGATGTCGTCCCAGCTCTCGGGACCCCAGTCCTCGTCGAGCCCCGCCTGCGCGAAGAGGTCCTTGTTGTAGTAGAGCACGCGGCCGTCGGCGCCCTGCGGCACCCCGTAGCGGTCGCCGTCGAACGAGAGGGCGTTCTGCACGGCATCCGGGATCTGCGCCCAGCCGTCCCAGTCGTCGACCGCGTCTCCGCCGACATCGGCGAGCGGCTTGATGTATCCGGCCTCGGCGAACTCGCCGACCCAGATGCCGTCCATGCCGATGATGTCGGCGCCCTTGCCCGACTGCAGGTCGAGGGCGATCTTGGTCTTGTAGTCCTCGTCGTCGACGCCCTGGGGCTGGAACTCGACGGTGACGTCCTTGTCCTCCGCCTTCATGGCCTTCTCGAACTCGGGGATGACCCAGTCGGCGATCCAATCCGCCTCGGCGGCGTTCTTGCCGCCGGTGATGGAGTTGGTGGTGAGGGTGAGGGTGACCGGTCCGGTTTCCTCCTCGGCCTCCGGCTCTGATCCTCCGGAGCAGCCGGCGAGGACGACCGCACCGACAGTGGTGAGGGCGAACGCCGCAAGAAGGCGGCGCTTTCCATTCGTGACCATTTCTGGACCTTTCTGTGTCGCTGATCGCCGAGCGGATGCCGCTCGGTCTCGGGTGGGGGTGACTACTGCGCGGCTTCGGTGCTCGGGTCGAGTGCGAAGCCCTTCGAGAGCGCGAGCGCGCGGATCATCCGCTGCCCGACGCGCACATCGGCGATCGACTCCTCGACGCTCGCCCCGTCGGGGCGCTCGCCGCGGACCAGTGCCGCCAGCGCGAACAGCTCGTTCTCGAAAGCCTCTTGCTGCATCCAGCGCGATTCGCTCACGCGGATACCCAGCTCCGGGTGGTTCTCGGTCACACGGAGGATCGTGGGGAGGTTGGTCACATACGGCACTCCGAAGACGAGCTCGATCGAGCCGGTCTCGTGGTGGAAGGTGACGGTCTCCTGGTAGTCGGGGTAGGCGTCGATGTAGTGCCAGTCGAGGGTCCACGGTGTCTCGTCGCGGGCGAGCGCACCGCGCAGGTGGACCGAACCGGGCATCTTCGGCCCCCAGTGCTGCGCGAACTGGACCTCGCCCAGACCGCCGATGAGCATGCGCAGCAGCCCGACGTCGTGCACGATCGAGCCGAGCACGACGTTCGTGTAGAGCGTGCGCAGGTCGACGGGGAGGTCGGAGCCGACGGCCGAGTCGACGATCGCCGACGTCGCGTCGATCAGCGGAGCGAGGGTCTCGCGGGAGACGTCGCCGGTGGGCGCCGCGAGGCGGGCGTACGCCAGCTGCGAACCGTCCAGCGGGTGCATCACCTGCACGCTCACCGCGCGCAGGTCGACGTCGGCGAGGAGCTCCTTGGCTCGGAGGGACGCGAGGTCGTACTCCTTCATGTACCCGACGCGCACCCAGTCGCGCAGGTCGATCCCCGCCTCCGCGGCGTGGGCGGTGAGCGCATCGAGCTCGGCGAGCGAGTAGGCGAGGGGCTTCTCGGCGAGCACCCGGATGCCGGCCCGCACGAGGCGCAGCGTATCGCCGGCGTGGGAGCCGGTGGTGGCGAGGATGGCGGCGTCGATCGCGAGCGCACCCTCGTCCTTCGCGGCGATCAGGTCGTCGACGGAGGAGAACCGACGGTCGTCGGCGACCCCGTAGCGGACGGCCATGGCGGCGGTGCGCTCGGCGGAGAGGTCGACGAGGGCGGCGATCTCGAAGCTCTCGGCGTTCCTGCGCAGCAGCGGCAGGTGGACGCTCTGGCTGATCGCTCCCAGGCCGATGACGGCGACGCGCGTGATGCTCATGCGAACCACTTCCGGAGGGCGTCGCGGTTGGCGATCTGCTCGGCCTTGGCCTGCTCGACCTCGGCGGCGGAGCGGGGAACCACGTCCTGCTCGACGATCAGCCATCCGTCGTATCCGCTGTCGATGATCTCGTCAACGAGCTCGGTGACGGCGAGGTCGCCATCGCCCAGAGGCACGAAGACGCGCTTCTCCCACACCGACCGCATCGGGTCGTCGGTCTGCAGCGCCTCGCGCAGGATCTGCGTGCGCGCATCCTTCAGGTGCAGGTGGTTGATGCGGTCGCGCCAACGACGGTAGTCGGGCAGCGGGTCGCCTCCGCCGATGAGGAGGTGACCGGAGTCGAAGGTGAGTCCGACATCGGTCGACGCGAGCAGCGCGTCGACTTCTTCCGGCGTCTCCACGTAGGTGCAGGCGTGGTGGTGGAACGTGGGCTCGAGGCCGCGGTCGCGCACCCGGGCGGTCGTGATGTTCACGCGATCGGCGAACCGGGCCCAGTCGTCGCCGCGGAGGGTGAGCTCGGGAGCGCCACCGGGGCGTGCCTTGCGCTCGGCGCTGCCGGAATCGGCGAGGGTCGGGAGCGGGGCGAGGACCGGACCGGTCTCGGCGGCGGCGACGAAGACGTCGAGGATGCCGTCGAGGTCGGCGAGCGCGCGCTCGAATTCGTCATCGGTGCCCGCGAAGGGCAGATCGATCCAGCCGCCGGCGAGTTCGAGGCCGTACCTCTGCAGGCGATCCGTGAGATCCGTCCCGCGACCGAGGAGGCCGACCGGACCGAGGTCGATGCCCTGGTAGCCGGCTTCGCTGATCCAGCGCGCGAGCTCCTCCCCTTCGGGGAGAGCGACGAGATCCGGCCGAGCCAGCTCGAAGACTCCGTAGCTCACCGGCGCATTCGCGATACGGATCACTCGATTTCCTTTCTCCATTGAACGGCGGACCCGAGGCCCGGTGAAAATGTTAGCAGGTAATTACATATGCATCAATCGTCGTCCGAGAAGCCCTGGACCACGACCGATCGCACCCCGTCGAGCCGCGCGATCGCGTCTATCAGCTCCGACCGCATCTCGGGCGAAGCCTCCGCGAACTCGAGCGTCGCGCGCATGTCGGAGTCCCCGTGGATCCGTGCGGCTCCGAGGAGGGTGGCGGGAAGACCGCGGCGCTCGGCGGCGGCGAGCACCTCGCGGATGGCACCGCGCTCGGACTCGTACTGCAGCGTGACCCGCAGCCGCTCCGGCTCGGGCCGCAACCGGTCGCGCACGCGGGACAGGGGGCCGACCGTCAGCAGATGCAGCCCCGTGCCGGCGATCGCCAGCAGCGGCATGTTGGCCCCGCACGCCATGCCGATCGCCGCCACGACCCAGATGGTCGCGGCGGAGGTCAGCCCGGAGACGGCGTTGTTGCGCACGAAGATGACCCCGGCCCCGAGGAAGCCGATGCCCGAGACCACCTGCGCCGCGATGCGAGAGGGATCGACGGCCACGTCCGGGCCGAGCACTCCGTCGAATCCGTAGGCCGAGATCAGCGTGAAGATCGCGGAGCCGATCCCCACCAGGACGTGCGTCCGCAGCCCGGCGCTCTTGAGCTTGCGCGATCTCTCGATCCCGACGGCGAGCGAGAGGACGAACGCCAGAGCGAGGAGTCCGAGCTCCACGAGCAGGTGCGGATCCCCCACGATGCTCACGAGAACTCCATCATGTCCGAACAATAGCACTTTATGCATTTCACGGGTCAGGTCGCCCTCGGAACGGATATCTCCGCGCGCCTCACCGCCCGGATCCGCCGAAAGAGAGGTGACATGGGCGATCGTATGATTGTCGCTACAATATGACTCCCTCACAGAAAGCGGAGCACCATGGCCGATCTCGTCACTCCGTGGCCGAACGATCTGTTCGCCGACATCGACCGCACGGGACCCGTCCCGCTCTACTTCCAGGTGTCGACGCGCCTCCAGAGCGCGATCCAATCCGGCGCCATCCCCGCCGGTGCCCGCCTCGAGAACGAGATCTCGATCGCCGAGCAGCTCGGCCTGTCCCGGCCCACCATCAGGCGCGCCATCCAGGAGCTCGTCGACAAGGGCCTCCTCGTACGGCGCCGTGGCATCGGCACCCAGGTCGTGCAGGGCTCCGTCACACGCCAGGTCGAGCTCACCAGCCTGTTCGAAGACCTGCAGAGCGCCCATCACGAACCGGGGACACAGGTGCTCACCCACGAGGTGATCGCGGCACCCGACGAGGTCGCGGCTGCGCTGGGCCTCGCCCCCGGCACCGAGGTGCTGCATCTGCGCCGACGACGCAGCACCGACGGCGTCCCCGTCGCCGTGCTGGAGAACTACCTGCCGGGCGAGTTCGCGAACATCTCGTCGGAGCAGCTCGAATCCCGCGGCCTCTACCAGGTGCTGCGTGCGCGCGGCGTGGCCATCCGCGTCGCCAAGCAGAAGATCGGAGCCCGGCGGGCGGAGGCCGACGAGCCCGAGTTGCTGGAGATCGAAGCCGGCGGGCCGCTGCTGACGATGGAGCGCATCTCGTTCGACCAGTCCGGCGCGGCGATCGAGTTCGGACACCACTGCTACCGTCCCGACCTCTACCGCTTCGAGACCACGCTCGTCGCCAAGTAGCCCGCAAGCCCCTGGGGCGGCGGATGGCGTCTCCGTAGACTGACCCCATGGATGCTGTGCTGTGGATCGTCGGGATCGTCGTCGGCCTGATCGTCGTCGTCGCGATCCTGACGATCGCGCTGCGCGGGATGCGGCCGAAGCTTCCGGAACCGCAGGTCTTCACGCCGACGGCCGCGACGCCTCGCTCCGCACCCGCCTCCTCGGCGTCGGCACCCGCCTCCGGACTCACCCCCGACGTCGTCGCCGAGATCGACCGGCTCGTCGGAGCAGGGCACAAGATCCACGCCATCAAGCTCTACCGCGACCACACCGGCGTGGGCCTGAAAGAGGCGAAGGATCGCGTGGAGCACTGGTCGGCCAGCACGACCGCTCCGCACCTCGCCGCCGTGTCGAACGCCAGCGCCGTGCACTCCTCCATCACCCCGAGTGCGCTGACGCCGTCGACCGTGCGCGCCTCACTGCCGGCATCCGTGGCATCCGAGATCGACGGTCTCATCGCCCGCGATTCCCAGATCGGCGCGATCAAGCTGCTCCGGGAGCAGACGGGCCTCGGGCTCAAGGAGTCGAAGCTCCTGATCGACGCCTGGGTTCCGCACCGCAGCTGAGCGCGACGGACCGGTACCTCCCCGCGCGGAAGCGGACTCCCCGGCAAGGGAGAATGGGAGGGTCCCCCACCGCAAGGAGCCTCATGACAGACCGTCTCGACCGCGCCCGCAGCACCGGCATCCTCGCCGTGCTCCGCGCTTCGTCCCCCGAGCTGGCCCTGGAGGCCTCCGAGGCGATCATCCGCGGCGGGGTCACCGGCATCGAGGTGACCTTCTCGACGCCCGACGCGCCCGCCGTGATCCGCGAACTCATCGCCCGCCACGGCGACGCCGCGTACATCGGCGCGGGGACCGTGACGACCGCCGCGCAGGCAGCGGCGGCCGCGGATGCGGGGGCGGAGTTCCTCGTCAGCCCCGGCACGCTCCCTCACCTGACCCGCTCGATGCTCGACACCGATCGCGTCGTGATGACCGGCGCCATGACCCCCACCGAGGTGATGGGCGCGCTCGAGCTGGGCGTCGACGTCGTGAAGATCTTCCCGGCATCGCTGGGCGGCCCGTCGTACCTCGGCGCACTGCGGGGCCCGTTCCCCGACGCCCCGCTCATGCCGACCGGCGGCGTGAGCCCCGACAACCTCGCAGCCTGGTTCGCGGCGGGTGCGGTCGCGGTCGGCGCCGGTGGCGACCTGGCCAACGGCGCATCGATCGCCGCATCCGACTGGGCCGACATCGAGCAGCGCGCCGCCCGGTTCACGGCCGCACTCGCCGCCACTCGCAGCTGATCGGCCGACGGCGTTCAGCATCGTTTGGTATACCAGACGCATGCGTGTGCGCCCGACCCTCATCCTCAGTGCACTCGTCGCCGTGCTGCTGACCGCGACGGCTTGCACCGCGAACCGCGCCCCGTCCGCACCGACACCGGAGGTCTCCATGTCCGACGCCACTCAGGACCTGCTCATCGCCGCCGGAGACGGAGATGAGGATGCCGTGCGCGCGGCCCTCGATGCGGGAGCTGCGATCGAAGCGCGGGGCGACGGCGGCATGACCGCCCTGGTCGCCGCGACCAAGGCGGATCAGGTCGACGCGGCACGGGCGCTCATCGAGGCCGGCGCCGACGTGAACGCGAAGGACGACATCCAGGACTCCGCCTACCTGTACGCCGGGGCCCGCGGTCACGACGAGATCCTGCGCCTGACGCTCGAGAGCGGCGCCGATCTGACGAGCACGAACCGCTTCGGCGGCACCGCCCTGATCCCGGCCTCCGAACGCGGACTGCTGTCGACGGTCGAGATCCTGCTCGAGGCGGGTGTCGACCCGAACCACGTCAACAACCTGAACTGGACGGCGCTGCACGAGGCGATCGTGCTCGGCGACGGTTCCTCCCGCTACGTCGAGGTCGTGCGCGCGCTTCTCGACGGCGGGGCGGACACCGGCATCCGCGACGGTGACGGTGTGCTGCCGGTCGACCTCGCGAGGAAGCTCGGCTACGACGCGATCGTCGCCGAACTCGAACGGTGATCGCGCTCGACCCGTGGGCCTGGGTCGCCCTCGCCGTGGCCGCGGTCACGATCGGCATCTCCAAGACCGCACTGCCCGGCGGCAGCATCCTGGCCATCGCCCTGTTCGCCGCGGTGCTGCCCGCCCGCACCTCGACGGCCGCGACCCTGCTGCTGCTCATGGTGGGCGACCTGTTCGCGCTGTTCGCCTACCGCCGGCACGCCCACTGGCCGACGCTGCTACGCCTCGCGCCCGCGGTCATCGCGGGACTCCTCGTCGGATTCGCGTTCCTCGCACTCGCCGGTGACGGGGTGGTCCGCCGGGCCATCGGCGTGATCCTGCTCCTGATGATCGCCGTGACCCTGTGGCGCCGATGGCGGCAGAGCAAGGCCGACGCGAAGGCCGACACGGTGGCCCCGCCGTCGGGTGGCATCGTGCTCGCGGGCGCCTACGGCACGCTCGGTGGTTTCACGACCATGGTCGCCAACGCGGGCGGACCGGTCATGTCGATGTACTTCCTGGCCACCCGCACGCCGGTGCAGGTGTTCCTCGGCACCTCGGCGTGGTTCTTCGCCATCATCAACGTGATCAAGGTGCCGTTCCTCGCCGGCCTCGGGCTGTTCCACCCGCCGGTGCTGCTGATGGATGCCGTGCTCGCCCCGCTCGTGGTGATCGGTGCGCTGCTCGGCCTCCGGGTCGCGCGGCGCATGAACCAGCGCGTGTTCGACCGCATCGTGATCGTGCTGACGATCCTCGGCGCGGTGTACCTGCTGATCTGAGCGGCGTGCCCCGCCCTCAGTCGAGGAAGATGTCCGGAAACAGCGCGCTGTCGGGTGTGCCGGGGATCGCGGCGTAGCCGGAGAAGTCGGTCACCCCGTCGTCCTCGAGCACGTCTTCCACGATGAGCGACTGCCCCGTGTACGACGCCGCGGGCTTGAGGAGCACGGCGTACGCGGCGTCCGCGTAAATCGCGGGCGTGCGGCTCGCGGCCATGACCTTGTCGCCGCCGAGCAGGTTCTGCACAGCCGCCGTCGCGATTGTGGTGCGGGGCCACAGCGTGTTGGCGGCGATCCCGTCGCGCGCGAACTCCGCCGCGAGGCCGAGCGTCGCCAGCGTCATGCCGAACTTCGCGAGTGTGTACCCCGTGTGCGCGCCGAGCCACTTCGGGCTCGGGTTGAGCGGCGGCGAGAGGGAGAGGATGTGCGGGTTCTCGGCATCCTTCAGGATCGGCACGGCCGCGCGAGACAGCATGAAGGTGCCGCGCACGTTGACGTCCTGCATCAGGTCGTACTTCTTGGCGCCCAGGTCGAGCGAGCGCGAGAGGTCGATGACGCTGGCGTTGTTGATGACGATGTCGATGCCGCCGAACTCGCCCTGCGTCTTCATGACCGCTTCGGTGATGTCGTCGTCGTCGCGCACGTCGCCGACGATCGGGAGCGCGTTGCCGCCGGCTGCCCGGATCTGCTCGGCGGCCGTGTGGATGGTGCCTTCGAGCTTCGGATGCGAGGTGTCGGTCTTCGCGAGCATCGCGATGTTCGCACCGTCGGCAGCTGCCCGCAGCGCGATCGCGAGTCCGATTCCGCGGCTGCCGCCCGACATCAGGATGGTCTTTCCGGCAAGGGACATGGTTTCTCCTGGGTTCTGATCGCGACGGGAAGTGGGGGCTGCGGTCATCTCGGGGCCATGCGGATGGCGCCGTCGAGACGGATGGTCTCGCCGTTGAGGTAACCGTTCTCGACGATCTGCTGCACGAGGGCGGCGTACTCGTCGGGGCGACCGAGGCGCGACGGGAAGGGAACCTGCTGGCCGAGCGAGTCCTGCGCGGCCTGCGGGAGCCCCATCAGCATCGGCGTCTCCATGATGCCGGGGGCGATCGTGCACACCCGGATGCCGTGGCGGGCGAGTTCGCGTGCGACGGGGAGGGTCATCGCGTGCACCCCACCCTTGGATGCGGAGTAGGCGGGCTGACCGATCTGCCCGTCGAAGGCGGCGACGCTCGCGGTGTTGACGATGACGCCGCGCTCCTCGTCGTGCAGCTCGTTCTTCGCGATCACGGCCGAGGCCTGCGAGATGACATTGAACGTGCCGACGAGGTTGATGCGGATCACGCGCTCGAAGTCGGCGAGCACCGCGGGATTCCCCTCGCGGTCGAGCACCTTGGCGGGCGGCGCGATACCGGCGCAGTTCACGACGACGCGCAGGGGGGCCGCGGACTGCGCGGCGGCGACGGCCGCCTGCACCTCGTCGGCGCTCGTGACGTCGGCGGCGACAAAGAGTCCGCCGAGCTCGTCCGCGATCTCCGCGCCCTTCGACGAGGGGAGGTCGATGATCGTGACATGGGCTCCTGCCGCCACGAGCCTGCGTGCGGTGGCGAGCCCGAGGCCGGAGGCCCCTCCGGTGATGAGTGCACCCTGACCGCTGATCTGCATCTGAGGTTCTCCTTCGAACGTCGTTGCGCGACACGCTTCGCTGGAACGCGGTCTCAGCCTACGTGGTTCCTGGTTCCACCACGAAACGGGTGGCGCCAGCCCGCAGGAGCTGCGTTCACAGCGAGCCTACGACACCGTCTCCACCGAGAACGGTCCAGACATCCGAAGCCTGCGGCCGGATCGGTCCCCCCATCCGAAGCCTCCGGCAGGATGGGAGCATGACCATCCCCACCGAAGACGTCGTCGTGCCCGATCGCGTCCGGCTCCTCGCCCGCGGTGCGGACCTCGAGTGCGTGTGGCGGAACAATGCCGGCGGGCTGACCTTCCGCGCCACAGGCCAGGGCGAACCGTTCTTCATCAAGTGGGGACCGCGGAACCTCGAGTCCACGCTGCGCGACGAGGCGGAGCGGATGCAGTGGGCCTCGCAGTGGATCACGGTGCCGACCGTGCTCGACAGCGGCGCCGACGAGACGCACGAGTGGATGGTCACCGCCGGGCTCGACGGGCTGAGCGCCGTGGACCCACGGTGGATCGCCGAACCCGCGACCGCCGTGCGTGCCGTCGGCGAGGCACTCCGCGCCATGCACGACGCCCTGCCCGTCGCGGACTGCCCCTGGGAATGGAGCGTGTCGTCGCGCATCGAGAACGCCGAACAGCGCGGCATCGTCATGCCGGAGGCACTCCGAACCGCACCCGAGATCGACCGCCTCGTCGTCTGCCACGGCGATGCCTGCTGCCCGAACACTCTGGTGGGCGACGACGGCCACTGGCTCGCGCACGTCGACCTGGCCATGCTCGGCGTGGCCGACCGCTGGGCCGACATCGCCGTCGCCGCCATGAGCACCGAGTGGAACTACGGCCCCGGCTGGGAGGACGCGCTCATCGAGGCCTACGGCGTCGAGCCCGACCGCGAGCGCCTCGCCTACTACCGAGATCTCTGGAACGCGACGTGATCCCGCGCTGACACCGCGCTCAGGCGCCAGGGCCGAGGATGAAGTTCCACGCCCCGGTGGCGACGGCTGCCGCGATCGCGATACCCGAGATCGCGGCTCCCACGGCGAGCAGCATCCATTCGGCCGCGCCGAACCGCGACTCGCGCGCCCAGGTCCGCCGCCCCGGAGCCCCGAATCCCCGGGCCTCCATGGCGGTGGCGAGCTTCGCTCCGCGGCGGATCGACAGCACGAGCAGCGCGAACGCCATGCCGAGGAACCGGCGGATGCGACCACGATCGGCCACGCCCCTCGCTCGGCGGGCGAGCTCGAGCGCTCGCCAGTCGTCGAGGAAGAGCCCCACCATCCGCAACCCGGCGAGCGCGCCGAGCACGAACCGGGCGGGGAGCCGCAGGATCTGGCCGAGGCCGTCGGCGAGGTCGGTCGGGTCGACCGTGATGAACAGGACGACCGAGGGCAGCGCGATCGCGAGCACCCGCAGCATGGTGGCGAGGGCGAGCGCGAGCGACCCCTCGCTGATCCGCAGCACGAACCAGTCGACGTAGACGGTGCCGCTCGTCTCGCCGTAGAGCGCGATGGTCAGGCCGGTCAGGGGTGCGGCGAGCCAGACCGGCCAGGTGCGCATCCAGAACTCGCGCCAGCCGATTCCGGCGGACAGGAACAGCACGAACTCCAGCACGAGGGCGACGGATGCCGACACCGGATCGAGCGTCAGGATCAGCGGCACCGCGATCAGCGCACTGACCCCGAGCTTGGCCACCGGATTGACGGCGGCGAGCGCTCCGGTGCGCGCCTGCGTGTCGAGCAGGGTCATGACACGCCTCCGAGTTCGAACCGCTCGGCGTGCAGCGCGCGTGCCACGTCGAGGTCGTGGGTGATCGTGACGATCGCCGACCCCTCGTCGCGGAGCGCCGCGAGCATGGCGACGAGTTCCGCCCAGGTGCGGGCGTCCTGCCCGAAAGTGGGTTCGTCGAGGACGAGTATGCGGGGCCGGGTCGCGATGGCCGCAGCGACCGTGAGCCGGCGCTTCTCGCCTCCGGAGAGCGTGTACGGGTTGGCGGCGGCGAGGTGCGACAGCCGCAGACGGTCGAGCAGTTCGTCGCTGCGGGCGGTGATCTCGTCTTCGGGCGTGCCGAGCGCCCGCGGACCGACGGCGAGCTCCTCACGCACGGTCTTGGCGAGCAGCTGATGCTCCGGCTCCTGGAACACCATGCCGATGCGGGTCAGCAGATCCCGCGACGCCCAGCGGATCGGCGAGGGATCAGCCCCGGCGGCGAGCACGGCGGATGCCGTCAGGTCACCCGCGGCCGGCGGAAGGAGTCCCGCGAGAGTGAGCCCGAGCGTGGACTTTCCTGCGCCGTTCGGACCGGTGATCGCCAGCGCCTGGCCGGCGTGCACGTCGAGGTCAATACCGGTGGCGACCGGGCGTCCCTTGACGCGGGCGACGGCGAGTCCGCGCGCCGAGAGCAGAGTCTCCCCCGGCATCCCGCGCGGGGGCGGCGGGGCGGCGGGAGCGTGCCCCGGCACCCACACGCCGTCGGCCGCGAGCCGTGCACCCTGGTCGCCGAGCACCTCGCCGGGTGCCCCGTCGGCCACCACTCCCCCGGCCCCGATCACGATCACGCGGGTGATGAGCGGCAGCCAGACCTCGAGGCGGTGCTCGACGACGATGAGCGTCGCGGGCTGCGCCTGCAGCATCCGCTGCACCGCGTCACGCACCTCGACGACCCCGGTCGGGTCGAGGTTGGCGGTCGGCTCGTCGAGCAGCACGAGACCCGGACGCATCGCGAGCATGCCGGCGAGCGCGAGCCGCTGCTTCTGTCCGCCGGAGAGCGCCTTGGTCGGGTGGTCCAGCGGCACATCGAGGCCGACGGCATCCAGCGCCGCCTCCACCCGCGGCCAGATCTCCGCCCGCGGAACGCCGAGGTTCTCGCAGCCGAAGGCGACGTCGTCGCCCGCTCGCGCCAGGATCACCTGCGAGTCCGGGTCCTGCAGCACGAGGCCGGCACGCCCCCGGGTGGCGACGGCGGGAGCACCGTCGACGAGCAGTTCGCCCGTGCTCTCGCCCTCTTCCTCGCCGCCGAGCACGCCCGCGAGTCCGTGCAGCAGGGTGGACTTGCCCGCGCCGGACGCGCCGAGCACCAGCACGCGCTCACCGGGGTCGATGCGGAACGAGACGTCGCTGAGCGCCCAGGCGAGGCGACTCGCGTGGCGCCACCCCCAGCCGCGTGCCTCGACGGCGGCGGGGACGGTGTGATCCGCCGTCATCAGACGCGGACGCGCGCCTCGCGCCCGGAGCCGAATCGGTCGAGCGCTCCGGTCGCGGCGATGCCTCGCGCCAGCACCCACGACAGCGCACCCGCGATGACGGCACCGGAGATGACCGTGCTGATCAGGTAGATCGTCGTGAAGGCGGGCCCGGAGCCGGCGTACCAGAGCACGAGGTTGTTGATCCCGCCCGCGAGGGCAGCACCGGCACCCGCGAGGATCGCGACCGGCAGCGACCAGCGGCGGTAGAAGAAGAGGAGGAAGATCAGCTCGGCGCCGAGGCCCTGCACGAGTCCTGCCTCGAGTGTGAGGAATCCGCCCCACTGGTTGCCGATGAGGGCGGAGACGACCGCCGCGAGCAGTTCGACGTAGATCGCCGCGCCCGCCTTGCGGATGATCAGCCCGCCGAGCACGCCGGCGAAGAGCCACGGGCCGTCGAGGAGGCCCTGGACGCCGGGGAGCAGCGGCTCGAGCAGGGCCTTCGGGCCGAGGTAGCCGACGTTCCACGCGAGGAAGATCAGGCCGGCGGCGACACCGATGACGCTGGCGACGACGATGTCGACGATGCGCCAGCGCAGGAAGCTCCTGGCCGGGGGCGAGGCCTGGGCCTTCGTGGACGCCGATGTGGACGTGGACGTGCTCATCTGAACTCCTCCCTGCGCTGGCATGACCCAGATCAGGTTCGACGGTCGAAGCGCGATTCGCTCCCTCTCAGCCCGGCTCGCCGGACTCCCGTGGTTGTGCTGAAGAGCCTACCGGCTCACGACACCCCGTGCGCGACGAGGCTGCGCGCCGCGCAACGCGCCCGGGATTGGGTACCGTAAACGAGTGACCGCTTCAGATCCCGCCGACGAGGCGACGGGCGTCGTCGATGGCGACAGCTCGCCGGACGCCGTCCCCTCCGGACCCGTCGACGACCTGCCGGCCGCGCGGGACGCTGCACCAGCGGACTCCGGCGACTCCTCAGCCTTCGCCGCCGACCGGCTGTTCGCGGGCGATGTGCGCCCTCCGGACGCCGTCGTGGCCCCGGCGATCCCGGTCGACTCCGCGGCGATCGGCGCGCTGTTCACGACGCAGAAGTCCACGGGCGGCGACGTCGAGCCGGAACCCGAGTTCCTCACCGAACCCGTCGAGCCCGTCGAGGCCATGGAGCCCGCTGAGCCCGGGGATGCGATCCCGACGACACCCCCGCTGACCAAACCGCCGTTCGTCCCGTCCGAGCGGACGACCGGTGAAGAGCCGGCGGACGACGCGAATGCTCTCCTCGACGCGAGCGCACCGCAGTGGGCGGATGACACGACCGGGGCGACGGCCCTCACCTGGGTCGATGCCGCAACGGTCGCCGCGCACCCGCCTCTCGCCACCCTCGACGAGCCGGCCGAGGCTGAGCAGACAGGCGGACTGATGCGCGGGGCCCACCTGCGACCGGCGATCGCCCGTCCGGGGATCCTGGTGCCGTTGGCGACGCTGGTCGCGATCGTCGCCGCCTACGCCGGCACGACGATGCTCTGGCCGCTGCACGAAGTGCCGCCCACGGTGCAGTCCGTCGAGTTCAGCACGGTCCCCGCCGCCGCGGCTGCGCCCACCTGGCCCGGCGAGGGCAGCGCCGCTGTCGGCATCGGCGGGTTGAGCACGGTGGCCTCGAACCCCGGTGCCGTCAGCATCGCGAGCATCACCAAGGTCGTGAGCAGCCTGATGGTGCTCGACCGGATGCCGCTGGCCCTCGGCGAGCAGGGCCCCGAGTTCCGCTTCAGCTACCGCGACAGCGTGGAGTACTGGGACTACCGGCGCAGTGATCAGTCGGCGCTGGATGTGCCCGTCGACGGCGTGCTGACCGAGTACCAGCTGCTGCAGGGCACGCTCCTCGGCTCGGCGAACAACTACATCGATCGGCTCGCCTCCGAGATCTGGGGCTCCGACCGGGAGTTCGCGTCCGCCGCGGAGACCTGGCTGAGAGAGCGCAACCTCACCGGCATCACGGTCGTCACCCCGTCGGGCTTCGACGAACGCAACGTCTCGACGCCCGATTCGCTCATCGCACTGGGCGAGCTGGCGATGCAGAATCCGGTGTTCGCCGAGATCGTGGGCACGAAATCGGTCGACCTGCCCGGCGCGGGCACGGTCGTCAACACGAACAAGATGCTCGCCGACCCGGGTGTCGTCGGCATCAAGACCGGCACGCTGGTCGGCTGGAACCTGCTCACGGCGAAGGATGTGACGGTCGGCGACACGACGGTGAAGTTGTACGCCGCCGCGCTGAACCAGGCGGGCGACGATGAGCGGCTCGCCCTGACCCGCTCGCTCTTCGCCGAGACCGAAGCTGCACTGCAGGCGCAGGGCCCGGCGGTCGCCGCGGGTACGGTCGTCGGACGCGTCACGACCCTGTGGGGTGAGGATGTCGAGGTCGTCACCGACTCCGACGCCGATGTGGTGCTCTGGAACGGCGCCCTTGCGACGGCGACGCCGACCTTCGACCTCGCGGACGAGCGCGATGAAGACGACACGGTGGGAACGATGACCACCGTCGGACCGCTCGACAGCGCGACGGTTCCCCTGGTCCTGGCGCGAGACGTCGAGGGCCCGAGTCCCTGGTGGCGTCTGACCCACCCGCTCGAGCTCCTCGGCATCACCACCGACGCACGCTGACTCTCTCACCCTGAAGAGTCAAAGAACGCCGCCTCCAGGCCTGAGGAGGCGGCGTTCTTTGACTCCTCACCTGCTGCGCACACAGCACCTGGCACGCAGAACCGCGCACACAGCACAGCGCCCCACCCCGCGTGTGCGGGAGGGGGCGCTGTGCGTGAGGCGTGTGCGGCGGGATCAGCCGCGAGGAGCGGAGCCGTCGGCGCCGTCCTCGAGCAGAGCCTGCGCGGCGGCGACCTCGGCCGCGGGCGCCTGGGCCCCGACCGATGCTCCGGCCACGGCGGCGGCTTCTTCCTTCGCACTCTCGTCGTCGCCGGCCTCTCCGGTGACGACGACGGGCGTCGATCCGGTGAGAGCGTCTTCAGCGTCGATGTCGGTCGCTGCCTGCTCGAACTGCGACTGGTACAGACGCCAGTAAGCGCCCTGCGCGGCGATGAGCTCGTCGTGCGTACCCTTCTCCACGATGTCGCCGTGCTCCATCACGAGGATGAGGTCGGCGTCGCGGATGGTCGACAGGCGGTGCGCGATCACGAACGACGTGCGACCCTCGCGGAGCGCAGCCATCGCGTGCTGCAGCAGCAGCTCGGTGCGGGTGTCGACCGCCGACGTGGCCTCATCGAGGATGAGGATCGACGGCTGCGCGACGAACGCCCTGGCGATGGTGATGAGCTGACGCTCGCCCGCCGAGACGTTCGCGGCATCCTCGTCGAGCACGGTGTCGTAACCCTCGGGAAGGGCATGCACGAAGCGGTCGACGTAGGTCGCCTTGGCGGCGGCGAGAACCTCTTCATCGGTCGCCGTGGAGCGACCGTATCGGATGTTCTCGCGGATGCTGCCGGCGAACAGCCACGGGTCCTGCAGCACCATGCCGGTGCGTGAGCGCAGTTCGTCGCGGGTCGCCTCGGCGATGTCCTGACCGTCGAGGGTGATGCGTCCGCCGCTGAGCTCGTAGAAGCGCATGATCAGGTTGACCAGCGTCGTCTTGCCCGCTCCGGTGGGTCCGACGATCGCGACCGTCTGCCCCGGCTCCACCCGGAACGACAGGTCCCGGATGAGCGGGCGGTCGGGCGTGTACGAGAACGCGACGTTCTCGAACTCGATGACGCCCTTGCCCTCGACGAGCTCGGGAGCATCGGCGTCGTCCGCCTCCTGCTCGTCGGCGTCGAGCAGCTCGAACACCCGCTCGGCGGATGCCGTGCCCGACTGGACCACGGCAGCCATGCCCCCCAGCTCGGACAGCGGCTGCGTGAACTGCTGCGAGTACTGGATGAACGCCTGCACGTCGCCGAGTCGCAGCTGGCCGTTCGCCACCATCAGGCCACCGAGCACCGCGATGCCCACGTAGCTGAGGTTTCCGACGAACATCATCGCCGGCATGATGATGCCGGAGAGGAACTGTGCCTTGAAGCTCGCCTGGAACAGCTCTTCGTTCTCGACCTGGAACTTGTCCAGAGCATCTTTCTCGCGTCCGAAGACCTTCACCAGCGCGTGACCGGAGAATGCCTCCTCGACACGGGCGTTCAGTCGACCGACCTTGCGCCACTGCGTGCCGAAGGCCTTTTGCGAACGCGGTCCGATGATGCCGAAGATGACCGCCATGAGCGGCAGCGTGATGAGTGCGACGAGCGCGAGCTGCCACGAGATCGAGAACATCATGACGAGCACGCCGATCACGGTGAGCACCGAGGTGAGTGCACCGGAGAGCGACTGCTGCATCGTCTGCGTGATGTTGTCGATGTCGTTCGTGACGCGCGAGATCAGCTCACCGCGCTGCACCTTGTCGAAGTACGCCAGCGGCAGGCGGTTGATCTTCGCCTCGACCGACTCACGCAGTCGCCACATGGTGCGCACCATGATCACGTTGATGACGTAACCCTGGATCCAGGTGAGGAATGCCGCAGCCACGTAGATCGCGAGCACCGCGGCGATCACCAGACGCAGCGCCTCGAAATCGACGCCCTGGCCGACGGTGAAGTCGCCCAGCGCCCCGACCTGGTTCGCGAAGTCGTCCTGACCCGAACCACGCAGGGCATCGATCACGACGTCTTGCGGTGTGCCGGCCGGGAAGCCGGGGAAGTCGCCGTTCGGCTGCCCGAGCTGGATGGAGATGAAGCCCTTGTAGACGAGGTTCGTCGCTTCGGCGAGCACCTTGGGCGCGGCGACCGTGAGCACGACGCCCAAGGCGCCGAGGATCGACACGAAGACGAACCAGATCGCCGAGGGCTTCAGCAGCCCGATCATGCGCGCGAAGCTCGGACCGAAGTTGTCGGCCTTGCCCGGCGCCACGCTGTCCCAGTCACCCGAGTTCTGGCGCGCCTGCTCGGCGAGCTCGGCCTCGTACTGCTCCTCGGCCGACAGCTCGACCTCGGCCACTGCCGTCGCCGCCTTTCCGCGGCCGCGGCCGCGCTTGACCGCGCCCTGTTCGTTGTTCTGCTCGCTCATGCGTCCACCCCCAGCTGCGACTCGACGATCTCTCGATAGGTGTCGTTCGTCTCGAGCAGCTGCTCATGCGTGCCGACGCCGACCATGGTGCCGCCGTCGAGGACGACGATGCGGTCGGCATCCGTGATCGTGGAGACGCGCTGCGCGACCACGATCTTCGTCACGTGCGGGAGCTCCCGCCACAGCGCCTGGCGCAGCCGGGCATCCGTGGTGAGGTCGAGTGCCGAGAACGAGTCGTCGAACACGAGGATCTGCGGCTGGTGCACGATCGCACGCGCGATCGCGAGACGCTGCCGCTGACCGCCGGAGACGTTCGTGCCGCCCTGGGCGATGCGCGAGTCGAGCCCATCGGGCATCTCCTCGACGAAGTCGCGACCCTGCGCGATGTCGAGCGCGTGCCAGAGCTCTTCATCGGTCGCCTCCTCGCGTCCGTAGCGCAGGTTCGACGCGACGGTGCCGGTGAAGAGGAACGGACGCTGCGGCACGAGGCCGATGCTGTCCCACAGCGACTCGACGTCGGCCTCGCGCACATCCGTGCCGCCGACGTGGACGGAGCCGCCCGAGACGTCGAAGAGCCGCGGGATGAGCGAGATGAGGGTCGTCTTGCCGGAACCGGTCGAGCCGACGATCGCGACCGTCTCTCCCGGCTCGGCCGCGAAGCTGATGCCGCGCAGCACCGGGGAGTCGGCGCCGGGGTAGGTGAACTCGACGTCGTCGAGCGCGACTGCTCCGGGCACCGGGAACTCTCTGACGCCGTTCTCGGGGCGCGCCAGGGTGGACTCGGAGTCGAGCACCTCGCCGATGCGCTCGGCGGAGACCGCGGCGCGCGGGATCATCATCGCCATGAAGCTCGCCATGATGACACCGCCCATGATCTGGCCGATGTACTGCATGAAGGCGAACAGCGTGCCGACCTGCACCGTGCCGTTGTTGACCTCGATGCCGCCGAACCAGATGACCGAGACGACGGTCACGTTGAGGATGAGCATGAACAGCGGGAACAGCAGCACGAACAGCGAGCCGACCTTGCGGCCGACGACCATGATGTCGGTGTTGGCCCCGCGGAAACGCTCCTCTTCGATGCGCTCGCGCACGAACGCGCGCACGACGCGCACACCGGTGAGCTGCTCGCGCATGATGCGGTTGACGTTGTCGAGCTTGCCCTGGTAGCTGCGGAACAGCGGCACCATCCGGCCGATCACGAGCGCGGCGAGGATCAGCAGCGCCGGCACCGAGACCGCGATCAGCCAGCTGAGGCCGACGTTGGTCTGGATGGCGAAGAAGATGCCGCCGATCGCGAGCAGCGGGGCGGTGACGAGCATGGTGGCGCCCATCATCGCGAGCATCTGCACCTGCTGCACGTCGTTGGTGTTGCGGGTGATGAGCGAGCCGGCGCCGAACTGCGACACCTCGCGCTCGGAGAAGCCGCTGACCTTGCCGAAGACGTCGGCGCGGATGTCGCGGCCGGCGCCCATCGCGGCGCGCGCGGCGAAGAAGGTCGCGGTGACCGAGGCGATGATCTGCCCCAGCGACACGGCGAGCATGAACAGACCCGTGCCCCAGATGTAGGCGGTGTCACCCTGGGCGACGCCCTTGTCGATGATGTCGGCGTTCAGGCGCGGGAGGTAGAGGGTCGCCGCAGCGCTGGCGAGCTGGAACACCAGCACACCGAGCAGCAGCCACCGGTATCGGGAGAGATAGCGGAAGAGGATTTTTCCCAGCACAGGCGGACTTTCTAGGAAGGATGAAACGGCGGGTTTCTCGGCAGACGGATGCCGACCGACAACCGGCCACAAGACAGAGTGCCACGAACCGTGGACATTCGTATCCCCCTCGGGGCTGACCTTCGCTGACAGCGAACCCCTCCACCCGGAGATCATCGGTTTCTGCACGCCGGCGAAAAAATGAACGACCCGGACGGGGCATCTCTTGTGTTTACTCGTTGATACAACTTGTGATAGACATATGACACAAACGAGAACGGACCCCCAATGCTTCCGCACATCGCATCTCTGCTCGACCCGATCCCGCTGGTGGGCGCGCTCCTGTCGGTGCCGCTGGTCTCCCTGATCCTCGCGGCGATCATCGCGGCGGGGATCGCGGTCTCGCCCCGAGGGGCGGCACGGCGACGGAGCCGCGTCCGGCTCACGCCCTCGGCGTCCACCGCCGTGTCCGCCCGCTATACGCCGGAGCACCGCACCCTCGGCATCGCGGCGATCGCCGTGATCGTAATCTTCGCCGCCGAGAACCTGATCACGGGGTACGTCCTGGGGATGTTCGGCGTGAGCCTCAACGGCGTCGTCGGCTGGTGGCGGTACGCGACACCCGTCTTCACGGCATCCGTCGGCGTGGCCATCCTGCTGGCGATGATCGCGACACGAGGCAGCACCCCTCCCGAGCGCCCCGTCGTCTCCGCGCGCCGGACCTGGCTGACCTTCAGCTCCCGCGTGGGGTCGGTGGGCACCGCCCTCGCCCTTCTCGCCCTCACGACGACCACACTGCTCGCCGGACTCGCATCGTCGAACCTCAACGGCGGTCCGTATGTCTACCTCGAGATCGACGTCCCCAACGAGACCATCGATCCGATCCGGCCCTGGTTCTACGGATGGGCGTACGGCATCCCCGTGCTCATCTGCACCGCCGCCCTCATCGCCGTCGTCGTGGCGGCGCTGCAGGCCAACTCTGCTCGCGCGTTCCTCCGCCCGGAGACGGTCGTCGCCGAACAGCGCGAGCGTCGCGACGTCGCGAGCGGGATCAGCCGCCTCGCGGCATCCGCGGCCCTGCTCGCTCTGGCGGGCGCACTCCGGTTCATCGCCGAGGCGGGATCGGTCGCCGGGCTCACGGTCATGGGCGACGACCGCAGCGACACCTACGACGCGTTCTGGCGATACGGAGAGCTCGCCGCCATCGGCGGTTGGGTTGCTCCGGCGCTCGAGATCACGGGGTTCGTGATCCTGTTCCTCGTGACCGCGCAGCTGGCGCAGGGCTCCGCGTCCACCGCTCCGGCCCCGCGCACCGCCGAGTCGAGGGCCGCACAGTGAGCCCGAACCCGAAGCTGTCGCCGGCCGACGAGGCGAATCCGGCTCTCGACATCTACCGACAGCTGCGTGGCCTGATCGTCTCGGGACAGCTCGGCGCCGGCGAACGGCTGCCGACGGTGCGCCAGACCGCGAGCGATCTGGGCGTCGCTCCCGGCACGGCCGCACGCGCATACAAGATGCTCGAGGGTGAGGGGCTCGTGATCTCGCGCACCGCGGCGGGCACACGGGTGGCGGAGACCGCGGGTGTGCTTCCGGCATCCGTCATCCGTCGCATCCGCGAACTGGTCGAGGAGGCCGCATCCGTCGATGCCGATCCGGATGACGTGGTCGACGTGCTCCGGACGATCTGGCAGACGCGCACCCCGGATCCGTCCGTGGCCGACGAGGGCGCGTAGGTCCGGTTCCCGCCGCGCCGCGACCTCAGAACAGGGCCGGCTGCGGCACGTAGTCCCGGGCGGGGGCACCGGCGTCCGGAGCGAGCTCCGCCAGGGTCGGCGGGTCCCACTTCGGGTTGCGGTCCTTGTCGACCAGCTGCGCCCTGATGCCCTCGACGAGGTCAGGATGCTGGTTCACGAACCACAGCACCCGTCGGTACTCGCCCTCGAGTGCCGCGCGCAGGCCCGACATCTCCCTCGCCTCGCGCACGGCATCGAGGGTCACGGTGAGTCCGGTCGGCGCGAGGCCCTCCAGGAGGTCGGCCGTGGCGACGGCATCCGTGGTCCCCTGCCGACGCAGACGCGCGACGATCTCGGTCACGGTCGGTGCGGAGAACGCCTCGTCGATCCACTCCCGCGATGCCGGCAGCTGCGTGGGCTCGGGCGTCTCGTCGAAGAGCAGCACGATCTCGCTGGGCCCGGTCGGGTCCGCGCGGAAGGCGAGTGCTTCGCTCAGCGCCTCCAGGCGGTCCGAGGGCACGAAGTGGTCGGCGAAGCCGAGATACACGGCATCCGCGCCGTTCATCGTCGATCCGGTGAGTCCGAAGTACTCGCCGAAACGCCCAGGCGCCCGTCCGAGAAGCCAGGTGCCGCCGACGTCGGGCGTGAAGCCGATGCGGGTCTCGGGCATCGCGAGCTTCGACCGCTCCGTGACGATGCGGATGGCGGCGTGGCCGGCGAGCCCGATGCCGCCGCCCATGGTGATGCCGTCCGCGTAGGCGACGACCGGCTTGGGGTACTCGGCGATCATCGCGTTCAGGGCGTACTCGGCGCGGAAGAACTCCGCGGTCCGTTCGGCCTGCCCCGCCACGATCTGCCCGTGCAGCGCGCGCACGTCGCCACCGGCGCACATGCCGCGCTCCCCCGCGCCGTCGATCAGCACGATCTGCACATCGGTGTCGTCGCGCCATGCGGTGAGGGTTTCGGTGAGGATCCCGATCATCTCCGCGTCGAGGGCGTTGATCGCCTCCGGACGGTTGAGGGTGAGCCGCCCGAGTGCCCCTTCGGTGCGGGCGAGGACACGGGAGGCAGCCTGAGAATCGGTCACGCGTGCCAGGCTACCTCTCCCGAAGGGCGGTATTCCGCGCGAAATGCGGGATCCGACAGGCTTTTCCGGCAGGATAGGGAGGAACTGTTCAACGCGACGAGAGGTCACGATGCCCGAAGGACAGGTGCTGGAGTTCACGCACGTGACGAAGCGCTTCAATGAGGTGACCGCCGTCTCGGACTTCTCCGCGCGCGTCGAGCCGGGAGCCGTCACCGCCTTCCTCGGCCCCAACGGAGCCGGCAAGACCACCACGCTGCGCATCCTGCTCGGTCAGGTGCGCGCCACATCCGGAACCGCGACGATCGGCGGCACGGCCTACAGCGAGCTGCGTCAGCCGCTGCGCACGATCGGCGCCGTGCTGGAAGAGACCGCCTACCGCCCGCGGCGCACCGCCGAACGGCAGCTGACGATCGCCGCGAAGGCGAACGGCGTGCCCCTGGCGCGTGTGGGCGAGGTCCTCTCGCTGGTCGGTCTCGACGGTGAGGGCGACTCGCGGATCGGCGGATTCTCGCTCGGCATGCGCCAGCGGCTCAGCGTCGCGCACGCGCTTCTCGGCGACCCCGGCGCCCTGGTCTTCGACGAGCCGGCCAACGGGCTGGATCCGGAAGGCATCCGCTGGATGCGTCTGCTGATGCGCCGCCTCGCGGACGAAGGGCGCACGGTGCTCGTGTCGTCGCACGTCCTCAGCGAGGTGGAGCAGGTCGCCGACAACGTGCTCGTGCTGTCGAAGGGCCAGCTGGTGCTGGCCAGCGGCATCGAGACCCTGGCCGACCCGAAGGGCGGCTCCGTCATCGTCGATGCCGCGGATCGTGATGCGCTCAGCGCCGCTCTCTCCGAAGCCGGGTTCGACATCGAGGTGCTGCGCTCGGGCCTGACCGTCCGTGGCGGTGACGCCGGCACGGTCGGCGCTGTGGCCGCCGAAGCAGGCATCGCCCTGAGCACGCTCGTGCAGCGCGGACCGACGCTGGAAGACGTCTTCATCGACCTGATGCGTGGCGGTCGGCACGCGCCGCCCGCCTACCAGGGACAGTCACAGGCGCCGATCGCTCCGCCCGTGGCCGCCGAGGCCCTGGCCGCCGACGCCCTGGCCGCCGACGCCACCCTCGCACCGAACGAGTCCGTGGTCGCGATCCCCGTCGCCGCAGCGGCAGCATGGGCGGCCGAGGCCGCCGCAGCTCCCGCCGATGAGGCCGTCGCCGACGATCTCGCCGCGGTGGGCACCGCCCGCACCGACGGCGACTCCGAGGAAGACGGTGACTCCGAGGAAGACGCCGGCGACGATCCCGCCACCGACGAGTCCACGCCCGCGGATGAGGTTCCTGCCGCCGACGACGCGCACGCTGAGCCTGCCGAAGCGAATGCCGACGTAGCCGACGAGGCGAATGCCGATGAGGCGAATGCCGACGAGGCGAGCGCGGACGAATCCGAGTCCACCGAGCCCCCGGCACGGTCCTTCGACGAGATCCTGTTCGGGGCGGCGGCGCCAGCCGCGGCCGATGCGCCAGCCGCGGCCGATGCGCCGACGCTCACCGAGGAGGCACGCCACAGCGTTGCCGAGATCTTCGACACGTCGGATGACGAGCACGCCGCGGACGAGGCTTCCGAGCAGCAGCCTGCCGACGTCGAAGACACCGACGACCATGCCTCGGGCGTCGAGATCTTCGCCGACCTCGCCGACAGCTCCGATGCCGACAGCTCCGATGCCGACAGCTCCGATGCCGATGCCGACGACGACGCGTCAGACCTCGACGCCGCTGACCTCGACTCCTCGGACAGGCCGGAGGCCGCCGATGAGGCTGTCGACGAGGACCCGCGCTCCGCTGCCGTCAGCTCGATGCTGGCCGCCGCCGCACGCGCCTACTACGAGGACGAGCCGAAGGACTATCCCCTCAGCCCGGCATCCGAGGAATCGGCAGGTGACACCTCGACCGAGAACGCCCACTGGAGCATCGCCTCCACCGGCGTCATCGACACCGTGCCCCTGGCCGCATCGGATGAGGCAAGTGACGAATCCGGCGCCGAGGAGAACCACGAGGGTGGCGAGAACCACGACGGTGGCGAGAACCACGACGGTGGCGACAACCACGAAGGTGACGAAAACCACGAGGGCGACGAGAACCACGAGGGCGACAACCACCACGGTTGAGCTCCAGCGCCGACGAGAACCGAGAACGCCCTCCCGACCACATGGTCGCGGAGGGCGTTCCTCTGTTCGGTCAGCGGCGGTCGTAGCCGGCCGCCCCGTCGTCAGGCGGGTCGGGGGCGGATGACCGGCCGACGGCTGCCCTTCGGGACGGCGGTGGGCGAGGTCGCCACGATCTCTTCGACGTCTGCCGGCTCGGTCGACACGTCGAGACGCAGCGCCTGGGTGAGCGAGAGTCCGTGCCGTGTGGTCAGGATCAGGCGGCGGTACTGCTCGTCGCCCTCGAGGTCGATCACGACGCTCGGACGACGTTTGCGGATCAGCACGAAGTCCAGGCTGCCCGCCGCCTTCCAGCTGCCGGCGGCGAGGATGCCGGGGATGTGCGTGCCGGGGTTCGGGACGCCCCGCAGCCACGTCCACGCGTCGTCCGTGAGCTGGACCTTGGTGATGGTGTCGCGGGCGATGCGGACGTTCTCCCGGTGGAAGGTGGCCGCCCGTTCGAGCGGCGAGAGCACGACTTCGAGTTGCGTCTGGTCCAGCAGCAACGTCACCATGCACTCAGTCTGCCAGCGCGGCCCTGCCAGTTGTCTGGAAGTTGCTCACAGGAACGCAACGATCCCTTGTCGATTGCCACCATTCACCCGGAGCCTCGCTCCCGGTTCGCCGGAATCGAGAGCTAGGGGGTTGCCGCAGCAGCGGCCTCGGCGGCCGCCGGGAGCGCCGCCTCGATGAGCTGGAGCTCGCGCTCGCCGTGCGCGGACGTGAGGAACCAGGCCTCGAAGACACTCGGCGGAAGAGCCACTCCCTGCTCGCGCAGGGAGTGGAAGAACGGGGCGTAGCGGAACGACTCCTGCGCCTGCGCCTCGGCATAGTTCCGCGGCTCGGACGCTCGGAACGACGCACTGAAGAGGTTGCCCGCTCGAGCCACGGCGTGCGTGACGCCGGCCGAGATGAGCGCAGCATCGAGGGCGGTCGATACCCGGGCGGATGCCGCATCCACCGTGGCGTACACCTCGGGGGTCGCGAGTCGCAGCGTCGCCAGGCCCGCCGCGACGGACAGCGGGTTCCCCGACAGGGTTCCCGCCTGGTAGACCGGGCCGAGCGGTGCGAGCAGGTCCATGACCTCGGCGCGACCGCCGAGCGCGGCCAGGGGCATGCCCCCGCCGACGACCTTGCCGAACGTGAAGATGTCGGGCAGATAGTCTTCGCCCGCCGCCGCCTGCAGACCCCAGAACCCTGCCGGGTGCACACGGAAACCGGTGAGCACCTCGTCGAGGATCATCAGGGCGCCGTGCGCGTGCGCGGTCTCGGCGATCAGCCGGTTGAAGCCGGGCAGCGGGGCGACGACACCCATGTTCGCCGCCGACGCCTCGACGATCACCGCGGCGATGCGCGGGCCGTGCTCGGCGAACACCGCGGCCAGCGCCTCGGGGTCGTTGTAGCCGATCACCAGGGTCTGCGCGGCGATCGGCGCAGGGACACCGGCCGAGCCGGGGAGCGCCAGCGTCGCGACACCCGAACCCGCCTCGGCGAGAAGCCCGTCGGAGTGGCCGTGGTAGTGCCCGGCGAACTTCACCAGTAGGTCGCGGCCGGTCGCACCGCGCGCGAGACGGATCGCCGTCATGGTCGCCTCGGTGCCGGTCGACACCAGACGCACACGTTCGATGGGACGGATCTCCCCGAAGCGGACCCGGTCGGCGATGAGCGCCGCGAGCTCAACCTCGCCCTCTGTCGGGGCACCGAACGAGAGTCCTCGAGCCGCGGCCTCCTGCACCGCCGCGACGATCTCCGGGTGCGCATGCCCGAGAAGAGCGGGGCCCCACGAGGCGACGAGGTCGACGTACTCGCGCCCCGCGGCATCCGTCACCGTGGCACCCTTCGCCGAAGCGAGGAATCGCGGCGTCCCCCCGACCGACCCGTAGGCGCGCACGGGCGAGTTGACCCCACCCGGGATCACCGCGCGGGCAGCAGAGAACAGGTCGTCATTGCGATCGGTCATGAGGACTCCTCGGAGATATCAGTCGCGCAGCCAGCCGGCGGCCTCGGTCGCCCAGTACGTCAGCACGGCATCGGCACCCGCACGACGGATGGAGAGCAGGGATTCGAGCACGGCTGCCCGGCGGTCGATCCAGCCGTTCGCGCCGGCGGCCTCGATCATCGCGTACTCGCCCGACACCTGGTACGCCCACACCGGGATGCTCACCGTGTCGCGCACCTCGCGCAGCACATCGAGGAAGGCCATCGCCGGCTTCACCATGACGATGTCGGCGCCCTCGGCCTCGTCGACGACGGCCTCGCGGACGCCCTCGCGCCGGTTGCCCGGATCGAGCTGATACGTGCGGCGGTCGCCCTTGAGCTGAGAATCCACCGCCTCGCGGAACGGTCCGTAGAAGGCGCTCGCGTACTTGGCGGCATAAGCCAGGAGGAGGGTGTCGGTGAAGCCCTCGGCATCGAGCGCCGCGCGGATCACCGCGACCTGGCCGTCCATCATCCCCGACAGCCCGAGCAGCTGGGATCCGGCGCGAGCCTGGGCGAGAGCCATCGAGGCGTAGCGCTCGAGCGTCGCATCGTTGTCGACCGAACCGTCGGCCGCGAGCACGCCGCAGTGGCCGTGGTCGGTGAACTCGTCCAGGCACAGGTCGGTCTGCACCACCAGCGCATCTCCGACCTCGGCGGCCAGCGCTTCGGTCGCGATGTTCAGGATGCCGCGCGGATCGTCGGCACCGGACCCGCGAGCGTCGCGCACCGCCGGCACACCGAACAGCATCACGCCGCCGACGCCCGCCTCCGCCGCTTCGACGGCGGCAGCGCGCAGCGAGTCGATCGAGTGCTGGGCGACCCCGGGCATCGAGCCGATCTGCACCGGCTCCGCGATGCCTTCGCGGACGAAGAGGGGCAGGACGAGCTGTCGGGGCTGCAGCGAGGTCTCGCGAACGAGATCGCGCACGGCCCGCGACTGACGCAGGCGCCTCAGTCGGACATCGGGGTAGCTCACGGCGCGAACTCGTCGGCCGCGTGCGGAAGTGTGAAATGCGAGACCGCGTCGATCAGTGCATCGACGGTCTGCCGGTCGGCCACCACCGACACCGGGAGGCCCGCGCGCTGCGCATCTTTCGCGGTCCGCGGTCCGATCGCCGCGAGCAGCGTCTCGTCGGGGATCTCCGGGAACTGCTCGCGCACCTGCTCGGCGACCGAGCCGCTGGTGATGAGGATCGCGTTGATGCGGCCGTTCTCGACGTCGCGGCGGATGCGCTCGGTCACCGGAACACCGACCGTGCGATAGGCGACGACGCTGGCGACCTCGTGGCCCGCCTTGGCGAGCTGCTTGCTCAGGACCGGCTTCGCGATCTCGCTGCGCAGGGCCAGGATGCGGCGCGGTGCGGTCTCGAGCGCGATCAGCTGCTGCGCCATACCCTCGGCCGAGTTGTCCTGCTCCGGCACCAGAGCGACCTCGTAGCCGACGGCCTGCAGCGCAGCGGCAGTCGTCTCTCCGACGGCCGCGATCTTGGTCGTACGGGGGACGATGGCACGGTGCGCGAACAGCACGTCGACCGTCGTGGCGCTGGTGATCGTGAGCCAGTCGAAGGAGCCGGCCGCCAGTTCCGCCAGGGCGGCGTCGAGCGCCGCCTGATCGGTGGTCGGCGCGAAGTTGATGAGAGGCGCGACCACGGGCACGGCGCCCTGAGCGCGGAGGCTCGCGGCGACACCGTCGCCCCACGGCCCGCCACGCGGCACCAGGATGCGCCAGCCGTCCAGCGGTCGGTCGTGCTTGATTTCGGAAGTGGTCATGAGGGTTTATTGCTCTCGGGGTACGAGGCCGGCCGCCCCTTGATCGAGCAGCCGACGGGCAACAGTGAACCCGAACTCGCGCGCTGCGTGCATCGGGTCTGCACCATCGGCAGCATCCGCTCCATTGCCACTGCCGTTCCGACGAATATACTCCCCGTTCAGGTCTTCGGTGACGTCGAGGCCGATCCGGCGCCCACCATCGACGGCGTAGACGACGGTCCTGACACGGATCGAGGAGCCGTCGACCACGGCGTGCGCGGCCATCGGCGCCTGGCATCCCGCGTCGAGTCCTTCGAGGATCGCGCGCTCCACCGTGATGGCGAGTCGGGTGTCGAGGTCGTCGAGACCGGCGAGTGCCGAGCGCAGCTCCTCGGGCGCATCCTCCCGCGTCTCGACGGCCAGGGAGCCCTGGCCCGGCGCGGTCGGCCACTCGGCGAGACCGAGCTCTTCGCGTCGCAGCGGAGACTTCGCCCCGAGCCTCGAGAGCCCTGCCGCAGCGAGGATCACCGCGTCGAGTTCGCCGGAGGTGACCCGCGCCAGCCGGGAGTCGACGTTGCCACGGATGTCGACGACCTCGGCACCCGGCGCGCGCCTGCGCACCTGGGCGATGCGGCGCGGCGAGCCGGTGCCGACCGTGCTCCCGGAGCGCAGCTCATGCAGCGGGATGCCGTCGCGGGTGAGCACCACATCACGCGGGTCCTCCCGCTTCGGGGTCGCCGCGATCACGAGTCCGTCGGGGATCGCCGTCGGCAGATCTTTCAGGGAGTGCACGAGGAAGTCGCACTCCCCGGCGAGCAGGGCCTCGCGAAGACGCGTCGCGAAGATGCCCTGGCCACCGATCTCGGAGAGCGAGGCGCGGTTGGTGTCGCCCTCGCTGGTGATGGGGACGAGTTCGACAGGGCGGCCCGATATCTTCTCGAGGGCCGTGGCGACATGACCGGACTGCGCTTGCGCGAGCGCGCTGCGACGGGTGCCCAGACGGATGGGGGTGCTCATGGCGCTTACTGCAGAACGTCCGCGATCTCGTCGAACCGGAGTCTGCGCCCCGTGTAGAAGGGCACCTCCTCCTTCACGTACAGGCGGGCGTCGGTGTAGCGGAGGTCGCGCATCAGGTCGACGAGGTCGGTGAGCTCATCGGCCTCGAGCGGCAGCAGCCACTCGTAGTCGCCGAGCGCGAACGAGGCGACCGTGTTGGCGAGGACGCCGGTGAACGCGGCGCCCTTGCGGCCGTGGTCGGCGAGCATCTTGCGACGCTCCTCTTCGGGGGCCAGGTACCACTCCGGCGTGCGCACGAACGGGTACAGGCACAGCCAGTCCTTCGGCTCGACTCCGCGGAGGAAGCCGGGCACGTGGGCGCGGTTGAACTCGGCGTCACGGTGCACGCCCATGACGTTCCACACCGGGAGGAGCGGGCGGAGCAGCTCGGTGCGGCGCAGACGACGCAGCGCCTTCTGCAGCTCCTCGGCGGTCTCGCCGTGCAGCCACACCATGAGATCGGCGTCGGCCTTGAGGCCCGAGACGTCGTAGAAGCCGCGGACGGTCACGCCGGAGTCCTCGATGTAGGCGACGATCGTCTCGAGCTCGGTCGACTCGGTCTCCGTCACGGGAACGTCGGGGTTTCGTCGCCAGACGGCCCAGAGGGTGAAGCCGGACGGGTTCTCATCGCGCTCTTCGGACATCATGCTCCCCAGTCTGCCTCGTTTACGCAGGAGCCGCTAATCACCCCGACCGGGGTAATCAGCGGCATCCTGGAATGACGTCGTCAGCGCGAGATGGCGCGCGCGATCGCCCAGACCGCGCCTCCCACGACCGCGGCGATTCCGACGGTCGCAGCGATCGCACCGAGCGGATTGCGGTCGGCGAAGACCCGGGCCTTCGCCGCAGCGCGCGTCGATGCCTTCTCGACGCGGCGGGGGATGTTGCCCTTCACCTCGATGGCGGCCAACGCGGCCTTCAGCTCGGCTCGAGCAGAGGTCACCGGGTCGATGATGCCTGCGGGAACGACGGTGCGCGGCAGGGACTCAGAATTCGTCATCGCCGGCCTCCTTCACGAGTCGGATGTCTTCGGCGACGGCCTGTGCCGGGTTCTGACGGCGGAGGACCTTGCGGAACTTCAGGATGCCGAGCAGCGCGAACAGCAGCACGGCGAGGATCAGGATGCCGAACACGACGATCGCCGACAGCCACACGGGCCACCAGGAGGAGAGGCCCGCGATCGCGAAGACCAGGATCACCGGCACCGCCCAGAACAGGAAGAACAGCGCGACGACGAACCACACGGAACCGATGCCGGCATCCTTCGAGGTGCGCGAGACCCACGCCTTGGCGGCGTCGATCTCGGCCTTGACCAGATTCGTGACGAGTTCCGGCAGATCCCCGAGGAGGGTCAGCAGGCTGTCGTCGGCACGATCTCGGTATCCGCGGGGCATGTCAGGCGCCGGTCTTCTTGGGCGCGGACTTGGCGGCAGTCGACTTCGTGGCCGTGGACTTGGAGGCGGCCGGCTTCGACGCGGGCTTGCTCGTCTTGGCGGTCGCCTTCGCGGCCTCGACAGCCTCTTCGGTCGCCTCAGCCAGGTCTTCCGCTGCCTCGCGACCGGTGGCGATGGCGGAGTCGAGGCGCTGCCCCGGAGTGCCATTGCCGGTCACCGACTTGGCCACCTTGACGACGCCGGTCCAGAGGGCGCCCGGCACGGCCGCAGCCTTGTCACCGACGAAGCCCTTGACCTTGGAAACCTGCTCCTGCACGGGATCGAGTTCCCATACCTTCAGCCACTGCGTCTTGATCTGCTCATAGCGCTCACGTCCGGCACGGGTGCCGAGGACGTAGCCCACGCCGAGTCCGACGACGAGTCCGATCTTCCCCTTCATGGGGTCTCCTCACCTAGTTCCGGTTGTCCGGCCTGCTTCGCCCGGCTTGGATGGCCCGCAGGCTTCCGCTCCCCACGACCAGGCTCCCAGCGTAGCCCCGTATGCCGATTTCGGCATCTATGGGTCAGAGGGTTGACACAGAGCGTGCACTCACTCCCACAACAGGGCGCGGCGCAGGCGGTCGGCTTCGTCGCGCGCATCCGGGATCACCTGTGCGAGGCCCGTGCCGGCGAGCCAGGCGCCGACCGCCGCGATACCGGGGACGGCCTGCACCGCGGCACGCGCGGCGGCGCGACGCTCACCGGAACCGATGATCGACGCCGGCTGCGACTGCACGAAACGACCGCGGTGCGTGGCGATCACGGCCTCGGGGGCGAGGGCGACTCCGAGCATCGTGGCGGCTTCGGCCCGCGCGAGATCGGCGGCGGCCTCGTCGCTCAGCGCCGCCGTCGCGGCGGGCTCGCCCTGCGCACCGAACGAGACCCGGACGAGGTGTCGCCGCCCTGCGGCTTCCCGCACCCAGGCCCACTTCGCGGTCGAGTGCGTGAGCGCCTTGGCCGTGTGGCTGCCCGGAACCGTGAGCACCCCGGTGCCGCGCGGTGCGGCATCCAGCGCGGGCGCGTCGAGCAGGAGGGTGACGATCTCGATCTCGGGCGACGAGGCGACCTCGGCGTTCTTCAGCGCCGGCGCTGCGGCAGAGAGGAGCGCCCGGGCGGCGGTCTCGGGGGTGGCGACGATGACGGCGTCGGCGGCGATCTCCTCGATCACGGGCTCGACCTCGACCGCCTCGGCCGCATGCAGCTCGGCGACCAGCGGACCGGTCTCGTCAGCCGCCGCGGGGGCGATCTCGGGTGCGGCCTCGGTCTCGACGTCCCAGCCCTTCGCGGTCTTGCGGATGCCCCGCACGCGCACGCCCGTGCGCACCTCGGCCCCGAGACGGGTCAGGTCGTCGGCCAGCGCATCGACGAGCCCGCTCATGCCGCCGGACAGGCCCTCGACCGCGGCGCCGGGGGTCTTCGCCGCCGTGGCGACGCCGGCCTTCGCTGCCGCATCGTCCCGAAGAGATTGCACCGCACCGGACAGCGACCCGACGCGGGTGAGCGCGGCGTTGAGGCCGGGGGCCGCGATGTCGATGTCGACGTCGTCGGGAGATGCGGAGTAGACGCCGGTGGTCACGGGAGCGACGAGGCGGTCCCGCACCTTCGATCCCATCCGCGAGGAGACCAGCTTGCCCAGGCTCAACTGGTGGCCGATCGTGAGCGGCGGACGCACTCGGTCGAGGTAGGCGCGCCAGACGCCGGACCACCCGAGGATGCGGCGGACGTCGTCCTGGAACGGGTTCGCGGGGATGCCGAGGATCCCGCCGACCGGCAGCGGTGCCGCGCCGACGCCAGGGATGCCGGCCAACCAGGCGCCGCCCGGCCGCGGGGCGACGATGCGCTCGGCCAGTCCGAGTTCTTCGACCAGCGCGCGCACCAGGCCGCCCCTGGTCGCATAGCTCTCGACGCCGGCATCCACCACGACTCCGTCGAGCTCGATCCGGCGGATCGCCCCACCCAGTTCGCCTGTGGCCTCGAGCAGCGTCACCTGCATGCCGACCTTGGCGCACTCGCGTGCGGCGACGAGTCCGCCAATGCCGCCGCCGATGACGACGACGTGCTTCTCCGCCGCGCGGGCGGCGAGGTCGGACGGCTCGGCGGAAGACGGCTCAGAGGTCATGCGGTCAATTCTCCCATCGGGCCGTCTCGGCCTGAGCCTCAGACGGTGTGTGCCAGCTCGACGATGCGGGTGAGCTGGTCGGGGTCGGTCTCGGGCGGGACGCCGTGGCCGAGGTTGAGGATGTGTGCCGGGGCCGCGCGGCCACGCTCGATCACGTCGCGCACGTGCGCCTCCAGCACCGACCAGGGGGCGGAGAGAAGTGCGGGGTCGATGTTGCCCTGCACCGTGACATCCGGTCCGAGGATCGCGGCGGCCTCATCCAACGGCTGACGCCAGTCGACCCCGACGCCGTCGGCGATACCGTCGAGCCGCATGTCGGCGAGGAACGGGCCCGTGCCGACGCCGAAGTGGATGGTCGGCAGGCCGATGCCGTCGAGTGCCGCGCGGGAGTGCGGGGCGACGAACGCGCGGTAGTCCGCCGTGCTCAGCGAGCCGGCCCAGCTGTCGAAGAGCTGCACGACGGATGCTCCGGCGTCGCGCTGCGTCTCGAGGAAGCGGCGCGAGACCTTCGCGAGCCAGCCGGCGAGGCGGTTCCACGAGTCGGGGTCGGAGTGCATCATCGCCCGTGCGCGCAGGTGCTCCTTGGAGGGGCCGCCCTCGACGAGGTACGCCGCGAGGGTGAAGGGGGCGCCCGCGAAGCCGATCAGCGGGGTATCGCCGAGTTCAGCCGTGACGAGGCGCACGGCCTCCGCGATCGCCGCGCCGTCGAGGCCGTTGGGATCGATCGCGGTGATGCGATCGACGTCGGATGCGGTGCGCACCGGGTTCGCGAACACCGGCCCGCGCCCCGGCTCGATCTCGACGTCGACACCGGCGAGGCGCAGCGGGATGACGATGTCGCTGAAGAACACGGCCGCGTCCACACCGTGCCGACGGACGGGCTGCAGCGTGATCTCGGCGGCGAGGTCGGGAGTGAGACAGGCGTCGAGCATCCGCGTCCCGACCCGCAGGTCGCGGTACTCCGGCAGCGACCTGCCGGCCTGCCGCATGAACCACACCGGAACGTGGGCGGGGCGGTCGCCGGAGAGGGCGCGCAGGAGCGGAGCGTCGGAAAGAGCCATGCTCCCATCCTCCCATTCCGCCCTTATGGGGCCGCCGAGTTCGCCCGGTCGAATCCCGGTCGCCGCGCACTCCGGTACTATCGATCTGTGCTGCTGTGTGTCACGGCGAGTCACAAGACCGCCTCCTTCGAACTGCTCGAACGCCTGAGCCGCACCCCCGACGACGTCGCTCCCACCATCGTGGGCATGACGCCGTGTGTGCAGGGTGCCGTGGTCCTCGCGACGTGCAACCGGTTCGAGGCGTACGTGGAAATGGACGAACCGCTCACCGCGGCCGGCGCCATCGGCGTCGAAGCGGTCATCGAGGCGGTCGAATCCGCCACGGGCATCCCCGCCACCGAACTCGACGGCGCCTACACGGTGCACTCGGGCCGCCGCGTCGCCGAGCACCTGTTCTCCGTCGCCTCCGGCCTCGAATCCGTCGTCTCGGGCGAGGGCGAGATCGCCGGTCAGGTGCGCCGCGCTCTGAAGTCCGCCCGCAAGGACGGCACCACGTCCCCCGAGCTCGAGCGCCTCTTCCAGCGCGCCAGCCAGGCGCAGCGCAAGGTCAAGAACGTCACCGCCCTCGGCCGCGCCGGTCGCTCGCTCGTGCGCCTCGCGCTCGAGCTGGCCGACAGCCGCATCGCCGACTGGTCCGCCGAGCGCGTGCTGCTGGTCGGCACCGGCGCCTACGCCGCGGTCACCCTCGCCACGCTCCGTGAGCGCGGCGCCGTCGACATCTCGGTGTACTCCCCCTCCGGTCGCGCCGCGGTGTTCGCCGCGAAGCACGGCATCCGTCCGGTCGCCGCCGACGAGTACGCCCGCACCGCCGCGCACTCGAGCCTGCTGATCACCTGCACCACCGCGACCGAACCCGTGCTCGGCCCGGAGCACCTGCAGCTCCCGGTCGGCGCTGCCGCCGCGGGCTGCCCGGTCGGCGCCCACAGCCGGCTCGTGGTCGACCTGGGGATGCCGCGCAACGTCGATCCCGCTGTCGCGACGCTCGAGGGTGTCGCACTGCTCGACCTCGAGACCATCCGTCTGCACGCGCCGCTCGAAGAGCTGCAGGCGACGGATGCCGCGCGCAGCGTCGTGCGCGAGGCCGCGGAGACCTTCCATGTGGTGGGCTCCCGCCAGAGCGTGACCCCGTCGGTCGTGGCCCTGCGCTCGCACATCTTCGAGCTGCTCGAGCGCGAGATCGACCGTGCCCGTGCGCGTGGCGACGAGGACGGCAAGGTCGAGCAGGCTCTGCGTCACCTCTCGGGCGTGCTTCTGCACACGCCGACCGTGCGCGCCCACGAGCTCGCCGCCGCCGGTCGCGCCGACGAATTCACCGCGGCACTTGCGGCGCTGTACGGCATCGCGCCCGAGGCCGACACCTCTGCAGCGGACGACGCCGCCTCCGCCTGAGTCGCTCGCGCTTGCCGCGGCCTTCTGCGCGCCCCTCGGCCGTTTCGCGCGCGAATGGCCGAAGCGCGCGCGGTTGGCCGAGCGAAGCGTGCCTCGACCGCAGGGTGGGACACTGGAGGCATGGCCCTTCACATCACCGGAGACACCGCCGCCGACGCCCTCCTGACCGACAATCCGCTGGCCCTGCTGGTGGGGATGCTGCTCGACCAGCAGGTTCCGATGGAGACCGCGTTCGCGGGTCCGCTCAAGATCGAACAGCGCACCGGAGCGGCGGATGCCGCGACCATCGCGCACATGGCACCGGACGAGTTCCTCGAGGCGTTCAAGCAGACGCCCGCCGTGCACCGCTTCCCAGGGTCCATGGCCACCCGCGTGCAGACGCTGTGCCAGACGCTCGTCGACGACTGGAACGGTGACGCGGCCGCTCTCTGGACCGAGGGCGAACCCGATGGGCCCGAGGTGCTGAAGCGACTGAGGGCCCTCCCCGGATTCGGCGAGCAGAAGGCGAAGATCTTCCTGGCTCTGCTGGGCAAGCAGTACGGCTTCACGGGCGAAGGCTGGCGCGAGGCCGCGGGTGCATACGGCGAAGACGGCTCGTACCGCAGTGTCGCCGACATCGTCTCTCCCGAGTCGCTCACGAAGGTGCGCGAGCACAAGAAGGCCATGAAAGCTGCGGCGAAGGCTCCGAAATGAAGCCCACGGGCGATGACGTCGCGGGGCTCATCGCCCGTTCCTCCCCCGCCGTCCGCCGCCGCGACGCCGAGACGCTGACCGCGCTCATGCAGGAGATCACCGGACGCGAACCGCAGACCTGGGGCACGATCATCGGCTTCGGCTCGTGCCACTACCGCTACCCGACCGGCACCGAGGGCGACAGCGGACTGCTCGGCTTCGCACCCCGCAAGGCCGCGACCACGATCTACCTCTTCGACGGCGTCGACGCCCACACCGCGGCCCTGGCCGAGCTCGGCCCGCACACCACGGGCGTCGGATGCCTGTACATCAAAGACCTGGAGCAGATCGACCTCGACGTACTGCGCGGCATCCTCGAACGCTCGCTGGCGTGGGTCGAGGCGGGCGGCACCCCCGAGGTGCAGCTCACCGTCACCGGCTGAGGAGCGTCCCACCCGGCCGGGGCGCTTCTCAGCGCAGGACCTCGACGAGCGCGACCCACGACACCACGACGGCCGAGAGGATCGCGAGCAGGCACCCGGCGGCAGCGACGTAGAGCCCGGACGGATGCCCGAACCCCACCAGCACGCCCGCCGCGAGATAGGCGAAGATCGGCAGGAAGCCGCCCAGGTACTTGAGCGGACGGACGCGATCCTCGGGATTCGGATCGGTCGCGATGAGTCGCGTCGCATGCACCTGGAACACCGCGGCCAGCAATGCGACCACGACGGTCACCGCCCCGAACCATGCCGCGTCGATACCGGGCACGAGCCCCAGCGCCGACACCGCGAGCGCGAGGAGCAGCGCGGCGATTCCGGCGAGGAGCCTTGCGGTCAGCGTGCGCGATTTGACGATCTCGGCGATGTTCACGCTCGCAGCGACGATCACGAGACCGGCGAGCGCAGCGGTCGCTCCCGCCATCGCGACGTTGAACTCGCTCCACGGCTCGAACATGCCGACATGCTAGACCCACCCGCGCGACCGTCGCACGGGTGGGTCTGGACAGCCGAGTCGGGTTCGGAGGTCAGCGGACGTCGGCGAAGAACACGCGGATGTCGGCTGCCAGCACGTCCGGACGCTCCAGGGCCGCGAAGTGCCCGCCCTCGTCAAAACGACTCCAGTGCACGATGTTCGAGTTGTCGCGCTCGGCGAAGACCCGGATCGTCTGGAAGTCGTCGGCGAACACGGCCACCCCGGTCCGCGCGGCGTTGATGCGCGGCTCGGCACCCTCAGCGCCGTCGTCCGCGGCATCCGCTCTGGCGTTCTCCAGGTAGCTGCGGCTCATGCCGGAGGCCGCATTCGCGAACCAGTTCACGCTGACCTCGAGCAGGATCTTCTCGAGCGGCACCAGAGAGGTGCCGTTGCCGAACGAGTTGAACAGCTCGCTGTAGGCGAGCAGCCCGACCGGGGAGTCGCTGAGCCCGACCGACACCGTCTGCGGGCGCGAGGCGTTCATCGTGTTGTAGCCGCCGACCGACTGGAACCACTGCATGTGCTCGAGGCCGGCGTAGTCGGCGGGCTCGAGCTTCTCGAACTCCGCCGGGTCACCCGAAGGGAAGGAGAACAGCTGCAGCACGTGGAGCCCCAGGAATCCCTCGGGCTCGAGCAGCCCGAGCTCGCGCGCGACCATCGCCCCGTTGTCGGAGCCGTGGATGCCATAGCTGTCGTAGCCGAGCGCACGCATGAGGCGGTCGTACGCCGCGGCGACCCGACCGACCGTCCAGCCCGTCGACGCCAGGGGTTGCGAGAAACCGTAGCCCGGAGCATCCGGGATCACGACGTCGAAGGCGTCTTCGGCACGACCGCCGTGAGCCACCGGGTCGACGAGCCGGTCGACCAGATCGAGGTAGTCGACCGACGAACCGGGATAGGTGTGGGCGAGCAGCAGCGGCGTCGCGCCCGCGTGGGTCGAGCGCACGTGGATGAAGTGGATGGTCTGGCCGTCGATCTCGGTCGTGAAGTGCGGGACGACGTTGATCCGGTCCTGGGCCTCCGTCCAGTCGAAGTCTCGCCACGCAGCGACGGCCTCGCGGAGGTAGGAGTTGGGGGTGCCGGCATCCCAGTCATCCGTCGGCGAGGGCTGCGGAAGGCGAGTGTGGGCGAGGCGATCCTGGAGATCGGCGACCTCGGTGGCGGAGACCGAGACGGTGAAGGGGCGGAAGGCGAGCGTCGTGTTTTCCATATCTCGAAGGTAGGAGGGCATTAGGTTGGATTCGTTCCTAATGGATGGATGACTTTCGAGGAGTTCCGATGGCCGACCCGACCGCCCGACTGCTCGCGTTACTGGCGCTCTTGCAGACCGGTCCGGAGCGCTCCGGAAGCGACCTCGCGTCGCGTCTCGGCGTCTCGGCGCGCACTGTCCGACACGACATCGAGCGACTGCGCGACCTCGGCTATCCCGTCGACGCCACGCGCGGATCCGTCGGCGGCTACCGGCTCGGTGCCGGAGGAAAGCTGCCGCCCCTTCTGCTCGACGACGAGGAGGCGGTGGCCGTCACCGTCGGTCTCCGCGCGGCGGCCGGGATCTCCGGCATCGCCGAATCGGGGGCGAGGGCACTCGCCAAGCTCGAGCAGGTGCTGCCGTCGCATCTGCGCCCCACGGTCGACGCCCTCCGCTCGAGCGTCGACCGCGCCCCCGAGAACAACGACACGGACGCCCCGGACCCCGAGGTCGACGCCGCCGCGCTGCAGGCCATCGCGAGCGCGATCCGCAACGAAGAGTGGCTGCGCTTCGACTACGAGGGCGCGCCCGTGCTGGTCGAGCCGTACCGACTGCTCACGTGGGTGCGCCGCTGGTACCTCGTGGCCCGCGATCCGCAGACAGACGAGTGGGGAACCTACCGCGTCGACTGGATGGACCTGCGGATGCCGACCCATCGGCGCTTCGATCCGCAGCCCCTCCCCGGTGGCGACTACACGGCGTTCGCGATGCGGACCATCGCGGTGAGCGGCTGGAAGGTGCACGCCCGGCTCCGCATCGACGCCCCGGCCGAAGCCGTGCTCGACCGGATCCATGCGGCGGTCGGCGTGGTCGAACCGGTCGACGACGAGCACTGCATCCTCGTCACAGGTGCCGACAGCCTCGACACCGTGGCCGCGTACATCGGGATGCTGATGATGGACTTCACGGTCGAGAGCCCGCCCGAGCTGCTCCCGCGCCTGCAGCTGCTCTCCGAGCGGTATGCGCGGGCGGTCGCCGGGAGCGCATGAAAGACCCCGCCGGCCACTCGGGCCGACGGGGTCTGGATCGCTGCGATCCTCAGGCGCCGCGCAGACGCTCCGCGAGGTACGCGTGCAGCTCGTCGATCGAGACGCGCTCCTGCGCCATGGTGTCGCGGTCGCGCACCGTGACGGCGCGGTCGTCGAGCGAGTCGAAGTCGACCGTGACGCAGTACGGGGTGCCGATCTCGTCCTGGCGACGGTAGCGGCGACCGATCGCACCCGCGTCGTCGAAGTCGACGGCCCAGGAGCTGCGGAGCGTGTCGGCGACCTCGCGGGCGAGCGGCGACAGCTTCTCGTTGCGCGACAGCGGCAGCACGGCGGCCTTGACCGGGGCGAGGCGCGGGTCGAGCTTGAGCACCGTGCGCACGTCGGTGCCGCCCTTGGCGTTGGGCACCTGCTCCTCGACGTACGCGTCGACGAGGAACGCCATCATCGCGCGGGTGAGGCCGAACGACGGCTCGATCACGTACGGGGTGTAGCGCTCGCCCGTGGCCTGGTCGAAGTACGTCAGGCTCTGGCCCGACGCCTCGCTGTGGCTGGAGAGGTCGTAGTCGGTGCGGTTGGCGACGCCCATGAGCTCGCCCCACTCCTTGCCCGCGAACCCGAACTTGTACTCGACGTCGATCGTGCCCGCCGAGTAGTGCGCGCGGTCGTCCTCAGGCACGTCGAACTGACGCATGTTCTCCGAGTCGATGCCCAGGTCGATGAACCAGTTCCAGCAGGCCTCGACCCAGTGCTCGAACCACTCCTGCGCCTCGGCCGGGGGCGTGAAGAACTCGATCTCCATCTGCTCGAACTCGCGGGTGCGGAAGATGAAGTTGCCGGGCGTGATCTCGTTGCGGAACGCCTTTCCGACCTGGCCGATGCCGAACGGCGGCTTCTTGCGGCTCGCGGTGAGCACGTTCGAGAAGTTCACGAAGATGCCCTGGGCGGTCTCGGGGCGCAGGAAGTACATGCCCGACTCGTCGTCCACGACGCCGAGGTAGGTCTTCACCAGACCGGAGAACGCCTTGGGCTCGGTGTACTGACCCTTGGTGCCGCAGTTCGGGCAGGGGATGTCCGCGAGGCCGTTCTCGGCCTTGCGGCCCTTGCGCGCCTCGAAGTCCTCGATGAGGTTGTCGGCGCGGAAGCGCTTGTGGCACTGCAGGCACTCGACCAGCGGGTCGGTGAAGGTGGCGACGTGACCCGACGCCTCCCACACGCGCTTGGGGAGGATGATGCTGGAGTCGAGGCCGACCATGTCGCCGCGGCCGCGGACGAAGGTCTGCCACCACTGGCGGCGGATGTTCTCCTTGAGCTCCGTACCGAGGGGGCCATAGTCCCAGGCCGATCGAGAACCGCCGTAGATCTCACCCGCTTGGAACACGAACCCGCGGTGGCGGGCGAGGGCGATGACCTTGTCGAGGCGGGACTGTTCGGCCATGGTGGCTCCAATGGTCGGATGCGGGAGGAAACCCGTGAACACGGGCACCTCATTCTATCCGTCGTCCCGCGCGGGACCTGGCCCCTCAGCCCGCCGCGGAGTACCGTCCTGGCATGAGCACTCCTGCGCGCACTCGGCGAACTCGCGACGAAGACACTCGCTTCTTCGGACAACCCTGGGCGCTCGTGCACATCTTCGGCGTCGAGATGTGGGAGCGGTTCAGCTTCTACGGCATGCAGGGCATCCTGCTCATCTACCTCTACTTCGAGGTGACCGAGGGCGGCCTCGGCATCCCCAAGGCTGTTGCGGGCGGCATCGTGGGTGCGTACGGAGGGTCGGTCTACCTCTCGACGATCCTCGGGGCCTGGCTCGCCGACCGCCTGTTCGGCGCAGAGCGCGTGCTGTTCGTCAGCGCGATGGTGATCGTGGCGGGGCACCTCGCCCTCGCCCTTCTTCCGGGCGCGGTCGGCGTCGGCGTCGGCCTCGTGCTCGTGGCACTCGGATCCGGCGGGCTCAAGGCGAACGCCACATCAGTCGTCGGCAGTCTGTACAGCGCCGACGACCCGCGCCGGGACGCCGGTTTCTCGCTCTTCTACCTCGGCATCAACCTCGGCGCGTTCCTGGGGCCGATCCTCACCGGCATCCTGCAGTCCTCGCTCGGCTTCCACTACGGCTTCGGCCTCGCGGCGATCGGGATGACGCTGGGACTCATCCAGTACTCGTTCGGCCGCAAAGCGCTGCCCGCCTCGGCGCGGGAGGTGCCCAACCCGCTTCCGAAGTCCCGCTATCTGCTGGTCGGGCTCATCGCGGCCGCCGCGATCGTGCTCATCGCCGTCCTCGTGCTCACGGGCGTGATCCGACCCGACAACCTCGCCACCCTGGTGATCGGTGTCACGATCGTCGCCGCGGTCGCCTACTTCTCGGTGATCCTCGGGAGCCGTCGCATCGACGCCACCGAACGATCGCGAGTGTGGGCGTTCCTGCCCCTCTTCATCACCAGCGTCGCGTTCTGGTCGCTGTACCAGCAGCAGTTCACGGTGCTGACGATCTACTCCGACCAGCGCCTGAACCGCAACCTGTTCGGCTGGGAGATGCCCGTCTCCTGGGTGCAGTCGATCAACCCGGTCTTCATCATCATCCTGTCCGGTGTCTTCGCCGCGATCTGGACCAAGCTCGGAAAGCGTCAACCATCGACGCCGGTGAAGTTCGCGCTCGCGGCCATCATCATGGGATCGGCGTTCCTGCTCTTCCTCCCCTTCGCCGGCGGCGGCGAGAACTCCACACCACTGCTGGCGATCGTCGGGATCCTCTTCGTGTTCACGGTGGCGGAGCTGCTCATCTCGCCGGTCGGCCTGTCGGCCGCCACCAAGCTCGCACCGGGTGTGTTCCGCACGCAGATGGTCGCGCTGTTCTTCCTGTCGATCGCGCTCGGGACGGCGATCTCCGGATGGCTCGTGCAGTTCTACAACCCCGACGACGAAGTGCCCTTCTTTTCGATCCTCGGCGGCATCGCCATCGTCGTCGGCATCGGACTACTGGTGAGCGTCAAGCCCGTGCTGAAGCTCATGCGCGGGGTGCGCTGAGCGTGCGCGCCGCTGTTCAGGCGGCGCCGCGGGTCACGCAGTGAAGAGGTAGCCGCGCGCGTTGTCGTAGCCGGCGATGGTCAGGCCGCTGCCGAGCAGGCCCTCCATCTGTGCGCGCAGACGCAGACGCCACTCGTGAGCGGCTTCCGGGTCGGAGACACGCATCGCCTCGATGTCGGCCGGGATCTCGAGGGTCTCGACGACCGCATCGTCGGCCGGGGGCTTCGCGATGTCGGCGAGCGCCCACTCGACGTCCAGGCGGTCGCTCTCGTCACCCGCGTCGCCGCCACCGAAGATGCCGTAGCGGTTCACGGAGTAGCCGGTGGCGCGGGCGCCCAGCACCGAGAAGAAGAAGTGCGCGTTGCGCGCCACGAGCGGGTCGAACACCCAGGTGATGCGCCCGACGTCGCGTGAGAACGCCCACTGACGCTGGTGCTCCTTGAGTTCGCGACCCCAGCCGCGCCCGCGGTACTCCGGCAGCAGCGCGGTGATGTGCGAGTGCATCGCACGTCGGGCGGGCTCGCCGAAGAAGGCGATGGAGGCGCCGACCATGCGCTCGTCGTCGCCCTCGCCGTCGAAGAAGCCGACGACGTAGTTGCCCGATTGCTGCAGGGCGCGCAGGGTGCCGGCATCCACCACGCGCTGCGGACCCCGGATGGAGTCGAGCAGGCCCTGGGCGTCGAGGATGAGTTCAACGGTGTCGAGATCGCGGATGGTTCGCACGGACCCAGTCTGCCCCTCCTCGGCCCGTTCGGGGAAACGCGACCGCGATCAGATCTGGCGCAGCGCGTCGCGATCGAGCTGCGACACGGACGTCAGCCCCGCGAGACCGAGCGTGATGTCGACCTCGGCGAGCACGTTGCGCACGACCTCGCGCACGCCGGCCTCCCCGGCGATACCGAGGCCGTAGGCGTACGGACGCCCGAGCGCCACGACCGTGGCTCCGAGAGCCAGGGCGATCACGGCATCCGCACCACCACGCACGCCGGAGTCGAAGACGATCGGCACGCGACCCGCGACGCGCTCGGCGATCTCGGGCAGCACGTCGAGCGTCGGCACCGACCGGTCGATCTGGCGGCCGCCGTGGTTCGAGATCCAGATGCCGTCGACGCCGGCATCCAGCGCGGCCTGGGCATCGTCGGGATGCACGATGCCCTTCAGGATGATCGGCAGGGTCGTCCACTCCCGCGCCTTCGCCAGGTCGCTCCAGGTGAGTGCCGGGGTGGAGAACACGTCGAGGAAGGTCTCGACCGCGGCCCGAGGCAGCGGCGAGCGCAGGTTGTCACGCAGCGACCCCCCGCCCGTGAGCGGCGCACCCTTGCGCGCGATCGTGAGGGCGGCGGCGACCGCTTTCGGCGTGACCTTGACACCGGGCGCATCGCCCTTCGGCGCTGCGACACGCTCCCGCACCAGCTGCTGGAACACCGGGTCGCTCGTGTACTGCGCGATGCCCATCCCCCGCGTGAACGGCAGGTACGCGAGATCGAGATCCCGCGTGCGCCAGCCGAGCAGATGGGTGTCGAGCGTGATGACGATCGCCTCGCACCCGGATGCCTCGGCGCGGGCGAGCAGCGAGCGGTTGAGGTCGTCGGACGCCGACCAGTAGAGCTGGAACAAGCGAGAGCCGTCGGGTGCGGCATCCGCCACCTGCTCCATCGGGAACGACGCCTGGTTCGACAGCGTGTACGGGACGCCGGGGGATGCCGCCGCGCGGGCCACGGCGAGATCCGCATCCGCGTGCGCCATCTCCATCACTCCGAGCGGGGCGAGCAGCAGCGGGGTCGGCCTGCGCTTGCCGAGGAACTCCACGCCGAGGTCGCGGGTCGAGACGTCGCGCAGCGGGCGCGGCCACACCTGCCAGCGGTCGAATGCGCGGCGGTTGGCCGTCATGGTGCGCTCGGACCCCGCACCACCAGCGATGTAGGCGAACGCCTCGGCACTCAGTGCCTTGCGGGCGGCCGCCTTCAGCGCCACGGCGTCGATCGGCACCGCGGGTCTCGTCCCGCTGATGCCGGCACGGTAGATGTCGGACTGGGTGCGCCGGGAGATGCCGCGGTGGGCGGCGGGATCGTCCGGAGCGACGCTGCTCGTGACCATGACCACATGCTAGTCAGGCGCCCGGCGACCCTGCACCGTGGGATCGCCGATAGCCTGGGCCGGTGGGTGCGAACGACGACAGGGCCAGGAAGCGCCTCTCCCGCACCCCGCCGAAATGGGCGATCGTCGCGGTCCTCGCCTTCGCCGGACTCTGCTCGTCGTTCATGTTCACGCTCGTCGTGCCGTTGCAGGCCGAGCTGCCGCAGCTGCTGAACGCCTCCCGCGAGGACACGACCTGGGTCGTCACGATCACGCTGCTCGTCGCCGCCGTCGCCACTCCGATCTCGGGCCGGCTGGGCGACATGTACGGCAAGCGCCGGGTGGTGATCGCGCTGCTCGCGATCCTGATCCTCGGCTCGGTGATCGCCGCGGTCTCCGGCTCGATCATCGGCGTGATCATCGGGCGCGCGCTTCAGGGCGCCGTGACGGGCGTCGTTCCCCTCGGCATCGCGATCATGCGCGACGTGCTGCCGCCCGAGCGGCTCGGCACCGCGGTCGCCCTGATGAGCGCGACCATGGGCGTCGGCGGCGCGATCGGCATGCCGGTGGCTGCCCTTCTCGCGCAGAACGCCGACTGGCACATGCTGTTCTGGCTCGCGGCAGCCCTTGGGGTCGTCGGCCTGGCGCTCGTACTGGCCGTGATCCCCGAGGATGTGCTCCGCTCCCCCGGGCGACTCGACGTGCTCGGCGCCATCGGGCTCGCCATCGGTCTCACCGGCATCCTGCTCTTCGTCTCCCGAGGTGCGCAGTGGGGTTGGACCTCACCGCTCACCCTGGTCTGCATCATCGGCGGACTCGTGGTGCTGCTGGTGTGGGGCTGGTACCAGTTGCGCACGAAGGACCCGCTGCTCGACCTGCGGGTGGCGGCGCGCCCCGCCGTGCTGTTCACGAACATCGCCGCGATCGGCATGGGCTTCGCGCTGTTCGCGTCGAACGTGACGTTCCCGCAGATGCTCGAGGCTCCGTCGATCGGCGGGGGCTTCGGTCTCGACATGGTCGCCGCATCGCTCGTGATCATGCCTGCCGGCCTCGTGATGATGGTGATCTCGCCGCTCTCCGGCTGGCTGGAGCGCACCGTGGGGCCGCGCCCACTGTTCACGGTCGGCGCCACCGCGATCGTGCTCGCCTACGTGTTCGTCCTGCTGTGGTCGAGCGAGGTGTGGCACGTCCTCGTCGCGAACCTGCTGATCGGGGTGGGCATCGGGTTCACGTTCGCTGCGATGCCGATGATCATCATGCGCTCGGTTCCCGCCAACGAGACCGGCGCTTCGAACGGACTGAACGCGCTGTTCCGCTCGGTCGGCACTTCCAGCGCCTCGGCCGTGATGGGCGGCATCCTCGCCGCGATGAGTGTCGAGGTCGATGGTGTCGCCGTGCCGACCCGCGCCGCGTTCGAGGTGTGCTTCTGGCTCGCGATCGCCGCCGGCATCATCGCGGTCGTGCTGTCGCTCTTCATCCCGAAGCAGCGCAGCTCCGAGCAGCATCCGTCGCTGCCCGGCTGAGCTCTGCCCTCTCTCAGGTCAGCGGGAGATCGTGCGCGGGTCCGGATCACCGTCCCGCGGCGGGCGCAGCCGGTCCGGGATCGGCCAGGCCAGGGTGAACTGCGCAGTCGCCGGACGGGTCATGTCCCCGAAGTCGTCGATCTTCACGACGATCCGACCGGGCACGCTCTCCTCGTCCGGCGTCACCTCGAGGATGCGCACCCGCAGCGGGCGGTCTGCTTCCCCCTCGAGCATCCACGGGTCGGCGAGCCACGCGATGCCGTGCTCCTCCAGCGCGGTCTCGGCATCGAGCCATTCGGTCGGATCGGATGCCGGTCGACCCAGCACGTCGACCGCGACCCAGTCGTCGCCCTCCGGATGGATCCACCCGAGCAGCTCGCCGTCGTCACGGCGGTGCGGCGTCCAGTCAGGTCGGGGCATCCCTCGATGCTAGCGAGGGGACCGTGATCTCAGTGCGTGTACTCCATGAGTTCGACGCCGAGCACCCGGAAGGCGTCATGCGCGCGCAGCCGGTGCGTGATCGACAGGTCGTCGAAGCAGACGATGAGCGAGTAGGCGACGCCGGCGCGCGGACCGGCGAGCACACCCGCCTCGGCGCGAACCCCGCGGTCGCGGCCGGTCTTGTTCACGAACAGCAGTCCGTGCGCGTCATGGTCGTGCGCGAAGGGGTCGAGGCCAGTGGATGCCGCGACCAGACTCAGGTCCTGGTTCAGGCTCAGCCACTCCGACACCTGCGCGCTGACCGCGGCGTCGACGACCTGCGAGTTCACGAGAGCGGAGAAGAGACCGGCGAGTTCGCGGGCGGACCCCACGGCGACCTGCGGCGCGTCGTCGGGCCCCCGGCGGTCGCGGAAGCGGTCGAGCAGGGCGGTGCGGCGCAGTCCGAGCGACTCGATGCGTTCGCGTACCCGGTCGTGACCGACCTTCTGCAGCAGGGCATTCACGGCGATCGGATCGCCGGCCGTCGCGGCCAGAACGGCGAGATCCTCGAGCGGCAGCGCCGGGGCGTGCAGATGCCGCCACAGACCGGAGCTTTCGACGGCGTCGACGCTCTCGCGCTCGATGATCTCGAACGGATCGAGGGCCCCGCTCTGGAATCCGGCGGCCACTTCGATCAGCAGCGGCACCACCCCGAGCCCCGCGACGGGCATGGTCACGTGATCGTCGCCGGCCAGCACGTGCACGTGATTGTCGAGGTCGACGACGTGCACCGACACCTGAGCGCCGGAATCGACCAGTCCCTCGAGCGAACGCAGGGTGGCCGTGAAGGAGCGGCGCCCGAGCGCGGCGCGACGCGGGAGGCGGCGGCTGGTCCGCTGCGAGCGACGGCCCGCAGAAGACTCCGGCGCACCGCCGAGGGACTCGGGGGCCGAGGAGTTGCGGAACCCTTCACCAGGCTCGAGAGCGCCCACGCGTGATCCTTACGAGGGGGGGATTTGCGGGATACCACGGGGAGGCACTCCCCAGCGGCAGGGCTATCGTAACCCCACCGCCGGGGGATGCATCACAGAGTCAGACGATTGGTCACCAGATGGTCACACGCGACGCCTCGGGGAGCCACAGGGCGTCGTCCTGGCCCACGCCGAACGCCTCGTAGAACGCGTCGATGTTGCGCACGATCTGGTTGCAGCGGAACTCGTTCGGCGAGTGCGGGTCGATGGTCAGCAGCCGCAGCGTCTCGGCGTCGCGGCTCTTCTGCTGCCACACCTGCGCCCACGAGAGCAGCAGGCGCTGCACGCCCGTGTACCCGTCGATGACCGGGGCCTCCGCGCCGCCGAGCGAGAGCTCGTAGGCCTTGAGCGCGATGCCGAGGCCGCCGAGGTCGCCGATGTTCTCACCGATCGTGAGGGCGCCGTTGACATGGTGCTCGGCGTCGAGCCCTTCGGGGACGAGCGCGTCGTACTGCGCGATGAGCGCCTTGGTGCGCTCCTCGAAGGCCGCACGGTCGGCGTCGGTCCACCAGTCCTGCAGGCGGCCGTCGCCGTCGTAGCGGCTGCCCTGATCGTCGAAGCCGTGACCGATCTCGTGCCCGATGACCGCGCCGATCCCGCCGTAGTTCGCGGCGGCGTCACGGCTCGCGTCGAAGAACGGATACTGCAGGATGGCGGCGGGGAACACGATCTCGTTCATCGACGGGTTGTAGTACGCATTGACCATCTGCGGCGGCATGTGCCACTCGAGGCGGTCGATCGGCTTGCCGACCTTGTCGACGTGCCGGTCGTGCTCGAAGATCGACGCCCGACGAACGTTGCCGAACAGGTCGGCACGGTCGATCTCGAGGCTCGAGTAGTCGCGCCACACCTCGGGGTGGCCGATCTTGGGGGTGAAGGAGTCGAGCTTGGCGAGCGCGCGCTCCCGGGTCTCGGCCGTCATCCACTCGAGCTCGGTGATGCTCTGCCGGTATGCCTCGATCAGGTGGGCGACCAGCTCGTCCATCGCGGCCTTCGCCGTCGGCGGGTAGTGCCGCTCGACGTAGACCTTGCCGATCGCCTCGCCGAGAGCACCCTCGGTGAGCGAGACGCCGCGCTTCCAGCGCTCGCGGATCGTCGGCACGCCGGTGAGCTCGGTGCCGTAGAACGAGAAGTTCTCGTGCACCAGGTCGTCGGTGAGGTACGGGGCCGCGGCGTGCACGACCTTGGCCCGCAGCCATGCCTTCCAGTCGTCGAGACGCTCGGGCGTGAGCAGCGAGCCGAGTCCCTCGAAGAAGCTGGGCTGCGAGACGACGACCTCGTCGAAGGCGGCCGGGTTCGACGGTGTGACGGCCTCGCGCCACGGAGTCAGGTCGACGCCCGTGAGCTCCTGCAGCTCGTCCCAGGTCTTGAGGTTGTAGGTCGCCACGGCGTCGCGGCTTCGCACGTTGTCCCAGTGATGGCCCGCGAGCTCGGTCTCGAGTGCGATCGCACGGTCGGCGTTCGCCCCGGCATCCGGGACGCCGGCGAGGTCGAGCAGCCGCTCGAGGTGCGCGCGATAGGCGGCCCTGGTGTCGGCGAACGTGTCGAGCCGGAAGTAGCTCTCGTCCGGCAGGGACAGCCCGGCCTGCATGAGCACGGGCAGGTAGCGCTCGGGGTCGCCCGGGTCGCCGTCGACGTACATGCCGATCACGGCCGCGCGGCCGTCGCGGTCGTAGGCGCCGACGGTGCGCAGGAACGCCGGGATTCCGTCGATCGCGTCGACCTCCGCGAGGGTCTCCGTCAGCGGAGAGAGGCCGGCGGCATCGATGCGCTCGGTGTCCATGAAGCTCGCGAACAGGTCGCCGATCTTGCGAGCGAGCGTGCCCTCCTCGGCATCCTGCGACTCCTCGATGATCGCCCTGACGTCTTTCTCGGCCTGCTCGGCGAGGAGGTGGAACGAACCCCAGCGCGCCTTGTCGCCGGGGATCTCGGTGCGCGAGAGCCAGGCGCCGTTCACGTGACGATAGAGGTCGTCCTGCGGGCGGATGTCGGAGCTGAACTCATCAAGGGCGAGGCCTACGGGAAGAACGTCAGTCATGCGCACCAGCCTATGACCCCCCTCGGACTCCGGGCCGGTTCGCTGCACCCTCTTCGGCCGATCGCGCTTCGTTCGGCCAGACTCGCGGCATCCGGCCGAACGAGGCGCATTTCACCGCGGGAAGCGCAGCGGACTTCAGCGGCGTCGCCGACCGAAGCGTCGGCGGCGCGGCTCCGGCGTGGGCGCGGCCGCGGGCCTCACCGCCCGACGCTCCGCCCAGGCCACCACCTCGGCATCGACATCCCGCGGTTCGGTCACGACGGGAGGGCCGCCTTGGAGCTGGCGACGCGCCTCGCGCACGCGCTTGTTGAAGTCGTCGAGCACGTCGCGCACGTCCGACTCGCGTCCGAGCAGATCGAGCTGATCGTTCAGCTCCCGATCCTCGGTGCGCAGCAGGATGGCGGGCGGGCCGAGCCCGGTGAGATTCTCGGTCTCGATCTTGCGACGGATCCACCAATCCGGATCGTGATGCGTGCCGAGTCCTTCCAGCGGCTTGCCGGCGCCGGGCAGGTCGTCGAAGTCGCCGCGGCGGATCGCCACCTGGATAGCCGTCTCGATGAAGGCGGTCCTGTCGACCGCGGCACCGGCCCCCGGCGGGACGCCCGACTCCTCGTCGTCGTCCGCCCTCTCGGCGTGCTGCTGCTTCGCGCGATAGCGCGCGGCCGCTTCTCGGGGATCCGTCATGATGCACCTCCGCCGCATCCGATTCCATTCCACCCTACGACGGCTCTCGGGGCACGGACGGGCGAGGTCGGCGCCAGGTCATAGGCTCGGAGGATGACCGCGCGCCCCTCCCTCAACCGAGAGATCCTGCGCCTCGCGGTCCCCGCCCTCGGCGCACTGATCGCGGAGCCCGCGTTCCTGATCGTGGATGCCGCCCTGGTCGGACACCTCGGCACCACCCCGCTCGCCGGCCTCGGCATCGCGGGAGCGGTGCTACAGACCATCGTCGGGCTCATGGTGTTCCTCGCCTACTCGACCACCCCGGCCGTCGCCCGCCGCTTCGGCGCCGGACAGCCGGGCGAGGCCGTGTCGGTCGGCATCAACGGAATGTGGCTCGCGCTCGGACTCGGGGCCGTGCTCGCCGTCGTCGGCGCGGTCTCCTCACCGTGGCTCGTCTCGCTGTTCGGAGCCGGCGAGGAAGTCGCCGCCCAGGCCAACGAGTACCTGGTGATCTCGATGTGGGGCCTGCCGGCGATGCTCATCGTCTTCGCCGCGACCGGGCTGCTGCGCGGCATGCAGGACACGATGACGCCGCTCTGGATCGCGGGGCTCGGTTTCGGCGCGAACGCCCTGCTCAACTGGCTCTTCATCTACGGACTCGGATGGGGCATCGCGGGCTCCGCCGCCGGCACCGTGACGGCGCAGTGGGGCATGGTCGCCGCGTACGCATTGGTCATCCGCCGCCTGGCCTCCCGTCACAGCGCCTCGCTGCGCGCCCAGGGCGCCGGCCTCCGCAGCACCGCGACGTCGGGCGGATGGCTGTTCCTGCGCACCGTGAGCCTGCGCGTCGCCCTGCTCGCGACCGTGGGCATCGCCACCGGCATCGGCACCGAAGAGCTGGCCGGGTGGCAGATCGTGTTCACGATCTTCTCCGCCGCGGCGTTCGCGCTCGATGCCCTCGCGATCGCCGCGCAGGCGCTCATCGGCAAGGAGCTCGGCGCCGGAGACGAGAAGCAGGTGCATCGCGTGCTCGGACGCACCGTGGCCTGGGGCGCGTGGTTCGGTGTGATCGTCGGCGGCCTGATCGCCGCGCTGTCCGGCGTGCTCGGCATCGTGTTCACGGGATCGGCGGAGATCGCCACCCTCGTGCAGCCGGCGCTGCTCGTGCTCGCGGTCGCCCAGCCGATCGCGGGTGTCGTCTTCGTGCTCGACGGGGTGCTCATGGGCGCGAACGACGCCCGCTACCTCGCCATCGCCGGCGGCCTGAACCTGGTGCCGTTCCTGCCGGCGCTGTGGATCATCGCCGCGACCGGGGTCGGCGGCACCGCCGGACTCGTGTGGCTCGCGGTCGCCTTCTTCGGCGTCTATCTGCTCGCGCGTCTGGGCACTCTCGGCTGGCGCGTGCGATCCGGGCGCTGGCTCGCGGCGACCGTCTGACGCCGGGCGTCCGGCACTGCACCGATCCGCTCCATCACTGCTTCTCCCCACCCTCCGGAATCCGCGGAATACTACGCGCGGAAACCCTGGTGCACTCGACGATGATCGGGGGACACTGAAGGGATGCTGGGGATGACGGAACCACAGGTATGGACGCTGATCGGCGTGTTCGCCGCGGGGATGTTCGGCACGATCACGCTGATCTCGACGATGTTCCTGCGCACGATGCAGAACGAGTTCGAGAGCGTGCGAACCGAGGTCCGCAACGAGTTCGCCAGCGTGCGGACCGAGATGCGGAGCGAATTCGCGCATGTGCGTACGGAGATCAGCTCGGTCCACGGGCGCATCGATCATCTGGATCGCGACGTCAACGCGATCTACCGCCACCTCTTCGGCATCGACCGCGGCTGACCGCGCCGTTCATTGCCACCGAGAGCGCGAGCTCAAGCGATCTCGAGCTCCGAGATCACGATCTTCTTCATGTGCATCAGCGCCTGGATCTGCTCCGGCCGCTGCTGCAGAAGGTCGAGCCCGGCGGGGACCACCTGCCAGCTGACGCCGAACCGGTCTTTGCACCAGCCGCATGCCTCCGCCTCCGGCACCGCGGAGAGCGCCTGCCAGTAGCGGTCGATCTCTTCCTGGTCGGCGCACTCGATCACGAAAGAGACGGCCTCGTTGAAGGTGAACTCCGGTCCCCCGTCGAGGCAGCCGAATCGCGTCCCGTTCAGAGTGAACTCCCCGTTGATGACCTTCCCGGTCATGCCCTCGAAGTGCTCGCTGAGATTCTCATCCGGATAGTAGGTCACGCTGTCGATCGACGAGTTCGGGAACACCGAGACGTAGTACTCCATCGCCTCCTGCGCCCTGTCGACGAACCAGAGGAACGGGCGGATGGGTGTGACGACTGCCATGTCGGCCTCCTTGATCGGCACTCACGCTACGCTCGCGGCCACGGCCTGTCGAGGGGCTCCTGCGGCGATCAGCCCGCGTACCTGCGGCACCACTCGTACATGATCACGGCGGCGGCGGCGCTGGCGTTGATCGAGCGCGTCGAGCCGTACTGGGTGATCTCGATGTGGGCGGATGCTGCGGCGAGCGCCTCGGCGGAGAGCCCCGGTCCCTCCTGTCCGAACAGGAGCACGCAGCGCTGCGGGAGATCGGCCCGATCCACGGGCACGGCGCCCTCGACGTTGTCGACCGCGATGATCGGGAGGCCCTCTGTCGCAGCCCAGGCCGCGAAGGTCTCGACGTCTTCATGGTGCACGACGTGCTGGTAGCGATCGGTGACCATGGCCCCGCGCTTGTTCCAGCGCCGGCGACCGATGATGTGCACGGTGTCGGCGAGGAACGCGTTGGCGCTGCGCACGATCGATCCGATGTTCATGTCGTGCTGCCAGTTCTCGATGGCGACGTGGAACGGGTGCCGCTGGGTGTCGAGGTCGGCGACGATCGCCTCCATCCGCCAGTAACGGTAGCGGTCGATCACGTTGCGGGTGTCGCCTGCCGCGAGGAGTTCGGGGTCGTACTGCTCACCTGCAGGCCACGCCTCTTCTCCTCCGGGCCAGGGGCCCACTCCATAGCCGGGCTGGGCAGTCGAGCCGCCGTGCGTCGGGCCCGCCGGAGTGTCGGCGGTCGTGTGTTCCGAAGCGGCGTCGTCCATCCCGCCAGGCTATCGCCGCGGCGAACCACTCAGATATTTAGGTCCACCGAAAAATACGCTACGGTTTCGGTGTGCCTAAAAATTCCTCGCTCCCGATGACGACCCCGACCGCGCCCCCGGCCAGGGCTCCGCGCAGCCTCTGGCTGCTCGGTCCCGCCCTCGTCGCCGGCGTCGCGTACCTCGACCCCGGGAACGTCGCCAGCAACATGACCGCGGGGGCCCAGTACGGCTACCTGCTGGTGTGGGTCGTGCTCGCGGGCAACATCATGGCGTGGCTGATCCAGTACCTCTCCGCGAAGCTGGGCGTCGTCACCGGGCAGAGTCTCCCCGAAGTGCTGGGCGCACGACTGAAGCGGCCATGGGCTCGCCGCGCGTATTGGCTGCAGGCCGAGCTCGTCGCCATGGCCACCGACCTGGCCGAGGTCATCGGCGGCGCGGTGGCGCTGAACCTGCTGTTCGACGTGCCGCTGCTCCTGGGCGGACTGATCACCGGCGCGGTCTCGATGATCCTGCTCACGGTCCAGTCCCGCCGCGGGGCCCGCCCGTTCGAGTTCGTGATCATCGGGCTCATGGCCATCATCACGATCGGCTTCGTCGCCGGCGTCTTCGTCGCTCCGCCGGACCCTGCCGGGGTGCTGGGCGGAATGGTCCCCCGTTTCGAAGACACCGGCTCGGTCCTGCTGGCCGCATCCATCCTCGGCGCGACGATCATGCCGCACGCGATCTACGCGCACTCCTCCCTCGCCCGCGACCGTTTCGGCGCCACGACCACCCACGCCGGCGACGAGGCGGTGCGCACCGAGACCTCGCGCATCCGCCGCCTACTCACCGCCACCCGCTGGGACGTGTCGATCGCGATGGTGATCGCGGGCTCCGTGAACCTCTGCATCCTGCTGCTCGCCGCCGCGAACCTCGCCGGCGTCGAAGGCACCGACTCGCTGGAGGGCGCGCACGCCGCCCTCGCCGCGGGGCTCGGGCCCGTCGTCGCAACCTTCTTCGCCGTCGGACTCCTCGCATCCGGACTGGCCTCGACCTCGGTGGGCGCCTACGCGGGAGCCGAGATCATGCACGGCCTGCTGCACGTGCGCATCCCGCTGCTCGCCCGTCGCCTGGTCACGCTGATCCCCGCGCTCATCATCCTCGGCATCGGCTTCGATCCGACACTCGCCCTGGTGCTCAGCCAAGTGGTGCTCTCGTTCGGCATCCCGTTCGCCCTGATCCCGCTGGTCGTGCTCACGGCGCAGAAACGCACCCTCGGCGCGTGGGTCAACCGGCGCTGGACGACGGCCGCCGGAATCATCGCCTCCGTGCTGCTGATCGCCCTCAACGGAGCGCTGCTCTGGCTCGTCCTGACGGGCGCCTGACCCCGGATAGGCTCGACAGCATGTCTGCCGAGAACGCCCGCCGCAACGTCCGCATCCTCACGTGGATCGGGCTCGCGACGGGCGTGATCGGCGGCCTGCTGATCGCGTTCCCGAAGGTCATCGGCCCCGGCAGCCCGTGGGTGCAGCTGGCCCTGGGCGTCGCCACTCTGGTGCTGGCGTTCCGCGCGCGCAAGATCGGCATCGCCGAGATCGAGGGGTTCGACGGCCGGCTCTCATTGGCCGCCGCCCTCCTCGGCTTCCTGGTCCTGTTCTTCGCCGGTCAGGCCGCGTACAGCCTCCTGGCCGCCGCGACGAACTGACCTAAGCTGGTCCGGTGGCATCCCCTGCAGCTGACGACTATCTGAAGACCGTCTACGCGCACACCGAGTGGCAGGACGCCCCCATCACTCCTTCGGTGCTCGCCGCGAAGCTCGGCATCGCCCCCTCGTCGGTCACCGAGATGGTGAAGAAGCTCGCCGCCGCGGGTCTCGTCTCGCACGTGCCCTACGGTGCGGTGCGGCTGACGGATGCCGGGACCGTGCGCGCCCTTGCGATGGTGCGCCGGCACCGCCTGATCGAGACCTGGCTGGTGCAGGAGTTCGACTACGGCTGGGACGAGGTGCACGACGAGGCCGAGGTGCTCGAACACACCATCAGCGACCGGCTGCTGGAGGGCATCGACGCGCGCCTCGGCCGCCCGCGCTTCGACCCGCACGGCGATGCGATCCCCGACGCCGCCGGTCACATCGAGCGTGAGCCGTTCGTGCTGCTCGCCGATGCGCCGGCCGGACACGCGGGTCGGGTGCTGCGCGTCGACGACCGCGACCCCGAGCTGCTGCGAGCGCTCGAGGCGCTGGGCCTGGCGGTCGCATCGACGGTCGCCGTGACCGTGTCCGGGGTGGAGATCGACGGCGCGCAGACGGCACTGCCCGACGGCGCGGCGCAGGTGGTCTGGCTCAGCGCCTGACGGCTCCGCAACACGGTCAGGTGCACGTCGCCTGTGGCCTCTAGGCTGTGCACATGGCTCAACGTGACGACATCGAATGCTGGCTCACCGACATGGACGGCGTGCTCGTCCATGAGAACGACGCCATCCCCGGAGCATCCGAGCTGCTCGCCGGTTGGGAGAGCGCGGGCATCCCGTACCTGGTGCTGACGAACAACTCGATCTTCACCGCCCGCGACCTGTCGGCTCGCCTGCGCACCAGCGGACTGCACGTGCCCGAGGAGCGCATCTGGACCTCGGCCCTCGCGACCGCCGACTTCCTGAAGCAGCAGCTCCCCGGGGGCTCGGCCTTCGTGATCGGCGAGGCCGGCATCCTCACCGCTCTACACGATGCCGGTTTCATCATGACCGAGACCAACCCCGATTTCGTGGTCGTCGGGGAGACGCGCAACTACTCGTTCGAGGCGATCACGAAGGCCATCCGCCTCATCATCGGCGGCGCGCGCTTCATCGTGACGAACCCGGATGCCACGGGCCCGAGCGCCGACGGACCGCTGCCCGCGACGGGCGCCATCGCCGCGCTCATCACGAAGGCCACCGGCAAGGAGCCGTACGTGGTCGGCAAGCCGAACCCGATGATGTTCCGCTCGGCCCTGAACAAGATCGGCGCGCACTCGAAGCGCACCGGCATGATCGGCGACCGCATGGACACCGACGTCGTCGCCGGCATCGAGGCGGGTCTGCACACGATCCTGGTGCTCACCGGCATCAGCGACCAGGCCGAGATCGAGAAGTACCCGTTCCGCCCGGATGAGATCGTGCAGTCGGTTGCCGACCTGCTCCCGCGGATCACCGAGACGATCACGACGGTCAAGATCAAGAAGTAGCCGATGGGCGCACTCGACGAGGGTGAACGACTCCGGGCGGCGGACGCCGCGGCCTGGCGTGCCTGGCTCGAGGCGAACCACGAGCGCGCGGCGGGCGTCTGGTTGCTGAGCGTGCGCGGATCGTCGGAGGGCGTCGGCTACGAGGATGCCGTGCGGCAGGCGCTGTGCTTCGGATGGATCGACGGCCCGGTGCGCGTCTTCGATGAGGGAACCGACGACCGCGCCAACGGACAGTGGTTCTCTCCGCGCCGCCCCGGCAGCGGGTGGGCCGCGACGAACAAGGCGCGGATCGCGGAGCTCGAGGCGGAGGAGATGCTCGCGCCGGCCGGCATCCGCGTGCTCGAGGTCGCGAAGGCGAACGGCTCGTGGACCCTGCTCGACGGCCCGGAGGCCGGGATCGAACCGGAGGAGTTCGCCGCCGCGCTCGATGCGGTTCCCGCCGCGCGGGAGCACTGGGACGCCTTCCCGAAGTCGGTCAAGAAGTTCGGGCTCACACACATCGCGATGGCCAAGCGCCCCGAGACCCGGGCGGCCCGCATCGCGAAGATCGTGGCGGATGCCGCGGAGGGGAAACGCCCATGAATCAGAGCGACGTGCTGTTCCTGGTGGTCTTCCTGATCCTGCTCAGTTCACTGGCGGTGTTCGTCGTGCAGTTCGTGCGCTCCCGCCGCGGACGCGGTGGCTCGGACGACGGCCGCGCGGGCTGGTGGGAAGGCCCCTGGGACGAGGACGACAAGTCCCGCTGACCCCGGATCCCACCCCTGATCAGGACGCCAGCGACGCTCCGGGGATCGCGGCGAGCAGCTCGCGCGTGTACGGATGCTGCGGGGCGTCGAAGATGCGCTCGGGGGTGCCGCTCTCGACCACGATGCCGCGCTGCATGACATGCACCTCGTCGGAGATCATCCGCACCACGGCGAGGTCGTGACTGATGAACAGGTAGCTCAGGCCCAGGCGCTTCTGCAGGTCGGCGAGCAGGTCGAGGATCTGCGCCTGCACCAGCACGTCGAGCGCCGACACGGCCTCGTCGAGCACCACGAGTTCGGGTTCGAGCGCGAGTGCACGGGCGATCGCCACGCGCTGGCGCTGCCCACCGGACAGCTCATGCGGGAGGCGCTCGGCCATCGCCGCGGGCAGGGCGACCTGCTCCAGCAGCTCGAGCACGCGGGCGTGACGGGAGGCCGCGGTGCCGATGCGGTGCACGCGCAGCGGCTCGGCGATCGACTGCTCGACCGTGTAACGGGGGTCGAGCGAGGCGTAGGGGTTCTGGAACACCGGCTGCACGCGGCGGCGCAGCGCGAACAGCTCTTTGCGGCGGAGCGTGGTCAGGTCTGTCCCGTCGAACAGGATCGATCCCGACGTCGCGTCCTCGAGGCCGAGCACCATGTTCGCGGTGGTCGACTTGCCCGAGCCGGACTCGCCCACGATCGAGACGGTCGTGCCGCGACGGATCTCGAAGCTCACCCCGTCGACCGCGGTGAACGTCTGCGGCTCGCCCGCCTTGGGAGACCGGAGGGCGAACTCCTTGCGGAGGTCGCGGATCTCGACGAACGGCGTCCCCGTGGCGGCCTCGCGCTGCGGCAGCACATCGCGGCGGGAGGCGAGGCTCGGCGCCGCGGCGAGCAGCTGCTTCGTGTACTCGTGCTGCGGGTTGCCGAGCACCTCGGCCGATGTGCCCTCCTCCACGATGTGACCGCGGAACATCACGACGATGCGGTCGGCGCGCTCGGCAGCGAGGGCGAGGTCGTGCGTGATGAGGAACACGGCGGTGCCGAGGTCATCGGTGAGCGCATCGAGTTGGTCCAGGATGCGCCGCTGCACGGTCACGTCGAGGGCCGAGGTGGGCTCGTCGGCGATGAGCAGGCGCGGCTTGCAGGCGAGACCCATCGCGATCAGCACGCGCTGGCGCATGCCGCCGGAGAACTCGTGCGGGTACTGGTGCGCCCGCTGCGCGGCATCCGCGATCCCCACCATCTCGAGCAGCTCGACGACCCGCGCCTTCGTGGCATCGCCGTGGGTGTGGCCGTGCACCTCGAGAGCCTCGCCGATCTGCTCACCCACGCGCATGAGCGGGTTGAGGTTCGACATCGGGTCCTGCGGCACGAGGCCGATCCCGGCACCGCGCAGGGAGACCATCGCGTTCTCGGGCAGATCGGTCAGCTCGCGCCCGTCGAAGCGGATGCTGCCAGCCGTGATCGCACCGTTCTCGGGCAGCAGACGGTTGACCGCGGCGGCGGTGGTCGACTTGCCCGACCCGGACTCCCCCACGATCGCGACGGTCTCACCGGCGGCGACGTCGATGCTGATGTCGCTGATGGCGGTGACCAGTTCGGAACCGGTTCGGAAGGCGACGGCGAGGCCGCTGATGCTCAGCACGGGCTCGGTGGTGCTCATGGTGTTCTCGTTCCTTCGTTGTCGTCTAGAAGTGCGGGGAGCGCCGTGCACCACAGCGCCTCGGTCGGCGCGGGTTCGGGGGCGAAGAGGCGGTTGCTCAGCAGGACCGTGGCGGTGCCGGTGCCCGGCGCGAACCCCAGAACGCAGCCCGTGAAGCCCGGGTGCCAGAGCATCCGGGTCGGTCGGCCGCCGACCGCGACCGTGTCGCTGCGCCAGCCCAGCGCCTGCCCGGCATCGGGTCCGTCGCGGAACAGCTCGGCCACGGCATCCGGATGCCACAGCTCGGGGTGCCGCTCGGGAGCGGCGAGTGCGGCGCCGAGGGTGAGCAGGTCGTCGGCGGTGCTGAAGAGCCCGGCGTGACCGGAGACGCCACCGGCGGCGTGGAAGCTGTTGCCATCGTTCACGCGGCCCGTGATCTCGTCTTCGCGCCAGGCGAATGTGCGGTCGGCGGCGAGGATCGGATAGGGCTCACCGGTGGCGACCATGCGGCGTTCGGCGGCGTCACCGAGCGAAGACGAGGCGACCGGCGCGGCGAACGCGCCGTATCCGGTACGGCTGAGTCCGAGGGGTGCGGTCACGAGCTCGCGGACGGCGGCATCCAGAGGCAGCCCGGCGATGGCGGCGATGATGCGGCCGAGCAGGAGGAATCCCAGGTCGGAGTAGTGACGGCCCTCGTCGAGGCCGTAGCGGAGCGGGATCGCGTCGGCCGCGGCCGCGGGGTCGGCGTGCGCGTGATCGAGGTAGAGCGGCTGCCACTCCCACAGACCCGCGCGATGCTGCAGCAGGTGGCGCACGGTCGTTCCCGGCGCACAGGACGTGCCGGGAACGAAGCGGTCGACCGGATCGTCGAAGCCCAGCTCACCACGGCTGACGAGTCGCAGGATCGCGGTCGTGGTCGCGGCGACCTTCGATACCGAGGCGATGTCGAACGCGGTCTCGGTCGTCATCGGCGTTCCGGCCAGGTCGGCCAGGCCGCCCGCGGCGACGTCGCGCCCGGCATCGGTGACGACACCCGCGACGGCGCCCCGCGGGGCGGAGTCCGTGGCGAGGACGGCGGCGACCGCTGCGGCGGCACTCATGTCCACTCCCTGCGCATGCGCTGTTCGGGCTCACCGAACTCCGGCTGGGTGCGGGTGGCTCCGTCGGGGTGCCATCCTTTGGCCTCGTAGAACCCGATCGACGGCAGGTTCGCCGCGAACACCCACAGCGTCGCGGCCTCGGCCCCGGCATCCTGCAGCTCCGCGGATGCCTGCGCCAGCAGCGCTCCGCCGATCCCGCCCCCGTGAGCACGAGGCGAGACGTACAGAGAGTGCACGGCGCCGTTGATGCGGCCACCCGCGCCGGGGCTCGCGGCGTACCGGGTGATCCCGACGATCTCGCCGTCGCGCTCGGCGACGAGCACGACGCCCACCGGATCGGCGAGCACCCGGCGCCACAGCGCTTCGGCACGCTCATCCGTCATCGCGTCGATCGCCGCGTCGGGGAGCAGACCCCGGTAGCTCTCCCGCCAGCACGCGAGGAACACCTCGAGCACCCCGGACAGGTCGTCCGGGGTGGCGGGGCGCACCTGCAGGCTCACGATGCCGAGGCCTCCGTGAGCACGAGGGAGTCGATGGAGGCGACGGGCTCGGGCATCTGCAGCGGGCCGACCCCGGGCGTGATGGTGCCGAGGATGCGCGGCTCCCGCGCACCGGTGCCGCCGGGGACGATCGCGGGAACGCCGTGCATCGTGGACCAGCCGATGAGCGCGAGGAGGATCGCCTCTTTGCTGTCGGCCGCGGCACCCAGCTCGTCGGCGAGCACGACCTCGGTCGCCGGCAGAGCGGCGCGCAGTCCGTCGAGGATCAGCGGGTTGCGGCACCCACCACCCGACACCGCCAGGAACCCGATGCCGGCGGCCTCCACGTCGCGCGCGACCGTGCGGACCGTCAACTCCGTCAGGGTGCGCACCACATCGGCGACGGAGATCTCCCGACCCTGTGCGGCGAGGTGCTCGTGCACGTAGCCGAGGTGGAAGTGCTCCTTGCCCGTGCTCTTGGGCGGGGTGAGGGCGTAGTACGGGTCTTCGAGCAGAGCGGCCAGCAGCGCCTCGTCGACCTGTCCGGTGCGGGCGATCGCGGCGTCGTCGTCGTAACCGAGCGGGTTGAGGCCGTGCTCCACGATGACCGCGTCGACCAGCGCGTTCGCGGGACCGATGTCGTAGGCGACGAGGCCGACCGGCCGCACCACGGTCATGTTCGAGATGCCGCCCAGGTTCAGGGCTGCGGAGACACCGGCGCGCGAGCGCAGCAGCAGCTCGTCGAGGAACGACACCAGCGGGGCGCCGTGACCGCCGACCGTGATGTCGCGGATGCGGATGTCGGAGACCACCGGGGCGCCGACCTTCTCGGCGATCCAGGCCGGCTGCCCGATCTGCAGGGTGCCCAGCGCGTGCGCGCCGTCGACCCAGTGGTAGACGGTCTGTCCATGCGAGCACACCGCGTCGACGCCGCCGACCTCGGCTGCGATGTCGGCCGCGACATCGGCGAACGCCTGCCCGATGAGGGTGTCGAGCTCCGCCACCTCGGCGAGGGTCGTCTGGGCGGGCGGCAGGGCAGCGATCAGCCGGGCCCGCAGCTCGGGGGCGTAGGGCACGCTCGTCGCCGCGAGCACCGTGCCGTGCAGATCCACACCGTGCGCGGTGAACCCGCCGCTGGTCGTGAAGTCGACGACGGCGGCATCGATCCCGTCGTGCGAGGTGCCGGAGATCAGTCCGAGGACGCGCATCAGTTCTCCTCCAGTGCGGTGCGCAGCCGTCCGTCGGCGGCGCCCAGTCGTGCGGTGGCCGCGGCGAGGTCCTCACCGCGGCGGATCATGATCGACGCGAGCTTCACGTCGTAGGCGGCGGTCTCCAGCGCAGCCACCGCCGTGTCGCGGTCGGCATCCGCGATGGTCTGCACCATCCGGATGGCCCGCTCGCGCAGCTTGTGGTTCGTGGCCTTCACATCCACCATCAGGTTGCCGTAGGCCTTGCCGTTGCGCACCATCGAGATGGTCGAGAACATGTTGAGCACGAGCTTCTGCGCGGTACCCGACTTGAGCCTGGTCGAACCGGAGAGCACCTCGGGTCCGACCTCGACCTCGATGCCGTGCTCCGCCGCCGCGCTGAGCGCGGTCCCGACGTTGCACGACAGGCCGATGCTGAGCGCCCCGAGCTCGCGCGCCCGACGGACGGCCGCGATCACATACGGCGTGCGTCCGCTCGAGGCGATGCCGATCACGGTGTCGAGCGGGCCGATGCCGGCGGCGTCGATGGCCGCAGCGCCCGCCTCCGCGTCGTCTTCCGCACCCTCGACGGGGTTCACGATCGCGCCCGGCCCACCGGCCATGATCGCGAACACCAGCTCCGGCGGTGTGCTGAAGGTGGGCGGGCACTCCGAGGCGTCGAGCACGCCGATGCGGCCGGGGGTTCCGGCGCCGACGTAGACCAGGCGACCGCCCTGCGCCATGCGTGCGGCCGTGGCCTCGATCGCCGGGACGATCTGTCCGAGGGCGCGCTGCACGGCGGCCGGCACCGTGGCATCCGCCTCGTTCATGGTCTGCGCGAGTTCCGCCACGCTCATCAGGTCGAGCTCCGCGTAGCGGGGATCGCTGGCCTCCGTGGCGAGTCCGCCGAGGTCCTCCATGGTCATCGCTTTCCTCTGTTCCGGGGGTCGAGACTGTCGCGCAGGCCGTCGCCGAGCAGGTTCAGCCCGACCACGAGCAGCACCACGATGACTCCGGGCGCGATCATGGTCCACGGGGCGATGGTGACGAGCGTGCGCGCCTCGAAGATCATCGAACCGAGCGAGGGCGCAGGCGGCGGGGTGCCGAGTCCGAGGAAGCTCAGCGAGGCCTCGGTGAGCACGGCCCACGACAGCGAGAGCGTGACCTGCACGATGATGATCGACGTGATGTTCGGCAGCACGTGCCGGAACATCGTCGCCATGCGGCTCTGCCCCGTGCTCTTGGCGGCCTTGACGTATTCGACCTCGCGCAGCGACAGCACGGGGCCGCGGGTGACGCGGATGAAGATCGGCACGTAGACGATCGCGATGGCCACGGCGATGGTGAACCAGTTGCGCTCGAACACCGATGCCAGCGACAGCGCGAGCAGCAGCGGCGGGAAGGCGAACAGCACGTTGGTGACGGCGGTGATCGCGCCGTCGGAGAAACCGCGGTAGAACCCGGCGATGAGTCCGCACACAGTGCCGACCACGGTGGCGAAGGCGACCGCGACGACCGAGATCAGCGCCGAGTTCGCGACGCCCGCAGCGACGCGGGAGAACACGTCGCGACCGAACTGGTCCGTCCCGAACCAGTGCACGGCCGACGGCGGCTGCAGGCGCGAGGGCGGATCCTGCGCGAGCGGGTCGAAGGGCAGCAGCCCGAACGCCGAGACGAGGCTGAGCACCGCGAGCAGCACGACGATGATGAGGCCGGTGAGCCCGCTCCGGCTGCGCAGCAGGAGGCGCACGCGCTCCCCGGTGCGCCCACCGCCGGGGGCGAGTGCTGAGGTCTGAGAGATGTCGGTCATGCGGCACGCACCCGAGGATCGATGACCCGGTAGAGCAGGTCGGTGAGCAGGTTGACGATGACGAAGGCGAGCGCGATCACGAGGACGGTGCTCTGCACGAGCGCGTACTCCTTCTGCTGGATGCCGAGCAGCACCTGTCGTCCGATGCCGGGGAGCGAGAAGATCTGCTCCACCACCACGGCGCCGCCGAGGAGGTAGCCGAACTGCAGGCCGGTCATCGTGACGATGGGGACGAGCGCATTGCCGAGCACGTGGCGCACCTGTAGGCGGCGCGGCGGGACGCCCTTCGCCTTCGCGGTGCGGATGAAGTCGTTGGCGCGGATCTCGAGCACCGCGGTGCGGGTCGTGCGCATGATCGGCGCGGCGATGCCGAAGCCCAGCACGATCGACGGCAGCAGCATCTGCTGGAGGTTGAGCAGCGGGTCCTCGAAGAGCGTGGCGTAGGCCTGGCCGTTGGGGTTGAAGCCGAACGACGAGGCGAGCACCGCCAGCAGTGCGGTGCCGAGCAGGAACGCGGGGATCGAGAGTCCGGCGAGACCGACCACCTGGCCGAAGCCGTCGCGGACCGAGTCGGGCTTCGACGCCGAGAGCATGCCGAGCGGGATGCCGATGGCGAGGGCGATCACGATCGAGAAGATCGCGAGCTCGAACGTGACGGGGAGGGCGGCGGCGGTGAGCTCGAGGACGCTGGTCTGCGCCCGGGACGAGAAGCCGAGGTTGCCGGTGAAGATGTTGCCGAGCCACGAGAAGAACTGCACGAAGAGCGGCTGGTCCAGGCCGTAGTAGGCCTCGAGGGCCGCGCGCTGCGAAGGCGTGAGGGCGGCTGCCTCGGTGCCGAGGCCGGAACTGATCTGGTCGCCGGGGATGGCGCGCAGCATCAGGAAGACGAAGATGGCGACGCCGAGGAGCGTGCCGAGGGCTGCGAGGATGCGTCGCAGCACGCTGTTGCGGAGGAGCTGTCTGAACATGCGCGTGTGGGGGTGCCTGTCGTCGGGGAGGGAGGGGGCGCGGGCCTGCCGCGCCCCCTCGATCCGCTACTTGATGGAGGTGGTCCGCAGGTACTGCAGCGAGCCGTTCACCATGGGGACGAAGCCGTCGACGGTCGAGGCCGTCGCCGTGTAGGTGTAGCTCGTGAACAGCCAGATCCACGCGGCGTTGTCCTCGAGGTTCTCGGAGACCTGCTCGTAGATGTCCTTGCGCTTCTCCGGGTCGGCCGTCTGGCGTCCCTCGGCGAACAGCGCGTCGAGCTCGGGCGAGGAGTAGCCGGCGACCTTGTTCAGGTTTCCGGTGCTGGTGAAGTAGCGGCCATACATGCCGTCGGGGTCGGGACGACCGCCGTTGAGCGCGACGGCGGCGTCGAAGTCGGCCGCGATCCAGCGGTCGACGAACGCGCCGGATTCGAGGACCTCGATGTCGAGCGTGATCTTCGCGTCGGCGAGCTGGGCCTTGAGGTTCTGCGCCTCGTTCACCGAGGTGGCGTACTCGCCCTGCGAGACGATCGTCTTGACGGTGACGCCGTCTTCCTTGCCGGCCTTCTTCAGGTAGTCGGCGGCCTTGTCGAGGTCGCGCTCGGGGCACGGACGCGCCTCGGGGTCGGACTTGTACGCGGGCGACGTGATCGGACCGGTGACCTCACCCTCGCCGAGGGCGGCGGTGTCGAGCACCTCCTGGCGGTCGATCGCGCACTGGATGGCGAGGCGCACGTTGACGTCGGCGAGGTCGCCGCGCGTGGCGTTCAGCTGCAGGGCGTGGTAGCTCAACTGCGGGGTCGTGGCGACCTCGACGTTGGCGCCCTCGGCGGTCTGCGCGACCAGCGGGTCGTCGAACACCGCGAGCTGCACGTTGCCGGACTGCATCGCCGAGACGATCGACGACTCGTCGGGGATCACGCGGAACTCGACGGTGTCGAGCAGCGCGGCGTCGCCCCAGTAGTCCTCGTTCTTGGCGAGCGTGATCGACTGGCTGGCCTTGCGTCCGTCGAGGATGAAGGGACCGGTGCCGTTCGGGGTGGTGTTGAGCGCCTCTTCTGTGTCGTCGGACGACAGCATGGCCATGTTGATCACGGCGAGGTTGGCGGGGAGAGCGGCGTCGGGAGCGCTCAGCGTGAGGGTGACGGTCGTCTCGTCGGTGGCCTCGACCGCGGTGACGGAGGCGAGGGAGCTGCTCGCGACGGCGGCGGTGGCCTCGGCGGCGATCGCGTCGAGCGAGTACTTGACGTCTTCGGAGCCGAACGTGCTGCCGTCGGCGAAGGTGACGCCCTCCCGCAGGTGGAAGGTCACGGTGAGACCGTCGTCGGAGACGTCCCAGGACTGGGCGAGGCCGGGCACGACGTTGAGGTCCTCGTCGAACTCGGTCAGCGTGCCGTACAGGTTCTGCAGCACGTTGACGGCCTGGAACTGCGTGGCCTTCCAGGGGAAGAGGGTGTCCGGGTCGCTGGTGACGCCGATGACGAGGTCGCCGCCGGCCGCGCCCTCCGAGGAGTCGGGATTCGATGCCGGTGCGGAACAACCGGTGATCACGAGCGCCAATGCGGCGGCCGTGGCGGTGAGAGCGCCGAATGACGCTCGCCGTGCTGTGCTCATTGCAGATTCCTCCTGGCTGGGACGCGTCGCCGTGGCGTCGGGTCAGGCGCTGTTGCCTGCCGCCCCGTGAACGTCGTCGGTCTTGGTTGGTACCAAAAGTACACGAACGTCACTACAGATGTAACAGAAGTTCCTCTACTGTTATGAACAGCGATCGGAGACCGCAATGCCCCATGAAGCTGCCCGCGAAGAAGCCGGCGCACACCCCGTCCTCGTCCGCATGCGCGCGATCCGTCCCGAGCTGCGTCCGAGCGAGCAGCGCATCGCCGACCTCTTCCTCGCCGATCCGGCAGGCACCGCGGGGCTCTCGGTCGCCGAGCTCGCTCAGCGCTGCGACACGTCGACCACCTCGGTCGTGCGCTTCTGCAAGCGGCTCGGCTACGAGCACGTGCGGGAGCTGCGCAACCACGTGCTGCGCGACGTCGAACGGGAGACCTTCGACACCGCCGCCCTCCCCGCCGTCTCCGGCGACATCGACCGCAACGACACCCTGGCCGACATCGTCGCCAAGGTCTCGCTCGCCGAGACGCTCTCCCTCGCCGACACCGCGAAGGTGCTCGACACCGAATCGCTGCGCGCCTCGGTGGAAGCCATCACGTCTTCGACCAGGGTCGACATCTTCGGCGTGGGCGCGAGCTCCATCGTCGGGCTCGACCTGCAGCGCAAGCTCACCCGTATCGGTCGTACGGCGCTGGACTGGTCCGACCCGCATGCCGCCTGGACCTCGGCGGCGACGCTCGGACCGGGCAACGTCGCGATCGCGGTGTCGCACAGCGGCGCCACCACCGACACGATCGAGTTCCTGCTGCTCGCCCGTCGGGCCGGCGCGACCACCATCGCGATCACCAACCACGCCGGGGCTCCACTGGCCGATCAGGCTGACATCGTGCTCACGACCGCCGCTCGCGAGACGGGGTTCCGCTCGGGCGCGCTCGGAAGCCGGATCGCCCAGCTCATGGTGGTCGACTGCATCTTCATCGGCGTCGCCCAGTCGAACTACGACCGCTCGATGGAGGCGTTGCGTGACACTTTCGCCGCCGTGCACCGCGTGCGCACGGGCGGAGCGTGACGAACGCCGGGCACGCACGGACAGGACTGTTCGCCGCATTCGCGGGGCTCGGCGTCACGGCGGCCTTCGTCCCGGCGATACTGCCCTCCGCCGAGCGGGCGATCGGCGCCGACCTCAGCGCCGCGGTCCCCGCCCTGTTCGCGGGGCTGCTGGTGGGCGTGCTGGTCTCCGGGCCCCTCCTGATGCGCCGGCCGCCGCAGACCGCACTCATCCTCGGCAGCGCACTCCAGGCCGCCGCCGTCATCGCTGTGGCCGCGGCGAGCACGCCCGGGGTGTTCATCGCCGCGGCGATCGTCGCTGGTTTCGGGTTCGGGCTGGTCGAGGCCTCGGGCTCGGTGGCGGCGAAGTCCCTGGCTGTCGGCAGCGCGACGGGACTGCTGAGCGCGCTGCTGGGTACGGTCGCGGTGTGCGCCGCGGTCACGCCGCTGCTCGTCGCCCTCGGGTCAGACGCGCGTCCTGCTCTCGGCCTCCTCGCGGTGGTGCCGCTCGCCTCGGTCGTGATGCTCGCCGGCCCGACTTCCGCGGTCTCCGCCCCCGAAGCTCCCGCGCATCGCGATGTGCGCGGGCTGCTCGTGCTGCTGCCGTTCGCCGTGGCACTGCCGCTCTACGTCGGCGTCGAGACCGTGCTGTCCGGCTGGTCGGCCGTGATCCCGGAGCGGATCCTCGAGGTCGATCCCGCTCTCGCCGCCCTGGGAACCTCGGCGTTCTGGACGCTGATGGCCGTCGGCCGCTTCGGCGCGGCGGCCCTGCGCCGGGCGTCCGTGTCGCCGATCGTGATCCTCGCCACCGCGACGAGCGGGGCAGCCGTGCTGATGGCCGCGGCCGGGATGCTGGTGGGGTCCGCGCCGGTGGGCGCACTCGTCGCGTTGGCCGCGGTGGTCGTGCTCCTCGCTCCGAGCTACGGACTCATCCTGGGGCTCGCCCTCGACCGGCTGGATCCTGCGCGCAGCGCGGCCGTGACGGGTGCGCTCGTTGCCTGCGGCGCTGTCGGCGGCACGTTCGTCCCCACGCTGATCCTGCTGGTCGGCCGTGACCCGGCATCCAGCACGACGTTCTTCGTGTCGGCTGCCCTCTGTGCGCTCGTGCCGGTGCTGGTGCTGATCGCGGCGCGATCCCACCACCCGGCACCGACGAGCGACTGACTTCTCCTCCCCCTTTCCGAGTGTCGAAGACCTTTCCACGGATGCCGGAATACCGCGGGTCGCCGCCGAAGAAGCGGCGTAACGTCGCTTCTGCACCCGCACCACGGCAAGGAGAGCACCCGTGTCCACTGAGATCCTCGCGATCATCATCAGCGCCGTCGGCATCGTGCTCACCCTCGGCACGAGCCTCTTCGCTGCCGGCGCGTGGATGATTCGCCGCTTCGACGAGCGCATCGACGCGATCGCTGCCGACGTGACCGACCTGAAGATCTCCGTCGCTCGCCTCGAAGGCCCACCGCGGCACCTCATCACCGCGGGAAGAAGATGACCCCGTGACCACGGAGACCTGGACCATCGTCATCAGTGCCGTCGGCATCGTGCTCACCCTCGGCGCCAGCCTCTTCGCCGCCGGGGCATGGATGATCCGCCGTATCGACGACCGCATCGACGCCGTCGACGAGAAACTCAGCACCCGCATCGACGCGGTGGCCGCCGACGTCACCGACCTCAAGATCTCCGTCGCCCGCCTCGAAGGCCCGCCGCGGCACCTCATCACCGCGGGAAGAGGATGACCCCGTGACCACGGAGACCTGGACCATCGTCGTCAGCGCGATCGGCATCGTACTCACCCTCGGCGCGAGCCTTTTCGCCGCCGGGGCATGGATGATCCGCCGCATCGACGACCGCATCGACGCCGTCGACGAGAAACTCAGCACCCGCATCGACGACGTCGACGAGAAGCTCAGCACCCGCATCGATGCCGTCGCCGCCGACGTGACCGACCTCAAGATCTCCGTCGCCCGCCTCGAAGGCCCGCCGCGGCACCTGCTCACGGCAGGGAGGGGATAACACCGTGACCACGGAGACTTGGACCATCGTCGTCAGCGCGATCGGCATCGTACTCACCCTCGGCGCGAGCCTTTTCGCCGCCGGCGCGTGGATGATCCGCCGCATCGACGACCGCATCGACGCCGTCGACGAGAAGCTCAGCACCCGCATCGATGCCGTCGCCGAGAAACTCAGCACCCGTATCGATGCCGTCGACGAGAAGCTCAGCTCTCGGATCGACGCGGTCGCCGCCGACGTCACCGACCTGAAGATCTCCGTCGCCCGCCTCGAAGGCCCGCCACGGCACCTGCTCACGGCGAGTCGCTGAGCAGCGTTCCGGTACGACCTACCGCAGCACGAGGGCGGCGGCGCCGATGAGGGGCCCTTCGTCACCCAGCCCCGAGCGCACCACGCGGGTGCGCCGGGAGTATTCGTGCACGGCGCTGGCGGTGAGGGCCTGCTGCACGAGGTCGATGTAGTCGGGTGACACGCGTGAGAAACCGCCACCGATGGCGACCACGTCGAGGTCGACCAGGGTCGCGGCGTCCGCGAGCGCTTCCCCGACAGCTCGGGCCGAGCGCTCGATCGCCGAGCGAGCGACGGTGTCGCCGGCCGCTGCGTCGCGCGCGAGGTCTTCGCCCGTGGCACCGGTCCAGCCCTGCTGCTGCGCCCAGGCCGCGCTCGCCGGCCCGGATGCGATCTCTTCAAGAGTCAGCCCGCCCTCACGACGCACCTGTCCGAGGTGTCCGGCGTTGCCTGTCGCACCGGGGATGTACGCACCGTTCGCGACGAAGCCGCCGCCGACACCGGTCGAGACGACGATCGACAGCGAGGCACCGGCACCTTGCGTCGCTCCGAGCCAGGATTCGGCGAGCGCGAGCGCACCACCGTCGTGGCCGAGAACCGTACGCACGTCGCGCCCCACGACCGTGGATGCTGCGGCGTGAACCGCCTCGGCGAGCGCGAAGCCGCGTGCGAGCGGCATGTTGACGGGCATGATCGTGCCGAGGGTCCGGTCGACGGGTCCGGCGCTGCCCGCACCTGCACCGACCAGCTCGGCATCCGCGGGCAGGGCGGCGAGCGCGTGCTCGACGATCGCGACGACCGCGGCGTTCAACGACTCGACCGTGGCTTCGCGCCCGGTCGCCTGCCGGCTGCGGCTGCCCGTGACGAGCACGCCGTCCTCCGCGACGAGCGCGGCCTCCATCTTCGTGCCGCCGACGTCGACGGCCAGCGCGTAGCGCGTCACTGGGGGTCGAGCCCGAGGTCGTCGAGGTCGAAGGCGGCGCGCCATTCGAGTCCCTCGGCTTCGATGGCGGCCTGCGCCCCGGTCTTGCGGTCGACGATCACGGCGACGGCGACGATCTCGGCACCCTCCTTGCGCAGCGCCTCGACCGCCTTGAGCGCCGACTGGCCAGTGGTCGAGGTGTCTTCGAGCACGACGACCCGCTTGCCCTTGACGTCGGCACCTTCGATCTGGCGGCCGCGGCCGTGGTCCTTGGGCTCCTTGCGCACGACGAACGCGTCGAGCGGACGATCGGTGGCGACCGAGGCGTGCAGCACGGAGTTCGCGATCGGGTCGGCGCCGAGGGTGAGCCCGCCGACGGCCACGACGTCGAGGTCGCCGATCAGGTCGAGCATGATCCGGCCGATCGCGGGAGCCGCCCTATGGTCGAGCGTGAGCTTGCGCATGTCGACGTAGTACGTCGCCTTCTTGCCGCTGGAGAGGGTGAAGTCGCCGTGGAACACCGCCTCGTCCTTGATCAGGTCGAGGAGGGTCTGGCGGTCTGCGTCGAGTGCGGTCACGGCATCCAGTGTAGGAGGTGGGCTCTAGGCTGGACGCATGCGCTTGGCCACCTGGAACGTCAACTCCATCCGCACCCGCGTCACCCGCACCGTCGAGTTCGCCGTCCGTGAAGACATCGACGTGCTGGCGATGCAGGAGATCAAGTGCAAGCCCGAGCAGTTCCCCTACGGACCGTTCGAAGAGGCCGGGTACCACGTCGAGGTGCACGGCCTGAACCAGTGGAACGGCGTCGCGATCGCGAGCCGCCTGCCGATCACCGACGTACGCACGGCGTTCGACGGGATGCCGGGCTTCGCCAAGGGGCATGAGGGTCCGGATGCTCCGCTCGAGGCCCGCGCGCTCGGCGTGATGGTCGACGGGGTTCGGGTGTGGAGCCTGTACGTGCCGAACGGTCGTTCGCTCGACGACCCGCACTACCTCTACAAGCTGCACTGGCTCGAGCAGCTGAAGAAGTCGACGGCGGCCGAGCTCTCGGCGAACCCCGACCTGCCGCTCGCTCTGGTGGGCGACTTCAACATCATCCCGTTCGACCACGACAACGGCGATCCCGACATCGTCGTCGGCCGGTCCACGCACGTGTCCCCGCAGGAGCGCGACGCGTTCTTCGCGTTCCAGGACGCGGGGGTCACCGACGTCGTGCGCCCGCTGCTGCCGGAGGGGTTCACGTACTGGGATTACCAGCGCCTCAAGTTCCCGCGCAACGAGGGCATCCGCATCGACTTCGTCCTGGGCTCGCGCACGCTCGCCGAGGCTGTGACCGGTGCGTCGATCCACCGGAACGAGCGCAAGGGCGAGCAGCCCAGCGACCATGTTCCCGTGGTGGTCGACCTCAGTTTCGGCGGCGCCGATGACGACGACGACCTTCCGATGATCTTCTCCTGACGGTCGTTCCTGTGACCGTGCGGCTGATCGCCACCGATCTCGACGGCACGCTGCTCGACTCCTCGTCCGCTGTCACGCCGCGCACGCGCGAGGCGCTCGATGCGGCTCGCGAGCGCGGCATCCATGTGGTCCCCGTCACGGCACGTCAGCCGATCGGGCTGCGGGCGATCGCGGCCGATGCGGGTTTCGACGGCTGGGCGCTTTGCAGCAACGGCGCCTATGCCGTGCGCCTGGACGACGGGCGGATGCTGTTCGCCGAAGAGCTTCCGCCGGACACGATCCGCACGCTGGTCGAGGCGCTGCGCGCCAGCATCCCGGGCCTGCTGTTCGCGAGTGTGCGGGAGGCCGGCGAGACCTTCGTGGCACAGGACGGCTACGCCGAGATCGCGCAGCTCTCCGACCACAAGCGCGACCCTCGAACGATGGGTGGCGTGCCGCTCGAGCAGGTGCTCGCGGCGCCCAGCCTGAAGCTCGTCATCCGGCATCCGGAACTCGCCCCTGCCGCTCTCTTCGACACGCTGCGCAGCCTCGGGCTGACCGGGTTCGAGGCGACCCTGTCGGGCGCTCCGTTCGTCGAGGTGATGGCCGAGGGCGTGACGAAGGCCACCGGCCTCGCCCGTCTGTGCGAGCACCTCGGCATCGACCGCGCCGATGTCGTGGCATTCGGCGACGCGCTCAACGACGTCGAGATGCTGCGCTGGGCCGGGCGCGGTGTCGCCATGGCCCATGCGGAACCCGTGGTTCAGGACGCGGCCGATGAGACGACCGCCTCGAACGACGACGACGGCGTGGCACAGGTGATCGAGCGACTGCTCGGCTGAGTTCAGCTCTCGACCCGGCGCCGACGCACGAGCAGTCCACCCAGAACGGCGAGCATGACGCCGAGCGCGATGATCGCGGTCGGCGTTTCCGCCCCGGTGGCCGCCAGTCGCGGTCCCGGAGTCACCGCAGCGCCACCGCTGGCCTCAGCCGCCGCTGTCACCACGAGCGTCGCGCTCGCGATCACGGCGCCGCCCGACAGCGCGACGAGACTGTGCGTGCCTGCTGGCGCGCTGGCCGGAATCCGCAGGGATCCTCGGAGGACACCATCCGCGTCGGCGGTGAGGGTACCGAGCGCGATCGGGTCGGAGCGCAGTTCGAAGGCGATGGTCGCTCCCGGAGCGAAGCCGGCACCGGAGACCGTGATGTCCTTGCCCGCCTGGATCGAGCCCACCGAGAGGCCCAGCGTCGGCTTCGGCTGGGGCTGCCCCTCCACGGGAACGAGCGTGAAGTCGACTCCGTTCACCGGCGTGCCGACTGCTGCGGGGACGGGTGTCGCTTGTGCAGCGGTCGTCACACCGTCGAAGTACTGCGGCTTCGCCGTGAGCGTGGAGCCGTCGAGGAACTCTGCCGACGCCTTGAGGATGTACGTCCCCGGCAGCAGGCGCAGCGTGTACTCGCCCGTGAGGTAGTCGGCCTGTGCGGAACCGACGAGTCGGTCGCCCTGCCACGCTTCGACGAGGATCCCCCGCACGTCGTCGCTGTCGATCGATACGCTCCCGGAGATGAGGCCGGCGCGGTCCATCACGGCATCGATGCCCGTGACACGCTGGCCCGAACCCACCACGACCGGAGTCGCTTCCTCGATGGTGCGCGCGTCCTCCCAGTACTCATCCGCGTGTTCGTCGCTGAAAGAGCGGAATTCGACGACGTAGGTTCCCGGCGGGAGCGCTGCCGAATAGGTCCCGTCGCCTTCGACGGAGTGACCGGAGATGTATCCGTCGCCGTTCGTCGATCTGATCCATACCGTCGCCATGGGGACCTCCCGGCCCTCCTGCGTCACCGTGCCTTCGATGTGGCCGACCGCGTCGAGGGCCGCGTCGATGCCGGCCGCTGTCTCGGTGCCCGTCACGGAGACCGCAGTCGCCGCGTCGTACCCGTACACGTTCTGCCAGTACTCCGTGGCGAGCTGTTCCCCGTCCGGCGAGAGGAACTGCACGACGTACTCCCCCTCGCTCAGCCCTTCGATGCGGTATGAGCCGTCGGCCCCGGTCTGAGCTGCGCCGACGATCTCATGCTGGTCGAGGGCGTTCACCGTCACGCCGGCGAGTGCCGAGCCGTCGCTGGCGGTCGTCACGACACCGGAGATAGTCGCGCCGCGCTTCAACGACGCATCGATGCCGGTGACTGCCGTCTCCTCACCGATGACGACCAACGTGCCGTCGCTCCAGATGGCGGTGTCCTTCCAATACTCGCGCTGGAGGTCGGTGCCTACCGGGAAGAACGACACGAGATAGGAGCCGGGGGCGAGCCCCGTCAGGGAGTACGCACCGGACTCGTCCGTGTAGTCCTCCACCCAGGGCGTCCCCTCACCACCGGTCGACACCAGCACCCCGGCGAGCGGAGTGCCGTCGTCCTCCTGGGTGACCACGCCGCTGATCGATCCCGTCGAGACGCCCGCGGGCGCGGCGGGCGCGCTCACCGCGGGCGCGCTCACCGCGGGCACGGCAGGCGCTGTTTCCCCGGGCGCGGCCGGCTCGGTTTCCTCGGGCGCGGCCGGCTCGGTTTCCTCCGGCGCGGCAGGCTCGCTCACCTCCGGGTCACTCACCTCGGCCACGCTGATGTCCACCGCGCCCGTTCCTTCGGCGCTCCACGTCACCGCGTCCGAGACCGAGTCTCCTGAATCGGCGGCCATCGCTGATGTGGCACCGCCGAAGGCGAAGGCGAGAGCCGCGACCCCACCGATGACAGCCTGAATGAATGCGCGACGTCGCGCCATGTTCCCCACCCTCCGAAGCGAGGTGGCGCCCGGCACCGTGCCGTCGCGTTCGACCTCGAAAAGCCGCCGATCGCTCGGCAGCATCTGCCCTGAATCTACCGGCTCAGGGCAACGGAGCGGAATAGTCGATTCGCGTGATCAACCCTGCGTTCGTGTTCACCCGAAGGTCCCGACCTCCGGCACGCGATCGGTGCGGCCGTAGCGGAGGAACATCACGCCGGCCTCGTCGGTGACCGGCGGCTGCAAGAGCCGCAGCACTGACGGCAGCGCGTTGTCGTCGAAGACCTTCTTGCCGGTGCCGAGCAGGATCGGATAGACCCAGAGGTTCAGCTCGTCGAAGAGCCCCTCGGCGAGCAGCGTGTGCACGAAGTCGATGCTGCCGATCACGTGCACCTCGCGATGGGCGGCCCGCAGCGCCGCGACCTCTGCCGCGAGGTCATCCCCGACCCGGCTGCTGCCCTGCCAGTCGAGCGCGAGATCGGCATCCCTCGTCGCCACGTACTTCGGGACGCGGTCGAACAGCCGGCCGATGTGCCCCTCGGGGCCATCGGTGTGGTGCGGCCAGTACGACGCGAAGATGTCGTACGTCCGACGACCGAGCAGCAGAGCATCGAGCCCCCGCATCCCGTTGTCCACCTCGGCGCCCATACCGGGTGACGGGTATCCCGCCTGCCAGCCGCTGAAGCGGAAACCACCCGACGTGTCTTCGCCGACGCCGCCCGGTCCTTGCGCGACACCGTCGAGGGTCATGAAGAGGTCGATCAGGATGCGGCCGGATGCGTCTTCGGTCTTGTCAGCGCTCATGTCAGTCAGTCAATAACAAGCGAATCCCGCCTACCAGCCCCTCCCCGATCCGCCGCTCGGGGGATGCTCCGGCGCGGTCGCCGCTCTACGGTGGAGAGATGCCTGCCCCTGCGTTCACCCGCACGCCGACCGCGCGCGAGCGACGAGCCGATGTCATCCTCGCCGCCGTCATGTTCGTCGGCGCGGTGCTGAGCGCGGGGCTCTCCTCGATCGCGGAGATCTACGGCGACGAGCAGGCACCCCTGTGGTGGGCACTCGTCTACGCCGTCGTCGCCACCGCTCCCCTGGCGTTCCGCCGCCGCTGGCCGGGTACCGCCGCCGTGATCGTGGCCGCGGCTTATTTCACGGCCGTCACCATCCGCGTCCCCGAGATCTACGTCGGCAACATCGTGATGTTCCTCACGCTGTACACGGTCGGCGCGTGGATGAACGACCGTCGTCGCGCGATGCTCGTGCGGGTCGGGATCATCGTGGGCATGTTCGTGTGGCTGATCCTCACGATGTACCGCGACGCGATCAGCGAGGCCGACAAGGCCGATGTCGCCGCCGGAGCCATGTCGCCGTACGTCGCCTTCATGCTGATCCAGCTGCTGCTGAATGTGCTCTACTTCGGCGGTGCCTACTACTTCGGCGAGCGCTCCTGGGCGGCGGCGGCGCAGCTGGCCGTGCTCGAGCAGCGCACCGTCGAGCTCGAGCGCGAGCGCGAGGTCACCGCAGCCCAGGCCGTCGCTCTCGACCGGGTGCGCATCGCCCGCGAGCTGCACGACGTCGTCGCCCACCACGTGTCGGTGATGGGCGTGCAAGCCGGCGCCGCGCGTCTCGTGCTCGAGCGCGATCCCGCGGAAGCCGCCCGCATCCTCTCCGGCGTCGAGGGCTCGGCGCGCGACGCGATCCACGAGCTTCGCCAACTGTTGGAGACCCTGCGCACACCGGGCGGCGAGACGACGGATGCGGCATCCACCCTCGCCCTGGACGACATCGCCGAGCTCGCGGAGGCGTCGACCGAGGCCGGGTTGCCGACCGAGTATGCGGTGATCGGCGAGGCCGTGCCCGTGCCAGCTCTCGTCGCCGTGAATCTGTACCGCATCGCCCAGGAGTCCCTCACGAACGCCCGTCGCCATGCCGGCAGCGGCGCGACAGCCGACGTCCGCGTGCGCTACGACGACGACGGCGTGGAGGTCGAGATCGTCAACACCGGGCGCGCGGTCGCCCACCTCCGTCCGGGGCTCGGGCAGCTGGGGATGCGGGAGCGTGCCGCGGCATCCGGAGGCACGCTCGAGGTGACGTCGCGGCCGCTGGGCGGGATGCGTGTGCGCGCCCGCGTGCCACTCCCGACACCGACCGGATCGAGCGTGCGATGAGCGAACCGATCCGGGTGCTGCTGGTCGACGACCACGCGCTGCTGCGCGCGGGCTTCCGCACCATCCTCGACACCCAGCCCGACATCACGGTGGTCGGCGAGGCCTCATCGGGAGCAGAGGCCGTGGCGCAGGCATCCGCCCTCCATCCCGACGTGATCACGATGGATGTGCAGATGCCCGACATGGACGGTATCGAGGCGACCCGTCGCATCGTCGCCGATCCCGCGGTCGCGGCGGCCATCGCGATCGTCACGACCTTCGACCGCGACGACTACCTGTACCAGGCGCTGGATGCCGGAGCCAGCGGATTCCTGCTCAAGAACGCCGGCGCCGAGGATCTGATCGCCGCCGTCCGCGCTCTGGCGGCCGGCGACGGGATGCTCGCCCCCGAGGTGACGCGTCGGGTTCTCGCGCGGTTCGCCGCGACCCCCGCACCGGCCACCTACTCCACGCCTCCGACGGGCACCCCTGCGCCCAGGGTCGCCCTCGCCGAGCCGCTCACCGAGCGTGAGGCCGAGGTGCTGACCCTGCTCGCCGACGCGCGCAGCAACGCCGAGATCGCGCGGGCGCTGTACATCGGCGAGGCCACGGTCAAGACGCACGTCTCGCGCATCCTGCAGAAGCTCGGCGCCCGCGATCGCGTGCAGGCCGTCGTGCTCGCGCACCGCATGGGCCTCGCGTAGGCGAGCCGATACGCCTCCGCGATAACCTCGGAGCCATGCCCGAAGCCGCACCCCTGTCCCGCTCGATCCTGGCGGGGGTGGTGACGGCCCTGGTCGGATTCACGAGCTCCTTCGCGGTCGTGCTGACCGGGCTCGATGCCGTCGGAGCGGACGCGGCGCAGGCGGCGAGCGGACTGCTCGCCGCGAGCGTGACGATGGGCCTCGCGTGCGTCGTGCTCGCGTGGCGGTATCGGATGCCGATCACGGTCGCGTGGTCCACTCCCGGCGCGGCCCTACTGGTGGCGACGGGCATCGTGGAGGGCGGCTGGCCGGCGGCGGTCGGGGCGTTCCTCGTGACCGCCGCACTCATCCTGCTCACGGCCCTGTGGCCGGCACTCGGCGGCCTGATCGCCCGCATCCCGCCGTCGATCGCGCAGGCGATGCTGGCCGGCGTGCTGCTGCCGCTGTGCCTGGCGCCGATCACGGGCATCGTCGCGAACCCGTGGGGCGTCATTCCGGTCGTGCTCACCTGGCTGGTGTTCGCCCGGCTCGCGCCGCGGTGGGCGGTTCCACTCGCGTTCGTCGCTGCCGCCGTGGTCGTCGCGGTGTCGCTGATCGGCGCTTCCACGGTGGACGAAGGCGCCCCGTTCGATCCCGCCGTGCTGCTGCCCCGGCTGGAGTTCACGGCGCCGACGTTCACGGTCGGGGCGCTGGTGGGGCTCGCGCTGCCGCTGTTCATCGTGACCATGGCCTCGCAGAACGTGCCGGGCATCGCCATCATGCGCAGCTTCGGCTACGAGGTGCCGTGGCGTCCGGCCATGCTGGTCACCGGCCTCGGCACCGCGCTCGGGGCGACGGCGGGCGGTCATGCCATCAACCTCGCCGCGATCAGCGCCGCCCTGGCCGCCTCACCGGATGCCGACCCCGACCCGAAGCGGCGCTGGGTCGCGGGCGTCTCCACGGGAGTCTCGTACCTCGTGCTCGGTGCGTTCTCCGCTGCCTTCGCCGCTCTCGTGGTGCTCGCGCCCGCCGCCGTGATCCCCGCGGTCGCCGGCCTCGCACTGTTCGCCGCGTTCGGGTCATCCGTGCAGCAGGCCATCGACGATCCGGGCGAGCGCATCCCCGCGGTCGTGACCTTCCTGGTCGCGGCATCCGACATCGCCGTCTTCGGCGTCAGCGCCGCGTTCTGGGCGCTGGTCGCCGGTCTCGTCGTGCGCACGGTGCTGCACTCCGGTCGTCGCTAGCCCGGGGTCAGCCGCGGGGCGGACGGGGTGGACGGGGGTGAGTCCGCCACAGGGGGGATGCCCCGGGATGCCTGCGCTCCGTAGCGTGAGGGTATGACGACAGGAATGCTCGAACTCTCCGGCATCACCAAGAGCTACGGCTCTCGGCGCGTGCTCGACGACGTGTCTTTCACAGTGGCCCCCGGCCGCTTGACGGGCTTCGTCGGCGGCAACGGCGCCGGCAAGACCACCACCATGCGCATCGTCCTGGGGCTGCTGTCCTCCGACGGCGGCAACGTCGCCCTCGATGGCGCACCGCTCACCGCCGAGGACCGCCGGCGCTTCGGTTACATGCCCGAGGAACGTGGCCTCTACCCGAAGATGAAGGTGCTCGAGCAGATCGTGTACCTCGCCCGCCTGCACGGCTTCGGCAAGCAGGATGCGACCGACCGGGCGACGGAGCTCCTCACCGAGCTCGGCCTTGGCGAACGACTGAACGACACGATCGAGTCGTTGTCGCTCGGCAACCAGCAGCGTGCGCAGATCGCCGCCTCGCTCGTGCACGACCCCGAGGTGCTCATCCTCGACGAGCCTTTCTCCGGCCTCGACCCGCTCGCGGTCGATGTGGTCGCCGGCGTGCTGCAGTCCAGCGCCGCGAAGGGCGCATCCATCCTGTTCTCCTCCCACCAGCTCGATGTGGTCGAACGCCTGTGCGACGACCTCGTCATCCTCGCCGGCGGCACGATCCGCGCCTCCGGCTCGCGCGATGCGCTGCGCGCCGAGCACGCCCGTGACCGCTACGAACTCGTCTCGGCCGGAGACGCCGGATGGCTGCGCACCGAGCCCGGTGTGACGGTCGTCGACTTCGAGGGCGGCTATGCCCTGTTCGACGCCGACGGCCCTGAGACGGCGCAGCGGGTGCTGCACTCCGCCGTGCAGCGCGGCGACGTCGCGAGCTTCGCGCCGAAGCATCCGTCCCTCGCCCAGATCTTCAAGGAGGTCATCCAGTGAGCACCCCTGCCCCCGTCCGCAGCACCAACGGCATCTGGCTCGTCGCCGAGCGCGAGATCGGATCGAAGCTGCGCAGCAAGGCCTTCCTGATCTCGACCGGCATCCTGCTGGTGCTCGCCCTCGCCGGCATCATCCTCGGTGGCTTCGCGAGCAAGAACACCGAGACGACGCCGATCGCCGCGACCGCGGAGACCTCTGCCGCCGTCTCCGCCATCCCGGGCTTCGAAGTCACCGAGGTGGCCGACCAGGCCGCCGCCGAGGCGCTCGTGCGTGACGACAAGGTCGAAGCCGCGGTGCTGCCCGGCGACGGACCCTCGGGATACACGATCGTCGCACTGCAGGATGCGCCGAGTTCGCTGGTCTCGGCACTGTCCCAGTCGCCCGACGTCGTGATCCTCGAGCCGGTCACGACGAACCCGCTCCTGCGCTACTTCATCGCGATCGCGTTCGGCCTCGTGTTCATGATGGCCGCCGCGACGTTCGGCGGCACCATCGCGCAGAGCGTCGTGGAGGAGAAGCAGACGCGCGTGGTCGAGGTGCTGCTGTCGGCGATCCCGGCGCGCACCCTGCTGGCCGGGAAGGTCATCGGCAACACGGTTCTGGCGATGGGCCAGATCCTCGCCCTCGCGGCCGTCGCCACGATCGGGCTGATCGTCACCGGTCAACGCGAGGTGCTGACCACGTTGGGCGCGCCGATCATCTGGTTCGCCGTGTTCTTCCTGTTCGGCTTCATCCTGCTGGCGGCCATGTTCGCCGCCGCCGCCTCGATGGTGTCACGCCAGGAGGACATCGGCTCCACGACCACGCCGATCACGATGCTGATCATGGCGCCGTACATCCTGGTCATCGTGTTCAACGACAACCCGCTGGTGCTGACGATCATGTCGTACGTGCCGTTCTCGGCCCCGGTCGGCATGCCGATGCGCCTGTTCGTCGGCGAGGCGCAGTGGTGGGAGCCGCTGCTGAGCCTGGTGATCCTGCTCGCGAGCTGCGTGGCCGCGATCGCCATCGGCGCGAAGATCTACGAGAACTCGCTGCTGCGCATGGGTTCGCGGGTCAAGCTCAGGGACGCACTGCGCGCCTGACGCACCGCGGGAACGAGAGACCCCCTGCAGCCGATGTCCGGCGGCAGGGGGTCTTCACGTTTCAGACCGGGGCCGTGGACTTCCGCTCGACCAGCGTCGCGGGGAGCGTGTAGTAGCGGACAGGCGTGTCCGCGCCGCCGATCGCCGTGCGCAGGAGGTCGACGGCGAGGCGCCCCATCTCGTCGTACGGCTGGCGCATCGTGGTGAGCGGCGGGTTCATCAGCGATGCCGCCCGCTCGTCGTCGAAACCCGCGACCGAGATGTCCCGGGGAACCACGAGCCCATGCCGCGCGATCGTACGCAGCACCGCTGGCGCGACCAGGTCAGCGACGCAGAAGATCGCGTCCGGGCGATCCCCCGCGGCGAGCAGGTCGTCGAGCGGCGCGACGAGCTCGATCGTCTCGTCGCCCAGTTCACGCCAACCGAGCACCAGGTCTTCGTCGACGGGGATGCCGGCGGCCGCGAGCGCTTCGCGGTAGCCGGCGAGGCGCTCCTCGATGAACAGCCCTTCGCCCCAGGAGGGGTCGAGCTCATCCATCGCCGCCCCCACGAAGGCGATGCGCCGGTGGCCCTGCTCGATCAGGTGCTCGGTCATCTGCCGTGCACCCTCGCGATTGCCGACGGTCACCGTCGCCAGGTGCAGTGTGTGGACGCTGTCGTCGATCGCGACCACCGGCAGCCCGATGCGGTCGCACGCGGCGCGGATCGCGAGCTGATCGGGAACGCTCACGGCGATCACACCCTCGGTCGGCACATCGGCCAGGCCCTCGATCAGTGCGTCGAGTCCCCCCTCGCCCTCCGTGGCGGGGTGGATGAAGAGGTGGATGCCGGCTTCGGCGGCCGCGGTGACCGCAGACCTCAGCACCGGCTCCCACCACCCCCACGAGGAGTCCGGGACGATGACGCTCAACGCGCTGAAGGAACCCCGCCGCAGCGCTCGCGCCGTTCCCGAGGGCCGATAGCCGAGCGCCGCGGCGACTTCGCGCACGCGGGCGGTGGTCTCGGCGCTGACGTCCGGGCGGCCGTTCAGAGCCCGGGAGACGGTGGCGACGCCGACGCCCGCCTCACGCGCGACATCGGTCAGGGTCGCTCTCGCGGTGGCCATGCCTTCTCCCTGGTGCTGAAGTCGTACTTGACGAATTCTTTCTTGTGCTCGTACTCTATGAGAACCTTACCGGAAACGTTTCCGGTAACGATTCCGGATCGCACCCGAACAGCCATCCGAAACCCATCCACTCAAAGGAGAGTCACGCCGTGACCGATACCCGCCCCGCCGGTTCCGCACCGGCATCCGACGTCGTCGCGACGAGAGTCGGGCCGTTCTTCATCGTCGTCTACGCCCTCGCCCTGTTCGGCATCTGGATGTCGATCATGCTGCCCGCGTCGGTCACCATCGCGCTGCGCATCTCCGAGCTCGACCCCGAGGGCAAGACCACGAGCTACTCGATCGCGGCCGGCGTCGGCACGCTGGTGGCCCTGCTCGCCAACCCGTTCTTCGGCCGCCTCAGCGACAATACCCGAAGCCGCTTCGGACGCCGTCGTCCCTGGATCGCGATCGGCCTGCTCGGCACCATGGCCGGCGCACTCGTCATCGCCCTGAGCGGATCGTTCGCGATGCTGCTGGTCGGCTGGATCATCATGCAGGCGTTCATCAACGCCTCCATCGCCGCCGCGCTCGCCGTCGTCGCCGACCGCGTCCCCGCTGCTCAGCAGGGTCTCGTCGGTGCACTCTCGGGCATGGCCTCCTCCGCCTCCCTGGTCGTCGGCGTGTACTTCGTAGAGTGGTTCCCGACGAACATGCTCGCCCAGTTCGGACTCCCGGTGCTGATCGCCCTCGTCTTCTGCGGCATCCTGATGTGGCTGCTGCGCGGAGACGACTCCCGCGACCTTCCGCGACAGCCCTTCGGTGTGGCCGAGTTCTTCGGCAGCTTCTTCATCAACCCGCGCAAGTCCCCCGACTTCGCCCTGTTCCTGGTGACGATGTTCCTGGTCTCCTGCGGCATCGCGGTGGTCGGCACCTACACCGTGTACATCCTGCAGGACCGGGTGAACGTGTCGGATGACCAGATCGGCGGCGTGATCACCCTCGCCTACGTGATCCCCGGGCTCATCGCCACCGTGCTGTCGCCCTTCGTGGGCTGGCTCAACGACAGGACGAAGCGCCGCAAGATGCTCATGGGGGCGGCGGCCGTCGTGATCGCGATCGGCACCCTGTCGCTCTCGTTCACCACCGAGGTCACGCCGTACCTGATCGCCGTCGCCATCGCGTCCGGCCTCGGAACGGGTCTGCTCTCCGGCACCTACATCGGTCTCGCGATCTCGACGATGAACGACCCGAACTCCTCGGCGCGCGACCTGGGCGTGACGAACATCGCCTACACGCTGCCGTTCTCGATCATGCCCTTCGCCGCCCCGCTCCTGCTCGGCATCGGCGGCGGTCAGGGCAACTACCCCGCGCTGCTCATCACCGGCGCCGTCCTCTCCCTCGTCGGGCTCGTCCCGCTGGCATTCATCAAGGCAACGAAGTAAGGAAACCCATGGCCGACTACCTCGACCCCGCCCTGCCCACCGCCCGACGGGTCGAAGACCTCCTCAGCCGGATGACCGTCGCCGAGAAGGCCGCGCTGATGTTCCACCCCTCCACCCAGCCGGGCCCGACTCCCGACGACCCGGCGGCTCTCGCCGTCGCCGAAGAGGATGCCGTCGTCCGCGGCATCTCGCACTTCAACGTGCTCGGCGGCGAGGATTCCGCCGCCGTCGCCCGCTGGCACAACACGATCCAGGAGATGGCCGAGAGCACCCGGCTCGGCATCCCGATCACGCTGTCGTCCGATCCGCGCCACGGCTTCCGCGACAACCCGTTCACCGGCCAGGCATTGAACAGCCTTTCGCGCTGGCCCGAGACCACGGGCATCGCCGCGATCGGCACCACCGACGCCGCACGCCGCTACGGCGAGAGCATCCGTCGCGAGTTCCTGGCGATGGGCATCCGCGTGTACCTCGGGCCCATGGCCGACATCTTCAGCGAGCCGCGGTGGTCGCGCGGGTTCGGAACCTGGGGTGAGCATCCGTCCAGGGTCGCCGAGTTCACCGTCGCCTTCATCGAGGCGCTGCGCGGAGGCGCCGAGCTCGGTCCCGACTCGGTCGCCGCCGTCGTCAAGCACTTCCCCGGCGGCGGACCCCAGCTGCGCGGCGACGACGCCCACGACCCGCGCTACCCCGAGCAGGTGTACCCCGGCGGGCAGCAGGAGCTGCACATCGAGCCGTTCACCCGCGCGTTCGCCGCCGGAGTGACCCAGGTCATGACCTACTACGGCAAGCCGGTCGGCACCGCGTGGCCCGAGGTCGGCTTCGCATTCAACGAGCCGGTCGTCCAGGGCATCCTGCGCGAGCGCCTCGGCTTCGACGGCATCGTCGTCACCGACTGGAACCTCCTCGAGTCGACGAAGGTCGGCGGCCTCGACTTCGGCCCGAACGGATGGGGCCTCGAAGATCGCACGCCCGTGGAGCGGACGAAGATCGCCCTGGATGCCGGTGTCGACCAGTTCGGCGGCGACCGCAACCCGGCCCTGATCGAGGAACTGGTCGACGGCGGGCTCGTTCCTGAATCCCGCCTGGACGAGTCGGTACGTCGACTCCTGCACGAGAAGTTCCGCCTCGGCGCCTTCGAGCACCGTCGGGTCGACGTCGACGAGGCCCGCGCGATCTGCGGCTCTCCGGAGCTGATGGAGGCCGGAGAGGAGGCACAGCGCGAGTCGCTCGTGCTCGTCTCCCGCACCGATGACACCCCTATCCCGCCGACCGCCAGGATCTTCCTCGACGGGCTCACAGCCGACGAGGCCGACATCCCGAACGAGATCGTGGACGACCCGAAGTCGGCGGACGCGATCGTCGTGCGCCTCGACGCCCCGTACGAGAACGGTCGCGGGTCGCTGGGCGACTTCTTCCGCGGGGGCAGCCTCGAGTTCTCGGCAGCGCAGCTCGATCGGCTGCGCTCCTCCGCGGCGATCGCCCCCGTGCACGTGGCCGTGTTCCTGGAACGGCCGGCCGTGCTCGGCCCGCTCACCGAGATCGCCGCGAGTGTCGTGGGCGATTTCGGGGCCAGCGACGCACGCGTGCTCGAGGCGCTCACGGGTCGCGCGGCGTTCACGGGCACCCTGCCCTTCGACATCCCCTCGTCGATGGCCGCCGTCGAGGCCTCTCGCGAGGACGTACCCTTCGACACCGCGGCGCCGGGCTTCCGCTTCGGCCACGGCATCCGCACCGAGGTCGTCGTCACGGTCTGAACCGAAGAAAGCCCCCTGCTCCGCAACGCGCGGGGCAGGGGGCTTCTCTGTTGTGCTTCTCTGTTGTGCTGCGGCTCAGACCCGGGTCAGATCACGCCGTCGGCCAGCGTGGTCGGGTTGCCGAAGCGGTGGTTCGTGATCGACACGGCCTGCTCGTGCAGGAACGGCAGCATCTCGACGCGGCCGGCACCGGTCACGGCGTGCGACCAGACCGCCACATCGGGGCTTCCGTCGAGCGCCTCGTGCAGCGCTGCGGCGTCGCCACCGACCAGACGCACGCGGTGCCACGAGTCCGCCGCCTTCGCGTAGCGCTTGGTCCATGCGGCATCCGACTCGTGCTTGACGGTGACGCCGTGCGCACGAAGCGCCTTCTCGATGCGCGAGGGCAGGGCCGGAGCCGAGACCGTGAACGGGCTGCCGCTGCGCAGGGCGGCGGCGAGCACACGGATGCCGTCGACGAGCGGGGCGTGCTCGGCGATACGCACGTCGACCGCGACCGGACGGTAGCGGAAGAGGTTTCGCTCGACTCCGAGGCCGGACTTGTCGCTCACGGCGCCGAACTCGTCGACCCAGGCGCGCTCGTCGGATGCCGCGGCGCGCTGCAGCCAGTCCGCCTCGACGGCATCGACCTCGGCCGCCGCGGCGTCGAGCAGCGCGCCGACCGCGGGGACGACGGCGGCACCGGCTGCGACCGCCGGAAGCTCCGCCGGGGCCCACTCGCCCAGCCCGAAGAGGTAGTTCGGTCCACCCGCCTTGGCTCCGGCGCCGACGGCCGAGCGCTTCCAGCCGCCGAACGGCTGCCGCTGCACGATCGCCCCGGTGATGCCACGGTTCACGTACAGGTTGCCGGCCTCGACCCGGTCGAGCCAGGTGGCGACCTCATCGGAATCGAGCGAGTGGATGCCGGCGGTGAGGCCGTAGTCCACCGCGTTCTGCAGGCGCAGGGCCTCATCCAGGTCCTTGGCGTGCATGATGCCGAGCACCGGGCCGAAGAACTCGGTCAGGTGGAAGTACGAGCCCTCCCGCACACCGGTCTTCACACCCGGAGTCCACTGCTTGCCCTCATCGTCGAGCTTGCGGGGCTTCACCAGCCAGCGCTCCCCCTTCTCCAGCTTCGTGAGCGCCGTGAGGAGTTTGCCGTTCGCCGGCTCGATGATCGGGCCCATCTGCGTCGCCGGGTCGTCGGGGAGCCCGACCCGCATCGAGGTCACGGCATCCACCAGCTGACGCTCGAACCGCTTCGAGTCGGCGACCGACCCGACGAGGATCGCCAGTGATGCCGCGGAGCACTTCTGCCCGGCGTGCCCGAATGCACTGCGGGCCACATCAGCGGCCGCGAGATCGAGGTCGGCGGACGGGGTCACGATGATCGCGTTCTTGCCGCTCGTCTCCGCGAGGAGCGGGAGGTCGGAGCGGAACGAGCGGAACAGCTGCGCCGTCTCGTACGCACCCGTGAGGATCACGCGGTCCACCGCGGGACCGGCGACCAGGCGCGTGCCCAGGTCGCGGGAAGCGAGGTCGACGAGCGCGAGCAGATCGCGCGGCACACCGGCGGCCCACAGCGCCTCGACCATCACGGCACCGCAGCGCTGGGTGAGCTTCGCGGGCTTGATGATCACGGCAGATCCCGAGGCCAGACCCGCGAGCACACCACCGGCGGGGATCGCGACCGGGAAGTTCCACGGCGGCGTGACCACGGTGACCTTCGACGGCATGAACTCGGCGCCCGAGACGGTCTCGAGGTCCTTGGCGCGCTCGGCGTAGTAGTGAGCGAAGTCGATGGCCTCGCTGATCTCGGGGTCGGACTCGGCGATGGTCTTGCCCGCCTCATGGGCCATGATCTCGATGAGCTGTCCCCGGCGCGCGGCGAGCTCGTCTCCGGCACGGTGCAGCACGGCGGCACGATCGGCGGCCGGCAGCGCCGCCCATTTCTCGGCGGCGGCGGTGGCGGCGTCGAAGATGCCGTCGAGTTCGGCATCCGTCTCGACCTTGGCGATCGCGATGGTGTCGAGGCCCAGCGTCGATCCGACCGAGCGGCCGAGGATCTCGCGACCCCAGGCACGGTTCGCGGCGATCGCGGGGTCGGTGTCGGCCTGGTTCTCGAAGCCCGTCGTCGTCCCCTGGGCGACCTCTGCCGTGCGGTCCTGCACGCGGTGCGATGCCGGGACGAACTCCGGCTCGTCGGTCGCGAGCGCGGCGAGCGAGCGCTCGAAGCGCTCCCGCTCCCGGGTGAGGAGCGTCGGGTTGGAGGCCAGCTCGAACACCGCCGACATGAAGTTCTCGGGGCTGGCGTTCTCTTCGAGGCGGCGCACCAAGTAGGCGATCGCGACGTCGAACTCGGCCGGGTTCACGACCGGCGTGTAGAGCAGCAGGCGGCCGACGTCCTTGCGGACGGCCTCAGCCTGGCCGGTCGCCATGCCCAGCAGCATCTCGTACTCGACGAGCGGGTCGGCACTGTCAGGGTCAGCGACCCCGCGCGCCTGCGCGAGCAGCCAGGTGTAGGCGATGTCGAACAGGTTGTGGCCCGCGACGCCGATACGCACGGCATCCAGTCGCTCGGGGGTCATCGCCCAGTCGAGCACCCGCTTGTAGTTGGTGTCGGAGTCCTGCTTGGTGCCGTAGGTCGCGAGCGGCCAGCCGTGGATCGCGGCGTCCACTTCTTCCATCGCGAGGTTCGCGCCCTTGACGACACGCACCTTGATGGGCGCCCCGCCTTTCGCGCGGCGGGCCGTGGCCCACTCCTGCAGGTGCTGCATGGCACCGAGGGCATCGGGCAGGTAGGCCTGCAGCACGATGCCGGCCTCGAGGTTCTCGAGGCCCGGCTGGTCGAGGATGCTCGTGAAGGCCGCGATCGTCAGGTCGAGGTCGCGGTACTCCTCCATGTCGAGGTTGATGAACTTGGCCTTGCCCGGCGCCCCTTTCGCCGCTCTGCTGGACGCCTCGGCCTTCGCGGCGAGTTCGTAGAGCGGGGTCAGCTTCTCGACGACATCCGCCACGGCCTCGTCGAACGACCACATCGACAGCTGGCTCACGACGCTGGAGACCTTGATCGAGACGTAGTCGACGTCGTCGCGGGCCAGGAAGTCGCGCGTGCCCTGCAGACGGTGCCCGGCCTCGCGCTCGCCGAGCACGGCCTCGCCGAGCAGGTTGAGGTTGAGGCGGTTGCCGCTCTTGCGGAGCTTCGCGATGGCCGGGCCGAGCTTGGCGGGGGTCGCATCCAACACGAGGTGCCCGACCATGGCGCGCAGCACGCGGCGCGAGATCGGCACGACCACGCCGGGGAGCTTCGGCGCCCAGAAGCCGCCGGTCTTGATCGCGGCGCGCAGGTATCCGGGCAGAAGTGTCGGCGTGATCTCCGAGATCTCGGCGAGCTTGCGGCCGGCGACGCGCAGGTCTTCCGGACGCATGACGCCGTCGACGAAGCCGACCGTGAAGGCGAGTCCGTTCGGGTCCTTGAGCACCTCGGACAGACGCTGCGCGGCCGGCTCGACGGGGTGGGTCTCACTCTCGACGAGCCAGCGCTGCACGAGGGCGGCGACGTCTTCGGTACGGGGGATGGTGGTGTCGGCGGCGACAGGCATCGGTGGGACCTTCCAAGAGAGCGCACACCGGGGTTTCGTGTGCGGCTGGATTATTGTCCTTCCCCTCGGTAGGCTCCGTCTATCAACCGATTCGAGTGAATTCTGTTCACTCAAACTGAACGAACGGAACGGCCGTGCTCGACGTCAACCGATTGCGGATGCTCGTCGAGCTGTCCCGCCGCGGAACCCTCTCTGCGGTCGCCGACGCCCTGTCCTACAGCAAGGCCTCGGTGTCGCAGCAGCTGAGCGCGCTCGAGCGCGATGTGGGCGTGCCGCTGCTGCGCCGAGTCGGCCGCGGCGTGCAGTTCACACCACAGGGAAGCGTGCTGGTCACGCAGGCCATCGGCATCCTCGATCAGCTCGAGCACGCCGAGGTCGCGGTCGCCGAGTCGCTCACCGAGGTGACGGGCACCGCGCGCATCGCCGTGTTCCAGTCGACCGCGCACTCCCTGCTGCCGCGCGCGCTCGAGTCCCTCAGGGAGCGGCATCCGGCGCTTCGGGTCGAGGTCACCGAGTGCGACCCGGAGACCGGGCTGGTCGGAGTGTCCAGCCGCGACTTCGACCTGATCCTCGCCGAGCAGTATCCGGGGCGCACGCGCCCGATCCACGCCGACCTCGACCGGGTGGTGCTCGCCCACGATGCGATCGCACTGGCCCGGCAGCCCGGAGCGCCTCGGCACGCGGATGCCCTCGCGGAGCTCTGGTCGACCCGCGACGAGCCCTGGGTGCTCGAGCCTGCCGGCACGGCATCCCGCGCCTGGGCCGAGGAGCTCTGCCGCACAGCGGGGTTCGAGCCCGACGTGCGCTTCGAGATCGCCGACCTCACGGCGCACGTGCGCCTGATCCACGCCGGGCTCGCGGTCGGGCTGCTGCCCGAACTCGTGTGGGCCGGCGACACCCCGACCGTCGATCTGGCGCCGCTTCCCCACGAGCCGCGCCGCGAGATCTTCTCCTCGGCACGGAAGGTCTCGGCCGCCGCCCCGTCCATTCGTGCGGTGCGCAGCGCACTTGCGGACGCCGCCTCGCACAACCTGCCCGTCTAGCGCGACGCAGAACACCGCAACACTCGGGAATATGCATGCACATGCATCTGTTCTGTCCCGTGTACCCGGACGAAGGAGTCCGATCCACTCCTTCCGAAAGGCACTTCCGTGAGCACTCCTGTGATCGACCGCACCGCCCCGACCGAGCACCCCGTCCTCGACGTCCTCGCCGGCCGCTGGAGCCCCCGCGCCTTCGACGCGCAGAACTCGATCGACGAGGCCAAGCTCGCCACCGCCCTCGAGGCCGCCCGCTGGAGCCCGTCCGCCAACAACTCGCAGCCGTGGCGCTTCATCGTCGCCCGCCGCGGCACCGCCCTGCACGCCCAGGTCACCGGCGCACTGATGGGCTTCAACCAGGCATGGGCCGGTAACGCCGCCGTGCTCGTGGTCGCGATCGCCGAGACGGCAGCGGCCGACGGCACCCCCATCACCCACGCGCTCTACGACCTCGGTCAGGCCGTCGCGCACTTCTCGGTGCAGGCCCACCACGACGGCCTCGTCGTGCACCAGATGAGCGGCTTCGACCCGGAGGTCGTCCGCGAGTTCGCCGACCTCGAGCCCCGCTTCGTGCCGACCACGGTCTTCGCCGTCGGCGAGTTCGGTGACGTGACCGCGCTCCCCGAGGTGCTGCAGGAGCGCGAGGTCGCCCCGCGCGTGCGTCGCCCGATCGACGAGACGGTCGTCCTCAGCGCCTGACCCGCACCACAGGACTTCTGCCGACGGGGCCTCCGGATTGTCCGGGGGCCCCGTTAGCGTGTCCGGATGGACCTTCTCCGCATCACCGGCGCGCGGACGAACAACCTCCGCGACGTCTCCGTCGACGTTCCCAAGAAGCTGCTGACCGTCTTCACCGGCGTCTCCGGATCAGGCAAGTCGTCGCTGGTACTCGACACGATCGCCGCCGAGGCGCAGCGGCTCGTCAACGACTCCTACTCGACCTTCATCCGTGCGCGGCTGCCGCAGATGCCGGCGCCCGACGTGCAGTCCATGGACGGTCTGACCTTCACGGTGCTGATCGACCAGCGCCGGTTCACGGGCAACGCGCGCTCGACGGTGGCGACCGCGACCGACCTGGCCTCGCTCGTGCGCCTGGTCTTCTCCCGTGTCGGTGAGCCGTCGGCCGGGTACTCCCCCGCCTATTCGTTCAACGATCCGTCCGGCATGTGCCCGACCTGCGAGGGGCTCGGCACGGTGTACGACATCGACATCGACGCGCTGATCGACCCCGAGAAGAACATCGATGAGGGGCCGGTCCGGTTCAGCCTGTTCCGCCCGGGTGTGTATCGGTGGAAGCGGTTCGCCTACTGCGGGCTGTTCGACCGCCAGAAGCCGCTGAAGGACTACACGGCCGAGGAGATGGACCAGTTCCTCTACGCCGACAAGCTCAAGCTCGACGATCCGGATCCGCGGTTCCCGCAGAGCGCCCGGTTCGACGGCGTGATCACCCGCATGCGCGATGTGTTCCTGAAGCAGCGCCCGGTGAAGATGTCGGCGCCGGTGCGTGAAGAGCTCGACCGGCTCGTGACCCACCACACCTGCCCGGACTGCCACGGTGCGCGGGTGAACGAAGCGGCGCGCGCGAGCCTCGTCGACGGACGATCGATCGTGGACTGGATGCGGATGCCGGTGGCCGAGCTGCATGCGCTGCTCGACGCCTTCGACGACCCTCGGGTGGCGCCGGCGGTCGAGGGCATCCGTCATGTGCTCGATGCTCTGCTCTCGGTCGGCCTCGGCTACCTGACGCTGGACCGCGAATCGTCGACACTGTCCGGCGGCGAGGCGCAGCGCGTCAAGATCGTGCGGCACCTCGGCAGCGCCCTGACCGACGTGACCTACGTGTTCGATGAGCCGAGCACCGGGCTGCACCCCGCCGATATCCAGCGCCTCGTCGCCCTGCTGCAGCGGCTGCGCGATGCGGGCAACACGATCCTCGTCGTCGAGCACCACCCGCAGGTGATCGCGGTCGCCGACCATGTGGTCGACCTCGGGCCGGGTGCGGGATCCGCCGGTGGCGCCGTGCAGTTCGAGGGCACGCCCGCAGCATTGCGCGGCAGCGACACTCTCACGGGGCGCGTGCTCGCCGAGCCCTTGACGATCCGTCAGGCGGCGCGGCAACCCTCGGGTCGCATCACCGTGAAGGATGCACGCTCGCACAACCTGCGCGGGTTCGACGTCGATGTCCCGCTCGGCGTGCTCACCGCGATCACGGGGGTCGCGGGTTCGGGCAAGAGCTCCTTCGCCACCGTGGAGCTGCCGCGCCAGCATCCGGATTTCACGGTCGTCGGGCAAGACCCGCTGCGTGGCGGAGCGCGGTCGACGACACTGAGCATCCTGCGCATCGCCGACACGGTGCGCGGGGTGTTCGCGGCCGCGTCGGGCCTGGACCCTTCGTGGTTCAGCTTCAACTCGCGCGGGGCCTGCCCCACCTGCCGCGGGCGCGGGCACATCACGACCGAGCTCGCGTTCCTCGACGACGTCTCGCTGCCCTGCGACGCGTGCGGCGGCCTACGTTTCAACCCGAAGGCGCTGGGCGTGCAGGTCGACGGCGCCTCGATCGCCGATGTCCTGGCGTCGACTCCGGCCGAGGTCAGTACGCTGTTCTCCGCGCATCCCGACGTGGTCGAGGCCCTGGACTGGGTACAGCGCACCGGGCTGCATTACATCCCGGTCGGACGTTCGCTCGACACCCTCTCGGGAGGTGAGAAGCAGCGGCTGCTCCTCGCCCGGCATCTCAGTGATCCGCGGCGCGACTCCACCGACCGGATCATCCTCGACGAGCCCACTTCCGGACTGCACCCCACCGACGTCGACACGATCAACACCCTCTTCGACGACCTGCTCGACGACGGTGCGACCCTGGTGGTCGTCGAACACAACCTGCGGGTGGTCGCGCGCGCGGATCATGTCATCGACGTCGGCCCCGGCGCCGGATCGGACGGCGGCCGGCTGGTCTTCGCCGGCACTCCGACGGAGATCGTGCGCGACTCCGCTTCGCTCACCGGCCGAGCCCTCGCGACGGCCTCCCGACCCTGACCCCCGAGGTCTGAGCGCGCGGCCGGATCGCAGAACGACGCAGTGGGGATTTGTGAGGAGCGCGGCGCGATGCTCCGACCTACAATCGTCGGCATCGCAATCCAGCGCAGGGTCAAGTCGGTCGAACAGTCGATGGCCGAGACGCACGACGAGAGACGCTCCCTGAAACGCTCCCTGGGCGTATGGGACGTCGCTGTCATGGGTGTCGCGGTCGCCGTCGGTGCGGGCATCTTCTCGTTCGGTGCCGAGGCGTCTGCGCGGCACGCTGGTCCGGCCGTCATCGTCTCGTTCATCATCGCCGCCGCCGTGTGCGCGCTCGCGATCCTCTGCTACGCCGAGTTCGCCTCCTCGATCCCGGTGGCGGGCTCCGCCTACACGTTCACCTATTCCACGCTCGGCGAGTTCCTCGCGTGGATCATCGGCTGGGACCTGATCCTCGAGATGCTCATGGCGTCGGCCGGGATCGCGAAGTACTGGGGTGTCTACCTCGGGGATGCGGTGTCGCTGTTCGACCTCGAGATCCCGATGACCCTCCAGATCGGGCCGCTCGGCTTCGACTGGGGTCCCGTCGTGATCGTCGCGATCTTCACGCTGCTGCTCGCCCTCGGCACGCAGCTGTCCAGCCGGGTCAACAGCGTGTTCACCGTGATCAAGGTCGCGATCGTGCTGTTCGTCATCGTCGTCGGCCTGTTCTTCATCAACGGCGCCAACTACTCCCCGTTCGTGCCGCCGGCACAGGAGGGCGCGGCCTCCGAGAGCGTCTGGACGCAGTCCGCTGTTCTCTTTCCTGACCGGCTCCGACCCCACGATCTACGGCGTGTTCGGCATCCTCAGCGGCGCGGCCCTCGCGTTCTTCGCGTTCATCGACTTCGACGTGGTCGCCACGAGCGCCGAGGAGACCAAGGACCCCAAGCGCACCGTTCACCGCGGCATCATCCTCGGGCTCGTGATCGTGACCGTGCTGTACGTGCTGGTCGCGATCGTCATCACCGGCATGGTCTCGTACACCGAGCTCGCGAAGCTCGACGAGCCCTCGCTGGTGAACGCGTTCGAGCTGGTCGGGGCGACGTGGGCGGCGCAGGTGATCGCCATCGGCAGCCTCGTCGGTCTGACCACGGTGGTGATGGTGCTGCTGATGGGCCTCGCGCGCGTCGTGTTCGCGATGAGCCGCGACGGCCTGCTCCCGCGCTCACTGAGCGTGACGGACGCGAAGCGCGGCACCCCGATCCGCATCCAGCTCATCGTGGGCGTCGTGATCGCGATCATCGCCGGCCTCACGGATGTGCAGGTGCTGGGCGACATGATCAACATCGGAACCCTGTCGGCCTTCGTGCTGGTGAGCATCGGTGTGCCGATCCTCCGCAAGACCCGGCCCGACCTGGAGCGCCCGTTCACGGTGCCGTTCTCGCCGTGGCTGCCGTGGATCTCGGCGCTCGCCTGCTTCTGGCTGATGCTGAACCTCAGCACCGAGACCTGGGTGCGCTTCGCCATCTGGCTCGCGCTCGGCCTGGTGATCTACTTCGCGTACTCGCGGCGGCACTCGCTGATCGGGCTAGAGCTCGAGAAGGATGCGCTCGGCGGGTTGCACCGCCCACCGCTGCAGTAGCCGGCGCCCACCGCTACCGTCAAACGCGCGCCACCCGGCCGGCTTTCGACTTGCACGCGAGGAGCTTCGGCGATGGTTTGGCGAGCCCAAAGGACCAGTTCGCGCAGGAGCATATCGATACTCCAGAACTCTCCTCGCACAACCCTCGCCGGTAGACCACCGAGCGAATTAGCCTCACAGGACCGTGATAAGCCACGGCCGGAAGCACCCGCTTCAAGCCCCGAAGGAGGACAACATGCAACAACTCGTCGAACGCGTACTGACTCTGAAGATCGATGAGATCAAGAGAGTCGAGATGGACTGCTGCGTCGTCGTCGATTGATGGCGCAGCTACACGAGATACGGATAACAAGGAGAAGAACATGGACAAGCTGATCGATCAGATCCTCGCCGACAAGCGCACCGAAGCAAAGAACGCAGAGACAAGCTGCTGCGCCGCCCCCACGCCGGACAAGCTCTGAGCTACAGGAGGTAAGGAATGACGCCCCGACGATTCCCGCTCGACCCGGACTACGCCACGACGGTGATGGATCGCATCGACGATCTGAACCGTGACACCGTCGAGCAGCAGTTCGTCGAGTGTCTCAAGTTCCTCGCCATCACCTCATCGACCTCCGGGAGGCGAATCGCCGTCATCCCGGAGGTCGATCGGGTCTGGCACGAACTGATCCTCCAGACGATGTCCTACGAACATCTCTGCTCAGAACTTCCGGGGAAGCAATTCCTGCACCACGAGTCCATAAGCCCGAGCGGGTACTACGAGCGCGTGGGCGATCGGGAGTTCGTGCGCGAGTTCATCCAGTGGATCCCCGACTACGTCCAGAACTTCGGCCCCTTCACAGCACGCAGCGCCGCGCTCTGGACCGTCGCGAACTTCCTGGAGACCGAGATGGGCATGTCGCTATCCGAAATCAATCGTTTCGGGCGCGACGAGGAGGCCGAGGTACTACTTCCGCAAGATTCGCCCTGGCTGCTCCTCGGCACCCAGACCCGCATCTCGCCGCTTCTCGATGCAGCCGCCGCGGACTAGCGGTTCGAGCCGACCGGTGGGCTCGACCTCGTTCGTCCTGGACTCTCCCCCCGGCGGCAGCTTCGCCCTGCCCGACCAAACCCCCTCGCCTAACTTCCGGCGAGCGATCCTCGATCGCATGCACGCCCTGTCCTGGAACCGCTATCCGACGATCCCGCCTGACATCCTGCGGCGGACGCCGTGGGACTTCTCGCGGTACGGCGCATCAACCATCTTCGGCCGCGGGGGTGAGCCGGTGCTGCTCGACGCACTCCGGGCCTCCGGCGCCCACCGAATGATCGTTCCCGAACACTCCTATCCCGGCTACGCGCGAATATGCGGCGTCATTGGCGCCCGGCTCGACACCTATGGCGACGCAGCCCAGCTGCAGGAGCTGTCAACGGCTCCTGCAGCTGTCGACACCGTCCTTGTGGTCACAGAGCCAGGCAATCCTCTGGAGATCGCGCGGCCGCGGCTCGCGGTCGGAGCGCTGACTCCGCGGCTGCACATGCTCGTCGATGCGGCCTACGCCGTGCCCTACGGGCGCGCATTCCGAAGTACCGTCCGCTGGTGGATCGCGCGCGGCGCGGCCGTGTGCTTCACCCTGTCGAAAATGGCGTGCTTCGCTGGTGCACGATTCGGCGGAGTGGTACGCCCGCGAGGTGCGTTCCCCGGCATGAACCAGGACCAACGGTTCTGGGATGTGTTCTCCACGGCCCTGATGGATGCGTTCGGCGATCCGCAGGTCATCGCGACCGCCCTCGCCCTCAGCCGCGCGCAAGAGGCGGTCGGCGACTCGCTCGCCCGGCTCCTCGAAGCGGCGCGTATCCCGGTCGTCGGTCGCGGCGGAGGCTGCTTTGCCACGGTGGCTGCGGCGCACATCACCCCTGACGTGCGCCGTCTGCTCAGCGCGAAGGACTTCGACGGAACGTGGACGCGTATCGACGCAACCGTCAGGAACATCGACCGACTGAAGGCCCACCTGTGAGACCCAACGGATTCCGGAGCGACATCGTCCGGGTTCTCAAGCACGCGACCCCGATGATGTTGGCGCAGGTCATCCCGCTCGGGGCGTCATTCGCGCTGATCGCGGTAGCGCTTGCGCTCGGTCGAGCCGACTTCGCAGCGATCATCGGAACGACCGCGACGATCAGCGGGCTCGGCACCCTGATTAACGTCGGCGTCGGGATCGGCACCCTGCGCGAGCTCGCCGTCGCCCGCACCGACGGGGGCCTGATCACCTCCGCGATAGCGACGAATCTGCGACTCGCGTCGGCAGTGTCGTTCATCGTGATCGCGGTGAGCGCCGCAACCGCCGTCACGCTCAGCCTCGCAACGCCGCATAGCTCGGACCTCGTGGTCGCGCTCTGGATCGCGTTGATCCTCCAGCTTCCCGCCAATGCCCTGTCTTCGCACACCAGTGTGCTCGCCGCCGCCTTTCAACATCTCGGGCGCGAGAAGGACAACCTCGTCATCACGCTCACGCGCACGCTCATCGGCCTGGCGATCGGCCTCGCGATCGTCGTCTTCGTGTCCGATCCGCTCGCCGCCATCGCGCTGCAGTCGGCGCTCGCCTCGCTCATGGTCATCGCCATGCTCTGGGAACGTCGGCGGCGACTGCTCCGAGCCGGAGTGCACGTTCGCATCCTCCGCACCCCCGACTTCGCGCTTCGCCGCATCGGCGACCGCATCCTCAATTCCCTCGACGGCGCGGTCTTCATGGTGCTCTTCATGGTCGCGCAGCTGGTCGCGGCCAGCATCTCCGTCGAGGTCGCCGCCCAGGTCGCCGCCGGCGTCGCGCTCTGCCGCACCATCATCATCCCGCTGAAGATGATCGGTCAGACCGCCGGAAGGATGACCCTGCAGGATCGCGCTCGGGAGCCGAGGTACCGGGTGGCGTCCTACGGCGTCGTCGGCATCTTCGTCGTCCCCCTCGCGCTGTCCCTCATCCTGCTCTCCGCGTTCGGCCTGAGCCCGGTGGGCGATCCGGTGCTGGGGCTCCTCATCGCTCTGCAGCTGCTGCTCGAGCCGTTCTCCGGATCCCTGTTCGCCTACATGAAGGTCACCTTCGGCGCCACAGCCGGACTGCTCGGGCTGATCCTCACCTATCTGGTTCTCGCGCCTGTCGCGCTGCTCATCTGCAGGTTCATAGCCCCGAGCGCGGTAGGCCTGTGGGCCGCTCTGCTTCTCGTCAGGCTCCTCTTCAGCGTCGCGAACCTGGCTGCCCTCCGGACGCTCCTTCGCTCACAGCAGCGCGCGACCACCCTCCCGAAATGAAGGAGAACTCACGCCGGGAAGGATGCTCTGCAGCATCCGCTCCTTCATAGCGTGAGTTCTCCTTCAGGACGTGCGACGGGTGCGCGGGTGAAGAGGGAACAACTCAGTCGTCGAGCAGCTCCGCCTCGATCACGTCGTCATCATCGTCATCCTCCGGCGCGGGCTCGGGCGTCGTCGACGTGAGCACGAGGCCCGCACCGTCGGCGCCCACATCGACCCGCACAGTGTCGCCGTCGCGCACACCGCCCGAGAGCAGCGCGGTCGCGAGCTTGTTCTGCACCTCGCTCTGGATGAGGCGGCGCAGCGGCCGGGCACCGAACATCGGGTCGTACCCGCGCTCGGCGAGCCACGACCGGGCATCCGGCGTCACGGCGAGCGTGAGTCGTCGGTCCTTCAGGCGGTCGTGCAGCTGATCGACCGAGAGTTCGACGATCTGCGCGAGGTCGTCTTCAGTCAGAGCCGAGAACATCACGATGTCGTCGAGACGGTTCAGGAACTCCGGGCGGAACGCCTGTCGCACGAGCGCCATCACCTGCTCCCGCTTGGCCTCGGGCGACAGCACCGGATCGATGAGAATCGGCGAGCCGAGGTTCGACGTGAGGATCAGGATGACGTTCGAGAAGTCGACGGTACGACCCTGTCCGTCGGTCAGACGACCGTCGTCGAGCACCTGCAGCAAGATGTCGAACACCTCGGGGTGGGCCTTCTCGACCTCGTCGAGCAGGATCACGCTGTAGGGGCGACGCCGCACGGCCTCGGTCAGCTGACCGCCCTGCTCGTAGCCGATGTATCCAGGAGGTGCGCCGACGAGCCGCGATACCGAGTGCTTCTCGCCGTACTCCGACATGTCGATGCGCACCATGGAGTGCTCGTCGTCGAACAGGAACTGCGCCAGCGCCTTGGCCAGCTCGGTCTTGCCGACACCGGTCGGTCCGAGGAACAGGAACGAGCCGGTCGGTCGGCCGGGGTCGCTGATGCCCGCACGCGAGCGGCGCACGGCATCCGACACCGCCTTCACGGCATCCTTCTGCCCGATCAGCCGCTTGCCGAGCTCGCTCTCGAGGTGCAGGAGCTTCTCGCTCTCGCCCTGCAGCAGGCGCCCGACGGGGATGCCGGTCCACGCGGCGATCACCGCGGCGATGTCTTCCTCGGTGACCTGCTCGTTGACCATGCGCGGCTCGGCGGGCGTCGCGGCCTCGGCCTGCTCGGCCTCGGCGATGTCGCGCTCCAGGCGCTTGATGGTCTCGTACTCCAGCTTCGAGGCCTTCGTGTAGTCGGCGTTGCGCATGGCGAGGTCGCGCTGCGTGATCGCGTCGTCGAGCTGCTTCTTGAGCTCGCCGACCCGGTTCAGGCCCTGACGCTCGCGCGCCCACCGGGCCTCGAGCCCCGCGAGCTCTTTCTCCATGCCGACGAGCTGCTCGCGCAGAGCACCGAGGCGCTCCTTCGAGGCGGCATCCTTCTCGCGCTTAAGTGCCAGCTCCTCCAACTTCAGGCGGTCGACCTGGCGCTTGAGCTGGTCGATCTCGACCGGCGACGAGTCGATCTCCATCTTGAGCCGAGACATCGACTCGTCGATCAGGTCGATCGCCTTGTCGGGCAGCTGGCGCGCGGGAAGGTACCGGTTCGAGAGCGCGGCAGCGGCGACGAGGGCGCTGTCCGAGATCGTGACTCCGTGGTGCGCCTCGTAGCGCCCCTTGAGCCCGCGGAGGATCGCGATGGTGTCCTCGACCGTGGGCTCGCCGACGTACACCTGCTGGAAGCGGCGCTCGAGCGCGGCATCCTTCTCGATGAACTCGCGGTACTCGTTGAGCGTGGTCGCGCCGATCAGCCGCAGTTCACCGCGGGCCAGCATCGGCTTGAGCATGTTGGAGGCCGCGACCGATCCCTCGCCACCGCCCGCACCCATCAGCACGTGCAGCTCGTCGATGAACGTGATGACCTGGCCCTCGGATTCGGTGATCTCCTTGAGGACCTGCTTCAGCCGCTCTTCGAACTGGCCGCGGTACATCGCGCCGGCCACGAGGGCCGAGATGTCGAGCGTGACCAGCTCCTTGCCCTTGAGCGACTCGGCGACGTCGCCCGCGACGATGCGCTGGGCGAGGCCCTCGACGACGGCGGTCTTGCCGACGCCGGGCTCTCCGATCAGCACGGGGTTGTTCTTCGTGCGTCGGGTGAGGACCTGACTGACTCGCCGGATCTCGCTGTCGCGTCCGATCACGGGGTCGAGCTTGCCCTCGCGGGCACGGTCGGTGAGGTTGATGCCGAACTGCTCGAGGGCGGACTGCTGGTCTTGGTTCTGGTTGCCGGTCTGCGGGTTGCTCATGCGCTCCTCCTGGAGATGCTCCTTCTGGTCGTCTCCCGCCTGCCAGGTCGGAAGACGGGATCAAAGTTGAGTGTTGTTGACTCAAGTTTAGCACTCGCCGAGATTCTCCTCCAGCCCGAGGCTCCCGTCAGCGCTCCCGTACGACGGCGTCCCAGATCGCGGCCGCGACCGCACGTTTCGAACCGGATGCCGCGCCGGCATCCACCCCGCCCGGGCCGAGGATGTGCACGGCGTTCTCGGCGCTCTCGAACCCGCGCTCCCACCCGACCTCGTTCACGACGAGCAGGTCGACGCCCTTGCGCTGCTGCTTGCGGCGAGCGCGGGCGAGCAGCTCGGCCTCATCCTCGGGCGTCTCGGCGGCGAAGGCGATGACCAGCTGGCCGGGATGTCGCGCCGAGGCGAGAGCGGCGACGATGTCCTCGTTCTCGATCAGCTCGATGGTCGGCACTCCCCCGGCCTCCTTGGTGAGCTTGCGGTCCGAGACCTCCACCGGCCGGTAGTCCGCCACGGCCGCCGCCATCACGACCACATCGGCGGCTGCGGCATCGCGCTTCATCGCTTCGGCGAGCTCCGCAGCCGCACCGACGGGGACGATGCGGATCGACGGATGCCGCACCTCGGCGAGCACGTCACCGGCGATGTTCGCGGCGACCAGGGTCACCTCGGCCCCGCGGGCGGCGGCCTCAGCGGCGAGGGCTGCCCCCTGCCTGCCACTGGACCGGTTGCCGAGGAAACGCACGGGGTCGATCGGCTCGCGCGTGCCACCGGCCGAGACGACGACCCGCACCCCGGCGAGGTCGCCGGGTGCCAGCAGCGCCTGGGCAGCGGCGAAGATCTCCTCGGGCTCCGACATCCGCCCGGGTCCGCTGTCGCCGCCCGCGAGCTCGCCGTCAGCGGGGCCGACGATGTGCACGCCGCGCTCCCGCAGCGTCGCGATGTTCGCCTGCGTGGCCTTGTTCCGCCACATCTCCGCGTGCATGGCGGGCGCGAGCAGCACCGGCGCCTCGGTGGCGAGCAAGGTCGTGCCGAGGAGGTCGTCGGCGAGACCGGCGGTGATCTTGGCGATCGAGTTCGCGGTCGCCGGCGCCACGATCACGAGTTCGGCGGCCTGCCCGAGAGCCACGTGCCGCACCTTGGCCACGTCTTCGTGCACGCTCGTGGTGACCGGGTGGCGACTGATCGCCTCCCACGTCGGCAGCCCGACGAAGCGCAGCGCATCCTCGGTGGGCACCACGGTCACGTCGTGCCCGCCCTTCGTGAGCAGGCGCACGAGGTGCACCGTCTTGTACGCGGCGATGCCGCCCGTGACTCCGACGACGATGTTCACGTCTCGATTCTGCCTCAGCATCCGCCACCGCGGGGCCTACGTCGGAATCCTCGACCTAGACTTGCACCCGTGTGCACGGTCGTGATCGATGTCGAGGATGCCGGTGTCGCGAGGCTTCTGGCGGTGCGTGACGAAGACCCGCAGCGGGAGTGGGATGCCCTCGGCCCCTGGTGGCCGGAGCAGCATCCGGGCGTGATCGGCATCCGGGATCGACGTGCGGGCGGAGCCTGGCTCGCCGCGAACCCTGCGGAACGGCGGCTGGCGGTGCTGCTGAATCGCGCCGACGTGCGCGACCTCCCCGACACTCAGGCGGTCTCGCGAGGATCCCTCGCACTGGAATCGGTTATGGGCCGCTCCCCCGTCGCCCCGCTCCCCATGCACGGCTTCAACCTGCTGGAGGTCGGACCCGAGGGGGCGCGAGTGCTGTCGTGGGACGGCCTCGACCTGAGTGAGACACGCATCACCCCCGGCACGCACATGATCGCGCACGACGACCTCGACGATGAGGCGACCCCGCGGATCACCGCCTGGCTGCCGGAGTTCCGCGCTCTGGGCCCGACGGCCGACCTCGAGGACTGGGCCGGCGAATGGACAGCGCTCCTCGCGGCCTCCGCCGAGCTCTCGCCCGAGGACGACCGCGCGATCATCCGCGACAACCGCCCGCACGGATACCCCACGCAGTCGCTGTTGTATGCGACGGCATCCGTCACCCCCACAGGGCTCGAGGTGCGCGATCACGCGCTCCCGTCGCCGGCGCACTGGAGCGCCTGAGCGCACGTTCCGCGCATCCCGCGGTGCGGGCAACGCACGCGCCACACCGAGGACTGCGTAGTCATTCTTGGCCTCCGCGCGGTCTAGCATGGGAAGCCCGGCACGGAAGAGGAGGGCCCATGCCGCCGAAGTCCCGCGGTGTGACCAGCGTCGACGTCGCCCGAGCGGCCGGTGTGTCGCAGACGACGGTGTCACGCATCGTCAACGGCCATGAGGGCGTGTCCGAGCGGGTGCGCGCCAAGGTCGAGGCGGCGATCCAGCAGCTCGACTACCGCCCCAACCTCAGCGCCCGCAGTCTCGTCACCAGCCGCACGCAGACGATCGGGGTCGTGCTCGGCGACCCGCGCAACAGCTACTACGCCGAACTGCTGCACACGATCAGCGACGATCTCAATCGCGCCGGATACCGGGCGCTCATCCTCAGCGGTCGCGCCGACACCACCGAAGACCTCGCGCGGACCTTGCGGGAGACGAACGTCGACGGCGTCATCCTCACGACGACGCTGCTCTCCCCCGATGACGAGGGTCGCATCGTGTCGCTCGGCGTCCCCGCGGTGACGATGGGCCCCGGCGCCGTGCCCGACAACGACTCGATCTCGCCCGACAACGTCGACGGAGGGCGCATCGCGGGCCGTCATCTGGCATCCCTCGGGCATCGACGCATCGGAGTGATCGCCGGTCCGCTCGGCACGACCTCCGTCCGCGATCGTCACGAAGGCTTCCTGTCGGAGCTCGAGGCGGCCGGGATCGTGTTCGACCCCTCGCTCCTGGACGTCGCCGACCTCGACTACACCAGGGCCTTCGAGGCAGCGACCCGCCTGCTGCAGCTGCCCGAACCGCCGACCGCGCTCTTCTGCCACAACGACCTCGTGGCCTTCGGCGCCCTGAACGCCGCGAAGGCGCTCGGAATCGGCGTGCCGGACGAGGTGTCGGTGCTCGGCTTCGACGATGTGGCGATGTCGTCGTGGCAGGCGTTCGATCTCACGACGGTGCGCCAGCCGATCCTGGACATGGCGCACGGGGCCGTCGAGCTGCTGCTCGCGCGTCTCGCGGCACCGGAACAGGATGCCGCGCATGTGCTGCTGCCCTGCTCCCTGGTCGAGCGTTCCACCACCCGAGCGCTCTGACCGGAGCGGCCTTCCTCCGCCGTCGCTCAGGCCGCCGGCGCCGCCGAAACCACCGAATCCGTCGCGCACGAGAACCGCGCGCGGTAGGCCGTGGGCGTGAGTCCGAGGACCCTCGCGAAGTTCTGCCGGAGCACCGCCGCCGAGCCGAAGCCGCACTCGTCGGCGATGTGATCGAGCGGGAGGTCGGTGCGCTCCAGCATCCGCTGCGCGTGGATGATGCGCTGGCGTGCGAGCCACGCGGCGGGCGTCGCGCCGTACTCGGCCTTGAAGCGGCGGGCGAAGGTGCGCGGCGACATCAGCGCCCTGGCGGCGAGCTGATCGACACCGAGGTCGTCGCGGAGGTGCTCGACGGCCCAGTCGGCGACCGCGGCGAGCGAGTCCGTGGGCACCACGGGGATCGGACGGTCGATGAACTGCGCTTGGCCGCCGTCACGCTGCGGCGGCACCACCATGCGGCGCGCGATGCGGTTCGTGAGCTCGGCACCCACCTCCTGGCGGAGCAGGTGCAGGCAGGCATCGATGCCGGCGGCGGTGCCGGCGCTGGTGATGATCTTCCCGTCCTGCACGAAGAGCACGTCGGGGTCGATGTCGATCTTCGGGTACATGTCGGCCATGACGTGGGCGTACATCCAGTGCGTCGTCGCCCGACGTCCGTCGAGCACGCCGGCGGCGGCGAGGATGAAGGACCCGCTGCAGACGCTCATCACCCAGGCGCCGCGCTCGACCGCGTGTCGCGCGACATCGAGCAGGAGCGGGTCGATGTCGCCCCAGCGCTCGCGGGGCACCGGGCAGAAAACCACGAGGTCGGCTTCGTACGCGAAGGCCAGGTCGTGTTCGACGTTGACGGAGAAGCCGATCTTCGACTGCACGACACCCGCCTGCGGGGCGACGATGCGGAAGTCGAAGTTGGGCACGCCGTCGCTGGATCGATCGAGTCCGAACGCTTCGCAGGCGACGCCGAACTCGAACGGCGCGAATCCGTCCTGGATGACGCAGGCGACTGTCTTCATGAACACTCCCGGTTGGCAGTTTTCGTACGATGATAGTCGATTCTGCCACTCGTGACAGTTCGGCATCGAACGTAGCGTTTCTGCCATGATACTCGTCATCGCACTCCTCGCACTGGTCGCGTGGGCGACCGTCGCCACCGTCATCGAACTCCGTCGCGACGGCTACCACCGCACGCCGACGGATTGGAGCCGCGTCGGCGGCCAAGACGTCCACCAGCAAGCCGAATCCGGACACGGCTATCGCTGAGCCCCGCTCGAGCCGCGGTGTATGGTCGGCTCATGATCCCGCTCGACAGCCTCGTCGCCTTCGCCGTGGCGTCCGTCGTGATCATCGCCATTCCCGGCCCGAGCGTGCTGTTCGTGATCGGCCGCTCCCTCTCACTCGGACGCCGCGCGGGCGTGCTCAGCGTCGTCGGCAACGCCCTCGGCACCGTGCCGGCCGTTCTCGCCGTGGCATTCGGGGTAGGCGCCATCGTCGCGTCTTCCGTGGTGGCGTTCACCATCATCAAGATCATCGGCGCCGCCTACCTGATCTGGCTCGGCGTGCAGGCCATCCGCCACCGTCACGATCACGTCCCCGATGCGGATCGAGCACCGGCCTCCGCCGCGACACTGCTGCGTCAGGGCTTCATCGTCGGGCTGACCAACCCGAAAACGATCGCATTCTTCGTGGCCGTGCTCCCCCAGTTCGTCGCCCCCGCGGCCGGACCGATCTGGGCACAGTTGCTGCTGCTCGGGCTCACCTTCCAGACGCTCGCGCTGATCTGCGACAGCGTATGGGCCCTCGCCGCCGGAACCGCACGCGCCTGGTTCGCCCGCTCGCCGCGCCGCATGTCGACGCTGTCCGGAACCGGAGGCGTGATGATGATCGGGCTGGGCGGCACGCTGGCGCTGACCGGCGCGAAGAGCTGAGCCGATTCCCCGGTGCGGATGGGGAGTGCCCCGACTACGCTCGTCGTCATGAGCGAGCCCCAGCAGCCTCCCGCGCATCTGCCCGCCGCCCCGCAGTACCCCGGCACGCACGCGTTCCCGACGCACGCGTCCAGTGCGCCGCCATCCGCCCCCGCCACTCCCGCGCAGCCGACCGCCGACCCCGCGTATCCGACGGCGTACCCGACCGCCGCTCCGGCCCACCCGGCCGGGGTTCCCGGCTATCCCGCGTCGTGGCCGGCCGCGGCGGTAGCCCCCGCCGCGCCTGCGGGCAGCGCTCTCGGGCGGACCGCCTTCGTGATCGCCGTCATCACACTCGCGGTCAACCTCATCTCGTCGATCGTCCGGTTGCTCATCTACACGTCGGACTTCGGATACGGATCCGCCTACGCGATCGATGACGCGATCGGCGTGATCTCCTTCTTCGCCTACGTCGTCGCCCTCGTGCTGGGGATCATCGCCGCGCGCCGACCGGGACCGCGCCTTCTCGCCGGCATCGCGATCGGAATCGCGGGCGCCGGCGCTCTGGGGATGATCTTCAGCTGGATCGGCATCGCCTTCCTGCGCTTCGCCTGAGCCTCAGCCTGCGTCAGCGCCCGGCGAGCACCCGCTCGTAGACCTCGACCATGGCCGCCGTGCGCGACGACTGACGGAACGCCTCGGCGACCTCGGGAACCGGCGTCGGAGCGGTGCCGGCGGCGATGTCGGATGCCGCCAGCCGCAGGGTCTCCGCGAGCGCGGCGAGCCGACGGGCCTCGAGTTCGCGGCCCGACGCGGTGGCGCCGGCATCCGGAACCGCCCACAGCCCTCCGCCGAGCTCGGCGGCGATGTCGGGGTCGCAGATCACGGAGGGCGTGCCGAGCGTGGCCGCCTCGAACGGGGTCATCCCCTGGGTCTCGAAGCCGATCGAGGTCTGCACGAGCGCGTCGGCGGCGGCGATCCGCTCCAGGGTCTGCGGGTAGGTCAGTCGTCCGGCGAAGCGCACGCCGTCGTGCCCGCGCACGATCTTCTCGGCCGCGGCGCGCTGCCCCCCACCGCCGATGATCTCGAGTTCCGCGTCGATTCCGGCGGCGACGAACGCCTCCAGGAACGGCAGCAGGCGCTTCTCGGGGCTCATCCGTCCGAGCCAGAGGAAACGGGGGCGTCCGGGCTCCCTGGCCGACGGTCGTGCAGCGAGCGTCTGTGCGCGCAGGTCATCGTCGATGCCGTTCCAGATCACGTCGACCCGCGGGAACACATCGTGCTGCTCGAGGCGTCGGGCGAAGTGCGTCGATGGCGCGGTCACGGCGGATGCTCCGGCGGCGAGACCGCGCAGGAACGACCAGCCGTCCACTCCCCGCGCGGGGTCGCCGATCCCGCGCATCGCCCCGCGGCGCCAGGCGTTCAACACGGCGAGCACGGGGCGGTGCAGCGGAGTGACGGCCGCGATCCCGACATCGACGCGGTTGTGCATGGTGTGCACGACCGGGATGCCGTGACGCTGGGCGTAGCGGTGCCCGATGAACGCGCCCCAGAAGTCGGCTTGCACGTGCACCAGGTCCACCGGCGGGCGGCGGGTCATGGCCTTGTCGAGGAAGCGGTCGGTCCCGCGACCGGGCCATGTCATCGAGTATTCGCGGTCGAGCGTGATCGGCATCGACGGCAGGTCGATGTACGCCCCACCGTGCGAGCCGGACGGCATGCGCGAGCCGTGCATCTTCGGCGCGACGACCGTGACGGTGTGTCCGGCGCGTTCGAGGAACTCCCGCTGGAGCCGCATCGACACCTGCGCTCCGCCGAGGGAGTCGAGGTGCTGATCGCCTAAGAAGACGATGTGCATGTCCGGCTACTCCGCCGCTGACGCGTCGCGGCGCTGTGAGCCGATGGGGATACTGTGCATGTCCGGCTGCTCGCTACTCGGGCAGCGGCTCGTCGCGGTACAGCGCCTCGAAGGTGTCGAGGGTGCGGTTGATGTCGTGGATCGCGACACCGTCGAGCGACGCGCGCTGCATCCGCTCGTACTCGGCAGGTTCCGCGGTGAGCACATCGGTCAGGCGCGCGGCGAGCTCATCGACGTTGCCCGGTTCGAACAGGTAGCCGTTCTCGCCGTCGTGCACGAGGTGCGGGAGGGCCACCGCATCCGCCGCGACGATCGGCAGCGCCGACGCCATGGCCTCCATGGTCGCGATGGACTGCAGCTCGGCGATCGACGCGATCACGAACAGGCTCGCGCGGGACAGCAGCGCCCGGAGCTCCTCGTCGGTGGTGCGCCCGTGGAACGTGACGCGGTCGGCGAGACCGAGCTGCGCGGCCAGGTGCTCCAGCTGCTTGCGCTGGTCGCCGCCGCCGACGATGTCGAAGGTCGTGTCGAGCGCCGGGTCGAGCTTCGTCATCGCCTTGAGGATGACCTCGACCTGCTTCTCGGCGGTGAGGCGTCCGACGAAGACGATGCGGTTCGCATCCCGCGGGGCGATCACCGGCGCGTACTGCGTGCGGTCGATGCCGCAGCTCACCGGGATCACACCCTCCACCTCAACCGTCTTCTCGAGGAAGTCGGCGGCGCGGCGCGTCGGGGTGGTGATGGCGCGGGTCAGGTCGAAGGTGCGCTTGGCGTCGGCCCAGGCGAACTTCAGGACGAGGTCGTCGATGAACTTCGGCATGGTCGTGTGGTCGAGGATGTTCTCGGCCATGACGTGGTTGGTCGCGATGACCGGGATGCCGCGCTCGTGCGCGACGTAGGCCAGGCCGCGGCCGATCACGATGTGCGACTGGATGTGCACGACATCCGGCTGCACCTGGTCGATGACCTTGCGGGCGTACGGCTTCGAGCGCCACGGCCAGACGAATCGCAGCCAGTCGTGGGGCGCCCAGCGCACCGACGGCAGCCGGTGCAGCGTCATCGGCTCGCCCTCGATGACCTCGGTGCGCGGCTGCGCACGGCGGTAGGCCTGGTTGGGGGCGACGACGTGCACGTCATGGCCGCGCTGCACGAGGCCCGCGGCGAGGCGCTCGGCGAAGCGGGCGGCGCCGTTGATGTCGGGCGCGAACGTGTCGCAGCCGATCACGATCTTCAAGGGGCGGGGCGCGGATTCGGCGGCGGGGCCGCTCGACGGATCGATCGGATCGTCGGAGGGAGTCACAGACATGCTGCCTTACGATGTGGCGGCCAAGGGAAAGCCCTGGTCGGGCGCTGGCCACTCTACCCGAGCGCCCTGCGCGGACGGCCGAGGCGTACCGGGCATCCCCAGCCTCAGCCGTTAGCGTGGAGCCATGCGACTGACTGCCGACGCCGATCCCCAGCTGTGGATTCCCGTGACGGACTCGCTCGGGTGGAGGGGCCGTCGGCACCGCAAGGCGGCTATCCGCATGCTGCTCGGCCAGGTCAACGCCGCGGTGGGCGCGACCGAGCGTCCCGGTTCGCGGTTCGGCGCGTGGGCGATGAGCCAGGCGGCGCCGATGCTGATGAAGCGGGCGGACGGCCGGGTGCTGGTGTGGACCTGGAAGGCCGAGCCGGACCTGGTCGTGGCGATGGCGACGGCACAGGTCCTGACGCCGGATGTGCGGATCGCGCGCGCGTCGATGCCGATGGACTACGACGACACGCAGTCGTTCCCCACCAGGCTCGGCGTGGGTGAGAAGCTTCTCGTGCCGATGCCGCCCTCGCCGGCGTCGCCGCCCTTCGCGACCTATACCTGGGACACCGGCACCCATCTGGTGACGCTGACCGCGGTGTGCAGCGACAAGGAGCGGTTCGGCACACTCATCGGCGCGCTCGATGAGCTGGCGCGCAGCATCCGCATCGCCGACGACCTCGCCGGCGGCGAGTCCCCCGACGTGCTGCGGCTCGATCCCGCCTGAGAGCACGGCATGCTTCACAAATAGTGAAGCTAGGTAACAATGTAGTAGCATCACGGTTATGGACCCTCTGCTGCTCGACCGCCTGCTCCAGATCGGCGACCTGTTCCAGCGCGACATGGCGCGGGCGTTCGAAGGCACGGGACTCACGACAGCCCGAGTCCACCTGCTGTGGATGCTGCAGCACGCGGGGCCGTCCACCCAGCAGACGCTCGCCCGGTTGTGCGAGGTCAGTCCCCGCAACATCACCGGCCTTGTCGATGCACTCGAAGCCTCCGGGCACGTGCGTCGCACCCCTCATCCGTCGGATCGGCGGGCCGTTCTGGTCGAGCTGACCGCCACGGCCGCCGACACGATGGCGCAGATGCAGAAGGAGCACACCGAGCTCAACTCGACCCTCCTGGACGCCGTCGCGCCGGAAGATCGCGACGCCATGGAGCGCGGAATCACCGCGATCGCCGACCACCTCGAGCAACTCGTGGCTCAGGCCGCGGACGAGCCCCCGAAGGACGCTCCGTGAGCGCCGAGCCGAGCGTGAGTCGGGCGAACCTACCCGCTCCTCCGCCCGCCCCGACCCGCACCGCCCGCGTCCTCAACATGCTCCATCGGGCGTGGATCGCCGAGCTCCGCGTGTACTCGAGCATCGGCCGCGCGATCGCCCGACGGCCCGCCGTTCCCGCCGGTGGAACCGGCATCGGCTACCACCGCCCGGTGCTGACGATCCTCATCATCTTCATCGTGCTGTCGGCGGTCGAGATCCCGATCCTCGACCTCATCGTGCACCCCTGGCCGGCGGTGCGGATCCCGATCCTCATCGTCGGGATCTGGGGGCTGACGTGGATGATCGGACTGCTCTGCGCGATGCTCCTGCGTCCGCATGCCGTGGCACCGGAGGGTATCCACGTGCGGAGCGGCCTTGAGGTCGACGTGTTCGTCCCGTGGGACGCGGTCGCGTCGGTGGCGATCGCGAAGCGCGTCGATGAGCCGAAGCAGCCGCGCATCACCCACGGCGAGCGCGGGGTCGAATACGCGGAGCGAATGCAGGACGAGACGAACATCGAGATCGAGTTGGAGCGTCCGTTCGCGATCCGCCTTCCCGGCCTCGCGCCGCGCGGTGGTCGGCACGATGTCACGAGCATCCACCTCTGGGCGGATGAGCCGCGCGCGTTCCTCGACGCTGCCCGCCCGTTCCTAATCTGAGCACGCCCTGCGCCGAGGCGGCAAGCCGTTCAGCCCAGCCCGTGCTCCGCGAGCCACTCCTTCGCCACCCCGGCGGGTGCCCGCACCAGCCAGGCATCCGTGATGATCTCGTCCAGCTGATCGCGGTCGATGGCGTCGAGACGCACCAGCAGCCCCGGATAGCCGTCGAAGTGCGGGATCGTGAAGAGCACCTCGGGTTCCGCGGCGAGCAGGGCCTCCTTCTCCTCGACGTCAGCGACGCGCACGGCGAGCACCTCTCCCGCGGGCCACTCGCGCCCGAGGTCGGAGAGCTGCCGCAGGTCGGTCGCGCTCGGGCCGCGAAGCCAGGCGAACTGCCCGCTCTTGACCCGGAACGCGGCCTCACCGGTGTGGCCGCTCACCGACTCCTCGGCGCCGGGCAGCGCCAGGGCGATCGCCCGCACGTCGTCGATGCTCGCCATCCCGCCATCGTCGCGTACGCGGGCGATCACCACAACGCCATGGCCTTTCGGCGCACGCTCTCCTGCTGCACCGAGTGCGACGAAGACGAGCTGTGCACAATCACCGGTTCTGGACTCATGCGGCACCGGAATACCGTGACATCGTGGGCCTCCGGATTCAGACTGGAGGCATGCGCTTGAACGACCCGCAGGTATGGACACTGATCGGGGTGTTCGCCGCCGTCATGCTCGGCGGCATGACGCTCATGACGACGCAGCTCAGCCGCGTGATCCGCGCCGAAGTCGGTCGCATCGACGCCACCCTCTCGGCGCGCATCGACGGCGTCGACGCGCGCCTGGGGCGCATCGAGTCGAAGCTCGACGACCTCGACAAAGAACTCACGAACCTCGCCGCACGGTTCTGGCGGTCACAGTAGCCCTCCCCCCGGTTCAGACCGTCACGTCTCCCACCAGGTTGACCCTGATTCCCATGCCCGCGAACATCGCGGCCTTGGCGATCAGAGCCTTGTCCGCCGTCTCGGCATCCGGAGCGTAGACGAGCTGTGCGTGGTTGGCCTTGTGGCGAGCCATGAACTGATCGCGGGAGACCCCGTGCAGCACGACGTGCGCGATCGGCCACTCCGGGTTCGTGGCGTCCTTGCGGCGCTGGGTCTCCTCGGCCGGGAGCTCGACGACCGACGCGCGGAAGATGTCCGCCTGCAGGATCCCGTCGGCGATGAACACGCGCGACAGCACGATCTCGCCCGGCTTCGAGACGCCGTTGATCGTGGCTCCGCCCGCGGGGAAGAACACGTGCCCCTGCCGCCAGCCCTCGGCGTTCTGCCATCCACCCAGGTGCGACGCCGGAACCGAGCCCGAGATCTCGTAGACCCAGACGAACTGCCCGTCGTACTCCTCGCCCCAGCGCACGTCGTGCAGGGTGTTGTCGGGAACGAGCCCCATCGCGCGCCACACGCGGTCGGTCACCAGCGCATCCACCGCCACGCCCTCGTCGGCCTCATTGAAGTGCGGGAACGCGCGGCCGTCGTGCAGCACCCGCGAACCGTCGCGGGAGGTCACGGGCGGACGCTGAGTCGAGTTCAAGATGCCCTCGGCGAGGTCGGACGCCGGAACCAGGTCCTTCAGTCCCTGCTGGTACTGGATGCCCACCGCGTCGAGGCCGAAGTCGTCGGCGATGCGGAGCGCGGCGATGTACATCTTCAACTGCCACTGCACCTGCTCGCGGGTGAGCTCGGTGGCGGCATCCTCGCCGTACCGGAAGGTCATGCCCGCATCGATCAGCCAGTCGTAGGCGGCGTCCGCCTCGGCCTCGGTGACCTCGAGCATCTCGGCGTAGAGGGCCGACTGCGACAGGCGCTCCTTGTAGATGCCCGTCTGGTTGAGCAGCTCGTCGTCGAAGATGGCGTTGTACATGCCCATGCAGCCCTCGTCGAAGACGCCGATGATCGCCTTCTCCGCCAGCAGCTCCGCGGCGAGCGCCTCGCCCAGCTGCTTCTCGGGGCTGTCGGGCAGCGCGGGCAGCGCGCGCACGTGCGAAGCGTCATGGGTGATGGCACCCGTCTCGGTCCACTCCTTGATGCCGGCCTTGAACCAGTCGTCCGAGAAGTCGACCGACCAGATCGTGGCGTAGGGCTTGTCCATCTTCGTCAGACCGGCGTTCAGGCCGAGCAGTCCGACGAGGCCGGGCCAATCGCCGGCGAAGTTCGCGACCGTGAGGATCGGGCCCTGGTGCGTGCGGAGGCCGGCGAGCACGTGGTGGGAGTACTGCCAGACGGCTTCGGCGACGATGAGCGGAGCATCGGTCGGGATGTTCTTGAAGACCTCGAGGCCCATGCGCTGGCTCGAGATGAAGCCGTGGCCCGTCTCGGGATCGACGTCGTTGGCGCGGACGACGGCCCATCCGAGGTCGTTGAAGACGCCGGTGACGCCGGCTTCGAGCTCCACCTGCACCGGCCAGCCGCCGGTGTTGGCAGCCTCGCGCAGGTCGCCCGAGGCGATCAGGTAGGCGGTCTTCGGCGCGGACGCCGGGCGGGACACGGGGGCGGGAAGTGCGTAGGTGGTCATGATTCCTCCGGGGTTGAGTGGGATGACGTGCCGCGCTGCTCGGCGGCGAGTTCATGGACGACGCTCTTCGTCCCGTCGTACAGGCGCACGTACCGGTCGAAGAGGGTGTCGTAGGTGACGCGCAGCTCAGGGTTCGGCGTGATGCGCTCGACGACGGGGTTCCAGTCGGTGATGAGCGGCGCCTCGCCCTCGGCCGCCACGGCGGCAGCAGCCAGGAAGGCCGCTCCGTAGCTCGCACCGATCGTCGTCTCCGGCACCTCCTGGACGAGTCCGGTGACATCGGAGACGATCTGCAGCCACAGCCGCCCCTGCGTACCGCCGCCGACCGCGACGATCCGGCGGATGTCGGCGCCGGCGGCCCGCATGGTCTCGACGTTGTGCCGCACGCCCAGGGCGGTGGCCTCGAGCGCCGCCCGGTACAGGTCTCCCCTGGTGTGCTCCAGCGTCAGTCCGGCGATCACGCCCCGCGCATCCGGGTCCTGGATGGGGGTGCGCTCGCCCGCGAAGTACGGGAGCATCAGCACACCGCGAGCGCCGACCGCCGATGCTTCCGCTTCGGCGAGGAGCTGCGGGTAGTCGGCATCGGTCAGCTCTTTGAGCCAGGTGGTCAGCGCGCCCGAGGTCGAGAGGCCTCCGGCGAGGTTCCGGGTTCCGGGGAACGCGCCGGCCGTCGTCCACATAGACGGGGTGCGCAGCGCGGGCTCCCCCGGGGTGACCGCGCTGGTGAACACCATGAACATCGTCGTCCCGTACATGAGCATCAGGTCGGCGGTCTCATGCGCGCCGACGCTGACGGCCTCGGTCCAGGCATCGATCGTGCCCGTGATGACGGGAGTTCCCGCCGGGATTCCGGTCGATTCGGATGCCTGCACGGTGACGGTGCCGGCGATGTCGCCCGCCCACGTCAGGCGCGGCTGCACGATCGTGGTGGCGTAGCGGCCCCAGAACGGGGCATGCCATCTCTCGCTCTCGATGTCGTAGAGGGGAGAGACCTGGCTCGCGGACTGATGGTCGAACACGTACGCGCCGGTGAGATGACGGACGAGCCACGATGCGGGCATGAACAGCCGTCGGGCGCGCGCCCAGGCCGCCGGCTCCTCCTCTTCGATCCAGGCGATCTTCGGCCCGCCGGCCTGCGAGGTGAGCACAGAGCCTCCGATGCGGGTGATCTCCTCGACGCCGAGCTCGGCGGTGATCCGTTCGATCTGGGCGGACGCGCGGGTGTCGACGCCGTAGAGGATCGCGGGTCGGACCGGCTGGTCGTTCTCGTCGGCGAGGAGGATGCAGGGGCCCATCCCGCTCACGCCGACAGCGACGATCTCGGCATCGGGGTGTGCGGCGCGCAGTTCGCGGGCGATGTCGACGAACTCGTCCCACCAGATCGAAGCATCCATCTCGACCCAGCCGGTGTGCGGCCGGGAGACGTCGTGCGCGCGGGTGGCGGTCGCGACGATGGTGCCGTCGTCCGCCACGAGCACGCCTTTGGTGCTCGATGTGCCGACGTCCACCCCGAGGGTGCATCGCATGGTGTCCTCCTTGATCACGCCTGGGGAAAGCGTAACTGAAATCGATTTCACAGCGCAAGCACGAAATCGTGGTTACGCATGCACCATCTGTCTCCGAGGCGATGCGGGCCGAGGCGATGCGGGCCGAAGCCTACGCGGGGCGCAGGGCCGTCGCGTGCCGGGTCTCGCCCCGCAGCACGACCGTGCGCGGGGCATGGGTGTCGCCGGCGATGCGCTCGAGGAGCATGCGCGCCGCCGTGACGCCCATGTGTCGGGCGGGCAGTTGCACCATCGTGACGGCGGTGGGCGAGAGCGTGGTGAAGGGCAGCGACCCGACGACCGCGACCCCGACTGCCGGCGGGGTGAGCCCGTGTTCCGTGAGCACCTGGATCGCCCCGACGCCGATGAGGTTGTTTCCGGCGACGACGGCGTCGGGCGGCTCGGGAAGGGCGAGCAACTCCTCCATCGCCGCACGCGCGCCGTCGACACGGAAGGTCGCGAACCGCTGCAGCTGGTCGATGTCGGCCTGGCGGCCCGCCGAGGTGAGCGCCGCCCGCCAGCCGGCGGCGCGTTCGGCCGCGGTGTCGATGTCTTCCGGACCGCCGATGTAGGCGATGCGTCGATAGCCGGCGGCGATCAGGGACTCGGTCGCCGCGACGCCCGCCTCGCGGTTCGCCATCACGACGACATCGAGCTCATGGCGCGTGACACGGTCGACGGCCACCACCGGCCGACCGGTGGAGAGGATGCTGTCGAGATCCGTCGCCTTCGACGCCGCCGCGATGATCATGCCGGACATGTGCTCGGCGATCGCGATCTGCAGGTACGTCGCCTCTTTCTCGGTCTGCGAGTCGGAGTTGCAGAGCACCACCGAGTACCCGGCCTCGGAGGCGACATCCTCGACCCCGCGCGCCATCTCGGTGAAGTAGGGGTTCTCGATGTCGGGGATGACGAGGGCGATGACCTCGGAGGTCTGGGTGCGCAGCGTGCGGGCGGCGCGGTTCGGCGTGAAGTTCAGCTCGTGCGCCGCGGCACGCACGGCCTCGATCTTCTCGGGCGAGACTCTGGTGCCGTTGAACACCCGCGAGACGGTCGCCGGCGAGACGCCCGCGCGCCGCGCGACGTCGTAGATCGTGGTCATTTCCCGCCCTCTGCTGCCCGGATGCTTCACCCTACCGGCCTCTCCGGACGACACCCGCGATCGCGCGTCATGCGGTCTCGCGGGCATCCTCCTCGGCGGTGATCACGATGTTCTCCTGCAGGCTCGCGAAGACCGTGTCCAGGCGGGCTCGACCGTCGTCGTCGAGTGTCGGGAGCGGGGAGCGGCAGTCCCCGAGCGGCACCGACAGCGTGCCGCCGAGGTACTTGGCCGCGCCGAACACGCCGACCTCGACCATGCCCTCGACGGTGTCGTTGATGCGCACCTGCACGTCGCGCGCGCCGGCGAGGTCGCCGGACTCGAACCGTCGACGCAGCGACAGGAAGAGCTCGATCTGCAGGCTCACGGTGGTGCCGATCGCCCCGCGTGCGCCGATCGACAGCGCCGGCAGGTAGAACTCGTCGAAGCCGTTGATCAGCGTCAGGTGCGGGTAGCGGCGGAGGATCCGCTCCGCCCCATACAGGTTGCGCGAGGTGTGTTTGACGCCGATCACCTGGGGCAGAGCGAGCAGCTCGTCGAAGCCGCCCTCGGAGATGTCGCGCCCAGTGAACTGCGGGATGTTGTAGAGGATGAAGGGCAGCTCGACCGCATCGATCACGGTGCGGAGGTGCCGCACGACATCCGCCGTCGAATAGCCGTAGTACAGCGGCGGGATCATGGAGATCGCTGCGACACCGGCATCCTTCGCCGCGGCGGCGATGCGCACCGCCTCTCCCGTCGACATCGCGCCGACGTGCGAGACCACGGGCACGCGCCCCGCGGCAGCCGTGACGGCGGTCTCGGCCACGGCGATGCGCTCGGCCTCGGAGAGCAGCACGCCCTCGCCGGACGACCCGCAGATGTAGAGGCCCTCGACGCCGCGACGGATGTCGGTGTCGAGCATGGTCGCGAGCGCGCCGTGATCGACGCTCTCGTCGCCGCGCATCGGGGTGACCGCCGCCGTGAACAGGCGCGCGCCGAGAAGATCGCTCACCATGCGGTCCACCCGCCGTCGACCACGAGGTTCGAGCCGGTCATGTACGTCGACGCGTCGGACGCGAGGAAGACCAGCGCGCCGTTGTACTCGTCGGCCTCGGCCATGCGGCCGATCGGCATCCGGGCGATGTAGTTCGCCTGGAACTTTGCATCCTGCGTGTCCCGCCGGACGCCCGAGGGCGTGAGCGTGTTGACGCGGATGCCCGCACGACCCCAGTACGTGGCGCAGTAGCGGGTGAGGTTGTAGAGCCCCGACTTCGCCGCCGAGTACGCGACCGGCTTGATGAACGGGATGCCGGTGTCCTCGGCCTTGTAGGCGTAGATGTCCTGCACGGGCGACACCATCCCGTAGATGGATCCCACATTGACGATCGAGCCGCCGACGCCGGCGTCGCGCATCCGCCGACCCGCGGCCTGTGTCACGAGGAACGTGCCGACGAGGTTGGTGTCGACGACCTCGCGGAACACGTCGACGGGGAACTCCTCGAACGGCCCGGAGACCTCCGGCGGCGCGCTGGGCTGTGTGTCGAGTCCGGCGTTGTTGACGACGACGGTCGGTACGCCCCAGGTCGCCGCGACCTGGTCGAGTCCTGCGTCCACGCTGGCCTGGTCGGTGATGTCCATCGCCACGGCGAGCAGGCGTCCATCCGGGTCGTCGATGCCGAGACGCGCGGCGGGATCGGCCACCTCGCTGCGAGAGGTCACGGCGACGCGCGCGCCCCGCTGGTGCAGCGAGCGGACGAACTCCGCGCCGATCTGGCCGAAGCCGCCGGTGACGACGACCACCTTGTCCCGCACCGAGAAGAGCGGGTCGAGTCCTTCAGACATGTATCGATACTCCAGATTGCAGGGCGGTCAGCCCTTGACGGATCCCGCGGTGAGCCCGGACACGATGCCGCGCTGCGCCCACAGGAAGAAGATGATCGCGGGCAGCGCGAAGAGCAGTGCGCACAGCATGACGATGTTCATCGGCGTGTAGAACTGCCCGAGGAACGACGACAGTCCGACGGATGCCGGCCACAGGTCGGACGACGAGATGAAGGTGTTCGCGAACATGAACTCGTTCCAGCCGTCGAAGAACGCGATGACGGCGGCGGCCGCGATGCTCGGCATGATCAGCGGGAGCACGATCGTGGTCAGGATGCGCAGGCGCGAGCAGCCGTCGATGCGGGCCGACTCCTCGATCTCGTACGGGATCTTGTCGATGCCGCTCTTGATGATGAACATGCTCACGGGCATCACGAACGCGGTGTCGGCGAGCACGAGCCCCCAGTGGCTGTTGAGCAGCCCGGCGCCGGCGAAGATCGCGTACAGCGGGACGATGATCAGCGCCTCCGGCAGCATCTGCGTGCTGAAGAAGATGAAGCCGGCGACGCCGCGGCCGTGGAACTTGTACCGGCTGAGCGCATAGGCGGCCATGGTCGCCAGCACGAGGCTGAGGATCGTGGTGCCGGCGGCGATCACGAACGAGTTGCCGAGCCAGCGCAGGATCGGGATGTCGGAGAGGAAGCCGCCCCACTGGCCGATGTTCTGCACCTCGGGGAGCAGCGGCTGGCTGCCGCCGTAGAGCGAAGCCTCGGTGCCGAGCGACGTCGCCAGCATCCAGTACACCGGGAATCCGGCGAAGACGACGAGCAGCGTGATGAGAACGGCCTTGCCGAGGCTGCCGAACTTGGCGCCGATTCCGCGGCGACGCGGGAGATCGGTGGGGATGCGCACGGTGGTCATCGCTGGCTCTCCTGACGTTCTTGGATCTGCTCGACGATGAAGTAGACGACAGTGACCAGCAGCGACAGCACCAGGCCGAGGGCGCCGATGGCCGCGGCGCGTCCGAGGTTCTGATCCTGGAACGCGGTGCGGTAGACGTTCACGACGAGCGTGTTGGTGACGTCGAGCGGTCCCCCACCGGTGATCAGGAAGATGATCTCGAAGCGCCGGATCGACCAGATCGTCATGAGCAGCGTGATGACGCGCACGGTCGGCATGATGTGGGGCAGGGTGACGGCGCGGAAGGACTGGAAGCGCGTGGCGCCGTCGACCCAGGTCGCTTCGCGGAGCTCGTGCGGCACGCTCTGCAGGGCGCTGAGCATGACCAGCATCACGAGCGGCGTGAGCTTCCAGACCGTCGCGAGCGTCACCGCGAACAGCCCGTACTTCGGATCGACGAGCCAGCCGTGCTCACCGAGGCCGAGCGCCGAGGTGGTGCGGTTCAGGATGCCCTGCTCGTTGTTGTAGATCCAGACGAAGATGAGGGCGGCGGCCACTGTCGGCACGGCCCACGGGATCGTCGCGATGGCACGGATGATGCCGCGCCCCTTGAAGGCGGTGTTGAGGAGCAGCGCTCCGGCGGTTCCGATGCCGACCGAGAAGACCACCGTGAAGAGCGTGTAGAGGAGAGTCGTGATGACGGACGACCAGAACTTGTCGCTCGACAGCAGGTACTCGTAGTTCTCCATGCCGACCGGTCGTCCCCCGGCGGGGTTGACCAGCTTGGTCGCCGTGAACGACAGCAGCACGCCGCGGATCAGGGGGAAGACCGTGAAGATCGCCAGGTACGCGATCGCCGGGAAGAGGAAGAGGTAGGCGCCGTTGCGCTCGATGAAGCGTCCGATCGCGCCGGTGTCGCGGCGTCGCCGTGGCGGCGAAGCTGAGGGCGTCTGTGGTCGCGCCTCGAGCGTGGGGGTGGCCATGGCCGGGGTCCTTTCGCGTGTCGCGGGATGACCGAGGGGCGGACAGCGGGGTGATGCCCGCCCCTCGGGGTGCTCAGCCGAGTTCGGCTTCGAGGTTCTCCTGAACCTCGGCCAGCTTCGCCTTCACGTCGCCGCCGTTGACCCGCAGGTCTTCGACCGCGGTGAGGACCTCGCGCCAGACGACCTTGCTCTCGGTCTCGAAGCCCTCGACGAGCGTCGACTTCGAGGTCTTGGCGGCCTCGAGGAACTGCGTCGCCCACGGGTTGGCCTCGAGGAAGGCAGCATCCGGTTCGACGTCGGTGGCCATGGCCGAGGCGCCGAGGCCGGCGCGGATGGCGGTCTGGCCCTCTTCACCGAGCACCCAGCGCACGAAGTCCTTGGCGGCTTCCTTGTTGTCGCTGTTCGCGTTGACGGCGATGATCAGCTGCGAGTTCGAGCCGGGGTTCGCGAGCGGCAGCGGAGCCGCTCCCATGTTCTGGCCGTTCACGGCGTTGTCCGGGTTGCTCGTGATGGTCGTCGCGACACCGGAGTTCTCGAACAGCATTCCGACCTGGCCCTGGCCGAACTTCGCGCGGAAGGTCGACGCGTCGTCGCCGATGGGGGCGACGCCCGAGGCGAACGTCTCGAGGAACGCCTCGACGGCCTCGACGTTCTCGGCCTTGTCGATCGTGAGCTTCTTCCCGTCGCTGAGCTCGCCGCCGAATCCGTAGATCCAGTTCGCCATCTCCAGCGTCCAACCGTCGATCTCGGCGGTCTGGTGACGGCCGGCCCAGCCGGAGATGCCCAGCTCGTCCTTGATCGTCTTCGCCGTGGTGAGGAACTCATCGAACGTCGTCGGGACCTCGAGCCCCAGTTCGGCGAAGATGTCCTTGTTGTAGATGACGGTGCTGTAGGTCGGGCGCTCCCAGTTGAAGCCGTACTGGCCGCCGTCGAACACACCGGCCTCGTTCGTGTTGTTGAGCGTGTCGCCGAGCTCGTCGGCGATGTCATCGAGCGGCTCGAGCACGCCGGCGTCGACGAGCGAGGCGAACTGGCTGTCCTGCAGCACCATCACGTCGGGGCCGCCGCCGGCACCCAGCTCGGTGCTGAGCTTGTCGGCGTAGTTCGCGAACGGGATCTCGACCTTGGTCAGCTCGATGTTGTCATCGGGTCCGGTGTAGCCCTTGACGGCGTCCCAGATGATCGGGCCCTTGCCGTCTTCGAGGAACTGCCAGTTGGAGAACGTGAGCTCTCCCCCGGCGCTTCCGGCATCCGACGAGTCGTCGCCGGCGGCGCAGCCGGCCAGGGCGATGGTCGCGGCAGCGACGAGGCCGGTGATCCGCAGCGCGCGGGCTCGGCGGGACGGGTGTGCGTGGTTCGACTTCACTGTTCACTCCTTTGGGCAGCAAGTTCTATGCGACGGTGCATCCGAGTTCTCGCCGGGTCTGCGTGAAATCGGTTTCATCACCATAACTCCGCATTCACAGCGGTGTCAAGAATGAAATGGTTACGCAACCTTATCGTGCCGCATCCGTCAACCGGAACGGCGCACATGCCCGCAGACGACGGATGCCGCGGGGTCGCCCCCGCGGCATCCGTGTCACTGCTCTGCTGTCAGGCGAGCCACGCCGGCGCTCGACCGCGCAGGAACGCACCATCGACCGAGAACCGTCCGGCACCGGTGAACGCGAGCGCCAGCGCCGCGGCGCCGAGGACGGCGACGAACTCGTATCCGCCCTCTCCGACCCAGAGCCCGGCGGGCAGGTGCACGGCGACGAGCGCGACGATCATGTCGACCGCCAGCAGGATGCCGACCGGGCGCGTGAAGAGCCCGAGCATCAGCAGCAGTCCGCCGACGAGTTCGACGAATGCGACGACCGGCGCCGCGATCTCGGGGAGGGGGATCCCCATGCCCGCGAAGCTGCCTATCGTTCCGGGCAGTGTGAACTCGAAGATCTTCTGCGCGCCGTGCGCGGCGAAGATCGCGCCGACCACGACGCGCAGGATCAGCAGTCCCAGCGAGGGTGCGGCAGAGGAGGCTTTGGTGTTCGTCATGAGGAGTTGTTCCTTCGTGGCAGGACACCCGCGCCAGGCGCGGAGCAGGGTCGTTCCCTGCTTCCACGCTAGGAAGCGCACTTTTCCATCTCCTGTGATCGCCCTCCGACGAGGCCCCGGTCAGCGGTGCGCGGCGACCACCTCGGCGACAGCGGTGCGCTCGGCATCGGTCGGCTCCGCGATCGCCATACGGCAGTACGCGTCGACGACGTCGAGGACGCGGTACGCCTCCTTCATGCGCGCCATGTCTCCGCCGATCAGCGAGACGACGTCATCGACCGCGGCCTGGGCGACCGCGATCGCCTCGACATCGCCCGATCGTCCGGCGTCGGCCAGGGCTCGGAACGGCTTCGGGGTGACGGACGAGACCCCGGACACGACCCCCTGCGCCCCCGCGTCGACGGCGGCGATGAGGTCGCGGTCGGCGCCGGTGTACAGCTCGAAGTCGGCGGGGACGACGGCGCGATACGCAGCGATCTCGTCGAGGGACAGCTCGCTGAGCTTCGCGCCCACGATGTTCGGCAGCTCCGCGAGCCGCACCAGCAGCTCGGGCGAGACGGTGTTGCCGCTGCGCGCAGGGTAGATGTACACGTACAGGCGCCCGTCGCCGACGGCATCCGACACCGCCCGGAAGTAGTCGAAGATCGCATCCTCGGTCGACTTCAGGTAGTACGGGGTGAGGGCGGCGAACTCGGTCACGCCGAGGCGCTTGGCGATCTCGACGAGCCGCACCGCCTCGAAGGTGCTCGGCTGGCCGACATGCACGATGACGCGCATCCGGTCCTGCAGCTCCTCGACGGCGGCGGCGACGAGCGCCGTGAACTCGGCGACGTCGACGGCCGGGAACTCCCCGGTCGTGCCGAGGATGAAAGCCCCCTCGTTGCCCGAGTCGCCGACGAAGCGGAAGATCGCGCGCGATCCCTCGAGGTCGAGGCTGCCGTCGCGGCGGAACGCGGTCGGAACGGCGGTCAGGATGTCGTAGCGGGTCACTTCTCGGTCTCCTCGGAGTTCTTGCGGGACTTGCGGGTGCGGCGCGTGGGCACGTCGACGTTGCGGACGGTCGAGGTGAGCAGGTCGGGCTGGGCAGCCAGCTCGTCGTGCGCCTTCTCGATCTGCTGGATGCTGTCGTCGTGCAGGATCGAGTCCGCCAGTGCTGCGCGCTCGGCGCGGGGCTTGCGGGCCGCCCGGATGGCCGGCATCACGATCGAGAGCACGGCCAGCGCGAGCAGCACGATCGCGATCGGGCTGACGACCTCGAAGAACGGCCGCGTGGGGAGGATCGCCAGCGTGCGGGCGAGGTTCTCCTCGGCGAGCGGCCCGAGGAGAAGACCCAGCACGATGGGACCCGCGGGCACCTGCATGCGCTTGAGCAGCACGCCGATCACGCCGAACACGAGCATGGTGACGACCGTGGAGAGGCTGTTCGAGGTGGCGTAGGTGCCGATGATGCAGAAGATCAGGATGCCGCTCCACAGGTAGGGCTGCGGCACATCGAGGAGCTTGACCATGCCCTTCATGCGGATGAGGCTCAGCACGAGCGACAGGATCGTGGCGATCAGCATGATGCCCACGATGGAGACCACGAGGTCGGGGCGGTTGGTGAACAGCGTCGGACCGGGGGTGATGCCCCAGATGATCATCGAGCCGATCATCACGGCCATCACCGAGTCGCCCGGGATGCCGAGGGCCATGGTGGTCGTCAGCGAGCCGCCGAGCGTGGCGCTGGATGCGGTGTCGCTGGCGGCGACGCCCTCGATGGATCCCTTGCCGAACATCTCGGGGTGCTTGGAGGCCTTGCGTGCGCGCTCCCAGCCGATGAGTCCGGCGATGTCGCCGCCCGCCGCGGGGATGAGGCCGACGCCGAGTCCGACGGCGCCGCCGACCGCGGTCGCGCGGCCGCTCTGCTTCAGCTCGGCGCGGTTCGGCCACCAGCGGCCGAGGCTCGAGATCGGACGCACGGCCGACTTGCGGTACGTGAGCAGTTGATCGAACAGCTCGGCGATGCCGAAGAGTCCGATGATGACGGCGATGAAGTTCACACCCTCGACGAGTTCGAGGACCCCGAAGGTGAAGCGCTGGTCGGCGGTCGCGGCGTAGGTCCCGACGCTGCCGAGCATGAGGCCGAAGAGTCCGGCGAGGATGCCCTTGAGCATCGACTTCGACGAGATGCCGATCATGATCGCGATGCCGAAGACGACGAGGGCGAACAGCTCGGGCGACTTGAAGTAATCGCGGGCGAAGCTGGCGATGGGCACGGCGGCGACCGCGAAGAGCACGAGGGAGGCGAGGATGCCGACCGCCGAGACGATCGCGGAGATGGTCAGGGCGAGTCCTGCCCTGCCCTGCTTGGCCATCGGATATCCGTCGAGGGTGGTGGCGATGGATGCCGGAGTGCCGGGGGTGTTGATGAGGATCGACGGCACCCGGTCGCCGAAGTTCGCGGCGACGTAGATGGTCAGCAGCACCGCGAGACCCTGCACGGGCTCGAGGGTCATCGTGAAGCCTGCGGCGAGGGCGACGGCCATGGTCGCGGTGATGCCGGGGAAGGCGCCGACCATGAAGCCGAGCACGAGGCCGACGAGCATGTAGAGCAGGATCGAGATGTCGAGGAGCGAGTTCAGCCCCTCCATGAGCGCGTTCACAGGGGGATCCTCAGGAGCATCCCGAACACGACGTAGACGAACGCCGTGACCGAGGCGGAATAGATGATGAGGCTCAGCCAGCGGCGGTGGCCGTAGAGGAGCATGAGGGCGGCCATCAGCAGGGCTGCGGCGACGGGGAAGACCTCGACGCGGTAGCCGAAGAGGATGACGGAGCCCAGCGACCACAGTGCGATGAAGGCACCGGTGATGGCGAGGGTGGCGATGACGCGCAGGTAGCCGCCGGGCTGGATGCGCTCGAGGTCTTCGCGGGTCGGGGCCGGCCGGGTGATGGCGACGGCGAGCAGCGCGATGGCGATCACCACTCCGGTGACTCCGATGACGAGGGGCCAGAAGCGGGCGTCGATCTGCCCGGGAGCGGCTTCGCGGCGCAGCGGGATCTGCGTCGAGAGGAAGAGGTAGCCGGAGGTGAACGCCAGGGCGACGACCGCGAACACGATCTCGAGGCGCCGGGATGCGGGCGCACCCTGGTACTCGTCGTCAGGCTCGCCGCGGCCCGCCGGTTCCGCGGCGGTGTCGGGGGTGGACATCATGCTCCTTCTTTCGTCGAAGAGGAACGGCTGCGGGGCCGACCTGCGCCGGCCCCGCAGTCCTCTCAGCCCAGGAGGTCCTTGAACAGGTCGAACTGCTCGTCGACGAACGTGGTCCATTCGGCGGAGTCGCGGTAGACGACCAGGTTCCCGGCGTCGGCCTGGAACTTCTGGTAGCTGTCGGAGTCGACGGCTTCCTTGACCGCGGCCTCGAGGGTCGACTTCACGTCGTCGGGCAGGCCCTTGGGGGCGTAGATGCCGCCCCAGCCGCCGAAGATGACGTCTTCGCCGATGGCCTCTTCGACCGTCTCGACGTCTTCCGCGTCGGGGTGGCGCTCGTCGTTCATGACGGCGAGGATGCGCACTGCGTCGCCCTGCGCCAAAGCCTCGCCGAGGCCCGAGACGGCCGCGACGGTCTCACCCGAGGCGGCTGCGGCGACGGCCGTCGCTCCGCCGTCATAGGGCACCGGGGTGAACTCGGCGTCGGTCGCGCTGCCGAGTCCGATGGTCGCCGCCTCCCAGATGGAGCCGGCACCCGAGTTCGCGACGGTGACCGCACCGGCCTTCGCCTGGGTGACGAGGTCTTCGAGGGTGTCGATGCCGCTGTTCGCGCCGACCGTGACGACACCGGGGGCGAGCATGATCTGGCCGAGCAGGTCGAAGTCCTCCGGCTGCACGTTGGCGCCCTGCGTGGTGTTCAGCATGGCGATCTCGACGGGCGCGAATCCGATGACGTAGCCGTCGGGATCCTGCGCGCCCACGTACTCCATCGCGAGAGCGCCGGCGGCACCGGGCATGTTCTCCGGGATGACGCTGACGTCGAGGATCTTCTCGAGCTCCGTGGCGAGCGCGCGCGACGAGAGGTCGGATCCTCCGCCGGGGTTGGCCTGGATGATGAGCCGGATGTCGTTCTCGGGGAAGGCCGATCCGGCCTCTTCGCCCTCTTCGACCTTGGTGCAGGCCGAGACGATGAGAGCGGTGGCTACGAGGGCGGCGATCGCGGCGGCCGCCCGGGTGATGCGCTTGCGGGGCATCTTTGCTCCTCTACGTGGGTCGACCTTGTTGTCGACCCCCTGAGGCTAGCAGTGTTGACTGTTAACAGTCAACACTGACGCACCCTTTAGACTGACGCACCCTCTCGACTGACGCACCCTCTCGACTGACGCACCCTCTCGACTGACGCAGCCTCTCGACCGGCGCAGCCTCTCGACCGGCGCAGCCTCTCGATCGACGGATGCTCGCGGTCAGGCGCGGGCGGCGATCTCGGCGAGCATGCGCTCGCGGGCACCGTCGAGGTGTTCCGACAGCACCTTCGCGGCCTGGGCGGGCTTTCCACTGCGCATCACGTCCATGAGCTTGACGTGGTCGCCGGACGACTCGTGCAGGTCTTCGTCGTGGTTGATCGTGACCTCGAGCAGCGCGGTGAAGGTCGGGAGGTACTGATTCCAGGCGCCTTCCAGACGGGGGTGGTCGGCGAGGGCATAGATCTGCGAGTGGAATTCGAGGTCGGCGGCCACGAAGGCCGCGTGATCACCGGCATCCGCCGCCTCACCCATGCGCCCGACGGCGGCCGCCATCGCGGTCCATCGGGAGTCGTCTTCGACGCGCATCGCCCGGGAGAGCGCGAGCTGCTCGAGGGCGCCGCGCAGGCTGTAGAGCTGATCGACGTCGTCGTGCGTGAGTCCGACGATGTAGACGCCGCGGGGGCGCTGCACCTCGACGAGCTTCTCGAAGCTGAGCTGCGTGAGCGCGTCGCGCACGGGTCCGCGGCTGACCGAGAACTCCTCGGCCAGTGCCTCCTCGGTGATGCGTGCGCCGGGGGCGAGTTCGCCGCGCACGATGCGCTGCCGCAGGACACGGGCCACCTGCGCGCCGAGGGACTCTCCACGCTTCACGGACTGCGTCATGGTGACCTCCTGTTAACTGTTGACAGGATACACACCGTGATCGGCACGGCGCCTAGGCGCTCCCGCGCGGGTCCCAGAGCACGACCTCGGTCGAGCGACGGATGCGGCGCCCGGTCGGCATCGGCACGACTCCCGCGGAGCCGGCGGCGAACACGCGCACGCCCGGACGGTTCTCGCGCTCGATGCGCAGCGCGCCCTCGAGCACGGCGATGCGATTGCGCAGCATCCGGTTCTCGTCTTCGAGGTCGAGCAGGCGTGCGATGGCGGGAAGGCTCACGCCTTCGGAGGAGAGCTGGGCGACCTCGCGCAGCTGCTCGATGTTGCGAGGGGAGTAACGGCGGGATCCGCCGGTGGTGCGCCCGGGGACCACGAGCCCGATGCGGTCGTACTGCCGCAGGGTCTGCGGGTGGAGGCCGGAGAGCTCGGCGGCGGCCGCGATCGCGAACACCGGGGTGTCGGCGTTCATCATGAACGCCTCCGCCCCCGGTGCCCGCTTCGACGACCGGTCATCGCCGCGCCTTGGCCATCAGCTCGGCCCGCGGGTTCTCCTCGGGCTCGAGCTCCTGGAACTTCTGCAGCGCCTCGCGAGCGGCGTCGTCGAGGTGCGTGGGTACCGCGACCTGGAGCTCGGCGAGCAGGTCGCCGGTGCCCTTGGAGGTCGCGACGCCGCGTCCCTTGACGCGCAGCACCCGCCCGGAGGGGGTGCCGGGCGCGACGCGGAGCTTGACCACGTCGCCGCCGAGCGTCGGAACCTCGATCGTCGCACCGAGAGTCGCCTCGGTGAACGTCACCGGCACCACGACGCGGAGGTTGAGGCCGTCACGCGTGAAGACCGGATGCGGTCGCACCGCGATCTGCACCACGATGTCGCCGCTCTCTCCGCCGTCGGGCGAGGGCCGGCCGCGGCCGCGCAGACGGATCTTCTGCCCGTCGGCGACGCCCGCGGGGATCTTCACCTTGAACGGCTTGCCGTCTTCGCCCTGCAGGGAGATGGTCTCCCCCTGCACGGCGGTGACGAAGTCGAGCGTGGTGCGTGCGGTGACATCGGCGCCGCGCTGCGGACCGCCGAAGCCGCGGTAGCCGCCGCTCGTCTGCCCGAAGCGGCCGTTGCCGAAGCTCGCGCCCTGACCCTGGTTGAACATCGCGAAGATGTCCTCGAAGTCCGCGGTCTGCCCTCGGCCCTGCTGACCGTACCGGCTGAACACGTCTTCGAAGCCGCCGGCGCCCTGACCGCTCGCGGTGAAGCGAGCGCCCGAGCCCATGGCGCGGATCTCGTCGTACTCCTTGCGCTGTTCGGCGTCGGAGAGAACCGAGTAGGCCTCGCTGACCTCCTTGAACTTCGCCTCGGCTTTGGCATCACCCTGATTGGAGTCCGGGTGGTACTTCCGCGCGAGCTTGCGATACGTCTTCTTCAGATCCGCATCACTGACGTCCTTGGAGACCCCGAGGGTCTTGTAGAAGTCCTTGTCGAACCAATCCTGGCTGGCCATCGATCACCTACTCCGCAGGGGCAGCGACGACGACCTTCGCGGGGCGCAGCTCGACGTCTCCGAGGCGGTAGCCCACCTCGACGACCTCGAGGATCGTGGTCTTCTCGGCTCCCGGAGTCGGCTGCTGGAAGATGGCCTCGTGGCGCTGCGGGTCGAAATCCTCGCCCTTCTCGCCGTACGCGACCACACCGAGGCGCTCCACGACCGTGCGCACCTTGTCGGCGATCACGGCGAACGGGGTGCCGTCGACGAGGTCACCGTGCTGAGCGGCGCGGTCGAGGTCGTCGAGCACGGGGACCAGGCCCTTGGCGGCCTCGCCCTTCGCGCGCTCGATCTCGACCTGGCGCTGCTCTTCGGTGCGGCGACGGTAGTTGGCGTATTCGGCCTGCAGGCGCTTGAGGTCGTTCAGCAGGGTCGACTCGAGGTCGGCGAGCACGGCGTCTTCTGCCGCGGCCTCGCCGGTCTGCGTCGCCCCGAGGATGTCGTCGACCGTGAGGTCGTCTGCGCCGTCGATCGGGGTCTCGTCCGACCCCTCGGCGGCTGCTGCCTCGCGGGAGTCCGGGTGGTGCGGCGCGGGGCCGGACGCCTGAGCGTCCGACCCCTCGCTGCGACCTTCGGCGGACTCAGGATTCTGGTTCTCGTCGAAGTTCTTGTCCGTCATGATTACTTCTTCTCGTCCTCGTCGTCGACGACCTCGGCGTCGATGACGTCTTCCTCAGAGGAGGGAGCGTCACCGGCCGGGGCCTCGCCCTCAGCCGAAGCGCCGGGAGCGGCATCCGCCTGCGAGGAGGCGTAGATGGCCTCGCCGAGCTTGGACTGGGACTGGTTCAGCTTGTCGAACGCGGTCTTCACGGCCTCGTCGTCGTCGCCGGCCAGCGCCGTCTTGAGCGCGTCGACGTCGGCCTTGACCTCAGTCTTCACGTCTTCGGGCAGCTTGTCGTCGTTCTCGGTGATCAACTTGTCGATCGAGTACGCGAGCGTCTCGGCCTGGTTGCGGACCTCGGCGGCCTCACGGCGCGCCTTGTCTTCGGCCGCGTGCTCCTCGGCCTCGCGCACCATGCGCTCGATGTCTTCCTTCGACAGCGAGGAGCCGCCGGAGATGACGATCGACTTCTCGGTGCCGGTGCCCTTGTCCTTGGCGGACACGTGCACGATGCCGTTGGCGTCGATGTCGAAGGTGACCTCGATCTGCGGGATGCCACGGGGAGCCGGAGCGATACCCGTCAGCTCGAACGTGCCGAGCGGCTTGTTGTCGCGCGTGAAGTCACGCTCGCCCTGGAAGACCTGGATCGCGACGGACGGCTGGTTGTCGTCTGCCGTGGTGAAGGTCTCGCTGCGCTTGGTCGGGATGGCCGTGTTGCGCTCGATGAGCTTGGTCATCATGCCGCCCTTGGTCTCGATGCCGAGGCTCAGGGGGGTGACGTCGATGAGCAGAACGTCCTTGCGCTCGCCCTTGAGGACACCGGCCTGGAGGGCGGCACCGACGGCGACGACCTCATCCGGGTTGACACCCTTGTTCGCTTCCTTGCCGGTCTCGCGCTTGACGAGCTCAGCGACCGCGGGCATACGCGTCGATCCACCGACGAGCACGATGTGGTCGATCTCGGACACCTTGATGCCGGCTTCGCGGATGACATCCTCGAACGGCTTCTTGGTGCGGTTGAGCAGGTCCTTCGTGAGGTCCTCGAACTTCGCGCGGGTGATTGTCTCGGAAAGCGACACCGGGCCGGACTCCGTCAACGACAGGTAGGGAAGGTTGATGCTGGTCGAGGTCGAGGAGGAGAGCTCCTTCTTCGCCTGCTCGGCAGCTTCCTTAAGACGCTGCAGGGCGATCTTGTCACCCGAGACGTCGACGCCCGTGGTCTCCTTGAACTGCTTGATCAGGTAGTCGACCAGACGCTGGTCCCAGTCGTCGCCACCGAGGCGGTTGTCACCGGCGGTCGAGCGCACCTGGATCGTGGAGAAGTCGTCGTCCTTGCCCACCTCGAGCAGCGACACGTCGAACGTTCCGCCACCGAGGTCGAAGACGAGGATGAGTTCGTCTTCCTTGCCGCGGTCGAGGCCGTAGGCCAGAGCGGCCGCGGTCGGCTCGTTGATGATGCGCAGGACGTTGAGGCCCGCGATCTCGCCGGCCTCCTTGGTGGCCTGACGCTCGGCGTCGTTGAAGTACGCGGGAACCGTGATGACCGCGTCGGTCACCGTGTCACCCAGGTACGACTCGGCGTCGCGCTTGAGCTTCATGAGGATGCGCGCGGAGATCTCCTGCGGCGTCCACTTCTTGCCGTCGACGTCGAAGCTCCAGTCGGTGCCCATGTGGCGCTTGACGGAAGCGATCGTCCGGTCGACGTTGGTGACGGCCTGGCGCTTCGCGGTCTCACCGACGAGCACCTCCCCGTCTTTGGTGAAGGCCACGACCGAGGGGGTCGTGCGGAAGCCCTCGGCGTTGGCGATGACCTTGGGCTCGCCACCCTCGAGGACGCTGACGACGGAGTTGGTGGTTCCGAGGTCGATACCGACAGCACGTGCCATGTGTTTTCTCCTTTGTTGGAAGTTTCGTTGAACTGGATGTTCATTGTGGTGCGGAAATCTGCGGCGATCAGGGAAACCTGAGTCGCGATGGCTCAACTGTACGCTCGAGCTCCAACCGTGTCAAATCAACTTGATACGAGTCGGCTCAACTTTGCATAACGCGCGCCGGCGAGGCCTCTGTGCACCGCCTCGAGCCGGCGCTTCGGGGCCTGCGATCAGAAGGGCGCCGGGGCGTGCTCCTCCACGAAGGTGACCGTGTTCTGGGGCTGCGGGCGATCGATGTAGACCCGGCCCGTCGGACTCGTCCAGGCATAGGCACCGTCGCCGAGCACCTCGACGACCCACGGCGAATGGTGCTTGAGCACGTGGTGGCGGCGACACAGGTGACCCAGATTTCTCGCGGCGGTCGGCCCGCCGCGAGCGGCATCGTGATGATGGTCGATGTCACAGTCGCGAGCCGCATAACCGCAGGCCGGGAATCGGCAGCGTTGATCTCGGGCCCGCAGATGCCGTTTCAGTTCGGAACCGGGCCGGTAGCGATCGACCGCGAGGAGCGCACCTGTGATCGGGTGCGTGAGGATCCGGTCCCACCCCGACGCGGCACCCGCAAGAGCTTTCGCCGAGGCGGCGTCGATCGGCGTGCGCCCGTCGAGTTCAGCCGGAGTCGCGCCGCGCCCCATCAGGGTCGTGACCGGAACGGTGACCGAGACCGATCCGCGGATCGCGGCAAGGAGGCCATCGGGGGTGTCGTGACCCGCTGGAGCGCCGGTGAGTAGCAGGTCGAGCGCGAGATCGGCGCGGAGTTGCGCGACGGTGCGCCGATCGTCATCCTCGTGCTCCTGTGCGCACTCTTCCTGCTGCGCCGAAGCCTGCTCCTGCGCCGAGGCCTGCTCCGGAGATCCCGACGTCTGCACGCTCTGCGCCATCTGCGTCAGTCGCTCGAACGCGCCATGGACGAGCGCGGCGGGGCCGAGCAGCCCGAGCTGGGACATGCCGTCGCCGACGTCCTTCACCCACACCGATCTCTTCTCCCGAGCATCCCCGTGCCGCTCATCGACCGACCGGGACTGGAACCGCTCCGCGACCCGCCGCCCGTGCCGCGACACCCGGTTCGGGGACTCGGATTCGGCGAACGGGACCATCTCGGCGGAGTATGCGTCGCGATCGGCGGCGTCTTCCAGGTGTTCAGCCGCATCGCAGATCGCCCGCGCATGTGCGGCGCTGATCCGCCCGGCTCCCTGGGCGGCCCACACCAGCGGGAAGCGCTCCACCCGCCACACCGCCTCCGTCATCCGCGCCTGCACCGTGCGGTCGCTCACCCGTAGTGCCGCCGCCATCTCCGCCGCGACCGTGCGAGCCGCGAGGTCGCCGAAATCGGGGTGGTCCGCCTCATCGGCAACCTGCAGCGCCAGCCGGGAACCAACTGCGAGAACGCCGTCGCGCGCGGCCTGCAGACTGCTGATCGTGCGCTCCAACCCGACGAGCATGTCGGTGAGCTCGGCAAGCGTCTCCACCTGCTCGACCGTCGCTTCCGCCAGTGCTGCCATACCTCGAGTCAAGCAGGGGCCACCGACATCCAAAGGGCCAGATCAGGCCGGGAAAACGAAATGCCGATATACGGTTCGGGAAGACGCGCTCAACCCTGTTCGAGCGCCTGGACCCACTCCCGCCGATGTTCCCGGACGTACCGCAGAGCCCTCGTCCAGTGGTCGCCGTGACCGCTCGCGTGCATCGACGCCCACGGCTCCTCGCCCGTCGAGCGCGCGCCCTCAAGGAGCGAGAGCATCGCCGCCGTCCGCTCCTCCATCGCCTGCGGCAGATCACCACGCAGTACGGGGCTCGCCCCGTAACCGTCGACGAACGCTGCGAGATCGCCGGCCGCGCTCTCCGCATCGCGCTCGACGTCGGACAACGTGAACGCCTGCGCCGCGTAGGCGAGATCCCAGAGCCGGGTGCTCGGCGCTGCCGCATCCCAGTCGATGAAGACCCATCGGTCCCCGGTGACGAGGTTCCAAGGGCCGAGATCGTTGTGACAGACGATCTCGGCACCCGGCGCGGGAATCGCAGTCTGCCACACGGCATGCCGCGGAGGCACATAGCGAGCGCTCGCGTCGTGGATCCGCCGGATCATCGATCCGACCCGGCGCAGGTCGACCACGGACAGCGGAGCGGCCGCGATCGCGAGCCGACCGGGGACGAATTCGATGGCCTGTCGTCCTTGCTCGTCCCGGCCGCGCGGTTGCGGAGCATCAACTCCCGCCTCCCGTAGCGCCGTGACGAAGTGGCTGACGCTCGGGGTTGCATCCGACCACGCTTTGCGCACGGTGTCGCCGATGCGCACCACCGTCCCGCTCGCGTTCCCGCCTGTCAGCACCTCTTCGTCCACGCGTCGACGTTAGCGCGTCGCCGTCGGCAGGCTGTCGACCGCGCATCCCGAAAGCGATACTTGACCCTGACACTGTGGCAGACGGGAGAACAGAGACATGTTGTCCATCGGAGCGTTCGCGCAGATCGGCCAGGTGACCCACCGCATGCTGCGACATTGGGACACGGCCGGCCTGCTCGTCCCTGCCCACGTGGACGAGTTCAGCGGCTACCGCTCCTACGACCCCTCGCAACTGGATCGTCTGCATCGGATCGTTGCCCTGCGTCAGCTGGGCTTCGGGCTCGATGACATCTCGTCGATCCTCGACCGAGGAGTCGACGCCGACCGCATCGCCTCCCTGCTGCGGATCCGCCGCGCGGAGGTCGAGCTGGAGCACCGGGTCGCCGCAGAGAGACTCGTCGACGTGGAGCGGCGCCTCCACCTCATCGAGAAAGAGAACCACATGTCCCCGATCGAGATCGTCGACAAGCCCCTCCCGGCCGTCCGACTCGCCGCCATCCGCACCGTCGTCGCCGATCAGTCGTCCGTCGCCGCCGTCGTGGGCCCGTCGTTCGACGCCGTGGCTGCGATCATCGGCGACGAGCACTCGCTCTCCACCCCGATCGCCCAGTACGAGACGCTCGACGACGGCCTGCAGGTCATCGTCGGGTACACGTACTCCGGCCCCGCACGCGACGGGTTCGAGATCATCGAACTCCCAGCCGCGAACGAAGCGGTGTGCGGCATCCACCTCGGGTCGATGGACCGCATCGCCGAGAGCTGGCACGGCATCCACACCGAGATCTTCGCCCGCGGTCTGGTGCACGACGGGCCGTGCCGAGAGCTGTACGTCCGCGCCGTATCGGACGACCAGTCGGACTGGGTCACCGAGCTGCAGCAGCCCGTCCGACGCGCCTGAAGTGGCTAGGCTGACGGGCATGACGTGGACCCCCTCCGCCACCCGCCGCCTCGGCACCGCAGCCGCCATCGTGACGCTCGCGATCCTGCCCCTGAGCGGATGCCTGTACGCGCAGATCCCTGCAGCTGCTCCCTCTGCCGCGCCGTCGCCCGGCACGGAGACCGACGGGACGGATGCCCCGGACACCCCCACCGGGGGCACCACACTGACCTTCGACGAGGGCCTCGACCTCGATCCCGACACCTACATCGAGTGGGGGGACGGGTTCATCGCCGACGAGCAGTGGGAGATGGTCTCGCCCGACGACGGCAACGGCGGCTGGACGTACGGCACGGCGGACGGGACCTGCACGGTGCGGTTCTGGCAGGGCCACATGACCGATGTGCCCGTCGTCGAGGGCGATGACAGCGCGTCGTCCGATGCGATCCTCGGCGTGCTGCTGGAGACCCCGACGGCCGACATCACCCCCGTCGCCACCACCGGTGAATTCAGCTACATGGCGGGCGGCAACGGGGGCGTCGAGATGCGTCAGGTCAGCGCGGTGGACGGCTCCCGCTCCTGGCTCATGGCCGCGCGCGCGTTCACGCAGACCGGAGTCGGCCTCTACACGATCGTGGACTGCACCGCGAACGACGCGGAGAAGATCATGGACGCCGTCACCGAGGCGAACGCGATCGTCGTCACGCCCTGACCGGCTCGCAGACCGGGCGCACTCCGAAACGGCTCACTTGCCGCCGGGAGGACCGACCAGCAGCAGGATCACGTACAGCGCCACGATGCCGACGGCCAGAAGCAGCGCCAGCACCCAGGGCCTGCGGAGGAACCACCGCATCAGCCGGTCGTACCAGCGGCGATCCCGCGGGTCATCCGTGGCCTCCAGGCGCCAGGCGCCATCGAGGCGACCGGTGCGGTGCAGCCAGATCTCCATCGGGATCGTCGCGTACGGGATCACGGCGCTGACCACCGCGAGCACACCGACGCCGAGGTGCCAGCGCTGGTTCAGCGCGACCAGGATCGCCGTCGCCGCATAGGCGAGGAACACGAATCCGTGGATGCCGCCACCCACCGTCACCACGACCCCGGGCGCGCCGACGGCACGGGCGATGATCGCGGCGATCAGGATCGTCCAGGTGATCGCCTCCGCGATCGCGAGAACACGGAACAGGCGGTCGGGGGTACGGAACACGGAACTCCTCGGGTGGGGGTCCTCCCACCGTATCCGGCGGTCATCGCCGTCGAATCAACCGAATGGTTGAGAACGCCACGACGATGCGCCCCGTCTCGCGCCTCGAAGAAAGTCGACGGCGGAATAGCAGGCCCGGCAGCGGCGTTGCCGAAGGCATGGTGACAGTGGATGCAGACGCGATCTCGCAGGTGCTCGGCGCCGTCGACCTCCGCGTCGGCGTCGGCCGTCGGATGACTCTCGCCTCCGGCACGCTGCTGCCGATCCCGTCCGGCGCCATCACCCTCGTGTACATCGTGGAGGGCGGCGTGCACGGGCATCCGCCGCTCGGCGACGGCTGCCGCCTCGAGGTCGACCCGGACTCGCATCGCCTCACCCTCGATCCGGGCAGCCGCCGCGACGTGCTCGTCGCGGGCGACGCCTTCCTCACCCTCGGTCGCACACCGTTCGCGCTCGAAGCCCGGGGCAACACGAGCATCATGATCGCCGAGATCGTGCTCGCGGATGCTGCGTCGCCGCTGCCCGCGCTGCTCCCGCCGTTCCTCACGGTCACCGGATTCGACGCGGTCGAGCCGGCCGCCGCCGCCCTGGCCCTGAACATGGGCCTCGTCGATCACACCGTGCTCCCGGCCCGTCAGGGCGACCCGGTCATCTGCCGCATGATGGCGACGACCGTGCTGCTGTCGGTCATCCGCGCCTGGGCGGCGAACGGCTGCGCACCGGCGGGCTGGCCGTCTCTGTCGAACGATCCGTTCCTCGACCGCGTCGTCGACGCCATCCACGAGGAGCCCGGCCGCGACTGGACGGTCGAACGCCTCGCGGCCATCGGCGCCATGTCGCGGTCGACGTTCGCCGAGCGGTTCCGCAACGCCGTCGGCCGCTCCCCCGCGGACTACGTCACCGAGGTCCGGGTGGATGCGGCCAAGCGGATGCTGGATGCCGGGCGGAGCGTGTCCGAGATCTCCCGCGAGCTGGGCTATGCCTCAGACGAGGGGTTCAGCCGCGCGTTCCGACGCCGCACCGGGTTGACCCCCACATCCTGGCGTCTGGCCAACCGGATCCCGGTCTCCGCCTGACGCCGCGCCACGTCAGGCGCGGCTGCTGACCCGATTCGACACCCCGAAGAGCACGGCACCGGCGAGCAGCGCGGCCGCACCGAGCACGTAGACCAGCTCGACGTTCAGGGTGTCGACGAGCAGCCCGCCGACGCCGGCCGCGATGGTGATCGCCCCCTGGAAGCCCACGACGACGAGGCTGCCGCCGGCCTCGAGCCGATCCGGCATCCGGTGCCCGACCCAGGTGTTCGCGACGATCAACCAGGACGAGAAGAAGAAGCCCCACACCACCACCACGATGCCCACGCCCAGGATCGAGCCGGAGAACAGGATCATCGAGATCACGGACACGGCGATCACCAGGGGCGCGAACACGGCGAAGAAGGCGAACGTGCGGTCGATGACGAGCCCGATCGTGATGTTGCCGAGGAGGCCGCCGACACCGAACAGCGCGAGCAGCACCACGATCGTCGAGGCGTCGACGTCGGGGATGCGCTCCAGCGCGAGACGCACGTAGGTGTAGGCGAGGAAGTGCCCGAGCACCACGAGCACGTGCCCGACCATGCCGAGCCCGATGCCCGGGCGACGCAGCGTGTCGACGAGCAGGCGCAGGCTCGACGCGCGCTCGGCCGGCACCGAGGGCAGTGTGAATCGCAGGACGACCGCGAGCACCACCATCAGCCCGCCCGCGATGGCGAAGACCATCCGCCAGTCGACGAGCTCGCTCAGCATCACGCCCAGCGGCACGCCGGCCACCGTCGCCAGCGAGACGCCCGCGGACGTGAACATGACGCCGCGACCGAGGTTCTCAGGTCCTGCGAGCCGGGCGGCGACAGTGATCGACATCGCCCAGAACGCGCTGATCGCGGCGCCCAGCAGGAAGCGCGCCAGCAACACGATGATCAGGTTCGGCGAGATCGCCACGATGAGGTTCGAGACCGCCGCGGCGAGCGCCATCCACACCAGCAGCGACCGTCGGTCGAGGCGCGGGAAGATCAGTCCGATCGTCGGCGCGACGACGAGACCGACGAGGGCCGTGACAGTGACGGTCTGCCCGGCCTGACCGGGAGTGACGCCGAGCCCGTCGGCCATCTCCGTCAGCACGCCGTTGGGAAGGAACTCTGCCGTGACCAGCAGGAAGCCCATCAGCATCAGCACGATCAGTCCGCTGTAGCGGATGCGGGTGACGGCCGAGGCCGGCACGGTGGGGACGGGCGCTGTGATGGTCATGGTTCCACGGTCGCAGCATCCGGATGCCGTCGCCCGATCAGGCGTCCGCCGCAACCGACCGATCGTCCGACGACATCGGCACACCGATCTCCCAGCCGGAGCTTGCAGAGTGTGGGGATGCAGGATCGGGGAGGGTCACGGCGGCGGATGCTGCGCGGTGCCGCCGTCATCGCAGCGATCATGTTCGTCTCCGGGTGCACGCCGCCCGCGCCCGGTCCGGACGACTGGGCCCTGGAGCCGATCTCATTCCAGAACTCGTTCGTCGGTTCCGGACCGGAGGCGACTCCGGCCGGTCCGCCGACCGATCTGACGTACGGGATGCACGTGCTGTCGTCCGACGGGGCGGGCGGGTTCTGGACGGCGTCTTCCGGGTCGTGGCTGCACGTCGGGGCCGATGGCGAGACGCTCGCCAGGTTCGACACCGAGCCCAGCGGCCCGCTCTCGAAGATCAGGGCGATGGCACCGCTGTCGCCGACCGAACTCGTCGTGGTGCAGGGCGACCGGGCCCACGTGATGCCGATGCTCTCGGTGTTCGACACCACCACCATGACGCTGCGAGACCTGCCGGGCGACGCCGTGGGCGACGAGGGCGACCTCGACTTCGGCGACTTCGAGTTCGGTGACGTCGCGGTGCACGATGGCGACGCGATCGTCGTGCGCTACCAGCCGCGTCCTCCCGACGACTACCTCGACTTCGAGGTACTGCGCGTCGATCTCGACAGTGGCGCCAGGACCCTGCTGCACAGCGGGCCGGTCGAGCTCGACGATGCGCCCGGCGCTCGACCCGGTGTCCCGCCGATCGGCATCGATGTCGACGACGCCGGGCGCATGTATCTCGCGAGCCCGACCGCACGGATCGTACTCGCGGCCGACGGCACGGAGCTGAGCCGCGAACCGCAGGTCGCCGACCACCCGCTCGTCGCCGCCGCTCCCGACGGCACCGCCCTGTGGTGGGGTGGAGAGCCGGAGCAGAGCGACGCGCAGGGCGTGATCGTCGGCGGCTCGTCCGAAGCGCGACAGGCGATCGAGCCCCGCATGCACTGCGCGGAGACCTCGAGCAGCGACATCCCTCGCCGCGGCGACGCCCTCCGCCTCAGCGACTCCGCGGGACAGCATCCGCTGCCGTTCCTGTGCGGCGCGAACGCCGCCGCGTGGACGGACGGGTCCTGGGTGGTCGCGACCGGCGGCGAGGGCGACGGCGTGCTCGTGCGGGTCACGCCGCCCACCGGGAGCTGACCCGCACCCTGGACACGCCCGCCACCCACGCCCTATGCTCGACGACGCACCGGGAAGCGCCCGGGAAGCTCGAGCGGAAGGAGCCGAAGACATGAACACGGTCTTTGTCGCGCTCACCGCCGACCGCCTTCCCTTCGAGGCCACCCGCTCCTGACCCTGGCGTGGCCTCCTGCTCCCGGAGCCACACCTTGTCTGATCACTTCACTTCCTCATTCGACTCCCTCGAAACCGAACTCTCCTTCGCCGACGTCGATCCCGGCGAGGGGCAGCGCTGGTCCACCTGGCCGGCGATCACCCCGTCCGAGCGCGGCCCTCAGCCGTGGCCGGCGTGGGTGGTGACATCGGCGGGCGCGCTCGACACCGAACGCGGCATCCTCAAGACCGGCAAGGAGGCCGACGTGTTCCTGCTCGAACGCGCCGTGCCGGACGACCCGACGCAGCACACGCTGCTCGCGGCGAAGCGCTACCGCAGCGCCGAGCACCGCAGCTTCCACCGCTCGTCCGTCTACACCGAGGGCCGCAGCACCCGGAACACCCGCGACACCCGCGCCCTCGCCAGGAAGTCGGACCACGGCCGCGAGGTCGCCGCGGCGCAGTGGTCGTTCGCCGAGTTCGAGGCGCTGTGCCGGATGTGGGAGCTCGGCGCCCCCGTGCCCTACCCGGTGCAGGTCAACGGCACCGAGCTGCTGATGGAGTTCCTCGGTGACGCCGACGGCACGGCCGCTCCCCGGCTCGCCCAGGTGCGCAGCGACCGCGCGGAGCTGCAGGAGTACTACGCCCAGGTGGTCGATCTGATGCTCATCTTCGCCGCGGCCGGCTTCGCCCACGGCGACCTGTCGGCGTACAACCTGCTCGTGCACGAGGGGCGAGTGCGGGTGATCGACCTGCCGCAGATCGTCGACATCATCGCGAACCCGCAGGGACTCGATCTGCTGCACCGCGACTGCGTGAACATCTGCGACTGGTTCGCCCGACGCCGGGTCGAATGCGACGCCGAGGAGCTGTTCGCCGAGATGCTCGCGGCGTCGTACGCGTGAGCGTCGCTCGTCAAGGGGCTGGAGGGCGCCCCGCCAGCCCGAGACACTGTCGGCATGGCGGAGCACGAGCGGGACGCGGCGCGCGAGCGGGACGACGGCCCGGAGCGCACCCCCGACGGCCACCACATCATCGTGAACGGACGGCGGTGGCGCGCATCCGATCCGTCGATCCCCGATGCACTGCGCCAGGAGCTGGTCGACGAGCTGATGGCGGCCCGGCGCGCGGTGAAGGCGTCGGAGCCCGACGCCCGGCGCCGGGTGCAGGACGCCAAGAACGCACTGGGCGAACGAGGCGCCCCCTGGTGGGAGGCGCGCTCCGGCGACGCCTTCGACGAACGCATCGCCGCGGCGATCCGAGCGCTCACCCGCAAGCGGTCGGACTCCTCGATCTGCCCCAGCGACGTCGCACGCGCGGTCGGCGGCGAGGGCTGGCGCGCGCGCATGGATGACGTCCGACGCGTCGCGGCGGAACTCGCCGCCCGCGACGAGATCGTGGTGACGCAGAAGGGCGAGCGCGTGCGCATCGACGAGACCCGCGGCCCGATCCGCATCCGGCGCGGTCCTGCGCTCTGACCCGCAACGGATCACGCACGATCAGGCGTGCGGCGCGCCGTCACCGGGCGTTCACCGGGGGCCGCCAGACTTCCCCCATGAGCGAACCCGAATCGCGCCAGGGCGTCCCCGAGCCCGTGGCGACCGCCAACAGCGGCGCCGTGGCCGTCGTCGGCCTCGACCTGCGCGGCGAGACGCCCGCCCCCAAGAAGCAGGTCTACTCCTGGGCACTGTGGGACTGGGCGACGCAGCCCTTCAACACCGTCATCCTGACGTTCGTGTTCACGGCGCTGTATCTCGTCGGTGAGGGATTCCTCCCCGCGGACGTGGCGGCGCTCGACGAGAACGACCAGGTGCGGCTCGCCGCCGAGGCGGACCTCGCCTCCGGGCTCGGGCTGGGCTCGACCATCGCCGCCTTCGGCATCCTGCTCCTCGCTCCGGTTCTGGGTCAGCGGGCGGATGCCGCGGGGCGCCAGAAGCTCTGGCTCGGGATCGGCACCGGAGCGCTGATCCTCTGCATGCTGGGCCTGTGGTTCGTCGAACCGACGCCGAGCCTGTTCTGGCTGGGCGTCGCCCTGATCTCGGCCGCGACCGTGTTCCAGGAGATCGCCGCGGTGAACTCCAACGCGATGCTCATCGGCATCGCGACCCCGAAGAACGTCGGCCGCATCTCGGGCCTCGGGTGGGGCTTCGGCTACCTCGGCGGCATCATCGCCCTGGTGATCGTGGTCGTGCTCGACACCTTCGACTGGTTCGGCATGTCGACCGACAACGGCCTCGCCTATCGACTGATCGCCGTCGGATGCGCCGTGTGGGCGATCATCTTCAGCATCCCGATCTTCCTCAACGTGCCGGAGCCGTCGCTCGGTCGCCCGGAACGCAAGGTCGGCTTCTTCGCCTCCTACCCGCTGCTGGTGAAAGACGTCGCGGGGCTGTACCGCAACGAGGAGACGCGGCCCACGTTCTGGTACCTGCTGGCGAGCGCCGTCTTCCGCGACGGGCTGGGCGGCGTGTTCGCCTTCGGAGCGATCATCGGCACGGCCGTGTTCGACTTCGAGGCGCAGGAGATCATCATCTTCGGCATCGTCGCGAACCTGATCGCCGGCGTCTCCACGATCGCCGCCGGCCGACTCGACGACCGCCTCGGGCCGAAGCGGATCATCCTCGCCTCGATCGGATCGATGATCGTCGCCGGCCTCGCGGTCTTCTTCCTGCGGGACGCCGGGGCGATGGTCTTCTGGATCGGCGGCCTCGTCCTGTGCGCGTTCGTCGGTCCGGCGCAGGCGGCGGCACGCTCGTTCCTCGCCCGCGTGACCCCGGCCGGCCGAGAGGGCGAGATCTTCGGCCTCTACGCCACGACCGGTCGCGCCGCGAGCTGGATGGCCTCCGGCGCCTGGACGCTCCTGATCGTGCTGACGAGTCAGACCGCCTACGGCATCCTGGGCATCGTGGTCGTCCTGATCGCCGGCTTCCTGCTGCTGCTTCCGGTGAAGGCGCCGCGCTGAGTCCTGCACACCCGCGGCGGGAGTAGCCTGACCGCGTGACCGTGATCCTCGCCTTCCTCGCCAACATCCTCGTCGCGGTGGCGAAGACGATCGCCGCGATCATCACCTCCTCGGCATCGATGGTCGCCGAGGCAGCGCACTCCTGGGCGGATGCCGGTAACGAGGTGTTCCTCCTCATTGCCGACCGCAGCGGCGCGAAGACCAAGGATGCGCGGCATCCGCTCGGCTACGGACGCAACGCCTTCGTGTGGTCGCTCATCGCCGCCTTCGGAATCTTCACGGCCGGCTCGATCGTGTCCATCATGCACGGCATCCAGGAGCTGTCCGACACCGGTCCCGTCGAGAGTCCGATGGTGGCCTACATCGTGCTGGGGGTCTCGTTCGTGCTCGAGGGTGCGTCATTCACGCAGGCGATGGTCAAGTCGCGGCGCCTGGCCAAGGAGCGCGGATCGTCGACCTGGGACTTCGTGCTGGAGACGAGCGACACCACGCTCCGCGCCGTGTTCTTCGAGGACTCCGCGGCGCTCATCGGCCTGGCGATCGCGGCCGGCGCCATCGCGATGCACCAGATCACCGGCGTCGCGGCCTGGGACGCGATCGGCTCGATCCTCGTCGGCGTGCTGCTGGGCGTGGTCGCGATCATCCTGATCCGGCGGAACATCGCCTTCCTGGTCGGGGCCACGGCGGCGCCGAAGCTGCGGTCCCGCGTCGGCACCGCCCTGCTGGGGCTGGACGACATCGAGCGGGTCACCTACCTGCACATCGAGTACGTGGGCCCGAACCGGCTGTTCATCGTGGCCGAGATCGACCTGGCCGGCGACGCCCGCGAGCACGATGTGGCCCGCCGGCTGCGCGACGTCGAGCGGCGGATCGAAGCCCATGAGGCCGTCGAGACGGTCGTGCTGTCGCTGTCGGTCGACGACGAGCCGTCGCTCGAGTTCGCGCGCGCCTAGGGCGCAGCCCCGCGCCGGCCGGTGCGGCGCGGGGCTGGTTCAGCGCTGCCAGTTGTCGGCGAGCTTGTTCAGCAGCCGGGCGAGCTCGACGCGCTCGTCGTCGGTGAAGGAGGCGAGCGCGTTCGTGAGCATCTCGCGACGCTCCCCGCGCATGCCGCGGGCGAGCTTGCGACCCTCGTCGGTGAGCGCGATGCGCGTGCGCCGCGCGTCGTCGGGGTCGGCCTCGCGGCGCACGAAGCCGTGATCGACGCCCTGCTGCACGAGTCGTGACGCGCGCGGCTGATCGACGCCGATCGCGATACCGAGATCGCTGACGCTCAGCGGAGCGGATGCCGCGGACAGCGCCTCGAGCATGCGCATGCGCGCCGGTCCGCCGAGACGACCCGACGGGTCGGCCATCCAGGGCGGCATGCCGGGGTGTCCGCGGTGGTGGTCGAAGTGCTCGCGGGCATCGTCGTCCTGCGACCCGCCGTGCGGACCCCCGTGCCAGCCGTGCGGACCACCGTGGCCACGACCGCGCTCGGCGGGACCGCGACCGCCCGGACCGCGCTCACCCGGACGACGCCCACGCAATCGGGACAGTGCCTTCGCGATGGCTTCGGCCGGATCCTGCGCGGCGGGATCCGGCGCGGTGGGGTCGTGCGGTTCGGTGGTCACCCGCCGATTTTACATGCGACTTGACATGCATCGCTACTCCATGTCACACTACATGTACATGCACTGTGACATTCACATGCACACTGACAACTAAGGACTTCCCATGAACACCTCTGAATCACAGAACCCCGAGAACGCCTCCCGCCCCTTCGGCTACTGGCTGAAGGCCGCCGACCGCCTGATGGCGGCCGAGTTCGCCACCGCCTTCGAGGGCGAGCACGCCAGCCGCCGCGACTGGCGAATCCTCAACATCGTCGACGGCACCGTCACGTCGGATCGTCGACTGAACGAGCACAAGCTGCACCGCCTCATCGAGCGCGGCTGGGTCGCCCCCGACGGGGACGGCTGGACGCTCACCGACGAGGGCCGCGCGGCGAAGGATCGCCTCGGCGCCCTCGTCGACGGCATCCGCGCGAAGGTGTCGAGCGCTGTCTCCGACGAGGAGATGGCCACGACGCTCGCCTCGCTCGAGAAGATCGCCCGCGCCTTCGGCTGGGACGAGGAGACCCCTCTTCCCCGCGGCCGTCGGCACGGCTTCGGCGGACCCCGCCACGGACGCGGATTCCCGCGCGGCTTCGGGCGTCCGTTCGGCCGCGGCTTCGGCCACGGACCCGAGCACGGCCCCGAGCACGGCTTCGGTCCGGATGCGGATGCCGAGCACGGCTGCCGCCACGGCGAAGCGGGTGCCGGACACCGCGGTCACGGCCGCGGGCACGGACACCCCGGGCACGGCGACCACGGTCACGACGACCGGGGCCACGGACACCACGGCCACCGTGGACACGGTCCGCACCGTGCCGAGCGCATCGCTCAGCACGCCTTCGAGCGCGGCTTCGACGCGGGCTTCACCCGCGGTCGCGACGCCTGACCTGCCGTCACCCATCACGAAGCGCCCCACCCGACAGCCGGGTGGGGCGCTTCTCGCTGTCAGCGGCAGATCAACGCACAGCGCGGCGTGTCAGCGGGACCAGCGCAGCAGCTGTGACCACGACGGCCGCCACGAGCACCGCCGCCACGAATCCACCCGTGACGAGGACCGCGGCGATCGTGCCGAACACCGCGATGCCGAGCCCGCCGCCGAGCGCGAAGCCCACCTCCTGGATCGCGCCGACCTGGCCGGCCTGATCCTCGGTCGTCACCTCGAACAGCGCCGTCGCGGCGAGCGTCGCGCCGACACCGAACCCGAGCCCGACGAGCACGAGCGGGATCGCCACGACCGCCGGGTCGAACGCGAGCCAGACGAGCCCGACCGCCTGCAGCATCAGCGCCAGCACGGTGAGCGCGTTCGCCGAGAGCCAGCGCAGGGCGAGCGGCGCCACGACACCGCCGATCGCGATGGCCACGGCCTGCGGCAGCAGCGCGATTCCCGCCTCGGCGGCACTCTGCCCGCGCGAGTCCTGCAGATGCAGGCTCACCAGCAGCACCGAGGCCGATGACACTCCGCTGCTCACGATGATCCGGATGATCGCGGGGCTGAACCCCGGCATGCGGAACAGCCCTGTGTCGATGAGCGGATCGCGGAGCCGCCGCTGCCTGCGCACGAAGAACACCAGGCTCAGGATCGCGATCACCGCCGCGACCACCGCCGACATCGGTGCCGCGAGGGCTTCATGCAGCGCGAAGACGAGGGCACCGAGCGCGACGATCGACGACAGGATGCTGGGCACGTCCCAGGACGGGCGCTGCGAGCTGCGCGAGTCGGGCACGAGCCACGCGGCCAGGAGCCCCGCGATCACCGCGAGCGGAACGCTCCCCAACAGCAGCCAACGCCACCCCGGCCCCTCGGCGAGCACTCCGCCGAGCACCGGCCCGAGCGCGCTTCCGGTGCCGAAGGTCGCCGTCCACAGGCCGTAGGCCAGCACGCGTTCACGCGCCTGGAACTTGGCGCCGATCGTCGCGACCACGCCCGCGATGACGAACGCCTCGGCGACCCCGAGCAGGGCCCGTACGACGATGAGCACCAGGCCGCTGCTGGCGAGCCCGCCGACCACGTTCAGAACAGCGAAGCCGGCGAGACCGATCAGGATGATGCTCTTGCGCCCGAACGCATCGCCGATCCGCGCGGCCACGATCAGCGTCGCGGCCAACGACAGGGCGTACACATCGACCAGCCAGAGCCCCTCGGTGTCGGTCAGGCCCAGCTCGCCGCGGATCGCGGGGAGGGCGGTCGAGACGCTGCTGATCGCGAGGGCGCCGATGAGCACTCCGAGCAGGAGCGGGACCATCGCGAACCAGAGGCGAAGGGAGGAGCGAGTGCTGACGAGAGTGGGGGTGTTGGTCACGGTCTCAGTCTGTAAAGTACAGACAGAAGCCACAAGTACGGTCATTTCTGATACGTACTGACACTTCGGATACTAAAGGGGGCCATGCCATGCGGGAGAAGACCGAGCGCATCATCCGCGACTGGACCGAGACCTGCGACGCCGAGGTGTCGATCGCGGTGCTCGGCGGGGCCTGGAAGCCCAGCATCCTGACCCTGCTCGGCGAGCACGAGGTGCTGCGCTTCGGCGAGCTCGGACGCCTGCTCGAGAACCCAACCGCACGCGTGCTCACCCGTCAGCTGCGCGAGCTCGAGGAGGACGGACTCATCACCCGCACCGTGTACCGGGAGGTGCCGCCCAAGGTCGAGTACCGACTCAGCGAGCTCGGCGCGAGCTCCGGGCAGCTGCTGACCGAACTGACCCGCTGGGGCACGCTCTACGCCGGCCGGCAGCGGTCCGTGCTCACCGAGACAGCCGACGCGCCGTCCACACCGGAAGCCCTCACAGCGGCGACCTCCTGAGACTCGCGCACGCGAGTTCCGCCCTCAGATCCGGCGCGGTCCCGGACCGTCGGTGCCGAGCGCATCCTCGGGGTTCAGCAGACGGCACGCCTTCATCGACAGGCAGCCGCAGCCGATGCATCCGGTGAGCTCGCGCCGCAGGTGCTCGAGCTGCGTGCGGCGGAGGTCGAGCTGCTCCCGCCACAGCTTCGCCACCCGCTGCCAGTCGTGCTGCGAGGGCGGCTCATCCGTAGGCAGGCTCTCGAACACCTCGTGCACGTCGGTGAGGGGGATGCCGAGGCGCTTGGCGACCACGATCAGTGAGATCCGCCGCAGCATGTGCCGCCGGTAGCGGCGCTGGTTGCCCGCGGTGCGTGTCGAGACGATGAGTCCGAGCTGTTCGTAGAAGTGCAGTGCCGTCGCCGGCACCCCGCTGCGGCGGACGACTTCGCCGATCGGCAGCAGATCATCGGGTTCCAAAGACATCTGCACCTCCTCTTGACCTCGAGTTTACTCGAGGTATTAGCGTGACGATCGGCCGCCGAAGAACGGCGCCGCGGGGCGGATGACCGCCTGCTCCGACGTCACGAAGGGCACCCCATGACGCACACCCCCGAGCGCACCGCCACCGCGGGGAGCTGGCGCGAGCTCCTCGGCAGTCGCTACGCCCCGATCGCCTCGGTCCTCGCCGGAGGCGTGCTGCTCGAGGCGAGCAACGTGTATCTCACGACCAGCCTGCTCCCCACGATCGTCGGCGACATCGGCGGCGCGGAGTTCTACGCGTGGACGATGATGACCTTCCTCCTGGCATCGGTCGTCAGCTCGATGATGGTGAGCCGGATCCTCACGCAGCAGGGGGCCGTGCGCGCCTACCTGCTCGCGCTCGGCCTGTTCGCGCTCGGCTCGCTGCTGTGCGCGGCGAGCCCGTGGATGTGGGCGCTGCTCTCCGGCCGCGCCGTGCAGGGCCTCGGCGGCGGACTGCTCGCAGGGCTCGGCTACGCACTCATCCAGCGCGCCCTTCCCGAGCGTCTCTGGGCTCGAGGCGCCGCCCTCGTCTCGGCGATGTGGGGCGTCGGCAACATCGTCGGCCCCGTCGTGGGCGGCGTGTTCGCGCAGCTGGATGCCTGGCGGGTGACGTTCGTCGGTCTCGCCGTCGTCTCCGCGCTGATCGGCATCGTCGTGGTGCGCGCCCTGCCGAGGACCGCCCGAGCCCGCTCGAGCGAATCGGTGCCGTGGGGATCCCTCGTGCTCCTCTCCGGCGGCGTCGCCGCGGTGGGTATCGCGAGCGTCGTCCCCAGCGGCCTCGGCACCGGGGTCGCCATCGTGGTCGGCGTCGTCCTGGGCGCATGGTTCCTGCGTCACGAGCGCCGCGGGCGCACCGGCATCCTCCCCCGCATCACGTTCGCCCCCGGCTCCTCGCTTGGCTGGGTCTACGTCACGGTCGCGGTCCTGGCCTTCGCGATCGGCACCGAGGCGTTCATCCCGCTCTTCGGCCAGGAGATCGGTGGATTGATGCCGTTCGTCGCCGGACTGCTCGGTGCCGCCCTGTCCCTCGGCTGGTCGATCACCCAGGTGTTCACGGCCAACGCCACCGGCATCCGCTCGCGCCGCGTGCTCATCACCCTCGGCCCCGTCGTCGTCGCCGCCGGCCTCGCCGCGTACGGACTGCTGCAGCATGAGGGCCCCTCCGCCGTTGTGATCGCACTCTGGTTCGCCACCCTGTTCCTCGCCGGCGCAGGAATCGGCCTGGGCTTCCCCCATCTGACCGTGGCCGCGCTCGGCAGCACGTCGGGCGAAGAGGAGGGCGCCAAGGCGGCCGCAGCGGTGAACACCGTCTTCATCATCGCGAGTGCGTTCAGCTCGGCGATGGCCGGAGTCCTCGTCAACCTCGCGATGCCGGACGTCGTGGATGCCGCCCGCCTGCTGATGCTCGTGTTCGCGGGCGTCACCGTTCTCGGCGCCTTCGTCGCGCGCGGCGCGAGCTGGGGCATCGGGCTGTCCCGCGACGACGAGCAGCCCGCCACTACGACGTCCGACTGACGGAAAGGAAACCTCACCATGGAAACGAAAACTCGGGTCACCGTGATCGGCCTCGGCGAGATGGGCTCCGCGATCGCGAAGGCCCTTCTCGACCGCGGTCACTCCACGACCGTCTGGAACCGCTCCGCGAGCAAGGCCGACCCGCTGGCCGCGGCCGGCGCCGAGGTCGCCCCGACGGCGGCGGATGCCGTGGCGGCGAGCCCGCTCGTCATCGTCTGCCTGCTCGACAGCGGCGCGGTGGATGCGGTCGTCGGAACACTCGACGCGGCGGTGGAGGGAAAGGTCATCGTGAACGTCACCAGCGGCTCCCCCGCGCAGGCACGGAGCAACGCGGAATGGGCTCGCACGCGCGGCGCGAAGTACGTGGACGGGGGGATCATGGGAGACCCGTCGGATGTCGGCAGACCGAACTTCCTGTTGTCGTTCAGCGGCGATCGCGACGGCTTCGACCCTCACCACGAGGTGTTGGAAGACCTCGGCACCCTCACCTACTACGGCGAGGATGCGGGGCTCGCTGCCGTCGAGTTCCTGGCCCAGGTGGCCGTCGGCTACGAGTTCCTCCTCGGTCTGCTGCACACGTTCGCGCTCGTGAAGGCGGAGGGCGCCGACGTCGAGGGGTTCGCCGACCGCGTCGCCGGGTCGGTCGGCGGCTACGTGCCGCTGGTGCAGGCCTTCGGCACCGCCGTCGCGAGTGGGGAGTACGGGCCCGACCTCGGTTCACTCACCGTGCAGGCCGCGCTGATGGACGACCTGATCAGCCACCGCGAGTCCCTCGGCGTCGACACCCTGCGCATGCGCGAGGTCAAACGCCTGATGGACCGACGGATCGCGGACGGCCACGGCGACCAGGGATTCTCGAGCCTGTTCGAGATGCTCGGCCACGCGTGAGCGAACCCACCCACTTCACACACCAAAGAAACCCGCACCAACGATATGGAGAAGCCATGATCCCCTTCGGTCCTCAACTCATCGGCCAGACGGAGAAGGCGCTGAACGCCCTGCTCCAGAGCGTCCTCGCCGGCCGCGACCTCACCGAACACGAGTGGGTCACGCTGAGGCTCACCTCGCAGTTCGACGGCGCCCACGACCTCGACGCCTTCGTCGCCGAACGGCTCCACGACCCGGATGCCGGCCGCCTGACGGCCGCTCTGCGCGATCGCGGGCTTCTCACCGACGCTGCACTCGCTCCCGCGGGCAGCGCCCTGGTCGCCGAGATCGGTCAGGAGATCGCCGCCCTCACCGCGCCCCTGTGGCGTGGGATCGAGGAGGAAGATGCGGAGACTGCGACCCGCGTGCTGAACGTCGTCCTCGAACGGAGCCTGACGCTCCTGCGCACGTCGGGCGCGTAACCCCCCGGCTTCGGGCCGGCCGCCGTCGGACGTAGGCTGGATCGGTGGCGGATTCCCAGGGACGAGTGTGGACAGGTGTCCTGCGCATCGGACCGCACCGGGGCGATCACCGGGTGGCGCTCCGGGCCGCGATCAGCGTGGCGGTGCCGCTCCTCGTGCTGTGGATGCTGGGGCGCCTCGACCTGAGCATCTACGCCAGCTTCGGCGCCTTCGCCGCGCTGTACGGCCGCCACGACGTGTTCCGCGACCGCATCCGGATGCAGGCGAGCGCCGGCGGAGTCCTGCTCGCCGCGATGCTCATCGGCACCGCGCTCTCGGTCGTGTCCGCTCCCGCCGCCGTCAGCATCCTCGTGCTCGCCGTCTTCGCATCGGCTGTCACCCTGCTCGCGTACACGATGCGCTGGCACCCGCCCGGGCCGCTGTTCCCGGTGTTCGCGGTCGGCGCCTGCGCCACCATCCCCGCGACGGCAGCCTCTTTCGGCGACGTGCTCCTGGTCGGCGGCGCGAGCGTGCTGTTCGGGCTCGCCGTCAGCACGATCATCGGCCTGCTCACGCGCGGCACGCAGGAGGCGCCTCCCCGGTCCCGGCAGCCTGTGGGACCGATCGCGTGGGAGATGGCCGCAACCGTCGCCGTCGCGATCGTGGGTGCGGGCTTCGCGGGATTCCTGATCATGGACTCGCACTGGTACTGGGCGGCGGTCGGCGCGGTCGCCGCAGTCAGCGGCCCCCAGCTCAACGCCCGCGTGATCCGCGGCATCCAGCGCCTCGTCGGCACGTTGCTCGGCATCCTCGTCGCAGCGGGAGTCCTTGCGATCGATCTGCCGCCGCTCGCCGTCATCGCACTCGTGGTGCTGCTGCAGGCCGCCGCCGAGCTCTTCGTCGGCCGCAACTACGGCATCGCGATGGTGTTCATCACCCCGCTCGCCCTGCTGATGGTGCACCTCGCCGCGCCGACACCGGTCGACGTGCTCCTGCAGGACCGCGCGATCGAGACCGTGATCGGCGTCGCCGTCGGCACCGTGGTCGCCGTGGCATCGGCGGCGCTCCGTCGGCGGCAGTCGAAACCCTGACTCGGCGTCAGACCCTGACGGGCAGTCAGAACCGAACCGGGGTCAGACCAGCAGCGCGAAGAGGGACTGCGGCACGACGGCTCCGCCCGCGAAGGGCAGCCCGACCGTGTTCAGCAGCACCACGATCAGCACGATCGCGGCGACGAGCAGCAGGAACAGGAACGCGAAGATCACGGCGACGAACCCGCCGTAGCCGCCGGACGTCGGAACCTCGGGCGCGACCGACGGCTGCGCCCAGTCCTCGGCCACCGCGGCCGGCGCCTCGCCGTCGAGGATGCGGGGCGTCGGGCGCACCCGGTCGGAGCGACGCAGCGTGTCCGGCGGAGGCGGCGGGATCACGACATCCGCATCGGGGATGTCGGCCGACGGCGGCGGCGTGAGCAGTCCCTCGGGGATCGGTATCTCGGGCGGAGGCGGCGGGATGACGGCATCGGCGGGCGGGATCAGCGCCTCCTCGGTGGCCAGCGCCTCCTCGGGGGCCAGCGCCTCCTCGGGGACCGCCGTCTCCTCGGGGGTGACCGGCTGTTCCGGGGTGGTGCCGCTGCCGTCCGTCATGTCAGCCTCCGACTGCTCCGATGTCGGTCACCCCGACATCCGTCCGATGGAAATTCTGGAACGACCGCGAGGCCGTCGGTCCGCGCTGCCCCTGGTAACGGTTGCCGTAAGGGCCGGAGCCGTAGGGGTTCTCGGCGGGCGAGGTGAGCCGGAAGAAGCAGAGCTGCCCGATCTTCATGCCCGGCCACAGCTTGATCGGCAGGGTCGCGACATTCGCGAGCTCGAGCGTCACGTGCCCGGTGAACCCCGGGTCGATGAAGCCGGCCGTCGAATGCGTGATGAGCCCGAGGCGCCCCAGCGACGACTTGCCCTCGAGGCGGGCGGCGATGTCGTCCGGCAGGGTGACCTGCTCGTAGGTCGCGCCGAGCGCGAACTCGCCCGGGTGCAGGATGAACGGCTCCTCCGGGTCGACCTCGATCAGACGCGTGAGCTCCGGCTGATCGACCGACGGATCGATGAACGGATACTTGTGGTTGTCGAACAGCCGGAAGTAGCGGTCCAGGCGCACATCGATGCTCGACGGCTGGACCATCCCCTGCTCGTGCGGTTCGAGGCCGACGCGGCCGGATGCGAGTTCTGCCTTGATGTCGCGATCACTGAGAAGCACGGCCCCAGCCTAGTTGCCGATGCTGATCCCCTGGAGATGCATGTCCTGGCGCAGGCGGAGGACCGTGCGCCGCAGCGGTTCGACCATGGAGTGCGGCCAGCGCTCATCGGTGCGGCTGGTCGGCATCGTCACGCTCAGCGCGGCAGCAACGCCCGTCTCTTCCGGCCAGGTGAGCGGCATCGCCACGCAACGGCATCCGTCGATGAACTCCTCGTCATCCACGAAGAAGCCCACATCCCGCCCCTTCTCGATGACCGTGAGGATCTCGTCCGGGTCGGTGATCGTGCGGGCCGTCAGGCGCGGGATCGCGACCTGGTGCAGGCGGCGCATGACGTCGTCGTCGTCGAGCGTGCTCAGCAGCGCCTTGCCGATGCCGGTCGCGTGCGCGTGGAGTCGCATCCCCACGTTCGACGCCAGACGCATGGGGTTCGGCGACGGGCTGATCGCGATGTAGACGTTCTCGACTCCGTCGAGACGAGCCATCTGCACGGTCTCCCCGGTCTCGTCGGTGAGAGCGCGCATGAGCGCCGGCCCGGCCTCGAGCAGCAGGCGGTGTCCGTCGTAGCGCTGCCCGATCTGCCAGGCCTTGAGCCCCAGCGAATAGCGCTTGCTCACCGGGTCGAGCTCCACCCAGCCGGCGTCGACGAGCGTGCGGAGCAGGCCGTGCGCGCTCGAGCGCGGCAGCCCGAGCGCCCCGAGGAGTTCCGGGAACGTCTGGGCGTCGGTCGCGGCGAGGTGCTCGATGATCTCGAGGGTCCGACCGGCGGATTTCACGGCACTCGGCGCCTGCGCGATGTCTGTCATGTCTCCCCCGGAGATGAATTGTGTCCGACGCGAACGTGTGTCACACTATCGCGCGTTCAGGTCTGAGACATCAGATTCACATACGTGAACGCATTGGATTCCCTCGTCAATGGAGATGCACCGATGTCCACCCAGTCCCCCACGCGGCCCGAACTCGCCGCGATCGTCCGCAAGGTCACGCTCCGGCTGATCCCGATCCTGCTCCTGATGTACATCCTGGCCTTCCTCGATCGGGCCAACCTCGGATTCGCGAAGGCCGCCTGGCAGGCCGACACCGGGATCTCGGATGCCGCCTACGCGCTCGGCGCCGGCATCTTCTTCCTCGGCTACGCGGTCTTCGAAGTGCCCTCGAACCTCATCATGCGCAAGGTCGGAGCCAAGATCTGGCTCGCGCGCATCATGATCTCGTGGGGCATCGTCTCCTCGCTCATGATGTTCGCCACCAACGAGTGGATCTTCTACATCCTGCGCGTTCTGCTCGGCATCACCGAAGCCGGCTTCTTCCCCGGCGTCATCCTGTTCCTCACCTACTGGATCCCGCTCAAGTTCCGCGCCCGCGTGAACGGCCTGTTCTACTTCGGCGCACCGCTCGCCTTCATCTTCGGCGGACCGATGTCGGGCATGCTGCTCGACCTCGACGGCAAGGTCGGCCTCCACGGCTGGCAGCTCATGTTCCTGGTGACCGGCATCCTCACGGTGATCATCGGCATCGTCGCGTTCTTCTACCTCGACAACGGCCCGAAGGACGCGAAGTGGCTGAGCGAGGGCGAGCGCTCGACGCTCCTGGCCGCACTCGAAGCCGAGGACTCGGCGAAGGAGAACCACTCGCCGCGGGGCGCCCTGCGCGCGCTCGCCAACCCGGTGGTGCTGTACTTCGCCGCGATCTACCTCACGATCCAGATGAGCGTCTACGGGGTGACCTTCTATCTGCCCACCCAGATCGCCACGATCGTCGGCAAGCCCGTCGGTCTCGAGGTCGGCCTGCTGACGGCCGTGCCGTGGACCTTCGCACTGATCGTCACCTTCGTGCTCTCCCGCCTCGCGGACAGCACGGGTCAGCGCCGCCTGATCGCCACGTGCGCCCTCGCTGCGGCCGGCGTCGGCATCGTGCTCTCCGCCGTCATCCAGGATCCGCTGATCGCCCTGGCCGCGCTCAGCGTCGGTGCGGCGGGGTTCATCTCGGTGCAGCCGGTGTTCTGGACGCTGCCGACGTCGTTCCTCCTGGGAGCGGCGGCCGCGAGCGGTATCGCGCTCATCAACTCGCTCGGCAGCCTCGGCGGCTTCCTCGCGCCGGTCCTGAAGAACTGGGCGGACACCACGTTCGGCGACAGCGCCGGACTCATCATCCTGGCCGCGATCGCCCTGGTCGGCGCCGGCCTCATCGCCCTCAGCAAGGTCGTGAGCCCGACCGTCCGCGAGACGGACGGCGTCGGACTCGCCACGACCCCCACCGCCCGCCAGCGCTGACCACGCCCGGCAGAACAAGGAGAAACGCCCATGCGCGAACTCGTCCTCACCGAGATCGGACGCCTCGACGTCCGGGAAGCACCGATTCCGCAGCCCGGCCCCGGCGAGGCACTCATCCGGGTGGCCGCGACCGGGATCTGCGGATCCGACGTGCACGGCTACACCGGCGAGAACGGACGCCGGTTCCCCGGGCAGGTGATGGGGCACGAGTCGAGCGGGACGATCGCCGCGCTCGGCGCCGGTGTCGACGAGCTCGCGGTCGGCACGGCGGTGACGTTCAACCCCGTCGTCGTGCCCGCTGAGGATGCCGCCGCGTTCGCCGGGCGCGAGCAGCACCATCCCGGCAAGCATGTGATCGGGGTGGCGAAGGAGATCCCCGCCGCGTTCGCGGACTACGTCGTCGTCCCGGCACGCAACGTGGTGGCGCTCCCCGACGGCCTGCCGATCGAATTGGGTGCGCTGATCGAGCCGCTCGCGGTGGCCGTGCACGCCGTGCGCCGCCTCCCGGCCGGGAGCCTCGGGCGCGTGCTCGTGATCGGCGGGGGTCCGATCGGCCAGTCCATCGTGATCGCCCTGCGCGACGCGGGTGCCGGGACGATCATCGTGAGCGAGATGGATGCTGCGCGCCGCGAGCTCGCCCGGCGTCTCGGCGCCGAGACGATCGATCCGGCGGACGGTCCGGTCGCGGACCAGCTCCGCGCCGGCGGCGGGCTCGCCGACGCCGCACTCGACGCGGTGGGGATCACCCCGACGCTGCGGGACGCGTTCACCAGCACCACGCTCGGAGCCCCGATCTGCCTGGTCGGGATGGGGGCTCCGCAGGTGACCATCGATGCGTTCCTGGTCAGCACCGAGGAGCGCTCGCTCATCGGCAGCTTCACCTACGGATCCGACGACTTCGCCGATGCCACCGAGATCATCGGCGCCGACCCCGACGTCTACCGTGCGCTGATCAGCCGCGAGATCGACGTCGCCGATGCAGACACCGCCTTCTCCGCCCTCGCGGCGGGCGACGGCACCCCGGGCAAGGTCCTTGTCCGATTCGACCGAGAGGAAGAGACACGATGACCGGCGCCCCCACCATCCGCGAGGTCCGCGCCTACACCGTGCGCGGCGGCGGAGCGGACTACCACGACCAGGGCGCCGAGCACTGGATCGACGATCACATCGCGACGCCGATGAGCGTCTACCCCGAGTACCGGCAGTCGCGGCAGAGCTTCGGGATCAACGTCCTCGGCACCCTCGTGGTCGAGATCGAGGCGAGCGACGGCACGGTCGGGTTCTCGGTGACGACCGCCGGCGAGATCGGCGCGTTCATCGTCGAGAAGCACCTGGCGCGCTTCCTCGAAGGCCGCAAGATCACCGACATCGAGCGCATCTGGGATCAGATGTACAAGTCAACTCTCTATTACGGACGGCGCGGTGTGGTGCTGAACGCCATCAGCGGTGTCGACCTCGCGCTCTACGACCTGCTCGGTCGTGTGCGACAGGTGCCCGTCTTCGAGCTGCTGGGCGGCCCCGTGCGCGACGAGCTGCAGTTCTACGCGACCGGTGCGCGCCCCGACCGCGCGAAGGAGCTCGGCTTCATCGGCGGCAAGATGCCCCTGCACCACGGCCCCGCCGAGGGCGAGGAGGGGATGCGGAAGAACATCGAGCTGCTCGCCGACATGCGCGAGAAGGTCGGCGATGACTTCTGGCTCATGTACGACTGCTGGATGTCGCTCGACGTCGAGTACGCGACGCGCCTCGCCCACGCCGCCGCCGAGCACGGACTGAAGTGGATCGAGGAGGCGCTCATCCCCGACGACTACTGGGGTTACGCCGAGCTGCGCAAGCGCGCACCCTCCACCGTGCTCGTCACGACCGGCGAGCACGAGGCGACGCGGTGGGGATTCCGACAGCTGCTCGAGACCGGCGTCGACCTGATCCAGCCCGACGTGGGCTGGTGCGGCGGCATCACCGAGCTGCTGAAGATCTCGGCCCTCGCCGACGCGCACGGCACCATGGTCGTTCCGCACGGATCGTCGGTGTACTCGTACCACTTCGTCGTGACACGCACGAACAGCCCGTTCGCGGAGTTCCTCATGATGCACCCGACCGCCGAGGAGGTCGTGCCGATGTTCTCGCCGATGCTCGTGGGCGAGCCCGTGCCCGTGAACGGCCGACTCAAGGTGCCCGAGACTCCCGGCTTCGGCGTCGAGCTCTCCGACGCCATCGACAAGCACCGCCCCTACACGCACTGACCCTGGAGACACGACCTATGGAATTCCTCCGACTCGGCGCGGCCGGCGCCGAACGACCGGCCGTGCGCCACGACGGTCGCATCCACGACCTGACGCCCCTCACCGGCGACATCGACGGCGCGTTCCTCTCCCGCGACGGGATCACCCGCACGCGGGAGGCGCTCGCGGCCGGTGAGCTCCCCCTGTTCGACGGCGCCGAGGCACTGCGCGTCGGTGCGCCGATCGCGCGCCCGATGGCGGTGCTGTGCATCGGGCAGAACTACGCCGCGCACGCCGCGGAATCCGGCGACGCCCCGCCCACGGTGCCGATCCTCTTCCACAAACACCCCAACACGATCGTCGGCCCGTTCGACGACGTGCTGATCCCGCCGGGAGCCGAGAAGGTGGACTGGGAGGTCGAGCTCGGCGTCGTGATCGGTACCACCGCCCGCTACCTCGCGAGCCCGGAGGAGGCGCTCGCACACGTGGCCGGATACGTCGTCTCTCACGACGTCTCCGAACGGGCGTTCCAGGTGGAGCAGTCCGGTGGGCAGTGGTCGAAGGGCAAGAACGCCGAGACCTTCAACCCGCTCGGCCCTGCACTCATCCCCGCCGATGAAGTCGATCCCCAGGCGCTGCGGCTCTGGTCGACGGTGAACGGCGAGGCGCGTCAGGACTCGAACACCGCCGACATGATCTTCACCGTGGCGCAGATCGTGCACCACCTGTCGCAGTACCTCGTGCTCGAGCCGGGCGACCTCATCAACACCGGCACCCCGCAGGGAGTCGCGCTCTCCGGACGCTTCCCCTACCTGCGCTCCGGCGACGTGGTCGAGATCGGCATCGACGGACTCGGGAGCCAGCGACAGCGCCTGGTCGACGCGCGACGCTGAGTCGCGCTTTGGCCAACGCCCGTGCGGCAGGTAGGCTTGCCCTCACCTGCTCTCGGGCGGGTTCGGGACTGTAGTTCAATGGTAGAACTTCTGCTTCCCAAGCAGATAGCGCGGGTTCGATTCCCGTCAGTCCCTCTCTTCCTCTTCTCCCCTCCTCCACGCCCGCGAAATCGCTCATTCCGCGCAGGATTCGCGCGCGGTGCGCCGACTTCGCCGCCTCGCCGCCGACCGCCGTCATCACACTTCTACGTTGATGCGCGTGACCGACGAGAACACGAAGAACCGGGACGTTTCGCGCCGCACGCTCGTCAAGGGCGCCGCCTGGTCCGTCCCGATCATCGCCGCAGCCGTGGCGACCCCGCTCGCGGCGGCGTCGTTCACCGATGTGGGCGCCTTCGCCCTCCGCGGCAACTGCGGCGTGCTGGGAGTCCTCGGACCGGGGTTCACGCTTCAAGCCGGACCGACCGCCCCTTTGCCCGTCGGCACCACCGTCACCATCGTCGGCTCCGGTATCGCGAACATCGGAGCCTTCGGCGCCACCGGGGGCACCGCCAACATCGCGGTCCTCTCCGGCACGAGCAGACTGATCACCCTCACCGCCGAACTCCCCGCGGGCGCGACGATCGCCTTCCGCACGACGCTGTCGATCAGTGTCGCTTTCCAGCTCAACGCCGTCGCGACGCTGCCCACGGGCTACAGCGGCTCCAGCGCGAAGACAGGCGCCAGCGTCAGCTCCACCCTCATCCTCTGCTCGGGCACCTGACCGGAGCGCCGCAGTCCGGCGGCGTGTGGGACGCAGATTCACTACGCCCCACACGCCGACACGGCATCAGCGGAGACGACTCCGGCTGCGGTGCCGCAGCAGCGCCGCACCGGTGAGCACGGTCAGGACGCCCGCCGCCAGCAGCATCCACGGCTCGGCACCGGTGTTCGCCAGACCGCCCGGCAATCCACTGCCGTCACCGCCCGGGTCCCCGACCGCACCGCCGCCGGTCCCGCCGGTTCCCCCGCCGGTTCCGCCACCGGTCCCCCCGCCGTCTCGGGCGGTGACCGTCAGCGGCGCCGACACCTCGGTGCCATCCGCCCGCAGCACCACGAGCGTGTGCGCCCCGACCGGCACGGCCGCGGGAATCGTCACCTGCTGACGGAAGTCTCCGTTCCCGTCGGCCGTCGCCGCCCCGAGCGAGACCGGGTCCGACCTCAGCTCGAGCTTCACACCGGCCCCGGCCTCGAACCCGGTGCCCGCGACGGTGACCGTGCCACCGGCCTTCACCGTCTTGCTGCTGAGCGTGACCGCCGCCTCATCGACGGGATCGGGCACCTGCCACATGGTGGGCGTGAGCGGCGTGACCGTGATGTCCTCGATGGTGGCCGCGCCACCGCGAGACCAGGCGGAGACAGTCGTGGCCCCCGCCTCGGGGAACACCTGATCGGTGATCGACAGCATCCCGTCGTCGGTGAACAGCTCGACGGACGCCCGGTCCAGGTAGATCTCGAGTGTGACCGTGCCGTCGTCATCGAGCGCAAGCGGAACGTCGGAGATCGAGGCGAACGACGGGTGGAAGCCGACGTTGCCGGAGTTCGTCCGGTCGACGAAGAGCCTGCCTGATCGGGTGTCGTAGCCGATCTGCGTGCCCTTTTTCCCGTCGGAGAACACCGTGATCCCCGCCGCATCCGCATCGCCCGGGCGCAGCGTCACATCGAGCTTCGCCACCTCGGCGGTCAGCCCCAGCGCCGTGTCACCGTCAACCGCGACATCGCTGAGAGCCTCGGCCGCCTTCGGGTCGAGCTGCCCGTCGATCTGCGAGACCACCTGCTGGCGCAGCCGCGGCCCGTCTGCCGTGTCGGTCAGCACGACCTCCCGCGGCAGGCTCATCGAGCTTCGCCACGTCGAAGTGGGGATGTCGCCGGCGTAGTCCCAGTTGTTCATCCAGCCCTGCATGATCCGCGATCCGGACGGAGTGCCGAAGTACGACACCGAGGCGTAGTAGTCACGCCCCCAGTCGAGCCAGTCATAGCCCTCGAGGGCGGTCGGCACCGGCGCGTCCGAGAAGGTCACCTGGTCGAACAGGAGGTGCCCCCACCCCTGCCGGTTGTTGTCGACGGCGCGGATGGTCGCCTGCTTGCCCCGGAACTCCTCGACGTCCCACGACGCCCAGTCGAGGTTCTCGCTGTTCGAGCCGGTGGCGCTGCGCACCACGTCGCCGTCGACGATCAGGTTCACGCTCGTCTCGCTCGACCGCTTCTTCGGCTCTTCGTCGCCGATGACCAACTGGTCGAACGTCAGATGGCCCCAGCCGCCCGTCGCCTCGTCGCGGATGCGCAGCTGCGCGTCGCGACCGTCGAACTCGGCCACGTCCCACGAGACCCAGTCGAGCTCACCGCCGTCGCGTCCGGTCGCGGAGCGCACCGCCTCGCCGTCGACGACCAGCTCCGCCTGGAGCGTTCCGTCGTCCCGACGACCGCCGCCGATCAGGAACGACGCGTAATCGCCGTCGATCGTGAACGTCGGCGAGGTCATCGTGCCGACGTTCGCGTCGCCGTTCGGGCCGCCCTCGAAGGTGTTCACGCGCTTCTCGCCCAGGTAGTACTCGCCGCCCTGGGTCGCGGGGTTCCGCGCCGGATCGACGGCGAAGTCGCCTGTGAGCTCCCAACCCGTGCTCTGCAGCGTCTCCCCCTCGGGCAGTTCGAAGTCGAAGATCGTGCGCCCCGCGGGCGGCTCATTGCCGATCTGGCCACCCGGGACGTGCGGATGCTTGCCGCCGCCGACGAGCAGGTTGATGTAGTCGTCTTCGACGGTGAACTCGGGTGACTCCAGGGTTCCGATCGCCCAGTCGTGGTCGAGGAAGCTGTTCGCGAGCCCCTCCCCGACGAATCCCGTGACCGGGCTCTGGCCCTCCAAGGCACCCGCGGCCGGCGCACTTCCCCACGGCCCGTTCGCCCAGTTGCCGGGCTCGTTGGACGCGGTCCAGCCGTCGTAGTCGCCGTCGTCGAAACCCGCGAACGTCGTGCCGGCAGGAACTTCGGTCGGCCCGTCCGTGGTCTCCGAGGTGAAGGTCACGCCGTCGAACTCGCCGACGAAGTACTGCCCTCCGCTTCCACCGTTGACCGCACCGGGGTTGAGATTGACCACCATGACCCACTTGGTGTTCTCCGGGTCGCCGTCGACCGGCAGCTCGAACAGGTCGGGGCATTCCCAGATGCCGGCCGTCGAGTTCGCGGGTCCGAAGTCGGAAAGGTGCTCCCACGACTTGAGGTCGGTGCTCTTGTACAGGACCACCTTGTGGTCGAGCGCCTCGACCGCGGTCATGACCCAGTACGAACCGGCCGGGCCGTCGTACCAGAACACCTTCGGGTCGCGGAAGTTCGCCGAGTTCCGATCCAGCACGGGGTTGCCGTCGTACTTGGTCCAGGTCTGTCCGTCGTCGAGGCTGTACGCGAGCGACTGGGCCTGGAGCCCCGCATGCTCCGGGTGCTTGGCCGTGTATGCGGAGGTGTAGATCGCGACGAGCGGCTTCGATCCGGCCGGGCCGAAGCCGGCCGAGTTGTCTTCGTCGACGACGATCGACCCCGAGAAGATGTCCTCGATGGAGTCGCCGTCCTCATCGAACGTCTGCCCGATCGCCAGCGGCTGCTCCTCCCAGTGCAGCAGATCCGACGATGTAGCGTGCCCCCAGCTCATGTTCCCCCACCGGGTTCCGGCCGGGTTGTGCTGGAAGAAGAGGTGATACGTACCGTCGACGTAGATCATGCCGTTCGGGTCGTTCATCCAGTTCTTCTCGGGCGAGAAGTGGATCAGCGGACGGTACTGCTCATCCCCCGGCTGAGGTTCGGCAGCCGCTGCGGGGAGCACGCAGCCGAGGGCCAGCATGGCGCTCACCGCCCCGCCGATGATGATGCTTCCGGGCATGTGGGGCTGCGTCCGATGCGGACGTCTGGGTTCAGGCAACGGTTCGCTCTCCTTCGTGCGATCAGGGGATTGACATCGATGTCAACCGTTGATGCAGGAGCTTAGGGGGTCGCCGCCGAGAAGCGCAACAGCGATCAGGAGGTCGGCTGCGGAGCGATCTCGCCGCTTCCTCGCGGGATCAGCGCGACCGGGACGACGGTCTTCGCCGGGGCATCGTCGTCGTCACCGAGGAGGGCGAACAGCCTCTCCGCCGCCAAAGTTCCCATGCGCTGCGGGTCTTGCGCGACCACGGTCACACCCGGATCCATGAGGTCGGCGAGCGCGACGTCGTCGAAGCCGACGAGGGCGGTCGACCGGGAGAGACCGGCGGCTCGGAGCGCGTGCACGGCCCCGATCGTGATGAGGTTCTGCGCACTGAAGACGGCGGTGGGCGGGGCGTCCGACGCGAGGAGATCGGCGAGCGCGGCCTGCGCATCCTCCGCGTCGCGCAGGCCCGTGACGATCAGTTCCTCCGCCACCGGCACGCCGGCCTCGGCGAGCGCATCGAAGTAGCCCTGCCGACGCTCGCGGGCGGTGATGAGGTCGAGCCGGTCGGTGAGCAGCGCGATGCGCCGATGCCCGTGCGCGAGCAGGTGCGCCGTCGCGGCGGCCGCCCCTGCGCGGTTGTCGCTGGCGACACTGTCGACCTCGGGCTCCACCGGCTCGCGGTCGATGTAGACGACGGGCAGACCGCGCTCGCGGAGCAGGGGCAGATACTCGGGGTGATCACTGGCCGTGGTGAGGATCAGCCCGTCGACACGGCGCTGGAGGAATGCCCGCACGGCCTCCGACTCCCGCCCGGCATCGTCATCCATGCTCGAGGCGAAGACGGCGACGCCGCGGGCGGATGCGATGTCTTCGACGGCCCGATGGATGGCGCCGGCGAACGGGTTGTCCACACTTCCGACCAGGAGCCCCAGGGTGCGGGTGCGCCCATCGGCGCGGCGCAGACTCCCCGCCTGCAGGTCGAGCTGGTAGTCGAGTTCGCGAACCGCGTTCCACACCCGTTCCGCTGTGGCCTCGGTCACGTTCGGCTCGTCGTTGATCACGCGGGACACCGTCTTGACCCCGACGCCTGCAAGCGCGGCGACGTGCTTCATCGTCGCGCGGGGCCGGTGTGCCGGAGTTGTCGACATCGATGTCACGCTTGAGTCTCATTTCCTGAAGGGTGACTTGACTCTACTTCAGCGATCGACTAGAACTGCCCTTGACATCGTTGTCAACCGGGCGACGACGGCCGAGAGGAACTCAATGACGAAGCACACCCCACGATTCACCCGCGCCGTTCTGGCCGCGGTCTCGGTGTCGGCAGGTCTTGCACTGACGCTGACCGGCTGCTCCGGCGGCACGAACGCCGGAGGCGGCGGTTCCGACGACGACACGATCGGCGTCTCGCTCATCGTGAAGACCAACTCCAACCCGTTCTTCGTGGCGATGCAGGACGGCGCCAAGGCTGCGGCCGAGAAGGACGGCGTCTCGCTCACCCTCGCCGCCGGCAAGGAAGACGGCGATGAGGACACCCAGATCCAGGCCATCGAGGCCGCGATCTCCAAGGGCGACAAGGGCATCCTGATCACCCCCAACGGCCCGGCCGTGCTCGACGCGATCGACAAGGCCCGCGACGCGGGGATCTTCGTGATCGCCCTCGACACCGCACCCGACCCCGCCGACGCCGTGGACATCACGTTCGCGACCGACAACTTCCTCGCCGGCCAGTACATCGGCCAGTGGACCGCGGCGACGCTCGACGGTGAAGACGCCGTGATCGGAATGATCGACCTGTTCGACGACAAGGCCGTGAGCGTGGACTACAACCGCGATCAGGGCTTCCTCGACGGCATGGGCATCGAGCTCGGCGACGACCAGGTCAACGGCGACGAGGAGTCCGACGGCTCCTACAGCGGCGGCAAGGGCGGCTCGTACACGATCGTCGGCAACGAGGCGTCGCAGGGCGCCGAAGACGGCGGGCGTACCGCGATGGAGAACCTCCTCGCCAAGGACCCCGACATCAATGTCGTCTACACGATCAACGAGCCCGCAGCCTACGGCGCCTACCAGGCCCTCGAAGCCGCGGGCAAGAGCAAGGACGACGTCCTGATCGTCTCGATCGACGGCGGCTGTGCCGGTGTCGGTCAGGTCGAGGACGGGATCATCGACGCGACGAGCCAGCAGTACCCGGTGAAGATGGCCGAGCTGGGCGTCCAGGCGATCGTCGACCTCGTCAACGACGGCACGAAGCCGGAGAACTCCGAAGGCCTCGACTTCTTCAACACCGGGGTCGAGCTCGTGACCGACCAGCCCGTCGACGGCGTGAAGTCGATCGACACCGCCGAAGCCTCCGGCATCTGCTGGGGCGGCGAGTAAGCAGTACTCCTGCGGATGCCGCGGGCCGCACACCGGTCCGCGGCATCCCCGGAACGACCTATGGAAGTGACATCGTGACGCAAACAGCCCCCACATCCTCTCTGGATCTCGCCGCCGAGTTCCTCGACCACCGCACGCCGGTGGATCGCGTCCGCGGCGTCCTGCACCGATACCCGGCGATCAGCCCCGCCGTCGTGCTCGTCATCGCCGTCATCGTGTTCGGCGCGATCAACCCCCGCTTCTTCGCCGCAGCGAACCTCTCGCTCGTGCTCGACCAGGTCTCGGTCGTCGGCACCGTCGCCATCGCGCAGACCCTGATCATCCTCACCGCGGGCATCGACCTGTCGGTGGGCGCGCTGATGATCGGCACCTCGATGGTGATGGCGCAGACCGCCGCGAACAACGGGCTCCCCGCGCCGATCGCCCTACTCGCCGGACTCATCGCCGCCCTCGCCGCGGGAGCCCTCAACGGTCTGCTCGTCACCCGCGTGAAGCTGCCTCCGTTCATCGCGACGCTCGGTACGTTCAACGTCTTCATCGCCCTGACCCTGCTCTACAGCGGCGGCCAGACGATCCGGAAGTCGGACATGCCGGAGCTGCTCACCTGGACCGCCACCGCGCTGCCGATCGGCGACGTCCGCCTCACCGTGGGCGTGCTGATCATGCTCGCGCTGTACGCCCTCGTCGCGTACATCCTCGGCCGCACCGCCTGGGGTCGCCACGTCTACGCCGTCGGCGACGACGCGGATGCTGCACGCCTCGCTGGCATCTCGACCAAGAAGGTGCTGTTCAGCGTCTACATCGCGGCCGGCGCCATCCTCGCCGTCGCCGCCTGGATCCAGATCGGCCGCTCGGGCGCAGCCAGCCCCAACGCCGGCGCCGACCTCAACCTCGACTCCATCACGGCCGTGGTCATCGGCGGGACGTCGCTGTTCGGCGGTCGCGGCATCATCTGGGGCACGTTGCTGGGCGCGATCATCGTCGGCGTCTTCCGCAACGGCCTCTTCCTCGCCGGCGTCGACGGTCTCTACCAGACCCTCGCGATCGGCATCCTCGTCATCGTCGCGGTCGCCATCGACCAGTGGATCCGAAAGGTACGCAAATGAGCCAGACAGCGGAAACCCTCTCGCCGGCACCGACACCCACCGGCGTTCCCGTGCTCGAGGCCAAGCGCCTCGTGAAGACGTTCGGCCGCGTGGTCGGTCTCGATGGCGTGAGCCTGCAGCTGCACGCCGGCGAGGTCCTCGCGATCATCGGCGACAACGGCGCCGGCAAGTCGACGCTGATCAAGTGCCTCACCGGCGCGTACATCCCCGACGAGGGACAGCTGCTCCTCGACGGACAGCCGGTGCAGTTCAAGGGACCCCAGGATGCGCGCAACGCCGGGATCGAGACGGTCTATCAGAACCTCGCCGTCTCCCCCGCGCTCGACGTCGCCGCCAACCTGTACCTCGGGCGCGAGCGCCGCAAGCCCGGCATCCTCGGCTCCGTGTTCCGCGCGCTCGACACCGCCGGCATGCGCAAGGACGCCCGCGACCAGGTGCTGAAGCTGGGGATCTCGACGCTGCAGGATGTGACCGTCTCGGTCGAGAACCTCTCCGGAGGTCAGCGTCAGGCCGTGGCCGTGGCGCGGGCGGCGGCCTTCGGCTCGAAGGTGGTCATCCTCGACGAGCCGACCGCGGCCCTGGGTGTGCGCGAGTCGAACCAGGTGCTCGAGCTGATCGAGAACCTCCGAGGCAACGGCGTGCCCGTCATCCTCATCTCCCACAACATGCCGCACGTGTTCCAGGTCGCCGACCGCATCCACATCCAGCGCCTCGGCAAGAAGGCCGCGACCATCACGCCGCAGTCGCACAGCATGACCGATGCCGTGGCCATCATGACGGGAGCAGCGCAGGCATGAGCGACAGCCAGGTCGTCCTCTCCGCCGAGTTCACGGCGCTGCCCGCCGCGGCCGACGAGGTCGACGCCCTGATCCAGGAGTATGCGCAGAGCGTGCGGGCCGAGCCCGGCAACGAGACCTTCGAGGTCTATCGCCGGGCCGAGGACCCGGACCGCTTCGTCGTCTTCGAGCGGTACCGGGACCGGGAGGCGTTCGACGCGCACCTCGGTGCGGAGGCGGGGCGCGCGTTCAACGCCGCTCTCACTCCGCGGATCGTCGAACCGCAGAGCGTCCTCTCCTTCCTGACGCCCACCGGGCGTTCATGAGCCGTCACGTCCTGGTCATCGGAGAAGCTCTCGTCGATGTCGTCCATCGCGGAGATGGGCGCATCGACGAGAGCCCCGGCGGGAGCCCCGCCAATGTCGCCCTCGCCCTCGGTCGCCTCGGCGACACCGCGCACTTCCTGACCCAGCTCGGCGACGATGCGCACGGCGATCAGGTGCGCGAGTGGCTGCACAAGGCAGGGGTCCGGGTCACCTCTTCGGCGACGACGAAGACGGCGACAGCGACCGCGCACCTCGACGAATCCGGTTCGGCCCGCTACGAGTTCGACATCTCCTGGTCGTTGGCCGCGGCCGCGCTCTCCCACAGCAACAACATCGGAATCGTGCACACCGGCTCCATCGCCGCTCTGATGGATCCCGGGGCCGCGGTCGTGCGCGCGCATCTCACGGCGATGCGGGAGACATCGTTGATCACGTACGACCCCAATGTGCGTCCGGCACTTCTCCCCGACCGTCGTCGGGCCGTCGGCGACGTGGAGAGCTTCGTGGCCCTCGCCGACCTCGTGAAAGCCAGCGACGAAGATCTGGCGTGGCTGTATCCCGACGTCGACCCTCTCGACGTGGCCCGGTCGTGGCTGCAGCAGGGGCCGTCGGTGATCGTGGTCACGAAGGGCGCGAGCGGTGCCTTCGCCGTGGCCCGCGACGGCGTGACGCATGTTCCCGGGCGACCAGTGAATGTCGTCGATACGGTCGGGGCGGGTGACACCTTCATGAGCGCGCTCATCCACGGTCTCCTCGATCTCGGCCTCGATTCGGCGGAATCGCGCGAGAAGCTGCGCCGCATCGACGGCGACTCCCTAGCCGAGCTCCTCCGCTTCAGCGCCCGCGCCGCAGCGGTCACCGTCTCCCGGCCGGGGGCAGATCCGCCCCTTCTCGGCGAGCTCGCCACGCTGGCACCGGGCTGACCCGGGGAGCCCGTCCGAGGCATCACGAAGAGCGGCGGGAAGGTGATCTTTCCGCCGCTCTTCTCGTTCTCCCGTGCTTTCTCCTGAGATGTAGTTCGTGGCGTTACCCCTACCCCCTATGGGTATAGGCTACACCGCGACCCGGACATCCCGGCGAGCTTCCAGGAGGAACGACCATGTCCACATCCCGACCCCTGTCACCCGCGAAGCGGTGGCTCGGCCTCGTGCTGATAGCCACCGCGCAATTCGTCGTGATCATGGACACATCGATCATCGGCGTCGCCCTACCCGACATCCAGAGGGCTCTCGGCTTCACCCCCGAGTCGCTGTCCTGGGTGTTCAACGCCTACGTCGTCGCATTCGGCGGCCTGCTCCTGCTGGGTGGACGCCTCTCCGACGCATTCGGCGCCCGCAAGATCTTCGTGCTCGGCTGGATCGTCCTCATCGTCGGCTCGATCATGGCCGGGGCCGCCGGCAACGTCGGCGTCGAGATCGCCGGACGCGCCATCCAGGGCGCCGGATCCGCGATGATCGCCCCCGCAGCTCTGACCCTGCTCATGATGCTGTTCGGCGGGACCTCCGACCTCCCCAAGGCGTTCGCCGTCTACGGCGCCGCCGCACCCATTGGCGGCACGGCCGGTGTCTTCCTCGGCGGAGTCCTGACCGAGTACGTGAGCTGGCCGTGGGTGTTCTACGTCACCGTGCCGATCGCGCTCCTCGTGCTCGCCTTCACCGGCACCGCCCTCCCCCGCACCGTCCGCAAGGCATCGGGCTCGATCGACATCGGCGGAGCGGTCACGGTGACCCTCGGACTCGCGGCCGTGGTCTACGCCGTCGTCAACGCACCGGAGATCGGCTGGCTCACCTGGTCGACCCTCGGGATGCTGGCGGCCGGAATCGTCCTGCTGCTGATCTTCTTCCTCATCCAGGCCCGCAGTCGCAACCCGCTGCTGCGCCTCGGACTGCTGCGCGCCCCGCTTCTCGGAGCGGCGAACGTCGCCCAGTTGATGCTCGGCGCCGCCTGGGTGTCGATGTGGTTCTTCCTCAACCTGTACCTGCAGCAGGTGCTCGGTGCGAGCGCATTCGCCGCCGGTGCCGCACTGCTGCCGATGACCGGACTGGTCGTGCTCGTCATGATCGCACTGGCACCCCGACTACAGGAGCGGTTCGGTGCCAAGGCGCTGATCGTCAGCGGACTCCTCCTACTGGCCGGTGGGCTGGCGTGGCTCGCCTTCATCCGACCGGACGGCACCTACGCCGTCGATGTCCTGCCCGCCTCGCTGCTCGCCGCTCTCGGTATGTCGCTGGCTTTCGTCCCGTCGCTCGGCACCGCCATCAACGCGGCACCTCCGGCGGAGACCGGCGTGGCCTCCGGGCTGGTCAGCACCAGCTATCAGATCGGATCCGCGCTCGGACTCGCCGTCCTCACGGCGATCGTCTACGGCATCGCCGGGCACGACTCCACCACGGTCGAGCTCACCCAGGGATACTCCGCCGCCTTCATCGGCGCGGCGATCCTCGCCCTGCTGGGAGCGATCATCACGGCGATCGCCATGAGGAAGCCGCGGGCAGCGGCCTTCGTCTCCGAGGAGTCGGTATCGGCCTGATCCCCGACTCTCCGACGACGACCAGTGACCCCTGACCCGTAAGGAAAGAATCATGTCCACCCTGAAAGTACTCATCGCCTACGACGGCTCACCCAACGCGCAGAGCGCGATGCACACCGTCGCCGGACTCTTCCCCGGCGCGACCGCGGTGCTGTTCTACGCCCGTCAACCGTTGGAAGGCTTCGCGGCGCACCTCGAAGGCCATCCGGCCCTCGAGAGCCTGCAGGGCCTCGACGCCGCAGCACTCGACGTGTCGGAGAAGATCGCCACCGACGGTGCGCAGCTGGCTCGCGACCTCGGACTGCAGGCGGAGCCGCTCATCTCGTCGACGATGGCCACCGCATCCGAAGCGATCGTGGATGCCGCCGAGGAGCTCGACGTCGACCTGATCGTGCTGGGATCCCGAGGGCTGCGCGGAATCAAGGCGACGCTGCTGGGGAGCACCTCGGCGAACGTGCTCCACCACGCCACGCGCCCCACGCTCGTGATCCCCTCGGATGACGTGGCGGATGCGCGTCGCCGGACGCGGAGCACGACACCCGCGTCGTAGAACACCCCCGACCGCCGACCCGGCCGGGTCCGCGCAACGGATCCGGCCGGTTGAGGAATACCCCTCATGGGTATACCGTTGTCACTGATACCCGGTACGGGTACTGATCGAAAAGAGGATACGCGATGACCACGAACGAATTCCAGGTGACCGGGATGACCTGCGGACACTGCGAGATGTCGGTCCGCGAAGAGGTCGCCGAGGTCCCGGGCGTCGAAGACATCCAGGTGAGTGCGCAGACGGGCGTGCTCCTCGTCACCGGTTCCGACTCCGTCGATGACGCGCAGATCCTGGCCGCCGTCGCCGAGGCCGGGTACTCGGCGGTGCGGAAGGCATGAACGCCGGGGCGCGGCTCGCCCTGTACGGGGCGGGGGTGGTGGTGGCGTTCGGCGCGGCATTCGGCCTCGCCCAGGCCATCATCCCCCCGAGCGTTGTCAGTGAGTGGACGAAAGGTACCGAGATGGAAGAGCACGGAGCACACGGCGCAGTCGCGACCACGGAGGATGCGGCGAGCGCAGCAGCGGACACCCTCAAGGGACTCTCGCTGAGCCTCGAAGGATACGCACTGTCTCCGGTCGAGGCACCGGCGGGGGCGGACGAGCCCGGCGAGCTGAGCTTCCAGATCCGCGACGCGCACGGCACCCCGGTCACGGAGTACACGACCGCGCACGACAAGGACCTGCACCTGATCGTGGTGCGTTCAGACGGAAGTCAGTTCCGTCACGTGCACCCCACGCTGGACGAGGCCACGGGCACGTGGTCGCTGCCGTGGGAATGGGACGCCGCCGGCACCTACCGCGTCTTCGCCGACTTCACGCCGGCCGGCGCGGACGCCCCCTCGCTCACCCTCACGCACACCGTGCAGGTCGCCGGCGAGTTCACGCCCGTCACACCCGAGCCGACGCAGGTCGCCGAGGTCGACGGCTTCACCGTGTCGCTCGACGGGGCGCTCGAAGCCGGATCGGCGAGCGACCTGACCTTCACCCTCACGAAGGACGGCGCCCCGGTGACCGGCCTGGAACCGTACCTCGGTGCCTTCGGCCACCTGGTCGCGCTGCGCGAGGGCGACCTCGCCTACCTGCACGTGCACGCCGCGGGCGACGAGCCGAAGGCGGGAGAGACCTCCGGTCCGGAGATCGCCTTCGCCGCCGAGGCCCCGACCGCGGGCCGCTACCTGCTGTACCTGGACTTCCAGGTCGACGGCACGGTGCACACCGCCGAGTTCGTGCTCGATGCCGCCGCCCCCGCCGGGGACGCACCGGCATCCGACGACGACGCGCACGACGACGGCCACTGAGCCTCGCACGACGCCCGGCCGCCGGCCATCCGCCGCGGCCCTGAGCAACAGTCACCGCAGAAAGAGAAGGACATGAGCACATCAGCACCCTCGAGCGTGGGGTCCGGCGTCGAGTTGGAGATCGGCGGGATGACCTGCGCCTCCTGCGCGATGCGGATCGAGAAGAAGCTCAACAAGCTCGAGGGCGTCGTCGCGACCGTGAACTATGCGACCGAGAAGGCGAAGGTCACGGTTCCCGACGGCTACGACCCGGCACTGCTGATCGCCGAGGTGGAGAAGACGGGTTACTCGGCCGCGTTGCCCGCCCCGAAGGGCAAGCGCGCAGACGCCGGAGCGACCGGTGACGCCGAGGGCGAGGATCCGGAGCTGCGCTCGCTGCGCAACCGCCTGATCGGCTCCGTCGTGCTGACGGTGCCCGTGATCGCGATGGCGATGATCCCCGCGCTGCAGTTCATGTACTGGCAGTGGGCGTCTCTCGCCCTGGCCGCGCCCGTGATCATCTGGGCGGCGTGGCCGTTCCACAAGGCCGCGTGGACGAACCTCCGCCACGGCGCCGCGACCATGGACACGCTCATCTCGATGGGCACCTCGGCCGCGTTCCTGTGGTCGCTGTACGCACTGTTCTTCGGCACCGCGGGTACGCCGGGCATGACGCACCCCTTCGAGTTCGCGCTCGCTCCCTCCGACGGAGCGGCCAACATCTACCTCGAGGTGGGTGCCGGGGTGACGATGTTCATCCTCGCCGGGCGCTACTTCGAGAAGCGCTCCAAGAAGCAGGCGGGTGCCGCCCTGCGTGCTCTCCTCGAACTCGGAGCGAAGGAGGTCGCCGTCCTGCGCGGCGGCGTCGAGACGAAGGTCCCCGTCGAAGACCTGCAGGTCGGCGACGAGTTCATCGTGCGACCGGGCGAGAAGATCGCCACCGACGGCATCGTCGTCTCCGGGACATCGGCCGTGGATGCATCCATGCTCACGGGCGAGGCCGTGCCCGTCGAAGTGGCCGAGGGGGACTCCGTCACCGGCGCCACGACGAACGTCGGCGGTCGACTCGTGGTGCGGGCGACCCGCATCGGGTCGGACACGCAGCTGGCGCAGATGGCGCAGCTCGTCGAAGACGCGCAGACCGGGAAGGCCGAGGTGCAGCGGCTCGCCGACCGCATCTCCGGCGTGTTCGTGCCCATCGTGATCGTGATCGCGGTCGTGGCGCTCGGCGGCTGGCTCGGTGCCGGATTCCCGGTGACCGCGGCATTCACGGCGGCCGTCGCCGTGCTCGTGATCGCCTGCCCGTGCGCGCTCGGTCTCGCCACCCCCACCGCTCTGCTGGTCGGCACCGGACGCGGCGCGCAGATGGGCGTGCTCATCAAGGGCCCGGAGGTTCTCGAATCCACCCGCAAGATCGACACCGTCGTGCTGGACAAGACCGGAACGGTCACCACCGGCCGGATGACGCTGGTCGACGTGTTCGTCGAGGACGGCACCGATCGCGCGGAGCTGCTCCGGCTCGCCGGCGCACTGGAGGATGCCTCCGAGCACCCCATCGCGCAGGCCATCGCCAAGGGCGCCACTCAGGAGGTCGGCGCACTGTCGCCACCCGAGGACTTCGCGAACATCGAGGGCAAGGGCGTGCAGGGCGTCGTCGACGGTCACGCCGTGCTGGTGGGCCGTGACTCGCTCCTCGCCGAGTGGTCGCAGAAGCTCAGCCGCGAGCTCACCTCGACGAAGGCGCGCGCCGAGGGCGAAGGCAAGACCGTCGTCGCGGTCGGCTGGGACGGGCAGGCACGCGGCATCCTCGTGGTGGCCGACACCGTCAAGCCCAGCAGCGCCGAGGCGATCGCCCAGTTCAAGGCGATCGGCTTGACCCCCATCCTGCTCACCGGCGACAACGAGGCGGTCGCCCGCCAGATCGCCGCCGAAGTGGGCATCGAAGAGGTCATCGCCGAGGTCCTCCCGAAGGACAAGGTCGATGTCGTCACCCGACTGCAGCGCGAGGGCAAGACCGTCGCGATGATCGGCGACGGCGTCAACGACGCCCCTGCCCTCGCTCAGGCCGACCTCGGTCTCGCCATGGGCACCGGCGCGGACGTCGCGATCGAAGCATCCGACATCACCCTGGTGCGGGGCGACCTGCGCAGCGCCGTCGATGCGATCCGACTGTCGCGCAAGACCCTCGGAACCATCAAGACCAACCTGTTCTGGGCCTTCGCGTACAACGTCGCGGCGATCCCCGTCGCGGCGCTCGGGATGCTGAACCCGATGCTCGCCGGTGCGGCCATGGCGCTCTCGAGCGTCTTCGTCGTCGGCAACAGCCTGCGCCTGCGCGGCTTCAAGAGCATCGCCAAGCCCTGACGCCCCTTCCGCCACCACCGCCCCCCACCGAAGAATGAGAGAGGAATCACCCGCATGACGAACGACACCGAGGCACCCGCCAGCTGTTGCAGCATCAGTGCCCCGAACCCCGCCGCGGCAGGAAACGGACGCGCAAACCTGCTGGCCGGCGGTGCGAGTGACGATCTGACGACCTGCCCGGTCATGGTCGGCAACCCGGTCAGCAAGAAGGCCGCAGAGGCGGCGGGCCTCTTCCGCGATCACGAGGGCGAGCGGTACTACTTCTGCTGCGCCGGATGCGGCCCGGCCTTCGACTCCGACCCCGCCAAGTACGCCGCCAACATGGCCTGAGAGAGGATGACCCCATGACCGATCCGCATGCGCACCACCACTCGCCCGCGCACTCGATGGATGCCCCGGAGGCTGCGCACGAGAACCATGGCAGCCACGAGAGCCATGGCGATCACGAGGGGCACGAGAACCACGGCGGTCATGGGGGTCACTCAGGTCACGGCGGGCACGCAGGTCACGGCGACCATGTCGGTCAGTTCCGACGCCTGTTCTGGATCAACCTCGTCATCGCCGTACCCGTGGTGGCATTCTCGCCGATGTTCGCGATGATCGTCGGCTACGAAGTCCCCGGGTGGGCGCGGTTCATCGCGCCGGTGCTGGGCACGGTCATGTACGTCTGGGGCGGCTGGCCCTTCCTCGCCGGCGCCGTCAGCGAGCTCAAGTCACGCAAGCCGGGCATGATGCTCCTCATCGGCCTCGCCATCACGGTCGCATTCCTCGCCTCGTGGGGCGCGACGCTGGGACTCCTCCATCACGAGCTCGAGTTCTGGTGGGAGCTCGCACTCCTCATCGTCATCATGCTGCTCGGCCACTGGATCGAGATGCGGTCGCTCGCGCAGACCACGTCGGCACTCGACTCGCTCGCCGCCCTGCTGCCGGATGAGGCCGAGCGCGTCGAGGGCGACACCGTCGTCACCGTCTCTCCCGCCGATCTCGTCGTCGGCGATGTCGTGGTCGTCCGTCCCGGCGGAAGCATCCCGGCCGACGGCCGCATCATCGACGGCACCGCGGCCATGGACGAGTCCATGGTCACCGGCGAATCCCGTCCGGTCACCCGCGCCACGGGAGACACCGTCACGGCGGGAACCGTCGCCACCGACTCCGGTCTGCGCGTCGAGATCACGGCGACCGGCGACGACACGGCCCTGGCCGGCATCCAGCGACTGGTCACCGAAGCGCAGAACTCCTCCTCGCGCGCCCAGCGCATCGCCGACCGCGCCGCCGCGCTGCTGTTCTGGTTCGCGCTGCTCTCGGCCGCCCTCACCGCCGTGGTCTGGACCCTGGTCGGGAACCCGGATGCCGCCGTGGTGCGCAGCATCACCGTCCTCGTCATCGCCTGCCCGCACGCACTGGGCCTCGCGATCCCGCTGGTCGTGTCGATCGCCACCGAGCGCGCGGCTCGCGGAGGCGTCCTGATCAAGGACCGCCTGGCACTGGAGAGCATGCGCACGGTCGATGCCGTGCTCTTCGACAAGACCGGCACGCTCACCAAGGGAGCGCCGACGGTGACCGCCGTCGAGCCGACCGGCGACCTCGACGCCGACCGGCTGCTGCTCCTCGCCGCATCCGCCGAGGCCGACAGCGAGCATCCTCTCGCCCGCGCGATCGTGCGGGCCGCCCAGGAGAAGGGCACCGCTCTCGCGAAGGCATCCGGGTTCACCTCGTCGCCCGCGGTCGGCGTGACGGCGACGGTCGACGGCCGCGAGGTCCGCGTCGGCGGCCCGAAGCTCCTCGACGAGGTCGGCGGGCAGGAGATCCCGGCCGCGGATCAGTGGCGGGGCGAGGGCGCCATCATCCTGCACGTCGTGGTCGACGGACAGGTCGTGGGCGGGCTGAAGCTCGCCGACGAGGTGCGCCCGGAATCGCAGCAGGCCGTGGATGCTCTGCACCGGCTCGGCGTCGAGGTCGTCATGATCACCGGCGATGCCCAGGCCGTCGCCGAGTCGGTCGCCGCCGAGCTCGGCATCGACCGGGTCTTCGCCGGCGTGCGCCCCGAAGACAAGTCGAGGAAGGTCGCCGAGCTGCAGGCCGAGGGCAAGAAGGTCGCGATGGTCGGTGACGGCGTCAACGACGCTCCCGCCCTCGCCCAGGCCGACGTGGGCATCGCGATCGGCGCGGGGACGGATGTCGCCATCGCCTCGGCCGGCGTGATCCTCGCGAGCTCCGACCCGCGGTCGGTGGTCTCCGTGATCGAGCTGTCCCGCGCCGCGTACCGCAAGATGAAGCAGAACCTGTGGTGGGCGGCCGGCTACAACCTGCTCTCGGTTCCGCTCGCCGCCGGCGTGCTGGCGCCCATCGGATTCGTCCTGCCCATGTCGGTCGGGGCTATCCTGATGTCCCTGTCGACCGTCGTCGTGGCGCTGAACGCCCAGCTGCTGCGACGCATCGACATCACCCCCGAAGCGAGCACGCGCGCCGTCCTCGGCCGCTGAAACCCGATCATGCGACGAAGGAAGCAGAGATGACCCCCGAAGCGACGGCTGACGAACACGCCCACGGCTACATCACCGACAAGACCAAGTACCTGAACCGGATGCGCCGCATCGAGGGTCAGGCACGCGGGATCACGAAGATGGTCGACGACGAGAAGTACTGCATCGACATCCTCACCCAGATCAGCGCGCTCACCAGCGCACTCCAGGCGGTGGCCGTCGGCCTTCTCGACGACCACCTCAAGCACTGCGTCGTGGACGCCGCTCGCATGGGCGGCGACGACGCCGACGCGAAGATCAAGGAAGCGTCGGACGCGATCGCGCGGCTCGTGCGGTCCTAGCGGGACGGGACGACGCCGCCGGTCCCGCGTCGGCGCCGCAGAACCGCCGGCGCCGACGCGGACCCGGGTGTCAGACCGCCGGCACGACCTTCAAGTCGACGGCGAGCGAGTTCGCGAAGCTGATCGTGAGGATCCGGTGCGTTCGGTTCCCGAGGTACGACCGGTCCATCGGCGCGTACTTCGCTTCGCGGTCCACACCCCAGTCGATGACGAATCTCATGCCGCCTCGGGTGACCGTGATCCCTCGGGTGACGGTGATGGTCTCCTGTCCGTAGGGCGCCGGCGTGCCGTTGGCGAAGACCACCTGATCGTCGGTGCCGATGATGAGCGGGATGCGCTCGCGAGACGCTCCCGGCGTCGTCATCGCACGCCTGATCCCATCCGGGCGATGTGTCACATCCGTGGTGACGGCGCCGTCCGCGGTCACGTACCTGGTGGTGAAGGTACCCGTGTATCCCGTCAGCGCATCCGCCGGGATCACGGTGCCCGATGCAGTGGAGCCGGCATGATGCGTCGCCGTCACCGGGCCCCGCGATGAGGCCGTCCCGACCGTGTCCGCGACGGTCGTCCAGTCATCCGGCCCCGTGCTGTTCACGGTGAGGGCGAGCATGCCCGCGACGGGGTGCCAGAACGCGTTCGTCCCCATCCGCTGGAGCGAGTTCTGCCGCACGCCGTAGAGGCCTGCGGTGTAGTAGCCGGGGCGGCGGACGAACACGTACTGCTGATCGAGGGTGCCCTTGCGCAGCTCGGTGAACGTGCTCTCCGCCCGATACCGCAGCGCGGCGACCTGGGCATCGCGCTGCGCCGCGGGCACCCCGATCGGCGCCTGCGGGACATGCATGTGCAGCCGCGGCGACGAATCCTGCTTCTGCCTCGGGGCCACGGGTGCCGAGGAGGCGCTCCACGCGTTTCGCGCCTGCGTCTTCTCCTCCGCGCTCGCGTAGAAGGCACGCAGCGCGGGCACGTGCGGCAGCAGCGTCCGCGCGAGGGCGCTGCGATCCAGATCGTCCACGGGGGTGGTGACGAACGTCGCGACGATGTTGCGCGCACTCGTCCCGGAGAGGATGAAGCCTTCGTTCCGCCCGGGTTCCATGACGACGACGTACCCCCACCACGCGGCGAACCGCTCGGCCAGCTGGATGATCGACGGGTCAGGCAGCCGCTTGTAGAGGGCGCCGAGATCGGGCAGCATCACATCGAAGTTGTATCCGGCATCCGGCGCGAGGGGTTCGTGGAAGAACCCGGCCGGAGCCTGGCCGTCCTTCAGGATGATCTGCAGCCGGTTCGGAACGGAGGCGCTCACCGCGGGCTCGCCGAGGATGTGCGCCGCCTCGACCACTCCGGAGAGGCCGGCGACCACCTGATTGGCGAACTGCACAGGTCGGTTCCAATGCGGGCGCGAGGTGTCGACGAGCCAGGCCGAGCTCTTGCGGATGGCGTCGCGGATCTGCAGACGGCGGTCGTGGAGTTCGCCTGCGGCGCGGAGGTCTCGGAGGACCGCGGCGAGCGCCACGGTTCCGAATCCGGTCGGCGACAGGTGGTGCTCGGTGGGCGAGTACTCCGGGTACGAGCCGTCGGCGTGCTGCAGCGAGAGGTAGTGGCCGAGCGCCGCGTCGAGCCGTCCGAGGAGAGCGGGGTCGCGGTAGTACGGGTTCCATGGGCGGTCGTTGGCGTAGAACCACGAGAGCGTCGCGACATGCTCCATGATGCGGGTGTTGTACGGCTGGTTCGGAGTGCGCCACCAGCCGTCCTCCATCCATCCGTAGTTCGGCGCGACGTCCCTGACGCTGTTGGCGAGCGGCGCGACGATCATCAGATAAGCGGCCAGCACCTGCTCGTTCGGGGCGAACTGGGAACGCACCGGCTGCCCGGCGGGGAGCGGCGCGACGAGCGGCAACACCGTGCCGGCCGATGTCGCCAGCGCGGGCGACGCCCCCGCGTTCCCTATCGCGAGCAGCGCCGCGGCGGCACTCGCACCGACCAGGAAGTTCCTTCGGCTGAGCGCCGGCAGCATCTGCGGGCGGGCCTCATCCTCATGCATCATCTCGACTCCTTCGTCTCTGACCGGGGCATGGTGAGTGGCGACGACGCCCGGTCCGCGTCGTCGCTGTGGGGGGAAGTCAGCTCATCCCTTGAGCCCCGTCTGGGCGAGGCCCTGAACGAACTGTTTCTGCGCGATGAGGAACACCACGAGGATCGGGACGACGGTGAGAGACGCTGCGCCGAGCTGCGTGTTCCACATCTGCTCGCCGTAGAAGTCCTGATAGCGGGTGATCGCGAGTCCGAGGGTGAACTTCTCCGGTGTGCGCAGGAAGATGAGCGCCTCGAAGTACATGTTGAACGAGCGCAGGAACGCCATGATCCCGACTGCCGCGATCGCCGGCGTCGCCAACGGGAGGGCGATGCGGAAGAACACCCCGGCCCGTGTGACGCCGTCCAGCCGCGCCGCTTCCTCGTAGTCCTTGGGGAAGCTGAGGAAGTGCTGCCGGAAGATGAACACGGAGACGACCGCTGTCGGCCCGAAGATCGGGAGGATGATGAGCGGCCAGTGGGTGTCGTTGAGCCCCATGGCGTTCACCGCCGTGAAGATCGGGATGATCGTCACCTCGGTCGGCACCATCATCGCCGCGAGCAGCAGGGTGAAGGCCGCGTTGCGCAGCGGGAAACGGATCCGCGCGAAGGCGTAGCCGGCCATCGCCGAGAGCAGGATCGACGACACGGTGACGATCGCCGCGATGTACATCGAATTGCCGTACTGCTGCAGGAACGGCTGCGCCGTGAACACCTGCACGAAGCCGTCGAGGGTCCACTCCCTGGGCAGCAGCGTCGGCGGCTGGAGGAAGATCTCGTTCGCCGGCTTGAACGACGAGAAGAACATCCACAGGGTCGGATACAGGAACGGCACCGACACCACGACGAGCAGCACGTAGAGCACGACGGTGTTGATCCTGGAGCGGCTGCGGGCCGCCTTCGAAGTCTCAGACCTCATCGTGCACCCACTTGCGTCGCGTGGTCCACTGCAGCATCGTCAGGGCCAGGATGATGGCGAACAGAACGACACCGATCGCGCTGGCATAGCCGAACTGCTGGCTGACGAAAGCGGTGCGGTAAAGGAGGAACGGCAGGACGTTGGTCGAATCCCCCGGACCACCTCCGGTGAGCAGCTGCACGGGTGCGAAGACTTCGAGTGAGCCGATCGTGGTGAGGATGCCGGTGAGCAGGATCGTCGGAGCGATCATCGGCACGGTGATGGCCCAGAACGACCGCCACGGCGTCGCACCATCGAGCTGCGCCGCTTCGCGGATCTCCTCCGGTACGCTCTGCAGCGCGGCGAGGAAAAGCACCATGTTCATACCGACTCCCTTGAAGACCTGCACCACGACGAGCGAGATCAGGGAGGTGGAGGGATCTGCCAGCCAATTGGGCCCGTCGATCCCGAGCATCCGCAGCGCTCCGTTGATGCCGCCATCCGGGGCGAGGAGGAACCCCCAGGTCACCGACCAGGCGACGACCGACACCACGACGGGCGAGAAGAAGATCGTGCGGAACCCGGTGATGCCCTTCATCCGCCGATTGAGGAGCACGGCGAGGCTGATGGCGATCACGAGGTTCAGGATGAGGACGCCGGCACTGAACAGCAGGCTCGCGACGACAGAGGCCGAGAAGGTCGGGTCAGCGAAGAGACGCGAGTAGTTGTCGAGCCCGATGAACTCCATGCCGCCGGTGAGCGGACGCCACTCGTTGAAGCTGTACCAGATGACGAAGAGGAACGGGACGACGCCGAGGACGATGACGCCGAGGACCTGGGGCGCGACGAAGGCCACGCCGAGCCAGCGGTCCCCGTCAGGACGGGGACGCCGGCTCGGCAGGGCTCTTCGATCGTTCGCCGCGACGGTGCGTGCGGTCACGCGGGTCAGCCCTTGAGCGTCGGCGAGATCTGCTCGCAGATGCCGGTGACCGCGGCCTCGACGTCGCCACCCGACCACACCGGGTCGAGACCCGCACGGACCTTGTCGGAGAACTGGGAGAGCACCGGATGCTGCGGCTTGACCGAGGCGTCGGGGACCACGTCGATGATCGCCGACTGGATCTCTTCGGGCGAGAGCTTCGGCGCTGCCTGCGAGAGCGTCTCCACGTTGAGCAGGGACTCACGGGGCGGCGGGAAGAACTGCGCGAGGAGCTCGGCATTCGTGGGGTTGGTCAGGTAGGCGAGGAAGCCTGCCGCCTGATCCTGGTTCTCACTGCGCTCGAGGACGCTCACGCCCGCCTGGCCGACGATCGGGTGGTAGCCCTCCGGCCCCGCGGGCAGCGGGAGGAACGACCACTCGAAGCTGTCGTCGAGGCTCCCCGACTGGCTGAGCTGAGCGACGCTGAAGGCGACGTCGCCGCTCGCGAATGCGGCGGGCGCCGCGTTGCCGGAGACGGCGGGAATCGCTCCCCTGTCGATCTGTTCCTGGTACCACGTGAGGTACTCGATCATCTCGGGAGAGGCGAACTCGCAGGTCGTGCCGTCTTCGGACCACGGCGCGGCGCCCCAGGCATTTCCGAGCATGGTCACGGCGCTCCAGTTCGTCGGGTTGAACGTGGGCACGTTCAGTCCCGCCGCTCCCGTCTCGCTGTTCACCGCCGCGGCGATGTCCGCGACCGTCTGCCACGTGTAGTCGGGGGTGCCCACGAGGGACTCGACGTCCGGCTGACCCGCCGCGGCGACGAGGTCGTCGTTGACGTAGAGCGCGAAGGGCGAGTTCGAGAACGGATACGCGTAGACGCCGCCGTCGTCGTCCTGCCACGGCGCGAGCGCGGCCGGGAGGATGTCGTCGAGGTCGTAGCCGTCGGCGTTCTCCAGGGTCTCACGCACGTCGTGCAGGATCCCGGAATCGACGAACTCGGGGCCGCTCGCCTCCGGGATCCAGGCGAGGTCGGGAACGTCGCCGCCGGCGATCTGTGTCGTCAGCCCGGCGATGTAGTCCGGGTTCGTGACGGGTTCGAAAGTGATCGACGCGACCTCGTCACCGTGTTCTTCGACGTAGGCGTCGCCGATCTCCTGCAGCAGTGCCAGGTGACCTTCGTTGGAGGACCAGAGCGCCATCGTCAGGTCGACGGGACCTGAGGCGCCGCTGTCGGTACCGGCGCAGGCGCTGAGGGACACCGCCAGAATTCCGGTGAGCGCGATGGCAGCCCCTCGGGATCGGGTAGCTCGCATGAAGTACTCCTTCGGACTCATAACGCGCCTCGTAGCGCGCTGAAAGAAAAAGTACCAGAACTATCGAGAATATCAAGCAATATTTTCGGAAGCTTGCGGCGGGGCTGTCGACCCTCGCACGACGAGTTCCGTCGCTAGGTCGGTGTGGAAGGCCGGCGGCGCCGAGCCGAGCAGCAGCTTGTGGGCGACCTCCACCGCATAGGAGCCCATCGCCTCGGACGGCTGCCGGATGGTCGTCAGCTGCGGGGCCGTCATCCGCGCGACGAGCTGGTCGTCGAAACCGATGACGCTGAGCTCGTCCGGGACGGACACGCCGGCGCGTCGCGCGGCCTCCAGAACCCCGGCCGCCTGCGCGTCGCTCGCCGCGAAGATCGCCGTCACCCGGTCCGCTCGGCCCAGCAGGGCCTCCCCCGCCTGCAATCCGGATTCGTACGTGAAGTCGCCCTCTTCGATGATGTCGTCCCCGGGTTCGATCCCCGCAGACGCGAGAGCAGCGAGATGCCCGTGCTTGCGGGCGATCGACGCCTGCGTGTCGGAGACCCCGCCGAGGAAGCCGATGCGTCGGTGCCCGAGTGAGAGCAGATGCTGCGTCGCAGCCATTCCCCCCGCAAAGTTCGTGGCACCCACGGAGTACGAGTCGTTGTCCGGCAGCTGGTAGGTGTCGACCTCGACGAGAGGGACGCCGTTCTTCGCCAGCTTCGCGCGCTCCTGAGTCCTCAGCCGCGACTTCAGCGCGATGACCGCGGTCGGACCGTTGCGTTTGGTCCGCTCGATCCAACCGGCGGCGGGCGCTCCATCCGGAAGGTCGAGCAGCACGAGCTCGAGCCCGGCCTCGTGCGCCGCACGCATCGTGCCGCGCAGGATCTCGACCGTCAGCGGGGACGACATGCTCGAGCTCGCGAGCACGACCACCACCGTCGCCAGATCACTGCGCGAGCGCTGCTTCGGCGACAGATACTGCTTGTCGCGGAGCACCGACTCCACCCGCACGCGAGTGTCGGCAGCGACGTCGGGCGCTCCGTTCACGACCTTCGAGACGGTGGAGATCGAGACCCCCGCCTCACCCGCCACCTCGGCAAGCGATGGTCGACGCTCCTTCGCGCGCATGGGCACCCCTTCACTCAGTCAGCGTTCTGGAATTCTATGGCGAACCCGTCTCCTCTAGAGATTTTACTTGGACATGTTCGAGAAAATTACCTAGAGTTCTCGGGAAAGAAAGGTGTTCTTCCGTGACACGACAGCAGGCCGACCTTCTCATCATCGGCGGTGGCGTCGGCGGCGTCTCCGCCGCCCTCGCCGCTCTGCGCCGCGGCAGATCGGTCATCATGACCGAGCAGACCCCCTGGCTGGGGGGCCAGCTGACGAGTCAGCTCGTACCCAGCGACGAGCATCGACGTATCGAGGCGACGGGTCGTAACCGCAGCTACGCCCAGTTCCGCGACCTCGTCCGGGAGCACTACCGGACGTACTACCCGCTCACCGCCGCCGCGAGAGCCGACCAGTATCTCAACCCGGGGGCGGCCTGGGTGAGCCCGCTCAGTGTCGAGCCGAAGGTCATCGTCGCGGTGATCCACGACCTTCTCCGGCCGTACGAGGCCTCCGGCCGACTCGCTCTGATGCTCGAGACCACGCCTGTCGCCGTCCACACCGACGGTGACCGCATTGCCGCGGTGACCGTGCGCGACCGCGAGGGCGTCTCGCGCGAGCTGTCCGCGCCGTTCGTGCTGGATGCGACCGAGCTCGGTGATCTCCTGGAGCTCGGCGGAGTGGAATATGTCACCGGCCGCGAGGCTCGAGGCGAGACCGGGGAGCCCAGTGCGCCGGAGGCCGGTGACCCGCTCGACATGCAGAGCGTCACCTGGTGCTTCGCGGTCGAACACCTCGCCGGTCAGGATCACACGATCGATCGCCCCGACGACTACGACACCTTCCGCGAGTGGCGGCCGCCGCAGCTCGACGGCGAGAAGATGCTCGGATTCCGACGGGCCGCGCACGATGGCTCCATCGCCCGCGAGTACACGCTGCGGGTGAACGACGACGACGACCCCTTCGCCATCGACGTCGACCACCGCAACATGGACGGCGCCCCGGAACTGTGGAACTACCGCCGCATCGCCGCACGGCGCCAGTTCGAGGACGGCGCCTATGAGAGCGACATCGTCATCGTGAACTGGCCGATGAACGACTATGTCGGGGGCCCGCTGTTCGGTGTCGACGACGCCGCCATCCACTGGGATCGTTCGAAGGCGCTGAGTCGGTCGCTGCTCTACTGGCTGCAGACGGAGGCTCCTCGACCCGACGGCGGTGTCGGCTGGCCGGGGCTCCGCCTCGCACCACAGGTCACCGGGACGCCCGACGGGTTCGCGATGATGCCCTACTTCCGCGAATCGCGTCGCATCCGGGCTGAACGAACGATCCTCGAGCAGGATTTCGACCGCGACCTTCGCGACGGACGGGGCGCCGAGCGCTATCCCGACACCGTGGGGGTGGGCCACTACTACTGGATCGACCGGCACGCCACGACCGGCGGTAGCGCCGGTGGCGGCGGGCTCCCGGAGCCGTTCGAGATCCCGCTCGGCGCCCTTCTGCCGCAGCGCGTGCGCAATCTCCTCCCCTCAGCGAAGAACATCGGCACGACGCACATCTCGAACGGCAGCTACCGGCTGCAGCCCGTCGAATGGTCCGTGGGCGAGGCGGTGGGGGCCCTCGCCGCGTACTGCCTCGACCACGGCGTCGAACCGTCGATGGTGCGCGCGGATGCGCGGCACCTCGACGACTTCCAGCGCGACCTCGAGCGCGGAGGCGTGCAGCTGCGGTGGGACCCCACCCTTCGCTGGTAGACCGTCGTCGGCGGATCAGGCCTCGGTCGGCGCAGGACCGGTCGAGGCCCTGATCTGCAGCATCGGTGTCGCCTCCTGATAGACGGCCGGCTCCGCACCGTCGATGACGTCGAGCAGGCGTCGGGCGGCCTCTGCGCCGAGGGCGACCACATCGTGGCTGAGCGCCGTCAACCCCGGCGTCACGAGTCGGCAGAGAAGCGAGTCGTCCCACGCGATGATCGACACATCGCCGGGAACGGACAGTCCCCGCTGATGCGCCGTGGTCAGGGCGGCGACGGCCATGATGTCGTTGTCGAAGATCAACCCCGTCGGCGGGCGCGGCGACGAGAGCACGGCGCGCGTGGCGACCGCACCGGCATCCTCCGAGAGATCACTGCGGACGATGTCATGGTCGAGGCCGTACGCACGGGCGGCCTGGCCGAACGCGTCATCGCGGATAGCCGTGTACGCATACCGTCGGGGCGCCGCGACCCGGGTGATGCGACGATGCCCGAGAGCAGCGAGATGCTGGACGGCCTGTCTCATCGCGGCGGCGTCGTCCGTCCACACGGTCGTCAGGCCGGCCGCAGCACTCGGATCGCCCACCGCGACCGCAGGGACGCCGGCTTCCCTGACGACGGCGATCCGCTGATCGTGTGGCCTCAGGTCGGTGAGGAGGACGCCGTCCACACGCCGCGAACCGCGCCAACGCCGGATCGCCTCGACCTCGGCGTCCGCATCAGCGGCGACCTCGAGCAGAAGACCACGGGAGCGCACGGTGAGCGCCGACTCCACTCCCGCGATGAACTGCATGTAGAACGGCTCGACGGAGAGATCACGAGGATCCTTCGTGAGCACCAGACCGATCGTGTCCGCACCTGCACCCGCCAGGGCACGCGCGGCGCTCGCCGGTGACCAGCCGAGTCGCGCCGCCACTTCGAGCACCCGTTCCCGCGTGGCCTCGGAGATCCCCGGACGACCGTTGAGGGCATAGGAGACGCTCGCGGTCGACGTCTGCGCCTCGCGCGCGACATCGGCGATCGTGACCCGCCGGGCCCGCGCAGCGCTCGTCATCACCGATGCAGCTCCCGTCAGTCGGGATCGATGATATCCCGCAGCGAGGAGACGACGAACGCCTCCCGCGCCGAGTCGGGATCGAGCGGCTCCGGCGCGCGGACGCGGAAGATCGCGGTCTCCCCCGGGAGCACGGTGGTGAAGCCGCGATCGACCGTCGCCTCAGGATGGAGGCGATCCGGCTGGACGAGTACGTCGCGGGCGAGGAGACGTGAGCGGACGCTGATGTCCACACCACCGGCGACGACGGCGACGGCGACTTCCAGCGGTGCGTGAGCGTGCGCGCCACTCGGCGGAGAGAAATGCCAGAGGGCTCGCTGGTGGTCGACGGTGGCGACCACGAACTCTTCCGCCGGATCCCGCGGCTCGGCGATGATCGGCGGCAGCTCGATGCGGGTCACCGAGCGCGGAGGCACGGAGAGCGGGAGCGACTGCTCCGCCGCAGCCATCCCGTCGGCCCGCCGCCGCGTGAGTCCCACCGTGGAGTGCCACGCCTCGTCGTCGTCGTTGATGACGCACAGTTCGAGCCCGCCGTCCCGCGGCTCGATCGTCAGCACGCGCGGTGCGTACATGTCGCGCAGGGCGAAGTAGAGCGGTTTGCACCGGCCCGCGCTGTCGATCGCCGACCAGGACGTCACCGGCCACAGGTCGTTGAGTTGCCACACGATCGTTCCCGAGGTGCGCGGCCAACTCGCGCGCCAGTGCAGCACGCCGGTGCGGACGGCCTCGACCTGCATCCACTGCGTCTGCAGATGCCACCGGTCGAAGTCGTCCGTCGGCGGGAGGTGGCGGGCGAGATTGCGGGCGAGCTTCGCGTGCCCGTCGATGGCCTTCTGGTGATGCCGGACGTTCTCGGAGTCGAGACGAAGTTCGGGGTCCGAGACCGCATCGCGCAGCGTCCGCCAGGCGGCTGCGCCCTGCCAACCGAACTCGGAGACGAAGCGCGGAGAACTGTCACGGTAGACCGAGTAGTCGTCTTCGTTCCAGGCATCCCAGGAATGGAAGGTCTGGTGATCCGGGTCGTTCGGATCATGAGCCCAGCTGCCCGACCAGGGACTCCCCTCCGTGTAGGGACGGGTCGGGTCGAGCTCGCGGACGAGGTCCGGCAGCCACTCCAGGTAGTACCGCTCACCCCAGGTGAGCTCTCCACCCGGCTGCGATGCCCAGTCCTTGTCCAGGCGCATCCAGAGGTTCTCGTTGTTCCCGTTCCAGAGGGCGAGGCTCGGGTGAGAGCTGAGCCTCACGATGTTCTCGCGGGCTTCGGCCAGCACCTCTGCCCTGATCGGCTCCTCCTCGGGATAGGCGGCGCAGGCGAAGAGGAAGTCCTGCCACACGAGCAGGCCGAACTCATCGCACGCGGAGTAGAACGCCTCGCTCTCGTAGACGCCTCCGCCCCACACCCGCACGAGGTTCACATTCGCCTCCGCTGCCTGCTCCAGGCGCATGCGGACGCGGTCGGCGACATCCTCACCGGGGAAGACGCTCTCGGGAATCCAATTCACACCCTTGATGAACATCGGGCGGTCGTTCACCGTGACGACGAACGGCGTGCCGTGCGCATCGGGGGTCCGATCGACGACGACAGTCCGGAAGCCGACCCGCGCGCGGTGTTCGTCGAGCCGCTCTCGCTCCGACCAGAGTGAGACCTCGACCGAGTACAGGTGGGGTTCGCCGAGTCCGCGCGGGTGCCACCGCTGCACATCGGGAACGGCGACCACGATGGTCGCCGACTCTTCGCCCGGCGGCACCTCGGCATGAACGGCCTGCCCCGCGATCTCGATCTCGAGATGCAGCGGGATGCTCGCGCCGGAGGCCGTTCGCTCGAGGTCGATGTGAGCGGTGAGGATGCCGGTCTGCTCGAAGACGTCGACCAACGGACGGACCGCGGCGATCCGCGCCGTGCTCCAGCTCTCGATCCTGACGTCACGCCAGAGCCCGCATCCGGGAAGGGTCGGCCCCCAGTCCCAGCCGAAGCTGCTCGCCATCTTCCGGATGAATGCGAACGGCTGCGGGTAGGCGCTGGGGCGCGCGCCGAGCGCACGTTCCTGCTGCTCGGCATACGTGTATGCGGAGGTGAAGCAGACATCGACGCTGTTCTCCGCCTCGATCGCCGCCGTCACGTCGAACCGGTACGCACGATGCATGTTCCGCGTCTGTCCGACGGTTCGCCCGTTGACGGCGATCGACGCGATGGTGTCCACGCCGTCGAAGACGAGGTCCACCCGCTCCGCGTCGCCGTCCAGGGAAAAGGTGCGATTCAGGCGCCAGTCGCATCGAGCGACCCAGGACACGGCCTCCTCGTTCCGGTCGACGAAGGGGTCGGGAATGAGGTCTGCGTTCCGCAGATCGAGGTGGATCGCCCCGGGCACCTGCGCGGCGACGGCCCTCCCGACGAGCGGCGCGGCCTCTTCCGGGACAGGAGTGTCCCCCTCGGCGTCGACCGTCCAACTCCAACGTCCTGCCAGATCCGACGTCGTACGCATGCGGAGTCCTCCTCGCTGATTCGTGAGGAGTCCACTGTAACCTAAGCGCTTAAGTAGCTTGTTGCCGTACTGCCCCCGCGCCCTGCGGCGGCGGTGCGAATGGTCCCGCTACACCGCGAAGATCCGCCACGACGCCGCGTGCGTCGCCCCGGGGTCGAGGGTCACGAGATCCACGCCGGAGTTGAACGCGTCGGGCGGGCACGTCATCGGCTCGACCGCGAGGCCGATGCGGTGAGTGTCCGCGACGGCGGGAGTGTCGGCGGTGTGCACCTGCACCCACGGGCAGCGCTCGTCCCACGCCATCCCGACGCCGTGACCGTCGGCAGCCGTCAGCCGCACCTCGGCCAGGCCGCCGCCGCGGGCGAGGCCGGTGAAGGCATGATCGATGAAGACATCGCCGATGGGGCGCGCCGAGCGGAAGTCCCACTCCGGATGCTGCGACACCGGCTCGACGGCGACCGGGCTCAGCCGGTCGGGTGTGACCGTGAGCACCTCGGATGCCGGGAGCAGCAGGGTCCAGTCGTCGACGCCGCCCTGGCCGGCCACGAGATACGGGTGCGGACCGGTGCCCCAGGGCGCGGCATCCGCCCCGACGTTGTGCGCGGTCACCGTCTGCTGCAGCCCCTCGGCATCGAGCCGGTACTCGACCTCGACCTCGACACGGAACGGGTACCCGGTCTGCGGCAGGATCACGGCGGCCAGCACGACCCGGTCGTCGAGCACCAGACGGTCTTCGAACTCGACCCAGGCGAGCAGGCCGTGCAGCGCATGCGCGCGTTCCGGCTCGGTGAGCGCCAGCTGCTGCTCCTCTCCGCCGAACGAGTAGCGTCCGTCGACGATGCGGTTCGGCCACGGGGCCAGCGTCACGCCGCGGTAGCCGGGGCGCACGGCATCCGCATCGAACGGCACCACGAGATCACGCTCTTCGAACGTGAGCGTCCGCAGCGTCGCACCGATGCTGGCGATCACGGCCTCATACCCGTGCGCGGCGATCCGCAGCTGACGGCCGGAGCGCGGCATCGTCGTCACAGGCCCTGCGCCAGCCGGTAGTAGGCCTGGTTCCAGCGGACCTGCTTCTGGAACTCGGGCAGCGTGGTGCTGTCGTCGATCACGAGCAGCTCGACCTCGGCCATCTCGGCGAAGTCGCGGAACGCCTCGATCCCGACTGCGGTCGACATGACCGTGTGGTGGGCGGCACCGGCGGTGAGCCAGGCGGCGGCGCTGGTGGTGAAGTCGGGCTGCGGCTTCCAGACCGCGCGTCCGACGGGGAGCTTCGGCAGCGCGGCCCGCGGCGGCACGTTCTCGACCACGTTCGCGGTGAGGCGGAACCGGTCGCGCATGTCGCTGAGCGCCACCACGACGGCGGGGCCGGGATCGGCCGTGAAGACCAGGCGCACCGGGTCGTCCTTGCCGCCGATGCCGAGCGGGTGGATCTCGAGCGTGGGCTTCGCGGAGGTCAGCGACGGGGAGACCTCGAGCATGTGCGCACCGAGGATCAGCTCGTCGCCCGGAGTCATGTCGTAGGTGTAGTCCTCCATCAGGCTCGCGCCGCCGGGCAGACCCGCACCCATCACGTTCGCGATGCGCACGAGCACGGCGGTCTTCCAGTCACCCTCGGCACCGAAGCCGTAGCCCTCGGCCATCAGCCGCTGCACCGCGAGACCCGGCAGCTGCTTCAGCGCACCGAGGTCTTCGAACGACGTCGTGAACGCACCGAAGCCGCCCTCCTCGAGGAACGACCGCAGCCCGATCTCGATCGCCGCACCGTCACGCAGCGACTCGTGCCGCTCGCCGCCCTTCCGCAGCTCGGGCACGACCTCGTACAGCTCCTCGTACTCGGCGACGAGCGCGTCGATGTCGGAGGCGGATGCCGCGGCCACGGCGTCTGCCAGCTCGTTCACGCCCCACGTGTTCACCTGCACACCGAACCGCAGCTCGGCCTCGGTCTTGTCACCCTCGGTCACCGCGACGAAGCGCATGTTGTCGCCGAAGCGCGCGAGCTTCAGGTCGCGCGAGGCCGCGAGGCCCGCCGCCGCCCGCTGCCAGGTACCGAGCTCGCTGCGCAGGCGCGGGTCGGACGCATGCCCGACGATGGTCTTGCGCGGCACACCCAGGCGCGTCTGGATGTATCCGAACTCGCGGTCGCCGTGCGCCGCCTGGTTCAGGTTCATGAAGTCGAAGTCGATGTCGGCCCAGGGCAGCTCGACGTTGGCCTGCGTGTGCAGGTGCGCGAGCGGCTTCTGCAGCGCGTCGAGTCCGGCGATCCACATCTTCGCCGGGCTGAACGTGTGCATCCACGCCACGAGACCGATCACGCGGTCGTCGGCGTTGGCCTCCAGTGCGGTGCGCTTGATGGCCGCGGCATCCGTCAGCACCGGCTTCCAGACGATCCGGACCGGGACCTCGGGCGACTCGTCGAGCAGTCGCGCGATCTCCTGCGACTGCGCCGCGACCTGCGCGAGCGTCTCGGGACCGTAGAGGTGCTGGCTGCCGGTGAGGAACCAGACCTCGTAGCCGTCGAGGGAGGTGGTGAGCGGAGTGCGGGTCATGAACGGTCCTTACAGGGATTCGACGGCGGCGGCCTCGATGGCCAGGCCCCCTCGGTAGCGGTCGAGATAGGCGGAGAACCCGGCGACATCGGCCGGGTCGGGGTCGGCGGTGCTGAGGGATGCCGTGGCGAACACCCGCTGGTCGAGGTAGTCCGCCAGCGAGAGGTCTTCGGCATGGGCGAGGTACGAGGCGAGCACGGCGATGCCCCACGCGCCACCCTCGGCGGCGAGCTCGCCGACGGCGACCGGAGCATCGAGCGCACCGGCTAGGAAGCGCTGGGCGACCCCGGCGGTGCGGAACATGCCTCCGTGCGCGAACATCCGGTCGAGCTGCACACCCTCCGCCGCGAGCACCTGCATGCCGAGCGCGAGCGTGCCGAACACGCCGTAGACCTGGGCGCGCATGAAGTTCGCGAGCGTGAGCGCACTGTCGGGGGTGCGCACGAACAGCGGACGCCCCTCGATCAGGCCGGCGATCGGCTCGCCGGCGAGGTGGTTGTAGGCGAGGAGGCCACCGGCATCCGCTTCACCCTCGAGCGCCTCGCGGAACAGGACGTCGAACGCGGCATCGTCGTCGATCGGCTGGCCGGCCGCGGCGGCGAAGCGTGTGAACAGCCCCGCCCAGGCTGCGAGCTCGCTGGCGCCGTTGTTGCAGTGCACCATGGCCACGGCGTCGCCCGCCGGAGTGGTCACGAGGTCGAGCTCGTGGTGCACCTCGGCCAGCGGATGCTCCAGCACGACCATCGCGAAGATGCTCGTGCCCGCGCTCACGTTGCCGGTGCGCGGGGCGACCGAGTTCGTCGCGACCATGCCCGTTCCCGCATCACCCTCGGGTGGACACAGCGGGATGCCGGGGCGCAGTGCGCCACTCGGGTCGAGGAGGGCGGCGCCGCCGGCGGTGAGGGTGCCGGCCGCGGCCCCGGCGGGGAGCACGCTCGGCAGGAGCTGAGCCGCCGGTGCGGGCAGACGGTCACCGACGAGGGCGTCGTAGGCGTGCAGCATCCGCGCGTCGTAGGCGCCGGTCGCGGCATTGATCGGGAACATGCCCGAGGCATCACCGACCCCGAGCACCCGCTCGCCCGTGAGGCGGTGGTGCACATAACCGGCGAGGGTGTTCACGCTCGCGACCCGGGCGAGATGCGGCTCGGCGTCGAGCACGGCCTGGTGCAGGTGCGCGATCGACCAGCGCAGCGGGATGTTCACGCCGAACAGCTCCCCCAGCTCGGCAGAGGCCGCGCCCGTGCTGGTGTTGCGCCAGGTGCGGAACGGCACGAGCAGCTCGCCGGACGCGTCGAACGCCAGGTAGCCGTGCATCATCGCCGAGACCCCGATGGCGCCGAACGTGTCGGGACGGATGCCATGGCGCTCCTGCGCATCGTCGACCAGAGCCGCGTACGCCGCCTGGAGGCCGCTCCACACCTCGTCGATCGCGTAGGTCCAGCGGCCGTCTTCGAGGCGGTTCTCCCACGAGAACGAGCCTGTGGCGAGGACCTCGGTCGCGTCGGAGCCAATCAGGCAGGCCTTGATGCGGGTCGAGCCCAGCTCGATGCCGAGGCTCGTGCGCCCCTCACGGATGTCGTCGAGCGCACTCATCGGCGGGTGTCCTCGGACTGGCCATAGACGTTCTGATATCGGTCGAACAGGCTGTCGATCGCGGCCTGCGGAATCGGGATGAGCGGTCCCGCCTCGCGGGCGAGGTGCACGGTGCGTGCGACGTCCTCGACCATGACGGCGGCCTTCACGGCATCCTCCGCATCCGCGCCGATCGTGAACGGACCGTGGTTCTGCATGAGCACCGCCCGGGAGCGGTGACCGCTGAGGGTCTCGACGATGCCGCGGCCGATCGAGTCGTCGCCGATGATCGCGAAGGGGCCGATCGGGACGGGCCCGCCGAACTCGTCGGCCATCGCGGTGATGACGCAGGGGATCTCCTCGCCCCGCGCCGCCCACGCGACGGCGTAGGTCGAGTGCGTGTGCACGACCCCGCCGACGGTCGGCATGTGCCGGTAGACGTACGCGTGCGCTGCGGTGTCGCTCGACGGTGAGCGGTCACTGCCGGGCGTGCCGGGGATGACGTTGCCGTCGAGGTCGCACAGGATCATGTTCGAGGCGGTGAGGTCGTCGTAGCTCACACCGCTCGGCTTGATCACGAAGAGGTCGGCGCCGGGCACGCGGCCCGAGATGTTGCCGCCCGTCCAGATGACCAGGCCGTAGCGGACCAGTTCTCCGTGCAGACGGGCCACATCCGCGCGGACGACCGCGATCGCGTGCTCGATGTCGGGTTCGAAGGTGGGGGCGTCGTCGCTCACAGCTGCCTCTGGGTTCGCATCCGGCCACTGTGACCGGTCACAGAAGTCTGTCACGGCAGCGCTCGGTCCGTCAAGGCTCGCCCCCTGCGCCGCCCCCTCTCACCGAGTGCACGGGAAGCTGCCGAGCGCACCGGAAGTTCACGCCAGCAAGCCGTGCACTCGACAACAGGCCGTGCACTCGGCGACGAGGAGCGGGCGGGGAGCGGGCGGGGAGCGGGCGGCGGTCAGCGGGGCGGAGCGACGGAGGCGCGGGAGACCAGCACCGGCGCGATGGGAGTGAGAGCGGATGCCGCGCCCTCGGTTCCGCCGATCGCGGCGGCGACGGCCCGACGCGCGAGCTCCTCGAAGTCCTGCCGCACGGTGGTGAGCGGCGGCCAGTAGTACGCGGCATCCGGGGCATCGTCGAACCCGACCACGCTGACATCGCCGGGAACCGTGAGCCCCGCCTCGTGCAGGGCACTCAGCAGGCCGAGCGCCATCTGGTCGTTCGCCGCGAACACCGCCGTGACCCCGGAACCGCGAACCGCCTCGACCGCCGCGTACCCCGACCCGGCCGACCAGTCCCCCGCGATCACCGGTCCCGGCGTCAGCCCGCGGGCGGCGAGCTCCGCGGCGAACCCCTCGGCGCGCGACTCCGCCTCGAGCCAGTCCGCCGGTCCCGCGAGGTGCGCGATGCGGGTGTGCCCGGCTTCGGCGAGCGCAGCGACCGCCAACCGCGCGCCTGCGGCCTGATCCACCGAGAGTCCGGTCGCGCCGAGTCCGGCGGAATGCAGCGTCACGACCGGCACGTCGATGCGCAGCGCGGCGAGCGCCTCCAGCGTCTGGGCGTGCGGGGCGACGACGACGATCCCCTCCACCCCCTGCACGACGAGGTGGTCGACCGCCGCGACGACAGCCGCGACATCCGCCGCATCCGCGAAGGCCGCGCTCACCCAGTACCCGGCCTCGCGGGCCGAAGCCTCCAGCGCGGCGAGGCTGCGCGAGGGCCCGTACTGCAGCGCATCCGAGGCCAGCACGCCCAGGGTCCGCGAGCGCCGGGTGCCGAGTGCACGGGCGGCGTTGTTCATGCGGTAGCCGAGCTCGGCCATCGCGGCGAGCACGCGCTCCTTGGTGTCGGTGGCGACGTCGGGGTGGTCGTTCAGCACCCTCGACACGGTCTGCCGGGACACGCCTGCGCGGGCGGCGACGTCGCGGACGCCGATGGATCGGCTGCGGCCGCTGCTCGTGTCACTCACGCCGACGAGTGTACGACGCCCGGTCCACTCGGCCCGCCGCCGTGCCACTCTGGTGACATGCGCATCGCTCTCACCGGCTCCTCCGGCAAGCTCGGCCGCGTCGTCGCCCGCGAACTCCGCGCGAACGGCTACGACGTCATCGGCATGGACCTCACCGGCACCCGCGGCCCCGACTTCGTGCAGGTCGACCTGACCGACTACGGCCAGGTCGTCGACGCGTTCACGGCGGTCGGCGACAGGCACGACGGCATCGACGCGGTGGTGCACCTCGGCGCGATCCCGGCCCCCGGCATCCGCACCGACGTCGCGACCTTCCACAACAACATGCCGGCCACGTTCAACGTATTCTGGGCGGCCGTGCGCCTCGGCATCCGGCGCATCGTGTATGCGTCGAGCGAGACGGTGCTGGGGCTGCCGTTCGACGTGCCGCCGCCCTACGTGCCGGTCGACGAGGACTACCCCGCGCGCCCCGAATCCGTCTACTCGCTCGTGAAGACGCTCGAGGAGCAGCTCGCGACCGAGCTCGTGCGCTGGCACCCCGACCTGTCGATCACGGCCCTGCGGTTCTCGAACGTGATGGTCCCTGAGGACTACGCCGAGTTCCCCTCGTTCGACGCCGACGCCCTCGGGCGCAAGTGGAACCTGTGGGGCTACATCGACGCCCGCGACGGCGCCCAGGCGGTGCAGCGGTCGCTCGAGGTCGCAGCCCCCGGATTCGACCGGTTCATCATCGCGGCGGCCGACACGGTGATGTCGCGGCCCAACGACGAACTGCTCGCCGAGGTCTTCCCGGACGTGCCGAGGCGCCGAGAGTTCGGCCCGAACGAGACGCTGCTGTCGATCGACAAGGCGCGCCGGGTCCTGGACTACGACCCGCAGCACTCCTGGCGCGACCACGTTTGACGCCGGCAGCGCCGGGGTCGCCGAGCCCGTCGAAGCGCCTGGAACGGGTCAGCGCCGAGCGATGGTCGAGCCTCGGATGACCAGGCGCACGGGCAGATGGTGCGACCCCTCACCGATGTCGACGCCGTCGATCGCGTCGAACACGCGCTGCGCCGCCTGACGCCCGAGCTGCTGCAGGTTCGCGTCGATGCTGGTCAGCTCCGGGCGGGCGTTGGTCGCCAGCACCTCCCAGTTGTCGTAGCCGATGACGGCGAGGTCGTCGGGCACCGAGCGCCCGAGGTCCCGCGCCGAGTCGAGCACACCGCGCGCGATCTGGTCGGACCCGCAGAACACCGCATCGATATCCGGATGCCGCTGCAGCAGCAGCGCTCCGGCATCCCGACCCCAGTGCTCGGTCCATTCCGAGAGCATCGGGGCGCCGACGAACTCGAGCCCGGCTTCGGCGAGCGCGGCCCTGGCACCGGCGAGGCGATCCTGCGCCGCGGCGTAGGAGGGTTCGCCCGAGATGTGCGCGATGCGTCGGCGCCCGCACGAGAGCAGATGCTCGATCGCGAGGCGCCCTCCCGCGTAGTTGTCGGGGGTGAGAGACAGGTCGCGCGGATCGTCCGACGGCGCATACGCGTACACGACCGGAACCGGGATGTCCTGCCCCAGCGAGGGACGCGGGTCGGTCTGCCGTCCGACGACGATGATGCCGTCGACGCGGCGGCTCAACAGCTCTTTCAGGTGATGCTGCTCGCGGATCGCGTCGCCGCGGGCGTCGCAGAGGAACACGTTGATGCGCCCCGCACCGAAGGCGTCTTCCGCCCCCATGAGGATCGGGATCATGAAGCGGCCTTCGAGGTCGCTGGTGAGCAGTCCCACCGTGCCGGTGCGTCCGGCGAGGAGCCCTCGGGCCATCGCATTCGGGGTGAACGCGAGCTCTGCGGCGGCGGCCACGACCCGGGCCTTGGTGGCCACTGCGACATCACCGCGGTCGTTGAGCGCCTTCGATGCCGTGGCGATCGAGACGCCGGCATGCCGTGCCACGTCGCTGAGCGTCGCCGCCTTGCCCGCCATGTCGCCGCTGCTGACCATCTCGCCCCCTGAACGTTTCTGAAAGGTTATCGGAGCGATGCTTGACCGCCGCGCTTCATTCACGATATACCTTTCGAAAGCGGTTTCGGAGTTTTCGAAATTGCACCTCAGCTCGACACTGCCGTCGCTCGCCGACCGCATCCACTCACCGAAGAGTCCTGGAGGCAATCCCATGCACACCACCCGACGCCGTGCGTTCCGCCGCACGGCCACCATCCTCGCCGTCACCGGCCTGCTCGCCGTCCCACTGGCGGGCTGCGCAGCCGGCGACGACACCGCCGGCCCGACCGAGGAGATCCCCGCGGGAGGCGTCGACGACGGTTCGACGCTGACGCTCTGGACCCGCGCTCCCATCGAACGCCAGGCCAAACTGCTCGTCGATGCGTACAACGACTCGCACGAGAACCAGGTCGAACTCACGGTCGTCCCCAACGACGACTACGTCGCCAAGGTCGGCGCCGCCGCCGGGTCCGGCGGACTCCCCGACCTCTTCGCGGCCGACATCGTCTACGTGCCCAACTGGGCGCAACAGGGCCTCTTCGCCGACCTCTCGACCCAGATCGACGGCCTCGACTTCAAGGACGAGATCAACCAGGGCCACCTCGACGCCGGCACCGTCGACGACAAGGAGTACGTGCTGCCGTTCGCGCTCGACCTCTCGATGCTGTTCTGGAACAAGGAGCTGTTCGCCGAGGCCGGCCTCGACCCCGAGAAGGCGCCGGCGACGCTCGAAGAGTTCTCCGAGGCCGCGCAGGCGGTGCAGGCTCTGAACAAGCCCGACACCTACGGCACCGCCACGGGTCTGAACTGCGGCGGCTGCCTGGTCTTCACCTGGTTCCCCTCGGTCTGGGCCTCGGGCGAAGAGGTCATGAGCGACGACGGCACCGAATCGCTGCTGAACGGCGACGCGGCTCAGGCTGTGTACGACACCTGGGCCGAGCTGGAAGAGGCGGGCGCGGTGCTTCCGAGCTCCACCGACGAGACCGGCCCGACGTGGACCGCGGCCTTCAGCGAGGGCAAGGTCGGCGTGATGCCGTTCCCGGCGACGCTCCTCCCCTCGCTGGAGTTCGACGCGGGCGTGGCCGGCATCCCGGGTGTCGACGGCGGCGTCTCGACGTTCGTCGGCGGCGACGGCATCGGCATCTCGAAGGACTCGAAGCAGTCCGCGCAGGCCTGGAACTTCCTCGACTGGATGATGTCCGAGGAGGCACAGGTCGAGGTGCTCGCCAAGGACGGCAACGCGGTCTCACGCGGCGACCTCGCCGACAACGAGTACGCGGCGGCCGACCCCCGCCTGGTCACGATCAACGAGGTCGCGGCGCAGGGCAGCACACCCGTGGCTCTGAACTTCCAGCAGGCGTTCAACGCGCCGGGCAGCCCGTGGCTCACGCTCGTGCGCAACCGGGTGCTGAACGGCGAGGACTCCGTCGACGCCGACAACGACGAGATCACCGCCATCCTCGGGCAGTGATTTCCGGCGGGCGGCGCGCCATGACGCGCCGCCCGCCGCTCCCCTCGACTGCAGCGACAGCATCCGACAAAGCGACAGCCTCCGACGAAAGAGAACCCGATGACCTCGACCGCACCCCCGCTGCGCCGCCGACGCGCGCGCACCGGATTCGGCGGCCCCGTGCAGGGGTGGTTGTACGCCGCCCCCACCGCGATCTTCGTGGCGCTGCTCTTCGTGGTCCCGCTGATCCTCGTGCTGCAGATGTCGGCATCCGACTGGCCGCTGCTCAGCGGGAACCAGGGGTTGAACTTCCCCGAGAACTACGTGGATGCCGTCAATCACCGTCTCTTCTGGGACAGCATCCGCTTCACCCTGCTATACACGGTCATCACCACCGTGCTCCTGATCGGCCTGGGTCTCGGGCTCGCGCTGCTCGTGCAGGAGTCGACCCGCTGGAAGGGCCTCCTGCGCACGGCGTTCCTGATTCCGAGCGCCCTGGGCCTGGCATCCGCCTCGCTGCTCTTCTATGTGCTGTACTCCCCCATCGCCGGACCCTTCGCCGGACTCATGAAGTCGTGGGGCATCACCTTCCTCGGCACCCCCGACGGCGCACTGTGGTCGACGATCTTCCTCATCGTGTGGCGCTTCGCCGGCTTCTACATGCTGCTGATGCTCGTGGGACTGCAGGGCATCCCCGACGACATCTACGAAGCCGCGCGCATCGACGGCTCGAGCCGCTGGCAGACCTTCCGCTACATCACGGTCCCCCTGCTGAAGCCGACGTTCGCGCTCACGACCGTGATGTGCGTGACCGGGTCGCTGCTCGCGTTCGAGCAGTTCTACATCCTCACCAAGGGCGGCCCCGACAACAGCACGATGACGGTCGTGCAGCTGATCTACAACGTGGCCTTCCAGGGGCAGAACAGCCTCGGCATCGCCGGCGCCCTCTCGGTGATCGTGCTCCTCGCGCTCATCGTCATCAACGTCTTCCAGTTGCGCGCCTTCCGGCGTCCGGATGAGAGCTGACCCGCATGTCTCAGACACTGACCCGCACCATCGTCGCGCCGGACCACCAGCCGACAGCGCCCCGATACCGCTCCACAGCGGCCCGCATCGTCTTCGGCATCCCGTACTGGGTGTTCACGACCGCCCTCGCGGTGATCTTCCTCTACCCGCTCATCTGGACCGGCGTCTCGTCGGTCAGCCCGATGGCGGGCACGAGCCAGACCGACGGCTGGGGGTTCGGCAACTATGCCGCCCTCGGCGAGTACCAGGCGGGCATCTGGGTCTACCTCGGCAACTCGCTGTTCGTCTCGGTGCTCACGGTCGCCCTGACCCTGTTCATCTCGCTGCTCGGCGGCTACGCCTTCGCCCGGTTCTCGTTCCCGGGTAAGAACGCGCTGTTCCTGCTGACCCTCGCGATCCTGATGGTGCCGTACGCGACCCTGCTCATCCCGCTGTACGTGATCCTCAACGCGGTCGGCCTGCAGAACTCGCTGGTCGGGGTGGCCCTCGTGATCACCATGTTCCAGCTGCCGTTCTCGATGTTCATGATGCGCATCTCGTTCGAATCGATCCCGCGCGAGATGGACGAGGCGGCGATGGTCGACGGATGCTCCAGCTGGGGCGCCCTGTGGCGGGTGCTGCTCCCGGCGGTCAAGCCCGGACTCGTCACCGTCGGGCTGTTCGCGTTCCTCACGGCATGGAACGACTTCATGGCGCCGCTGATCCTCATCAACGACTCGAACCGCATGACACTGCCGCTCGCGGTCGCGAACCTCCGCGGGCAGGTGCAGGGTGTCGTCGACTACGGCGCCACCGAGGCGGGAGTCGTCGTGCTGGCGCTCCCCTGCATCGTGCTGTTCCTGATCCTCCAACGACACTACGTGCGCGGCTTCATGTCCGGCGCCTTCAAGGGATGACGATGTTCGACACCACTGCACCGGCTGCTCCGGTGGTTCCCACGCGCGGGCGCCTGCGCCCCCTCGGCCTCGACGACGTGCGCATCACGGGCGGATTCTGGGGCGAACGCCAGGCCGTCAACGGCACGGCGACCCTCGACCACATCGAATCGCGCCTGGAGTCGGAGGGCTGGCTGCCTAACTTCGATCTCGCCGCCGCGGGCACACTGCCCGAGGGGCGCCGCGGGCGGGAGTTCGCGGATTCCGAGATCTACAAGTACCTCGAGGCCCTCGCCTGGGAGATCGGACGGACGGATGCCGCGACCGATGCCCCGCTCGAGCAGCGTTTCCGCGCCGTGGTCTCGCGGGTGGCTGCCGCGCAGGAGACCGACGGCTATCTGAACACGCAGTTCGGGCGCCCGGGGCAGGGCGAGCGCTGGTCGGATCTGGAGTGGGGCCACGAGCTGTACTGCCTCGGACACCTCTTCCAGGCGGCGGTCGCTCGGCACCGCACCCGGCCGGATGCCGACGACGGACTCGTCGCGGTCGCCCGACGCGCGGCCGAGCTCGTCTGCGGCGAGTTCGGCGCCGACGGCCGCGACGCGATCTGCGGTCACGCCGAGGTCGAGGTCGGACTCGCCGAGCTGGGACGGGCGCTCGGGGAACAGCGCTTCATCGACCAGGCGGCCCTGTTCGTCGAACGGCACGGCCGCGGGTCGCTCGCCGAGATCGAATGGGGCCAGGAGTACTTCCAGGACGACGTGCCGGTGCGCGCGGCCGAGGCGCTGCGCGGGCACGCCGTGCGCGCGAACTACCTGGCCTCCGGCGCCACCGACGTCGCGATCGAGCTCTCCGACGACAGACTGCTCGACGCGTTGCGCGGGCAGTGGGACCGCACGGTCAAGCGCCGCACCTATGTGACCGGCGGTCAGGGATCGCACCACCAGGACGAGGCGTTCGGCGCCGACTGGGAGCTGCCTTCGGATCGCGCCTACTCCGAGACGTGTGCCGGAGTCGGGTCGATCATGTTCTCGTGGCGGCTGCTGCTCGCGACCGGCGACACCCGTCACGCCGACCTCATCGAGCGGACCCTCTTCAACGTCGTCGCGACGTCTCCCGCGCCGGACGGTCGGGCGTTCTACTACGCGAACACCCTGCACCAGCGTGTTCCGGGGGTACCTGCCGATCCGGAGGGAACGTCCAAGCGTGCTTCCTCGTCACTGCGGGCGCCGTGGTTCGAGGTCTCCTGCTGCCCGCCCAACGTGGCGCGCACCTTCGCGAGCCTCGCGGCCTATGTCGCGACGGCCGACGACGAGGGCGTGCAGCTGCATCAGTACGCGCCGGCATCCGTGCGGACGGCGCTGCCCGACGGACGCGTGATCGCGCTCGACATCGCGACCGGATACCCGGTCGACGGCGGCATCCGGGTGACGATCGCGGAAGACGCCGAGTTCACGCTCACCCTGCGGGTGCCGGCGTGGGCAGAGGGCGCGACGGTGCGGGTCGACGCCGACGGCGAGAGCGCGCAGCATCCGGCCACTCCCGGCACGGTCGAAGTGCGCCGCGCCTTCCGCGCCGGTGATTTCGTCGAGCTGACGCTGCCTCTCCTGGCGCGCACGACGAGCCCCGATCCTCGCGTCGACGCCGTGCGCGGCTCGGTCGTGGTCGAGCGCGGCCCCGAGGTGCTGGCTCTGGAGTCTCTCGACTTCGGCGCCGATGTGGTCGACGCGGTGGTCGCCGGCGAGCCCGTCGAGTCCGGAGGTCAGGTGCGGATGCCGTTGCGGAACCGCGCCTCCGGCGAGGTCGCGGAGGCCCTGCTCGTCCCGTATCACGACTGGGCGCAGCGCGGTCCGTCGACGATGCGGGTCTGGATCCCGACGGCCTGACCCCCGGGGCTACTCCCGTTTCCGGGTGACCGCCCGCTGCAGCAGCACGAAGACCAACAGGATGCCGCCGGTGATGATGGTCGTCATCTCCGGCGGGATGCCGCCGTCGCGCGTGATGAGCACGGTCATGAGACCGAGCACCAGCGCTCCGACGACCGAGCCGAGCACGTAGCCGTAGGCCCCGGTCAGCACGGTTCCGCCGATCACGGCCGCCGCGATCGCGTCGAGCTCCCAGCCGATGCCGGTGATGTTCTGGGCGGTGCCGAGCCGGGCGGTGTAGAGCACGGCGGCGAGGCCGGCGAGCGATCCGCTGATCACGTAGACGAGAACTTTGGTCCGCGCCACGGGGAGACCCATCAGCAGCGCGGAGTTCTCGGATCCGCCGATCGCGTAGACGGTGCGCCCTGTGCGGGTGCGGTGAAGCACGAAGAAGGCGACGAGCACGACGACGATCGCGATGATCACCGCCGGGGTGATGACGAGGTCGTTCACCTTCGGTCCGTCGATGATCTTGATCTTCTCGGCGATCAGGCGGATCGGCGAATCCGCCGGGAGCTGCTCCGGCTTGGTGCTCAGCAGGGAGGCGAGGCCGCGTCCGAGGAACATCATGGCGAGAGTCGCGATGAACGGCTGCACGTTGAAGTACCGGATCAGCACGCCGGAGACGAGGCCGAAGAGCCCGCCGATGCCGATCATGAGCACGATCACGACGAACGGATTCCACCCGGCGTTCGAGAGCATGACCCCCGCGACCGACGAGACCGCGATGACCGAGCCGACCGACAGGTCGATGCCGCCCGTGAGGATGACGAAGGTGAGAGCGACCGCGAGCACGATGAGGTGCGCGTTGTTGATGAGCAGGTTCGACAGCGTGCTCGCCTGGACGATCTTCCCGTAGGCGATCTCGCCGTAGACGATCATGCCGACGAAGATGATCACCGAGGCGATGGTCGGGACGACCGACGGATTCGACGTGAGCTGTCGGCGGATCCGATCGACGAGACTCGGGCCGGCACTCTGGACTGGTGCGGCGGCGATGACGCTCATACTGCAGCCTCCTTCACGATCTCGACTCGCGGTGAGGGCGTCTGCGCCTTCTTGCGACGTTGGAACCAGCTGCGCACCCGCTCGGACTGCAGCAGGCAGATGGCGACGATCACGATCGCCTTGAACGCCGGGGTGGCCGACGACGAGACGCCGAGGAACAGCACGGTCTTGTCGAGGGTCGCGATCAGGAGAGCACCGACGAAGGCGCCGCTGAGCGAGAACTTGCCACCGGCGAGCGAGGCACCGCCGATGACGACGGCGAGGATCGCGTCCAGCTCGAGCTGGTAGCCGGTGCGGGAGATGTCGACCGTCATGACGCTGCCGACCGACATCACCCCGGCGATGCCCGCGAGGATGCCGCTGAGCACGTAGGTCGTCAGCAGCAGCCCCTTCGGCTTGATTCCGGCCATCCGGCTCGCCTTCGGGTTGATGCCGATCGCCTCGATCATGAGGCCGAGGGCGCTGCGGCGCACCACCCACGCGACGACCAGGACGATCGCCACGGCGAGGATGAACACCACGGGGATGCCGATGACGAAGCCGTTCGCGATCCAGCGGAACGGATCGCTCGACGCAGCCGTGTTCTGGCCTCCGGTGATGACCTTGGCGATACCCCGCCCGGCGAGCATCAGCACGAGTGTGGCGATGAAGGGTTGGAGGCCGACGTAGGCGACGAGGATGCCGTTCACCGCGCCGAGGATGGCGGTGACGAGCAGCGCGAGACCGACGGCGGCGAGGGCGACACCGACCGATCCGGAATCGCCGGCTGCGGCGAGGAACTCCATCGACACGGCTCCGGCGACAGCCATCAGCGAGCCGACCGAGAGGTCGATGCCGCCGGTCGCGATCACGAGTGACATGCCGATCGCGATCATCATGATGGGTGCCGCCTGGCGGAGGATGTCGACCAGGTTGCCGACGAGGTTGCCGTTGTTCGGGTTGATCGAGATCGCGAGATAGGTCGGATCCTTGAGCACGTTCAGGGCGAGCAGCGCGACGATCGCGACGATCCCCCAGAAGAACGGCTTGCGGATCAGTTCGCGCCACACGGACGCACGAGCGGATGCGCTCATCGGGTCTCCCCCTCGAGGGTTTCGGGTTGCACATCGGAAGCGGCGACCGGTGCGACATGGGCGACCTCGATCGCGTCGAGTTCCTCCTCGAGAGTGGTGGCCGCGGCCTCCACTCCGTGGGCGGCGATCACGTCGACGATCTCCTGCGCGGTCACATCGGGGCCGTTCAGGATCTCACCGATCTTGCTGTGGTCCTTCAGGACGACGATCCGCTCGGAGAGGCGCACGACCTCTTCGAGCTCGGACGAGACGAAGACCACGGCGACCCCCTGGTCGGCGAGTTCCGCGACGGCCTCCTGGATCTCGGCTTTCGCACCGACATCGATACCTCGGGTGGGCTCATCCAGGATCAGCAGCTCCGGCTCCGTCGCGAGCCAGCGTCCGAGGAGCACTTTCTGCTGATTGCCGCCCGAGAGGTTCTTGATCATCCGTTCCGGATCGGCGGGGCGCACGTTGAGGGCCGCGATGTACTTGTCGACGATCGCGTCCTGCTCCTTGCGCGGCATCGGCCGCGCCCAGCCGCGCTTGGCCTGGACGGCGAGGATCATGTTCTCGCGGATCGTGAGATCGCCGATGATGCCCTCGTCCCGACGGTTCTCGGTCGAGAACGCGATGCGCTGTGCGAGGGCGGCGGACGGCGACGAGAGGTCGACCTTGCGCCCCTTGACGGTGATCTGGCCGGACTCGCTGCGGTCCGCACCGTAGAGCAGACGCGCGAGCTCGGTGCGCCCGGAGCCGAGGAGTCCGGCGAAGCCGACGACCTCTCCTGGCCGGATGTCGAGGTCGGTGGCGTGCACGGCGCCGGCACGGGAGATGCCGGATGCCGAGAGGAAGGTCGCCTCGTCGGCGTCGCGCGGGGTGGTGCGACGGTTGCCGCCGAGCGACTTCAGCGTGTCGAGGTCCTTGCCGATCATCCGGGAGATGAGGGCATGCCTGTCGAGATCACGGGTGAGGTACTCCCCCTCGTACTTCCCGTTGCGTAGGACGGTGAGACGGTCGCTGATCGCATAGATCTGATCGAGGAAGTGCGAGACGAAGAGGATCGCGACGCCCTGGTCGCGCAGGGTGCGCATCACGGTGAAGAGACCTTCGACCTCTGCCGCGTCGAGGCTGGAAGTCGGCTCGTCGAGGATGAGGACCTTGGCCTTGATCGCCATGGCCCGGCTGATCGCGACGAGCTGCTGCATCGCGATCGAGAGCGTCGAGAGTGGCTGGTGGGTGTCGAGGTGGTCCAGGCCGAGCCGGGCGAGCGCCTCGGTGGCGGCGCGATGCGTGGCTCGCCAGTTGACGCCGAGGACTCCGCGCACCTCGTGCCCGAGCATGACGTTCTCACCGATGCTGAGGTTGGGGGCGAGGTTCACCTCCTGGTAGACGGTCGAGATCCCGGCGGCCTGCGCGTCGCTCGTGCCGCCGAAGCTGCGCTCCTGACCGGCGACGACGATCGATCCGGAGTCGATGCGGTAGACACCGGTGAGGGCTTTGATCAGCGTCGACTTGCCCGCGCCGTTCTCGCCCATGAGAGCGTGCACCTCACCCTGGAAGAGGCGGAAGTCGACTCCGTCGAGCGCCTTCACTCCGGGGAATTCGATGGTGATCCCGCGCATCTCGACGATGGGCAGTTCTTCGTTCATCGTTGTCTCTCCGTCTATCCGGTCTCGGGGGCGGCACGGTCGGCGCCGCCCCCGAGATCACGGGGTGATGCTCAGTACTTGCGGTCCGCCAGAACGGCCTTGGCCGCATCCGCCGAGTCGAATGCCTCGCTCGGAACGATGATGTAGGACTCGACCGAGTCGCCGGCGAGAGCCTTCTCGACGACCTCGAGTGCGGTCTCACCGAACAGCGGGTTGTACTCGTGCACGTAGCTGAGCTGACCGTCGGCGAGCGCCTGCATCGCGTTCTTGGTGCCGTCGATCGTGGCGATCTTCACGTCGGTGCCGATGACCAGACCGGCTTCCTCTGCGGCCTGGGCTGCGCCGAGACCCATCTCGTCGTTCTGGGCGAAGACGAACTGGATGTCGTTGTTGTTGGCCTTGAGCATGGTCTCGAAGACGCTCTTGCCCTCTTCGGCCGACCAGTTGGCCGTCTGCGCGTCGACCTTCTTCAGCGTGGAGCCCTCGAGGCCCTCGTCGAAGCCCTGGTTGCGCTCGTTCACGACGCCGACACCGGCGGGACCCTCGAGGACGACGTAGTTGCCGCCGTCGGGGAACTCGGCCGCGGCCCAGGTCCCGACCTCCTTGGCGACCTCGATGTTGTCGGGAGCGATGCGGGTGACGTACATGCTCGTGTCATCGGGCTCGATACCGCGGTCGAGCAGGATCACCGGGATCTCTGCCTCCTGGGCGAGCTTGAGGGAGTCCTCCCAGCCGCTGGCCTCGGTCGCCGACAGGAGGATCACGTCGACGTCCTCGTCGACGAACGACGTGAACGCGTCGATCTGCGACTTCTGGTCGAGGTTCGTGGCGGGCGCGTACTTCAGGTTGTACCCGGCCTCTTTCGTGAACGTGTCCTGGATGTTGCTCTCGTTCGCCTGGCGCCATGCACCCTCGGGGCCGACGGCGACGAAGCCGACAGTAGTGAGCTCGCCCGAGTCGCCGGAGTCACCGGCGTCGTCGTTTCCTCCGCTCGAGCATGCGGCCAGGCCGAGCGCGAGCGCGCCGACGGCGACGAGCCCCAGAACTGTACGAGTGCGCTTCATTGCAGACATTTGATCTCCTCCTCGAGATTCCGGGTCGTTTCCCGGGGGTGGACCGTGCCGGTCCGGATGTGATGACGGGACACCTGGAGGGCGTCGCGCGGTTCATGTTACCGGGAACAATTTTCGGAACACAAGCGCTTCTGATGATTCGGGGACGGTTCGTGATGAATTCGTTGTTACCGGACACATCTCAGTCGTCCAGCGGATCCAGTTCTGCGGCGATCAGCTCCACGACGCTGTCGACCGTCACCGCGGGGCCGTTGCTGAGCTCGCCGATCTTGTCGCGGTCTTTGAGCACGACGATCCGGTCGCTGAGGCGCACGACCTCCTCGAGCTCAGAAGAGATGAAGACCACTCCGACCCCATCCCCGGCGAGCTGGCTGATCCGTCGCTGGATGTCGAGCTTCGCCGCGATGTCGATGCCGCGGGTGGGCTCGTCGAGGATCAGCACGTGCGGTCTGGTCGCCAGCGCGCGCGCCAGCAGCAGCTTCTGCTGCGTGCCCCCGGAGAGGTGACCTGCGGGTCTCCCGAGATCCGCAGGGTCGAGGTGCAGCGTCTCGATGTACGTTTCGGCGAGCGCCGCGATCTCCGACGGCGACAACGGTCTCGTCCATCCCCGCAGCGCCTGCAGGGAGAGCACGATGTTCTCGCGCGCACTGAGGTCGGCGATGATGCCGTCCGTTCTCCTGTTCTCGACCGACATCGCGATACGGCTCTTGAGCGCAGCCGAGGGACTCCGCAGCTGCACGCGTTCGCCGTCGACCCTGAGCTGACCGCTGTCCGCACGGACCGACCCGCCCAGCAGCGAGGCCAGCTCGGTGCGCCCGGAACCGCGAAGTCCCGCGAGCCCGACGATCTCTCCCCGATACACGTCGATGTCGGTCGGGTCCAGTTCCCCGCGGCGACCGACACCCGTCGCCCGCAGCGCAGGTTCTCCGTCGGCTGCATAGTGATGCGCCTTGCGCTCGGAACCAAGCGCGCGCAGCGCCTCGAGGTCCTTGCCCAGCATCTGCGAGATGAGGTCGGCGCGCTCGAGCTCGCGCGTAGGGGTCTCGGCGATCCGACGCCCGCCGCGCAGCACCGTCATCCGGTCGCTGATCGAGAAGGCCTGCTCGAGGAAATGCGAGACGAACAGGATCGCGACTCCGCGGTCGCGCAGCCCTCTGATCACCCGCATCAGCAGATCGACCTCGGCACGGTCCAGGCTCGACGTCGGCTCGTCGAGGACGAGGATCCGCGGATCGTCGACCATCGAGCGTGCGAGCGCGACCAGCTGCTTCTGGGCGGGCGACAGCATCGTCATCGGCGTCCGCGGATCCATATCGTCCAGACCGAGTCGAGACAGCGCGTCCGCAGCGTCCGCCCTCGTGCGCTTCCAATCGATACCGAAGCGTCCGCGTCGTTCGCGTCCGAGCATGACGTTCTCCGCCACGCTCAGTGTCGGACCGAGCTGACCCTCCTGGAACACCGTCGCTATGCCGGCCGCCCTCGCATCGGCGACGCCCGAGAACCGGCGCTCCTCCCCCGCCACGACGACGGTTCCGGCGACCGGGGTGCGCGTTCCGGTGATCACGCCGATCAGCGTCGACTTGCCGGCGCCGTTCTCGCCCATCAGCGCGTGCACCTCGCCGGGGAACAGCCGGAAGTCGATGTCGTCGAGCGCGACGACATCGGAGAACTCGACGCGGATGCCGGTGAGTTCGACGATCGGGGTGTGAGCGTGCGGTGCCATCAGCGCACCAGCCGGGGAGCGGCGCTGGAGCCGCGGGCGACGAGTTCGGTCGGGATGCGGGTCAGCTGCGGCAGCTCGCGCTCTTCGAGAGCCGCGCGGAGCATCTCGACGACGGCGGCGCCGAGAGCGGCGAAGTCCTGTCTGACCGTCGTCAGCGGCGGCAGGAAGTGGCGGGCGAGCGGCACATCGTCGAAGCCGACCACGCTGAGGTCCTTCGGAACCTCGAATCCCCGGTCGTGCAGGCCGTGGATGAGACCGATCGCCATGTCGTCGTTCGCGACGAACACAGCCGTGTAGTCCGGCAGCCGGGTGAGTCCTTTCGCGAAGTCGTAGGTGAAGTCGGCGGTCCAGTCGCCCACCACGATCGGACGCTCGCGGATGCCCCAGGACTTGGCCCTGGTGTGGAATGCGCGTTCCCGGGCTCTGGCGTCGAGCCAGTCGAGAGGACCCGCGATGTGGAGGATGTCACGATGCCCGAGGGCGACCAGGTGATCGACCACCAGCGAGGTGCCCGCGTGCTGATCGACCGACACCGTGAGGAAGGTGGGATCGGCATCCGCCTTGACGACGAGCATGGGCACGTTCAGCGAGATGCGCCGGAGCGCCGCGACCGACGACGACCGGGGAGCGATCACACACAACGCGTCGACACCCTGGGTGGTGAGGTTGTCGACCGCATCCTGCGGCGACAGGGTGTCACCCTCATGCAGGGCGACGGCGCTGACCGAGTAGCCCGAGGTGCGCGCGGCCATCTCGACGGCGCGGAGGATGCTGGTGGGCCCGAACGACACGGCACTTTCGATGATCACCCCGATACGGTGCGTGCGCTGGGTCGCGAGCGCCCTGGCCACCATGTTCGGCCGATAGTCGAGCTCTTCGATCGCCTCGAGCACGCGCCGACGAGTGTCCGGCTTGATGTTCGGATGGTCGTTGAGCACCCGAGACACGGTCATGTGCGAGACGCCGGCGAGATCCGCCACGTGGCGGAGACCGGGTTTGTCGGAGCCGAGGCTGGCCATGAGCACCTCCGTCGGTCCCGCCTGCAGAGATGTTACCGAGAACAGCCTCAGCCGTGCAATCGAGCGGTGCGGCGCACCGGACCCCACCGCGCACGTCGGCGAGGCCCGCTCGTCTGACGCGCGCGCTCCGGTGCGCGCCGGGAGGTCAGCCCCGCGGCGCGGCGGTCGAGGCGCGGACGCGGAGTTCGGGCTGGATCAGCTCGCGCGCCTCGATCTGCTCGCCCTCGATCGCGGCGAGCAGCTCGCCGATGACGACCTCGCCCAGCAGCGCGAAGTGCTGACGCACCGTGGTCAGCGGAGGCTGGTAGTGCCGCGCGTCCGGCACGTCGTCGAACCCGACCACGCTCACGTCCTCCGGCACGCGGATGCCGCGCTCCGCCAGCCCGTGCATGAGCCCGAGCGCCATCTGGTCGTTGGCGACGAACACCGCCGTCGCCTCTCCGAGCTCGAGCTCGCGGCCGAAGGCGTATCCGGAATCGGAGGACCAATCGCCGATGAGCGGTGGCACGACCGGCAATCCCTCCGCCTCGAGCGCCGCCTGCCAGGCCTCGGTCCGCGCCTTCGCATCGAACCAGTCGGGCGGGCCGGCGATATGCAGGATCGTGCGATGCCCGAGGTCGATCAGATGACGCACCGCCGCCGTCGCCCCTGCTCGCTGGTCGACCGATGCCGTGTGCATCTGCCCGTCGGGCTCTTCCTTGACGACCAGGGTGGGCACCGCGATCGCCTGCCGGCGCAACAGATCGAGCGAAGAGGCGCGCGGCGCGATCACGCACAGAGCGTCGACGCCCTGAGTGACGAGTTCGACGACACCCGCATCGACCCGGCGACCGTCGGCATCACCCACCGAGAAGCTGCTCACGGCGTAGCCGCTCTGCCGGGCGGCGACCTCGATCGCCCGCAGGACACTGCTCGGTCCGTAGAAGCCCGGGTTGTCGACGATCACGCCGATCCGCATCGCCCTGTTGGTCGCGAGGGCGCGCGCTATCGAGCTGCGGGTGAAGTGCATCTCGTCGATCGCGGTCATCACCTTGTCTCGGGTGGACGCGCGGATGTTCGGGTGACCGTTGAGCACGCGCGACACCGTCATGTGCGAGACTCCCGCACGCTCCGCCACGTCATAGATGCTCGGCTTGCGAGCCCCGGCGGCAGATGCGGAATCGGTGGTCATGAAGCCCCCCTCGCACGATGACCGCGAACGGTACAACGATAGTGCGCGAAAGCCCGCCCCGTCCTGCTGCGGGGGCAGCAGGACGAGGCGGGCCGGGAGAGGCCGGTCACCGCCCGGAGGCGGCGACCTCACCTCATTCCGTCTCGGTCTCCATGACCGAACGGCCTCGACGACGCAGCATCCAGAACGCGGATCCGAGCGCCAGCAGCAGCGCACCGATCCACGCCGCCGTCAGCGACGCACTCGCATCGCCACCGGTGTTCGCGAGGGAGCCGTCTGTACCTCCGGTTCCCCCACCGGTGGAGGGACCACCGTCGGTGCCGCCGTCAGTACCGCCGTCGGTGCCGCCGCCCGTGCTCACCCTGGTGACCGTGAGCGGCAGCCGCGCGAGCTCCGTCTCACCGTCACGCAGCACGATGTGGTGCGCACCCGCCGTCGTGTCGGCGGGGACCGTCACCGTCGCCTCGATCCGGCCATCCGCCGTCGTCGCGGTCGCGAGCGCACGGTAGGTGCTCTCGATACCGATCTCGACCTCGTCGGCCGTCACGCCGGTGGCGGTCACGGTGACCTTAACGCCCGCGGCGACCGTCGAGACCGACAGCTGCGCGCTCAGCTCGGCGCCGGGGCTGTCGTCGATCGCGGTGAACGCCCAGTTGTCGACCTCGAACAGGTCGGTCTCGGCATCCGCGCCCTCGGCACCGGCGAAGACGAAGAACACGTCGTGCTCGCCCGTGGCACCGGTGACCTCGGCCTCGACCGTGGTCCATTCTCCGACCGTGCCGTCGACGGGGATCTCCGCCACGACCGGGCCGTCGACGTCGTCCAGACGCACCTGGATGCTGCTGCCGGCGACCAGCGGCTTCACCTTCGCGGACACCTTCTGTGCGCCGGAGCCGAAGTCGACACCGGAGATGCCGGAGAAGTCCCCGTCATCGACGCCCGAGAGCACCATGTTTCCCGAACCGTTGTGCTCGGGGAACTCGACCGAGGCAGCATCCGTCTTGGTCGTAGTGACGCCCAGCTGCCAGGCCAGGGTCTCCGCCTCGAAGGTGCGGTACGGGTCGAAGCTCTCGACCTGGGCGACGCCGGCCTTGGTTCCGACGATCGGCTTGATGGTGCCGTCGTCGTTGAACTCGAGCTTGTCGATGTGCACCGAGCGGTAACCCTGCGTCGCACCGGGGGTGCCGAGCGCTGCCGCCCACGCCGCCCCGCGCGTCTGCGCGTGGTAGGTGAAGTAGGTCTCGCCCTTGTAGGTGAACATATCGGAGTGGTTGTTGCCACCGTTGCCCGCTCCGAAGAACGTGCCCTGGTTCTGGAACGCCACCCCCGCGTACTCCGAGGAGCCGAGCTTCATCGGGTCGTCGGTCATCATGTAGGCGATCGCACCGCGCGACGGGTACAGCCCCGGCGCCTCGTTCACCTGGAAGTTCGACGAGTACGAGTAGTAGTACTTGCCGTCGCGCTTGAACATGCTCGAGGCTTCGAACATGCCGGGGGCGTCGATCTCGACCGGGTCGCCGTCGAGGGTGACCATGTCATCCTGCAGCTTCACGACACGGGTCGACTTCGGGTTCTGCGGGCCCTGCACGTTCGGCGAGGTGCCGATCTGCGAGTTGCCGCCGAAATACAGGTAGCCCTGTCCGTCGTCGTCGATGAAGACCTCCGGGTCGAAGAGCCACATGCCTGCGGGGAACCCGCCTTCGGCGATGTAATCGCGCGACACCGTGTCGGGGATGATCTTCTTGCCCAGCGGGTCTTTCCAGGGACCCAGGGGCGAGCCGCCGACGACGACTGCCGTGCCGGTTCCGCTGTCGCAGAAGTAGAGGTAGACCTTGCCGTCCTTCTCGATCGCGGCCGGAGCCCAGGAGTTGCGCGCCCACGGGGCGGCACCGCCTTCGCGAGCGATCGGCACCGCGCCGTGATCGACCCAGTTGACCATGTCGGTCGTGGACATCACGTTGAGCCGGGTGATGCCGCCGTAGCCGTTCGACTGCGTCGGCAGACCGTTCTCGTCCTTGCTGTTCAGGTCGTACTGCTGGGTGTCATCGGTCGAGTAGATGTAGAGACGACCGTTGTAGACGAGGTGGTGCGGGTCGGCGCCGAACTTGTGCCCGACGAGCGGGTTGTGGTCGCCGATCGGCTTGGTCTGCACCTTCTCCAGGCTGGTGAAGGCGGGGACCTCCGGAGCATCCGCGATCTTGACGAGCGAGAGCTCGTCGACCGAGAAGTCCTGCAGGGCCTCGGAACCCCACGGAGTCTCCACGAACAACCAGCCCGCGGCGACGTGTTTGGCCTCTGCCGTGAACTCCTGCGAGAACGTGCCCCATTCACCCTTCGTGAAGGTGTGCCCGTAGTCGGCGCAGCCGTTGAAGTTCGTGGGGCAGAACGTGAAGTTGAACTGCTGGGTGGCGTTGCCCTCGTCGTACTTGAGCGTGCCGGTGAGCCGGTAGGAGGCGCCGAGCTCGATCTTGTCCGCGACGCTCGCGAACGGACCGGACTGGGTGTTCTCCCGGCCGGTGACCTTCAGGGAGTGCGCGCCGCTCGCTGCGTCGTCGCTGAGGCTCAGCGTGCCGCCGCGGGTGTTGGTCCAGCCCGTCAGGTCGGAGACGAACCGACCGTCCGGCAGGAGGTTGCCCGGCACCGCCGGCGGCTCGGTGACCGCGGGGGCCCCGTCGTCGGTCTTCAGCGAGACGTCGTCGATCACGAACGACTGCACGTCGGTGCTCCAGGGCGTCTCGACGAACATGATGTCGTAGTCGGCCGACAGCGGCGTGAACGTCTTCTCGACCGTGGACCACTCGCCCGCCGTCGCCGTGGTGGAGGCCACGACGTCGCAGCGGCTTCGCGTCGAGGTGCACAGCACCACGTTGAAGTTCTGGGTGGCACGGCCGGCATCGAACTTCAGCGAGAGCGAGAGGTCATAGGACTGATCGGTCTTCAGCAGGCCGGTCACCGTGGCGGTGGGACCGGACTGGAAGCTGGAACGATCACCGATCGCGAGGGCCTTCGCACCGGTGCGAGCATCCGTGCTCGTACTCAGCGTGCCGCCCAGGGGAGCGGTCCATCCCGACACCCCGCTCTCGAAGGTGCCGTTCTCGATGATGTCCGTCGGCGCGGCGAAGGCCGCCACCGGCAGCCCCACGGCGGTCACCGACGAGGCGATGAGGGCGGCGACCCCCAGCAGCGCTGCGGGGCGCGATACGGATCGGCTGCGGTGCCGATCGGTGGATCTGGGACGTGATTTCACTGGTGTTCTCCTTGTGGATCGGTTCGCTCGAGGGCGCGCGGGCGCGCTCCGATGGCGGCCCCCTCACGGGAGGAGGCCGTCGAGGATGGTGACCTCAGGCGAAAGTGGTTGCGACCGAACGCCCGACGCGGTGGATCGCCACGAGACGGACTTCGGTCCCCTTATGGGGTCGATGGGTTCAGGGCGCACCGCCGCGGGCGCACCGGACACCGCGCACGCCGCTCCGCGAGTGGGGGTGCGTCGCGTCGCACGACGTCTGCACTCGGGGAGGACCGGCGTCCTCCGGGTGCGCTCAGCGCGGCTGTCGGGGCTGCCTCTGCCGGGATCCGCGCGCCGGGCGACGGCGTGCAGCGCGATGCACGTGTCGGCAGAGATGGGGACCGGCGACGCTGTTCATGCACTCTCCTCGTTGAGAAGCCGGAGCCGCGCGCAGAGCAAGTCCGGCGGGCCCGGCGGGCCGTGTGTGATGATCACCACGGGCTTGATGTTACCGGTAACAGATTCCGGAACACAAGACTTCTTCCCCGATTGGTCGCCGATCCGGGATTCCGACCGCGGCCTCGGCTACAGTCCGAGGCGCTCCAGGTACGGGTTCACCAGACGGCGCTCCGGGTCGTAGCGGGCGGCGAGCGCGGCGAAGTCGTCCCACCGCGAGTACCGCGAGCGCGTCTCGGCACCGTCGAGCGTGAACACCTTGCCCCAGTGCGGGCGGGCGGTCTCGGGCAGCGCGGCCTCGATCGTCGGGAGCAGCGCACGAACCGCGGCCTCGTCGGGCTTCCAGGTGAAGTGCAGGCCGACGGCATCCGTCCCGTGCGACGAGCTGAGCCACAGGTCGTCCGCGCGCACGGTGCGGATCTCGTTCACGAGCAGCAGTGGCGCGATCTGCCCGGCGAGCGTGCGCACGGCCTGGATCGCGGCGACCGCATCCGCACGGGGCACGAGGTACTCGCTCTGGATCTCGGCGCCGGCCGACGGCGTGAACTCGAGCTTGAAGTGCGCCAGCCGCTCGAACCAGGGACCGGACACCCCGAGCTGCTCGGTGCACGCGACCGGGTCGACGCCGAGGATCGGATGCCGCTTGCTCACCGCCGGCACCGCGCCGAGCTTCTCGAACAGCGACTCCCGCGCGGCCTCGCGCGCCTCGGGCTGCCGCTGCTTGACCCAGATCTGGTCGACGAAGTCGGTGCGCTCCCAGGTCGAGAACAGACTCACGCTGGTGCCGATCGAAGTCACGTCGTCGAAGTCGGCGAGCACGGCATCCCAGTCCGGCCGCTCGAACACGTGCTGGGCGACCTCGTACGTCGGCTCGACGTCGAGCGTCACGTCGAGCACGGCGCCGAGCGCGCCGAGACTCACGACCGCACCGTCGAAGTCGGCGTCGCCGCGCTCGAGCGTGCGCGTCTCGCCCGACGGCGTGAGGATCGTCAGGCCGCGGACCGCGCTCGCGAGCGAGCCGATCGCGTCGCCCGAGCCGTGCGTCCCGGTGGCGATCGCACCGGCGATCGAGATGTGCGGCAGCGAGGCGAGGTTGGCGAGCGCGAGTCCCTCGGCCTCGAGCAGCGGCGCGATGTCGCCGTAGCGCGCGGCGCCTGAGACCTTCACCGCCGTGCGGTTCGTGTTCACCTCGAACACCGCGGGCAGCCGGTCGAGCGCGATGAGCACACCGTCGGTGTCGGCGATGTCGTTGAAGCAGTGCCGCGATCCGAGGAAGCGCACCGGTCCGCCCTGGCCGAGCAGGGCACCGAGCTCGTCTACCGTCTCGGGGTGCGCGATCGTCGAGGCCCGGTAGGTGAGGTTGCCTGCCCAGTTGCGTTCGGTGGTCATGGCGCCATGATAGCCAGGGCAGCGGCGACTACATCGATGTACTCCATCCGCTCCCGGCCTCGACGCTAGGCTGACCGGATGACAGCGCAGCCGCCGCCCCGCGCCACGATGAAGGATGTCGCGGCCCTCGCCGGGGTGTCGACGAAGACCGTCTCGAACGTGGTCACCGGCACGGTTCCGGTCAACGAGAGCACGCGGTCGAAGGTCGAGTCCGCCATGGCGCAGCTCGACTTCGTGCCCAACCTCAGCGCGCGGGGGCTGCGCAAGGGACGCTCCGGGATCATCGCCGTCGCCCTCCCCGACCTCGCCACCGCATTCTCCGCCGAGCTCGTGCACCGCATCGTCGAGGCCGCGCACGAGCGGGGTCTCGCCGTGCAGATCGAGGAGACGGCATCCGAGCCCGAGCGCGAGAAGGAGCTGGTGTCCCGGGCGCGGGCGCACCTGGTGGACGGCCTGATCCTCAACCCGATCCGCCTCGAGGACAGCGTGCTGAAGTACGCCGACCGCCTCCCGCCGCTCGTGGTGATCGGCGAGGTCGAGCAGAACCGCGCGGACCACGTGCGCATCGACAGTCGGCAGGCCGCCGCCGACGCGACCCGCCATGTGCTGTCCCGAGGCGCGACACGGATCGCGGTGGTCGGCGCCGACGACGATCCGTCGATCGCCACGGCCACCAGCCGCCTGCGGCTCGAGGGCGTGCACGATGCGCTGCGCGAAGCGGGCATCCCCCGGGATCCTGCTCTCGAGATCAACCGGCTGCCGTGGTCGATGGGCGGTGGCGCGGAGGCCGTGCGCATGCTGCTCGACCGTCGCGTGCCCTTCGACGCGATCGTCGCGTTCACGGATTCACTCGCGCTCGGGGCGCTGCACACACTCCACGACAACGGCATCCGCGTGCCGGACGACGTGATCGTGACCGGCTTCGACGACGTCGAGTTCTCGCGGTACACCTCGCCGGCTCTGACCTCGGTGGCGTTCGATCGGCAGGCGTTCGCGATCGCCGCGCTCGGTCTGCTCGAGTCCCGCATGGACGACCGGGCCGCTCCCCCGCGCGCCCTCACCCTCCCGCATCACCTGCTGGAGCGCGCGAGCACGCAGGGTCGCCCGCGCGGCTACCGTCCCTGACACCCGCCCACTCCTCGGCCCCGATCTGATGCTTGCGCGGTCGATTACATCGATGTAATGATGAGGCGACCCCCGCACAGTCACGAAGGAGTGACGATGACACCCCCACTCGATCTGTCCCGTCGGCAGTTCCTCACCGCCGCCTCACTCGCCGCCGGCACGGCGCTGCTCGCCGGTTGCGCGCCCGGCACGACCCCCGGCTCCGGCCCGCAGACCCTGCAGTTCTGGCACCTGCTCTCGGGCGGTGACGGCGTGACGATGTCGTCGCTGCTCGATCAGGTCAACGGCGCGCAGTCCGCGTTCCGCATCCGCCCGACCGTGCTCGCCTGGGGCACCCCGTATTACACGAAGCTCGCGATGGCGGGCGCCGGCGGCCGCGCCCCCGACGTCGCCATCATGCACGCGACGCGCACGGTCGGCTGGGCGCCCGGCGGACTGCTCGACACCTGGAACCTCGACCGTCTCGCCGAGCTCGGCGTCGACAGCTCGAAGTTCCCGAAGCCGATCTGGGAGAAGGGCTTCGTGGGCGACGACATGTACAGCGTCGCGCTCGACGCCCACCCCTTCGTGATGATGTTCAACACCGACGTGTGCGATGCCGCCGGGGTCCTCGACTCCGACGGAAAGCTGCAGGAGACGACCTCGCCCGAGGAGTTCCTCGACCAGCTGCGCGCCGTGAGCGGCACCGCCTCCGGACACGCCCTCTCGTACGGCTACCTCGGCGACGGCGCGCAGATGTGGCGCCTGTTCTACACCTTCTACGCGCAGCACGGCGGCGCCATGGAACTGCCCGCCGGCGGCCCGGCCGTGATCGACAAAGACGTCGCGATCGAATCCCTCACCCTCATGCAGACACTGCTCGACGGCGAGATCGCGGCCGCCCAGAACGACTACGGCAGCGCCGTCGCCGAGTTCGCGACCGGCAAGAGCGGCATGCTCTTCACCGGAGTCTGGGAGCTGCGCACCATGCAGGCCGCCGGCATCCCGTTCGACGCGACCATGATCCCGACGCTCTACGGCACCCCGGCTGTCTACGCCGACTCGCACTCCTTCGTCCTCCCGCACCAGTCCAGTGCCGACCCCGTGCGGCGCGATCTCACCTACGAGTTCGTCGCCGACATGCTGAAGAACTCCTTCGGCTGGGCCGAGGCCGGCCACATCCCCGCTTTCCTCCCCGTGACCGAATCCCCCGAGTACGCCGACCTCATCCCGCAGGCGAACTACGCCGAGGCAGCGCAGCACGTCGTGTACGACCCGACCGCGTGGTTCACCGGCTCGGGCTCCAACTTCCAGGCCGAGTTCGGCGCCGCCGTGCAGAACGTGCTGCTCTCGGGCGACGACCCGGCGGCCGCGATCGACCGCTTCGAGGCACGGGTGAACACCCTGCTCCGACAGCCGAACCCGGCAGACCCCGAAGGGACGTTCGGATCATGACCACCGCCACCGACTCCACCCGCACGATCGTCACCGGGTCCCGCACCACCCCGCGCGGACGCCGCGCCGGCTCCCGCAACCGCGAGCAGCTCATCAGCTGGGTCTTCCTCGCACCGTTCCTCGTGGCCTTCGCGCTGTTCCTCGCCTGGCCGATCATCCACGGGCTCATCCTCAGCTTCACCGACCAGTCCCTCACCGGGGCCGGCGGCTCGTTCATCGGATTCGCCAACTACGCGGAGGCGTTCGTCGACCCGAAGATGTGGCAGTCGATGGGCAACACCGTCTGGTTCACGCTGCTCTCCACGGTGCCCCTCGTCGTGATCGCCCTCGCGATGGCGGCCCTCGTCGACCGTGGCATCCCCGGTCAGTGGCTCTGGCGTCTGTCGTTCTTCATGCCGTTCCTGCTCGCCTCCACCGTGATCTCGCAGATCTGGGTCTGGATCTTCAACCCCCAGGTCGGTGCCGCCAACAACATCCTCGAGTTCTTCGGTCTCGAGCCGCTCGCGTGGTTGCAGAACCCCGAGACCAACATGCTGTCGATCGTGATCGCGACCGTGTGGTGGACGGTCGGCTTCAACTTCCTGCTCTACCTCGCGGCCATGCAGAACATCCCGCCGCAGCAGTATGAGGCCGCCTCCCTCGACGGCGCCGGCGCCTGGCGCCAGTTCTGGTCCATCACGCTCCCGCAGCTGGGACCGGCGACGGTGCTCATCCTGATCCTGCAGATCCTCGCCTCGCTCAAGCTGTTCGACCAGGCGTACCAGATGCTCGGCGGGGTCGCGAGCGACACCACCCGCTCGATCGTGCAGTACATCTACGAGGCCGGCTTCGTCAGCTACCGGTTCGGCTACTCGGCCGCCATCTCCTACGTCTTCTTCGCTCTCATCGTCATCCTCGGCGTCGCGCAGGCCCTGATCACGCGCCGACGGAAGGAGCAGTTCTGATGTCCACCGCCACCACATCCCCCCTCGCCCCCACCGCAACCGAGACGATCACGACGGCGTCGTCGCGTCGCCCCCGGCGCTCGCACCTGCCCGGCCAGAAGCCGTTCGGGCCCCTCCGCATCACCGCGTTCGTCGTGCTGCTGCTGCTCGCCATCGGCTGGCTGCTGCCGTTCCTCTGGGCGGTCGCGACCGCGTTCAAGACCGAGACGGATGCCGCATCCGGCGACCCCGGCTGGATCGGCGCGAGCGGACCCACCATCGAGGCGTTCACCGCGATCCTCTCGCAGGGCAACGTCTACACCTGGGCGCTGAACAGCCTGCTCACCTCCGTGGCGATCACCGTCATCACCCTGGCGATCTCGGCACTCGCGGCCTACGCCTTCTCGCGCCTGGACTTCACCGGCCGCAAGTGGCTGTTCGTGGTGATCATCGCCTCGATCGTCGTGCCGCCGCAGGTGCTGATCATCCCCCTGTTCTACGAGATGCTCGCGTTCAACATGGTCGACACCTACTGGGGTCTGATCCTGCCGCAGGTCGTGGCCCCGGCGATGGTGTTCATCCTCAAGCGGTTCTTCGACGCCATCCCGATCGAGCTGGAAGACGCGGCACGGGTCGACGGCGCCGGCCGATTCCGGATCTTCTGGTCGATCGTGCTGCCGCTCTCCCGACCGATCATGGCCTCGGTCGCGATCTTCGTGTTCATCAGCGCGTGGAACAACTTCCTCTGGCCGTTCCTCGTCATCAACGACACCACCCTGATGACGCTGCCGGTCGGACTGCAGACCGTGATCAGCGCCTACGGCGTGCAGTACGCCCAGGTCATGGCGCAGGCCGTGCTCGCGGCGCTGCCGCTCATCATCGTGTTCATGATCTTCCAGAAGCAGATCGTCAAGGGAGTCGCGACAAGCGGCTTCGGCGGTCAGTAGTCCCCCACCCGGCTCGAGAGCCAGAAATCTAGGAGAGCAATGTCTCAGGCCCGCATCACCATCGACCGCGACTTCACGATCGCCGACGTCCCCCGGAGGCTCTTCGGGTCGTTCGTCGAGCACATGGGGCGCTGCGTCTACACCGGCATCTACGAGCCGGGGCACCCGCAGGCCGACGAACGCGGCTTCCGTCAGGACGTGTTGGCGCTGGTGAAGGAGATGGGACCCACCGTGGTCCGCTACCCCGGCGGCAACTTCGTCTCGGGCTACCGCTGGGAAGACGGGGTCGGCCCGGTCGAGGACCGCCCGGTGCGCATCGACGGCGCCTGGCACACGATCGAGACCAACGCCTTCGGCCTGCACGAGTTCATGGACTGGGCGAAAGAGGCGGACGTCGAGGTGATGGAGGCCGTCAACCTCGGCACCCGCGGCGTCGAGGAGGCGCGCGCACTCGTCGAGTACGCGAACCACCCCGGCGGCACGTACTGGTCGGACCTGCGCCGCAAGAACGGCGCCGAGCAGCCCTTCGACATCAAGCTGTGGTGCCTGGGCAACGAGCTCGACGGCCCCTGGCAGATCGGCGGCAAGACCGCGACCGAATACGGGCGGCTCGCCCAGGAGTCCGCCAAGGCGATGCGCCTGGTCGACCCCTCGATCGAGCTGGTCGCGGTCGGGTCGTCGGGGCGGACGATGCCGACGTTCGGCACCTGGGAGCACACGGTGCTCACGCACGCCTACGACGAGGTCGACTTCATCTCGATGCACGCGTACTACCAGGAGCACGACGGCGACGCCGAGTCGTTCCTCGCCGAGTCCGTCGACATGGATGCGTTCATCGAGGGCGTCATCGCCACGATCGACGCGGTCAAGGCGTCCGGCAAGCACACGAAGCAGGTCGACATCTCGTTCGACGAGTGGAACGTGTGGGACCAGGTGAAGTACAACGACGTCGAGGCCAAGGAGATCGAGAAGGCCGGGTGGCGCCAGCATCCGCGACTCATCGAAGACACCTACTCGGTGACGGATGCCGTCGTGGTCGGCACGCTGCTGAACAGCCTGCTGCGCCACGGCGACCGAGTGAAGATCGCCAACCAGGCGCAGCTCGTGAACGTGATCGCCCCGATCCGCTCGGAGGAGAACGGTCCGGCCTGGCGGCAGACGAGCTTCTGGCCGTTCGAGCGGATGGCGCGGCTCGCGAAGGGCCGCATCCTGCGCCTCGCGGTGTCGGCTCCGCAGATCGAGACGAAGCGCTACGGCGGGGTCGACGCTGTCGACGCGGCGGCGACCTGGGACGAGGCGACCGGTCGTGTGGTCGTGTTCGTCGCGAACCGCTCACTCGACGAGTCGAGCGATCTGACGATCGACCTGCACGGACTCGGCGACCTGCGCGTGGTGACCGCCGAGACCCTGACCATCCCCGAGGGTGGCGACCGCCACACGTCGAACCTCGAGACCACGCCCGACAGCGTGCACATGGTGCCGCTCGGGGCTGCCGAGGTCGTCGACGGCGCCGTGCGCGCGACGCTGCCGCCGCTGTCGTGGTCGGTCATCGAGCTCGACGCCGCTCGGGCCTGAGACGTCCGGCGGGCTCGGCGACCTCGAGGTCGCCGAGCCCGCGGGACGCACGCGATCACGGCGCGCAGGGCAACCACTCTCAGGGCCAGTCGACGGCCTCCAGGACCGGCCAGGCGCCGTCCGAGGCGTTCGCGATGACGGTTCCCGTCACGCCCGATTCGGGGTCGTGCCAGGTGCGCGCCGAGACTCCGGCGTCGTACCCCTCGAGGATCACGGTGCCCGATTCCCATCCGCGCCAGAAGCCCCGCGCGTAGCGCATGTTCTCGTCCTCGACCTCGTTCAGCGGTTCGGTGAGCACGGCCAGCATCTGCGCGCTCACGATCCGGTGATCGAACAGCGCCGTCCAGAACGCGTGCAGATCGGCGGCCGTCGTGGCCGCGCCGCCGTCTCCGCTCCCGCGCACCGGCAGATGGAGCACGTTCGTGCGGTCGTCGGTGTCGCCCAGGTACCCGAGAGCGAGATCCCCCGGCATGTCGTCGGTGCGGGGATATCCGCTCGACGCCATCCCGGCGGGAGCGAAGACGCGCTCCTGGACGAGCTCGTGGAACGGCGTCTTCGACGCGCGCTCCGCCACCAGCGCCAGCAGCACGAAACCGCTGTTGCAGTAGGCGAATCGCGAGCCCGGCGCGCTCACCTGCGGCCGGCCGTCGAGCACCGGCACGAACGCCTCGGTGTTGTCGAGCTCATGCAGGGGGCGGTCGATCACGTAGTCGGTGATCGAACCGCTCGACTCGTCGATGTAGTCGCCGATGCCCGACGTGTGGGACAGCAGGTGCTCGACCGTGACGGTGTCGTCGACGAGCGGGAGATCGTCGCCGAGGAAGGGCCTCACCAGGCCGTCGAGCGCGAGCGTCCCGTCATCGACGAGCGCTCCGATCGTGACCGCGGTGAAACCCTTCGCGATGCTGGCGACGCCGCACCGGCTCTCCGCCGCCATCGGCAGGCCGTGGGCGCGGTCCGCGAGCCCGTACCCGCGGGCGAACGGTTCTTCGCCGGGACGGTCGACGCGGATCACCCCGCTGAATCCGTTCGCCTCGGCGGCCTCGTGCAGGGCCAGTGCGACATCCGTTCTCGCAGTGGTCATGTGTCCGTACCCCTTCTCGTACTCGTCTTCGCTGACGGGTCTTCTCTTACTCGTTTCCGATCGCGGCGGTGGTCGCCCGCACGACCAGTCTGGTGGGTAGCGTGACGTGCATCTCCTCGACGGGCTGCCCGGCGAGGAGGGCGAAGACCATCTCGGCCGCCACCGACCCCAGGCGTCGCATCGGCTGCTGGATCGTGGTGAGCGGCAGGGCGCGGCGGGAGGCCTCCGGCACGTCGTCGAAACCGACCACCGAGAGGTCTTCCGGCACCCGGAGCCCGAGCTCGTGCGCGACCTCGATCACGGCGATGGCCGAGAGGTCGTTCGCGGCGAACACGGCCGTGGGCCGGGAGGGTCCGGCCAGCAGGATCCGCGCCGAGTCCCTCGTGGTCTCGAGCTCGTAGCGTCCCGAGCGGATCAGGTCGGGATCCACCGGGATGCCGGCGTCGCTCAGCGCGCGTCGATACCCGGCATCACGTAGTCCGGCGGAGCGCAGATCGGGGCGCCCACCCAGGAAGCTGATGCGGCGGTGGCCGAGGTCGAGCAGGTGCCGGGTCGCCGTCAGCGCGCCGCCGAAGCTGTCCGACTCGACGGTCGGCAGGTCGGCGCGGCCGGTGTGCGGATCGATGGCGACGACCGGGATCTCGGTCGACGCTCCGACGACCGTGGGGGTGACCATGATCGCGGCGTCGATGAGGGTGCCGGAGAGCCGACTGAGTGACCGCCGCTCCCATCCTTCGCCCTGTCCGTGCCGCGAACCGCTGTACGCCAGCAGGTCGAAGGCGGTGTCGTGCACGGCCGCACCGACGCCCTTGAGGATCTCGGCGCTGAAGGGCTCGAAGTCGGCCAGGAGCACCCCGATCACACCGGTGCGCCTGGCGCGCATGCTGCTGGCCACCAGGCTCGATTCGTAACCGAGCTCCTGCACCACGTCGAGTACGCGCCGGACCGTCGCATCCGCTATCCCGTAGCGCCCGTTGACCGCCTTGGAGACGGTCGACACCGAGACGCCGGCGGCCTTCGCGACGTCGTGGATCGTGGTTCTCCCGCTCATGGTCGCCCAGCGTATCCGGGGATGCGGCCTCGATGGAAACTGTTTTCGAAAACGTTTGACGACTCCCTCGAACGACAGCAGACTGCAACGCGACGCGGTCACACCCCCTGATGCCGCGGCGCCTGCAGAGACGCGGCGCAACTCTCGATGAGGAGAACCATCACATGAACAGCACACGGCGTTCCTTGATCTCCGCGGCCGCGATAGCCGCCGTCGGAACTCTCGCACTCAGCGGGTGCACGGCCAGCACCCCCGACGGCGGAGGCGGCGGCGACGCCGCCATGACGCTCTGGCACAACTCCACCACCGGACCCGGCGTGGAGTTCTGGGAGCAGACCGTCGCCGACTTCGAGAAGGAGAACCCCGGGGTCACGATCGAGATCCAGTCGGTCCAGAACGAAGACCTCGACGGCAAGCTCCAGACCGCGCTCAACTCCGGCGATGCTCCCGACATCTTCCTGCAGCGCGGTGGCGGAAAGATGGCCGCGATGGTCAAGGCCGGCCAGCTCAAGGACCTGACCGACTCGATCAGCGGTGGCGCTGCCGAGGAGATCTCCGACGCCGCCTACTCGGCCAGCAGCCTCGACGACAAGATCTACGCGATGCCGGTGGCCGTGCTCCCCGGCGGACTCTTCTACAGCCAGGACCTGTTCGACGAGGCCGGCATCACCGAGAACCCCACCACGATGGACGAGCTCGAGACGGCGACCGAGAAGCTCAAGGCCGCCGGCATCGACCCGGTCGCCCTCGGCGCGAAGGATGCCTGGCCCGCCGCCCACTGGTACTACTGGCTGGCGCTGCGCGAGTGCAGTGCCGAGACGCTCGCCAAGGCCGCCGACGAGATGAACTTCGACGACGACTGCTGGGTGCGCGCGGGCGAAGACCTGCAGGCGTTCGCGGCCACCGAGCCGTTCAACTCCGGCTTCCTCACCACCACCGCCCAGCAGGGTGCGGGTAGCTCGGCGGGTCTCATCGCCAACCACCAGGCCGGCATGGAGCTCATGGGCGCCTGGAACCCCGGCGTCATCGGATCGCTCACGCCCGACCAGAAGCCGCTGCCCGACCTGTCGTGGTTCCCGTTCCCCGAGGTCGAGGGCGGCGACGGTGAAGCCGGCTCGATGATGGGCGGCGTCGACGGATACTCGTGCTCGGTGGATGCGCCCGACGCCTGCGTCGACTTCCTCAACTACCTCGGCACGTCCGACGTGCAGACCGCCTACTACAAGGCGTTCAACGCCCCGCCGGTCAACACCGTGGCGCAGGAGGCCGTGACCGAGCAGTACCTGAAGGACATCCTCGCGGCCTACAACGCGGCGCCGTACGCGACGCAGTGGCTCGACACGGTCTACGGACAGAACGTGGGCAACGCGCTCAACGTCGCCGTGGTCAACATGCTCGCCGGTCAAGGAACCCCGGAGGACATCGTCAAGGCCGTCCAGGATGCCGCAGCCAAGGCATAAGGCGGCCGCCCGGCTGGAAGTGATCCTTCTGGCCGGGCCCGCCCTCCTGGTCTTCCTCGCCTTCGTCATCTTCCCGGTGCTGATGGCGGGCTACTACGGCTTCTTCAGCTGGCAGGGCTACGGCCCGCCCACCGACTTCGTCGGGTTGAAGAACTATCTGACGATCCTGCAGGACCCGCTGTTCCACGATGCGCTGGCCCACAACGGATTCATCCTCGTGTTCTCGCTCATCCTGCAGGGACCGGCGGCGATCCTCCTCGCGCTCCTGCTCAACCGGCGGATGCGCGGCCAGTCGCTGATCCGCGTGCTGATCTTCATCCCCTACGTGATCTCCGAGGTCGTGGTGGGCACGGGCTGGAGCCTGATGCTGCAGACCAGCGGCGCGTTCAACGACCTGCTGGAGAAGATGGGCCTCGGGTTCCTCGCGAACGACTGGCTGTCGAACCCCGACATCGCGATCTGGACGCTGATGGTGATCATCACCTGGAAGTACGTCGGGTTCGCGGTGATCCTGTTCCTCGCGGGGCTCCAGGGCATTCCGGAGGAGCTGCACGAGGCCGCCTCGATCGACGGCGCCTCGTACTGGCAGATCCAGTGGCGCATCACGCTGCCGCTGCTCGCGCCGACCCTGCGCATCTGGGCGTTCCTGTCGATCATCGGCTCGCTGCAGCTGTTCGACCTGGTCTACATCATCTGGGGGCAGTACATCGCCTCCACGGCCGGCACCTCGACCATGGCGACCTACATGGTCTCCGAGGGTCGCAACGCCGGCAACTTCGGGTACGGCAACGCGGTCGCGGTCGTCCTGTTCCTGATCTCGCTCGTCGTGGCGCTGATCTACCAGCGCGCGGTGCTGCGACGCGACACGGACGGCGCCCTCACCGGCGCCCCTGCACGGAAGAAGAGGACGACGCGATGACCGCCACCTCGGTACTCGTCACCCAGCGACCCGGACGCGCCGGACGCCCCGGACGCGCTCCGCGCCCGCGGCCACCCTGGGCCAACCCGACCGTGTACTTCGTCGCGCTGATCGTCGTCGGGCTCATGCTCGCCCCGATCGCGTACATCATCATCGGCGGATTCCGCACGAACGCGCAGATCACGACCGACCCGTCGGGGATGCCGCAGCCGTGGGTGTTCTCGAACTACTTCGACGTCATCACCGGTGGCGTGTTCTGGCGGCAGGTGCTCAATTCCACCATCGTCGCCCTCGCCACCACGATCGGAGTCGTCGCGCTCGGACTGATGGCCGCGTACGTGCTCGCCCGCTACCGGTTCGCCGGACGCGGAGTGCTCTACGCGTTCTTCGCCGCGGGGCTCATGTTCCCGCTGACGGTCGCGATCACCCCGCTGTACATCGTGGTGCGCAGCCTCGGGCTGATGAACTCGCTCGGCGGGGTCATCCTGCCGCAGATCGCCTTCGCCCTGCCGACGACGATCATCATCCTGGTCCCGTTCCTGCGCGCGATCCCCGACGAGATCCAGGAGGCGGCGTTCATCGACGGATGCAGCCGGATCGGCTTCTTCTGGCGCATGGTTCTGCCGCTCTCGATCCCCGGCGTGATCACCACCGGCATCCTCGCGTTCATCGGCAGCTGGAACGGCTACCTCCTCCCCCTGTTCGTGCTCAACGATGCGGCGGCGTTCACGCTTCCGCTCGGCGTGCAGTCGTTCGCGTCTCAGTACTCGGTCGACACCGCGAAGGTGCTGGCCTTCACGTCGCTGTCGATGATCCCGGCCCTGATCTTCTTCAGCCTGTTCGAGCGCCGCATCGTCGGCGGACTGACCGGCGCGGTCAAGGGCTGACGATGTCGACGCAGACCCCACAGAAAGAGACGCACGTGCTCGCTCCCACACCCCGCCCCCGATTCTCCGCGCGCGTCGAGGGCCTCCTCGAGCAGATGACGCTCGAGGAGAAGCAGGCGCAGCTCGTCGGCTTCTGGGTGGATCAGGGAGACGAGCTCGTCGCCCCGATGGCCGGCGAGAAGAAGACCTCGACCCGGTACGAGGATGCGACGGCGCACGGCATCGGCCACCTGACCCGCGTGTACGGCACGCGCCCGGTCGACCCGATCGAGCGCGCGCAGTGGCTGTGGGGTGAGCAGGCACGGCTGCAGCGCGAGACCCGACTGGGCATCCCGGCCCTCGTGCACGAGGAGTGCCTGACCGGCCTGGCCGCCTGGCAGGCGGCGACCTTCCCGACCCCGCTCGCGTGGGGAGCATCCTTCGATCCCGAGCTGGTCGAGGAGGTGGGGCGGGCGATCGGGTCGTCCATGCGGACACTCGGCATCCATCAGGGACTCGCTCCCGTGCTCGACGTCGTCCGCGATCCGCGGTGGGGGCGCGTCGACGAGTGCATCGCCGAGGACCCGCTGCTCGTGGGAACCGTCGGCACCGCCTACGTCCGCGGCCTGCAGTCGGAGGGGGTGCACGCCACCCTCAAGCACTTCGTCGGCTACTCGGCGTCGACCGCCGGCCGCAATCACGCGCCGGTGCACGCCGGGCGGCGCGAGATCGAAGACGTGCTGCTTCCGCCGTTCGAGATGGCCGTGCGCGAGGGCGGGGTGCGCAGCGTCATGAACTCGTACACCGACATCGACGGGGTGCCGGTGGCCGCGGACCCGTACTACCTCGACGAGGTGCTGCGCGGACGCTGGGGGTTCGACGGGGTGGTCGTGTCGGACTACTTCGCCGTGGACTTCCTGCAGAGTATGCACCACGTCGCGGCCGACTCCGCGCAGGCCGCCGCGCTGGCGATCACCGCCGGGATCGACGTGGAGCTGCCCTCGCCCGACGCGTACACGACCCTCGCCGCGCAGGTGCGCGACGGGTCGCTGGAGCAGAGCATCCTGGACCGGGCAGTCGGACGCGTCCTGACGCAGAAGGAGGAGCTGGGACTGCTGGATGCCGACTTCACGGTCGCGCCCGACGCGATCGACCTGGATTCCCCCGAGCATCGCGCACTCGCCCGCCGCCTCGCGGAGGAGTCGATCGTGCTGCTGAGCAACGACGGCGTGCTGCCGCTGGATGCCTCCGGTGCGCCACAGATCGCCGTGATCGGACCGAACGCCGACAGCGCGGAGGCCCTCATGGGGTGCTACTCGTTCGTGAACCATGTGCTCGCGCATCACCCCGAGGTGCCGGCCGGCATCGCCCTGCCGAGCGTGCTCGACGGACTCCGTGCCGAGCTCCCCGCGGCCACCATCACCCATGTCGTCGGTGGCGAGGTCGAGGGCGAGGACCGCAGTGGATTCCCGGCCGCGGTCGCCTCCGCCGACGAGGCCGACGTGGCGATCGTCGTGGTCGGCGACCGCGCTGGACTGTTCGGGCGCGGCACGGTCGGCGAAGGCAACGACGTCGACTCGCTGGAACTGCCCGGGGTGCAGCGCGCGCTGGTCGAAGCCGTCGTCGCGACCGGAACCCCGGTGGTGGTGGTCGCCCTCACCGGTCGGCCGTATGCCCTGGACTGGGCACTGCCGCATCGGGAATCGGGGGCCGGCCTGACCGCCGGTCTCGGTTCGGTGAACTCGCCTGCCCCGTCCGGCTCCGCCACCGCGGAGAAACGCAAGGTCCCGGCGGCCGTGCTGCAGGCCTTCTTCCCCGGCGAAGAAGGGGGTCCGGCCGTCGCGGCCGTGTTGAGCGGGGCCATCGCCCCGTCGGGACGGCTCCCGGTGTCGCTGCCGCGGTCCGCGGGCGTGCAGCCGTATTCGTACCTGCATCCCGCGCTCGGTGGACGCACGGACGTGTCGAGCGTCGATCCGTCGCCGGCGCGGCCGTTCGGGTTCGGACTCGGCTACACGACCTTCACGCACGAGCAGCTGACCGCGGACGCGACGGTCCGTGCGGGCGCAGAGTTCCGGGCGTCCGTGCTCGTGCGCAACTCCGGCACCCGCGCGGGCACCGACGTCGTGCAGCTGTATGCGCACGACGAGGTCGGGAGCGTGGCCCGCCCGGTCGCGCAGTTGATCGGGTTCCAGCGGGTCGCGCTGGAAGCGGGCGCGGAGCAGCGCGTGGAGTTCACGGTGCCGACCGAGCGCCTCGCATTCACGGGCGTCGACGGTGTGCGGAGGGTGGAACCGGGGCGGATCCGGCTGTGGGTCGGGGGCGCCTGTGACGACGAGGAGACTTCGACCGCGATCGAGATCGTCGGCTGAGAGCCGTCAGTACATCTCCCCGACGGGGACGGGAACGGCGAGCACGTTGCCCGGCTGCGCGAGCGGGCATGCCCAGGCCGGGTCGTACGCGCAGGACGGGTTGTAGGCGAAGTTGAAGTCGAGCACGATCGTGCCGCGCGCGGCATCCGATCCCAGGTCGGCGCCTTTGATCGTGTCGATCAGATAGCGGCCGCCGCCGTACGTCCCGCCCTCGCGTCCGGCGAGCGCGTCGCGCACCGGGATGAACAGGCCGCCGCCGTAAGTCGTGAGTCGCCAGACGTCGAGCGATCCGGCATCGGGGATCTCGACCCGGCCGATGCGCTCGAACGGCACGACGCCGTCGGTCCCGGTCGCGAAGTCGAAGCCGCCGGGGTCGGCGGGCAGGATCGGCAGCTCGAAGCGCCAGTCGGGGTCGTACGAGGCGAGGGGCAGCCCCTCGAACAGCGGCCGGTCCTCGGGCAGCAGCGGCGTCGCGGGGTGATGGAGCATCAGCTCGTCGCGCTCCATCCGCCACAGCTCGTGGGCGTCTTCGGGAGAGTCGGCGAGACGCACGGCGTCGTACAGGGCGAAGACCCGGCGGCGCCAGTCGGCGACTTCGAGGGCGGTCCGGGCGCTCGTGCGGGTGCTCGTCATGCGTCCAGGCTACGGGCCGGGCAGCGGGTGCGAGGCGGATCCGGCGATCATCTCGGCGTACCCCTCTTCGTAGGTGGGGTAGTCGAGACGCCCGAGCAGCGAGTGGAGCAGCGACCCGTCGTACACGAACCCGCGCGGGCCGTCGGATGCCTCGTCGGGTGGAACTTCGACGCCCAGCTCCCCGGCGAGGAAGCGGACGACGTCGCCGAGAGGTGCCGGCCTCTCATCGACCGCGTGCACCAGCCGTGGCGCATCGTCGGTGCGCAGGAGCAGGTCGAGCGTGCGCACGAGGTCGGTCTCGTGGATGCGGTTCGTGAGCCGGGAGTGGTCGACCGCCGCGCCCTCGCGGACCTTGCGCAGCAGGAACTCGCGACCGGGGCCGTAGATCCCCGCCGGGCGCACGACCACGGCGCCGAACAGCTCGGCCGCCGAGCGCTCGCCGTCACGGAGCCCCCGCGAGCGCTCGGTCTCCGCCGCGGGCTCATCCTGCTCGGTGAGAGGACGGTCGGCCTCGGCGCCTTCGAAGATGCTCCCCTCGAAGACGCCGGTCGACGACACGAACACGGTGCGCGCGGGTATCGCGGGCAGGGCATCCCGAAGGTGGCCGAGCGCCGTGTGGTAGGAGTGTTCTGCGGCGCCCGGCGGCAGCGTGATCACGATCGCGTCGACGGCAGGCAGCGGCGTCGTGAGCGGCTGGGAGAGATCAGCGCGGATGCCGACCACGCCGGCGGGCAGCTCCCCGTCGCTCCGCCGCAACGCGAAGACCTCACCGCCATCGGCGAGAAGCCGGGGCGCGAGGCGCGCGCCGAGCTTGCCGAATCCGACCAGGAGTGTGCGCCGCGGCGCCGGGGTGGTTTCCATCGGTCCCAGGCTCCCACAGGTCCCGCACACGCAGAAGCGCCGCACCCTCCGAGGAGGATGCGGCGCTTCCGCCGTGCAGGGGGAGTTACTCCGCTGCGGCGATCTTCTTGGCGTCGTCCGTGTTGAGCACGCGGAACAGGATCGCGGCGATCACGGCGCCCACGACCGGGGCGACGATGTAGAGCCACAGCGAGCTCCAGGCGAAGTGCCCGCTGACCGAGAGGCCGAGCGCGACGGCCGGGTTGAAGCCGCCACCCGAGATGGAGCCGACGGTGGCCGCACCGACGAACACGGTCGCACCGATCGCGAGGCCGTAGAACGAGTTGCCCGCGGTGTCCTTCGACGTGGCGGTGTTGAGCACGACCCACACGAGGATCAGCGTGAACAGCGCCTCGACGAGGAAGGCCGGGCCGACCTCGATGACCATGGCCTCTTCACCGGCCGGCCAGACCGACATGCTGACGAGTGCGGCCACCGCACCACCGACGAACTGCGCGATGAGGTAGGCGATGAAGTCGGCGACGCTGAGACCGCCGCGCAGGAACACGCCGACCGAGACGGCCGGGTTCAGGTGGGCACCCGAGATGTGCCCCGTGGAGAACACGAGCACCATCAGGGTGAAACCGATCGCGAGGGGCGTCAGCGGGCTGTCGCTGTTCACCGCCGCGATGATCGCGAGAACGAAGAGGAAGGTGGCGACCGCTTCTGCGAGCGCCTTGCGTGCCGTACCGGTCATGAGAGAGCCCTTTGCTTGGGAATTCAGGAGAGGGGAAAGTCATCCGTTTGCCCGCGCACCCTGGCCGACGCACCCCTCGTGCGGCACCGACGCTATCGCTGCGCGCGCCGGAATATCGGGATGCCGCGCGGTATTGCTGTGAAATCCCTGAACTCGCTCCCGAGCGACGATCGCCGTGACATCCACGCCGCTCGGATGCCGGAGCCAGGGCGGTGATGTCAACCCCGTGGTCCGCGCCTCCCCTCCCCCGTAGCGTGCGAGGATGACCACCGAGACTGCCTCCGGCGCCGAGGCCCCCACGCGGCTGAGACGAGCGATCACCGGCCCGCTGCTGTTCGCCTTCATCCTCGGAGATGTGCTCGGTGCGGGCATCTACGCGCTGATGGGTGTGCTCTCCGAGAAGGTGGGCGGCATGCTGTGGGCGCCGCTGCTCCTCGCGCTGCTGCTCGCCATGCTCACCGCCGGCTCCTACGCCGAACTGGTCACCAAGTACCCACGCGCGGGCGGGGCCGCGGTCTTCGCCGAGCGCGCGTTCCACAGCCCGCTCGTCTCGTTCCTCGTGGGCTTCAGCATGCTCGCGGCGGGCGTGACCAGCGCGGCAGGACTCGCCATCGCGTTCGCGGGCGACTACCTGGGCACCTTCCTCGACCTGCCGACGATCCCGGTGGCCATCGCCTTCCTCGCCCTGGTCGGCCTGCTGAATGCCCGCGGCATCCGCGAATCCCTGGGGGCCAACCTCGTGATGACCGCGATCGAGCTCAGCGGACTCGTCATCGTGATCGCCGTGGTCGCGATCTTCCTCGGCGGCGGGGGTGGCGACGTCTCCCGCATCGGGCAGGCGCCAGAGGGAACGAGCGTTGCCATGGCGGTGCTCTCCGGAGCAGTCATCGCGTACTACTCGTTCGTCGGCTTCGAGACCTCGGCCAACATGATCGAAGAAGTGAAGAACCCGCGGCGCACCTACCCTCGCGCCCTGTTCGGAGCACTCATCACCGCCGGCGCGGTCTACGTCCTCGTCGGCCTCGCGAGCTCGATCGCCCTCCCGCCCGCCGAGCTGCAGGAGTCCAGCGGCCCCCTGCTCGCCGTTGTCGAGGCCACGGGCGTCAGCATCCCCTCCTGGCTGTTCAGCCTCATCGCCCTCGTCGCCGTCGCGAACGGCGCCCTGCTGACCATGATCATGGTCAGTCGCCTCACCTACGGCATGGCCGAGCAGGGCCTGCTGCCGCCGGTGCTCGGCCGCGTGCTGCCGAAGCGGAAGACGCCGTGGGTCGCGATCCTCACCACCACGCTCGTCGCGATGGGGCTGACCCTCGTCGGCGATCTGGCCACGCTCGCCGAGACCGTGGTCCTGCTGCTCCTGGTCGTCTTCCTCAGCGTGAACATCTCGGTGCTGGTCCTCCGGCGCGATCACGTCGAGAACGATCACTTCCGGGTCTGGACGTTCGTCCCCGTGCTCGGCATCGCCTCGTGCATCCTGCTGCTCACCCAGCAGCGCCCCGTCGTCTGGCTCTTCGGTGCGATCCTGCTCGCCGTCGGCGGTGTCCTGTACCTGCTCACCCGCTGGAACCGGAAGCGCACCGGTGGCGCACCACTCGGGACCGGCCCGAAACCTGACACCGCAACCGACCCGAAGGAGAACCATGAGCACGCCTGAGAACAACGCCGATGAGATGACGAGCACCGAGAAGCGCCACGATCAGCTCACCGCCGCGCCGGATGCGACCGAGGCTGATGCCGCCCCGCGCATCGAGGTCAGCGAGCACGACGGCAACACCCGGATCGACATCGCCCCCGACGCTCCGGTGCGTCCGGGCCCTGGTCCGGGGGTCGAGGCCGACGAGGACTGATCCGCGGTTCAGACGCCCGCGGTTGCGCCGATCCGCTCCTGTGTGCTCGTGACGGTCGCGAACCCGCGTGCCGAGAGGATGCTCTCGGTGCGGCGCATGAGGTCCTCCCCCGACACGGCGGCGAGCGCACCGTGAGCCGGGATGGCGGAGGTGGTCGTCGCATCCGTCACGAACTCGACCTCGAAGCCCAGGTCGGCGGCGATACGGGTGGTCGTCTCGCAGCACTGCTCCGTGCGGATGCCGCAGACGACGACGCGGCGGATGCCTGCACGCCGCAGTCGCTCCTCGAGGTCGGTCGAGCCGAACGCGTTGACGGTGGTCTTGGTGAGCGCGTCCTCGGAATCCCGAGGCTCGAGTTCCTCGATCACCCGCACGAATCCGTTGGCGGGATCGAACACGCCTCCGGTACCCGGTTCGGAGTGGGTGATCCACACGACCGGGTCGCCGATCTCGCGGGCATGCGCGACGAGGAGTGCGATGTTGTCGAGCACCGCCGGGTTCGCGGTCGCCGCCCAGTCGTCGGCGCGCTGGCGGAACGACTCCTGTGCATCGATGACCAGCAGGGCGGTGTCGGGAGAAGTCGTCATGGGCTCATCGTGATCGCCGCCGAGGCGCCGAGCAAGGTCCCATCCGGCCAACGACCGCATGGTTCCGGCCAGCGTCAGAGCCAGCCCTTGCGCTTGAACGCCGCGTACAGGCCGAATCCCAGCGCGACCATCATGCCGACTGCCATCGGATAGCCCAGCAGCCAGTGCAGCTCCGGCATGTGATCGAAGTTCATGCCGTAGATCGTGCCGACGAGTGTCGGGGCGAACAGGATCGCCGCCCATCCGGAGATCTTCTTGACCTCGTCGTTCTGGCGGATGCTGAGCTCCGTCATCCGCCGCATCTCCTCGTTCTGCCGGCGGGCCACGATCGTCGACTCGACGGTGAGGGCGTTGTCGAGGACGGTCCGGAAGGTCGTCGCTCGGTCGCTCACTCGGAGTGTGTGATCGAGCACGTCGCGCAGGTAGCTCCGCAGTTCCTCCCCCACCAGATACTTGTCCGAGCCGCGCAGCAGCGCCTCGAGCATTCCGGAGAGCGGCTGCGTCGCGCGCTGGAAATCGATGACCTCCCTGCCGAGCTCGTAGATGCGCTGCGTGGCATCCACGTCTTCCTCGAAGAGCTGGCTCTCGATCTCGTCGATGTCGTTCTCGAGTCCCGCGAGGACCGGCGCGTACTCGTCGACGACCTCGTCGAGGATGGCGTACAGCACGGCTTCGGGACCGAGGGCGAGCAGCGCGGGGTCGCCCTCCAGCCGGTGCCGCACGCGTCCGAGGTCGGGCGATTCTGCGTGCCTGATCGTCACGACGAAATCGGGGCCGACCAGCACGTGTACTTCGCCGAACTCGACCTCCTCGGCCTCGTCGAGGTAGCGGGCCGGGCGCAGCACCATGAACAGCACATCGCCGTAGCGCTCCAGCTTGGCGCGCTGGTGCCCCGAGAGAGCATCCTCGACGACGAGGGCGTGGATGCCGAACTCGTCGGCGACCTCGCGGATCTCTTCCTCACTGGGCCGGTACAGCCCGATCCAGCTCATCCCGCCGCGTTCCCGCATGCGCTCGAACGTCTCGCTCAGGCTCTGCGGATTCTCGGTGCGCACACCGTCCACGTAGATCGCGTTGTCGATGATCGCCATCGTCGCCCTTCCCTTCCGCACCGAGGTCGGGCCGGTGGTCACTCCGCAGGCGGCGGCACGCAGGCGAGCGCGGACTTCGAGATCGCCTCGTGGTACTGCTCCGCCGTGAAGGGGAGCCCGAACTCCGGCGCCGTCTGGCCGGACGCCGCGGGGGCCTTCGACGCGATCGCCGCGAGCTCCCACGACAGCTGCTGCGCGATCGCCACGCCTGCCGTCGAGTCGTTCAGCACCACGGCGACGGTGAACCCGGTCGCCGGATCGGAGTATGCGGCCGTGGCGTAGCCCGGGACCGAGCCGTGCTGACCGACCATCGAGCCCACGAGGAACGCCCCACCGGCGGTCTGGAACCAGGACGGGTCGTGTGCGCCGGCCGGGAGCGGGCTGCCGAAGCGAGCCGGTTTGTCCTTCGTGCGCAGCACCTGCTTCGCCTCGGCCTGGACGTAGCGACCGAGATCGGTGATGTTGGAGACCACGCCGGAGTCGGTGTAACCGGAGCTGGCCGAGAGCGTGGTGATGTCGACCGGGGCGGCGCAGTTGAAGCCGCCTTCGACAGCCGACATGTAGTGCCCGTTCAACGGGGTGTCTCCCGGCGCAGCCGGCGTCGAGCCGGGGAGCGAGGTGGCGGCGAGTTCGAGCGGCTCCGTGACGTACTCCGCGATCAGTTCGGATGCCGACATGCCCGTGGCCCGCTCGAGAGCGAGGCCGAGGAGGAGGTATCCCGCGTCGGAATCGCGGAAGGTCGTCGCCGGTGCCACCCGCTCGCGGCCCAGCCCGTAGCCGGCGAGCTCCAGCGGAGCCCAGATGCGCTCCGGGGTGTTCAGTAGCGCGCCCTTGATCGTCGGCTCGGACGATCCGGCACCGCTCGTGCCGTTGCACAGGTCGAGGAGGGTGACGTCCTTCATGTCGGCGACGCCCGAGACGTACTTGGGCACCTTGGCGTCGAGCTTGACGGTCCCCTCGTCGGCGAGGGCGTAGAGCACGTCGCACGTCATGAGGCGGGTCACGTCGGCGACGCGGAAGGTCATATCGGTGGACAGCTCGCCGCCGTCGCGGTCCTGCGTGCCCGATGCGGTGACCCAGCTGCCGCTCCACGGGACCCAGACGCCCACGATCGCCCCGGAGGCGCCGGATGCGGTGAGCGCGTTGTCGACGGCCGCCTGCATGGCCTCGACCGTCGCGTCGGGCAGAGCGCCGTCCACCTGAGCCGGTGGCGTGTAGGTGAAGGAGCCTTCGGAGGAGCATCCGGTGAGGACGAGAGCGAGCACGGCCGCACTGGCCGCTGCGGCGCGCCAACGGCGCGACGAGAGAAGCTGCATGTAGAACCCCCGAGGATGTGTCTCCCGAGTCTAGAACGCGGATCCTGAAAGTCGGCCCCGCGCCGGGCGATCCCTGCGCGCGCGTAAGGTGAGAATCGTGTCCCACCTCTTCGATGCCGACGTGATCGCCGCCGTTCTCCGCCACATGAACGGCGACCACACCGACGACAATCTGCTCATCGCCCGCGCCTTCGCCGAGACCGACGCCGAGATCAGCGACTCCGTCATGACCGGCTTCGACGGCGATGGCGGGGTGTGGGCGATCACCGCCGGCGGCGCCGCCTCCGAGCTGCGCGTGCCGTGGCCCGGAGGACCCATCGCCGACCGCCCGTCGGTGCGTCGCGAGGTCGTGGCGCTCTATGACGAGGCCTGCGCCCGTCTCGGGGTCGAGCCGCGTCCGCACGCCTGATCGTCGCGGCGACGTGGCGCCGGACGACTTCCGGTGACTCCGGGCTTTCCTCTGAGGTAAGGCTCCCCTTACACTAAGGTCATGCCCGAGATCCTCTCCTTCTCCGCCGCCCTGCGCGAGCGCTCGTCCGGATCGCACTCCCGCAGCGAGACCGCCGGCTTCATGTCCGACCTCCTGAAGGGTGAGGGCTCCCGCGAGGACTACATCTCGCTCGTCGCTCAGCACTACTTCATCTACGAGGCACTCGAGAGCGCCGGCGACCGCATGCGCCAGGACCCGATCGCCTCGGTCTTCCTCAGCGACAAGCTCACCCGCCTTCCCGCGCTCGAGGCCGACCTGGAGTTCCTCCTCGGCGCCGACTGGCGCGAGCAGATCGTGCCGCTGCCGACCACGCAGCGCTATGTCGACCGCATCCGTCAGGTCGGGGCGACCTGGGCCGGCGGCTTCGTGGCGCATCACTACACGCGCTACCTCGGCGACCTCTCCGGTGGGATCTTCATCGGCCGCGTGATGGCCCGTCGTTTCGGCTTCGAGACCAACGGCATCGGCTTCTACCTGTTCGACGACATCGCCGACCCGTCGGCCTTCAAGGACGTGTACCGCGAGCAGCTCGACGCGGCGCCGTGGGACGACGCCGAGCGCGAGCGCGTGATCGACGAGGTGCTCCTCGCCTACCGCTTCAACACCGAGCTCTTCGAAGACCTCGACCGGGCGCGCGCCGCGGCCTGAGGCGTCAGCTCTTCGGCAGCTCCGGTGTCGACGCCGCCAGCCAGGCGTCGCGCATGAACCGGCGCACGTCCTCGTCCACCCGGATGTCGCGGGGTCGCAGCGGGCGCGACAGGTAGAGCCCCTCGAGCGAGGTCAGCCGGCTCAGCGCGACATACGTCTGCCCCGGCGCGAAGGCGCCGGAGCCGAGGTCGATGATCGCGCGTTCGTAGGTCTTGCCCTGCGACTTGTGGATCGTGACCGCCCAGGCGAGCCGCAGCGGGAACTGGGTGAACTCGGCCACCACGTCGCGCGACAGCTTCTTGGTGTTCTGGTCGTACGCGTAGCGGAACCGTTCCCACACGGCGGGTTCGACGTCGACCTCCTCGCCGTCGATGTCGACGCGCACCGCGCTGCCGATGATGCGGACCACCGTTCCGATGGTGCCGTTCACCCAGCGGGGCGGCTCTCCGGACATCGCCGTGTCGTTGCGCAGGAACATCACCTGCGCGCCGACCTTGAGCTTGAGCTCGGACTCGGCCGGCAGCGACGCCTCGCCGCGCCCGAAGTCGCCGCTGACCTCGGCGCGCGCGGTCTGCTCCTTGCCGGGCAGTGCAGCAAGATGCCTGCTGTTGATGCTGTTCACGATGTCGTTGCGCGTGGCGAGGGTGATCATCGGCACCTCGCCCGGCTCCGGATCCGGCGGCGTGCGCGCGCCCTGCGTGTTCAGCACCCCGGCGATCTCGGCGGTCACCCGCCCGTAGCGCACGGCGTTCAGCATCGCCTTGAACCCGTCGTCGGACTGGCGGTGGATCTGCACCAGCTCCCGCACGTGCAGCTCGGCACGGGTGTCGACCTCGAACAGGCCTCCCTGATCGGAGATCCCGGACCCGCCGGCCCACACCTTGGCGTCGAAGAACCAGAACGAGCGGTAGTGGTCCTGTACGTAGCGGGCCTCGTCACCCCGCGGGGGAACCGGCGCCAACTGGTACGGGTCGCCGAACATGACGACCTGCACGCCACCGAACGGTTCACCCCTGCGCCCTCTGGCCTGGCGCAGGGAGCGGTCGATCGCATCCATCAGGTCGGCGTTGACCATCGAGATCTCGTCGATCACGAGTGTCTCGATGGCGTTGAGGATGCGTCGCGTCGCATCGTTCTGGTCGATGTCGGCGTCGCCGATCAGGCCGATGGGCAGCCGGAAGAGCGAATGGATGGTCTGGCCCTCGACGTTGAGCGCCGCGACACCGGTGGGTGCACAGATCGCGATCTGCTTCTTCGTGTGCCAGGCGAAGTGCTGCAACAGCGTCGACTTGCCGGTGCCGGCACGCCCGGTGATGAAGACGTGCTCGCCGGTGTCCTCGATGAGCCGGAACAGCTCTTGCTGCTCCTCGGACAGGGCGGGAAGGGACACGGCACTCACAGGGGAAGCAGACGGAAACGGGGCGCCACCCATGCTACGTCCCGGCATCCGCCTGCGGCTGCCGACGCTCGGCGTCCCCCCAGGACGCCCTCCTAGACTGACGCCATGGGACGGGCCGGCACGCGCGCGCCCCGGCGATCGCGCCTGGGCGTCGATCTGGCGATGCTGGCCGTCGTCGGGCTCATGCTGGTCGCCGCACTCGGTGCCGGCGGCGCGACTCTGTACCAGCAGTTCTACGGCCCTTCCGCCTTCGTGACCCGCTATCTCGACCTGCTCTCCGCGGGCCGCGCCGCCGATGCTCTCCGCATTCCCGGCGTCGCGATCGACCGCGAGACCCTCGAGAAGGCGGGCATCGACCCGGCAGCCTCGGAGGCGATGCTCCGGCGCTCGGCACTCGCACCGCTGACCGATGTGAAGGTCGAGTCGGAGAAGCCCGCAGACGGCGGTACCGCGGTCACCGTGAGCTACCAGGCGAGCGGCCACTCCGGCACGAGCACGTTCCTCATCGAGCAGGACGGCTGGGCGGGCGTGACCCCGAACTGGCGCTTCACCACCAGCCCCCTCGCCGTGATCGACCTCACCGTTCGCGGCGCCGACCAGTTCGCGGTGAACGGCTTCGAGGTCGACCGTCGACAGGTGTCGGCCCTCGGGCCCGAGGCGGGCGCACTCGATCCCCTGCCGCTGCTGGTCTTCACACCCGGGCTGTACTCGATCACGGTCGACACTCCCATCGCGACCGCATCCGGGCACGGCGTGCTGTCAGACACGCCCCTGGCCGTCACGCCGCTCGACGTGCAGACCGAGCCGACCGAGGAGTTCGTCAAGGTCGTGCAGCAGCAGGTCGAGCAGTTCCTCACGGAGTGCACGACGCAGGAGGTGCTGCAGCCGACCGCCTGCCCGTTCGGCCTGCGGGTCACGAACCGGATCACCGCCCCGCCGAAGTGGTCCATCGCGAGCCAGCCTCAGGTCACGGTCATCCCCGACGAGGGCCAGTGGCAGATCCCGACCACCGAGGCCGTGGCGCACGTCGACGTCGAGATCCAGTCGCTGTTCGACGGGTCGATCGCACCGCTCTCCGAAGACGTGCCGTTCCAGCTCAACGGCACGATCGTGATCCTGCCGAACGGCTCGGCGTCGATCAGGGTCGGCGCCCCGGGTGACGTCCCGGTCGACTGAGGTCCCGGACGACTGCGCACCCCGCGACGGGTCTCAGCGGCCTTCTTCGCGGCGCTGATCGCGTTCGGCGAGCGCCGCGAGCTTGGCGTTGTACTCCTCGAGCTCCGCGTCTCCCGTGCGATCCGCGTGCCGGTCTGCCCGACGCTGCAGCTTCGTGTCGCTGCGGCTCCACTGGATGGCGACCGTGATCGCGAGGATGAGCGTCGGGATCTCCCCGATCGACCACGCGATGCCGCCGCCGACGTACTGGTCCTGCATCGGGTCGACACCCCAGTCGCGACCCATCGCCCCGAACCAGTCGGCGACCATCAGCCCCTCCTGCATCATGATCGCGATGCCGAAGAAGGCGTGCATCGCCATGACGGCGATCAGCGTGATCAGGCGTCCGGGATACGGCAGACGGTAGGGGACCGGGTCCGCGCCGATGAGGCTCATGACGAACAGGTAGCCCGAGATCAGGAAGTGGATGACCATCCACTCATGACCGAGGTGCTCGAACATCGACCAGCGCACGAGGTCGGTGAAGTAGAAGGCCCACAGCGACAGGATGAAGATGGCCGCCGCGACGAACGGATGCGTGACCACGCGGGCGAACGGCGAGTGCACGGCCCACATGATCCACTCGCGGCCACCGCGGGTGCCGTCGTCGCGCTTGTGGATGGCGCGCAGCGCGAGGGTGATCGGGGCCCCGGAGACGAGCAACAGCGGGATCGCCATCGACAGCATCATGTGGCCCATCATGTGGATGCTGAACAGGTACTCCTGGTACGCGTTGATCGGACCGCCGGTGACCCAGACGAGCAGCAGCATCCCCAGCACCCAGAAGACCGTGCGATGGATCGGCCAGCGGTCGCCGCGCCGGTGCAGGCGCCACACACCCGCCAGGTAGAAGAACAGTCCGAGGCCCGCCGCGATGAGCCAGAGCACGTCGATGTCCCACGCCGTGAACCAACGCTCGAGGGTGAGCTCGGGCGGCAGTGTCGCCCCGGTCAGGATCTGGGCGGGCGTCTGCAGGAAGGCGGCGGTCTCTCCCGTGGGAGGGGGCGTACGGGCCAGCGCGGCCGCGGCGCCGGAGGCGAGGCCCATCAGCGCGACCTCGCACAGCACGAGCAGCCAGAACCAGCCGGCGGCGCGGGCTCCGGCGAGCTTCGGGATGAGGCGGGCGCGGTACCAGGCGCCGAGCAGGCCCATTCCGCCCAGCAGCGCGACTTTGGCGAGCACGATCCAGCCGTAGGGCGTGGTCCACAGCGCGGTCCAGTCACCGACCGCGACGATCGATCGCGTGACCCCCGAGACGGCGACCACGGCGAAGGCGGCGATCGCGAGCGACGAGTAGCGTCCGACGAGCTGCGCGGTGTCGACGTCGGCACGTCCGCGCAGCAGGATCAGCAGCAAAAGGCCGCCGAGCCAGACGGCCGCGCCGATCGTGTGCAGCAGGATCGAGTTGACCGCCATGTTGTGCCCGGCGAGATCGCCCGCGTGACCCTGCGTCGCGAGTGGCAGGAAGGATGCCGCGGCCAGCAGCGCCGTGATGAGCGTGGGCGTCCACGAGCGCCAGGCGAACGCGAGCACCGTGATGATCGCGCCGAAGAGCGTGGTGATGAGCCAGGACTGGCCGAGCGGCAGCTCCAGCAGGAAGCGGCCCAGCTGTGTGCCGAACTCGCGCTCGATGCTGAGCTTCGGGTTGAAGGCGGCCATGAAGGCGAGGAACCCGGCGAGGCCAGCCGAGATCGTGAACACGGCGGCGCCGACCGAGGCGATGTTCAGCGCGGCGTCGAACGAGCGATCCCCCGCGCGCAGCCCGAACAGGGCCAGCACCAGGGAGCCGAGCATCACCGCGCCGGACATGTTCATCACGAGCTTGGCGATCGGCGTGCCCCAGAGCACGAACGGGCCGGGGTCCTGCAGGAGCGGGGGCTTCGCGCCTCCGCCGACGAGGAGCGCGAGCGTCAGGGCGACCAGTGCCGCGATGAGGAGGATGACGATCCCGGCGATGCGATACGCCGAGATCCGACTCGTCGACTCGCTGCGGGAACTCACCCCTCCAGCCTAGGCGCGCCCGGAGGGGGGAAAGCACGAAGGCCGCCCCCGTCGGAACGGGAGCGGCCTTCGATGAGGTGCGGTCAGATTACTTGACGGCAGCCTTGAGCTTGGAGCCAGCGGTCACCTTGACGCGCTTGCCGGCCGGGATCTTGATCTCGGCGCCGGTCTGCGGGTTGCGGCCCGTGCGAGCAGCGGTGTCGACCTGCTCGAAGGAGATCCAGCCCGGGATGGAGACCTTGCTGCCCTTGGCAACAGCGTCGGAGACCGTGGCGAACAGGGAGTCGAGGACACCGGAGACGGTGGCCTGGCTCTGGCCCGTGGCGCTTGCGATGCTCGCGACGAGCTCGGTCTTGGTGATGGACTTGTCAGCCATGTCATCCTCCAGCGACGAGATCCCGTCGCATCGTTGTGGGTATCGGAGCGGATGCTCCTGGTCTAGTGACCGCCTCGAATGTATCAACCACCACCCACATTTCCGCGTCATTTCGCGGGTTTTGGGCAATTACTGGGCGTGTCGCACCACTTTGGCCACTCCAGTCACAGATTCCGGGGTCGTCAGCGAGCCCGGTGCGCGTCGATCACGGCCCTGGCCGTGCGCTCGAACGCCGGGCTGACACGGCCTTCGCCGTCGAGATATCCGCCGACGAGCGCGGCATCGCGCAGCAGCACGAGCGACGCGGCGACCTCCTCCGGCCGCTCGAGACCGGCAGCCTCGGCGACCTGCTGCAGGGTCGAGCGGAACCACTCCCGATGCTCGTCGATGAGCTGCCGCACGGCGCCGCCGGCATCCGGATACTCCGCGGCCGCGTTGATGAAGGGGCAGCCCCGCGTGTGGTGCTCGCGGATGTCGGCGGCGATGCCCTGGACCACCGCATCCAGCAGCGCGTCGGGATCGGAGACGGCCGCTCCCGCCTCCGTGAACATCGCGCGGAGCATCTCGTCCTCGTGACCGAGGTAGGCGAGCACGAGGTTCTCCTTGCCGCCGAACTGCTTGTAGAGGGTCGCGCGAGTGACACCGGCCTCCTCGATCACGCGGTCGACGCCGACCGCGTGGATGCCCTGTTCATAGAAGAGGCGGGTGGCGGCATCGATCAGCCGGGCGCGGGCGGGGCTGGGGCGCTTCGTCGTGGTGTCCATGATCTTCCTCTCATCGTGTCATCCGAACCCCGGCATCCGAATCCGATTTCCCGGTTTTGGGAATAGGTTGTGGTAGATAGAACGTTCGGTCTACTATCAGCGTAACGCACTTCCGATCAGCGGGAGCCGAACAGAGAGAAGAAGACCATGAACACCACCGACAAGACCCCGATCGTCCTGATCCACGGCCTGTGGATGACCCCCGCCAGCTGGAACACCTGGGCCGAGCGCTTCCGCGCCCAGGGCCACGAGGTCATCGTCCCGGGCTGGCCCGGCATCGACGACCGCTCGGTCGAAGACATCCGCCGCGATCCGTCCGCGCTGAAGGGCATCGGCCTGAAGCAGATCGTCGACCACTACGAGCGCATCATCCGTGCACTGCCCGTGAAGCCGATCGTCATGGGCCACTCCTTCGGCGGCGTCATCACGCAGATGCTGGCAGACCGCGGCGTCGGAGCCGCGTACGTGGGCGTCGCCCCCGGACAGACCGCGGGCATCACCACCCTGCCGCTGTCGACACTGTGGACCGGCACCCCGATCCTCGCGAACCCCTTCGGCCGCAACGGCGCCAAGCCGCTGTCGAAGCGCCACTTCCACTTCACGTTCGGCAACGACCTGAGCCGCGCCGAGTCCGACCGCCTCTGGGAGGAATCGGCCGTGAACTCCTACAACCGGGTCTTCTTCGAGGGCGTCGCATCCGCGTTCAATGAGAAGGGCGGCGTCACCCACGTCGACTACGCGCGCACCGACCGGGCCCCGCTGTATGTCATCACGGGCGAGATCGACCACGTCGTGCCGCCGGCCATCGGTCGCGCGATCGTGCAGAAGTACCGCTCCACCGGCAGCCCCGCCGTCGTCGAGTACAAGGAGTACCCCGGGCGCACCCACCGCCTGGTCAGCCAGGCGGGCTGGGAGGAGATCGCCGACGAGGCCCTCGCCTGGGCCGTCGCGCACACCACCGCCGCCGTCGCGTGACATGAGATCGTCTCGCTCGGGGGCCGCTGACACCACCGCGTGGGGCGGAGATCTCGCCGTTGGGCGGAGGATAACGGCGCATTCTTCCGCCCATCGGCGAGGTCTCCGCCCGACAGGGAGCGCAGAGGCATCCGGCTCACCGCTCGAGATGGAGACGCTGAGCGATCGCGGCCAGGATGTTGCCCTGCACAGAGGCCCACTGGTTCATGAGCTGGTCGTAGCCGATCCGGATCACGTGGTAACCCCGGACCATGAGTTCGGCGTCGTGAGCGATGTCACTCGTGCGCTGCACCCCCACGTGATGGCCGCCGTCGATCTGAACGACGAGTCGTTCTCCGACCAGGAAGTCGACGCGATGCCCGACGATCCACACCTGCGGCGTGATCGGCAGGTCCAGCCAGGCCATTCGCGTCCGGAAGATGGTCTCGGTCCCCGCATCCGCGAACGGCCGAGCATCCGTGAGCAGTCTTCTCGCCGCCGGCGGGAGGGCCATCCGCTCGAGGGATTCGGCGTCGACCATCCGCGCCCGCATCGCGGACTCCCAGGTCGCGAGCGCATCTTCATGCGGCTGACAGCGGGCCACGAGAATGAGAGCATTCTCGAGCGAGTCTTCGAGCAGTTCCGGATCTCGGGGGATGGCCGGTCTACTCCAGTGCACGACGCCCCTGACGGCATTCGCATGACCGGAGTTCACCGGAGCCGCCACGTGCGGCTCGGATGCCGACGACACCCACAGCCCCTTCCGCTCGGCGAGGGTGATGCAACTGAGAACGACGCCGCGCCGTGCTGCCGCGATGAGCATCGGATCAGCACCCGGAAGAGCCACCCAGCCACGGCACACCGAGCTCACGAGGCCCGCGCGGACCGCCTGTCGGAGCATATGCTCCGTCACGCCGCAACGGCGCAGCGCGGCAACACGGGCGATCCCCTTCCGCGCCCTGAGCACGCCGACGACATCCATCCGTCGATGATGCCGCGCAACCCGGCATCCACTCTTCGCCAATCCCGGGCTTTGTGTACGCAGCCGGGCTCATGAGCGCGGTGCAGTGTTAGTCGTCAGGCGGAGGACTCGGGCATGGGCGGAGGAATCCGCGACGAGCTTCCGCCCATGACCGAGAAGTCCGCCCCACGCGAGGGCCCCACAACGCGAGGGCACCACACGCGAGGGCACCACAACGCGAGGGCACCACAACGCAGGACGAAGCGCCGGGCACGCAGAAGGGGCGAGGATCCGAAGATCCTCGCCCCTTCTGTCAGCTGAGACTTACCAGCTCGACTTGGTGACACCCGGCAGCTCGCCACGGTGTGCCATGTCACGGAAGCGGACACGCGAGATGCCGAACTTCGTGAGGACACCGCGGGGGCGGCCGTCGATGACGTCGCGCGAACGCACGCGAGCCGGCGACGCGTTGCGCGGCAGCTTCTGCAGGCCGACGCGTGCGGCCTCGCGGGCCTCGTCGGTGGCGTTCGGGTCGACCAGGGTCTTCTTCAGCTCGGCGCGACGCTCGGCGTAACGCTCGACGATGACCTTGCGCTGCTCGTTGCGAGCGATCTTGCTCTTCTTAGCCATTGATCAACGCTCCTCTCGGAATTCGACGTGCTGACGGATGACCGGGTCGTACTTCTTGAGCACGAGGCGGTCGGGGGTGTTGCGGCGGTTCTTCTTCGTCACGTACGTGTAACCCGTACCTGCCGTCGAACGCAGCTTGATGATCGGACGAACGTCCTGAGCCTTCTTGGCCATTAGAGCTTCACACCCTTCGCCTGGAGGTCCTTGACCACGTTCTCGATGCCGCGGACGTCGATCACCTTGATGCCCTTGGCGGACACGTTGAGCGTGATCTTACGACCGAGCGACGGAACGAAGTACGTCTTCTTCTGCACGTTCGGGTCGAAGCGGCGCTTCGTCCGGCGGTGCGAGTGCGAGACATTGTGTCCGAAGCCGGGAACAGCTCCGGTCACCTGGCACACTGCTGCCATGATGTGACTCCTTCTATACCGTGAGACCGGACGGCCTCACCCAAGATCCCTTGTCTGCACGCAACCACGACCCGCCGATCTCTCGGCCGCAGAAGGGGAAGCACGCGAACTGCGCACAGGAGTGTGCGCAGACAAAGAGTCAGTTTAGCACGGGCGGAGGGTCGACGAGAGCCGCAGCTTCGGCGGCACCCCGTCCCCAGCGGAACGGCGACACCGTGGGATCACCATCGATCCAGAAGCGCCAAGGGAACGCGTGCGTGCCGGCGACCCCTGCGACACCGACGCGCGGGCCGCTCACCACGTCGTCCCGCTGATCGCCCAGCCACAGCTCGGCGCGGGCCCCGTGCCGCTCCTCCCCCGTGACGGCGTCGATCCCGTCGTGCAGCGGATGCCGCAACCCGACGGCCTGACCGAGGCGTCCCGGCCCGCGGGCGAGGTCGCGAAGGGCGATGCGACCGAGAGGCAGTGCGGCACCCCGCCGCCGAGCGGCGGCATCCGCTCCGGCAACGATCTCGCCCGCGCGCAGCAGCACGCCGTCGCCCTGCCCCTCCGGCCCGCACACGACGTTGACGCACGAGTGGATGCCGTGGCTCAGGTAGACGTACAGGTGCCCGGGCTCGCCCCACATCGTGGCGTTGCGAGCGGTCGGCCCCATCCGCGCATGCGATCCGGGATCCGCAATCTCGCCGGTGCCCCGACCGTGGTACGCCTCGACCTCGGTGATGCGGAGCCGCACCTCGAGCAGCTCCGCGTCGTCGGGCCCGACGACGAACGTGCGCAGTTCCGCGCCGAGCAGTCGCGGCGCGACGTCGACGGCGGAGCCGCCCAGATCGGCGCGAACGGCACGGCGCAGGGCATCGCGCGTCGACATGTCAGAACCGCGGTGCCGTCTGGCACCAGGAGGCATCGAAGCCGGTGAGGGCGACCATCTCCTTGCCCGACTCCATGTCGATCAGGTGCGTCTCGACGTTCTCGGGCAGCGGGAGCAGCATCCCGTCGTACGGATTGCTCGCCAGGTCGGGGGCGACGACGACCGCCGCGTACTGGCCGCTCGGCGACGCGCACGCCTGCAGGATCGAATCGGCCGAGCTGACCTCGACCAGCGGGGTCGCCGTGCCGTCGTCGTCGACGCGGATCACTGCCTGCCCGATCGGCAGCCCCGCGTCGTCGCGCGAGACCACGTGCCGCAGCGTGCCACCGGGGTACGGCGTGATCGAGGAGGCCGTGCCGTAGTCGGGATCGGATGCCGCGAGCGGCTCTTCGGATCCGTCGGCGAGGTTGAGCTCGACCACGGTGGCGTCGAGCCGCTCGACGATCGCCGTGTAGGTACCGCGGGAGATGCCCTGGATGGTCGCGGCAAGCCCGAGGGACTGCACCCCCGCATCGGTCGAGCGGTCGACGAGCGAGAGCGCTCCGTCGAAGTCGATGAAGAGCACGGCGGCGCTGTCGGGCACGAACTGCCAGACGAAGACGCTCGCCTCCTTGCCCGCGACCTCGATGACCTGAGGGTCGTCTTTGCCGTTCAGCGACTGTGTGACCAGCACGCTCGCTCGTCCTTCGTCGTCGCTCAGCTCACGGTCGGAGTAGCTGTAGCCGACGAGGCCGCCGCGCTCGGAGACTTGGACTGCACCCACGTAGCCGTCGCCCGGGAGTTTCAGCTCGCGCTGGTTCCCCCCGTCGCGATCCATCACGATCAACCGGGACCCGTCGTCCTCCTCGACCGCGACGACGAGTTGGTTCGAGGTCGCGCGGAAGTCGTTGATCTTGTCGTGCTCGTAGACCGCCACCCCGTCGCCCTTGAGGTCGGTGAGGAAGATCTTGTCCTTGCCGTCGACATCGCGGCGCAGGATGAAGATGTGGGATGCCGGGGTCTCGAAACTCGTCGTCAGGGTCGTCGAGGGACCCCCGCCGGCACCGGTGACATCGGCGACACGCACCGTGTACTTCGTGGAATCGTCGAGCGGGACCGTGAAGCGCACACCGACGCCACGACCCGATGCATCGACCGTGAACGGCACGGCCGGTTCGACGGTGACCTGCTCGGGATCGATGTCCGCGAGCGCCTGATTCGCCGTGAGGATGACCCGACTCCCGGAGGACTCGATCGCCTGCGCGGCGTCGACCTGCACCTCGCTGATCCGTGGCCCCTGCAGGAGGCTCACGATGCCGAACACGGTGCCGACGAGCACCAGAACGCCGAGGACCGCACCGATCGTGAGGAGGAAACGGCGTGACGTCGCAGGGGTGCGGGCAGGCTCGCGGGCGGACGGGTCGCGGGAGTCGGCCGGATCGAACGCCTCATCGCGCGGCTCAACCTCGGCCTCAGTTTCGGCTTGGGCGTCGGCAGCGGCGGCGGCGGCATCGGGAGCGTCAGGGGACGCGACGAAGGGGGCCGCACCCACGACGACGGGCTCCGTGGGGAGAGGAACAGACGGAAGCGCCGTCGCCTCGGCGTCTTCCCGCGCAGCGGCCTCGAAGGCGGCCATCTTGCGGGCGGCGGCTTCCTGCTCCGCGACCTCGCGATCGCCTGCCTCTCGCACCGCGGCCTCGCGGGCAGCGGCATCCCGGGCGGCGGCTTCGCGAGCAGCAGCTTCACGGGCAGCGGCATCGCGAGCAGAAGTCTCGTCCGCATCGGCGCGCGGCTCCTCGACGCGCGGTTCGGGCTCATGGTGCGTCGCGAGCGCGCGCTCGATCCGCTCGGCCTCGGCCGCCTCGGCTGCCTCTCTGGCCGCGCGCATCTCCGCACGAGTCTGCGGAACGGCGGGCACCTCGGGGCGCTCGTCGTCAGTACTCATACGGATCCCCCGGCTCGTCGATCGCGACGACATCGGTCGGCTCGACACGGAGCTTTCCATCGGCATCCGCGCGCACGGTCCCGGTGATCTCGACCCACTGTCCGGTCGCGTAGTCATCCGGATCGACGTCGACCGGGAGTGCGGCGGTCTGCGCGTCGATCACGCAGTGCGTGATGACCAGTCGGGTGAGGTTCACGCCGTCGTCAGCCGAGGAGTCGGGCGTCACGAATCCCGTCAGGGTCACCGGTGCGCCGTCATAGGCGGCGGTGTTCGTGGACGCGGCGAAGACGCTCGCCCAGTCGCCCACCCCGAAGGTCGATGTGTCGGCGACGCCGAGCGCGACCGTGTCCGACCCCGCGAACAGGGCGCTCTGCTCCCCCGCGCGCGACATCGCCAACTCGACCGACAGCGAGGCCGGCGGCAGCACGAGGGCGGCGGCGACGACGCCCGTGGCGATCACACCGCCCGCGACGGCCCCGACACCCGCGAGCGAACGCCGAGGGGAGGCGGTGGGCGAGCCGTGATCCGCATCATCGGCGGTATCCGCGACTTCCGGAGCGGGCCCGTGATCGTGTCCGTGGTCGCCCTCCTCGCCGAGCGGGAGGGTGCACGACCAGATCGCGCCGGCGAGCGTCACGACCGCGGCGGTGCAGGCGAACCACACCGATTCGGGGCTGATGTAGAGGTTGAGGCGCCCGGTGAGCCCGAGGCCGAGCGTGACGACCGAGATCACGGCGGCGAGCCCCACACCCAGCCAGCGGGTGCCGAGCGCGCGGGCACGGATGGCGGTCTGCTCAGACAAGGACGTTCACCCCGATCCCGATGGCGAAGGCCGAGGCGAGCACGATTCCCACGATGCCGACGAGGGTGCGCGTCGTGAACGTGGTGCGCATGAGCGCGAGCATCTTGACGTCGACGAGCGGACCGACCAGCAGGAAGGCGACGATCGCACCGGACGAGAACGTCGACGCGAACGACAGCGCGAAGAAGGCATCCACGTTCGAGCAGATCGCGACGGTCATCGCCAGGATCATCATCGCGACGATCGACAGCACCGGGTTCGAACCGATGGCGAGCAGCCATTCGCGCGGGATGAGCACCTGCACGGCTCCGGCGAGCGCCGAGCCGATCACCAGCGCGGGCATCACGGCACGCAGCTCGACGAGGAACTGCGTCAGGCTGCGGCGCACCGGCGTGCCCGGTTCGTGCGTCACACGGTCGCAGGTGTCGACGAAACGCTGCGTGAGCATGCCGTCCGGGTCGGGGTGGCGGCTGTAGATCCAGCCGATCAGGTTCGCGATCAGGTAGCCGCCGACGAGGCGGGCGACCAGGATGCCGCCGTCCCAGCCGAATGCCGCGTGCGTGGTGAGGATCACGATCGGGTTCACGATCGGCGCCGCGATGAGGAAGGTCATCGCCTCGGCCGGAGCGAGCCCGCGCATCATCAGCCCGCGCGCGAAGGGCACGTTGCCGCACTCGCACACCGGGATCAGCATGCCGAGCAGCGACAGCACGGCACGACGGGCCCATGCGCGCCGGGGCAGCCAGCGGTGGATGACGTCGGGCGGCAGCCACACCTGCACCACGATCGACAGCAGCACGCCGAGGATCACGAACGGCAGCGCCTCGATCAGCACGCTCAGCGCGAGGGTGAGGCCGTCCTGCGCGCGGGTCGGGAGAGCTGCGGGGAAGAGCGTCGGCAGGAAGGCGTCGATGAGGAACAGCGCCGCGATGATGACGACGCCGAGACCGACTCCGATCCAGGCCGAGCGCGCGGACGGCGCCGGGCGATGCGTGTGACCGTGACGGGTCGCCGTACCTGCCGAGGGGCTCACGCGTTCGCAGCCCTTTCGGCGTCGCGCTTGTTCGTGCACGGCGTGCACAGGCCGAAGATGTCGACCACGTGCGCGGCATCCGTGAATCCGTGCAGCGCCGCGGTGCGGTGCGCCCACTGCTCGACGTCTTTGGCCTCGATCTCGACCGTCAGGCCGCAGGACCGGCAGATGAGGTGGTGGTGGTGCCCCTGCGTCGTGCAGGCGCGGTACAGCGCCTCGCCCTCGGGGCTCTGCAGCGAATCGGCGTCACCGGAGGCCGCGAGGCCGGCGAGCGCGCGGTACACCGTGGCGAGGCCGATGCCCGTGTTGTCGTCACGCAGCGAGGCGTGCAGGTTCTGCGCGCTCACGAAGCCGCGCGCGTCGGCGAGTGCTTCGCGCACACGGTCGCGCTGCCAGGTGTTCCGCTGAGCCATGAGACGAGTCTAGGCCGCAGGAGTTGGCGAGGGCTGGGAGTGGATGCGCCCGTGCATGACTCAGGCCCGGACGCGCTTCACCCTGGCGCGCGAGCGCTGCACGATCCAGCACACGACGTAGATGGTGAACGACAGGGTCGTGATGTACGGGCTCACGGGCAGCGTGCCGGCGAGGGCGAGCAGGATGCCGCCGACGGCCGAGACGAATCCGAACAGGGCGGACAGCAGTGGCACCGCGATGGGGCCGGCCGTCACACGCATCGCCGCAGCGGCGGGTGTGACCAGCAGCGCCATCACCAGCAGCGCACCGATGATGTGCACGCTCACCGCGACGATGAGGCCCAGCAGGACCATGAACAGCAGGCTCACGGCACGGGTCGGTACTCCGCGGGCAGCGGCCGATTCCGGGTCGAGCGAGTCGAAGCGCAGCGGGTTCCACATCACCAGCAACCCGATGAGCACGACCATGCTGATGCCGATGAGCCAGCCGAGGTCGGGGCTCGACACCGAGACGATCTGCCCGGTCAGCAGGCTGAACCGGTTGGCGCTGCGGCCGTCGTACAGGGAGAGGAACAGGATGCCGAGGCCCAGGCCGAACGGCATCAGCACCCCGACGATCGAGTTGCGGTCCCTCGCCTTGGCCCCGAGGATGCCGATCAGTATCGCCGCGACCAGGGCGCCGGCCAACGACCCGAACACCACACTGCCGCCGAACAGCAGGGCGGCGGCGGCACCCGCGAACGACAACTCGCTCACACCGTGCACCGCGAACGCGAGGTCGCGCTGCATCACGAAGACGCCGATCAGTCCGCCGACGATGCCGAGGACCGCACCCGCGATGATCGAGTTCGACAGCAGGGCGACGAGTTCGCCGTAGTCCTGGAACGAGAAGACGTCGCTCCAGTCGACCAGGGGCCTCATGCCGCTCCTCCATGCTCGTGGTCGCCGTGGTCGTGGTGCGGCTCGGCATCCGGAACACCGACGACGACCAGCCGGTCGCCCGCGCGGAGCACGAACACCGGGGTGCCGTAGAGGTCGCTGAGCACGCGGGTCTGCAGCACCTCGTCGGGAGTGCCCAGGAGGAACCGGCCGCCCGCGATGTAGAGGATGCGGTCGACGCGGCCGAGGATCGGGTTGATGTCGTGCGTGACGAACAGCACCGCGGCCTCGCGCTCACGGCGCTGGCGGTCGATGATGTCGGTCACGGCCAGCTGGTTGGCCAGGTCGAGGTTCGACAGCGGCTCGTCACACAGCAGCAGCGCCGGCTCGTCGGCGAGGGCCTGACCGACCCGCAACCGCTGCTGCTCGCCGCCCGAGAGCAGGCCGACACGGCGATCGGCGAAGTGCGAGGCCCCGACGGACTCGAGCAGACGGTCGACCTTGGCGCGGTCGCCGCGATGCGGGATCGGGAACCCGAACCGGCTTCCGCTGACGCCGAGCCCCACCAGGTCACGGGCTCGCATGCTGGTGTCGGGGGCGAGGTTGCGCTGCTGCGGGATGTAGCCGATGCGGGAGTTGCCGCGGTGCACGGGCTCCCCCGCGACGCGGATCGACCCTGAAGACAGCGGCTGCAGACCGAGGATGCTGCGCAGCAGCGTGGTCTTGCCCGACCCGGACGGGCCGAGCACCGCGATGAACTCCCCGGGCTGCACCGTCAGGTCGAGCCCTGACCAGAGTTCGCGGTCGCCACGCTGGAGTGCGGCGTCGGTGATCTCGAGGACCGGAGCGCCGCCGCTCACGGCTGGACAGCGGCGGCGAGGCTCTTGATCGCGTCACTCATCCACTCAGAGTACGACGATCCGTCCTCGAGCAGCTCCGTGAACGCGACGACGGGGATGCCGGCGTCCTTCGCGGCCGCCTCGACGCGCTCGGTCTCCGCGCCACCGGTCTGCGCGTTGGTCAGCAGCGCCGTGGCCTCGCCGCCGTCGATGACCTTGAGCGCCTCGAGCAGCACGGCGGGCGCGACATCGGTGCCCTCCTCGACCGACTCGGCGAACCCTTCGGGCGTGACGTCGGTGAGGCCGGCCGCGGCAGCGAGGTAACCGGGCAGCGGCTCGGTCATGAAGACCGTGGCGCCTGCGGCATCCGTCTTGATGGTCTCGAGGTCGGCCTCGAAGCCCTCCAGGTCGGCGACGATCTCGTCGGCGTTGGCCGCGAACTCCTTCGCCCCGTCGGGGTCGAGCTCGGCCAGCTCGTCGGAGATCGCCTCGACGACATGGATCATCGTGTGCGGGTCGAACCAGACGTGCTCGTTGAAGCCCTCGATGTGGTTGTGTCCCTCGTGACCCTCTTCGCCCTCGGCGTGATCGTGGTCGTGGGACTCGTCGTCGGCGTGGTCGTGCTCGGCCTCGTCGTGACCCTCGTTGCCGGGGAAGTCGTGCGAGAACTCGACCGCCGTGACGACGTGCGGGTCCTTCGCGTCCTCGAGCAGCGTGTCGACGAAGGCGTCGTAGCCGCCGCCGTTCTCGATCACCAGGTCGGCCTTCTGCACCGTGAGGCGGTCGCGCGCGGTCGCCTCGTACGAGTGCGGGTCCTGCGAGGCCGAGGTGATGAGCGACTCGACCTCGACGCGGTCGCCGCCGATCTGCGCGGCGATGTCGCCGTAGACGTTGGTGCTCGCGACGACCGTGATGGTGCCGTCGTCGCCCTCTCCCGCTGCCGGGGTGGAGCATCCGGCCAGCGTGAGTGCGGCGACGGATGCGAGGGCGAGGGCGACGACGGGCTTCTTCATGCCTTCACTCTAAACGCTAATGAGAACCATTATCAAGTTGAGCGGGGTGCCGCGTTCCCGGGCTCGACGCCGCAGGCTCACTCCACCAGCAGCGCAGGCTCCTCGAGCACGGATGCCACGTCGGCGATGAAGCGGCTCATGCCGTCGCCGTCGATCACGCGGTGGTCGAACGACCCGGCGACCGTGGTCACCCAGCGCGGGCGCACCTCGCCGTCGACGACCCACGGCTTCTGGCTGATGGTGCCCATCGCCACGATGCCGGCCTCGCCGGGGTTGATGATCGGGGTGCCGGCATCCATCCCGAACACACCGATGTTGGTGATCGTGATGGTGCCGCCCTGCTGATCGGCCGGCGGCGTCTTTCCCTCGCGCGCCGTGAGCGTCAGGCGGTTCAGCGCCCGCGCCAGGTCCTTCATGCTCAGGTCCTGCGCGTCCTTGATGTTCGGCACGAGCAGGCCGCGCGGGGTGGCGGCGGCGATACCGAGGTTCACGTAGTGGCGCACGGCGATCTCCGCGCCGGCATCCGTCTCGATCCAGGCGGCGTTCACCATCGGCGTGCGACGAGCCGCCCAGATCACGGCCCTGGCCACGATGAGCAGCGGCGAGACCTTGATGTCGGCATAGTCGGGCGAGGCCTTGAGCCGCTTCACGAGCTCCATCGTGCGGCTCGCGTCGACCTCTTTCCACACCGTCACGTGCGGAGCGGAGTACGCGCTCTGCACCATGGCCGAGGAGGTGGCCTTGCGCACACCCTTGACCGGGATCGACTCGGTGCGGTCGTCGCCGGCGGCGGAAGGACGGGTCGCGGTGAGGCCGCGGGCGAGTCCGGCCGGAGCGGCCTGCGGCGCGGGCACCGTCTCTTCACGGACGTCGCCCCACTCCGGGGTCTCGATGTTGCGGAAGACACTCGCCTGCGAGGCGTGCTTGACCACGTCGTCCCGGGTGACCTCGCCATCCGCACCGGTCGCCGCGACCGCGGTGAGGTCGACGCCGAGATCGCGCGCGAGCTTGCGGATCGGCGGCTTGGCGATCACGCCCACCGAGGAGCGCACCGGACGCTCGGCCGGGCGCTTGCGGCGCGAGGTGGCACCGCCGCCCGTGCCGTAGCCGACGAGGACCGAGCCGCCGCCCTCCTCCGGCGCGGGGGCCTCGGCCGTGGCGACGACTCCGGGGCCGGCGTCGTCGCGCGCATCCGTCACGAAGGTGATGATCGGTGAACCGACCTCGACCGTCGCTCCTTCGGCGACGAGCAGCTCGCCGACGACGCCCGCGTGCGGCGACGGCAGCTCGACGAGCGACTTGGCCGTCTCGATCTCGCAGACGACGTCGTTGATCGCGACCGTGTCACCGGGGGCGACCTTCCAGGCGACGATCTCCGCCTCGGTCAGACCCTCCCCGACGTCGGGGAGGTTGAAGTTCTGCGTGCTCATGACGAGTCCTTTCGGCCGAGCGGGCGGTCAGTAGGCCAGTGAACGGTCGACGGCTTCGAGGATGCGGTCCGCATCCGGGAGGTACACGCCCTCGAGCTTCGCCGGCGGGAACGGGGTGTCGTAGCCGGAGACGCGCAGCACCGGAGCCTCGAGTGCGTAGAACGCACGCTCCATGACGGTGGCCGCGATCTCGCCGCCGATGCTGGCGAAGCCCTGGGCCTCTTGCGCATAGACCATGCGTCCGGTCTTGCGGATCGAGTCGAGGATCGGCTCGTAGTCGACCGGCGACAGCGAGCGCACGTCGACGACCTCGCAGCTCGTGCCCTCGGCTTCGGCGAGCGCGGCGGCCTGCAACAGCGTGGTGACCATGGCGCCGTGGCCGACGAGCGTCACATCACTGCCCGTGCGCACGACGCGCGAGGAGTGCAGCGGCACGGCGGAAGCGTCGAGGTCGACCTCGCCCTTCTGCCAGTAGCGGCTCTTCGGCTCCATGAAGATCACGGGGTCGTTCGAGGCGATCGCTTCCTGGATCATCCAGTAGGCGTCGTTGGGCGTCGACGGCGACACCACGCGCAGTCCGGGAGTGTGCGCGAAGTACGCCTCCGGGCTCTCCTGGTGATGCTCGACCGCGCCGATGTGCCCGCCGTAGGGGATGCGGATCACGATCGGCATGCTGAGCGCGCCCTCGTGCCGGTTGGTGAGCTTCGCGAGCTGCGTGGTGATCTGGTCGAACGCCGGGAACACGAAACCGTCGAACTGGATCTCGATGACCGGGCGGTAGCCGACCATCGCCATGCCGATCGCGGTGCCGACGATCCCGGACTCGGCGAGCGGGGTGTCGAGCACCCGACGGTCGCCGAAGTCGCGCTGCAGGTGCTCGGTCACACGGAACACTCCGCCGAGCTTGCCGATGTCCTCGCCCATGAGCAGGACCTTCGGGTCGTTCTCCATCGCCTTGCGCATCCCCGCGTTCAGGGCCTTGCTGAGCGGCATCGTCTCGAGGGTCATCGGGTTTCTCCTTCGAACGACGCCTCGTACTGCGCGTGCCAGGCCTTCTGCTGGTCGATCAGTGGGTGCGGTTCGCTGTACACATGGTCGAACATCTTGTCGACGCTGGGCGGTCCGAGTTCGACACTGCGGGCGCGAAGGTCTTCCGCGGCGTCCGCCGCCTCGGCCTCGACGTCGGCGAACACCTGCGCGGACGCTCCGCGGCTCTCGAGGAACGCGCGCATCCGGACGATCGGGTCACGACCGGCCCAGTACTGCTCCTCGTCGCTGCCGCGGTACTTCGTCGGGTCGTCGCTCGTGGTGTGGGCGCCGAGCCGGTAGGTGACGGCCTCGATCGCCTGCGGGCCTTTGCCGCTGCGGGCCTCGTCGAGCGCCACCCGGGAGACGGCGTAGCTGGCGAGCACGTCGTTGCCGTCGACACGGACGCTCGGGATGCCGTAGCCGGCACTGCGCTGCACGAGCGGCACGCGCGACTGCGTCGACACCGGCACCGAGATCGCCCAGTGGTTGTTCTGCAGGAAGAAGACGGTCGGCGCCTGGTAGCTCGCGGCGAAGACCATCGCCTCGTGCACGTCGCCCTGGCTGGAGGCCCCGTCGCCGTAGTAGGTGATGACGGCTTCGTCGCGGTCGACGTCACCGGTGCCCGTACGGCCGTCGAAGACGAGGCCCATCCCGTAGCCGGCGGCGTGCAGCACCTGCGAGCCGAGCACGAGCGTGTAGAGCCGCGTGTTGCCGTTCTTCGGGTCGGTCGGGTCCCATCCGCCGTGCGAGACGCCGCGCATCAGCTTGATGATGTCGACCGGGTCGACGCCGCGGATGCGGGTGACGGCGTGCTCGCGGTACGAGGGGAAGATCGTGTCCTGCGCACGGGCCGCACGACCGGAGCCGACCTGCGCCGCCTCCTGCCCGCGACTCGGCGGCCACAGGGCGAGCTGCCCCTGCCGCTGCAGGTTCGTCGCCTGGGTGTCGATCGCGCGGATGACGACCATGTCGCGGTAGAACTGCTCGAGCTCCGCGTCGCTGATGGCCTCGATCAGCGGAAGGTATCGCTCGGCGGCGGCGGACGGCGCGAACCGTCCGGTCTCATCCAGAACGCTCACAAGGGGGGTCTCGGGGGTGGTCACGCTCTCACGCTACCCGCGTCGGCATGCCCGGTCACGCATACCTAGGACGCCCTTGTAACTGCCCGGAAGCCGGAGAAAACCGCGGAAAGCCGCGGCGAGCGCGGATCAGCGAACCGAGGCGGCGACCTCGAGCACGCGCTCGAGGGAGGCCTCCTCGCCGACCGAGATGCGTATGCCGTCGCCCGAGAACGGACGCACGACGAGGTCGTTCTCGACGAACGCGGCAGCCACCTCGTCGGTGCGCTCACCGGCCGGCAGCCACACGAAGTTCGACTGGGAGTCGGGGACGTCCCAGCCCTGCGCGCGGAGACCTTCCACGAGACGGGTGCGCCGCTCGACGATGATGGCGACGCGCTCGAGGAGTTCGGGCTCGGCATCGAGGCTCGCGATGGCGGCGTTCTCAGCAGCGGAGGTGACCGAGAGCGGGATGCCGGTGGTGCGTGCGGCGTCCAGCACCTTCTCGTGGCCGATCGCGTACCCGATGCGGAGGCCGGCGAGACCGTAGGCCTTCGAGAAGGTGCGCAGCACCACGACATTCGGGTGCTGGTCGAACACGCGCTCGGCGAGACCGTCGACGGCATCCGGCGCGGTCACGAACTCGGCGTACGCCTCGTCGAGGATGATCAGGATGTCGCTCGGCACGCGCTCGACGAAGATCGCGAACTCGGCCGACGTGATGATCGGCCCGGTCGGGTTGTTCGGGGTGCACAGGATGATCGCGCGGGTGCGCTCGGTCACAGCATCCGCCATCGCATCGAGGTCGTGGCGCGAGTCGGCGGTGAGCGGCACCTGGACCCCGGTCGCACCGGCGACCAGCGGAAGGCTCGGGTACGCCTCGAAGGAGCGCCAGGCGTAGATGACCTCGTCGCCGACGGACGCGGTGGCCAGGATCAGCTGGTGCAGGATCGAGACGCTGCCGGAGGCGACGTGCACCTGCTCGGGGTTGACCCCGTAGCGCGCACCCAGGCGCTCGCGCAGACGACCGGCGGTGGCGTCGGGGTAGCGGTTGATCGGGGTCGTACGCTGCAGCGCTTCGAGCACCGACGGCAGCGGATCGAACGGGTTCTCGTTGCTGGAGAGCTTGAACGCGTCGGGGCCGGCCTGCTTGCCCTGCCGATACGGCGCGAGGGCGGCGATGGCGGGGCGGATGCGGGGCAGGATCGGCTCGGTCACGGATCGAGTCTACGAGGGTGACGGAGGCGGGGATGGCCCGGGATGGCCCTGTTCACGCGACATCTGCGGTGGTACCATTTTGGTATGGCGATGACAGTGCGACTTCCCGAAGAACTCGATGTACAGCTGAGTGAGCTGGCATCGCGACGACACACGTCCAAGCATGCACTCCTGATCGAGGCCGCAGATCGATTTCTCCGCGAAGAGGTGACGACAGAACAAGCGGTGACGATCGCCCGAGGCGTGGCCGACCGGTACGCCGATCTCCTCAAGAAGCTCGAAGACGCGTGACGCGGTACGTGGAGCTTCCGCACGCCGTGGGAGTCACCGAGGAACTGGGCCTCCACATCCGAGACATCGGGTTGCTCTCCTCGGCGCTAGCCAGGCCGTCGAGTTCTATGTTCGGCGTCGAGGCCTATCCGGATCTTGAGGTCAAGGCTGCATCTCTGCTGTCATCCCTGAGCCAGAATCACCCGCTGTTCGATGGGAACAAGCGCTTCTCCTGGGTTCTCACCCTGACGTTCCTCGAGATGAACGGTGTCCTCATCGATATGGACACGGAGCTTGCTTTCGACTTGATCCTTCGGACGGCACAGAGCAAAGCCAGCCTCGATGAGATCGCCGCCCTACTCCGCGACCATCGTCGCTGAAAACAGCAGTGGGTAACGACACCGCAGGCTGACTCTCGCCGGCGTCCGTGCGACACTGGTCGGACTATGCGCTTCATCATCCGCGTCGTCGTCAACGCCTTCGCCATCTGGGTCGTCACGCTGATCCCCGCCCTCCAGGTCACGATCAGGGCGTTCCCGCCCGGCGAGACCCTGCAGGTCGTCCTGACGCTGCTGGCGGTTGCCGCGATCTTCGCCATCGTCAACACGATCATCGGCACGGTCGTGAAGATCGTCGCGTTCCCGCTCTACATCATCACGTTCGGCCTGATCGGCTTCCTGATCAACGGGTTCCTGCTGTGGCTGACCGCGTGGATCACGAGCGGCTTCGGCTGGGGCCTGACGGTCGGTGACTTCTGGTGGGGCGTGCTCGCCGCGCTCATCATCTCGGTGATCAACGGCATCTTCGGCTTCATCCTGCGCCCGCAGAAGAAGGCCGCCCGCCGCGACTGAGCCCGGCGCGGCTGAGCACGGCGACTACGCCGGAACGTCGAGGCGAAGCGGACTGATCTCGGCGAGGAACCCGAAGTCGCGGTCGCCATGCAGGAGCGGGATGTCACGGCGAATCGCGACGGCGGCGATCAGGCAGTCGATCATGCTGCGGATCGGGTGGCCGTTGGCCGCCGAGGCTCGGTAGAGCTCTGCCGCGTCTCGGAAGTCGGTGACCGCGTGCAGTGGTGCGAGCGGAAGCCCGTTCGCGAGCGCCTCCACCCTCGAGAGCTCCTGCGGTCGCCGCGCTCCGGCGAGCAGCTCCATGATCACCGGCTCGGTGATCGCGATGTCCGCGCCGGCGGCGATCAGTCCGTCGAGTCGCTCGACGACCGGTGCGTCGACCCCGCGAAGGTAGGCGATCCACGCGGAGGAGTCGACGAGGATCACGCGTCGCCCCACGGCGACGGCGGATCGTCGCGGATCGCATCGAGGTCTCCGCTCCAGCCCGTGCCCTTCAGGCCGAGGAGGAAGTCCTTCGTGAGAGGCACGCCGACGAGCCTGCGGAGGGCGAGATCGACCGCCTCCTTCTTCGTGGAGAGGTCGTACCTGCGCATGACCTCCCGGACGAGCTCTTCGTCGATGTCGATGTTCGTGCGAGCCATACACGCACGGTACACCTCGGATACACCAGCCGCCACGGTCACTGTTTCACCCGTTCGGCGTGGAACTCGGTGCGTTCGATCTCGACGGCATCGCCGAGCTCCCGCCAGTACGCGTCGAGCGCCTCGGCACGCGGATCGGACGAGGCATCCACCATCTGCGCGGTCTCGATGTAGGCCTCGATCGCGTGCGGCTGCAGCGACAGGTCGAACACGCCGTCCTGCGGGTCGACCTCGCGTGTCGCGGTGAAGCTGTCGGGCGAACCGGTGCCCGTGGCCGATCCCCCCGCGGCGAGCTTCGCGACGACGTCATCGGAGTGTGAGAGCTGGATGAGAGTCTGGCCGTCGTCGAGCGACGACTCCTGCGGGCTTCCCGCCGTCAGCTGCAACGCGACGTCGTAGTCGCTCTCCATCGCGAGGTGCGCCGCGATCATCCCGCCCTGCGAATACCCCACGATGTCCACACGGTCTCCGGGCTCTGCGCCCGCGGCGGCCAGCGCGTCGACGGTCGCCTGATACGACGCCGACCGCTGCCCCTGATAGAGCTCCAGGTTCGACTTCATGTCCCACGGATCCTCTTCGCCGCCCTCCCACGGCACGGAGTTCTGGGTGCCTTTGACATAGGTCACGTAGCGGGTCGCGCCGTCGGGCATCGTGTACTTCTCGACCGCCACCTGCGCGCTCGTCGACGGCAGGCGCTTCAGTGCGCCCGCCACGCCCTTCGGCGCACCTGCCGGGGTCGACGTGGCAGTCGGAGTGACGCGCACGGGATCGGCCGCCCCCGTGAGACGGGCGCCCGACGGCACCTTCCCGAGTGTGGTCGTGAGGCCGGCGAACGCTCCTGCCAAGAGCAGTGACGGCAGCATCCCGAAGATGCCCATCGGCTCGGGCATCCCTCCGTGGCGTCGCCCCGCCCAGTCGGCCACCAGCCAGTCGGCCATCACTCCGATGCGCGCGTCGCCGTCGATGAGCCGATCGATGCGCGCCTGGATCATCCTCGCGGCCGCGGCATCCGCGAGGGTGAGCGCCTCCGCCTGCGCCCGAAGCTCCACCACCTCGAACGCGTCCGCCATCAGGAGGATGCCCGCGCGTGCGTCGTCGAGCTCCACCCGCAGCGCTTCCACACCTTCCCCGCTGCGATGCAGGGCACCGATATCGACCTGCGGGGCGGCCTCCGGCGCAGAGGCCAGGAGCGCACCCGCGCGGACGATCGCGGTCCGGGCCTCCTCGCACTGCATCACCACCGTGCGTATGCGGGAACCGACATCACGCAACTGCTCGGTGTCGACGGCGATCACCCCGCCGTGCTCGATGTCCAGCCCGCTCATTCCGCTCCTCCGGCGTTCAGCTCCCACTGACGCACCCGGAGGTGCCCGATCTCGGCACCGCAGTCTTCGCGCAGTCGCGCCAGCCGCTCATGCAGGGCGCGGAACCCCTCGGACTGCCAATCCGACGCATCGACGAGCGACACCAGAACGGCTCCGGCGTCTTCCAACAGCGATATCGCCGTGCCGATCTCGCGACTGGTCAGCATCCAGACCCAGCTGGCGTCGGAGGCGATGACATGATTCTGCGCGAGGGAGTACATGGCCCTCAGCCTCTGGGTTCGACGGGTCCGGGCCCGACCGGATTCCCGCGGTCGGTGGAGAGAGGAAAGCCGGATCTCGGTGTGCAGAGAGGGCGCGCCTGAGCACCCCGCGCTGTGCAGGATCGTCGGAGGCGGGCAGAATGTATCTGTGACATCCCCGGATCCCTTCCGCGTGATCTTCGTCTGCACGGGGAACATCTGCCGCTCTCCCATGGCCGAGGTCGTCTTCCGCGACCTCGCCGAGCGGCAGGGACTCGGCTCCCGTATCGTCTCGCGCAGCGCCGGCACCGGCGACTGGCATCTGGGCGAGCGCGCCGACGACCGCACGATCGACTCCCTCGCCCGGCGCGGCTACGACGGCTCCCGGCATCGGGCGCGCCAGTTCACCGCCGCGGCTTTCGCCGACAACGACCTCGTCGTCGCGCTCGACCGCACGCACGAGCGCATCCTTCGGGAGTGGGCGCACGACGAGGACGAAGAGGGCAAGGTCACGCTGCTCCTCGCGTTCGACCCGGACGCCTCCACCCACGACGTCCCCGACCCGTACTACGCGGGGGCGGCGATGTTCGATTCGGTGCTCGGTATGATTGAGGCGGCGACTCGGGGCCTGTTCCGCCAGCTCGAACCCGCTCTTCGTCTCCCCCGCTCGCCCCGAACCTTCGGGGCCTCATCAGGAGGACTCCCCTGACTTTCCAGCCTTCGCTCCCGCCGCAGCCCCTGAGCCCTCTCGACGGTCGCTACCGCGGCGCCGTCACCGGTCTCGCCGACTTCCTCTCCGAGGCGGGGCTCAACCGCGCACGGGTCGAGGTCGAGGTGGAGTGGCTGATCGCCCTCACCGACCGCTCGCTGTTCGAGACGACTCCGCTCTCGGATGCCGACAAGGATCACCTGCGTGCGCTGTACCGCGACTTCGGGCAGGCCGAGATCGACTGGCTCGCCGAGAAGGAAGCCGTCACCCAGCACGACGTGAAGGCCATCGAGTACCTCGTGCGCGACCGCCTCTCGACGCTCGGGCTCGACGCCATCGCCGAGCTCACGCACTTCGCCGCGACCAGCGAGGACATCAACTCCGCGTCGTATGCGCTCACCGTGAAGCGCGCCGTGGAGGAGGTCTGGCTGCCGGCCCTCGACACCGTGATCGCGAAGCTCCGTGAACTCGCCGTCGAGCACGCCGACGCCGCGATGCTCTCGCGCACGCACGGCCAGCCCGCGACCCCGTCGACCATGGGCAAGGAGATCGCGGTCTTCGCGTGGCGCCTGGAGCGCGTGCGCGGCCAGATCGCGGCATCCGAGTACCTGGCCAAGTTCTCGGGCGCGACCGGCACCTGGTCGGCGCACCTGGCGGCTGACCCCGACGCCGACTGGCCGACCATCGCCCGCGAGTACATCGAGGGCCTCGGACTCGGCTTCAACATCCTCACCACCCAGATCGAGTCGCATGACTGGCAGGTCGAGCTGTACGACCGCGTGCGTCACGCCGGCGGCATCCTGCACAACCTCGCCACCGACATCTGGACCTACATCTCGCTCGGCTACTTCGCGCAGATCCCGGTCGCCGGCGCAACCGGCTCGTCGACGATGCCGCACAAGATCAACCCGATCCGCTTCGAGAACGCCGAGGCGAACCTCGAGATCTCGGGTGCCCTGCTCGCCTCGCTCGGCCAGACCCTGGTCACCAGCCGCCTGCAGCGCGACCTCACCGACTCCACCACGCAGCGGAACATCGGCGTCGCGTTCGGGCACTCGCTGCTCGCGCTCGACAACCTGCGCCGTGGCCTCAATGCGATCTCGCTCTCGCGCGACGTGCTGCTGGCCGACCTCGACGTGAACTGGGAGGTGCTCGCCGAGGCCATCCAGACCGTCATCCGTGCCGAGGTCGTCGCCGGTCGGTCCACGATCACCGACCCGTACGCCCTGCTCAAAGAGCTCACGCGCGGCCACCGGGTGGGCGCCGCCGACCTCGCCGAGTTCGTGCAGGGGCTCGAGATCGGCGATGCCGCGAAGCAGCGCCTCCTCGCGCTGACTCCGGCCACCTACACCGGCATCGCCGAGCGCCTCGCCCGCTAGCTCCAGCCCGGCAGCGACCTAGGACGCCGGCTCGCCGGAGTGGTCCTCGACCTTGTCCTTCGGCATGAAGGCGGCGGCGAGCAGCGTGAGCAGCGCGGTCACGGCGACCGCGACGAACACCCAGACCGACGCGTGGATGATCGTGTCGGGATCGTCGGGACCGGCACCCTGCGCGATGGCCGCGTTCGAGATCGCCCCGAACACCGCGACACCCACCGCGCTGCCCGCTGACCGCGCGAACGCGTTCATGCCCGTCACGGCTCCGCGCTCGCCCCACCCCACGGAAGACTGGGCGGCGATGAGGGTCGGCGCCGCGCTCCACCCGAGCCCGAATCCGAGGACGAACGCGATGAGCGACAGCACCCACGGGTTCGGCCAGGCCGACACCGACGCGAGGACGATCGCCGCGACCGAGGCGATGCTCATCCCGATCAGTGTGGTGCGACGGAACCCGATGCGCAGATACAGGCGTCCCACGTTCGCTGCGGCGATCGGCCACCCGAGCGTCAACGCCGCGACGGCCAGACCCGACAGCAGCGGCGCGATGCCCAGCGAGCCCTCGAGGTAGGCGGGCGCGAAGCTGGTGACGCCGATCATGAGCGCACCCACCCCGAGCGAGACGAGGGTGGTGGTCAGGATCAGCGGCCTGGCCGCAAGGCGGAGGTCGACGATGGGCTCCGCGACGCGGCGTTCGACCATCGCGAAGAGCACCAGAGCGACGATGCCGATCCCGAAGCACAGCGCGCTCTGGACGGAGATCCACGCCCAGGCGTTGCCGCCCTCCAGCATCCCGAGGATCAGGCCGGTCAACCCGACCGTGAGCAGCACGGCTCCCGCGTAGTCGATCCGGTGCCGTTCGGTCTGCTTCTGTTCCTTGTACTTGAGCTGCAGCATCCACGCCGCGATCAGACACAGCGGGATGTTGACCCAGAAGATCCAGCGCCACGCGTCGAGCTGGGCGAAGATGCCGCCGAGCGCCGGTCCGACGACGGACGAGATCGCCCACACGCTCGCGATGTAGCCCTGCACCTTGGCGCGCTCGGCGACCGTGTAGATGTCTCCGACGATCGTCATGGCCATCGGTGCGACCGCACCGGCGCCGAGCCCCTGGATGATGCGGAAGACGATCAGCGCCGGCATGCTCCACGCGAAGCCGCAGAGGATCGAGCCGAGGAGAAAGAGGGCGATGCCGAGCAGGATGATCGGTTTGCGGCCGACCGTGTCGGCGAACCGGGAGTAGATGGGGACGCTCACGGCCTGCGCCAGCAGATACACCGAGAACAACCATGGGAACTGCTGGTAACTACCGAGATCGCGGACGATGCTGGGCACCGCGGTGGCGAGGATCGTGGCGTCGATCGCGATCAGCCCGGTCGCGAGCATCAGCGCACCGAGGATGGGGCCTCTCGGCGACCGGAGTCCGATGGAGGCGCGGTCGACGGAGGCAGTCACTTCAGGGACAAGCGCTCACGCCGCGCGTCTATTCCGACAGACCCCGCGGATGCTGCGAACCACTCGTGCGTCACGACGACGACGTGCGGCCGGGCTCGTCGCCCTCCGCCTCGCCCTCGGGCTCCGGGTCGTACAGCACCGGACGGTCGATGGTCTTGGTGACGTCGGCCGGGTCGACCGCGAGGATCAGCATCGCCAGGATCAGCAGAGTGACGATGAACGCCCCACCGCCGACCACGAGCCCGAGCGCCACCGGGGTCAGTCCGTCGTAGGTGCCGTTCGCGATAGCCGTGTTCACACGCAGCGTGAAGGCCCCGGTGGAGACGAGCGTGACCACCATGGCGAAGACGCCGCAGCCCAGCGCGATCAGCAGCAGGTGCAGCGGGCGCAGGATGTCCCGACGGGTGGGCTTCTCGTCGCTCATCGCTCTCCTCCGTGCTCCGCAGGCGCGGCGCTGTCGTTCGATTCGGTGACCGCGGCGGCGGCATCCACCCGTTTCGGGGTGAGCCCGGCGATGCCGAGGAAGACCGCGACGATCGCCGCGTAGCCGCCGAACATGCCGACACCGAGGATGATGCCGGACAGCACGAACGTGCCGGCCTTCTCGATCGTGTACTCCTGCAGGAATCCGGCCGGGATCAGCAGCAAGACGATGCCCAGCAGCACACCGAGCGCGCCGACGGTGATCGCGTCGCGCGAGAGCGGATCAGCGGTACGACGCGAGCGGATGCCGGCGAGGATCTCGATGCCGCCGCTCACGATCGCCCAGGAGGACACGACGATGAAGAACAGATCGTCGGATCGCCAGGCCGGGATGCCACTCACCCCGCCGGCGACGACGCCGAGTGCGGCGAGCAGGATGTATGACCAGCGCGAGCCCGCCGGGAGCACCAGCCAGGCCGCGAGCAGTTGCACGAGCGCGGTGGTGAAGACGAAGCCGCTGAAGACCGAGAGGCCGATGGGAGCGGAGTGGTCCGATGAGAACGTGATCATCAGTGCGGCGACGGCGGCGAACAGCGCGCGCAGCAATTGCACGTGGCGCATGGTGAATGCGCGAGCAGGGGCAGACATGACGGTCCAGAGTCCTCCGGGGTGTTCCTCCCAGTCTACGCGGGGGCGCGGAGCCGCAGCGCCCGCGGGTGTGCGGAGGAGGATTCGTGAAGCCCGGCTGATCTCCCCAGATCGATTGCCGGGCTTCACGACGTACGCAGCAAGGGGGGCATCACTGCGTCAGGCCGGTCTTCGCAGGGTCGGGCACCCTGCCTGCGATGTCGGCCAAGTGACCCCACATGCCCACCCGGTCCCCTGAGGTGCGCGCGTGCGGTCGTATGCTCACTTTAGGGCGGTGGTCTTCACATACCGGACGGGGGCTGTGATGAGTTACGAGTATGACGAACGCAGGTCCGGATCCGATGCTTTCGCGGCGGCTCTGCGCGACGCGATCAACGCGCGGCACGTGACGCTGTCGTGGCTGCATCAGCAGCTCAACCTGCGCGGGAACCGCGTGTCGATGGCCACGCTGAGCTACTGGCGCTCGGGGGCACGCCGCCCGGAAGGCGCGCAGTCACTCGCCGCGCTCGCCGACATCGAAGACCTTCTCTGCCTCGATGCCGGGGCGCTGCGCCGTCACCTCGGTCCCACGAACCGGACCGGTCCGCTCGGTCCGAATCAGTTCCCCCTCGACGAGGAAGAACTCGAACGGGCGGTCATGGTCGCCTTCGATGCGCTGGGGGCGACCTACCCCGACACCTCACGCGAGCTGACGACCCACTCCGTGACCGACGTCGACGCCGACGGCAACGTCGCGTTCAGCATCACCCGCAGCATCGTGCAGTCCACGATCGGCACGATCACGGCCATCCCGTTCCTCGAGATCACACCGGGGGTCAGCACCCCGGCGCCGATCCTGAGCGCGGTGTCGGGCGGACGCATCACCGCGCGGTACTCGCACCCCGACGGCGAGGTGCACGGGGTGCTCTTCGAACTCGACGTGCCGCTCACCGCACCGGACACCGCGATGGTCGAGTGGTCGGTGACGTATCCGTCCGAGTATCCGCCGATGCGCGACACCGGCCACGCCCTGGCGCAGAAGGCCAGAGAGCTGCTGGTGTGGACGCGATTCCACCCGGATGCCGTGCCGGACTGGTGCGAGGAACGGGTCGAGACCCCCGAGGGCGTCACCGTCACCGACGTGCCGCTCACCCGCGGGACGTCGGTGCACCTGGTGCGTCGCGCGTTCGGCCCCGGCGCGCTCGCGCTGCACTGGGGGTTCGGCCCGCGAGAGGGTCAGCCGGGCTGATCCCCCGTGGCGACCGGGCGACCGGGAGTGTTGGACCACTGGCTCCACGAGCCGGGGAAGACCCGGGCGTCGATGCCGACCTCGTGCAGGACGAGTGCGGTGTGGGCGGCCGTGACGCCGGATCCGCAGTAGGCGGCGACCGGCGTGCCGGGCGTCACCCCGATCTCGGCGAAGGACGCCAGGATCGTCTCGCGGTCGAGGATCCGGCCCGCTGCGTCGAAGTGCACGGGTTCGGGCAGGTTGCGCGCGCCGGGGATGTGTCCGGCGACCGGGTCGTACGGCTCCGACTCGCCGCGGTACCGGTCGGCCGCTCGCGCGTCGATCAGCACGCCCGACTCCGGGAACGCGGCGGTCTCGTCGATCGACAGCGCGTCACCGCCGATCTCGTCGAGCACGACATCGCCCGGCTCGGGCACCACATCGTCGGTCGCGACCTCGAACCCCTCGGCCTGCCAGCCCCGGATGCCGCCGTCGAGCACGCGCACGTCGACCCCTCCTTGGCGCAGCAGCCACCAGGCGCGCGCCGCCGAGATGCCTGTGAAGTCGTCGTAGGCCACGACGGTGTCGCCCGCACGGACGCCCCACCGACGGGCCGCGGCCTGGAGGGTGGCCGTCGACGGCAGCGGATGCCGCCCCTCCGACGGTTCGCCGTGGGTCGAGAGCTCTGTGTCGAGCGCGGCGAACACGGCACCGGGGATGTGGCCCGTCAGGTAGTCGTCATGCCCGGCCTCGGGCCGATCGAGCCGCCACCGCACGTCGATCACACGCACCGGCGCGCCTCGGCTCAGCAGGTCGTTCAGCTCGGATGCACTCACGAAGTCGCTCATCCTGCGAGGCTACCGAGTCTGCCGCAGCATCCGGTTCGGGGCCGTCTTCTCCCGTCACGATCCGCGCGACTATGCTCGATCCGGCAACGTCGAGAAAGGGGCTGCGAATGCCCCTTCGGTGGATGCGCCTACGCCCGCAGGAAGCCGCGCTCATCGCGATCACCGCGGTGTGGGGCGGCACGTTCCTGCTCGTGCACTGGGCGATGGAGCACTCGGGGCCCTGGTTCTTCGTCGGCATCCGGTTCCTGATCGCGGGACTGATCAGCGTCGTCATCTTCCGCCGCGTGCTGGGCGGCATCCGCTGGCGTGATGTCGGCGCCGGCGTCGCGATCGGCGTCATGATCTACCTCGGCTACGGGCTGCAGACGCTCGGGCTGCAGACGATCGACAGCAGCACATCCGCGTTCATCACCGCGATGTACGTGCCGCTGGTTCCGTTCGCGCAGTGGGCCGTGTTCCGAAAGCGCCCGCCGGCGATGGCGTTCGTGGGTGCGGGACTGGCGTTCGTGGGACTGCTGCTCATCGCCGGGCCCGACGCCTTCGCGCTCACCCTCGGCGCGGGCGAGATCGCGACCATGATCAGCACCCTGCCCATCGCGGCCGAGATCATCCTGATCAGCCTGTTCGCCGGGAAGATCGACCTGGGCCGCATCACCGTCATCCAGCTGCTGACCGCCGGGGTGCTGGGGCTGCTCACGATGCCGGTGGTGGGCGAGGGCGTGCCGGAGTTCTCGTGGATCTGGGTCGGCTGCGCGGTGGGGCTGGGTGCGGCGAGCTGCCTGATCCAGCTGACCATGAACTGGGCGCAGAAGTCGGTCTCCCCCACCCGCGCGACCATCATCTACGCCGGAGAGCCGGTGTGGGCAGGGATCATCGGGCGCATCGCGGGTGAGCGGCTGCCCGCGACCGCGCTCATCGGCGGGGCACTCGTCGTGCTCGGGATCCTCGCCAGCGAGCTGAAGCTCGTGCGGCGGCGGCGGCGAGCGCAGGTGCCGGGGCCGGGAGCCCCGGCACCTCCCGACGGCCAATCGCATCTCTGACGGCCGGATCTGGCGGATCAGGCCGTCAGAGATGGATTTCACCGCACGAAGCGCGGGGCGGAGCGCAGAGTGAGGGTGCCGACGCAAGGCGTCAGCGGCGGGAGTACTCCGTGTCGGTCACATGCTCGAGCCACGTGGTCGACGTCGCGGGGTCGTCGGCGTTCTCGATCATCGCGATGTGCGACATGAAGCAGTCCGCGGTGGCGCCGTGCCAGTGCTCCTCGCCCGGCGGGGTGTAGATGGTGTCTCCGGGCCGTGCTTCGACGACCGTGCCGTCGCGGGTGCCGCACAGCGCCGTTCCCTCGGTGATGCGCAGGAACTGTCCGCGCGCATGCGAGTGCCAGGCGGTGCGCGCACCCGGGGCGAAGCGCACCAGTCCGGCGAACATCCGCTGATCCCCCTCCTTCGGCGCGGCGATGACGTCGAGCCAGACGTCTCCGGTGAACTGCTCCGGCGGATTCTTCACCGTCGGCGTGCGAGGTTCGATGTGCATGAGATCTCCTTCGGATGTGCGGATGTGCGGATGTGCGGATGCGCGGATGCGCGGCTTTCAGACCGTGAGCAGCACCTTGGTGGCGCGACGCTCGTCCATCGCGCGATAGCCCTCGGCGGCGTCCTCGAGCGGGAGGGTGAGATCGAACACCTTGCCGGGGTCGATCTTGCGGTCCCAGATGAGCTGGATCAGCTCGGGCAGGAAGCGCCGCACCGGAGCCGGCCCGCCGTGCAGGTGCACGCCGGAGAAGAACAGCTCCTCGCCGGGCAGTGCCACGTCGTGCGAGACACCGACGTAGCCGACATGCCCGCCGGGACGGGTCGAACGGATCGCCTGCATCATCGACTCCTGCGTGCCGACCGCCTCGATCACCGAGTGCGCGCCGAGCCCGTTCGTGAGCTCCTTGATGCGCGCCACACCCTCGTCTCCGCGCTCTTCGACGATGTCGGTGGCTCCGAACTCGCGCGCCAGTGCCTGCCGGTCGGCGTGCCGGCTCATCGCGATGATGCGTTCGGCCCCGAGTTCCCGGGCGGCGAGGATGCCGAGCAGTCCCACCGCTCCGTCACCGACGACGGCGACGGTCTTGCCGGGTCCGGCCTCGGCGGCGACCGCCGCGAACCAGCCCGTGCCGAGGACGTCGGATGCCGCGAGCAGGGAGGGGATCAGGTCGGCGTCGGGCTGCCCCGGCGTGACGACGAGCGTGCCGTCCGCGTGCGGGATGAGCGAGTACTCGGCCTGCGTGCCGTACTTCCCCATCGGGACCACGTGCACGCAGCGGGACTGGTAACCCGCCTGGCAGATCTCGCAGGTGTTATCCGAGGCCATGAACGAGCCGACCACGAAGTCGCCGACCTTCAGGGTCTGCACCTCGTCGCCGATCTCCTCGACGACGCCGACGTACTCGTGCCCCATCGGGGTGTGATCGACGTTGTCGTCACCGCGATACGGCCACAGGTCCGACCCGCAGATGCAGGTCGCGGCGAGCCGGATGACGGCATCCGTCGGCCGGGTGATCGTCGGCTTCTCGCGCTCCTCGACCCGGACGTCGCCGGGGGCGTACATGACTACTCCACGCATTCTTACTGCTCCTTCTATCGTGTGAATCCAGTCAACGCCGATTCCGTCACAGGTGGGAGGCTCTCTCATGGCACCCCTCGGATCGCTGCGGACGGGAATAGTTCGACGGGCCGCGCGTTGCACCCGGCATGATTGAAACTTCAACCGTCGCTCCGGTCGCCACGGAGCGCACCCGCGTCCGCGTGCCGCTGCGCTTCGGCGACGGCTTCTCCACCACCGCCGACGTGGTCACCTTCGACGGCCTGATCGACGGCCGCGAGCACCTGCTGCTCGGCCTCGGCGACTGGCGTGCGGCACTCGAGCGCGCGGCCGACGGGGGCGCCGCGCCCCTCGTGCGCCCGCACAGCGAGTGCCTGACCGGCGACGTCTTCGGCTCGGAGCGCTGCGACTGCGGCCCCCAGCTGCGCGAGGCCGTGGAGCGCATCGCCGACGAAGGCGGCTTCCTGCTGTATCTGCGCCAGGAGGGTCGCGGCATCGGCCTGTACGCCAAGCTCGACGCCTACGCGCTGCAGGATGCCGGACTCGACACGTATGAGGCGAACGTCGCCCTGGGCCACGGCGAGGACGAGCGCGACTACACCGTCGCCGCGCAGATGCTGAACGCGGTCGGCGTCGACGGCATCCGCCTGCTGAGCAACAACCCCGACAAGGCCGTGCAGCTCGAGGCCCTCGGCATCCGCGTCACCGAGCGCGTGCCCACCGAGGTGCACCTGTCGGAGGCGAACACCCGCTACCTGCAGGCCAAGCGGGACCACACCGCGCACACGCTCGACCTGTCGGCGGCGTGACACGAGCGTGACACTCGAGGAGGGCACCATGACGGCGGCAGGACAGCATCCGCGTCGACTCGACGACGGTGAGATGGCGACATGGCTTCCCGTCATCCGGTTCGTCCAGCTGCTGCCGCAGGTGCTCGATCGCACCCTGAAGGACGAGGTCGGGCTCAACCACGCCCGCTACGCCATCCTCGTCACGCTGGCCGGGCAGGGCGAAGGCACCGTGACGATGACGGAACTCGCGCGCATCGCCGGGCTCAGCCGCTCACGCCTGAGCCACGCCTTGGACTCGCTCGAGGAGCGCGGCTGGGTGGAGCGCACCTCGTGCAGCTCCGACAAGCGCACGCTCTCGGCCACCCTGACCGCGGAAGGACGCGAGATGCTGCGCACGGCCGCGCCGGTGCACGTCGAGCAGGTGCGGGAACTGGTGCTCGATCCGCTCACGGCAGAGGAGCGCGCGCAGCTCGAGGCGATCCTCGGCAAGCTGCTGCCCGGCGTGACCGCGGCGCTGTAAGCCGGTCACCCGCGGCGAGGTGCGCGAGCTCCTCCCCTGTGTGCACGGTTCTGCTCTGAGCAGAACCGCTCGAACCCGCCGAACACCGCGGTTTATCGTGAGGCATGGCCGACCTGATCTCGTTCCCGCGCACCCCTCGCCCCGACCGCCCGAAGTCGAGCGGGCCCGAGCCGCTGTGGCGTCAGATGCTGGGCGACCAGCTGCGTCGCCGCCGCCACGACCGCGAGGAGACCCTCACCGAGACCGCGGAGAAGGCGGGCGTCTCGCCCCAGTACCTCTCCGAGGTCGAACGGGGGCTGAAGGAGCCGTCGAGCGAGATGATCGCCGCCATCGCCGGTGCCCTCGACACGAGTCTGATCGACCTCACGAGCGCCGTGGCCGATGACCTGCGCTCGGCCGCGGTGCCGGCATCCACTGCCGTCTCCGTGTCGGTGTCGCGCGGCTCCTTCGCCCTCGCCGCCTGACTCACGCCCCCCGCGGGCCCAGCACCGTGTCGATCAGTCCGTAGTCCAGGGCCGCGGATGCCGTGAACACCCGGTCGCGGTCGGTGTCGGCGCGGAGCTCCGCAACCGTGCGCCCGCTGTGCCTGGCGAGGATCTCCTCCATGTCGGACCGCACCCGCACGACCTCGTCGGCCGCGAGGATCAGGTCGGGGATCGCGCCGCGCGACTGGCCGGCGGGCTGATGCAGCACGATCCGGGCATGCGCGAGCGCGGCGCGCTGACCTTCTGCCCCCGCGGCGACGAGCAGCGCGGCGGGACCGATCGCCTGACCGACGCACGTCGTCGCGATGGCCGGTCGGATGTGCTGCATGGTGTCGTAGATCGCGAGCGCCGCTCCGGGGTCACCGCCCTCGCTGTTGATGTAGAACTGGATGCCGCTCTCCGGACTGTCGGCGTCGAGGTGCAGCAGCTGCGCGATCAGGGCGTTCGCGACACCCGCGTCGATGCCGGTCCCGAGATAGATGACACGCTCGGCGAGCAGGTGGGAGTACACGTCCATGATGCGCTCGCCCCGCGGATGCTGCGCGATGACGTTGGGGATCGAGTACGTGCTCATGCGTTCACCCCCAGCCCGACGCGCGCGCGTTGTCGCGGCATCACCTCGGCGATCGAGGCCACGATCCCGTCGATGAAGCCGTAGTCCTGCGCCTGGGTCGCGGTGTACCAGCGGTCGTGCAGCGAGTCCTCGAAGATGCGCTCGAGGGGCTGGCCGGTGTCGGCCGAGATGAGGCCCAGGACCGTGTCGCGCGTGTGCCGCAGGTCGTCGGCCTGCGTCTCGATCTCGCCCGCGGAGCCGCCGATGCCCGCCGATCCCTGATGCATGAGGATGCGCGCGTGCGGCAGGGCCCGCCGCTTGCCGGGAGTGCCCGCGGAGAGCAGGAACTGGCCCGCGCTGCAGGCCAGCCCGAGGGCGAGGGTGGCCACGTCATTGGGGATGAGCCGCATGATGTCGCGGATCGCGAGCATCGACGGCACCGAGCCCCCGGGCGAGTGGATCCAGAGGGCGATGTCGGCGGCGGGGTCCTCGGCCGACAGCGCGAGCAGCTGCGTCATCAACAGCGTGCCGTTGTCGTCGTCGAGCGCACCGTCGAGCACGAGCACCCGCTCGTGGAACAGTGCGCGCCGGGCCTCAGGACCGAACTGCGGGATGGAGGGGTTGTCTTCGCTCATGCCCCCAGCATCCGTCGCCGCCGCGCGTGTGCGGCCGGATTCTGCCCTGAGCCGCTCTGCCCTGAGCAGATACGTCCTGACGCCGTCTCAGCGCAAGCCGTCTTCGCAGTTGCTGCCCGCGCGCGCTTCCCACCACAGCGCGTACTCGTCCCCCTCCCCCGCATCGATCAGCCACGGGGGGAACGTGACGTACTTCTCCATCGCGAGCCCCCAGGACGCATCAGCCCGGGTCGACTCGGGGTCGTCTGCGGGCAGCTCATCCTCGGTCGTCCAGTGCTCGGCCGGATGGCTCTTCGCCCATTCGTAGATCTCCTGGCCGGTTTGCGACCAGTCGCGGGAGTTCATGCTCTCGGCGATGTCGGCGGGCATCGGCAGCCGGTCCGGAGTGCTGTAGTCGTAGGTGCAGGAGTATTTCTGACCGTCATCGGCAACGTAGCTCAGCGAGATCGTCACGTTCGTCGTGAAACCGGGCTTCGAATCCAGGATCGCCAGCGCGACGAGGACGAGGGCGACGAGGGCACCCGCCACGATCCCGATGACCCACCATGCGCGGCGACGCGGCCGAGTCGATCCTGCGGGCGCGTGACCAGCCACGAACAGATCCTTCCCCGATTGCGGACGGGCGAGGGGCCTCTTCCCGGGACACGACCGCATCGGATCCTCGTCGGGAAACTCCCCCGCATTCCATCGTGCCCGTTCCGGATGCGACGCGCCAATCGCCGTGGATCGCAGGGGGGGTGCGGGTGCGCCCTGAGCGGATGCCGGTGGGGCGGCACCCGCTCAGGGCAGGGGGATGGGT
>NZ_FMIR01000004.1 GCF_900095745.1 Microbacterium oxydans
CCTTGGAGGACACGTGCGGGGGAGAGCCGGAGCGCGGACAGCGCGCGCAGCGCCGCGATCGTGCGGCTTCCGCCCGATGTCGCAGGCCGAAGCGAGGCGCCGGCGCGTAGGACGGAGGAGACGGCTGCGCGGCGGTTCGCGTCTGAGAAACTCGTGACCAGCACGCGGTGGGTGTGTTCGACTAGAATCGCGACGAGCGGGTCGGCGGCCGCCGGGGTGCCCCCGGGGAGGAGCAGGAGATTCGAGGCGGGGTCTAGCGGGTCGACCGGGGAGAGCGCTCGCCAGAGGGTGGCGTCGTCGAGCCCGGCCTCGCGGAGGGCGGCGATCTCGCGCGGGTTCAGGTCGACCGGCATCGGACCGTTGCCCAAGTCGGTGCCGTAGAGCACAGTGCCACCCGCCGCGTGGAAACGGCGGACGTTGTCGATCGCGACCTCGCGCTCGGGGCCGTCGTGGATCGCGAGGGTCGAGGTCCAGGAGGCGCTCGCCGCCTGCCGCTCGATCACGGAATCGTCGAGGCGTTCGGTGAAGGGCGCGTGGGCGAGTCGGGCGGCACCGAGACCGACGACCCGCTCCGCTTCGCCCGCGCCCTCGGCATGTGCGACGACGAGGAGCCCGCGGTCGGCAGCGAGTCCGACGATGGTGCGCAGGAGCGAGTCCGAGAACACCGGTCCGGCGGTGCTGTTGCTGGTGACCTTGACGCACGAGGCTCCGGCCGCGGCCATCTCGGACACGGCTGCGGCGGCGGCATCCGCATCGGCGATCTCTCGCACCGACCCGGCCGGCGCCCACGAGCGGTCGGACGGGTAGCCGCCCGGCGCGGTGAGGAACGCGCCGGCGAACTCGACGCGGACGTGGTGCTCAGCGAGCCGCCGAACCACGTCGGGATTCCCGCCGAGGTCGACCACCCGGCCGAGGCGCGACCCCGCCAGCCGGGCGTGCTCCACCAGCTGCAGGTGCACGTGGTGGTCGCTGAACCCACCGACGACGACGCCGTCGAGGCGGGGGAGCCCGGCGGTCGGAACCGCATCCTGCAGCCGCATGCGCCCGTCGGTGAGTTCGACGACGCCCTCGCGCCAGCCGATCCCGTCGAAGAACGTGGCGGCGTGCATCAGCGGCCGATCTCGGTGCGCACGGTGTAGAGCTCGGGGAAGAAGGTCAGATCCAGGGCGCGCTGCAGGAAGCCGACGCCACTGGAGCCGCCGGTGCCGACCTTCATGCCGATCGTGCGCGCGACCGTCTTGAGGTGCCGGAACCGCCAGAACTGGAAGTTGTCCTCGAGGTCGACCAGGTCCTCGCACGCCTCGTACAGGTCCCAGTACCGGCTCGGGTCCTGGTAGATCTCGCGGATCGCGGGTACGAGCTCCGGCGTCTCGCGGTAGGGCTCGCGCACGTCGCGCTCGAGGATCGCGGTCGGGATGGGCAGTCCACGACGTGCGGCGAAGCGCAGGAACTCGTCGTACAGCGTCGGCTTCTCCCACTCGGCCGTGAGCAGCGCGAGGTTGGCGGGGTGGTCGGCGAAGACGGTCAGCATCTTCTCGTTCTTGTTTCCCAGGGCGAACTCCACCGCGCGGTACTGCACGGACTGGAAGCCCGAGGAGTTGCCGAGCGCTCCACGGAACTGCGCGTACTCGGTCGGGGTCAGGGTGGCGAGCACCGACCACTGCTGCGTCATCACGTCCTGGATGCGCTTGACGCGGGCGATGCGCTTGAGGGCCTCGCGCAGGTCGTCGCGGGCGAGCAGCTCACGGGCGGAGGAGAGCTCGTGCAGCAGCTGCTTGAGCCAGAGCTCGGTGGTCTGGTGCTGGATGATGAACAGCATCTCGTCGTGGTGCTGCGGCTCGCTCACCGGATGCTGCGCGGTGAGCAGCTGGTCCAGCGCCAGGTACGACCCGTAGGTCATCCGCCCGGACAGGTCGGTGACGATCCCGGATTCGAGGGCGCGTTCGTTCTCGGTGTGCATGGGCTGAACATATCACTTCTGCGGCGATCGTCACAGAAGTGAAATGTCTGCGCGGTCCGCAGTCAGACCGTCAGCGGGTGGTGTTCGCGTCCAGGAAGTCGATCGTCTTCTGCAGGGCGGTCCGCGCATCCGGCAGGTCGAGGTGGAACTGATACTCGTGCGGGAGCTGCGGCTCGTGCGGAGCGGGCCAGAACTGCGTCGTCACGTCGACACCGAGTTCGTCCAGGCGCTGGGCCATCGGGATCGACTGCAGCCACGTGAGCCCGTCGCCGTTGCCGCCGGAGATGTAGGTCGTGGGGAAGTCGGCGGTGACCCAGTCGATGGTCGACATCGTGGCGCCGGTGGAGTCCTCCGCCCAGGTCTTCGTGCCCGAATATGCCCACATGGCCGACTTGAGTCCCCAGCCGGCCAGCCCGTCGAGCTGGGCGAGCGCCGACAGGTCGTACACGCCGCAGTTGAGCACGGTCGCGACGAGTTGGTCGGGCGCGAGCGACGGGGTGATGCCCATGATCTCGGCGTAGTCCTTGCTGGTGATCAGCGTCGCCATCTGGCTGGCGAGCTGTCCGCCGGCGGAGTCGCCGGCGAGGACGATCTGGTCTGCGTCGACGCCCAGCTCCTCGGCGTGCTCGTCGATGTAGGCGAGGGCCGCGTCGAGCTGGTGGACGGCGAGCGGATACACGCCCTCCGGGCCGATCGTGTAGTTCACGGCGATGGTCGTGTATCCCTCGGCGGCGAGGATGCGCATGTAGGGGTCGACGTTCTCCTTCGCCCCCGAGATCCAGGCGCCGCCGTGGATCCAGACGACCGTCGGCAGGGGGCCGTCGGCGGATGCCGGGCGGAAGACGTCCATCGTGGTGTCGGCGCCGTCGTCACCGTAGGCGACATCCTTCTGCTCCGACAGCTTCGTGTCGGGGACGTGCTTGTCCATCTCGGCGGCCGTCTCCTCGCCGCCCTGGGTGAACACGGCGCGGATGACCATGGCCGACGGCCAGGGCGTGATCGTTCCGACGATCGCGACCACGGCGACCACCGCGACGATGATGCCGAGGGCGATCTTCGTCCGATGCCACGGCTTGCGGGCCTTCGTCGGGCGTGCGGGTTCTTCGGTGTGCGCGTCGATGCTCATGGACCCCTCCACCGATCAGTGTGCCAGTAGTCCGGGGCGCGATTCGAACGCCGGCGGATGGAGGTCAGTCGGCCAGTCCGGCGAGGAGTCGACTCAGGCCGTATTCGAACGCACGGTCGACGTCGCCGCCCAGGCGGAAGGCGCCCGAGAGCTCCATCTGCAGGAACCCCGTCGCCCAGGCGGTGAAGAGACGGGCGGCATCGAGCGCGTCGTCCTCGCCGACCAGTGCAGCTGTCGCACGGATCAGCGGCGCGGCCGAGCGATCGAGTGCATCGTGTGGCGCGGCGACGGTGAACATGATCCGGAAGCCCTCCGGATGCGCGTGGGCGAACGAGCGGTAGGCATGGGCGAGCGGGGTGAGATCGTCGCCCGCGGCCTCGAGCCGAGCCGTGAGCGCCTCGATGGACGCGGTCGCCACCGCGGCGTGCAGTGCGTCTCGGTCCCGGATCCGCTTGTACAGCGACGGGGCGCGCACGCCCACGCGTTCGGCGACGGCCTGCATCGTGAGGCCCGCGGGTCCTGCGACCTCGAGGATCTCGCGGCCCGCGGCGACGATCTCCTCGACGGATGTGCGTTCGGGTGTCGGCATCGCGTCCTCCTGCATGGCTATTGACAATAGCCATGATAGCTACGTAACGTAGCCATCGCAAACATTCCGAGAGGATCCGCCATGAAGCTCGCACCCCACCTGCACCGCATCGGCAACGACATCGTCGCCGCGTACCTCGTCGACCTGCCCGAGGGCATCACCCTGGTCGACGCGGGCCTCCCCGGGCACTGGCACGACCTTCAGCGCGAGCTCGACGACATCGGTCGTCCGCTCTCCGATATCCGCGGCCTCGTCCTGACCCACGGCGACGGCGACCACATCGGGTTCGCCGAGCGGTTGCGGCAGGAGGCGGGCGTCCCGGTGTTCATCCACGCGGCCGACAGCCACCGGGTGCGCACGGGGGAGAAGCCGAAGACGCCCATGGGGCCGGCCCGGGTCGGCCCGACGCTGGGCTTCTTCGCCTACGGCATCCGCAAGAATGCACTGCGCACCCGCCACGTCGCCGAGGTGGTCGAGGTGGCCGACGGCGATGTGCTCGAGCTGCCGGGTGCCCCTCTCGTGATCGGTATGCCGGGGCACTCGCCGGGCAGCATCGCCGTGCACGTCCCGGCCGTGGATGCCGTCTTCGTCGGCGATGCGCTGACCACCAGGCATGTGCTGACCGGGCGCACCGGCGCGCAGCCCGCGCCGTTCACGGACGAGCCGGCAGACGCCCTCGCCTCGCTCGACCGGCTCGGCTCCCTCTCGGCGTCCTGGGTGCTGCCGGGGCACGGAGCCCCTTGGCACGGCTCGCCCGCCGACATCGCCGCTGCGGTCCGCGCCGCGGCCTGACGACGCATCAGGCGAGAATGGTCGCCGTATCGCTGATCGTGATCTGCGGCGGATACAGCCCCATGACCTGCAGGGCGGCCGCGTGGTTCTCGGCCGTCGACCCGGCGCAGGCGTCCGCGGCGATCGTGACGTGGGTGCCCGCATCGGCTGCGGCCAGCGCCGTCGAGATGACGCAGCAGTCGGTCGAAACGCCGGCCAGCACGACGTGAGCGCCGCGACCGACGATGGCCTCGATCTCGGTTCCCCACTTGCCGAACGTCGGCAGGTCGATCGTCGGATGCGGCGACAGCCCCACCGCCTCAGGGACGAGGTCGAACAGCGGATCGCCGGGCGGCTGGTCGGCGAAGGGCCAGGCAGCGAAGTAGTCGCCCCACGAGGTCGACCGGTCGGCGGTCGGCATCCACCGCGTGATCAGCACCCGGTCGCCGAACGCATCGGCCAGTTCGCGGATGCGCGGCATCGCCTCCGCGAAGAACGGCGAGCCCCACGCCGAGTCAGGAGAGGCGAAGATCGCCTGCGGGTCGATCACCACGAGCCAGGCTTCCTGCGGGGCCGAGCCTGTCGAGGGGGTCACACGTTCTCCTGACGCCGGATCTTCCCGGCCCGCGCGAAGTACGTCACCACGAAAGACAGCACCAGCGCGAAGAACACTCCGAGGTTCGCGTACGCCCAGGCGCCGTCGGGTCCGCCGACGAGGAACAGCAGGTAGCCCTGCCAGTTGTTCCACGGCGCGTCGTCGGCGAAGCCGTTCAGCACCAGACCCCAGCCGATCGCGCTCGTCACGACCATGGTGCCGATCGAGGTCCAGTCCCAGGCGCCGTAGCGGCCGCGGCTGTCGAACAGCGCCTCCTCGTCGTAGTCCTTCTTCCGGCGCAGGATGTCGGCGATCAGGATGCCCGCCCACGACGCGAGGGGCACGCCGAGCGTGATCAGGAAGCTCTGGAACGGCCCGAGGAAGTCGGTCGCGAAGAACACCACATAGATGGTGCCGATCGTGAGGATCACTCCGTCGATCGCGGCGGCAGAGGGGCGCGGGATGCGGATGCCGAGGCTGAGCAGCGTCAGCCCGGAGGAGTAGATGCCGAGCACCGCGCCGGAGACGAGCGCGAGCACGGCCGTGAGCAGGAAGGGCACGAGCACCCACGGGGGCAGGATCGAGGCGAGCGCACCGATCGGGTCGAACTGCACCGCGTTGAAGAGTTCTTCGTCGGAACCGGCGAGCAGCACACCGAAGACGACCAGGATCACCGGGGCCACCGATCCACCGATGGTGTTCCAGGCGACGATCGACCCGTCGGATGCCGTGCGCTTCTGGTACCGCGACCAGTCGGCGGCGATGTTGATCCAGCCGAGCCCGAACCCGGTCATCACCATGACCAGCGCGCCGACCACCTGGCCGATGCCGCCGTCGGGGCGGGCGAGCACGGCCGCGAGGTCGATCTGCGGCGCCGCGAGGATGATGTACAGCACCGTCACGATGCCGGTGACCCAGGTGAGCACCGACTGCAGCTTCATGATCGTGTGATAGCCGAGCACGGATGCCGTGACGATCAGCGCCGCGACGATCACGGTGGCGATGATCTTGAGCGCGATGCTGTCGCCGTCGCCGCCCAGCTGCGTGATCACGGTGGCCGTCGCGAGCACCGCCATGATCGCGAGGAACGTCTCCCACCCGATCGAGGTCAGCCACGAGACGATGCCCGGCACCTTCTGGCCGTGCACGCCGAACGCCGCACGCGAGAGCACCATGGTCGGCGCCGATCCGCGCTTGCCGGCGATCGCGATGAGTCCGCAGAGCAGGAAAGAAACCACGATGCCGATGACCGAGACGAGCGTCGCCTGCCAGAACGAGATGCCGAAGCCCAGGACGAATGAGCCGTACGACATGCCGAACACGGAGACGTTCGCCGCGAACCAGGGCCAGAAGAGGTCGCGCGGCTTCGCGGTCCGCTCGGATTCGGGGATGATCTCGATGCCCGCACGCTCGATCAGGGCCGGCTTGATGTCCGTCATGCTGACATCCTGGCACTGCCGGGACGGCGCCGGGCGGACTTCGCGACGCGGATCTCGCCGCAGCTCAGCCCGCGAAGAATGACTGCGCGGTGCGCGCGAGGTCGTGCAGGTCCGAGACCCCGGCGAGCTCGCGTGCGGAGTGCATCGAGAGGATCGGGATGCCGACGTCGACCGTGCGGATGCCGAGCCGTGTCGCGGTGATCGGGCCGATCGTCGATCCGCACGGCACGCCGTTGTTCGACACGAACTCCTGGCCGGCCACGCCGGCGCGCTCGCACCAGGCCGCCCAGGATGCCGCGCCGACGGCATCCGTCGCGTACCGCTGGTTCGCGTTGATCTTCAGGATCGGGCCCGAGCCGAGCACCGGCTGCACCACCGGGTCGTGCTTGGCGGCGTAGTTCGGGTGTACCGAGTGGCCGACGTCGCTCGACAGGCACCACGACGAGGCGTAGGCCTGGCGGCGCGCGGATCCATCGGCACCGAGACCCGCGTACACGCGTTCGAGCACGTCTTCGAGGAACGGGCCGGCGGCGCCGGAGCGCGACGCGGAGCCCAGCTCTTCGTGATCGAAGGCGGCGAGCACGGCGATCGGTCCGCCCGCTGCGGGGTCGTGCGCCTCGAGGGCGACCACTCCGGCGTGCACCGAGGCCAGGTCGTCGAGGCGGCCGGATGCGAAGAACGCGCTGTCCTTGCCGAAGACGGCTCCGCGCGCGGTGTCGGCGACCACGACGTCGTAGCCGCGGATGTCGGCGGCCGACACATCGGCGGATGCGGCGAGCTCGGCGAGGATGTCGGCTTCGCTCGGGTCACCGAGTCCCCACACCGGCTGCGTCTCGGTCTGCTTGTCGAGGGCCAGTCCGTTGTTGACGCCCCGGTCGAGATGGATCGCGAGCTGCGGAAGGCGCAGCAGCGGTCCGGTGTCGGCGAGCACCACGCGACCGTCCGCCAGCGCCAGGCGTCCGGCGAGGCGCAGCTCACGGTCGAGCCAGGAGTTCAGCAGCGGCCCGCCGTACACCTCGACGGCGGCCTGCAACCAGCCGCGCGAACCCGTGGTCGGCTGCGGCTTGAGCTTGAAGCCGGGGGAGTCGGTGTGCGCACCGAAGATCCGCACGGGAGTCGTCGCGGTGGCATCCGCCGGCACGGTCCAGGCGATCGCGGCGCCGTCGCGCACGACGACGTACCGGCCGCCGGCTTCGGTCGGCCAGGGGTCCTCCTCTCGCAGCGGCGTGAACCCGGCTGCTTCCAGCCGTCGAGCGACCTCCGCCGCCGCGTGGTAGCTCGAGGGCGAGGCGGCGACGAAGTCGGCGAGGTCCTCGGCGTGGGCGAGTGCGACCGGGGTGACGGGCATGGCGGGCCTTCCTGGAGACGAGCGGTCCTTCGAGCGTAGCCGGGGTGATGCGCGGGTCCGCTTCCTGCCACGGACCGTCGTTTGCCTGGTGTTCATCCCGCCGGGTTAGGCTCGTCTCGATAGCGCCTAGGGTTCCGGGGTCCACACCCGTCTGGTCCGAGCGGCGCCACGGTTCTCCTCCGCAGGAGGGCCGTCATCTGACAGGACAAAAGCCCGGAGGACCCTGTTCGTCGCGCCGTGCGCCGGACGGAAGGGTCTCGTCGTGTCCTCTCTCGCGTTCGTCCTCGTCTTCGGGGCGGCCATCGCCCACGCCGCGTGGAACATCATCGCCCACGGCGTCAGCAGAGCGGGGTCGCCGTTCCTCTGGTGGGGCGCGGTCGGCAGCACGCTCGTCTGGATCGGCGTCGTGCCCTTCACGGGCGGTCTGGGAACGGATGACCTCGGCTCCTTCGCGCTGGGCGTGACCGTCTCGGCGGTGCTGCACGTGGCCTACATGACGGTGCTGCAGCGCGGCTACCGCGAGGGGAACCTCTCCACCGTGTACGCGACCGCGCGGGGAACCGGACCGTTCCTGTCGGTGATCGTGGCGGTGCTGCTGCTCGGGGAGCGACCCTCGGTGGTGGCGCTGATCGGGGTGGCAGCCGTGATCGTCGGCGTCGTGGCGATCGGTCTCGTCGACCGGGGGGCCGGAGGTCGCTCGCGGCGCATCGATCCCGGCATCCTGTTCGGCCTGCTCACCGGGGTCGCGATCGCGGTCTACACGATCTGGGACGCGCACGCGGTGCGCACCTGGAACCTCTCGCCCGTCGCGTTCATGGTCGGCACGAGCCTGCTGCAGGTGCCGTTCTACTCGTTCGCGGTGCGCCGCCGATGGGACGCCGTCTGGGCGCTCGGTCGCGCGCAGTGGCGGCGGATCCTCGTCTTCGGCATCCTGTCGCCGCTGTCGTACATCCTCGTGCTGACCGCGATCCAGATCGCTCCGGTGGCGCTGGTGGCGCCGCTGCGCGAGGTGAGCGTCGTGCTGGTGAGCCTGTTCGGCGTGTTCGTACTGCGGGAGTCGCGTCCGGGCTGGCGGATCGCGGCCTCGCTCGTCGTGGTCGCGGGAATCGTCCTGCTGGCCCTGTGATCAGCGGAAGCTGACGAGCCCGGCATGCGCGGCCGTGACGAGGATCTGCACGCGGTCGCGCAGGTGCCACTTCGACATCATGCGTCCGAGGTGCGCCTTCACGGTGCCCTCGGAGACGATCAGCGCCTTGGCGATCTCGGCGTTGGACATGCCCTTCGCGAGGCAGTTCAGCACCTCGGTCTCGCGGTCGGTGAGAGGTTCGAGGGCATCGGCGTCTGCGGCGACGGGCGTCGAGTCACGCACGTGCTTGATGAGCATCGAGGCGATCCGCGGGGAGAGCGAGCTGGCGCCGCTGTGCACCTCGCGAACGCCCGTGACGATCTCGTCCGCGCTCGAGTCCTTGAGGAGGTATCCGGAGGCGCCGGCACTCAGCATCGGGAGCACCGTGTCGCTGCCGTCGAGAGTGGTGACGGCGAGCACGCGGACGTGCGGCCAGCGCTCGGCGATCACCCCGGTGGCCTCGATGCCGTCCATCTCGGGCATCTGCACGTCCATCATCACGACGTCGGGCTGCTCGCGCTCGACCGTGGCGATCGCTTCCACGCCGTCCTCCGCCTGGGCGATCACGGTGATCTCGGGGTCGCGGGAGACGAAGTGCGACAGCGCCGAGCGGACCAGGGGATCGTCATCGACGATCACGACACGGATTTCCTGCATGGGGGAAGCCTAACGGCGCGGGCGACAGGTGATGACGATGTAGACCTTTGGCTAAAAACCTCTAGACGAGAGACAGATGTGCGCTCCGCGATTCGCCGAGAAGATGAATACAGACATCGACGAACGACTACATAATGGAGGTGAACGTAATGACTTTCTGGCAGCAGGTTGGCAAGTTTTTTGGTCTCGTCCGCTAGCGTACCTGGCGAATAGGAGATAGTGAACCCATGGCCTTCGACCAATCGACCCGACGATCCACGGATTCGTTTCGGTTGGGTCGGGGTGAGAAGCTCAGCGCGATCGAGCGAATCGTCGTCCTGGTCATCGTCTCCATCACCATCGCCACAGACGTCATAGGCTTTTTCACCACCCCGGGTGTGAACCCGGTGGCACTGTTGGTGAGCGTCGCATGCACAGCAGCGTTCGCTCTCTACCTCTGGAATCCGCTCATCGCGACATGCGCCCTCGGCGTCGTGTTCGCCACTTCATTTCTCGTGGGAACCGAGTCCCAGGTTCTGACCGCCGCCGCTGTCGCGGCAGGCCTGGTCATGAGGCTGGGGTGGACCTCCCTGATCCTGTCGTACACCGGTGCGTTCCTCATCGCTGCAGCAGTCGTCGCCAATGGCGATGCTGACACCGATGTGAACGTCGGTCTCTTCCTCATCTTCGCCACGGTGGCCGGAGCTGTCGGGTTCGCCCTACGGCTCGCGTTCGCCCGTGGCAGCCGTCTCGAACGCGAACTCGAGGCGCGCGCCGAACAGGAACGACAGGCAGTCCTCGCCGAGCGACGTTGGATCGCCGGCGAGCTGCACGACAGCATCGCGCACCACCTCACGGTGGTCGCACTGCACGTGCAGATGCTCGAAGGCCCCCAGACGAGTTCCGATTCGCAGGAGGCGATCCGAGTCGCCGCGCGCAAGGCGATGACCGATCTCCGCTTCGTGATCGAACTCGCCGACGACGGTCCGCAGTCGTCGAGCGTGCAGACCGGCGACCTCGCCGCCGCGATCGACGAGGCGGCGGAGGAGTTCGAAGCCGCCGGCCACTCCGTTCTCCGAGAGGGTGATCCTCAGGACGAGCGGATCCCGCGAGCCGTCGAGATCGTGCTCGCGCGTATCACGCGCGAATCCGCCACGAACATCCTCAAATACGCCGGCCCCGGCGAGGTGCAGATCACCCTCGCCGTGGACGATGAGGTCGCGCTCCTCACGTTGCGCAGCCCCCTGCCGACGACGCCGCGCCGCGAGCTCTCGTCGAGCCGCACGGGCCTCGGCCGGATGGCGGAGCGGGTCATGGGCGCGAGCGGTGAGTTCAGCGCCGGCGAAGTCGACGGATTCTGGGTCGTGTCGGCCCGACTTCCGGTCGTCTGATGCTCTAGAGTGTGGAGGCACCCTTTTCCGCGATCCGCGTGAACCTAGACGAAAGTCTAGAGAAGTCTCGACGTTCGACACTGTGGAACGCGTTGCGTGCAGCCATATCCTGAAGGCTCCCCAGATAAAGCGTCCCCAGCGCTGCGATCGCGGGCGCGGTCTTTCTGGCTTCTGAAAAACTTGCGCGCTCGCGATCGCCTTCTGCATTAACGGCCTGTTTTTCCGGCCTCCGAGCGGTGTTTCCCGCTTCGCTATCCGCCGACCGCGCGCATGTAGTGCCCGTCGGTCGAGATGCCGGATGCGGCGACCGTGAAGCGCACGACCTCGCTGAGGTAGCGGTCCTCCGAGGCCTCGAAGATCCGCCCCTCCGCGTCACGAGACGTGCGGGTCAGCCGCAGGATAGGCGTGCCGCGTGGCACGCGCAGCAGGGCGGCATCCTGATCGTCGGCCGCCACCGCATCGATCACGTGCTGCAGCGTGACGATCGGGTGGCCCACCGACGACAGGTGCTCGGTGATCGACACCTGGTCGAGATCGACGTCGAAGAGGTGTCTGCCCGCGACCTGGGTGTAGTTGAGGCGCTCGAGCATCGTCGGGCGTCCCTCCAGCAGGCGCAGCCGCACGACGCTGACGATCGTGTCGCTCGGGTCGACATCGAGCGCCGCCGCCAGGTCGCCGGCGCGACGCAGGCTCAGCTCCTGCGTCTCGGCCCCGGGGGAGACGCCCAGCTCGCGCGCCCAGCGTGTGAACGGCACCGACACGTCTACGGCCTGATTCGCCTTGCGGGCCACGACGCGGGCCGGCCGTCCGCGGCTCGTCTCGATCAGGCCCTCGCCGCGCAGCGCCGCCAGCGCGTTGCGGATCGGCCCGCGGGAGGTGTGCCACCTCTCGGCGAGCTCCGCCTCGGTCGGGACGTCGTCGCCAGGACGCAACCCGCCGGCAGCGATCTGCGCGCGGAGGTCGTCGGCGATCTGGGTGTACACAGCTTCAGCCACATAGGTACATTACTTGATCAGGCTGACGGGCGCGAGCGTGTTCCTGGGGTGTTCATCCAGAAGAATGCTCGGTAAACGAGCTCTGAACAAATCCGAGTTAGGTACATATCTCGATGTGGCACCTGCGAGAGTCTTCCGTGGATCACCCCTCACACCCTGAAAGGTCCTCATGAAGCTTCGCGCTCTCCCCGCCCTCGCCGGCGTCGCGCTCCTCGCCCTCGGCCTCGCCGCCTGCGCCGGCACCGCCGAGGCGACCGGCACCCCCGGCGCCGACGAGTCGTCCACCGCGAGCGGCTTCGCGGTCGACGAGAACACCCTCGTCTTCGGCGTCGTCCCCGACTCGGTCGACACCGAGACGAACTACCAGCCGCTCATGGACTACATCGCCGACCTCACCGGCAAGACCGTCGAGTACCACGAGTCCACCGACTACGCGGCACTCATCGAGGCCGCCGTCGCCGGCAAGGTCGACGTCGCCTCGTTCTCCGGCTTCACCTACGTCACCGCCACCAACAACGGCGCCAAGCTCACCCCGATCTCCTCCATCGTCACCGACGAGGGTCAGGAGCCCGGCTACTACTCGCAGGCGATCGTGCCCGTCGACAGCGACATCAAGAGTCTCGAGGACTTCAAGGGCAAGAAGGTCTGCTTCGTGGACCCGTCTTCGACCTCGGGCTACCTGTTCCCGTCGTACAACCTGATCGAGGCCGGCATCGACCCGAAGGCCGACATCACTCCGGTCTTCGCGGGCAAGCACGACGTGAGCGTGACCAAGGTCGGCGAAGGCGTCGAGTGCGAGGTCGGCTTCGCCGAGGACTCCGAGGTCGAGAAGTCGGACAAGGTCAAGGTCATCGCCGAGACGATGGTGCCCGGCGCCCCGCTCGTGTACTCGTCGACGCTTCCGGACGAGGTCTCGAAGCAGCTCGTCGACGGACTCTCCGAGGTCACGATCGACGACATCATCGCCGCCGGCATCGACAGCGCCGACAGCGACTCCTTCCGCAGCGTCTTCTACGCGACGAAGCCGGTCGACGACGCCTACTACGACCTGATCCGCGACATCTGCAAGGAGACCGAAGCGGAGCAGTGCCAGGGCTGAGCCCGGCCTGACCCCTTCGTCTCACCCGGTGCCCTCCGCCTCGCCCGCCCCGCGCGGCGAGGCGGAGGGCCCCACCGCATGACACACCACACCACAGGAGTTACGACATGACCGCCTCGGCATCCGACGCCCTCATCCGTCTCGACGGCGTGACGAAGACCTTCGGCACGACCACTGCACTGAAGGGTGCCTCGCTCGAGGTGTCCCGCGGCGAGATCGTCGTTCTCCTCGGCCTCTCCGGCTCGGGGAAGTCGACGCTGCTGCGCCACCTCGACGGCCTCGAGATCCCCACCGCCGGCTCGGTGGAGGTGCTCGGCTCCCAGGTGCCCTCGCTGAAGGGCCGGGCGCTGCGGAATCTCCGCAGCCGCGTGGGCTTCATCTTCCAGCAGTTCGAGCTCGTGCCGTCGCTTACGGTGCTCGAGAACGTGCTCACCGGCTCGCTGTCGGGTGTGCGCGGACCGCGCCTCGGGCTCTGGGGGTACTCGCGGGCCGCCAAGCTCACCGCGCTCGGGCACCTCGACCGCGTGGGGCTGCTCGACCGCGCCTACCAGCGCAGCGACACCCTCTCGGGCGGGCAGCAGCAGCGCGTCGCCATCGCCCGTGCCCTCATGCAGAAGCCCGACATCCTGCTCGCCGACGAGCCGGTCGCCTCGCTCGACCCGGAGTCGAGCGAGCAGGTCATGGCACTGATCCGCGAGATCGCCGCCGACGAGGGGCTCACCGTCGTGTGCAGCCTGCACCAGGTCGACCTCGCGATCAGCTGGGCCGATCGCATCGTCGGGCTCCGTCACGGCGAGGTCGTGCTCGACACCCCCACCACCGACCTCACCAAGGCCGAGGTCATGGAGATCTACGGTCGCGTCGCGACCACCACCGCCGAGATCAGGGCCGTGCAGGAAGAGCTCGTCGTGGCGGCCGCACAGGTGGCGGCATCATGACGATCCTCGCCGACCGTCCGCGCACCGCAGCGGCCTCGACGGTCGCCGAGCGGGCGCCGAAGCGTCGGATCTCGCCGGAGCGCATCGCGGCGTCCCTCACGCTGGTCGCGCTCGTCGTGCTCGGCATACTCGCCGTCCGCGAGGTCGACATCTCCATCCCGGCGATGGTGCAGAGCTGGGGCAACGCCGAGAACTTCATGGCTCGCGTCGGCGGCCTGTCGTTCCCCGAGCCCGCCGACCTGGCCTGGCTGATCGCCCTCACCGTCGGCCTCGTGCTCGTCGGCACCCTGCTCGCCGCGGTGCTGTCGGTGCCGATCGCCTACCTCGCCGCATCCAACACGACGCCGGGGAACGGTTGGCGTGCCGCGGCACGCTTCATCGGAGTCCTCACCCGGGCGCTGCCCGACGTCGTCCTGGCCATGGCTTTCGTGCTGATGTTCTCCCTCGGGACGCTCCCGGGCATCCTCGCCATCGGCATCCACTCGATCGGCATGATCTCGAAGATGTTCGCCGACGCGATCGAGCAGATCGACGAAGGCCCCCGTCTCGCGATCCGCGCCGCCGGAGGCTCGAAGATGCAGGAGTTCAGTGCCGGCATCCTGCCGCAGGTGCTGCCCAGCTGGGTGGCGACCGTGCTGCACCGCAACGACATCAACCTGCGTGGCAGCGTCGTGCTCGGCTACGTCGGCGTCGCCGGCCTCGGCCTCGAGATGTCGTACGCGTTCAAGTCGCTCAACTACGGCAAGGGACTCGGCATCGCCCTGGTCATCTTCATCCTCTGCATCGTGATGGAGATCGTCTCCAGCATGGTGCGCGGGGCGATGCTCGGCGAGCAGAAGCACACCCGCTCCTGGATCGACCGGATGCTGCACCCGCGGCTCGGTGCGCACGCCGCAGCGGCACCCGCCGGGCGCCCGGACTGGGCCGCCAGCCCGCAGACCGCGGTGCGGCGACCCTGGACGGCGCAGCGCGTGCGTCACACGATCGCCGGTGTCGTCGCCGTGCTCGTCGTGATCGGCAGCGTCGTGGTGAGCCAGATCAACTGGATGGACTTCTTCACGTTCTGGGCCAAGCTGCCCGAGGTCGCCGCCCGGTTCTGGCCGCCGTCGTTCGGCAACTACGACGCGAGCGCGATGTTCGAGGCCATGCGCGACACGGTCGCGATCGCTCTCGCCGCGACGGTGCTCACCCTGCTCCCGTCGATCCTGCTGGGCTCACTCGCCGCCCGCAACGTCGCTCCGAGCCCAGGGGCGCGGGGAACGGCACGGCTGCTGCTCGTCGGCATCCGCGGCATCCCGGAACTCATCCTCGCGATCGTGCTCGTCGTCATCACGGGCCTCGGTGCGCAGGCGGGTGTCATCGCCCTCGCGATCGGCGGCATCGGACTCCTCGGCAAGCTCATCGCCGACTCGTTCGAAGAGGTGGACCGCGGTCCGGAGCGGGCGCTGCGTGCGGTCGGCGCGACCCGTCTGCAGACCTACACCTCGGCCACCGTGCCGCAGGGGATGCAGGCGCTCATCGGCCACAGCTTCTACATGCTCGACACGAACATCCGCGCGGCGACGATCCTCGGCATCGTCGGCGGCGGAGGAGTGGGGTACTACCTGCTCAATGCCAGCCAGGGCTCGCGCTACGAGACCGTGACCGCGATCGTCCTGATGATCCTCGTCACCGTGCTCGTGGTCGAAGGGCTCGCCATGTGGATGCGGAAGGTGTTCCGATGAACGGCACTCACGACACGGCCGACGTCGTGGTCGTCGGCTCGGGCATCGTCGGCCTCGGTGCGGCCTACGCGGCGGTCCGCCGTGGGCTGCGCGTGGTGGTCGTCGACCGCACCGAGGCCCCGGTCGGCGCCACGATCCGCAACTTCGGGCATCTCTGCATCGGCGCCCAGGGCGGGGAGGCCCGGCGCTACGCCGACGTCTCCCGCGAGCTGTGGCTGCGCCTCGCCAAAGATGCCGGTTTCTGGCTGCGCGAGTCGGGCACACTCGTGGCCGCCCGCCACGACGACGAGATCGCCGTGCTCGAGGCGGCCTCCCGCGAGGGCGGCATCCGCCTGCTCGAGGCCGACGAGCTCCTGCGCCTCGCCCCGCTCCGGGCGGACGGCCTCGTCGGCGGCGCGCACATCGAAGTCGACCTGCAGACCGATCCGCGCACGGCGGCCACGGCGATCGTGCGTCATCTCGCGAGCCTGGGAGTGGAGTTCCGGTTCCGCACCGCGGTCACCGCGGTGGGGGCCGGCCGGGTCGAGACCACCCGAGGCCCGATCGGTTGCGGGAGCGTCGTCGTCGCGGTGAACCACGACATCGACCAGCTGCTTCCCGAGGTCGCCGAGCGGCACGGGATCGCACGCTGCGCCCTCGACATGATGCGGGCGGCGGTGTCGTTCCGGCATCCGCTCGCCGCGCCACTGCTCACCGGCTGGTCGCTCGTGCGCTACGGCCGCTTCGCCGACGGGGTCGAGGCCACAGTGCTGCGGGAACGCCTGCATGTCGAGCGGCCCGACCTCGCGGCCATCGACCTCAACCAGATGTACACGCAGCTGCCGGATGGCACGCTCATCATCGGCGACTCGCACGCGACCGCGGTCGCTCCGGCGCCCTTCCAGCCCGAGGCCGCCTTCACCGCGTTCCTCGCCGAGGCGACGGCGCTGTTCGACGCACCGGCTCCGCGGGTGATCGAGCGGTGGCAGGGCGTCTACGCGAAGGGACCGCAGGAGTTCCTGATCGACCGCGGCGACGACGGCGTGCTCGTGCTCGCCGCGACCACCGGCATCGGGATGACCACGGGCCTCGGCCTGGCCGAAGAGAACCTCGCCGCCGCCTTCGGGTGGACGGCAGCAATGGAAGGAACATCATGACCACTCCTCTCGAACTCGTCGTCCTCGACATGGCGGGAACCACTGTGCTCGACGACGGCGTCGTGGAGCAGGCGTTCCAGCGCGCCGCCGAGCGCACGGGCGTCGCCGACCGGATGCCGTGGGCCGCCGCGCTGGACTACGTGCGCCTGACCATGGGTCAGTCGAAGATCGACGTCTTCACGCACCTCGCCTCGGGCGACCGGGCCGCGGCCGAGCGCGCCACCGCCGCGTTCGAGGGTGCCTATGCCGAGATCGTCGCCGAGCAGGGTGTCTCCGAGATCCCCGGCGCGGCAGACGCGATCCAGGGTCTGAAGGACGCCGGGCTGAAGGTCGCGCTGACGACCGGGTTCGCCCCGGTGACGCGCGAGGCTCTCATCGACGGACTCGGCTGGCGGGACCTCATCGACCTCGCGCTGTCTCCCGTCGACGCGGGTCGCGGTCGCCCGGCACCCGACCTCGTGCTCGCGGCCCTGCTGCGCACGCAGACCTCGTCGGTGCAGGCCGTCGCCGTCGCCGGAGATACCGTCAGCGACGTCGAGTCCGGGCGTCGGGCGGGTGCCGGCTTCGTCGCCGGCGTGCTCACCGGTGCCCACGATCGCCCGGCGCTCAGCGCCGCGGGAGCGGATGCTGTGCTGAGCGACGTGACGGCCCTCCGCGGCGTGCTCGCCCAGCGTGAGCTGCTCCCGTTCGTCACCACCTCCTGAGAGGGATCGCCATGGGAACGCTGCTGATCCGTCCACCCGGTCACCGCCGAGATGTCGCCCTGCGCCCGGCGGCGACCGCGATGGTCTGGATCGGCGAGGGGCATCCGCACGAGATGATCGCGGTGCCGGGAGTCGCGCTCGCCGACGGCGACGTGCTCGTCGCGGTCGAGATGTCGACGATCTGCGGCTCCGACGTGCATACGGTGCAGGGGCGCCGCTCGGCCCCGACCCCGCTCGTTCTCGGTCACGAGAGCGTCGGGAGGGTGATCGCGACCGGCGACACCGGCGCGAACACCGTCGACGGCACTCCGCTGCGCATCGGCGACCGCGTGGTGTGGTCGGTGACGATCTCGTGCGCGAGCTGCGATCGATGCCTGCGGGGGATGCCGCAGAAGTGCCGCAGCCTCGGCAAGTACGGGCACGACCGGGTCGGTGCGCACGGCGACCTGACCGGTGCGTTCGCGAGCCATGTGCAGCTGCGGGAGGGCACCGCCATCGTGCGCGTGCCCGAGGCGCTGCCGGCATCCGTGCTCGCCCCGGCGGGGTGTGCGACCGCGACGGCCTGGGCGGCCGTGGCCAGGGCCGCGCGAGACCACGACCTCGACGGGGCCAGCGTACGGATCCATGGGGCGGGCCTCGTAGGGCTCTCCGCGGCCGCGATCGCCGCGGAGCAGGGTGCGAGGGTCGAGGTTCTCGACCCCAACCCGGATCGTCGTGCGCTCGCCGCGCGGTTCGGCGCGACGAGTCTGGACCGCGATCCCGACGTCGTGATCGAGGCCTCGGGGCACGCCGTGGGCGAGGCGCTCGCCGGCGTGACCGTCGGTGGCACGGTGGTGCTGGTCGGCAGCGTTTTCCCCGCCGATCCCGTCCCGCTCGACGCCGAGAGCATCGTGCGGCGCCTGGTCACGGTCGCCGGCATCCACAATTACACGGGAGCCGAACTCGCCGAGGCCGTCGCGTTCCTGGCCGGGCGCGGGCGCGCCTATCCGTTCGGCGATGCGGTCGGCGCGGTGCGCGGGCTCCCGGAGATCGATGCCGCCCTCGAAGAAGCGGCGGCACCCGGCGCACCGCTGCGGATCGGACTGCTCCCGGGGCACTGACCCTTCGGGGACCGGCGGTCGATCTACGCGTTCTGCTGCGGGGTTCGGCGGGGGCCGGCGGGTCGCAGGCCCTCGGCATGGAAGGCCAGCAGCCGGACGGCGGCCTCGACCGTCGCCGCCAGGACCTCTTCGGGATCTCCCGTCAGCGCAAGGCGGCGGTGTCCGACCGCGTCGGCGGTGGCCCACCCGAGGTAGACCGTCCCCGGCTCATGCGCCCCCTCGGGATCGGGCCCGCCGACTCCGGTCGTCGACACGCAGAGGTCGGCGTCGAGCAGATCGCGCGCTCCGAGGGCGAGCTGTTCGGCGCACGCCGCCGAACAGGGGTCCGTGCCGGGGACCAGCCCGAGCACGCGCTCCTTCACATCCGTCAGATAGGCCACGACGCCGCCCGCGAACCACTCGGATGCCTCGGCTCCGGACCCGACCGTGTTCGCCAACCGACCCGAGGTGAGGGACTCCGCCACGGCCACACGCAGCCCTCGTTCGCGCGCGAGGTCGCTCAGTCGTTCGATGTCGTCGGTCACTGCGAGATGCTCTCCACCGTCTTGCCGGTCGTCGCCGCCGACAGCGAGCGGGGGATGTCGGCCTGGCTGACGATTCCCACCAGCCGATGCTCTGCGATCACGGGCAGCCGCCGTATCTGGTGCTCCTCCATGCGGTCCAGCGCGACCCGGATGTCGTCGTCCGCGTCGACCGTGATGGGCTTTCCGTTGGCGAGCGCCTCCGCAGGGGTGGTCTCCGGATCCATCCCGAGCGCGATGGCACCGACGACGATGTCGCGGTCGGTGAGCATCCCCCTGAGGCGGCTGTCCTCACCGCAGATGGGCAGGGCTCCGACGTTCAGATCCGCCATGACCGATGCGGCGATGCGCAGTGAGTCGTTCACGCCGATGCAGCGCGGGCTCGGAGTCATGAGGTCGCGTGTGGTGGTCATCGTCTTCCCTCTCGTGTTCGTCGAAGCGCGTCGGCGCCCGGCATCACCGCTGCGCGGGCGGGGCGGACTCCGCGGCGTCGCCGTCGTAGTCCGGACGCGGGGGCTGCAGCGGCTGATCCGAGTACTCGCCACCCGCGCGTCCGCCGTAGGGGCGGCCGTGGTCGGCGAACTCCTCGCGGGCGAACACCAGCGTCCAGGGTCCGGCCGTGAAGTGCGCGCCGGTGCGGAGCGTCTCGCTGTCGTCACCCGGGTGCGTGGCATCCGCGCCGGCGTTGGCGTTCATCTCGCCCTCGCCGTGCAGCGTCAGCACGTACTCGTCGCGGTCGTCGTGCGTGATCGTGGCATGCAGGGGATCGGTGTCGGGCAGGCGCAGCTCGTTGCCCTCGGCGGAGCCGATCCGCACCTCATCCGCCTCGAGCGCGAATTCGGTGCGCTCGTCGTCGCGCGTGATGCGCAGCCGGGGGTTCCCCGCGCCCCACTCGGCGTGGGTGGTCCCGGGGGTGTATCCCTCGTCGGGGCGGTCGTCGATGTGTCGTGCGTTCATGGAAATGCCCTCCTCGAGCTGGGGAATCCGACATTAGGAGGGCTTCTCCGTTCTGCCGAGGGGGTTGACTTCGCGATGGCGGACGCGCAGCCGCCCTCGCGCAGAACAGAGGCGGAATACTGTCGCCGCGTGAGCGAGAATAGGGTGAGCCGTCGTCTCGGCCAGACTGCGACCAAGGAGCACACGATATGGGCAAGTTCGTCTATGAAGGTGGAGTGAAGACCGAGATCGAAGATCGCGCTCTCACGCATCTGCAACTGGTCATCACCGCGAAGCTGCGGCGCGGAGAGCCGTTCCCGTTCAGCTGGCGTGAAGATGCGAGCGTCGGCGGCGGACGCACGACCGTGTGGATCCAGCCGGGCAGCTCCCTGGTGTTCAAGTACTTCGGCAGCCGCCAGCCCTCCATCAACCGGGCGTGGATCGAGGCTCTCGCCTTCACCGCCAACGCGCCGAGTGGCCTGTATCTGGTTCCCGAGCCCGCCGAGGCCGGCGTGGAGCCGGGCACCGAAGAGATCCCCGTCACGCCTCAGCTCTGACTCGGCCGCACGTCTCCTCTCGAGGCGGCGCTCCTCGCCGCCTCCATGCACGGCTGTCAACCCCCTGCACTCGCGGCGGTCGATCCGGAAGAGTCGGTCCGACACATCGAGACGAGGAGGATCGGCCATGACCGACAACGCTTCCGACCCCCGGCACGCGCATCGCGAGGAGGGCTTCCCCGCGCAGCAGCAGGACCAGCCCGGACTCACGGAGCTGACGCGCCCCGACCCCGACCACGGTGAGGAGAGCTACGTCGGCCATGGCCGCCTGGCGGGGCGTCGAGCGCTCATCACGGGCGGCGACTCCGGCATCGGGCGGGCGGTCGCGATCGCCTTCGCACGCGAGGGCGCCGATGTCGCGATCGCGCACATGCCGGAGGAGCAGGACGACGCGGAAGACACTCTGGCGCTGGTCCGCGAGGCGGGGCGCACGGGTGTGAGCTTCGCGGGAGACCTGCGTGACGAGACCTTCGCGACCGACATCGTGGCCCGCACGCGGAGTGAACTCGGCGGGCTCGACACCCTCGTGCTCAACGCCGCCTACCAGCACGACATCGACGGCTTCGAGAACCTCGAGACCGACCGGATGCGGCGCGTGTTCGACACGAACCTCGTGGGCCTGCTGTTCTCGGCCCGCGCGGCGTACCCCGACCTCGAGCCGGGTGCGAGCATCATCGTGACGGCATCCGTCCAGGCATTCAACCCGTCGCCCGGACTCATCGACTACGCGATGACGAAGGCCGCCCAGGTGGCGTTCGTGAAGGCGCTCGCGGAAGAGGCAGGGCCCAAGGGCATCCGAGTCAACGCCGTGGCGCCCGGCCCGATCTGGACGCCGCTGATCCCCGCGACCGGCTGGGATGCCGAGCGGCTCGCGACCTTCGGACAGGACACGCCCCTCGGACGCGCGGGGCAGCCGGCGGAGCTCGCAGGCGCCTACGTCTACCTCGCCTCGGCGGAGTCGTCGTACACGTCCGGCTCGGTGATCGCGGTGACGGGCGGCAAGCCGCTCTGATCTGACCGGCGGCCGAGGGCCGCCCGCCTAAGCTTGTCTGGTGCAGAAGCCCGCCGCGTCCGGCCCCCTCGTGGGCGTCGCACTCGTCATCGGCTCGTGCCTCTCACTGCCCTTCGGTGCGGCCGTCGCGGCGCAGCTGTTCCCGGTGCTCGGGCCCTGGGGCGTGACCTCGCTGCGGGTCGCGATCGCCGCCATCCTGCTCGTCGTCATCGTGCGGCCGCGCCCGGGCAAGTGGACGCGCCCGCAGTGGCTCGCCGCCGTGCTCTTCGGCGTCTCGCTGGCCGCGATGAACGGGTTCTTCTACGCCGCGATCGACCGCATCCCGCTCGGCCCCGCCGTCGCGATCGAGTTCCTCGGTCCGCTCGTGCTCGCCGCCGTGCTGACCCGTCGTCTCGCGGACGCCGCCTGGGTCGGTGTCGCCCTCCTCGGCATGGTCGCACTGGGCATCGACGGCCTGATCGGGGCCGAGCCGCTCGACCCGCTCGGGCTCGTGTTCATCCTCATCGCGGCCGGGTTCTGGGTGATGTACATCCGCATGAGCGCCCGCGTCGGCGCGCTCATCCCCGGCAGCAGCGGCCTGGCGATGGGGCTCGTCGTGGCGGCCGTGCTCCTCATCCCGGTCGGCATCCCGGCGGCATCGACGGTCGCGATGGACCCGCAGCTGCTGCTGCTGGCCGCCATCACCGCGGTGCTGTCATCGGTGATCCCGTACAGCTTCGAGCTGGCCGCGCTGCGCCGTCTGCCGCAGCGCGTGTTCGGCGTGCTGCTGAGCCTCGAACCGGCGTTCGCAACGCTGGCCGGTTGGCTGATCCTCGGCCAGGATGCGACTCCGCTGCGGATGCTGGCAGTCGTCCTCGTGATCGCCGCCAGCGTCGGTGCGACGCTCGGCGTGCGGAAGGACCGCCGAGACGGCGGCCCCTCCGGCCCGTTCACCGCCCCGATACCGCTGCCCGACTGACCGCGGGGGTCGGGAGCGGGAACCGTCGGCGCAGGATGACGCGCTGCACGAGCGTCCACACCACCGTGACCGTGAGGTACAGCGCAGCCGCGAGGGGTACGAAGGCCGCGAAGACCGCCGTCAGGTAGTGCAGCGACGACATCACGCGCAGCATCGTGGGGGAGTTCAGCGGCGAGTCGTCGCCCTCGACCGGCGTCGGACGGAACACCCGGCGGGTGACCTCGGCGACGGCGATCATGATGGCGAGCAGCACCCCGAAGACGAGGAAAGTCGTGGGCGTGGCCGTGCCCCCGAACAGCGCCGAGACCAGGCTCGTCCCCAGCGGAGCGCCGAACAGGTCGTGGGAGAGCAGCTCGTTCGGGTGTCCGGCGATCTCCGGCCGCAGGAACAGTGTGTACAGGATGCCGACGACGGGGGCCTGCGCCAGCACCGGGAGCATGCCCGCGAACGGCGAGGTGTTCTCGGCCTTGTACAGCGCCATCATCTCCTTCTGCAGGCGCTCGGGGTTCTTCTTGTGGCGGCGCTGCAGCTCGCGCAGCTTCGGGGCGAGGCGCGCCCTGGTCTGCTCGGCCTTAGCCTGCGAGATGCCGACGGGGATGAGCAGGGCCCGCACCAGCAGAGTGACGAGCACGACCGCGAGGGCTGCGGCCGAGGCTCCGGCGATCGGGGTGAGGAGGTCGGAGAGCCCGGTCAGTGCGCCGTAGGCGGCGTTGAGGAGGGCGGCGAGAGGGGGAAAGGCAAAGGGGTCCATGGAGTTGTCCGTTCGTGGCGTCGGGAAGGGTCGGCGAAAGCCGCGTCATCCCGTCGTGTGGACGGACTACGCGGCGGTCGCGACCCCCGGCGCGCGCGGGCGCGGATGGCCGGCAGCGTCAGGATCGCTCTGCGTGAGCAGGGTTCCGATGTCGATCGCCCGCAGCGGATGCGGGGCGTCGGAGGTGGCCTCGGGGCGCACGCTCAGCACGATCGCGAGCGTCAGCGCCGTGACGGCGAGCAGTGCGATGGCGAGACCGAGGGCGGCGGCATCCGGCATCGAGACGAGTCCGAGCGCGGTCGCGACGAAGCTCAGCATCTGCCCGAACCACTCGCTCATGCGCACTCCCCTCTGCAGCGAGGGTAGCACCGGGGACCGCGAGACCGGCCGTCACGGTCGACCGTCTCCCTCCGCCGCGGGCGTAACGTCGAAGCATGAGTGACCTTCGCGCCCTGCTCGGGATCGAGCATCCGATCATCCTCGGCCCGTTCGGCGGGCTCTCCTCGATCGCACTCACCGCGGCGGTGAGCAACGCCGGCGGGCTCGGCTCGTTCGGCCTGTACGGCTACGACGGCGACCGCATCCGCACGACCGGGGCCGACCTTCGGGCAGCGACCGACCGGCCGTTCGCGGTGAACATCTGGCTGCCCACGGGCGACGAGGTCGAGCCGAACCCACAGCACACGGTCTTCGCGCAGGCGCTGCAGCCGTTCTACGAGGCGGTCGGCGTCGACGTGCCCGCCCGGCCGGAGCGTTACAACCCGCCGCTCGAGGAACAGCTGGAGGCGATCTGGGAGATCGCGCCCGCGGTGCTCAGCGTGGTGTTCGGCGTGCCGTCTGCGGACATGGTCGATGAGGCCCGCCGCCGCGGCATCCGCATCGTCGGCACGGCGACCACGGTGGCCGAGGCGGTCGCCCTCGCCGAGGCGGGCGTGGATGCCGTAGTCGCGACCGGTGCGGAGGCGGCCGGCCACCGGGTGTCGTTCCTGCGCCCGGCCGAGGAGTCGCTGGTGGGGACGTTCGCGCTGGTGCCGCAGGTCGTCGATGCGGTCGACGTTCCCGTGATCGCGGCGGGAGGCATCGCTGACCGGCGTGGGGTGGCCGCGGCCTTCGCGCTGGGCGCCTCCGGAGCGCAGGTGGGGACGGCGTTCCTCGCGACCGCCGAGTCTGCAGCGAACCAGGCCCACCGTGAGGCGATCCGGTCCACTGCCGCCGACGAGACCGTGCTCACGCGCGCGATGAGCGGGCGACTGGCTCGCGGTGCGCGCAACCGCGTCGTGCGGGCGATCGAGGCGAGCGGCACGATCGCTCCATTCCCGATGCAGAACTGGCTCACCGGCCGCTTCCGCACCGCGGCGGGGGAACAGAACCTGGGCGCGCTGCAGTCGCTGTGGATGGGCCAGGCCGCCCCACTCGTGCGCCACGACTCCGCCGTTGAGGCGTTCGCCGAGCTGGCGGCGGGGATTCCGGCGGACCGGGCTCGCCGGTCCGCGTCCTCGACGGAGATCGACGCGCGGATCGAAGAGAACCGGAACGCCTGGGACGACGCCGACCGCTAGAGGATGACCGTGGACTTGCCGTGCACGATCACGCGGTCCTCGGCATGCCACTGCACGGCGCGGGCGAGCACCAGGCGCTCCACGTCGGCACCACGGCTCTGCAGCTGAGCCGCCGACTCGGAGTGGGTCACGCGCGTGACGTCCTGCTCGATGATCGGGCCCTCGTCGAGGTCGGCCGTCGCGTAGTGCGCGGTCGCGCCGATGAGCTTGACGCCGCGGTCTTTGGCACGCGCGTACGGGTTCGCACCGATGAACGCGGGCAGGAACGAGTGGTGGATGTTGATCACCGGCACCTCGAGACGGGTGATGAAGTCGTCGGTGAGGATCTGCATGTAGCGGGCGAGCACGACGAGGTCGACGTTTCCGTGCAGCAGCTCGAGCTGACGCTCCTCCATGGCGGCCTTGTCGCCGGAGGGGATGTGCACGAACGGCACACCGAACGAGCGCACCGACTGGGCCAGATCGGGGTGGTTGGAGACGACCATCGTGATGTCGATGTCGAGCTGGCCGCGCTGCGTGCGCCACAGCAGCTCCATCAGGCAGTGGTCGTACTTGGACACGAAGATCGCGACGCGCTTGCGGCGGGCCACGTCGTGCAGCGACCATTCCATGCCGAAGCGCTCGGCAACGGCGGCGATGTCGGCTTCGAGGGCCGGGCGCGCGGCGGAGAGTCCGTCGAGGTGGATCACGGTGCGCTGGAAGAAGCGTCCGCCCTCGGAATCGGTGGAGTGCTGGTCGAGCGAGATGATGTTCGCGCCGTGCTGGGCGAGCACACCGGCGACAGCGGCGACGATGCCGGGCTGGTCGTCGCAGGCGATCAGCAGGCGGGCGGTATCGGGCTGAGACATGGGGGCTCCTCGAGGGTGTGCATCGATTCTGCCGTGGATGCAGAGCGGGGGCGAATCGCGGGAGGCGACTCGCTACTCTGAGTCTCGTGGAAGCGAGTGACCTCGGCCTGGTGCTGATCCCCCTGCTGGCCGTTGCGGCGCCCCTGCTCGCCCGCGGCGTGCGTCCCGTGGTGCGGGTGCCCATCGTCGTGTTCGAGCTCGTGCTCGGCATCCTCGTCGGACCGGCGGTGCTCGGCTGGGTCGAGCCCGGTCCGCTGCTGGAGAAGCTCAGCGACTTCGGCCTGGCGCTGCTGTTCTTCGTCGCCGGCACCGAGATCGACTTCAAGATGGTGGCCGGAAAGCCGCTCGCGCGGGCATCGGCCGGCTGGCTCCTGAGCGTGCTGCTGGGCATCGGCCTCGGCTTCTTCTTCGCGCCGGGCGAGGGGATGGTCGTCGTCGGCATCGCACTCAGCTCCACGGCGCTGGGCACGCTCATGCCGATCCTGCGCGACGCCCGCGAGCTCGACACGCCCTTCGGCCGAGCGATCAGCACGATCGGGGCCGTCGGGGAGTTCCTGCCCCTGATCGCGATCTCGATCTTCCTGAGCACGCGGACCACGCCTATCGCCACGGCCGTCCTGCTGACCTTCGTGGTGCTCGCCGGACTCGCGGTGCTGCTCGCGCATCGCGTGCCGCACGGGCGTCTGCATCGCATCGTCCTGGCGACACTGCACACGTCCGACCAGTTCGGGGTTCGTTTCGTGATCCTGCTCATCGCCGCCCTCGTCGGTCTGAGCGTGATGCTCGACCTCGACATGCTGCTGGGCGCGTTCGTGGCCGGTGCGGTCTGGCGCATCATCATGACGCGTGCGCCGAAGGAGTCCGCCGAGCAGATCGAGAGCAAGATCGAGGCCATCGCGTTCGGCTTCCTGGTGCCGATCTTCTTCCTCTACACCGGTGTGACCTTCGACCTGCAGGCGTTGCTCACATCGCCGACCGCGCTGGCGCTGGTGCCGATCTTCCTGATCGCCCTGCTCGTGATCCGCGGTGCGGCCGCGCAGCTCTCGGCTCCCGCGGGGATGAGCGTCCGCGACCGTGCCGCGCTCGGTCTGCTGGCCGCCACTGGTCTGCCGATCATCGTCGCGGTCACCGCGATCGGTGTGGATCAGGACATGCTCGACACCGGCACGGCCGCCGCGCTGGTCGGGGCCGGCATGCTCTCGGTGCTGCTGTATCCGCTGATCGGGATGACGCTGCGCGGCGATCGCGCGGAGGTCGTCGGACCGGCACGCGCGGGCGAGGCTGTGCAGGGGGAGCTGTGACCACCGCATCGGCGCTGCTGACCGCGGCTGTGGCCGCCCTCGCCGGCGCCCCGAAAGAGGGGCTGGGCGAGCAGCGCGACTCCCGATGGCGCGGGCGTCGCATCGTGCGTGTCGGCGAGGCCTGGCATCTCGGAGTGCTGCTGCTGACCGACACGCATGCGCTGGCGACCGCCGAGGTGCTGCGGGCCGCCGATCCCGGCCGCCGCGGCTACACGGCCGAGTCGGCGCGCGAGCGGGCCGAGCGCCGGGCCGAGGCGCTGCGCGGGGGCTTCGACGAGGGCGACGTCGTGCACGTGGGGTGGAGCGTGATCGACGTGGATGCGGTGGATGCCGGTGGCTCCTCCGGTCCGCTCGCCCTGGTCGACGGGGTGCCGTCGGTGCGCTGGAGCGCCGCCGGGGGCTTCATGCCGCTGGAGGCATACCTGCGGGAGCGCGTGGCTCTGCTGCGCGACGGCGCGGCCGGCTGACCCGAGCGGGCCGACTCAACCGGGCTGACTCAGCTGAACGTCTCGGCGAATCGCCGGAGGAGCGCCGTGCCCTCGGTGACGGATGCCGCCAGCACCTGCTGCTGCACCGCGTCGAACTCGTCGGGGTCGAAGTAGCCGGTGGTGCGGTAGAACGTCATCCGGTCGGCGAAGTCGCGGGGCGTGGGCTCGGGGTGGAACTGCGCCGCGTACAGATGCGTGCCCACCCGGTAGGCCTGCACGGGGCACACCTCGTTCGTCGCGAGCAGCACGGCGCCGGGCGGGGTATGCGCGGCGCTCTCCTTGTGCGCCGTGAAGACCGTGAGCGCCGGGCCGCTGGGGCCGAACACCGGGTCGGCCGTGCCCTCGGGAGTCACGTCGATCACAGTGGCACTCGCGGGCTCCGGGGTGTCGGTGACGACCTCTCCGCCGAGCATGCGGGTCACGACACCGATGCTGAAGCACGTGAAGAACACGGCGACCTCGGCGGCGATGGCCGCATCGGCCAGAGTGCGCAGATCGGCCTCGACGCGCAGTTGCTCCGGGGACTTCACGGTGTCGGAGACGTTGTACGGCGAACCTCCGACGACGATTCCCTGGTAGCCCCGCGCACGCTCGATGTCGAGCGGCGTCTGCAGCAGGTCGAGCCGGTCGACCACGTCGGCGCCGAGCGCCCGCCGGAACGAGGCGTGCTCAGCATCCGCCGCCCCGAGCTCGGGACGCACGCAGACGTAGAGGAGCGAGGCCATCAGGAGATTCTAACGAGCGCGACGAGCGTCGCCGGTCACCGGGAGGAGTTCGCGGTGCGCCCGCGGACGATGCCGACGAAGGTCTCGACGTCGGGCGTGGTCCGGTCGCGCGGCCAGACGAGGGCGACGGTCGAGGTCGGTCCATTCGTCAGGACGCGGTGGTCGGCATCCTTGCGATGATGCATGCGGGCGAGCGACATCGGGACGACCACGATGCCGACGCCGGATGCGGCGGTCGCGATCGCCTCGTCGGTCGGCAGGGCGGCGAAGCTCGCCGGTGTCGTGCCGGGCAGGTCGAGCGGGCCGAGCACATCGTCGGTCAGAGCGATCACGACCTCGCCCTCGAGGTCGGCGGCGGTGAGCTCTTCGACCGCCATCAGGTGCGAGTCGGCCGCGGCGACGACGACCGGGACCTCGTCGTACAGGGGGATGATGTGCAGTGACTCGTCGGTGAGGGGGAGCCGCACCAGCGCGGCATCCACCTCGTCGAGCGCGGCGCGCTGTGTGGCCGCCTCGATCGGCACGAGCTCGAGCGGCACACGCGGCATCCGCTGTTTCCACGCGCCGATCCACTTGCCCGGAGTCGCACCGGGCACCGCGCCCAGTCGAAAGGTGCGCGGTGCCTCGGGTTCGGGCTGCGGGGCGTCGAAGACGACCTTGGCGGTCTTCTTCTTGGGCTTCTGCGGGGGGAATCGCTCGGCAGGGGCGGCCTTGTTCCGGCGTACGGGCGTGCCGCGGCTTGCGCCCTTCGCGGGCCGTCTTCCCTGATTCGCCATGGGGTCAAGGCTACTCGGCGACGGGCGCGGCCACTTCCTGCTGGGAGTGAGATGCGGCCGCCAGCTTGCGCTGAGCACGGCGGATGAGCCCGGCAGCCCCGCCGACGAGCAGCAGCACGCCGGCGGTGAGCAGGACGATCGCGGTGATCGTCGTGGGCGTCATGGTCATCAGCGCATCCGCGATCGTCTCACGACGGGTGGCGTCGGCGAGCTGGCCGAGCGCGACGGCGGCGATGGCCGCGAACAGCAGTCCCCAGATGATGGCGGCCCAGCGGGTGCGCGGCGCGGTGGTCGGTTCGGTGGTCGTGGGAGTGCTCATCACTGGTCTTCCTTCTTCGGCTCGACGACGGTGATGGAGATCTCGCCGCTGTTCTGATCGATGGTGACGGGTTGGATGGTGGTGGTCGACACGTTCTCCGCGGAGATGTTCTCGGCGACGACCGACTCCCCGTCGCGCCGCGTGCCCGCCCAGGTGCCGGAATCGATGATGTTGTAGTACTCGGCGTCGACGCGGGTCCAGGTGATATCCGCCGTGTCGACGGTCGCACGCAGCTGCAGCTGGACACCCGGATCGACGTAGATGTTGGTCGCGCCGGAGCCCTTCTCGATAACGATCGGCCGGGGCGCGTCGTCGTGCTGATTCAGCGACACGTTGAGCTCGCCGAACGGCTGCCGGACATGTTCCGCGCGGTAGTTCGTGACCGACGCCCAGCCGAGGCTGAAGCCCTGCAGGGAGGAGAACCCGCCGACCACGAGGCCGCCCACCAGTGTGAGCACGGTGATGAAGGCCAGGAAGCCGCTGCGTCGGCGGAACGCTCCGGCGACGATCATGCCGAGCGCCAGGATGAGGGCGGCGGCGAGCAACCCGAGGGCTGTGCCGACCACTTCGCCACCCGCGACAAGACCGACTGCGGCCCCGGTGATGATCGCGAGACCGAGGATGGTCGCGGCGAATGCGAAACCCGCGCGCGGGTTCGATGCGCGGCGGATGCGCCGACGCTCGGCTGCCTCGGAGGCGAAGACGGCGGCCTCGGCCTGGCGCTCACGGCGCAGCTGATCGCGGGCGGCGCGCTCGACATCCTGCTGCTGGCGTCGCCACGCCTGGTCCTGTTCCTTCCACGCGGCGTGCTGGGCGCGCCAGGCCTCGAGGGCGGCGGGGTCCTGTGTGCCGGGGGGAAGGG
>NZ_FMIR01000015.1 GCF_900095745.1 Microbacterium oxydans
GGGGATCGGCGACCGGGAAGGGCATGGGCAGCGCCTCGATCGTCGGGAGACCGATGCCCGGCGTGGGCGCGATCGGCGCGCCGGGAAGCGAGGGCACATCCACCCGCGGGGGATCCGCGATCAGGTCGGGGAAGTCGGGGCCGGCAATCCCACCCGGCAGCGACGGCAGGTTGACCCGCGGCGGGTCGGCGATGAAGTCGGGAAGCGACGGGAGCACCGGCGCAGGACCGCCACCGATACCGGGCTCGGGAAGAGACGGCAACGGCGCAGGAATCGGATCCGGAAGCGACGGGAGCACCGGCGCAGGACCGCCACCGATACCCGGCTCGGGAAGAGACGGCAACGGCGCAGGAATCGGATCCGGAAGCGACGGCAGCACCGGCGCAGGACCGCCACCGATACCCGGCTCGGGAAGAGACGGCAACGGCGCAGGAATCGGATCCGGAAGCGACGGCAGCACCGGCGCAGGACCGCCACCGATACCGGGCTCGGGAAGAGACGGCAACGGCGCAGGAATCGGGTCAGGTGCAGGACCGGGGGCCGGTGCAGGAGCCGGCGAGGGGCCGGGAGCAGGTCCGGGAGTCGGCCCCGTGGCGCCGTCCGGACCACCGCCGACGGTGGGAGGCGTCTCAGCCTGGCCACCCTGCGGCCGCTCGACGTGCTTCATCCCGTCGGTGACGCTCTTGGCCATGTTGCGGTCGAGGTCGCCGAAGGTGTCGGCGATCGCCTGCAGGGTGTCGCGGATGCCTTCCAGGCTCTTCTGCAGCTGGCCGCGCTTGCGATCCCAGTTGCCGGCGAAGTCCTGCACCTTGCCGGAGAGGCCGCCGTGGCCGGTGAGCCCGGCGACGTCGTCACCGAACCGGTCGGCGTTCGCGAACGTCTGGATGGCGGCGCTGATCGATGAACGCGACGCGTCCAGCAGACTGCTCTCGAGCGTGAGGTCGCTCATCGTTCCCCCCGGAGATGGATGAAGGTCGTTCAGGCGCACACGAGGGGATGCCGAGGTCGGCATCCCCTCGTGTGGTGTGCGGCGATTACTGGCGGATCTGCGCGGCCAGCTGCTCGTCGGTCGACTGCAGCGACTGGGCTGCGACGTCGAGGAAGCGAGCCATGCCTTCGATGCCGGCGATGGTCGCGGTCGCGCCCTGGTTGAACTGTGCGTACGACGCGTCGAACGCACCAGAGGCGGACGTGGTCACGAAGCCGCCCGAGACGAGCTGCGAGACGTATGCGCGGAGGTTCTTCAGCTGCGTTTCGATGTCCTGCTGGCCCGTGCGGAGACGGCCAGCAGCATCCTTCATGTCGGCGTAGCTGACTTTGAGGTTCGTCATGGTGTTACCTTCCGGTCGCCCCGGCGGGTGCCGGAGAGTTCTTGTGCTTCGAGACTAACGAAGCGGTCCTGGTCTGCAAATGGGGAGAAGTCCCCATCGGTCTCGGATGTGCGCTCAGACGGTCTCGGGGATGACGAGCGGGAACTGCACACGCACCACCTTTCCGCGCTGCGCGAGCACCGCACGCCCCACCGGGAACTCGCCCCGACCGATCCGCGGCAGCGGCGCCTTGAGCACGAGTTCGCCGTCGATCGTCTCGGGCTGGAGCACCACCCCGCGGCGCGACTGCTTGATCTCGCCGAGCAGACCGAAGTTGCTCGTCCACTCGCTCGTGTCGCCCGTGAACAGCAGCAGCAGCTCGCCGCGGCCGGCCCTCTTGACCAGGTCGGACAGCGGCATCTCCAGCAGCGACGACGCGAACTCCGCCACGCCCTCGACGGCCACGACCGGCTTGAGACCCGCTTCGGCCTTCTCGACGATCTCGGCGACCGCCGCCGTGCCGCTGATGCCGTCGGCCGCCGAAGCCGTCCACGCCACCGCGTTCTTCACCGGCGAGCGCGATGACCCGAGGTACAGCGTCGGTGTGCCCGGCCGCGCCCGCAGCATCTGCTGGGTGATCGCGGCGAGCGCGTTGCTCTTCCCACTCGCGGGAGGGCCGGCGATCACGAACGTGCCGGTCGGCTCGATCCCGAACGGACCGAGGTCGGCGTCGGAGAGTCCGACGACGAGCTGGTCGCCGAGAAGAGCGGGGACCTCGTCGATGCGGTAGCTCAGCGGGAGCGCCCGCACCGGCGGAGCATCCGGAACGCCACGGCGCGACATGGACGCCGCCATCCGCTCGATCGCGAGGGACTGCTCCTTCATGCTGCGCGTGCCCCCGACGATCGCTATCTGCGCCTCGTTCTCGCCGACGATCGCGCGTCCGGGTACCGACTCCGGGTTCAGCACGTCCTTGGGGACGTTGAGGATGTTGTACGCGTCGGTGTCGGACATGCGCAACACCACGCGGCGCTGGATCATCGCGTTCAGCGCGCTGGGGATGCTCTGGAACCGGTCGGCCGACAGCACCACGTGGATGCCGACCGCTCGTCCGTCGGAGAGCACCTCCTGCAGGGCGTTGTAGGTGTCGGAGCGGCCGATCACGGCCTCGTAGTCGTTGCGGAACGCCGCGAAGCCGTCGATGAGCACCACGATGCGCGGCTCGTCGGACTTGCCGGACAGCGCGCGGTACTCGGTCAGGGTCGCCGCGCCCACCGCGGAGTAGGCGTCGCCCCGACGGTCGAGCTCGCTGCGCAGGGTCGCGAACAGCCGGGCCACGCGCTCGGCGTCGTCGCCCGAGATGACCGAGCCCACGTGCGGCAGCGGCTCCAGCATCCGCAGCGCGCCGGAGCCGAAGTCGAGCCCGTAGACGTGCACGGGGCCGCCGCGCGGGGTGATGCCGGCCGACACCGCGAGGGTGCGCAGCGCGGCGCTCTTGCCCGCGCCGCTGGTGCCGTAGATCACCATGTGACCCTCGGTGTCGGGCAGGAAATGGAACGGCACCTGCTCCTGGCGCTCCGGCTGGTCGACCACGCCGAGCAGCAGAGCCGCGTCCGTACGCTGCGGCAGCTTGAGCTGGTCGAACGTCGGTGCCAGCTCGTCGAGCCACGGCCGACGCGGCTTCTCGACCTGGGCTGCTTGGGCGGCGAGCACCATCGTGCTGACGAGGCGCTGCTGATCGTTCGGACCGAGGTCCTCATCGACCACGACCGCGTTCTCGTCGATGGGCAGCTCCCACGGTCCCTGGTCGGTGGTGCCGAACGAGGCGATCGCCACATCGACGCCGTCGCTCTCGCCGAGGCTCCAGCCACCGGCGTAGGCGGACTGGAACAGGGTCATGCGCCCCGGGCCGGTCTTCGCGATACCTCGACCCGGTGTGCCCGGATCGAACAGCGAGGCGTCCTTCGTGCCGATGACGTCGTTGCTGTCGGTCTCGTCGGCCATGCGCAGGGCGACACGGAGGTTCGTGTTCGCCCGCAGGTTGTCCTTGATGACACCGGCCGGACGCTGCGTGGCCATGATCAGGTGGATGCCCAGCGAACGGCCGCGCTGGGCGATGTCGATGACGCCGTCGACGAACTCCGGCACCTCCTTGGCGAGGGCAGCGAACTCGTCGATCACGAGCACCAGCGCGGGCGGAGCCTGCGGGTCTCCGGCGCGCTCGAGCTCGAGGATGTCCTTGGCCTTCTTGCGGTTGAACAGGTGCTCGCGGTAGTGCAGTTCGGCCCGGAGGCTCACCAGCACGCGGCGCACGAGGTGCTCGTTCAGGTCGGTCACGATACCGACGCAGTGCGGCAGGCTCGTGCAGTCGGCGAACGCCGAGCCGCCCTTGTAGTCGACGAACAGGAACGTCAGGCGCTCCGGGCTGTACTCGGTCGCCATGCCGAGCACCCACGCCTGCAGGAACTCGCTCTTGCCGGATCCCGTCGTGCCACCCACGAGGGCGTGCGGTCCCTGCTGACGCAGATCGAGCTGCAGCGCGCCCTCCGCGCCGGCGCCGACCAGGGCGCGCAGCTTCGGCTGGTAGCGCCGCGCCGACCCCGACTTGCGCCGGGAATGGAGCGAGTCGTTCTGGGTCCAGCGGTCGACGACGCTCTCGGGCTGAGTGGCCATGTCGCGCCCCAGCAGGTGCAGCATCGAGATGGTCCGCGGCACGTCGCTGCGGTCGAGGGCGACCTCGCCGGCGTCGGTCAGGCGGGCCAGGGCGCGGGCGAAGACGGCGAACTGCTCGCGTGTGAGCTCGTCGACGGAGAGGTTCTCGACCGTCTCGCCGAGTCGCACGAAGTGCGCACTGTCGGTCTGACCGAGCTCCACGAACGTGCGGCAGGATGCCGGGAGGGCAGCCGCGTCCTCCGTGAGCCACACCGGGAAGATCCCGCGCATGGCGGCGCGCTCGGAGAGCTGGATGAGGCGTCCGCGGTCGATGGGCGCATCCGGGGCGATGAGCACGACGATCGCCGGCTTCGGCACCGAGTCGTTGCGGTTGCGCGAGGAGTCCTCGCCGACCTTCGAGCCGCTGTTCGTCGCGGCCTTCTCGGCCTGCAGCGCACCGAGCTCCACGGCTTCGCCGCCACGGCTGGAGCGGTTGTCGATGAGCTCTTCGAGACGGGCGACGATCTGCCCGGCCGACGATGGGCCGTCGCCGATCGGCTGCACGCCGAGAACGGCCTGTGCCGACCAGGCGTGCGGCAGCCACTTCGCGTCGGCGAGCTGCGCACCCCAGCGCGGACCCCACAGACCGACGACGCCGACGTCGCCGGGAGCGTGCAGGCCGGCGATCTGCGCGAGCAGCGCTCTGGCGTAGCCCGTGGAACGGCCGCCGAGGCCGGCGATGCCGAGCGCGCCGACGTCTTTGAGGTCTTCGAGGATCGGCACCTGCGGCACGATCCGGGTGGCATCGATCACCGCGTCGAGCTTCTCCACGTACTCGGGGATGGCACGGTCCCGGCCGTTGGAATCCTTCACGGAGCTGCGGGAGCCGGTGTCGCCGATGCCGAGCCGCACGTGCAGGAACGACCAGTGCTCGGCACGACGCGTCCAGATGGTGGGTCCGGCCGCGAGCGCGGCGTCGCTGACCTCGCGCAGCAGCGGAACCTCGCGGCGACGCACGTCGATCTCGCGTTCGCGCTCGCTCTGCAGTCTGGCGTCCAGACGCTCCAGCTGCTCCTCGAACCGCTTCTTGTCCTCTTCGAGCTCCTGCTTGTTCTGGTTCCTCGTCGTGACCCAGGTGCCGATCATGAGCAGCGGCGACAGGGCCACGAACATCAGCGACATGGGGCTCTGGGTGAAGGCGAACATCGCACCACCCATGAGCACCGGCGCGACCAGTGCGAGCATCGGGAACGGCTGCTTGCGCGCGGGGACCGGCAGATCCGTGCCGTCGAGTTCTTCGCCCAGGTACCGTTCCTCGACGCGCGGCGATCGCACGAACTCGACCTGGCGGATCGAGGCGACGGCCGGCGAGGGCGCTGCGGCATCGGCCTCGACCTTGACCGTGATCGGGGTGTCGCCGATCACGACGGCGAGCTCGCCCTCGGCGGCGACCAGACGCACGACAGAGGCCCCATCGATCAGGATGCCGTTGGCGGAGTTCAGGTCGATCATCTCGACGCGATCGCCGATCTCGAGCCGCGCGTGCCGCTTGGACACCAGCGGGTCGTCGATCACGACATCGCAGGAGTCGTCGCGACCGAGCACGATCGTGCCGCGGGTGAGGGCGATCGACCGCGCTCCCGGCCCCGTGCCGACCTCCATGCGACCGATCACCGGGCGCTGCTGGTACGTGGCGGGGACCACACGGACGGTCGCTCCGTGAGCGAGACCGACGTGCGCGAAGGTCGACTCCGGCGCGAGCAGGTCACCGGAACCGGCGACCACCGAGCTGTACGCCTCGAGTGTCACCGCGGTCGGGTCGGCGGTGACGAAGGATCCGAGCGGATCCGCCCGGACGATCATCGCGGCGATCTCGCCGATCGTCGCCGTGTTCTCGGCGGTGACCTCGATGTCGCTGGATGCCGCGCCCTGGCGGAGCAGGGTCAGCCGTACCTTCACTCGTTCTCTCCCTCTGTCTCACTCGGCTGCGGGGCATCCAGCAGCGGGAGGTCGTCTTTGCTCACCAGCCGTGAGGCGATGACGTGCTCGACCAGGCGCGCGCGCCGGTTGGTCGCGAAGCTGCGCTGACCACCGCGCATGCCCGGCACGCCGATGCGGTCGAACTTGTCGCATACGTTGTCGAGCTTGCGGTTGAAGCGGGTGACCGTCCAGCCGAGCCGTTCCGCAGCCTTGGCCGACGACGGGATCTCGCTCATGCCGGTGCCGTCGCGGCGCAGCTGCGGCTCGGCCAGTGCGAGGATCAGCAGCTTCTGACTCAGCGTCAGCGGCACGTCGCCGATGGTCGAGGCGCCGCCGTCGTCGTGCTCGCGCTTGGTGGCGCGGAACGTCGGCTCGGCGGCATGCAGCACCAGCTCGTACGTGGTGGGACCGGCGCTGAACACGATCGTCGTGGTCTCGAACACCAGGGGCAGCCGCGCGCCGGGGGCGAGCCACGCCTGCACGCCGCCCGCCGAATCGGTCACGGTCGCGGTGAGACGCGTACCGACGTTCGCGAGCCACCAGAGCCCCTCGCCGTCGCTGATCTCGAGGAAGTGGCGGTGCAGGAAGAGGTTATCGTCGAGTTCGAGGTCTCCCTCACGCCCGACGATGAAGCGGCTCCCCGGTTCGATCGGGAAGTACTCCCCCGCGAACTCGACGGTGACTGCCGCGGGCGCGGTCATCCGACGCACCCCGTGGCGGGTTCGGAGGCGCGTCCGTCGCCGCGACGCAGCATCACCTCGATGCACACCTCGCCCGTCGACGCGGGGGTGAACGTGACCGTCTCGTCGGGCGCCTGCCGGACGGCGCCGTCTGCCGCACCACCCGTCTCGGACCAGATGAAGCTGTCGTCCTCGACCGGATCGGGGTTCGTCCACGTGAAGGTCACCTGGTCGCCCTGCCGCGTGCCGGTGAGCTCGGTGACCTTGGGCACGGCGTCGGACACCGGGTCCTGCGGGTCGACCTCCTGTGCGGTGGCCTCGGGCTGGGGCTCGGTGCCGAGGTTCGCGACCAGGGCGTTCAGGCCGAAGATCCCGCCGACGACCACGACGACGGCTGCCACGGCGGCCAGAGTGATCCACAGTCCCCTGCGGCTGCGCTGCGGGTGGTCGGCCGCCTCGGCGACCGGGGCGGGTGCGGCGGCGGGCGCCGGCTCGATCCGGGGCGCCGTGACCGGCGCCTGCGGCTGCACGACCTGCGGCGGCCGCACGATGGTGCGGTCATCACGATCGGGCATCACAGGGGCGGTCGGCGGCGGAGTCGCACCCGGCGCGGTTCGCTCCGCCTCCCGGCGACGCTGCGTCTGCTCGACGGCCGGCTCGGGACGCGGCGGCATCTCGAAGCGCGGAGCGTCGGGCACCACGACCGACGGCCCCTTCGGCTGCGTCATCGCCGACGGGCGCGTCGCGCTCTGCATCCCCGGATCGATGCTGACGATCTCCCGTACACGGGTGAGACCGTCGCCGTCATCTTCCAGATCCTCCGCCGGCGGGTGATCGTCGACGATGTCGATCGGCGTCACCGAGTGCGAGAGCTCGATCTGCACCTTCTGCAGCGCGCGGGCGAAGGCGACGGCGCTCGGGAAGCGGTCGTCGGGGTTCTTCGCCATCGCGCGGTCGAGCAGGCGCTGCAGGCTGTCGGGCGAATCGGGGCGGGCCAGATTCGGCAGGGCGGCGCGTTCGATGCGCTCGATCAGGTCGGCGCTGGAGTTGCGCTCACCCGGCCGCTCGAACGGGGAGCGCCCGGCCAGCAGCGTGTACAGCGTGGCACCGAGCGCCCAGACGTCGGTACGAGGACCGCTCTGCGGCGGCTCGGCGAACGACTCCGGCGGCGACCACGGGATCGACATCCCGGAGGACTCGCCCGTCGCACCGGTCGTCGACGCGATCCCGAAGTCGGTCAGCGCCGGACGGTTGTACTCGGTGACGAGGATGTTCGCCGGCTTGATGTCGCGGTGCAGCACCCCGGCACGGTGGGCGGTCTCGACCGCTCCGGCCACCTGGATGCCGACCCGCAGCGCCTCGGCCACCGAGAACGGCTCCTTGCGGGAGCGGATCTGCAGGTTCGGCCGCGGGCAGTACTCCATCACCAGGTACGGACGGCCGTCGCCGGCGACGCCCGCCTGGTAGATCGTGACGATCGCCGGATGCGTCGACAGCATCGCCATGACGTTCGCCTCGTCGGCGAACTCCTGCGCCGCACCGCTGGAGATGCGGTCGGCGAGCAGCACCTTCACCGCGACGCGACGTCGCGGCATCTCCTGCTCGTACAGGAACACGTCGGCGAAGCCACCCGTGCCCAGCGGCTCCACATAGGTGAACCCGGGCAGCGCGGGCGGCGGCGAGGGGCGTCGGTTCACGGCAGGTCCTCGAACGCGACGGTCACCCCGTCGCCGAGGTCCACCACATCCCCGGACAGGACGAGAGTCTGCTCACCGGGGTGCAGGCGCATGGGGTCGGCGCCGGGACGCAGCAGCGTCGAGCCGTTCGTGGTGTGCAGATCGATGACCACGACCGTGTCACCCTCCGGACGGATCTCGAGGTGACTGCGCGAGATGTCCTGCTGCGGGCTGTCCACCGCGATCAGATGCGGCAGGTTCGCCCCGCTCGCGCGGGTGGAGCGCGGTCGGCGTCCGATGATGACCGTCCGGTCGAGGGCCACGACCTGTCCCGACGACACCCGGATGCGCCCCGTGGATGCCGGGGCCGCAGCGGCCACCGGGATGACCTCCGTCGGAGCCTCGGGCGCCGCGGGGGCGCTCTGCCGCAGACTGCGGAGTTCTTCGGCCGAGATCGTCGCCCCGTCGTGATCGCCGGTCGCGGGGCCGGCGTCGACGGCGGGCGTCTCCGGCTCCTCGCTCGGGCGGACCGCGGCGGCCTCGATCGGCGTGTGCACGGTCGCGCCCCAGAGGTGGTCGAACTCGTCGACGGGCGGAGCGAACGTCGACTCCCCCGGCACCAGCGTCGACTCGATCATGTCGGCGTCGGCGACCTCTGCCGCGGCTTCGGAATCGGCATCGGAGTCGGCATCCGGTGTCTCGTCGTCGGCGCTCGGGGGCACAGTGGGCAGATCGGATGCGGCGTCGGGCGTCGGCACCGATACCGCGGGCACGGCCCCGACCCCGGGAGGCGGCGGCAGCGGCACCGAGGTGCCGGCCACCGGAGCCGGAGGTGCAGGGACGACGGAGGGCACGGACGCCGGTGCGGACGCCGGATCGAGCACGGGCGCGGGGCCCGCGGCGACCGAGATCGCCTCGGCGTCAGCCGGCTCGATGTCGGCGCTCACGGCTGCCGCGAGGACGATGCCGCTCTGCACGGGAAGCGCGGATCCGGAGCCGCCCTCGTCGACCGTGATCTCCACCTTCGAGACCCCCGGAACGAAGCGCTCGCTCCACGTGGTGACGTCGGCGCCGGAGAACGTCTGCGCCTCGGCATCCGCGCCGGTGACCCGCACGGCGAGCGAGCCGCGCACGGCCACCCTGGCGTCGGTGCCCTCCAGCACGGCCGCGACGAACGGCGGCATGTCGGCGAACGAACCGCCCGCCTGCGTCGTGAGCACGTCGATGACCGTGGCGAGGCTCCGCTCGCGCGGCAGCCGATCCCACAGCGCGGCGACCGTCTCACCCGTCGCGTCGGGTGGCAGCGCCACCAGGGCGCCCGGAATCACGATCAGGTACCACTGTCCCGGTCGGTAGATCGTCTGCATCAGCGAACCCCTCCTGCTGCGGCTTCTCGTGGACGCGTGTCGGCGTCGACGTCGTCGGCTTGGAGCAGCGCCCCCCGGCGCGCCGCCACCGACACGGCATCGACGATGACCACGGTGATGTTGTCGCGACCGCCCGCCTGCACGGCCTCGTCGACCAGAATGTCGGCCGCCCGCTGCGGGTCGGGCTCGGCGGCCAGGATCTGCGTGATCCGCTCGTCGGAGACCTCGGTGGTCAGACCGTCGGAGCAGATGAGCATCCGATCGCCGAGTTCCGCCGGGAACAGCCAGTAGTCGGCGTCGCCGGTGCTGCTGGCGCCGATCGCCCGCGTGATGATGTTGCGGCGACGATCCGTGGCCGCCTCCGCGGCGGTGAGCTCACCCGATTCGATGAGTTCCTGCACGACCGAGTGGTCGACGCTGATCTGCTCGAGCTCGCCGTCGGCGAGGCGGTAGGTGCGCGAGTCGCCGATGTTCACGGTGAGCCAGTAGCCCATCCCCTCGACCGAGGCGACGACGACGCCGCTCAGCGTGGTGCCCGCCCGGCCGCTGCCGTCGGTGGACAGGGCCTCGACGGCCGACCGGGCCCGGGCCAGCGCCTCGAGCAGATCCTCCAGCTCGAGGTCGACCCGGCCGATGTAGCGCGCGAACTCGTCGATGACGGTCGCGCTCGCGCGCTCGCCCGCCTCGTGCCCGCCCATGCCGTCGGCGACGAGGAACAGCGGCGGGCTCGCCATGTACGAGTCCTCGTTGAGCGGGCGGCGCAGGCCCGAATGGGTCGCGGCGCCCGTGGCGACGATGAGCGGACGGGTCATGCGTATCCTCCGACCATGACGACGCGGTCGCCGACCTCGATCACGTCGCCGAGCTTGATCGGCACGCGCTGGCCTGCGGGGCAGGAGATGCGCTGGCCCTCGCGCACGAGGGTCAGCCCGTTGGTGGAGTGACGGTCGAGGATCCAGCCGCCCGAGGTCTCGGCCGCGGCCTCGAAATGCGTCTTCGACAGCGAGAGAGTCTCGTCACGCACGGGCACGACCACGACGCCCTCTTCCGGAGCGGGGTTGCGCCCGAACACCGTGCGACGCGAGACGGGGATGCGCGTCCCGTCGTCCCACGTGAACACCAGCCGGTGACCCGGGATGCTGATGCGGGTCTCTTCGAGGTCGTCGTCGGCCGTCACGGGTGCGGAGGCAGTCGGTGCTGCGGCGGCGGGTGCGGTCGGAAGGACAGGCGGTGCCGGCGGTGCTGCCTGCGTCACCGGCGCGGGCGGCACGGGCGGTGCCGCGGGTGCGGGGGGAATCGGAGGGGCGGCGACGGGCGCCGGCGGTGCGGGCGCAGCAGCGACCGGTGCGGGCGCAGCGCTCGCGACGGCAGGAGCTGCCGGAGCGACCGGGGCTGCCGGCGCAGGAACCTTCGCGGGTGATGGCGGCTGAGTGACACCGGGGACATAGGCGATCATGCCGGAGTCCTGCACCGGGGCCGTGTAGCTCCGGGCGACCGGCGCCGGAGCAGCGGGCGGGGTCGGCTCCGGGGCCTGCGCGGGTGCCGGTGCGGGATGCACCGCCGGAGCGAATCCCGGCATCGGAGCCGGAGGAAGGCGCTCGAACGACGGTGCCGGCAGGAGCGGCGGTGCCTCGGGCACCGGTGCCTCCTCGACGACGGGTACCGGTGCCGGCACCGTGGCATCGAGCATCAGCGACGACGCGACCTTGTCATGCCATCCCTGGAAGCGGCCCGAGCCGTCGAACAGCGGGCTGAAGTATCCGACGACGATGGCTCCGGCGAGGCCGAAGATGATGTTGCGGAGCAGCGTGCGTCCGAACCCGAGGGGCTCTCCGTCGGCGGCGGAGACCAGGCGCAGCCCCTTCGCCCGCATCCCGATCGAGCCCTTTCCCGCCTGCATGACGGTGTACACGATGAACCAGGCGAGCAGCACCAGGCTCACGACGGGGCCGCCGATGAGCAGCACGGTGATCGAGGCCTCGAGTCCGCCCGAGAGCATCGAGGCGAGCAGCAGGCCACCGCCGAGAAGGAGGCCGAGTCCGCCGGCGATCAGGGCGTCGATGACGTAGGCGACCGCGCGACGGGAGATCGGCGCGATCTGATCGAGCGCTGGCTGCGTCATGGGGTCTCACTCTCGGAGGACGAAGTCGTCGTGCTGTTCTTGATGGTGCCAGGTTCGCGGCGCACGCGCGCGGCGGCCGCTTCCTTCAGATTCTGCAGGCCGTTCGAGACCGCGGTGCCGCCGACCAGAGACCGCACGCTCAGTCGCGCCTTGACGCGCTTCCAGAAGCCGGCCTCCTTGCCGAGTCCGCCGACGATCTCATCGACCTCGTGCCAGAACGACTCCACGTCCTGCGGGCTCGGCTCGGCGGGACCGAACACCTCGGCGTCGGCGCGTTCGGCCAGCGCGGTGACCTGCGGGACAGTCAGGGAAGACGCCACGACGGCGGCCTCTTCGATGCGGGTGCCGCCGGGGGCCAGACGCGCGCCGTAGTCGACGGCGCGGTCGGTCAGCTCGTCCCAGCCGCCGCTGATGCGGTCGGAGGTGCGGGCAGCGGCGCGACGGGAACGGCGCTTCGCGGCCTTCCAGGCGCCGATCACGATGAACGGCGAGGCGAGCACGGCGATCACCGCGAGCGAGATCCCGCCGATCAGCAGGATCGCGCCGATGATGCCGGCGAGGTTCAGGCTCTCATCCTCCGACTCGCGGTCGTCGGGCAGCGTCGGCGGCAGGTCGACCGGCTCCTGCGGCGGGGGCGGCGGCTGCAGCACCTGCGGCTTCGGGTCGACGCGGGGCTTGGTGTTCTGGTCGTTCGGGACCTGGTCCTCGGGCGGCGTCGGGTTGAACGTCATCCATCCGACGCCCTCGAAGTTGACCTCGACCCACGCGTGCACGTTGTCGCCGGTGGCGGTGAAGACCGCTTCTCCCGCCTGCTCGTCGTCGGGGTAGTACCCCATGACGACGCGGGCGGGGATGTCGAGCTGTCCGGCCAGCAGCGCCATCGCCACGGCGTACTGCTCATCGTCGCCGATCATCTGGTCGGCGCCGACGAGCGTCGAGATGCGCTCGGCGGTGTGGCCGGCGCGCGACAGCACCTCACCCTCGAGGCCATGGCTGAAGAAGCCGCCCTCGGAGAGGAAGGTCTCGAGCGCCCGCACCTGCTCGATCGGCGTCTCGGCACCCGCCACGGTCTCGGCGGCCAGCGAGGTCAGCTCTTCCGGCACGTTGCTGGGCTTCGGCATCGACACCTTGCCGAACGCCACCTCGGCCAGCTGCTCGTCGTCGGGCTCGCTCGGCATCACCGCGTCGACCGCGTACTCGTCGCCCGCGTTCAGCTTCGGGGTGGCCACGGCCGTTCCGGTCACCGTGTTGACGAAGGTGCCGCGGCGCAGGTCCTCGGCGCGGTCGCCGTCGAACCGGATCTCCGACAGCTCTCCGGCCGTTGGCATCCAGACACCGCGGTACTCGTCGATCGCGAACTTCAGCGTGACGGGCACACCCTCTGCCTCCGGCGCCATGTTCGACCGCAGCGGAGCGAACGCGCTCGACGATGTCGGACCGCCGTCGGTGACGTTGTAGACCATGCCGTCGAACTGGTCCATCACGGCCGTGCGGATGCGGGCGCCCTTGGGCAGACCCTGCACGGTGAAGAGCGTCTCCTCGGCCTCATCGCGCACGTTCTTGCGGAAGGCCTGCAGCGGGCTCGGGTAATCGCGGATGTCGAACGGCGGGATGATGACGTCGCGGAACACGTGGCGCGGTTGTGCGGGGGTCGCGACCGCGGCCGTGGCGACGCCCGCCCCACCCGCGACGGCCAGCACGGCGACTCCGGCCAGCAGGCGCCGGGTGCGCATGTGCGCCGCGCGGGACGGGTCGACCTCGCTCACCGAGACGGCCATGTTCTGCGGCGCCCAGAGCTGACGCAGCGCCAGCCAGGACATGCTCACCACGGCGAACACGAGCCCCTGCACGAGAGGGAAGGCCGGCTCCGGGGTGCCCAGCGCGATCACGAGCATGAGAAGCACGCCGGCCGGCAGCAGCGCCCACGCGACCTGCGACAGACGCAGTGCGAGCGAGGCGGTCAGCGTGGTCACCACGAGCGCCAGCAGGAACGGGACGATCAGGTGCCCGTCGGCCGCTGCCACCGGGGCGACCGTGGTGAGCATCTGCTTCCACGCGGTGACCGTGCCCAACGCCAGCTTCTGCAGCGTCTCGAGGGTGGGGATGAATCCGAGGATCGCGGTCTGCGGCAGCGCGAGCGCGGCGCCGAACACGAAGTACGCGGCGACGGTGAGTCCCGCGATGATCAGGATGCCCCAGCGACGCCACGTCGCGACGGCCGCGATCGCCAGGCCGAGCAGGATGCCGCCGATGACGGCGGGGAGGAAGGAGGGCCCGGCGAAGGTCGGCCAGAACCCCACCATCGACGTCACGACCAGGAGCGCCGTCGCTCCGAGATCGAGGATCCAACGGCGCGGGGCCAGGGTGGCGGACGCGGTGGCGGGCGCGGTCATGCGAGCACCTTCTGCAGAGCGAGGGGAATCTGTTCGAGGGCGCCGACCGTGACGACGTCGGCCTCACCGATGCGCCGCAGCGTCGGTGCGGTCGCGGTCGTGTCGGTGACGACGGCGAGCACCTTGGCGCCGAAGGGAAGGCGCGAGCAGGCGAGGCGGAGGTCGTCGGAGGGCACACGGGAGCCGCACACGAGCACCACCACGCTGGCGAGCGGCATGGTCGCCGAGACGATGCCGGCGAGGTCGGCGATGCCACCCTCCTTCGCCTTGCTGTTCTCGACGGCGGCGAGGGAGTCGAGCAGCTGCTTGCCCGTGCCGGCGGGCAGCTCACGGCCCTGCACGCGCACGTCGACGCGCTGCGAGTCGCGGAGGGCACGGAGGCCGATCGAGCCCGCGGCGGAGATGCCGAGCTCGAAGTCGTCGGCCGTGGCGTATTCGTTGAGGGAGCGGGACAGGCCGATCACGAAGTGCGAGCGACGGGTCTCCTCGTACTGACGGACCATCATCGTGCCCGTCCGGGCGGTGGACTTCCAGTGCACGTGGCGCAGATCGTCGCCGGGCTGGTACTCCAGGAGCGCGTGGAAGGAGACGTCGTCGCGGGAGAGGTCGGCGGCCGGAAGTCCCTCGAGGTCGCGCAGGTAGCCGAGCGACTGGCCGTCGAACAGCACGGTGCGCGGGTGCACGAACAGGTCGACCGGATCGTCACGGCGGTGTGCGCGCTCGAAGAGACCGAGCGGGTCGCCGCGGACGACGCTCACGGGACCGACCTTGACCACGCCGCGGCGCTGGGTGGGGATGGCGAAGAGCTCCTCCGCCTCCTCCCCCGGTGCGAGCCGCTGGATGCCGAACTCACCGCGGCCGGAGCCGACGGGGAGCACGACGCGCGAGGGCAGGATGGCCCGGCTGCCGCGGTTGGCCAGGGTGAGGGCGCCGACCGCGCGCTCCCCCACGACCACGCGGGTGCGGGCGAGGTCGAGCGAGACGTCGTAAGCGGTGCGGCCGATCAGGAACAGCGCGCACACGCCCACGGCGATCGCGATCACGACCGCGGCGATCGTGAACTCCGACCAGCCGGCGATCTGCCCGATCACCCAGAAGCCGACGGCGATGGCCATCAGCACCCAGGCCAGCGGGCGGATCGCCGCGGTGATCTTCCGGAGGCGCGTCAGCAGGCGCGCGCCGATGACGGCCGCGATGTCACGCCATCCGGCGTCGCGTTCCGTCTGCGGCGGCGCCGCCTGAAGAGCCTCCGCGGTCATCAGGCCGCTGCTCGGGCCTGGGGTGCCGCGACGCCGTCGAGCACGCGGGCGATCACGGTGTCGCTGCTCGTGCCGGCGAACTCCGCCTCGGCGTCGAGCAGCAGACGGTGCTGCCACACCGGCCGCGCGAGGGCCTTGATGTCGTCGGGCAGCACGAAGTGGCGGCCCTGCGCAGCGGCCCACACCTTGGCGATGCGGATCATCGCGATGGCACCACGCACCGAGACGCCCAGGCGGATCGCGCCGTCTTCACGCGTCGCCTCAGCCAGCTCGGCCACATAGCGCAGCACGGCCGGCTCGACGTGCACGGTCGCGGCGAGGTCGGCCATGTCGGCGACGGCGCTCGTGGTGATGATCGCCGAGAGGCCGGCCGACGGGTTGCGGTCGGATGCTCCGGCGAGGATGCTCTCCGTGACCGCGAGGTCGGGGTACCCGATCGACGTCTTGATCAGGAAGCGGTCGAGCTGGGCCTCGGGGAGCTTGTACGTTCCCGCCTGCTCGATCGGGTTCTGCGTGGCGATGACGAGGAACGGGCGACCGGCCTCGTGCGTGACGCCGTCGACCGTGACCCGCGACTCCTCCATGACCTCGAGCAGCGCCGACTGCGTCTTCGGCGAGGCACGGTTGATCTCGTCGGCCAGCACGATCGACGCGAAGATCGGTCCCTTGTGGAACTCGAACCGGTGCGACTGCTGGTCATAGATCGTCACACCCGTGACGTCGGAGGGCAGCAGGTCGGGCGTGAACTGGATGCGCGCGCTGGTGCCCTGCACGGTCGCCGCGAGCGCCTTCGCGAGGCTCGTCTTGCCGGTTCCGGGCGCATCCTCGAGGAGCACGTGGCCCTCGGCGAGCATCGACGCCATCACGAGACCGACGATCTCCTTCTTGCCCTGCACCGCCTTGTCGATGTTCTCGACCAGTCGCTGGAAGGTGCCCTGGAACCAGGCGGCCTGCTCGGGGGTCATTGTCATGAGTGTGGGGTTCCTTGTCGTAGGGGAAATCGTGTGACGGGAGCGGTGGCCTATGGCCAGCTGGTGCCCTCGGACGCGCCGAGGCCCTGGATGTCGGCCTGCAGCGTCCTGCCCATGCCGCCGTGCCAGCAGGAGAGCTGGATCGTGCCGTTGGCCGGCACGGTGTACCGGTTGTAGGACGAGACCTGCCCGTTGGCTGAGCGGTACGGCTGACCGTTGTCGAGGCAGCGGATCATGTACGTTCCCGCGGGCACATTCGCCGTGTTCAGGTTCAGGTAGTAGCACGTGTCGGGACTGCAGTTGCGGGAGTCGACTCCCTGCGAGGCCCACCAACGCGGCTGCGGCTGCGCCTGCGCGGTGTTCCCCGCCGTGCCGCTCTCATCCGACCAGGTGCCCGTGGTGTCCCTCGCACGCGCCTTGATGGTGTGGTATTCGCTGTATGTGCCCACATCGACGTAGCCCGACGCCGCGACGCCCTGCCATCCGCCCCCGTCGATGCTGACCTGCACGGTGTCGATGCTGCGGCCGTTGCCCGAGCCGTTCGCGTTCCAGTTCAGGCGCACCTGGCTCGCGAGCGACTCCGCGCTCACGGCCGGAGGGGCCGGCTTCCCGTGCGGGTTGCCCTGTGCGGCATTCGAGACGGCGCCGGCGTAGCTCGACCCCGCGAAGTCCGTTGTGAGGAGGCGGGTGACGGCCCTTACCTCGACGGTGTAGTTGTGGCCGTTCGTGAGTCCGCCGATGGTCTTGTTGCCCGGCAAAGCGTTCCAGTTGCCGCCGTCGAGCCGGTACTCGTAGAAGATCTCGCCGGAAGACGCGCCACCGCTCGACCCCGGACGGAAGTCGATGACGAGTGCGCGGTCGAGCTCCTGCGTGACTCGCAGGCTCGTCGGCGCTCCCGGTGCGATCACGCCGCGCCGTGGTGCCGACGGGGCGCTCATGTCGCCCCAGCCCGCCTTGTTATAGGCCTGGATGCGGTAGGTGTACGCCGTCTCCGAGGTGTCGACGACGACCGCCTGGCTCGTCGCCTCGGGGCCGGGGGTGATGGTGCGCACGACCGCGCCGCCGCGCAGCACTTCGAGCCGGTAGCCGCGGATCGCGTCGCCGTTCTTGTCCGGCGCCGCCCAGTTCACCTGCATCTGCGCCTGGTTGCCGACGGGCGAGAGCTCGACCGTCGTCGGGGGTGCCGGGGCCAGCGGGGGACCGGCCGGAATCTCGGAGGCCGACCAGCCGCTCCAGCTGGAGGGGTCCGGCGCCTTGTTGTGCGCCTGCACCTTCACCTGGTAGTCCGAGCCGTTCTCCAGCCCCTCCCACGTGATCGAGTTGCCCGTGACCTCTTTCTGCGTCACGCCGGAAGGCGGCGCGGGCGAGATCTCGAGCGTGTACCGGTCGACGGGAGAGCCCGGCGTGGTCGGAGTGGCCCACGACACCTGGAGCGACTTGTCGCCGAACTTCAGGGTCGGCGGGTTGGGGGTGTCCGGACGCGCGTCGGGGCGTGCCGGTGCCGACAGGGCAGACGGCTCGGACTCGCCGACGCGGTTGGTCGCGGTCACCTGGAACGTGTACTCGACGTTGTTGGTGAGGCCGTCGAGCGTGCAGGTGGTCGACTGGCACTCCTTGGTGTATGAGCTGCCCCCGACCGACTTCACGGTGTACTTCGTGATCTCGGCGCCGTTGTTCGAGGGGGCCGAGAACGACACCACGACCGTGCGGTCCTGCACGCTCGCGATGACCGGGACGCCGGGCGCATCCGGCACGTCCTGCACGGTGACGACGATCTGGCCGTTGACCTCGCGGTCGGCATCCTCGGTCGCATCCTGGATGCGGTAGCGGACGACGAGCGTCCCCACGAACGACTCGTTCGGCGTGACGGTGACCTCGCTGTCGGTGAACGTGACCTCGCCGGAGCCCGACTCCGCGACTGCGGTCACGATCTTCAGCGGCGTCTCGGGGAACGGGTTGTAGTCGTTCGCGAGAGCGGGCACCGTGATGGTCTTGCCCGCATCCGCTTCGGCGACCGTGTCGGTGTTCGCCGCCGGCATCGACCTCGTCGACGCCGTGACCAAGACCGCGACCGTGCCCTCTACCGGTTCGGTCGTGCCGTCGGAGACGCGGATCTTGAGCGTGACCGTGGTGCCCTTCTTGGCATTCGATGCGGCCTCGACGACGAGCTTGTCGTCACCGTCGATGCGGGCGGAGATGCCCTTCTCTTCGCCGCCGACGAGGGAGTAGTCGTGCTTGCCCTCGTCTTCGGGGTCGGGGTCGTCGGTGAGAGCGGCCAGGTCGAGCGAGGTCGCCGGCTCGCCGGGGGCGACGTTGACCTGCCCCTGGATGAAGGTGGGCTGCTGGTTCTCGGGCGGCAGCACGTTGATCGGGATGCTGAGCGTGGCCTTGCGCCCCTCGGGGTCGTCCGGCCCATCGCCGTCGGTCACCTCGAAGGTGAGGGAATCCGGTCCGAAGAAGCCCTTGGCCGAGGTGTAGACGAGGGTCTTCGCGTCCTTGAGCAGGTCGGAGCCGTCGGCGTGGTTCGCGCTGATCTTCGCCTTCTCGGTGATCACCACGTCACCCCCGCCGGCGACCGTGACGTACTCCGAGAGCGGAACCTCCTCGGTCTCGCCGCTGACGACCTCGAGCGGCTTCGTCGAGGTGAGCGTCGGGCGCAGGTCGGCGCGCGAGGGCACGAAGATGAACGCCGATGCCTGCAGGTCGTCGCGGTCGGTGAGCGTGTAGCGGATCAGCTGCAGCTCGTCGGTGACGGTGACGCGCACCTTGCCGTTCTCGAGCTGCGTGCCGCCCTCGCCGATCGCGACGGCGAGGCTGTCGGTGGTGCCGTCGGGGTCCTCGTCGTTGGCGAGGATGTCGAGGTCGGCGCTCAGGCCACCGTCCTTCAGATCCACCGGCTGCAGCCGGTCGTCGCGGGCGACCGGCGCGCGCAGGGGAACGTCTTCATCGACCGTGATCTGCAGGGTGGCCGTCGCCTCGGCCCCGCGGGCGTCGACGGCGGTGTACTGCAGCGAGGTCTCGGTCGGGCCGTTCGGCGCCTGCACGAGCACCCGGTCGCCGGAGACACGGGCCTCCAAGCCCTCCGGGAGCTCGAGGCCGTCTTTGAGGAGCGAGACCTTGTCGCCCTCGGGGTCGGAGTCGTTCGCGAGGACGGGCACGGCGATCTCGCGGCCCGGTCGCACGACCACCGCATCCTTCACCGCATACGGGGGCTGGTTGATCTGCTCGGCCGGGGCGATGCCGACGCGGATGGTCGCGACGCCCTCTGCTCCGAGCCGATCGCGCACGCGGTACTTGAACACGTCGACACCGGATGCCCCGTCGGAGGCCTCGTAGGTGAAGTAGTTCGGACCGTTCGTGATGCGTCCCTTGCTGGGGCTCGATTCGATGCCGACCAGCTCGACGGAGTCGCCGTCGGTGTCGATGCCGTCGAGCGGCACCGCGATGTTCACCTCGGTGCCGGCGAGTGCGCGGGCGACGAGGTCCTGCGGACGGGGAGCTGCGTTGTTCTCCTCGTCGATGGGCAGGATCTGGATGGTGACGTAGCCGGCCGCCTTCTGCTGGCGCGAGTCGGAGACCTCGTACGTGAGGTACACGGTCTTGGCCTCAGGGCCCGCCTTGAAACGCACGGTGTCCTGCGAGACGAAGGCCTCGCCGTCTTCGGGGTCGACGAACGGCTCGATGAGCTCGGGCTCGACGTGCATGACGTCGTCGCTGGGGTGCGTGTCGTTGTCGAGCACCGGGATCGTCACGACATCGCCGACGCGGACGGTCGCCGTGTCGGGGTTGGCGATCGGCTGCAGGAGCTCGTCCGGGGCCGGGATCGGGATGACGACGACCTCGCCCTCGGCCGACTTGGACCCGTTCGAGATGCGGTACTTGACGCGCACCTGCTCTTCGAGGGCGCCCTGATCCGTGATCCGCAGCGTCTCGTGGTTGAGGACCGAGACCGAGATGCCGCTGCTCGGCTCCAGTGACACCGACTGCACGACGAGGATGCCGCCGGCGGGGTCGGTGTCGTTGTTGAGCACGCCCAGCAGCACGTCGCCGCCGGTGGGGAGAAGTGCCACGTCGCGGACGGCGATGGGCGGCAGATCGGTCTCCGACTCCGGCATCACGTCGACGCGGACGATGCCCTCGCCGTTCTTCGGACCGGTCGTCACCTGGTACTGCACGTAGTAGACGCCCGGCTTCTCGGCCATGAAGGAGAAGGTCTTGTTGGGCGTGTTCGGGACGATCGTCGCCCCGGGGGTGTCGAGTACCCGGCTCAGACGCAGCTGCTCGCGGGAGGTGCTGGTGTCGTTCGCGGTCGGGGCGACGGTGACCTGCTCGCCGGCGCGTGTGATCACGTGGTCGGCGTTGGTCTTGGGGTTCGTCGAGCCCTGCGGGCGCACGTCGAGGGCGATGGTCGCGGTGCCGAGCTTTCCGAAAGCGTCGGCGACGGTGACCTGCACGTCTTTGCGCCCCTGCAGGCTCGCGGTCGCCTTGTAGGTGATCTGACCGTCCTTGCTGAAGTCGACCTCGTCGCCGGGGGCGGCGAGCACCTCCTTCAGGTAGATGTCGTCGCCGTCGGGGTCGATCCAGTCCGGGAGGATGTTGTACGAGATCGTGCCGCCGGTCTCGACCGCGAGCGAGGTCTTCCGCTTCGACGTGGGGCCGGCGTTCTCGTTCCAGTCGTGCACCGCGAGGGTCACGACCGCGGTGTCCTTGCCCTTGCGTCCGTCATCGACCTCGTAGGTGAAGCTGGCGGTGCCGGAGGCCTTCTCGCCGACGGTGATCTGCAGCGAGCCGCCGTTGTTGATCGGCTGCACGGTCCCGATGGACGGCTGCGCTTCGGCGAGCGCCGCGACGAGCACATCGCCGTCGGGGTCGTTGTCGTTGTCGAGCACGGGGAGCAGCGTCGTGGCGCCGGGGCGCACGCCGTACGAGTCGTCTTCGGCGATGGGAGGCGTGTTCTCCTCGCTGCGCTCCGGGAGTGTGGTCTCGACCGTCTCCTCGGTCGAGTCCTCCTGGTTCTCCGTCTCGCCCTCGGGCGGCGTCAGGTCGTTCCAGTTGTCGACGCGCTGCAGGCTCTCGTTGGCCATCCAGGCGGCGCCGCCCACCGCGTCGTTGAGGATGATCACGTCGCGGTTGACGCGGAACGTCAGGCTGGCGGATTCCTCGGCGCCGTCGATCGGGGCGTTCACGTCGTTGCTGTCACCCGGGCACTCGCGGATGAAGGTCGCCGACCCCGCCCAGGCCCCGTACGTGCAGCCGCGGAGCCAGACCGGTGCCGCAGCCGTGCCCTCGCCGCCCGCGGAGGTCTGCTCCGGTTCGCTGCCGTCGAGCGGCACGCGCACGAGCGCGGTCGGGGTGGCGATCGCGACGGCGTCGGTCTCGGCCGAAGCCTGCTGCAGCACGGCATCCGCCGCGCCCTCGACCTCGGTGCGGAGGCCTCCCGGCGTCGTGACGACTCCGGCCGCCTCGTCGAACACGACAGGTGTGCGTCCGACGGCGGTGATGGTGGGGCGCACCGACAGGTCGAGCTCGCCGACCGACGAGGTCGACGTCTCTCCCGGAGCACCTTCGTTGTCGACGGGCACAGTGACGACCTCGCCGCGTTCGCCGGAGAGGGCGAAGACTGTGCCGTCTTGGGCCACCGTGACGTCGGAGTTCTCGCCGAGTTCGACGACCGGCTCGGCCGCCTCGATCTCGAAGGAGGCGATGCCCTTGACCGGCACGACCCAGAGGTCGCCGGACTTCTCGTCGAGGATGGCCGCGGTGTTCGCCCCCATCGCGACCTTGGCCGACGAGGGGATGATCGTGGAGTCGCCGAGCGAGACCCGGGCCGGATCGATCGCGGTCACGGTGGACGCGCTCTGGTCGACGACGAGCACGTTGGCCGCGGCCTGGAGGATGTCGTAGTTCTCGCTGGTGGTGCGCAGACCGCCGTCGAGGATCGTGGACTCGTTGTTGAAGTGGCCGACGAGCAGGCTCGACGTCTTGGTGATCCAGACGCCGCCGTCGTTCAGGTCGACCTTGGTGGTCGGGAACCCCTCATAGGTGAAGGCCATGGTCGTGATGGCGATGACGCCGACGGTGACGCCGGCGGCGGACGCCAGCGTCTTGGGTCGCGCGCGCATCCATGACAAGGCCTTCATGCCCGGTTCCCCCCCAGGGTCACACTCTCCGATTACTCATGCGCAGGCCTGACTGGTCGCTGAGCACTCGTACATCCTAACCGCGTCGCGGAATATCACTCGATGGGCAGATATCCCCATCACCCTCCGTTACGCGCGCCAGCATCCTGCCATGTGATCGTCGACCATCCCGGCCGATTGCATGAGGGCATACATGGTGGTCGGCCCGACGAAGCGGAACCCGCGTCGACGCAGCTCTTTACTCATCGCCGTCGACTCCGGCGTGACCGCCGGAACGTCGGCGAACGACGCCGGACGGGCGCCGGATGCCGCCGGTGCGAACGACCACATCAGCTCGTCGAGCTCGCCCTCCGCCATCGTGCGCACCAGGCGGGCGTTGCCGATCGTGGCCAGGATCTTGGCGCGGTTGCGGATGATGCCGGCATCCGCCATGAGCCGCTCGACATCGGCGTCATCGAACTCCGACACCGCCTCGGGCTCGAACCCGGCGAACACCTCTCGGAACCGCGGACGCTTGCGCAGGATCGTGATCCACGAGAGTCCGGCCTGGAAGCCCTCGAGCGCCATCTTCTCGAACAGGGCGCGGTCGCCGTGCAGGGGCACACCCCACTCCTCGTCGTGGTAGCGGCGGTACTCGACGTCGTCGCCCACCCAGGCGCAGCGGTCGCGGGCATCTGGGCCCGTGAGAAGAGAGGTCATCGTGTCAACGTATCGGCCCCCACCGACGTCAGTCGGCGAAGGTGGCCGCGTCGATCACGAACCGGTACCGCACGTCGGATGCGAGCACGCGCTCGTAGGCGGCGTTGATCTCGGAGGCCGGGATCACCTCGATCTCGGCGGCGAGACCGTGCTCGGCGCAGAAGTCGAGCATCTCCTGCGTCTCGCGGATGCCGCCGATGTTGCTGCCGGCGAGCGATCGCCGCCCGCCGATCAGTGACATGACCCCGACCGACAGCGGCTCGGCGGGCGCGCCGACGCAGACGAGCGCGCCCCCGACGTCGAGCAGGCTCAGGTACGAGCGCACATCGATCACGGCGCTCACGGTGTTGAGGATCACGTCGAACGAGGAGCGCAGCTCGCGGAAGGTGTCCCGGTCACTCGTGGCGCGATAGTGGTCGGCGCCGAGCCGCAGACCGTCGTCCTTCTTGTTCAGGGTCTGCGAGAGCACAGTCACCTCGGCGCCCAGTGCGTGCGCGATCTGCACACCCATGTGCCCGAGGCCGCCGAGGCCGACGACCGCGACGCGGGTGCCGGGACCGACGTTCCAGTGCCGCAGCGGCGAGTAGGTCGTGATGCCGGCGCACAGCAGGGGCGCGGCGACATCCAGCGGCAGGGCATCCGGGATGCGCAGGACGAACTTCTCGGTCACCACGACCTGCTCGGAGTAGCCGCCCTGCGTGACGGTGCCGTCGCGGTCCGTGCTGCCGTAGGTCTGCACCGCGCCCTCGGTGCAGTACTGCTCCTCGCCGCGCAGGCAGTTGCGGCACTCTCCGCACGAGTTCACCAGGCATCCGACGCCGACGCGATCGCCGACCGCGTGCCGGGTGACGGCATCGCCCACCGCGGCGACCGTCCCGGTAATCTCGTGCCCCGGAGCGAGCGGGTACCTCTGCGGACCCCAGTCGCCGCGCACGGTGTGGATGTCGGAGTGGCAGATGCCGGCGAACGCGATGTCGATGAGCACGTCGAGCGGCCCGAGCTCGCGCCGCTCGATGACGGTCTTCTCCAGCGGGGCGGCTTCGCGGGGTGCGGCGTAGGCATTGACGCGGGTCACGGGGACTCCTTCTTCTGAGGTTCGATCCACCCTACGCACCGGCTGCCGTCAAGGCCCCTGACGGTCGATGCGAACGGTCCGTACCCTCGACATCATGAGCATCCACACCGACCGGATCGAACAGTACCTCTCGCGCTATGCGGCATCCCTGACGGAGTTCGACGCCGAAGCCGCCGTCGAGCTGTGGTCGACCCCCGGCATGATCGCCGACGACCGGGTCTCCGGCGTCCTGGACACCCGGGAGGAGATGGTCGCGGGGCTGAAGCAGTCCTATCCCCTGTACCGGGAACTCGGCCTCGCCTCCGTCGGGCACGAGCTCCTCGACGCGAACGAGCTGTCGGATCGACTCGTGCTGGTGAAGGTGCGCTGGCTGTTCCGCGACGCCGAGGGCAAACTGCTGACCGACGCGACCAGCTACTACCTGCTGCGCGACGACGACACCGCGGGGCTGCAGGCGTGCGTCTGCGTCGAGACGGATTCCGCCGAGCACCTTCAGGCGCTGGCCGTCGAACGCGGTATCGACCTCACGAAGTGGTCCTCCTGACCGGCGCCCGGTCGACGGCCCGTCAGCGCTGCTTCTTCTTGAGCGCCTTCTCCTGGATCGGGGCCTTGCCGGTGGCGGCGAGGTCGGCGTAGTAGGCGCGGGCCTCGTCCTGACGCTGCTTCTCGATGCCGCTCGCGATCGGCGCCCGCACGTGCTCGGGCTCGTAGCCGAACGCGTTCACCAGGTCGAGGGCATGGGGGCGCAGCCGCGCGCACAGCCGGTCGATGTAGCTCGACACGGCGGCGGCGCGCTGGGTCGACAGGCGTCCGTTGATCAGGTGCCAGGCAAGGTGCTTCTCGATGAGCTGCAGACCGAACAGGTCGCGCAGCCACGTGAGCACCTTCTTGGTGTCGGCGTCGTCGATCTGGTGCACGGCGTCGGTGAACGCCTCCCACTGCAGCAGCTCTCCGTGCGCGCGGGCGGCTTCGATGAGCTCGGCCTGGTTCTCGTTGAACAGGCGGGCGCCGAGGGCCTTGTCCTTCGCGCCGGGGCGCAGGCGGGAGGCGATGTCGGCCACCATCTGCTGCACGCGTCCGGCGAGCAGATCGTGCTGCTGCTCCTCGCGCAGCCCCCGCTCGACCGAACGGCTCACCTGGCCGAAGTCGGAGACGGCCTGGCCCAGCTGACGGAGTCCGGCGCCGTGGAACAGCTTGCCCGCGGTCATCCCGACGGCGAACTTGGCGAGCGCGGCGGCATCCTTGCCCTGGAACTGCTTGGCGTAATCGGTCAGCAGACGCTTGCCGACCAGCTGCAGCAGGACGTTGTTGTCGCCCTCGAACGTGACGTAGATGTCGAGGTCGGCGCGCAGGCCCACCAGACGGTTCTCGAACATGAAGCCGGCACCGCCGGTGGCTTCGCGGGCCTCCTGCAGCGTGTCGAGAGCGTGCCAGGTCGACAGCGGCTTGAGAGCGGCGGCCAGCGTCTCGAGGTCTTCACGGTCGGCGGGCGTGTCGGTGCGACCCGAGAAGACGCCGTCGAACTTCTGCAGGAACTCGTCGTGCGCGAAGATCTGCGCGTACGTGGTCGCCAGGCGCGGCAGCAGACGGCGCTGGTGCTTGCCGTAGTCCATCAGCACGACCTCCTGCCCGTCCGCGCCGTCGAACTGGCGACGCTGGGTGGCGTAGGTGATCGCGATGTGCAGGCCGAGCGCGGAAGCCCAGGATGCCGCGCCGTCGAGCGACACGCGCCCCTGCACGAGCGTGCCGAGCATCGTGAAGAAGCGACGGCCGGGGCTGTCGATCGCGCTGGAGTACGTGCCGTCGACGGCCACATCGCCGTAGCGGTTGAGCAGGTTCGTGCGCGGGATGCGCACCTGGTCGAACGAGAGTCGTCCGTTGTCGATGCCGTTGAGGCCGCCCTTGAGACCGTCGTCCTCGCGGCCGATGCCGGGGAGGTCGACGCCGTCCTCGCCGCGCAGCGGCACATAGAAGCAGTGCACGCCGTGGTTCACGCCGTTGGTGATCAGCTGCGCGAAGACGGTCGCCGCGACACCGTGCAGCGCGGCGTTGCCGAGGTACTCCTTAGTGGCCGCCCGGAACGGGGTGTTGATGACGAACTCCTCGGTCGCCGCGTCGTAGGTCGCGGTCGTCCCGACGGCGGCGACATCCGAGCCGTGGCCGATCTCGGTCATCGCGAAGGCGCCGGGGATCGAGAGGTCCATGATCCCGGGGAGCCACTTCTCGTGGTGCTCCGCGGTGCCGAGCTGCAGCACGGCCGAACCGAAGAGCCCCCACTGCACGCCCGACTTGATCTGCAGGCTGGGGTCGGCGACCACGAGCTCCTCGAAGCCGGCGATGTTGGCGCCATTGTTCTCCTCGCCGCCGAGCGACTTGGGGAACGCACGGTGCACGGCCTTGTTCTCGACCAGCAGGTGCAGCTGGCTGAGCACACGCTCGCGGTGCTCGTCCTTACCGAGCTCGTCCTTGCGCCAGAACGCGGAGTCCTTGATCATCTCGCGCGCCTGACGGCGCACGTCGCCCCAGGTGCCCATCAGGGCATCGTTGACGCGGGCGACATCGACTTGCGGGGCGAGCGCGGTCGCGGGCGATTCATCGGGTGTCGTCGAAGGACGGACGGCAGCGTCGACCATGGCATTCCTCCAGGGAAGTAGGGGTGCCCCCATGGTAGGTCTGCGACAAACCCGGGCGAACTCCGCTGTGAGCATCCTCCAACGGCGTGCGGGCATATCCCGGCGTTCCGTTGTCGCCTCGCGACAGGGCGACCGCGACAAAGGCTCAACGAGTGCGGAGATGTCCCCGCAGTCCGGGGATCGCGAAGTCGACGCGACCGTGGCCCGCCGGTTGGATCAGGCCCGAAGCGATGAGCCGCGCGCGGTAATTGCCGACCGTGTTCTTCTTATCACCGAGGCGACGACCGATGTCTGCCGTGGTTGCAGGGATATCGTCTTCGGCCATCGCTCTGAGGAAGTCGAGGTCCTTCGGGGAGACAGCGGACAGTGCAGCCTCGATGACCACCCGGGCATTTCTGCGGTGTGCGGCAGCCAGCGCCAGGTCGACGTCCTCGGCGCCGAGCGGTCGAGCCGTAGATTCCGCCAGCTGCCACAGGTGATAGCCGATCAACTGGATCAGAAACGGATAGCCTCCCGTCGACTCCGCCGCAGCCCTGATCAGCACCGGCTCGAGTGGCATCTCCCAGGCGGCGAAGATGTCTGCGAATGAGCTCTCGACTTCGTCGATGGCTGCAGCGTGCAGATCGACCCGATCCGCCCGCCGCAGGAAGGTCGCGACCCCCTCGTTGAGGAGATCGGACACCGTCGCGGGGAGGCCCGCGAAGAGGAGCGCGATCGGGAGACCATCGCGGATGTAATGCTGGACCGAGGCTGCGAGCTGAGCGAGTTCATCCCGGTCTGCCCCGTGGATCTCATCCAGGGTGATGACCAGCCCGGTTCCGTTCTCGTCGAGCTGTCGGAGAAGTTTCTCGCCGACCTGTCGCCATCCTGCTTGCTGTTCGGGAGGGAGCTGCGTCGTGATGGAGAAGCCTGCGGCGCCGATACCGGTGATCCGCCTTCCGGCCGGACCCTGCCCCTGTTCTTCTGCGGCGGCGCGCATCGCCTCGCCGATGCGACCCAGGAAGCCACGGGTCGCGGTCTCCGAGACGACCATCCAGCCGTGAGTGAGCGCCGCGTCCTCGGCTTCACCGAGCATGACGGTCTTGCCGATGCCTCGCGCGCCGGTGAAGATGGTCAGCAGCCCCGGCGCCCCGGAGCGGATGCGGAGCCCGTAGCGGAACTCATCGAGGATCCCGGCACGACCGATCAACTGCGGAGGCTCGGCTCCGGCTGTCGGGCGGAAGGGATTCACGCCGATCATCGCTGCCCTTCTGTGAACTCTTGTGTACCCAGTGTACTTAGATGTTCTTGCCGCACTCCCGACCGCCCGCCATGGGTCTATGCGATTGGGCCGCGGCGGTCAGGCGGCGGCGATGACCGCCAGCACGCCCTCGCCGTAGGCCTCGCGCTTCTTGGCGCCGATGCCCGTGATGCCGTCGAGATCCTTGAGAGATGCCGGCCGATGCTCGGCGAGCGCACGCAGCGTTGCGTCGCCGAACACGATGTACGCGGGCACACCCTGCTCGCGAGCGGTCTCGGCCCGCCAGGCGCGCAGCGCCTCGAACAGCCCGCGGTCACCGGCATCCAGCGCATCGGCGGCACTCGCCTTGCGCGCCCGCGACGAAGAGGTCGGACGCCCGATCGTGTCTTTGCGCAACGGCACCGCGGTCTCGCCGCGCAGCACACCCGCCGCCTGCTCCCCGGGGGCGAGGGTGCCGTAGTCGCCCTGGGCGACCAGGATGCCGCGGGCCAGAAGCTGCCGCACGACGCTGCGCCAGTCCTGGTCCGAGAGGTCGTTGCCGATGCCGTAGGTTGCGAGCTTTTCGTGCCCCTGCTGCCGGATGCGCTCGGTCGAGGCGCCGCGGAGGATGTCGATGAGGTGCCCGGCGCCGAACGACTGGTTGCGCTCTCGCTTGAGCCGAACGATCGTCGAGAGCAGCTTCTGTGCCGGCACGAGGCCGTCGAACGTCTCGGTGTCGTCGAGGCAGGTGTCGCAGTTGCCGCAGGGCTGCGACTCCTGGCCGAAGTACCCGAGCAGATTCTGCCGGCGGCACTCGACCGTCTCGCACAGCGCGAGCATGGCGTCGAGGTGCTGCCCCATCCGCATCTTGAAGGTGCGGTCGCCGGGGCTCTGGTCGATGAGGCGGCGCTGTTGCACGACGTCGCCGAGTCCATACGCCATCCACGCCACCGCGGGCTCGCCGTCACGGCCGGCACGACCGGTCTCCTGGTAGTACCCCTCGACGGATTTCGGCAGGTCGATGTGCGCGACGAAGCGCACGTCGGGCTTGTCGATGCCCATGCCGAACGCGATGGTCGCGACCATGACGACACCGTCTTCGCGGAGGAAGCGCGCCTGGTTGGCCGCCCGCACCTCGGCGGGAAGACCCGCGTGATACGGCAGCGCGTCGAGACCCTGCGCGGCGAGATAGGTCGCCGTCTGCTCGACCGACTTGCGGCTGAGCGCGTAGACGATGCCCGCGGGCTGCGCGCCGTCGTCGCTCGCCGGGGTCTGCGCCTTGATGAAGGCGACCAGCTGCTTGCGCGGGTCGACCTTGGGCACGATCCGGTACTGGATGTTCGGGCGGTCGAAGCTCGCGACGAAGTGCTTCGCGGTGTCGAGGCGCAGCCGCTCGGTGATCTCCTTGTGCGTCGCCGCGGTCGCGGTGGCCGTGAGCGCCATGCGCGGCACCCCGGGGAACCGCTCGCCCAGGTCGCCGAGGGTGAGGTAGTCGGGGCGGAAGTCGTGGCCCCACTGCGACACGCAGTGCGCCTCGTCGATCGCGATCACGCTGAGCGTTCCGCGCTGGAGGAGCGCCGTGGTCTGCGCGTTCGACAGACGCTCAGGGGCGACGTAGATGAGGTCGAGCTCGCCGGCGACGTAGGCCCGCTCGACCTCGCGACGCTCGTCGATCGCCTGCGTGGAGTTGAGGTAGGCCGCGTTGACGCCGTTGGCCCGCAGCGCGTCGACCTGGTCGTGCATGAGCGCGATGAGGGGGCTGATGACGAGCCCCGTGCCTTCACGCACGAGTGCGGGCACCTGGTAGGTGATGCTCTTTCCGCCGCCGGTGGGCATCAGGACGACGGCGTCGCCGCCCGAGATGACCTGCTCGACGATGTCGGCCTGGTCGCCGCGGAACTCGTCGTAGCCGAAGACCGTGTGCAGCGCCTCGCGCGCGGTCGGATAGCGGCTCGGGGTGGCGTGGCGCACGGCGGGCGCACGGCCGGCGGAGGGAGCCGGGGCCACCGGAGTGACCGGCCCCTGTCCCCAATCGAGCGGCGGCTCGTAGCCCGCGCCCTGCGGCTCCCAGTCCATGGGCTCCGGAGGAGCGGACGACTCCCATCCGTCGTCGTAGGGCTCGTCGGCGTACGGCAGATCCGCGTACGGGTCACGGGGAGTCTGCGGCATCCCTCCAGCGTAACGACCCCCGCCGACGCGGGCGGCGCCTCATCCACAGGAGCCCACCCCGCGCGGCGGGCGTAGGTTGGAGACACCCCGTTCGAAGGAGCATCCGATGACCGACATCACCGTGACTCGCAACGACAAAGAGTCGCGCTACGAGATCCGCTCCGACGACGTGCTCGCGGGCTTCGCGGCTTTCGACCTGCGCCCCGGGAGCATCCGCTTCATCCACACCGAGGTCGACCCGGCGTTCCAGGGCCACGGGCTGGCGGGGAAGCTCGCAGCGGCAGCACTGGCGGATGCCACGGAGCGCGGTGAGGCGATCGTCCCGCTCTGCCCCTACATCGCCAAGTATCTCGAGACGCACGAGGTGCCGGGCGCCGAGATCCGCTGGCCGCAGACCCCCGCGGGACATGCCGGATCCGCGGGTGAGGACCCGACGGGCCGAGCGGAATGATCGGGCAGCGCCGCCTCATCCTCGAGCCGCGCGAAGTGCCGCTCGGCGGGGTACGCGGCATGAACGTGCTGCGGGCACTGCCGCACCGCAACCTGCCGACGATCGGCGCCTGGTGCTTCCTCGACCGGTTCGGGCCCGCCGACACGAAGATGCGGGTCGAGCCGCATCCGCACATCGGGCTGCAGACGGTGACCTGGCCGCTGGTCGGCGAGATCCGCCACCGCGACTCGCTCGGCAGCGACGCCGACCTGCGCCGCGGTCAGCTCAACCTGATGACGGCCGGGAACGGCATCTCGCACTCCGAGTACTCGATCGGCGAGGGTCCGGTGCCCCTCGACGCCCTGCAGTTCTGGGTCGTGCTGCCGGATTCCGCCCGCCACGGCGCGGCCGGGTTCGAGCGCCACACCGAGCTGCCCTCCGTCGCCCTCCCGGCTGACGATGGAGCGGATGCCGAGGCCACGGTCGTGCTCGGCGAGTTCGCGGGCGTGCGCTCGCCCGCCACGGTGCACACTCCGATCGTCGGTGCGGAGATCGTGCTCGCCCCCGGCTCCCGCGTGCGACTGCCGCTGCGCTCCGACTGGGAGCACGCCCTCATGCTCGTCGAGGGCGATGCCGTGGTGGCGGAGCATCCACTCGACCGGAATGGTCTGCTCTATCTGGGCGACTCCCGCGACGAGGTCGAGGTGGCCAGCCGCGATGGTGCCCTGCTGTTCGTGCTCGGCGGCGAGCCCTTCGAGGACGACATCGTGATGTGGTGGAACTTCGCCGGCCGCTCGCATGACGAGATCGTCGCCGCGCGCGAGGAGTGGGAGGCGGAGTCCGCGACGGGAGCGGCATCGCCCCGCTTCGGCGCGGTCGAGGGTCACGACGTGCGCATCCCGGCCCCGCCGCTCCCCGACGTACGGCTCATGCCGCGCAGCCGGAAGCTCTGAGTCCGATGTCGACGTCGAACACCTTCCCGGGCGCGCTCGCGCCGATGCCGGACGCCATGTCCGCCATGCTGATCTGGCCGAGCCCCGAGCCGGTCGCGCCCCCGCGATTCGTCGAAGGCTTCGAGCTCTTCGAGGCCTTCGCCCACGACGCCGGCGCCGACCCCGCCGCCCTCGCCGCCGACCTCGGCGCACTGTGGGACTTCGTTGCCGCGCACCCCGAACTCCTCGATGATCCCGAGACGGCGGAGGCGGCGGAACGGTTCCTGGGCAACGCGATCGCCGTGGCGCATCCGGCGGCGAGGTGGCGCTTCACGAGCGAACCGGAGGTGGGTACCTCGACGATGTCGGTCCCGGTCGCCGGCCTGCTGAGGGGGATCATCGAGCACCCGGAACAGCGCGAGCCGTTCCGGGAGATGCTCGCGTCCTGGCCGCAGGCCGACCGCGACGGCGAGGAGCTCGACGCCCTGCGGCGCGAAGAGGTGGACATCGAATTCGTCGTCGCCCCGGTGCCGTTCACGCGCCCGGTGCTCGCGATCCCGGAGTTCGTCGACGAGTCCGGCCGTGTCATCGCCTACGGATCCCGCTGGGCCGGTGGCTCGCCTCCGGAAGACGCCTACTCGCGGGTGACCCATCCGGAGCGGTTCGCCCCGGTGATGTCGGTCGTCGACGCACTCGTCCACCACCTCGAGACCTGGTACGACGTCGATGTCGAACGACGGTCCGATGAGTCGGGGGCACGCGTCTGGCATCTGCGTCCCACCACAGGGGCGCAGATCACCCTCACCGGGACGGCCGAATCCGTCTTCATCCAGTCCGGAGCCCTGACCCGGGAATACGCGCCCAGTTGCACCTGCGATGCCTGCGACGAGACCGCCGAGAGTGTCGCCGACCAGCTCGAGGAGACCCTGCTCGCGATCGCCGCCGGAGGGCTGAGGGAGGTCTTCCCCGTCGGGCAGCGACGCTGGCTGCATACCGAGCTGCGCACCCCTGACGGGGGCGGACGGTCGGGCGGCGGCGAACCCGACCCGTCGTTCCCGGCCGAGGAGCTGGACGATGCCGAAGACCTCCTCGCGCGTCTCCCTGACGGCTGGTGGCCGGCCTGGACGCTGCGCACTCCCCGGTCCTGACTCAGCCCGCTGACTCAGGCGCGTTCCAGCCCTGACTCAGCCGCGCTCCGGGGTGTGCACCCGCGCGAGGAAGCGGTCGGTGCGTGGCGACGGCCCCCGCGGGTCGAGGAGCGAGACCACGACCGTCACGGTCGTGGCGAGCGGGATGGTCCAGGCGGCCGGCTGCGCGAGGTACGGCGCGGCGACGCCGACTCCCCCGACCGCCGCGTGCACGAGCAGCGCGAGACCTGCGGCCAATCCGCCCGACACCATCCCGGCCACGGCCCCTCGAGCGGTGAGCCCACGCCACCACACGCCGAGCAGCACCACCGGCGACAGCGTCGACGCCGCCACCACGAACACCACGCCGACGCTCGATCCGAGCCCGGCCGGCGCCGTGAGCAGCGCGATCACGAGCGGCACCAGGGCGCAGAGCACCGCCGACAGGCGGAACGAGCGCACCGAGCCCGAGAACACGTCCTGGCTGATCACCCCGGCAAGTGACACGACGAGTCCGGCCGAGGTCGCCAGGAACGCCGCGAACGCTCCGGCGACGATCAGCGCGGTCAGCAGCTCCCCGACCACCCCGGGGAAGACCCGCGAGGGCAGCAGCAGCACCACCGTGTCCGCCACACCCGGCACGGCGAGGTCGGGAGCGGCGATGCGGGCCAGCAGCCCCATCGTGCTCGACACCGCATAGAACGCGCTCACCATGCCGATCACGATCACGGTCGTGCGGCGGGCAGACACCCCGGTCGGGCTCGTGTAGAACCGCACCAGCACGTGCGGCAGACCCATCGTGCCCAGCAGCAGCGCGAGCAGGAGCGAGGCCGTCTCGTACACGTCGAAGCCGGAGGGACCGGCCTCGACGGGGAAGACGAGCGCCGGATCGAAGTCGTGCGGTCCCCCACTGAGGGCGAAGGCGATGAACACCACGGGCACCAGGAGAGCGGTGAGCTTGAGCCAGTACTGGAACGCCTGCACGTAGGTGATCGCCCGCATACCGCCCGCCGCGACTGCGGCGGCCACGAGCACCGCGACGGTCACCGCGCCCACCCATTCGGGAAGGCCGGCCACGACGAGCAGCGTGAGCCCGGCGCCGTGCAGCTGCGGCACGATGTACAGCCAGCCGATGACGAGCACCGCGATGCTGGTCACCCGCCGTGCGGAGGTCGACTCGAGCCGAGCCTCGATGAAGTCGGGGATCGTGTACGCGCCGCTGCGCCGGAGCGGGGCGGCGACGAATGCGAGCACCAGCAGATAGCCCGCGGCATAGCCGATCGGGAACCAGAACCCGCGGGCGCCGTCAAGCAGCACGAGGCCCGACAGCCCGAGAAACGTGCCGGCCGACAGATACTCGCCGCTGATCGCCGACGCGTTCCACACCGGTCGCACCGTGCGCGAGGCGACGAAGAAGTCGCCCGTCGTGCGCGAGATGCGCAGTCCGTAGACGCCGATCAGCAGCGTCGCGACGATGACCAGCGCGACCCCGATGAGGTCGAGCACCGCGTTCATTCGCGGTCTCGCAGCGCCCGGTACCGGCGCTCGTTGCGGGAGGCCGTGCGCACATACAGCACGGCGAAGACGACGATGATCGGGTAGAACGCGTACGCCTGCAGCAGCCACGACAGCGGCAGGCCCCACACCAGGATGCGTCCGATCTCGGGGATGAGCGCGATCGCCAGGGTGAGCGCGACGACGACGACCACGAATCCGGCGACGGTCCCCAGTGCGAGGCGGAGCTGGCTGCGCATCAGGGCCCGCGCGTAGACGGCATCCGCCTCATCCACGGGGGCACCGGGCAGTGCGATGCCGCGGGTCAGGGGCATCGGGCGCCGGTCGGGGAGGTCGGCGGTGACGCGGACCCGCTTCGGCCTCTCGGTCATCCCGCGCCCTCGCCGCGCACCAACGCCTCGCGCACGGCCGGCACCATCCTCCGACTCACCGGAAGTGAGAGCCCACCGATCGAGACGGCGGCCTCCGCGCCGGAGAGCCGAGCCTCGGTCACGGCGGAGATGCGCACGAGCGACGAGCGGTGGATGCGCACGAACCCGGCATCCGTCCACCGCGTCTCGAGCTCGGAGATCGGGATGCGCACCAGATGCCCCGCGCCGTCGCCGGTGTGCAGCCGGGAGTAGTCGCCCTGCGCCTGCACCCAGGTCACGTCGCTGCGGCGCACGAACCGCACCGCGGAGCCGACCGTGACCGGCAGCACCTCGTCGTCGCCGGATGCCGCGGTGTCGCCGCCGACCTCGACCACACGGTCGACCGCCTGACGCAGCCGCGCGGCCCGCACCGGCTTGAGCAGGTAGTCGGCGGCTCGCAGCTCGAACGCCTCCACCGCCTTGGCGTCGTCGGCCGTGACGAACACGACCGCCGGCGGCACGGCGAGAGTCAGCAGTGCCCGCGCGAGCTCGGTGCCGCTGAGCCCCGGCATGTGGATGTCGAGGAAGGCGATCCGCACCGCGCGCTCCGACATCAGCCGCAGCGCCTCGGCACCCGACGACGCCGTGAGGATCTCGCCGATGCGCGGATCGGTGCGCAACAGATGCACGAGCTCGTCCAGCGCGGGGCTCTCGTCGTCGGCGACGAGGACGTCGATCGGGGGTGCGCTGTTCGCGGTCATCGTCATCAGTCGGTGTCCGGATCGTGCTGCGGTTGAGATTTCGGGACCCGCATGCGCACCAGGGTACCCGCGCCGCTGTTGGTCTCGACCAACAGACCGCCGTCCGCGCCGTAGAGCTGGCGCAGCCGGGTGTCGACGTTGCGGAGGCCGACGTGCACGCCGTCGTCGCTCGCGGTGAGCGTGGCGCGCAGGGCTTCGGGGTCCATGCCCACGCCGTCATCCTCGACGGTGATCTCGGTGTGCGGGCCGTCGTCGCGCGAGACGATGCGGATCTCCCCGCCGCCCTCACCCGGTTCGAGTCCGTGGCGCACCGCGTTCTCGACGAGCGGCTGTACCGAGAGGAAGGGGATGACCGTCGCGAGGGTCTCCGGCGCGATCTGCAGCGTCACCCGCAGCCGATCCCCGAAGCGGGCGCGTTCCAGTTCGAGGTACGAGTGGATGCTGCCCAGTTCCTCGGCGAGCGTGGTGAACTCCCCCTGCCGCCGGAACGAGTAGCGCGTGAAATCGGCGAACTCGAGCACCAGCTCGCGGGCACGCTCGGGGTCGGTGAGGATGAACGAGGCGATCGCCGTGAGGGCGTTGTAGATGAAGTGCGGGGAGATCTGCGCCCGCAGCGACCGCAGCTCCGCCTCGGCGAGCTGGGTCCGCGATGAGTCGAGCACCCCGAGCTCGACCTGCGCGGCGCACCAGTCGGCGACCTCTTCGGCGGCCCGCACGAGCGCCGCCCCGACGGGTGCCGCGAACGCGACGACGACGCCGACCACGCGGCCGTCGACGCGGATCGGAGCCCCGACGGCCTCGAGGTCGTCGTCGCGCCCCGACGCGGGGAACACCTGTCGACGCCCGGAGGCCCGGACCTGCGCGGCGATGCGGATCGCCGCCGACTCCAGCCCGTCGGACGAGCCGTCGAACGAGACGGTGTCGTCGGCGCTGACGATCGCCACCGCGGCACTGCCGAGCAGCACCCGCAGGTGGCGTGCGGCTTTGACGACATCGGGGGCGGCGAGACCGGCGCGCAGGTGCGGAGCGGCCAGGCTCGCCTGGTGCAACGCGGTGAGCGCCGCCTGCTCCGCATCGCTGCCGAGGTCGGCCGCCCCGCGCGCGAGACGGCGAGCGAGCAGCAGCAGCAGCGTCAGGACGACGCCGCCGAGCACGCCGAGCACTGCGGCGAGAACGACGTCGGTCATGGGATCAGCCTACGGAGCCGTGCACAACGCGTCAGCAGCAGCGGGCACCGGGGTTGCGGTCCTGGTCGTCCATCCGCTCCCGCCAGAACTGCCGTTCGGTCATCGGCTCCTCGTCGGGGTGCACGCGGCGCTGATGGGCGACATAGGTCGCGTAGGCGCTGTCGCCCATCAGGTTCGTCATGTACCAGCGGATGCCGCGGCCCACCCGGCCCACAGCGCCCAGTAGAGCGCGCAGGAGGGTGGTCGCGGCATCCGTCCGACTCATGGTGTCGGCCATCTCAGTGGGACGACGCCTTGCGCTCGTCGGCGAGGATCGGCTCCCACTGCTTCTCTAGCTCGCGCTCCGCGGTGCTGGGCAGGAACCCGGCCGGGGCGAAGCGGCGCGAGGCGACCGGCTCGTCTTCGGTGTTCTCGCCGCCGCCGTTGCGGATCGCCTTGACCGTGACGATCACGGCCATGACCATCACGATGATCGCGAGGGTGACGAAGATGATCGACAGGGTGCCCTGCACGGCCGTGTTGCGGATGACCGCGTCGAGCACCTCGGGCCCACCGAGCGCGGTGTCGCCGGAATCGCGCGCCGCCACGTACTTGAAGTGGTTCGCCCAGTAGCCGATGGCGGGGACCGGGGAGAGGATCTTGTAGAACGACGCCGTGATGGTGACGACCGCGGTGAATGCCAGGGGCAGCGCGATGATCCACAGCCACTTGAAGTAGCTGCGGCCGCGCTTGGCGACGATGGCCAGCACCACGGCGAGCGCGATCGCGGCGAGCAGCTGGTTCGCGATGCCGAACAGCGGGAAGAAGGTGTTGATGCCGCCGAGCGGGTCGGTCACACCGAGGATGAGGATCGCTCCCCAGCCGGCCACCATGATCGCGGTGCAGATCCAGACGCCGGGGCGCCACGAGACGTCGCGGAACTTGGGGAACCAGGCGCCGATCGAGTCCTGCAGCATGAAGCGGGCGACGCGGGTTCCGGCATCCACCGCGGTGAGGATGAACAGCGCCTCGAACATGATCGCGAAGTGGTACCAGAACGCCATGAGCGCCTGACCGCCGAGGGCCTGCTGCATGATGTGCGCGAGTCCGAGCGCCAGGGTCGGGGCGCCACCGGTGCGGGACACGATCGACTCCTCGCCGACCGCCTCTGCCGTGCCGGTGAGCATCTCGGGCGTGAGGTTCACCCCCGACAAGCCCAACGAGTTCACGAAGGCGACGGCCCCTTCGACCGTGCCACCCGTCGCCGAGGCCGGTGCGTTCATCGCGAAGTAGATGCCCTGGTCGATCGAGATCGCGGCGACGAGGGCCATGATCGCGACGAACGACTCCATGAGCATGCCGCCGTAGCCGATGAAGCGCGTCTGGCGCTCCTTCTCGATGAGCTTCGGTGTGGTTCCGGACGCGATCAGCGCATGGAAGCCCGAGAGCGCACCGCAGGCGATCGTGACGAACAGGAATGGGAAGAGGGGGCCGGCGAACACCGGACCCATGCCGTTCTCGCCGAAGATGCTGACCGCGGGAACCGTGATCTCCGGACGCACCAGCACGATGGCGCCGGCGAGCATGACGATCACGCCGATCTTCATGAAGGTCGACAGGTAGTCGCGCGGGGCGAGCAGCAGCCAGACCGGGAGCACGGCGGCGATGAAGCCGTAGATGATGATGCCCCACGCGATCGTGGTGCGGTCGAGGTGGAAGATCGCCTGACCCCATTCGGTGCCCGCGACCCAGCCGCCGCCGATGATCGCGGCCATCAGCAGTGCGAAGCCGATGATCGAGACCTCGGTGACCTTGCCGGGGCGCAGGTAGCGCAGGTAGACGCCCATGAAGAGCGCGATCGGGATGGTCATGGCGACTGAGAAGACACCCCAGGGGCTCTCGCCGAGCGCGTTGACCACGACGAGGGCGAGGATCGCGACGATGATCAGCATGATCAGCAGCGAGGCGATGATCGCGGCGGTGCCACCGATCTTGCCGAGTTCCTGACGCGCCATCTGGCCGATCGTGCGGCCGCCGCGGCGCATCGAGAAGAAGAGGACCGTGTAGTCCTGCACAGCGCCGGCGAGCACGACGCCGACGATGATCCAGATCGTGCCGGGGAGGAAGCCCATCTGCGCCGCGAGCACGGGGCCGACGAGCGGCCCGGCGCCGGCGATGGCGGCGAAGTGGTGGCCGTAGAGCACGCGCCGGTCGGTGGGGACGTAGTCCTTGCCGTCCTGGCGGACCTCGGCGGGGGTGGCCCGTCGGTCGTCCGGGCGGGTGATGTACTTCTCGATCACCTTCGAGTAGAAGCGGTAGCCGATCAGATACGTGCAGACCGCGGCGAACACGAACCAGATCGCGTTGACGGTCTCGCCGCGGACGATCGCGAGCATGGTCCACGCGACGGCACCCAGCAGGGCGATCGCCGCCCAGAGGATGATCTTCGGCAGAGTCCAGCGGTTCGCCTTCTCGTGATGCTCCTCGCTGAGGGCGACGGGAGGGAGTTTCGGGTCGGTGACGGGTTCGATGCCCGGTGCGGTCATGGGAGTCTCCTCGGGATACGCGACGTTGCGTTCCCCCACGTTAGGAAAGCGCGTGGGCCGGATGCGGAGGAGGAAGCGGATGCTGCGACGAGCGGCGCCGATCACGCGATGAACGGATGCCCGTGCGCGCACACAGCGCCCCGCGGAAGGGAGACCGCGGGGCGCTGTGCTGTGGGGGCTACTCCGGTTTCGGCGTCTCCGGTGCCGGGGTCTCCGGTGCCGGGGTCTCCGGCGCCGGGGTCGGTGCCGGAGTCGGTGCGGGAGTCTCCGGGGCCTTCGTCTCGGGTGCCGGAGTCTCCGGGGCATCCGTCGGCGGGGCCTGCTTCGCCGGAGCGTCCGGCGTCGTCACCGTCACGACGGTGCGCACGTCCGAGTCTCCGTACTGGACGAGTCCGAGATAGCGGGCGCCGGCGGTCAGGCCGGTCCAGCTGAGGTCGTAACTCGTCTTCGCACCGCGGACCGCGGCGATCGGATTCGGCGTCGCGGTGAACGCGCCTTCGCCGCCCGGCTGCACGTTGGCGTAGGACATGTCCCACGTCATCGGCCCCGTCGTCGAGTACACGTTCGCCACCACCAGGTAGGTGCCGGCGGTCGGTGCCGGAACCGTGACCTGCTCGTCCGCCGAGCCGGTCGCCGACTGCCAGTTCTCGTAGTACCGCAGGTCGTCCGGGCTCACCACGCGGTACACGGTGAGGTCGAGGTCGCTGCCGTCGTCGTCCGACGAGTCGAGGTCGAACCGGGAGAGCGTGGTGCCCTCCGGGACGTCCACGATCCAGGCGACGTCCTTGTTCGCATCACCCGAGTTCTCGTCGCCCGAGTGGCCCTCGACCGGGTTGTCCGGGTCGGCGAGCAGCTCGTAGGCAGTGAGGCCCGAGAGGTTCAGCGCCAGGTCGCCGTCGAGTCCGGGGATGATCTCCACGGACGTGCTGCCGTCGATGCCGGTGCCGGTGACCTCGGCCGGAGCATCCGCCGTGACCGGGAACACCGCGATCGGCGAACGTACCGAGTTCTTCGCGCTCTTCCAGGTGAGCGAACCGGTCGCCCACTCCTCGACCGGCGCGCTCTTGTTGTCGAACGTGACGGTGAAGGTCTTGGTCTGCCCCGGCCTGTCGAACTTCAGTTGCTGCGGGGTGACCTTGACGTTCACACCCGGGACGGACGCCTTCGCGGTGAAGGTGCCCTTCTCGGTCGACGTGACCGTGCGGGTGACGGTCTGCGCGCTGGCCAACGAGCCGATCGAGATCGACGCCTGGTTCAGGTCGCTGCCGTCGATGGGCTCGATCCCCGGGAAGTCCGACAGGCCCTTCCCGTCGAGGAACGCCGCCCAGTCCTTGACCCCGTTGAGGTACAGCAGACCGGGATTCAGGTACCGCTTCGGGTCGACCTGACCGGCACCCTGCTCGAACGGGTCGGTGTTCTTCGAACCGTCGGGCAGCACGGTGTCGTAGGCGGTGGTCATCATCGCCGACCGGATCTCCGCCGGTGTCGCCTTCGGGTGCTCACCGAGGTACAGCGCTCCGAGACCCGCCACGTGCGGCGAGGCCATCGACGTGCCGGAGAGGATGCCGAAGGTCGGCTCCTCGTCGGGTCCGTTGTTCGTCGCCGCGAGGATCGCGACGCCGGGGGCCGCGACATCCGGCTTCAGCACATCGCTGCCGTCGGCCAGCATCGGTCCGCGGCTCGAGAAGCCCGCGATCTGCGGGGTGGGGGTGGTCACGCCCGTGGTGTTCTCGCCGACGAGGGTGATCGGACGGTCGACGCCGCCCTGCACGTACGCCAGCACAGCGGCGCGGTGCGCGGCGTTCAGGTGAACCGTCGGCACAGCGTGGAAGTCGTTGTCGAGCGAGTCGGCACCACCGGGCACGTTCACGAGGACCATGCCGATGCCCCCGGCATCCTTCACGACCTGCGACTTCTCGGCGCGCGCGTTGCCGCCGCGGTCGCAGACCACGATGCGCCCTGTGACCTTCGCGGGGTCGAGGGTGCCGGCCAGGCAGAGCTGCGGGTCGACGGCTCCGGCCGCGGCGGCATCCACCGCGGCGATCGACGGGCCCGTGACGCTCTCGCCGAACGGCACGCTCACCGATGCTCCGGCCTGCTCGAACCCGTCGAACTGCACGGTGCCCTCCCAGGTCGGGATGGTCGATGCGGCGACGGTCGTGTACCAGGGCGAAGCATGGTCGGCCGTAACCGGGTCGGGGCCGTCGTTGCCGGCACTCGTCGCGACGAAGACGCCCGCGGCCGCGGCGTTGAAGAACGCGAGGTCCTCCGGCGACAACACGGTGCTCGCGGCCCCTCCGCCGATGGAGTAGTTGATCACGTCGACGCCGTCGGCGACCGCCTGATCGATCGCGGCGACGAGGTCGCTCAGCGCGCAGATGTCGTCGGTGGTGACGGTCGTGTCCGGTCCGACGTAGCAGGCCTTGTAGGCCGCGACCTTCGCACCGGGCGCAACGCCCGAGATCGTCCCGAAATCGACGTCCTCGATGGCGGCATCGACCTTGAAGTTGCCCGCCGCGGTGCTCGCGGTGTGCGAGCCGTGGCCGTCGCCGTCACGCGGCGAGAGGTAGTCGTACTGGAAGTCGAAGCCGGCGGCCTCGGCCCCGGCATAGAAGTACTGTCCGCCGATGAGCTTCGAGGAGTAGTCCCTCGTGTCCCAGTCTTGGCCTTCGACCATGGCCGCCTGGAACTGCCCGCCGTCGGACTTGTCGAAGTACACGTTGGTGCCGTCGGTGTAGGGCTGGTTGCCCTTGTGCCGGCTCTGCTGCTTCTTCTGCTTCTTGATCTTCTTGCCCTCGAAGGAGGGGTGCTCGGGAGCGATACCGGTGTCGATCACGCCGACCACGACGCCCTCACCGGCCTTCTCGACGCCGCCGGTCTGCTGCCACACTCCGCCGCGGCCCTTGCGGTCGTCGCCGAGTCCGAGGAAGTCGGTGGACGTCTGCGCGTCGGGGTGCCGGACCTCATCGGGGTAGACACCCAGGACATCCTTCGACGCACGCAGCGCGTCGACCTGCTCACCGGAGAGGTCGGCACTGAAACCGTTGAGCGCGACCTGATAGGTGTTGTCGGGCGTGACGCCCACGTCGCCGATCAGGTCGGTCTGCTGCGTCTGCAGGTGCTCGACGTATCGCTGCGAGTCCTTCGACTGCGTCTCGAGCTGCTCGCCTTCGGCGGGCTTCGTGGCCTTCAGGCCCTTGACGTCGCCCTCATAGCTGGCGAGCGGGTCTGCCTTCATGACCACGATGTAATGCCCGGGCGTGCCGGCGACGGGGACGGGGTGCGTCCCCGTGGGCGTCGCCGCGTAACCGGTGGTTGCTGTCGATGCGATGAACAGAGTCGCCAGGGTGGTGGCTGCTGCCATCCGGAGGGGTGTTCGACCCATGTGGTGCTCCCGATGATCACGGTGCAACCTCGTTGCTGCACCGCGGCCAACATAGTCCCGCTGTTCGCCGCCGAAGAGAGAACTGGTCGATCGACCACCCGGCCTTCGCCGATCGACCAGGGTTATCCACGGCCTCCCTCCCGATAGGTCGACAGTAAGCTGGAGAGGTGGCCCGCACCCCCGTCCTGTCGACTCGAGTACTGCTCGTCTGCGCAGCGATCGGAGTGGCCACGGGCATCCTCGCCGGCATCGCCGGATGGGTGACTCCCGTGCTGCTGGCGAGCCCCCTCCTCTTCCTCTACGGGCTCGTGCTCGGCTCGCACGTGCTGCCGGGGATCATCGCCCAGGAGGTGCTGCGGCTCCCCCTCGTCGCCCTGATCACGCACGTGTTCGCGGCACTGATCGCGAGTGCCTTCAACCCGGCGTGGGCGCTGCGGTTCATCGGCACGGCCCTGCTGTTCGGCCTCATCCAGGAGGGCGTCGCCGCCCTCACCCGCTACCGCGCCTGGGGGCCGTGGCGCTTCTTCATCTCTGCCGCCGTGATCGGCGTCGTCGTCGCGGTCGTGGTGTTCTTCGCCGCGCATCTGTCGGTCATGCCGCCGTGGGCGCAGATCCTGTACCTCGCGATCTCGGTGCTCGGCCCGATCGCGTGGACCGCGGTGGGGCTCGCGATCGGCTCGGCGCTGCGCAGGGCCGGGGTCGCTCGGCGCTGACTGCATCGGCGCCGGTCGCCTCGGTGCCGGTCGGTTCCGCTCGATGGCGGATCAGGTAAGGCTCAGCTAAGTTAGACGGGTACGATCCGTCGACCCGGGACTCCGCCGTGCGCCCATCCGCGCCCCTGCTGAGCGTGCGTGAGCTCTCTCTCACCCACGCCGATGCCGCGCACCCCTCACCGCGCGACGTGACGTTCGACATCCACCCCGGAGAGGTCGTCCTGCTGCTCGGACCCTCCGGATCCGGCAAGTCGACCCTCACGCTCGCCCTCAACGGCCTGATCCCGCATGCGCTGCCGGCGACCATGGTCGGCACCGTCGAGGCCGGCGGAATCGACACCGCCGCCGCGCAGCCCGCCACTCTGAGCACGCACGTCGCGATGGTCTTCCAGGACCCGGATTCGCAGATCGTCACGGGCACCGTCTACGACGAGGTCGCGTTCGGGCCGGAGAATCTCCTGCTCGCACTCGACGTCGTACGGGGCCGCGTCGAAGCAGCACTGCGCCGGGTGGGACTGTGGGATCGGCGTGAGGAGAACCCGGATCACCTGTCCGGCGGCGGACGGCAGCGACTCGCGATCGCCTGCGCGCTCGCGATGGGCTCGCCCCTGATCGTGCTCGACGAGCCGACCGCCAACCTCGACCCGCAGGGCATCGACGACGTCTATGCCGCACTGGCCGATGTGGTCGCCGCCGGAGACCGCGCGATCCTCCTCGTCGAGCACAATCTCGACGCGGCGATGGACTTCGTGACGCGGACGATCGTGCTCGACCGCGATGGCAGAGTCGTGTTCGACGGGCCGGCGGGCGAGATCATCCGCGAGCATGCCGACGAGCTCGTCGCGATGGGTGTCTGGCTGCCGGCAGCGACGCTGGCCGCGCTCCGGCTGCGGGGTCAGGGCCTCTCGTTCGACCCGCTGCCGCTGACTCCGGATGAGCTCGCCGCAGGGCTCGAGCGGGAGGGCGTTTCGTCTCGCTCCGCTCGCTCGGTTGGCTCGGCTGGCTCGACGACCGACGAGGGCAGCGACGCGAAACGCGCAGACGCCAGCCGGCCCGAGCCGGTCATCCGCGCCCGCGGGCTGACCGTGCGCCGCCGACGGACCGAGATCCTGCACGGGATCGACCTCGACCTCGAGCCGGGAAGCCTCACCGCCATCGTCGGCGCGAACGGTGCCGGCAAGACGACGCTGATCCAGGCTCTCGCGGGTGTCGTGCCGCCCCCGCGGGGTCAGGTGTCGGTCGACGGCATCGATCCCGGTACTGCTTCCCCCCGCGACCTCGCCGCGCGCATCGGTTTCGTGTTCCAGAACCCCGAGCACCAGTTCATCGCGCACACCGTCTTCGACGAGCTGGCGCACGGGCTGCGGCTGCGGCATGTGCCGGATGCGGAGATCACCGCCCGCGTCGCGGAGATGCTCGCGCGGTTCGGACTCGAGCACAAGGCCGACGTGCACCCGTTCCTCCTGTCGGGTGGCGAGAAGCGACGCCTCTCTGTGGGAACGGCTCTGATCACACGACCGCGCGTCCTCGCGCTGGACGAGCCGACGTTCGGGCAGGACCGCGCGCGGGCCGCCGAGCTTCTCGATATCCTGCAGAACCTCCGCGCCGAAGGCACGACGATTGTGATCGTCACGCACGACCTGCAGCTCGTCGCGGAGCACAGCACGCACGTCGTGATACTCGCCGACGGGCGGATGCGGGCGGCGGGTGCCACCGCAGCGCTGTTCCGCGACCCGCAGCTGTTCGCCGACGCCGGGCTCCGCATGCCCGCGCTGCAGCGCGTGCTGGCATCCGCGGGACTCGAGGTGACCCGGTGAGCGCCGACGTCACGGGCAGCGCCACCCGCAGCACTCCCACCGCAGGAGATCGCGCTTTCGACCCGTACGCCCGGATGACGGCGACCTCGCCCCGGCAGTTCCTGTATGCCCTGAATCCGCTCGCCAAGGTCGCGGGGTTCGCCCCGGCGATGGTGCTGCTCGTGTTCGTCCGAGACCTCGCCACCCCGGCCGCGTTCATGGTGCTCGCGTACGCGCTGATCCTGGTCGGCGCCCGTCTCACCGGTCGGCTTCTCGCCCTGCTGTTGCTCGGACTCCCGGCCGGCATGCTCCTGGTCGCGGTCGGGTTCTCGCTGTGGGTGGATGCCGGGCTCGTCGACGGCAGCACACCACTGGTGCAGATCGGCGACTGGACGCTGTACAGCGGTGCTCTGGTGATCGGCGCGGCGACGGCGCTCCGGCTCGGCTCCATCATGGCGCTCGCCCTCGTCGGCGGGCTCACCACCAGCGGCCCCGACCTCGTGCGGGCGAGCGTGCAGCAGCTGCGGGTGCCCTACCGCGTCGGCTACACGGCGCTCGCGGCGTTCCGGTTCGTGCCGAGGTTCGGACATGAGCTGGCCGTGATCCGCGCCGCGCACCGGGTGCGCGGGTACCACGGTGGGCGCGGACCGTTCGCCCGCATCGCTCGCGGCTGGGGCTACATCGTGCCGCTCCTCGCCGGCGCCATCCGCCATGCCGAGCGCGTCGCCCTGGCGATGGATTCCCGGGCGTTCGGCGCTCATCCCACCCGCACCGAGCGGCATCTCGTGCCGTTCCGCACGCGGGACACGGTCTTCACCCTCACGACACTGCTGGCGTCCGCCGCCATCTTCGTCGTCTTCTTCCCCTGGCAGCTTCCCTGAAAGGCGCCCCATGGCATACAGCAAGATGGTCAAACCCGAGACGACCGAGCTCATCCATCTGACGGTGCTGCGCTCGGAGCGTCTCTCGGCGCACTGGATCCGTGTGACTCTCGGCGGCGGCGAGATCGAGAAGTTCCGCCCGATGGGCTTCGACCAGTGGTTCCGCCTGTTCCTGCCGATCGGCGGCGACGCCGGCCTCGAGCGGGTGCCCGCCAAGGCGAACAAGATGTTCGGGTATCTGAAGTTCCTGCGCATCCCCGACGGCGAACGCCCCGTGATGCGCAACTACAGCGTGCGCGCCTATCGTGCGGCGACGGCGACGGCCGGCGCCGAGATCGACGTGGACTTCGTGCTGCACGGTTCGGCGGCCGACGGCACGGCCGGTCCGGCGTCGCGCTGGGCGGAGACCTGCCAGCCGGGCGAGCACGTGCTGATCATCGACGAGGGGCTCACCTTCAACCCGCAGCGCGGCACGGACCGCGTGGTGCTGGTCGGCGACGAGACGGCGCTGCCGGCGATCGCCTCGATCAGTGCGTCGCTGCCCGCGGATGCCACCGGCACCGCGATCGTCGAGGTGCCGAGCGAGGAGGATGCCCTGGAGTTCCCGCATCCGTCCGGTGTCGAGGTCGTCTGGATCGTGCGGCCTCACGATGTCGCCCCCGGCGCGATGGCGCTGCAGGCGCTGGGGCGCACCGCGCTGCCGGATGCCCCGTTCCACGCGTATGCGGCCGGTGAGCAGGCGCTCGCCTCCGGCGCTCGCAAGCACCTGGTGGGCGAGCGCGATGTCGACAAGAACGCGGTCAGCTTCTGCGGGTATTGGAAGATCGGCGCAGCCTCACCCGCGTCGAAGGCCGCTCGCGAGGCGGCAGCGGAGCCGCTGGTATGAGCGGGGTGGATGCCGCGGGCGACCTCGCCCCCTCGGATGCTGCTGCTCGTCGGTCGGGCCCGCGTCGGCGGTTCCGGTTTCCCACCGCGATCCTGTTGACCTGTGCCGCCCTCGGTGTCGCCGGAGCGGTGCTGCTCGCGCCAATGAACTGGCTCTCGACGCTGCTGACCGGTCCGCTGCCCTTCGTCGGCATGGCGCTCGCCGGACTGTGGCTGCTGCCGTCGGTGATCGCGCTGCGGCTGCTGCGGCGTCCGCTCGTCGGACTGCTCGTGGCTCTGATCGCCGGTCTCGTGCTCGTGCCCTTCTCGGGTTACGGGTTCGGCAGCGTGCTGACCAACCTCTGGTGGGCGGCGTTCACCGAGCTGCCGTTCCTGTTCGTGCTGTGGCGCTACTGGGGCACCTGGATGCACTACGTCGGCGCCGTCGCGGTGGGGATCGTCTACCCGATCTCGGCGTGGGCGTGGTTCGATCTCGGCTCGATGACCCTCTTCGCGCAGGTCGCGTTCTTCGCGGTGACGATGGCGAGCTGCGTGGGCGGAACAGCCCTCGGTATCGTCATCGCCGACCGGCTCCGGAAGGCCGGCGTCGGCGGGCGCGGTTCGCAGCGATCCTGAGGTGATGCCGGCCGCGGCCGCTACCCGAGCCCCATCCGCGCAGGCGTGTCTCATGCGGCGATGTCGAAGCGGGCGCGTCCGCCGAGTCGTGGGGTGCGGGTGGGGTCGACGTGCGGCGGCGGGAGGAACCACACTCGTCCCCCGGTCTTGGGGTGGTCGATGCGGATGTCCCATCCGTTGTCGTGGATGCGGTGGTGGCAGGTCTCACACAGCAACACCCCGTTACTGAGGTCGGTGGGTCCGTGGTCACGTTTCCACCAGCGGCTGTGGTGTGCTTTGGTCATCTCCGGTGGGAGCCCGCACATCGCACACCCGCCATCGCGTTCCACGAGGGCGAGGCGCTGTGCGCGGGTGAACAGGCGTTTCTCCCGCCCCCAGTCCAACACTTCGCTGTCCGTTCCGAGGACGCAGGGGATGATCCCACCGCCGGCGGCCATCCGCCGTGCCGCTCCGATACTGACCGGCTGATCCAGACCATCCACGGTCGCCGACCCGGTGCCGGATTCGAGGTCTTCGACACGCATCCGGACGATCACGGTTGCCCCGGCGACCGGGACCCGCTTCTCACAGCCGAGGACGTGCGCGCAGAACACCGCGAGCGCATCGGCCTGGATCATCGGGACCGTGCGCCGGTCCGCATCCGGAGCATCCGCGTCGGGAGCACCCTGCCGGGCGGCGAACGCCGCGGTCACGAACCCGCGGATCGCGGCGATGATCGGGGCGGCGGTCTCGGCATCCAGGCGCGCGTTCAGGTGCAGCATCCCGCCGCGCTCGAACATCGTCAACGCCCTCTTCCCCCGCCGCTCCTCTTCTTTCGGCTCGACACCGTCAGGGTCCAACCACGCCTCCACCCGCACCACGAGCCGGCGGACATGGTCCAGCGCCAACCCGACCGCGGCCTCGGTCAGCAGGCGTTCCGCCTCCGCGACCCGCTCCACCCCGGCCGCGACCCGGCACCGGTCCAGCATTCCGATGATCATCGCCGCCGCCTGCGCGCCCAGCACGCCCGCGCGCAGCGCTTCCCGCACCACCGGATACCGTGCCGGCAACCGCGCCCCCAACAGGTCCGCACGCGGCGCTGTCGCCTCGCCGACCTTCACCAACCGGGCCGCATCGCCCGTGGAAACCCCGCTGGTCGCGGCGATCAACGCCGCCGCCGTGCGGAACCCCTGCTGCTTCGCCAGGCTCTCCGCCCCCAACTCCGGCCGCGACTCGTAGGCGAGGCGCGCGGCGACCTCGACATGCATCGCATCCACCCGCCGCTGCAGCGCACCCATCGCGTCACTGACCGCGATCAACTGCGCCCGGGACAGAACCCCCGCCTCCCCGGCACCCGCCCACGCCTCGCCGAGGTGACTCATCGCCTCGCGCAACCCGGTCAAAGTGGACATGCTTCATTCTAACCGACTAACACGTTACCTTCGCAGCTTTGTTCGCATCGGATGCCAGAATTCTGCCGAATCCCGCTACAGCACGCTCGCGACCTCTCCTCCACAGGACTCGCCAGCTTCGAAGCTATCCACGAACGCCACAACAGGCACAACAGGCACAACAGGTCATCACAGAACCCCCGATAACCTCGCTACTTCACGCTCCCCTGCGTCAGCCCACCGACGAGCCACTTCTGCAGGAAGAGCGCCAGCAGATAGATGGGGATCAACCCCGACAGACTCGCGGCCGCCATCTGACCGAACATCACCTCGCGGCCACCCTGCATCAGGGCTATGCCGACCGGGAGCGTCTGCGAATCGACGCTCTGCGTGAGCAGCAGCGGGATCAGGAAGTCGTTGTACGCGAGGATGAACACGATGATCGAGACCGCGACGATGCCCGGCGCGGTGAGCGGCAGGATCACCGACCAGAGCGTGCGGAGCGGTCCGCATCCGTCGATCTGCGCGGCCTCGTCGATCTCGAACGGGATCGCACGGAAGAAACCGTCCAGCAGCCAGACGGCGACCGGCGTGAGCAGCAGCCCCTCGACGATCCCGAGCCCGAGAACCGAGTCCATCAACCCCGCCGTGCGCACCAGCACGAAGAGCGGGATGATCGCGACGACCGGCGGGGCGACGTAGGCGGAGACGATCAGTCCGAGCGTCTGCTTTCCGCCGGCGCGCAGCCGGGCCATCGCATAGTTCGCGGGGATCGACACGAGGAGCGACACCAGCACGGCGATGATCGCCGCACCGAACGAATTGCGCAGGTACGTGAGGATCGGCCAGTTCTCGAACGCCGCGGTCCAGTTCTCGAACGCGAGACGCGAGGGGAGGATGCGCGTCGACAGGATGTCGTCCGGACTCTTGAACGACATGCCGACCATGTACAGCACGGGAAGGAGCGCGAGCGTGATCGCGACGGCGATCACGACCCACTTCACCGCCGTGACCAGTGCAGACGGACGCCCGGGGCGCGACGTGCTCGACGTGCGCACCTTCGAGCGCCCTCGGCGGCGGGCGGAGGGAACGATGAGCGTCTCGGTCGCGCTCTCCTCGAGGCGATCGGATGCGCGGAGCATGAGCGACATGATCAACTCTCCTTGTGCAGGCGCTGCCGCACGGCGTTGAGCGGCAGGATGACGATGGTGACCAGGACGAGGAAGGCGATGGTCTGCGCGGCCGCCGCCCCCACATCGAAGGTCTGCAGACCGGTGCGGTAGATCTCATAGCTGCTGACGGTGGTGTCGAACCCCGGCCCGCCGCTGGTCATGATGAACACGAGGTCGAAGACCTTGAACGAGACGACGAGCTTCAGCAGGAGCACCGTGATGAGGCTCGGCAGCACCAGCGGGAGGGTGATGCGCCAGAAGGTCTGCCACACGCCGGCGCCGTCGACCTGAGAGGCCTCGTACACCTCAGTGGGCAGCGTCTGCAGGGCGGCGAACACCAGCAGGACGCAGAACGGCGTCCACTGCCAGGCGTCGACCGTGATCACCGAGATCATCGCGGCAGGGCTCGACCCGAGGAACAGGAACGGCTCGGAGCCCGGATCGAGCGATTGCCCGATGTTGTTGAGCAGCCCGCCCGTGGGGGCGAGCATGAGCTTCCAGATGACGCCGGCCATGACCGGCGGCGTCATCAGCGGGAGCAGGAGCAGCACGCGGATGATGCGCCCGCCCTTGACGGCCGCATCGAGCGAGAGCGCGACGGCCAGCCCGGCGATCAGCGCGATGAGCGCCGACGGGATGGCGAACAGGAGCGACCTGCCGAGGGACGGGAGGGTGATCCCGTCCCCCAGCAGCGCCGCGAAGTTGTCGAACCCGACCCATTCCGAGAACGGTCGTCCCAGCGACGACTCCGAGAAGGAGGCGGCGATGATGTAGCCGAGCGGGTAGATCGCGATGATGACGATCGCGATGACGGCGGGGGCGAGCAGGGCGCGCCCCGTCCACGACGCACGTCGGGAGACGCGTCGGTGGGTGACGGGCTGCGACATGAGCGGTCCTTTCGGGTTCGACGAGGAGATCAGTCGGCCAGGGACTGCCAGGAGTCCCAGGTCTGCTGCATCGCCTGTTCGGCGGTCAGGCTCCCCTGGAGCATGAGCGCGAGGTTGTCGCTCAGCGACTGGATCATCTCCGGTGCCTGCGGCGACGTGGGCCACGACTGCGCGTTCGGCAGCACCTGCGCGGCGACCGCCGACACCTCGGGAGCGAACTCGACATATTCGGGGCTCTCCAGCGTCGAGGTGCGAGTGGGATCGACTCCGGAGCCGGTGGTCGTGATCAGCTTCTCGTTCGTCTCCTTCGACGAGGCGAAGGCCACGAATTCCTTGGCCAGGTCCTCGTCGCTCGCGGTGGGGCTGATCCCCATCGCCCACCCGGCGTTCAGCGCTCCGGAGATCTTGCCTTCCGGCCCGATCGGCAGCGGCGCGACACCCCAGCCGTCGACGATCTTGGACTGCTCGGGGTCCTGCGCGAAGACGCCGAGGTCGGTCCAGAACTCGATCATGCCGACGGACCCCGAGAGGAACTGCGGCAGCGCCTGCTCGAACCCGATCTCCAGCGGGCTGGGCAGGGCCGAGGGGGCGGCGTCGAGCATCGACTGGGCGGCAGCGACCGCGTATTCGGTGTCGAGCTGCGGCATCTGCGGGTCGATCGGATCGGGTGACATCGTGGCGAGCCGGTTGAAGAAGGTCGATCCGATGTTGAACGCGCTCTTCGAGCCGAGCAGGGCGTTGCCGTACACGCCGTCCGCCTTCTCGGCATCGGTGATCTTCTTCGAGACCGCGACGTACTCATCCCAAGTCGTGGGCACCTCGACGCCGTTCCGCTCGAAGATCGCCTTGTTGTAGAAGAGCACGTGCGTGTCGCCGTCGATCGGCAGACCGTAGGTGCCTCCCTCGTACTGCGAGTACGGACCGAAGATCGCCTCGATGAAGTCGGACGAGTCGATGTCTTCGTCGGACTCGACCCAGTCGGTGATGTCGGCGAGCGCGCCGGCGTCGGCGAGCGCGCCGACCGACGTGTACCAGTACTGGATGACGTCGTAGTTGTTCGTTCCGGACTGCGCGTCGAGGACCGCCTTGGTCTGGATCTGGTCGTAGGGCACGACCTCGACTTCGACCTCGACACCGGTCTCGGCTTCGAAATCGGCCTCGAGGATCTTTCCGGCCCCCTCCTGCGGGGCGGCGATGAGGACCTTGAGGGTCTTGTCACCGCCGTCGCCGGAGGATCCGCCGGCGTCGCCGGAGCAGCCCGCGAGCACGAGGCCTGCGACGGAAGCCAGGGCGATGACGGGCAGGGAGCGACGCGCATAGCGCGCGAGGGATGAGGAGCGTCGTTGCACACTCATGGTGCTGTCCTTTCGATGTTCTTCTTCGGGTGAGGGGGTGAAGCGGTCAGGATGCGGATTCGGGGTCCGGCGTCCAGGGGCGATCGACCTTGTCGCCATCGACCCAGGGGGTCTTCACGAAGACGGCTCGGAACGTCTCGTCGAACGGGTTGCGCACGAAATGCTCCTCGTGCGGTTCGGCACGGAGCACGTCACCGACCGAGACGACCTTGCAGGTGTCGCGATCGAGCCAGATCTCGGCGCGTCCTTCCAGCACCACGAACGACTCGGTGTGGTGCTCGTGCAGGTGATTGCCGAACTCGTCGCCCGGCCGCAGCACGACCACGCCGAACGCGGCGTCGTCGCTCTGGGCGAGGTAACCCGGCCCCCAGTCGCCGAACCGGAGTGCGGCGTCGGCGGCCCGGAGCACGTCGGCACTCATGCGAGCACCCGCGTCTCGGTGGCCTCGCGGAACAGCTCGTACGCGTCGGCGGGAGCGGCGTCGTCGTGGACGACCGCCCGCACCGCACGCATCATCGCCGCGGGATCGGCGCTCTGGAAGATGTTCCGCCCCATGTCGACGCCGGCGGCGCCCGCGCGGACCGCGTTCGACGCCATCGTGAGGGCATCCAGCTCGGGGAGCTTCTTCCCCCCGGCCATGATCACCGGCACGGGGCAGCCCGCGACCACGTCTTCGAAACCCTCGTCGCAGTAATAGGTCTTGACGAGCTGGGCGCCGAGCTCCGCGATGATGCGGGTGGCGAGGCCCAGGTAGCGGGAGTCGCGGACGAGCTCCTTGCCGACCGCCGTCACACCGAGCACCGGGATGCCGGCGGCGTAGCCCTCGTCGACGAGCGTCGTGAGGTTGCGGATGCTGCGGCTCTCGTGCTCGCCGCCGACGAAGACCTGCACGGCCACGGCGTCGGCGTTGATGCGCACGGCATCCGCCATCGCCATCGCGGTGTATTCGTCGGAGAGGTCTTTGAGGATCGACGGTCCGCCCGAGGCGCGCAGCACGAGACCGGCGCGGGTGGCCGGCGGCACGGAGGTGCGCAGCGCGCCGCGGGTGCACATCACGGCGTCCGCGTATTCGGCGAGCGGGGCGATGTTCAGGTCGATGCGCTCGAGGCCGGACGTCGGTCCCTGGAAGTATCCGTGGTCGAACGCCAGCATGACCGTGCGGCCGGTGTCGGGGTCGAGGATGCGGGAGAGGCGGTTCTGCATGCCCCAGTCGAGGTTCGCGGCCCCGCGGATGCTCTGCGAGAAGCGCACGGCCGGTGTCTCGGAGTGGAACTTCTTCGCTGCGGCGTTGCCTTCGAGGTCTGCCATGGTGTCTCCTTCTGGTGGTCGTCAGCCGGCGTGGCCGACGGGCGAGAGTCGGGTGGGGGAAAGGTCGTGGGGGCCGCGGGCGGCACCCGGTGGGGTGAAGAGCGGGAGCAGATCGGGGCCCGAGATCGAGAGCATGTCGCGATACACGCGGTGCCAGCGCTCGGTCACCGCGCGGTACTGCTCGTGCTCGTCGGGATCGACGCGCTCGATGCGGTCGGGGTCGCCCATCGGCGGCAGGGCGGCGCCCACACCGCGCGCGGCCAGGCGGGCGGCGCCGTACGAGGTGGCCTCCGGCGCAGGGGTCACGCGGGTGTCGAGTCCGGTCACGCCCGCGATCACCCGCGGCCAGAGAGCGCCCGCGCTCGAGCCGCCGGTGAAGGTGACCGATCCTTCGGCGACCGCTCGGCCGCCGGTGAGGGAGGCGAGGATCTCGAGGTGCGCGCCGGCCACGATCGCGGCTGATTCCTCGATCGCGCGGACGAATGCTCCCCGTGACGATCGCGCCGCGTCGTTGATGTCGAATCCCACGAACGCGGGGGCCGCGTGATGCCAGGCGTCCGCCTGCATCACATTCGCCATGGTCGCGACGACACCGTTGGCGCCTGCCGGAACCGCCGCGGCCCATTCCTCCATGACGGTGAACGCGGACGTTCCGGCTGCGCGTCCGAGCTCGGCGGCATCCGGGCACATCGCATCGCGGAACCAGCGCATCGCGAGACCGGAGAGGAAGCCGATCCCCTCGACCATCCAGGTACCCGGATCGACGTGGCAGAGCGTGCGTAGACGCCGCTCGGGGTCGATCAGAGGTTCCGATGTGACGGCCGTGGTCTGCCAGAACGTGCCGGCGACGATCGTCGGCACGCCTTCGCGGGCCGCGATGCCATGGAGCGCGAGCTGGGTGTCGGCACCGCCGGTGACGACGGGTGTGCCCACCGGGAGTCCGGTGGCGGCGGCCGCAGCGGGCGTGACAGCACCCACGACCTCGCCGCATTCGATCACGGGAGGGAGGATGCTGCGGTCCACGCCCACGAGTCCCGCGAGCTCGTCTGACCAGTTCCTCGACCGCAGGTCGAACAGGGCCGAACTCGAGCCGCTGGTCGGCTCGGTGACGAACTCCCCCGTGAGGCGCGTCGTGACCCAGTCGCTCAGCATCCCGAAATGGCGCGCCTGTGCGAAGAGGTCGGGCTGGTGGCGGGCGATCCACCGCAGCCGGGCCGGCGCCGTGATCGACACCCAGTCCCCCGCCGTGCGGTAGACCTCGTCGGCGACGCCTTCCGCGACGAGTTCGTCGGCTTCGGCGCGCGCCCGGCCGTCGGTGTTCGGGCAGGCCCAGAGTTCGCGGCCCGCGGCGTCGTACAGGACGAAGCCCTCCCGCATGCTCGACGCGGCCACGGCCGCGATGCGCCTCCCGTCCAGATGTGCCACGACCTCCGAGACGGCGGCGGCGATGGCCTTCCATCCGCTCTCGGTGTCGAAGACCGTGCCGCCGGGGTGGCCCGGTACGGCGGTGTGCGTCCACTCGCGCGCTGCCCGGGTGACGAGTCGGCCCTCGATGTCGAAGGCGAGCGCTCGCGCCGATCCGGTGCCGGCGTCGATGGCGAGGAAGACGTCCGTCATCGTTCCCATCGCAGGCTCCCGTCGGTGAGGAAGCTCTCGACTTCGGCAGCGAGCATGTCGGCACCGCGCACGAGGGTCTCGTTCGTCGCCCCGGCGAGATGGGGCGTGAGGATGAGGTTCGGTTCCGCGACGAGTTCCCGCCACGGCCCATCGGGTTCGTTCACGTCGAGGGCGACTCCGGCGAGGTGGCCGCTGCGCAGCGCTTCGAGGAGCGCATGCTCGTCGACGAGCGATTCCCGCGCGGTGTTGATGAGGAACGCCCCCTCCGGCATGCGGGCGATCTGTGCGGCGCCGATCATGTGGCGGTTCTCATCGGTGGCCCGCGCATGCACGCTGACGACATCGCTGGCGGAGAGCAGCGCGTCGAGGTCGGAGACGATCGTGGCATCCGCCACCGAGGCCGGGTCGACGAAGGGGTCGTACGCGGTGATGGTCGCGCCGAGCGCCCGAGCCCGAGCCGCGACGAGGCGGGCGACGTTGCCGTACCCGATGAGCCCGAGACGCAGTCCCTTCACCTCGCGGCCGAACCAGCGGGCCCCCTCGAAAGTAGATTCGGCGAGCGGACGGCCGTCGGCGACCCGCTCGTCCACGTCGCGCAGCGACGCCGGCACATTGCGCACCAGGGAGATCAGGAATCCGATCGTGAGGTCGGCGACGGCATCCGCGTTCTTCCCCGGCGTCGTGGTCACTCGCACCCCGCGCTCGCGCGCCGCATCGAGATCGACGTTGACGGGTCCGCCGCGTGCGCATCCGACGAGGCGCAGGTCGGGGAGCGCGGCCAGGACGTCGGCGGTCACGGGCGCCGCGTGGAAGGCGATGACGTCGTAGCCGCGGCCGAGGCTCGCGACCTCCGCCGGGTCGCCCTCGTACTCCCGGATGGAGGAGGTGTCCCACGTCGGCGTCGTGATCGTCATCGTCGTCGCGTCGACGGCGAGGCCCCGCTGCGCGAAGGCGCGGGTGAAGATCTCGGCGGTCATGTAGCTGTCGCCGATGACGAGGATGCGGTGGTCGGTCATGTGCAGGGCTCCCGATGTTCGTGAGTGGATGGGTCAGCGCAGGGCGGACGGGTAGCGGCCGGAGGCGGTCTCGGTCGAGATGCCTCCCGCGTCGAAACCGGTGTCGACGCTGACTCGGAGGCGATCGGTGCGCACGGAGGCGCGGGAGAAGTCGATGGGCTGGCCGCTCTGGTCGTAGGCGACGGCCTCGACGACGACGATCGGATGCCCCGGCTCGACCTCGAGCAGACCCGCGAGCGCCCGATCGGCGGCGACGGCTTCGATCGTCCGGTGCATGCGGGCGATGCGGACGCCGGCGACGTTCCTGATCGCGGCGTAGAGGCTCGCGCGGGGGTCTCGGAGGTCGGGCAGCACCCCGGCGAAGCGCGACGGCAGATAGTTGATCACGTGCACGGCGGTGCGCGAGCCCACGGCGCGCACGCGCTCCAGCACGAAGCCCGTGCCGTCGGGAGAGTCGCGTCCGACGACCGCGGCGGCCCACGAGGGAAGCGGCTCGATGCCGGCACGGAGGATCTCCGAGCTCAGGGCGCTGCGGCCGTCCTCGCTGTACTCGCCGAGAAGGCTCGGGGCCGAGGGGAGCGTCCAGGCCGACGGCCCCTGGGCTCGTTCCACGAAAGCGCCCTTGCCCTGCTGTCGGGAGATGATGCCGGCGCTCTCCAGCCGGGACAGCGCGTCGCGGATCGAGGTGCGCGAGGCCGAGAAGTGCTCCCGCAGCTCGTTCTCGCTGGGCAGGCGATCGCCCGGGGCCCAGGTGCCCTGGGCGATCTCGGCTTCGATGGCACGCATGATCTGGAACCAGATCGGAGCCGTCGACGTGCGGTCGAGCAGCGGCAGGCTGAGAGTGGACATTCCGGCCTCTTCGGTGAGCGGGTGCGGGAACATCTGCGTTCCCGAGCCGGACTCTCCTGTCCGGACATGTATCGATCATGGACCGATACTTGTATCCCCTGAAGAGACAAGTCAGGAAATTCTCCGACCCCTGCTCTCAGCGCTTGTTTAACGTGCCTGGTCAGGGATTTTGACACATTCGGTGTTCGCTCGGAGTGCACGCCGACTCCGGTGCAGCCCGGTCAGCGCGGCGCGGTCCGGTACAAGTTCGCCCTGATCCAAGCCTCAGAGCGCCAGGTGCACCCGCAGCGCCTCATCGATCTCCCCCATCTGCTCGGCCGGCACCCAGCCGAGCGGACGGATGATGTGCGCGGTGGAGATGGTCCGCACCTGCTCCGCCTGAGCCTTCGAATCGCGATCCAGCCCGGTGGCGGCGGCGGGCAGCAACACCTGGAACGGCAGCAACCGCGTGACGTTCGACGTCACCGGCACGACAGTGACCGTGGCCTGCGGGCGTCGCACGGCGACCGCGTTCGCCGTGTTGTTGCTCACGAGGACGGCCGGCCTCGTCTTGCGAGCCTCGGACCCGACCGTGGGGTCGAACGAGACGAGGACGATCTGACCACGACGGAGCAGAGAGACCGCGCTGTCGCTCACGCGGTGGCCAGGCCGTCGGAGGCCGCGGCATCCCACTCGTCGTCGTATCCCTCGGCGTAGGCCTCGGCGTACGCGTCGGCGAGACGGCTCTCACGAAGAAGGCGAACCGCCGCGTGCACCACGGCCGAGCGCGAGGGGTACCCGCCTTCGAGGGCCTGCGCATCGAGGAACGCCAAGTCGCTCTCACTCAGACTGAGACTGACCTTTGCAGTGGACATGCGGCAATGCTACTTCGGTAGCACCGTCGGTACCACCCGCCCTCCCTCGAGCATTCGAGCGCTGCAGCGTCCCCGGCTGCACGCGAAGAGGCCCCGGATGCCAGAGCATCCGGGGCCTCTTCGAGACGTGCGTCAGCGCTTGCCGGCGATCTGACGGCCGACGAGATCGCGCATGATCTCGTTCGTGCCGCCGTAGATGCGGTGCACCCGAGCATCGGTGAAGGCGCGGGCGATCGGGTACTCCATGATGTAGCCGTAGCCACCGTGCAGCTGCACGCCCGTGTCGAGCACCTCCCACTCGCGCTCGGTAGCCCAGAACTTGACCTTCGCCGCGTCCTCGGCGGTGAGCGTGCTGTTCTTGTAGGCGAGCAGCGCGCGGTCGATATACGCCCACATCGCATCGGTGGTCGCCGCCATGTCGGCGAGCCGGAAGCGGGTGTTCTGGAAGTCGGCGATGCGCTCGCCGAACGCCTCCCGGTCCTTCGTGTAGGCGACGGTCCAGTCGAAAGCGGCCTGCGCAGCGGCGGCCGCGGCAACGCCGATCGAGAGACGCTCGAGCGGCAGGTTCAGCATCAGCTGGATGAAGCCCTGACCCTCCTTGCCGCTGATGAGGTTCTCGTCGGGGACGAACACGTCGGTGAAGCTGAGCTCGGCCGTATCCCAGCCATGGAAGCCCATCTTGCTGAGCTTCTTGCCCTGGTCGAAGCCCTCCATGCCCTTCTCGACCAGCAGCAGGCTGAAGGCGTCAGGACGGTTGCCCTCACCGGTCTTGACGAAGGTCACAACGACGTCGGCCGTCGTGCCCGAGGAGATGAAAGTCTTCGCGCCGTTGAGGATGTAACCGCCGTCGACCTTCTTGGCGTTGGTCTTGATGCCGCGCAGATCCGAACCCGCTCCCGGGTCGGTCATGGCGAGTGCGCCGAGCACTTCCCCCGTGGCCATCCGGGGCAGCCACTTCTCCTTCTGCTCCTGCGTTCCCATGTGCACGAGGTACGGCACGGCCAGGTCGTCCTGGATGCCGAAGGCGCCTGCGAGTGAGCCGGCGCCCGCGGCGATGACCTCCTCCATGACGACCGTGCGGAAGCGGTAGTCCTGCAGCATCCCGGCGCCGCCGAACTCCTCGGGGACCGACAGTCCGATCAGTCCTGCCTCGCCGGCAGCCAGCATGGTCGCCCGGTCGATCTCACCCGCGGCGTCCCACTTCTCGATGGCCTCGTTCGTCACGTGGCGCTTGACGAAGTCCTTGACCAGGTCCCGGAATGCCTCGTGATCCTCGTCGTAGATGTCGCGTTCCATGCCGTCCTCCTGAACGTATCGTGCATCGTTGCTCCGGCGATTCTACGTGTCGGGCACCGCCGCGGACAGGACGTTGTGAGAATGCATCCCATAAGACGTGACACTGGGTACCGCGGTTGTCGGATGCCGCAACCGGGGCCTTCTCCGATGCCTCAGTGCGCGTAGTCAGGGGCCGCCGGGAGCCCGAAGAACTCCTCCAGCGTGTGGAATCCGCCGTCGTGATAGGCCGCGGCGAGGTCGACCCCGACGTAGCGGAGATGCCACGGCTCGGGCGCGTAGCCGGTGACCGGCGTACCCACCTGCTCGTACCGCACGATGAACCCGTACTCCCACGCGTGGGCCGCGACCCAGTCGCTCTGCGCGGTGCCGCCGAAGCCGTCGAGTCCGCCGCAGCCGCTGCCGCACGCGACGACGTCGAGGGCCAGTCCGGTCTGGTGCTCGCTGTGGCCGGGGCGCGCCGACCCGGCATCCGCCTGCCCCTGACCCTGCGACTGCACGTGGGAGTCGTAGGTCGTGACCTGCAGCCCGTACGACCGATAGCCGTTGTTCGCGCCGATGCGGCCTACCCCGGCAGCCTCCGCCGCATCAGCCATCTGCCCGACGGCGACCGCGACGTCGGTCCGCACCCGGCCCGAGGGCGTCGTCATCTGCAGCGGTACGGAGTCGAGCGCCCCGGGCTCGTAGTCCGCGGGCTTCAGCGGAAGGCTCTTGTTCACCACGACCCAGACCCGCGCCGGATCGCGGAGCGAGACGCAGGGGGCGTTGCCCGCCACCACGGCCTCGCGGAAAGCCGCTCCACCACCGAAACCGGCCACTGCAGCCGCGTCGTCACCGGCCTGGACGGCCTGTTGCACGGCGGGGTCCGAGCACGGGTCGGCTGCGGTCGTCGCCCCCACCTGCACGGTCGGCACCTGCATCACGGCGACCGGCTCCGGCATCGCGGCAGCATCCGGCGACGTCGCGGGAACGGAGGCGATCGAGAGCATCATCCCGAGCGCGGTCACGGCGACGCCGATCGGCAGTGCGGGTCCGCGGATCGGGGACCGCGGAGCCGCATGCTGAGCGTGCGGCGAGAAGGGCATTGGTCCATTCTCTCCCGCGCTGCGTGGATGGCACCACCGCGACGGCCACAACGGTACCCTCGACCCATGCCGTCCGCCCCGCTCGCCCCCGCACCATCGAGCAGCATGGGCCGAGGACTCGACGTGCTCACGGCTCTGAGTGCGCTCATCGAGAAGGGCAGCGGCACCACCGTCGGCGAGATCGCCCACGCCCTCGACCGCGAGCGCTCCCAAGTGTCCCGCACCCTCGCCACCCTCGCCCGTTCCGGTCTGGTCGAGCGTCGGCCCGACCGTTCGTACGCGCTCACCTGGTCCTGGTACGCCGCCGCGCAGGAACTCACCGCGCACCGGATGTACACGCACGGGCTCGCGGTGCTGGACTCCCTCGCGGCGCAGCTCGGCGAGGCCACCTTCCTCAGTGAGCTGCAGGGCGATGCGACCCTCACGACGCTCGAGAGCCTGCCCGCGGACTCCCGCATGATCGGCTCCTGGATCGGACGCTCCTACCCGGCGTACTGCAGCGATGCCGGGCGCGCCACTCTGTGGGATGCCTCGGATGACGAGGTGCGCGCGGTCTTCGGCTCGACCGACTTCACCGCCCAGGGGCCGAACACCCCGGTGTCGGTCGACGACGTGCTCGCGCGGCTCGACGCGGATCGCGAGCGCGGCTTCACCATCGTCGACCAGGAGGCGGAACCGGGCCTCTACTCGGTCGCGGCACCCGTCTGGGACTTCCGCGGAGAGGTCATCGCCGCGGTGCAGGTCGTGGGCACCCGCGACGCGATGCACGAGCGAGTCGGGGAGTGCGGTGCGGCATGCGCGCGGGCGGCCGCCGATCTCTCCCGCCGGCTCGGCGCACCCGCATCCGTCGAGCGCTGACCCGCGGGGCGTCAGACCGACGCGTCGGCCGCTGCGGTGAGCTCGCCCGCGAACCGGGCGAGCAGGGCACGGGTCTCGCGCGTGGCACCCTGCGCACGATGGCGCCCTCGGACCGCGAGCGAGGCGATGACCTCGCCACCCCGACGGATCGGGAGGGCGAACTCGTCGATCCCCTCGTCGTACTCCTCAGCGGCCGAGATGAGCCCTTCGGCACGGTCGCGTTCCTGCACGACGCCCACCTCGTCCACGGAACGCGGGGCGGTCGGACCGCCCACGCCGATGAACTGCACCCCGTCGAGCACCACTGCCAGCTGCTCGGGCGTTTGATCCCACAGCAGCGCGCGGCCCGCTCCCGTGCACCAGATCGGCGTGACCAGCCCGGCACGGATGGAGCGGTCGCCCCCGTCGGCAGATCGCTCGTATCGGAGCAGCACGCCGCGCGCACCGTCGGCCACGGTGATCAGCGCGTTGACTCCGAGCTGCGCGGCGAGCGTGCGCAGGGCGACCCTGGATTCGCGAAGCCAGGCCGCGTTCAGCACGGCGGCCGCGCGGAAATACTCGGTCCCCGCCCAGAACAGCGAATCGTCGTCCCGGCGGAGGAACTGTCGTGACTGCAGCTCGCGCGTGAGTCGCGAGACACGGCTCCGCTCGATGTCGGTGGCGTCGGCGAGCCGCGAGGCGTTGAGACCCGGTCGCGCACGGCGCTCCTGCTCGACGGCCGCATCGAGCAGACTCAGGCCCTGCACGAGCGAGGAGGAAGCCACGACGACCCCTCCTCTCCTGTCGGCCCAGACCTCGGCCATCCTATCCGGAGGCCCCCACCGCGCGACGCGGGAGGAGCCTCCCCCAGGCGACGTAGAGGTCGGCGGCGATGTTGCCGTGGGCCCGCTCGACGTCGGCCGCGGTGATCGTCTGGTTGCCCTGCGCGCCGAACAGCACGACCTCGTCTCCCGGCGTCGTCGCATCGAGATGGGAGACGTCCACGAGGAAGCTGTTCATCGCGATCCGGTCGACGATGCGCGCACGGCGACCACGGATGAGCACCTCGCCGGTGCCGCTCAGACTGCGATGCACGCCGTCGGCGTACCCCAGCGGGATCAGCGCGAGACGCGCATCCGCCTCGAGCCGGTGCCAGCGGTCGTAGCCGACCGTGCTCCCCCGCGGATACGAGTTGATCGCCGCGATCCGCGACACCACCCGCATCGCCGGTCGGAGCGATCCTCCCAGCGCGTCGGTGTCTCCGTAGAGCCCGGCGCCGATACGGACGAGGTCGAACCGGGACTGCGGCAGGCGCAGCGCCGCGAAGGTGGTCGCGCAGTGCCGGGCCACCGCGCCGTCGGAGACGTCGGCGACCGCGCGCGACTGCTCGTCGAAGCGTGCGGCGCCCGCCATCACGTCGGCCTCGTCTTCGCAGGGGAAGTGGGAGCAGACGCCGACGACATCCAGACGCGGATCCGCCAGGACGCCCCGAGCCGCATGCACTCCCCGGGGCTCACCGACCTCCAGCCCGTCCCGCCCGAGCTCGGTGGAGTTGAGCGAGACGTGCGCACGGATGCGCACACCCCGAGCGGCGGCGACCCCGGCCACGATCCCGGCATGCTCCGCCCCGCCGATCCACTCCTCGATGCCGAAGCGGATGCCGTCGTCGACCTCGGCCCGCCCCGCGGGCCGCACGCGCAGGAGACGACCGGCGAAGCCGCTCGCGCGCACGGCCGCCGCCTCTTCGTTCGATGCCAGTCCGATCAGGCCGAGCGTCTGCTCGCCGAGCAACGGCGCCACGATGTCGATGCCGTGACCGTAGGCGTCGGCCTTCACGACCGCGCAGAACCCGACCTCGGGGCCGAGTTCTGCGCGGATCGTGCGGACGTTGTGGCTGATCGCGTTGCGATCGATCTCGACCCATCCGCCCGCCGGTGTGGAGGCTGTCACGCGTCGACGGGCTCCGCCTCGTGATCCTGCACGACGTCGCGCTTCCCCTTGCGCCCGTGCCGCCACCAGAAGAACAGGTAGCACGCGGCGACGAACGGGATGCCGAAGTACAACGCCGCCACCTGGTTCGGGTCGAACGCGATCGCGATGACCGACAGGAGCAGCAGCGAGAACGCCACGATCGGCAACGCCGGGTACAGCGGCGTCCGGTAGGCGAGAGCCGACACGTCTCCGCCCTCGCGCACGAACTTGCGGCGGTGGAAGAACTGCGAGGCGACGATCGACATCCACACCGCGACGACCGCGAATCCGGCGATCGACACGAGCACCAGATAGACGGTGCCGGCGGCGATCACACTCGTGAGCAGCGAGACGAGGCCGATCAGGATGCTGACGCTGAGCGCGATGAGAGGGACGCCGCGCTTCGTGAGTCGCGTGAACGCCTTCGGCGCGTGGCCCTCCTCCGCGAGCGAGAAGAGCATGCGGGCACAGGAGAAGAGCCCGCTGTTGCCCGCGGAGAGGAGCGCCGTGATGATGACGAAGTTCATGATGTCGGGCGCGTACGGCACTCCCACGTACTGGAAGACGTCGACGAACGGGCTGCTGGTGACGCTGGCGTCTTCGTAGGGCAGGATCGCGGCGATCACGGCGATCGCGCCGACGAACAGCACCACCAGTCGCAGCACCGTGGAACGCAGTGCCTTCGGGATGTTCTTGGCCGGGTCCTTGGTCTCGCCCGCCGCGACGCCGATGAGCTCGGAACCGCTGAACGCGTAGAACACGGCGAGCGCGGTGACGATCACACCGCTGAACCCGTTCGGGAAGAGCCCTCCGGGGGTCTCGAAGTTGCTGAACAGGATCGCCGGAGGGTGCTCGGCCGACAGCGGCGTGAACCCGAAGATCGCCGCACCGCCGAGCACGATCAGCGCGACGATCGCGACGACCTTGACCAGCGAGAACCAGAACTCCGCCTCGCCGAACACCCGGGCCGAGATCGCGTTGAGCAGGAACAGCACGGCGGCGAAGATCAGGCACCACAGCCACACCGGCACCCCGGGGAACCAGCGCTGCATGAGGATGCCGGACGCCGTGAACTCCGACCCCAGTGCCACCACCCAGCAGAGCCAGTACAGCCACGCCGTCGTGAATCCGGTCGCCGGCCCGATCGATCGTGAGGCGTAGATGTGGAAGGCGCCGGAGACGGGATACGCGATGGCGAGTTCACCGAGGCAGGCCATGACCAGGTAGACCACGAACGCGCCGATCAGGTACGCGATGATCGCGCCGAGTGGTCCCGCCTGGGAGATCGTGTAGCCGGAGCTGAGGAACAGGCCCGATCCGATCACGCCGCCCAGCGCGATCATGATCAGATGCCGGGCGTCCATGGTCCGTTGGAGGCGGCGGAGCGGCACCTGCGTCGCCGTCGTGTTCGGCAGGACGTTGGGGAGGGACTTCTCCCCGGGAAGAGGCGTCATCGGAACTCTCAATCGGGTTTGATATGTGCATCATATTCACATCTATGTGCCAATGACGCATTTTGTTGGTCGGATGCGGGGACACTATCCGCTCCGCGATCCGGCCCACAAGACCCCGCGGCGGAATTCTTCGCCCCCGTGACCACTGCCGACCATCCGGCGGAGGAGCTGCCATTCCGGCAGTATCCGCGGCCGATCCGACAGGCGCGCACGGACGCCGCCCTCGCCGACGATGGATCCGTGTCCGCACGGCGTCGCCGGCGACAGCTCATGGAAAGAAGGAGACAACGGTGACTCACCACGACCTCGCCCTCATCGGCTTCGGAGGCGTCAACCGCGCCCTGGCCGAGATCATCCGCGACCGCGGTGCGGCGCTCGTCGACGACCTCGGCTTCGGCCTGCGCGTCGTCGCGATCACCGACCTCCGCCTCGGCTCGCTCATGCAGAGCGACGGCATCGACCTCGACGCGGCGCTCGCGATGACCGGCGCCGACACGTTCGCCGGAATGCCGGGCGGCCACGCCGAGCCCCGCAACGACTACGTGATCCGCAACACCACGGCCGATGTCATCGCCGAAGCGACGTTCACGAACCCGGTCGACGGAGAGCCGGCGATCTCGCACGTGCGCGCCGCCCTCGAGAGCGGCAAGAGCGTGACCACCACGAACAAGGGCCCGGTCGCGCTCGCGGGCACCGCGCTCAACCGCCTCGCCGCCGAGAACGGAGCCCGCTTCGAGTACGAGGGCTCGGTGATGAGCGGGACTCCGGTGCTCCGACTCGCCGGCGAGACCCTCAAGGGACTGCGCATCACCCGCATCCAGGGCATCCTCAACGGCACGAGCAACTTCGTGCTGGGGCGCATGGAAGAGGGGAAGTCGCTCGCAGACGCCGTCGCCGAGGCTCAGGCTCTCGGATACGCCGAGGCCGACCCGACCGCCGACATCGAGGGGTCCGACGTGCAGCTGAAGGTCGTGATCCTCGCGAACGAGGTGCTGGGCGCGCAGCTCACGACCGCCGACGTGCCGCGCACCGGGATCAGCGGCGTCACCGCGAGCGATGTGATCGCCGCAGCGGCGGCGGGCGAGCACTGGAAGCTCATCGGCACGGTCTCCCGCGACGAGTCGGGGGTGATCTCGGCATCCGTCCAGCCCCTCGCGCTCGGCGCCGACCACCCGCTCGCCGCCGTCTCGGGGGCCACGAACGCCGTCGCCTTCACGACCGACCTGCTCGGCACGGTCACGGTGTCCGGTCCCGGCGCGGGGCGCATCGAGACGGCGTACGCGCTCCTCTCCGACATCATCGCGATCGACGCCCACCAGAAGTCGTACGCCGGAGCGGTCCGGTGAGCGTGGCGATCATGGATGCTCCGACGACCGGCACCGCCGTACTCCGGGTGCTCGACCCGTACAGCGGCGAGACCATCGGCGAGCTGGCGCAGCACACGGTGGAAGACGTCGAGCCGATCATGGAGCGCGCGAGACTCGGCGCTTCGCTCTCGCGGGAGCTGACCCGGTTCGCTCGACACACGATCCTCGACCGCGCGGCGCGCATCCTCGAGGAACGTGCCGACGAGGCCGCCGCCCTCATCGTGCGCGAAGCGGGCAAGACCATCACTCAGGCCCGCAAGGAGGTGCGTCGAGCGGTCACCACGATCTCCCTTTCGGCGGAGACCGCTCGGGCGTTCGACGGCGAGGTCATCCCCTTCGATGCCTACGAGGGCGGGGGCAACCGCCGCGGCTGGTACACGCGGGAACCGCTCGGGGTGATCCTCGCGATCACGCCGTACAACGACGCACTCAACCTCGTCGCCCACAAGCTCGGCCCTGCGATCGCGGGAGGGAACGCCGTCGTCCTCAAACCCTCCCAGCTCACCCCGTTGACCGCACGCTTCCTCGTCGACGTGCTGCTCGAAGCCGGTCTCCCCGACGAGATCATCACCGTCGTGCACGGAGACCGCCAGGTCGCGCAGGCGCTGGTCGCGGTGCGCGACATCCGCATGGTCTCGTTCACGGGCGGGTTCGCGACGGGCGAGGCGATCGCTCGCACCGCGGGGCTCAAGAAGCTCGCCATGGAACTCGGCGGGAACGCGCCCGTCGTGGTCTTCGCGGATGCCGACATCGCGGAGGCCGTCGAGGCCTGCGTGTCCGGCGCCTTCTGGGCCGCGGGGCAGAACTGCGTGGGGTCCCAGCGCATCCTCATCGAGCGCTCCGTGTACGCCGAGTTCCGCGACCGGTTCGCGGCGCGCACCTCGACGCTGCGTGCCGGCGACCCCTCGGATCCGGCCACCGATGTCGGACCGATGATCTCGGATGCGGCGGCCGTGCGCGCCGAGCGAATGGTCGACGATGCGGTGAGCGCGGGCGCGCGGGTGCTCGCCGGACACCGCAGGGACGGCTCGGTGTACTGGCCGACCGCGGTCGAGAACGTGGCGCTCTCGTGCGAGCTCTGGAACGAAGAGGCGTTCGCCCCGGTCGTGGCCCTGGCACCGTTCGACTCCGAGGAGGAGGCCGTCGCCGAGGCCAACAGTGTCGACTACGCGCTGCACGCCGCGGTCTTCACGACGGACATCGGCCGCGCGCTGCGGGTCGCCGAGGCGCTGGATGCCGGAGGCGTGATGATCAACGACTCCTCCGACTACCGCATCGACAGCATGCCGTTCGGCGGATCCAAGTACGGGAGCATGGGGCGCGAGGGCGTGCGCTTCGCGTACGAGGAGATGACCCAGCCCAAGGTGACCTGCATCACCACCTGAGAACTCCTCGGGGAGGGCGGGGGTCCAGGGGGATACCCCGCCCCTCCCCGAGGTTCAGGCGCGGTCGACCACGCGGGTCAACGACACGGCCGTCACCGTGTTCGCGACGCCGGGCACAGCGGCGAGCATCTCCCAGATCTCGCCGATGCGGTCCATCGAGTCGGCCTCCAGCATGACGAGCAGATCGAAGTCACCGGACAGCACGTCGCACCGCCGCACCTCGGGGATCTGCGAGATCTCGGCGATGACCGCGCCGCCACGCATCCGGTCGGTGCGGTAGACGAGCACGATCGCCGAGACGGGGGAGCCGCCGGCGTGCCCCGGCGTGACGGTGTACCCGCCGATCACGCCCTGCCGCTCCATGCGCTCCATCCGCTGCTTCACGGCGTTGCGCGAGAGATGCACCTGGGATGCGAGTGCGACCAGGGGCACGCGGGCGTCTTCGGTGAGCGCGGCGAGGATGCTGCGATCGATCTGATCGAGGTGGAGCCGCTCCATCGAGACCTCCTGGGGGTACGCTGCAACGTGCATCATTCACAATTGCGTGTGTCTATTATGCACCTTAGAGTGGAATCGCACCACGAGCGGTGCAGGAACGAAGGAGTCACCATGGGCACTCGCCCCGACCGCAAGGATCCCCTCACCCTGTCGGACCTCAGCCTGGCCGTGCATGCGGGCAACCAGCTCGACTCGACGATGGCGCTTCGCACCCCGCTCGTGATGGCCAACTCGTATCAGCTCCCCGACGATCCGAGCGAGATCAGCTGGTCGGCCACCGCCCCCGGGCTGTACACGCGCAACACCGGCGTGAACCAGTCGGCACTGGAGCAGAAGCTCGCCGCGCTCGACGGCGCCGAGGATGCCGTCGCCCTCGCCTCGGGCGTCGCGGCACTGCACGCCGTCTTCTTCACCCACATGCGCGTCGGCGACCACGTGATCGTGAGCGACGTGGTGTACGAGGCGACCTGGCGCCTGTGGACCGAACTGCTGCCCCAGCGCTACGGGCTCGAGGCCACCTTCGTCGACATCGGCGATCTCGATGCCGTCCGTGCGGCCATGCGCCCGGAAACGCGCCTGGTGTGCATCGAGGCGATCGCGAACCCCACCACCAAGGTCGCCGACGTGGCGGCGATCGCCGAGATCGCGCACTCCGCCTGCGCGATCCTGATGGTCGACTCGACGTTCTCGCCGCCGCCGTTCTACCGCCCCATCCAGGACGGCGCCGATCTGGTCGTGCACTCCCTCACGAAGTACCTCAACGGACACGGCGACGCGATGGGGGGATCGGTCGCGGGCAGCCACGAGCTCATCCAGCCCATCAAGGCCGACGCGATGGTCGATGTCGGCGGCATCATCTCGCCCTTCAACGCCTGGCAGATCCAGCGCGGCACGGTCACTCTCCCCCTGCGATTGCGGCAGCACTTCGACTCCGCCGCCCGCATCGCCGAGATGCTCGCCGCCGACGACCGGGTGGAGTACATCGCCTACCCCGGTCTCGAGTCCCACCCCGACCATGCGCTCGCCGCCCGCCAGTTCGATGGACGCGGCTTCGGCGGCATGATGGCGTTCGCCGTGAAGGGAGCGCCCGACGTGCAGAACGCGTTCGTGGCGAACCTGCGGCTGATCACCTCGGGCTTCTCGCTCGGCCACGACGACTCGTTGATCGTGCACACCGGGACCGAGGGCGGCCGCGTCGCCACCTATCCCGAGCCCTTCCGGAAGTTCGGCCACCTGCGCCTCTCGGTCGGCCTCGAAGACGCGGACGACCTGTTGGCAGACCTGAGCGCTGCGCTCGACGCGACGTTCCCCTGAGGCTTGATCCGTCGAAGATAGTTACCATTCCGGGTTGACATCGAGTCGATGTTTTGTTCGAATGTTCAAATGCGGTGGCAGGGACAGAAGCTCGGCGAGACGGATGCAGCGGCGCTGCCCGGGCTCGAAGACCGGTCGAGCGTGCTGCGGTCGGTGACCACCCCCGAGTTCGCCGGGATGACGTTCCATGAGGTGCTGTCGAAGTCGGCCCTGAACCATGTGCCCGGCGCTTCGCGCATGCCGTTCGCCTGGACGATCAACCCGTACCGCGGATGCAGTCATGCCTGCGTTTACTGCGTCTCCCCCGACACTCTGATCCTGTGCGCGGACGGTCGGCAGCGACCATTGCGCGACCTTGAGATCGGCGATGAGATTGTGGGGACAGAGCGGATCGGAAGGTATCGACGCTATGTGCGTACGGAGATTCGCGCCAAGTGGTCGACCCAGAAGCCCGCATTTCGACTGACTCTCGCCGATGGCACAGCGGTGGTCGCCAGTGGCGACCACCGCTTCCTCACGGAGCGAGGATGGAAGCATGTCTCGGACGCCGAGTCCGGACAGAGACCGCATCTCACGACGAACAATCGTCTGATGGGCTTCGGCATCGGGCCGTCCGTCGATCAGATCGACTACACCAGTGACTCCTACCGGCGTGGTTACCTCGCAGGCATGATCCGGGGCGACGGAATGATCTTCCATGGCACCTATCCGAGTGCGACGCGAACTCGCGAGATCAACATGTTCCGCCTGGCCCTGATCGATTCTGAGGCGTTGGAGCGCACCCGCGGATACCTCGATGCCGAGGGCGTGCCGACGCGACTGCGGGCTTTCACTGCCAAGAGCGCGACCCGTAGCGCCGCAGACGCGATCCACACAGCAGCGCGCGCCGGCGTAGCGAAGATCGAACACCTCATCATCACGCCGGGATCGCCTGACGAGACCTGGTTCGCAGGCTTCCTCGGTGGAGTGTTCGATGCAGAGGGCAGCTGCTCGCGCGGGGTCCTGCGCATATCGAACAAAGACACGGACATCATCCGATTGATCGAAGAAGGTATGAATGCGCTCGGCATTCCCCACATCGTGGAGCCCCCGCGCCCCGGCGGCGTACGCAGCGTTCGAGTGATCGGAGGCCTGCCGAGTCGTCATAAGTTCTTCGCGACGGTGAATCCGGCCATTACACGAAAACTCGATGTCATCGGTACGGCGGTGAAGACAGCAGCGGATCTTCGGGTCGTGGACATCACCCCTCTGCCGGGGATTCGGGATCTGCTCGACATCACGACGGGCACGGGCGACTTCATCGCAAACGGCGTCATCAGTCATAACTGTTTCGCCCGCGGTACGCACGAGTACCTCGACCTCGACGGTGGGTCGGACTTCGATTCGCAGATCGTGGTCAAGGTGAACGTGGTCGAGGTGCTCGAGAAAGAGCTGCGGCGCGGCAGCTGGCAGCACGAGACGGTCGCACTGGGCACGAACACCGACCCGTATCAGCGGGCCGAGGGGCGCTACAAGCTCATGCCCGGCATCATCGAGACCCTCGCCGCATCCGGCACCCCCATGTCGATCCTCACCAAGGGCACGCTCATCCGCCGCGACATCCCCCTGCTCGTGAAGGCCGCGCAGCGCGTGCCCGTCGACGTGCAGATGTCGATCGCCATGTACGACGACGAGCTGCAGAAGGCCATCGAACCCGGAGCCCCGACCACGCAGGCGCGGCTCGATACGGTGCGTGCGCTGGCGGATGCAGGGTTCCCGGTCACGGTCTTCCTGATGCCGATCATGCCGCACATGACCGACTCTCTCGAGGCGATCGACAGCGCCCTGGTGCGCATCAAGGAGGCGGGGGCACGCACCGTGATCTACGGAGCGCTGCATCTGCGGCCGGGCGTCAAGCCCTGGTTCTTCGAGTGGCTCGGCGCCAACCGGCCCGACTTGGTGTCGTCGTACCGCGGGCTCTATCCCGGCGCCTCGGCCGAGGCTCCCAAGGGATACCGGCAGTGGCTCGCGAAACGCGCTCGCCCCCTCATCCGGATGCACGGACTCGACGGCCGCCATGAAGACGACTACTCCCGCCGCGGGTTCCGACCAGGGCAGGGCCACGTGCAGTCGGGAGCGGCGACCGCGGCAGCGGTGCGCTTCACGCCCAGTGCCGCCGCGGCTGCGCAGCCGATGCTGTTCTGATCCCGGGCCGCCCCTCTCACCAGGTCGGTCGCCCCTCCCACACCCGCGTAGGCTCGGGGATCATGGCGATCGGTTCGACAGTCCACACATTCGAGGTGCAGCTCGCTGACACCGACCGCGGAATCTACGAGGACTACTCGCTGCGCGTGGCGCGGCATCCGTCCGAGACCGACGCATACATGCTCACCCGCGTGCTCGCCTACGGGCTCGAGTTCGCCGAGGGCATCACGTTCGGCGGCAGCATCTCGTCGACCGAGGAGCCGGCCGTGCTCGTGCGTGACATGACCGGGCTGATCACCGCGTGGGTCGAGATCGGGGCGCCCGATGCCGACCGACTGCACTACGGCAGCCGCCTGGCCGAGCGCACTGTCGTCTACACGCACCGCGATCCCGCGAAGGTGATGGCGCAATGGGCGGACAAGCGCATCCATCGCCGCGAGGACATCCGCGTGTACAGCTTCGATCCCGACTTCATCGACTCGGCCGCGGCGCTGATCGAACGCCGCAACACCATGACCCTCACGGTGACCGAGAGCGTGATCTACCTCGACCTCAACGGCACGAGCCTGACCTCGACCGTGCACGTGCACGAACTCGCCTGACCGGAGCGAGCCTCAGCCGCCGCGAGCTCAACCGCCCACGAGTCCCTGCTCGTATGCGGCGATCACGAGCTGCGCGCGGTCCCGCGCCGCGAGCTTCGACAGCAGGCTGCCGATGTGCGTCTTCACCGTGGCCATCGAGATGGTGAGGGCCGCGGCGATCTCCGCGTTCGCGAGTCCGCGGCCGACGAGCGTGAGCACCTCGGTCTCGCGCGCCGTGAGGGTCGCGAGCGGGCGCCCCGCCGGTCGGTTCGCGCTGTCCAGGAAGTGCTCGACGAGGCGGACGAGGATGCTCGGCGCGAACAGCGACTCCCCGTCGTGCGTGCGGCGGATGGCCTCGATCAGCTGCTCGGGGCGCACGTCCTTGAGCAGGAATCCGCTGGCTCCCGCGCGAAGAGCGCCGTCGACGTACTCGTCGAGCTCCAGCATGCTGAGCACGAGGACACGGGTTCCCGGCAGGGCCGTCGTGATGGCGCGCGTCGCACTGATGCCGTCGAGCCCCGGCATCCGGATGTCCATCAGCACGACATCCGGCACGATTTCGCGCGCCAACTCGACCGCCCCCGCACCGTCGGCGGCCTCGCCCACCACCGTCAGCCCTTCGGCACCGGCGATGATCAGGGCGAGGCTGTGCCGCAGCAGGGCCTGATCGTCGGCGATCAGGACGCGGATCCCGTCGCTCACGCCTCCGCCTCGAACGGCAGGCGCGCCTCGACGCGGAATCCCGCACCCACCGGCTCGGCGACCAGCGTTCCCCCGAGGGCGCCCACGCGCTCGCGCATGCCCCGCAGACCTTGGCCGGCGCCGGGCTGCGACTGCCATCCCCGCGCAGGGCCGTCATCGGCGACGACGACCCGGATGGCGCTCCCGTCCCGCTCGACCGCCACGCTCGCCGGCACCGGACCGGCATGGCGTCCGACATTCGCGAGCGCCTCCCGGATCGTGGCGCAGGCGGTGGCCTGCACGGCGAGCGGCGCCTCGCCCAGATCCTCCATCCGCAGGCTCGCGCGCACACCGAACGCCTCCGCGGCGGTGACGATCCCCGGCACGTCCGAGAGTCGTGCCGGCGGATGCAGCGGCACCTCGTCTCCCGGCTCGCGCAGCACGGTCAGCATCCTCCGCAGCTCCGACATCGCAGAGCGCCCCGCCTGCTCGATGTCGACGAGGGCGCTTCGCCGCTCGGCGTCGCCGGCGGTCCCCTCGAGCGGGGCGACGGCGGCGGCCCGCATCGTGATCAGACCGAGTCCGTGCGATGCCAGGTCGTGCAGCTCACGGGCGATCCGCAGTCGTTCCTGCTGCGCTGCCCGGTCCGCCGCCCATTCCGTGAGGCTGCGCTCGTACTCCCGGCGCTGCCGCTGCGACCGCACCGTCGCCCAGACGAGCACGCCCACCACGAGGAGTCCGGCGGCCGTCACCACGACCGCCACGCTCTGCGGGCCGTCGAGTCCGAGAAAACTCAGGAGAGCGACCAGCAACGCGATCATGCCCCCGGCGGCGATCCACGTGCGCGAGCGCCAGGTCGGGCGGGGCGAAGCATCCATCCGCCCGAGTCTAGGCACCCTCGTCGCGACACACATCAGACCAGGGGTGGAGGGACCGGGGGCGGAGCATCGGCCGGGCTTCCCGCCTGCGGGCCGATGCCCCAGACGGCGCGGACCGCTGGGATCGAGGGATGCTGACGATCGAATCACTCACGAAACGACACGGTTCCCGCACGGTGCTCGACGGCGTCGCCTTCGAGGCACGACCGGGCCGCGTGACGGCCTTCCTCGGAGCGAACGGAGCCGGCAAGTCATCGACCCTGCGCATCCTCCTCGGGCTCGACCGGCCGACCGCAGGACGCGCGCTCATCGACGGCCACGCCTACCGCGACCTCCGTGATCCGCTGCGGACGGCGGGGGCGATGCTCGACGGGTCCGGCGCACACCGCTCGCGGACCGCGCGGGGCCACCTCTCCTGGATCGCCACGGCGGGCGGCATCCGCCGTGGCCGCGTCGACGAGGTGCTCGAGCAGGTCGGTCTGGCCCGCGCGGCGCGCACCAAGGTGGGCCGGCTGTCGCTGGGTATGGGGCAGCGTCTGGGGCTCGGGGCGGCGCTGTTGGGCGAGCCGCCGACGCTCATCCTCGATGAACCCGTGAACGGGCTCGACCCCGAGGGCATCCGCTGGATGCGCGAGCTGCTGCGCGGCCAGGCGGATGCCGGGGGGACCGTGCTGCTGTCCAGCCACCTGATGGGCGAGGTCGCCGGAGTGGCCGACGACCTGGTCGTGATCGCCCACGGTCGGATCGTGGCGACGGGCACCGTGGACGAGATCACCCGCGGGCACGCCGACCTCGAAGCGGCCTTCTTCGCCTTGACCGGCGGGGATACCTCGACCGACCCGAACGGCGGTCCCTCGCGATGAGACTCCTGCGCACCATCGCCGCCGAGACGGCCAAGATCCTCACACTGCCGGGCGTATGGGCCGGCGTGCTCGCGAGCATCCTCGGCACCGTCGCGATCACGACGCTGAACGCGACGCAGGCGGTCGCCGCCCTCGACGCGGGTGAAGCCGACCTGTTCGGTCCGATCTCGGTCTTCGAGACCGCCTTCGCCGCGGCTCCCCTCGGCACGATCGGCGCGATCGTCGTCGGGGTGCTGGCGGTCAGCAGCGAATACACGCCGAACAGTCCGGATGCCGGCGGATCCCGGCAGATCACGAGCACGCTCGTCACGAGCCCCGGTCGAGTGAGACTCGTCTTGGCCAAGCTCACGGCGGTCGTGGCGATCACGGTCCTGACCGCGGCCGTGGCCTTGTCGTCCTGCCTCGGGGTCGCTCAACTGTTCCTCGGCGATGTCGCTCCCGAGGCCATTCCCGTCGAACAGGCGATGTGGCGCATCGTCGGCACGACGGTCTACTGGACCCTCACCGCCCTCCTGGCGTTCGGCATCACTCTTCTCACGCGCAGCGGAACGCTCCCGCTGATCATCCTCATCCTGAACAGCTCGGTGGTCTCGATCTCCCTGCTGCTCACGAACCTGACCCCGCTCGCGCACTGGCTCCCCGACATGGCGGGACGGAACCTGTTCGGCTTCGACGCGGAACTCGTGCTCCCCGGCGGCATCGACGCCGTGCCGGGCGGGCTCGTCATGGCCGCGTGGGCCGTGGCGGCCGTGGGCGCCGGAACGATCGTCTTCACGCGGAGAGACGCCTGATGCGGCGGGCACTGGGGGCGGAGCTCTCCAAACTGCGGACGCTTCCGCTCACGACATATGCCGCCGCGGGCATGATCCTCGTCAGCGCACTCATCGCCGCGGCGCTCGCGGGGGTGCACGCCGAGCGAGGGGGAGCCGTGCCCGGGGTCGACGCGGTGCTCGAGGCCATGCCGTACGCGCAGGCGGGCGCGATCCTGCTCGGGGTCGTGCCGGTGGCGCACGAGTACGCCGGGCGTCAGTTCAGCACCACGCTCATCGCGGTGCCTCGCCGGATGCGGGTGATCGTGGCGAAGACGTGCGCGGCGATGGTCATGTTGTTCCTCGTCGGGACGCTGTCGGTCGCTGTGGCATGGTTGTCCGCCGAGCTGACGCACCAGGCCTCGGATGCCGGCGGTGTGGCCGCGACGGCGGAGGACCTCGCCCGCCTCGGCGGCGCGATCGTCTATCTGGTGCTGATCGGGCTCCTCGCCCACGCGGTGACGCTCGTCCTGCGGCATCTGGTACCGGCGCTGGTATCGATGCTCGTCGTCGTCTACATACTGCCGTTCGCGCTGACCGCGCTCGGAGAGCACACTCGGTGGCTGCCCACCCGTGCCGGGTCGCAGCTGTTCGCGCCGGACGACGCCGTGCTCACGGCGTTCACCGGGGCCCTGGTGCTGCTCGCCTGGTCGGTCGCGCTCGGCGTCGCCGGCACCGCCCGCTTCACCCTCTCCGACGCGTGACCGGGGCGGCCCCTCGCCCCTCCCCCTTCACCGATCCCGCCGACCGCGCTCAGAGGTCGGGGGCGGCGTTCCACGCGTCGACGAACTCCTGCGTCTCGTCGCCCCCACCCTTCACGAGGTTCGGGTGGAGCTTGCCGGTGACTGTGAACGCGTACGCAGGACGATCGGTCTCCGGCGCCCAGCTCGTCGACCCGAAGATCTCGGCTTCCTGATCGCGCAGGGCGGCATGCTTGATCGCCGGGGCGAGCGCGGCGACGTCGGCGTCGTGGTCGAGCACGACATCGAGTTCGAGCGGCCCCAGAGCGACGGAGCGCACCCCCTCGGCATCGGCGAGTCCGAGCGCACGATCGAAGTTCGCGACGTATCCGTCCTCGCTCATCGTCTTCGCCGTGACGCGCGAGCCCGGCTCGTCTTCCTTCAACACGAACAGCTGGAGGGAGTTGAACTCCTGGAGGTCCGGCGTCGCGACGAGGGCCCGCTGCACGGTCGCGGCCGTCTCGGCATCGGTCGTGGTCACCGAAAGGTGCAGAGCACGCGGCCCATGAGTGCCGATCGAGGCCCCCACGACACCGGCGATCGGCGTGAGGATCGCATCGAGTCTGGCGCCGAGCTCCTGCTGCAGCGCCGGAGCGGTCATGATCCCGCTGGAGAGGCTGACACGGAGCCGTGCCTCGCCCGACGTCAAGGCGTCGACTGCGGGCGTCGCCGCCGCGGCACCCTCGGCCGTACGCATCCGCAGCGCGAGCGAGTCGTCGTCGAGCGTGTACTTCTGGATCGGAGCGACGGCGGCCACCGCCGCGACCGTCTCGACCGCGGTCTTCAGCGCCGCCGGATCCTGCGTCTCGATCGACGAACGCTCGTGCACGTCCGAGACCTTGAGCGACACCCCGTCCGCGAGCGGACCGGCTGCGGCCGCATCCGCCAGCGGTTCGATCGTGGCGGTCGGGTCGACCCCTGCTTCGGCGACCGCCTCGACGCCCAGCGAATCGTCGGAGGACCAGACGCGACCCTGCAGGATGCCGTCGACTCCGGTCAGCTCGCCCACCGCCCCTGCGAGTTCGGCGACCTCGTCGTCATCCCCGGCGACCGTCCACTGCCAGGCACCGGTGCGGACCTTGAGCACCACGTCATCATCGGTCACGGACTCGGCGAGGTCGTTCAATCGCGCAGCGGCCTCGGGGAGATCCGCGGGTGCGACCGAGTCTTCGAGCGTGATCAGGTAGGCCCCGTCCTCCGCCTTTTCGATCGAGGAGACGGCCGGATCCTTCGCGACCTGCTCCTCGAGGTCTTCGCTCTTCCGCGTGCACCCGGCGAGCGCCGTCACGGCGACCACCCCACCCAGCAGCAGAGCGACACCACGAACGATCCCCCGGTTCCGACGCATTACTCCATCGTATGCACAAACGCGTGAGCCGCCGATGGGCACAACTCCCCATTCGGTCTCGTGCGCGCGCTCGCGCTCGTGCTCGCGCTCGTGCTCGCGCTCGCCGTGCGCGTCGAGTGCACGGCTTCGCGCCGAACGCACGGCTTCTTCACGCGGGTACGCCGTGCACTCGGCAGCATCCCGTGCACTCGACGCGCACAACGCGGGGCGCGGGCACAACGGGGGGCGCGGGCACAACGGGGGGCGCGGACACGACAGAGGCCCCGGACCGCGGAAGCGGGACGGGGCCTCTGGTGAGCGAGACTCAGGCGGTGAGGTCGGCCGCGGTCGGCACGCGACCGGCGATCTCCTCGATCACGTCGTCGTCGAGGCGCGCGTTCTCGAACGGTGCGTCGATCTCGGCGCGGTCGAGCAGCTCGGTCATGCGACGCTGACGCTGACGCGTGATCAGCGTGACGACACGACCCGAACGACCGGCGCGGCCGGTACGGCCCGAGCGGTGCAGGTACGTCTTGTACTCGTCGGGAGCGTCGGCCTGGACGACCAGGTCGATGTCGTCGACGTGGATGCCGCGGGCGGCGACATCCGTGGCGACGAGCACGTTCACGCGGCCCGAGGTCAGACGCTCGAGGTTGCGCGTGCGCTTGGCCTGGTTCAGGTCGCCGTGCAGCGAGACGGCCGGGATGCCGGCATCGTCGAACTGCTCGGCGAGCATGTCGGCGTAGGCACGGGTGCGAGCGAAGACCAGCGTCTTGCCGGCACGGTCGACGAGCGACGTGAGGATGTCGGCCTTGTCGCGGTGCTCGATCACGAGCACGCGGTGCTCGATCGTGCTGGAGTCCTGGTCCTCACCGGCGACCTCGTACACGGCCGGGTCGACGAGGAACTCGTCGACGAGAGCCGCGACCTCGCGGTCGAGCGTGGCCGAGAACAGCAGCTTCTGGCTGCCGTCGGCGGTGTGACGCAGGATGCGCTGCACGGGCTCGACGAATCCGAGCTCGCACATGTGGTCGGCCTCGTCGAGCACCGCGATGCGGCAGTCCGAGAGGTCGAGCTTGCCCTGGTTGATGAGGTCTTCGACGCGACCGGGGGTACCGATCACGATGTCGACGCCCTTCTTCAGCGCACCGACCTGGCGACCCTGCGGGACACCACCGTAGATCTGCGTGGTGAACAGGCCGACGCTGCGGGCGATCGGCTGGATGGTGCGGTCGATCTGCAGCGCGAGCTCGCGCGTCGGAGCGAGGATGATCGCACGCGGCGAGCGTCCGAACTCACGGCGCTTGCCGGCCTGCGACTGCAGCACACGCTCGACGAGCGGCGCACCGAAGGCGATGGTCTTGCCGGAGCCGGTGCGGCCACGGGCGAGCACGTCGCGCCCGGCGAGGACGGCCGGGATGCTGGCGGCCTGGATCGCGAACGGCGAAGCCGCGCCCATGCCGACGAGAGTGTCGACGATGTTCGAGCCGAGACCGAGGTCGCCGAAGGTCACACCGTCGACCTCGACGGCCGCGACGGACTTCGCCTCGAGGCGCTCGTGCACGACGTCGTCGCCCGGGGTGAACTTCGCTCCGGTCGACTCGGGCCGGCTGGTGGCGTTCCAGTCGTTACGGCTCGGGCGCTCGTTGCGCGCCGGACGCCCACGGGTGTCGGACGTCAGCGGGCGCGGACGCTCGGTGCGGTACGCACCACCGGTCGACGGACGCGAACGCTCGTCACGGCCACCCTCGTACGAACGCTGCGTGCGGTCGCGGTCGAAGGCACGACGGGCGCGGTCGGCGTCGAACGAACGCTCGCCGCCACGCTCGGCACCACGGTCGTTCGACCGGGCACGGTCGCCGCCGCGGTCGTCACGGCGCGGACGCTCGTCGCGGTCGAACCGGGGGCGCTCGGCACCACGGTCGCTGTTGAACCGGGGACGCTCGGCACCACGGTCGCTGTTGAACCGGGGACGCTCGCCGCCACCGCGGCGGTCGTCACGAACCGGACGTGCGCCGTCGCGGTGGTCGTTGTCGCGGAAGCCCTGGCGCTGGGTGCCGGCGCCACGGTCGTCACGACGCGAGCGGTCGTCGCGGTCGAAGCGGGGGCGGTCGCCGCCGCGCTCGTCGCGGTAGGTTCCGGGACCGGTCGGGCGCTGTCCGCTCGGACGCTGTCCGCCACGGTCGTCCCGACGCGGACGGTCGTCGAAGCGGCCGCCGGCGCTGGGCCGGTCGTTGTAGCGAGGACGCTCGGAGCGGTCGTCGTTGCGGTGGTGCGGTGCCTCGCGGCGTCCGGACTCGGCGCGGTTGCGGATGCCCCGGGCCTCGTCGCGGCCGGCACGCTCGGAGGCGTTCCAGCGCTGCTTGGGCGCACCCGACTCGGCCTCGGCCGGGCGGTAGCCACGGTGACCGGCGCTGCGGCTGCCGGGACGACGGTCGTAGCCGCCGGCGGCGGGGGCGGAGCGGCGGTCGCCGGCATCCGCGCGGGCACCACGCTCGTCGCGCGCACCGTCACGGGCGGGGCCGCCGTTGTGGCGGTCGTGGAAGGAGGTCTTCTTGGCGCCGTAGCGCGGCTCGAAGTTGGCGGCGGGACGTCCGCCGCGGGGCTTCTTGTTCTTGGGCATTGCGTTGTCTTCCTGTGTTCTCGCACGAGAACAGCGCCGCGCACACGCGCGAGCACCCTGCGCGTGGTCGGATGCGACCAGCGGGGTTCCGGACTGTCAGCGGCCGGGGCCATTCATGTGATGGTTGATTAGCGTCGAGCGACGCTCACCATCGGCCCCTGGACTCACACTTCACACACATAAAACGTCCGCGCCAACGCGCGGGTGTCCGAAGCCGACCGCACAAGTGTAGCCGACGCGCCTGAGAGAGTGCCGACGCGGGGGTGGCCGTACGATGTCGAAGTGACTTCCGCATCCCCCACCGGCGCCCAGATCACCCTCCGACTCGGCGATGCGACCGCCCAGATCGCGCAGGTCGGCGCGTCCCTGCGGTCGCTGCGCATCGGCGGCGTCGACCTCGTCCCTCCATACCCGCTCGATCAGCCGACGCCCGCCTGTTCCGGCGTGGTCCTCGCCCCGTGGCCGAACCGCGTGCGCGACGGTCGGTGGGATGACGACGGAACCTCGCGCCTGCTCGCGATCACCGAGCCGAAGCTGAACAATGCGAGTCACGGCCTGCTGCGCTTCACGGCGTACGAGGTGTCGCACACCGACGCCGAAGCCGTGCTGCGGGCGACGATCGTGCCCCAGACCGGCTACCCGTACCTGATCGAGACCGCCGTGACCTACACGCTCACGCCCGACGGCATCGAGGTCACGCACACGCTCACCAACCGCTCGGCGACGCCCGCACCGGTCGCCCTCGGCACGCATCCCTTCGTGACGATCGGCGACGTCGACCCGCATGACCTGGTGCTGCGTGTCCCCGCGGAGACGGCGTTCACGACCGACGAGCGGATGCTCCCCACCGGCACCCGTCCCGCCGAAGCCACCCTGCGCGACGGGGCGCGGCTGGGCGACGTCACCCTCGACACCGGGTTCACCGACCTCGCTCGCGACGCCGACGGCCGAGTGCGGCACTCGCTCACGGCACCCGACGGCCGCCGCGTGACCCTGTGGCAGGGCGAGGGCTTCGACTACGTGCAGGTGTACACGACGCCCGCCTACCCGGGGCAGAGCCTCGCGGTCGCGATCGAGCCGATGACCGCGCCCGCCGATGCGTTGAACAGCGGCCTCGGCATCCGTCGTCTCGCCCCCGACGAGACCTGGACCCTGCACTGGGGCATCGCCCTCGGCTGACCGATTCCGACTCATCGCAGGGTCGGGCCCGTTCACAATTCAGGAACTTCGAGCGAAAAGGCCCCGGATCACGCAGCTGACTGCGGATCCGGGGCCATTTTCCTGAGTTGTGAACAGCCGGCGGGCGAGACCGCACGCCCGCCGGACGGGAACTACTCCCCGCGGTCGCGCAGCTCGCGCCGCGTGAGCTGCGGCGCGTGCGGCAGGCCGGACGCGTCGATCAGCACGGATCCGGCCGGAGCCACAGCGGCACCCGACGTGTCGGGGTCGACGGGAGCATCCGGCTTCGGCGCTCCCTCGGCATCCGACCCACCGGCCTTGCGCGCGGCCCGCCGCTCTCTGGCACCCTCGACGAGGTTGTAGAGGGTGGGCAGCACGATCAGCGTCAGCACGGTCGAGGAGAGCAGGCCGCCGATCACGACGATCGCGAGCGGCTGCGAGATGAACCCGCCGTGACCGGTGATGCCGAGAGCCATCGGCGTCAGCGCGAGGATGGTCGCGAGTGCCGTCATGAGGATCGGACGCAGACGCTTCTCCCCACCGGCCTTCACCGCCTCGATGGTCGACAGACCCTTCTCCCGGTACTGGTTCACGAGGTCGACGAGCACGATCGCGTTCGTCACCACGATGCCGATGAGCATCAGCACACCGATCAGCGAGGCGACGCCCAGCGGCACGCCCGTGACGATCTGCAGCAGGATCGCGCCGGTCGCCGCGAACGGCACCGAGACGAGCAGCAGCAGCGGCTGGCGCAGCGACTTGAAGACCGCGACCATCACCACGTAGACGATCAGGATCGCCGCGAGCATCGCGAGTCCGAGCTGCGAGAACGAGTCGGCCTGCTGCGAGGCGACACCGCCGACCTCGGCCGAGGCACCGTCGGGCAGGTCGGCCGCGGCGAGCGCCTCGGTCACCGACTGCGTGGCGGTGGCGAGGTTGTCGGATGCCGGCGGCACGGTGACCGTCGAGGTGCGGCGACCCTGCTCGGTCGTGATCGAGGTGGGGCCGTTGCGCTGCTCGACCGTCGCGATGTCCTGCAGCTGCACGACGCCGAGCGGGGTCGGGATCGCGAGCTCCTTGAGCGCCTGGACAGTGGTCGGTGGCTCCGGCGTGACGATGTAGATGGTCAGCGCGGTGTCGTCGATCTCGACCGATCCGGCCTGCTGCGGACGCATGGTGTTCGAGACGATCGAGCCGACCGCGACCTCGGAGAGACCGCGCTGGGCGGCTGCCTCCCGGTCGACGACCACGGCGATGTACGGCAGCGAGGCGGCAAGGTTGTCGGTCACCTGGCCGACGCCGTCGCGTCCGTCGAGCTCCTCGACGACCGAGGTGGTCGCGGTCTGCAGGTCGTCGGCGTTGGATGCCGTGACCGTGATCTCGATGTCGCTCGAGCCGAAGCCGGCGGATGCCGCGACCGACACCTCGCCCACGTCGTCGCCGAGTCCGTCGATCGCGTCCTGCACGTCGGCGCGCAGCTTCTCCTGGTCGGCGTCGCCGTCGGTGAGCACCGAGTAGGTGACACCCGCTCCGCCCGAGAAGGCGTCGCTGAGGGCCGAGCCGCTGGTGCCGATCGAGGCCTGCACGTGCTCGATGCCGTCGATGCCGAGGAGTGCGTCCTCGACCTCGACCGCGGCATCCGACTTCGCCTGCAGGCTCGCGGTCGGGCCGAGGTCCTGCGTGACGGTCATGGTGTTCTGGCCCGAGTCGCTCAAGAAGTTGATCTTCATGAGCGGTGCGGCGGCGAGCGTGGCGCCGAGCACGACGACGGCGAGGATCACCGTGACACCGGAGTGCTTGAGGGTCCAGCCGAGGATCGGCCGGTAGACGCGCTGCAGCTGCGTCGGCGGAGCATCCGGGTGCTCGGGGTCGATGACGTTTCCGTGCTCGTCGACGAGCTCCTTGCCCGGCTTCAGGAACCAGTACGCGAGCACCGGGACGATGGTGAGGGCCACCAGGAGCGAGGCGACCATCGCGATGGTCACGGTCATGGCGAACGGTCGGAACAGCTCGCCGACCATGTCGCCGACGAAGACGATCGGCAGGAACACCGCGACCGTCGTGATCGTGGATGCCGTGATCGCCATGGCGACCTCGCGCACGGCGAGGCGGATCGCATCACCCTTGTCGGCATCGCCGACGTAGTGACGCTTGATGTTCTCGATCACCACGATGGAGTCGTCGACCACGCGGCCGATCGCGATCGTGAGCGCGCCGAGGGTCAGCACGTTCAGCGAGTAGCCGAACGCCTGCAGCCCGATGAAGGTGATGAGCACGCTGGTCGGGATCGAGATGGCAGTGACGAGCGTGGAGCGGATCGACATCAGGAACACGAGGATCACGATCACCGCGAACACCAGGCCGAGCAGGCCCTCGGTCGCCAGCGTCTCGATCGACTGCACGATGAACGGCGCCTGGTCGAAGATGATCGTGAACTCGGCGTCGGGGAACGCGTCGCTGATCGTGTCGAGCGCGGCGATGACGCCGTTCGACACCTCCACCGTGTTCGCGGCGGGGAGCTTGGTGATCGAGATCGAGAGCGCGTCCTTGCCGTCGACGCGCGAGATCGAGGTGACCGGGTCGGACTCCTGCGCGACCGTGGCGACATCGCCGATGGTCGAGGTGGTGCCGACGAGCGGGAGCGCCGCGATCTCTTCGACCGAGGTGATCTTGGCTCCGGTCTGCACCGTGAGCGTCTGACCGTTCTCGGTGATGTCACCACCGGGGAAGAGCGTGCCGTTCTGCTGCAACGCGTTGCTGATCGCCTGCGTGCTCTGGCCTTCGGCGGCGAGCTTGGCGGGGTCGGGCGTGATGCTGATGCGCTGCCCGACACCGCCGACGATCTCGGCGGCGTTCACGCCATCGACGTCTTCCAGCTCGGGGATCGCGACGGATTCGAGCTCGGCCTGCGCGTTGTCGGCATCCTCGAATCCGGTGACGGCCACCTGGATCACCGGGAAGTCATCGATGGAGACGGACAGCACCTGCGGGGCCACGTCTTCCGGCAATTGCGAGGAGACGCGGTTGATCGCCTGCTGGATCTTCTGCTCGGCGGTGGCGAGGTTCGTGCCGTACGCGAACATCGCCTGCACGATCGAGGCGTTCGTGGTACTGGTGGCCGTGGTCGACTCCAACCCCGGCACGCCCTGGATCGCCGACTCGATCGGCGTCGACACGTCGTTCTCGACCACCTCCGGCGAGGCACCCGGGTACGTCGTCATCACGACGAGCGCCGGCAGCTCGAGCGAAGGGATCAGCTCCTGCTTGAGGTTGGTGAGCGCGAGCCCGCCGAACACCGCCGCGACGATGGTGATCAGGGCGATGAGCGCGCGGTTCTTGAGGCTCAGGATGGCGAGTTTCGACAAGGCGGTTTCCTCGGTGTCAGGGTGTGGCTGTCGCTGCGGATGAGGGGGAGACGGAATCTCCGAGGATCCGCGCCAGTGCGGTCTCGATGAAGGACTGTTCGAGATGGGCGTCGCGGATCTGCATGCTCCACATGACGCCGTCGATGAAGATCATCGCCGCTCGGGCGCGGTCTTCGCCATAGGTCGGCTCCAGAAGTTCCACGAGCCGGTCGGAGAGATGGCGTGCGAGCTCGCGCAGGCGGGGGTCGTGCACGGCGGCGGTCACCACCGCGCGGTCGGCCTGGACGGCGTGGTGGTCGTCGAGGCTCTCGAACACGAGCGCGGCGATCACGGCGGGGCTGTCCCCACGATCGGCGATGGTCTGCCGAACGCCGTCGAGGCGCGCGTCCACCTCCTCGGCGAGGGCGCGGAAGGCAGCGGAGCGGAGGTCGTCAAGGGTGTCGAAGTACTGGGTGGTCGCGCCGAGGGGAACCCCGGCGCGGGCGGCAACCTTGCGGTGAGTGACGGCCTCGGCGCCCACCTCGACGATGAGCTCGGCGGCGGCGGTCACGATCTCGCGACGGCGCGCTTCAGGGTCACGTCGACGACGCGACCCATCACCCATCCGAACCCCCTGGACATCCGTACATGTACGTTTGTACATTTCCGGATTGTGAGGACGCTGGGAGCGGTCAGAACAACGAGCCGACAGCCAGCCCGAGACCCGCGGCGAGCAGGCCGAGCAGCAGCATCCCGACGGCGTTGAAGACGGATGCCGGGCGCTCGCCGTCGCGCCACAGGGCGACCGTGTCGAGCATCGCGGTGCTGAAGGTCGTGTACCCGCCGAGCAGCCCGGCGCCGAGCAGGAACGCGGCATCCGGCAGTGCGGTCGTGACGATGCCCAGCGCGAAGGATCCGGAGAGGTTCACCAGCAGGATCCCCCACGGGAACCGCCGACCGGCCAGCCGTGCGACGCCGAGGTCGACGAGGTATCGCAGCACCGCGCCGACTCCCCCGGCGAGCGCAGCGCCGACGAACAGCAGCGGGTTCACGATGCCGCTCCGGCGCGCGGGCGGGCGATGCGCAGCCCGAGAGCTGCGGCAGCGAGTCCGAGCACGAGACTCCCCGCGGCATAGGCGAACGCGAGGGCGGGAGCATCCGCCCACAGCTCCACGCTCCCCGTCGTGAAGGCGCTGTACGTCGTGAAGCCGCCCAGCACCCCGGTGCCGAGCAACAGCCGCAGATCCGTGGAGGCGGGGATCCGCGCGGCCAGCACACCGATCAGCAGGGCGCCGAGCACGTTCGCGACGAGCACCGCGACGGGCAGACCGCCGGCGTCCGGGAGAGCGAGCCCCAGGCCGAGCCGTGCCGCCGTGCCCACCGTGCCGCCGGCGGCGACGAGGAGGATGCGGCGGAGGGTCACGTCGCCACTGTAGTCGCGCGTGACAGTGTGCCGCGGCGATGTCAAGGGCGTGGATGCCGGGCACCGCACGCCGTTGACTGTGCGCATGACCCCTCTGTGGAAGCTCGAGAAGTCGCTGCCGACCGGATCGCCCTTCGAGGAGGGTGCGCGACACGACGTCGTGATCGTCGGCGCCGGCATCACCGGCCTCACGACGGCCGTGATGCTCACCCGGGCCGGGCTCGATGTGGCCGTGATCGACGCGGGTGGCATCGCCGAGCTCGCGACCGGTGCGAACACCGGCAAGCTGTCGCTCCTGCAGGGGTCGCGGCTCGCGACGATCCGCCGCCACCACCCGGCGTCGCTGGTGCGGGCGTACGTCGACGCCAACAGGTCGGGGATGGAGTGGCTGACCGCCTTCGCCGAGAGCGCGGATGTGCCGTTCACCCGCCACACCGACCACTCCTACGCGCAGGGTCCCGACGGCGCAGGAGACGTGCGAGACCAGCACGATGCCGCCCGCGAGGCCGGTCTGTCGACGCGGATGCTGGCCGCCACGACGGTGCCGTCGACGCCGTTCCCGGTGGCCGCCGCCGTGGCCCTCGACGATCAGATCGCGATCGACCCGGTCGCCGTGACCGTCGCGCTCGCCCACGAGCTGCTGAGCGCCGGCGGCACGCTGCACATCGGCGTCCGCGCCACCGGTACCCGCGCGCTGCCCGGTCGCGTCGACACCACGGCGGGGCCCATCTTCGCCGACCACATCGTGCTCGCGACCGGCACCCCGATCACCGACCGCGGGCTGTACTTCGCCAAGACGCACGGGCTGCGGTCGTACTGCGTATCGTTCCGGGTGCAGGGCGATGTGCCCGCGGGGATGTTCCTCTCGGTCGACGGCCCGACACGCTCGGTGCGTCCGGTGAGCGCGGCCGACGGCCCCGGGGGCGAGGCTCAGCTCGTCGTCGGAGGCAACGGCCACCCGGTCGGCAGGTCCGACAGCGAGAAGGCCGCGGTCGAAGACCTCGTCGCCTGGACACAGCTGCACTTCCCCGGCGCCGAGGAGACGCATCGGTGGTCGGCGCAGGACTACGAGTCGCACAACCTGATCCCGTTCGTCGGTGCGATGCCCCGCGGTCTCGGCCGCATCCGGTTCGCGACGGGCTACGCCAAATGGGGCCTATCGAACGCGCCGGCCGCCGCACAGCGTCTCACCGCCGAGATCCTCGGCACGCCGTGGCGCGACCGGCCGACCTGGATGACGACCATCGGCACGCGTATGACCATGCCCGCCGACCTCGGGCGCGGAGCCGTCGAGGGTGGGAAGGTCGCGGCCGCGCTCGCCGGCGGATGGGCGGATGCCGAGAGCCGCTCGGTCCCCGTCGCGAAGCCTGCCGAGGGCGAGGGTGTGGTGGCGAACCGGGGCGGTCGTCCGGTCGGCGTATCGACGGTCCACGGCGTGACGCGCGCGGTCGGCGCGGTGTGCACGCACCTGGGCGGCGTGCTCGAGTGGAACGATGCCGAGTGCACGTGGGACTGCCCGCTGCACGCCTCACGGTTCGCGGCCGACGGGACCCGCATCGAGGGTCCGGCGGTGAAGGACCTCAGTCGCCTGCCGCGCTCGGGCCGGGAGTGACCGGGCCGGTCGTCGGGCCGTCGTCCCACCCCTCCTGAGGCGTGTCTCCGTTCTCGCGGAACACGTACTGCGACACGAGCTTGCGCTGGCTGCTCGACCAGTCGATCGCGGGTCGGCGCTGCTCGGGCGGCAGGTAGCCCAGCCGGTAGACGGCCATGAGCTCGAGGTCGTCGGGCACCCGCAGCAGCTCGACGATCTCGTCCCAGCGCCCCGGAACCTCCATCGGGAAGGAGATGAACTGGATGCCCATGCCGAGCTCGACCGTCGTGAGCCAGATGTTCTCCATCGCCGCCCCCATGCTGAACACCGAGTAGAACGACGACAGCTGCCCCGGTCGGTACTCGCTGCGGTCGAGCATGACGCCGATCAGCAGCGGCGACCCCGCGACGAGCTTGCGGTTCTCGGAGCCGAGGGTCTTGGGCACCCCGAACGTGTTCATGAGCGTCTGGCCGCGCTTGGTGAACACCTGGCTCGTGAACGGGCGGAGGGCGGCGGGCAGCTTGTCGAACAGCATCCCGCTGCGCTTCTCTTCCATCTCGGCCTGGCTGAAGCGGAAGTACGGCTTGTAGCGCTCGAAGAACGTGCCGTTCGACATCGCCTCGGTCATGCTCTCTCCGGAGATGCGGGCGATCTGCTCGATCGTGTCGCGGCTCTCGATCACGACGAACCGCCACGGCTGACTGTTCAGCTGCGAGGGCGCGCGGCCCGCGGCTTCGAGGAGGATGCGCTGATGCTCCTCCGAGACCGGGTCGGGCAGGAACGGCCCGTTCGTGGTCTTGCGGCGGCGGATGGCGTCGAGCAGTTCCATGCGGTCACTTCCGGTCGGCGGGGCGGCGCGAGACGACGAGTCCCGCGACGATGAAGGGGGCCGCGGCGAGCGCGACGAGTGGATGCCGGCGGCCGTGGCTGCCGAGGTACGGGATCGCGGCGAGGGGGCCCGCCGCGGGGAGCAGTGCGAGGGCGGCTCGGCGACCGGAGGTGCGGGGACCTTGTGACCAGCCGACCACCGTGGCCGCGGCGACGGTCGTGCAGGTGACGATGTAGAGCGCGTGATGCAGCCAGCGGAAGCGGCTGGTGTCGATCAGACGGGCGGCGACCGAGGCGCCGAGTGCACAGTTCGCGGTGTAGGCGGCGGTCGCGACGAGGAACAGCGGCGATGCATCCCTGTCCCTGTGCCGCCGACTCATGGCACGACACTACGCCCGCCTTTGCGCCAGAAGCTCCCCCTTGCCCCTCGACCCGCCGTTCGCTACGCCCGCTCTCCCCTCCCCCTCTCCTTTCCTGCCGAGCGGCCCCTCTGTGTGCGAACGGCCCCCTTACGCACGTCCACAACGGGGTGGTTCGCACGTAAGGGGGCCGCTCGGCATCCGGAAGGATGCGTCTAGAGGTTCGCCTCCGCATAGATGCGGAGCGCGTCGCGGACGAACTCCGCGCCGTGGGTGCCGCCGGACGACGTCGCGTAGTTGGCGCCGAAGCGCGGATCCGCGACGTACATCTCGCCGAGCCCGATCACGTACGCCTTGGTGTCGCCGCCGGGGACGGCGGCGGGCGTACCCGGGATGCCCGTGAGCCACTCGACGTGGCGTCGCGCGACATCCTGCGCCTCGGCGGATGCCGGGTCGATGCCGTTCTCTGCCGCGGCGATCCAGTCGCGTCCGAGGTCGGACACGCGCTGCTGCCAGTCGGCGCGTTCGGCATCCGTCATCCCCCGCCACCAGCGGTCGCTGTCGGCGTAGGCCTTCTTACCCCAACGATCCTCGACCTCCTCCTTGTACTGGGTGTGGTCGAATCCGTCGAACATGTTCTCTGCCATGAGGTTCTCACCTCCTCTCAGTGCGGTGATGGTCGATTCGACCGACGCGATCTGACGCGCCAGCCTGGTCTGTTCCTCGCGCAGCAGCGCGAGATGGGTCTCGAGGGCGGATGCTTCGCCGCGCTCGCGTTCGAGCACCTCCGCGATCTGCGGCAGCCCGAGTCCGAGCTCCCGCAGCAGGAGGATGCGCTGCAGCCGCACGAGCGCCTGCCCGTCGTAGTGGCGGTAGCCGTTGGGCGCGATGCGCGAAGGCGGCAGCAGTCCGATGTCGCCGTAGTGCCGCAGCGTGCGACTCGTGGTTCCCGCCAGCCGCGCGATCTCCTGGATGGACCAGTCGTCCCGTTCCATGTCGCCTCCTTCCTGTTCGATATCTCGACTCTAGAAGTTGACGTCGCGTCAAGGTCAAGCAATCCGCCACTCCTTCCCGAGTGCACGGCTTACCGACGACTGCACGGGCTGTAGACGCGGCCAGGCCGTGCATTCGACCGCTTCCCGTGCACTCGGAGCAGCGACGGTGGAGCGTCAGCACTGAGCGGGCGTAGCGGGCCTTCATCAGCGCGAGAGTGGAGTCCTGGGCGTATCAACAGATCGCGGACGCTGACGGACCAAGATCGCGTCAAGCGCGGCGGTCAAATAGACCGTCCTGCCTTCTTACAGTGGAGCGATCTTTCCTGGAACCCCGGCGAGTGTGGTCCCGGGGAGGCGGTCACCGGTGCTCGATCGCATCGTCGGGGTCGGCCGTCCTCGGCCGCACCTTGTCTCCGACAGACAGGGCGACGAAGCACATGACGCTTCCGAGAACGGCGAGTCCGCCGACGACCGCGAAGGCCTGATACCAATCCCACACGAGCAGATAAATCGGGAAGATACCCACGACAGCCGCCAAGGCGTTGGGGATGAGGACATGGCGGATACTGTTGCGGCTGACTCGCGATGATCCGCCACTCACCGGTCGCTCGAGAGACCAGCACATCAGCGCGACCGGCACTCCCCCGGCCGCGAAGATCGTGAAGGTGCCGAGCAGGGGCGTGACATGGTCTGGCTCTACGGGAGATACCTCCCAACCGCCGACCGATCCGTAGCGGAACAACGCAACGATCGCAGCCGTCACCAACACGGCACCAAGCAGCAGGAGCATGAGGGGGAACACTCTCGTCCGTCTCGACGTCATCGCGACTCCTCTAAAAGCGCCGAAAGGTGAGAAGCCTGCTGTTCCCAGGTCGGCTTCGCCGCTTCGAACCAGCTGAGTGACGCGTAAGTGAAGAAGTCGGCGTCATGACCGTCGGCTGCCTGACTCAAGTAGACATTCCCACGCCGTTGACCAGCCGAACAGCCAGGATGCAGAGCGCACCGCCACCGACCGCTGCCAGCGCGACGAATGCGAGCACAGCGGGAAAGTACCAGACGAAGATAAAACTGAGAAGGGAACAGGCCACAGGCCCCACGGCTACTCGCATCGGCCACGAACGAGGTGATCTCGGCTGCGGAACCAGCGACAAGAGACTCAACCCCGTGGGCACGAGAAGTCCGAAGACGGCGCTCGCCAGGACGGAACTCCACACAGCCTCGCCGTTGCCGGAGTCCGCGATACTTCCCCAGTCGAATCCAAACGAATACAGCCAGTACATCAATCCCAGCAGAGCGCCGACGGTCGCATTCGAAACCCCGAGAGCCACGAGGCAACGCACCCATCGCACGCGGTATCTCACTCCCAAGATCGTGCTCATCGTCGATGATCCTCGAATTCGGGTGGCAGGGGTGGCGATCACTCGACTCTAGAGCTGACGATGCGTCACCGTCAGCATCGCCCCCCACACACGCGAAAACGGCCCCACCCCCGATTCCGAGGGTGAGGCCGTTCGAGAGACGCCCGTCAGTCGACAGCGGTTCCGAATGCGGTCACCGAGGCCGTCAGCGCGTCGGCGACCGCCTGCGCGTCGATGTCGAAGAGCACGTCGACGTTCGGCACTCCCTGCCACCGGTCGATCATCTGAACGACCGTCTGACCGCGGGTGTGCGTGCCGTTCAGCTCCACGTCGACGCGCAGCCGCCGCACGGTGAACCACTCGGGGTTGAGCGCGTAGGCGACGCAGGGAACGTCGTTGAGGTGCATGCCCTCGGTCTTCCACTCCGGCATGTCGTCGCGGTCGTCCTGACGGTCGGGGTAGCCGATCATCTCGCAGAGCGCCACGCCCATCGGCGAGCGCGACTCCCAGAGGGTGCGGATGTGATCGGGCGAGAGCGAGAAGCTGCGGGACACATCGAGACCGACCTGCGTGAGCGGAGCCCCGGACTGGATGACGATCTCGGCCGCCTCGGGGTCGTTGTAGATGTTCGCGCTCGCGACCGGGGTCACGTTGCCCCAGGTGAGGGCCGCCCCACCCATGTAGATGATGCGACGCACCGAGCGCGCGAACTCCGGCTCCAGCTTGATCGCCAGCGCGACGTTCGTCAGCGGAGCGAGCGCCATGATGGTCACCTCGCCCGGTGCCGCCATGACCGTCTCGATCATCCGACGCACGGCATCGGATTCGACGTCGGCATCGGGATCCGGGTCCGGGTACTCCCAGTAGCCCACACCGCCGGGACGGTGGATGTGCTCCGCGAAGTTCGGCTCACCGACCAGCGGCCGACTCGCACCCTTCCAGATGGGCAGGTCGGGACGACCGGCGAGCGCCGCGATCTTGCGGGCGTTCGCCGTGGCGGTGTCGACATCGACGTTGCCGAACACCGTGGTCAGCGCCTCGATGTGGAAGGCGTCCGAGGCGAGCGCCCAGAACAGCGCTCCCGCGTCGTCGATCCCGGGGTCGGTGTCAATGATCAGTCGTTCCATATCCATGCTTTCTGTCATGTCCTAGCGGCTCACAGGCCGTTCGGACGCTTCACTGAGCCCGTCCGCGACCACCGGCTCCACCCGTGCAGCACGGGCGGAACGCATGTAGACGAACAGGTACCAGCAGTTGATCGCGATCAGGGTGATGTTGAGCGCGACCATGGGCGCGCTGCCGAGCATCAGGTTGTAGGCCATGAGCATCGCCGATGCTCCGAGGTTCAGCCACCGGAGGCGAGAGATCGTCGGCTGGAGGATCGAGATGATCAGGAGAGCACTGCCGGCCCAGCCGACGATCTCACGCCAGATATCCATCAGACGGTCACTTGCCCACGAAGAGGCCGTTGCGGTTCTTGGCGAGGACGTAGAGCACGACGCTGATCGCACACAGAGTGGCGATGTAGATCGGGAAGATCCACATCATCCCCTGGCTCTGCAGCCACAGCAGCAGGTACGACGCGGTGCCGCCGAAGATGGCCACGCCGAGGCCGTATCCGAGTCCGAGACCGGTGCCGCGGATGTGCTGCGGCAGGAGCGAGTTGGACACGACGACGAAGATCGTCATGTTGAGCAGCAGCACGATGGCGCCACCGAACATCACGCCGGCGAGCGTGCCGACCCCGGGCTGCGAGTACAGCAGCGCCAGGAAGATGGTCGGGATCGCCAGCAGACGGGCGACGACGAACCACCGGGACATCGGGAAGCGGTCGAGGATGCGGCTCAGGCCGTAGGCGCCGAGGGTCAGGAAGATGCCCATGCCGGTGGTGATGGCGAACACCGCGGTGGGGTCTTCTCCGAACGTGCCGTTGGCGAGGTTCGGCAGACCGGCGATCCAGGTGTAGTTGTACGCCTGGATGGCGCCGACGATGAACACCGTGGCGAGCACGCTCAGCCAGTACTTGCGCACATCGCGCCACACGGAGTTGTTCTTCGTGGGGATCGCGCCGACCGTGCGGATGGCCGCGGTGTCGAGCGTCTCCGGGAGCGTGCGGCGCAGCCACAGGACGATGAGACCGAACGCTCCGCCCACGAGGAACGGGATGCGCCAGCCGTAGGCCGCCAGAGCTTCCGGTCCCAGCAGCAGGCTGATGAAGAAGATCGACAGCGGTGCGAGCAGGTTGCCCAGGTTGTTGAAGAAGGCGAAGAAACCGGCGACATAACCGGGACGGTTGGGCACCAGTTCGAGGGCGTATGCCGTTCCGAGCGGTGCCTCGACACCGGCGGAGAGGCCCTGGAGGAGGCGCGCGGCGACGACGATGATCGGCGCGAGAACGCCGATGGTCTGGTAGTCGGGGAGGATGCCGATGATGAAGCTGCCCAGTGCGACGGCTCCGACGGCGAAGATCATGATCTTCCGGCGCCCGTAGCGATCGGCGACGAAGCCGAAGACGACGCCACCGAGGGGGCGGGCGACGAAGCCGACGGCGAAGACGGCGAGCGCGTTCAGGGTCGAGGCGAGCGGGCTGTCGGAGGGGAAGAACGCCGCACCGAGGTAGACCGACAGGAGCCCGAAGATCGCCCAGTCGTACCACTCGAGCGCATGGCCCCAGCTGAGCGCCCGGAGGTTGCGGCGCTCTGTCTTGCTGGCCTTGCTCGTCAGCTGCTGCGGCGCCGTGGCTGCCACTACTTCTTCAGTGCTCATGGAGCTCCTTTGCTCTGCCCTCGGGAGGGAGGGGATCGTCCCGTTGACGACTATAGTATAGCAAGAATCGCCTTCGCGACAGAAAGAGTGCAACGTGACTTCACCGCTGAACGACACCGACCGCCGCCTCGTCGAGGCCGCCTCCGCACTGCTCATCCGCACGCACGACGCCGACCTGCACCGCGTCGCGGCTGCCGCCCGCGGAGCGTCAGGACAGATCTATCTCGGCCTCAGCCTGCGCTCCCCGCGAGTGAGCGTCTGCGCCGAGAGCACGGCCCTCGCGAACGCCAGGATCGGCGGCGAGCAGGACATCGAGGCCATGGTCGCGGTGGGGCTGCGGGAAGACGGAACCACGGTCATCCTCAACCCCTGCGGCGTGTGCCGTGAGCTCGTGCCCGCCGTCGCCCCGGGCATCCGCACACTCGCCGACGACGGCGGCCACCCGGTGTGGGTGACCGCCGCCGATCTGCTGCCGATGCCGTGGGTGCGCGCGCGCTCCTACGACTGAATCGCCGCGGGACTCAGCGCCAGGGAAGCGGGCGCCGCAGCACCTCGCCGATCCGCTCGAGCACGCCGTCGAAGTCCATGTCGAAGACGACCCGATGGATCGGCCGCGTCTCGTCCTTCACCGGGTGCACCCCGGCGAGGTAGCGGTCGCCGGTCTCCTGGTCGAGGAATGTCTCGAGCGGACGCATGACCGCACCGGTCACGAGCTCGGGGAAGAGCAGGCTCGCGACCGCCATGCTGTCGTTGATGCCCATGACCCGGCGTCCTTCCGGCTGCGGGTACGAGCGCGAGTAGAAGCCGGCATAGTCGCGGCTGATCGCCGTGATCAGCTGCGCGGGGGCGAAGCCGGTCGAGGAGGCGATGTCGAGGAAGAAGTCCTCGGGCACCAGGGCCTGACGGGTGACGTACGGCCCGCACCAGGTGACGTCGCCCGCGTGGGCTGCCACGCTGCGCGCCGCGTCGATGTCGAACGACACGTTGGGGTCGCGCGAGACCCGGAACCGGCGATCCTCCCACGGCGCGGTGTCGTGATAGAGCGCCGGCCCGAGCGTCCCCACGATGGTGGTCGAGCGGAGTCGCTGCAGCAGGTCGGGCCGCCTCTCGAGAGCGGCGGCGAGGTTGGTCTGCGGGCCGAGCGCGAGGTAGTCGATCTCGCCGTCATGACGATCGACCAGGTCGAGCACGACGTCGACGCCGACCGGCTCGGGATCCACGGACTGCGCCGGACGAAGCCCAGTGTTGCCGAAGCCGTCCTCGCCGTGGATGCCGGGGTTCATCCGCAGCTCCTGGATGAGCGGCACGTCCGCGCCGCGGTATACGGGCACATCCGTGCGTCCGCAGGTGTCCAGCACGTAGCGGGCGTTGTCGGCCGCGCGCTCGCCGGTGGTGTTCCCGAAGACGCTGACGACGGCCAGGATCTCGACCTCGGGATCGGCGGCCAGCAGCATCAGCGCCAGCGCGTCATCCACGCCGGTGTCGGTGTCGACGATGACTTTTCTCATGAATGCTCTCCAGGTAGGGGGTCAGGGACGCGACAGCCCGAACGCGGCGAACGCGTCCTGCGTCGACTTCTCGGTCAGGAGGGTGACGAATCGCGCGGCGTCATCCCCGGCTCCGGGGCGCGCGCCGATCGCGAACCGTCCATAGGACTGCAGTTCGTGCGGGATCGGTTCGACGATCTGCGGGCCGACGACGGAACGCAGCTCGCTGACCTGCTGGACCGCGACATCCGCCCGGCCGTCGAGCAGCGCTTCCACGGTGAGACCCGACTCGCAGCGAACGGCACGCTCATCGATGCGCTCGAGAAGACCGCGCTCCCGAAGCACCTTCATGAAGTGCACTCCGCTCGCCCCGCTCAGCGTGTACGCGACCGCACGGGCCGCGAGCAGATAGTCGAGGAAGGCCGCCGCCGAGTCATCGGCCGGCACGGGCGCACCCTCGAGCCGCGCGAAGCCCACGGACGAGACCGCGATCTCGGCGACCTGGGCCGGGTCCACCAGCCCCTGTTCGGCGAGGTCGGTCACCGACGACGAGACCCCGAGCACGAGGTCGGGGCGCTCCCCCGCGGCGATCCGCTCGAGGAGCACGGTCGTGGGCTCGAACGTCGCGTCGACGCGGACACCCGTGGCGCTCTCGAACGCCGGGATGATCTGCTCGACGAGGGGCTTCTTGACGACGAGGCCGCTGTACAGGGTGATCATGAGGGAGACCTTTCGGAGGGCGCCGCGAACGCGTGCAGCTGCGCAGGGGTGAGCGGGGCTGTGGCCAGGCCGCGGGTGACGAAGAACAGCTGCGCGGTGTGCTCGAGCTCTTCCAGGGCGTCGACCGCCGAATCCAGGTCGGCGCCGGCGACGACGGGTCCGTGGTTGCGCAGCAGCAGAGCGTGGGTGACACGCGCCGCCTCTTCCACGGCGCTGGTCGCGGCAGGATCGCCCGGAGCGAAGTAGGGAAGCATCCGCAGCGCTCCCACTCGCATGCCGTAGTAGACGGTGAGGGGAGGGATCGGAGCATCCGCGTCGACGTCGGCCAGGCACGACACGGCGGCCGCGTAAACCGAATGGGTGTGCACGACCGCGTTCAGGTCCGGACGCACCCGCAGCATCGCGACGTGCAGGAACGCCTCCTTCGTCGGCTTCGGACCCTCGAGGTGCGTGCCGTCGAGAGCGACCACCGACAGCTGGTCCGCCTCGATGTCGGCGAGGCTGACACCCGTCGGGGTGAGCAGAACGTGATCGCCGTCCCGCACCGCGAGGTTCCCGGTGCGGCCGTGGGTGAGGCCCCGGCGATGGATGGAGTGCGCGACGCGTTCGATCGCGCGACGGGCGGCGGCGCTCATGCGGCGACCCCCTGCAGAGCGACATCCACGAACAGCTCCTCATCGCCGAAGTTCCCCGACTTGAGGATCAGGTGCACGTCACGCCGCTCGTCGTGGATCCACGGCGCACCCGGCGCGACCTCCTCCCCCACGACCGCGACGGTGGTGCCGAGCGCGCGGATGACCTCGCCCGAGGTCTCGCCACCGGCGATGAGCAGGCGCTTCACCCCGCGATCCGACAACTGGGCGGCGATGAGACCCGCCGTCCGCTCGTACAGCTCGCCGGCATCCGGCACGTCGTCGCGACGCTCCGAGGCGGGACTGGAGGAGTAGAGGAGAGCGGCGGCATCGTCGGGCTGGCGGTCCCACCACTCCACGGCGCGTGCGGCGAGCTGCTCGGCGGTGTCGCCGGGTTCGGCCGCGATGCGGAAGGCGGGGCTTCCAGAGGAGACGAAGCGGTCGATCTGCTCGAGGGTGCGCCGCGAGCAGCTGCCCGCGATGATCGCGGTGCGCCCCGGAGGCGGCACGGGCGCTGCGGTGCCGCTCGCCGTCTCGCGCAGCGCGATCGCTCCGACGAGTCCGGCGGATCCGGCGACGAGCACGTCGCCGTCGACGGCCTCCGCGAGGGCGGCGAGGTCGGCATCGGTGACGGCATCCGCCACGACCTGGAGGGCGCCCTCTGCGCGGGCGCGGACCAGGGCCTCGCGCACCGCCTCGGCGCCCTGCTGCACGACTTCGAGGGGAAGCGCCGCGACCGGTTCCGCGCTCTGCGCCGCGAGCAGCCGCGGCACCGACGAGTCGCGCATGGGCGTCACCGGGTGGTCGCGCATGTGGGTCTCCGCGAGCAGGGTGTCGCCGACGAAGAGGTGCCCGCGGTACACGGTGCGCCCGTGCAGCGGTGCGGCAGGAGTCGTCACGACCCGGTCGACACCGAGCTCGCGGGCGACCGCCTCGGTGACCGGTCCGATGTTCCCCTCGGCGGTGGAGTCGAAGGTCGAGCAGTACTTGACGTAGATGCGGTCGGCTCCGCGCTGTCGCAGCACCGCGAGCGCGGCGAGGCTCTGTGCGACGGCCTCTGCGGCGGGAAGGGAGCGCGTCTTCAGGCCGATGACGATGGCGTCGGCCGAGACCGCGGCGTCGTCGATGTCGGTGCCGAGCGCGAGGAGGGTGCGCAGACCCCCGCGCCGCAGCGCCGCGGCGACATCCGTGGCCCCGGTCACGTCGTCGGCGATGACGCCGATCATCGGGGCCCCTCCTGCAGCGCCGCGGTCAGCCGGCGTGCAGCAGCGGCGGGCCCGTCGAGGACGGTCACGCCGAAGCGGTCCGCGAGAGACGCAGCGGCGGCAGCGAGCGAATACTGCGCGAGCACGATCAGGTCGTAGGACTCGTCGACACCGTCGATCGCGGTGGCGAGGGCATCGACCAGGTCCGGCGCAGCCATCGGCACAGCCGCGGCCGGGACCACGAGCGGGCGCACCTGCGCCGACGATCCGCTCTGGACGAAGGCGTCCGTCAGCCGCGCCGTGCTGTCGCTCGCGGACGACTCGAGCGACGCGACCAGCAGCACCCGCGCGGGGGCGGCAGCGACGGCCTCGGCGAACAGCGGACCGTCTGCCGACAGCACGGTGACGCCATCGGCCTCGCGATCACGCCGGTCGGCGCGGATCCCGAACTGCGAGCAGGTGAGCAGCACGCCATCCGCTCCGCCCGCCAGAGCGAGCTCGATGAGGCTGTCCATGCGCGCGGCCAGCGGTGCGGTGATGCCCCCCTCGACGTGCGCGTCGGCGAGCAGACGATCGTCGAGCAGGTTCCACACGGTCGCCGTGGGAAGGGCAGCGGCGATGGCCGTCGCGGAGGGGGCGATCGCCAACGGGGTGGCGCTGATGAGCGCGATCTTCGGGTCGGTCATCGGATGATCCTCTCGATCCAGGAGAGTCCGTCACGGGTGCCCGCGACGGGGGCGTACTCGCAGCCGATCCACCCGGGATAGCCGCTCTGGGCGATCCGGGCGAGCACGCGCTCGTAGGCGATCTCGCCCGTGCCGGGTTCGCCGCGACCGGGGTTGTCGGCGATCTGCACGTGCGCGACCACAGGCAGCAGCTGCTCGAACCGTTCGATGAGGTTCCCGCGGTCGACCTGCGCGTGGTAGACGTCGAACAGGACGCCGACGACCTCCGGGTCGACCTCCTGCGCGACCGCCGCCGCGGTCTCCATCGAGGCCAGGCCGTAGCCGGGCTGATCGCGCTTGTTGATCGCCTCCAGCGCCAGGCGCACACCCGTCCCGCGCGCCTGTTCGGCGGCCCAGGAGATGTTCGACACGTATGTCGCGAACGCCGCGTCCGCGTCGGCATCCGCCGGCTTGATGCCGGCCATCGCATGCACGACGCCGGCGCCCAGGACGTCCGAGTACTCCAGCGCGCGCAGCACGCCGTCGCGGAACTCCTGCTCCGCTCCGGGCACGTACGCCGCGCCCGAGGCGGTGGGCGAGCCCGCTGCACCGGCGGGGGTGTTGATGAGGATCTGCGTCAGGCCCGCATCGTCCAGCAGACGCCGCACCTCGGCCGGCGCGAGGTCGTACGGCGACGCGAACTCCACCGCCGTGAACCCGGCATCGGCCGCCGCGTCGAACCGCTCGGCGAACGGCACCTCGGTGAACATCCACTTCAGGTTGGCCGCGAGGCGCACCGGCCCCGACGACGTCTCGATGATCATGCGGACACCGCGTCGTAGTCGGGATTGACCACGAACTCCGGGGCCGCGCCGCTGAGGGCGGCGATCACGTTGCGGGCCGCCATCCGGCCCGATTCGCCGCGTGCCTCCCGGGTCGCACCGGCGACGTGCGTGGTGGCGAGGATCCCGGGGGTGTGCAGGAGCGGGCTCGACGCGCTCAGAGGTTCGTCCGCGAAGACGTCGAGCGCGGCGGCGCCGAGGCGCCCCTCTCGCACCGCGTCCACCAGCGCGTCCTCGTCGACTATTCCCCCGCGGGCGGTGTTGATGAGCACCGCATCGCTCTTCATCATCGCCAACCGGGAGGCGTCGATGAGGTTCCGCGTGGATTCGTCGAGGAAGAGGTGCAGGGTCACGAAGTCGGCCTCGCGCAGCAGGTCGTCCAGATCGAGACGACGGATGCCGTGGGCCGCGGCGAAGTCCTCATCGAAGTACGGGTCGTACGCGACGATGTGCATTCCGAAGCCCGCGGCGATCGTCGCCACCGCCTTGCCGATCGAGCCCAGGCCGAGGATCCCGAGGGTCGACCCCTGCAGCTCTCGTCCGGTGAGTTGCTGCCACGTGCCCGCGGCCAGGTTGCTCACGTTCTCGGGGATGCGGCGGGCGCAGGCCAGCGCCAGCGCGAAGACGTGCTCGGCGACGGCCTGTCGGTTGGCGCCGGGGGTGACGCACACGGGCACCTGGCGCGCGGTCGCGGCTTTCACATCGACGCTGTCGTACCCGACGCCGGTGCGTACGACGATCTGCAGTGCGGGGGCGAGCGCGAACTCCTCCTCACCCAGCGGCCGCGTGCCGGCGATGATGGCGCGGGCTCCGGCAAGTGCGCCGGCCCGGTCGTCGGCGTCCAGCAGGGCTAGCTCGGGCTCGTGCCGCGTCGTGAGGCCGGCCTCGCGCAGCATCCGATCGACCTCGTCGCCGGGCTCGAGGAATGCGGTGGTGATCAGCACGTCGTGGGAATCGGTCTTCGTCACCAGATCCCTCCTTCGTAGTCGGGGGCGGCGAATGCGCCGCCGTGCAAGGTGGGTGCGGGGGCGCTGAAGTCCACCGCGTCGGTGTGGTCGGCCGCGTCGTCGCGGGGCACGTAGCCGATGGCCGCCCAGCCCGCGTCGCCGTTCCACCAGCGTTCGGTGTTCGCCGAGCAGCCGTAGACGACCTGGCAGCCCACGGGAGCGCTCTCGATCGCGCAACGGAACAGTTCGATGCCGTCGCGCCAGCTGAGCCAGAGGCCGAGCTGACGTCTGTCTTCGGGCGCCGGACGGAAGGTGCCGATGCGCACGAGCACCGACTCGACGCCCCACTTGTCGTGGTACAGGCTGGCGATCGCTTCGCCGAATGCCTTCGACACCCCGTAGAAGGTGTCGGGGCGCAGCGGCGCACTCTCGTCCAAGACCTCGCTGGCGGGGTGGAAGCCGACGACGTGGTTGGAGCTGGCGTAGACGACGCGGCGCACACCGGCCCGTCGCGCGGCTTCGTAGACGTGGTAGGTCCCGTCGATGTTGACCGTGCGGATGCTGTCGTACGAGGCCTCGTCGGCGATGCCGCCGAGGTGCACGATGACGTCCACACCTTCGGCAGCCGCGGTGAGGGCGTCGAGGTCGCCGAGGTCGCCGATCACGACCTGCTCCCCGGGGAACAGAGGCTCGTCGGCGTCGGAGCGCGCGAACAGCACGACGCGGTCGTAGCGGGAGGCGAGTCCTTCGCGGATCACCCGACCCATCCGTCCGGTCCCGCCGGTGTACAGCACTGTCGTCATCGTCATCCTCTCCGGCAGCATCGGCGCTCAGCCGATGCTGCGGTCCTCTTCACCCGTCGACGCGTCGGCGAAGAACCCGATCTCCGCCCGCTGCGGATGCCGGCGCAGCGCGGTGCGTCCGTCCCAGTGCAGCTCCACATCGTGTCCGGGCACGAGCGTCGCCCCGGTATCGGTCAGCAGCGAGCGCATCGCGGCGATCGTCACGGCACTGGCCTCGGCGTCCAGCGTGGAATCGACCCGCCCCGAGGCGAGCTCATACACGTTCTTCACGGCGTCGCCCGCGAACACACGCTTCTCCTCCGCACGGTCGAGGTAGAAGGCGAGGTGGTGCGGGGTGTGACCCGCGCTGTCGATGGCGTGGATGCCGGGAAGCACCTCTTGCCCTGCGGTCATGCGCTCGACACGGTCGGTGCGACGGAGGAGCTCCTGCACGTGCAGGTCGGGGATGAACGGCGTGCCGGCGGGCTGATCCGCCGCCCAGCGCAGCTCCTTCTCGCTGACCCACGTGGTCGCGTGGGCGAACATCGGGAAGTTCGAGACGTGATCCCAGTGCATATGGGTCAGCAGCACGTCGGTCACGTCATCCGTCGTCAGCCCCAGGCGTGCGAGGCCGGTGTGGATGAGGGGGATGTACGCGGGCTGGCCTGCGTCGATGAGCACGCGGTGCACGCCGTCGTCGAGCAGCCACAGACTGCTCCAGCCGAAGGCCCCGTGCGAGCTCGACTTTCCGGGGAAGCCCTCGACGAGTGGACGCGCGACGTATCCCGACGATCCCGCTGATCCGGTCGTCGGCGTCGACATGGGTCCCTCATTCTGCGCCATCACAAAAAATAGTATAGCGCAGAAACGGGGGAACCGACAGGCCGATCAGCCCTCGAGAAGCCTCTCGGTCGCACCGATGATGTGGTGGCGCATCGCCTCGGCCGCGCCGTCCGCGTCGCCGGCCTTGATCGCCTCGTAGACCGCATCGTGTTCCGGCGCCGCGCTGACGGCCCCCGTGCGTCCGAACTTCGAGAACAGCCGGAACCGCTGGATCTGCCCACCGAGCGCGGCGTACGACAACTCCAGGAAGGCGTTGCCGGACTGCGCCGCGATCATCATGTGGAATCGTGCGTCACTGCGCCAGTAGAGGTCGAAGCCCTCGGTCTCGGTGTCGGCGACATCTGCCGAGCGGCGGAAATCCTCGACAGCCTCACGCAGCCCCTCCAGGAACTCGGGCGTCGCGCGTAGCGCGGCCTCGTACGCGAGACGGGGCTCCAGCAGCACGCGGGCCTCCCCCAGCTGCTCCACCTCTTCGCGCGTCATGACCGGGGCCACCTGGTAGCCCCGCAACGCCTCGCGCTGGACGAGTCCGGTGTGCTCCAGGCGCGCGAGCGCCTCACGCAGGGGGGTCTGACTGACGTCCAGTTCGCGCGACAGGGCTCCGATGTTCAGGCTCTGCCCTGCCGCCCGCTCTCCCGACATGAACTGATGCAGCAGCACCTCGTACATTCGGTCGGCGATGGGCTGCTTCGTCGATCGCCCGGCCACGTCTTCTCCCCTCGAAGTCCTTCCGTCGAAGACTACCGGTCGACCACCACGGGGCCTGGACGGACGCGCGGCCCCTGCGGCGACCGCCCCCTCTCAATGAGGGTTACATCCGAACTTCGCACGGAGGGTTGACAACATCGAGATATATCGTGTTACTCTGACCACACACGATATATCGTGACCCTACACACAGGAGAAGCACACATGACCGAGAAGTGGCTCATCGCCCCCGGCGAGGAACGCGTCATCGACATCGAGTCCGTCACCCGCCTCAAGGTGGGCCTCGTCGGCGGACAGGTGGACATCATCGCCCACGACGAACCGGGCATCCGCATCGAGGTGCACGGCGTCACCAACAAAGACCTCCGCATCGAGTCCCACGACGGCGAGGTCGAGATCGACCACCCGCAGCTGGGCTGGGACAACTTCCTCGAGGTCTTCCGCAACTTCGGCTCCGGCGGCCCCCGCGCCGAGGTGAGCGTCGCGGTCCCCCGCGCGATCGCCCTGAACCTCGGCGTCGTCAGCGCGGGCGCTCTCGTCTCGGGCCTCCGCAACGACGCTCGCCTCAACACCGTCTCCGGCGACATCATCGTCGACACCCTGATCGGCGACCTCACCGTCAACTCGGTCTCGGGCGACGTGCAGGTGCGCGGCCTCACCGGCTCGATCAGCGCGAACAGCGTCTCGGGCGACGTGGCCGTCACCGGCGCCATCCGCAAGGCGACCGTCGACATCGTCTCGGGCTCGACACTCGTGGATGCCGCGGGAGATGTGAACACCATCAACATCAACTCCGTCTCCGGCGGCACCACCGTGCGCCTCGACGAGTCGCTGGCCGCGAACTACGTCGTCCGCACACTGAGCGGTCGACTGCTGATCGACGGCGTCGAGCGCAGCTCGACCGGTCCCAGCAACTACAACGGCACGAAGGGCGAGCTCTCGGGACGATTCGTCGACCTGCGCGCGAACTCCGTCTCGGGCGGCGTCACCGTCCTCCGCCGCACGCCGGCCTCGATCACGGAAGACGAGGAGTGGGAAGCATGAGCCCCGCCGTCTTCTCCCACGGCGACCTGCGCCTGTACCTGCTGTCGCTCCTCGCCGAGGCCCCGCAGCACGGCTACGGCATCATCCAGTCGCTGACCGACCGTACCGGCGGCACCTACACGCCGAGCGCCGGCACCATCTATCCCCGCCTCGCGAAGCTCGAGGAAGAGGGACTGGTCACGAAGACCGTCGACGGCCGCACCACGATCTATGCGATCACCGAGGCCGGTCGAGCCGAGCTCGCGTCGCGCGAGGGAGACCTCGCCGGCATCGAGGCAGGGCTCACCGATTCGGTGCGCCTGATCGCGAGCGAGGTGCGACAGAGCGTCCAGGACGCGATGAAGAGCCTCCGTGCCGATCTCGCCGCCGCCGAGAAGGGCGAGCGCACGGCGGCCAAGAACCGCCCCCGCACGGCGAGCGACGACTCGCGGCTCGTCAGCCGTGAGGAGATGCACCGAGCGGATGCCGTCATCAATGCCTTCCGGGCGCGGGTCCGCACCGACCTGCGCACGCACCTCGCGAAGGGCGGCACGCTGTCTCCGTCGGTCGTCACCGAGCTGGAGGATGCACTCGACAACGCGGCCCGCGGAGTCACCGTCTCGCTGAGCAGCTCCGAGTCCTGAACACACGCAGAGGGCCCCGTCGGCGAAACGCCGACGGGGCCCTCTGGCGCTGGCCGATCGACAACTCGCCTCGATGGGCGCAGGCCGCATACCCGGTGTGCCACCTGATGGCTGTGAGGAATCAGCTTGACCGTAACGGTCGCCCATCCGGGTACCGGTGCACCACAGAGGAGTGTGACCGGGAGGCGAACTTGAAGAACGACGGCGGCGTGTGGGCGTCGGTGTTCGTCGAGCCGGCACCGGCCGAGGTTCGACCGCATGACCCCCGGTGGCTGACCCCCGCGACGCCGCATGCCTCGTCGAGCGCACCACGGGCACGGTTCGCAACTGGGCGACGCGGAACCTTCTCGCCCCGCAGATGGGCGGGTACTGGCGGGACAACGTGCTCGCTGTTGCAGCGCAGAAGAGGGGAGAGGTCGCATGAAAACCTCGCGAACAGAGGCTGCCGAACGTATCCGTGCGGACGGCACGGGCGCTGGGTGGAGGTTGGTGAGATTACACCGATTGCTGGCTGGTTCCGTCGGCGGGCGTCCTAGCAGTTGAAAGACGCATGCGTTCGCGCAGCGGACGGCCTCGTAAGTCTGTAAGGGGAACGATACGAGGTAGTTGGCCCCGAGTTTCGGCTGGGCACTAGTCTGCACAACATGGCAACGGAAAAACGCGAGCAGGTCTTCGTCAGCTCAACCTATGTTGACTTGCTGGCTGAGCGGCAGGTGATCATTCAGACGCTTCTTCAGGCTGACTGCTTGCCTGCTGGCATGGAGCTCTTTCCGGCGTCTGACGACGAAAAATGGGATTTGATCAAACGAGTCATCGACGACAGCGACTACTACGTCGTCGTAATCGGCGGTCGCTACGGTTCGGTCGATGATGATGGCTTGAGCTTCACCGAGAAAGAATTCGACTACGCCGATTCGATCGCTAAACCAATTATGGCGTTTTTGCACGGCGAGCCTGGCGCGATTACGGCCGACAAGACCGAACTGGACCCAGACGCGCGCGCCAAACTCGACGCGTTCCGAACCAAGGCTAGCAAGCGTATGGCAAAGTTCTGGACTACTCCTGACGGACTAGCGGGCGCCGTGGCTCTCAGCCTGATTCAAACGCGGAAGACACACCCAGCTGAAGGATGGGTTCGTGCGTCGGCGGCGATGACGCCCGAGGTGGAACGAGAGATGGCTGAACTCCGGGCCACCGCGGCTGCCCTCGAGAAAGCACTCCAGGAGGAACGCGAAAGCCTCTCGCGGCGGGAGTTCGACGCGGACCTTGCTCAGGGGGATGACGAGTATCAGCTACCTATCATCGTGCGGTACTACACGCAGGAGGACGTCGACAGCGGGCGGAACCGGCCAGTGTTCGCCACCGGGCATTTTGCGTATTCCCCGGTCACTTGGGACGAGATTTTCGCTGATCTTGGTCCGTCTTTGCTGGATGAGGCGAGCGAAACTGCGATGAGGCGCGAACTAAGCATATTCGCCTACGCTGTGTCCATGCCCGACCCACCCGCGCCCGAAGATGCCGTCGAGATCGCAGACGTCGATGCAGCTGCAGGCGCGCTTGAAGATGTGAAGGTTCAGTTCTTTAGCTTGGGACTTATTGAGCAGAGTTCACGGCGGCACCCAGTTACGGACAAGAACAGCTACTGGACTCTGACCTCAGAGGGGCGCGCTCACCTCATGAGGCTGCGTGCTCTTCGCAAGCCTTCGCGAGTGGATGCGGGAGAAGATGGGCGACACGTGTAGGGATACCCCGGGGGGAAAAGGCCAGCAGGGCACGGGATTTCTTCGGTCGTCGGGAAGTGCCGCGACGAACGTGTCAATATGTCCATCCTGCGCGTCAAGCTGCGCCTGCACCTGAACTATGAACTATGAACCGAATCCGCGCCGATCTGGCGGGGCTTCCGTCGTTCAGCTGTGTCCATGACCTCGCACCGAGTCCCGCTGAGATCGGGTCAGCGCCTGGGCGAGCAGCCTAAGATGCCCCCGTGATGCACACCTCGTGCGGTGATGGGTGGCGGGGCGCAGTCTTCAGTTCGGCAGCTCCTCGCGTACTTGGATGGTGTGCTCGTGGAAGCCAGAAGCAGTTGCTTGCGACGGTGCGCAAGAATCTAGTGTGAAAACCAGCGTGGCACCAGGATGTCCGCAGTGCCCCGAAACCCAATACAGGGCCTGGCCCGGTTGTATCCAGGCCTGCGGGAGCTCTAGCACGAACTTGACGGTTAGATCCACTCCGCGATTCTCGGACGTCGGATTACGACCGTTGAGCGATTCGAGTCGCAGGAGCCTGATCGATTCTGTATCCCCTCCCGCACGGATGTTCCGGATGCCGTGCGCATAGCGATCGGGCTCTCGGAGACTCGGGTAAGGGCCTTCGATGGTCATTCGCTCTGGCTCGAGAACCTGCGGGGCCAACCGCGGCGCACCCCAATCCGCAGGCGGACCGATGATATCGCCGGGCGTCGAGGATGGGTCGGCTCGACGGACTAACTCGACCTCCGCGGTGAAGGAATTCTGCTGCGGCCGTTCTTCGGACTCGTTCGCCAAAGCGCCGACCGCGGCTACCCCGCCTGCGGCGATTGCACTTGCGGCGGAGTTGAGCGCGATTTCGGATAGCCATCGGCGGGCATTCGTTGCGTTCGCCGCTCGGAAGACGGCATCGTCGAGGTCGTCGAGATGCTGCTCCCACCAGTTCAGTACCTCGCGTTGTTGAGGTCGGGAGAGTTTTGACCCCATTCCTAACTCGGCTTCAAACCAACGCTTCATCTGGGCTACTCGCTCGGAGGCGACGGGGTCGTCCGCGGTCGCAGCTTCGATCGTCGTGATGGCCTCAATGCCCGAACTGAAGTCAGCACGTCGGCGTCGAAGCGACGCCAGTACCAAGCGGCTAGGCGACTGCATCTCTGAACTCTAGCCGTTGGGTAGGGGAGCGGCCGGATGAGCAGCAAGCGCGCAGCAGCAGCTGGGGCAAAGGCGACGCCGAACTCGGGTACGGCGAGCTGATGCCGGCAGGGCGGTAATAGGACTCAATCGTGGCCCGGTGCCACCGATCGCATTCCGTGAATAGCCCCTTGCCGGCTGGTGTATCCAACCGGGTTAACCGCGATGATCTCGCCATTACGCGCTTTCAACCGCCAGTGCCACTCGCCGTCCTTCCCCTGAAAGATCTCGAACTCGCCCTTCGGCCCGGGACGAACCTGAGCGAGCGAGTCAGCGGCGACTCGGTTCTTCATGCTCGCGAGAACCTCGCGCACCTTCTCTGGCTCGCTGTCGCTCTCGGGCAGCGACAGCAAGACGCTGGCGGTCGTCGCCCGGTCGGTGTCGCTCACCCATTTCTCAGTCGAGAGCGACTTCATCAGGAGTGCTCCGGTCTTGGCCTCGCCAGGGTCAGCGCTTCTAGCGAGCGACAGGGCCTGCTCGAACCGACTCCGCCACTCGCTCCTTGCGGACGTGGCCTTGGTGATATGTCGAGTGATGAAGAAACTCACGACTGCCCACGCGAGTCCAATGGACGTGACGATCGCAGCGACGACCGCAGCCGTGAGGGTCGCTTCGGCACCAGTCATTGGTCGCTCCTTGGTCGCACGGATCGACCTCAGCATCCCATACTCAGTCTTCCGGCTCGCCTTCGCCGTGGCGCACCTACCTCGCGTGCGGGCTGAGCGGGCTGGACGTATCGTCACTCGCTGTCGGAGGTGGGGGCTTTGGGTAGCAGCTCGATCCGCCACGGGAAGGGCCATCGCGCCTATCGTCGCCAGCAGGCAGCGCTGAAGCGCCGCACGCGAACGCAAGACCTCCCCGCGGTCACGGATCCCCTTCGGGGTGGGGCTGTGGGGGAGAGCATCGATACGACGCTGCCGGACACACACCGGATGTCGTTCACCGCTGACCTTGACCAGGCGATCGCGAAGGGTGGCCGCCTGGCCGGTCAGCTCTTGGTGCCGATGCAACGCTCTTGTAACAGCCGGAAGTCGAACCATGCCGCAACCGAGATCTGGAGTGCTTCATGAAGACTGACCCGAACTGCGCCGCGATGCAGCTCCGACCGTTCTCCGCAATCGGGGATGGTGAGCCGACCGAGGTCGCCATCATCGGTGTGGTCACTCAAGCTGACCTGTCTTCCGCATGACCAGCCCTGGTGACAGTCCGCAGGTGGCCCTTCGCCGCGTGCTCCGCAAGCTCGGTCGTGCGCTCGAACGATCACTCTGCTCACTTCACTCGGGTTCCGACTTCTCGCGGCGACTTCAAAGCCCGCAGACGCGACCCCGCGCCGTTCACGGCCCATCCGGGCCCGACTCCTGGATCGTAATAAATTCAGAGTCGACCCGGGGCTGCTAGCCTCCCGCGCGGTCCTGGCGGTTCTCTCCGCAGGTGAAAACGGCGCATGGGGAATTCGGATCAGGGACACGACCCGGGGGATCCGATAGGGTCACCCGCATGTGGCGAATCACAGCCCAAGAAGCCCTCGGTAGCCGAAACGCCAGAACCGCGGCATGGGCGATCGAACAGAAGCTCGCCACCCTACGGACGGTGTCTGATGACCGCCTTCCCCACCATGTAGCGGCTGCGATTGCTGAGTGCTGCTGGTGGCTTGTGTCTCTGAATGATCTGATCGAACGCGAGCTCACGAGATCAGATCGGGACCGCTATAGATGCGAGCGCAATGGCGACCCAGACGGGAGTTGCGTCGTCGGGGCCATCTGGGCTCGCAACAGACACACCCACCAGCTAGTCGTTGACGTGCACGAAGGTGACGAGAGGCCATTCGCCGGGACGGGCACGGACTACGTGGTGTTCATCTCCCGAGAACTGCTTTGGAAGCGTGTCGACGAGATGGCCCTGCGACCTCAGGAGCTCGAGAAGGGGCAATGGGCGCAGTCGGCATACGAGTCCCGATTCCAGGATCAGCGTGTCGTGGGGCCTCTCGAAGCCGCAGCCGCATGGTTCCGACATTTGGGCGCTTCCGCGCCGGAGTAAGTCGCTGGGAGGTGCCGGGTGGGACGCCCCAAGGCTCTCGTGTGGCACCGACGCGGCATACCGCCGACACCTCCGCGAGAGCGTCGAGGTCGCCAAGGCACGCCGCCGCGCGAATACCGAAGCCGGGCGAAAATCATCCGGGCGCACCAAGCCGAGCACGCCGACGCAGCCCGCGTTCACGCCGACGCCCGACGATGCATCGACCGTTCCGCCTTCGGCTGACGACGTTGCGCGGCCGGACGACATGAAGCTCATCGTCGACACACTCCGCACCTCGTTCACGACGATCGCCGCATCGGACCCATCCGACTCGCTCCGCCCTCTTATCGCTGCGCAGAGCTTTTTTAGGACTCCGGCCAGATCTCCTTCTGCTCGTCGGGCACCGACTCGCCGAGCGGGACAACCAGGATGGAGCGGTGCTGCCGGTGCGCGAGCCGCGCCGCGACCGAGCCTGTGAAGAACTCGCGGATCGACTCCCCGATGCCGCGCTTGCGCGTGCCGACGACGATGAGCTGCGCATCGAGCTTGTTGGCGAGCTGCTTGATCGCCAGCGCCGGATCGCCGACGAGCTGACGCGCCGTCCATGTGACGTCCGTCCCCGCCAGCAGCTTCGCGGCAGCAGCCTCGACCGCTTCGAACTCCGCGGCGCCCGCGTCGAAGTTGATGTCGATCGGTGCCGAGTGCACGTAGCCGTCCGGATCCTCATAGGTGACGAATCGCGTGACGTCCACGTGCGCCACGACGAGCGGCACACCGAGCAGCCGCGCATACCGAACCGCTTCGTGGATCACATGGGGATCCTGGTCCAACTGCATGCCGACGATGACGGCTTTCTGCAGCGCCACGTTCTGTGCGGCCTCATCGGATGGAGTGGAGGTGTTGTCGGTCATGAAGATCGTTCCCTTCACCAGTCTGGCCTCGGCCAGAGCGTCTTCCCCGCGTGCTATTCTGAATGCTACTCTTACCGGCTTCTCGCCGGTGTCGTGAATGCCTCGGGCCTCACCGCCCGCAGCTTAACTCGTGAGGGGGTCTCGCGCATGGGCCGTGGCCGTCAGAAGGCGAAACACACCAAGATCGCCCGCGAACTCAAGGCGTACAGTCCGTCGGTGAACTACTCCGCGCTCGAGCGCGAGCTGGCTCACCCGACCGACGAAGACGCCTATGTCGACAAGTGGGCCGATGAGTATGAAGACGAAGACGAGGACGAGCTAGAGAAGGCCTAACCGCCCTCTCTACTCCGAAACACCCGCACCACGTGCGGGTGTTTCGTCGTGTCCGGATGCTGTAGTCCGGGCGCAGACGCCGAGCACGTCGAGGCGCGCTGCCCGCGGCTCACCAGCGTCCGTGCCGGCGCTCCCACTCGTCCTCGACCGTACGGCGACGCCCGGCGACGATGCCCGCGGGAATCGAGACGATGAGCACACCGGCGATGACGAGCAGCGGGATCTGCCAACCGGCGGTCGTCTCGTGGAGCAGCCCGACCAGCAACGGGAAGGTCGCGGCGATCGCGTAGCCGATGCTCTGCACGAACCCGCTCAGCGCGACGGCACTCTCCGAGGTGCGGGCCCGGATGCTCAGCAGCACGAGGCTCAGCGGGAACATGATGGCAGTGAGGCCGAAGATGCTCACCCACAGCGGCAGCGCGACCGTCGGGACCAGCAGGAGCCCGGTGAGCCCCACCAGACCGCCGATGACGGCGACGAAGAAGAGCGGGCGCGTGGCCTGGAAGCGGACCACGAGAATCGGCACCAGCAGCGAGCAGGGCAGGCCGATCAGTGCGAACAGGGAGAGCAGGAGTCCGGCCGTCGCCGGAGTCACCCCGCCGATGTCGACGAGCATCGTCGGCATCCACGCGAACGACACGTAGGCCATTGTCGACGAGGTACCGAAGACGACGGCGAGAGCCCAGGCCAGCGGCAGTCGCCAGAGGCGAGCGAAGTGCCGCCGGTTCGTCGGCGCGCTGGAGATCGGGCCCGTCACGGTCGCGACCGCATCCCGGAAGTCGTCGACCCCGTCGGTGGGATCGGGGACGAGGAGCTCGGCCTTCACCGGCTCGTCCCGACGCGACCCGTTCTTGAGCAGCAGCGCCACCCACGGCACGAGCGCGATCCCCGCGACGATGCCCCACATCCCGAGCGACACCCGCCAGCCGAGGGTGTCGGCGACCGGAACGGCCGCTAGCGGGGGCAGGAACGTCGACACGGCCAACGTGGTCGAGTAGATCGTCATGACGATCCCGAGACGATCCGGGAAGTACTTCTTCACCAGCGGCGGCAGCAGCACGTTGCCCGAGCCCACGCCCGCGAACACGACCACGGTCGCGGCGAGCAGGCTCGTCGAATCCACCGCGAATCCTCGCAGCAGCATGCCCAGCGCCATCAGCGTGATCGCGGCGACCGCCATCCGCTCCAGGCCGAATCGCCGCTCGAGCAGCGGGGTCAGCAGCCCGAAGAGCGCGAAGCACACCGGGGGCGCGGCGCCGATCAGACCGACGACCAGCGGCGAGACCGGGAAGTCCGCGGCGACATGATCGATCACCGGCGACAGGGAGGCCACTGCCGACCGCAGCGAGAAAGCCACCAGGACGATCCCCGCGAGTGCGAGAGCCCGACCGTGCCACAGCGGTCGTGCGCTCGGCATCGTCATGAGGTCTGTGACCCCTCCACCCAGGCGAGGTATTCGTCCGAGACCGTGCCCGTCACGTAGCGGCCGTCGAAGCAGCTCATGTCGAGATCGGTGAGGACCGAGCCCTCGATGATCGCTGCCTTGAGGTCGTCGACCTCCTGGTAGACGAGGTGATCGCAGCCGAGCACTTCGGCGATCTCGGGGATCGTGCGCCCGTGGGCGATGAGTTCGTGGCGCGACGGCATGTTGATGCCGTAGACGTGCGGATACCGCACCGGCGGAGCCGCGGATGCGAAGGTGACCGAGGCGGCACCGGCATCCCGCGCCATCTGGATGATCTCCTTGGAGGTCGTCCCGCGCACGATCGAGTCGTCGATCAGCAGCACATTCTTGCCCTGGAACTCGGTCGACATGGCGTTGAGCTTCTGGCGCACGCTCTTCTTGCGCACCGCCTGCCCCGGCATGATGAAGGTGCGGCCGACGTAGCGGTTCTTGTAGAAGCCCTCGCGGTACTCGATGCCGAGCTTGCGCGCGACCTCCATCGCGGCCGGGCGCGAGGAGTCGGGGATCGGCATGACCACGTCGATCTTGTCCATCGGCACGTGCTTCGCGATCGTGTCGGCGAGGCGGTCGCCCATGCGCAGACGCGACTCGTACACCGAGATGCCGTTCATGACCGAGTCGGGACGGGCGAGGTAGACGTACTCGAAGGCGCAGGGCGCGAGCGTCGCGGCCGTGGCGCACTGCTTGGAGAACAGCTCGCCGTCGGTGGTGATGAAGACGGCCTCGCCGGGCTCGACCTCGCGGACGACGTCGTAGTCGCCGTTCTCGAGCACGAGCGACTCGCTGGCGACGACCCACTCGTCCTTGCCCTCCGCGCCGGGGACGGTCGACGGACGACGACCCAGGATCAGCGGACGGATGCCGAACGGGTCGCGGAAGGCGAGCAGACCGTAGCCGGCGATCACGGCGATCACGGCATAGGCGCCTTCGATGCGCTCGTGCGTGCGGGCCACGGCCTCGAACACCCGCTCGGGGTCGAGGTCGACGGTCGACGTCGTGTTCTGCAGCTCGCCGGCGAGCACGTTGAGCAGCAGCTCGGTGTCACTCGACGAGTTGAGGTGACGGCGGTCGCGCTTCGCCATGTCGGCCGTGAGCTCACGCGTGTTGGTGAGGTTGCCGTTGTGGATGAGGATGATGCCGTACGGCGCGTTCACGTAGAACGGCTGCATCTCCTCTTCGTTCGAGGCCGTGCCCTTGGTCGCGTACCGCACGTGACCGAGGCCGACGTTGCCGAGCAGCGCACGCATGTCGCGGGTGCGGAACGCCTCGCGGACCATGCCCTGCGCCTTGGCGTTGTGCATCACGCCGTTCGCCTCGGCGGTGGCGATACCCGTCGCATCCTGGCCGCGGTGCTGCAGCAGCAGGAGTGCGTCGTAGATGTCCTGATTGACCGGGGCAGAGCCCACCATTCCGACAATGCCGCACATGGGCTCTTACTTCGCTCCGTCCGCGTAGGCGCCGACCAGGCGCACTGCTCCACCGTCGACGCCCTTGGCGCCCTGCTCGAATTCGCCGGTCGGACGCGGGCCGAAGCCGACGGTCCCGACCTGCCACGAGGGCATGCCCTCGGCGTTCAGCGCCGCGATCGCGGCATCCTTCTTGTCTGCGGCGACCACGGCGAGGAAGCCGATGCCGAGGTTCCAGGTGCCCTCCGCGGACTCCAGCGTGGAGCCGGCGATGTCGCTGAGCACCCGGAAGACGGGGCTCGGCGACCAGCTGTTGCGGTCGACCTCGGCCCAGCTGCCCTGCGGGAGCACGCGCGCGAGGTTCGCCGCGATGCCGCCGCCGGTGACGTGGCTGAGGGCGTGGACGCCTCCGGTCCCGGCAGAAGCGCCGAGCTGCTCGATGAGTCGCAGCAGCGGAAGCGTGTAGAGGCGGGTCGGCTCGAGCAGAGCCTCACCCCAGGTGGTGCCGAAGTCGGCGGCGTTGTCGCCGTAGCCGATGCCGGCACGGGTGACGATGTGGCGCACGAGCGAGTAGCCGTTGGAGTGTAGTCCGCTGGAGGCGACCGCGATCACCGCGTCGCCGTCTTGCACGCGATCCGCACCGAGGATGGCATCCGCCTCGACCACACCGGTGGCCGCGCCGGCGACGTCGTAGTCACGCGGGCCGAGCAGGCCCGGGTGCTCCGCGGTCTCGCCGCCGACCAGCGCGGTGCCGGTGGCCGAGCACGCCTGAGCGATGCCGCGGACGATGTCAGCGATGCGCTCGGGGACGACCTTGCCGCACGCGATGTAGTCGGTCATGAAGAGCGGCTTCGCGCCCACCACGACGATGTCGTCGACCACCATGCCGACCAGATCCTGGCCGATCGTGTCGTGCTTGTCGATCGCCTGCGCGATCGCGACCTTCGTGCCGACGCCGTCGGTGCTGGTCGCGAGCAGCGGGCGACGGAAGTCGCGCAGCGCGCTGGCATCGAACAGGCCGGCGAACCCGCCGACACCGCCGAGCACTTCGGGGCCGTGCGTCGCGCGCACGGAAGACTTCATCAGCTCGACGGCAAGATCACCTGCAGCGGTGTCGACGCCGGCTTCGGAATAGGGATTGGTGGGGGAGGCAGCCACGCCCCCAGCCTACCGCCCGCAGGCGGTCCGACTCTCCGCGAGAGACGACCTCGGATCCGGACCCCCTCCCCGCCTACGATGGGGCCATGGCCGACAAGCCGCAGTGGCTCATCCGCGAAGACGCGAGCGTTCCGGTGCTCGTCGCGCTCGCGCTGCGCCAGCAGCTCGGGATCCGGGCGCCGGAGGATCTTCCCGCCCTTCGCGATCTCGCCGTGCGCGCGCCGGACGCCGCCGATGCCTCCCCCGCCGTCGAGGAGCAGTGGCGGAGCTACTGGGACATGACGGTCGAGCCGCGCGCGCATCCGTCGGACGTGCCGCTCGAGCTCATCGACGGCTTCGACACCCTCGTGGCCCTGCCCGCCACCGGCGCGGAGGAGCTCACCACCGCGATCGCCCCGCAGGCGACATCCGCACTCCTGTACGCGCACGCCGCACATGACCGGTACGTGAGCTCGATGAAGAGCCACACCGGGGGCGATGCCTACCGCGCCTATGCGAGTGCGATCGCGGAGTTCGAGCGCGAGGTCGGCCGTCGCGCGCACTCGTTCGAGCTGAACGTGCAGGTTCTGCCGCTGTCGCAGCGCGGCATCTGGTGGATCGGAGACCTCTCGGTCGCCGTGACCGACGGTCTGCGCCGCGACGTCGTGGCGTTCGACACCGCCATCCGCCCGGTGATCGCCGAGCTGGCGTAGGGGTCAGTCCTCGACGACGGTCTCGCGGTCGACCTGCACGACGCGGTCGTGACGGCGGGCGATGCGCTCCATGACGAGGCCTGCGATTCCGCCCAGGGCGAGGCCGATCGGCGCGGTCCACAGCAGCAGGAACCCGAAGACCTGACCAGGCGGGTAGACGACATCGAGGGCCTGCGACTCGTCGAAGCTGCCGGTCCAGGTGAGGATGCCGGCGGCGATGATGCCGAGCACGACGCCGATGCCCATGAGCACGCCGTACCGCGGCACACGGCGCACGGTCGCTTCGACGGTCTGGTGGGAGTCGGTGGGGGCCATAACTCCATTGTCCCACCGTCGGCGGATGGCGGGAACCGGGTCGGCGGACGGCAGAGAACGGCCCTCCCCGCGTCCGCCGCGGGGAGGGCCGTTCCGTCTTCTGCCTCGACTCAGACCTCGGTCGTCGTCTCGGCCGTCTCGTCCTTGCGGTTGCGCCGGGCGATCAGCACACCGCCGGTCGCGGCGAGCGCCACGACCACCAGGCCGCCGACGATCCACGGCCATACCGGGGCGCCGTCTTCGTCTGCCGGCTCGGTCACCGCGGTGACGGCGGTGGTGGCTTCGGAGTCGACCTCGGCCTCTTCCTCCACCGCGACGCCGCACTCGGCGTCGACTGGGATGACCGCCGTCACCGGGTCGAGCGCCTCGCCGGCGGCGTAGGTGCCGAACGCGGCAGCCCCCGCCTCGGTCAGAGTGGCCGGGAGGGCGTCGAGCGAGAGCTTGCCGTCGACGACCGCAGCATCACCGAGAGCGAACTCTGCGAGGCGGACGGCCTTCTGGTCGACGCTCTCGCCACCCTGCGTGGTGCCGCTCACGTCGAAGACGAGGTAGCCCTTGTCTCCGGCGAGTTCGAGCCGCGCGTTCGCGAGCGTCGTGTTCAGCGCACCGTCGTGGCCCGTGAACGTGATGCTGCCGCCATAGGTGATGACTCCGGTGAGGGTCTCGTCATCGAAGGATCCGGCGCCGTTCTCCCACACGTAGTCCGGGTAACGGTACTCGACGTCGGTCAGCGTCCAGCCACCCTTCGCGATGCCCTCGATGTACGTGCGGAACGACTCCTTGTAGCCCCACTGCAGCGAGGCCCCGTCGACCGTGCACGCACCGATCACGGTCTTCGCGCGGGTGAGCGTGAACGCCAGACCGCGGTCGACCGAGCCCTGCAGGGTGAGCGTGTGCGCACCGTCTTCGAGGCTGGCGGGCAGCGTGCCCGACCAGGTCGCGAGGCCCGCGGCATCCGCGGTCACCGTGTCGAGAAGCACGGGGGTCGAATACACGACCACCTTGATGCCCTCTTCGTTCGGCTGGAAACCGGATGCGGTGATGGTGGCCGACTGCCCGGACTCGAGCGCAGCGAGGTTCTCCGCGTCGACGTCGATGCCGTCCGATGCCGGCGGTGCCGCGGGCAGGGTCGTCTTCGCCTTCACGGCGGCCGCAGCCACGGTGCCCGTGTTCCCGGCAGGCGCTGCCGCGACCGAGCCGATCGTGAACGTGACCGGGTTCAGGTCGGTCGAGTAGCCCGACAGCACCCGGTCACGACCGGCCGCCGTCAGCGACGCCGGAGCGGCGGTGTACGTGACGGCACCGTTTGCCGAGACGCGCGCGGCCCGCGAGAGGTCGAGCGTCGCGAACGGCACCTGGGCACCGCCACTCGTCACGAAGAGCGTCGCCGCTCCCGCCGAGGTGATGCGGATCTGCGGGTTCGACACGGTCACGTCGAGCACCCCGTGGTGTCCCGTGAAGCGCACCGATCCGCGGTAGACGACGCTGCCGAGCCCGGTCTTCACGTCGAAGTCTCCCCCGACGGTCTGCCCGAACTGGAACTGGCTACCCGAGCGCGTCGCGCCGTCGGAGACCGAGATCGCGCCCTGCGCGATGCCGCCCGTGATGTAGCTCGCGAACTTCGACGAGATCGCCCAGCGGAGCGATCCGCCAGGAACGCTCGCCGGCGGAGTCGTCGGCGTCGTCGGCGGCTTCGGGTCGGTGGGCTTCTCGCCGAACAGCGTGCGCCACTGGGCGTCCGTGATCGTCACGTCACCTCGCACGTAGATCGTGTCGGCGGTCGGCATCGTGTGCTGCTTCCACACGATCACCTCGTACGACTTCGTGCGATCGAGGTTCTTCGCCGCCGTCGTGAGATCGACCGCGAACGAGCCGAACGTGATCTTCGTCACGTACTGCATCGCGAGGAAGCCACCGCCAGCCGTCACATCCGCCTCGGTGCCCTTCTCGATCAGAGCGGCGTACGCGCCGGAGATGTCACCGAGCTTCGAGGCCGCGGCCGTCACGGTCAGACCGTCCTTCGCCGTTGCCGTCTTGACGGTCGCGCCGAGGGCGGGGCCCTCCGGGAAGATCGCGTTCCACTGCTCATCGCTGACCGGCACGGTCGCACGGGCGTAGATGGTGCCGGCATCCGGCATCGTGTGCTGCTTCCAGACGATGACCTCGTAGGACTTCGTGCGGTCGAGGGTGTCGGCGGCCGCCGTCAGGTCGACGCTGAACGCGCCGCCGGTGATCTTCTGCACGTACTGCATCGCGAGGAAGCCACCGCCGGCCGTGACATCCGCCTCGGTGCCCTTCTCGATCACCGCGGCGTACGCCCCGGTGATCGCGCCCAGCTTCGATGCCTCCGCCGTGACGGTCAGACCGTCCTTCGCCGTCGCCGCCTTCACCGTGGCGGTGAGGCCCGCAGTGTCGCCGTAGTTGAGGGCGACGCTCTGCTCCTGGTCGGCGTTGACCACGCCACCCGCTGCGTACGTGTAGATGCCGTACGCACCCGGGGTCGCTGCCGCGTCCTTCAGAGTCAGGGTCGCCTCGAAGGTCCCGTCGGCGGCGATGTCCACCCACTGCGAACGGATCGCCCCCTGGTACTGCGCGGGAACCTGATTCAGGACACCCTCGGAGAGCGCCCAGACCTGCGCTCCGACCGAGCGGGTCGACGACGCGGCGCCGGTGGACGGCTGCCACGTCGAGGCGAAGTTGCCGAACACCACGTACGTGCCCTGCGGCAGATCCTTCGGGATCGGAACACCGCGCCCGCCGACGTTGGCCGCCGGGTCGTAACCGGACCCCTTCACGACGACCTTGTCGCCGGCCTTGAGGGCAGAGGCGCCGGCCGGCGTCGTGCCGTCGGCCAGGAACACCTCGATCGCCGGAGTGAGCGGCGCGGGCTGCAGGCTCTCCCACTGCGCGTCGGTGATGGCGATTGTTGCGCGGGCGTAAATCGTGCTCGCGTCGGGGTTCGAGTGCTGCTTCCAGACGATGACCTCGTAGGACGTCGTGCGGTCCAGCGTGTCGGCGGCCGCCGTCAGGTCGACGGTTAACGCGCCACCGGTGATCGAGCGCACGTACTGCATCGCGAGGAACCCGCCGCTGCCGGTCACGTTCGCCTCGGTGCCCGTCTCGATCACCGCGGCGTACGCCCCGGTGATCGCGCCCAGCTTCGAGCCGGATGCGGTGACGGTCAGCCCGTCCTTCGCGGTCGCGGTCTTCACAGACGCGGAGGCGAGAGCGGTCTCGGAGTAGGTCAGGGCGACGCTCTGCTCCTGGTCGGCGTTGGATACTCCGCCGGCGCCGTAGGTGTAGACGCCGTAGGAGCCCGGGGTCGCTGCCGCATCCTTCAGCGTCAGGGTTGCCTGGAACGTGCCGTCATCCGCGATGTCGACCCACTGTGAGCGGATCGCACCCTGATACTGCGAAGGAACCTGGTTCAGGACACCCTCGGAGAGCGCCCAGACCTGTGCTCCGACCGAGCGGGTCGACGACGCGGCACCGGTGGACGGCTGCCACGTCGAGGCGAAGTTGCCGAACACCACGTAGGTGCCCTGCGGCAGGTCCTTCGGGATCGGAACACCGCGCCCGCCGACGTTGGCCGCCGGGTCGTAACCCGAGCCCTTCACGACGATCTTGTCGCCGGCCTTGAGAGCAGTGCCGGTCGCCGGGGTCGTGCCGTCAGCCAGGAACACGTCGATCGCCGGGGAGAACGGCGTCTCACCCGGGTCGGTACCGGGGTCCGTGCCCGGGTCCGTCCCGGGGTCGGTGCCCGGGTCCGTTCCGGGGTCGGTTCCGGGATCGGTTCCAGGATCGGTGCCCGGGTCAGTGCCCGGGTCGGTTCCGGGGTCCGTCCCCGGGTCGGTGCCGGGGTCGGTGGGCACGGGACCGAACACGGCGTCCCACTGCCCCGCGGAGATCGCGACGTCGCCGCGTCCGTAGATCGTCGTCTCGTTCGGGTTCGAGTGCTTCTGCCACACGAGCACCTCGTAGGACTTCGTCCGATCGAGCGAGCCGGCAGGAGCGTCGAGCGTGAACGTGCTCGCCCCTCCGGCGACGGTCGGCATCACGAACGCCGCGTATCCGCCACCGCCGCTGAGGCCGGATTCCGTGCCCTTGACGATGAGGGCCGCGTAGGCGCCTTCGACCTCGGGCAGGCCGCTCGCCTGCACTTGCACGCTCACGCCGGACGTGGCCGCGGAGGCGACCGTCGCCGTGACCGTGGCACCGGCGGCATGCGCGGGCGGAACGATCACCGCACCGGCGGCGACGAGGAGGAAGGACACGAAAGCAGCGAGCAGCACGCGTATGCGGGTGCTCCCTGAGGATGCTGTGGCTGTGGCGTTCACGTTTCTCCACGGCTCCGGGCACGCAGAAGAGCACGCGCGCCGCCGGTGCCGCAATGCAGTCGGGCGAAGGGTCGGATGTTGGTTAGGCTTGGCTAAGCAAGCCGCCATTCCTGAGCGTAGAGGTGCGAATCAGCGCGCGTCAAGTTTTAGGATAGCCTTGCCTAATGCGTCGCGTCTTTGCCGTCTTCCTCGTCGCCGCTCTCGCCACAGGTCTCACTGCGTGCGCCGAGCCGGGAGCGAACGCCGCACCACCCACGGCCGCAGAAGACACCTGCCCGCAGGCGTCCGCTCCCCTCGCCTCGCTCGATCTGATCGACGACGTGCGCGGGCATGAGGGCCCTTCCACCGCGTGCCTCTCCAGCCGCGCGATCGAGGCCGTCGACGACGACACCGCGCCGAAGCTCCCGGTCACGGTGACCGACAGCGAGGGCCGCGAGATCGAGATCACCGACGTCGACCGCATCCTCCCGATCGACATCTCGGGCACGATCGCGTCGACCGTGTTCGCCCTCGGACTCGGCGATCAGGTCGTCGGCCGCGACGCATCCACCGTCTTCGCCGGAACGGAAGACCTCCCGGTCGTCACCAAGACCGGACACACGCTCAACGCCGAGGCGATCCTCGAGCTCGCGCCGACCGTCGTCCTCACCGACACCACGATCGGTCCGAAAGAGGTCCGTCAGCAGCTGCGCGACGCCGGCATCGCGGTCGTGGTGATCTCCAGCGATCGGCGACTCGACACCACCGACGAGCTGGTCACCGAGATCGCCACAGCCCTCGGGGTGCCCAGCCGGGGCGAGGCGCTCATCGCGCGGCTCGACGCCTCGGTCGACGAGACACTCGCCGAGATCGCCGAGGTCGTGCCCGCCGACGAGTCCGATCGCGCACGCATGCTCTTCCTCTACGTGCGCGGTAGCGCCAACGTCTACTACATCTTCGGCGAGGACTCCGGCGCCGACTCCCTCATCGACGCGGTCGGCGGGGTCGACGTCGCGGCCGAGATCGGCTGGGAGGGCATGAAGCCGATGACCGCCGAGGCCCTCGTCGCCGCGCAGCCCGATGTGCTGGTGATGATGACCGATGGACTCGAGTCGGTCGGGGGCATCGACGGCTTGATCGAGCGGATCCCGGCCGTCGCCGAGACACCAGCCGGAGCGCACCGTCGGGTGATCGACATGGCCGACAGCGAGATCCTCAGCTTCGGCCCGCGCACCGCCGATGTGATCGGCGCCCTGGCCCGCGCCCTGTACGCCCCCGAGCCCGCGAAGTGACCGGCGAGGTCGTCACTCCGACGCCGACCAGGCACCGGAGACTCCGGTTCGCCCTGGTGACGGTGGGCCTGGTCGTCGCACTCGCGATCACCTGCGTCGTCTCGATCACGAGCGGGCAGTACGACCTGTCCCCCACCGCGCTGGTCGGTGTGCTGCTGCGCGGCGTCGGGATCGACACCGCCTGGGCGCCCGCGGCGTCCACCGACTACGGCGTGATCTTCAACCTGCGGATGCCGCGCATCGTGCTCGGCCTCCTCGTCGGCGCGGCCCTCGCCGTCTCGGGCGTGCTCATGCAGGCGATCTTCGGCAACCCACTCGCGGATGCCGGCGTCGTCGGCGTCTCGTCGGGTGCGGCGCTCGGAGCGGCAGCGAGCATCACGTTCGGACTCGCGACCTTCGGGATGTGGACCACGCCCGCATTCGCGTTCGCCGGCGGCCTGATCGCCGTGTTCTCGGTGTACTTCATCAGCCGATCCGGCGGCCGCACCGAGGTCGTGACGCTGCTGCTCACGGGCATCGCGATCAACGCCATCGCCGGCGCGGGCTTGGCCTTCCTCACGTTCCTCGGCACGACGTCGACGCGCGAGCAGATCGTGTTCTGGCAGCTCGGGTCGCTGAACGGCGCCCTGTGGTCGAACATCCAGCTGGTCGCGCCGCTCGTCCTGATCGGCGTCGTGGTCGCCCTGATCGTGGCCCCCAGCCTCGACCTCTTCGCCCTCGGCGAGCGCACCGCGCGACACCTCGGCGTCAATGTCGAGCTGCTGCGGATCGTGGTCATCGTGACGGTCGCGCTGCTGGTGTGCGCGGCGGTCGCTTTCGCCGGGATCATCGGCTTCGCCGGACTCATCGTGCCGCACCTGATGCGCATGCTGATCGGCCCGGCGCACCTGCCGCTGGTGATCGCCTCGGCGCTCGGCGGCGCACTGCTCATCGCCGTCGCCGACCTCGTCGCGCGCACCGCCGTTCCGCTCGCCGACCTGCCGATCGGCATGATCACCTCGCTCGTGGGCGGCCCGTTCTTCCTGTGGCTGCTCGTGCGCACGCGCCGCCGTTCGGGAGGCTGGGCATGACCGTGCGGCTCCGCGGCGCGGGGCTCACGGTGCGCGTCGGTGAGGGGCGGACGATCCTCGACGACGCCTCCATCGAGATCCACGGCGGCGAGATCCACGCCCTGGTCGGTCCGAACGGGGCGGGCAAGTCCACCCTGTTCGGGGTGCTCGCCGGCGATGTGACCGCGCAGGCGGGAACGGTCGAGATCGACGATCAGCCGATCGCGCAGGTGAAGCCGCGCCTCCTCGCCCGGGAGCGCGCCGTGCTGCTGCAGGAGAACTCGGTCACCTTCCCCTTCAGCGCCGAGCAGGTGGTGCGCATGGGTCGGACGCCCTGGGCGCGCACGCCGGCGGCGGACGATGATGACGAGCTGGTGGCTGCGGCCATGGCGCAGACCGAGGTGACGGCGCTCAAGGCCCGCGCGGTGCCCTCGCTCTCCGGCGGCGAGCGCGCCCGCGTCGCGCTCGCCCGCGTGATCGCCCAGAGCACCGGCATCCTGCTGCTCGACGAGCCGACCGCCGCACTCGACCTCAAGCATCATGAAGACGTCATGCGGCTGATCCGTGGGCGGGCGGATGCCGGCATCGCCGTGGCGATCGTGCTGCACGACCTCAATGCCGCACTCGCCCACGCCGACCGTGTCACGCTGCTCTCCGACGGCCGGGTCGCGGCGACGGGCACGGCGGCCGAGGTGCTGACGGCCGCGCGGATCGAGCAGGTCTACGGCCAGGCGGTCGACGTGTTCCCTCATCCCGCGACCGGGGTTCCGCTGGTGGTCGCTCAGCGCTGAGTCGCGTCCCGGCCACGCGCGCCGGACTACTCCTCGTCGCGCAGGGAGCGGATCATGCCCCGCAGGATCTTCCGCGCGCCCGCCTGCTCGGCCTCGGTCATGCCCGACAGCATCCGGACCTCGACCGAACGGACGGCGGCCGTCGCCTTCGCGAGACTCTGCCGGCCACGGTCGGTGAGGCGGGCGGGGAGGGCCTTCCCGACCGGCGGCTCGGCGGGCCTGGTCACGAAGCCGTCCCGCTCGAGGGCCTGGAGCAGCACGTTCATCGACTGGCGGGTGACGAACGCGCCGCGCGCGAGCTCGGAGTTCGAGAGGCCGGGGCGCTGGGAGAGCAGCTCGAGGCAGGAGTAGTGCGTGATGGTCATGCCGAGCGGGCGCAGCACCTCCTCCATCGAGGTGCGGAGAGCGCTGGACGCCTCCTTCAGCAGGTAGCCCAGCGACGTGTCGAGCTCGATGCCGGCGCGATCTTGACTCATGTCAGTAGTCTGACATACGCTTACTCATGTCAGAAAACTGACATAAAACGAAGGACTCTCCTCATGCCCGTCACCGGCCCCGATTTCCTCTCCCTCCAGGCGCGCGACCTCGCCGCCTCGCAGGCGTTCTATGAGAGCTACCTCGGACTCGTCCGCTCGCCGGCGGCCCCCCCCGCACGCCGTCGTGTTCCAGACGACGCCGATCGCGTTCGCGCTCCGGGACATCGCGCCCGGCACCGACCTGACCGACGTCGCGCAACCGGGAATCGGTGCCGCGATCTGGCTGCACGCCACCGACGTCCAGGCGATCCACGATCGACTCGTCGCCGACGGCCACACCATCGTGGCCGACCCGATCGACGGCCCCTTCGGTCGCACCTTCACCTTCTCCGACCCCGACGGCTACCGGATCACCCTCCACGACCGGGCATGACCCTACCCCTCCGGGGCGGGGATGGTCGCCTCTGCGCTGAGGTCGCGCTACGGACGAACCGGGAGCACGTCGCTGAGATCCGCGCGCGTGCCGGACGCGTGGATGCGGCCGCCGGCCGCGGCATCCGCCCACGCCTCCGCGCCCGTGGCCACCGCGATCCAGGTCGCGGCATCCATCTCGACGACGTTCGGCGGTGTGCCGCGCGTGTGGCGAGGGCCCTGGATCACCTGCACCGCGCCGAACGGAGGCACTCGGACCTCGACGCTGTTGCCCGGCGCCTTCTCGTCGAGCAGCTGCAGCAGGTAGCGCACGGCGGTGGCGAGGTCGGTCCGCTGCGGCTTCGTGCCGGCGGCATCCGCATCGCGAACGGCATCCAGTGCCGAACGTCCGTCGATGATGTCGATCTTCCTGGCCATCGCTCAGCTCTCCCCCACGACGAGGACCGACCAGGCCCCGACCGCGTCCCGACCCAGCCCGTTGGCCGTGACCTCGGTCGCGGCATCCAAGCCCATATCGATCCGCTGCGGCTCGCCGTCGCAGACCAGATCGTCGGTGCGGATCGTCTGCGACGTCACGGAGCCGCCGGCATCCGATCCGCTCAGGGCGATGTCGGCACTCATCGTCTCGGGGCCGAAGCACGCGAACAGCACCGAGACGATCGCCGTCGGCTCATCGAACGCGGCCGTGACCCCGCCTTCGCCGACGACATCCGAGAGCGGCGACGCCAATCCGGCGAGCGTCGCGAGAGACCCGGCGACCTCACGGGAGTCCTGCGTCGCCATCCAATCCTGCACGGCGTCGGGGTCGACCTCAGGCGTCGCGGAACACCCGGTGAGCACCGCCATCAGCACCGCGCCCAGCGCGAATCCCCGCCATCGCCTCATCCCGCGAGCCTACCTTCGGCGCGCGTCCGCATCGGAGACGCGGTCCCCACGAAACGGGGATCATGGAGGCATGAGCATCGCCCTTCGCCCCTGGACGCCCGCCGACGCGGAAGCTCTGCAACGGGCGTGGCAGACGGCACCCGACCTCGCCACCCAGTTCGGATCCGCCGAGCTCACCTCGCCCGCGGCGGCGCGCGCCTACATCGACGAATCGCTGCTGTTCGAGGAGCGGGCGAGGAACTGGGCGATCGTGGAAGACGGCGTCGCCATCGGCAACGTGGCAGCGACCGCGATCGAGCTCCGCCACGAGACGGCCTGGATCTCGTACTGGCTCGCACCCGCCGCCCGCGGCCGCGGGTATGCGAACGGCGCTGTGCTCGCGGTGTCCGACTGGGCGTTCCGGCACGGGCTTCATCGACTCGAACTCGGCCACCGCGTGAACAACCCCGCCTCGTGCCGCGTGGCGACGGCATCCGGCTTCCGGGCGGAGGGGGTCGAACGCGAGAAGCTCCGGTACGGCGCCGAGCGGTTCGACGTCGAACTGCACGCGCGACTGCGCAGCGACCCCGCCCCCGCTTCGTCGTTGTCGCTGCCGTTGTCGATGGCGTGACCCACACCTTTCGGCGGCGTCGCTCGCCGCGCTCGGCGGGCCGGGAAACGCGGGCCACGAACGCCCGACGCGTCCTAAGCTCGGACGCATGAGCATGCATCCGCAGGGCGCCCGCGCCGAGCTGCTCGCCGCTGTCGCCGACCACTCGTGGGGCGTACGGATCCCGCCGCTCGCCGACCCGCACAACGCGCACGACGCCGCGGTGCTCATCCTGTTCGGGGTGCTGGACCGCGTCCCCGCCCCGACGGCCGATGCCGCTGTCGCCCGCGACCTCGACGTGCTGCTGCAGCGGCGAGCGCCCACCCTCTCGTCCCATCCCGGACAGGTCTCCTTCCCCGGCGGCCGAGTGGAGCCCGATGACGCCGATCTGGTCGCCACCGCGCTGCGCGAGGCCGAGGAGGAAACCGGGCTCGATCCGGCCGGCGTCGAGATCCTGGCCACGCTGCCCGTGATCCCTCTCGCCGCGAGCAACCACCTCGTCACACCGGTGCTCGCCTGGTGGCAGTCGCCGTCGAGGGTCGTGGCCGTCGACCACGCCGAGACGGTCGAGGTGTTCCGAGTGCCCGTCGCGCAGCTGCTCGACCCCGCGACCCGGTTCACCTCGACGCTCACGCGGATGGGCCGCACCTTCCGCGGACCGGCGTTCGACGTCGACGGGACGATCGTGTGGGGTTTCACCGCGATGGTGCTCGACGCCCTCTTCGACGCCACCGGCTGGACGGTGCCCTGGGACGCCACGGTGGAGCGGACCGTCGAGGTCTGAGGCGGTCTGCGTCGTCGGTTCCCCCTCGGTAGTCTGGACGGGTGAAGATTCTCGTCCTCGGTTCCGGTGCCCGTGAGCACGCGATCATCCTCGCCCTGCGGGCCGAGCAGACGGAGCACGAGATCTTCGTCGCTCCCGGCAACGCCGGCATCGCGCAGGACGCGACCCCCGTCTCGGTCGATCCTCTCGACGGCGGAGCGGTCACCGCATTCGCCCACGAGCACGCGATCGACCTCGTCGTCGTCGGCCCGGAGGCCCCGCTCGTCGCCGGAGTCGCCGACGCCCTGCGCGTCCGCGGCATCCCGGTGTTCGGACCGGGCAAGGCCGCCGCCCAGCTCGAGGGCTCGAAGTCGTTCGCCAAGCGGGTGATGGATGCCGCCGGCGTGCCGACCGGACGCGCTGTCCGTGCCGCCAGCACCACCGAGGTCGAGGCCGCGTTCGACGATCTCGGCGCCCCGTACGTGGTCAAGGCCGATGGCCTCGCGGCCGGCAAGGGCGTCATCGTCACGTCCGACCGCGCCGAGGCTCTCGCCCACGCCCAGCAGTACCTCCCCGCGGGCCCGGTGCTCATCGAGGAGTTCCTCTCCGGCCCCGAGGTCTCCCTGTTCTTCCTGAGCGACGGCGACACCGTGCGGGCGCTCAGCCCCGCGCAGGACTTCAAGCGCGCGCTCGACGGCGACGCCGGACCCAACACCGGCGGCATGGGCGCATATTCGCCACTGCCGTGGCTCGCCGAGCAGTTCGGCAGCGAGCAGGCCTTCGTCGAAGAGGTCACGCGCGACGTGGCTCTCCCCGTGGTGCGGCAGCTCGACGCCGAGGGCACGCCATTCATCGGGCTCCTCTACGCGGGGCTGATCCTGACCCCGGCGGGTGTGCGCGTGATCGAGTTCAACGCGCGCTTCGGCGACCCCGAGACGCAGATCGTGCTGCCCCGCCTGGTCACCCCGCTGTCGCAGCTGCTGTTCGCCGCGGCATCCGGCACCCTCGAAGACCAGCCGGAGCCCGAGTTCAGCGACGACGTCGCGATCACGGTCGTGTTGGCCAGCGAGGGCTACCCCGAGTCGCCGCAGACCGGACGCCCGATCGAGGGCCTCGCGGATGCCGCGGCTGTCGAGGGCGTCCGCCTCGTGCACGCCGCGACCGCGAGCCCGGATGCTCCCGGCGGATCGCTCATCGCCACGGGCGGCCGTGTGCTGAACGTGGTGGCCGTGGCCTCCGACTTCCGCACCGCGCGCGACCGTGCGTATGACGCGATCGCCCGCATCCGCCTCGACGGCTCGCACTACCGCACCGACATCGCCGCGCGCGTCGCGGACTAGCTTCCGCGCGCCCGCCTCCCGCCTCTGCGCGCGAGTGCACGGCTTCGCGACCCTGCGACCTCGCCGAGTGCACGGCTTCGCGACGAGTGCACGGCTTCGCGACGCAAACACCCCGTGCACTCGGCAGCATCCCGTGCACTCGGCACCGGCCAGCGCGGCCAGCGCGGCCAGCGCGGCGAGCGCGCGATTTCGGCCGAGTCCCAGCGCGAATCCTGCCAACGTGCGGGCCCCTGGTTGACGCGGCGAGCTTTCTTCAAGAAAGTAGGCGGATGCCGCTTCGCTCCGACTGGTCGTCCTCGACCTGCCCGATCGCCCGCTCCGCCGACGTGCTCGCCGACCCGTGGGTGCTCCTCATCCTGCGCGAGCTCTTCTCGGGTCGCACCCGCTTCGACCAGCTGCGCGATGCCACCGGCGCGGCCGACTCGGTGCTCTCCCGGCGACTGACCTCGATGGGCGAGGCCGACCTCGTCGTGCGCGAAGACCCCGACGACGCTCGCAGCGGCTACCGACTGACGGATGCCGGTCGCGAGACGCTCCCGATCCTGCACGCCTACGCGCGGTTCGCCCGCATCACCGACCCCGATGGCGCCTGGGGTCTGACGGTCAGCTGCGGCCGGTGCGGCGACGTCTCGGAGTCGGTCGACTGGTGTGCGACCTGCGCGGCGCCGCTCGACGCCGACAGCACCCGCTGGGCACGACGCAGCATGGGCGGGGAGCCCTTCGCGCTTCTCGCCGGGCACGCGGCATGACCTCCGAATCGGTCGACGAGCCGACCGCCGAGCCCCTCGAGTCCCGGCAGCGCCGCTTCCACCCCGCGTGGACGGTGGCGCTCGTCGCCCTCATCGCCCTCATCGGTGCCGCGGGTTTCCGCGCCGCCCCCGGCGTGCTCATGGTGCCGCTCGAAGAGGAGTTCGGCTGGAGCACCGCCGAACTCTCGCTCGCGGTCTCGATCAACCTCCTGCTCTACGGCCTCATCGCCCCGTTCGCCGCCGCGCTCATGCAGCGCTTCGGCATCCGCGCGGTCACTGTCGTCGCACTCTTCGTGATCGGCGCGGGAGCGGCACTGAGTGTGTTCGTCGCCACTCCCGGCCAGCTCATCCTGACCTGGGGTGTGCTGATCGGCCTCGGCACCGGATCGATGGCGCTGGTGTTCGCCGCCACGATCACCGACACGTGGTTCGCGACCCGCCGCGGCCTGGTCTCGGGCGTGCTCACGGCCGGCAGCGCGACCGGACAGCTCATCTTCCTGCCCGTCATCGCGGTCGCCGCGGAAGACATCGGATGGCGCGGGGCCTCGCTCATCATCGCGGGCGGCGCTCTCGCGGTCATGCCCCTCGTCTGGATCTTCCTGCGCAACCGCCCGAGCGACCTCGGCGTCCCCCGCTACGGCGAAGCCGCGCCCACCGTGGCGGCGACACCGGTTCTCCGCGGAACGGCCTGGGGAGCCGCGAAGCTCGCGCTGACCACGCTGCGAGAGGCCGCGCGCACGAAGACGTTCTGGGCGCTGGCGATCGGGTTCGCGATCTGCGGGGCGACGACCAACGGACTCATCGGCACGCACTTCATCCCCAGTGCGCACGACCACGGGATGGCGACCACGACGGCCGCCGGCCTGCTCGCGGTCGTCGGCATCTTCGACATCGTCGGCACCGTGTTCTCCGGGTGGCTGACCGACCGTGTGAACCCCCGCATCCTGCTCGCGGCGTACTACGCACTGCGCGGGGTGAGCCTGCTGTTCCTCCCGAGCCTGCTCTCGGCCGAAGTGCAGCCGAGCATCATCGTGTTCATCGTCATCTACGGCCTCGACTGGGTCGCCACGGTGCCGCCGACGATCGCGCTATGCCGCGAGGTCTTCGGCGACAAGGGACCGCTCGTGTTCGGCTGGGTGTTCGCGGCGCACCAGATCGGCGCGGGTATCGCGTCCGTGCTCGCCGGGGTCGTCCGCGACCACACGGGCCAGTACACGTTCGCGTGGTTCGCGGCAGCGGGTCTCTGCGCGGTCGCGGCTCTGGTCAGCGCGACCATCCGCCGGCACCCTGCCCCCGCACCTGCCCCCGTTCGCGAGTAGCCGCGCGTTCCGCCACGTCGAGTGCACGGGATGCTGCCGACTGCACGGCTTGTTCACGTGTACAAGCCGTGCACTCGGCGCGAACCCGTGCACTCGGCGTCAGCGAGCGGGCGCGGGCGAGCGGCGCGAGCGCGCGAGCGCCGGGGTCAGAGCACCTTCGAGAGGAAGTCCTTCAGACGCTCGTTCTTGGGGGCGCCGAACAGCTCGGCGGGCGGGGCCTCCTCGACCACCACGCCGCCGTCCATGAAGACCGTGCGGCCGGAGACCTCGCGGGCGAAGCCCATCTCGTGCGTCACCAGCACCATCGTCATGCCGCCTTCGGCCAGGTCGCGGATGACCTGCAGCACCTCGCCCACCATCTCGGGGTCGAGGGCGCTCGTCGCCTCGTCGAACAGCATGATCTCGGGGTCCATCGCGAGCGCACGGGCGATCGCCACACGCTGCTTCTGACCACCGGAGAGGGATGCCGGCTTCGCATCCGCCTTCTCCGACAGGCCGACGCGCTCGAGGAGAGCCAGCGCCCGCTCGCGCGCCTGAGCCTTCGTCATCTTGCCGCACTCGACCGGCGCGAGGGTGATGTTCTCGAGCACCGTCATGTGCGGGAACAGGTTGAAGTGCTGGAACACCATGCCGATGCGCTGACGCACCTCGTCGAGCTTCACGCTCTTGTCGGTCAGGTCGACGCCGTCGATGATGACATGCCCCGACGTCGGCTCCTCGAGCTTGTTGAGGCAGCGCAGCAGGGTGGACTTCCCGGAGCCCGAAGGACCGATGACGGCGACGACCTCGCCGTCCTCCACCGCCAGGTTGATGCCCTTGAGCACCTCGTTGTCGCCGAACGACTTGTGCAGGTCCTGCACCACGATCTTGCTCATGCGTTGAACGTCCTCTCCAGGCGGTTCGCGAGCAGCGTCAACAGCGTGATCACGATGAAGTAGATGATGGCGACGATCGTCAGCACCTGCGCCGACAGGTACGTCGAGGCGATGATCTGGCGGGACACGAACGTCAGCTCCGCGAGGCCGATGACGCTGATCAGCGACGTGTCCTTGAGGGTGATGATGCCCTGGTTCACGAACGACGGGATCATGATGCGGAACGCCTGCGGGAGCACGACCTTCTGCATCGTCTTCCAGTGGCTGAGGCCCAACGAACGCGAAGCCTCGTTCTGACCGGGATCGACCGCCTGGATGCCGCCACGGATGATCTCCGTCATGTACGCGCCCGTGTTGAGCGAGAGCGTGATCGCACCGGCGACGAACGGGTTGAACGTGAGGTCGGGGATCAGCTGCGGGATCGCGAAGAACACGAAGAACGCCTGGATGAGGATCGGGGTGCCGCGGAAGATGTAGACGTAGGCGGTGGCGATCCAGCGGAACGGTGCGATCTTCGAGACCCGGCCGAAGCCGAAGATGAGGCCCAGGATGAAGGCGGCCACGATCGCGACGATCGTCGCGAGGATCGTGAGCCACAGACCCTCCATGAGCGCCGGCCAGTACTGCACCGCGACGGAGATGATGTCGGTCGGCTGGGCGGATTCCTCACCGCCGGAGAGGTAGGTGTCGACGATCTTGTCGTATTCGCCCGAGGCCTTGAGATTCGCGAGACCCTCGTTGAACATCTCGATCAGCTCGGGGTTCTGCCCCTTGTTGACCGCGAAGCCGTACTCGCCACCCAGCTCAGGTTGGCCGATCAGACGGAAGCCGGAACCCTGCTGGATACCGTAGGCCAGCACCGGGAAGTCCTCGAAATAGCCGACCGCCTGGCCGGCCTTCACGGCATCCACCATGTCGGTCGTGTCCTGGTAGGGGGTGACCTTGAAGCCGTACTCGTCCTTGTTCTCGTCGGCGAAAGTCTGCCCCTGCGTGCCGGTCTTGACGGCAACGGCCTTGCCGTCGAGGTCGTCGAGGGACTGGATGTCGCTCGCCTCGAGTACGCCGAGCTGGATGCCGCTGGTGAAGTAGGGCTCGCTGAAGTCGAACGTCTTCTCGCGCGCCTCGGTGATCGACATGCCGGCCATGACGGCGTCGACCTGGTTGGATTGCAGCGCTTGGACGGCGGCGTCGAATCCGAGCTGGCGGATCTCGACCTCGAAGCCCTGGTCTTTCGCGATCGCACGGAGCAGATCCATGTCGATGCCGACGAGGTCACCGTCCGCGTTCGTGAACTCGAACGGCGCGAACGTCGTGTCGGTGCCGATGACGTACTTCTCGCCGTCGTCCGCGGCAGTGGCAGGGGCGGCTCCGGCCAGGAGGGCTCCGACGGCGACGAAGGCGACCAGCGCTGCTGCGCCGACGGTGCGGACGGACCGGCGCAGGCGGCCCGTCGCGGCGGATGGATTTCGGATCACGACGTGTGCTCCTCGGGTCGACAGCAGCGACCGGACGATCGCCGAGCATCCACCTTAGTCGCCGCCCCGCCGCGCGCCCGCCTCGACGGGTCTGCCAGGAACCGCGCAGAAGGGCGGATCCGGGCTCAGGCCGGCGACAACTCGATCCAGTACTTCCGCACGCGGGGCTGCCCCGGCTCGGGAGCCGCGACCACGTCTTCCAGCTCGCCGCCGGCCCCTTCGATCGTGCGGATGGAGCCGATGTTGTCATCGTCGCAGGTGAGCATCACGCGGTCGTATCCCTCGGACTTCGCGAACCGGAGCACGAGACGGAGGGCCTCGCGCACGATTCCCTCCCGACGCCGGGACGGGATCGTCGCGTAGCCGATGTGGCCGCCGAAGCGACGCAGCCAGTCGTTGAGCTCACGGCGGAACGCGATGAACCCCACGACGCGGTCGCCCTCGGTGATCCAGAAGAAGTCGCACGCCACGTGCCCCTCGGGCAACACCGCGCCCGGAGTGGCGTACAGCTCCGCCTTCGCGACGAACGCCTCGCACGCGGCCTGGTCGGGCGTGATTCCCTGCTCGTAACCGCCACCGTCGATGTGCCCGCCGTCGAACTCGGCCACGGCAGCGGCCCAGGAGTCGAAGAGGTCGATGGTCGGTCGAGCGAGAGCGATCGTCATCGCCCGATGACACCAGAAAGGCACCGTATCCGCAAACCGACGGACACGGCACCCTCCCGAACTCGACTACTCGGGACGCGCGGCTGCGGGAGCCGCGGCATCCGCCTTGTCGTAGCGACCGAGGAACAGCGAGGCGACGAGCGCGATCACCATGACGCAGGCCGGCAGCAGGATCGCCTGCGACATCCCGGCGGCAAAGCCGTCGGCCACCTGCGGCGGCAGTGTTCCCCCAGTCGAGCCCGCCGGCGCATCGGCGAGACCGGGCAGGTTCGCCTCGAGGCGAGACTGCATGAACGCGGCGATGGATGCCGAGCCGATGACCGATCCGATCGTCCTGGTGGTGTTGTAGATGCCGGCACCGGCACCCGCCTGGCGCGGCGGCAGCTTGCGCGTCGCGGTGGTGGCGAGCGGCCCCCACATGCCCGCGTTGCCGATGCCCATCAGCGCGGACGGCAGCAGGAACATGAGGATCGGGGTGTCCATGTTGATCAGGGCCGAGTACCAGACGAGTGCGCCGGCGACGCAGAGCAGGCCGGGGATCAGGATGATGCGCGGATCCACCCGGTCGAGGAGCTTGCCCGCCGCCGGAGCGAGGGCGCCCGACAGCACCGCCATCGGGATCAGCAGCAGCGCCGCCTCCGTGGGGGTGAGCCCGCGGGCGGACTGCAGGAAGAACATCATCGGCAGCGACATGCTCGTCACCGTGAAGCCGACCGCGGCGATGGCGACGTTCGCTCCCGAGAAGTTGCGGTCGCGGAACAGCTCGAGCGGGACCAGCGGTTCGCTGCGGGTCTTGGCCTGCTGCACGATGAACAGCCCGAGGATGACGAGGCCGACGATGATCAGGCTCCACACCGAGATGGGACCCCAGATCACGCCCCAGTCGTACTTCTCGCCCTCCTGCAGCCCGAACACGATGAGGAAGAGCGCCACGGCGCTCAGCACGACGCCGACGATGTCGAAGCGGTGCGGGTGGGTGGCCAGCTTCGGCACCAGACGCCAGGCGAGCACGAACGCGACGATGCCGACGGGGATGTTGACGAAGAAGATCCACTCCCAACCGAAGCCGTCGACGAGCAGTCCGCCGACGAGCGGACCGACGAGCGTCGCGACACCGGCCGTCGCACCCCAGAGGCCCATGGCGGCGCCGCGGCGCTCGGGCGGGAAGGTGCGGGTGATCACGGCCATGGTCTGCGGTGTCATGAACGCGGCGCCCAACCCCTGCACGGCGCGCGCGACGATCAGGCCCTCGAGCGAGTTCGAGAGCCCGCACCACAGCGAGGCGAGGGTGAAGATCGCGAGGCCGATCAGATAGATGTTCTTCGGCCCGAAGCGGTCGCCGAGGCGTCCGGTGATCAGCAGCGGCACCGCGTAGGCGAGCAGATACGCGCTCGTGACCCACACCACGTTGTCGAGGTTGTTGGTGTTCGGGTCGAGTGCGGCCTTGATGGCCGGGTTCGCGACCGAGACGATCGTGGTGTCGACCAGGATCATGAAGAATCCGATGACCAGCGCCCAGAGCGCCGGCCAGGGGCTCGTCGGCTTGTGACCGACGGAGTAGGTGCCGGTCGACGGACCGGAGCTCGAGGGCGCGGACACCGGCGGGCGGTCTCCGTCGCGAGGGGAATCGGTCATTGCTGTGCAGCCTTTCGCTGAGCGCGGTAGCGGTCTGAGTTCGGGAAAGCCGTGGGTCCCCACGGCAGGTCTTCGGCTTCGAGGCGGGCGATCAGCGAGTCGGCCCAGCGCAGCTCAGCCTCGAGCAGCACCTCCTGCCGCTCGTACTCCACGAGCACCTGCTCGGGCACGCCATCGCGTCTCGCGTCGATCAGTCCATCGCGATACGCGACGTGCTCGTCGTCGAGGGAGACGCGACGCGACCGCAGACACTGGAGCACATCTCCGCGTTCGAGGTTGTGCGCCTCGGCGAGCGCGATCCGGAACTCGGCGGGACGATCGATCGTCGACAGCTCGCGTCGCAGCCAGGCGATGAGGGTCTCCCGGCCGGCGTCGGTCAATGAGTATGTTGTGCGCTCGGGGCGATTCCCCTCGCGGTCACTGCCGACCTCGTCGATGAGCCCCGCCCGCTGGAGCCGGCCGACCGTGTGATAGAGCGTGCCGTTCGTGAGGGTCAGCAGCCGATCGTCGCGGCGCACCCGCATCAGTCGCACCATCTCGTAGGGGTGCATGTCGCCCTCGCGCAGCAGGGAGAGGATCATCGCCCCCATCGGGGTCAGTCGTTGCATGGCCCCTCCCGGGTGTCGCGCTCAAATAGTCCATGTGGACTATACGCCCTTCTCAAGATGCCGAACAGATGGCTTCGGCGGCGGAGACCTTTACCGGCTACAGAGATGCCGCGGCGAGCTGCGCTTCCGTGAGCGGACGATCCGCGTAGACGAGTCGCCACACGGATGGATCGGGGTTTCCCGCATCCGGAGCCCTGTGCACGAGTGCGAGGCCCACCTTCTCGGCGACTCGCGCCGAAGCCCGGTTGTGCTCGACGAGATAGGCGATCACCGGGCGGTCGGGATCGGCCAATCGAGCCTGTTCGAGCGCGGCGAACGCGAGCTCCGTGGCGTACCCCTTGCCGTGGTGATCGGCAGACAGCCGGTACCCGAGATTCCAGACCTCGCCGCTGAGCAGCGTGCACCCGCCGTAACCGATCAGCTCGTCCGTATCGCGCGCTCGGACCGACCACGGCCCGAGCCCCTCCGACTCCCGACTTCTCTCCCAGCGCGCCATCATCGAAGCCGTCTCCTCCGGGTCGATGTGCCGCAGTGTGGGGTGGTGGGTCCAGACCCGTGGATCGGTCGAGATAGCGAACAGCGTGTCGAGATCGGCGGCGGTCGGGAGCGACAGGCGCAGGCGCGGCGTGAGGATGTCGGCGGTCATGCGACCAGGCTAGGTTGCACCACCGACGCCTCGGACCCACGGCATGCGGTGGCCGTGCGAACCGGGATAATGGGCGGGTGAGCACTCCTTCAGAAGGCACGGCACAGAGCATCTCCGGCTGGCGGCACATCTACTCGGGCAAGGTCCGCGACCTGTACGCCTCCGAGGATCCAGCGGACACGCGCATCCTCGTCGTCGCCTCCGACCGCGTGAGCGCCTTCGACTTCGTGCTCTCCCCCGGCATCACGGACAAGGGGGCCCTGCTGACGCGACTGAGCCGCTGGTGGTTCGCGCAGCTCTCCGACTTCCCCAACCACATCGCCGAGGGCGAGCTGCCCGAGGAAGTCGCCGACCGCGCCATGCTCGCGCAGTCGCTCGAGATGCTGCCGATCGAGTGCGTCGTGCGCGGCTACATCACCGGTTCCGGCTGGGCCGAGTACCAGGAGAGCGGCACGGTGTGCGGCATTCCGCTGCCCGCCGGCCTGCAGAACGGCGACAGGTTGCCCGAGCCCCTGTTCACCCCGGCCTACAAGGCGCCGATGGGCGAGCACGACGAGAACATCACGTTCGAGCGCACCGTCGAACTGGTCGGAGCGGAGCGCGCGGCCGAGCTGCGCGACACCTCGCTCGCGATCTATGCCCGTGCCGCCGAGATCGCCGAGGAGAAGGGCCTGATCCTCGCCGACACCAAGTTCGAGTTCGGGACGGATGCCGACGGCACCCTGCGCCTGGCCGACGAGGTGCTCACGAGCGACTCGTCGCGCTACTGGGACGCCGAGGCCTGGCGCACCGGCACCACCCCGAGCGCGCGCATGGCGAGCTTCGACAAGCAGATCGTGCGCGACTGGATGGCCGCGAACTGGGATAAGCAGGGCGAGCCGCCGGCCCTCCCCGCCGATGTCGTCGAGCGCACCGCCGACCGCTACCGCGAGCTGATCGAACGCCTCGGCGCCTGACCCCCGATCTCCCGCGGGCCCGTCGCGGACCTGACCGGACCGGACCGGCCTACTCGACGAGCCGCACGTCGGTGTGGACGAAGTCGTCTCCCTTGAACAGCAGCGGCTCGTCGCGGGTGATCGCGAGCGCATAGGAGAAGCAGTCGCCGTAGTTCAGGCGAGCGCGGCTCCCTGACCCTCGGCCGTAGCGGGCGTATGCCCTGCCCGCCAGGCGCGCCTGCACCTCATCGACGGGAACGACCTCTGATCGCGTCACCTCCAGAAGCTCGTCGAGCGCAAGCGCCTTCGCTTCGCCGCCCTTGCTGCGGAGGACGATCGTGCACTCCGCGAGCGTGGCCGCGGACAAGGCGAAGGGCCGCGACTCCAACAGGTCGCTCATCTCGTCGGCTTCCGGCTCAGCCATCAGCACCGCGACCAACGCCGAGGAGTCGACGATCATCGCGGCATCCCCGTCTCGTCGTAGAGCTCGTCCATGATCTCCTCGGTCGTGCGCCCGGTGGAGGGAAGCTGCTGCGCCCGGCGGATCACCTCTCGGATACGGCGACGACGCTCCTCTTCTTTGGCCGACTGCTGCTGCTCCAACTCGGCGAGACGCCGCCGCACCGCATCCTCGACGGCACTCGTCTGACTCTGACCGGTCAACGCCGCGAGCCGACGCACGAGCTCATGCGTGGTCTCGTTCTTGATGTTGAGGCCCATGTCTACCATTCTACCTTCGCGTCTACCCTGGTAGAAGCGTTCAGGAAAAACTCAGGAATCGATAGTGTTGCTCCGGCACTCCTGCCATCCCCCGAACCTTGAGGAGCCCGCATGGCCCTGTGGAAGCTGCACGGAAACGGCCGCACGGTCGAGCCCGGCGCCGTCGTCCGTCCCGACGAGCGCCTGAACTGGCCCGCCACGATCGCGATCGGACTCCAGCACGTCGTCGCGATGTTCGGCGCGACGTTCCTGGTGCCGATCATCACCGGCTTCCCGGTCGCCACGACCCTGCTGTTCAGCGGTGTCGGCACCATCCTGTTCCTGCTGGTCACGCGCAACAAGCTGCCCAGCTATCTCGGTTCGTCGTTCGCGTTCATCGCGCCGGTCACGGCAGCCACCGCCTCGGCGAACATGGGCACCGCCCTGGCCGGCATCGTCGCCGTCGGCGTGCTGCTCGCGATCATCGGCGTGGTGGTGCACACGGTCGGCGTCAAGTGGGTCGACCGCTTCCTGCCGCCGGTGCTCGCCGGAACGATCGTCGCCCTCATCGGGTTCAACCTCGCCGGCGCCGCGCACGACAACTACGCCGATGCTCCCGTGACCGCGACGTTCACGCTCGCCATCACGATCCTCTTCGCGGTCGTGTTCCGCGGATTCCTCGGACGCATCTCGATCTTCCTCGGCGTCATCGCGGGCTACATCTTCGCGGCGTTCCGTGGCGAGCTCGACTTCTCGGCCGTGGAGAAGGCCGATTGGGTCGGTCTCCCCACCTTCACCTTCCCGAACTTTACCGAGCCCGGCACCCTCACCGCCCTCGCCATGTTCCTCCCGGTCGTGCTCGTGCTGATCGCCGAGAACGTCGGACACGTGCGCGGCGTCGCGACCATGACCGGCGATGCGAGCGTGAACCAGCAGACCGGCAAGGCACTGATCGCCGACGGCGTCTCGACCACCCTCGCCGGCTTCTTCGGCGGTTCGGGCACCACGACCTACGGCGAGAACATCGGCGTGATGGCCTCCACCCGCGTGTACTCCACGGCCGCCTACTGGGTCGCCGGCATCGCCGCGATCCTGCTCAGCCTCTCGCCCAAGTTCGGCGAGGTCATCAACTCGGTGCCCGCCGGAGTGCTCGGCGGCGTGACCACGGCGCTGTACGGCCTCATCGGCGTCATCGGCATCAAGATCTGGGTCGACAACCGCGTCGACTTCTCGCGCCCGGTCAACCAGTACACCGCAGCCGTGGCCCTGATCATGGCCGTCGGCGGATTCATGATCAAGGACGAGGCGTCCGGCTTCGAACTCGGCGGCATCGTCATCGCCACGGTCGCGGCGATCCTGATCTACCACCTGGGCAACCTGATCGCCCGTCTGCGCAAGACCGGCGCCGACGACCCGAAGCCGCTCGAGGCGGTCGGCCCGCTCGGCGGCGACCCCGCCTAGCGGGACGCGCATCGCGTTCACAACTCCTCAGAACCCGGCCCGAACACCTCCCTACGGCCGTACCACTCCGGATCGATACAGTTTCTGCGGAGTTGTGAACCGATCGGCGGCGGAACTCAGCTGTCGGAGCGCACCTGCACGGCGAATCGAAGGCGCACGCCCGGCGGCAGTTGACCTGCGAGGTCGAGGCTGCGGTCGGTGAGGGCGCCGATGACCGGGTACCCGCCGGTGAGCGGGTGGTCGGGGAGGAAGAGCACCGGCTGCCCGTCGGGTGGCACCTGGATCGCACCGGTGACCGCTCCCTCGCTGGGCAGCTCGCCGTCGACGGAACGCTCCAGCGGGGCATCGCCCTGAAGACGGATGCCGACCCGGTCGGAGCGCGGTGTGACCGTCCACTCCTGGGCCGTGAGCACCTCGAGGGCATCCGCCGTGAACCAGTCGTCGCGCGGACCGAGCGTGATCTCGAGCTCGACGACATCGCCGGAGGCCGGGAGGTCGCGCGGCACGGCGCCAGGCTCGACGGGGTGCGGAGCGGCCTCGCCGATCGGGAGGACGGCCCCGGCCGCGAGCGGCTCCGGACCGAGTCCCGCAAGGGTGTCGGACGCACGGCTTCCCAGCGCGAGCGCGACATCGACTCCGCCGCGGACCCCGATGACGTACCGCAGACCGCGATCCGGATGGCCGAGTGTCAGCTCGTCGCCGTCGAACGTGGCGAAGGGCTCGCCGTGGAGGATCGGACGAGCGAATCCCTCAGCTCCGATCAGGGCGAGCGCGCCGATCGCCCCCGTGACCGCCGCGACACCCGCCCCGTGGAACCGGAGCACCGCTCCCCCGACGCTCTCGAGCACCGCGGCCACGTCCGCGTTCCCCACGGCACGGTTCGCATCCCGCATCGCGCGTCGGTCGGCGGCTCCGGATGCCGAGACCCCGAGCGCCGCGAACCCCGGGCGCCCGGCATCCTGCACCAGCAGCTGCAGCGAGGGCCGGACGACCTCGACCGCGGATGCCGTGCCGAAACCCGGACCATCCGTATCCGCATCCGCGCGTTGCCGCATGACGCGCCGTGCGTGCGTGCGATGGTCTCCGTTTCGGTCCAGCCGCGCACCCGCCCGCACCCGCTCGAAGCGCACCGCGGTGCCGGGAGCGAGGAGGGCCGGCGGATCACGGTCGATGTCCCACATCACGGCATCCGTGCGACCGATCAGCTGCCAGCCACCGGGACTCTCGCGCGGGTAGACGCCGGTGAACGGTCCGGCGAGTGCGACCGAGCCGGCGGGCACGCGTGTACGCGGAGACGAGCGGCGCGGCACGTCGAAGAGCGGATCGCTGCTCACGACGTATCCGAACCCCGGGGCGAACCCCGAGAACGCGACCCGCCAGTCCGCGGCGAGGTGCCGGTTCACGAGCTCCTCCACCGAGACGCCGAGCGCGGATGCCGCTTCGTCGAGGTCTTCACCGTCGTACCGCACGGGGATCGTGACCTCCCCGGTGCGGGGCGGGCGCGTGGCGTCGACCTCCGTCGCCGCCAGCGTGTGCGCGAGCTCGGTGGCCGAAACGCGCAGCGGGTCGAACCGCACGAGCACCGTGCGGGCTCCGGGGACGCGCTCGACGACGCCGGGCAGCCCCTCCCATGCGAGGTTCAGGCGCATCGCCTCGTCGAGGTCGGCCGCCTCGACGAGCAGAGCGCGATCGGATGCCGTGAGGATGCGCATCAGCCGACCTGCGCCGGTCGCCTCATCGGGAGCCCGCGAACGGTGCGATCGTGATGCCCGCGTCCTGCAGCATCCGCTTGGTCTCGGCTGCCATCGCCACTGATCCGGGGCTGTCGCCGTGCACGCAGATCGACTGCGCCACCACGGGCACGTCGGTTCCGTCGATCGCCCGGATCACACCGTCGGCAGCGAGGCGCACCATGCGCTCCGCCACCGCGGCCGGGTCATGCAGCACGGCACCTGCCTCGGTGCGCGACACGAGCTGCCCGTCGGGCTGATAGGCCCGATCGGCGAAGGCCTCGGCGGCGACGGCGAGCCCGGCCCGCTCGGCGACGTCGAGCACGACGCCCCCGGAGAGTCCCAGCAGCACGAGGCTCGGGTCGATCGCGCAGATCGCCGCCACCACATCCTTCGACTGCCGCTCATCGCGCGCGATGGTGTTGTAGAGCGCCCCATGCGGCTTGACGTAGGAGACCGTGCCGCCCACCGCGGCGGCGAGTCCCATCAGCGCTCCCAGCTGGTATTCGACATGCGCCTGGAGCGTGGCCGAGTCGACGTCAAGGCGGGTGCGGCCGAAGTTCTCGTAGTCGCGATAGGCGGGATGCGCCCCGATCACGACGCCGCCCTGGACGGCGGCGGCGAGCGTCTCACGGATGCCCTCGGGGCTGCCGGCGTGGAACCCGCACGACACGTTCGCGCTCGTGACGAGGCGCAGCATGCTCGCGTCATCGCTGACGATCCGGTCGGCGACGTTCTCGCCGAGGTCCGAGTTCAGGTCGATCGACGTCATGCGATCACGCCTGCTGCTCCGGCCCCAGGGCTGCCGTCGCACGCGGGCGCGGTTCGCCATCGCGGAGCGGAACCGGTGGAGCGATGGGCGTCGTCGGCGCGGGGAGCCCGTAACGGAGGTGCACCCAGCGCCGGGCGTCTTCGAGCGGATAGGTGTCGCCGAAGACGGCGAACTTCACGAAGACGCCCTCGAGGGTGCTGCGGAGCATGACCTCTTCGAGGGCCGGATCCTCGGCGCCGCGCGCGCGGAACAGCTGCCGCACGGCATCCTCCGCCGCGGTGGCGCGCACTTCGTGCCGAGCCTCCGATTCGGCGAACAGTCGGTGCGTGGCGGGCTGCTGCTGCATCGCCAGCACCGCCCGCTGCAGGGGGATCGCGTAGGCGGTGGCCGTGAGGGCTCCGTCGATCACGGCGGCGAGCATCTCGTCAGGGGTGCCCTCCACTCGCGCGAAGCCGAGCACGGTCTCGAACCATCGGTCGATGACGGCGGCGACGAGCTGTTCCTTGCCGCCGAAGTGGTAGTTCACGAGGCCCTGGGCGACGCCCGCCCGCTTCGTGATCGCGGCGATGCTCGCGCCCGCGACTCCCCGTTCGCTGAAGACCTCGATGGCGGCCTCCAGGATGGTCTCCCTGGCGCGTTGCCTGGCCTGCCGATTCTGCTCGTCGGAGCGTGCCACGCGGCATCCACCTCCTGAGTTCAGCCGGCCGGACTTTTCCGATGCTCCCCCTGCCGTATAGATTAATCACTGAACATCCATTCAACCTATGACTGGATTCGAACTTCGGCTGACTCGCTCAGCCGGGCACGACTGGGGAGATCCGAGGCGCCGCGCCGCGGCATCCGCCCTTCGCTGGGCGATTCGCCGCCGATCTCCGAAGTCGTGCAGCCCAGACGCACGGGTGCGTCCCTGGCCAGGAGGGGGCGTCAGGGGCGCGCCCGTGTTCCTTCCGGCCCGGCCGAGACACGCTCAGGCCGAGGCGCGGACCACGAGCTCGGTCGGCAGGATGGTGGTCTGCGGCGGGTCCTGCCCCGCGAGACGCGACAGCAGCACCCGGGCCATGGTCTCACCCTGCGCATACATCGGCTGGCGCATCGTCGTGAGCTGCGGATCGGTCGTGATCGCCACGGACGAGTCGTCGAACCCGACCAGGGCGATGTCCTCGGGAACCCGCACACCGGCGGCGCGCAGCACCGTCAGCGCACCGCGCGCCATCAGGTCGCTGGCGACGAAGATCGCGTCCGGTCGACCTGTTTCGAGGATGCGCCGCACGGCATCCGCTCCGCTGGCCTCGCTGTAGTCGCCCTGCTCCTCGGCGAACGGCGTCAGCCCGGCCTCGGCGAGGGCGGCCCGGAAACCCTGGATGCGGTCGCCGGAGGAGACCATGGTCAGCGGGCCCGAGATCGTCGCGATCCGCGTGCGCCCGATGTCGATCAGTCGACGGGTCGCGGTGCGGGCGCCCGCGACGTTGTCGACGTCGACGACGTAGTCGCCCTCGAGCCGGCGTACGGGCCGACCGCCGTAGACCACCGGCACGGCATCCGCGACCCGGTCGATGAACGCGTCGCTGGTGTGATGCGACACGATCAACGCCCCGTCGACGCCGCCGTTGCGCACGAAGCCCGTCATCTTGTCGCCCGGGTCGTCACTCGCGATGAGGAGGTTGAGCAGGTAGTCGGATCCGCCGAGGGCTCCTGTGATGCCGGCGACGATCGCGGCGAAGAACGGGTCGCCGAAGAAGCGGTTCGTGTCTTCCGGCACGATCAGAGCGATCGCGTGCGTCTGCCGCGAGGCGAGGGAGCGGGCCGCACGGTTGGGCACGTAGTTCAGCTCGTCGATCGCGGCGCGCACGGCGGCGAGCGCCTCCGGGCTCACCGCCGTCGACCCGTTCACGACCCGCGACACGGTCGACCGGGAGACACCGGCGGCCGAGGCCACCTCTTCGATGGTCGCTCGGGGCGACATCAACGTACGCACTCTTCCATCGCCCTATTCTCACCGACGTTCGCGCTTCGAATCGCGCAATGGTCCCATCCGGTCCGTGGAGAGGACCATTCGCGCGATTCGACAGCCCTGCGGCTACAGCGACCGGGCCGCGATGATGCGCGCGTACTCCCGACCGGAGTCCTTGAGGCTCCGCTCCTGGGTGTCGTAATCGACGCGCACGATGCCGAAGCGCTTGTCGTAACCCCAGGCCCATTCGTAGTTGTCGAACATCGACCAGTAGAAGTAGCCCCGCACGTCGACACCCGACTCCGCGGCATCGAGCACCGCACCGAGGTGCAGGCGCAGGAACTCCGTGCGGTCGGCGTCGTGCACGCGCGTCTCGCCGTCTTCGACCACCACGACGTCGTCGTAGGCGGCGCCGTTCTCGGTCATGTACAGCACGGTGCCCGCGGGCTCGGCGTACTCGCTCCAGACCCGCTGCAGCACCCGGGTGAGCCCCTCGGGTTGCACCTCCCAGTTCTGTGCCGTGCGCGGCAGCCCGCGCTCGACCGAGTGGATGCCGTCGCTCGACGGGTAGGGGCTGCGGCCGGCGCGCTCGGTGGCGGGCCCTCCGGACACCGGCGCCTCGGCGGGAGCCGTGCCCGACAGGAAGTCGCCGTGGTAGTAGTTCACGCCCTGCGTGTCGATGTGCTGGGAGATGGTCTCGAGGTCGCCGTCGTGGACCGCGGCCTCGAACTGGGCGACGGCGTCGGCATCCACCGCGCGGATGTCCTCGACGATGTCGGCGGGGTAGCTGCCGCGGTAGATCGGGTCGAGGAACCAGCGGTTGAACTGCCCGTCCACGCGGCGGGCGGCGTCGACGTCGGCGGGGTTCTGCGGGTCGGCGGGGTCGGCGACCGTGTGGTTCAGGGTGATGCCGAGGTTGAGCGAGGCGTCGCGTCCGCGCAGCTCCCGCACGGTCTTGCCGTGCGCGAGCAGCAGGTGATGCGAGGCGAGCAGCCCCTCGGCGACGCTGGTGTGTCCCGGAGCATGCTCCCCTCCGGTGTAGGAGAGGAAGGACGAGCACCAGGGCTCATTGAGCGTCGTCCACACGTTGACCCGATCGCCGAGCGCGTCGTGCATGGTGCCGGCGTACTCGAGGAACCGGTCGACCGTGTCGCGGTTCGTCCAGCCACCGGCATCCTGCAGCGCCTGCGGCATATCCCAGTGGTACAGGGTCAGCCAGGGCAGGATGCCGGCGCCGAGCAGCTCGTCGACGAGGCGCTCGTAGAAGTCGACGCCCGCGGGGTTCACGGCGCCGCCGTCCGGCCGCACCCGCGACCATGAGGTGGAGAAGCGGTACGTCTGCAGCCCGAGCTCGGTCATCAGCGCGACGTCGTCGCGGTACCGGTGATAGTGATCGCAGGCCACGTCGCCGTTGTCGCCGCCGATCACGGCGCCGGGCACGCGGGCGAACGCGTCCCAGATCGACGCCGTGCGTCCATCCTCGAACGCCGCCCCTTCGATCTGGTACGCCGCGGTCGCAGCGCCGAAGAGGAAGTTCTCGGGGAAGGAGCGGGTCATAGGGGTCATCCTTTCACCGCGCCCGCCATGATGCCACTGACCAGCTGCCGACCCGCGACCACGAAGAGCACGAGCAGCGGAAGGGTCGCGAGCACCGCACCGGCGAGCACGATCGAGTAGTCGATGTAGTAGCCCGACTGCAGCTGGCTGAGCGCCGTCTGCAGGGTCGGGTTCTGCGGGGAGAGCACGATCAGCGGCCACAGGTAGTCGGTCCACGCCGTCATGAAGGTGAAGAGTCCGAGGATGGCCATGGCCGGTCGGGCCGCGGGGAGCCCGACGGTCAGGAACGTGCGGAACTGGTTCGCGCCGTCCATGCGGGCGGCTTCGATCAGCTCGTCCGGGATGACGTCGACGAGGTACTGCCGCATGAAGAACACCCCGAACGCGGTGACGAGGGTCGGCACGATGACGGCGCCGATCGAGCCGGTCCACCCGAGCTCCCGCATGAGCATGAACAGCGGGATGATGCCCAGCTGCGTCGGGATCGCCATGGTCGCGATCACGAAGATCATCATTCCGTCGCGACCCTTGAACTTCAGCTTCGCGAAGGCGTAGCCGGCGAGGGTGGAGAACGTGACGACCGAGATCGTGATGATGCCCGAGATCAGGAACGAGTTGCCCAGCGCGAGCCAGAACGGGATCGCATCGAAGACCTTGGCCGCGTTGGCCAGGAAGTTGCCGCCGGGGATCAGCGGGAGGGTCTCGCCGCGGGTGGCGTTCGTGCCGCTGGCCACCACCACCGACCACCACAGCGGGTAGACGCTGCCGATGATGAACGCGGCGAGGAGCCCGTAGGTCAGGAATCCGGGGCGGCTGCCGATGCCGGCGTTGCCCCCGACGGCACGACGCCGGCGGATCTTCTCGGGGACGCTCAGCGCCTGGGTGGCGGTCATCGCGCGTTCTCCTCGGTGGTGGTGGCGATCGTCGTGGACGCGGCAGCCGTGGCGGCGGCCGCGGCAGCTGTGCGTGTGCGCCGGCGCTCGGCGCGGTTCTTCGGGCCGTCGCCGGTGGAGATGCGCCGGGAGATGAGGAAGTTGATCACTCCGATGCCGACGATCAGCAGGAACAGCAGGATGGCGACGGCGGAGGCCTCGCCGAGGTCGCGGCGGAAGAACGCCAGCTCCCAGAGGAAGAGCACCGTGGTCTGGAACTGCCGGTCACTGCCGCCGATGCCGCCGGCCGTCGAGACGTCGAACAGGCGGGGCTCGGCGAAGATCTGCAGCCCGCCGATCGTCGCGGTGATGATCACGAAGATCAGGGTCGGACGGATCGTGGGGATCGTGATCGAGAAGAAGCGGCGGGCGGCCCCTGCGCCGTCGAGGGCGGCCGACTCGTACAGGTCGCGCGGCACCGCCTGCATGGCGGCGAGGAGGATCAGGGCGTTGTACCCGGTCCAGCGGAAGTTCACCATCACGGCGATCGCGATGTGCGACAGGGCGGTGTTGTGCTTCCATTCCTGGTCGGCGATGCCGATGAGGTTGAGCAGGTTGTTGGCCAGGCCGTCGGCCTCGTTGAAGATGCTCGAGAAGATGATGGCGACCGCGACAGGGGTGACCACGAACGGGATCAGCACGCTCATCCGCCAGAAGGTCGGGGCGCGGAGCCCCCGGTCGAGGAGGTAGGCGATCACGAGCGCGACCGCCAGTTGCGGGATCGCGGAGAGCAGGAAGATGCTCAGGGTGTTGCCGATCGAGTTCCAGAACATGGCATCGCCGAGGATCTCGACGAAGTTGCCCACGCCGACGAAGTCGCCCTCGCCCTTGAGCAGGTCCCACTCGTGCACGGCCACCCACACGGTGTAGAGCAGCGGGAACAGGCCGACCAGCCCGAACAGCAGGAAGAACGGCGAGATGTAGAAGTACGGGGAGGCGTTCTGGTCGAACCGCGAGACGCGGTGGCGCCAGGGGCGCTTCGACGGCGCGGCCGGTGCCGAACCGGATGCCGTGCGCTGCTGCTCCGCAGGCGGGGCGGTGAGAGTCATGTGCGTTTCCTTGTCCACGAACCGGGGCTCTGAGCCCGTCGAACGGTCCGACCGGGCGGTGCTCCGACAGGCTCAGCGACCCGGCGCGGGCCGCTGAGCCTGTCGAATCGGAAGGATGGGTCAGTCGACGAGCTCGTTCAGGAGCTTGATCGCCTGGTCCCAGGAACCCTGCGTGTCGGTCTCGCCGCGGTCGAGGCTGCTGAGAGCCGGGCCGAAGACGTTCTCCTGGATCACCGAGTCATCGGCACCCTTGAACTGGGCGACGACACCCTTGGCACGCTCGGCGAGGATCGCCCCGGTCGGAGCGTCGTTGAAGAACTCGTTCGGCGTCGCGTCGGCGGCCAGGGTCTCCTGCGCCTTGATCGTCGAGGGGAAGTTGCCCGCGGCGGCGGACTGCTTCACCTGCTGCTCCGGCTGCGTCAGCCAGTCGGCGAGCTCAGCGGCCGCCTCCTTGTGCTGCGAGGACTCCGGGATCGACAGGAAGGCGCCGCCCCAGTTGGCTGCGCCGCCGGGGAACACGTCGGCGAAGTCCCAGCCGGTGGAGGCGTCGCCGCCGCCGGCCTCGACCTGACCCTGCACGACGCCGAGCATCCAGCCCGGGCACACGAAGGTCGCGAAGGTTCCGTCGACGAACGACTTGCCGCCGTTCCAGTCCCAGGCCGTCTGCGCAGCGGACTGGCCGCCCTCGGTCGCCGCACCCAGCAGCTCGAAGCGCTCCTTGAGCTCGGCGTTGTCCTCGACGTTCAGCTTGCCGTCGGTCGTGTAGTAGCCCTCATCGAGCTGGTTGACCATGGCGTTCCAGACGAAGCCGGAGTGGTCGTACCAGGCCTTGCCGGTCTTGGCCGTGTAGTCGGCACCGACCTTGAAGTAGTTCTCCCAGTCGCCGTTGAGCAACTCGGCGACGGACTCGCGGTCGCTCGGCAGGCCGGCGGCTTCGAATGCGGCACCGTTGTAGCAGATGCCGCTCGGGCCGATGTCGGTGCCGTAGCCGATGACGCGGCCTTCGGCATCCGTCGCCTGGCCGTACTTCCAGTCGACCCAGTCGGCCTTGCGGTCTTCGATGCCGTAGTCGCGCAGGTCGACGAAGGTGTCGGAGACGTCCATGATGGCGCCGAGCCAGCCCTCTTCGATCGCGACGACGTCGCTGAGGCCGGAGCCGGCGGCGATCTTGGTGAAGGCGTCGGTGCGGGCGTTGCCGCCGGTGTCGATGTTGGTCGCCTCGATCTTGACGTTCGGGTGCGCCTTCTCGTACTCCTTGTAGAGGTCGTCGTAGCCGAAGGTGCCGAACGTGGTGACGGTCAGCGTGACATCCTCGTCGGCACTGCCTTCGGGGGCGCCGTCGGCATTGCCGGCGCAACCGGCGAGGGCGAGGGCGGAGACGGATGCCACGGCGGCAATCGCGAGGATCCGGTGGCGGGCACGTGTGTTCACGGTTCACTCCTTTGTGGTGGGGGTCGTGCGGTCTTGCTGCTTTCGGGACGTCGTGGGAGCGCTCCCACGAACTGAGCAGTCACTCTATGGGAGCGCTCCCACGGTGTCAAGCCGTGCCGGTTGCGACGATCGTCCGAGGTTGGTGACGATCGGCCGAGGGGGTGACGATCCACCGGAGGGATGCCGCGGAAACCTCGGCTGATCGTCGCCCGGTCGGCGAATCGTCCAGATCAGGTCGAGCGGCGTACCCTTGTCCGGTGCCCGAAGCCGCCCTGTCTCCTGCCCTCGTCCGCGCCGAAACCCTGATCCGCAACGTGCCGGACTATCCGCAGCCGGGGATCATCTTCCGCGACATCACGCCGCTCCTCGCCGACGCCGAGGCGCTGCGGGTCACGACCGAGGCGATCATCGAGCCCTTCGCCGGCCAGTTCGACGTGATCGCCGGCATCGAGGCGCGCGGCTTCATCCTCGCCAGCGCCGCCGCGATCGCCGCGGGTGTTGGCCTCATCCCGATCCGCAAGGCGGGCAAGCTGCCCCGCCCCGCGGCATCCGTCGACTACGCCCTCGAGTACGGCACCGCCACGATCGAGATGCACGACGACCTGCCCGCCGGCTCCCGGGTGCTGCTCATCGACGATGTGCTCGCCACGGGTGGCACGCTCGCCGCCGGACGCGAACTCGTCGAGCGTCTCGGCAGCCACGTCGTCGGCATCTCGGTGCTGTTCGAGATCGACGGCCTCGGCGGTCGCGAGGCCGTCGGTGACCTGCACACCGTCTTCCACTCCGCGTAGGCAGCTCCCCTCGGGACGGTAGACTGGGTGCGCCCCTCCGCCCGCGACTCTTGGAGCCGTCATGCCCACCATCGTCGTCGACGTCATGCCCAAGCCCGAACTGCTCGACCCGCAGGGTAAGGCCGTCTCCGGCGCCTTCGCCCGTCTCGGCGTCGAGGGCTTCACCGACGTCCGCATCGGCAAGCGCTTCGAGCTCACCGTCGAGGGCGAGGTCACCGACGAGGTCCTCGCCGAGGCCCGTCGGATCGCCGACGAGGTGCTCTCCAACTCCGTGATCGAAGACGTCGTCGGCATCGAGGTCGCGGAGTGACCACGCGCATCGGCGTCATCACCTTCCCCGGCTCGCTCGACGACCGCGACGCGCAGCGCGCCGTGCGCATCGCCGGCGCCGAGCCCGTCGCCCTGTGGCACGGCTCGCACGACCTCGAGGGCGTCGACGCGCTCGTCCTCCCCGGCGGCTTCAGCTACGGCGACTACCTGCGCGCCGGCGCGATCGCGGCGCTCTCGCCGATCATGTCCGAGGTGAAGGATGCCGCCGCCAAGGGCATGCCCGTGCTCGGCATCTGCAACGGCTTCCAGATGCTCGTCGAGGCGCACCTGCTGCCCGGCGGACTGATCCGCAACAACCACCAGCACTTCGTGCGCCGCGACCAGCGCCTCACGGTCGAGAACTCCGACACCGCCTGGACGAACGCGTTCCGCAACGGCCAGGAGATCGTGATCCCGCTGAAGAACGCCGACGGCGGCTACATCGCCGACGAGCAGACCCTCGACCGCATCGAGGGCGAAGGTCTCGTGGCGTTCCGCTACGCCGGCGTGAACCCGAACGGGTCGCTCCGCGACATCGCCGGTGTCACGAACGAAGCGGGCAACGTGGTCGGCCTCATGCCGCACCCCGAGCACGCCACCGAGGCGGGCTTCGGCCCCGACACCGCAGCCGCCATGCGCAGCGGCATCGACGGACTCGACTTCTTCACGAGCGCCATCGCCGCCGTCGCCCGCGTCGCCGCGTAACCCGACCCACCCCCTTCGGTTCGAACCAGCCCCTTGCGTCTGCACGCACGGGGGCGGCTCGTACTCAAGAGGCCGCGTCGACCGGCAGCACGAACGGGTTGTCCTCCGCCGACGCGAGCAGATACCACGCCGTCGCGCCGGTGTGCAGGCTCGCGTAGTAGAGATCGCCGAAGCCCGAGTCGAGGCCGTCGTTCGAGGTCGCGACGATCCCCTTGCCGTCGCCGTTCGGGGCATCGCGCTGGGCCAGACGGATGCTGTGCAGCAGCGTCTCCGCCGTCTCGGCATCACCCGCACCGTCGCGCAGCCGGAGAGCCAGCGCCAGGTGTCCGCTGCCCTCGAACCACGCCTTTGACACGTCGACCTCGCTGATCGACGGTCCGGTGTAGGGGCCGTCGGTTGCGATCAGGTTCTCCAGGGTCCAATCCAGTGCCGCCCCGTAACGCGGGTCGCCGGTGGCAAGCGAGCTCCACGTCTGCGCGTCGAGGGGGATGGGCCGGGTGTTGATCGTCGAGCCGTCGAGGCCGGTACCGGTGTTCACGTGGCCGTCGGCGCTCTGCATCGCCGCGACGAAACTCGCGGCGACGGCCGCCCGATCTGCCCACACCGCATCACCGGTGAGCTGCGCCAGCTGGGTGAAGAACCCGGCCACGTCGCTGTTGTGCTCCGTGGACTTCCAGGTCAGTGACGTGCCATCCTCGAGCTGGCCGCCGGTGTAGCCGTGCGGCGCCCGGGCCATGTCGGCCGTGTTGTCCTGGATCCACTGACCGACGCGCAGCGCCCCCTCGAGGTACCGCGGGTCTCCGGTCGTGTGCGCGAGTCGAGTGAGGGCCATCCCGACCCAGGCCTGGTTGCCCGTGAAGGCGCCAGGGCCCGTGATCTCCACCCGCCCCTGGCGGATGCCGTGCGGCTCGTACGACGCGCGGGTGCGCCCATCACCGATCGGGTCGTTCTCCTGCACGAAGAGGAGGGCATCGCCGATCGTCCGCGCGCGTCGGATGTCGTCCGGCAGACCGCGGGCGGTGTACGCCATGACCACCAAGGCGTCGTCGTAGACGAACGACGGCGTGAAGTCCCAGCTCGGCGTGGTGAAGAATCCCCCCTCGTAGCTGCGCGGCAGGCAGCGGCCCTCGCCGTCGCAGAACTGATCGACGCGGGCATCGAGAAACTCGTAGGCCAGCGTGACCGAGCGCGAAGGATCCGGGATGCCCTCCCCGGACGTGGAACCGTCAGCGGCGGCGAAGGCACCCGAGACGGCGGGCACGGCGGCCGCGAACACCGCGGCGACGAGTGCGGCGGTGAGCACCGACGGCATCCTTCGGCGCGACGAACCGGACATCGGAACCCCTCTGGCAGGACCACGGTCCGCGTGCGGTCCGTGGGCGGCCGGACGGCCACGTTAGGAACATTCGCACAGCGAGGGCCCCCGCAGAAGTGGCGAAGGTCTAGTTTCTCCGCCCGTCCTCGCGCCTCACGCGCGTGCGAGGCTCGGCTCAGCGGATGCCGAGTTCCTCGGCGATCACGAGAGCAGTACCGCCGAGCAGCACGATGTCGTCGCCGCGCACGGCCACGCGGATGTCGAGGGCGTCGGTGACGATCGCCAGCGTCTGCTCCTCGATCGTCGTCTTGGCCTCTTCGAGGAACACGCCGCCCACGATGTCTTCCGGGCCGGACAGCACGACCTGCTCGAGCCCGAGAGCCGTGACGACCGGGGTCAGCACCCGCCCCAGGGCCCGCCCCGCCGCACCGAGGACCTCGGTCGCGGAGGCGCCGGGTTCGGCCAGCAGCTGCCGGATGTACGGGACGGCAGCGACCACTTCCAGGCATCCGCGGCGACCGCACCGGCACCGCGCGCCGTCTTCGTCGATGAGGACGTGACCGATCTCTCCGGCGGTGAACCGATGACCGGTGACGAGCGTGCCCTGGACGACCACGCCGCTGCCGATGCCCTGTCCGATCCGCACGAGGACGAGGTCGTCGACGGCGGGTTGACCATAGGTCCGGGCGGCGAGGGCGGCGGCGTTGGCATCGTTGGCGATGTGCACCGGCACGGGGACCACCGCGGCGATCGCCGAGCCGACGTCGAGGTCGTGCCAGTCGAACGCGACCGCCTCCCGCACCACTCCCTCGGCGTTGACGACGCCGGGCGACCCGACGCCCACGCCGAGCACGCGGACGGTGGAGCGTTTCACGAGGGCCGAGGCCAGCGCGCACACCTTCTCGAGGAGTGCGGGTCCGGTCGCCCCGTCCATCGGCACGCTCATCGAGTGCACCACCTCGCCGTCGAGGCTCATGATGGCGCCGGTGAGCTCGGCGTACGCCGAGAGGTCGAGGGTCACCACGTGATAGGCGTGCGGGTTCAGCGCGATGGACGTGCTCGGCTTGCCGACGCGCCCTCCCGAGCTCGGCTCGTGCTCGAGCACGAGCCCCTCGGCGATGAGGTCATCGACGATCCGGGAGACGCTCACCCTGGTCAGTCCGGTGACCCTGGCGAGGTCGGCACGGCTCATCGCTGCTCCGTGGAACAGCGTCCGCAGGATCAGCGAGCGGTTCACCTGACGGGTGTGCTCCGGAAGCGCCTTCTCCGTGCCGCGGCTCGCCACGATCGCATCCGCTTTCCTCGACCCCATCAGGCACGCCCCCGCTCATGACGGCATCCGACCCCCGTGGTCACGAGATGCCCAGCTCCGCCGAGAGTACCGCGACGGCCGCCCCCTGCAGGCCGAGCAGCCCGCCGTCGGAGCCGATGTCGACACCGATCGGCCGCGTGGTGGCGGGGAGGGTACGAGCGGTGAGGCATCGCTGCACCGCGGCGGCGAAGTCGTCGTCGAGGACGTCTTCGGGACCGGCGAGCACCACGCGTGTGGCACCGAGCACGGCGATGATGGGCGCGACGGCCGCGGCAATGGCGTCGGCGGCGTCCTGCACCACACTCTCCCGCGACTCCCCCTCGTCCATCCGCCGACGAAGCTCGGGGATCGCGACGATCGATTCCAGGCATCCGTGCCGGCCGCACGCGCAGGCCTTCTCCCGGTGCGGGGCCACGACCACGTGCCCGATCTCCCCCGCGGCGAAGTCCTCACCGACGATCAGCTTCTCGCCGACGATCAGCCCGGCACCGACACCCCGCTGGATGGTGAGGATCAGGATGCTCCGACCGTCGTTCTCGCGGAACGTGTGCACGGCGAGCGCCATGCCGTTCGCGTCGTTGACGATGTGCACGGGCACCCCGAAGCGTTCGTGCAGAGCGCCCCGCACGTCGGCGTCGAACCAGCCGAGGTGCGGCGCATACCGGACCACGCCATCCCGGTCCACGAGGCCGGGACTGCTCACGCCGATGCCGAGCACGGGTGCCGGTGCCTCGCCGATCAGCTCCTCCACCATCGCGATGACCCGGGCGATCGTGGCTGCGGCGTCGCGTCGATCGACTTCACCGTCGAATCGCGTCAGCGTCGAGGCCTGTCCGCGCAGGTTCATCACCGCTCCCCGGAACGCCTGCTCATCCGACAGGTCGAGGCTGATGATCGACCGCGAGTCGTCGTCGATGGCCACCAGGGTCGCGGGCTTGCCCACGCGCACAGCGGCGGAATGCCCCGCTTCCACGAGGATGCCCTGCTCGATGAGCTCGCCGACGATCGCCGACACCGTCACCTTGTTCAGTGCGAACAGGCGAGCGATGTCGGCCCGGCTGCGCGGTCCTTCGTGGAACAGCGCCTGCAGCAGCATCGCGCGATTGCGGACGCGGCCGTGCTCGGGGAGGGCCTTGGTCGTGATGCGGAGTTCTGCCACGGCTCCATCCTCCCTCGTCCGGATTCCGGCCGAGATGTTCGGGGCGTCCTCAGCCACGCGCACGTCGTCGCCGGGGCAGCAGCACGGCACCGATCGCGGTCGCGACGGCCGCTGCGGCGATGAGGCCCACCGGGGCCGCGGATCCGCTCTCGGCGAGGGCTTCACCGCCGCCCTCGGCATCCGCCGGCGCGCCGGTCGGCGCCCCGGTGCCGGGGCTGGTCGGCGGCTCCGCGTCGACGGCCAGGCGGAACGGGTTGTAGCCGGTGACGGCGAGCAGATACCAGGAGGTCGCGCCGGTGTGCAGACTCGCGTAGTAGAGGTCGCCGAAACCGGTGTCGAGTCCATCGCTCGATGACGCGACGATGCCTCTACCGTCGCCGTTCACCGCTTGGCGCTGCGCGAGCTCGACGCTGGAGAGGATCTTCTGCACGTACCCGGCATCGCCTTCGCCGCCCCGAGCGCGCAGCGCGAGAGCGAGCTGACCGCTGCCCTCGAACCACACCTTCGAGACGTCGGCGCTGCTGAAGGCCGGCCCTTCGTAGGGGCCGTCGACCGCGTGCAGGTTGTCCACCGTCCAGGTCAACGATGACGAGTACCGGTCGTCGAGCGTCGCGAGATAGCTCCAGGCCTGCGGGTCCTCGGGCGTGGGGTAGTAGTTCGTCGTGACACCGTCGGGGTTCGTGCCCGTCCAGAGGTGCCCGTCGTCGTCCGCCTGCATCGCGGCGATGAACCCCTCGGCGATCGCGGCCCGGTCCGCCCATACGGTGTCGCCGGTGAGGGTCGCGAGCTGGGTGAAGAACGCGGTCACATCGATGTTGTGCTCGGTGGATTTGAACGTGAAGGACGTGCCCGCGGCATCCTGCCCGCCCGTGTAGCCGAACGGCGCCCGGACGGTGTCAGCGGTGTTCGTCTCGATCCAGTCGCCGAGGCGCACGGCACCATCGAGGTACTTCTGTTCCCCGGTGATGTCGAAGAGGCGGGCGAGCGCCATCCCCACCCACGCCTGGTTGCCGGTGTACGAGGCCGGGGACCCGATCTCCACCGCGCCGTCCCGGAGGCTTCCCGGCTGATACGAGGCGCGGGTCCGTCCGTCGCTGTAGTCGGGGTCGTTCGCCTGGACGAAGAGCATCGCATCGCCGATCGAGCGCGCGCGGCGGATGTCGTCGGGCAGCCCCCGCGCGGCATACGCCATCACGGTCAGGGCGTCGTCGTAGAGGAACGACGACGTGAACTCCCAGGTCGGCGTCGAGAAGAATCCGCCCCGGTAGCTGCGCGGCAGGCACATCCCGTCGGCGCTGCAGTACTCGTCGACCCGCCCGTCGAGGAACTCGTAGGCCGCCGCGGCGGACGCGGCATAGTCGGTGCTCCCGTCGGGGCTCACGAACCAGTCGTCCTCGGCCGTCGCGGCAGCGGCCGAGGCTGCGGGAGCGATGCTCACCGCGATCGCAGCGGCCACGACGGCCGAGACGAGCACACGTCGCAGGGGTGTTCCCGATGATCTCTTCATGACGTCTCTCTCTCCGATGAGGTGCACGGTGTCAGCCCTTGACCGCGCCGGCCGACATGCCGGTCACGAGGTTCCGCTGGATGATCATGAAGAACACCACGACCGGCAGCGCGAACAGGGTGGCCGCGGCCATCTGCCCGCCGTAGTCGGTGCCCATCTCGCCACCCACCGAGACCGTGAAGGAGTTCAGCCAGACCGGCAGCGTGTAGTTCGCCTGGTCCTTCATGAACGTGAAGGCCACGATGTAGTCGTTCCAGGCGGCGATGAACGCGAACACGCTGCTCGAGATGATGCCGGGCATCACGAGCGGGAACAGGACCTTCGTCAGCACCTGCCAGGTCGATGCGCCGTCGATGCGCGCGGCCTCGTCGAGTTCGATCGGGATGGCGAGGAAGAACCCGCGCATGACCCAGATCGAGAAGGGCAGGACGCCCGCGACATAGGCGAAGATGAGGCCCCAATAGGTTCCGAGCAGCCCCATCGAGTTGAAGATGAGGAACTGCGGAATGAGCAGCGCGGTGGCGGGCAGCATCTGGATGATCAGGATGAGCACCAGGATCGGACGCCGTCCACGGAACCGGAAGCGCGAGAGGGCCGCGGCGGCGAACAGTCCGAGCACGATCGAGAAGATGACCGCGCCGGCGACGACGATCACCGAGTTCTGCAGATAGACGAGGAATTGGCCCTTGCCGATCGCCGTGAAGAAGTTGTCGAGCGTCGGCGACTCCGGAAGGAAGTGCGGGGTGCTGCTGAGCATCTCGGATCGCGGCTTGAACGCCGTGTTGACCATCCAGTAGACGGGGAACGCCCACACGATGCAGAAGACGATCGCGATGGTGCTGCTGATCCAGGGCCGGCGCCGACGGCGGCGCGTCCGGGTGGTGGTGGTGAGGGTCACAGGTCTTCTCCCGAACGCACGAGGTTGCGGATGTAGAGGGCGCTGAGCGCCACGAGGATGAGCGTCGACGCGACCGCGATGGCCGATCCCGCCCCGATCTGCAGGTTGCCCGAGAAGGCGGTGGTGTAGGTGAAGACACCCAGGGTGGATGTCGCCCCGTCCGGGCCTCCCTCGGAGATGAGCCAGATCTGGTTGAACACGTTGAAGTCCCAGATGATCGAGAGCATCGTCACCAGCAGCATCGTCGGTGCGATCGAGGGGAGCACGACGACCCGGTAGATGTTCCACTCGGAGGCTCCGTCCAGACGCGCGGCCTCTTTGAGTTCGGGCGGCACCTGCGTCTCGGCGGCGTAGAGAGTGAGGGCGATGAACGGCACGGCCTGCCAGACGACGAGGAGCCAAATGCACACCCAGGCCAGCGTGGGGTCGGACGCCCAGTCGACGCTCGTCATGTCTCCGAAGAGACCGGTCTGCGTCAGCATCCAGTTGATGACGCCGTACTGCGGCTGGAACAGCCAGGACCAGACGATCGAGGAGGCCACGTTCGGCATCGCCCAGGCGAGGATCAGGACGACCGTCGTGAGGTAGCGCAGCGACGAGGGCAGCCGCGTCATCAGGTGGGACATTCCCGCACCGATGACGACGCTGCCGCCGACCAGGGCGGCCGTGAAGAGGACCGTCCGCAGGAGCGACCACCAGAACTCCTGATCGGCGAGCACGGCGGCGTACTGGTCGAGTCCGACGAACGAGAAGGCGCCGGTGAAGAGCGTGCGCTGGTTGTAGTCGGTGAAGGATGTGAAGACCAGGAACCCGATCGGGAGCAGGGTGACGAACAGGATCATCAGGCCCGCGGGCGTCAGCAGCCAGAACGGAGCGGTCGATCGGCGCAGGCCCTTCTGCCCGTTCTGCCGGGGCGCGCGCGGCGGAGTGGTCGTGGGGGTCGGGGGTGAGGCAACAGCGGTGTCGACCAAGGACTCGCCTTTCGTGGTGTCGGGACGGCGACATCGCCGGGAGCGCGGTCGTCGTCGGACGCAGGGGAGGTGCCGTGCGATCGGTCATGCACGATCGCACGGCACCGGCCGCGCTACTTCGTGTTGAGCGCCTTGTCGGCGGCGGCGTCGAAGTCGGCGGCGGCCTTCTCGACGGACTTCGATCCGGAGGCGATCGACGAGAACAGGCCGTTGACGTCCTTGTTGCTCTCGATCGTCGTCCAGTTCGCGTTCGCCGGAGTCGCCTTCGAGTTGAGCGCGGCGGTGAAGAAGCTGACCTTCACGTCGTCCAGCGATTCCTGGGCGAACTCGATCCCCTCGGTGCTGTTGGGGATCCAACCGTCGACGCCGAACACGTAGTCCTGCTGGATCTCGGGGCTCGCGGCGATCTTGACCCAGTTGAGCGCGAGATCGCTGTTCTTCGACTTCACCGGGATCGCCCAGTCCGAGCCACCCAGCATCACCGGCTGCGTCTCGCCCGAGATGCCCGGGAAGGGGAACGAGCCGAGGTCGTCTTCGAGTTCCGGGTCGATCTTGAGGATGGCGCTGGTGTTGGTGTTGAGGATCGCCGAGGTCTTGCCGTCGGCGAAGATCTGGCTCTGGTTCGGCTCGATCGTGTCGAGCGTCGAGGAGGCCTTCGACGAGTACGCGTTCTGGAAGGTCTGGAAGGCCTCGAGCCCTTCGAGGGACTGATCGGTGCTGAACCCGGAGGTCCACTCGCCCCCCTTCTCGCTGGCGATGTCGCCGCCCGCGTCCCACACGAACTGCAGCCCCGCGTACCAGTACTGACCCGGAAGGTAGAACGCCGAGAAGTCGGGGGTCTGCGCGTTGGCAGCCTTGACCTTGTCGAGCGCCGCCGTGAACTCCTCGTACGTGGTCGGCGCCTCGGTCACACCGGCCGCGGCCCACATGGTCTTGTTGTAGATGACGGCACGGGCGCCCGCGAAGCCGGGAACGCCGTAGAGGCTGCCGCTGATCGTCGCGGGGTCGACGAGTCCGTCGAGCCACGTCTGCCCCTGAGCGAGGTCGTCCTTGTAGGGCGTGAGGTCGAGCAGACCGCCGTTGGCGCCGTAGCTGGCGACCTGGGTGTTGCCCACGTCGAGCACATCCGGAGGGGTGTCGGTCGCGAGTGCGGTCGTGATCTTCGTGGTGATCCCGTCCCAGGTCTGCACCTGGAGGTTCACCTCGGCCCCGGTCTCCTCGGTGAACTTCGCGTTGATCGCATCGAGAGTCTCGGGCGTGTAGTCGCCGTCCATGACCCAGACGGTGAGCTTCTGTCCCTTGCCGTCGACATCGGGGACCTTGCCGTCGGTGGGTGCGGCGCCTTGACCGGCACCGGCGGAACCGGAACATGCGCTCAGCGCGAGAGCGGTCACGACGCCGAGTGCGCCGATCGCTGCCAACTTCTTGATTGCCACAGAACTCTCCTTGGTGAATGGGAACCGCAATTGTCACGTCGATGTGCTTGGCGGGTGAAAGTTAGTACACATCTGTTTCATATCCCTTGTCAATCATTTCCTTGCGAGATGTGGAACTGTTATATTTCTGCGCGATGACGGTGTTGTTTCCAAATCGACCGCGATTAGGGTTCTGCAATTAGGTCACTTTATTTACTAACTATTAGGCCATGAAACCAACGAATTCAGGATCTCCTCTCATGCATTCAGACCACATGCCCTCGCCGACTCTCCTTCCCCGAGCTCAGAGCCGGAATTCGACCGAAGGGGAGTTCGAACTCACGCCCCTCACGACGGTCTCGACGCACGCCGCGCTCCTGCAGCCGGCCCTGCGTCTCCAGGAGCAGTTGCGTGCCGCGACCGGCCTCGTCCTCCCTCTCACGGTCGACGACAGCACCGAGGAACGACCGCGCGAGCTGGACTCAGGAATCCGGTTCGACCTCGACACCGCGCTCGAACCGGAGGGCTTCGATCTGCAGATCACGACGGCGGGCGTGCGCCTCTCGGCCGCCGACGCCCGCGGCGGGCACTGGGCGGTGCAGGCGCTGCTGCAGCTGTTCCCGCCGGCGATCCATCGACACTCCCCTGTGCGCGGCACGCGGTGGGCGGCGCCGGCGACGCACGTGCGCGACGCCCCGAAGTTCGCCTGGCGCGGCGCCATGCTCGACGTCGTCCGGCACTTCACTCCGGCCCGGGAGGTGCGGCGCTTCATCGACCTGCTCGCCATGCACCGTCTCAACACGCTGCACCTGCACCTGACCGACGACCAGGGCTGGCGCATCGCGATCGACCGCTACCCGCTGCTCACGGAGATCGGCGGGTGGCGTCCGGAGAGCCAGGTCGGTGCCGTGCACGGCTCACCCGGCGACGGTCGACCCCACGGCGGCTTCTACACGCAGGATGACATCCGCGAGATCGTCTCCTACGCGGCGGATCGCGGCGTCACCGTCATCCCCGAGATCGAGCTGCCGGGGCACGCACAGGCGGCGGTGGCCGCCTATCCGCATCTCGGAGTCGGACAGAACGCACCGGATGCGCCGTGGACGAAGTGGGGCATCAACCCCGTCATCTTCAACGCGGAGGAGACGACGATCGACTTCCTCACCGGCGTGCTCGACGAGGTCATCGACCTGTTCCCCTCGGAGTACGTCTGCATCGGCGGCGACGAGTGTCCGAAGGTGCAGTGGCGCGAGGACCCTCGCACGCAGGAGCGGATGCGGGAGCTCGGCCTGCACGACGAGGAGCAGCTGCAGAGCTGGTTCATCGGGCGGATCGCCGACCACCTGCGCTCTCGGGGCAAGAAGCTGCTGGGCTGGGACGAGATCCTCGAGGGCGGACTGGTCCCCGGGGCGAGCGTGCTCTCCTGGCGGGGGCGGGTCGGTGCGCTGGCCGCGGCCCGCTCCGGGCACGACGTCGTCGCCTGCCCCGAGGACACGGTCTACCTGGACTACCGCGAATCAGCGCTGCCGACGGAGCCGATCCCGGTAGGCACGGTGACGACGCTCGAGACCGTGTACTCGTTCGATCCCGTTCCCGCCGAACTCGATGCCGCAGAAGCCCGCCACGTCATCGGCGGTCAGGCGAACCTGTGGACCGAGCACATCGACTCGGCGCGCGGCCTCGACTACCGGGCCTTCCCGCGGCTCTGCGCTCTCGCCGAGGCGCTGTGGACCGACGGCGAACGCGACTTCGCCGAGTTCCAGCCCCGGCTGGTCGAACACCTCGCCCGCCTGGAAGCCGCGGGTGTGGAGTACCGCCCGCTCGACGGTCCGCGGCCGTGGCAGCAGCGACCCGGCATCACCGGGCGCCCGTCGTCGGTCGAGGAGTCCGCCGCCCACCTCGCGGCCATCACGGCGAACATCGGCTGACCTCCGCGGAGGCTGCCGGCACTCGACGACCTAGCCGAGTGCCGGCGGCCAGACGCCGATGATCACGGCCATCACCACGACCGTGACCAGCTCGTGGGCGATGTTCAGCGTGGTCAGCCTCGTCGAGCGGCCCTCGAACGCATCGTGGGTGATGAAACGCGCGGCCGTGAAGCCGGCCCACAGCGTGACCGCCGTGACGATGGTGCCCCAGAAGAACGCGCCGCCGTAGAAATGCCAGGCGATGGCGGATGCCCCGGCGAGCACCCACGCCGTGATGAAGCTGACGATGACCGTGGTGATGATGGGCCACATCGCCGTGGCCGGGGGACTGTCCATGTCGACGTTCGCCAGCTTCGACCAGCGGGTGCCGAACACCTTCGGGGCGTACCAGATCGAGCCGACGATCATGCTCGACGCGGTGGCCAGCAGCACCGCCCAATAGTTGATCTCGGGAACCATGACAGCCTCCACTCATCGGATGCCGTCAGGCTACTCCTGCGGTGCGGCAGCGCGGGGAGGAGGTCGACTCCACTTCCCGCGTCACGACTGTGCGAGCATCTCCTCCACCTGCGACCGCGTCGGGATCGAGGCGACCGCTCCCCGTCGCCCGACGACCTCGACCCGATGCGCGGGCACGGCGATGACCTCGTCGCCCCGGCCGAGCATGAGCCCGGCGGCTCCCCTCGTGACCACGCTCGCTCACGCCACGAAGCGTCGAGTTCGCCCCGCCGTCGATCACGATGCTGTGCTCATCGACGCGCCTCGCGGGCGCTCACCTGTCCGCCGTCGAAGTACGCCTTCACCTGCGGATCGAGCTCCGGAACCCGCTGCGGCATCGCCCCCGCGCGCAACGACGCGGTTGCCGCGATGCCCGCGGCGACGCTGTCCCTGGCCTCGGAGGGAGACGTCTCGAGCTGGCGCTCTCCACGGAGGAACCCCAGGAACTCCTCGACGATCGCGACATCCGCCCCACCGTGGGTGCCCTCGCCGAGAGGGATCTCGTAGTCCCTGTCCCCGGCGCCGTTGTATTCGGATCGCCTGTTCCACAACCGCACCACGCCGCCGTCGGAGTCGCCGAGGTTCTCCAGGCGTCCCTCCGTGCCGATCACCGTGTAGTTGCGCCAGTAGTCGGGCGAGAACGCGCACTGCTCGTAGCTGGCGAGTACCCCGTTGCCGAGACGCATCGTCATGATCGACACGTCCTCGATGTCGATCACCGGGTTGAGCTCGGTCTGCGCGAGCGGCGGCCAGTTGTCGAGGCTCGCGAGGGTGCCCATCATCCGGTCGGAGTTGTCGCGCCGATCCTCGACGTCGCCGTAGACCATGAGGTCGCCCATCGCGACCACGTCACGGCTCGGGGCTCCCGCCAGCCAGTGGATCACGTCGATGTCGTGCGCGCCCTTCTGCAGCAGCAGCCCGGTCGTCTTCGCTCGCTCGGCGTGCCAGTCCTTGAAGTAGAAGTCACCGCCGTGGCCGACGAAGTGCCGGCACCACACGGTCTTCACCTCGCCGATCGTCCCCTCGTCGATCAGCCGCTTCAACAGTCGCACCATCGGCATGTGGCGCATGTTGTGACCGACGGCGAGGCGAGTGCGCGTGCGGAAGGCGGTCTCGAGGATGCGATCGGCATCGTCGAGCCGCGTCGCGATCGGCTTCTCGAGATACACGGCGATGCCGGCCTGGAGAAGGTCGACGGCGACCTCGGCGTGCGTATGGTCGGGCGTCAGCACGAAGACGGCATCGAGGTCGAGGTCGATGAGTGCACGATGGTCTTCGACGACCAGGACGTCGGGTCCGAACAGCGAGCCCGCGCGTTCCCGGCCTCGCGCAGCAGGGTCGGCGACCGCCACGATCTCCGCTCCGAACCGGGGAAGGAAGGTGGCCAATTCCGCGCGGGATCCTGCGCCCGCGACCGCGATCCTCAGCGCCATGCGTCGAGCTCCGTTTCCTGTCGGATGGCACCCCAGGCACCCGCGAGGGGCGGGCGTCCCAAGTGGTCGTCGATGAGTCCGGAAAGATCCTCCGGACCGACGACGGTGACCGCATACCGGTGGCGTCCGCTCGCAGAGGGGGCCCACAGGGTGCCCGCCGCCTCGTCGAGCGACACGGTGCCGAGTCCGCTCCAGGCGACGCGTCCGTCGAGCTCACCGGCGGCGAGCATCACCGCGAGCAGGTCCCAGCTCGGGCGTCCGATCCCCTTGCCGCTGTGCAGGGAGTACGCGATCGCCACCGGGCTGTCGTCACCCTGGGTGGCCGAGAGGGTGCGACCGGTGATGACGTCGGCCGCGGTCTCCCATCCCACGAAGTCCACCGGGCTCGGCCACTCCGCGAGGAACCGTGCGGTGTGTCCCGGTTCGTGCGCGAAGTTGGTCTCCGCGAGCGGCTCCGCACCGAGGTCGGGCCGGGCGCGCGTGCCGAAGACACCGCCCATCACGACGGCGCGTGCGACCTTCGCGGCCACGAGCTCGCGTCCGCTCAGAGCGCTGAGAGCGTCGGCGGGGGTGTCCAGCAGCGCGACCAGGTTTCCGAAGTAGCCGATCGAGACGACCGTCACCGTGCCGTCATCGGCTCCGGCGAGGGCTTCCCTGAGCACCGCGACCGCGTCCGGCATCACGTCCGGTGTCGCGGCATGCGGATGCATCCTGCTGATCGCCCGCGCGTAGTCTTCCGGCCCGATCTCGTCGGTGATCGGATGCCGGATCCCGACGGGGATCTCGGCCCTGCCGTAGTAGTCGTTCAGCACGCGGGCGGCACTGTGGCTCCAGTGGCCGGAGGTGTTGATGCCGATGCCGAGGATCTCGACGAGCCCGCGGTCGGCGAGGGCGTGCGCGACCGCGATCGCCCCGGCATCGTCCACGTCGTCGCAGAGATCGGTCTCGATCAGGATCGGTGTCGGCCGATATCCGCGGTCAGTCATTGCGTGAGATGAGGATGTCATCGACAGAGAGCGCCCCTCCGTTGTGCAGGCCCCAGATGAGGCGGTAGTCGGTGTGGTTGCCGGTCGTGAACGTGACGGATCTCTTCTGCACGGTCCCGACCGGATCGGTCCAGCTCGTCACACCCCGGTCGCTCGGCGCTCCTGTCGCCTGCGATCGCGCGAGGAAGTAGAAGTGACCGCCGCTCCCGGGAAGCGCGCCGGTCTTGGTGACGAACTCCACGGTGTACGAGGTATCCGGGCTGAGCGCGATCGTCGCGGGATTCGAGTAGAGGAACTCGTACCAGTCGGTCGTTGCAGGCGCCGCCCCGTAGGCGGAGTGGCTGCCCGAGACGACCTGCGACGGGGTGCTGGTGATGGTGCCGTACGATCCGCCGAACCCTCCCGTGAAGTGGCTGGTGGCGAAGGACCCCGTCTCGAAGCCGAAGACGACTCCACCGGTGACCAGCGGGTTGCTCCGGGTGAGGAGCACCGTGTCACCCTTCGCCATCGTGAAGGTTGCCGTGGTCGTGGACAGACCGAGGAGCGTTTCGCTCCCCGTGTCGTAGAGCGGGCCCGCGGTCGGCAGAGTGACGGTCTTCGTCCCCGCGGTCTTCGCATGCAGGCTGATCCAGGCGGCGTTGGCCTCGAGGTTGTCGTCGCCTCCGGTGTACACGTGCACCCCCGCGTCGCTGTACAGCTTGCGCAGCACCGGAGACGGGATCGGCGGAGTGCTGGCGAGCACCGAGGTCCACCCGGTCAGCGTCTTCCTCGCGATCACGGGCCGCGGTGTGCTCTCGGCCGAGCGGGCGAGCGTGGTGAATCCGCTCCCGCTCGGGAGGAACAGCGGTTCGAGGGCGATCTCGCCTCCGAAGGTCTCCGTGACGCCGGGGAACGCGGCCGAGTCCAGGTGGTAGCTCATCGGCGCGAGCCCCGCGTTCTTGACCTTCGTGATCGTGATGTCGTCGACGGTGATCGCGCCCCCGTCGTGGATGCCCCAGATCAGGTAGTAGTCGCTGTAGTTCTTGAGCGTGAACTCGAACTCCTTCGTGTAGACCGATCCGGGAGCATCGCTCCACTGATTCGAACCGACATCCTGCGGCACGCCGCCGGTGCCGGTGCGGGCGACGAAATAGAAGTATGCGCCGGCACCCGGGGCAGTGATCGTGCGGCCACGGAACTTCACCCGATAGGTCGCGTTGGCTTCGAGCGGGATCGACGCGGCCTTCGTGTAGAGGTACTCGTGCCAGTCGGTGCTGGCCGGTGCGCTGCCTTTGACTGATCGCGTCCCGCCGATCACCTCGCCCGCCGTCGCGATGATCGTCCCTGTCGCACCGCCCGCCCCGGCCGAGTACCCCGTGCCCGCGAAGCTGCCGGACTCGAAGTCCTCGCTGTCCAGCGGTGTGCTCGGGTCGGGTGGTGACGCCGCAGGAGCGTTGACCTGCGTGAGGCTGAACCCGGTGAGCGCCTCGACGTCGGCCTTCGAGAGGCCGGAGTCTCCCGCGTACCCGGGTGCCCAGCCCCAGACGAGCGTGCGGCCACCGGACTTGAGCGCGGTGATCGCTACCCGCTGGGCGGCGTTCAGGCGGAAGGCGTCGGGGAACACGTAGACCTTGTAGTGCGTGGGGACCAGCCCGTCGACCAGGTCGTCGATCGTGAAGCGGTCGAAGGGCGCTCCCGCGCGGCTCAGCTCGCCGATGCCCTGGCGGCTGCCGAGAGACGGCCCTTCGTAGAGCTTGGCCGTCGTGTCGGTCTCGCCGCCGAGCACGAGCTCGGCGGTCGGCACGCTGATCACGGCGACCTCCGAGGACCGGGCGCGCGAGACGTTCATCGAGTAGTCGCCCCAGTGCTTGAGCTTCGCGAACTCCGCACCGAATGCAGGATCGGCGTACCAGAGTCCCGAGGAGTGATCCATGTACCACATGCCCGTAGCGTGGGTCACAGCCTGACCGAAAGCCCGACGGATGATGCCGAGGGATTCGGCCATGGTGGTCGCGTAGATGAACAGGATGGGGCTCGTCGCGAGGTGCGTGCGGTCGTCTGCCTCGTCGATGAAGAGCTTGCCATGCAGCGCGAGGCTCTCGGTATAGGTGCGGTAGGCGCCGTCGTCACCGGGAGCACGCCGATAGTAGGAGTGCGGCGAGGTGACCAGATCGACGGAGTCGAGCCGGTGCAGTGCGGCCACGGCGCGGTGGTGCTGCTCCTGCGGCATGTACCCCTGGTCCGGGGTGTAGCCGTAGAGGACGGACGTGAGAAGCGTGCCGTCGCTCTCGTCCTTGACGATCGAGGCGAAGTGATCGATAGCCTCCACGACGACACGGTGATGACTCTCGTAGTAGTCCAGCACGCGGCGCGACGCGGCCGGATCGCGGAACAGCCCGTTCGCCGTCTCCCGCCGCTCCCCTGTGCCCGGGATCGCCACGGTGTCAAAGGTGACGGCCGGGTCGCCCCACGCGGCACGGAGCTGCGCGACGCTGTTCGCGTACTTCGCCTTGAGATGCCCTATCCAAGCGGTGCGCATGGCCTCGCTCGTGTCGGGCAGGTACTCCGCGTTGTAGCAGAGCCACTCGCCGTAGAGTCCGCCGGCGAGCGTGATGCCCATGGTCCGGTCGCCTTGCGGTCCGTCCAGGATGTGCCGCACCATCGTGCGGAGCTTGGCACCCGCCTCCGTGCGCCAGGTCGCAGAGGCGAAGGAGGCGTCGCGGGGGATGTCGGCCGTTCCGGGGTCGATCGCATAGTCGACCAGGTCGTCGGGGTGGGCGTCGAGCCACCAGTCAGGCGCCCACAGGTGCACCCGCGGCATGGCATAGCCGCTCGGCACATGATCCTCGAACGTCTGCATCACGCGGTCGATCACTGTGAAGTTCTGCGTGCCGGCGCCGGTCCAGCCGAGGTCGAGGTAGGTGTCCTTCTCGATGAACGAGTAGAACTCCACCCCGGCGTCGGTGAACGTCTGCCCATCGGCGACCGACACCTCCTGCTCGAACAGATACATCGGGAACCGCGGGGCGTCGTCGACGAAGAGGCAGGGAGCGCCGCGATGGGTCCCCACCCGGAACGTCGACCGCCCCGCCGTCGTCGTGAGCGGATGCACCGACGCGGCCCCGGTGCCCGCGAAGGCGGATGCCGGTCGGGCGTTGCCGTCCACGAGGGCGATCAGCATGGGTGCGGCCATGACGCCGAGGAACGTACGTCTCTTCATCGAGCTGTCCTTTCGGAAGGTCGGTCTCAGCCTTTGAGACCGGAGAAGGCGATGCCCTCGATGACGCGACGCTGCATCACGAGGAACAGGATCATGATCGGCAGCATCGCCATGAGCGCCGCGGCGAGCATCGACGGGTACTCGGAGCCGTGCTCTCCCGTGAACGATGCGAGCCCGACGGCGAGCGGCATCATGTCCTGGCTGTTCACGATGACGAGCGGCCAGAGCAGGGAGGACCAGGACGCGAGGGCGGTGAGGATCGCGAGGGCGCTCAGTCCCGGCTTCGCCAGCGGGAGCATGACCTGCCAGAACACCTGGCCGGGGTTCGCACCGTCGAGCCGTGCCGCCTCTTCGAGCTCCTTGGGCAGTCCGAGGAAGAACTGCCGCATCATGAAGATCCCGAAGGCGTTTACCAATCCGGGGACGACGATGCCCGCGAAGGAGTTGAGCCAGCCGAAGCTCTGCACGGTCTGGTACTGCGGAATGAGCAGAAGCGTTCCCGGCACCATCAGCATGGAGAGCACGATCGCGAACAGCGGACCCTTGGCGAAGAACCGCATCCGCGCGAACGCGTATCCCCCGAGCGCGCAGAGGATGAGCGTCGCGACCGTGGTCAGAACGGTGATGATGACGGTGTTCAGCATCTGGCGGAGGAAGGGGACCTGAGCGAAGACACCCACGTAGTTGTCGAGGTTCCACTGCGTCGGCCAGAGCGTGGGCGGCACCGAGGTGATCTGCCCGTTCGTCATGAAGGTCGCCAGCACCTGATAGATGAACGGCGAGACCATGACCACGCCGCCGATCAGGAGCACGGCATGTGCACCGAGCTGCCGACCGGAACGCCGACCCCGCCGGCTCTGCGCGAGACGGTCACTCATAGTGCACCCACTTCTTCTGAAGACGGAACTGGATGGCGGTGAGGATCGCGATCATCACGATGATCACGACGCCGATCGCGGTCGCGTACCCCTTGTCGTTCTGCAGGAAGCCCTCGTTGTAGAAGAAGTACACGAGGGTCTGCGATCGGGCGGCGTTGGGACCGGTGCCCAGCATCACGAAGATCAGATCGAAGACCTGGAAGCCGCCGATCAAGGTCAGCACGCTGATGAAGAAGATCGTCGGGGTGAGCAGCGGAAGCGTGATGCTGCGGAACTGCCGCGCGGGACTCGCCCCGTCGATCGACGCCGCCTCATACAGGTCCGGCGGGATGCTGGAGAGGCCCGCGCTGAACACGATGATGTTGAAGCCGAGCGAGAGCCAGATGCCGACGATGGCGACCGCGACGAGGGAGAGCCCCGGCGTCGAGAGCCAGTACGGCCCCTGGATTCCGAAGAGTCCGAGGAAGGCGTTGATCAGACCGAAGTCCCCGCTGTAGAGCATCCGCCAGACGATGGCGACCGCGACCGGCATCGTGACCACCGGCAGGAAGTACAGCGTGCGGTAGAGACCTTTGAACCGCAGACCCGGCCGGTTGATGAGCGCTGCGAGGTACACGGCGATCGGCACGTTGAGCATCACGATCGCGGTGTAGATGGCGGTGTTGCCGAGCGCGAGCGCGAAGTCCGGATCGTTGAACAGGCGGACGTAGTTGTCGATTCCCGCCCAGCTCACGTCTCCGAAGAAGCCCCAGGTGGTGAAGCTGTAGTAGAACGTGCGCAGCAGCGGCCAGATGAAGAAGACGGCCAGGGGCACGAGGATCGGCACGAGGAAGATCCACGGCCAGACTCCGTCGTACTTCTGCGAGCGCCGCACGGGGCGGGTGGCGGCCGGAGCCACCACCCGCCCGCGACTCGCTGTGGTGGTGGTCATCACTTCTTCTCGGCGGCGAGCACCTCGTTCATCGCGGCGGCCAGTTGCTTGCAGGCCTCCTCGACGGTGAGCTCGCCGCTCCACGCCTTGGTGAGGTACTCGTTCTCGAGCGTGTTCCATGCCGCGGTGTTCAGCGACACGGGGTACGGAGCCGCGTGCGCGGCCTGGTCGCTGAACAGCGAGAGGTCCCACTGCGGGAAGGCGTCGGTGAAGCTCGAGGCGACGCCGTTGAAGGCGGGGATGCCGAGGCCCGCGGCTCCGTAGAGCTCCTGGGCCTCCTTCGAGGCGAGGAAGGCCTGGAAGGTCTGCGCGGCCTCTTTGTTCTCCGAGTAGGCCGACACGGCGTCGGCGCCGCCCTGGATCGTGGTGACGAGGTCGGACTCTCCGGTCGGCAGCGGAGCGACCGCCACAGTATCGGCGATCTCGCTGTCCTTCAGAGAATTCGCGTTCCACGGGCCGGACCACATCATGGCCAGCTTGCCCGAGGTGAAGTACTGCGGGATGGGCGTGTCGGTGATCTGCGCGACGGACGGGGAGACTCCCGCCTGAGCGAGGTCGACCCAGAGCTTGACGCCCGCGATCGTGCCGGGGTCGTCGTAGCCCGAGGTGGTGCCGTCTTCGGAGATGACCTCACCGCCGGACTGGTAGATGGTGTTGTAGGAGGTCTCCTGACCGGTCCATGGGGCGGCGGCAGCGCCGAACACGCCTTCGGAGCCGAGCGCGGTGCTGATGGCCGTCGCCGCGGCGACGAAATCCTCCTGCGTCCACCCGTCGGCCGGGTAGGCGACGCCCGCCTGATCGAAGAGCGCGGTGTTGTACCAGACGCCCATCGTGGCGTAGCCGGTCGGCGCGGCGTACAGCTCGCCGTCGAAGGTGTAGCTCTGGATCGACGCGTCCGGGAAGTTCGCGGGGTCCATCCCGTCTGCGGTGTCGACGGGAGCGAGTGCGCCGTTGGTGGCGTACAGGCCGGCGTTGGGCTCGTTGATCCAGAAGACGTCCGGCAGGGTCTTGCTCGAGGCCTGGGTCTGCAGCTTGGTCCAGTACTGGTCCCAGGGGAGGGCCTGGATGTTGACCGTGATCTCGGGATGCTCTTCGTTGAAGGCGGCGATCACGTCCTTGTACGGCTCGAGGGCGTTGGCGTCCCAGATCACGTAGTCGATGCTCGCTTCACCGCCGTCGGCGGGTCCTGCGCCGGATGCGCATGCGGTGAGGCTGAGGGAGAGAACGGCGACGGCGGCGACGGCGCTCGCGGTCTTTCGCTGACGATTCATTGTCTGCTTGGTCCTTTGCTCGGGTGCGAGGGTGTGGAGCATCGTGCACGAGCGGTGATGGCCTCGGCACTCCTGGATGACGACTTCCATATAATAATCCAAGTTGGCATTAAAATTAGAGGATGCGAAAGAACCCTGTCAAGAGCTGGATTCGACCCGGGTCGCGCCGATCCGATCCTGCGGCTCACAGCGCGCTACGATGACTAACCAAACTTGACGTGAGAATCCGCTCCTCGAGTACGGGAGACCATGACGACGACACCACGCTCCGGCGACCGCTCACTGCTGAGGCGCATGAACACCCATGCGGCACTCCTCGGCGTCCGCGACGGACAGCACACGGTGACCGGCCTCGCCGACCAGCTGGGCATCTCGCGCACGGCAGCCGAAGACGTGGTGCGCGACCTCGTCGAGCTCGGCTGGGTGACCCCCGCCGACGCCCCGGCCAGTGCGCGCCCCGGGCGCCCCGCACGCAGCTACCGCTTCGCCGCTGAAGCGGGCCACGTCGTCGGACTCGACATCGGCGTGCACAAGATCCTCGGCATCGTCGCCGACCTGGAAGGCCAGCCGCGCGCCTCGCACAAAGTGTCGATCGACGAGGATGCGAGCGCCGCCGACCGGCTCGCACTCGCCACGACCGTCGTGGAGGCCTGCCTCGCCGAAGCGGGTCTCGATATGGAGGCGGTCTGGTGCGCCGGCGTGGGCTCGCCCGGCGTCATCGACGCGTCGGGCACCGTCACCCGGTACGGAGGCAACGGCCTCCCCGGCTGGCTCGGCCTCGACCTGGCCGACACGCTCTCGACGCGCTGGGGCGTGCCCGTGCGGGTCGAGAGCGACAACAACCTCGGCACGATCGCCGAGCACTGGCGTGGCAGCGCGCAGGACGCGCGCGACGTCGTCTACGTCCTCTCCGGCAACCGCACCAGTGCCGGGATCCTCATCGGCGGCTCCCTCTACCGCGGTCACAGCGGAGGCTCGGGCCTGGTCGGTGCCCTACCCCAGCTCGGGTGGGCAGAAGCGCCTCGACACGTCGACTCGCTCGCCGGCACCGGGGTCGAGCCGACCCGGGAAGCCATGTTCCTCGCCGCGCGCGACGGCATCCCGCACGCGCTCGCCGCGCTGGACGGATTCGCCGCCAGCATCGCGACCGGGGTCGTGGCGATGTCACTGGCCGTCGACCCGGAGCTGATCGTGCTCGGCGGCGGCATCTCTCGCGGCGGCGAGATCATCCTCGACGCGATCCGCTCGCACATCGACGAGCTCCAGCCGCACGCCCCGCGGGTCGTGCTCTCCACCCTGGGCGACGAGTCGGTGGCGATGGGCGCCGTCCGGATCGCGCTCGACGCCATCGACGCCCAACTCCTCACCTCGGTGCAGGCCGGGGCCCGCTTCCCCTCTCCATCGCGCGGCATCCTGGCGCTCTGAGCCGCGACGGCACGCTCCGGATCGAACCGATTCGATGCCCGCTCTGGCAAGACTGTAAGCGTTTGCAGTAGCCTGTTCGCATGGCACAGCTTGAGCAGATCGCAGCCCCCGGTTCCGAGTGGTGGCGCAGCGCCGTCATCTACCAGATCTACCCCCGATCCTTCGCGGACGCGTCCGGCGACGGCATCGGCGACCTCCCGGGCATCACCAGCCGCCTCGACTCGCTGCAGGAACTCGGCGTCGACGCGATCTGGCTCAGCCCCTTCATGACCAGCCCGCAGCGCGACGCCGGCTACGACGTGGCGGACTACCGCGACGTGGACCCGCTGTTCGGTACGCTCGCCGACTTCGACGAGATGCTGACCCAGGCCCACGACCGCGGCATCCGCGTGATCGTCGACCTGGTCCCGAACCACTCGTCCGACCAGCACGTGTGGTTCCAGGAAGCCCTCAAGGCGGCACCGGGCAGCCCGGAGCGCGCGCGGTACATCTTCCGCGACGGCCGTGGTGAGAACGGCGAGCTCCCGCCCAACAACTGGGAGTCGGTGTTCGGCGGCGGCATGTGGCAGCGGGTGACCGAGGCCGACGGCACCCCCGGCCAGTGGTACCTGCACATCTTCGACGCCACGCAGCCCGACTTCGACTGGAACAACGAAGAGGTGCAGGAGGAGTTCCGCTCGATCCTGCGCTTCTGGCTCGACCGCGGCGTCGACGGCTTCCGGGTCGACGTGGCCCACGGCATGATCAAGACCGAGGGCCTCCCCGACTACACCCCGCCGACCGACGCCGACTCCATGGGCGGCGGAGAGTCGAACGTGCCGTACTGGGGCCAGGATGGCGTCCACGAGATCTACCGCGACTGGCACAAGGTGCTCGCCGAGTACGACGGCGACCGTGCGCTGTGCGGCGAGGCCTGGATGCCGACGCTCAAGCAGACCGCGCTCTGGGTGCGTCCGGACGAGATGCACCAGACCTTCAACTTCCCGTACCTGATGACGCCGTGGAACGCGAAGGAACTGGGCGACGTCATCCGCGAGTCGCTCGACGAGTTCGGCGGCGTCGGAGCGCCCAGCACCTGGGTGCTCTCGAACCATGACGTCGTGCGGCACGCCTCGCGCCTCGCGCTCACGGCCGACAACCCCCAGGGCGAGGGCATCGGACCGAACACTCCGAACAAGCCCGACACCGCGATCGGCCTGGCCCGCGCCCGCGCGGCGACCACCCTCATGCTCGCGCTCCCCGGCTCGGCCTACCTGTACCAGGGCGAAGAGCTCGGTCTGCCCGAAGCGATGGAGATCCCGGACGAGTTCCGTCAGGACCCGACCTGGTTCCGCACCGGGGGCAAGCGCTACGGGCGCGACGGATGCCGCGTGCCGCTGCCCTGGGAAGCGGAGGCTCCGGCCTTCGGCTTCAACGAGACCGGCCTGTCGTGGCTCCCGCAGCCGACCGAGTGGGCGACCTACGCCCGCGACGTGGAGGAGGTCGACCCCGGCTCGACGCTCGCCCTGTACAAGCGCCTGCTCGCGGCTCGTCGTGAGCACGGCTTCGGTGCCGGTTCGCTGGTCTGGGAGGATGCCGGCGCTGACGCGGTGGCCTTCCGTCGCGGCGACGTGCACGTGGTCGCGAACCTCGGCACCGAGCCGATCGAGCTGCCGGCCGACGCGAGCGTGATGCTGAAGAGCCAGCCGTTCGAAGGCTCGTCGATCCCGGTCGACACCGCCGTCTGGTACACCACGGTCTGACCGGTCGAACCCCCGTTCCGGTCGCGGATCCTGTTGCTCGCGCACTTCGGGCCACAGGAACCGCGACCGGAACGACTTCTCAGAGGAACACATGGCCAGCATCGATGAGGTCGCCCGGCTCGCCGGGGTCTCCACCGCGACCGTCTCGCGCGCGCTCAGCGGCCGCGGCCACGTGTCCGAATCCGCCAGGGAGCGGGTGCAAGCCGCGGCGCAGTCGCTCGGCTACGTCGTCTCGTCACGTGCGTCGAGCCTGGCGTCCGGGCGCACCCGCAACGTCGGGGTCGTGGTGCCGTTCCTCGACCGATGGTTCTTCAGCACCGTGCTGTCGGGCGTCTCGGCCGCGCTGATGCGCGCCGGCTACGACATCACGCTCTACAACATCACCGCCGACAAGGACGTACGTCGGCACGTGTTCGACACGTTCCTGCGGCGGCAGCGTGTGGATGCCGTCATCGCCGTGGCGATCGAACTCGACGCCGACGAGACGCAGCACCTGCTCGATCTCGGCCTGCCGGTCATCGCGATCGGCGGCCCGAACCCGAAGCTCGACACCCTCACGGTCGACGACGTGGCGGTCGCCCAGCTCGCCACCGAGCATCTGATCAGCCTCGGTCACACCGACATCGCGCACATCGGGGCGAACCCCGAGTTCGACATCGACTTCCACATCCCCACCAACCGCCGCCTCGGGTTCGAGAAGGCCCTGGCGAAGGCCGGGATCCCGCTGAACCACGCCTTCCTCGAGCCGGCGGACTTCACGGTCGAGGGCGGCTACCGCGCGGCGAAGCAGCTGCTCGGACGCCCGGGCCCCCGACCGACCGCGGTGTTCGCGGCATCCGACGAGATGGCGATCGGGGCACTGCTGGCGGCCCGCGACCTGGGTTTCAGCGTGCCGGACGACCTCTCGATCGTCGGCATCGACGGGCACGAGCTCGGCGAGTTCTTCCGCCTGACCACCGTCGACCAGTTCCCGCTCGGACAGGGCGAGCGCGCCGCGGATGCCGTGCTGGCGAAGCTCACCACGCCCGACGAGGTGCACATCCCGTCGGCACTGCCGTACGAGCTGAACGTGCGCGGGACCACCGCCCGGCTGATCTAGGTCGACCCGTGGGGCCGACCCGGCCCTTTGCGTGCGACCCGGCCCCTTGCGGACGTCCGCAGGGGGCCGGGTCGTACGTATGAGGCCGGGTCGACCTCGGGAATCAGCCCGCGACGATGAGGCCCTGGGTCGCGGTGCGCGCGGCCTCGAAGCGGCGCTGCACGTCGGGCCAGTTCACGAGGTTCCAGAACGCCTTGACGTAGTCGGCACGCACGTTGAGGTAGTCGAGGTAGTAGGCGTGCTCCCAGACGTCGAGCTGCAGCAGCGGGATGACGCCGAGGGGCGCGTTGCCCTGCTGGTCGAACAGCTGGAAGATCACGGGGCGGGCGCCCACGCTGTCCCAGGCCAGCACAGCCCAGCCCGACCCCTGCACACCCAGCGCCGTCGCGGTGAAGTGCGCGCGGAAGGCGTCGATCGAGCCGAACGCGTCGACGAGCGCGGCCTCGAGCTCGCCCTCCGGAGCGCCGCCGCCCTCGGGCGAGAGGTTCTGCCAGAACACCGAGTGGTTGATGTGGCCGCCGAGGTTGAACGCGAGGTCCTTCTCGAGCTTGTTGACGTTCGCGAGGTCACCGGCGCTGCGGGCCGTCGCGAGCTGCTCGAGTGCCGTGTTCGCACCGGTCACGTAGGCCTGGTGGTGCTTGGAGTGGTGCAGCTCCATGATCTTGCCGGAGATGTGCGGCTCGAGTGCCGAGTAGTCGTAGGGCAGCTCGGGGAGTGTGTAGAGAGTGGACATGGCGTCTTCCTTTCGATGATGTTCAGTGGTGGGTGTCGTGTGGGAGGGCGTGGAAGCGGCGGTCGAGGTACACGAGCGGGCGTCCTTGCGGCCCCGCCACAACTTCGAGGACCTCGGCGATCACGACCGTCGACGAGCCGACGGCCACGGTCTGCAGGGTGCGGCAGCGCAGGGCGGCCCGCGCCGAGGCGAGGTGCGGCTCCCCCGTCTCCAGCGCCGACCACCCCTGCTCGGGCGTGAAGCGCTCGGAGCCGCTGACCGCGAAGCTCTGTGCGAGGGCGGAGTGCTCGTCGTCGATGAGGTGGACGACGAAGGTGTCGGCACCGAGGATCGCGCCCGCAGAGCCGGTCGCACGAGTGACCGAGAACACGATCGCGGCGGGGTCGACCGCCACGGAGGCGACACTCGACGCCGTGAGCCCGACGGGGCCCTCCGGAGTGGATGCCGTGATGATCGCCACACCGGCGGGGTGCGTGCGGAACGCGGCCTTGAGCCCTTCGCCGACCGGGGTGGGTACGGGTATCGCGGTCATCGGACGGCCTCCGTCATCTGCGTCAGTTTCGCGTGCGCGAGCATCTCCGCGCGATCGACGAGCTTCGTCCGCTCTCGTCCGCGCTCCGCACCGGCACCGCGTTCGGCCGCATCGATGCGCAGCCAGCCGTCGAGATCGACGGCGTGGTCGACGTGGGTGAGCGGGTCCTCCCCCGGCGCGATCGGCTCCGCGTCCGCGAGGTCGTCGACGAGGTGACGCACGGTTTGCGCGGCATCCGACTTGGTCGAGCCGATCAGTCCGACCGGCCCGCGCTTGATCCAGCCGGTCGCGTACAGCCGCGGGATCGGCGCGCCCGCCGCATCCACGACGCGTCCCTCGGCGTGCGGAACGACTCCGAGATCGGCGTCGAACGGCATCCCGGGAACGGGTGTCGAACGATAGCCCACGGCCCGGTACACGGCTCCGACGTCGTAGCGCAGCAGCTCGCCGGTGCCGACCATCCGGCCCAGCTCGTCGGATGCCGTGCGCTCCATCTCGATGCCGGTCACGCGATCCGTGCCCAGGAGGCGCACGGGACGCTGGCGCAGGTGCAGGTGGATGCGGCGTGAAGCCGTGCGGCTCGCGGGGTCGAGCGCAGCCCACTCGGTCATGGTGCGCACGATGATGCGGCGCTGGGAGAACTGCGCGACCATCCGCTCGGCGTGCTCGTCCAGGGCGAGCTCATCCGGGTCGACGATCACGTCGACGTCGTCCTGCTCGGCCAGCTCGCGCAGCTCCATCGCCGAGAAGCGTACGTCGGCGGGACCGCGCCGGGCGAACAGGTGCACGTCGCGCAGCGGGCTGGCGGCAAGCTGGTCGAGCACGGCATCCGGGGTATCGGTGTGGGTCAGCGCCGAGGCGTGCTTCGCGAGGATGCGCGTCACGTCGAGGGCGACGTTGCCCGCCCCGAGCACCGCGACCGACTCCGCCTCGAGCGGCCAGGTGCGCGGCGCATCGGGATGCCCGTCGTACCAGAACACGAAATCGGCCGCGCCGAAGGATCCGGGCAGGTCGATGCCGGGGATGTCGAGGTGCACATCGAGGTCGGCGCCCGTCGCCACGATGACGCCGTCGTAGGCTGCGCGGAGGTCTTCGATCGCGACGTCGACGCCGATCTCGACGTTGCACAGCAGCCGGATGCGCGGGTTCACGAGCACGTCGTGCAGGGCATCGGTGATCTTGCGGATGCGCGGGTGATCCGGGGCGACACCGTAACGGACCAGGCCGTAGGGCGCCGGAAGCTTCTCGAACAGGTCGATCGACGCGGTCGGGGCGAGTCCGAGGAGGATGTCGGCGGCGTAGATGCCGGCCGGCCCTGCTCCGACGATGGCGATGCGCGGTTCGGCGATGGTCATGCGTGTTCCCCCTGTGGTGCGAGCGCGGCGATGATCGGGTGGTCGAAGGCGAGCATCCCCGTCTTGGCGGCGCCTCCGGGCGAGCCGATCTCGTCGAAGAACTCGACGTTCGCCTTGTAGTAGTCCTGCCACTCGTCGGGCAGGTCGTCTTCGTAGTAGATGGCCTCGACCGGACACACCGGCTCGCAGGCGCCGCAATCCACGCACTCGTCGGGGTGGATGTACAACGACCGTTCACCCTCGTAGATGCAGTCGACGGGACACTCGTCGATGCAGGCCTTATCCTTCACATCGACGCACGGCAGAGCGATCACATAGGTCATCGCGGGGTCTTCGTTCGGGTCACGCTGTCCTCGTTCGGGTAGATCGGCCCATTGCGGGGCCACAGGACAACCGTAAAACCTCAAGTACACTTGAGGTCAAATCGAGGAAGAGGTCTCCGGATGAGCCCGCACGCACCCGACGAGCCGCTGACGATCGGCGAGATGACCCGACGCACCGGCGTCGCCGCCTCTGCCCTGCACTTCTACGAGACCCTCGGCCTCATCGCCTCGACCCGCACGCCCGGCAATCAGCGCCGCTACGCCCGGCACATGCTGCGGCGGGTCTCGCTCATCACGGTCGCCAAGCGCCTCGGCATCCCGCTGTCCGACGTGCAGTCCGCGTTCGCCGACGTGCCGCTGACCGAGACCCCGAGCCACGCCGACTGGCAACGCGCCTCGCGACGCTGGAAGCGCGAACTCGAGAAGCGCCGCGAGGGCATCGAGCGCCTCGAACGCGAACTCACCGGATGCATCGGCTGCGGCTGCCTGTCGATGAAGGCGTGCGGACTACTCAACCCCGACGACGCCCTCGCGACGCAGGGCGTCGGTCCGCAGCGGCTGCAGGATTGAGGAGCAGGCTTCGTAGATCGACGGAGCACTACGCCTGTGAAAGACGTAGAATGGTCGCAGCCCGCCCCCGCTGGGGGTAGGGAAGTAGAAGCCGGGACCCCCGCCCCTCTGGACGGGACCCGGCTTTCGCGCGTCTAGAGCTCGATCCGTTCGATGGTGGTCGATGGACTCACGGCATCGAACCAGTCACTCCGGCCACCGGACATCTTCTCCCCCAGTGCACCGAGAACCTGATCGGCAATCCAGACCATCGGCTCTTCGCTGGGCTGCGCATGATCGATCCGAAGCCCCTCAGGGAGAGCCCGCTTGCCGCGCAACGCGTCGACGGTTCGGAGATCTCTTTGCATCAGCTGGAGCGGACGCGCTTCGAGCGTGAGTAGTTGCACGCCCTGCCCGTCGAGCTGCCATGCGAGCCTCTCAAGACATAGCGCGCGAGCGCGTTCTTGCCGACGAGAATCAACCGGCGCCGCTATGACGACGACGTGGTACGCGTCGAAATCCGCGATAGTCGCGATGGATGCGTCCCTGGCGCGCCTGTCCTGGTTTCGCCAATGGAGTTTCGGTCCACGTCGAGGAAGACGCTGTAGTCGGGCACGCATGTCTTCACAGCGTGAGGCATCTGCGACCGCAGCGCCGAGAAGGTAGGAAGGACGCTCCACACCCGCCGTCCGGTAAGACTCGTCTCCCCACGCCTGCAGCACGAGCGAGTTCATCGTCCAAGGTTAGGTGTCGATGTCGCGCGCTCGGCCTGCATACCGGAACGCGGGTGCACCTTCGGGGCAACCCCGGAAGACGAATGCGGCCGGGTCAGCGCACCTCGAAGTCGGCGGAGAGGAGCACGTCGTCGCGCGAGCTCGGGCCGACCAGCAGCTCGAACGCGCCGGCCTCGACGATGCGGTTGCCCGCGGCATCCACGATCGTGCAGTCGGCCACGGGCAACTCGACGCGCACGCGGGCGGACTCCCCTGGCGCGATGTCGACCTGACGGAAGGTCTTGAGCTCCTTGTCGGTCCAGCTGACACTCGTGACGGAGTCGCGCACGTAGACCTGCACCGTCTCGCGCACCGGCCGCGTGCCGGTGTTCGCCACCGTGACATGCCCGACGATGGTGTCGGACTCCCCCAGTGCCGCCTCCTCCAGCTCCAGGTCGGAGTACTCCACCGTCGTGTACGACAGGCCCTCGCCGAACGCCCAGGCGGGCGACTGCGTGAGGTCGGCGTAGCGGTCGCCGTGCTGTCCGCGGATCTGGTTGTAGTACGTCGGCTGCTGGCCGACGTGGCGGGCGAACGAGATCGGCAGCCGGCCCGACGGCTCGACGGCCCCCGAGATGATCTCGGCGAGCGCACGCCCACCCTGCATGCCCGGGTTCGCGGCCCAGATCACCGCTGCGGCCTGCGCGGCGGAGGCCGGGAGCACGAGCGGCTTGGAGGCCAGCAGCACCACGACGACGGGCTTCCCGGTCGCGATGAGCGCGTCGATCAGCGCGTTCTGTCCGCCGATCAGTTCGAGCGTCGCGGTCGAGCGTCCTTCGCCGACCAGTTCGATCCGGTCACCCACCACGGCGACCACGACGTCGGAGTCGGATGCCGCAGCCACGGCTTCCGCGATCAGCGCGGCATCCGGCTCGCAGGCCTTCACCACCGGGGGCCGCGGCTGGTGGTCGGGGAAGAACGGCCCCTTGGGGTCTTCCTCGAGCGTGAGGATGTCGGCACCGCGGGCGTGGGTGACGCTCCACCCGTCGATCGCCTGCAGCCCGTCGAGCACGGTCGTGATCATCTCGCGCGGCTGTCCGTCGAGCCACCCGGCCTGACCCGAGCCGCCGGCCCAGTCGCCGAGCTGCGTCTGCGCGTCGTCGGCGAGCGGGCCGGTGACCGCGATCTTCAGCGGCGCGGCGGCGTCGAGCGGCAGCACCCCGTCGTTTTCCAGCAGCACGATCGAGCGGCGGGCCGTCTCGAGGTTCAGCTCGGCGTGCGCGACACTGCCGACCACGGCATCCAGCTCGTCGCCCGGCAACCGCGGGTTCTCGAAGAGTCCGAGCTCGAACTTGAGCGTGAGGATGCGGGCGGCTGCGGCGTCGAAGGCGTCCTCGGCGAGCATTCCGCGGGCCACGGCATCCAGCGCCCCCTCGTAGAAGGCGGGAGTGGTCATGATCATGTCGTTGCCGGCCCGCACCGCCGCAGCGGCCGCGTGCGTGATGTCGGGCTGGATCCGCTGCTCCCACACCATGCGTCCGACGTTGTCCCAGTCGGTGATGAGCGTGCCGGTGTACCCCCACTCGCCGCGCAGCACGTCGCTGAGCAGCCAGTCGTTGGTCGTGATCGGCACGCCGTCGGTGGTCTGGTAACCGAGCATGAACGTGCGGCATCCCTCGCGGGCGACGCGCTCGAACGGCGGCAGGAACCAGGAGCGCAGCTTGCGCCGCGAGATGTCGGCCTCGCTCGCATCGCGCCCGCCCTGGGTCTCGGAGTACCCGGCGAAGTGCTTGGCGGTCGCGAGGATCGCGGTGGGGTCGTCGAGGCCGTCGCCCTGGTAACCGCGCACCATCGCTGATGCCAGCTCGCCGATCAGGAACGGGTCTTCCCCGAAGGTCTCGCTGATGCGACCCCAGCGCAGGTCGCGGGCGATGCACAGCACGGGCGAGAACGTCCAGTGGATGCCGGTGATCGCCACCTCCTCCGCCGTCGCGCGGGCCACCCGCTCGAGCAGGTCGGCGTCCCACGACGCGGCCATGCCCAGCTGGGTCGGGTAGATCGTGGCCCCCGGCCAGAACGAGTGCCCGTGGATGCAGTCCTCCGCCACGAGCAGCGGGATGCGGAGCCGGGTCTGCGCCGTCAGCTCGTTGGCCTGCAGGATGCGTTCGGGAGAGGTGTGCAGGATCGAGCCGGCGTGCCGCCGGGCGATGTGGTCGTCGAGGTCGTCGCGCGCGTCGAGCTGCAGCATCTGCCCGACCTTCTCCTCCAGCGTCATCCGGCTGAGGAGGTCGGCCACGCGCTCGGGGATCGAGAAGGCGGGGTCCTGGTAGGGAAGAACGGTGGTCAGGGTCTGAGAGGTCATCACTTCGTGTTCTGGGTCGAGGTCTTCGAGGAGTCGGAGGTGTCGGGCGAGGCCGCCGACGTTACGGGATCGGGGCTCTTCTGCGGCAGGGGCACGCTGCGGACGGCCGTGACGGCGTCGTTCACGTTCAGCCCCTTCTTCTTCATCGCCCTGGCCCGCTCTCCGGCGGAGCGCAGGCGCGGGTTGACGTACTCGTCGATGCCGAAGTTGATCAGCGAGAGGGCGACGCCGATGATCGCGATGCACAGCCCGGCGGGCACGTACCACCACCACAGCCGCGGGAACGCGCCGTTCTGCTGCGCCCAGAACAGGATGGTGCCCCAGTTGAGGTTGCTCACCGGGATCACGCCGATGAAGGCCAGCGTGGTGAGGCCGAGGATGGCCGCGGTCACGGTGCCGACGAAGCTCGAGGCGATGAGCGCCATGAGGTTCGGCAGCATCTCGACCGTGATGATGCGGCGCAGCGGCTCTCCGTTGGCCCGGGCAGCTTGGATGAAGTCGCGGTTGCGCAGCGACATCGTCTGGGCGCGCAGCACACGCGCACCCCACGCCCACCCGGTGAGCCCGAGCACCGCGGCGATCACGATCAGCGGTGGGTTCTCGAACTGCGACGCGATGATGATGATCAGCGGGATGCCGGGGATCACCAGGAACACGTTGGTCAGCGCCGAGAGCGACTCGCTCTTCCAGCCGCGCACGTAGCCGGCGATCACACCGATCGTGATGGCGATGATCGTGGCGATGAAGGCGGCGAGGAAGCCGACGACGATCACGCCGCGGGTGCCGTAGATGATCTGGCTCAGCACGTCCTCCCCCATGTGCGTCGTGCCCAGCCAGTGCTCCCAGGAGGGCGGCTGGCGGAGCGCCGTGCGGTCCTTCTGGGTGGGCCCGTAGGGGGCGATCCACGGGGCGAGGATCGCGACGAGCACGAACACCCCGAGGATGATGAGCCCGGCGATCGACTTGGGGTTGCGGAACATCGCGAACGCCTGGGCGAGCTGGGACCAGAACGTCTTGCGCGGAGGCACATCGCTCGGCGGGGTGCGCAGAGTGGCGGTCTCGGGCATGCCGGAGACGACGGCCGATCCGTCGGGCGCGGTGCTCGCTGCGGTGGTGGGAACGGTCATGTCAGGACTCCATCTGGCGCGTGCGCGGGTCGAGGTAGGCGTAGACGACATCCGCGAGGATGTTGGCCACGAGCACCGACAGCGTGATCACGAGGAACACGCCCTGCATGAGGGCGAAGTCCTTGGCGTTGGTCGCGTCGAGCAGGAGCTTGCCGACACCCGGGTAGCTGAAGACCATCTCCATCACGATCGTGCCGCCGACGATGAAGCCGATCGACAGCGCGAAGCTCTGGATCTGCGGCAGCACCGCGTTGCGGGCGGCATAGCCCCAGAGCACCCGCTTGTTGGGCATGCCCTTCGCCTGCGCGACGGTGATGTAGTCGTCGTCGAGCACGGTCAGCATCATGTTGCGCATGCCGAGCACCCAGCCACCGAGCGAGGCGACCACGATGGTCAGCGCCGGCAGGGTGCCGTGCATGATCACCTGGCCGATGAAGTCGAAGCTCCACTCCGGCGATTGCCCCTTGTCGTAGGCGTGCGAGGAGGGGAACCACTTCAGGGTCGACGAGAAGATCGCGATCGCGATGAGTCCGAGCCAGAAGTACGGGATCGTGTTGAAGAAGGTCGTCACGGGGATGATCGCGTCGAGCCTGCTGCCGCGCTTCCACCCGACGATCGCGCCGGCGACCGTGCCGATCGTGAACGAGATGATCGTGGCGATGCCGACCAGACCGAGCGTCCACGGCAGGGCGGCGGCGAGCACCTCGGCCACCGGGCGCAGACCGTGCAGGGTCGAGATGCCGAGGTCGCCGCGCAGCAGCATCCCCCAGTACTCGATGTACTGCTGCCAGATCGACTTGTCGGTGTCGATGCCGAGCAGGATGCGCAGGGCATCGGCGGCCTCGGGGCTCACGTTGCGGTTGCGCGCGAGGTAGGAGCTGACCGCGTCGCCCTTCATGAGCCGAGGCAGGAAGAAGTTGATCGTGATGGCCGCCCACAGCGTGAACAGGTAGAAGCCCGCTCGTCCGGCGAAGAAGCGCCACGGGACCTTCCGGCTTCCGCGCTCGGCCGTGGTCGCGGTGGTGCCGACCTCGAGGGCGTCGCGCGCGACGAGGTCGTTGTCGTCGAGCTGGGGGAACGCGGTGCTCACAGTGCGCCTCCGGTCGATGCTGCCTGTGCGAAGAACTTGTCCGGGTCGGGGGAAGCGGATCGTAGCTCGCGCGTGTACGGGTCCTGCGGGTTGAGGATCACGTCGTCGGCGGCGCCGTACTCCACGACACGTCCCTGGTTGAGCACCATGATCTCGTCGCTGAAGTGGCGGGCGGTCGCCAGGTCGTGGGTGATGTAGAGCACGCCGAGCCCCTCCTCCCGCTGCAGGTCGGCGAGCAGGTTCAGCACACCGAGGCGGATGGAGACGTCGAGCATCGAGACGGGCTCGTCGGCGACCAGGAGCGACGGGCGCGAGGCCAGGGCGCGGGCGATCGCCACGCGCTGCCGCTGCCCGCCGGAGAGCTCGTGCGGGCGACGGTCGATCACGGCATCCGCATCCAGCCGCACACGGTCGAGGAGTCGGCGCACCTCGTTCTCGGTCTCCTTCTTCGGCACCACGTCGTCGAGCCGGATCGGGCGCTCCAGGTGGTACCGGATCGAGTGGTACGGGTTGAGCGAGGCGAACGGGTCCTGGAACACCATGCGCAGTTGCTGCCGGTACTTCCGCAGCCCCTTGCCGCGACGGGGGATCGGCGTGCCGTCGAGTAGAACCTCGCCGCTGGTCGGGGTCTCGAGCTGGGTGAGGATCTTCGCGATCGTGGACTTGCCGCTGCCGGACTGGCCGACCAGGCCGATCGTCTGGCCCGAGGTGAGGGTGAAGCTCACGTCATCGAGCGCCTTGATCTGGCCGGCGCCGCGGACGTTGTACGCCTTCGTGACGTTCCGGAATTCGAGGGTGGTCATCGCACCAGCACCCCTCTCTCCCCGGTCAACCGGGGGAACGACGACAGCAGCGTCTTCGTGTATTCGTGCTCGGGTTGCGTCCAGATGCGCTCGGCCGTGGCGAGCTCGATGATCTCGCCCTCGCGCATGATCGCGATCCGGTCGCTGATCTCCAGGAGGAGCGGGAGGTCGTGGGTGATGAAGATCACCGAGAAGCCGAACTCGTGCCGCAGCTGCGAGATCTGCTTCAGGATCTCCCGCTGCACCAGCACGTCGAGCGCGGTGGTCGGCTCGTCCATGACCATGAGCTGGGGCCGCAGCGCGAGGGCCATCGCGATCATCACGCGCTGACGCATGCCGCCGGACAGCTCGTGCGGGAAGGAGCGGATGCGCTGGCGTCCGACCTTCACGATCTCGAGCAGCTCCTCGGCCTCGGCCCGCCGTTGCTTGCGGTTCATGTCGGGGCGATGGATCTCGTACACGTCCTCCAGCTGCGAGCCGATCGTCGCGACCGGGTTCAGGGCGTTCATCGCCCCCTGGAACACCATCGACACCTTGTCCCAGCGGAACCGCTGCATGGCATCCACGTCGAGCGCATTGATGTCGATGTCGACACCGGTCGCATCGTGGAAGGTGACGCTGCCGCTCGTGATGACGGCCGGGGCACGCAGCAGTCGCTGCACCCCGTAGGCGAGCGTGGTCTTGCCGCATCCGCTCTCGCCGGCGAGTCCGAGGATCTCGCCGCGCTGCAGTTCGAGGGTGACGTTCTTCACCGCCTCGACGGGCGGATCGACGTCGTACACGACCGAGAAGTCGCGCACGCTGAGCAGGGGGTCTGGCATGGGGATGTCCTTCGTCGACCTGATCGGGGAGCCCGCGCCGTCGCGGGCTCCCCGGCAGGATGGTGCTTACTCGGCGGGCTTGAGCTTCGTGAGGATCTGCACGATGTTCTGCTGCGTCGGGTCGGCAGAGGCGTAGGGGTCCTCCTCCGACGGCCAGCCCACGTAGTTGCGGGTGTTGAACTCGCCCAGGAGCGGGTGCGCGCCCAGCGGGATGGCCGGCACCTGCTCGGAGAAGATCGTCTGCAGCGTGTCGAGTGCCGCGGTGCGCTCCTCATCCGACGAGGCGTTCGCGTAGGAGTTCAGCGCCGCTGTGGCCTCGGGGTCGTCGAAGCGACCGAAGTTGAAGCCGGCCTTGCCGTCCGAGATCCAGCGCGGGTCCATGGTCGAGGTGTAGAGGCCGTAGGCCGTGCCGCTGTCCTCGAGCCAGTGGATGATCGCCGAGAAGGTGCCGTTGTCGCGCGGGTCCGCCCATCCGCCCCAGTCCGGCATGTCGATCTTGACCTCGGCGCCGATGGCATCGGTCACGTCTTCGGCGATGAGCTCCTGCGCGGTGTTCCAGTCGCTCCACCCCGAGGGGACCGAGAGCGTGAACGAGACGGGCGCACCGTCGGGGTCGATCAGCGCGTCGTCCTTCCAGGTGTAGCCGGCGGTCTCGAGCAGGTCGCGGGCCTTCTCGGCATCGACCGAGTAGTCCACCTCCTTGAATTCGGGCTGGATCTCGTCTTCGAGGATCGACGACAGTCCGGTCACCGACCAGACGGCCTCGCTGGCACCCTCGCGGGCGATGTCGACGTAGGCGTCGCGGTCGATCACCCAGGCGAGCGCCTGACGGAAGGCCGGGTCGTCGAACGGCTTCTGCTGCAGGTTCATGAACAGCGTCGCCGAGCCGGTGGTGGGAGCTGCCCAGAACTTGTTGTGCTCGGGGTCGACCGACAGGAACTGCTCCTCGATCTGCGGGATGAACGCCTGCGCCCAGTCGGCGTCGCCGTTGGCGAGAGCGGTGGTCAGCGCGGTGTTGTCGCCGTACGAGACGTAGTGCAGCTGGGGCACCGAGAGGTCGCCGCCCCAGTAGTCGTCGCGGGCGTCGAGGGTGACCGACTCGGTCGACCAGTTCGACAGCACGTAGGGACCGGTGCCGACCAGGTCGTCGCCCTTGACGGGGTTCGTGGCCGGGTCGTCGAGGTTCTCCCAGATGTGCTTCGGGACGATCGGCACGTGCAGGGCGCGGGCCTGGTTGACGTACTTCGACGCGGCGAAGGTCAGCACGACGTTGTCACCCTCGACGACGGCGCTGTCGAGCTGGAGGCCGGCCGTGTCCAGGGCGGGCGTGGAGGCGAGCTCGTACGAGTAGACGATGTCGTCGGCGGTGAACGGTTCGCCGTCGCTCCAGGTGACATCCTTGCGCGGCACGACCGTGAGGACGGTGTAGTCGTCGTTCCACTCGATGCTCTCGGCGAGCCAGGGGGTGACTCCGCGGTCACCGGTCTGGTTCACGAGGGCGAGGGTCTCGAAGATCACCTTGCCGTAGCCGTACTTCGAGGCGGACGAGTCGCCCACGAACGGGTTGTTGGATTCGGTGGTGATCGCGCCGTCGGGCTTCGCGATCGTGAGGGCGGCGCCGCCGGCAGCACTGCCGGAGTCGTCGTTCCCTCCGGCGGAGCATCCGGCGAGGGCCGAGATTCCGAGGGCGGTGATCGCGGTCGCCGCGATCAGAGACTTTCTGAGCTTCATTGCTTCTCCTTGGGCACGGTCGTTGTGCTGTGTCACCGGTGGATGGGGGTCCGCCGGCCGTCGTGATTTGCTTACTGGCGAGAAAGTAAGCTTCCGTGAGGTTACCGAGGAGTAAGTTAGTTCGCAAGCACGGCTTGCGAGAGAGAGGAGGCCGCGGTGGCAGACAGCGACCAGACCATCCGCGTGCGCCCGGCGACCCTCGCGAAACGCGAGCAGATCCTCAAGGCAGCGGTCGAGATTTTCGGCAACAAGGGCTCGACCAACGGCACCCTCGCCGATGTCGCCGATCAGGTCGGGATCACCCATGCCGGGGTGCTCCATCACTTCGGGTCGAAGCAGAAGCTGCTGCTCGAGGTGCTCTCGTACCGCGATCAGACAGACGTCGCCGAACTCGCCGAGAAGCACATCCCCGGCGGCCCCGAGCTCTTCCTGCACCTGGTGCGCACGGCCTACGCCAACGAGCGGCGCCCCGGCATCGTGCAGGCCTACACCGTGCTCTCGTCGGAATCCGTGACCGACGACCACCCCGGCCGCGAGTACTTCGAGGATCGGTACACGACCCTCCGGCGCGAGGTCACCGCCGCCTTCCACGAGCTGTGCGCCCAGGAGGGCGTGCGCGATCCCGACACGATCGCCGACGCGGCGGCCGCGATCCTCGCCGTGATGGACGGGCTGCAGCTGCAGTGGCTCCTGCACCCCGGAACCGTCGAGCTGGGCGGGGCGAGCGAGTTCGCGATCCGGGCGATCGTGAACGCGGTGCTGCATCCGGGGCCGGAGCTGTCGACCTACAGCCACCCCTGATCCGACCGGGCGTCACCGCTAGGCTCGGGCCATGACGATCGACCTCGAAGCGCTGTACATCGACCTGCATCAGCATCCGGAGCTCTCGTTCCAGGAGACGCGCACCGCCGGCATCGCCGCCCAGCATCTGCGCGATCTCGGTCTCGAGGTCGAAGAAGGCGTGGGCGTCACCGGCGTCATCGGCGTGCTGCGCAACGGCGACGGGCCGGTCGTGTGGGCGCGCGCCGACATGGATGCACTGCCGGTCGAGGAGCAGACCGGGCTCGCGTACGCCAGCACCGCGCACGGCGTCGACCCTGCGGGCACGACCGTCCCCGTCATGCACGCCTGTGGCCACGACATGCATGTGACGGCGATGATCGGCGCCGTCGAGAAGCTCGTCGCCGAACGCGACCAGTGGTCGGGCACTCTCGTCGTGGTGATCCAGCCCGCCGAGGAGTACGGCGCAGGCGCGCGGGCGATGCTCGACGCCGGCATCCTCGACCGCTACCCGAAGCCCGACATCGTGCTCGGACAGCACGTCACCCCGCTGCCCGCCGGCATCATCGGCGTGCGCAGCGGCACCCAGATGGCGGCATCCGACGGTCTGACCGTGACGCTGCACGGGCGCGGCGGTCACGGTTCCCGCCCGCACGCCACGATCGACCCGGTGGTCATGGCCGCGGCGACCGTGATGCGCCTGCAGACCATCACATCGCGCGAGATCGACCCGCAGGGCGTGGCCGTCGTGACGGTCGGCTCGATCCACGCCGGGCTCAAGAACAACATCATCCCCGCCGAGGCGAAGCTCGAACTCAGCCTGCGCTACCCGAACGAAGAGGCGCGCGAGAAGGTGCTCGCGAGCGTCGAGCGCATCGTGCGCGCCGAAGCCGCGGCGTCCGGCGCCGAGCGGGAGCCCGAGATCCGCACCGACCACACCCTTCCCGCCACGATCAACGACGAGGATGCCACGGCGCGGGTGACCGCAGCACTGCAGCGTACCCTCGGCGAAGCATCCGTCATCGACCCCGGCATGTTCACCGGCAGCGAGGACGTCTCGTGGTTCGCGCGGGATGCCGGAGCGCCGCTGGTGTTCTGGTTCTGGGGCGGCATCGACCCGGTCCGTTTCGCCGAGGCGAGCGCGGCCGGGCGCCTCGAGAAGGACATCCCGACCAACCACTCCCCGTTCTTCGCCCCCGAGATCCACCCGACGATCGAAGTCGGCGTCACGGCACTGTCGGCCGCGGCGCGGGAGTTCCTCGGCTGAACCCGCGGGCTCGGCTCGGCTGACGGGGTCGCGCTCCCGTCGGAGAAACGCGCTCCCGTCGCACTTTCGGGCGGGAAATGGCCGACGGAAGTGCGGATCTCCGCGGCCGGCGGGGCGCGAGAGAGCGCGTGTCCCCCGAATGGCCGATAGCGCCGCGCATCGGATGTCCGCCATGATGACGGGATGGTTCCTCGGAAGGGCTCTGCCTCGAGGTCGGAGTGGACTTTCCTGGAGGTACCTCGTGCTCATGCCGTACGCCATCGGTGACGGGCCCTGTCGTTGACCGCGCCGAATCAACCCACGGACGATCTCTCCGACTTCGCGGATTTGATGACCCGCGAGCAGGAGTTCGCTTCCCCTCGTGATCTCGATCCGGAGGCCCACAGGCGACGCAGACGCCGGGGGCTTCTCATCACCGCGATCTGTCTCGGCCTGCTGCTGGCTGCGACCGGAGGGTACATCGCGTGGGCTCTCACCGCGCCGGTGAAACCGCCGGCCGTGACGACGCAGATACCCCCGGTGCCGGTCGGCGGTGCCGCGTCCATCGCGGCGGTTCCCGCGGGGGCTTCGGCGATCAGCATCTCCGGCGCGGACGAATACCTGGGTGAGGGGGCGAGCGGAATCTGGTCGTCGAGCGGAACCGGCGAAGCTCTCCCCATCGCGAGCATCACCAAGCTCATCACCGCGCTGGTCATCCTCGACGCCGTCCCGCTCGCCTCCGCTGACGACCCCGGGCCCACCATCACTTTCAGCGAGTCCGACAACGACCTCTACGACCGGTACTACGTGCTGGGCGCCACCATCGCCCCCATGCCCACGGGCACCTCGATGTCGCTGCACGATGCCCTGGCCGCCATGCTGATCCCCTCGGCGAGCAACTACGCCGAAGCGCTCTCCTCCCGGATCTTCGGATCGCAGAACGCGTTCCTCGGCGCGACGCGCGACTGGCTCTCCGCCCACGGCTTGACGGGCACCACGATCACCGAGCCCACCGGCATCAGCCCGCGCAATACGAGCACGACTGCCGACCTCCTGACCATCGGGAAGCTGGCCTCGGCGAATCCGACGATCGCTCAGATCGTCGCGACCCCGTCGATCTCCCTCCCCGGCGCCGGCCAGCTGTACAACACCAACGGCCTGCTCGGAACGAGCGGGATCACGGGGATGAAGACGGGCACCCTGGGCCACGGCACGTACAGCCTGCTGTACAACGCGACTCTCGTCGTGGGTGCCGACGAACCACTCGCGGTGACAGGCGTCATCCTCGGAGGACCGACGCGCGAGTCCGTGAACGGCAGCGTGCTCGCCACCCTGGACAGCGTCCGTACCGGCTTCCACGAGGTGCCCGTCGCGACATCCGGACAGGAGGTCGGCACGATCACGACACCCTGGGGCTCCACCGCCCAGCTGGTCATCGGCGAGGACGCAGCGGTCTTCACCTGGTCGGACACTCCGATCGTCGCGACGATGGACATCGAGACCCCGCCGACCTCCCGCGACGGCTCGGTCGTGGGGAGCGTCACCTGGACGGCCGGCCCGCACACCGTCACTGCCCCGGTCGAGATCAAGGGGAACGTCGACCCGCCGTCCGAGTGGTGGCGGCTCACCCACCCGTCAGAGCTCGGCTGAGCGACCGCAGACCGAGGGCTGAGGCGGCCCGCTCGCGCGAGCGTGAATCGCACTTCCGTCGGTGAATCGCGCTCCAGCCGGACGTACTGCCACGAAACGTGCGCGGGAAGTGCGGTTGGCCGCGGCGGGCGAGAGCAGAGACGACGGGGGCGGGCGCCGCGGGGCTAGACCCCGACGACCCGCGGATCAGCCGGGGCGGGCGGTGTCGCGCGCGGCGCAGGGGGCGGCGGCGGGGCGAGCTGACGCTGGGGCACGCCGTGGGCCTCACGATGCAGGCGCTCCATGCGACTGTCGAGCTCGGAGGCGGCATCCGCGGCATCCGACAGGCTGTCGACGAGGTGCGAGGGCACCTGGTTCGAGAACTTGTAATAGATCTTGTGCTCGAGGCTGGCCCAGAAGTCCATCGCGATCGTGCGGAACTGCACCTCGACCGGCACCGCCAGCGCGCCGGTCGACAGGAACACGGGCACCTCGATGATCGCGTGCAGGCTCTTGTAGCCGTTGTCCTTCGGGTGCGCGATGTAGTCCTTGACAGTGCGCACCGTGACATCGTCCTGCGCGGTGAGCAGGTCGAACAGCCGATACACGTCGGCGACGAAACTGCAGGTCACGCGCACGCCGGCGATGTCGGTGATCTCGGCGCGGATGCGGTCGAAGTCGGGCTCGTCGATGCCCTTGCGGGCGAGCTTCTCGACGATGCTGTCCGGCGACTTCAGACGGCTCTTCACGTGCTCGATCGGGTTGTACGCGTGATCGTGCGTGAACTCGTCACGGAGGATCGAGATCTTGGTCTCGACCTCGCGCATCCCGAACTCGTACTCGCGCAGGAACCGCTGCAGCTCGTCACGCAGCTCGCGGGCCTGGTTGATCGTGTCCTCGGTGACGTGAACGGTCGACATGGCATCGACGTTACGCGTTCGTGATCGGAAGCCGCTGTGGATACCCGATGTCCTCACGACTCACATGCGGCGGACTCCGGGGAGCGGGGAGGCGACGTCCGTCCGCGCATCGACCAGCTGTTGCCCGGAGAGGACGCCGGGCAGGCCACGCCCGGAGCGGGTCGTGAACAGCAGGACGACCGCGACGAGGAACAGCACGGCCGACGCGAACCCGAAGATCCCCCCGGGCAGCTGAAGAGCGCTGATCCCTCCGAGACCGCCCGCCCAGCGCAGGAGGCGCGCGACCGGTGCGGGCAGCCGGGACCCCGTGTACCGGAGCTGCACGGCGACGTCACCGATCGAACGCCCGCCGATCAGGATCAGCACCAGGAACAATGCGGACGGGACGATCGTGGCCGCCGCGGAAGAGAGAGTGCCGTCGAGCACCGCGGCCCGATCCTTCACGACGAACTCCAGCCACACCTGCACGGTCACGCCGGCGCCCACGCTCAGGAATCCGTAGGCGAGGACGTCGCACAGCATCGCGAGGGCGCGGCGACCGCGGGTGACCGGACGGGGAAGGTCGGCGTCGGGGCGCGCCTCCGCGCCGCGCAGCGACCGCGGGACGACGAGAGCGAGGGTGCAGCCGACGACAGCACCGAGGGTGTTCGTCATCAGATCACCCACGTCGAAGAAGCGATACGCGCAGGGGTAGACACCCCACACCCCGGTCAGCTGCGTCGTCTCGATCAACAGCGACAGTCCGAATCCGGCGGCGAGCGCCACCAGGATGCCGCGACCGGCGAGGACCCGCACGAAGAAGCCGAGCGGGAGGAACAGCAGCACGTTGAACACCAGCTGCAGCAGGGCCGGCTGCCGCAGCGGGTTGCCCGGCGCCGCGAACGCCTTCTGCACGTCGCGCACGACCGACATCGGATCGGTGATCGCCCCGACGCAGCGGATCGTATCCGGGTCGGGCAGGGGAAGCAGGGTGTACGTCCAGATCGCCCAGAAGTAGATCAGGGCCGACAGCCAGAGCAGCGTGCGCCCGAGGCCGAGCCGCCCGCGCCGCCGGTAGCTGATCGCCACGAACGGCACGAACAGGAGGATGCCGAAAGCCACTCCGATCGCGATGGCGATGAACCCGAGCAGCACCTGATCTTCCACAGCGTGCCAGTGTAGCCGCGGCCGTAAGGATTCCGTGAGGGACCCGCATCCGACCGTAGGGATTCCGTGAGGATCGCGTGAGGATGCCGTCAGCAGGCGTAGTGTCGCCGGACGTGTCCAACGAAAACAGGGAGAGCGCGGACGCGCCCCCGCGCGCGAAGCGCATCATCATCGGGGAACCGCTGACGAGCCAGCAGGTCGACGACCAGCTGCTCCCCAAGCGCATGGCACTGCCGATCTTCGCGTCGGACGCGCTGAGCTCCGTGGCCTACGCGCCGCAGGAACTCGTGATGATCCTGCTGATCGGCGGGCTCACCTTCCTCTCCTTCACGCCGCTCGTCGCGATCTCGGTCGTGGTGCTGCTCATCGTGGTCGTGCTCAGCTACCGGCAGCTCATCAAGGCCTACCCCTCGGGCGGCGGCGACTACGAGGTCGCGTCGAAGAACCTGGGCGAGATCCCCGGTGTGATCGTCGCCGCGGCGCTCCTGGTCGACTACGTGCTGACCGTGGCCGTGTCGGTCGCATCCGGCGTCGACAACATCATCTCGGCGGTGCCCGGCCTCGACCCGTTCCGCGTGGAACTCGCGGTCGGCTTCGTGATCCTCATCATCGTCGTGAACCTGCGCGGGGTTCGCGAGGCGTCTCTCGTCTTCGCGATCCCGACGTACGTCTTCATCGCGTCGGTCGGCATCATGATCGTGACCGGCCTGATCCGCACGTTCCTGGGCGATGCTCCCGTGGCCTCGAGTGCGGACTTCTCCGTGCAGGCCGAGAGTCTCAGCCAGGCCGCGGTGATCCTGCTGATCCTGCGCGCGTTCTCGAGCGGATGCTCCGCCCTCACCGGCGTCGAGGCCGTGTCGAACGGTGTGCCCGCCTTCCGGGCCCCGAAGGTGCGCAACGCGCAGTCGACCCTCGTGCTGATGGGGTCGATCGCCGCCTGTCTGTTCGCCGGACTCACCGCTCTCGCCCTCATCACCGGCGTGCACTACGCCGAGAACCCGTGCGACCTGATCGGGTTCGACTGCACGAACCCGCAGCCGAGCCTGATGGCGCAGATCGCCTCGGCGACGTTCGGCGGCGGCAGCATCGCCTTCTTCATCGTGCAGGCCGCGACCGCGTGCGTGCTGCTGCTCGCCGCGAACACCGCCTTCAACGGATTCCCGCTGCTGGGCGCCGTGCTCGCTCGCGACGGCTACGCCCCGAAGTCGCTCAACACCCGCGGCGACCGCCTCGTGTTCTCGAACGGCATGATCCTGCTGGGCATCGCGGCGATCGCCGTGCTCGTCGTGTTCCAGGCGAAGCTGACCACCCTGATCCAGCTGTACATCATCGGCGTTTTCGTGTCGTTCTCCCTCGGGCAGATCGGCATGGTCCGGCACTGGCGGCGCGTGCTGCGCGGGCCCATCGAAAGCAAGGCAGGATCCGGTATCGACGGAGCATCGGCATCCGACCGCCGCTCGGCGAAGATCGGGCTCATCATCAACTCCGCCGGTGCGGTGATGACCGTGCTCGTGCTCCTCATCGTGACGATCACCAAGTTCACGCACGGCGCCTACCTGGTGTTCTTCGCGATCCCGATCCTCGCGTTCCTCATGCTGGGCGTGAAGAGGTACTACCGCGACGTCGAACACGAGATCGCGATCGACGACACCACCAAGTTCGGCGCGACCGGCGACCTCGCCATCGTGCTCGTCAACCGACTGCAGAAGCCCGTCGTGAAGGCCATCGACTATGCGATCGCGGCCAAGCACGGCAAGACCCTCGCGGTGCACGTGGCCGTGGCCTCCGACGACGCCGCCACGCTGCAGCAGGAGTGGGCCGACCACCTCGTGCCCATCCCGCTCGTGATCGTCGAGTCGCCGTACCGCTCGTTCGCGCAGCCGGTCACCCAGTTCATCAAGCAGTACCGCGAGAAGCACGGCTCCTCCGTCGTGACGGTATACCTGCCGCAGTACATCGTGGGGCACTGGTGGGAGTCGTTCCTGCACAACCGTCGCGCCCGCCGGCTCGCGAACCAGCTGATGCTCGTCCACGGGGTGTCGATCACCCTCGTGCCCTGGCTGCTCGACTCGTCGGAGCTCATCTACGGCCGCCGCTCCCGTCCGCTGCCGGGTCAGCAACGCGCCGGGCGGCCCGTGGTCGTGAACGGCCGCCGCGCGCACCGGCCCGGGGGTCCGCCGCAGGAGTAGACGCCGCGGCTCTCGTCACACTCCGGCGAGCACCGAACCGAGGATGCCGGCGGCCTCGGCGAAGCGCGTGGGGTCGGCATTCGCGTAGTTGAGCCGCGCGTACGAGCCGGAGGGCTCGGCGGGGAACCACTCGGACCCGGGGGCGATGATCACACCGCGCACCTCGCAGTCGCGGACGACCTGTGCGACATCCGTCCCCTCGGGGAGCCGCACCCACAGGTTCAGGCCGCCTGCCGGGATGCCCTCGACCTGCGCCGACGGGGCGTGCTCGGCCAGGCTCGAGACCAGCAGGTCGCGGCGCGCGCGCAGGTGCTCGCGGAACCCGCGCAGGTGCGTGCGCCAGGCGGGCTGCGTGACCACGTCGAGCGCGGCGGCCTGCAGCAGCCCGCTCACGTACATGGACTCCGCCGCACGGTCGGCCAGGATCCGCTCTCGCGCAGGCCCCCGGGCGATCACGGCCGCGACGCGCAGCGCGGGCGAGGCGCTCTTGGTGAGGGAGCGCAGGTACACGACATGGCCGTCGTCGTCGGATGCGGCGATCGGTCGCGGCTCGGCATCGATCCCCAGGTCGTGCGCCCAGTCATCCTCGATCAGGAAAGCCCCGTGCTGGCGCACGGTCTCGAGCACGCCCTCCCCCGTCGCGGTCGACCACTGCGCGCCGGTCGGGTTGGCGAACGTCGGCTGCGCGTAGAACGCTCGGGCTCCCGTCTGCGCGAACGCCCGCTCCACGTCATCCGGATCGGGACCCTGGGGCCCGGAGGGGATCGGCACCAGCACGACACCCGCCTGCGCGGCGGCGAGCAGCGCACCCCAGTAGGTGGGTGACTCGACGAGCAGCGGCTGTCCTGGGCCTACGACCGCACGGAAGATCGAGCTCAGCCCGCTCTGGCTGCCCGAGATGATGAGGGCATCCCGCGCCGATGCGGGTGTGATGCCGGCGGGTGCGGTAGCGGCGAGCTCTCCCGCGAACCAGGCCTGCAGCTCCGGCAGCCCCGCGGCGGGCGAGCGGGTCAGTGCTTCGTCGGTGCGCGCAGCGCGCACGAGCGCCTGCCGCACCAGCCGCGCCGGCAGCAGTTCGACCGCGGGGTAGCCGGAGTGGAGCCCGATCGCCTCCGGGGAGACCGTGCGCTGCGTGGACGACAGGCCCACGAGTCCCGAGGGCGCCGTGCCGAGCGCTGCGGTCTGCCAGCCGTAGTCCGCCGAGCGGGCGGCGCGGATCGCGCGGACGAAGGTGCCGGCGCCCGGACGCGACTCCACCAGCCCGAGCCGGACGAGCTGCTGCATCGCCTTCTGCACCGTGACCGGGCTCGCCCCGTATTCCGCCATGAGCGCCCGGTTCGACGGCACGCGCGCCCCCGGAGATGCCGAGGCGACCCATGCGCGGACACCGGCGACGATCCGGTCACTGCTATCCTGACTCATGACAGTAGAGAGTAGCGTTATCGCTCCGCGATCGACAGTGCTATCGACGCGCGCCGGCCTCTGGTGGGGGCTACTCGGCGTCACCGCCTTCTCGTTCACCCTCCCGTTCACACGGATCGCCGTCGACGGCCTCTCCCCGCTGTTCATCGGCGCAGGGCGCGCGGTCGTCGCCGCCCTCCTCGCCGGAATCGCCCTGGCCGCGACACGGCAGCGCATCCCCACACGAGTGCAGTGGTGGCGACTGGCCATCGTCGCCGGCGGAGTCGTGGCCGGATTCCCGCTGCTCACCTCGTTCGCGATGACCACGACCCCCGCCAGTCACGGCGCCGTCGTGATCGGCCTGCTGCCCGCCGCGACCGCCGTCGCCGTGGTGGTCCGCACCGGCGAGCGCCCGAACCGCTCCTTCTGGATCTTCGCGATCGTCGGCGCGGTCGCCGCCGTCGTGTTCGCCGCCCTGCAGAACGGCGGACTCGGCTCCCTCACCACTGCCGACCTGCTGCTGTTCGGAGCCGTGCTGGCCGCAGCGATCGGCTATGCGGAGGGCGGTCTGCTCGCCCGCGAGCTCGGCTCCTGGCAGACGGTGTCGTGGGCGCTGATCGCCGCCGCCCCACTCATGGGCGTCCTGACCATGGTGTCGGCGATCCAGCAGCCACCCGCGGCGAGCCCCGTGCAGTGGCTCGCCTTCGCCTACCTCGCCGCGGTAAGCATGTTCCTCGGATTCTTCGCCTGGTACCGCGGACTCGCGATCGGACCGATGGCGCAGGTGAGCCAGATCCAGCTCGTCCAGCCCGTGATGAGCATCGCGTGGGCCGCCCTCCTGCTGCACGAGCCGATCGGCTGGGCCACCGCCGTCGGAGGTCTCGCGGTCATCGCCTGCGCCGCGCTCGCGGTGCGCACCCGCCTGAAAGTCCACCCCCGAACCGAACGGCCGCCCCGAGAAGAGGAATCCTGATGCGCCACACACCCCGCTACCTGATGACCGACCCCGACGAGGTCAAGCGCCTCATCCGCGGCAACCCGTGGGCGACGTTCGTCTCCCCGACGAGCACCGGACTCGTCGCCTCGCACTACCCCACGCTGCTCATCGAGGATGAAGAGGGCATCGTGATCGCCAGCCATTTCGGACGGCCCGACGATGAGCTCCACGAACTCGGTCGGCACGAGGTTCTCGTGATCATCCAGGGGCCGCACGACTACGTCTCACCGAGCCTGTATGCGCCGGGCGACCGGGTCCCCACGTGGAACCACGTGACCGCGCACCTCTACGGCACCCCCGAGATCCTCAGCGAGGAGGAGAACTACGCCATGCTCACGCAGTTGACCGACCACTTCGAGAACGGGCAGGACCACGGTCGGCATCTGTCGGAGGACGAGCCGGGCACCCGTCGAGCGGCGAAGGGAACCGTCGGCCTGCGGATGCGCGTAGCCCGCTTTGACGCGCGCGCCAAGCTCAGCCAGAACAAGCCGCCCGAGGTGCGCGACAACATCACGGCGCGGTTCGCCGAGACGAACAGCGCACTCGCGTCGGAGATGCGGCGAGTCAGCGGGGAGCGACCGTGATCGGTCTCTAGATGCAGGCCCAGCAGTACACGCGGTGGCCGGATGCGGCGGCGCGACGCGCGAGAGCGGCGAGGTCGCGCGCGAACGCGGCCAACTGCGCCGGATCTGCACCCTCGAGCTCCTCGGTCTGCGACCACGGCTCGGCTACCTCGGCCAGGCGCGCGTCGTCGGCTGCGGCGAGCGCCGATGCCAGAGCATCCGTCACCGTGATGACGATCCGGTCGTAGTCTTCGCTCATCGCGAGGTTGTGGCCGGCGCGGGGGTCTTCGGTCACGTCGTCGTACGGGGTGCCCATGAGCAGCGCCTCGAGCGTGCCGAGCTGCACGACGGGATCGATACCGCCGAGCGTGCCGGCGTCGAAACCGGAGTCCGTCGCGGTCGGCCCGCCCTCCACGTCGAGGACCTTCACGGCCTCTTCGTCGGATGCGGCGGAGAAGTAGTCGTAGATCACACTCATGCTCGACATCCTGCCAGGCCGCGCCGACCTCGAGCTGCCGTGACACTAGTCACCCCAGGTCGTGACGGGGCGACACTTCCGCGGAGTCCGGCGGTCGGATGGACTGAGTACAGACGCGGAACCCGATCCGCCGATCGAGAAAGAGCCTCATGCGCAAGCCCTGGAAAGTCGTCCTCACCACCCTCGGAGTCATCGTGGCCGTACCCGTGCTCGCCATCGCCTCCACAGCGATCGGCAACGTGATCGCGACGCAGGTCGAGACAACCGCATTCACGCCGTACGGAGAGTCCGTGACGGTCGACGGCAAGTCCATGAACGTCGTCGTGGCCGGGGAGGGTGACGAGACCATCGTGCTGCTGCCCGGACTCGGCACGGCCGCGCCCGCGCTCGACTTCGAACCGCTGATCGCCGAGCTGCAGGACGACTACCGGGTGGTCGCGGTGGAGCCCTTCGGCACCGGGCTCAGCGACCAGACCGATGTCCCACGCACCGGCGAGAACATCGCCCGCGAGGTGCACGAGGCGCTGCAGGAGCTGGGCATCGACCGGTATGCGCTGATGGGGCACTCGATCTCCGGTATCTACGCCCTCCCCTACACCGCCGCCTACGCCGACGAGGTCACGGCGTTCATCGGCATCGACAGCAGCGTGCCCGACCAGCCGGGGTGGGACGATCCGATCCCCACGTCGACCATCGCCACGCTCTCCGGGCTCGGAGTCACGCGGGTGCTGAGCGCGATCGCTCCCGATCCTTACGAGGGCCTGCCGTACGACGACGAGACGAAGGACCGGATGCGGGTGCTCAGCGCGCGGAACGCGGCCGCGCCGACATTGCTCGACGAGATGGATCGTGCCTCCTCGAACTTCGCCGCAGTGAGCGGCACGACCTTCCCCAGCGACCTTCCCGTGCTGCTGTTCATCGTGGACGAGGATGCCGAGGTCTCCGGCTGGCGGGAACTGCACGAGGCGCAGGCCGCGAGTGTCGACCGTGGCGAGGTCGTCGGGATCGACGGCGGCCACTACCTCCACCACACGCAGTCGCCCGAGCTGGCGGCACAGACCCGCGTGTTCCTGGATTCGCTCGCGACCGACTGACCGACGGGCACCCGCTCTCCCGGTCGCGTGCCTAGCCCGAGACGAGCCACAGCACGAGCACGGCGGCGAGCACCGTCGGCACCGCGGCCACCACTCCCCACAGCAGGAAGCGGCTCCATCGGATCGTCACCCCCAGCGCGACGATCCGGTTGTGCCAGAGCAGGGTCGCGAGCGAGGCCCACGGAGTGATGAGCGGGCCGATGTTCACGCCGATCAGCAGCGCCATCAGCGCGACGGGGTCACCGGCCGCGGGTTCGAGCACGAGATATGCCGGGAGGTTGTTGATCGCGTTGGCGCTCACGGCCCCGAGCGCGGCCAGTCGGAACAGGTCACCGGGAGCGTCGCCGGTCGCCGTCGGCGAGGTGAGGAAGTCGAAGAGCCCCTGCGCGTGCGCAGACTCGACCAGCACGAACAGCGACGCCGCGAGAGCGAGCGCCTGCCACGGGACGAGCGAGAGGCGCAGCGCCCGCCGTCGCCGCACCGCGAACAGGCCGATCAGCGCGAGGGCAGCGGCCGTGGCCGGGATCCAGACATCGTGGGTGAGAGCGAGCAACGGCATCAGGACGAGAAGGACGCCGGTGGCGCTCCAGAACAGAGCCGGATCGGCGGGACGCCGTGGCACCGGCGTCTCATACGCGCCGAAGACCGTGCGCCGATGCATGACGGTGAGGATCGCGACGGGCACGAGGATGCCGACGAGCGTGGGCGCCCAGCTCAGCGCGAAGAACGCCCCCGGCCCGTCGCCGATGGCCGGGGCGGCGAGCAGATTGGTGAGGTTCGAGACCGGGAGCGCGAGCGATGCCGTGTTCGCGAGCCACACGGTCGCCAGCGCGAACGGAAGGGGTGAGACGCCGATGCTCTGCGCCAGGACGACCACCACCGGAGTGACGATCACGGCGGTCGTGTCGAGCGACAGGAACACCGTGCTCACCACGGCGAGCGCCACGACCAGCGCCCACAGCGCGAGCACCCGTCCTCGACCCCAGCGGGCGAGACGCTGCGAGACTACGTCGAACACGGCCGCGTCACGGGCGAGCTCGGCGACGATCGTGATCGCGACGACGAAACCCAGAACGGGGGCGGTCCGCGCGCCGAGCGCCCCGGCATCGGAGCGCGGCAGGAACCCGGTGAGCACGCAGGCGAGGGCGACCACGACGAGTGCGCCGACGACCCACGTCCCGGCCCCGATCCGCAGCTTCCTGATCCCCACCTCGTGAGCATAGGGCCGAACCGTGAGCAACCCGTATGCATCCTCGGCGGGGGTGTAGGGGAACCGTGAGGATCGACGGATCCGCCCGCGCACGGGAGTTGTATCGGATCCGTGCTCGACATCATCTACATCGCGCTGACTCTCGCGCTGTTCGCCCTCGTCTCCCTGGTCGCCAAGGCGGTGGACCGCGCATGATCGTCTTCGAGATCATCGCGGCCGTCGTCGCCGTCGCGGCCGTCGTCTACCTCGTCGTCGCGCTCGTCGCCCCGGAGCGATTCTGATGGGTGCGGCGATCTGGTTCGGCATCCTGCAGCTCACGGCCGTCGTAGTCGTGCTCGTGCTGCTCTACCGCCCGCTCGGTGACTACATCGCCCGGGTGTATACCTCGGCGAAGGACCTGCGCGTCGAGCGCGGCGTCTACCGGCTGATCGGCGTCGACTCGTCCTCCGAGCAGACCTGGCGCGCCTACGCCCGCAGCGTGCTCGCGTTCTCGGTCGTCGGGCTGCTGCTCGTCTACGGGCTGCAGCGGCTGCAGGCGTTCCTGCCGCAGTCTCTGGGGCTGCCCGCCGTGCCCGAAGGACTCGCATTCAACACCGCGGCATCCTTCGTCGCGAACACCAACTGGCAGTCGTACTCGCCCGAGCAGACCATGGGCTACACCGTGCAGCTCGCCGGCCTCACGGTGCAGAACTTCGTCTCGGCGGCGGTCGGACTCGCCATCGCGATCGCGCTGATCCGCGGCCTCGCGCGCCGGGGCTCGGCGACCATCGGCAACTTCTGGGTCGACCTGATCCGCGGTCTCGGCCGCATCCTCCTCCCGATCGCCCTGATCGGTGCGGTGGCCCTCCTCGCGGGCGGCGTGATCCAGAACTTCGCGGGCTTCACCGACATCACCACCGTGTCGGGCGGCACCCAGACCATCCCGGGCGGACCGGTCGCCTCGCAGGAGGCGATCAAGCTCCTCGGCACCAACGGCGGCGGCTTCTTCAACGCCAACTCCGCGCATCCGTTCGAGAACCCGACCGGGTTCACGAACCTGCTGGAGGTGCTGCTGATCCTCGTCATCCCGTTCTCCCTCCCCCGCACGTTCGGGCGCATGGTGGGCGACCACCGACAGGGCTACGCGATCGCCGCGGTCATGGGCACGATCTTCCTGATCTCGACGTTCGCACTCTCGGCGCTCGAACTGGCCGGCCGCGGCAGCGCACCCGAGCTCGCCGGAGCGGCGATGGAGGGCAAGGAGGTGCGCTTCGGCATCCTCGGCTCCACGCTGTTCGGCAGCGCAAGCACGCTCACCTCGACCGGTGCGGTCAACTCGATGCACGACTCGTACACGGCACTCGGCGGCATGATGCCGATGCTGAACATGATGCTCGGCGAGGTCGCCCCCGGCGGCGTCGGCTCGGGCCTCTACGGCATGCTCGTGCTCGCGATCATCGCCGTGTTCGTCGGCGGACTGCTCGTCGGACGCACCCCCGAGTACCTCGGCAAGCGCATCGGTCCGCGGGAGATCAAGCTCGCGAGCCTCTACATCCTCGTCGTCCCGGCACTGGTCCTCGGCGGTACGGCCCTGAGCTTCGCGATCCCCGGCATCCGGGAAGACGTGGAGGCCACCAGCATCCTGAACCCGGGCGTGCACGGCATGAGCGAAGTGCTCTACGCGTTCACCTCGGCCGCGAACAACAACGGCTCGGCCTTCGCCGGACTCACCGCGAACACCCCGTGGTTCAACACCGCTCTCGGCGTCGCGATGCTGCTCGGACGCTTCCTCCCCATCGTGCTCGTGTTGGCTCTCGCCGGATCGTTCGCGGCGCAGGAGCGGGTGCCCGCCACCTCGGGCACGCTGCCCACCCACCGGCCGCAGTTCGTCGGCCTCCTCCTCACCGTGACGGTCGTCGTGACCGCCCTCACCTACTTCCCCGTGCTCGCACTGGGACCCCTCGCCGAAGGACTCGTCTGACCATGACCCTCATCACCACGCCTTCTGAATCCCCGTCCGAACAGCAGGATGCTGCGGCATCCGCCCCCGCGCAGCCGACGCGCTCCTTCGGCTGGTCGCAGCTCGTCGCGGCCCTGCCCGGCGCCCTGCGCAAGCTGAACCCCGCAGCCCTCGTCCGCAACCCCGTGATGCTGCTGGTCTGGGTCGGTGCCGCGTTCGCGACCGTGCTGGCGATCGCCGAGCCCTTCCTCGGCGGCCCGGCCGACTCGGGTGGCACCCCTGTCCCCGCGCCGTTCACCTGGGGCATCGCGGTGTGGCTCTGGCTGACGGTGCTTTTCGCGAACGTCGCCGAGTCCGTCGCCGAAGGCCGCGGCAAGGCGCAGGCCGCGAGCCTGCGCAAGACCCGCACCAGCACGATGGCCCGCCGAGTGGTCGGCTACGACGCGGCTTCGGATGCTGCCGCCGAGCGCGCCGATACCCTCGAGGTCTCGTCCGCCGAGCTGCAGCGCGACGATGTCGTGATCGTGGCAGCCGGCGAGCTGATCCCCGGTGACGGCGACATCATCGCGGGCATCGCGACCGTCGACGAGTCGGCCATCACGGGCGAGAGCGCCCCGGTGATCCGCGAGTCGGGCGGCGACCGCAGCGCCGTTACCGGCGGCACGCGCGTGCTGTCCGACCGGATCGTGGTGCGCATCACCTCGAAGCCGGGTGAGACGTTCGTCGACCGGATGATCGCCCTCGTCGAAGGTGCCAGCCGCCAGCGCACCCCGAACGAGATCGCGCTGAACATCCTGCTCGCCAGCCTGTCGATCATCTTCGTGGTCGTGGTGCTCGCCCTGAACCCGATCGCCTCGTACGCCGCATCACCCGTCAGCATCCCGGTGCTCATCGCCCTGCTCGTCTGCCTGATCCCGACCACCATCGGCGCACTGCTCTCCGCCATCGGCATCGCCGGGATGGACCGACTCGTGCAGCGCAACGTGCTGGCCATGTCGGGGCGCGCTGTCGAGGCCGCGGGCGACGTCACCACGCTGCTGCTCGACAAGACCGGCACCATCACCTACGGCAACCGCCGTGCGCACGAGGTCCTGCCCCTCCCGGGCATCGATGCGGACGAGCTGCTGCGGGTCGCGGCACTGTCGTCGCTCGCAGACCCCACCCCGGAGGGCGCCTCGATCGTCGAGCTCGCCGCCGCCCGCGGCATCCGCGTCACCGCTCCGGAGGATGCCGTGGTCGTGCCGTTCACCGCGCAGACCCGTATGTCGGGACTCGACCTCGCCGACGGCACGCAGATCCGCAAGGGCGCAGGTTCCGCGGTGCGCGCCTGGCTCCGGCTCGACGCCGAGGATGCGGAGCTCACCACCCGCACCGACACCGTCGCCGAAAGCGGCGGCACCCCGCTCGTCGTGGCGGTGACGACCCCCGGCGCGGAAGGCCGCGTCCTCGGCGTCGTGCACCTCAAGGACATCGTCAAGGACGGTCTGCGCGAGCGGTTCGACGAGCTGCGCAGCATGGGCATCCGCACGGTGATGATCACGGGCGACAACCCGCTGACCGCGAAGGCGATCGCTGCGGAGGCCGGGGTCGACGACTTCCTCGCCGAGGCGACGCCCGAGGACAAGCTGGCCCTCATCCGCCGCGAGCAGGAGGGCGGGCGCCTGGTCGCGATGACCGGCGACGGCACGAACGACGCTCCTGCCCTGGCGCAGGCCGACGTCGGCGTCGCCATGAACACCGGCACCTCGGCCGCGAAGGAGGCCGGCAACATGGTCGACCTCGACTCCGACCCGACCAAGCTGATCGACATCGTGCGCATCGGCAAGCAGCTGCTCATCACCCGGGGCGCTCTCACCACGTTCTCGCTCGCGAACGACGTGGCGAAGTACTTCGCGATCATCCCGGCGATGTTCATGGGGGTGTTCCCCGGACTCGCGGCGCTCAACGTCATGCAGCTACACTCGCCGGCGTCCGCCGTGACCAGCGCGATCATCTTCAACGCGATCGTGATCGTGTTCCTCATCCCGCTCGCCCTGCGCGGCGTGAAGTACCGCCCGGCGAGCGCCTCGCAGATCCTGCAGCGCAACCTGCTCATCTACGGACTCGGCGGTGTGATCGCCCCGTTCATCGGCATCAAGCTCATCGACCTCGTCGTCAGCCTCATCCCGGGCTTCTGACCCGGCTCGGAAAAGGAACCCAGACATGTCCTCCACTCGCACCGCCGCCCGCACCACCGGGGTCGCCATCCGCGCGATGCTCGTCCTCACCCTCGTGCTCGGCGTCGGCTACACGCTCCTGGTCACGGGCATCGGGCAGCTCGCCCTCCCCTGGCAGGCGAACGGCTCACCCCTCCCCGACGACAGAGGCAGCTCACTGATCGGCCAGCCGTTCACGGATGCCGACGGCGAGGCCCTGCCGGAGTACTTCCAGTCCCGCCCCTCCGCGGCCGGCGACGGCTACGACGGGGCAGGGTCCAGCGGCAGCAACCTCGGCCCGGAGAACCCCGACCTGGTCGCGTCCATCGCCGACCGCCAGGCCGCGATCGCGGAGCGCGAGGGTGTGAAGGCATCCGAGGTGCCGGCCGACGCGGTCACGGCTTCCGGATCGGGCCTCGACCCCCACATCAGCGTCGCCTACGCCCTGCTGCAGGTGCCGCGCGTGGCCGAGGCGCGCGGGCTCCCGGAACAGCAGGTGCAGGACCTCGTGGAGTCTAGGATTCAAGGGCGGGATCTGGGATTCCTCGGCGAAGAGCGCATCAATGTCGCCGAGCTCAACCTCGCGCTGGACGGCCAGGAGGGCGAATGAGCGCAGATCGGACGCATCGCCCGACGTCGGAGCAGTCGCGTCGTGGACGCCTCCGTGTGCTGCTGGGTGCCGCTCCCGGCGTGGGCAAGACGTTCGAGATGCTCGCCGAGGGGCGGCGCCTGCGCGAAGAGGGACACGACGTCGTCATCGCGATCGTCGAGACCCATGAGCGCGCGGCCACCCTCGCGCAGACGGTCGGACTGCCGGAGGTGCCCCGCCGCGTCGACGACCATCGCGGCGTCGCCCTGACCGAACTCGATCTCGACGCCGTGCTCGCCCGGGCTCCCGAGATCGCCCTGGTCGACGAGCTCGCACACACGAACACCCCCGGCTCGCGGCATCCGAAGCGCTGGCAAGACGTGGACGACCTGCTGGCCGCCGGCATCGACGTCGTCACCACCGTCAACGTGCAGCACATCGAGTCGCTCAACGCCGTGGTCGAGAAGATCACCGGCATCGCACAGCAGGAGACGATCCCGGATGCCGTGGTGCGGGCGGCGGACGAGATCGAGGTCGTCGACCTGGCGCCCCAGTCGCTGCGGGATCGGCTCTCCGCGGGGCTGGTGTACCCGGCCGAACGGATCGATGCCGCCCTGTCGAACTACTTCCGCCTCGGCAACCTCACCGCACTGCGCGAGCTCGCCCTGCTCTGGCTCGCCGACGAGGTCGACAGCGCCCTGCGCACCTACCGCGCCGAGCAGGGGATCGAAGGGAATTGGCAGGCCAGGGAACGCGTCGTCGTCGCCCTCACCGGCGGACCGGAAGGCGAGACGCTGCTGCGTCGCGGTGCACGGATCGCCGCCCGCTCGGCCGGAGGAGAGCTGCTGGCCGTGCACATCTCGGCCCAGGACGGACTGCGCAACGAGACCCCGGGCGCCCTCGCCGCGCAGCGCACCCTCGTGGAATCCCTTGGCGGCAGCTACCACCAGGTGGTCGGCGACGACATCCCGGCCACCCTGGTCGAGTTCGCACAGGGAGTGGACGCCACGCAGCTCGTCATCGGCGTCAGCCGTCGCAGTCGACTCGCGGCCGCGCTCACCGGTCCCGGCATCGGCTCGGAGGTGATCCGCCGCTCGGGCGACATCGACGTGCACATCGTCACCCACGCCGCCGCGGGCGGACGCCTCGCCCTGCCACGGATGACCGGCGGGGCACTCGGCTGGCGGCGGCAGCTGCTGGGCTTCGCGGTCGCCCTCGTGTTCGGACCGCTGCTGTCGTGGGGGATGTTCACCTTCCGCAGCCCCGAGTCGATCACGGCCGAGGTGCTCGCGTACCAGCTGCTCGTGGTCGTGGTCGCCCTCATCGGCGGCATCCGTCCTGCCGTGTTCGCCGCGGTGCTGTCCGGCGTCACACTGGACTTCCTCTTCGTCGCGCCGCTGTTCACCATCACGATCGCGCATCCGCTGCACGTGCTCGCCCTCGCCCTGTACGTGCTCATCGCGATCCTGGTGAGCATCATCGTCGACCAGGCGGCCCGACGCGCCCGCACCGCGCAGCGCGCCACCGCCGAAGCCGAGCTGCTCGCCGCTGTCGCCGGCAATGTGCTGCGGGGCGACAACGCGGTGCTGGCCCTCGCCAGCCGCACCCGGGAGGCGTTCGGGCTCAGCGGCGTGCGTGTGCTCTCCCCCGACGGCGACGTGCTCGCGAGCGACGGGGAGCCGGTCGCCGACGGACGCGCCACGAACATCCCGGTCGGCTCACGCCCCGGCGGCGGCCCGCGCGCGGTGCTCGAACTGAACGGCGAACCGCTGGCCGGGCCCGAGCGTCGGCTGCTCGACGCGATCGTCGCACAGCTGTCGGCCGCGCTCGAGCACACCGACCTGCGAGCGACCGCGAGCGAGGCCGAGGCCCTGGCCGAGACCGACCAGGTGCGCAGCGCGCTCCTGTCGGCCGTGAGCCACGATCTGCGGCGCCCGCTGGCCTCGGCCGTCGCGGCGATCGGCGGGCTCCGCGGTGCGCACGAGCTCTCGGCATCCGACCGCGCGGAGCTGCTCGCCACCGCCGACGAGAGCCTCGCCACGTTGTCGACCCTGGTCACCGACCTGCTCGACGTCAGCCGCGTGCAGGCCGGGGTGCTCGCCGTCTCCGCCTCGCGGATGGATGCCGCCGGCACGGTGCTCGCCGCCATCGACGAGCTCGGACTGGGCCCGGCCGACGTCGAGCTCGCCCTCGACCCCGAGCTGCCGCCGGTGTTCGCCGACCCGGTGCTGCTGCAACGGGTGCTGGTGAACGTGCTCGCCAACGCGCACCGCCACGCGCCCGAGGGCAGCCGCGTGATCGTCTCGACCAGCACCCTCGGCGATCGCGCCGAGATCAGGGTGATCGACCGCGGCGACGGCGTCTCGCCCGAGCGGCGGGACCGCATCTTCCAGCCGTTCCAGCGCTTCGGCGACACCGACAACACCACGGGCCTCGGGCTCGGGCTCGCCCTGTCGCGCGGGTTCGCCGAGGGCATGGGCGGTACCCTGACACCCGAGGACACCCCCGGCGGGGGCCTCACCATGGTCATCTCCCTGCCGCTCGGCGCAGGGCATCACGACACGGAGGAGACGGAGTGAAGCTCCTCATCGCCGACGACGACCCGCAGATGGTGCGGGCGCTGCGGATCACTCTCGCCGCCCACGGATATGAGGTCGTCGTGGCGGCCGACGGTGCCGCCGCGGTCGCCGCCGCCGCGCAGACGCACCCCGACCTCATCATGCTCGACCTGGGCATGCCCCGGCTCGACGGCATCGAGGTCATCCAGGCGCTGCGCGGATGGACGAACGTGCCGATCATCGTGGTCTCCGGCCGCACCGGTTCTGCCGACAAGGTCGAGGCGCTGGATGCCGGCGCCGACGACTTCGTGACGAAGCCCTTCCAGATCGACGAACTGCTCGCCCGGCTGCGGGCGCTCTCCCGCCGGTCGATGCCGGCGAACGGGGAGTCGACGGTGGTGTTCGGCGACGTCGTGGTCGACCTCGCGACGAAGACGGTCACCCGCGCCGGCACCCGCGTGCACCTGACGCCGACCGAGTGGCGGATGCTCGAGCACCTGTCGCGGCATCCGGGAGCCCTGGTCACCCGGCAGGATCTGCTGAAGGAGATTTGGGGCAGCGAGCAGGTCTCCGACTCGGGCTACCTGCGGCTGTACATGTCGCAGCTGCGCAAGAAGCTCGAGCAGGAGCCGGCCGCGCCGGTGCACCTGCTCACCGAGGCGGGGATGGGCTACCGGCTCGTGCTCTGAGCGGCGCGTGCACGGCGACGCAGCACCGCCGCGACCCCGACGACGACGAGCAGCACGGCCACGATGATCGCGGTGATCGCCGTCGGGGTGCTCTCGGGCTCCCCGGTGAGGCGCCCGACCGCGAGCCAGGCCAGACCCCAGGCCGTCGCGAGGGCGGGGGCGATGCGACCTGTCGCCCACGCGGCAGCGGCACCGATCACCAGGACGACGACCAGCACGGCGATCGCCCAGGCATCCGCCGCCTGCGCCCAGCTCTCGGGCGCGATCTGGGTCAGCCAGGCCGCCGTGTTCGCGACCGTCGCGATCGTCACCCAGCCGAAGTGCAGACCGTTCGCCCCGTCGGTGAGGATGCGGTCGGCGAGGTTGCGTGCCGGGAAGCGCCCCAGCACCACGATCACCCGGGCGAGCACGGCCAGCAGCAGCGCGATCACCACGACCGTGAGCCAGAGCGTCAGAAAGCGCGCGGTGACCAGCCACAGCCCGTTCAGCACCATCGACGCAGCGATCCATCCGCCCACGGCCTGCTGGCGAGCATCCTGCCGCTGTGCGGGAAGCGCCTGCCACACCGTGTACGCGATGAGCCCGATGTAGATCAGGGACCAGATCGAGAAGGCGGGGCCGGCGGGCGCGAGGTATGACCCCTGCGCCGAGAGCGCGCCGTCCTGCAGGTCGTCGACGGATGCTCCGCCGAAGGCTCCTGCGCCCACGGCGGCCGCGATCAGCATGAACGATGCCGCCGCGATGATCAGGCTCTGCCGGCCGATGCCCTTCGTTCGTGAGTCCATGGTCGCGACCATACGGCGTGAGACGGCCGGTGCGCATCGGGGTTGACACCCGCCGAGGTTTTCGCTAACCAGGTTAGGAAAAACCTCAGGCCCGGGTGAAGGCCGCGTCGATCAGGACCTCGGCCGCACCGCGCGCCTGCACGGCCACGGAGGGGTCTTTCGAGATCGCCGCCGTACTCTGTGCCCCCTCGGCGAGGATCGACAGCTGTGCGGCGAGTGCCGCGGGTGCACCGGTGTCGGCGACCAGGCCCGCCATGTACTCCTGGAACGACGCCTTGTGCGTGCGCACGATCTCGGCGACCTCGGGGTTCGTCCCGCCGAGCTCGCCGAACGCGTTGATGAACGCGCAGCCGCGGAAGTCGTCGGCGCAGAACCAGTTCTCGAGGTACCCGTAGACCGCGAGGAGGCGGGCGCGCGGGTCGTCGCCGGCATCCGTCACCGCCGTCGACAGTCCGGACTCCCACTGGGCGTGCCTGCGGGCGAGGACGGCGGTGACGATGTCGGTCTTCGCGGGAAAGAGGGAGTAGAGGCGGCGCAGCGACACGCCGGCCGCCGACCGCAGCTCGTCCATGCCCACCGCCGCGAACCCCTTGCGGTAGTAGAGCTCCTCGGCAGCGGCGAGGATGCGTTCGCTGGCGTCGTCTTCGGTCATACCCAGAAGTTTACTTGACATGAGAACGAACGTTCTCTAGATTGTTCATATCGAGCGAGAACGGTCGTTCTCACCGCAACCGAAAGGACCAGGATCATGGGTTACATCACCGTCGGAAACGAGAACAGCACCCCGATCGAGCTCTACTACGAAGACCAGGGTTCCGGTCAGCCCGTCGTCCTGATCCACGGCTACCCGCTCGACGGCCACAGCTGGGAGCGTCAGACCCGCGAGCTCCTCGCCCAGGGCTACCGCGTCATCACCTACGACCGCCGCGGCTTCGGCGGATCTTCCAAGGTCAACGACGGCTACGACTACGACACGTTCGCCGCCGACCTGAACACCGTGCTCGAGACCCTCGACCTGCGCGACGTCGTGCTCGTCGGCTTCTCGATGGGCACCGGAGAGCTCGCCCGCTACGTGGCGAAGTACGGCCACGACCGCGTCGCGAAGCTCGCCTTCCTCGCCTCGCTCGAGCCCTTCCTGGTGCAGCGCGACGACAACCCCGAGGGCGTGCCGCAGGAGGTCTTCGACGGCATCGAGGCTGCCGCCAAGGGCGACCGCTTCGCCTGGTTCACCGACTTCTACAAGAACTTCTACAACCTCGACGAGAACCTCGGCTCGCGCATCAGCGAAGAGGCCGTGACCGGCAGTTGGAACGTCGCGATCGGCAGCGCACCCGTCGCCGCCTACGCGGTCGTCTCGTCCTGGATCGAGGACTTCCGTGGCGACGTCGAGGCTGTCCGTGCCGCGGCCAAGCCCACCCTGATCCTGCACGGCACGAAGGACAACATCCTCCCGATCGACGCGACCGCGCGCCGCTTCCACCAGGCGGTGCCGGATGCCGACTACGTCGAGGTCGAGGGCGCCCCGCACGGCCTGCTCTGGACCCACGCCGACGAGGTCAACGCCGCGCTGAAGGACTTCCTCGCGAAGTAACCCCGTTCGATTCGCGCAAATGGTCCCATTTCTCCTGGAGATGGGACCATTTGCGCGATTCGAGGCTGGAAGCGACTCGACGGCGGAAGCGACACGGCTACGCGTCGCGCGAGCGCCAGAGCAGCCAGACGAAGTACGGGGCTCCGATCAGCGCGACCACGAGTCCGGCGGGCAGCTGGGCGGGGGCGATGACCGTACGCCCGATGGTGTCCGCGACTCCGACGAGCAGACCGCCCAGCAGCACCGCGACCGGGATCACCCTGGCGTGCCTGGCACCGACGAGTGCGCGCGCCGCATGCGGGGCGACGAGCCCGACGAAGCCGATCACACCGATCGCCGTCACGCTGAGGGCCGCGAGCACCGCCGCCACGACCAGCAGCGTCAGCCGCACGGGCTCGAGGCGGATGCCGACGAGCCGCGGGGTGTCCTCGTCGAGCGACAGCACGTCGAGCTCACGACGGCTCATCACCACGAACGGCAGCGCGATGGCCAACACGATCGCCAGCGGCAGCACCTGCTCCCACACCCGGCCGTACGTGGTGCCCGACAGCCAGGTGTAGATCTTCGGGGTGTCCCAGGGGTTCGACCTCAGCAGGAAGAAGGTCGTGAGCGACACGGTGAAGTACGAGACGCCGATGCCGATCAACAGGAACCTGTCGGCGTTCAAGCCGCCGCGCCACGACAGCAGGTACACGAGGGCGAAGGCCAACAGCGCACCGGCGATGGCACCCGCGATCATGCCCGCGGTGGAGGAGACGGCACTCGTGATCACGAGCACCGCGCCGAGGCCGCCGCCGCCCGTGACGCCGAGGATGCTCGGGTCGGCGAGCGGGTTCCGGCTCACCCCCTGAATGATGGCGCCGGACAGCGCGAGCGCCCCACCGGCGACGACCGCGGCCACGATGCGCGGCGCCCGCTCGTCCAGCGCGAAGGCGATCGCGGGCGGAGCCTCACCCTGCAGCCACAGCGCGATGTCGCCGGTGAGCAGCCAGGTGTGCCCGGCGAGCAGGCCGAGGACCAGTACCCCGATCACCCCCAGCACGACGATCGCCATGGTGATGCGGAAGCGGAGTCGGCTGCGCACGCCGAACCGCACCCGCGGAGGCTCTCGCGTCGGCCCGGCATCGCGCAGGCGCCGCGCCATGAGCACGAGCACGATCGCTCCGAGGAGCGTGGTCGCGACACCGGTCGGGATGAGGATCGCCGCCTCGGCCCCGATGATCGCCCGCAGCAGAGCATCCGAGAGGATCACGACGATCGCGCCGAGAAGACCTGCCGCCGGGATCAGGAGCAGGTGGCGGTTCAGACTCGGCACCACCCGCGTCAGCAGGCGGGCGAGCACAGGCGCGCACAGCCCGACGAAGCCCATCGGCCCCGCGAGCGTCACCGACACCGCGGTGAGCGTGACGGCGAGCAGGATGCCGATGGCCCGCGTCGAGCGGATCGGCACACCCAGGGAGGATGCCGTGTCGTCGCCGAGCGCCAGGATGTCGAACCGCCGCGCGAGCAGCAGGGCCGCCGCCGTCACCACGACCACGACCGGTGCCGCCTGCAGGAACGCGGTCAGCCCCAGCTGCGACAGACTGCCGCTTCCCCACGCCAACAGACCCTTGGTCTCCTCGTCGAAGAGGATGAGCAGGGTCGAGGTGCCGGCCTGGAACGCGAGGGCCAGCGCCGTGCCCGCGAGGATCAGCCGCGTGGTCGACGACCCCGCGCCACCGGCGAGGCCGAGCACGATCCCCGCGGCGATGAGGCCGCCGGCGAACGCGACAGCCCCCGAGGCCCACACCGGCACCGCGATGCCGAACGCCGCGAGGGCCGTGACTGCGAGGTAGGCTCCCGCGGTCACGCCCAGCGTGTCCGGCGAGGCCAGAGCGTTGCGGGCGAGCGACTGGAGGAGGATGCCGGCCACGCCGAGCGCCACCCCCACGGCGATGCCCGCGGCGAGGCGTGGAACCCTAGACCCCCACAGCACCTCGGTATCGGCGAACACGGCGCCGCTCGTGCCCTGGGTGAGATGCCAGCAGGCGACGGCGACGAGCACGACCGCGAGGGCGACGAGCACGCCGATGCCCGTCAGCAGGGCGCCCGGCCTGCGCCCCTCCGCCCCGTCGGGCGCGACGCCGGGAGCCGGGCGCGCCGGCTCCGTCGTGGCCGCCGCGTCGTCGAGGCGAAGGGCATCCGTCACTTCGAGAGCACCTCGACGTAGCCGTCGATGATCTGCTGGGTGGAGCGCGGTCCGCCGAACGTCCAGATCCCGGCGGGGAACGCGGTGAGGCGGTCATCGGCCACGGCGGGCAGCGAGGTCCAGGCCGGGTTGTCCTGCAGGGCGTCGATGAAGCTCTCCGACTCGGGGTCTTCGGTGCCGGTGTAGAACAGGCTGGCGTCGCCGACCGTGGTCATGCCCTCGACGTCGGTCTGGCCGAGGCCGTAGGTGGGGTCGACCTCGCCGGTCCAGGCGTTCTCGAGACCGAGCTTCTCGCCGATCTCACCGACCAGCGAGCCCTGACCGAACGGGCGCAGCGCGACGTTGCCGCCGTCGACCCAGCCGTCGAAGAACACGAACTCCTTCGTGGGCAGGTCGAGATCCGCGAGTTCGGCCGATGCCGAGTCGAGGTGCGCCTGGAACTCGTCGGCGACGACCTCGGCGCGCTCCTCGCGGCCGGTCACCTGGGCGATGAGATCGAGCGTGCCGAGCATCTTCGCGATGGGGTCGGCGGCATCCGCACCGATGGTCGCGAGCACGGGCACGTCGTAGGCCTCGAGCTGGGAGACGATGGGGTCGTCCGCGGCGCTGACCTCGACGATCACGAGGTCGGGCTCGGTGCCGAACAGCGTCTCGAGGTTCGGCTCCTGGCGGGTGCCGACATCGGTCACACCCTCCGGGAGCTCTTCCGCGGTGACCCACGTGCTGTAGCCCTCGGCGTCGGCGACCGCGACCGGGGTGACGCACAGCGACAGCGCATCCTCGATCTGCTGCCACTCCAGCACCGCGATCCGCTCGGCGGGCTTGTCGAGTTCGACCGTGCGGCCGAGGTCATCCGTGACGGAGACGGCGCCCGTCGAGGTCGCGGTGGTGTCGTCGCCGCAGCCCGCGCTCGTCGAGGCCGAGGCATCGGAGTCGGAGGCGGCGGGGGCCTGAGTGGTGCCGCAGCCGGCGAGGGCCATCACGAGCGCGCCGCCGAGGGCGATCAGGGCGAGGGGCTTCTTCTTCATTCGGTTCTTCCTCCGGGAGGGGTGAGGGGGTTCAGGATGCTGCGCGGGCGCGGTGCCGGCCGTGGTGACGACCGCGCGGGAGCACGCGCACGAGGCCGGTCTCCTCGTCGATCTCGGTGTCGATCCGCAGGCCGTACACGTGCGAGAGGTTCTCGCCCGTGAGCACCTCGGCGGGGGTGCCCGCCGCGTGCACTCGACCGGCGTGCAGCAGCACCACGTCGTCGGCGACGGATGCCGCGTGGTCGAGGTCGTGCAGCACGACGCCGAGGGCGGTGCCGTGGTCGTCGGCGAGCTCGCGCACCAGGTCGAGCGTCTCCACCTGGTAGCGCAGGTCGAGGTGGTTGGTCGGCTCGTCGAGGAGCAGCACGCCCGTCTCCTGCGCCAGCGCGGTCGCCAGCCACACGCGCTGCAGTTCGCCGCCCGAGAGCTGGTCGACGGGGCGGGCGGCCATGGCGCGGAGTCCGGTCAGTTCGAGCGCCCGCGCGACGGCGGCGCGGTCGGCGTCACTGACGCCAGAGAAACGGCCCCGGTGCGGATGGCGGCCGTACGCCACGACGTCGGAGACCTCGATCCCGGACGGATGCGGCCGCGACTGCGAGAGCATCGCGACGGCCTTGGCGAACTCCTTCGCCGAGAGGGCGGCCGCGTCACGCGTCTCGTCGCCGCCGATGCGGACCCTCCCCGCCTCGATGCGGTGCAGGCGGGCGAGGGCGCGCAGGACGGTCGACTTGCCGCTGCCGTTCGGTCCGATGAGGGCGGTGACCCGTCCGGGCGCGAGGCGCAGCGAGACGTCGTGCACCACCCGGGCTCGGCCGTATCCGAGCACGAGGGATTCGCCCTGCAGGGCGTGGGGCGCTGTCGTCGTCATGTCAGCCCCGCATCGCGACGCCGCGGCGCCAGTAGCCCATGAACGCGACCTGCCCGCGGTCGACGCCGAGGTCCTTGACGAGGTGGCGGCGCAGGGTAGTGACCACGCCGCTCTCCCCCGCGATCCAGAAGTAGCGCTCGGCCGGAGCATCCGCCCGGTCGATCTCTTCCCCGAGGCCGGAGTAGTCCGGCGTCTCCCAGAGCAGATCTTCGCCGTCGATGTCCTTCACCCGGATCTCCTCGGCGGCGTCGGCGTCTCCGAGGTAGCCGAGCACCGCGGGGATCAAGCGCAGACCGTGCGGGTCACCCGCGTCGCGCGGCAGCCAGTGCACCTCGACACCGGCCGGCACGTCGATGCGCAGGATGTCGGCGGGCGACGGCACCTCGATGAAGGCCACTCCGCGCAGGTCGCGGGGCGCGTCCTCCAGGATGCGGGCGATGGCGGGAGCCGCCGTCTCGTCGCCGGCGAGCACGACCGATGCCGCGGTGCCCGGCGCGAACTCGGCGCCGCCGTGGGCCTCCACGTCCACGCCCCGCCGCGGTCCGACCAGGTAGAGCTCCTGCCCGACCGCGGCCTGACTCGCCCAGAGCGACGCGGGTCCGGTGAGCCCCGGCTCGAGGTGAAGCACGAAGTCGACGTCCACCTCGGTGCCGGTCTCGGGATCGACCCGCAGCTCGCGCACGGAGTAGGTGCGCATGGAGCCGCGCTCCTCCTCCGGCACCGCGAGGAACGACTGCCACCAGTTGTCCGAGGCTCGATCGAGTTCGGGGAGGATGCCGGATGCCGGCGGGAAGACCAGCTTGATGCGGCTGTCGAACACCTCGCCGGGCGTGCCGAACTCGAACAGGTCGTCGCCACCGAATGTCACGCGCACGAACGAGGGCGAGACGCGGACGACGGCGCGCACCTCGGCGCGGGTGAGGATGTAGGTCGGACGCTCGGTGGTGGTCGTCTCAGCGGACATGATGCCTCCCGATGGGTGTGACCATCGGCTTGCCGGAGACCGGGTCGATGGTGATCTGATTGGCGAGGCCGAAGACCTCTTCGACGAGCTGTGCGGTGACGATGTCCTGCGGGGCGCCCGTCGCGTGCACCCGGCCGTCCTTCATCGCGACCAGCTCGTCGGCGTAGCGGGCCGCGAGGTTGAGGTCGTGCAGCACCATGACGATGGTGGTGCCGCGCGAGACGCTCAGGTCGGTAAGCAGGTCGAGGACCTCGACCTGGTGCGCGACGTCGAGGAAGGTCGTCGGCTCGTCGAGCAGCAGGATGTCGGTCTCCTGCGCGAGGGCCATCGCGATCCAGACGCGCTGCCGCTGTCCGCCGGAGAGCTCGTCGACGCTGCGGTCGGCGAGGTCGGTGATGCCGGTCGCGTCGAGGGCGTCGGCCACCACCTCGTAGTCGTGAGTGCTCCACCGCGCGAGCATCTTCTGGTGCGGGTGCCGTCCCCGCCCGACCAGGTCGGCCACCGCGATGCCCTCCGGTGCCACGGGCGATTGCGGCAGCAGGCCGAGGATGCGGGCGACCTCCTTGGTGGGCCGGGCGTGCACGGACTTTCCGTCGAGCACGATCTGGCCCTCGGTCGGCGACAGCAGGCGGGCGAGCGAGCGCAGCAGCGTCGACTTGCCGCATCCGTTGGCCCCGACGATGGTCGTGATGCGCCCGGGCGCGATCTGCAGGTCGAGGCCGTCGACGACGGTGCGGTCGCCGTAGGCCAGACTCACGCCTTCGGCGGACAGGCTGTGCGAGACGGTCATAGCGAACCCCCGGAGCGGTTGGTGCGGATGAGGAGGTAGATCAGGTACGGAGCGCCGACCACGCCGGTGACGACGCCGACCGGATAGCGGGTGCCGAAGGCGAACTGGCCGATGAGGTCACCGCCGAGCACGAGCACGGCCCCGACGAACGCCGACGGCAGGAGCAGGTTGGCACCCGGCCCCGTGATGCGGGCGGCGATGGGTCCGGCCATGAACGCGACGAACGCGATAGGACCGGTGGCCGCCGTCGCGAAGGCGAGCAGCGCGACCGCTCCGAGGATGAGCAGCAGGCGCGTGGCGTTGACCCGGATCCCGAGGCCGGCCGCCGAGTCGTCCCCGAGCTGGAGGGCGCCGAGCGCGCGGCCCTGCGACAGCATCAGCGGCACGATCACGGCCGCGGCGATCGCCATCGGCAGCACCCGCTCCCACGACGCGTTGTTGAGGCTTCCGGTCAGCCACTGCATCGCGGTCTGGATGTCCCAGTTCGCGGCGCGCGACAGCATGTACGAGATGACGCTCTGCAGCATCGCGGCGACGCCGATGCCGATCAGGATCAGGCGGGTGCCGGCGAAGCCGCCCTTGATCGAGAGCAGGTAGATCGCGAAGGCGGTGACGACGGCACCGCCGAGGGCGAGCAGCGACACCACCGGCCCGTTCACCGACAGCACGACGATTCCGAAGACCGCGGCCGCCCCGGCGCCGTTCGAGATGCCGATGATGTCGGGAGAGGCGAGCGGGTTGCGCAGCATCGTCTGGAAGCAGACGCCCGCCATGCCGAAGCCGATCCCGGTGAGGACGGCCAGGATCGCCCGGGGCAGCCGCAGATCGCCGACGGTGAAAGACGCTCCGGGCACGGTCTCGCCCAGGATCACGCGGATGACCTCGTCGAGCGGGTAGAACGTGTTGCCCACCATGAGGGCGACCGTGAACAGCACGAGCAGCAGGATGCCGAGCACGATCGTCGCGATCGCGTGGCGGCGGTGGCGCGCGCGACGTCCCGCGACGATGCGTGCGATCCGCGCGGATGCCGGCTCGTCGGCGCGGTCGAGGGTGTGCTCGGTGTGCTCGGTCGTGCTCACAGCTCACGCACCTTCTGCCGACGGACGATCCAGATGAAGAACGGGGCGCCGATGATGGCGGTGATGATGCCGACCTGGATCTCCTCCGACGAGGGCGAGATCACGCGGCCGATGATGTCACTCGCGGTCAGCAGCGCGGCACCGGCGATGGCCGAGAACGGCAGCAGCCAGCGGTGATCGGTGCCCACCAGCATCCGGCACATGTGCGGGACGATGAGGCCGACGAAGCCGATGGGCCCGGCGATGGCCGTCGCGGCTCCCGCGAGGATCACCGCGCCGAGCGCCGAGATCATGCGCGTGCGGAACACGTGCTCACCGAGGCCCTTGGCCATGTCGTCGCCCAGGGCGAGCGAGTTCATGCCGCGCGCACTGAGGAAGCAGATCAGGGCTCCGACCGCGAGCACCGGCGCGGTGAGCGCGATGCGGGGCCACTCCGCACCGCCGACGCCGCCGATCTGCCAGGACTGGAACGTCTGCAGCAGGTCGACGCGGGGCAGCATCACCGCACTGATCAGCGAGGCGAAGGCCGCCGAGGTCGCCGCCCCCGCGAGGGCGAGCTTGAGCGGCGTCGCGCCCCCGCGCCCGAGGGAGCCGACCGTGTAGACGAAGACGGCGGCGATCCCGGCCCCCGCGATCGCGAACCCCATCTGCCCGTAGGGGTTGCTGAGCCCGAAGAAGGCGATGCCGCAGACGACCGCGAGCGAGGCGCCGTTCGAGACGCCCAGGATGCCGGGATCGGCGATGGGGTTGCGGGTCACGGCCTGCATCGTGGCACCGGAGAGGGCGAGCGCGGCGCCGACGAGGAGGGCGAGGACCGTGCGCGGGATGCGCTTGACGATCGCGGCCTGGGAGATCGTGTCGGTGTGGCCGCCGAGGGCCGCGACGATGTCGTCGAACGAGACCGCGCGCACACCGAACGAGATCGACAGGATGCTGAGGATGACCAGGACCACGAGCCCCACGAGCAGCCAGAGGGTGCGCACCAGCACCGGGCGCCGCAGGTCTGCGGCTCCCGGTGCGGGGGCGATGACGGTTGCTGAGGTCACTGGGGATTCACTCCGCTGATGCGGATCGAACGGCTACTTCGACAGCGGCGCAGCCAGGAGTGCGAGGTAGTCGCTGAGGCCCCACGGGATGGACAGCGGCGACGGGTTCGCGGACGCGGCGACCGGCGTCGCGTTGGGGAGGATGGCGATGCGGCCCTCGGCGATGGCCGGGATCTTCGACAGCAGCGGGTCGGCCTGGAGCTGAGCGATGAGCGCGTCGTCGCCGTAGGTGACGAACACGTCCACGTCGGCGAACTTCGCGACCTCCTCCGCGCTGACCGTCAGGTCGAACTTCTCGGTGTCTGCGGTGTCTTCCACGATCGACGGGAACGGCAGACCGAGGTTGTCGTGCAGGTAACCGGGGCGCGTATCGATCGCCGTGTAGTAGCCGATCTGGCTCAGGTCGGCCGGGTCGAGGTACGCGAACAGGACCTTCTTGTCCTTGAGTTCGCTGTTCGCCTCGAGCGCGGCCTCGGCGTCGGCGTGCAGCTCGTCGATCAGTGCGTCGCCCTCATCCTCGAGGCCGAGTGCCTTCGAGTTCATCTCGATCATGTCGTCGACCGAGGTGCCCCACTTGACCTCCGGGAACGCGACGACCGGGGCGATCTTGGAGAGGGTGTCGTACTCCTCCTGGGAGAGACCGGAGTAGGCAGCCAGGATCACGTCGGGCTCGGTGTCGGCCACGGCCTCGTAGTCGATGCCGTCGGTCTCGTCGAACAGGACCGGCGTCTCGGCGCCCAGCTCGTCGAGCTTCTCCTCGACCCAGGGCAGCACGCCGTTGCCGTCGTCGTCGCCCCAGGAGGCCTTGCTCATGCCGACCGGGACGATGCCGAGCGCCAGCGGCACCTCGTGGTTTGCCCAGGCGACCGTCGCGATGCGCTCGGGCTTCTCGGTGATGGTGGTCTCGCCGTAGGCGTGCTCCACCGTGACGGGGAAGGCATCTGCCGAGGCCGGGTTGCCACCGGCGGTGCCGGTCGATTCCGGCGCGGAGGAGGCGCAGGCGGACAGGCCGACCGCGAGTGCAGCGGCCGCGCCGATGGCGAGGATTCGAGAGGTGCGCACAGGCGTTCCCTTCGGGGTTCGGGGTGAGGGGGCGGCGCGAGAGGTGCGCCCAGCCTTTGGTAAGCCTGGCCTAATCTAACACGGAGGTTAGGGCGACCTCACTTCGAGTCCCGGTACCCCGCGCAGCTGCGGGCACAGAAAAAGCCGGCCGGATCCGTGAGGATCCGGCCGGCTTCAGGAAGTCAGCGCGCGCTCAGAGAGCGCGGATGTTCGCCGCCTGCATGCCCTTGGGGCCACGCTCAGCGTCGAATTCGACCTTCTGGTTCTCGCGGAGCTCCTTGAAACCGGAGCCGGCGATAGCCGAGTAGTGGGCGAAAAGGTCGTCCGAGCCGTCATCGGGAGCGATGAAGCCGAAGCCCTTTTCCGCGTTGAACCATTTCACAGTGCCAGTGGCCATGTGTTTCTACTTTCTGTTGACTTAGCCGTTTACACGGCCTACGCCGAATCGGAACATCCGAGACGCGCGCACAGTCACGCTACCACGGCAGGCTGACCAGAAGCACTGTGCGACGGATTCTTCTGCAGAAGAGCCGCCTCGGTGCGTGTGCTGACCCCGAGTTTCCGCAGTACGGCGGACACATGGACGCTCACGGTCTTGACGCTGATGAACAGCCGCTCGCCGATCTGGCGGTTGCTCAGCCCCTCGGCGATGAGCTCGAGCACCTGCTTCTCCCGCGCTGTCAGCGGGTCGGCGTCGGCGGAAGGCTCCGCGACGAGGCGGAGCCCGAGCCCCGCGTCGGTCGCGAAACGGGCGACGGCGGCCTGCAGCTGCGCATGCCCCAGGGCCTCGGCGATCTCGGCCGCCTCGGCCAGCACGGTCGACGCACCCGCACGGTCGCCGTCGTGCACCCGCATCCGCGCCTGCTCGAGCCGGAGCACGACGCGGAAGGTGACCGGAACATCGTCGCCGTCGGCACACAGCAGCGCCGCATCGAGCGAGTCGGGCTGAGGGTCGAGCAGGGCCACGAGGATCGTCGACCAGGCGTCGTCTTGCAGCTGTGCGGGCTGCGCGAGCCAGGCGGTGCGGATCACCTCGGCCGCATCGGCGACCTCGGACCCCTCTGCCCGCAGCTCGGCGAGGAGTGCCCCGCCCTGCAGCATCAGTCGCCGCTGGTGCAGCAGTGCCGGCCGTTCATCGCGGAGCATCTCGAGGATCGTGTCGAGCGCGCCGCGGAGGTCGCCCGCACTCTCGGCCACCGCGACCGTCATCATCACCCGGTCGTACCAGATCTGCCGCTCCGAGATGCCGGTCTCCTCGAACGCCGGCAGCCACCTCTGCAGCATCTCCGCCGCCTCGGATGACCGGCCGCGCCAGGCCAGCACCCGCACATGGGTCATGCTCATGTACATGCGGAACACCCGCAGAGTGCCCTGCACGAAGTCGCGTGACAGCATCTCTTCGACCCGGTCGATCTCGCCCAGTTCGAGCAGCGGCACGACCATGTTCTGCGCCATGATCGACCCCGACGTGCGCTCGACGCGGAGCTCGCGCGCCCGGCGCAGCCCCTCTTCGGCGACCTCGACGGCCTCACGGTAGCGGCCGAGCAGCGTGAGCAGATCGGAGTAGTTGACGCGGTAGCGCATCTCGGCGTTGGAGCCTGTCGCGAGTTCCCGCGCACGTTCGTATTCGCGCACGCCCGCCTCGACCTCGCCGAGGTGCGCGAGAGAGCCGCCGCGGACGTTCGCGGCGATCGACAGCTGATCCGTGGACTGCGCCCCTGCGGCCCCGCGCTCGGCCTCATCCGCGAGGCGGATCGCCTCTTCACGGTCGCCCGCGATCATGCGGCGACTCGCGAGTTGATTGAGCAGCTCGGCGCGGAAGACCTCGTCGTCGACGTGCTCTTCGGCGATGGCCAGGGCCTGCTGCAGCAGCGGGATCGCGCCGAGACGCCCGAGGTTGACCAGGTACAGCGCCTTGTTGCGCAGAAGTCGCGCGTGCAGACGCGGATCGACCGTTTCGGGGTCGACCTCGGCGAGCGCGAGGTTCGCGACGGCGAGCGCCCGCTCACCGTCGCCCGCGTTGCGGAGGATCGACCCCAGCACGAGAAGCAGATCGAGGCGTTCGACGCCCGCCGCAGCAGCCGCATCGGGGACCAGTGGCCACAGCTCCAACGCAAGCTCGCCGAAGCGGGCGGCGGTCGCGAACGCGTACTGCGACTTCGCATGGCGCATCGCATCGGCGGCGGCGACGAGCGCCTTGCGGTCGTCTTGCGCCAGCTGCCAGTGGTACGCCAGCGCGGCAGCGTCGCCGGTGTCGCTGCCCGCACCCTGGGCCTCGAGCGACTCGGCATAGGCGCGATGCAGCCGGGCGCGCTCACCCGGGAGCAGATCGTCGTGCACAGCCTCACGAAGGAGGGCATGCCGGAACCGGTAGTCGTCGTCGACCACGACCAGGATGCCGCTGCGCGTCGCCTCGCGGATCGCCTCGTCGAGCTGCTGCTCCGGGACATCGACGAGACGGGTGATCAGCGGATGCGACAACGGGCGCTCGGCACCGGATGCGACCTTGACGACATGCTGCGCAGCGTCGCCGAGCCGATCGAATCGGGCCAGCAACAGGTCGCGGAGGCCATCCGGCAGTGGGCCGTTCGAGCATCCCGCGATCTCTTCGACGAAGAACGGCACGCCCTCCGCTCGCTCCTGCATGCGGTCGAAGGCGGCTTCGGAGAGCGGACTGCCGGTGATCTGCTCGGCCAGTTCCCGCACCGCGGCTTCGTCGAGCCGGGCGAGCGTGAGGCGCTCGAGCAGACGCGCGCGCGTGGCCTCGCCGATGAAGCGACTCACGGCATCCCCGCGCCGCACGTCATCGCTCCGGCAGGTGAGGAGCAGCAGAATGCGCCCGCGGTCGAGCGCGCGCAGGAGAAAAGAGAGGATGGCGAGCGTCGAATCATCGGCCCAGTGCAGGTCCTCCACCACGAGAACCTGCGGGGCCCGTTCGGCGGCCGCCTCGATGAGCGAGGCGATGGCGTCGCGGAGGCGCTCGGGGCTGGTGCGCTCGCGATCGGTCGGAGCGTCGACGAGCTCGGGCAGCAGCATCCCCAGCGCCTCGGCGCCCACGCCGACCGACTCACGCACCCGTTCGATGCCCATGCGCGTGACGATCGAGCGGAGGATGCCGGTGAGCGGGCCATAGGGAGTGCGGGAGGCCCCGAGGTCGAGGCACCAGCCCACATGGACGTCGGCGGTGTGCTCGATCTCGGTGGTGAACTCGCGCAGCAGCCGGGACTTGCCTATCCCCGCCTCGCCTTCGACGAGCAGCGCCGCCGGAACGCCCTCGCGCACACCCTCGAACAGCCGGCGCACCTCGGAGAGCTCGGCCGCACGGCCGACCATCGCGGCGCTCGGTGCGGAGGAAGGCATGGATTCATCGTCCCACCCTCCACCGACACCGGGGGCGCGTTCCGCGACGACGATGCTCACCGTGCGGGTGCCGCCGTCGGCTCGCATCCGGAGCTCGCCCGCTCCGAGGCCGCGTGCCCCACGCCGGGACGCGCGTTCGTGGCGCTGCGGCCCGCGTCGCGTGCACCCACAGTGCTGGCCGTCGATCCACGGAAAATGCGCGTCAGCGTCCGACGCACCGCCCCCGGGGAACGGGGCACGATCTGGTCGGCGTGCTCGATGAGCATGCGCCGCCGCGCGGCTGCGCGTTCCATCTCCTCCTGCTGGTAACCGGTGTACTGCTCGGTGAAAAACGTGTGCTCGAACATGGGATCTCCTCGGCGGTGTGCGGTATCCCTACACTCCGCTCTGAGGTGCCCGGCCGACATCGGACGGATTCCCTATCTTTCTGCCGCCGATGACTAGGGATGCCGCGGTCTAGGGATCGCGATGCCTAGGCCTGCGGAGACTCGGCGCGCAGCGGCGACCGACGGGCCGAGGGGCGGGACTGCGCCGGCACGAGGATCGCCAGCACCCGCACGAGCGTCGCCATCCACAGCAGTCCGAGCCCGACGACGACGGCTTCGACGGCAGTGGCCGAGTACAGGCCGAACGGGACCCACAGCACGACGGCCACCACGATGAGCAGGGCGACGCCGATCGACGTGATCAGCAGCGCACGGGGAGGAGCGGGGACGGCGGTCACGGTCGCGGCCGCAGATCCGAGGAACAGGATGAGCGTCGCGAACGCGGCGATGTCGTGCGGGAGGGGCACACGGTGCAGGGGCAGCAGACCGACGGCCGCGAGCGCGACACCGGTCGCCGCCCACAGCGCGACCACCACGGCGATGCGCCGCAGAGCGGAGTCGCCGAGCATCCGGTGCAGGTCGCGGCCGATGTACGAGCCGACGGCCGCGATCAGGAGGCCCGCGACGACGAGCGTGCCGTTGAAGGCCCAGCCCGACCCGAGCTGCGAGAAGTTCTGCTCCCACCAGCGGGGGTCGGCCGAGGTGACCATGGCGAAGAGCGTGCCGATCACGAGGAATCCGAACAGGAGCGCGGAAAGGTCGGCGGTGCGCAGACCGATGCCGGCGCCGAACGCGAAGCGACCACCGACGGCCGAGGCGACACCCGCGAGCAGGCCGCCGCCGACCGCCGCGAGCTGCAGACCCTGGAGGCCGACCGCGAGGATCTCGGTCGCGAGCAGGACCCCCATCAGCGTGACCGCTCCGAAAGCGACGGTGAGCGCGACGGTCGAGAGGTCGGAGACCACGGCCTGCCAGCGCGGCATCGGCCCGGTCTCCGCGCGACGGTGCATCAGCGTGCTCACGAGGAACGCGGCTGCGGCGACGATCCCGGCGATCGCCGCCACCGGCAGCGCCACCGACCCGGGACCGGTGAGCGGGCGCGCATCCCCGCCCAGGAGAAGGATGCCCGCGACGGCACCGACGACGAAGCAGACCGCGGTCGCCCAGACGGCCCTCGTCTCGCCGCGCAGCTTCTCGTCCCGCTCCATGAGCCCATGCAAGCACTCCCCTCGGACGCGCGGAAGATCCCGCGCACCCGGCCTCGCGACTCGAGCCCTGGCCGCCCCGTCAGGCGTGCTGCAGAGCCTTGGGGGTGAAGTAGGTGACCTCTCCGGTCTCGTCCTCGATGCCGAAGATGAACTGCCCGGAGGGCGTCGCGCAGATATCGATGACCCTTCCCCGCGAACGCGGAGTGATGACTTCGTCACCCGGCTTGAATGTGGTCTTCGTCATGGCGCGATCGTACAACGATGACGCAGCAAGGCCCGGATGCAGGAGCTGCATCCGGGCCTCGCCACCTGGGGCTCGAACTCAGGCGTCGACGTCGCCGCGCCAGGATCCGGTCTCGACGCCGCGACCCTCGATGAACTCCTTGAAGTTCTGCAGGTCCTTCTTGACGGCGTGACCGCCCGCGCCGACGAGGGAGCCGAGCTTCTCGAGCAACCCCTCCGGCGCCCAGTCCAGCTGCACGGTCACACGGGTCGACGTGTCGTCGAGTTTGTGGAACGTCACCACACCGGCGTGCTCGGTCTCGCCGCCGGTGCTGTTCCACGCGACGCGCTCATCCGGGTGCTGCTCGGTGATCTCGGCGTCGAACTCGCGGGTCGCGCCGCCGACCTGGACCTTCCAATGCGTGTGGGTGTCGTCGATCTGAGTGATCGACTCGACCTCGTCGAGGAACTTCGGGAAGCTCTCGAACTGCGTCCACTGGTTGTACGCCGTGCGCACGGGGACGTCGACGTCGATGGTCTCGATGATCTGCACCATGTGATGCTCCTCACTTCTCGTCGTTCGTGTCGTCCTATTCAGCCCGCTGCGACGAGGATCGGCGACGGGGTTGACAGCCGCGTCGTCGGACGACGATCATCCGCGGCACCACGGGACTACCGTTGAGGACATGCGCATCCCCGCCGCGATCCGCGCCTCCCAGCGCTCTCCGCTGCTGCAGGTCGTGAAGTCGGCCGCAGCGACGATCGCCGCGTGGCTCATCGCGGGATGGGTGTTCCCCGCGCAGCTCCCGGTGTTCGCCGCGATCGCCGCGCTCCTGGTCGTGCAGCCCAGCGTGAACCAGTCGCTGTCGAAGGCGCTCGAGCGCAGCATCGGGGTGATCGCCGGCGTCGTGATCGCCGTCGCGCTCGGCCTGCTGCTGGGGTCGCCCAGCTGGATCGTGCTGCTCGCCATCGTCGTCGCGATGCTGGTCGCGTGGATCTTCCGGGCCTCCCCCGGCACCGGCAACCAGGTCGCGATCTCGGCGATGCTCGTGCTGGCGCTCGGATCGTCGAGCCCGGAGTACGCGTTCGCGCGCATCGTGGAGACCCTGATCGGGGTGGTGATCGGCATCGTCGTGAACGCGCTGATCGTGCCTCCGGTGCTGGTCGCCCCCGCACGGCGCGACGTCGGACTGCTCGGGCGGGAGCTCGCCGCCAGCCTCGATCGCCTGGCCGTCGCGCTGCCGCAGCCGCAGACGGCCGCACAGCTGCAGGAGCTGATGCTGGAGGTGCGACTGCTGCGTCCGATGAAGGACGCCGCCGACGCCTCCATCGCCGCGGGCGAGGAGTCGCTCACCCTGAACCCGCGGCGCTCGACCCATCGCAGCGAGCTGAAGGAGATGCGGGAGCTGCTCGAGCGTCTGTCGCCGATCGTGACCCAGACGATCGGCATGACCCGCGCGTACTTCGACCACTACGACGACACGATCGGTGAAGAGCCCGCCGTCACCGCGATCGCCGAACAGCTGCGGCGAGCCGGGCACGATGTGCGCCTGGCCGTGCAGATCGCCGAGGCGTCGCCCGAGCCCGACACGATGACCAGCGCGATCCCCGCGCTCACCGCGCCACTCGTGATCCGGCCGCCGTCGTCGCAGCACTGGATCCTGATCGGCTCGCTCATGGAAGACCTGCGCCGCATCCGAGGCGAACTGCTCGACGAGGACTGACCGTAGCGCGACGCGCCTACGCTGGTGGCATGTCCGACATGACCGTCGCGGAGGCGCTCGGCGAGCTCGCCGCACTCGAAGATCCGAAGATGCGCGCCGCCAACGAGAAACGCGGCGACGACCACGGCATCAACCTCAGCCGGATGCGCGCGCTCGCGAAGCGGATCAAGACCGACCAGCCGCTCGCGCAGGAGCTGTGGGCGACCGGCGAGACCCCGGCGCGACTGCTGGCCCTTCTCATCTGCCGCCCCCGTGACTTCACCGCCGACGAGCTCGACGCCATGCTGCGAGAGACCCGCCCGCCGAAGGTCAACGACTGGTTCGTCAACTACGTCGCCAAGAAGACCCCGCTCGCGGAAGAGCTGCGGCTGCGCTGGTTCGACGACGCCGACCCCACTGTGGCCGCGGCCGCCTGGTCACTCACGACCGTGCGGGTGATGAAAGACTCGGACGGCCTGGACCTGCCGCATCTGCTCGACCTGATCGAGCGCGATCTGAAGGATGCTCCGAAGCGTCTGCAGTGGGCGATGAACGAGACCCTCGCCAACATCGGCATCTACCACCCGGCGTACCGCGCGAGGGCGCTGGAGATCGGCGAGCGCCTGCAGGTCCTGGCCGACTACCCCACCGCCCCCGGCTGCACCTCGCCGTTCGCCCCGCTGTGGATCGGCGAGCTCGTGCGGCGCCTCGAAGGCTGAGCTGGTTCAGGGCTGCTGCGTGCTGCCACCCACCTGGCGCGAAGGAGATCTCACGCTCTGAAGGAGAGCATCCGGCATCCACTCCTTCATTGCGCGAGATCTCCTTCGGTGTGGGCGGGTGCGGCATCCGCCTCGGTGACCGGCAGGCGTGTCCCGCCACGATTCCGCATTTGAGCCAGTAACGTTATACACTTTATGAGTCGCGGGGGCTCTGGGGTGATCGCATGGGGCGGTCTCTGCCGCGCGCGACACGACCTGGGGAGCATCATGACCACGCAAGACGACCTGAACACACTCATCGCCGACATCGCGCACGACATCAACGGCTTCATCGGCGCATCGGTCGTCGATCTGGAGTCCGGGATGCCGCTCGCCTCGAGCTCGGTCCGACCGGACTTCGACCTCGACGTGGCCAGCGCCTACAACAGCGAGATCGTCAAGAACAAGATGCGCACGATCGAGGCGCTCGGTCTCGACGCGACCTTCGAAGACATGCTGCTCACGCTCGACACGCAGCTCCACCTGCTCAAGATGATCACCCCCGAGATGTTCATCTATCTCGCTGCCGACCGCCAGGCGACCAACCTCGCGCTTCTCCGCTCTGCCGTCAACCGCCACGTGGCGGCCCTGAACGCTTGACCAGGGAGGCCGTGCGCAGCGACGGCCTCGAGGAGATCTCGTGGGTGCGCTCCGCGTCGGTGGAGACACCGATGCGGCGCGCGCGCTGGCGGCACGTGAATCTGCCGAACCGTTACCGGCTCATCTTCGCCGGGCCGGTCGGGGCAGGGAAGACGACCGCCGTCCGGGCACTGAGCGACATCCCGCCGGTCGACACCGACGTTCCGATCTCGGCCGGATCCGCGGAGTACGGCGACGGCGAGAAGACCACCACCACGGTGGGCCTCGACTACGGCGCGTGGAAACCCACGCCCGAGATCGCCGTCACGCTCATCGGGGTTCCGGGGCAAGACCGCTTCGCGCCCGCCCGACGCCGATCCTCGACGGCAGACACGCGCATCCTGCTCTGGCTGCGTGCCGACCGGCCACACCTCGCCGCCGACGCCGCCGCCTGGATACCGCGGTTCGCGGGTGACAGCCATCGAATGGTCATCGCGGTGAGCCATTGCGCAGAAGACGCGCTGGGCACGGTGCGCCAGGAGCTCGCCGAGGTCCTGGCGCGATACGGGATCCCCACGAACCGCGTTCATGCCGCCGACGCCCGCGATCGCGACAGCGTGATGCGAGTCGCCTGCGTGGCCCTTGACCTTCCGGAAGAAGAGTCGTGAACACACACAACCGAACAGACCACCCCCCACTCGCGAACGACGCCGCACACCGGGACGACGCGACCTATGCGGGCGACCCCGTGCTCATGCATCCCGAGATCGCGGCCCACTGGGCGCTCTGGTCGAACGTCGTCAGCCAGGCCGCGCTCACCCGACTACGTCATCTGCAAGAGCGTTTCCCCGAGCTGACGACGGCTGTCCTCTCGACCGCCGACGGCCTGCACATCGCCTCCGTCGGCACCCCGGACGAGACGGGAGAGCGGCTGGCGGCGATCAACGGTTCGCTGTTCGGCGTCGCCAGGGCCGAGGCCGAGATCATCTCCGGCGGGGCGGAACCGAGCCTGTCGGCCGTCGTGTCGGTGTCGATCGGGCAGAGCCAACTCTCGCTGCTCAGCTTCGTGCTCGCGCCGTACGGCCAGCTGCTCCTGTCGGTGTCGGCGGCCGGCGTCCAGGTGGGCACCGTCATCGTGCAGGCACGCTCGGCAGCGTACGAACTCATCACCGCCCTGGGGCTCGCCGGAACCCCCGGCTGAGGCATGGGGTCGCTGGCTACGCTGGGGCCATGAGCACGCACATCGCCGCAGAGCCCGGCCAGATCGCCCCCGTCGTCCTGTTCCCCGGCGACCCGCTGCGAGCGAAGTGGATCGCCGAGACATTCCTCGACGACGCGCAGCTGTACACCGAGACGCGGGGCATGCTGGGCTTCACCGGCACGTGGGAGGGGCACCGCATCTCGGTGCAGGGTTCCGGCATGGGCCAGCCGTCGATGGCGATCTACGCGAACGAGCTGTTCGACTCCTACGACGTGCAGACGATCGTGCGGGTCGGATCGTGCGGGGCGTTGACCGAACGCGTCAAGGTGCGCGACATCATCATCGCCAACGGCGCATCCACGGATTCCGGCATCAACCGCGTGCGCTTCCACGGACTCGACTACGCGCCGGTCGCGGATTTCGGGCTCCTGCGCGCGGCGGTGGAGGCGAGCGAGGCGGAAGACCTCGAGTCGACCGTGCATGTCGGGCAGCTGTTCTCGAGCGACCAGTTCTACAGCACCCGCCCCGAGCTCACGGAGCCGTTCGTGCAGCACGGCATCCTGGGCGTCGAGATGGAGGCGGCCGGGCTCTACACCCTCGCGGCGTACTACGGTCGGCGCGCGCTCGCCATCTGCACGGTCAGCGACCACATCGTCACGGGCGAGGAGACCACGGCGCAGGAGCGCGAGCAGACCTTCGGCGACATGATCCGCATCGCCCTGCGCGCCGCCACCTCGGCCTAGGCCGGTCGGACCTGTCCTCGCGGATGGGATGATCGAGAGACCATGACTTCCCCACCGCGGCTCGATCCCGCCCTCGTTCCGGACGCCGCGGACCCGGATACCGTCTACCTCGCCTTCGTCGAGTGGGCGGAGTCGACCGGCATCAGCCTCTATCCCGCGCAGGATGAAGCAGTCATCGAGATCGTCTCCGGCAACAACCTGATCCTCTCCACCCCCACCGGCACCGGCAAGTCGCTGGTCGCGATCGGCGCACACTTCGCCGCCCTCGTCGCGGGACGCCGCAGTTATTACACAGCACCCATCAAAGCCCTGGTGAGCGAGAAGTTCTTCGCACTGGTCGACGTGTTCGGCGCCGAGAACGTCGGCATGGTCACGGGTGACTCCGCGGTCAACGCCGACGCCCCGATCATCTGCTGCACGGCCGAGATCCTCGCCAACCTCTCGTTGCGCCAGGGTACGGATGCCGACGTCGGGCAGGTCGTGATGGACGAGTTCCACTTCTACGCCGACCCCGACCGCGGCTGGGCGTGGCAGGTGCCGCTGCTCGAGCTGCCGCAGGCGCAGTTCATCCTGATGTCGGCGACCCTCGGCGACGTCACCGAGCTCGCCGCCGACCTCACCCGGCGCACCGGTCGCGAGACGGCGACCGTGACCGGGGTCGAGCGCCCTGTCCCGCTGCACTTCTTCTACGAGACGACCCCGATCCACGAGACGATCGACGACCTGCTGAACACCGGGCAGGCACCGATCTACGTCGTGCACTTCTCGCAGGCCGCAGCGATGGAGCGGGCGCAGGCGCTGTCGAGCACGAAGGTCGCCACCCGCGAGCAGCGGGATGCGATCGCGGCGCTGATCGCCGAGTTCCGCTTCACCACCGCATTCGGCAAAACGCTCTCCCGCTTCCTGCGTGCCGGCATCGGCGTGCACCACGCCGGCATGCTGCCCAAGTACCGGCGCCTGGTCGAGCAGCTCGCGCAACGCGGATTGCTGCGCGTGATCTGCGGCACCGACACCCTCGGCGTCGGCATCAACGTGCCGATCCGCACCGTGCTGCTCACCGCACTCACGAAGTTCGACGGCACCCGGATGCGGCAGCTGAACGCCCGCGAGTTCCATCAGATCGCCGGGCGGGCGGGTCGAGCGGGGTACGACACCGCCGGAACGGTCGTCGCCCAGGCTCCGGAGCACGAGAGCGAGAACGTCGCTGCCGTGAAGAAGGCGGGTGATGACCCGAAGAAGAAGCGCAAGATCGTGCGCAAGAAGGCGCCCGATGGCTTCGTCTCGTGGGGCGAGCCGTCGTTCCGCAAGCTCATCGACGCGGTACCCGAGACCTTGACCTCGCACATGCAGATCACGAGCGCCATGATGCTCAACGTGATCGCCCGCGGCGGCGACGTCTTCGCCAATATGCGCTCCCTGGTATACGACAACCACGAGCCGCGGAGACGGCAGCGCGAGCTCGCGCTTCGAGCCATCGGCATCTACCGCACCCTCCGCGAATCCGGCATCGTCGAGAAGACTCCGGAGGGAGACATCCGCCTCACGGTCGACCTGCAGCCGAACTTCGCACTCAACCAGCCACTGTCGCCCTTCGCCCTCGCCGCGTTCGAGCTGCTCGACCCGGACCCGGCCGCGGGAACGGGCACCCGCTCCTACGCCCTCGACATGATCTCGATCGTCGAGGCCACGCTCGACGACCCGCGCCCCGTGCTCAGCCAGCAGCAGTTCCTGGCCCGCGGTGAGGCGGTCGCGGCGATGAAGTCGGAGGGCATCGAGTACGACGAGCGGATGGAGCTGCTCGAGCAGATCACGCACCCGAAGCCGCTCGACGAGCTGCTGACCGCGGCCTTCGAGACCTTCAGTGCCGCCCAGCCCTGGATCCGCGACTTCGAGCTGCACCCCAAGTCGGTCGTGCGCGACATGTACGAGCGGGCCATGTCGTTCGGGGAATATGTCGCGTACTACAAGATCGCGCGCTCGGAGGGCGTGGTGCTGCGCTACCTCTCCGACGCCTACCGCGCCGCTTCGCAGACCATCCCCGAGGAGCTGAAGGACGAGGATCTGCGCGACCTCATCGAGTGGCTCGGCGAGCTCGTGCGCCAGGTCGACTCCAGCCTGCTCGACGAGTGGGAAGAGCTGATCGCCGGTGTCGACAATGGCCGCTTCGATCCGCACGCCCCCGACGAGCCGATCGTGCCGCCCGCGCCGAAGCGCCTCACGAGCAACATCCGCGCGTTCCGCATCCTGGTGCGAAACGAACTGTTCCGTCGGGTGCAGCTCGCGGCACGAGAAGACGTGAACGCCCTGGCCGAGCTCGACCCCGGCTTCGGCGCCATTGCCTGGTCCGACGCCCTCGACGGGTACTACGGCGACCACGACGAGATCCTCACCGGCGGGGATGCGCGCAGCTCGAAGCTGCTGATCCTCACCGAGGGCGCCGCCACCTGGACCGCACGGCAGATCTTCGACGACCCTGCCGGCGATCACGACTGGGGCATCACCGCGACGATCGACCTGGCCGCATCCGACGAAGCCGGTCAGGCCGTCGTCACCGTGACCGGCGTGGACCGGCTGTAGCGCCCGCGGCCCGCGAACGCCTCGGGCGGAGATCTCCCTCACGGGCGGATGCTTCGCGCGAGAATCACCGCCCCACGCGGAGTTCTCCGCCCGAGGTGTTGCCCCTCAGCGCATTGCCCGCATCAGGCCTGCATCACCGCGAGCACGTTGCCGGCCGGGTCGCGGAACCACGCGATGTCCGGCCCCTGTCCGTTGCCGCGGACGATGCCGCGCGCATCGGAGGGGAACTCCTCGTCGCTGTAGATCTTGGTCTGCACGCCCCGCGCGATGAGCTCGTCCACCGCGGCGTCGACATCCGCCACCGGGAAGTTCAGGATCGTGAAGCTCGCCGGCGTGTGATTCGGCTTCGAGTACACGAGGATCGACCCGCCGCTGGGCAGCCGCAGGTCGAGGAACCCCATCGCGTTGACCTCGACGTCGAGGCCGAGGGCCGTGCCGTAGAACTCTTTCGCCGCGTCGATGTCGTCGACGCTGAAACCGCTGAATGCGTTGTCCGCTGTGAAGGCCGCCATGACTCCATGGTCCGCCGTCGCCCCGCGGTTGTCGAGGGGTTCATCGACGGATGCGGACCATGAGCCGGTCGGTCACCCGCAGCGGATCGAACAGCGCCGCGAGACCCCAGCGCACGAGCAGCGCGTGCACGGCCAGACAGATCGCGACCACCACCGCCGTCAGCAGGAGAGGGCCGACGGCCTCGAGCACCGGTGTCGTCCGCCACCCGGCAGCATGCAGCCCCGCGTCGATCAGTGCCAGCGGCATCATGTGCAGCACGTAGATCGGCAGGGTCCGTCGGCCGATCCACCGCAGCGGTCGCGCGACAACCTCGACGTGCCGGTCGAGGAGCACGCTGAGCGAAACCCCGAATGCCACCGCGACCAGGCAGAGCAGCGGCCATGTACCGGGAACGAGCCGGATGCCGAGCACCGAGACGACGGCGAGTGCCCCCGCGTACCCGGCGGCGAGCGCGACCGCGACGCCCACGCCACTCAGCCTCGCGAAGTGCTCGACGATCGCCCGCAGCCGCAGCCCGACGAGGAAGAAGAACAGGTTCTGCACCAGCTGCCACAGGTTGCCGAGATCAGGAAGGAGACCCGCCCCGGCGACCGCGGCGATCACGAATGCCACCGACAGCACGGCGACGGTCGGGAGCCCGCGCGTCAGCCGCCCGACCGTGAGATACACGGCGAGCGCGAGCAGGTACCAGAGGTTCGTCGGACTGATGGTGAGCTGCGCGAGCAGCTCCCACCCGCTGGTCGCCCGGGCCGTGTCGAACTCCGGCGTGAGCGCGAGCACGACGGTCTGGATGAGCACCCACACGAGGTAGAGCAGCGCGAGACGCCCGGCCCGACGCCGCCAGGAGCCACCGCTCGCGGCGAACACCGCCCGCGCCGCGAACATCCCGGAGACCAGGAAGAACAGCGGGATGCGCAGCGGCAGCAGCTGCGCGTTGAGCATCACCCAGGCATCCGTCACCGGCCCCGCGCCCGGGATACCGACCGCGACCTTCGTGACCACGTGCCAGAGCACGACGAGCAGGATGCAGATGCCTTTCGCGACATCCGGCCATCCGACCCGTGGCGCCGGCGCGGTCACGAGGCCGCGCGCACGAGTCGCGAGACCAGGTCGACGTAGGTCACGCCCGCCGCGGCGAACATCCGCGGCACCTGCGAGGCGGCGGTGAGCCCCGGCATCGTGTTGACCTCGTTCAGCACCGGCCCCCGCTCGGTGAGGAAGAAGTCCATGCGCGCGACGCCATCGCACCCGAGCGCATCGAACACGGCGATCGCCGCCCGCTTGAGAGCGGCCGCCTCGGCAGCATCGAGCTGCGCCGGCACCGTGAACCGCGCACTGCCGTCGTACTTGGTGGCCGTGTCGAACAGCCCGGTCGCGTGGATCTCCAGCGGCGGCGCCGCCCACCGGATGCCGCCCTTCTCGCGCAGCACCGCCACGTCGATCTCACGCCCCCGCACGACCTCCTCGACGAGGATGCGCCGATCGAAGCCCGCCGCCTCCTCGAGCGCCGCGAGCAGCTGCCCCTCTTCCGTGACGAGGCCCACTCCATGGCTCGAGCCCGCCGACACCGGTTTGACCACGACCTCCCCCTCGAATTCCACGTCGCCGATGTCGTCGGCGGCGACCAGACGGCCGCGGGCGGTGCCGAGACCCACGGCATCCGCCACGAGCTTGGTCGTCCACTTGTCCATGCCGATGGCCCCCGCCCGCAGCCCCGACCCCACGACGCGCACTCCGGCGAGCGCGCACAGCGCCGCGAGCGCTCCGTCTTCCCCCAACGCACCGTGCACGGCGGGGAACACCACGTCGGTGCGGGTGAGCAGCGGCAGCGCGAGCGCGAGCGACTCGGCCGGCGATCCCCCGTTCGGGCGCCCCTCGACGCGCCAGATCCCGTCGCGGTCGATCGTCACGCACGTGACGTCGTGATCGCCCATCCGCAGCGCCGCGGCCACCGCCGCTGCGGATGCCAGGGAGACCTCGTGCTCGGGATTCTGCCCTCCGCCGATGACCAGCACCTTCGTCGTCATGCCACGCTCCTCTGCACGCGTGCGCCGAGGCCGGTCACGATGGTGTGCGGGATGCTGCCCGCCCACCGCGCCCACTCCTGCACCGACGGCACGGCCCCGCCCTCCGGCCCGAACACGGTCGCGACAGCGCCCCGAGGGAAGAGCGCCGGTCCCGTGTCGACCACGATCTGGTCCATCGAGACCCTCCCCACGATCGGATGCCGCGTCCCGGCGATCTCCACCCCGGCGCCAGATGCCAGCTCGCGCGGAATGCCGTCGGCGTACCCGACCCCGACCACGCTCAGGTGCGTCTCCCGGTCGGTGGTGTGCGCACCGCCGTAGCCGACCGCGGTCCCCGCCGGCACGAGTGCGCTGTGCACCACGGGCGCGGTCCAGCGTGACGCCCCGGCGAGGACGGTGGTCTCGGAGGGGTCGATCCCGACCAGCCCCGCGCCGACCCGCACCAGGTCGAAGTGCGTCGCCGGGTCGGTCAGCGCACCGGAGGTCGCGGCGAGATGCACGAGCACCGGGCCGAAACCCGCGCGCAGCACGGTGTCCCTCCCCTGCCGCAGACGCAGTACCGCCGCCGCGTTCGCTGCGGGATCGGCCTCGTCCGCCCGCGGCAGATGCCCCATGACCCCGACGACCTCTACCCGCCCCCGCCCCGTGCGCGCCAACCGCAGCAGCTCCGCCCACTCTTCCAGCGGCGCACCGCCACGAGCCATGCCGGTGTCGAGCTGCAGGTGCACGCGCACCGGATCCGCGGCATCCGCGATCAGCTGCCGCAGCTCTTCGACCGAACCGACCGCGATGTCGACGCGGTGCTCGGCTGCGGCGGCAGCGTCGACGCCGGAGGGGTTCAACCAGGAGAGGATCGGCACCGTGAGCCCGGCCTCGCGGAGCGCGACGGCTTCGGCGACATCCGTGACCCCCAGCCAGTCGGCGCCGGCATCGACCGCGGCCCGCGCGACGGTGACGGCACCGTGCCCGTAGCCGTCGGCCTTGACCACGGCCATGATGCGGGCGGTCGTCGCGGCCCGCACCCGCCGCAGGTTCTCGGCGACGGCATCCGGAATCGTCTGCAGGGTGGGTGCGTGCAGGCGCGAGAGCGTCACGCGCTCGGGGGTGAGAAGAGTGGTCATCGCTGCATCCTCGGGTCGGCGGTCGGGTCGGCGAGCATCTCGGGACAGCCGTCGTCGGCGGCATCCGGACGCAGTTCGTAGTGCCAGGTCTCGTTGGCGTAGATCTGGCAGAGCCCGTAGCGCCACCCCCGCTGGACGAGCCAGTCGAGCGCGGGCAGCGGGCCGAGGTCGACGGCATCACCCGTCACATGCTCCGAGGTCTCGGGCGTGGCCACCCAGCGCCGCGCCTCGGCCTCCGAGCCGTACTGCACGATCGCGTCCTGCAGCATCCGCTCCTGCAGTGCCGGCGTGCGCCATCCGCTGTTCACCCGGAACGTGATGCCATCGCCCTCGGCATCCGCTGCCGCACGCTGCAGCGCCGCGAGCAGGGCAGGATCGAGGTTGCCGACCGCCACCCGGTCGACGTCGAACACGGTGGGCTGGTCACCGTCGCGGATCACGCCGTCGGCCTCGCTCGGGGCGATGACCGAGCCCGTGCCGACGCCGCCCTCGGCGGGCCGATCGGTGGGAACGGGGAGGGTGCCGGGACGTGCGGCGTCGGCGAAAGCCACGGACAGCGACTGCTGCACCGCGAACGCGACGACCACGGCGAGAGCGAGGGCGACAGCGACGACGGCGAACCGACGGCGGCGCGCTCTCGGGGAGCGGGAGGTGGTGCGGGTGTTCATGCTTCCAGTGAAGAAGCACGCCGGTTGCGAGGGCGTATGCGCTTTTCCATATGCTCCCGATATGCCGCACTGCGTAGGATCTCAGCCATGCGTGTGCTGATCGTCGAGGACGAGCCCTACCTCGCCGAGGCGGTCCGTGATGGGCTGCGCCTGGAGGCGATCGCGGCCGACATCGCCGGCGACGGCGACACCGCGCTCGAGCTGCTGAGCATCAACTCCTACGACATCGCCGTGCTCGACCGCGACGTGCCCGGCCCGTCGGGCGACGACATCGCCCGGTGGATCGTGGCCTCCGGCAGCGGCATCCCGATCCTGATGCTCACCGCCGCCGACCGGCTCGACGACAAGGCGAGCGGCTTCGAGATCGGCGCCGACGACTACCTCACCAAGCCGTTCGAGCTGCGGGAACTGGTGCTGCGCCTGCGCGCCCTCGACCGCCGCCGTCAGCGCAGCCGCCCGCCGGTGCTCGAGGTCGCCGGGCTGCGGCTGGACCCGTTCCGCCGCGAGGTGTACCGCGACGACCGCTACGTCGCGCTCACCCGCAAGCAGTTCGCCGTGCTGGAGGTGCTGGTCGACGCGGAGGGCGGGGTGGTCAGCGCCGAAGAGCTGCTGGAGCGGGCCTGGGACGAGAACGCCGACCCGTTCACGAATGCCGTGCGCATCACGGTGTCGTCGCTGCGCAAGCGCCTGGGCGAGCCATGGCTGATCCTCACGGTGCCGGGAGTCGGGTACCGGATCGGGACGGATACCGATGCCTAGGCGCCGCGGGATGAGCGCCCGCCTCAAACTCACGCTGAGCTACGCGGTGATCGTGGTGGTGTCGGGAGGTCTGCTCCTCGCCGCGGTCGGGCTGTTCCTGCTGCGCTACGTGCCGGACACCGTCGACTTCTTCCCCAACCGCGGCGACCTCAGTCGGGCGTTCGTGCCGGTGGCCTCGATGGTCATGCTGGTGCTGCTCGCGTTCGGTCTCGGCGCCGGGTGGCTGCTGGCCGGACGGATGCTCGCGCCGCTCGACCGCATCGGCGACGCCGCCCGGCTCGCCGCGCAGGGGTCGCTGTCGCACCGTGTGGCGCTCGCCGGCCCCCGTGACGAGTTCCGCGATCTGGCCGATGTCTTCGACTCGATGCTCGAGCAGCTCGAGGCGCACGTCGCCGAGCAGCAGCGGTTCGCCGCGAACGCCTCACACGAGCTGCGCACCCCGCTCGCGATCTCGCAGACCCTGCTCGAGGTCGCCGAGGCCGACCCCGACCGCGATGTCGACGCCCTGATCGCGCGACTGCGTGAGGTGAACACCCGGGCGATCGAGCTCACCGAGGCCCTGTTGCTCCTGAGCCGCGCCGACCGCAGGACGTTCCCGCGCGAGATCGTCGACCTCTCCCTGCTCGCCGAGGGGGCGGTGGAGGCGCTGCTGCCGCTCGCCGACCGTCGCGGTGTGACCGTCGAAGTGGGCGGTGCGCCCGCGTCGGTGCTCGGTTCGTCAGCGCTGCTGCCGCAGCTGGTCACCAACCTCGTGCTGAATGCGATCGTGCACAATCTGTCGTCCGGAGGGGCCGTGGCCGTGCGCACGCACTCGACGCCGCAGGCGGTCGCGCTGGTGGTCGAGAACACCGGCGAGGTGCTGCCGGCGCATCTGGTGGCGACCCTTGTCGAGCCGTTTCAGCGGGGCGCCGAGCGCACCCGCGACGACGACCATGCCGGTGCGGGACTCGGCCTCGCGATCGTCGACCGCATCACCCAGGCGCACGGCGGCACCCTGGTGCTCACCCCGCGCGCGGACGGCGGTCTGATCGTGACGGTGTGGCTGCCGCATCCGTACCCGGCGGCCGCGCCCGCCTGACGCCCCATCCCTACCGGGAGGGTCGAACCACCCCTTTCGGATCGAACCGGCCCCCTACGTGCGCACGTAGGGGGCCGGTTCGATCACAAGGGGGCGGCTCGGCTCCGGAACCTCAGGCCACGCGGGGGTCGCGCGTCGCGGCGAGCTCGCGGCCGAAGGTGCGGGCGTCGGCCTCGGCGTTCTCCTTGAGCTCGCGCGCCGTGTCGGTGAACGCGTCGAGCGCCGGGTTCACGCCGACGAGGGTGAACGGACGCTGCACGACGCGCAGGTCGAGGCCCCAGACGTCTTCGAGCACGCGGCGCAGCCAGCCGGTCGAGTGGTCCCAGCCCTCCTTGGGCGAGCCCTCTGCGTAGTTGCCGCCGAGCACGGTGACGAGCGTCGCGGGCTTGCCGTTCAGCGCGGTGCCCGTCGGGTCGATGCGCGGGTCGGTGTAGGCCAGGTCGAACCAGGTCTTGAAGTGCTGCGAGACGCCGTAGTTGTACAGCGGCACGGCGAACAGCAGGGCGTCGGCACCGATCAGCTCGTCGGCGAACGAGGTCGCGAGCGCACGGGCATCGTTCTGCGCGGAGGTGCGCTGGGCCTCGTCGACGAAGCCGCCGGTGACGGCATCCGCCCAGGCGGTCGCGGGCACCGGGTCGCTCGCCAGGTCACGGCGGGTGACGGTCGAGTCGGGGTGGGACGCGGTCCACTCGGCCTCGACGAGGTCGGCGAGCGCGCGGCTGGCGGACGACGCGGGAAGGATGCTGGCATCCAGGCGGAACAGGGACATGGGCCTACCTCTCGTTTTCGTAGTCGCTAGGTTTTTATTAGCGACACTGGTTAACGTAGCACGGGTAGGATGGGCGCATGGCCGAGGTCGAAGAAGAACGTCAGGTGTGCGACGCCGCCGTCACACTGGCCTTCAGCGTGCTCGGCAAACGGTGGAACGGCATGATCGTGTCCTCGCTCGGAGGCGGCCCTTCGACCTTCGTCGCGCTGCGGCGCGCGGTCGCCGGCATCAGCGACACCGTGCTCTCCGACCGCCTGGCAGAGCTCTCCGATGCCGGTCTCGTCGCGCGCACGGTCGATGCCGGCCCGCCGATCACCGTGTCATACGCACTCACCTCCAGCGGCGAGGGGCTGCTGCCCATCCTCGATCAGCTCGGCCGCTGGGCATCCGCCAACCTCGCCGAGCGCGCGCACTGACGCGGACGTCGCCGCTCAGCGGATCTGCTGCGCCACTCGCAGGACGATCTCGCGGGCCATCGTCCGATGATCGTCGCTGACACTTGGCACGCGCAGCAGCACCTGGATTCGCGAGACCACGGTGGCCAACTCCGCCTTCTGCAGCACTCGCTGAGGCGGCAGTGCCAACAGCGCTCCCGCCTGCATGCAGAGCAGGCGGACCGCGAGGTTCGGATCGACGCGCTCCCACTCCGGCACCTGGGTCTTCACGGTCCCGAAGGAGCTCAGCGCCCCGTCGGCGTCACCCAGCTGCAGTTGGGCCTGCATCATCCGCGCGACATCGAAACCGACTTCACGATGCGCTTCGCCGTGCACCGCTCGATCGATCCGCGCCGACTCACGGTACGAATCCAGCGCACCACTGGCGTCGCCGGAGAGCAGCATGACATCGCCGAGCGCATAGAGCATGCTGGCGTGGTCGTCGCTGTCGGGCGCCGCCCGCCGCTGCAGATCGATCGCCTCACTCAAGGTGCGGCGGGCCTGCGTGAGCAGCCCGGCATCCGGCGGCTGCGCATCCTGCGCGCGCAGGGTGAGCAGCCGACCGAGATGCAGAAGGGGAAGCGCAGTGTGGCTGTGCGACTCGTGGTCCTCCCGGTAGATCCCGATCGATTCCTCCAGGGCCGTCGAGGCCTGCTCCAGCTGGCCGGTGGCGATCAGCGCCATGCCCAGATCGTTGAGGTCTCGTGCCACATGCAGGCTGCGCTCGCCTCCGACTCCCCGATCCAGCTTCACGGCACGTTGCGCGTATTCCACTGCCTCCCGGGGATGACCGGCCTCGATGCTGCTGCGCGACGCCATCGTCAGGAAGTTGCCACGCAGCTCCTCATCCGCCCGCTCGGCGAGCTCCAGATACCCTGCCACGCGCTCCGCGGCCGGCACATCCGTGAGGAAGAACTGATCATGGAGTGACTGCACGCCTACATCGTCCGGCATCAAGCGCAGCGTCTCCGCGATGCTGCGCCGCGCAGCTGCCGGATCCCCCAGCGCCTCCTCCGCCCAGGCGATGGTCACATGCGCGGCTGCCCGCAGGTCGTCCGGTGCCGCCGCATCGGCCACCACCCGCTCCGCCGCCTGCTTCGCCTGACCGGATTCCCCCGCCAACAGGTGCACGCGGGCCTCGGATTGCAGGATGACCACCTGCGCGTCGGGACTCTCGTGCACGAAGGGAACCGCACGCGCCGCCTGTATCTGCCGGTAGGCGCCGCTGACCGAGCCCTGCTCCGCCAGCCGCTCCGCGAGCAGGATCCGGGCGACGACGCGTGACGCCCTCTGCGTTTCCAGCAAGGGGTCCACGGCATCGATCACCGCTGCCAGGCCCGGGAGCAGACGACGCCCGGGCACATCGATGAGACGCAGCACCGCTTCGATGAGCAGGACGGCGGATCCCGCGCGCAACGGCTGCTCCGCGAGGTCGAGAACGACGGATGCAGTGAGGGCATGGCTCTGGACGAGTGCCCCGCGGATACTCACGACGCCGATGCCGATCAGCTCGCGGAACGCCTCGTCGATGCGGAGCTGCGCGTCTGTCTCTTCCGCGAAGGCCGTCTCGAACAGGCGCCGGGGTACGCCGCTGCCTCCGCTGACGGCCACCGCGACGAGCAGTTGCCACGCGAGTCCTCCGCGAGCGTCGTCGCGCACGGCGGCCAGGACGCCGACGAATCCGGCGGACTCCGGACGTCCGGCGAGGACGCGACTGGGGCTCGAGCGCATCAGGGCGACCAGGGATGCGACCGAGGTGCCGGTCTCTGCCACATATCCGCACGCCGTGGACACGATCAGGGGATTGCCCGCGCAGGCGCCGAGCACCTCGTCGACCTCGCCTTCCGAGACGTCGTCCGGAAGGCGGCGACGAGCGATTCCACGCAGGGTGGCGTCGTTCGCGCCATCGACCTGCACGACGGCATGCTTCGGGAAGGATGCGGCCGAGCGCGTCGTCACCAGAACCGTTCCGCTCTCGTGTTCGGCGGGAAGCAGCTCGCGGACGGTGTCGAACCCCGGAGCATCGTCCACGACGACGAGCCACCCGTCGCGACGGGCGAGGAGAGACCGGACCTGCGCCGGCAGGTCGCCCATTGGCTGCTCGCCGAACTCCTGCAGCAGCGACTCGCAGGCATCCAGAAGCAGCTGCGGCGTCTTGGCCGACACCCACCACACGAGTTCGAGGTCTTCGTGCGCACTCCACGAACGTGCCGTCATCTCCGCGAGGACGCTCTTGCCGGCTCCCTGCCCGCCCGCGATGACGGCGAGGCGATGCGCCGAGAGGGTCTCCTCCACGACATCCTGCTCGGGGCGCGCCACGGGCTGCTCGCTCAGGGGCAGGGTCGCGATGTTGGAGACGGCGCCCGAGGGGCTACGGGCGAACGTCGATGCGTTCTCCTCTCGCGCACCAGAGACCGTGTCGGCCGGCGCCGACCGAGCGAGCAGGAGCGGCAGGGCGAGCGCGCTGTCCGGCTGCCGTGCGGCTCTGTCGATCTCCTGCGCGAGCAGTCGGGCGGTCTCCTGCGCGAGTCGCGGGATGTCGACGGTCCGTTCGTCGATCACGTCGAGCGCGGGAAGCTCCTGACGGAATGTCAGAGACCAGCGATCGACACGGTCGGGCGCCGCCAACTGCGGGTCGTGCTGCGCGAGCAGCCGGTACGCCTGCTTCGGCCTCAGCGCGTCGGCGAGCATCGACGCGGTCACGCCTCTGTCGTCGCGGTCCTGCTCGACGAAGGCCTGCCTCAGTGCCCGCGCGAAGCACGCGTGGAACTCGCGCTCCAGGGCGCCCCGACGCACCAGGGGCGCCGCGGCGCCGGCGATGCCCGCGACATTGGCAGCACCCGAGATCAGATCCACCCGTCGATGCTATCGACTGCGGGGGTTCACCAGGGGCTGGGCTCGTAGTCCTTCAGGAACACCCCGTGCACGTCTTCGCCGGCCTCGCCACGCACGATCGGGTCGTACACGCGGGCGGCGCCGTCGACGAGGTCGAGCGGAGCATGGAAACCCTCTTCGGCCAGACGCACCTTCGTGTAGTGCGGGCGCTCGTCGGTGATCCATCCGGTGTCGACCGCGGTCATGAGGATGCCGTCCTTCTCGAGCATCTCGCCGGCGCTGGTGCGGGTGAGCATGTTGAGCGCGGCCTTGGCCATGTTCGTGTGCGGGTGCCCCGGGCCCTTGTACCGGCGGGAGAACTGCCCCTCCATGGCCGACACGTTCACCACGTACTTGCGGTGCGAATCGGATGCCGCCATCGACGCGCGCAGCCGGCTGATCAGCAGGAACGGCGCGGTCGTGTTGGCGAGCTGCACCTCGAGCATCTCGAGCGGGTCGACCTGGTCGATCGACTGCACCCAGCTGTTGGTGCGGTTCACATCCGGCACGAGACCACCCGCGTCGATCGCGGTGCCGTCGGCGTGCTTCTCGAGCGACGACGAGCCGGGCGCCATCGCGAGCCGGGCGAGGTCTTCTGCCGTGAGCGCCTGTCCGCCCTGCTCGGCGACCGTGCCGCCGAGGGCGGCGACCGAGAGCAGCGGATGCGCGTCGACCGATGCCTGCAGCGCCTGCGGGTGCGGATCGGCAGTGTGCCCGAAGGTCTCCATCTCGGGGAGCGGTCCGTCGGGAAGTGGCTGCAGTTCGGCATCCGCCAGCAGCGAGTACGAACCGGGCGAGCGGCGCACGGTCTGCGCGGCGTTGTTGATGAGGATGTCGAGCGGGCCCTGAGCCGCGACCGAGTCGGCGAGGCCGATCACCTGGGCGGGGTCGCGCAGGTCGATGCCGACGACGCGCAGGCGGTGCAGCCAGTCCCCCGAGTCGGGAAGGGCCGAGAAGCGACGCACGGCGTCGCGCGGGAACCGGGTCGTGATGGTCGTGTGCGCACCGTCGCGGAGCAGCCGCAGCGCGATGTGCATGCCGATCTTGGCGCGGCCACCCGTGAGCAGGGCGCGCTTGCCCGTGAGGTCGGTGCGGGCGTTGCGCTTGCCGTGGCTGAAGCGGGCGCAGTCCGGGCAGAGCTGGTGGTAGAACGCGTCGACCTGCGTGTACGGCTGCTTGCAGATGTAGCAGTTGCGGGGCTTGAGCAGCTCGCCCGCGATGGGCGCGTCCTGCACGCTGGTGGCGAGGTCGTTGCCGCGGGTCTCGTCGTCGATGCGGTCGGGCGCCCCGGTGGCGGTGCGGGCGACGACGGCCTTGTCGGCCTCGGCGATCGCGTCGCGGATCTCCTTGCGGCGCACGCGCTTGACCGCCTTGAACATCGCCGCGGTCGCGTGGCGCACGGCGACGAAGTCCGGGTGCTCGTTGTCGATCTGGTGCAGCTCGGCCAGTACGCGAAGGGTCGTGGCGAGATCGTCGGGGTCGACGCCCGGTCCGAGGTCGGGTGCAGCGTCGGAGGGGGCGTCGGTCATTGTGCTGATTTTACGCGAGTGTCCTGGGCATCCGCCCCGCCGACATCCGCCCGCCCCCGTTGTCGAGTGCACGGCTTGTCGCCGAGTGCACGGGCTGTCGACGCGGGCAAGTCGTGCACTCGGCAAGAACCCGTGCACTCGGCGGGATGCGACGCGCACGGAGACGCGACGCGACATGATGCGGCGACGCGTGCGGCGCGTCAGACGAGGGCGCGCTGGCGGCGGAGCGCGGTCAGCACGGCACCGTTCGCCCCGGCCCACTCGCCGAGCGTGGCCGGCACGATGGGCGGAACCCGATGGAACGAGGCCCGTTCGCCGACATAGCGTGCCGCGAGCGTCACGAGCTGATGCGGCGCCTGAGCGAGCCCGCCGCCGATCACGATGCAACCGGGATCGACGAGGGCACACAGGGTGAGGATCGCCTCCGCGAGCGCCGACGACGCCCGCTCCACGATCGCGGTGGCCACCGCATCCCCCTCGCTGCTCGCCGCCAGCAGCCCTTCCGGACCGCCTGCACCGCCGACCGCGGCCCACGCCCGCCGCAGGGCGGGTGCGCCGATGATGGTCTCCAGGCATCCGCGGCGTCCGCACGAGCAGATGCTGCCGTCGGGCTCGATCGTGATGTGTCCGAGTTCGCCGGCCGAGCCGTGCGCCCCGGGGACGACCTGTCCGTGCGCCACGTGTGCGCCCGCGATCCCGGTGCCCAGCGCGAGCACGAAGACGTCGTCGACACCGGCGCCCGCGCCCCACGAGGCCTCGGCGACCGCGGCGGCGTGACCGTCGTTGATGACGTCGACCGGGATGCCGAGTTCGGCGCTGAGCTGCGCGCCGAGCGGGCGGCCGTCGAGCGCCGGGATGTTGGTCGAGCGCACGACCACGCCCGCCGCCTCGTCGACGAGTCCGGGGATCGACAGCACCACGCGTTCGAGCTCGGCATCACCGCGGAGCGATGCGGCGATGGCGGCGAGCCCGTCGACAGGTGAATCCTTGGGCGTCGCGTGGCGGCCGCGCGCGAGGGGCGTGGGCGGCGCATCCAGCGAGATGCGCGCCGGCGCGAGCAGGTGCTTGACGCTCGATCCGCCGACGTCGAGCCCGAGCACGACAGGGCCCGCGCCGTGCACAAGGGTCGATCGGGTCGGCTCTCCCCCGGTCACGGGGCCATCACCCGGGCGGCCGCACGGGCCTCCCGCCGCAGCGCCTGCTTGTCGGGATCGGGAACCGGCACCGAGGCCAGCAGCCGTCGGCTGTACGGATGCTGCGGCGCCAGGAGCACGTCGTCGGCGGAGCCCGTCTCGACGATCTCGCCCTTGAGCATCACGGCCACCCGGTCGGAGATCTCGTGCACCACGGCGAGGTCGTGGCTGATGAAGAGGCACGCGAAGTGCATCTTCTCCTGCAGGGTGCGCAGCACCTCGAGCACCGCGGCCTGCACCGAGACGTCGAGGGCCGAGGTGGGCTCGTCGGCGATGATCAGTTCCGGCTCCAGGGCGATGGCGCGCGCGAGACCGATGCGCTGACGCTGCCCTCCGGAGAGCTCGTGCGGGTAGCGCGAGGCGTAGTTCGTGGGCAGCTCGACGGCGTCGAGAAGCTCGGCCACGCGGGTGCGACGCGTGTTCGCCGAGGTCGGGAAGCGCCGCCGCTGCACGAGCAGGGGCTCAGCGATGGCCTCGCCGACGGTCATACGCGGGTCCAGGCTGGAACCCGGGTCCTGGAAGATCGCGCCGACGCGACCGCGCAGCGCGCGCTCCCGACGCCCGGAGACACCGCCGCGTCCGACCTTCTCGCCGAACAGGGTGATGCCGCCGCTCGACAGGGGCAGGAGCCCCAGTGCCGCGCGTCCGAGGGTCGACTTGCCCGATCCGGATTCGCCGACCAGGCCGAGGATCTCGCCCGGAGCGATGCGCAGGCTCACGCCGTCGAGCGCGAGGAACGGTCGTCCGCCGCGTCGGTAGGTGACGCTCGCGGCATCCAGCTCGAGCACCGCGGCGGGGACCTCGGTCTCGGGCTCCCGTTCGATCACGCTCGCGAGGTCGGGCAGCGAGGGCACGGCGCTGAGCAGCTTCTTCGTGTAGTCCTCGCGCGGCGCGGTGAGCACCGTGCGGGTGTCGCCCACCTCGACCATGGTGCCGCGGAACATCACCGCGACCCGGTCGGCGATGTCGGCGACGACGCCCATGTTGTGCGTGACGAGCAGGAACGCGGTCCCCGACTCGGCCGCGAGACCGCGGATCAGGTCGAGGATCTCGGCCTGCACGGTCACGTCGAGTGCGGTCGTCGGCTCGTCGGCGATGATCAGCTGCGGCTCGCAGGCGAGGGCGATCGCGATGACCACGCGCTGGCGCTGCCCACCGGACAGCTCGTGCGGGTAGCTCTTCGCCCGACGGGCGGGCTCGGGGATGCCCACGCGCCGGAGCATCTCGACCGCACGCTCCCAGGCCTCCGCCTTGGAGATGGTGCGGTGGTTGAGGATCGCCTCGGTGATCTGGTCGCCGATCCGCATGCTCGGGTTGAGCGCGGTCATCGGCTCCTGGAACACCATCGAGATCTCGGCGCCGCGCACGGCGTTCATCTCGGCTTCCGCGAGCGGCAGGAGCTCGCGCCCGGCGAGCCGGATCGAACCGGTGACCGTGGCCGAGCGCGGCAGCAGCTTCAGGATGGCCATGGCGGTGACGGACTTGCCCGAACCGGACTCGCCGACCAGCGCCAGCACCTCGCCGGGTCGGACCTCGAGGTCGATGCCCTTCACGGCCTCGACCGATCCGTCTTCCGTGCGGAACGTGACCGTGAGGTCGGAGATCTCCAGCAGTGCGTCGCTCATGCGGCACGCCCCTTCACGTCGAAGAAGTCGCGCAGGCCGTCGCCGATGCTGTTGAAGGCGCAGACGGTCAGCACGATGCAGAATCCGGCGGGGAAGATCAGCCACCAGGCGCCCGCGTACGTGTAGGTGATGCCGCTGGTGAGCATGGCGCCCCAGTCGGTCGCCGGCTTCTGCAGCCCCATTCCGAGGAACGAGATGTAGGCGACGAGGAGGATGGCGTCGGCGACCTGGAAGGTGGCGTTCACGACGATCGTGCCGACGGTGTTCGGGACGATGTGCTTGAGCACGGCGCGGGAGTGCGTACCGCCCATCGCCCGCAGGGCCAGCACGTACTCGCGCGACTTCAGCGAGATCGATTCAGCGCGCACGAGACGAGCCGGGACGAGCCAGGACACCAGGCCGATGACGCAGATCATCAGCGGCACGCTCGGGCGCAGGATCGCCGAGAGGATCAGCAGCAGGAAGGTCGCGGGGATCGCGATGCCGGCGTCGACGACGCGCATCATCACGGTGTCGACGGCACCGCCGACGTAGCCGGCGATCGCGCCCCAGAGGGTGCCGATGACGGTGGCGAGGATGCCGGCGGCGAGGCCGATCAGGATCGAGATCTGACCGCCCATCATGAGCCGACCGAGCACGTCGTAGCCGACGTCGTCGGTGCCGAGCGGATGGCCAGGGCTGCCCGGCGGCAGCATGGTGCTGCGCAGGTCGGTGTGGATCTGGTCCGTCGGGTGGATCAGCGGACCCAGGAAGCAGAAGAGCAGGAACAGCACGATGGTCACGATGCCGAAGACGGCGAGCTTGTTCTGCAGGAAGCGGCGCGTGCCCCGCTGACGCGGGGTCAGCGTGCGCATCACGATGGTCGTGGTGCTCACGAGAGCTCCTCTCGGGTGCGCGGATCGAGCAGCGCCTGGATGATGTCGGCGAGGAGCGATCCGATGACCGTCGCGAGCGCGATCACCAGGATGCAGCCGATCAGCACGGGGTAGTCGGAGGTCTGCGCCGAGGTCCAGAACAGCAGGCCCATGCCGGGGTAGTTGAAGAGCGACTCGACGACGATCATGCCGCCGAACATGACCGGCAGGTAGTAGCCGAGCATGGCGATCACGGGGGTCAGGGAGTTGCGCACCACGTGGCGGGTGATCACCACGGGCACCGAGGTGCCCTTCGCCCTGGCGGTGCGGACGTAGTCCTCGGAGAGGTTGTCGATCGTGGCCGAGCGCATGTACCGCGAGAACGTCGCGATGATGCCGAGCGCCGCGGTGAGCACCGGCAGCACGAGGCCGGCCGGGTTGGCCAGCACGTCGCCGACGGTCTCGCCCTGCGGCGCCTGGGCGGGTACGAGCCGCAGCCACTGGGCGAACACGATCACGAGGATCAGGCCGAGGAAGAACGACGGCGTCGAGTAGACGATGAAGTTCCAGGTGGTCAGCGCGTAGTCCCAGGCCTTGCCGCGGCGCACGGCCTGGAAGATGCCCATCGGGATCGCGATGATCAGTGCGAAGAGCATCGAGATGAGGGCCAGGATCAGCGTCTTCGGAAGACGCTGGCCGATGGCATCCGCCACCGGTCGGTTCAGTTTGAACGAGTCGCCCAGGTCTCCCTGCACCAGCTGCAGCAGGAAGTTGAAGTACTGCTGCCACAGGGGCAGATCGAAGCCGTTCTCCTTGTTGAAGGCGTCGATCTGCTCCTGCGATGCCTGCATGCCGAGGATGCCGGCGGCCGGCCCCTGCGGCATCGCGAGGTGGAGCAGCGCGAACACGATCAGCGTCACGATGAGGATGACGATCCCGCCCTGGCCGACCCGTCGCAACAGGTACCACCAGAACCGCGGGCCGCCGGCCCTCTCCTTCTTCTGCTGCGCGTTCTGCGCTGCTTCCACCACGCTCATGTCACCTGCTCGTTACTTGGTCCAGGACCAACGCTGGGGAAGGAACGACGCACCCGGGTCCTGGTGGGCGATGTCGAGTCCGTCACGGACGACGGAGACCTGGTACACCGGGTTCGGCATCCACATGACCGGGAGGTCGGTGGCGAGGTACTCGGAGTACTTCTTCGCGATCTCGGGATCGGTCGAGAAGGCCATCGCCTGGACGAGCTCCTCGGCCTCGGGGTTGTCGTACTGTCCGGCGTTCCACTTGGTGTCCTTCGCGAAGACGCGCTCACCGGTGGCGTACGGCGGGAAGTACCAGCTGCCCGCAGTACCGAAGAAGACGAGCTCCCACGTGCACGCGCTGCCGGTCTTGCACTCCTGCGCCTGCGTGAGGACGGTGTCGAGCGGCTTGGAGTCGATCGTCATCTTGACGCCGATCTTGCCGAGCGACGACTGGATCTCCGCCATCATGTTGTCGGTCTCCTGCGAGCCGTTCTGCGTGGTGACGACGATCTCCGCCTTGTCACCCGCGGCGATTCCCTCGCCGCACTGACCCTCGGCCGCGCCGGCTTCGGCGCACTCGAGCGTGCCGTCGGATCCCTTGACCCAGCCGTTGTCGGTGAACAGCTTCTCGGCCTTCTTCAGGTCGAACGGGTACGGGTTGTCCTTCTGCACGTCGGACAGTCCGCTGGAGTCCGCGGTCTGCGGGATGGGACCGTAGTCGGGAGTCGCGGCACCGTGCCAGACGACCTCGGAGATGGTCTCCTGGTCGATGGCGTGCTGCAGTGCCTGACGCACGTAGAGCTGCTTGTAGAAGGAGCCCTTCTCGGGGTTGGCGAAGTTGTACGGCATGTACGTGATCGACCAGCCGGCCCACGGCTCGATGCTGTAGCCGAGGTCGGTGAACTGCTTCTCGTTTGTGAGCTGCGAGCTCGTGACGTAGCCGTAGTCGACATCACCGGAGCGCACGACGTTCATCTCGGCGTCGGCCGACGTGAACGGCAGGAACTCGACGTTGTCGATGCTCGGCTTGTCCTCGCCGGTGTACTCCTTGTTGGCGGTGAGTTCCACCAGACCCGAGTCCGACCAGCTCTTGACCGTGTACGGGCCGGCGACGGTCTTCCACAGGTCGTTGGTCGCGTAGGTCTTCATGTCCTCGGCCTCGGAGAAGAGGTAGTCGAGAACCGCGGTCGCACCGGCCTGGTCGCGGTCGTGGTCGCCGATCTCGCCGTCAGCGCTGGTCTTGTCCCAGACGTGCTGCGGCATCGGGTAGATGAGGCTGAGCTGGTTGCCGAGGAGGAACTCCTCGTTGTAGACCTTGTCCATCGTCAGCGAGAACGTCTTGTCGTCGATGGTGGTGAACTCGGTGATGTTGTCGGGCATCAGGCCGGCGGAGTAGCCGCCGGTCTTCTCGCCGTTGAAGCGCACCAGGTTGTACCAGAACTCCACGTCGCGCGAGGTGACGGGCTCGCCGTCCGACCAGTCGAGGTCGTTCAGCGTGATCGTGATGGTCTTGCGGTCCTCGGAGAACTCGTAGGACTTGGCGGCGGAGGCCAGCTCGTCCCAGCCCATCTCGCCGTCGACGCCGTTGTACTCGAACAGGCGCGGCCACATCGTCGCCTTGATGGCGCTGTTGTGGGTGGCCATCTTGTCGGGCGACGAGATCGGCAGGATCCAGTTGGGTCCGGTGCCGACCTGCAGGGCGAAGCTGACGGTGTCCTTCTCGCCCGAGCCGGTGTCGCCCGAGGCGCCACCCTGACAGGCGGTGAGGGCGAGCGTCGCGACGGCGAGCGCACCCAGGGGGGCGAGCAGCCGGCGGCGCAGCGACTGAGATCGCATGTAAACCTCCTTGTTCAACGCCTCGCAACCAAGGCGTTCGTCCGATTTATGACGTACTTTGAATCATGCCCGAACTAAGTCCGGGGCAGAAGTCGGTCTTGTTACGTTTAAGTAACTAACTTTCTTCGATTGCGGCGAAAAGCTGCGGAAGCGCGTCAGCCGACCATCTCGGCCGCGAGATCCGGAGCCTCATCGAACGCGTCGAACGGATGCATCGGACGCTGGATGCGGTGGTGACCGAGCCGCTCGAGGTCCTGATCCACCCCGCCAGGGGTGAGGGCGAGCGTCCAGCCGCGCATGATCGCGTACAGCTCGGGCTCGAGGTAGCCGATCTTGGTGACGACGATCTGCGCCGCGACCGGGTCGAGTCCGATCGAGGTGAAGTCGGAGACATCGTGGTACGCCTTGCGGAACTCCGTGACGATCACGTGCAGGCCACCGACGCGGATGACCGCGATGCCGCCCGCGTCCACATCGCCCTCGTGCAGGCTGTGCAGCACGCCCTCGACGAGGACCGGCCCGTTCGGGCCGCTGTCGACGCGCGCGCCGACCTCGACCGACACCCGCTCACCCACGGCGTGACCGCGGAGGACGTCGAGCGCCCCCTTGTCGAACACCGAGGCGCACAGCGTGACCGGGGCGTCGTCGGAGGTGAGCTCGGGCTTCTGCAGCAGCTGCGCGAGGGTCCAGGTGACGTCCCCCGTGCCACCGGCGCCGGGGTTGTCGCCCGAGTCGCTGATGAAGTACGGGGTGTCGGTGGCGGCGAGGCCGGCCGCGACACCCTCGTCGAGGGTTCCGGGAGGGCCCACGAACTCGAAGTCGTCGCGCACATCCCAGAACGCGCGACCGAGCTCTTCCGCGGCGAGAGCGGTCGCCGCGTCGTCGGTGCCGGTCACGACCACGGTCGCGTGGCAGCGGGGCTCGTCGGCCCAGGCATAGCCGATCCAGATCGCGGCGTCGGTGATGCCGGGGCGCGCCTCGATCTCGGGGATGCGGGCGTACAGGCTCTTCGCCGGCTCCACGCGGGTGCTGGTCTTCTCACCGGGGAGCAGGATGGGCACGCGCACCCAGGCGCGGCGCGGGGTGACACCGCTCTCGAGCGCCTCGACGAGGTTGCGGATCGCGCGGTCGCGCGTCTCCCACGTGTCCTCGTGCGGGGCGAGGCGGTAGCAGGTGATGATGTCGACGTTCTCGATCAGGGTGCGCGAGACGTTGCCGTGCAGGTCCATCGATGCCGACACCACGACGTCGGCGCCGATCACCTCGCGGATGGCGGTGATCAGGTCGCCCTCGGCGTCGTCCATGCCCTCGACGCTCATCGCCCCGTGGATGTCGAAGAAGAGGCCGTCGAGCTTCTCGCCGTCGGCCACGAGCGCCCGCAGCCCGTCGCAGATGCGCGTCTTGATGCTGTCGTAGACCTCGCGCAGCACGGCACCGCCGGGGATCGATCGGGCGTAGTAGACCGGCAGCCACTCGGCGCGGCCGCGCATGTCGCCGTCGCGCAGGGAGTCGTAGCGGGTGATGAGCTCTTCGCCCTCCACGCGCAGGAAGTCGCGTTCGCCGGCGCGGTGCGGCGAGAAGGTGCTGGACTCGATGGCCATGCCGGCGATGGCGATGCGCGGGAGCGGGGACGTCTCGGTCATACTCCGAGTCTAGATCGGACCTCGAACCAAAACTTGCATCTTGTTCCGCATGGTCCCGAACTTGAGCCGATAATCGAACCTACTGCGCGGCGGTCGTGCGAAGTTCCTCGTCGATCCTGGCCGGGTCGAGCATCCGCTCCAGCAGCTCCCAGGCCACACCGCGCGCACCGGCGAGCGCGCCGGCTCGGCTCACGCCGATCTCGAGAGCATCCGTCGACATGGGCAGGCAGAGCGTGAACAGGGCCTGTCGCACGCCCGCGACGAACGCATCGGCCGTGGCCAGTCGCCCGCCGAGCGCGAGCGCCTGCGGGTTGAAGAAGTTGATGATCGTGGCGAGCACCTCACCCGTGCGCGCGCCGGCCTCGCGCAGCGCGGAGGTGGCTTTGGGGTGGGCATCCTGCGCGAGTGCGAGCACGTCGTCGAGGGTCTCCACCGCGACACCTGATTCGCGCAGCGCATCCACGATCGCCGCACCGCTGGCGACCACGTCGAGGCAGCCGACCCGGCCGCACGAGCAGATGATGGGTGGGGCGTTGTGCAGGGCGACGTGGCTGATGTCGCCGGCGACCCCTCGGTACCCGCGGTAGACGGCCCCGTCGAGGATGATGCCGCAGCCGATGCCGCTGCCCGCCTTCACGAAGACCAGCTGCTCCTGCTCGCCGCCGCGCTCGATGAACTCACCGACGGCCATGGCGTTCGCGTCGTTGTCGATGAGGAACGGGAGCCCGGTGACCGAGCCGAGCACCTCACCCACGTCGACGCCGTTCCAGCCGGGCATGCGCATGGGCGCCAGCAGGCGCGAGGTGCGCGAATCCACCGGGCCGGGCAGGCTCATCGCGATACCCTCGACCGTGAGGCCGCCGTTGTCCTTCGCGAGTTTCTGCGCGCACTCCCACACCTGATTCACGACGCTCTCGACCCCGTCGAGGAGCGACACCTGCGCGACGGTCGAGGCGACGACCTCGGCACGACGGTCGAACAGCGCCACCGTGGCGTGCTTCTCGCCGAGCTCGACTCCGGCGACCACACTGCCGCCGGCCTTGACGGTCAGCACGCGGGGGCGACGGCCTCCGCGAGACTCGCCCTCGCCGTTCTCCTCGATGTAGCCGTGGGCGATCAGCTCTTCGACGCGGAGCGCGACGGTCGAGGGGGAGAGTCCGGTCAGGCGGGCGAGGTCGGCGCGGGACTGGGCCGCCCCGGTGCGCACCAGACGGAAGATCTCACCCTCGGAATGTACGGTCTGGGTAGCCGGCGCCACGGTGTCCTCGAATCATCTTGTTTCGGTAGTCAAACAAAGATAGCCCCAGGACTGGAGGAATGTCACCCCCTGCGCGTCATGCTTCGACTCCTGGTTCGCACCCCGCCCCCGCCGAGTGCACGGGATGCTGCCCAGCGCACGGAATCTTGACGCGAACGCGCCGTGCACTCGGCAGCACGCCGTGCACTCGACTCGGCGAAGGGCGGGGGCGGTGCGGACCCCCAGGGCGCAGACTGGACGCATGACCGATTCCGACCCGTACCTGCTCGGCCCCGGACTCCTTCCGACGCCGTTCACCGCCGCCGAGATCCGCGAGGCCACCGGATCGGGGAAGCTGATCCGACTGCTCCTGGAGGGGCCCGACGGCCCGATGGGCGAACACGTCAACCGCTTCCGCGACACCGATGACGAGGGCGCGACCCTCGACCGGTGGGCCGCCGCCGACCCGAAGGCCGTCGTCTCGAACCGCGTGACCTGGGCCGAGCTGCAGGGGCATGCCGCATTCGACGCAGGGACGACGAGCGTGTCGACCGTCGCGCTGTCGACACCCCTCGGGCAGCTCACCTGCCGCCGGTACGACACCGACGACGGCGTCTTCTGGTTCTCGATCGATCACCCCGGGATGCCCGTGCAGTACGAGTCCGACGGCATGCGCACGACGGTGCTAAGTATCGAGTCGGACTGAGCCCGGGGCGCACGCACGATTCGCCGAGGTGCGGACGAATCGCGGAGCTTCCCGTGGGGATTGTTCCGCTCATCGCCGGCACCTCGGCTAATCGTCACGCCGAACCGGCGCCGAGGTCAGTGCCCGGCGGCGCCGACCACCACGAACTCGTTCGGCACGACGTCGAGGGTCGCCTCGGCCGACACCTCGCCGGTGTGCAGGTCGACCGCGAGGATGCGGTCCTTCGACGGCTCGGTCACGTAGGCGATGTCGCCCACCACGTGCAGGCCCGGGTGCGGCTGCTGCCACTCGGTCGGGCTCTCCCACGGATCGATCACATCCCAGGTGTCGACGAGCTCACCTGACTCGTCGAGCAGCGACAGGCTGCCGTCGGCCCCGAGCACCACGACGTTGTCGTGTCCGTCGCGCCCGACTCCGCGCCAGGTGTACTCCACACCCTCCGGGAGGTCGACGATCGACATCGTCTGCGCCGCGGTGTCGATGCGCGCGAGCTGCGACAGCAGGTACCCCTCCTGGTCAGGGTCGGTCTTGTAGTCGCCGAACGCGATCGCGCTGGTCTCGCTCACGTACGCGTTGCCGGTGCGACCGAACTCGTCGGGGGCATCGATCTTGGTGAACGCGCCGCCGTCGAAGAGCAGCACGCCGTCTTCGCAGCCGAACATCACGACCTCGCCCTTGAGAGCACCCTCACCGTGCACGCTCGGGCACTGCTCGTTGCGGGTGAGCTCGGTGCCGTCGGCCGCGAGGTGACGGACTCCGCTGCGGGCATCGGCCGTGCCGATGGTCGAGAGGATGCTGCCGTCGGCGAGCTCGAGCGCCACACCGTGGTGGGCGGCCTCCGAGGTGATCGTGTCCACCTCGGGAAGGGTGCCGGTGCCGACGGCATCCGTGTCGAAGATCCGCACCTCGCCGGTGCCGTCGTCGAACAGGGCCGTGCGTCCGGCGTGCGGGACTGCGTGGCCCGCGGCTTCGGCGTCGAACACCTCGCCGGTGAACTCGACGGTGCCGGATGCCAGGCCGGAGTCGAGCACGTGGAACCCGTCTTCCGCGGTGACGAAGACGTGCCCGTCGTGGTCGCCGGCGCCGTTGACGCGCAGGAAGCCGCCGAGCTCGACCTGCCCGATGGTGTCGAGGGTCTCGCCGTCGAGCACGAGCACACCGCCGTCGTAGGTCACGGCGATGCGGGTGTCGCCTTCGTGGTGGTCTTCCGGTGCGGCGCCTGCGGTGTTCTCGGCGGCGGGCCCGGGGCTCGCACATCCGGCGAGCGCCACGGCGGCGATCACGCCGAGGGCGCCGATCGCGAGGCGGCTGCGGGGTCGGGACATGGATCGTCTCTCTTTCTTCTGGGTGGGTGCGCGGGATGCGCGGCGACGACCGGAGTCGTCGAGGGCTCAGCCGACCTGCTGCACGGACCAGGGGTCGAGGTCGGCGAAGGTTCGGGTGACCGTGCCGTCGCCGTGGTCGATCTCGTGCACGACACCAGTCGCCGGGTCGCTCACGTAGGCGTGCTGGGCATCGACGAGCAGCTGCACGCGGTCGCGCAGGGCGGGGTCGATGACGGAGGCCGCCAGCAGCGGTTCCGTGCGGGCCAACACAGTGCCGTCCGGGGCGAGCACGCGGACGCGTCCGTCGGCATCGATCGCGACCGTGCGACTGTCGTCGTCACCGAGGGCAGCAGCCTGCAACAGCGGCACGTCGGAGGGGAGCAGCATCCACTGCCGCTGCCGCACGTCGAGCAGCCAGGCACCCTGCTCGCCCGCGACTCCGGCGAGGTCGGGGCGGTCGGCGCGGCCGGAGAGACTGCCCGCCGGGAGGGCGTTCGCGGGGTACGGGATGGTCTCGCCGGCGACGGTGCCGCCGACCTCGCGGCTGAAGAGCACGGCCCCCTCGGCGCACGAGAAGACGGCGCCGACGCGGGTGAGGTCGACATCGCGGGGATCGGCGCACGCGACTGCTGCATCCGGGACGCGGTCGCCGGCCGGGTCGAGCAGCTCGATCGTCGCCCCCGCGGTCGGTACGAGCAGGTGTCCGGCGAGTGGGGCGACGGCGCCGGCGGCATCGACGGTCACACGCGGGGCGGCATCGAGCCCCTGGGCGAGAGCGTCGTGGGCGAGCAGGACCAGTTCCCCGCCCGCGAAGGCGACGGTCGCCCGCTGTTCACCGGCGACGACCGTGACGTCTCCGTCGTCCTCGAGGATTCCGAGCGTCTGCGGGGCACCCCGGAAGGAGTGCGTGTGATCGCCATGCGGCACGGTCCAGCGCGCGGAGTCGAACACCTCGACCGCGGTGCCGCCCTCCGTGTCGTGCGCGCGGTAGACGAGACGGCCGTCGCCGAAGAGACCGGTGATGCCGCTGCGGCCTGGCGCGAGTGTCGTGCGCTCTTCGGTGTCGAGGTCGAGAAGCGTGAGCTCGCCGCGCCGGTCGGCGATAACGAGGGCGCGGGCGGGAGAGGCGACCTCGGCCGCGCCACCCGCGTCGATGCCGTGCGCGTCGAGAGCGGATGCGTCGGGCGTGGGCGGGGCGGTCGGGGCACAGGCGGTGAACGCGAGCAACAGCGTGAGCGCGGCGGCGACGGATGCGGTTCGGCGGAGAGGAGGGTTCATGACGTTCTCACCCTATTGAGAACGATTCTCGTTATCAAGTCGGCGGGGCGTTGCAGCCTCGGCCTCCTCGCCCGAGGCGCACGGAATGGAGGAGAAAACACGGGACGAAGGAGCGGTGAGGCGGAAGCGTCCTTCGAAGCACGCGATCTCCTTCATTTCGCGTCATGCCCACGGACAGTCAGCCCGAACGTCAGCGCCCCGGCGTAGGGTCGCAGCATGAGCAGCACAGCATCCGGAGAAAGTCATGGAGTGGTCCCCTCCTATCTGCTCGCGCGCCTGGCCGAGTCGGGGCGTTTCCCCAAGGCCGCAGCCGCCGCGCGGCAGACGCTCACGTCGGGTCGCCCGCCCTTCCGCGCCCGCATCGACCTCTCGATCGACGAGAACGGCGACCTCGTCGCTCAGCTCTCGGATGCCCCGAACCGCACGATCAGCGACGCCGGCAACACGCAGCAGCTACCCGGAGCCGTGGTGCGCGGCGAAGACGATGCCCCGGTGGAAGACACCGCGGTCAACGAAGCGTTCGATGGGCTCGGCGCCACGTTCGAGATGCTGCTGGCCGCGTTCCAGCGCAACTCCCTCGACGACGCCGGCGCCCCGCTCGACGCAACCGTGCACTACGGCGTCGACTACGACAACGCGTTCTGGGACGGCGAGCGGATGGTGTTCGGCGACGGCGACGGCGAGGTGTTCCAGGGGTTCACCGGATCGCTCACCGTCATCGGCCACGAGCTCGCGCACGGCGTCGTGCAGCACACCGCGAACCTCGAATACCAGGGGCAGCCCGGGGCGCTGAACGAGTCCATCGCCGACGTGTTCGGCGCCCTGACCGAGCAGTACGCCCTCGGCCAGACCGCCGACCAGGCGACCTGGCTCATCGGTGCCGAGATCTTCACCGACGCCGTCGAGGGTGCGGCGCTGCGCTCGATGATCGCCCCCGGCACCGCCTACGACGACGACGAGCTCGGCAAAGACCCGCAGCCCGCCCACATGAGCGGCTTCGTGCGCACGACCGAGGACAACGGCGGGGTGCACATCAACTCCGGCATCCCCAACCGCGCCTTCGCCCTGTTCGCGACCGACCTCGGCGGCAACGCCTGGGAGCGGGCGGGCACGGTCTGGTACCGGGCTCTCACCGGGGGCTTGTCGAGCACGGCGACCTTCACGGAATTCGCCGACGCCACGGTCGCCGCCGCCACCGCGCTCGACGATGCCACGGCCGAAGCGGCTCGACGCGCCTGGAGTGCCGTGGGAGTCTATGAAGATGAGCGAGTCCCCTCCACCGACTGACACGCACGTCGTGATCGCGGTGGTGCGCACCGGCGGCATCGCGGGCATCCGTCGTCAGTGGCGGGTGGAAGCCGAGCCCGACGACGCCGGGGAGTGGATCGACCTCATCGACGGCTGCCCGTGGGACGAGGAGTTTGATGCCGGCACCGGCGCCGACCGGTACGTCTGGAGCATCCGAGCCCGCACACCCTCCGAACGGCGAGAGCGAGAACTCCCCGACTCCGCCCTCGACGGCCCCTGGCGCACGCTCGTCGAAGCGGTGCGCACGGCCGCCAGGCGCTGAACCCGCGAAACCGGGTCGGCACGACACGACACCACTCGACAGGAGAACCATGCTGACGGCGGAGGAAGCCGAAAGACTGCTCGGCGCGGCGCGTGAGGCCCACGCCCGTGGCGACCTGCTGCTGCACCTGCACGTCGAGGTCAGCCGCCTCACCGGAGTCCCGTCATCGTGGGGTTCCGCGGCGAACGAGTACCTGCAGAACGAGAGCGTCGGCTACTTCCTCGGCGAGGTGGAGCGGGTCGGCTGGCGACTCGAACACACGGGATACGCGTTCGTCGGGTCCGGGGCGACGACATCCGAACGTGTGCTGAGCACCGGGACCGGTGTCGTGAATCACGGCGGCGTCTCGGGGTACTTCACCTTCCGTCGCGCGTCATCCTGAGGCGAAGCCTCGATCCCGCCACTCCCGATCAATCCGGTGTGAATCCGACCCCGTCGCCGCCGGGCAGGTTCACAATGGAGACCATGGGACTGTTCCAGCAGAAGCCGGAAGAACAAGAGAACCAGTGGGTGCTGCCCTCTGAGCCGATCGAGCGCACGGAGGCGGATGTGCTCGACACGGCGCCCGTCGTCGATCCGCTGTCGATCGGCCTCGGCGCGGAGACCAGCGGTGACCTGAGCTCGGTCCTGTTCCCGGTCGCACCTCCCGCCCCCGAGGCCGAAGAGGACTGACCTGCACCACGTCGCAGTTTCGCCACCGCGACGCAGGGCAACCATCGATTCCCTGCGACCCGCGTGCGAATCGACGAAGGGCCGCGCGGCTACGGTTGAGGGATGACGATCACCGCCGCCGCAGACGGCTCCGCCCTAGGCAACCCCGGCCCCAACGGCTGGGCCTGGTACATCGACGACGCGAACTGGGCAGCCGGCGGTTCCCCGCACGGCACCAACAACCAGGGCGAGCTGCGCGCCGTGCTCGAACTGCTGCTCGCGACCGCCGGCACCGACGAGAAGCTGATGATCGAGTGCGACAGCCGCTACGTGATCGACTCCGTGACGAAGTGGATGCCGGGCTGGAAGCGCAAGGGCTGGCGCAAGTCCGACGGCGGGCCCGTGCTCAACCGCGACCTGCTCGAGGGCATCGACGAGGCGATCCGCGGCCGTGACGTCGAGTTCTCCTGGGTGAAGGGGCACGCCGGACACCCGCTCAACGAGGCGGCCGACGAACGCGCGAACGCCGCCGCCAAGGCCTACCAGGCGAAGCAGGAACCGCGACGAGGACCGGGCTTCACGATGGGAACGGATGCCGGGGCCGCCGTATCCGGATCCGCGTCCGTCGCTGCGTCCGCATCGTCGGCAGCGGCGACGCCGGCAGCGGCAGCATCCACCCCTTCTCCGGCCGCGGCAGCATCCACCCCTTCTCCGGCCGCGGCCGCCTCGGTCGCCGAGCCGCTCTGGGCCGAGGCATCCGATCTGCTCGACGGCCTGAACGCCCCCGACGACGACCCGATCGAGCTGCGGATCCCCCTTTCCTCCGACGAGCACGCCCGCCTGCGCGACCGCGCCGAGGCCCAGGGCGTCTCGCTCGAAGAAGCGCTCCGCCGCCTGATCTGAGCGTGGTGGCCGAGGCGTAAACTCGCCCCATGTCGACTCCTGCCCGCACTATCGGCCGCATCTTCCTCGGCGCCTCCCTCGTCTTCGCGGGCGTCTCGCACCTCACGGTGGCTCGTGAGGAGTTCCAGGCCCAGGTTCCGGAGTCGCTCCCGCTCGACCCTGATACGACCGTGCTCGCCTCTGGCGTGGCCGAGGTCGCGCTCGGCTCTGCCCTGTTGCTGGCACGACGCCGTCGGCGCTCGGTCGGCACGATCGCCGCGCTGTTCTTCGTCGCCGTGTTCCCCGGCAACGTGGCGCAGTGGATGCACCACCGTGACGGCTTCGGCCTCGACACGGACATGAAGCGTTTCGTCCGGCTGTTCTTCCAGCCAGTGCTCGTCGCGCTCGCGCTGTGGTCGACCCGCGAACCCCGACGCTGACTCGCCGACACAGGGTCACCAGCACGGATCCACAACTGACAGGACGGGCGTCCGCGCGACGGAACCTCGGAGGTCCGATCCGTAGACTCGGCGGATGAGGAAAAGGCGGGTGACGCAGCGGTGAAGGCGCGTACCGTCTTCGGCCTGCTCCGCCTCGGCGCTGCCGCCATCTGCCTCGTGGCGCTCATCCATCGACTGAGCTGGGGGCTCGCGTCGCACACGATCGCGAGCCAGAACTTCTTCGCCTACCTGACCAACCAGTCCAACATCGCGTTCGTCGTGCTGCTGACGATCGCGGGGGTGATCGCTCTGCGCACGGCGCGGGATCCGCGGTGGCTCACGGTGGCACTGGCACTCGTGCTGACCTGGACGATCACCGCGGGGCTGGTCTTCGCGATCCTCGTCTGGCAGGCCGGACTCCGCGGCATCCGCATCGATGTGCCGTGGTCGGATCAGGTGCTGCACTTCTGGCTGCCGGCGCTGACGGTGGCGGCGTGGGCCCTGGCGCCCGGCCACCGCTCGGTGCCGTGGCGGGTGGTCCCGGTGACGCTCGCCTACCCGGTGCTGTGGGGAATTGCGACGATGATCCGCGGGCCGATGATCGGCTGGTACCCCTATTACTTCCTCGACCCACGGCAGGTGAGCGGGCCGCTCGAGTTCCTCGCGTCGGCGGCGATCGCGCTCGGCAGCTTCGCCGTGGTCTCGACCGTGCTCGTGCTCATCAGCCGGATGCCGCTGCCGAGACGGCTGCGGACGGATGCGGACGACGACCCCGACGAACCGGACGGCTCGCCCGCCGTCGATGGCGAGCAGGTGCCGGAGGAAGCCGCGCGGGAGACGGCGACCGCGCGGAGCTAGACGCGTCGGACGGCGCGCCGACCGTGGAACCGGCGCCGACGACGACGGCGGTCAGATCCAGAGCGTGAGCGAGGCGAGGGCCGCTTCGAGTGCCGCCTTCTCGTCGAGCGCCGCGAAGTCCGCGGCAGCGGTTCCGCCGACGAGCCCCACGAGCACGTTCTCGCCGGTGGTCGGCTGCAGGTTGATCCAGGTCGGGATCCGCACATCGGCACCCACGGCGTGCCAGATCGACTCCTCGTTCTCCCAGAACGGCTCGTCCCACCGCAACCAGACGGTCTCGATCGCGCCCATGCCGAGGGCGGCGATAGCGCCGCGCTGCGAGAACGGGAGCGCCGGATCGAACTCGATGCTGCGCTTCTGGAGCACGCCCAGCGGCACTGTCACGACGACCCGGTCGAACGACAGGGCCTCACCGGTGCCGAGGCGCACGCTGACGCCGGAGTCGTCGTACGCGATGCGAGCGACCGGGGAGCTCAGTCCGACCTGCACACCGTCGAGCGCGTGCTCCACGAACGGAGTGAGATCGTCGCGGGCTGCCTTCGGCTCACCGGTCGGCAGCGGCGGGGCCAGCCAGCTGGAGAGCGCGTCGGCATCGGCTCCCGTGCGGGTGGCGAGGATCGCGAGCAGGGCGGCGGTCGCGGGGTCGGCGGGATCGACGCCCGCCGCGGTCAGTGCGTCGGCGACCGAGGAATCCTCGGGGGCCGCCTGCGCGGTCGTCATCGCCGCGGTGAACGGCTGCGGGTCGACCGGGTCGATGTCGGCGTCCGGTGTGCGCCAGAGTTCGCCGGTCAGCTCGTCGATGCCGACATCGCCGCTCGTCAACTGATCGAGGACCTCGGAATCGTCTTCGCCGAAGAGCCAGGCGCCGAGCTGCACCGGCACCGGCCACGAGTCGTCGACCTGCGAGTGGACGCGTCCGCCCACGCGGTCGCGCGCCTCGAACACGGTCACCTGCACGCCGCGTTCGGCGAGCAGTGCCGCAGCCGTGGCGCCCGCGAGGCCGGCGCCGACGACGGCGACCCGCTCGCCGGAGCTGCCCGGGATCATGAGTTCCTCCGCGGCGCGCGCACCGGAGGCGATGGCCCCGCGCACCGTGCCGGGAGCATCCTCATCGGTCGCCTCGCCCGCGAAGAACACGCGGTCATCGATGGGCAGACCCAGCGCGGTGCGGGTGCCGGCGACGACCCCGACGGGGGTGAAGCTGGCGGCGCCGAGGGCGAACGGGTCGGTGCTCCAGGTGCTGCGGACGCTGCCGGCCGGCGCGGGAACTCCGGGCGGAGGCTCGGGTTCGCGGGTGCGCGTGGGCGTCGGCGTGGGCGCGGGTTCGGGGGTGCAGGAGGCGAGAAGCACCGAAGCGACGCCGGCTCCGGCGCCGAGGAGCAGAGTGCGGCGCGTGATCCTCATCGTGTCGCCACTTTATCCCGAGCCGGGCGGTTCTCGATCCCGCCGAGCGGTCTGGACCCTCCGCCGATGCGACACAGAACGACGGCGCGGGTAACCCGGCGTAACCGCCGGTAACCCCTCGACTCCCCCGCCGACCGGTTCTCGCACCTCACATAGCGTTTCACCACCAAGACCCCCACACAGCAAGGAGAGGCCATGACGGCATCCCGAAATCGGTTGCTCGGAGCGATCGCGGCGACCGTGCTCACCATCACGCTCGCCGCCTGCTCGACGAGCACCGGTGGCTCCCCCGGCCCCACCAACAGTGACGAGCCCGAAGCGGGAGGAACACTCAAGGTCGCTCTCAACGCCTGGGCGCCGACCAACCTCGACCCCCACCAGCAGGGGAACTCGAATGACCCGCTCATCTTCCGTGCGATCTTCGACACTCTGTTCTGGCAGAAGGAGGACGGCACCTTCGAGGGCTTGCTGGCCGAGTCGTACGACCTCTCCGACGACGGCCGCGTGTACACGATCCACCTGCGACCCGACATCACGTTCCAGGACGACTCGCCGCTCACCGCCGAGGTCGTGCAGCAGAACATCGAGCACATCTTCGATCCTGCGACGGCGGCGCCGCTGCAGGCGTCGTACCTCGGGCCCTACGAGAGCTCGAAGGCCATCGACGACCTGACCCTGGAGATCACCCTCTCCGAGCCGTACTCCGCACTCATCAACGTGCTCTCGCAGGCGTACCTGAGCATCATCTCGGGGAAGCAACTCACCGAGGCGCCCGAGACGATCGTCGATCACCCGATCGGCACAGGACCGTTCGAGGTCGTCGACTGGCGGGCAGACGAGTCCCTCACTCTCGAGCGCAACGACGACTACGCCTGGGCGCCGGAGTCGGATGCCGGGAGGACGGGCGCCGCCTACCTCGACGGCATCGAGATCAGCTTCGTCGCCGAAGACAGCGTGCGCTACAACGGCCTGGTGGCCGGCGACTTCGATGTCATCGACTGGACTCCGCCGCAGAGCGTGGAATCGGTGCTGAGCAATGACAGCCTCGAGTTCACCAAGTTCGACCGTCCCGGCCACCCGTATTCGCTGTGGCTCAACGAGAACAATGCTCCTCTCGACGACCAGGCGGTGCGGCAGGCGATCTTCGCCGGTCTCGACCGCAAGGCGATCATCGACGCGGTCTCGTTCGGGCAGTGGACGGTGGCGGACGGCTTCCTCGTTCCTTCGACGCCGAACTACGCCGAGAACAGCACCGCCACGTTCACCTACGACGTCGATCAGGCCAACGAGATCCTCGACGACGCCGGCTGGTCCGAGGTCGACTCCGACGGATTCCGCACGAAGGACGGCGAGCGCCTGTCGCTCTACTTCCCCACGACGGGCGACGTGACGCAGGCCAATCAGATCCTCGAGATCGTCCAGGACCAGCTCAAGGACATCGGTGTCGAGGTGCAGATCGATCTGCTCTCGTCCGAAGATCAGCAGGCCCGCGTCGCCGCAGGCGAGCAGGACATCAGCGCCGGCATCTGGACCACGAACACCGCCGACGTGCTGTTCATCAAGTACAGCTCGACCGAGGTCACGACGCCTGAGCGCCGTGGGACCAACCAGACCAACACCGCCGATGCGGAACTCGATGAACTCGTCGCGGCGGCACGGGCATCGACCGACGCCGACGAGATCGCGGATCTGTACGCACAGGCACAGGAGCGCCTGACCGAGATCGTCCCCTCGATCCCGCTGTACTACCGCCCCTCGCTGGTCTCGTCGCAGGACAGCGTGCACGGTCTCGCATTCGACCGCGCCTACGGCAACCTCTGGTTCTACAACACCTGGAAGGAGGGCGCAGGTTCCTGACCGGAACCCGTCAGCTCCCCGCCGGGATGCTGCCACCGGATCACACGACGATCCTCCGGCAGCATCCCGTGCCCATCACTCCTGACTTTCCGCCGGCGACCATCCCCCGGAGCCCCATGACCTCGACACGAACCGCCCACCACGTGGCCGGGTATCTGCGCCATGCGGCGCTGCGTGCCCTCGCCGGCATCGGAGTGCTCTTCGGCGCCATCAGCCTCGCCTTCGTGGCCCTCTACGTGCTCCCTGGAGACCGGGTCTATGCCGTCGTCGGCGGCGCGGAGGTCAGCCTCACCGCCGATCAAGAAGCGGCGATCCGCGAGCAATACGGTTTCGATCAGCCGCTCTGGGTGCAGTACGGCACTTACCTCGGACGGCTTCTCACCGGAGACCTCGGCACCTCGTATCAGCGCGACCTTCCGGTCGTCGACATCATCGGGGAGCAGCTCGGCCCGACGCTGCAGCTCTCCGGAGCAGCAGCGGTCGTCACGATCGTCCTCACCGTCGCCGTCGCGCTGCTCACCGCGAAGCGTCCGATCCCGCACCGTGTCTCGTCTGTCGTCGAGATCTTCTTCCTGTCGGCACCGGGATTCTGGATCGGCATCGTGCTGCTGACGATCTTCTCCTACTCCCTGCACCTGCTGCCGTCCGTCGGCAGCGACGGCCCCGCGACCCTGGTGCTCCCGGCGCTGATGATCGGTCTGAGCACTGCTCCCGCTCTCATCCAGGTCTTCCGCGGGGCATTGGAGGACGCCCTCGACGAGCCGTTCATCATCACCGCGCGCACACGCGGAGTGAGCGAGGTGACCGTGCGGCTCCGTCACGCGCTGCGCCATGCGCTGATCCCCCTCAGCACGCTCTCCGGCTTCCTGATCGGGGGCCTGCTCGGGGGTGCGGTGATCGCGGAGACGCTCTTCAGCCGGCAGGGCATCGGCCGCGTCCTGGTGACGGCCGCGAACGCGAGCGATGTCCCGCTCGTTCTCGGACTCGTGCTCCTGGCCGCGACCGCCTACGTCGGCGTCAACTTCATCGTCGACCTGCTCTACCCGCTCATCGACCCGCGCATCCGAACGGAGGCACACGCATGAGCGTGACAGAACTCGCCCGACCCAGTCTCGTCCTCGAGCAGATGCCGACCACCCCCGTGGACGAGCACCGCCCCCGGCGGCGCGCCCTTCGCGGATACCCGGTCGGTTTCTGGATCTCCGTCGCCTTCTTCGCCGTCGTCGTGGTCGCGGCCATCGCACCCGCCGCCCTCGCCCCCTTCGATCCGCTGTCGACCGACACCTCGAACGTCCTCGCGCCGCCGAGCATCGCTCATCTGCTCGGTACCGACGAAGCCGGACGCGATGTGCTCAGCCGCATCATCTACGGCGCCCAGCCGGCGCTGTTCCTCGGCATCGGCGCGACGATCATCGCGCTGGGGATCGGAAGCCTGATCGGGCTCGCCGCCGGACTCGGCAATCGGTTCCTGGATGCTCTGCTGATGCGCGTGACCGATGTGTCGCTCGCGTTCCCCGAGCTGCTGCTCGCTCTGCTCATCATCTCGATCTTCGGCGGAGGGCTGCTCAACACTCTGCTCGCGATCGGCATCGCGGGAATCCCCAGCTACGCCCGACTCGTCCGCGGCCAGACCCTCGCCATCCGCAACGCGGGCTATGTCGAGGCTGCGCGGGGCATCGGTCTCAGCCCGACGCGGATCGCTCTGCACCATGTGCTGCCCAATGCGATCCGCCCGGTGCTCGTGCTCGCGACGATCGGCGTCGGCACGGCGACCCTCGCCGGAGCGGCGCTCACGTTCCTCGGTCTCGGCGTCGCACCCCCCACCCCGGAGTGGGGATCGATGCTGTCGATCTCACGCAACTTCCTCGAGCGAGCCTGGTGGTACGGCATCTTCCCCGGGCTGACGATCACCGCTCTGGTCGTCTCCACGACCACGATCGGCCGGACACTGCAGCGACGTCTGGAGGGAAAGCGATGAGCCGACCCCTTCTCGAAGTCGCCGGCCTGCGTATCGCGTTCGGGGGCCACGCGGATCGCCTCGACGTCGTCCACGGGATCTCGTTCTCGATCGACGCCGGCGAGACCCTCGCGATCGTCGGCGAATCCGGCTCCGGCAAGAGCGTCACGGCACGCACGCTCGTCGGGCTCACCGGCCCGGACAGCGGCGTGAGCGCGAGTACGCTGCGCTTCGGCGACCACGATCTCCGGACGGCCTCGAAGCGCACCTGGCGCGGCATCCGCGGAGGCGAGATCGGGTTCGTCCTCCAGGACGCGCTCGTCTCGCTGGACCCCCTCCGGACGATCGGCCGGGAGATCGAGGAGCCGCTGCGCGAGCACTTCGCATGGGACGCCTCGCGTCGGCGCGAGGAAGTGCACGCGCTGCTCCGAGACGTGGGAGTGCCCGAGCCGGAGCTGAGACGCCACCAGCGCCCCCACGAGCTCTCCGGCGGCCTGCGCCAGCGTGCCCTGATCGCCAGTGCCATCGCGGCACGGCCGCCGTTCCTCATCCTCGACGAAGCGACGACCGCGCTCGATGTGACCGTGCAGGCGCAGATCCTCCGCCTGCTCGAACAGTTCAAGGAACAGGGGCGCACGCTCCTGTTGATCACCCACGATCTCGCCGTCGTCTCGCAGATCGCCGACCGCGTGATCGTGATGAAGGACGGAAGGATCGTCGAGACCGGCACGACCGCCGACGTGTTCGCCGCAGCCGAACACCCCTACACCCGCCGGCTCATCGCCTCGATCCCCTCACACCGCCCACGGCGGGCCGCGACCGTCGTGGATCGTGCCGCACCCGAAACCGGGCCAGGCCCCTCGGCCTCCGTCGCCGTGGCGCAAGTGGACCACATCAGCCGCACGTTCCGCCTTCCGGGCGGATCCGAGCTGCGGGCGCTCGACGATGTCTCCTTCGCCCTGCACCCGGGTCGCACGCTGGGGCTTGTTGGAGAGTCCGGATCGGGCAAGACCACGGCGGGCCGCATCCTGCTGGGCCAGGAGAGAGCGGATACCGGAGAGGTCCGAGTCGTCGGCACCCGCTGGGCGGATGTCGAGCGACGCGAGCGATCCGCTCTCCGTCAGCGCATCCAGGCCGTGTATCAGGACCCGCTGAGCTCATTCGATCCCCGGCATTCGATCGATCGGATCCTGACCGAGGCGGTCGGGGTGCTCGGTCGCCACGATCGCACCGGCCGTCGGCTGCGCGTCCGTGAGCTTCTCGACCACGTCGAGCTGAGCGCGCAGCTGCTCGATCGGCGACCGCTGCAGCTGTCCGGTGGACAGCGCCAGCGCGTCGCGATCGCCCGCGCTCTCGCTCTGGAACCGACGATCATCGTCGGCGACGAGCCGGTGTCGGCTCTGGACGTGTCGATCCAGGCGCAGATCCTCGATCTCCTCGTCCGCATCCAGCAGGAGACGCAGGTCGCCCTCTTGCTGATCTCGCATGATCTCGGCGTCGTGAACGCGATCAGCGATGAAGTGCTCGTGTTGAAGAACGGCAAGGTCGTCGAGCACGACTCGGTGTCGAACGTCTTCGACCGCCCGCAGGCCGATTACACGAAAGAGCTCCTCGCGGCTATCCCGCGTATCCACGGCGCTCCCCCGCCCATCTCCCCCACGATTGGAAGCACCATATGACCGCCCCCACATCGACCGCACCGGTCAGCACCTACCAGCGCCTCGCCGAACGGTTCCGTCCGGTGTTCGCCGAGATCGCCTCCGGCGCGACGGACCGGGAGATCAACCGCACGCTCCCCTTCGAACAGATCCGGTTGCTGCGGGATGCCGGATTCGGGGCTGTCCGCGTGCCCGAGGAGTACGGCGGCGATGGGGCATCCGCGGTGGACCTCTTCCGTCTGCTCATCGAACTCGCCAGAGCCGACTCCAACGTCGCCCACATCTGGCGCGGACACTTCGCCTTCCTCGAGGTGCGACTCACGCATGAGGATCCGGAGTACCGCCGGCATTGGGGGGAGCAGGCCGTCGCCGGCGTGGTCGTCGGCAATGCACAGAGTGAGCCGGGCAGCGGGGCGCCGACCGAGAGCAACACCGTCATCACCGAGAAGGATGACGGCACCCTCGTGCTCAACGGTGAGAAGTACTACAGCACGGGCACGATCTTCTCGGACTGGGCGAACGTCACCGCGCGATACCAGGACCATCACGCCACCATCGCGGTTCCGCTGAATGCCCCCGGCGTCACGATCCACGACGACTGGGTCGGGTTCGGCCAGCGCCTGACCGGAACCGGGACGACCGCCTTCTCGGAGGTCGTGGTCGATTCCGCACACCTCACGGTGTACTCGCCCGGAGCGCGCGACCGGAGCTACATCTCCGGCTTCTACCAGCTCTTCCTTCTCGCCGTGGTGGCCGGCATCGGGCATGCGGCCGTCGACGATGCCGCGGACTACGTGCGCTCTCGCACGAGACCACTGCTCAGCGGGGCGGCGGCGCAGGACGACCCGTTGTCGCAGGCCGTACTCGGCAGAGCTGCGGGATCCGCCTTCGCGGCCGAGGCTGCCGTGCTGCACGCCGCGCAGCGGATCGACGATGCGTACCGCGCAGCGCTGGACGGCGTCTCGGAGAGGGAGCCCTTCGAGGCGGCCGACGTTGCCGCCTACTCGGCGCAGATCGCCGTGATCCCCCTGGTGCTGTCGGTGACCACGGATGTCTTCGACGTCGGCGGATCGTCATCCGTCGCGCAGAGCCGAGCGCTCGACAGGCACTGGCGCAACGCCCGGACGATCGGCGTGCACAACCCGATCGCCGCGCGACAGCGCGCGGTCGGGCACCGGGTGCTCTTCGATGCACTGCCCGATCCGTTCGCCGAGCGTGAGGTGCGGGAGAGCGGAACGGATGCCGTGCAGGATGCTGCGACCGATGATGCCGCGGACGGTGCCGCGGACGAAAGTGCGACCGTCTCGGAGAGCGAGGGCACCGCGTGAGCGAGCGTGATCGGCCTCTCGTCCTGAGCCTGTTCGAGATGGCATCTCCCGTGCACCTGTCGCACGGGCTGTGGACGCACCCGCTGGATCAGCGTCACCGCGTCGCCGACATCGGGTTCTGGCGAGAGCTCGGCTCCCTGCTCGAGTACGGAACGTTCGACGAGCTGTTCCTCGCCGATGTGCTCGGCGCGTACGACGTGTTCGACGACGGACTCGGCACCGCCGTGCGGGAAGGTTTCCAGATCCCGGCGCTCGATCCCCTCATCGTGCTGGGCGCGCTCGCGGACGCCACCGACCACCTCGGGCTGGTCGCGACGTTCTCGACGACCTACGAGCCTCCTTTCACGTTCGCGCGACGGCTCGCCACGCTCGATCACCTGTCGAATGGGCGCATCGGCTGGAACATCGTCACCTCGTACCTCACGAACGCGGCGAGGAACTTCGGTCTCGCAGATCAGATCGAGCACGACGCCCGGTATGAGATCGCCGACGAGTTCCTCGAAGTCGTGTATCGCCTGCTGCTGCAGTCGTGGGATGACGACGCGATCACCGCCGACCGCGACCGGCGCGTCTACGCCGAGCCGGACGCCGTGCGCTACATCGACCATGTCGGCTCTCGGTTCCGCGTGGCCGGCCCCAGCCTCACTGCACCCAGCTCCCAGCGCGTGCCCGTGCTCTTCCAGGCTGGCAGCTCGCTTCGGGGGCTCTCCTTCGCGGCGAAGCACGCGGAGGTCGTGTTCGTCGGTGGATCGACCCTCGACGACATCCGTGCGAACGTCGACGCGATCCGCGCGCAGGCGGCGGAGTTCGGCCGCGATCCCGACACGATCTCCTTCCTCGCGGGCGCGCACGTCGTCGTCGCGGAAACCGAGCAGGCTGCGCGCGAGAAGGCAGCGGACTACGCCCGATATCGCACACCCCGGGAGGCTCTCACGCAACCTGCCCGCACCCCCGACCTGAGTCGTTACGAGCCGACGGAGCTCGTCGAAGACATCATCCGACGCGAGGATCACGGGTACCGGCTGCTGATCCGGGAGTGGCGTCCGGGGCAGACGGTCGGCGAGCTCGTCGCGAAGGCGGCGAGCTCACGGAAGGGCATCGCAGGTGACTGGTCGATCGTCGGCGACCCGGTGCAGGTCGCCACCCGGCTCGAGCAGATCGCCGACTATGCCCACCTCGACGGTTTCAACCTGAGCCAGGATGTGAGCTTCGAGTCGGCGCGCGACTTCATCGAGCTCGCCGTGCCGGAGCTGCGGCGACGCGGCCTCGCCCGATCGAGCTATCGCGACGGGGAGACGCTGCGGGAGCGTCTGTCGCGCGACCGGTCCGGAGCCCGCCCGCACCCGACCCACCCCGCTTGGCAGGTGTCGTCACCCGTGCGGTGAGCAACTCAGGAAGGCTTTCCGTCGGAACTCGCAAACCGGCCGATCCCTGGGCGGACCGGCCGGTTTCCTGAGTTGTGAACGCGACGCCGCGGTCAGACGGCGAGCAGCTCCCGCTCCAGGCGAGCGAACGACGACTCCATGCCGTCGGCCATGCCGGTGGCGAGGATCATGTCGCGCGTCTCCTTGTCGGGGTACTCGATGAGCACCGTGACGAGGGTCGCGCCGTCCTCCTCGTACAGGTTCAGATCGTTGAGGGTCTCGGTCGGCATGCCCTGCATCCGCTCAGTGGTGACCGCGCGGCGCGGGGCGTCGATCAGGAGCGCCTCCCCCTCGAAGCCGAACGGCTCCCCCTCCGTGTCGCCCACCGGCGCCCAGGAGTTCCGATACGACTGGCCGACCTCGGTGGCGGCGACGCACTCCGTCATCTCCCAGCCGTCGGGGCCGAGCATCCACTTGCGGATGAGCTCGGGCTCGAAGTGCGCGCGCCAGACCAGCTCACGCGGCCCTTCGACCAGACGGGTGATGCGCACGTGGGTGTCGTCGAGCAGCTCCACCCGGGTGCCCTTGCCCTGCGCGTAGTCGCGGAGGTCCTGCAGCACGGCATCCAGCTGCGCCATCGCCATCTTGATGCCCTCGACCTGGCCCATCTCGACGACCTGCTCGAGTGCATCGACCGAGTCGAAGTGGCTGGTCGTGACCATGCGGGTGCCCTCGGCGGTGGGCTCGAACGAGAACGACATCCGCTGCGCGGGGAAGCCCTCGAGTGGCTTGCCGGACTCGTCCACGAAGGAGTCGATCACCTCGAAGCCGTTCGGCGCATCGATCGAGAGGAACTCCCACGATCCGGATGACTTCTCGCCACGGGGGCCGTTCATCGAGTAGACCGCGCGTCCGCCGACGGTGTGGTCCCAGGCGGTGAAGGTGGCCGGCCATCCGGGAGGACCCCAGAAGCGTTCGAGCTGGCGCGGATCGCTGTAGGCGCTCCAGACCCGCTCGATGGGGGCGGCGAAGTCGGCGACCACGGTCATCGTGAGGTTGTCGGCATCGGTGGTGACGTCGGTGACAGGCATTTCAGTCTCCTTGCTCGTTCTTCTTGGTGTCGCTGTTGTCGGATGCGCCGGACCGAGGCGTCTCGGCCAGCAGGTCGTCGAGCCGGGCGATGCGCGACCGCCACAGCTCTTCGTATCGGGCGAGGAGCGCCCTGGCGCGGGCGATCATCTCGGGGTTCGCGCGGACGAGCCGCTCGCGTCCCTCGGCGCGCTTGACGATGAGGTTCGCGGCCTCGAGCACGGCGACGTGCTTCTGCACCGCGGCGAACGACATCTCGTATTCGGAGGCGAGGGTCGAGACCGACTGCTCACGCTCGATCGTCCGGCGCAGGATGTCGCGCCGGGTCGACGTCGCCAGTGCGTGGAAGACACGGTCGACCTCCGCTTCGCTCAGTTCTCTTTGTGCAACCATTTGGTTGTACGTTATGCCTGAGCGGAGGGGATGTCAAGAGGTGATCGTGTCTGCGTATCGAGCGACGCCGACGGCCTTCCTGCGCATCGGGCAGAAGGGGACTCTGTCCAGAGGGGAGGAGTAACGGCGAGCGGGAGGACGAATCCTGCATCACGACATCGCCACCGGAACGCGTGATTCCGGTGGCGATGCGGCTGATACGACGCTGTCGATCAGTTGAGGACGAATGCGTATTCGACGGAGTTTCCCGCCAGATCGTATGCGACGAGGACGTTAGCACCTGCGACAGCGCCGAAGACGCCGGGGCGTAGCCCGTTGACGTCCGACCAGACGTCATCCGTGAGGTTCTTCACCTTCCCGTTGATCTCCACCTTGTCGATACGGCCGACATCGTGGAGCTTGAGGCTGAGTCGGTCATATCCATCCCCTGCAGAGACCGTCTCGCCAACGCCGGACTTCACCACCACGGTAGGTGCTGTGCGGTCCACCGTGAAGGCGAATGAGCCGGTCGCCGAGACGTTTCCCGCCAGGTCATGCGCGTTGTACCTCACTGTGTAAGCCCCGTCGTCCAGCTCCGGCGCCGCGGCATGGGTGGCACGCGACGCTCCGTCGAATGCCGTCTGAGTGCTGGTGACGAGCGACGCCCCGCGATAGATGTTGGCGACGACACGTCCGACGCCGAAATCATCTTCCGCTGTCACCTCGATTCTCAGATCGCGGAGGGGTCCGGCAGTCGTCGGATCGACGAGGGAGGCTGTCGGCTTCGTCTCGTCGCCTCTCTCGATGAGTGTGTTGCGCGCAGGATCGATATCGAACGCACTGATCTCCGCGCCACGGACAAGATTGTTCTCGATGATGTTGTCCACCGCGCGTGAGGGCAGCCCGGATTCTTGGTTGCCTGGCAGAGCGTGGCGATCGGATACCCCATACGGCATCCGACCCGAGTTCGAGACGATCGTGTTGTGGCGCACCACATTGCCCTGCGGCCGTGCGTCGTGGTCGAGGTTGGCGAAGAAGGAGAAGGCCCCCTCGAACATGATGCCGGTGCCTGTCGTGGCATCCGGACCCCAGAACTCCCGCCAAGCCTGCGCGCCGAAGCCGCCCCCGGAGTCGACGATGTGATTGCCTTCGACGACATTGCCTCGAGTCGAGGAGTGATCTGCTGCGGCCGTCGTGCCCGCCGTGATCCAGATGCCCGTCAGGCCTGTCGCTCGAACGGTGTTGAACCGGACGATATTGTCTCGGACATCGTTCACGAGCTTGATCCCGGGACCGTAGATGTCCACCACCGTGTTGTGCTCGATGATCGAGCGCTGCGTTCCCCGGTATCCCTGCTCGGTCCGTTGCGCGATGTCCGCGGCAGAACGATCGGGGACGTTCTTGCCTCCGCCGATGTCGATGCCTTGGCCGGCCAGCTCGACGTAATTGTTGCGCACGGTTCCGTCGATGCTGCTGATGACCGCCAGACCCGCACCTTGAAAGTTCGTATAGGGGTCATCATCGTCGAGGAAGCGCTTGGTCTCGATCACGGAGTTGTTCTCGATGACGTAGTCCTTGCAGTGCGCGAGCGTGAGCCCTGTCCCCTTCACCATCGTGATCACCCCGGCCGCGTCGGTCGTAGTGCGCTGATAGTCGCGGATTGTCACGTTGCGCACAACCACGTCATGGCACGGCGTGAGGTCGGAGGTGTCCTCGAAACGCCCGGCGATGAAGATGGCCGAGTTGAGTCCGCGGTGGTCGAGAATCGTGATCCCGTCGATCGTGATGTTGTCGGAACGGTAGATCTTGATCGCGGCGTCTTCGGTGAGGTGAGTCGGTTCGTCGCGCTGGAGCGTGAATCCGGTCAGCTGCACCTCCGAGAGGAAGTCGCCCTCGATGCGGTTGGTCCCGTTGAGGACGAGCGTGGAGTCGCCACCGCCGGTGATCCCTCCCCCGCCACGGAGGTCGAGGTTTCCTGTGACTCGGAAGGTGCCGGGCCCGAGATCGACGAGACCACCTGTGTCGAGGGCTGCCTGAAGTGCAGCCGTGTCGTCTGCGGCGCCGTCTCCGGCGGCACCGAAATCACGCGGATCCACGGTTGTCGGCGCGGCGAGCGAGGCGTACCGTCCGCTGACGGACGTCTCCGTTGTCCCCTCGGAAGCGGAGGCGCTGGGAGCCGCGGCGACGAGCCCGAGGGTTGTGACCGCCACGGCGATCACGGCGACGGGACCGCTGCTTCGGCGCCGATTCCTAACGCGCATCAGTACTCCCCGCATCCGGTCGCGTCGCACCACGGTGTGGTGTCGTCGCGGAAACTCGCCTTCAGCGCACCGACGATCACATTGTTCTTCACCGTGTTCCCGACGTTGTTGAGGTCTTCCCAGATGCCGTATTCCATCCGGTGAGGTGAGTAGGTGTCGATGATGACGTTGTGCTCCACGCGGGTGTTGGTCACGGGAGCCCACTCCGAGTGGTAGCCGTGCAGCGAGATGCCGGCGCGAGGGATCTCCGGGAACGGATGAGTCGTGCGATCCTGCGAGCCCGCGTTGACGACGGTGTTGAACGTCACGGAGTTGTTCTCGGTCGGTCCGTTGCCAGCGATCGATGATGCCCCGTTGAAGACGACGATTCCCGCGAGTTGAGCCCGCAAGACGTAGTTCCCGGTGATCTCGTTGTTTCGTGAGCCGTTTCCCATCTTCAGGCCCCACCCGGAGATGTCCGTGGCTCGATTGAATCGGATGGCGTTGTTCTCGGCGGCACCGAGATCGATGGCTTCGCCGACATTGCGGATGACGTTGTGTTCGACGATCACGTCGTCGCCGGTCAGGAAGATTCCGTCCGACTGCAGGCGCGGGCCACCATCGAGGTCCTCGATGCGGTTGTGGGCGACGAGGCCGTCGTCGGACATCCGGATGTAGATGGCATCGATGGAGATCGGGTCGCCGTCCGGAAGGATACCGGGATCGTCGGCGGAGTAGCCGTGCAGATGATTGTCGGTCACCGTGAAGTCGCGAGAGTTCAGGAGTTCGATTCCCGACCGAGCACTGATACCGGTGATCTCGACCCCGTCGATGCGCAGTCCGTCGACGTTCTCCAGACGGATGCCGTCGGCGATGGAGTTGTTGACGAAGTCCTTGTCGAGGACGAAGCCCTCGAGAGTGATGTCGGCATCCCCACCGGCCGGATCGGCATTGAGGATGGTGTCCACATCGGCAGTCTGGTGCAGGGTCGCAGCGCCTGAGAGACCGCTGCCTCCGGGGACACGCAGGGTGTCGCTGAGCAGATATCGCCCTGAGTCGAGCGCGACGACGCCGCATCTGGAGGACAGCGCGGCTTGGAGGGCGGCGGTGTCGTCGACGCCGTCGTCGGGCACGGCTCCCGATCCGGCTGCGTCGCAGGCTGTATCGGCGATCGCTGGGGCCGGTGCAAGAGTGACGAGTGTCAGCGCAAGCATGCCGGCGAGGGCGGCGGTGAGGGGCTTGCTTCGTGCGGAGTTCTTCTCTGAGCCGGTCATGTGCTCTCCTTCGAGCCATCGGACGATATCTGCCGCTGCGGCAACCGGGCCAACGATAGGACAGGTCCGACGATTCCGCAATCGTTAACGCAATCGTTACCTGTTTTGGTCGGCCCAGGTTATTTGGTCACCGGGACCGGCCCCTCGAGGCCGGTCCCGGTGCTGACTACTGATTGAAAGCGAAGTTCCGCGCCGGATCGATGCTGTCCCTGGCCAGGGACCACCCGGAGATGGAGTTGGAGATGATGTAGTTGTTGTACGCGTACTGTTGCCCCGTCTCGCTCTGCGTTCCCGCGTCCGTGATCCCGTACGGCATGTCGCCCGTGGTGCTCGTGATCGTGTTCCGTGTCACCGTGTTGTATCGGGGTCGCGGATCAGCATTGACGTAGGGGCCGTTCGGGTTCACGATTTCGAAGACGATGCCCGAACCGGCGGCATCCTGAAGCCACGCGGCCCCGCCGGGTCCCGTACCCGGGTCGGTGATCGTGTTGCCGCTGATGATGTTCTCCCGGGTGATCGAGAGGTCCTTCGCAGCACTGTTGCCGGCAGTGATCCACACGCCGGTAAGACCGGGGTTCTCGATCACGTTGTCCGTGATCGAATTCCCTGTGGCTCCATTGACGAGCTTGATCGCCGGTCCGTAGATGTCTTCGATCAGGTTGTCATGCACCGAGACGAAGGTCGACCCGCGGAACCCCTCCGTAGTGTCCTGATTCGTGTCATCCGTCGAGCGGTCGGGCACGTTGTAGCCGCCTCCAATATCGATGCCCTGCCCGGCATAGTTGACATGATTCTGAGACACAACCCCGTACTTCGAGCTCGCTACCGTGATGCCCGCGCCTTGGAAGTTCTGATAGCTGTCTGTCGGGCCGATGAACCGCTGGTTCTCGATGACCGTGTTGCCTGAGACATCGAACACCTTGCAATGCCCCAGCAGCACGCCAGTGCCCTTGATGCCCTGCCCCGAGCCCGCGCCAAGGCCTCCCGCTTCGATGCGTTGATAGTCCTGGATGTTGTTGTTGGTGATGCGGATATCGGAGCAGGTGTTGGCGTCAGAGGTGTCTTCCCAGCGACCGAGCACGGAGATCGTCGGAGACGTCGTCCTTGTGCCCGTGATGGTGAGCCCGTCGAACGTGACACCCGACGAACGCCAGAGTCGAATCAGGCTCTTGGTCGCCGTGTTCGCCCCGACTGATCGCTTGATCTTCATCGTGGTGAGCGAGACGTTGTCCGCTCCGTCACCGAAGAACTCGTAGTCGCCTTCGACGTCGATCACCGACGTGGCCCCGACGCCGCGAAGCCACGAACTCGTGGTCAGGGTCAGATTGCCGGTAACTCGGTAGGTGCCGGCGGGCACGTCAACCCGTTCCCCGGCGTCGAGTGCAGCCTGGATCTCCGCCGTGTCATCGGCTACGCCGTCGCCGACCGCGCCGAAATCCGACTTGAGGTCGAGGGTGACCGCCGCCGCAGGGGCAGCGGGTGCAAGCAAGGATCCGACGACGACGAGAGCGCCCACGGTAACTGCTCCCGCGACGGCTGTTCCGATGGACTTCCTTGTCCTTTGTATGACCACGAGGTGTTTCCTTCCATTTTCGATTGGCCGCATCGTTGCGGACGGGGTGTCGGGACCGACACGTCTATGTATCGATTGCAGGAACGACTGCGCGAGCGACCGCGCGGATCAGTTCCGGTTGAGGGTGGCCGAACGGAATCCGACCACCCTCAACCGGGCGCTCACGCTGTCATCGCGCGGGATTCAGTACTCTTCACAGGTCGAATCGGTGCACCACGGCGTCACATCGTCCCGGATCTGCTGTTTCGCTGCTCCGATGATGACGTTGTTCGAGATCGTGCTGTCGACGTTGTTCAGATCCTCCCAGATGCCGTACTCCATGCGGTGCGGCCGGTAGGTGTCGATGATCACGTTGTTCTTCACGACGCTGTTGGCTACCGGGGCCCATGCACTCAGGTATCCGTGCAGGGAGATGCCCGCTCGCGGAATGAAGGGGATGGCGTGAGTCGTCTTGTCTTGTGAACCCGTGTTGAGGATCGTGTTGAAGCTGACCTCGATGTTCTCCGTAGGGCCGTTGCCTGCGATCGTCGACGCGCCATTGAACACGACGATTCCGGCGAGCTGGGCACGCTCCACGTAGTTGCGGGTGATGACGCTGTTACTGGAGCCGTTGCCGATCTTCAATCCCCAGCCCGAGATGTCGGTCGCTCGGTTGTATCGGACGGTGACGTTGTCGGCAGCACCGACGTCGACGGCCTCGCCGACGTTCCTGATGACGTTGTACTCCACCACGACGTCGTCACCGGTGACGAAGATGCCATCGGATTGAAGACCGGGCCCGCCGACCATGTCCTCGATCCGGTTGTGCGACACGGTGCCACCACTCGACAGCCGCACGTATATGGAGTCGATCGAGATCGGGTCCCCGTCGGCGAGGGCGCCGGTCTGATCGGCGGAGTACCCGTGCAAGTGATTGCGAGTGATGGTGAAGTCGCTGGAGCGGAGCAGCTCGATGCCCGATCGGGCACTGATACCCGTGATCTCGAGACCCTTGACCGTCGCACCGTTCACGCGCTCGAGCCGGAGGCCGTCCGCCAGCGAGTTGTTGACGAAGTCCTTCGCGATCTTGAAGCCGTCAAGGGTGATGTCCGAGTCTCCGTTGACGGTGTCCGCATTGAGAATCGTCACGACATCCGCCGTCTGCCGAAGCGTGCCCGATCCCTTGATGCCCCCTCCGCTCGGCACGCGCAGCGTATCGCTCACGATGTAGGTCCCTTTGGGCAGCGACACCACGCCACATCCCGACGACAGAGACGCCTGAATCGCCGCAGTGTCGTCGATGCTGTCGTCGGCGATCGCCCCATGCGAGGTGACCGAGCACGAGGGACTCGCGTGAGCAGCGGGAACAGCCAACACCGACATTGCGAATGCGGCGATCACCGTCCGCCAGATGTGCTTCTGTGTGCGGGCGAACATCATTGTTGGCTCCTTCTCTCACCGGCTCGGCGCCGGCGATCTGTTGAGGACCGACATGCGCCGTCGATCCGGTCCGTCGCGGACCTACGAGAGGTCCCTGAGGCCTTCGACCGTGTGGCCGGAGATCGTGTTGTCGACATAGGTTGTGCCGACGGTGTACTCATCCACGAGGATCCCGAATTGCATCGTGTGGACGGTCTGGGTGTCCGTGATCTGGTTGTCAGTGATGATCGTGCCGGCAACGGGCGCCCAGAACGGTCGATCGCCGGTGACATAGACACCAGCGCGCGCGCTGCCGGGGAACGGGTGCCCCGCCGTCCCATCCGAACCGGTATCGGTGATCACGTTGCGGTCGACCGTGATGTTCTCGGTGGGGCCGTTACCCGCGACAGTCGAAGCGCCTCCGAAGACCACGACGCCGGACATCTGAGCGCGGGCCACCGTGTTGTACGCGAATGTGCTGTCGATCGAGCCGTTGCCGACCTTGAGGCCGAAAGCTTGAGCATCTTCGATGAGGTTGTAGTCGACGAGAACGTCCTCGGTGTTGCCGAGGTCGATCCCTTCACCGACGTTGCGGATCTCATTGTCGGTCACGTGAACACCTACGGCATTGGAGACGAAGATGCCGTCGGTCTGGAGCGATGGACCGGCATCCATGTCCTCGATCCGGTTCCCGGAGACCGTGCCGTTGTCGGAACTGCGGATGTAGATCGAGTCGATCGAGACGGGGTCGCCGTCGCCGAGCACTCCGGTCGCGGTGGCCGAGTAGTCGTGAAGATAGTTGTCGGAGACGGCGAACGTGTCGCACAGCAACAGCTCGATTCCCGATCTCGCACTGATCCCGATGATCTCCACTCCCGATACGACGATGTCTGTCGAGCGTTCGATCCGGATGCCGTCGGCGAGGGAGTTGTCGACGAAATTCTTGTCGATCACGAACCCGTCGAGGGTGATGTCACTGTTGCCGGCTGCAGTGTTGCTGTTGAGGATGGTCGTGACGTCTGCGGTCTGGTGCAGGACGCCGGGGCCGACGATGCCACCGCCCGAGGGAACCGTGAGCGTGGCAGAGATCAGGTACGCCCCGGCAGGAAGATCGACCGGACCACACCCGGCATCGAGCGCAGCCTGAATCTCGGTGGTGTCGTCGATGCCGTCACCGGCGACCGCTCCGAAATCGACCACGGAGCAGGCGAAGGCATGAGCGGGCTCCGGCGAGCCAATCGCACCGACGGACGCACTGAGCAGCAGCGCACCGGCGATCGACGAAACCGACAGGCGAATGGGATACATCATTGATCCTCACAGTCCTTCGTCTTTGAAGCACACGCGGCGAGCGAGCGCACAACAGGTCTACCAGAAATAGGATCGTTAACGCAAACGTTCCCGTCTGCGATGGGAAACCGGCTCATAACGGCGAGGGATGTGCGTCCGCCCAACGAGATCGCGGAGGGAGTCGATCGAACCCGATACGAGACCGACCGCGCGCGCTTGGACGAGGATGTTGCCCAGAGAGGTCGCCTCGACAGGGCCGGCGAAGACGGGAAGCCCCGCACGATCGGCAATCCGCTGGCAGAGGAGCTCATTGAGGGCTCCTCCCCCCACTATGTGGACTGTCCTCACGTCGACGCCGCCGACGCGACCGGCAGCGTGGGCAGCATCCGCGAACGCCTGTGCAAGCGACTCGATGATGCTGCGGACGTACTCGGCGCGAGTGCGAGGCGCAGGGACGCCATGCTCATCACACCAGGCGTCGATCCGCGCGGGCATGTCGCCAGGCGGAAGGAACCGCGCATCGTGGACATCGAAGACCGGAACATCGACGGTGACCTCGGCAGCCGCGCCCAACAGCGTCGAAAGATCGATCGAGCTCCCGACGCCGCCCCAGGTGCGGAGGGCTTCGGAAAGCAGCCAGAGTCCCATGATGTTGCGAAGGAACCGCACACGGCCGTCGACGCCGCCTTCGTTCGTGAAGCTCTCCGCCAGCGCCGCCAGCGTCAACACGGGACGCTCCAACTCGACTCCGACGAGACCCCACGTGCCGCAGGAGATGTAGGCGGCGGCTTCGGGCCGCATCGGGACCGCGAGCACCGCCGACGCCGTGTCGTGCGAACCGACCGCCGTCACGCTCACCCCGTCGGGGGCACCGAGCGACTGGGCCACCGTCGGCGACAACATACCCAGTCGCTCGCCGGGCGAGATCAGTGGCTGCATCAGCACACGCGGCAGTTCGAGCATCTCGAGCAGGCCCTCGTCCCAGGTGCGGCTGATCGCGTTCAGCAGACCAGACGTCGAGGCGATGGTCCGTTCGGAGCGTGCGACCCCCGTCAGCCAGAAGCCGACGATATCGGGGATGAACAGCAGCGCGTCCGCGAGCTCGAGAGATTCGTCGGCCTCTGCAGCCACCTGGTAGATCGTGTTGATCGGAAGCAGTTGTAGGCCGTTCCTCGCAAAGAGCTCCGACGGCGCCACCCGCTGATGCACACGCGCGACGCCACGCGCCGTGCGGTCGTCTCGGTAGTGGAACGGGGCGCCGATCAGGCGCGCCCGCGACGTACTCGCTCCGCGAAGAAGCCCGTAGTCGACACCCCAGGAGTCGACGCCGACGCTCCTGATGTCAGGCATCACCGCGAACGCCCTGCGCAGACCGTCGAGCGCCTCGCCGTACAGACCGGAGAGGTCCCAATGCAGCCCATCGGCCGCGCGTACGGGTCTGTTCGCGAACCGCGAGATCACTCTGGTCTCGAGCGTCGCCGGGCCGACCCGACCAACGATCACGCGGCCGCTGGTCGCGCCCAGATCGACGGCGACGACGTAGCCCCCTCTCATCCGCTCTGCTCCCAGGAGGCGCGGGGGCGCGCGACCGCGAGCGCTTCCCGCCGAAAGATCTCGTCAGGCCTTTCATCGATCCGAGCCACATCGGTCGGCTCGAGGAATCGTGGCCCGCCTGCGCTCAGCGCTCCCAGGACGACCGAGGCGCACTTGACCGCCATCTCAATGATCTGGACCACTTCATCTGCGGTTGCACCGAGAGCGAAGACGCCGTGGTTCTGCAGGTACATGATTCGGGGAGTGTCGCGACGAGCACTCAGCAGCCGTCGAACCGTGCGCGCGAGCTCGAGCCCGGGATCCACGTAGGGGACGAACATCGGCTCACTGCCGAGCACGACGATCTGATCGGGGAAAAGGCTGCCTCTGGCGAGCAGTCCGGCATCGCTCGAGCAGAGCAGAGCGAGGATCGCCGTGGGGTGGGCATGTCCGACGATCTCGATGCCCGCTCGATCCAGGCACACGGCGTGGAGCAAAGCCTCCACCGACGGCCTGCGACCGGCGGCCGCCTGCACACGATCGAAAAACCTCGCCACGTCGGCGTCACCAGCCCGCGGATCGTCGATCAGTCGGAGCAACTCCACGATCGATACGGCGACCATGTCGTCTGCGTCCGCCGTGCCCATCTGCACCCCGCTGGCCTTGACCCGCATGGTGACCGCATCGACGCGAGCGGACACATTCCCCTCGGCGAGTATGACCCACTCTCGCTGCGGTCCGGCGATGTTCCGTGCAAGCGCCGCGAGCGCTCGTGCGTCGGAATCTCGATCAGTCATCGACTCATCGCCCCTCGACGTCAGAATGCGAGCCCCCGCGGCTGCGCTCCGAGCCGCGGCACAGAGGCATCCGCCACCATGAAGCCGTTCGCTCGGTACGCGGCGTAGTCGAAAGCGTCGCACTCGTCATAGCCGAGCCGGTGATAGGTGTCGAACCCGTCCCACTCCTCGTAGCCGTCACCGAGTGAGCTCTCGAGAAACGCATCCGCCATCGCCATCGCCAACTCCGGACCCGTGAAGAAGGCACCCATCGCGAGCAGGTTGGCGTTGTTGGCTGTGGCCGCGCGTCGTGCCGACGCCACGCTCTCGCAGACGGCGGCATGCACGTGTGGACACTTGCTCGCGGCGATGTGAATCCCCATCCCGGAACCGCAGAACGCGAGAGCTTTCTCGAACTTCCTCTCGGCTATCTGCGAGCCGACGAGGAATCCCACTCGGTGATACATGGGCAGCTCGTCACGAACGGGGGTGAGGTCGGTCACCGCCCAGCCGCGTGATCGGAGATGGTCCGCCATGGCGTTCTTGAGGGCGAACCCGGCGAAGTCTGCGCCGAGCACCACCCGCTTGTCTTCGAGTGTTCTTGTCATCGTTGTTCCTCTCGTTCCCGAATCTGCTTGTGGGCTTTCACCGCAGCCGCGATCGCCAGGTACTGATCACGATTGATCGCCGCACCCGCCGCGACATCCATACCGACGAGGGCAGAGCCGTGAAGCGATCCCGCGTACATCCGCAGGTCGACGTCGACCTCGTCCAAAGCCATCCGCCGCGCAAGTTCCAGGGCCTCGTCGCGGAGCGCGTCGACCAGGTTGATCGTGATCAGGGTCGGCGGCAATCCGGCGAAAGCAGTCGCGCGTCCCGGAGCGGCATACGACGGCACAGGTCCCTCGTTGCGGGCGAGATAGTGGCGCCAGCTGACCGTCGCCTCCTCAATGGTCCACACCGGTCCGCCTGCGGATCGCTGCATGCTCGCGCTCTCGAGTCGATCGTCGACGACAGGGCAGTCGAGGATCAGGCCGGCCAGGACGTCATGGCCGTCGTCTCGCAATCGCAGCGCGACCCCGGCCGCGATCGCGCCGCCCGCACTCTGCCCGTGCAGAATGATCGGTGCGTCGGCCATCACTCCCAGTTCCTCCCGGTGTCCGGACGACCAGATCGTGGCAGCATGACAGTCGTCGTGCCCCGCCGGATACGGGTGCTCAGGGGCCAGACGGTAATCGACGGCGAGCACTGCGGCTCCGGTCTCACGTGCCGTCCTGGCGCACCAGGCGCGAGTGTGCGGATCGGTCGCCGACCCCAGCACGAAGCCGCCGCCATGGACGTGCACCAGGAGCGCATGCGCGCTTCCTTCGTCGTGACGGAAGAGCACGGCCGGCACTGCCCGCCCTGCGACCTCGAGGTCGATCGCCTGTTCGCTGATGCCCCCTTCCGTCGACGGACGAGAGCCGACCGCGATCTTCCCTTCGAAGGCCCTCACGCTGGGCATGTCTGTGAGGTCGAGCCGAGGGAAGTCCGCGTACAACGCTGCGAGTTCTGAATCAATACGTGCGGACATCGGGGCGCCCTTCTCCCAGCGATTCAAGGAACGCGCGGCGCACGAAGGGGCCGGCCGCGCGAAATGCCGGGTGCGCGATCTCATCGGCCAGATCGCGCACTGGCATGCTCGCGTAGGGCGAGAGCCTGCGGTACGCGTCGTCATCGTCGTCGGCAATCCCCAGACGCACCAGCAAATCGATCAGTCGGGTTCCCTGATCTTCGTCGGCCAACACGTCTTCGACGAGCCGGTCCGCCGACGCATCATCTCCTCTGCTCGATGCCTGCGGCGTGCCGGTCCTGAAGTGGTGACGTCCAGAGGGGAGCCGCCCCGGAACCCCGGGGATGTCGACCACGGCATCGACGCCCGGAGGAAGGATGATGTCGACCGTCACGCCGTCACTCCCGCGCGCCCACTCGACCGAGATCTCGCCATGCGGGCTCTCGTGCCGCACCGATGCGGAGGAGATCGAAGAGGTCAGGATCGGTGCGATTCGGGCGGTGCGATATCCCGGGGCTGCGGGGGCAAGCCCCCCGACTCGACGATGGATCCAGTCGGCGACGGAGCCCAGGGCGAAATGGTTGAACGACGTCATGAACGGATCGTTGACCACGCCGTCGTCGTCGAGGCTGTCCCACCTCTCCCAGACCGTCGTCGCACCGAGACGGACCTGCGCGAGCCACGACGGCATCCGATCCGTCAGCAACATCCGCATCGCGATATCGGAAGCCCCGATATCGTCGAGCGCGTCGAGCACCTGCGCAGTACCCAAGAAGCCTGTCGAGGCTCGGTAGCCGCGACCGCGCAGATGTGAGATGAGGCGTTCGGCCGCCCGCAGTCGCTGCTGCGGATCGAGAGCGGCTAGGCGGATCGCGAAAACGTATGCGCTGACAGAGTCGCCGAGAACGAGTCCGTCGTGGGTGACATAGCGTTTCGTGAATGCCGAGAGCAGCCGGCTGTGCTCATCACGGAGCGCGGGGACGTCATCGGGAGACGCGACGGATGCCAGCTCGGACAACGCCTCGACGGTGCGCGCGAGCGCTGCGGTCGCGACGAGGTCGACGGGGGTACTGCCCTGCGAAGGGTCCCCGGACGGTGCGCTGGGATCGAGCCAGTCTCCCCACTGGAAGCCGCCCTCCCAGATGCGGTCCTCGCCTGCCGCCTCCAGCGCCCGACGAACCCACCGGCGCGCGCTCTCCCACTGCTGCTCCACGAGCCGGGCATCGCCATAGGCGCGATAGGCGGCGAGCGGCACCATGACCGCAGCGTCGGAGAAGCCGGCACCGCGGGCGGCGCCGGGAGCGATCAGTTCGCCGATGACGTCCGGGATCACTGCGGGGACGCTCCCGTCCGGATGCTGCTCACAGCGGAGATCCGTCAGCCAGCTGTCGAGCATCGCAGCCATGTCGAAGAGGAAGCTGGCCGCGGGCGCGAACAGCTGCAGGTCGCCCGTCCACCCCAGGCGCTCGTCACGCTGCGGGCAGTCGATGGGCACATCGATGAGGTTGCTGCGAGCGCTGCGCACGATGTTGTCGTGGAGCCGGTTCACTCGCTCGTCACTGCACTGGAACCAACCGGTACGCTCCAGATCGGAACCGATGACCACGCCCACGATGTCGTGGATCGACTCGAGATCCGCGCCCCGGATCTCGGCGTAGCGGAAGCCGTGGAAGGTCAGCCTCGGCTCGAGAGTGCGGGCTTCGTCTGCGGCGAGGACGTAGGTGTCGAGAGCGCGGGCTGTGCGCAGCGTCTCGGTCGCGAGAGCACCATCGACGAGGATCTCGGCGTGGCGGATCTCGATCTTGCGGCTCGCCAGGCCGGCGACGCGCAACGACACCCATCCGGTGAAGTTCTGGCCGAAATCCACAAGTGTTGCACCGTCGCCCGTCTTGCGCACCTCGACCGGCGCCAGACGCGCCAGTTCTCTGATCGGAGCAGTGAAGGAAGGAAACAGAACGCGACGGATCTCCGGCCCGACTCTCACGGAAGCCGTCCGCGGCGGTCGGGGCCGGAGGTCGACCTCGACGCCGTCGTAGAGGTCGTCGGCGATCACATGACTCTCCCGAACGGCCCAATCAGGCCCGGTCGCGAATGTGTCCCGCGACCCATCGGGCCTCGTCACCTCCAGCTGAGCGATGAGACCGAGGGAGGCGCCATAGTACGCCCGGGCTCCGGACCATCCGAGTCTCCCGCGAAACCATCCGTTCCCGACCAGCACATCGATCGAGTTCATCTGACCGCTCCGAAGCAGGGTCGTCACGTCATACGTCAGGAAGCGCAGACGCGATCGGTACGCCGTCCAACCGGGCGAGAGAATCTCGTCGCCGACGCGATCGCCGTTGATCTCTGCTTCGAAGACACCGTGTGCCGTGATGTACAGACGGGCGGACTCGACGTCACCCGTCTCGAATGCCGTCGAGAAGACAGGGGCCGGCTCATCGAGACCCCCCACGCCGACGGGTTCGATGAGAACGGCATTCCAGTCATCCGCCTCCAACAAGGTGGTCTCGAACGAGACGGGGTCCGACCAGGGCCCCCAACCCCCGTCGGCCTCGGCCCGCACCCGCAGCATTCCGCGCGCGCGGGAGCCGAGCGGGGCGAACGGCCACTCGATCAGGGACGACCGAGCCCCCTCGATCGTTCGCACGTCGGGGCCGTGCCCGAGCTCCACTTCGACCTGCGAGCGCAGCGGCGTCGCCGATCCTTCCGCCCAGCGCCAGCTGAGTCGAGGAGTGGAGGTTCCGACGAAGGCGCCATCAGCAAGATGTTCCAGCCGCAACCCGCGGGGTGCTGCCTGCACGACTAGACCGTGACGCCGACGGCGGGAAGGCGAGCTTCGTCGAGTGCCGCCCCGATCTCGGCCGCTGCCCCTTGCGCAAGCGGGCGCAGAGGGGACCGCACCGTCGCGTCGTCGAGGACACCACGGTGGACGAGTCCGAGCTTGAGAGCCACGGTGCCCTCCATATGCGAGCCCCGGTGATAGACGGCTTTCGTCACCGGCAGCAGCTGCTCGTGGATAGCGTGAGCCGCCGCGTAGTCCTTGGCCTTGCCTGCTGCGATGAGCTGGACAAGGGGCTCGGGAGCGAGCGACCCGTATCCCACGAGCGCGCCGTCGACGTCGAACATCGTGGGCAGCAGGTACTCGTCATGGCACGTGAGCACCTGGAGGTCTGGCACCTCGCGCCGAAGTGCGGGAATCTCCGTGTACCAGCGGCGCATATTGCGCACGCCGTTCTTGGTGGCGAACACACCGGGCTGCGCGGCGATCTCGAGCTGTGTGTCAAGGTCGTACGTCGCCTTCGTGACGTCGGGGTATTGGAAGAGGATCAGGGGGAGACCGGTCGCTTCGAAGATCTCCCGATAGCGCTCCTGCGGCGCACCCTGCTGGAAACCGAACCGCAGCCACCCGTGCGAGGGGTATACCAACCCTGCCGCCGCGCCGGCTGCTTTCGCACGCGCCGTCTCTTCAGCCGCGACGGCCGTTCCTTCTCCGGTGATACCAGCGATGATCGGCGTGCGATCTCCCACCTCATCGACGAGCGTCTCGATGACCGCGACTTGCTCACGCGGGGTGAGGAAGGTTCCTTCTCCCGCGTGCCCGAGGCAGACGAGGCCCTTGACTCCCTGGACGTCGGAGAGCCACCGCGCGAGTCGCCGAAGCTGACCATGGTCGACGTCGCCGTCGGGCGTGAACGGGGTGACAGGTGCGGGCACGAGCCCACGGAGATCGATGGATGACATCAGTGCAACCAATCCGGTAACGTTTGCAGGAACGTTTCTAGTATTGCCATTCACGCGGCGCTCGTCAACTGCCCGCTACGCTGAATGCCAGAAGAGAGGGCATCGATGACCGTCGAGAGAACGCGACCGGCGACGTTGAAGGACATTGCGCAACGCGCGGGAGTCAGCATCTCCACGGTGTCCCGCGTGCTGGATGAGAGGCTTCCCTCCTCGCGGAGCGCGGCCGCCGATCGGGTTCGGGTGATCGCCGCGGAGCTCGGCTATTCGCGCGATGTGCTGGCTTCGAGCCTGCGCCGCCAAGGCACGGACACGATCGGTGTCCTGGTGCCACGCCTGACCGACACCGTCATGGCTGTACTCTTCGAGGCCATCGCCCGCGAATGCGACCGGCGCGGAAGATTCGCGGTGGTGTCCACGACCGGCGACGACGAAGATAAGGACGTCTCGGCAGCGGACGCTTTGCTCCGCCGCAAGGTGGATGGCCTCATCCTGACGACCGCCCGGACCGACATGGACACGACGGCCGCTCTTCGCAATCGCGGGATCCCCCACGTCTTCGCGCTCCGCACCGATGGTGTCACGGCTTCCGCCGTCGGCGACGACACCCTCGGCGGCTTCGTGGCGACGCGTCACCTCATCGATCTCGGCCACACCGACATCGGCATCGTCGGCGGGCCATCCTATGCATCGAGCGCCGCCGGCCGGATGCAGGGATGGGATCAGGCCCTCCAAGAGTCGGGCATCACGGCGCGAGACGACCGTCGACTGTCCCTCGGGTTCCAGATCGAGGATGGCGAACGTGGCGGGATGGCGCTGTTGGACCGGGAAGATCGTCCGACTGCGATCTTCGCCGTCAATGACAACACCGCGATCGGAGTCCTGGCCGCCGCACATCGGCTGGGTCTGCGCGTACCCGAGGATGTATCCATCGTCGGGTACAACGACATCCCCATCGCTAGTCATCTTCCGGTGCCGCTGACCACGGTGCGCGTGCCGTTCGATCGTGTCGCCGCGGATGCCGTCGATCTGTTGCTCGAGGTGCCGCAGACGGATCGCATCCGCGTCGTGCAGCCCACTCTCATCCCCCGCGGAACCACCACCCGACCGGCCTGACGTCGCGGGTCATTCCCGCGATGATGAGCGAAGCAGCGATACGAGGGCGGCGACGTTCCATGCGGTCGCACCGGCGTCCGCGGGGAGATGACTCTCGACGATGTATCTCCCGCGATAGCCTTCCGCTTCCAATGCGCCGATCATCGCGCGCCACGGCATGACGCCGCTCCCCAGCCTGCGCCAGCCCGTGTCGGGATGCCAATCGCGCACGTGAACGCTCGCAATCCGGTACGCGAGCTGTCGCGAGCCGACGACGAGGTCTCGGTCGCCGGCGGCGACGGCGTTGGCGGGGTCCCACACGACACGGAGGTCGAGAGCCTCCGCCACACCGACGAGGTCGTCGCCCGTCGCCACGTGACAGAGCGAGCTGTTCTCCAGGATCAACTCGACGCCTCCTGCCCTGGCACGTTCCGCGGCCTCGCCGAGTATCTCGATGACAGCGGCGCGCGGCTCCCCCGCACCACCCCCGAACACAACCACCTGCGGGACGCCGAGGTCCACGGCGAGTCTGATCGATTCCGGAAGCATGACCTGCATCTCCCTCTGGCGCGTCTCCCCGCGGACGGAGCCCTTGAACAACCCCGGGCTGAGCGCCCCGATGTCGAGCGCCACTGCAGCGTCGGCCAGACGCGCGAGCGTTTCTCCGCTGAAGGAGGGAACGCGCGCGTCGCCGATCGATCGCACGTGGGCATGGCGCACGCCCCATTCGAGGAGGGTACGGACTGCGTCCGCGATGTCGAGGTCGACTTCGTCCGTGACAGCGCCGATCCGCTCGAGAAGCAGCGCCGATGCCGCGCTCACCAGAGATCCTCGAAGCGCGGATCGGCACGCAGATCCACGACAGCACCCGTGTTCGCCGCGTGCAGGGCCGCGTCAACCATCGCGGCGACGATACGGATCTGCCGTCGCCCGCTCACATCGATCTCCGTGTCCGAAGAGGCCAGCCAGCGAAGGAACATCCGATCCCACGCGCCCACCGCGCGTCGCGGCGTCACCACGATCGGCTCCCCGTCTGCGACGATGCCGACCTCCACGTCGGGGTCGGCGAAGTGCTGCCCCGTCGCGGTGATCACCGCGGTATCGGTTTCGATCTCCGCGCGATATGTCGTTCGCTCCCCGCCGAACCCGAACGCGTGCAGCACGTGGCAGGAGTCGTAGTGCAGCCATGCGTGGCCGATCGAGTCCGTGCCGCTGCGCCCATCGTTCGCCGTCCACGAATCGACCGCGATGGCGTGAGGGAGAATGCCCAGCCACGACGAGAGGACAGCGTAGTGATGAACGGCGTATTCAAGGATCCCGGTCTGCTTCTTTCCCTCGAGCGTGCCCTGAGACGATGAGGGCTTCCGATGATCCAGCAGGATACGGCGTGCCGGTCCGTAGCGGTCCAGGAGCGTACCGATCTGGATGGCATGGGCCTCGTCGGGGTACTGCTCGGCCACGTCGATCGACACCCGCGCGTCATCAGCGAGCGTCAGAGCTCGCTCGGTCTCCTCCCAATCCAAGCCGAGCGGCTTGGCGACCAGCATCGGTCGACCCGCCCCAGCGCACAACGCGATATGCGCAAGGTGGAGAGAGCCCGGGGAGTTGATCAGAACAGGCGCGTCATCGCCACCGCGCCGCAGGGCGTCTTCCACGGAATCGAAGCTCAGGGGTGCGGGCGCTCTCCGCGCCAGCTGATGGACGACGGCCTCGCGCGCGGCAGCGTCCGGGTCCATCACCCACGCCACGGACCCCCCGGCATCGAGGAATGAATCGATCGTCGCGCGGGTGACTCCGCCGCATCCGATGATTCCCACCCCTCCACGATCTCGCACGAGACCGTCGCCGGCGCGCCGAGACGCTTCCCCCGGGTACTCAGTCCTGTCCGGTGCCGACGATGCCATTGATGTACCACTTCTGCGTGAAGATGAAGATGAGCAGTACCGGGATGATGCTGAGCACCGCCGCGGCCATGCCGACACTCTCACTGATGGACTGATACTCGCCCCGGGCGAGCGGAGCCAGGGCCACGGGAATCACCTTCAGGTCAGGGTTGGGCGCCACGAGCTGAGGCCAGACGTACATGTTCCACACATTGAGGAACGTGATCGACGCGAACGCCGCGAGGGTCGGCTTGGCCAGCGGCAATGCGATCTGCGTGAGCACTCGGAACCAGCTCGCACCATCGATGCGTGCGGCTTCTATGATCCCGTCGGGCAGCGTGGCGAAGAACTGGCGGAAGAGGAGCGTCGCGAAGGTCGTAGATGCGGCGACCGGCAGGATCAGGCCCGCATAGCTGTTCAGAATCCCCAGTTCGCGCGTGACGACGAAGAGCGGGATCAGAGTCGCGTTGCTGGGCAGCAGCAACGGCGCGGCGAGGACTGCGATCACGACGGCAGCCCAGCGGAAGGGGATCTTCGCCAGCGCGAAACCGGCTGGCAGCGCGAGCACGAGCTGGATGAGGATCACACCGATACTGAAGAGGAAGCTGTTGAAGATCACCGGCCCTGACAGGAACTGCAGAGCTTCGGCATAGTTCTCCCAGCGGATCTCCGTCGGCAGCAGGTTCGGCGGATAGGCGACGACCTCCTTCGCCGTCATGAGTGAGGTGGAGACGGCATAGAAGACGGGGAGGCCCATGATCAGTCCGACGACCGCAATGGCCGCATAGCGCAGCCCGATCGAGCGTTTCGTGCGCAACATGTCAGGAGCTCCTCTGTCGAATGCCGGTGGTCAGCGCGCGGATACCTGCGGCCGCCGCGATGATGAGCACAGATTGGAACAGTGTGAGTGCGCTCGCATATCCGATGTCGAACCGTTCGAAGGCCATCTTGTAGATGTACAACGCGAGGTTCTCGGTGCTGCGAAGCGGACCCCCCTGCGTCATGATCAGCGTCACCTCGAATGTTCCCGAGAGGAAATTCACGAACTGGATGACGATGAGAAGAGCGGTGGCTCCGCTCACGTTGGGCCAGGTGATCTGCCAGATCGTGCGGACCGGCCCCGCCCCGTCAAGGCTGGACGCCTCGTACAATTCGCGAGGAATGCGCTGCAGCGCGGCGAGGTAGAGGATGATCACCAAGGGAAGACTCAGCCAGACCAGCATCAAAGTGACCGCCGGCAGAGCGGTGGCCGGGTTGTTCAGCCAGTCGACCGACGGCACCCCGAACCAGCCGAGCACGGCGTTCAGGAGACCGCTGTCGCGGGCGTAGACCCGGGTCCAGAGCACGGCTGATACCGCGACCGAAACGACCATCGGGATGAAGAACAGCACGCGAAGCGCCCCGACTGCCGGAAGATTCACATTGATCAGTACCGCGAGCATGAATCCGATGAGCACAGTGGGAATAACTCCCAACACCAGGAAATAGCACGTGCGCACGAGAGCCGACCACATCGCCTGATCGGCGAACATCCGCTCGTAGTTGCTGATGCCTGCCCAAGTGGGATCGCCCGTGAGGTTCCAGGTGAAGAAGCTCAACCCGAGCGCCACAACCCCGGGGAGCAGGATGAATACGGCGAAGAGCACGAGGTTCGGGGTCACCAAGACGAGAGCGGAGAGCCCGTCCTCTCGCGTCCCGCGCTTTCTTGGCCTTCCCGAGCCAGAACGGCGGGGCCGGGTGGCCGACGACTCGTCGACCACCCGCCCCTCAACTGCACCCGCGAACGGTGTCGCTTCGTCCATCGTTTGCGAGGAGGTCATGAGACTGCTCACTCGACCGCTTCGAGGGCTTCGTCGACCAGCGCGGCAGCTTCGGTGAACGCTTGCTCGACAGAGACACCTCCGAGCACCACCTGCTGGAAGGCCTGAGCGATGGCGTCGTCATAGACCGCTTGCACGGTCGGCGGGAACTGCGTGATCATGGTCGCCTCGGTCGCTGCGGTACCGAACGCCGCCTGGTTGGCGGGGCGATCGAGCTCCTGCCACGTTCCGGACTTGACACCCTCCACGGTTGCCGGGACCACTCCGCCGTTGGCCTGCATGACGGCCATTCCGCCGTCGTTCGAGTACATGAACTCGAGGAACGTCCACGCATCGTCGGGGTTCTTCGCATCCTGCGTCAGCGAGAGAGCGTACGAACTCCCTCCGACAGGGCGGACCCCATCGAGCGACGGCATGCTGACGACGTCCCAGTTGTCCATCGCCGCGTTCACACTCGGAACTGCGGGCCGAACCGTGAAGATCATCGCGACACGGCCATCCTGGAACTTGGGCCGTTCATTGCGGTTGACGGTATAGGGCGCCGCGCGCCCGCTCAGCCATTCGTCTGCCATGAGCTGCCACGCCTCGAGGGCTTCCGGCTCGGCCATCCCGGTGGTGTTGCTGCTCGGGTCGTATAGATACCCGCCCATCGCCCGGATGATCGGGTCTGAGATGAGGGCGTTCTCTGGGCCGTTCGCGAGCCCGAAATACTCACCTGCACCGGCGGCCGAGATCGCGTCCGCAGCGGCGTCGAAGTCCTTCCAGGTCCAGTCATCGGACGGGACGTCGACCCCTGCCTTCTCGAACACGTCGGCGTTGTAGGCCAGGATCAGCGCATCGGCACCCACCGGGAGGCCGTGCACCTCGTCGGGAGCGTCGAGCGGGCGGTACGCGTCGAGGTAGTTCGGCAGGAAAGAGTCCACCTGCAGCTCGGAGTCCGAAAGGCGGTCGCTGACATCGGCTGTGACGTCAGCAGCGGCGAGCTGATTGATGTTGTCGGCGAATCCCACCACGATGTCGGGCAGCTGACCGCCGAGCTTCGCCGTCTGCAGGGACCGAGTCATGTCAGGTACTTCATCGGGCATCGACTGGAGCTCGACCTCAATGTCGGGATACTCCTTGTTGAAGGCCGCGATCACCTCTTCGTACTGCGGCGTGAGGCCGGCGACCATGCCGATGGTGATCTTGCCACTGCCAGGCTCTGCCGAGTCGTCGCCGGCCGACGACGCACACCCGGTCGTCACCACGGCGAGCGTCAACACGCTGCCAATGGCCGCCCCAGCGCGCCATCTCGTTCCAAGAACTGCCATGTTCTACTCCAAAGCTTCGTTGCCAATAGATCGGGACGAACTAACTATATCGTTCACGGGAACGTTTGCAAACCCCGGTTTTGATCTGCTCATCGCAACCATCACGCTCACTCTATTCGCGTCGCGCTCAGCCCTCTCCGGCTCGCAGGAGTGCCGCTCCGCGAGTCGCCAAGAGCAAACATCGGAGCCCAGCGGGCGGAGCCAGGACGTAGCGCCACCCCATGCGCGGAGGTCGCCCCGAATCACGCCCCGAAGTCGCTGCGGAAACGTCCGTGCTGATCGTCGGCGGCCTTGACGCGGCGGAAACGATCGACGCTCTCCGCGGGCAGCGTATCGGAGAGCTGCTCAGCCCGGGGCGCTGTACGCACTCGGAGACGAGCTCCACGCCGACTACATCATCCGGTGCGGCGAGAACGGGATCGTCGGGATGGATGCCATCGGCGACTTCGCCCGGCTTCGCGAGCTCTAGTTCACTCCCTGATCGAGGCGAGGAGGATCCGCACGAGCGTCTCGTGCGCGTCACCCTCGTCGATGCGCGAGGCGAGCACCGCGCTCGCGAGCACATCCGCCGAGGCGAACGCGGCCTCCAGGGTGATCGGATCGATGCTCTCGGCACCGACCACGCGGGCGAGGGCGACGCGACAGCGTTCGACGTACGCCCCCACCGACTCCTGCCGTATCCGCGCGAGCACCGGCGTGCCGTGGAGGGCCGCGACCACTCCCGCCATCTCGATGCCTTCGGCGCGGGCGCAGGCGACATAGCTCGTGGCGATGACGTCCACGACCCCGTCGACGTCGGGTCGGGCGCTCGCCAGCGCAGTCTCGAGCGATGCATCCTGGCGCTCGTCGAACTGACGGTACAGCGCGGCGAAGAGCCCCGAGCGGTCGCCGAAGTGCTCGTAGACGACGGGCTTCGTGATGCCCGCTCGGTCTGCGAGCGTGCCGAGGGTGAGCGCGTCTGCGCCCTCGGTGCGGATCATCTCCCGTGCGACACTCAGCAGCTGCGCGCGACGGTCGGCTTTCGACAATCGCAGTCGCGCGCCCTCTTTCGCCTTCGTCATCTCGCCCCTTGTGACCCATACTTACTATGAGTAGGTTACGGTTGGTAGGTACCAATCCTATCCCCCACGTGCCATCCGCACATCCACGATCCGAGGAGAGACATGACCGCCGACCTCCGGCCCACCACGCACTGGATCTACGCGCATCCGCAGTCGGGCTCCCTGAACCGGCAACTGTTCGAGGCAGGGATCGAGGCACTCACGCCGCGCTACGACGTGCAGACCTCGGATCTGTACGCTCAGGGCTTCGATCCACTGCTGGCGCAGCGCGACGTCGACGGGCGCGAGGGGAGCCTCGTCGACCTGATGGGCGAGGTCCACGAGAGCGGGCTGATTCCGGACGACGTACGCGTCGAACAGCGAAAGCTCGAGGCCGCCGAGTTGCTCGTGTTCCAGTTCCCGCTCTGGTGGTACGGCGCACCGGCGATCCTCAAAGGCTGGTTCGATCGCGTGTTCACCAACGGCTTCGCCTACGGCGGCGTCGACGCGGAAACGGGGCTGCCGCTCCGCTACGGCGAGGGCGGCCTGAAGGACAAGCGGGCGCTCATCATCGTGACGGCGGGCGAGGATGCCCGGAGCATCGGGTCACGCGGCATCAGCGGCGACATCGATGCTCTGCTGTTCCCCATCACGCATGGCACGCTCTGGTACACGGGGATCGAATCGCTCGATCTGCACGTCATCCACGACGCCGACGCCCTCGATGCCGCGGCTGTCGCTTCGGAGCGCGAACGGTTGACCACCCGGCTCGCGGGCATCCACGACGAGGCACCCTCTCAGCCGTACCGCGCTCTGCACGACGGCGAGTATCGGGGGACGCGGGCATTGCGCGCTGACATCCTGCCCGGGCGAACCGATCTCGACATCCACCGCGTCGACCGCGCGGGCGTCGCGAACAGCACCCGCTAGCAGAGCACGACGTTCGGCGCGGGCGGGGTCGGACCCCTCGAGCGATACGCTCGCGGGTATGGGCTTCTCGGTGCTGGGTCTCGCGCTCAGCCTCGCCATCTTCGCTCCGAGCCTGTCACTCATCTGGTTCCCGCCCCGCCCTGCATTGCCGACCGGGGTGGTCCCTCGTCCGGTGACGCTGTTGGAACGCGCGGGGCAGGCGCTCTGCGTGACGGTCCCCGCCATCACGGCGGGCACCTCTGTGGGGTGGTGGTGGTTCCCGCTCGTCGCCGTGCTCGTGCTCGCGTACTGGGCGTTGTGGGTGAGGTTCCTCGTCACCGGGCGTCGCCTTGAGGCGCTCTTCGGTCCCGTCTGGGGCGTGCCGGTGCCCATGGCGCTGCTCCCCGTCGCCGCGTTCCTCGCCGGCGCCGCATGGCTGGAGAACCCCTGGATCGCGATTGCCGCGGCGGTGCTTGCCGCCGGGCACATCCACAGCTCGCTGATCACGGCACGAGCTCGATAGCCCGGCCGGCAACCGGAGACCCCGGAGAGCTCAGGTTCTACGACCGGGGCGCCGCCACACGAAGCGCGTCGGCGGCGGCATCCATCGTGTCGGCGTTGAGCGAGAAGTACGCCCACTTGCCGCGCTGCTCGCGGGTGACGAGGCCGGCATCCGCGAGGAGCTTCATGTGGTGCGAGACGGTGCCCTGCGAGAGGCCGACCGGCTCGGTCAGGTCGCAGAGGCAGGCCTCGCCGCCGTCCCCGGCGGCGATGAGGGACAGCAGCCGGACTCGCGTGGGATCACCGAGCGCCTTGAACACCCGAGCGACGCGTTCGGCGTCTTCGACGGTCGGCGCGGCCGTGACACGCGGCACACAGCAGGCGGTCGCTTCGATGGTCGTCGGCAGGCTCATGCATCCATCCTGACACGTATTGACAAACTTCGATAGATCAGCGACAGTCATCGTATTGAAGATCATCGATCTGAGGAGATGTGATGTCCGAGCTTCCCGTCGTCGTCATCGGAGCGGGCCCGCAGGGTCTGGCAGCAGCGGCACACCTCGTCGAACGCGGCGAGCACGTGGTCGTCGTCGAGCGCGGGAATACGCCGGCCGCGGCCGTCTCGGAGTGGGGGCATGTGCGCCTGTTCTCGGCATGGCCGGAACTCACCGACGCAGCCGCCCGCCGCCTGCTCGAGCCGACGGGGTGGACGGCACCGGCGAAGGGCTATCCGACCGGCGCGGAGTGGGTGAACGAGTACCTCGCGCCGCTCGCGGATGCTCTGGGCGAGCAGATCCGCTACGCGACGACCGTGACCGGCGTCGCCCGGCAGGGTCGAGACAAGGTCGTCGACGGGGGACGCAGGAGCCAGCCCTTCGTCGTCCACACCGTCGATGGGGCAGGGCACGAAGCCCGCCTCCTCGCCCGCGCGGTCGTCGATGCCAGCGGCACCTGGGATGTTCCGAACCCTGCGGGGGCGGATGGCTTCCCGGGGCTCGGCGAGGCCGCGGCATCGGACCGGATCTCGTACCGCATCCCGGCCGACGTGTCCGAGCTCGCGGGCCGGCATGTGGTCGTCGTGGGCGCCGGGCATTCCGCCACGCACGCCGTGCTGCGCCTGAGCGAGCTGGCACGGCGCGCTCCGGGAACGCGCGTGACCTGGCTGCTGCGCCGAGGAAGCGCCACCAACGTCTTCGGTGGCGGGATCGGGGACGACCTTCCCGAGCGCGCCGCACTCGGCTCCCGCGCCCGGAAGGTCATCGACGAGGGGGTCGTGGAGTTGGCGACAGGGTTCCGCGTCGCCGAATTCCGGCAGGGCGGCGACGGGCTGACGATCGTCGCGGAAGACGGCCGGGAGGTGACCGACGTCGGGCACGTGTTCGCCCTCACCGGCTTCCGCCCCGACACCGGGATTCTGAGGGAACTGCGGATCGACCTCGATCCCGCACTCGAAGCGGTCGCGGGCATCGCCTCCGAGATCGACCCGAACATCCACTCCTGCGGCTCGGTGGGCGCGACAGGGGCGAGGGAGCTCGCCCAGCCCGAACCCGGGTTCTTCATCGTCGGCGCGAAGTCGTACGGGCGCGCCCCGACCTTCCTCGCCCTGACCGGATACGAGCAGGTCCGCAGCGTCGCCGCGCACCTCGTGGGCGATCACGAGGCCGCGGCCCGCAACGAGCTGAGCCTCCCCGACACCGGCGTGTGCGGCGGAGCCGGCGGATTCGACGACTCGGCCGGCGGCTGCTGCGCCGCGCCTTCCGTCCTGCAGATCGGCGCGCGCCCGGTCGCCGTCGGCTGATCGCGGCCCGCCCACCGCGGGCATCCGACTGTCAAGATAGATGCAGGTCACCCACCCCCCTCTCAGGAGCACCCATGACCGACACGACCACCAAGCCCTCCGTGCTCTTCGTCTGCGTGCACAACGCCGGACGCTCGCAGATGGCGGCCGGATTCCTCCGCGACATCGCCGGTGACCGCATCGAAGTCCGCTCCGCCGGTTCGATGCCCGCTGATCAGATCAACCCGACCGCCGTCGCGGCCATGAGTGAGCTCGGCATCGACATCACTGCCGAGCAGCCCAAGGTGCTGACCACCGAGGCCGTGCAGGCCTCCGATGTCGTGATCACGATGGGCTGCGGCGACGCGTGCCCGTTCTTCCCCGGCAAGCGCTACGAGGACTGGGCCCTCGACGACCCGGCCGGCCAGGGCATCGACGCGGTCCGGCCGATCCGCGACGAGATCCGTGCGCGCATCGAGCAGCTGGTGAGCGAACTGGTCTGAGGGTCCCCCGCGCCTGCATCGGCCGGCCAGCCTGCCTCCTCGCGGGCGGTAGAGGGTCATGCTGCCGCGCCTGGACGCGTCACCGGCGCCCGGGTGACGAACCGTTGACATCCGATGTTTGTCGCGCCATGATCAGAAAGGTCCGGTGGCCCTACCACTGGCTCCTGATCGACAGCGAAGACTGGAGAAGGTCATGACGAAGAAGTCACTGCAACCCCTCAGTTCCACCACACTCTCGCGCCGAACGTTGTTCAAGGCGGGCCTGATCGGTGGCGCCGCCATCGCGATGGGTACGAGTCTCACCGCGTGCGCGCCGGAGGTATCCACGAAGGGAGCCAAGACGCTGCGCATGGTCATGCCAGACGCCTACCCTTTCGAGGATGTCCTCACGACGACGACCGAACCGGCGGCGGACGGCACCGCCGACAGAGGGCTCTGGCGCCTTCTGCAGTCATGGAAGGAGACCCATCCCGACGTGACCCTCGAGATCGAGACCGTGCCCTGGGACACCATCACTCAGCGGGTCATCCTGATGGGCCAGGCCGGCACTCCCGCTGACCTGGTGCTGGTCAACGATCTCAACATCCCCAAGCTCGCGAAGGGAGGGTTCCTCGCGCCGCTCGATTCCCTGCCCGGCGAATGGGACGACTACAACCAGAACCTGCTCCGCGGCATCGCCTCCGATGCCGGGAAGATCTACGCACTCCCGTGGATGACCGACTGCCGTCACGAGATGTACTGGAAAGAGGACTGGGCGAAGGCCGGCATCACCGAGCCCCCCGAGACGTGGGCGGAGTTCACCGAAGCGATGGCCGCGCTCAAGGATGCCGGCATCGCTGACCCCTACTCGTTCTGGGCAGGGAACACCGTGCACACGCCGACCCAGTCCCTCTTCTCCCAGACGTGGATGCTCGGCGGAGACGTGATCGACGCCGATGGTCGCGCGACCCTCAAGACCGACGAGATGCTCGAGGTCTTCGAGTTCTACAACTCGCTCATGAACGAGCAAGGCGTCTCGTCGACCGGGTTGCTGTCCGTCTCCAAGGACGACGAGTACGACGACATGCTGCTGTCGCACAAGACCGCGACGATGAAGGGCGGCTCGTGGGTGGGGCTCAAGCTCGACGACGGCGGCCTGGCGGACGAGATCGGCTACTTCCGCACGCCGCGTCCGACGAAAGAAGCGAAGGACGCCACCCTCTCGGGCTTCTGGGCATTCGAGCTTCCTGCGCAGAAGACGCCGGACGAGGCGAAGCAGGAGCTCGCGTTCGAGTTCGCGATGCACATCACCGGTTCGAAAGGACAGGCCGAGTACCTCGTCGATGCGCCGGGCAAGCTGCCCACACGCCCGTCGGCATCCGCAAGCCCTCAGGCGCAGGCTCAGAACGACGCGTGGAAGTTCCAGGCGGACTACGCATCCGACGCCGGCCGAGGCATGCCTGCCGCCGCTGATGCGGGACTGCTGTTCGACCAGCTGCGCATCGCATTCCAGTCGTACCTCACGGGCACCTCTCCCGCGAACGAGGCACTCGCGTCCGCCGAGAAGGCGTACAACGAGCAGGTCGCGTCGTAGGGGTCGGACCGATGCCCCCGGAAACGATGACCGTCTCGCCGGTTCCCTCCGCTCCTGATCCCGGCCCTGCTCGTCCTCGCGTCGCGGCATCCCCTCGAAAGGTCCGCCGCGACTTCCTGCCCTATGCGCTGATCGCCCCCGGCGCTCTGCTCGTCGTCGGGTTCACCGTCATCGCGCTGGGATTCACGCTCATCAGCAGCTTCACCGACTGGGATGTGGGGCGGCTCAACACCACTTTCATCGGAATCGACAACTATCTTCGCGCCTTCCGCGATCCGGAGATGGTCGCCAGTCTCTGGCGATCCGGGATCTTCGTGCTCAGCGTCGTCGCGCTGTCGACCGCGGCGGGCTTCCTCCTCGCGGTGGCACTGAACCGGCGTTTTCCGGGGCGGGGCGCGGTTCGCGCGCTCGTCGTCCTGCCGTGGGTCATCAGCGAGATGGCGTCAGGCGTGTTCTGGGCGCTGATCCTGAAGAACGACGGAATCCTCTCCGCCTTCGGCTTGGAGCAGAGCCCGCTGGAGTCTCCTGCGGGCGCAATGACCGCGCTGATCCTGGTCGAGTCCTGGCGGAGCATCGGCTTCGTGACGGTGATGGTTCTCGCGGGTCTGCAATCCATCGATCCCGGCCTCTACGAGGCCGCGAAGATCGACGGAGCGACCGCTGGGCGGATCACCTGGAGCATCACGCTTCCGCTCGTGAGCCCGACGGTGCTGATCGCGGCGATCCTCCTGATGATCGGAAACTTCAACCTGGTGACGATGATCATCGCGCTCACGGCGGGTGGCCCGATCACCGCGACCACGACGACGGCCCTCTACATGTACAACCAGTCGTTCACTTATTTCCACCTCGGATACGGTGCGGCGATCGCGATGATCATGTCCGTGTTCAACGTGATCGCGATGTTCGCCTTCATCCTGCTCCAGCGCGGACGGGGGGCTCGCTCATGAGCGTCCTCGCCGCCCCACCGCGCGCTCGGACGCGCGCTCCCCGCGTTGCTCTGCCACTCATCACGACGGTGATGGTGGTCATCGTGTTCGCCCTGCCGATGCTGTGGATCCTGCTGAAGTCGTTCGGACCGGAGGATGAGATCTTCTCGGCGGCTCTCCTCCCGTCTTCCTTCCACCCGGAGAACTACGCTCGCGCCGTCCAGACCGGCATGCTCGTCTCCTACACGCTCAGCACGATCGCGATCAGCTTCTTCACCTGCCTCATCGTGCTGCCACTCGGATTCATGGCCGGCTACGGGCTGGCACGGTTCTCCTTCCGCGGTCGGGGTCTGGTCCTCTTCCTCTTCATGTTCTCGCTGACGATCCCGGGGCTCGTGAACCTCCTCGCGATCTACCAGGTGTTCAGCCTGGCCCAGCTGATCAATAATCCGGCAGGCCTGGTGATCGTCTACGCGGCGTCGAATCTGCCCCTGGCGACCTGGCTGATGCGAGCATTCATCCAGTCGCTGCCGTCAGAGCTGGAGCAGGCCGCTCTCGTCGACGGCTGCACCCGCGGCGGAGCGATCCTCCGCATCGTGGTCCCCTTGACCTCCCCCGGACTCGCCGCCGTCGCCGTCCTGGTCGTCGTGAACGTGTTCCAGGAGTTCATCGTCGCCCAGACGCTCATCTCCACGCGGGGCATCGGTGTCGTCAGCCAGGGCCTGCGGGCCATGCAGGGGCAGTTCGATCTCGACTACACCTCGCTCGCGGCCGGATCGGTTCTCGTGAGCGTCATTCCCGTTCTGCTCTTCCTTCTGCTGCAGAAGCAGTTCATCGCGGGCATGACGACGGGGGCGACGACAGGGTGAAGACGAACGGAGCCAGGTGCGGGATGCTGGGAACAGAATGCCACGAAGGGGAGGCAACATGATCGACACGGTCGCCGACGGACTCGACCACCCCGAGTGCGTCACGGTGGGACCTGACGGCACGATCTTCGCCGGAGGCGAAGCCGGTCAGCTCTACCGCCTGGATGGGGAGAGCTTCGAGGTGACGGAAGTCGGGAGCTCGGGAGGCTGGCTGCTCGGCCTGGCCGTCGACGGACACGGCGATGTCGTGGCGTGCGATCCTCGGCGCCGGCAACTCGTCCGGTTCGACGGCGACGGTGCGATGACGGTGCTCTCGTCGGGCACGCCCGAACGACCGATGATCACCCCGAACTTCCCGGTGTACGGTGCGAGCGGAGTCCTGTATGTCTCCGATTCAGGCACCTGGCCGGCCGGCGGTGGCTGCATCTACCGTGTGCTCCCCGGCGGATCCACAGAACTCTGGTCGTCCGACGTGCCCCATTTCACGAACGGGCTGGCGCTCGACCAGGACGAGAAGCACCTGTACGTGGTGGAGTCGACGCTGCCCGGCATCACACGGATCCCGATCCTCGAAGACGGATCGGCCGGCCGGCCAGAACTCGTCGTCTCGATGCCGGGAACCGTACCGGACGGCATCGCCTTCGACAGCGAGGGGCGACTCTACATCGGCTGTTACCGCCCTGACAGGCTCTACACCCTCGAGCCGGACGGCACGCTTCTCATCCTTCGGGACGATTTCCAGGGCACCGATCTGGCTGCCCCGACCAATATCGTGTTCTCCGGCGCCGACCGTCGAGATCTGCTCGTCGCGAGCCTCGGACGCTGGCACATCGCGCGCATCCGCACCGAGGTTCCGGGTGCTCCGCTCCACTACCCCACGGAGGTATGACCGTGCCGCAGGCAACGAACGAGAACAGCATGTACGCGTCGGTGGCGCGTCACAGGACGATCGACTCCGTCGTGGACGCGCTCCAGGCACTCATCCTCCAACGCAAGCTGAACCCCGGCGATGCGCTGCCCGCCGAGCGCGAACTGGCCGTGATGCTCTCCGTGAGCCGCAACGTCGTCCGCGAAGCGTTGGGCATTCTGGGCCAGCGCGGGCTCACCACCTCGCGTCACGGATACGGGACCTTCGTCGCCTTGCCGTCCGGCGAACAGGCGCGCGCCGCCTTGCAGCTCCTGCTCGAACTGGAGCGGGTCGGTCTGGTCGAACTGTGTGACGCCCGCCTCCTGATAGAACCGGAACTCGCCGCACTCGCCGCCGCACGCGTGACGCCCGCCGGCGCCGCGAAACTGCGAGATGCGTTCATCGCACTCGCCGCGGCGAGCGCAGATGGCGAGGCCCACGTCCAGGCCGACCTCGCGTTCCACGGAGCGATCGCGGAGATGGCCGACCACACGGTCCTCCGCGCCCTGGTCGATGCCGTCCGGGAGCCGGTGACCCGCGGCATGGTCTTCGGGACGAAGGTTCCCCGCGCGATCGATCACAGCGACGTCCAGCACGAGGAGATCATGCTCGCGATCCTCGCCGGAGAGCCGGAACTCGCGCGCGAGAGAATGCGCGAGCACCTCAGCTATGTGCGCGGCTACCTCATCGAACACGATGTCCGGATCACGCATTGGAGCGCAGATGACTAGCAGTCTCGTCACCCTGCGCGAGAAGGGGTCGTGGGTGCTGTCCGATGGAGTGCTGGAGGTCAGCGTGGACCCGCTGCGCGGCGCCGACATCCGCAGCATCCGTTACCTGCCGCGCGCGGTCGAGATGCTGTGGTCACCGGAGGGGATGCCGAATCCCGTCACCGGAGCCGGACTCCCGTCGGGGAGCGCGGCGTTCTACGACGACTACCGGGGCGGGATCCAGGAGCTCTTCCCGAACGCGGGGCCCGACTGCGTGGTGGAGGGGGCGCCGCTGGTGTTCCACGGTGAGAGCTGCCGCATCCCGTGGGTGGTCGATGCTCAGGAAGACGCTGACGGCGCGTTCCTCCGATGCCGTGCGGCGCTGCGGCGTTACCCGTTCATCGCCGAGCGGCGGATCTCACTGCGCGATGGCGCGATCGTCGTCATCGAGTCGACCGTCACCAATGCGTCTCCCCACGACCTGCCCGTGCACTGGGGGTTCCATCCGGTCTTCTCGGAAGCGCTCACCGAAGAGCCCGCCGTTCTCTTCGGTGACTTCTCCGGTCTCGTCGCTGATCCGTCGCCTTTCGGGCGCGTGCAGTCCTGGGAAGTCGGGACTGCCGTCCCGACAGAGGAGCGCCACTGCGCGACGGCGCTCCCGCTGGAACCCGGCGACCGTGGCTCTGCGGACCTCGGCTATGCGACGGCACACGACGGGTGGTACGTCGTCGCATCCGAATCCTCCGGATTGGCCGTCGGAGTCACCTGGCCCGTCGACATCTTCCCGCGACTGTGGGTCTGGCAGGAATGCCGTGACCCCGCCGGGTATCCCTGGTGGGGTCGTCACCACATCGTCGGGGTCGAACCGCACACGGCGGCCCCCTCACGCGCCCTCACCGAGGATGTCGCGGCGGGTCAGGCTCTGATGATCGGGCCGGGCGAATCCCGACGGGCCGAGTTCCGGATTCAGATCGCCGACCTGGCCGAGAGGGCGATCGATGACTTCGTCCGCTCGACGGCCGATTCGAGCGGGAGCAGGAAGAAGGAGATCGCATGAGATTCGCTGAGCAGGTCGCCGTCGTCACCGGAGGCGCTTCGGGCATCGGGAGGGCGACGGCGGAGAGGCTGGCGAGCGAGGGAGCCCGCGTCGCGATCCTCGACATCGATGAGGCCGGCGCCGTCGCGACGGCCGATGCCATCACATCCACCGGGGCGATCGCCTTCCCCGTGGTCGTCGACATCGGTGACGAGTCGGCGGTCGAGGACGCACTCGATCGGGTGGAGGGTCTGATCGGGCTTGCGACGATCCTCGTCAACTGCGCGGGCGTTCTCCATGTCGCTCCGGCGCTGGAGACGAGCCCCGAAGCCTTCGATCGCATCGTCCGGGTGAATCTGCGCAGCGTGTTCGTCCTCTCGGTCTCCGTCGCACGGCGGCTCAGAGCCGCGGGGAGAGGAGGCGCGATCGTCAACGTGTCCTCGATCCACGCCGTGCTGTCGGAGCCGAACGCGTCCGCCTACACGGCGACGAAAGGCGGCATCGAAGCGATGTCGCGGACGTTCGCCTCGGAGTGGGCACCCCTCGGCATCCGAGTGAACTGCGTCCGCCCGGGGGCGACCGTGACCGCGCTCACCGCGACCCTATACACGCCCGAGATCCTCGACGCCCTCGCCAGCCGGGTTCCGCTCCGGGTGCCCGCGCAACCCGAGCAGGTGGCGGCCGGAATCTGCTTCCTCGCATCAGCCGATGCGGACTACTGCACAGGCACGACTCTCGATGTCGACGGCGGCTACATCATGGACGGCAGTCTCCCCCGGACGGAGTATCGATGACTCGCCGGCTGGCCGTCTCCGACACCGCGCGGTGGGCGACGGCTGTGCTGCAGCGCGCAGGCCTCACCGACGAGGATGCAGATGTCGTCGCGCAGAACCTCGCCTACGCGGAGTCGCGCGGCACCGCGAGCCATGGGTTCATCCGTCTCCCCATCTACCTCGAACGGGTGGAGAAGGGCGGGATCAATGCGTCGCACGCACCGTCGACCCTCTGGGATCTGGGTTCGGTCGTCGCCCTCGATGGCGACGCGGGCCCGGGTGCGGCCACCGCCGTGCATGCGGTCCGTCTGGCCATCACACGTGCGCGCGAGTCGGGGATCGGCTGCGTTCTCGTCAGCAATGCGAACCACTTCGGCGCGGCCGCCTTCTACTCGGAGATGATCGCGGACGAAGGGATGATCGGGATCGTGTGCTGCAACACCGATCGTGCGATGTGCGCGCCGGGCGGAGGCGAGGCGGTGCTCGGAACGAATCCGCTCACCATCGCGCTCCCGCTGAGCGCAGAAGATCGACCGATCCTGGACATGGCGACCTCGGAAGTCAGCTACGGGCGGGTGCTCGTCGCCGCCGCCGCGGGTCAGAGCATTCCCACGGGGTGGGCGGTGGACGACGCGGGCCGAGCGACGGAGTCGTCGTCGGATGCACTGCGCGGCGCACTGCTCCCTGCCGCAGGCCCGAAGGGGTTCGGACTCGCGTTCATGATCGACGCCCTCGTCGCACTGGGGGGCGCGAAGACGAGCCCCTTCGTGTCGCCGCTGCACGGTGATGCCTCCCTCCCCCAGGAACTCGGGCACTTCTTCCTCGCGTTGCGCGGTCCGGGCGACGCCGCCGCCGAATCCGACAGGGCCATCCGTTCACTGGTCGAGGAGCTGCGTCGCAGCCGACTCCCCTCGAGCCCCGCGGTCCTGTTCCCGGGGGAACCGGAGCTCATGAGACGACGCGACAACGACGGAACCTTCCCTGCCTCCATCGAGCTGGTCGAGTCGATCCAGAGCATCGCCGAGCGATATGCCGTACCCGCTCCGATGCTCCCGTAGCCCCTCCGAACCTCAAGAAAGCGCACCTGATGAGAATCACGCACGTCGAAACGCATCGCGTCCCCATTCCCGCTGCCGCGCCGGCCTTCTCGTGGCGCTCCGGACTCGATGGCAGTCCGGGTGACGACCACGGAGCGATCCTGCATCTGCGCACCGATGAGGGCATCGAAGGGGTCGCGTTGCTGAAGCGCCCGGGAAGTGCGCCGCAGCTCGAGCAGGCCGTGGAGGCGCTGTTCCGTCAAGAGCTGGTCGGCCAGGACCCACTCGATCGGGAGCACCTCTGGCATCGGCTCTGGGAACTCGATCGCATCCACGAACTGCCCCTACCCTTGCTCGGAGTCGTCGACGTCGCACTGTGGGACCTCGCGGCACGGGCTGCGGGTCTGCCGCTCTGGCAGCTGCTCGGCGGTGCACGCCACGCGATCCCGGCCTACGCGTCGACGACCACTTTCGACAGCGTGGAGGAGTACCTCGACGTCGCCGATCAGTGCCTCGAGCTCGGGTACACCGCGGTGAAGCTGCACGCGTGGGGAGATGCCCGACGCGACGCGAAGTTGTGCGAAGCCCTGAGGTCGCACGTCGGCGACGACGTGCCGCTGATGTACGACGGGTCCGCCGGATTCGACCTTCCGGACGCCATCCATGTCGGGCGCGCCATGTCCGCGAACGGCTACCTCTGGTACGAGGAGCCGATGCGCGAGTTCAGCGTGCATGCCTATCGTCGACTGGCCGCATCGGTGGATGTGCCCCTGCTCGTCGCAGAGACCTCAGACGGGGCCCATATGAACACGGCTGATTTCATCGCGGCCGGAACCGCCACGTTCGGCGTGCGAGCGGACACGGTCCTCAAGGGCGGCATCACCGGAGCGATGCGCATCGCGCATCTCGCCGACGCCTTCCGGATCCGCGTCGAGATCCACGGGTCGGACGCCCCGAACCGACACCTGTGCATGGCCATCCCGAACACCACGTACTACGAGTCGCTCGTCACCAGCACTCGGGTGACCAGGGAGTCCTACGTCGACGCGAGCGGACTCGTGCATGCACCCAAGGGTCTCGGGATCGGGCTTCCGGCAGGTCTGGACTATCCACTCGAACTCGAGCAGTTCATCGAGTCATGATGGGCACCGGGTCTCCGCGCATCGACGCGCACCATCACCTCTGGGATCTCGATCGGCGCGCTCAACCGTGGATCGACCATGACGTGCTGTCCCGCTCCTTCCGCCCGCAGGAGTACGAAGTTCAGCTGGCCGCCGCACGCTTCGACGGGTCGGTGCTCGTGCAGAACCTCTGCGAGGAAGACGAGACGGCGGAACTGCTGATGCTCGCGGCGGAGAACCCGTGGATCCGGGGTGTCGTCGGATGGGTGGATCTCACGGGGGACGTCGACGACAGCGTCGCGCGGCTCCGCGAACTTCCCGGTGGTCACCGCCTCGTGGGGATCCGTCACCAGGTGCAGATGGAAGACGATCCCGACTGGCTGTGCCGTGTCGCTGTCCGGCGCGGACTCGAACGCCTCGCGGCGAACGGGCTCCCGTTCGATGCGGTGTTGCGACCGGACCAGCTCGACTCCGTCGTCAGGTCGGCGCAGCACGTCCCTGCGCTGCGCTGGATCCTCGATCACCTGGGCAACCCGCTCGATGGCAGGGGAAGCGATGAGTGGCGCACGTCCATCAGCGCTCTCGGCGATCTCCCGAATGTCGCGGTCAAGCTCTCCGGTCTCGGCAACCTCGCCGGGACCGGCTGGACCGCAGACATGGTGAGCCCCGTCGTCCAACACACGATCGCGGCCTTCGGAGTCGACCGCACCATGTTCGGCTCCGATTGGCCCGTGTGCCTGATCACCGGCGACTTCGCGCAGGTACTCGCCGCTGCCGAACAATGGTGCGGATCTCTGGAAGAACACGAGCGGGCCGCGGTCTTCGGGGGCACTGCCGAAAGATGGTACGCGCTGTGATCGGTGATTCGGGCCCCGCGTCCCTGGGGTTCGGCGCCGCGCCACTGGGAAACCTCTTCCGTCCGATCTCGGACGACGACGCCCGAGCGGCCGTGGACGCCGCCTGGCGGGCGGGCGTCAGGTACTTCGACACGGCTCCCTTCTACGGCCTGGGGTTGTCGGAGTCTCGCCTGGGTGAGGCGCTGGCCGATCGTCCGCGGGACTCCTTCGTCCTCTCCACCAAGGTGGGGCGCAGGCTGCTCGAAGACAGCCGCACGTCGGTCGACGGACTCATCGACGGGCAATGGGCGTTGCCGAGCGGCCGGAACTGGGTGCGGGACTACTCGCGCGACGGGGTCCTGAGGACTCTCGAGGAGAGCCTTCAGCGGCTCGGCTGCGATCGGATCGACGTCGTCTACCTCCACGACCCCGACGATCATCTGGATCAGGTGGAACGCGAAGCGGCGCCGATGCTCGCGGAGTTGCGCGATCAGGGCGTCATCTCCGCCTTCGGCGTGGGCACCTCCGACTGGCGCACGGCAGCCAGGCTCGTAGGATCGACCGACATCGACGGGGTGATGATCGCCGGCAGATGGACGCTCTTGGATCGTTCGGCCGCACCACTGCTCGAACGCGCGCGCGAGGCAGGGGTCTGGGTGGTGGCGGCAGGGCCCTTCAACTCCGGTCTGCTCTCACGGCCGTGGCCGGAGGACGGAGCACGCTTCGAGTACTCGCCTGCCGGCTCCGCCCTCGTCGGTCTCGCTCGGGATCTGGCGTCGGCGTGCCGTCGATACGGCGTCGAGCTGCCCGACGCGGCGATCCAGTTCGCCACTCGCACCGAGGGAATCGTCGCTGTCGTGGCCGGCATCGCCTCTGCGGCGGAGGCGGTGGCCGACGAAGCGGCCTTCCGTCGCGAGATCCCGTCAGGGCTCTGGGACGAGCTGGACCGGATCGTCCGAGATCGACGCGGAGAGGCCGAGTGAGCCCCGCGTCGACCTAACGGAACGTTCCTTGGGACACCGAACCCTGGAGCTTGCGCTGGAAGAAGATGTACACGACGAGCACCGGCAGGATGGTCATCACCGCCGCGGCGAACAGCGCACCGAAGTCGATGGAGTACCCCGCGCTCGCTGCAAAGGTCGCCATGCCCTGGGAGATCACGTAGTTGTCCCGGTTCGTGTTGAGGACGACCGGCAGCAGGAACTGGTTCCACAGGCCGAGGAAGTTGAGGATCGCCACAGACGCGATCCCCGGGGTCGCCATCGGCAGCATGATCGCGAAGAACGTCCGCCAGTCACCGGCACCGTCGATGAGCGCCGCCTCGTAGACATCATGTGGGAGCTGCTTGAAGAACGAGTAGAGGAAGAACATCGTGAAGGGCAGCGCGAACGCCACGTAGGTGAGGATCAGTCCCGGCCAGGTGTTGAGCAGGCCCATGTTCTGCAGGATGAAGAACAGGGGGACGATCGCCAGGAACACCGGGAACGCCATCGCGGCCAGCATGACGTTGTAGATGAGCCTGTTGCCACGGAAGCGGAATCGGGCGAGCACGTAGGCGAGCATCGACCCCAGCAGCATGACGAGGATCAGTGAACTGCCGACGACGAGCACGGTGTTGAAGAAGTACCGACCGATACCCGCGTCGCTCCACGCCTTCACATAGTTGTCGAAGGAGAGCTGCGCGGGCAGGGTGAACGGCGATCCGAGGATCTCCTTCGTGGTCTTGAAGCTCGACATGACCGTCCACAGGAACGGCACGATGACGATGATCGTCCAGATGCCGAGCAGGAGATGCGAGGTGCTCGAGACGCCGAGGTCTCCCCTCCGCGCGCGCGATGTCCGCTCGGTCCGTCTTTCCACGACCGTGCTGCTCATGCGTGGTCACCTCCATCTTTCCCACGGATCAGGCGGAACACACCGAAGACGAACGCCGCATACACGAGGGTGACCAGCGCGAGGACGATGCCGATCGCCGTCGCATAGCCGAACTTCCCCTGGAAGAACGCGACGTTGTAGAGGTACTGCGTCATGGTGAGCGTCGCGTAGTTCGGACCGCCCTGCGCGTTCAGCGCCGCCATGTAGACGAAGGAGTCGACTGCGACGAGACCGAGGTAGATGTACGCGGTCTGGAAGCTCGAGGCGATCTGGGGCAGGGTCACGGACACCGCGATGCGGAACCGTCCGGCGCCGTCGAGGCGCGCGGCCTCATACGTCTCCGCGGGGATCCCCTTGATCGCCGCGATGAAGAGGATCGTGTAGAAGCCGACCAGGCTCCAGACGATGACGAAGACGGATGCCGCCATCGCCGTCGACTCATCTCCGAGCCAGGGGAAGCTCGTGAACTGGTCGAGGCCGATCGCGGTGAGGAACCCGTTGAGGAGTCCCCTGGACGGGTCGTACACCTGCGCCCAGATGATGCCGATGACGATGGCCGGGACGCAGTAGGGGAAGAACGAGGCCACGCGGTAGAAAGCCGAGCCGCGAAGTCCCTGGATGTTGCCGATGCTCGGGCCGCCCGTCGTCACGACGCAGGCGATCGCGAAAGCGACGGTCAGCGTCAGCGTCGGCACGACGAGAGCGAGAACGACGGAGTTGCGCACCGCCTTCAGGAGCACCTCGTCGCCGAGCATCTGCGTGAAGTTCTGCAGTCCGACCCACTCGAGCTGATCCGAGTACCCGCCCCAACTCGTGAGCGCGTAATAGGTGGACTGGGCGAACGGCAGGAGCACGAAGATGGCGAACAGGATGAGAGGGGCGACCAGGAACACCAGCATGAAGCTGATCCGGTCGAGGTTGGGCCGCCGACGCGGCCGGGGAGGCGCTGTGCGCTCCCCCGGCCCCGCCGCAGTCAGGAGAGCAGTCATTTGCCGTAGTCGTATTCTTTCTTGGGCTTCGACGTGTCGGCGGCGGCCGCTGCGCTGAGCTTCTCCTGCGCGTCGATGAGGTCCTGCGCAGTGATGTCACCGGCCAGGAACGACACCCAGTACGGCGCATCCTGGATCCCGTAGTACCCGGAGTAGCTGTTCGATACCCAGCTGAACAGGTCGTCGCCGGCGTCCTCCATGACGCCCATGGTCGACGCCAGGGCCGTCGAGCCGAAGCCGTCAGCGGGGACCGTGCCCTCGACGACGGTCGGAGCGAGCGTCAGCTCGGAGAACTTCGACGCGGCTTCCTTCGAGAAGAGAGCACGAAGGAACTCCTTGCCGCCTGCCGTGCTCGCGGCCGCCTTCGGCACGGCCCACGGGATCGCCGGTCCTGCCTGTACGGCCTCGAAGGGGAGGGCCGCGTCTGCGGCATCGAGCAGCGGCGCCGGCCACGCGGTCATCTCGAAGCCGTCGGCCGTCGCATCCTTCATCTCCGACTCGATCCAGGAGCCCGAGTAGTAGAAGAGCGCCTCCTGGTCGTTGGACCACTGCGCCTGCGCTTGCGTGAACTGCGTTCCCGCGCCTCCGGGGACGAAGCAGTCGTCATCGATGAGGCTCTCCATCTGGTCGAGCACGTCCTTCACGGCCGGGTTCGACCATGCCCCCGGCTCGAGGTTCGAGATGTCGTTGATGACGTCGACGCCGCCCTGCTTGATCGCCGAGTCGAGCACCAGCCACTGGTAGTAGACGGCCGCCTCTTTGCCGAAGGCGAAGAGGTACTTGTCCTTCGCTCTCGCCTCGGTGCAGAGGTCAGCCATCTCCGACCAGGTCGTGGGTGGTTCCCAGCCGTTCTCCTCGAACAGGGAGTGGGAGTACCACAGGGAGAAGAGCGTCATGACGTAGTTCGCGTTGAGGTAGCCGTCGTCGTATTCGCCGACCTCCTTCACCCCGGGGAAGACCGCATCGGAGACCTTCACGCCGTCGTAGTTCTTCGTGTCCCAGAAGTCGCCGAGATCCTCGAGCTGATCCTGGATGCTGGTGATGGGGATCGCATCCGCCCCATCGTTGGTGAACGAGTCCGGCGGCGTGCCGCCGACGAAACGCGGTTGCAGCGACTGCGAGAGGTTGTTGGACGGCGTGATCTGGACGCTGATCCCGTCTCCGAGCTGCTTCTCGACGAGGCCCGCGGCGAACTCCGCATACTCGGTTCCGTATCCGCCGTCGAACACCACGATGTCGATCTTGGTGTTCGCCGCGACACCGAAAGGGTTGTCCGCGGAGGCGGTGCCGCCCTCCGATTCGGACGAGGAGCCGGGACCGGCGCAACCTGCGAGAACGAGACAGAGTGCGGCAGCGGCGGCGCTGGCGTTCAACGCCATTCGGCGTGAGGAGCGGGGCATGAGTGACCTTCCTTCATTGGGGGTAACTTGCGGGTGTGTAGCTAGCGCGTGGAGCGCTCATCGAGGTGCGCGTACGGGAGGATGCGAGCACCGAAGCGGCCCTGAAGCCCGACGTTGTGCTGGTCGCCGCCGGGGATGTTCGCGGAGATGTACATCGGCGGCAGCTCCGCATCGAGCCGCAGCCGGTCTGCAGTGCCGAGCGTGAGGAGCTGCGCGATGTACGCCGCCGTGATCGACGACACGGCGCCGGCCCGCAGGCCGTCCGCCACTTCGATCGTGGCGTCGCCGAACGGGGCGAGGTTGTCGATCACGACATCGGCCGCCTCGAAAAGTCGTTTGCCGCTCGGGTGCTTCGTCTCCACGGCGCGGGAGTGCTCGAGGCTGGTGACGGCGATGACGGGAAGCCCCTCCGCCTTGGCACGCAGCGCGAGCCCCACGGTGGAGCCGTTCGCGCCGGAGTTCGAGGCGATGATGAACGCGTCCTCCTGGCGGATGTCGTAGAGATCGAACAGCTCATCGGCGACCGTGTGGTCGCGCTCGAACTCGGGCCTGCCCATCTCGGCCAGTTCCCGGGAGCCGAGGAGCACCAGGTCGCGCAGAGCGATCTGATGGGTCGGGATGAAGCCGCCGGCGCGACCGGCGATCTCCATGGCGAAGGCCTCGGAGTGCCCCGTGCCGAAGGCGTGTATGACGCCGCCGCGCTGCAGCGACGAGCTCAGGATCTCGATCGCGGCGTCGAGGCCGCCGGACGCGGCCGAGCGGTCGAGAGCCTCGATGCGGTGCCGTACCTCATCGGCGAATGCGGGGAAGAGCTGGGACATCGGTGGTACTCCTTCAGGACTTCGGCGGCGACGGTTCTGCCGCGCGAGGGGAGGGGCGGGCAGACCGCGAGTTCAGTCGGCGACCGGAGATCGCATTCATGGCCGCTGCCGCGTTGCGTTCCTTCTTCTCCTCGCGGTTCCAGGAGGCGAGCAGGTAGAGCAGGTCGGCGGCGAACGTCTGGACATGCGAGGAGGTGAGGCTCCCGAGGTCGAGGTAGTCGTTCGGCGGCGCGGTCTGGATCACGACCTCGACGTCTTCGGCGATGGTCGTGTGCGGGTTGCTGGTGATCGCGACCGTCCACGCTCCGCTCGCCCGGGCCTCGGCGAGCATCTCGATCGTGTCGCTCGTCTCTCCGGAGCTCGAGATGCCGATCGCGACCGCACCCTCGGGGAGGATGGCTCCGCTCATCAGACCCAGGTGGGCGTCGGTCCATGCGCGCGCGTTGACGCCGACGAGGTACAGACGGTCCACCAGCGAGTGGGCGACGGTGCCGGAGCCGCCGACGCCGTAGACGTCGACCTGCGGAGCGTCGGAGATCATCCGCGCGACCCGGCGCATGTCGCCGAGGTTCACGAGATCGGCCGACGCGCGCAGCGCCTGCACATGGCTGGCGAGGAAGGTGCGCAGCACATCCTCGTCGCTCATCTCGGGGTGCGCGGATGCGCCCGGCTCACCGACGATGCTGTCCTCTCCCACGGAGCGGCCGAGCTCGGCCGCCGCGCCGACGCGCAGTCCGGTGTAACCGCTGTACCCGATGAACTTGCAGAAGCGGGTGACCGTCGGCGCCGAAACCCCGGCTCGCTCGGCGAACTCGAAGATCGACAGGGAGATCGGGAGGTCCGGGTTCTCCAGCAGGAGACGTGCCGTCCTCGCCATGGATGCCGACATCGTCGGAACGGTGCCCTGCAGCCGGGCGCGAAGCCCGAACTCTGCGGTGACCGGAGTGGAGCCTGTTGCCACTATGAGATTTCCGTTCTCTAAATGCTGTTGATTGTGAAAGATAGTTTTATGCTTCCGGAATGTCAACCGCGAATTACCCACCGGAGACAATGCGTCCTGCGGGTGCCAAGATGAATCCCGTGCTGCTCGCGATCGACGCCGGAGGAACGAGTACCCGCTGCGCGGCGATCACAGAAGACGCCCGATGCCTGGGCGTCGCGCGCCACGGTGCCGGCAACCCGATCTCGGCGGGAGCCCCGATCGCCATCGCCTCCCTCGCGTCCGCGGCCGCCGACGCCCTGTCAGCGGCGCAGACCGCGCCGCAGGACGTGCACGCCGTCACCATCGCGATGGCGGGGATCAGTTCGGGCACCTCTTTCGAGCAGTCCCTGCAGACAGCCTTCGCATCGTTCGGCGTGCACGCCATCGTCCGATTCGACTCGGACGCGATGGCCGGCTTCTGCTCCGGAACCGCCGCCGAGAACGGGAGCGTGCTCATCAGCGGCACCGGAGCGGCCGCCGTACGGATGCACGCCGGGCAGGCGGTGGCGACAGCCGACGGCCTCGGGTGGCTCCTCGGCGATGTCGGCTCCGGATTCTGGATCGGCCACCGGGTCGCGCGCGCAGCCCTCGCGAACCTGGACCGTCGCGGACCGGAGACGACGTTGAGCGCGCTCCTGGTCGCCGGCATGCCGGCATCGGCGGCAGCAGCATCCCGCGCGGATGACGGCCGCCCGCCCGAGATCATGCAGATCCTGACATCGACATACGCCGCGCGTCCGGTGGAGCTCGCCCGACTGGCACCACTCGCCTTCGACGCTGCAGCCGACGGCGACGCCGTCGCGCTGTCCATCATCGACGAGGCCGCGGAGGGGCTCCACGCCACGCTGCGCGCCGTGCAGGGGTCGGCGACGGATCCCGTCGTGGCGACGGGCGGGATCCTCGCGCAGCAGCCGACGCTCCGACGGCGCATCGAAGAGCGCCTGCGTGCGGACGGATATCCCGCGGAGCTGATCCCCGTCGACGACGGGCTCACGGGAGCTGCGGTGCTGGCTCTGCGGGGCGCCGGCGTCAGAGTCGACGAACGAGTGCGAATGGCGCTGAGCAGGAGCATCGACGAGGCCCGCCGCACCGTCACCTCCTGAACCGCGTCGAGAATCGAGCAGGGCATCGCAGTCGGACCCCGATCCCGACGAATCCTTGACACCGCCCAGGATGATCGTTACTTTCACTCCTGAAGCGGCTTCGTGAAATTGTATTCCACCGTGAGTCGCCCCGACAAAGGGAGCCATCCATGGAACGTGTACGCGCGCTGGACGCTGAATCGACAGTCCCTCTGCGACGCCCGCATCGACGGCGGCTACTCGCCGGCATCGTCGCGGCCGTCGTCACGGCGACGGCTCTCGCCGTCCCCCTCGTCGCCGAACCGGCGTCGGCCGCCGGCACCCCGGAGTTCACCGACAGCTTCAACGATGCGAGGGACGCCGATCCCACGTACGGACTGAACGACTCGATCTCGACGCGCCAGAGCGGGCCCGGCAAGGGCGTGACCTACACGAGGGTCCACGGCAACTGGTCGACTCCTGCGGCGACCCCGCCCAGCTATGCCAGCCAGGTGAACCACCCCGACTTCGCAGGCAAGCTCTCGTTCTGGGCGCAGCACTCGGCCGTGCGCCTCGATGCGCCGGCGATGACCGACGCGGCCGATTCCTACACGCTGACGGCCAAGGTCAACCCGAACGCGAACGCACGGGGCAACGACGCGGACTGGGTCTCGCTGATGCTCGCGAAGACGGGCGGATCGACCGGCTACGTGACGGCGACGACCGTGGACGCCGGGCTCACCGTGAGCCGCAACGGCAAGGTCATGCTCTATCAGCGCGGCACAGCCCTGTGGTCGTCCGAGCTTCTGGCGACGAGAACGGCCACGGGTTTCGACGTCAGCGTCACGGTGTCCAACGCGTCGACGGCGAGTCCCAGCTTCGCAGTGTCCGTGAACGGCGCCACTCGAACGGCGACGCTCACCGGGGCGCTCGTGCAGCCGTACGTCCTCCTCGGCGCCTACCTCAGCAACGGTTCCGCGACGACGACAGCAGAGGTCAGCACAGTCGACGACCTCACCGTCAGCCGAGTCGCGCAGTTCGCGGACAACTTCGATGGGGCCAACGTCTACGCGTCCGACTACGGGTTGAACCAGAACCTCGGAGCGCGTGAGCCCGGTCTGGCGATGCCGCTGACGTACTCGCGTGTGCCCGGCCATTGGAGCAACACGGCGACGCCGCCCGCCACGCATTCGCAGGTGAACAACCCGAGCTTCCCGAATCAGCTTTCGTTCTGGGTCGCCCCCTCAGCAGTGAAGTTGGACATGCCCGTCTCGGCCGACAGCGCCGGCGCCTTCGAGATCCGCGCGACGGTCAAGCCTGACCCCGGATCGTTCGGAAGCGCCACGGACTGGGTCTCGATCATGCTCTCGTCGTCGAGCACCGGAAAGGGCTACGTCACAGACTCCCAGAACCAGTTCAGCATGACGGTCGCTCGCGACGGCACCGTCGCGCTCTATCGCGGCGGAGTCCTGGTGGGACCGACCTTCAGCGCCCCCATCCGCCCGAGCGGCTTCGCCGTGTCCATTCGCGCGACCGACGCCGGCGCGACTCCGGATCTCGAGGTGACCGTCAATGGCGCCACCCGGACGACCTCGCTGACCGCCGCCCTGAAGAAGCCCTACCTCTACCTGGGCGCCTACATCAGCAACGGAAGTGCGACTCAGCTGCGCGAGGTGAGCGCGATCGACGATCTGACGATCAGTCGTGTCGATCCGTTCCCCACGCTGAAGTACTTCGGCACATACGGAACGCGGAACGACGACCTCGCGGGGAATCACGTTCCCGACATGAAGGGGATCTCGAACCTGCACTGGATCAACGTCTCTCCGACTCTCGACGCCAGCCCGCTCTCCTACGACACCGGAGAGTTCGCCGCGTGCCCGCCGAAGGGATGCATCGTCTACGTCGGGAGCGAGTTCTTCACGCCGCAGAGCCACCAGCAGCAGCCGAACCTCAACCGCTGGAACGGATTCGTGCAGATGCTGCAGCCATACAAGGACAAGATCGCGGCGTACTACCTGGAGGACGAGGCCTACCTCAAGGGCGTGACCTACCAGCAGCTCGACTGGTCGGCCAAGGCGGTGCAGGCGAGCATCAACGCGGGCGACATCCCCGATCTTCCGATCATGTTCACGATGACCTACATCGACATCGCGAACTCCGTAGCCGTGCCGCCCGACGTCGATTGGTACGGCATGGATGCCTACAACATGACGGAGACCGAGCTGGAGTGGTCGGCGAACCGCCTCGAGCAGATGGCCAGCGATCAGAACGACAAGATCTATCTGTTCCCGCCGAACGTGCCCGACACCTGGAACACGTGGACGACCGAGGCGCAGATCCTCGACCGGCAGTACGAGTATCTGCGGGTCGCGAACCGTCATCCACGCGTGATCGCGCTGCTCAACTTCGGGTTGTGGGTCGACACGGGTGCGGGGGGCAGCTCTCCTCGACCGCAGACCTACGTCCCGCGCGTGTTCGCACTGCAGGAGCGCGTCGGCGCCGCCATCATGTCTCGACCCTGAGGAGGTTCCGTGAATGGATGCGCCCTGCGGGGCGCATCCATTCCGGCGTGTCTGCGGGTTTCACGGCCGTTGCCGCACCGGCACGAATCGGGGGATGAGGCGCACGAAGATCACCATGGCGATCAGCTCGACGAGCGTCTGCGTCACGACGGCGAGCGGTGCGAGCGCGAAGGTCGTCGGCAGCGCGAGGGCGAGCGGGAGCACGACCAGCGAGTTGCGGGTGGCGCCCGAGAACACGACAGCGCGCGTGCGGGCGACGTCGAGGCGCGCTGCTCTGCCGGCGACGACGCCGACGGGGATCATGATCACGGCGAAGGCGGCATAGAGCGGAATCGTCGCGAGCAGTGCGGGGAGCTGCCGGCCGACGCCGGCGATCTGCGAGGCGACGACGACCGCGAGCGTGAGCATCATCAGCGGCACCATCGCGCTCTGGACCGTATCGCTCAGGGCTCGGCCCGCGCGCGTGCGCGAGGCTGCGTACTGGGTGAGCCCTGCAGCCGCGAGGGGAAGCACGATCAGCAGGAGGAACGCGTCGAGGAACGGGGCGAGGTCGATGGCGTCGATCAGCTCCGGTCCGACGAAGAGCCACAGATACAGGGGCAGGAGCAGCATCTGACCCAGCATCAGGAGGGGCGCGGCCGCGAGCAGTCGCTCCTTCGCCCCGCCGGCGAGCCCGGTGAACACGATGACGTAGTCGACGCACGGCGTGAGCAGGACGAGCAGCACGCCGACCAGCAGCGCCTGATCGTGAGCGACGAAGCGCGACAGGCCGAACACGATCACGGGCACGATCACGAAGTTCACGACCAGCAGCACGGCGAGGAAGCGGATGTCGCGGAATGCGCGCCCGATCGCCGAGAACGGGACGCCGAGGAACGTCGCGTACAGCAGCAGCCCGAGGACGGGAGTGATGGCGAGCTCCAGCGGATGCGCGACGGCGGGCGCCCAGAGGCCCACCACGGCACCGATCACGATCGCCGCGAGATAGAGGGCGACCTGGTGTCGCTCCCCCCAGGCGACGATCAGGTCGTCTCCCCGCGCACCAGCTCGAGCACACGGTCGAGGTCGAACTCGTATCGCTCCGGATCCGCGTCTGCGCGGCGCGCTGCCAGGGCGGCCAGGTCCTGCACGAACGCGTCCATGAGGAGAGGCTGGTCGATGGCCACCGTGCTGAGCCGCGGGCTGACGAGTTGGCCGACGGCCGTCTTGTCGACGCCGATGACGGCGACATCCTCGGGGATCCGCAGGCCGAGCGCGCGACCGGCGGCGACCACCGCGATCGCAACGTCATCGTTGTAGGCGCAGATGCCGAGAGGAGCAGGACCCGCCTCGTCGCGTGCCTCCTTCAGCGCTCTCACGGCGCCCCCGACGTCGAGCGGGATGCGCGGGGTGAGCGGCGCGTCGAGGCCGCGGTCGCGCGCCTCTCGCCGGATCCCCTCGAGGCGCGGTGGCCCGAACGGGTCCAGGCGCTTGTCCGCGAGCGCCGCATAGACGAGCCGCCGGGGGCCGCTCCGCAGCAGTTCGCGCACCTGGATCCGCCCGATCTCGATGTCGATCGGGTCGGGATCGGCGCCGTCGGCGACGTACGCCCGCCGGGGAACGATGAACGTCCCGGATGCCTGGATCCGCTCGCGCTGCGCCGAGGTGAAGACTCCGAAGTCGACGACGGCAGCCGGCCGCAGATCGAGCACGGAGGTCAGCGTCGTCTCGTCCTGCATCCTCGCGAACCGCACGACGACACTCATTCCGGCGGTCGCGCTGGCTCCCGTGATCCGGTCGACCGAGTCCTGCAGGTGAGGGCCGAAGGTCGCGTGGGGGACGACGACCACGACGATGTCGCTGAGACCGGTGACCAGCGCTCGCCCTGCCCGCGACGGGCGGTAGTTCAGAGCGTCGGCGGCAGCCCGCACGCGCGCGCGGGTCTCTTCGGGAAACCGCTCGTCGCCGTTGAGGATCTGGCTCACGGTCGATCGGGACACTCCCGCGCTCGCGGCCACGTCTTTGCTCGTGGCTCGTCGAGCCGGCTGCACATCCACCGTCATGGCCCCAGTCTCGCACATCGCTATTGACACGTGACACCTCCGCCATCTACCGTGGTGTCGCGTGTCACTGACACGTGACACCAGCGGTCACTGTGACCGGTCCCATTCATGACGAAGGAGTCAGCCATGGCGAAGGATTCGACCCGGACCTCGGCGGAACAGCAACGCGCCGCCGTAGCCGTGAGCGCAGAGGAATCGGTGACGGCATCGCTGGCCGCCGTCGCGGTCGGCGAGACGATCGGAGACCCGAGCGGTCAGAAACTGAAGGTCCGCGAACGGCTCGCGTACGGCGTCGGAGACATCGGCGGCAACCTGATCTTCGCGCCGATCTCCGCGTTCCTGCTCTTCTACTTCACAGACACCGTCGGCATCGGCGCAGCGATCGCCGGAACCCTCCTGCTCTTCGGCCGCGTGCTCGACGGCACCATGGACCTCATCCTCGGCACGTTCATCGACCGCACCTCCACCCGCTGGGGGAAGGCGCGACCCTGGATCCTGTTCTCGACCCCGGTCGTGGTCATCTCATTCATCCTGCTCTTCAACGTGCCCGCCGGACTCGGCGCCGGGGCCAAGGAGTTCTACGCCTTCGCCATGTACTTCCTGTGCCTCGGCGTCGGCTTCGTCGGGTCCAACCTGGCGTACCACACGCTGCTCTCGGTGATCACGAGCAACTCGAAGATGCGCGTCTCCCTCACCGTCATCCGCACGTTCTTCGCCCTGGTCACCACGCTGGTCGTGAACTTCGTCACGATCCCGGTCGTCACCGCGAACGGCGGAGGCCAGGCCGGCTGGACGATGATCTCGGTCGTCTACGGCATCATCGCCGCCGTCACGTTCCTCATCGTGTTCTTCGGCACGAAGGAGCGCGTGAAGTCGACGATCAAGCAGGACGACGGGGTCAAGCTCCCCCTCGGCAAGTCCCTCCGCATCCTCACCGGCAACCCGTACTTCTTCCTCGCGTTCGGCTTCTTCCTGCTCAACTACCTGCTCTCGGGCACGGCCGGCGTGGGCATCTACTTCGCCAAGGACGTGCTCGGCGACCCGAACATCTACAGCTTCCTCGGCCTCGTCCAGCTCCTCCCCCTGATCATCGGCCTCTGGTTCATGCCCGCGTTCATCGCCCGCTTCGGCAAGCGCAAGCTCATTCTGGTCGGCGTCATCGTCACGGTCATCGGCATCCTCATCTCGCTCATCGACCCGAGCAACATCACCCTCGTGATCGCCGGCGGACTCGTCCGCTCCATCGGCGGCATCCCCGCCGCGGCCGGACTCTTCGCGCTCGTCGCCGACGTGGTCGACTACGGCGAGTGGAAGAGCGGCTACCGACTCGACGGCATGACGTATGCCGCCGCGACCGCGGGCCAGAACTTCGGTGCCGGCCTCGGCGTCGCCCTCGTCGGCTGGCTGCTGGCCGCGGGCAACTACGACGGCCAGGCGGCCTCGCAGCCGGCGAGCGCGGTCAGCATGGAGATCTTCCTCTACCTGTGGCTTCCGCTCATCGTCGCCGTGCTCATGGGCATCATCATCTGGTTCCTGAACATCGACAAGCACCTCTCCCAGATCCAGCGCGACCTCGCCGCCCGACGGGCCGCGGTGGATTCCGCCTCGAACTCCTGAGCGCTGACATGAGCACGCACGGCGCCGAGGTGAACTGGGCGGTCATCGGCACCGGCTTCATCTCCCAGTCCATCTCGGACGACCTCCGCCTCACCCCGGGAGCACGCCGCCACGCGGTGTGCTCCCGGGATCCGGAACGGGCCCGCAGGTTCGCGGCGGACCAGGGGTTCGCCGTCGCCCACGGGAGCGTGTCCGCCCTGCTCGACGACCCGACGGTCGATGCGGTCTACATCGCCACCCCACATGCCACCCATGCAGCGATCGCGATCGCCGCTCTTGAGTCCGGCAAGCACGTCCTCATCGAGAAGCCGATGGCCGTGAACGCCGACCAGGGCCGGCAGATCGCGAGCGCCACAGCGGCGAGCGGATGCTTCGCGATGGAGGCGATGTGGATGCGGTTCAACCCCGCGTACCGTGATCTGGTCGCGGCGGCGCGAGCCGGGGCGATCGGCGAGGTCCGGAGCGTGCGCGCCTCGTTCGGACTGCCGTTCGGCCCGGCCGACTCCCCCCGTTGGACCGCCGAGCGCGCCAGCAGCACGCTGCTCGACCAGGGGATCTATCCGATCACCCTCGCCCTCGATGTGCTCGGACGGCCCTCGCGGATACACGCGACGGGTCGCCTCTGGGACGACGGTGTCGACCTCACCGTCCACACCACCTTCGAGTACGACGACGGACGATTCGCGCAGCTGAGCGCGTCGATGGTCGAGTACATCGAGCCGACGGCATCCGTCAGCGGCACCGACGGGTGGATGACCGCGCCCGCACCCTTCTGGGCCGCGGATGAGTTCACGACCCACGCGGGTCCGATCTCCCGCGCCCTGACCGAGCCGCATCGCACGCAGCACGAACGCCGAGGCAACGGGTACGTCCCGATGCTCGAGGCAGTCACCCTCGCGATCGCCGAGCACCGGACCGAGCACCCCACCCACCCCCTCGCGGACAGCATCGCCACCCTCGAGGTGCTCGATGCCGTCCGCGATTCCCTGAGCAGCCCCACCGCACGACCGAAGGAGACCCGATGAAGCGCACGGCATTCAACGATGGCTGGCAGTTTCGACCGAAGCAGAACCCGTTCGCCGAACTCGGCGGAGTCAGCACGCCGTACACCGACGTCACGCTCCCGCACGATGCGCTGATCCACGAACAGCGCGATCCCGACGGAGACGGCGCCGTCGCCTACTTCCCCGCCGGCGCGTACCAGTACCGCACGACGTTCACCCCCGCGGCCGACCTCGCCGGCCAGCGGATCGTCCTCGAGTTCGAGGGCGTCTACCGCGACGCGACCGTGCACATCAACGGCGCTTTCGCGGGGCAGCGTCCGTACGGCTACTCCGGGTTCACGATCGACGCCGACCGGTTCCTGCGCCCCGGCGAAGAGAACCTCATCGAGGTCGAATCACGGCACGGCGGAGACTCCCGGTGGTACACCGGCGCGGGCATCTACCGCGACGTCTGGCTCCACGTCGGACCGGCCGTCCACATCCCGATCGACGGGGTGCGGGTCAGCGCATCCGACATCGAACCGGATGGCGCCGTCGTCGAAGTCGACGTGATCGTGGCGAGCACGAGCAACCGTCGCGAGACGGTCGACGTCGCCGTGACCCTTACCGACCCGGCAGGGACCACCGTCGCACGGGGAACCGTCCCGGTGACGGTCGAGGCGAACGGACGCTCCCGCAGCCGGCAGCGCCTCTACGTGCGCGCACCGCAGCTGTGGAGCGCCGAGAGTCCCGCCCTGTACTCCGCCGCCGTGGATCTGGTCGTCGACGGCGCGGGCATCGACGACACCTCGGCGGCCTTCGGCATCCGCACACTCCAGGTCGACCCCGTGCACGGACTGCGCGTCAACGGCGAGGTCGTGAAGCTCCGCGGGGCCTGCGTCCACCACGACAACGGAATCCTCGGGGCGGCGACGTTCGCGGACGCCGAGGAGCGCCGCGTACGACTGCTGAAGGAGGCCGGCTTCAATGCGATCCGCTCCTCGCACAACCCGATGAGCGTCGCCATGATCGAGGCGTGCGACCGGCTGGGTGTCTACGTCATGGACGAGACCTTCGACATGTGGACCTCGAACAAGATGCCCCACGACTACTCGCTCCACTTCACCGAGTGGTGGGAGCGCGACGTCGAATCGATGGTGACGAAGGACTTCAATCACCCGTCCGTGATCATGTACTCCATCGGCAACGAGATCCCCGAGACCGGCTCGCCGGCCGGAGGTCTCACGGGTCGCGCACTCGCCGAGAAGGTGCGCGAACTCGACCCGACGCGGTATGTCACCAACGCGGTCAACGGGATGCTCGCCGTCATGGACGACATCAAGAAGCTCGCCGCGCAGCGCGGACAGGGCGACGGTGACGCCGCGGGGATCAACACCCTCATGGCCGGGCCAGGAGAGTTCATGAACCAGATCGGCACCTCCCCGATGGTCACGGAGAAGACCGCCGAGTCCTTCGGCGTGCTCGACATCGCCGGCATGAACTACCTCGACGGCCGTTACGAGATGGACAAGGAGCTGTTCCCGAACCGCGTGATCGTCGGCACCGAGACGTTCCCCACGCGCATCGACCACAACTGGGCGCTCGTCACCGAGAACGCGCACGTCATCGGCGACTTCACCTGGACCGGCTTCGACTACCTGGGAGAGGCGGGAATCGGACGCGCCCATCACCTCGCCGAAGGAGAGACACCCAGTCTCAGCGGCCCGTATCCCTGGATCGCCGCCTGGTGCGGCGACCTGGATCTGATCGGCTCCCGCCGCCCCGCCTCGTTCTATCGGGAGATCGTCTTCGGGCTCCGCACGACCCCCTACATCGCCGTGTCGCGCCCCGGCAACGAGGACAAGACCTTCTATGCGGGGCCCTGGACCTGGAGCGACAGCATCGGCAGCTGGACCTGGACGGGCCACGAGGGCGCACCGCTCGCGGTGGAGGTCTACAGCGACGCGGAGGAGGTCGAGCTCGCCCTCGACGGAGAGGTGATCGGCACGGCCGCCGCGGGCGCCGAGAACCGCTACAGGGCCGAGTTCACCGTCGCCTACCGCCCGGGCGAGCTGACCGCCACGGCGATTCGACAGGGCGCACGCACCGAATCCTTCTCCCTGTCCAGCGCCGGCGACGCCACCCAGCTCGTCACGAGAGTGGAGAACGGCCCGTCAGGAGAGCTGGCCTTCATCGAGATCGCGGTCACCGACGCCGACGGTCGGGTCGACACCGGAGCGGACCGACTCATCGACGTGCGCGTGGACGGCGACGGCGTGCTCGCGGCCGTGGGCAGCGGGGACCCCGCTCCGACGGACACCTACGACGGGCCTGCGCATCAGACGTTCGACGGGCTGGCCCTGGCCGTCGTCCGCCGCACGGGCCCCGGCGCGGTGACGGTCACGGTCTCTGCCGGCGACGGAATCGCCCCGGCGACCGTGGTGCTCGAAGCGGATCCCCTCGGAGCCGCAGCCACCGTTTCGTGAGACCGGGTCAGATCTCGGCGAGCGAAAGAAACTGACGACTGGCGGAAGGTCTCCGCGGTCGGCGATACTGCCCCAACCTGGGCATGTCAAAACTATACCGAAAGTGGTATAGTTTTGACATGCCGCAGACAACCTACCGCGATGTCGTGCATGAGATCGCCGCCGACAACTACGGGTATGTGACCACCCGCGATGCGGAGGACGCTGGTGTCCCCAAGATCGAGTTGGTGAAGCTCGCCACGCGCAACAGGTTCACGCACATCGCTTACGGGTTGTACCGCGACGAGACAATCCCGCGCACCCCTCTCGATGAGTACGCGGAGGCGACGTTGCGGGCGGGAGAGGGTGCCTTTCTGCGAGGCGAGTCAGTGCTGGCCCTTCTCGGCCTTGCAGACGTGAACCCCCGCACCATCACAGTCGCCACCCCCAAGCGCACCCGACGCAGGATGCCCGCGCACATCGCACTCACTCCCGCTCCTGAGGGCGCGAAGCCGACGATGTACGAGGGCATTGCGGCGCAGCCCGCGGCGGAGGCCCTTCTCGAATGTCAGGGGCGCGTACAGGCCGGACGACTCCTCGACGCTGCTACCCGGGCACGCACAGAGGGATACCTTACGACTGCAGAGATGGCTCGAGTACGCGAGGCGCTGACCGCATGGACAACCCCTACTCATCTCCCCAGTCAAGACGCGTCTGAGTAGAGCTTCTGCAGCCCGACGTCGATGCCGGTCGCGTCAGACGCGCTCTCGGACCAGGGCAGGCACGGCATCCGCCGGCCCCGCCTCCACCACGACGACCTCGGCCTCGCGGCGGAAGATGATCTTGAAGATCGGGAAGAACACGGCGCACGAGATGAGCGCGTTGATGAGCATCGTGACGACGTCGGCGACCGTCTCCCCGGCCGCTCCCATCCCCCACGTGACCATCAGCAGCTCGTAGATCGGCGTCTTGTAGAGCGTCTGCAGAGCCGCGGCGCCGAAGGTGAGCACGACGTAGGCAACGGTGTACCAGGCGGCCGCCCGCCACACGTTGGTGTTGGACTTGAAGGTGACGTTGCGCTGCAGGAAGAAGTTGATCACGGTGGCGATGAGCAGCGTGATCTGCACGGCAAGGAAGTACGCGAGCCCGCCCCCGCCCTCCGGCAGCGCGCCGGCCGTGTAGTCGAAGACGAAGCCGCCGCCCACCGGCGCGGCCTGGAAGTCGACGTCGACGAGCGAGGTGCCGCTGAACATCAGCTTGAACACCGGCATGATCACGAGCTGCAGCACCGTGAGTGCCACGTTGAGCGCACTGAACACGATGAGTTCGGCGAGCGTCGGCTTCGTCTCGGCGAATGCCGCCCAGGCGGCGGACAGCGGGTTGCGGGTTCTGACGGCGTCACTCACGCCATTCAGTACACCAATCGGATGCCGCGCGCCGGTCGCCGCGGACACGATCGGTCGGTTCCGGCGCATGAACGGTAGCGGTGCGGGCAGGGCGCGCCCTGTCAGACGGCGTCGCCCTCGCCGTCATCCGCGCCGTCGGTGCCGCCGTGCGCCGGGAACAGGACCCGCAGCGAGAACCACCGGTCGTCGGCCGTGATGGCGACCGCGCCGCCGTACGCCGCCGCGGCGGTCTCGATGTTGCGCAGCCCGTAGCCGTGGCCCCTGCCGCGCTGGCGGGTCACGATGCGATCCCCGTCGCGCAGGACCACCCCGTCGAAGGTGTTCTCGATGCGCACCATCGCGAAGTCGTCCTGCGCGAAGACCGCGAACCGGATCACCCGCAGATCCTCCGCCGGCACCCGCGCGGCACCCTCGATGGCGTTGTCCAGCGCGTTGCCGACGAGAGAGGTGAGCTCGAGCGGACGCATGAACGAGAGGAGGGCGCCGTCGGCCACGACCGACACCTCGATGCCCCGCTCACCGGCGCGCGCGAGCTTCGCCGTCACGATCGCGTCGAGCACGTGGTTGCCGGTGCGCACCACGGCACCGTACCGGCGGATCGACTCCTCGAGACCGTCGAGCATCCGCGCACGGGTCGTGGCATCCTGCTCCGACCGGATCGCATCGAGATGGTGCTTCATGTCGTGATGCTTGCGGTTCACCTCGTCGATCGACCGTCGGGTGATCTCGTACTGGTCGTGCTGACTGCGCAGCAGCTGCGCCATCGCCTCGGCATCCCGCCGCGCCGCGGATTCGCGATGGATGCGCAGCTGGACGTGCAGCGCGATGAAGCCACTGAGGTCGACGAGGGTGCGGATGTAGAGGATCTCGGTGCCGAAGCGGCCGCTGAATGGCGTGTCCGTGGTCACGAAGCTGAGGTTGGAGATCGCGAAAGTCGCGACGGCGATCGCCATCGCGCCGACCAGCTGCGTGCCCCCGACGTCGAAGCGCTCCGCCCGACTGAACTGGCGGCGCTCCGCGTACCCGACGACCCCGAGACCTGCGGTGTAGACGACCGCCGCCGCGGCCAGCTGCGAATACGGATCGCCGAGCCCGTCGTAGAACCGGTTGAGCTGCCAGAAGCCGGAAGCCACGAGCTCCGCGAGCACGAAGGTGCGCGCGAGCACGAAGCCCGCTCCCCGCGCCGAGGTGTCCAGCCCGAGATAAACGAAGCCGAACATGGTCGCCGCGGCGAGCAGCATCCCCGGGATCCACCACGCGATGGGCAGCGTGCCCGCCCACAGCTGCACCGCCAGCAGCATCCCCAGCGCGAGGATGCAGAGGCCGATCGTCGCCAGCCACCCGAACCGTCGTCGGGCGACGAAGATGTAGACGAGGCAGGCGCCCCATTCCGCGATCGCCGTGAGGTACCGCGGGATCTCGGCGAGGACCGGCCCCTCGACGCCGTTCACGCCGAGATTCCGCGCGAACCGACGTACTCGGCGAGGGCGGCGTAGAACTCCCGTTTCCGAGGTCGGCTGATGGGGAGGCTGCCGCCCCCGCGGATGCGGCAGTCGTTGCCGTCGATGCCGGTCACGTGTCGCAGGTTCACGAGCAGGCCGCTGTGGCAGCGCAGGAACCCCTTGTCGGCCAGCTGCGCCTCCATCGCCTTCAACGTCGTCGCGATGCTGAACGTGCCGTCGAGCGTGTACAGCTCGACGCGGTGACGGATCGATTCGATGTAGCGGATGTCGTCCACGGCGACGCGGTGGTGCACACCGTCGGTCGCGGTGAAGAGCAGCTCCCGCCGCGACCGCCGCTGCAGCCGCGTGAGGATCCGCGACATCTCCTGCTCGAACGACGCATAGGCCACCGGCTTCAGGAGGTAGCTGAGGGCGTCGACCTCGTACCCGCCCACCGCGTAGTGCGGCGAGCTCGTGATGAAGACGATGATGACCTCGGAGTCGACCTCGCGGATGCGGCGGGCGGCCGCCATGCCGTCGACCCGGGGCATCTGCACGTCGAGGAACAGCACGTCCCAGTCGGGACGGTAGTCGGCGAGGACGTCAGCCCCGTCGTGGAAGGCGGCGATATGGAACCGCTCGCCCTGGTCGCGCTGGAAGCGATCCAGGTGCGAGAGCAGTCGCTCGATGGCGGCACCGTCGTCCTCGACGATTCCGATGCGGATCATTCCGCCTCCGTTCTCCGATCAGCTGAAGCCGACGACTCGCCGTGCCACATGGTAGGCGAGGTTCGTCGCCCGTCGTCCCGCCTGCCCCGGCAGATTACTGGTCGCCCCGAGCAGGCTCCGGCGCATGCGCGTGTACAGCCACGGGTTCTCCGCCCTGACCTCATGCCAGAACAGATCCCGCTGCTGCAGGTGCGCGGCCGTGCCACCGCGGGCGAGGGTGGCGCTGGTCACCGCGCAGACGCCCTCGAGGTGATGGAGCATCGCCCGATGCAGCTGCCGCGGCACCCCGCCAGCGGCGAGGTCGGCGTGGGACGGGAGGGTGGCGAGAGCGAGCCGGTTCACGCGCAGCTGCTGATCGACGCGGCGCACCATGACCTCGGGCGCGACCGACTGCCCCTCGCGCCCGATGAAGTAGCGGTACAGCGGCACCGGCAGGTAGCTCATGCGCCGGAGCCGGGCGAACGGCTGCAGCACGAAGAGGTTGTCGACGTAGAAGGTGTGCTCCGGGAGGGCGAGCCCGACGTCGCGCAGCAGCTGCGTGCGGTAGACGATGGCGTGCATCATCAGCACCTGGCGTCGACCGAAACGCTCGGTGTCGGACCACTCGAACACGCGCCCCTCGGGAAAGACCGAGTCGAAGCGGGCGGCCTTCGGCGACTTGCCCAGGCGCTCGTGGACGAAGTCCGTGAAGACGGCGTCGACCTCGGTGCCCGTCTCGCGCAGCACGTCGAGGTGGGCGACGAGCAGTCGCAGCGACCGGATGTCGAGCCAGTCATCAGCGTCGAGCACCTTGAAGTAGTCGCCGCGGGCAGAGGCCAACCCGGTGTTGATCGCCCCGCCGTGGCCACGGTTCTCCTGGCTCACCACGCGGATGCTCTCCGGGCTGCGCGCCGCCCAGGCCTCGGCGACCTCACGCGTGCCGTCGGTGGAGCCGTCGTCCACGACGACGACCTCGATGCCGCGCACCGCCCCCAGTCCGTCGAGCGCGCGCCCGAGGTAGGCCGCCGCGTTGTAGGCAGGGACGATCACGGACAGCGCGGGCACACTGTCCATTCTCCCGGATGCGGTGATCACTTCACGGCACCGTCCGCCGTCGCCTCGGCGGCCGCGGCTTCCGTCTCGGCCTCGACCGGCACCTGACGGAAGATCACGCGGAAGATCGGGTAGAAGACCCAGAAGCTGATCGCCGAGTTGATGATCATCGTGAGCACGTCGGCGACGACCGAGCCGGTGGAGCCCCAGCCGAGCGTGACCATGAAGAAGTCGTAGATCGGTGCCTTGTAGAACCCCTGCGCGGCGGCCGCGACGAAGGTGATGACGATGTACGCGAGCGTGTACCAGCCGGCCGCGATCCACACCGAGGTGTTCGACTTGAACGTGATGTTGCGCTGCAGGAAGAAGTTGATCACCTGGGCGATGAGCAGGGTGATCTGCACGGCGAGGAAGTAGGCGAGCCCGCCGCCTCCGCCGGGCAGGGCACCCGCCGCGTAATCGAACATGTAGTACTGACTGCCGTCGACGTTGGAGCCGACGGGCAGAGCCTGGAAGCCCACATCCGTGAGACCCGTGAAGGTCGCGAAGCCCCAGCGGAAGATCGGCATCAGCGCGAGCTGCAGGACGGTGACGCCGTTGGAGAGCACGAGGAACATCAGGAACTTCGACAGCTCGGGGCGGCCATCCTGAAAACCGGTCCACCAGTTCTTGATCGCGGTGAACATCAGATACTCCTCTTCGTGGCTGCGGCGTCGAACGCCTTCTTCGTCGCCTTCTCGTCGCGGCGTCCGCCGAAGTACGCGGCGATCACCCGCCCCAGCCCTCGGATCGTCTGCCCGTTCACCAGCGTGAGGACGGCGGCGGTGAGACGGCGCGTCGCCAGTCCCCCGCTCATCTTCGAGATGACCCGGAACGGCCCGTTCAGCAGGAACAGGATGTTCAGGTCGGGTTTGCCCGCCGCCTCCGCCTTGCGGCGGCGACTGTCGAGGAGGCGGAAGCCGGCGCGGGCCAGAGGGCTCTTCGCCGTCGCGAGTCGGTCCATCGGATCGTTCTCGGCGAGCGGACCGTTGCCCCAGGCGGAATCCGGGAGAGCGCGGCCGAGCATCGCGGCGAACGTGTTGTCGTCGACGCGCGCGGTCGGCAGCGCAGTGGGCAGCGTGGCCGGCTCAGAGGCGGTGACGCCTTCGCGCGTGACCGTCGCCCGCACCGGGAGGTCGCGCACGTGGGAGCCCACGGCGACCTCGTACTCGCCCGCCTCGACCTGCCACGCGTTCGCGGCGGCGTCGAAGTACCGGAAGGTGCGCGGTCCGAAGGGGATGCGGATGCTCCGCGACTCCCCGGCCGCGAGGCGCACCTTCGCGTAGCCCTTGAGCTCGCGCACGGGCCGGGTCACCCCGGAGGCGCCGAGCCGCGCCACGTAGAGCTGGGCGACGTCGCTGCCGTCGCGGTCGCCGGTGTTGGTGACCGTGACCTCGACGCCCTCGGCATCCGCCACGAGCTCGGAGTACGAGAAGGTCGTGTACCCCAGGCCGAAGCCGAACGGGAAGGCCACGGGAACCTCGGCGGTCTCGTAGTAGCGGTAGCCGACGAACGGCCCCTCGCGGTACTCGGCCGTGCGCCCCGCACTCGGGAACATCCCGGCAGTCGGAGTGTCGGCGAGGCGGAGCGGCATCGTCTCGGCGAGGCGTCCGCCGGGTTCCACGACGCCGGTGAGCACGTCGGCGATGGCCTCGGCGCCCGCCTGTCCGCCGAGGTAGGCGTGCAGCAGCGCGGCCGCATCCTCCGCCCACGGCGTCTCCACGACACCACCGGCGCTGAGCACGACGACCGTGCGCGGGTTCGCCGCCCGCACCTCGCGGAGGAGGCGCACCTGCTCGGCCGGCAGCTGCAGGGTGGAGCGGTCGAGCCCCTCGGACTCGGCGATCTCGGGCAGGCCGAGCGCGAGGACCACGACCTCGGCGCGGCAGGCGAGCGCGACGGCCTCGCGGTGGAGCTCGTCGTCGCGGATGCCGTCGCGGCGGAAGCCCTCGGCGACGCCCTCCAGCTTCAGCGTCGATGCGCCGACCGCGTCGACGAGTGTGGGGACCCGCGTCGCGTTGACGAGCGAGGAGCCTGCGCCCTGGTAGCGGGGCGCGGTCGCGAAGGCGCCGATCAGCCCGACCGAGGTGCCACCCGCGAGGGGCAGCAGTGCGTCGTCGTTGCGCAGGAGCACGGCCGACTCGGCGGCGGCCCGGCGGGCGAGCGCGTGGTGGGCGTCGAGGTCGACCGAGGCGCGCGGCTGCGCGGTGACCCGGCGCACGAGGTCGATGACCTCGGCCGCACGGGCATCCACATCGGCCTCCGACAGCTCACCGGACTCGACGGCCGCGACGATCTGCCGCACCGAGTCGAATCCGGGCGACGGCATCTCGATGGTGCCGCCGGCCGCGGCAGCCGCCACGGCGTCGTTGCTGCCACCCCAGTCGGAGACGACCGCACCGGAGAAACCCCACTCCTGGCGGAGGATGTCGATCAGCAGGTGCGCGTTCTCATGCGCGTACGCCCCGTTGACCAGGTTGTACGACGACATGAGGCCCCACGGGGAGGCCTCGCGCACGACGATCTCGAACGCGGTCAGGTAGATCTCACGGAGCGTGCGCTCGTCGATGACGGAGTCGCTGACCATGCGGCGCAGCTCCTGGCTGTTCACCGCGAAGTGCTTGGGCGTCGCCGCCACGCCCTCGGACTGGATGCCGCGGACGTAGGCCGCCGCGAGGCGCCCCGACAGCTCGGGGTCCTCGGAGAAGTACTCGAAGCTGCGGCCACCGAGGGGACTGCGCTTGATGTTGAGCCCGGGGCCGAGCAGCACTCCGACGCCCTGCGACGAGGCCTCGCGGCCCAGAGCCGTGCCGATCTCCTCGGCGAGCTCGTCGTCCCAGCTGCCGGCCACGGTCGCGGCGGTGGGGAAGCAGGTCGCGGGCTCGGAGCCGTTGATGCCGAGGTGGTCTGCCGAGCCGACCTGCCGGCGCACGCCGTGGGGGCCGTCGGCCATCCAGACCGCGGGGATGCCGGCGCGTTCGATGGCACGCGTCTGCCAGGTGTTCGCCCCGCTGAGCAGCGCGGCCTTCTCGAGAAGGCTCAGGCTCGCGACGAGTGCGGTGGTTTCTTTCACGATGGGTCTTTCTGTGTCGATCAGGGCATCGCCGGGGCGGGCGAGCACACGCCCGCCCCGGCGATCACGGTCTAGCGAACGGTGACCGTGGTGCGCGCGTTGTGCCGCCGCACGCGGAGGATCACCATCACCACACCGGCGAGGATCAGCAGTCCGAGCACCGACGAGATGACGATCTGCCACACCACCCAGGCGGGCGGGGTGTAGGCGACCGTCGCGCCCGGCGCCAGTCCGTCCATCGCGTTGGAGTTCGCGACGGTGAACAGGATGTTGTGCGTCGAGTCACGGATGTCGGCGACCGCCTTGGCGGAGCTGGCGTCGTTGAACGACTTCGACGGCTGGAAGGTCAGCATCAGGTCGGACCCGGCATGGATGCCCTCGTTGGGGTTCATGTACGGGTACAGGTTGAAGTCCGTGATGGCGAAGCCCTCGAACCCCCACTCGCCGCGCAACACCGTGTCCATGAGCGCGACCGAGCCGCCGGCCCACGTGGCGCCGATGCGGTTGAACGAGCTCATGATGCCGGCTGCACCGATCGTGGTCTCCGACACGGTGCCCTCGTGATCCGAGAGGTACTTCACGTCCATCGAGATGTTCTTGATCCCGATCTCGAACGGCTTGAGGTAGACCTCGCGGATCGCCTGCTCGGTGGCCCAGGTCGCGATGCCGTTGTTGACGCGGTTCGTCTCCTGCTCGTTCATCGCGTAGTGCTTGATCGTCGTGTAGACGCCCTTGGTGCCGACGCCGTTCGCGACGGCGGTGAGCATCTGACCGGACAGCAGCGGGTCTTCCGAGTAGTACTCGAAGTTGCGGCCCGCGAACGGCGAGCGGTGCAGGTTGACCGCCGGTGCGTACCAGCCGTTGATGTCCTTGAACAGCGCCTCGTTGCCGAGCATGACGCCCATGGCCGTGCCGAGGTCGACATCCCACGTCTGCGCGATGAGCACCTCCGACGGGTAGGCGGTGCCGTTGATGGCCGAGTTGATGAACGACGAGAACCCGGCGGGTCCGTCCGGCTCCAGCGTCTGCGGCTTGCCGATCGAGCCGATCGCGGCCGTCTGGTACGCGCCGTTGAGGAGCATCGCCGTCATGTCGTTCACGCTCAGCGAGTCGAGCAGCTCGTCCCACTTCGGGTCGTCCTTGGCGAGGCCGCGCATGTCGATCAGCGAGAGATCGCTGCCGGCGCCGGTCGTGGGCATGTCGCCCTCGAAGGCTTCGGCCGCACCCTCGTGGTCCCAGACCGCGAAGCCGTCGGCGACCGCGTCGTCGGCGACCAGCATGTCGCCGGTCGGAGCCGTCGGGAAGGTGCCGGCGAAGTCCGCGCGGGACATCACCGGGATCTTGCCGGCCTCACCGGTGGTCGTGAACTGCGCCGACACGTCGTCGAACTGGTTCGTGACGGCCTCGAGGTCGGATGCGCGGTGGTCGTCACCGGTGTAGACGACGTCTTCGCTCACGGTGTACGCGATCGGCTGGGTGCCGGCGGCGACCGTGTGCGAGTCCTCGCGGACGCTGAGGACGTAGTCGCCCGCATCCAGGACGTAGGCCTTCTCGTCGAGGTAGTCGTACGAGGCCATGTCCTCGACGGCGAGCTCGATCGTCACCGACTCCGTCGCGCCGGGCGCGATGTCACCGGTCTTGGCGAAGCCGCCGAGCACGACGGCCGACTTCTCGACGCCACCGGGCGTGTACGGGGCCGAGTAGTACAGCTGCACCACATCGCGTCCCGCGACCGCACCCGTGTTGGTCACGTCGACCGTGACCGCGATGGTGCCGTCGACCTCGCCGAGCTCGGTGTTCGACACCGCCCAGGAGAAGTCCGTGTAGCTGAGGCCGTGTCCGAAGGGGTAGACGACGGCGGCGTCGTAGTCGATGAAGCCCTCGACCGCCGCGGTCTCGTAATAGCGGTAGCCGACGTAGATGCCCTCGGCGTAGTTCACGAACGGCGCCTCGTCGGTGACGGTCGCGTTCGACGTCGCGCTCTCGGTGACCGGCACCGGGTAGTTCGGGGCGACGTTGTCGTAGAGGAAGTTGCCGAAGTTGACGAAGGTCGGGTCGGCGGTGAAGTCGGCAGCCCACAGGTCGACCGTGCGACCGGAGGGGTTGACCTCGCCGTTCAGGATGCGCCCGAGCGCGTTGAACGCGGTCGATCCGGGCGAGCCGGCGAGGAGGATCGCGTCGACGCCCTGGTCGTTCTGCAGGTCGCCGAGCTCGAGCGTGGTCGAGGCGTTGATGACGACGACGACCTTCTCGAAGCTCTGCTTGGCGAGGTCGAGCAGGTCGCGCTCGTCCTTGTTGAGCTCGAGCTGGTGCTGGCCGGGCTGGGCGTTGTCGTCCCAGTCGGTCATGTCCTGCGTGAGGTCGCCGCCCTCGCCGCCGGGGCGTCCGATGAAGACGACGGCCGCGTCGCCGAACTGGGCGAACGTCGAGGCCTGCTCCTGGTAACCCGCGATCGGCATCTCGCCGATGTTGTAGGTCGAGATGTCGGGGCGATCCATCTCGATGTAGCCGCGCGGGTTCTCGGCCGCGTAGGCCTCGATGGCCGCGTAGGCGGGGTCGTTGACGGCGAAGCCGGCGTTCTCGAGACCCATGCGCGCCGTGACGGCGGAGTTGGTGTCGACCGAGCCGGAACCGGAGCCGCCGTACACGGGGTCGGCCGCGGCACGGCCCAGCATGGTGAGCTGCGCGCCGGAGGCGAGCGGGAGAGCTGCGCCGTCGTTCTTCGCGAGGACGATGCCGCCGGCACCGATCTCTTCGACGAGTCCGAGGGCTGCGGCATCCACCGCTTCGAGGTTGGGGTAGTCGGCCTCGTAGTACTCGGTGTCCCAGTCAGCGGACTCTTCGGAGTTCGTGAACGTGTAGGTGCCCGAACCGAGCTGCGAGGCGATCCATCCGGTCGCCACGTTCATGGCGACGTTGGCGACCACGACCACGACGGTCACGAGCGCGAGCAGGGGTACCCAGATCCACAGGTACTTCTTGTTGGACATCGGCATCGCGCTCGCCTTGTCCTTGGCCGTTCGGGCGTTCACTTCGGTTCTCCTTCAGTACTGCGATTACGGGTTGCGGAGGGAGGGCCGCCGACGCCGGTGATGCCCGCAGGCGTACGGGTCGGCGGCCGCTCCGTCACTCCGAGGCCTGAGTGATGTTGCCGTCCTGGTCGATCTGCCAAGTCTCACCCGTCTCGGCGGACTCCGCCTCGATGACGTACTTGCCGTCGGCGATGTCGACCGTGCCGGTCACGCGCTTCGCGGCCTCGCTCTTGACGAACGGCATCACCAGGAGGCCGTACTTCTGCGTCGGCTGCTTGACGTCACCGGCGAGCATGACCTGCTTCCAATCCGGGTTCTCGGCGAGCGCGTCGACGATCGCCTGACGGGCGGTCTCGAGGTCGGTCGCGACATCGGCGGTCTCGGACTTCGAGCCGCTCTCGCTGCTCTCGCTGTTCGAGCTGTTCGAGCCACCCGTCGTGGTGCCCGCGTCGCCCGCGCACCCGGCCAGGCCGAAGGTGCCGGTGGCGAGGATGACCGCCGCGAGGACTCCCGCGCGCAGCTTGGTGCTGTTCATTTCTGCTCCCTTTCCTGTCCGACGGGGCGCCCCGTCGGGTTCTGCATCGACGGCATGGCCGGCGTGATCAGGCGCCGGCCATGCCTGTGGCGATCTCCGCCTACTTCTTGATCACGCCCGAGTAGTTCAAGCCGAAGCCGAACTTCCAGTCGTTGCCCTCGGCGTCGACATAGGTGTCCATGTCTTCCGGCACGTCTTCGAGCTGTCCTTCGACCGCGTCCATGTCGAGCGGGAAGCCGATCGGCAGACGGCCCTGGGGCTCGTGCTCACCGGCCGCGACCGTCAGGGTCGCCTCGTCGCTCACGCCGAATCCGACGAGGACGACGTTCGACTTCTCCTCGAACTCCGCCGGGACGACGGGGTTGTTGGCCTTGACGACGGTGACGACGGGGATGTCGGCACCGCTCGCCTCGACCGCGGCGACCGCACGGTTGAACGCGTCGATGTCGGCGGCGTTCGAGATGCGCGAGGTGTTGCCGAAGTACGAACGGTTCTCCTTCGATCCGTCGGCGAGCACGTCGCCGCTGATCGAGGTCTTGCGCACGTTGTCACCGTCGGCCGTGTACGGCGCCCACTGCAGCGAGAAGGGGTACCACTCGCCCGATTCGGCGTCGTGGCCGGCGGCCGAGAAGTTGTTGCCGTTGTTCGGCGAGCGCAGGCCCACGAACACGGCATCCACGTCGCTCAGGTCGGGCGCGGTCATGGAGATGACCTTGCCGTCGGCGTCGAGCTCGACGGTGTCGGTGACGACCTTGCCGAAGATGCCCTCGGCCGCTTCGATGCTCAGCGTCGCGCCCTCGGTGTACTCCGGCGGGCCGAAGAGACCGGGGCTGCCCACGTCGAACGTGTGCGGGATGTACACGGTCTTGTCCGACCAGTCGGCGTCCTCCGCCACGGTGCCGTCGTTCTTCAGCATCACGACCGAGTCGAGCTGGGCGTCGAAGCCGGCCTCGACGTTGGCCTTGCTGCCGACCGTCTTCTCGGACTTCTCGAGGTCGACGAACGGGCTGTCGAACAGTCCGGGCGCGAAGTAGGCGGTGAGGATGCGGGCACCGGACTCCGCCCAGCGGGCGTCGGCATCCTGGTCGACCTCGCCGGCCTCGAACCGCTCGTTCCAGAGGTCGTACGCCTGGAGGAGGAAGGTGGCGTCGTTGACACCGCCGAACATGTCGACGCCGTTCTGGAGCACCGTGAAGTAGCGCTCGACCGGGTCCATGTCCTCGGCACCCCACGCGGTGGCGATGAACGCGTCGGGGTCGTTCGCGCCGGTCATGACGCCCCAGTCGGTGACGATCGCACCGGTGAAGCCGACCTCGTCGCGGATCATCTTCAGCGCCTCGGCGTTGTACGCCGTGCCGACGGCCTCGTCGCCGAGCAGCGGGTTGCCCTCGCCGTCGAGCATGATCGAGTAGTTCGTCATCATGCCGAGCGAGTCCGACGCCGCGGCGAACACGGAGGCGTGCTCTTCGAGGTTGTCGCCGGGGAAGACCTCGTACTTGCCCACCGCGGTGTGCGACTCACGGCCGCCCTCGCCCGCGCCGTCACCCGGTGCGTGCTTGATGGTGGTCGGCACGGAGTCGGTGCCCCATCCGATGTTCTCGCCGTCTTCGTCGTAGGTGCTCTGGAAGCCCGTGACGTAGGCCGCGGCCAGCTCCTTCGCGAGCTCCGAGTCCTCGCCGAGGGTGCCCGAGACGCGCAGCCAGCGCGGCTCGGTGGCGAGGTCGATCTGCGGGCTGAGGGCGTTCGAGATGCCCAGCGCGCGGTACTCCGAGGAGACCACGCGGCCGAACTCCTCCATGGTCTCGGCCGAGAAGGTCGACGCGAGGCCCAGGACCGACGGCCAGAGCGAGACGCCGGATCCGGTCTCGGTGTAGGTCGAGTTGGACTGCGCCTCGGAGCGGGGGTCGGACGAGAAGTTCGCCGGGATGTAGGGGAGCTCGGGGGTGGCGAGGCTCTCGACGTGGGCCTGGATCGCGTTGACCCAGGTCACGTTCTCCTCGACATCCGAGCCACCGGCGTTGAGCACGTTGCGCAGGTTGTCCTCGGAGAGGTAGGTCTTCTGCGCGTCGGTCAGACCGTCACCCGGCGACCGCTCGTGCGAGCTGAAGAGCATGAGGCCCGAGATCTGCTCGGCGGTGAGCGTCTCGGCGTAGGCGGCGGCGCGCTCGGCCGGCTTGACGCGCCAGTCCTCGAACGTGTCCAGCTTGTCATTGCCGTTCAGGTCCTTGAACGCGTAGGTCGAGCCGTTCTCCTCCACCTCGAGGATCTCGATCGAGCTGTCTGCGGAGTACGACAGCGTGGCGCCGCCGTGGGGGTTCTCGATGACCACGAAGTCCGTGGTGCCGTCCGTCGCATCGCGCGACGTGTACGCTGCTGGTTCTTCGGATCCGGACGTGCATCCGGCGAGGGTCAGCGCGAGGCCGAAGCCCGTGACCAGCGCGATCCCCTTCTTTGGCATGGCCTTCATTGGCCGTTCCTTTCGTCATCGACAGACATCCGCACGCGCCGTGCGCGAGGATGCTGGCCCCGCCTCTGGGGCCGTAGCCGTGACCGTCGCACTGCGAAGCCGCCGGGCATGCCGGTGATCGCACAGTCGGGACGGTTGTGCTGAATCGATCGTTCTACGGGCGGCTCATCGGGCGAGAGCGGAACGCACGATCGGTCGTTTCCGTCACATGTTCTGTCATCCGAGCCCGGAAAACCGCGGATTTCGTGACGGTTCCGTGACCTGATCCGCATCCTGATCCGCGCCCTCGCACCCCGCTCCCCGATTCATTCACGTGAATCCATCACCGATATTCAGGCGTAGGCTGGAGAGAAGGACGGACCGTCCGAGAAGATCTCCCGGCCCCGTGCCCGCCCGGAAGTGGAGTCCCTCGTGGCTCAGTACGACGTCTCGAACCGCTCGGCGATCGTGACGGGAGCAGGCAGCGGAATCGGACGCTCGACCGCTCTCCTGCTGGCGAAGAACGGCGCATCGGTCGTGGTCAACGACCTGAACGCCGAGCACGCGAACGCGGTCGTCGAAGAGATCCGCGCGGCCGGCGGCATCGCCGAGGCCTCGATCGGCGACGCGACGGATGCGGCGTGGATCGCCTCCTCCATCGAGCTCGCGAACTCCCTCGCCCCGCTGCGCATCGGCGTCAACAACGCCGGCATCGGTGGCGCATCCGCCCCCACCGCGGAGTACGAGGACGAGGCCTGGGACAAGGTCATCGCCATCAACCTCAACGCGGTGTTCCGCAACATGAAGGCGCAGATCCCGTCGATCCTCACGAACGGCGGCGGGTCGGTCGTGAACATCGCGTCGATCCTCGGCAGCGTCGGCTTCGCCGGTTCCCCCGCGTACGTCGCCGCGAAGCACGCGGTCGTCGGCATGACCAAGTCCGCCGCGCTCGAGTACTCCGCGCAGGGTGTGCGCGTGAACTCGGTGGGCCCCGGCTTCATCGACACCCCGCTGCTGGCGAACATGGGTGACGAGGCGAAGGACTTCCTCGTGTCGAAGCACCCGATCGGACGCCTGGGCCAGGCCGACGAGGTCGCGAACCTCATCGTGTTCCTCGCCAGCGACGCCGCGAGCTTCGTCACCGGCAGCTACCACCTGGTCGACGGCGGATACACCGCCCTCTGATCGAATGGCATCCGGTCCCGGGACCCGATTCCCGGTGACCGGATGCCATCCACAGCGACGTACCCCCCGAAACGTCGCTGTGCACCTCCCGCCCGCGGGCCGCACCGCTTTGCCCAGGATGCGCCGGCGAGGGAGGCGAGTCTGCAGTCAGGCGACCGCGTGCATGGTCGGGAGCGCGGACCACAGCGGCGCGAAGTCGATGTCTGTGAGGTCCAGCCCCCCGGCCGTGCTCGCCGCGGCCATCATCTTGACCAGCATCGGCCGCTCGAGCTCGACGTCCTCATCGAGCGTGAAGCGCACCGGGATCGACGCGTGCATCCACAGCGTCTCGGTGGCCGCACCCGCCGTGCGCAGCGTGAGCGGAAACGACTCGCCGCGGCGCAGCTTGGTGACGGTGACGAGCCTCAGGTGCGCGAGCACCCGATCGTCCACCTCCACGATCTGCGAATCACCGGCGTAGCTGAGCTGACCCATGGCACCCCCTCGAGAAATATCTTCATCAATTAGATTACTAGTTTAACTAGCTAAATGGTAACCGACGTATCGGGGGCCTCTCCGACCGTCATCGATCGCCACAGACCGTCACCGACGGAGGCGGCGCGGGGCGAGGAGCCGAAGCTAGCTCCGGGACGACTCTGCGAGCTCGGAGATCTCCTCCGTGAGGCGACGGAGGAACCGGGAGATCACGGAGAGCTGCTCCGGCGTGAATTCGCTCTCGATGTCGGCGACCCGCCGGGAGATCTCGTCTGCGGGCGAGTGCAGGTCGCGCAACGACGGGCGGAGGATCTTCGACCGTGCGTCATCCGGGTGCACGGAGACGACGATGTGCCCGCGTGCGGTGAGCCGGCGGATCAAGGCGGTGACCGCTGCGGTGCTCACCCCCAGATGCTGGGCGAGATCGCCGGGCGTGACCGGCCGGTCAAGGGGCGCATCCGCGATGAAGCCCATGGCAGCACGGTCGGTCTCATTGGGCTGACGCTCGGCCGCGAGACGGCGTCCGAGCCTGGCGTCGACGCGGCGCAGAGCCTCGACTTCGCGCGCGAGTTCCCGCGTCGCGATCTCCAGCTTCGCCCCCATCACACCCTCGCCTTCCCCTGGCGGCCCATGTTACCTCGATCGCCTGATTACCGGTTCGTCTAGCGAAATCGGTCGACCATCAGGGGCTTCCGGCGATGAGAGGATGGAATCACGACGAGAAGGGACGTCATGGTCGAGCCCATAGACCTCACGGACGAGCGGTACATCGGCTTCGCCGACCTGCTCGATCACCTCCACGCGCAGTTCCCCACCGTCGCCCGGGATCGCATCGCGCGCATCATCGAGGCCGAGAACGACGCCATCACCGGCGGCTTCCTCCTCGTCGTCCCCGCCGAGGTGGCGACCGGCGCGATCGAGATGCTCGAACTCAGCACGGCACGCACCCTCGACGACGGAGAGGGGGTGGCGTGATGGCCGAACCTCAGGACCACGCCCGCTCCGGATACTGGTACCCCGACGGCGAGAGCACGAGCACCATCGACGTGCTGAACATGCTGCGCCGCTACCGCGCAGCGGAGACCGCGATGCGTGAGCGCACCCGCATCTCCATGGGCATGAACGAGACCGACCTCATGGCCCTGCGATTCCTCCTGCGGGAGCAGCGGGCCGGCAGGATCGTGCGCGCGATCGACATCGCCCGGATGCTCAACATCTCGACCGCATCGACCACGACGCTCATCGACCGCCTCGAGAAGGGCGGTCATGTCCGCCGTGAGGCGCACCCCACCGACCGCCGGGCAGGGGTCGTCGTCCCGACCGTCAGCAGCGATGAAGAGGTGCGCGCCACGCTGGGGGCGATGCACCACCGCATGCTCACGCTCGTCGACGAGCTCTCCGACCAGGAGCGGGCCGTCGTCACCCGGTTCCTCGCCGGGATGACGGCTGCGATCGAAGAGGCATCCGACCTCGACGAGGAGCTGCGCCACGTGATCCGCGACCAGGCGGGGCCCGAAGCGGAGTGACGGCTACAGTCCTTCCGCGATCTCCTTGATCGCGGCGAGGCGGCGGTCCCACTCACGGCCGATCACGTCGAGCTTCGCGGCGGTGGCGGAGAGCTCGGCGCCGACGACGCGGAAGCGAACCTCGCGACCGACGCGCACGGGTTCGACCAGGCCGACCTCCTGCAGCACGGCGAGGTGCTTCGCGATCGCCTGTCGAGACACCGGAAGGCGCCTGGCGAGGGCGGATGCCGACGCATCCCCCTCGCCGAGAGCCGTCAGGATGCTCCAGCGCGTCTCGTCCGCGAGCGCCGCGAACATGGGCAGCAGGGTTCCTGTGGTCACGCTTCGCCTTCCACCAGGGCGACCATCTTGTCGAGCTCCAGGTCCCAGCCCGTGCGGTGCGACTCGAGGTTGGCGCGCGGGTCGGACGTGCGCTCGAAGCCGCTCTCGACGACCGTCAGGCGGGTGCCACCGTCAGCCTCCTCGAGCGTGAAGGTGAAGACGGTCGAGGTCGCCTCGTCGATGCTGTCGGGGAGCTTCCCGAGGGCGTCGTCGTTGTTCCAGCGGTACGTGATGCGCCGCGGCTCGTCGTACTCCTCGACCCGCAGCGGGATCACGTCGTAGTCGGGGAACGTCATCGTGCCGGTCGCGCCGACGCCGGCGCCGTCGAGCACGGTGCGCCCGAACCAGCGGGAGACGTGCTCGGGTTCAGCCACGGCTCGCCACACCTTCTCGACGGGGGCCGCGATCTGGATGCTGCGCCGAACGGAGAAGGTCTCCTCGTCGACGACGGATGCCTCGTTGTGGGTCATGTTCACCATGATGGATCCTTTCGGAGTCTCGCGCTGGCCCGGTCGACCAACTGCAACTCCAGAGTTGCACACGGGTTCCGGTTGCGCAACCCCTGAGTTGCAGTAACTGTGGTGGCACTACCCCCGCGGGCGGCGCTTCTCCAGGAATCCGGCGAGCAGCACGGCGACGAGGGCGGCGACCGGGGCGACGAGCAGCCCGGCGCGCAGGCTCTCGGTCTCGGCGATGTACCCCACGAAGGGGGGCGACAGCAGGAACCCGAGGCGCAGCAGCCACGACACGACCGTGAGTCCGACGCCCGGCCGCAGCCCCGGCAGCTCGTCGGCGGCGTGCATCGCGGCGGGGATGAGCGTCGCGATGCCGAAGCCGACGGCCGCGAAGCCGAGGATCGTGCCCGGCACGGTCGGGAAGGCGAGCGCGAGCGTCATGCCCACCGCCGCGATGATGCCGCCGACCCGTGCGACCCAGCGCTGCCCGAACCGGTCGGTGAGCGGGTCGCCGAGCATCCGGCCGATGAACTGCGCGCCGACCAGGGCGATGAAGCCGAGCGGAGCGATCGCCCCCGCAGCCCCGAGCGAGTCGGCGAGGTACAGGGTCGCCCACGAGTTTCCGGCATCCTCGGCGACGGCGCCGGCCATCGCGATGAGGGTGAGCGCGATGATCGCGATCACGGTGCGCGGGGTCACGTGGCGACGCAGCGCCCCCGTCACCTCGGCCGGGGCGGCGGCGGCATCCGTCTCGGTCTCGTCGTCACGGCCGGGGAGGCAGAACCGCAGGGCCACGAGGGCGACGGTAGCGAACACGGCGGTCGAGATGCCGAGGTGCACGCCCAGCGGCAACTGCAGGGCGATCGCGACCGCGGCCATCGCCCCACCGATCACCGCGCCGATCGACCAGATCGCGTGGAAGCCGTTGATGATCGAGCGCCCGTAGCGCCGCTGCACGCGGAGGCCGTGGGCGTTCTGCGCCACATCCGTGATGGCGTCGGATGCTCCGCCGAGGAACAGCGCGACGGCGAACAGCACGCCCGAGGGGGCGAGTGCGGCGGAGAGCAGGCCGAGGCTGGTGAGCACGGTGCCGATCACGGCGATGCGCGCCGAGCCGAACCGGCGGATCAGCACGGCGGCCAGGAGCCCGGCGGCGATGGCCCCCGCGGGGAAAGCGGCGATCGCGAAGCCGTAGCCGAGGTTGTCGAGTCCGAGTCCCGCCTTGATCTCCGGGTAGCGCGGCAGGATGTTCGCGAACAGCGCCCCGTTGGTCAGGAACAGGGCGGAGACGGCGATGCGGGCGCGCCGGGACGCCCGGTCCGGAGCCGTTCGTCGAATCGATTCGATTGAAGCCATGCCTACGATCGTAACGGTCCGGCGCGCGCTCCTTATCCGCACCGGCTCATCGCCACAACCCCGTACCCACCACCCCCTTCCCGTCGTACGCTCGACCCATGGCCCCACTCACCCAGCCCACCGGCGACGAAGAGGCGCTGCGCGCCCTCCCCCGCGACGACGGATCGGCGCCGCGCGCGCTCGTGCTCGGCGCGACCGGATACGTCGGTGGGCGACTCACCCCGCGGCTGCTCAACGCCGGATATCGCGTGCGGGTGCTGGCACGCGACGCCGCGCGCGCGGCATCCTTCCCCTGGGGTCCCGACTGCGAGATCGTCGAAGGGTCGGCCGACGACGCGGATGCTGTCGCCGCAGCCATGGACGACGTCGACGTCGTGTACTACCTGATCCACTCGATGACCGCCGGCAAGGGGTTCGAGGAGAGCGACGAGCGCGCGGCGACGACGGTGGCCGAGGCCGCGGCCCACGCGGGTGTGCGGCGCATCGTCTACCTCGGCGGACTGCATCCGGACGACGTGAAGCTGTCGCCCCATCTGCGCTCCCGCGTGCGTGTCGGCGAGATCTTCCTGCAGTCCGGCGTGCCGACGCTCGTGCTGCAGGCGGGGGTCGTGATCGGGTCGGGGTCGGCGTCGTTCGAGATGATCCGTCACCTCACCGACGTGCTGCCGTACATGCCGGCGCCGAAGTGGGTGCGCAACCGCATCCAGCCGATCGCCGTGCGCGACGTGCTGCACTACCTGCTCGGCGCCGCCCGGGTCGACGCCGACGTGAACCGCGCGGTCGACATCGGCGGCCCCGACGTGCTGCGCTACGGACAGATGATGAACGGCTACGCGGTCGAGGCCGGTCTGCCCCAGCGTGCGATCGCCGCGCTGCCCGTGCTGACTCCCGGTCTCGCCTCGCACTGGGTCAACCTCGTGACGCCGGTTCCCCGCTCGATCGCCCGCCCGCTCGTGGCGTCGCTGCAGAACGAGTGCATCATGAAGGACCACGCGGTCGACGCGTTGATCCCGCAGCCGGAGGGCGGCCTGACGCCGTATCGACGAGCCGTCGACCTCGCTCTCGGCCGGGTCGACGCCGACGCGATCGAGACGAGCTGGCAGGATTCCGAGGTCTCGGGCGCTCCCAGCGATCCGCTGCCGAGCGACCCGGACTGGGCGGGTCGCACGGTCTTCACCGACGCGCGCACGCTCGTCACCTCGGCATCCGTCGACCGGCTGTGGTCGGTGGTGCTGGGCATCGGCGGGACGAACGGCTGGTACTCGTCACGATTCCTCTGGGCGGTGCGCGGGTTGATGGACCGCGTGGTCGGCGGGGTGGGCCTGCGCCGGGGTCGCCGCAGCCAGACGATCGCCCGCGTGGGCGACGCGATCGACTTCTGGCGCGTCGAAGCCGTCGAGGAACCAGGCGCGGCGACCGAGTCGTCGGCGGCGAGCGGTGGGCTGCTGCGCCTCCGTGCCGAGATGAAGGTGCCCGGCGAGGCCTGGCTCGAGCTGCGTGCGCTCCCCGACGCCGCCGGCGCCCGCTACGAGCAGCGGGCGATCTTCTTCCCGCGCGGGCTCAGCGGTCGGCTGTACTGGCTCGCGGTGCTGCCCTTCCACGGGCTGATCTTCGCCAGCATGGCCTCGCGGATCACCGCTGCGGCCGAGAGCGCCTGACGCCGGGAATCACGCCTCCCGCGGTCGCTCCGCATCCGCCCCAGCCGCATCCGGCGCTACCGAACCGTCGAGCGCCGCGTCGACCACGGCATCCACCTCGGCCGGCGGGATGATGTCGATCGCCTCGGTGGCCGCCTCGTAGACCTCGGCCAGCGTCTCGTCGACGGTCGACTCATCGATCCAGGCGAGGTCGTCCTCGGAGTGGTCGTACTCGACGGGCACGAGCGCGAAGTCGTCGCCGTACTCCTCGAGCCCCGCCATCACGCTGTGGCGCACCGCGGCTCGGGCGTAGCGGTCGCGCAGGATCAGCGGATCGCGCCGTAGATCCTTCATGAACGCGATCATCATGAACCCCATGATGATCGCGAACGGCAGCGCCGCGATGATCGTCACGTTCTGCAGCGACTTCAGCCCGCTCCCCTCCTCGCCGGTGACGAGCAGCACGGCGGCGATCACGCCGACCAGGACACCCCAGACGACCGCGACCCAGCGCGCCGGCTCGGGGCGGCCCTGCTGCGAGAGGGTGCCCATCACGAGCGACGCGGAATCCGCGCCGGTGACGAAGAAGATCGCGATCAGCAGGATGAGCACGATGCTCGTGATCAGCGGGAACGGCAGGTTCTCGAGCACGCCGAACAGCACTTCCTCCGGCGGATCGACGGCGAGGTTCGCGCCGTCCATCTGCTGCTGGATGGCCGTGGTACCGAAGATCGCGAACCAGATGAGCGAGATGACCGAGGGCACCACGATGACGACCGACACGAACTGGCGGAGGCTCCGGCCGCGCGAGATCTTCGCGATGAACATGCCGACGAACGGCGACCACGAGATCCACCACGCCCAGTAGAAGATGGTCCAGCTCGACAGGAACGTCTGCGCGGCCTCGCCCTGCGATGCCGACCGGCCGATCATCTGCGGCAGGTCGCCGATGAACTGCACGGCGACCGAGGGGATCACGTTGAGGATGAGCAGCGTCGGCCCGACGAAGAACACGAAGAACGCCAGCAGCAGCGCGACGACGGCGTTGATGTTCGACAGCGCCCGGATGCCCTTGGAGACGCCCGAGACCGCCGACGCGATGAAGCACGCGGTGAGCACCGCGATGACCGCGATGAGGATGCCGTTGCCGAGCGGACCGGCGCCGCTGACGATCTCGACGCCGTGCCCGATCTGCAGGGCACCGAGGCCGAGGGATGCTGCGGTTCCGAAGAGCGTGACGATGATCGAGAAGATGTCGATCGTGCGGCCGAGGGGTCCGGCCGTGCGGCCCTCGCCCAGCAGCGGGGCGAAGATCGACGAGATCAGCGGGGTGCGGCCGCGGCGGTAGGCGCCGTAGGCGATCGCACCACCGACGAGCGCGTAGAACGCCCACGCCTGCGGGCCCCAGTGGTAGAGCACCTGCGTCTGCGCCGTGTGCATGGCGTCGAGGGTGCTCGCCTCGACCGTGCCGGGCGGCGGGCTCTCGAAGAAGGTGAGCGGCTCGGCCGCACCCCAGAACACCAGGCCGATGCCCATGCCGGCGGCGAACAGCATCGAGATCCACGAGAACATCGAGTACTCGGGCTCTTCGTCGTCGCGCCCGAGGGGGATGCGACCGTAGCGGCTGAAGCCGACGAACAGCATGAACACCAGGATGATCGTGGCGATGGTCGTGAAGAAGAACCCGAAGTACTCCACCACCCAGGCGAGCACGGCCGATGTCGTGCCAGAGAGGTTGTCACCGGCGAAGACGCCCCACGCGATGAAGGCGACTGTGAGCGCCACCGCGACGCCGAACACGAGTGCGTCGGTGCGGTAGGTGCGGCCGGTCTCCTCGACCGAGACGCCGGGCACGAGGGCCGGATGCACGCTGCGCGGAGGGACGGCCGCGATGTCGCGGACGATCTTCTTCGCGGCCTCGGTGGCCTTGGCCGGGAGGCGGTTCACGCCCGTGCCGACGGCATCCGTGCGGGGGCGCGGCGGGGTGCTTCCTGCGGAGCGTGCGGGCGGCTTCTCGTCAGGGGTCTCCATGGCACACCATCCTGTCACGCGATATACCGATCGCGTGCCCCGGCTACCTCGGGCCGCGGCGACCGACGCCGGCGAACACGGAGTGCAGCAGCGGCAGAGCCGAGACGCAGATCAGGGTGATGCCCAGCGGAGGCAGCGTGGGGACGAGCAGGGCACCGCCGACGAGCAGTGCCGCGAACAGCACTCCCGAGGCGATGCGGCGCGCGATGCCCTCGAGCCGATCGAGGCGGCGTTCGAGCCGCGAGGTGTCGAACGACACGTTGCCGTCGTCGATGCGGGTGATGATCCGGTCGATGCGGCCGGGCAGACGCCAGGTCGTCGCCATCGTGTCCATCGCCTGGCCCGCGAAGGCCTGCACGATGTTGCCGCTCTCGTCGCGCAGCAGTCGGCCGGCGTAGGGCTCGGCGGCATCCCACACGTTGAACGCCGGGTCGAGCCCGCTGCACATGCCCGACGTCAGCGAGACCGCGCGGATGAGCAGCAGCATGTTCTCGGGCAGCTGCAGCGGGAGCGAGCGCACCATGTCGCCGAACTCCTCGGCGAAGTCGCGGAACTCCCGCGGATCGACCTTGCTGAGCTCGGCGAAGCCCATGCCGCCGAAGCGGGCGAACAGCGCGCTCAGAGCACGTTCGAGCTCGTTGGTGTCGGCCGACGGCAACAGCACGCCGATCTCCTGCGCGGCCGCGACGAGACCGCGGCTGTCGCGCCCGGCGACCGCGATCAGGAGTGTGCGCAGCCCGTCGCGGAGGCTGTCGGGAACCTCGGCCATCATCCCGAAGTCGATGAACGTGAGCTGGAAGTTCCGCCCCGACTCGCCTGCGCCCGCGGGGACCGGCGTCACGAAGATGTTGCCGGGGTGCGGGTCGGCGTGCACGAAGCTGTGCGTGAACACCTGGTCGAACATGACCTCGGCGAACACCGCGGCGACCTCGGACGGGTCGATGCCGGCGGCGCACAGCGCATCCGTGTCATTGATCTTGATCGCGGTGACATCGGAGAGGGTGAGCACCCGACGGGTCGACCGCTCCCAGACGATCTCGGGCGCGGCCACGCGGGGGTCGTCGGCGAAGTTCTCGCGGAACCGCTCGGCGCTCGCGGCTTCGTGCAGGTAGTCGATCTCCTCGAGGCTGGTCGCGGCGAACTCCTCGACGAGTGCGGGCGCATCGACCCGGTCGGCGACGAGGCGCACGCGGGTCAGCCAGCGGGCGACCCGGCGGAGCGCGGCGAGGTCGACCGCGACGATGCCGTCGATGCCCGGCCGCTGCACCTTGACGACGACGTGGCCGAGTCCGGTGTCGGCCGCGTCGAGTGCCGAGAGCCGGGCCCGGTGCACCTGGCCGAGGGATGCCGCCGCGACCGGAGTGTCGTCGAACCACGCGTAGGCGCGCTCGAGCGGGATGCCGAGTTCGGCCTCGGCGAGCGCGCGGATGGCCGCGGTGGGCACCGCCGGAACCTCGTCCTGCAGCCCCTCGAGCTCTTTCGTGATCTCGGGCGGCAGCACGTCGAGGCGCGACGACATGAACTGTCCGACCTTGATCATGAGACCGCCGAGTTCGACCGCGAGCACATGGAAGCGACGCGCGAACGTCTGCATCCGCTGCCCTCGTGTGCGCTCGGCGACCCGGCTCATGCCGAGGCGCGGGAGCACCAGCTCGAACCACCAGATCTTTAGGAACTCCCGGCCCGCGAACGACACGATGCGGCGGTACCTGGCGCGGTGGGCGCCCTGTGCCGCGGCATCCGTCATCGCGTGGTCCTCTCGCAGGCCCTCACCCGATGCCGCACTGCGCGGTCAGTCCTGCGCGAGGATCGAGTACAGCCTACGGCGGGCTTCGTCGAGGATCTCGATGGTCTGCTGCACCTGCTCGGGCGAACCGCTGCGACCGACCTGCGCTGCGGCGGCGGCGAGGTCGACGCCCGCCTTGGGCAGCGCACTGAAGCGGGCGCTGTCGCGGTGGCCGTCCTTGCCGGACGACTCCCACGGAGCCGGAGTCTCGGAACTCTCGTCGGCGACGGCGCGGCCGGCCTCGGTGAGCGAGTAGGTCTTGCGGCCGTTCTGCTCCTCGGCCTCGATGAGTCCTTCATCGGCGAGCAGCTGCAGGGTCGGGTACACGGAGCCCGCACTCGGCTTCCAGGTGCCACCGCTGCGCTCGGCGATCTCGTTGATGATCTGGTAGCCGTGCATCGGCTTCTCGGCGAGCAGGGAGAGCACGGCGGTGCGCACATCGCCGCGGGCCATGCGCGAGCCGCCGGACGGGCGGGGCTCGAACGACTTGCGGAGCTGGTCCATCGCCTCGAAGATCGCGGATGCCGGACCGCCGGGGCCCGTGCCGAAGCCGGCGCCGCCGAAGAGCCCGCCGGGGCCGCCGTTGTTCCCGGAGCCGCTGTTGCCGCCGAACGGGTTGGAGGGGAATGCGTTGTTCATGATGACCTCCTGCTGGGGTGAACGATACTTAACGATATATCGTTCATCCTGAGGATGGGGTGGGAGTTTCCGGAGGGAGGGCGGCGCTCCTGATTCAGTCCGAGCCCTCGACCAGGCGCGCCCCGAGGAGCGCGGCACCGGTGAGAGCCGCATCGACTCCGAGCTCCGCCGGGACCACACGAGCCGCCGCTGGCCCCGCCATCGCCGCCGCGCGATAGGCCCGCCGCACCGCGGCCAGATAGGTCTCGCCGATCTCGGCGACCCCGCCGCCGACGACGATCACCTCGACATCGAGGGCCGCGTTGGCGCTCGCGAGAGCGCGCCCGAGGTAGCGGGCACCGTCGCGGATCACCCCTTCCGCCCGCGCGTCTCCGCGCAGAGCCGCCGCATGCACCTCGCGCAGCGGAAGGCGCACCCCGGTCTCCTCGAGGTAAGTCCGCTCCAGACCCGGACCGGAGGCCACGGCCTCCACGTGGCCGACGCCACCACAGGGGCAACGCCGCTCGGCGAGGTTCGGGGGCAGCGAGATCTCCATGTGCCCGATCGAGCCCGCCGTGCCGGTGACGCCGCGGCGCAGTCCGTCCGCGAGAACGACGGCGCCCCCGATCCCGGTGCCGACCGCGACCATCAGCATCGCGTCCGCGCCCGCTCCGGCGCCCCGCTCGGCTTCGGCCACCGCGGCGGCGTGCACGTCGTTGACCACGGCGACCGGGGCGCCGACCGCATCCGCGAGGGCACTCCGCAGGGGAAATCTGACCCATCCGGCGATCGCATCCGTGGCCGAGGTGATCGTGCCGTCGGGCCCGACCACACCCGCGGTGCCGACTCCGACCGCCTCCACCAACGCGCCACCGCGCACCTCGCGCACGGCATCCGCCACCACCTGCACGATGGCCGGACCACCCGCGCGAGACGGTGTCGCGAGGGTGCGCACCTCGGTCGCCCGTACGAGCCGGTCACCGTCGCGCGCGAAGCCCGCGACCGCGATCTTCGTGCCGCCGATGTCGATGCCGATGATCATGCCGGGCTCCGCACCGCCGGCGTCACCGCGACGAAGCGCCGGGTGATCGCGATCGGGTCGGTGATCGCTCCGCCGACCACCACGGCGAGCGCACCGGCATCGAACGCCTGACGGACCTGCTCGGGTGTCTGGTACCGCCCCTCGGCGATGGTGGGGATGCCGGCGGCGACGAGGTCCGCGACCAGCTGCAGATCCGGACCCTCGCCACGCACCGAGTGCGGCGTGTATCCCGAGAGGGTCGTGCCGACCACGGCCGCTCCGGCCTCCCGGGCGCGCAGCCCCTCGTCGAGGGTGGAGACGTCGGCCATCACCGGACGCCCGGTCGCCGCCGCGATCTCGCGCAGCAGGTCGAACCTGTCGCCGAGCTGCTCGACGGTGGCGTCCACCGCGATGATGTCGGCTCCCGCCTCCGCGAGGCCGAGCGCCAGCGCGACGTCGGGGGTGATCACGTTGCGGACCCCGTTGTGCACCTTGTGCAGGCCGATGATCGGCGCATCCGTCGCCGACCGCAGCCGGCGGATGTCGTCGGGACCGTTCAGGCGCAGGCCGCTGGCGCCTCCGAGCAACGCGGATTCGGCGAGCGCGGCGATCACCTCCGTGTCGCGCACCGGGCTTCCCGACTGCGCCTGCACCGAGGCGATCAGACGGCCGGTGATGAGTTCGAGGGGGTCGTGGATCATTTGAGAGCTCCTGCGCTGGCGCCGCCGATGAAGAACTTCTGACCGATGAGGAAGATCACCACGGCCGGAAGGGTGAACATGACGCAGGCGGCCATCAGCGGACCCCAGGCCACGTCGTTCTCACCGAAGAAGGCGTACAGACCGATCGAAAGCGTATAGGTGGACTCGTCGTTCAGATAGATGAGCGGGTTGAGGAAATCGGTCCACGCCCACACGAACTGGAAGATCGCCGCCGTCACGATGGCGGGCCGCGCCAACGGCAGCACGATCGTCGCGTAGGTGCGGAACTCGGAGGCGCCATCCAGGCGGGCGGCCTCGATCAGCTCGTCCGGCACCGCGAGCAGGAACTGCCGGATCATGAAGATGAAGAACGGCGTGCCGAGGAACGCGGGGACGATCAGAGGCAGGTAGGTGTTGGTCGCCTCCAACCCGTTCCACACCAGGAACAGCGGGATGAGGGTGACCTGCGGCGGGAGCATCATGGTGGCCAGCACCAGGATGAGCAGTGGGCGGGAACCACGCCAGCGCACCTTGGCCAGCGCATACGCCACGAGCGGGCACGAGATGACCGTGCCGAGGATGCTCATCCCCGACACGAACAGGGTGTTCCCGAGATAGCGCCACACCGGGATCTGCTCGAACGCCTCGGCGAAGTTGTCCAGCGTCCAGTCGGTCGGCAGCAGCGAGGGCGGCGAGGAGAACACGTCGCCCGGCGTCTTGAACGCGGTCGACAGCATCACGAGCAGCGGGAACAGGAACAGCAGCGCGAGCAGCGCGACCGAGACCTGCTGCCGGACACGGCGCATCGTCCGGCGCACCCGCCGGGGACGCTTGCGGATGACGGCGACGTCAGCGTGTGCCATCGTGCACCCACTTCCTCGAGGTCGCGAGCACTATCAGGCTCACGACCAGCGTGATGATGAACAGGGTCCAGGCCATGGCCGACGCGTAGCCCATCTTCAGGAACACGAACGCGTTCTGATACAGGTACATCGCGTACGACAGCATCGACTGCCCCGGCCCGGAGCCGGCCTGGTTCAGTCGCTCCTGGGAGAGGATGTACGGCTGCGTGAAGATCTGCAGGAATCCGATGATGCTCACGATCACCTGGAACAGGGTCACCGGCGAGACGGTCGGCCAGGTCACGCTGGTGAACCGGCGCCACATGCCCGCGCCATCCAGTTCGGCCGCCTCGTACAGCTCCTTCGGCACCTCCTGGAGAGCGGCGAGGTAGATGATCATGGTGCCGCCGACGGTCCACAGCGACATCAGGATGATGGCGGGCTTGGTCCACTCGGGCTCCTGCAGCCAGGCCGGTCCCTCGATGCCGAACCAGGACAGGAAGTAGTTCACGAAGCCGTACTGGGCGTTGAGCAGCCAGCGCCACAGGTAGCCGCCGACGACGACGGGCACGATCGAGGGCAGGTAGACGAGCGCGCGGTAGAGCGGCTGGCCCCGCACCGGGGTGTTCAGCAGGTGGGCACCCGCGAGGGCGATGCCGATCGCGAGCGGAACCCCGAAGACCGTGAGGACGGCGGTGTTCGCGAGCGACTTCCAGAAGACGCCGTCGTTGAACATCTGCACGTAGTTCGCCAGCCCCACCCACTCCGGGGACTGGAACAGGTTGAAGTCGGTGAAGCTGTAGTACGCGGACGCGGCGATCGGGTAGGCGAAGAGGAACAGGAACCCGACGATGAACGGCGACGCGAACGCGAGGCCGATCAGGGTCGACCGGCGGGTGCGACGCCGCCGCGGGGCGCGCCCGCCGGGCCCGGCAGGAGCATTCTCCTGCCGGACCCGGCGCGCTGTTGCAGTGGTCACGGAGCCTCGATCACTTCGTGGAGTAGTTGGCCATGCGCTCCTCGACCGTCGCGATCGCCTCTTCGGGAGTCGCCGTGAGACGGACGACCTCATCGAAGGCGGTGGCGAGGTCGGTGGCGTACTCGGCGCTGTACGGAAGGCTCGCGAGCGCCTTCGCGTTCGGGGAGGATGCCGCGTCGGCCCACACGCCGAAGTCCTGGAGGCTGTCGAAGGCGGCACTGCCGGCGAGCGACGTGCGTCCGGGCAGGTTGCCGAGCGCGACGGCGAACTTCTCCATCGGCTCCTCGCTGACGAGGTAGGCGAGGAACGTGGCCGCCTCCTCCTTGTGCTTCGAGTTCGCGGGGATGAAGAGCGTGCTGGCGGTGACCTGCGTGCTGTTCTCGAGCTCGGGCGAGGCGGCCGGGATCGCGGTGACGCCCCACTCGAAGTCCGGGGCGATCTTGGCGGCCGAGGCCGAACGCCATTCACCGTCGATGATCATCGCGACCTTGCCGCTGAAGAACGGGTCCTGCGCCGAGAGGTACTCTCCCTGACCGGAGACGAAGGTCGCCATAGCCTGGGCGCCGACCGGCTCGATCACGTTGTCCTGGTACCACTGCAGGGCCTCGAGGTTGCCGTCTTCGGCCGGGGTCGGACCGTCTTCGCCGTCCCAGCTGCCGCCGAACGCGTAGCCGAGGGTGGTCAGGGTCGTGCTGTCGTTGGCCGAGCCGAGACCGAGCTGCGTGATCTTGCCGGAGCCGTCGACGACGGTGAGCTTCTCGATCGCGGCCGCGAGCTCGTCCATGGTGGTCGGCGGCGTGACGCCGGCTTCCTCCAGCAGCTGCGTGTTGTAGAGCAGCTGGAAGCTGTGGGTGGCGATCGGCAGCGAGTAGATCTTGCCGTCGTACGTCATCTGCTCCATGGCACTGGGGATGAAGTCGTCGATCTCGATGCCCTCGGCCGCGATCGCGTCGTCCAGCGGGGCGAGGATGCCCTTCGAGGCCCAGGCGCCGACCGTGTTGCCGAAGTTGTCGGAGATGTCGAACGATCCGTTCGATGACGACATCGAGGTCAGCTGCTTCTGGGTGTCGGGGCTGGAGACGCCCTTGACCACGATCTCGTCCTGGCTGCCGTTGAAGTCGGCGATGATCTCTTCGAGCGCCTTCGCCTCTTCACCGCCCCAGAGGTACGAGAACGTGATCTCGGTCGGGCCGTCGGCGTCGCCGCCGCCTGCACCGCATCCGGTGAGGGCGACGACAGTGGCTGTGGTCAGGGCACCGGCGATCAGGGCGCGCCGGCGCATGTGCTGCTTCGTGTGCATGGGAGTTCTCCGCTCATCATTGACCTTGCAAAAGGATTGGAATAGACCAATTCGGAACCGCTGAGAACAGACATTGACACATCCGCGGGTGATCGTCAAGATTGGGTTAGTCCAAATGGGCAGACCGGAGGGGTGGGCATGTCGTCGATCGAAGGCGTGACGAAGCACGAGCGGGTGCGACGGCATCTGGAAGACGTCATCCAGCAGGGGCTCGCCCCGCACGAGAAGCTGCCGACCGAGCGCGACCTCGCCGAGTCGCTCGAGGTGAACCGGCAGACCGTGCGGCGCGCGCTCGACGAGTTGGAGCGCGACGGGCTGGTCTACCGCCTGCAGGGGGCCGGCACGTTCGTGAGCGCCTCCCGCATCAGCAAGACCTTCGAGCTCACCTCGTTCTCGGAAGACATGCACACGCGCAACATGCGACCGGGTTCGCTGTCGGTCGACGTCGGCACCGCATCCGCAGGGCAGACCGCCGGGTACGCGCTGAACCTCAGCCCGCAGTCACCCGTCGTCCGCATCCGCCGGGTGCGCACGGCCGACGACATCCCGATCTGCCTCGAGGTCTGCTCGATCGCCGCCGACGCGGTGCCGGGCCTCGAAGACGGCATCGTCGGAGACTCGCTGTACGAGGATCTGCGCTCGCGGTTCGGTATCTCCGCGGTCCGCGCCGACCAGGAGATCCATGCGGTCGTGCTCGACGAGGAGCAGGCCGACGCACTGCAGACGCCGCCGTTCTCGCCCGCCTTCCTCGTCAAGCGCACCACCTACGACGCGCGCAGCCGCCCGATCGAGTACGCCGAGTCGGTGTACCGGGGCGACCGCTACTCGTACCTGGTCTCGATCTCGCGCCCCTGAACCCTTTCCCGAATCGCCACCCGAACTCCCCGAAGTCCCCCGACGAAAGGCACTCCCCCGTGTCCGACACGACTCTGCGTCCGCGCATCGCTCTGCTCCCGCTCGACGACCGACCGGTGAACGTGCGGCTTCCCGGCGACGTCGCCGCGGTCGCCGGAGTGATCCTCGACGTGCCGCCGGCCGAGATCCTGCCCTCGTACCGCGTCGCCGGAGACGCGACCGCGCTCGGCGCCTGGCTGCTCGACCGCGTCGCCGACCCGGCCACGGTGCATGTGGTGGTGTCGGTCGACATGCTGCTCTACGGCGGGCTGATCGCCAGCCGCACGAGCGCCGACACGACGCGCGAGGTGCTGGAGCGTCTCGACGTGCTGCGCGAGGTGCGCCGCCGTCGGCCGGAGCTGCCCATCTCGGCCGTCTCGCTCGTGACGCGGGCGAGCAACTCGTACTCGGCGGCCGAGGAGCCGGAGTACTGGCGGGAGCACGGCAAGGAGATCCATGCGCTCGGCGGCGACGCGCACCGGCTGCTCGACGAGGCCGACGTGCTTCCGCTGTCGGAGCTGACGCCGGTGCCGGCCGAGATCGTGTCCGACTACTCGGCACGGCGGCTGCGCAATCACATCGTGAACCTGTCGACGCTCGCGCTCGTCGAGGATGCGACGCTCGACTTCCTGGCGATCACCGCCGACGACACCGCGCCGTTCGCCGCGGGCAGCGCCGAGCAGGTGTGGCTGCGGCACTGGATGCGGATGCTGCCGTCGGGCCGTGACGTGCTGATGTACCCGGGTGCCGACGAGGTGGGTGCGGCGCTGGTCGCCAGGGCCCTGGCCGCGAACGCCGGTGTGACCGCCTCGTTCTCGGTCGCGTGCGCGGACGCCGAGGGCATGACCCGCATCCCGCCGTACGAGAACATGTCGCTCGCGGCATCCGCGAGCCGGCAGATCCGCGCGGCGGGTGCCGTGGAGGTCGCCGACGGCGGCGACGTGACGCTGGTGCTGCACGCCCCCGACCCCGACCGGCACGACATGTTCCGCGGCCGGCCGGATCGGGTGGATGCGGATGCCGTGGCCGGCACGGTCGCGCTGATCACGGAGCGGCTGGACGCGGGCGAGCACGTGGCCCTCGCCGACGTCCGCTACCCGAACGGCGCCGACGAGGCACTCGTGCGGGCGCTCGCCGAGGCGGGGCTGCTCGGGCGACTCGAGGCTTTCGGCGGGTGGAACACGGCCGGCAACACACTCGGCAGCGTGGTCGCCGTCGCGGCGGCCGGGGTGGTCGGCCGGGCGACGGGCACGTTCGATGCCCGCGCCGCCCGCATCACCCTGCTCACGCGACTGCTCGACGACTTCGCGTACCAGGCGGTCGTGCGCACCGACTCCGGGCCTGCCCTGTTCCCGGATGTCTACCCGATGGCCGACGACGCCCGGGTCGCGACAGCGGAGCGGGTCATCCGTGAGGAGCTGACGGCGCTGCTGGAGTCGACGCTCCCCGCGGCGGACGTGCGCATCCAGGAGCTGACCCTGCCGTGGCGACGATCGTTCGAGATCGGGCTCGTGCTGAGCTAGCCAAGCGCGTCATGCGGCGCGATCCGCCGGCAGGGTCAGGATCTCGGCCGCGTCAGGATCTCGGCCCCGTCCGCGGTGATCGCGATCGTGTGCTCGGTGTGCGCGGTGCGGCATCCGGTCGCGCTCCGCAGGGTCCAGCCGTCGTCGTCGGTGCGCAGCACGTCGGTGTCGGCCATGACCCAGGGCTCGAGCGCGAGCAGGAGTCCGGGGCGCAGTTTGTACCCGCGGCCCGGCCGCCCGTCGTTCGCGATATGAGGATCCTGGTGCATGGTCGAGCCGATGCCGTGGCCGCCGAATTCGAGGTTGATGGGGTAGCCAGCGTCGTGGAGCACCGTGCCGATCGCGTGCGACAGGTCGCCGATGCGCGCGCCGGGGCGAGCGGCGGCGATGCCGGCGGCGAGCGCCCGCTCGGTCGCCTCGATCATGGCGAGGTCTTCCGCGGCCGCGGCGCCGCCGACCACGAAACTGATGGCCGCATCGGCGGAGATGCCGCGCAGTGTGACGGCCAGGTCGAGCGTGAGCAGGTCTCCCGGCCGCAGCGCATAGTCGTGGGGCATGCCGTGCAGCACGGCGTCGTTCACGGCCGTGCAGACGTAGTGGCCGAACGGGCCGCGGCCGAAGGAGGGGGCGTAGTCGACGTAGCAGGACTCGGCCCCGGCATCCTCGATCAGCTGCTTCGCCCACCGGTCGAGGTCGAGCAGGTTCACGCCGACCGCGGCGCGGGCTTTCAACGCCTGCAGGATGTCGCCGACGAGCGCGCCGGTGGCCCGCGCCCGCGCGAGCTCGTCGGCGTTCAGGATCTCGATCATGGGTTCTCTTCCGTCGTGACCAATAACTATCCCGGTAATACTATCCCGGTATTAGTATGGGCATCATGATGGTCCGGATGCCGCTCACCCCCGCCGAGGTAGAACGCGGCGAGCGCCTCGGCGCCCTGCTGCGTCGCGCGCGCGGGGAACGGTCGATGCTGAGCGTCGCGCTGGACGCCGGCATCTCCCCCGAGACCCTGCGCAAGATCGAGTCGGGACGCGTCGCCACCCCCGCGTTCTCGACGATCGCGGCGATCGCCGGCGTGCTCGAGCTCTCGCTGGATGCGGTGTGGGCCGAGGTCGACCCGCGAACGGCCGAGACCACGGCACGACGCATCGCCTCCTGAATTCGAGGAGCGTCTCGCCCCGCTCTGCCTGCGCGCCGTGCGAACTTCTGCACACGCCCGGCCGAAACGCAAGCCTGGTGACCCCCACAGGAAGGCGTGTTTAGCTCGAGGAACAGTCGACGTGGGGGAGACGTTTTGTCGCAGAGCATTCAGCCGGAGAGCAACAGCAGCGGGAACAGCATCCGCGTGAGCGTGGTGGTGCCGGTGTTCCGGCCGGGGCCCTCGTTCGATGACCTCATCGCATCGCTCGATCGCCAGACCCTCGACCCCGCCGCGTTCGAGGTTCTCCTGTGCGACGACGGCTCGGGCGAGCCGACCGGTGAGCGCCTGGCCACCGTCGCCCGCGACCGCCCGAACGTGCGGGTGCTGTCGCTGGAGCACTCCGGATGGCCGGGCATGCCGCGCAACCACGGCGTCGATGCCGCCCGCGGAAAGTACGTGCAGTTCGTCGATCAAGACGACTACCTGTTCGACGGCGCCCTCGAGAAGCTGTGCGACTACGCGGATGCGAACGCGTCCGACGTCGTCGTCGGCAAGGAGGTGGGGATCGGCCGCCCGCTTCCGAGCAAGATCTTCCGCCGCGACATCCCCCGGGCGGTCCTCGGCACGGATCCGCTGCTCGAGATGCTCACGCCGCACAAGATGTTCCGCACGGCGTTCCTGCGGGCGAACGGCACCCGCTTCCCGGAGGGGCGCGTGCGGCTGGAGGATCACCTGTTCGTGATGCAGGCCTACTTCGCCGCGTCGACGATCTCGATCCTCGCGAGCGAGCCCTGCTACGCGTGGGTGAAGCAGCCGGGCAGCGCCAGCTCTGCGCGGATCGAGCCGGAGACGTACTTCCCGCACCTCGAAGCCGTGCTCGACATCGTCGAGGCGCACACCGAGCCGGGGCGGCTGCGCGACCGACTCCTGCGGCACTGGTTCCGAGGCAAGATCCTCAAGCGCATCGCGGGGCCGCGCATGGTCAAGTACCCCGACGAGTATCGCGACCGCCTGCTGGACGTGGTGGTCCCGCTGACGCAACGGCGGTTCGGTCCTGGCGTCGATGCCGGCCTCGGCTTCGCGCACCGCATCCGCGCGGCGCTGCTGCGCGCCGATCGTCGGGACGATCTGGTGCGTCTGGCCGCGTTCGAGTCGGGACTTCAGTGCCGCGCCACCGTGACAGCCGCACACTGGTCGCGGGGCGGGGGCCTGCATCTCACCGTTCGCGTCGACATCACGCACGACGGGAAGGATGCGCTGGTGTTCGAGACGTTCGCTGCGGAGCCGTCGAACCCCGCCGCGCCGGATGCCGCCGGGCCTGCAGGCGGCGCGAAGCCCTCCGGCGCCAAGAAGACGATTCGGCTGACGTCACTGCCGCTCTCTTCGCTCGAGGGGCTGCCGGCGAATCTCCTGGCGGTGGATCGCGAGCTGCGCAACGATCGCATCGAGCTGATCCTCCGCGACAGGTCGGACACCGAGCGCATCCTCTCCGGCCGTCGGCCCCGCGATCTCTCCGCCGTCGCCCTGTCGATCGATCCCGTCCGCTCGTTCGAGCGCACGGACGATTCCCGAGGCGGGCCGCTCTCCGTCAAGGTCCGCCGGGCGGGCTGGACGTTCGAGGTTCCTCTCGAAGCCGATCCCGCCGTACTCGCTCGCGCCGGTCGCTCGCCGATCCTGGCGGGACGCACATGCACGCTCACGGTGGGCGAGGGCCGCACGGTGGAGTTGCGGCGGGAGTGGCCGGGCGGCGGGCTCAAGGATGCCGCGGGCCGCACGGTGCGCAGCATCCGCCGTCTCCTCCGGAGGCACTGACCGCTCCGGCGCAGGCATCGGGGCCTATCTCGCTTGCTCGATCGAACGAATAACGATAGATTCCTGTTGTTCTTCGATGAAGGAGTGGGCAATGGGGAAGACGACGATCGTCGTTCTGCGCATCGTGATCGCGGTGGCGCTGCTGGGTTCGCTGGCGGTGCAGGCACTCATCGTGCCGCTGCTGTGGCTCGACCTCGCCGAGGACGAGCTGTGGGGCCGGATCGTGCTGGTGTCGATCGTGGTGCTGGGCGTCGGCACACTGCAGGTGTTCGGGGTGTGCGTGTGGATGCTGCTGACGCGAGTGCGGCGCGGGTCGATCTTCGCGGAGTCGTCGTTCCGGTATGTGAACGTCATCATCGGCGCGATCCTGGTGGCGGCTGCGCTCACCTGGATCCTGGCCGCGCTGCTCGCGCCGGGGTCGACGGCGCCGGGTGTCGTGGCGCTGATCGGCGGCGCCGGGGTCGTGCTCGCCGGGATGGCGCTGCTCGTGGTCGTCATGAAGGCGCTGCTGCGGCAGGCGATCGACAGTGAGGCCGAGGCGCGAGCGCTGCGCTCCGAGCTCGACGACGAGGTGATCTGATGCCCGTGGTTGTGGACATCGACGTGATGATGGCGCGGCGGAAGATGAGCGTCGGCGAGCTGGCGGAGCGCATCGGCATCACGCCGACCAACCTCGCCGTGCTGAAGAACGGTCGCGCGAAGGCGGTGCGCTTCACGACGCTGGATGCCCTCTGCGCGGTGCTGGAGTGCCAGCCCGGCGACCTGCTGCGCTGGGAGCCCGACGCCGGCTGACGCACGAAGCCCCGCGGTAGGCCAAAACGGAGACGCCTCGCGCTACACGCGGCGCGCCGCGGGCCGACACGCCGCCGGGTGCCGTGAGCGTCTCCGTTTCGGCCTTCAGCGCCCCGCGAGCAACTCCTCGAGCCGCGCGGCCTCCCCCTCCGGCATCGCATACCCGTGCTCGACCGCGGGATACACACCACCGCGCACCTCCGCCGCATACGCACCCACGCCGGCGACCGCAGCCGTGCGCAACTCCGCATATCGCTTGACGAACTTGGCCGCGCCGCCGTCGTAAAGCCCGAGCAGGTCGTGGAACACGAGCACCTGCCCGTCGGCATCCGCTCCGGCTCCGATGCCGATCACGGGAATGTCGAGCAGTGGCATCAGCGCGGCGGTGACCTCTGACGGCACCGCCTCGACCACGAGCATCGAGCATCCGGCGGCCTGCAGGGCGAGGGCATCGTCGATCACGGCGAGCGCCGCCTCGGCGGTGCGGCCCTGGGCACGGTAGCCGCCGAGCGCCGTGGCCGTCTGCGGGGTGAGTCCGACGTGTCCGACCACGGGGATGCCGGCCTGCACGAGCGCCCGCGCGCGGTCGACGGTCGTGCCACCGCGCTCGATCTTCACCAGGTCGCAGCCAGCTTCCTTGACGAAGCGCTGCGCGGTGGCGATGGCGAGCTCATCCGAGGCCTCGTACGACCCGAACGGCAGGTCGCCGACCAGCAGCGGCACGGTCAGCCCGCGGCGCACGGCCTTCGTCAGCATCAGCATCTCGTCGACCGTGACCGGCACGGTGCTGTCATAGCCGAGCACGGTCATCGCGGCGGAATCTCCCACGAGCACGATGTCGACACCGGCAGCCTCGACGATCTGCGCGCTGGGGTGATCGTAGGCGGTGACCATGACGATCGGCTCGCCGGCATCCTTCTTCGCGGCGAGAGCGGCGAGCGTCACACGTTTGCGCGGGGCGGCGTGAGCACTCATGCGCGGGCCTCCGTCAGCAGGCGGTCGACGGCGTCATCGACCTGGATGATCGCGTTGTCCCGGTCGACGTGCACCACCACCGGCTCGTAACTCTCGAGGTCTTCGCGCGAGTAGTCGGCGTAGGAGATGACGATGATCGTGTCTCCGGTGTGCACGAGGCGGGCCGCAGCGCCGTTGACCTGGATGACGCCGGATCCGCGCACGCCGGTCAGCGTGTAGGTCTCGAAGCGGGCGCCGTTGTCGACGTCGACGACGTGCACCTGCTCGTGGGGCAGGATGTCGGCAGCTTCGAGCAGGATGGGGTCGATCGTGATGGACCCGACGTAGTGCAGATCGCTGTCAGTGACGGTCGCGCGGTGGATCTTCGACTTCAACATCGTGCGTCGCATCAGGCGTCGCCCTTCGGGTCGGTGGTCTGCAGGTCGGCGGCATACGGGCCGGCGGCATCCGGTTCAGCGACGTCGGCGGCGGACAGCACATGGTTGTCGATCAGCCGGGCGGCGCCGACGCGTGCGGCGACCGCGAGCAGCGCGTCCCGCTCGACGCGGACGACCGGCTTCAGCGTCTCGGCATCGCGGAGCTCCAGGTACTCCACCGAGATCCGGGCGTCTTCGAGCACGCGCCGTGCCGCCGACAGGATGCTCGCCCCCTCGCGCTCCCCCGCCGCGAACACCTCGGCCGCCGCATCCAGCGCCCGGTTCAGCGCGGTCGCCTGCAGCCGCGCGGCATCGTCGAGGTAGACGTTGCGCGAGCTCATGGCGAGTCCGTCGGCCTCTCGCACGATCGGGCACGCGACGATGCGCACGTCGAGTTCGAGATCGCGCACGACGCGGCGGACGACGAGCACCTGCTGCGCATCCTTCTGTCCGAAGTACGCGGAATCCGGCCGGACGATCCCGAACAGCTTCGTGACGACCGTGGCGACGCCGTCGAAGTGGTGCGCGCCGCGGCTCGCGCCGTCGAGCACGTCGGTGAGGCCGGCGACGTGGATGTTCGTCGCGAACCCGTCGGGGTAGATCTCGGATGCCGCGGGCGCGAAGAGGATGTCGACGCCCTCGGCCTCGGCGAGCTCCGCGTCGCGGGCTTCATCGCGCGGATAGGAGCTGAGGTCTTCGTTCGCGCCGAACTGGGTCGGGTTGACGAAGAGCGAGACGACGACGAGATCGGATGCCGCGCGCGCGGCCCGCATGAGAGAGAGGTGTCCGTCGTGGAAGGCGCCCATCGTCGGAACGAGGCCGACCGTGTGGTTCGCGAGCCGAGCCTCGCGGACGGCCGCGCGCACCTCGGGGATCGTGCGGAGGATTCTCATGCGGAAGGCTCCTTCGGGGCGGCGGCCACTTCGGCGGTCACTTCGCCGGTCACTTCGCCGGTCACCTGTCGGGAGGAGGGACGGCTGTCGGGCGGAACGGCGGTGTTTCTCCCTGCATCCGTGCGTTCTCCCGACATCCGTAGCGGGGCTTCGACGCGAGACGCGATCGCCCGGGTGGCGGCGGCGAGGGCGTCGAACAGTTCCTGGAGATCGAGCTCCGCGGCGGCCGACCTCTGACGGGCGACCGTCTCCGCGTCGCCACGGGCGATCGGCCCGGTGAGGGCGTCGTGCGCTCCGGCATCCACCCAGTTCTCGACCGACCGCCGGACGAGTGGGGCGAGGAGTTGGCGAACGTCATCCGAGGGGATGCCCGCGGCCGCAGCCAGCTGCTCCGCCGCATCGACCACCGTCAGCACGAAGTTCGAGGCGAAGGATGCCGCCGCGTGATAGCTCGCGCGGTGCTCGTCCTCGACGGTGAACGGCCGGGCACCGAGAGCCCGGGCCAGCTGCTCGGCCACGGCGCGGGCGTCGTCGGTGCGGCCGGCGACCGCGGCGCCGATGCCGTGGAACACATCGGGAGTCTCCGCACCCGTGAACGTCTGCAGCGGGTGGAGGCTGAAGTCGACGTCGTCGAGCGACGTGGCGCCCGAGACGTGTCCGACGAGCCGCGCGTGCGGTCGAGCCACGAACGCGACCGCTGGGATGGCGGAGTCCGGAACGCAGAGCAGCGCGATGTCGACCGTCGGCATCGACTGATCGCGGCGGAGGGGGCCGAGGACGTCGAGTCCTGCCGTGCGCAACGACCGCGTGAGCACGCGTCCGAGTCGACCGGCGCCGACGATGGCGATGGTCGTTCCTGGCGGGAGTGAAGAGGAGGTCTGCATGTCGATTCCCCGGCCGAGTGGGGGCGGTCCGGATGCGAGAAGTATCCGCCCCTCACGGCATCCGCTCCAAATCTGGGAGCAGAATGACAACCCGTGGCCGTCAGTCATTTGTCATTAACGTGATAATCAGCACTGGCGAGATGGCATATCGCTCTCACTCCAAAACGGACGGGCCCGCGGAGCGCAACAAGACGCACTCCGTGGGCCCGCACATCAGGGACCTCAGTCGCGACGCCAGACCGCGACGATCCCCGCGCCGACGACCGCCAGTCCCGCTGCCCCGAGGAAGAGCCAGGAGAATCCGCCAGTGAGCGCCTCCGCAGACGACGCACCCTCTGCCGACAGCGCGGCGGTGCGCAGGCCGGCGACCGTGCCGAGCACGGCCAGTCCGATCGCGCCGCCGATCTGCTGGCTGGTGTTGACGAGTCCGCCGGCGAGTCCGGCCTCTGCGCCTTCGACGCCGTCGACCGCGAGCTGGGTGGTCGCCACGACAGCGCCGCCGAGTCCGACCCCGATCAGGATGGTCGGGCCGAGCAGGTGCGTGAGGAACGCGGCATCCGCCGGGGATGCGGCGAGCCAGAGGAGCCCCGCGGCCATGATGAGCAGCGCCCCGATCAGCACCGGCCGCGTGCCGACGCGGGCGATCACGGCGGGCACGCCACCGGCGACGATCACGAGCACACCGGCGAGGGGCAGCTGCGTGAGGCCCGCGGTGAGGGCGTCGTAGCCGAGCACGGCCTGCATGTAGACCGAGAGGGCGAAGAAGAGGGCGACCATGGTGGCCCCGCCGAGCAGCATGACGATGTTGCCGAGGGCGAGGTTGCGGTTGCGGAACACGCGGAGCGGGACGAGCGGCTCGGCAGCGCGACGCTCGATCGCCACGAAGGCGACGCCGAGGATCAGCGCGAGGGCGAGCAGGCCCAGCGGCAGCGGGTGCACGAAGCCGACCTGTTCGACCGCGCTGAGGGCACCGACGAGCGCGACCAGTGATGCGGTGACGGTCACGGCGCCGGCGGCATCCAGGCGCCCGGGGGTTCGGATGCCGTCACGGGTGATGAGCAGCGGGATGGCGATGAGCACGAGCGCGCCGACCGGCACGTTGACGAAGAACACCGACTGCCAGCCGAGGGTCGCCGTGAGCACCCCGCCGAGCAGTACCCCCGCGGCCGATCCGATGCCGGCGACGGCTCCCCACACACCCAGCGCCTTGGTGCGCTCGGCGTCGTTCGGGAACAGCTGGGTCAGCAGCGCGAGGGCGGCCGGAGCGAGGAGCGCAGCCGAGACGCCCTGCAGGGCGCGGGCGGCGAGGAGCATCTCGCTCGACACCGAGAGCCCGGCGAGGGCGGATGCCGCCACGAATCCAGCCGTTCCGATCAGGAACACCCGGCGGTGTCCGTAGCGGTCGGCGAGGCGTCCGCCGAGGAGGAGCAAGCCGCCGAACGCGAGCACGTAGGCGGTGATGACCCAGGCGAGGGCGGCGGTATCCATGCCGAGCTGCCGGCCGAGGACGGGGAGGGCGATGTTCACGATCGAGGCGTCGAGCACCACGAGGAACTGCGCGAGCGCGAGGACGCTGAGGGCGAGCCACCGGCGCGTACTGTGCGGTGCGGCGAGCGCCGGGAGGGAGGTGAGGGTGGTCATGACGTGCTCCTTTTCTGTGTTCTTGTCCGTGCCGTTTCGGGGCCGGTCGGATGAGTGATTACTCACTCACTCTTGCGGGCACAAAAGGGCCCGATGCCCCGGAGGGGGGATCAGTCGGGGTGCGTGATCCCCTTGGTCAGCAGAGCGACCCAGCCCCCCGGGCGTCCGTCGAGCTGCGTAGTGACGATCAGGTGACAGAGCTGCCCATAGGCGATGAAACGCTGCACGTCGTCGTCGCTCGCCCGCGAGCGGGTCTTCGCGAACGTGGTGACGCGTTCGAGCCCTGCGCGCAGCGCCTCCCCGATCGCGGGGATCTCGGCGACCGACTGCGCGTGCACCTGCAGCATCAGCAGCTTCCGGTCGGAGATGAGGTGCGCGTAGGCGTCGCCCATCGCGTCGAGCACGCCTTCGGGCGAGGTGTCGGCGGCAGCATCCGCCCCTTCTTCGAGGGCGGAGACGATCGCGTCGAAGCAGGCCTCGAGCGCCACGACGAACAGCGCCTCCTTGCCGGAGTACAGCTTGAAGACGTAGGCCGGGGAGATCGTGGCCTCGCGCGCCACGTCAGCGACGGTCGTGCCGTGGTAGCCGCTGCGCGCGAACGCCGCCAGCGCCGCCGCGGCCACGACAGGCCGGCGGGCATCGGCCGTCGAAAGGATGGAGCTGCGGGTCGTGGACATATGAGTGACTGTACACTCACTCTTCCGAGAGTCGCAAGGGGGAGCCCATCAGATCGATGCCGAGGCCGGGCAGTCAGGCCGATGCCGGGACCGGTCGAGTCCTGATCGCAGAGTTCAGGTAGAAGGCCGACAGCGTCAGCGCCACGACAGCACCGACGAGCGCGAGTGGCGGGCTCGACAGGGTGAAGACGCCGACGGATGTGGTGACGCCCTGAATGAAGAACAGCGCGGCGAGGAGGATTCCGCTTCCTCGCGTGCTCGTCATCTTCCACCAGGGTCGAGGAGCGTCGGATTCTCCTGCGCCGCGGAAGGTTCGAGCTGCCACGACGACAGCTGCCACGAGGGCCAGGACTCCCCACGCGAACCCGAGGTCGAGGTTGACGGCCGCGAGCGGAACGGTCGTGAGCGTGAGTCCGATGGCGACGGCGACGACATAACCGAGCTTGGCGGCCGGTTCCTTGATACGCATCATGCCCCTCCTGGTCTCCCGCCCAGACACCAACGTACTAACGCTCCACCTTGCTCTGCCAGAGATGGACCGAAGTCGGCGCCGAGATCGGAGGAAGGGCTGATCGCGTGCGGCACTGCGGCGCCGGAGCGCGCGTCTCAGCGCAGCACGGAGTCCAGCAGCCCGGGGAAGAGCGCGTCGAGGTCGTCGCGGCGCAGCGTCAGCATCCGTCGGCGGCCGTTGGGCTCGTTGCGGATGATGCCGGCTTCGCGCAGCACCTTCATGAAGTGCGACTTGGTCGACTTCGGGAGGTTCGGGTCGGTGGAGTGACAGGCGGCCATGTCGAGGGGGCCGTCGGCGAGCTGGCGCGTGATGGCGAGGCGCTCGGGGTCGCTGAGCGCGAAGAGCACGTCGGTGAGTTGGATCTCGGTGCGCTCCGGGTGCGGAAGATCGCCAGGCATGGTTCGAGAATAGTTGAACAATCGATGGATGGCGAGTACGCTCCGATAGTTCGATGATTCTCGAACCATATGAGGAGTCGCCATGACCAGCACCGAGCCGATCGTCCGCCCGTCGGCGCCCCTTCGACATGCCCAGGGACTCCGCGGGAGCGCCGTCGTTCCTCGCGCACGGTTCGGGTTCGTGCTCGCGATCGTGGCGCAGATCCTGATGATGGTCGGGGCGAGTGCGCCGTCGCCGTTCTACCCGGTGCTCGCGCAGGACATCGGGTTCGAGGCGATCGTGATCAGCGCCGTGTTCGCCGTGTACGCGGTGGCGCTGCTGCTGACCCTCCTCACCGCCGGGTCGCTCTCGGACCACGTCGGCCGTCGACCCGTCGCGATCGCGGGGTTCCTGCTGCTGGCGGGGAGCATGTTCCTGTTCTGGCACGCGGATGCCGTCGCGATGCTGTTCCTCGCGCGCATCCTGCAGGGCGTGGCGAGCGGTCTGTTGATCTCGGCGCTGTCGGCGACGGTGCTCGACTTCGCACCGGGTGGGCGCGCGGGGGTCGCGGCACTGTGGAACGCGCTGAGCCCGGGGATCGGACTCGCGCTCGGAGCACTCGTGTCGGCCGTGGTGCTCGACCTCAGCGGCGAGGCGCTGCTCGACGTGTTCGCGCCCTTGAGCTCGGCGTACATCCTGCTCGCGGCGTTGTTCTTCCTCGTGCCCGAGACGGCTCCGCGCAAGCCGGGGGTGTGGGCGTCGCTGAGTTTCCGACTGTCGATCCCGCCCGCGATTCGGGCCGACTTCTGGCGAGGGGCTCCGGCCGTGATCGCCGGATGGGCGACGGGCGGACTGTTCCTGTCGCTGGGCGCGAACATCGTGCGGGGCGAGCTCGGTGGCGAGGCGCATGTGTGGCAGGGGCTCGGGGTCGTGCTGCTCGCCGGGGTCGGTGCCGTGACGGCGTTCGTGCTGCGGAAGATCGCCGCGCGGTCGATGGTGCTGTTCGGCACGTCGGCGCTCGCGGTCGGAACTCTGCTGTCGCTGATCGCGCTGGGCGTCGGGTCGCTGCCGTTCTACCTCGTCGCGGCCGCGGTCACCGGAATGGGCTTCGGCACCGCGTTCTCGGGAGTGGTCGCCTCACTCGCCCCGCGGATCCCGGCGACGCAGCGCGCCGACACCTTCGCCGTGATCTACCTGCTGGCGTACCTGGCGTTCGGGGTGCCGGCCGTGATCGCCGGAGCGCTGGTCGGTGTGGTCGGACTCGAGGCCGTGTGCATCGGATACGGGGTCGTGGTGATCGCGCTGGCGGGGGTCGCGTTCGGGCTGCGGGTGCGGGCCGGGCGGTAGGTGTCAGGCGATCAACCCGGGTTGATCGGCTGCCGCGGCACCTGCGTTCCGGCCGTCACGGCCCCGTCATCGGGTCGGTCGAGACGTCGATGACCCCGAGCGGGAACGGACTGAAGTAAGACCACGAGCCGGAGGAGAAGTGCTCGAGCGGGGTCAGCTGGAACCACACGTGCGACACGACGAGGGCGATGGCGACGAGCAGGCCGGCTCCTTGGATCGCACGCTCCAGGGTCCGCAGGGCCGCGCGCTCGTCGGATGCCTTGGCGACGCGGCCGATCGCGAGCAGGACGATCAGCGCGATGCCTGCGTAGACGAACACGCTGGGGCGGATCGTCAGCGTGACGCAGAGCGGAGCCTGGTCGACCGACCGGCCGTCGGCGTCAATGAAGCCGCCGTTGGCGTCGATGCCGCCCGGGCAGAGGCCCTTGCTGCCGGTCATGAAGGTGGCGTACACGAGTCCCGCGACGATCGTCCAGATGAGCGTTCGACGGATGCCCGCGATCACCGCGGCGAAGGGGAGCCCGGTGACGGCGGTGTCGGCCTGCGGCGCCGGGGGCGGTGTGAGTGACACGGAGGGCTCCTTCGAGGTCGGTCCTCTTCATCATGTCGGAGGAGGCCGCGGGAAGGAAGGGCGGAGGAGCCCCGCATCCGCAGCATTCATGGCGCCGAAACGCCTCCGGCGCCTGTACTACAGGAGCTTCGAGCGACGCTTCTGATACATCCATGAAGAGACGCAAACTCGGTGCGCGCAGCCTCCGGAATATCGGTAGGGTTCGGCGAGAGAGCCCGAAGAGAAAGACGGCGACGATGCCCGAAACACCTCAAGGTTGGTACCCCGACCCGCATCAACCTGCGCAGCAGCGTTGGTGGGACGGAGTGCAGTGGACGAGCCACACCGCCCCTCTGGGGCAGGCGCCCGCAGCGGCCGTCGCGGCGACTCCGACAGAAGCGAAGTCGTCGCGGATGACGGTCATCATCATCGTCGGCGCCGTGATCCTGGCGGTGACGTTGCTCACTCGCAGCTTCGGTGTGATCGTGATGTTCGCGGGGCTGTTCTTGTTCTTCATCGCGATCTATGCGCTCGTTCGGGGCTCGGCCCAACTGTTTCGCGTACGCTCCCGCGGTGCCGCCTGGGCCGCGCTCGGGATCGCCTTCGTGCTCATGTTCATTGGTACGGGAGCGAATGCCGCGCTCGGCGGACCGGGATCGAACACCACCGGCTCGGAGCAAGCGTCGACCGAGGCCAAGCCCTTCGTCTCAACTCCGACAGAAAAGCCGACGCCCTCTCCGAAGCCGACGACATACGAGGAAGTCGACGTGACGACGGTCGTTCCCTTCGAGCGGACCACGGTCGACGACCCACAGTTGGACGTCGGCAAGACCGCTGTCACGACCGGCGCCGACGGAACCAAAGTCACCACGTACCGAGTGACCTACGTCGACGGAGTGGAGGTCGCGCGCGAGTCGGTCAGCGAAGCAGTCACCGTCGCTCCGGTGAACGAGGTCACCTCGAACGGCACCCGGCAGCCCGCTCCCGCACCGGTCCCCCTCGTCCAACCGGCCAATGACTGCCACTCGAGCTACGCCGGCGTGTGCGTTCCGATCGCGTCAGACGTGGACTGCGAGGGTGGCAGCGGCAATGGTCCGGCGTACGCTCGCGGTCCGCTGCAGGTTGTCGGACCGGATGTGTACGACCTCGACCGCGACGGGGACGGGATCGCCTGCGACTGATCCCAGCCGGGCAGCCCACCGCGACTACTGACTCCGGTGACTGGCGACGCTGCCCTGAGCAGGCTCCGCATCCGCAGCATCCGCTCTACGCTGGAACGTCTGCCTCATGTCGAGGCGCCTTCCTCTGGAGCATCCATGTCTGCAACGACGATCGACGATCGTGCCCGGTACCGGGCGAACCCCTCGGTGCTTCAGGCGCTGAAGAACCCGCGGATGCTGACCCGCGAGGTGCTGGCCGGGCTGGTCGTGGGGCTCGCGCTGATCCCCGAGGCGATCGCGTTCTCGGTGATCGCGGGAGTCGACCCGAAGGTGGGGCTGTTCTCGTCGTTCATCATGGCGGTGTCGATCGCGTTCCTCGGCGGGCGTCCGGCGATGGTGACCGCGGCGACCGGAGCCGTGGCGCTCGTGATCGCGCCCGTCGCGCCGATGTACGGGTTGGACTACTTCATCGCGACGGTCATCCTCGCCGGCATCTTCCAGGTGATCCTCGGGGTGATCGGCGTCGCGAAGCTGATGCGCTTCATCCCCCGCAGCGTCATGGTCGGGTTCGTGAACGCGTTGGCGATCTTCGTGTTCAGCTCGCAGTTCCCGCAGCTGATCGACGTGCCGTGGCTGGTGTATCCGCTGGTCGCGCTCGGGATCGTCGTGATGATCCTGATGCCGAAGATCACCAAGATCGTGCCGGCACCGCTCGTGTCGGTCGTCATCGTGACGGGCGTCGTGCTCGCGTTCGGCATCACCGTGCCCACCGTCGGCGACCAGGGCGAGCTGCCGAAGAGCCTGCCGGAGCTGTTCATCCCGAACGTTCCGCTCACGTGGGAGACGTTCACGATCATCGCGCCGTTCGCGCTCGGAGTCGCGCTGGTCGGGCTGATGGAGTCGCTGCTCACCGCGAAGCTCGTCGACGAGATCACCGACACCCACTCGCGCAAGAGTCGTGAGGCGTGGGGGCAGGGCGTCTCGAACGTGCTGTCGGGGATCTTCGGCGGAATGGGCGGCTGCGCCGTGATCGGTCAGACCATGATCAACGTGAAGGCCTCTGGCGCGCGGACCCGCATCTCGACCTTCTGCGCCGGGATCTTCCTGTTCTTGTTGGTCGTGGTCTTCGGGGACTTCGTCGGGACGATCCCGATGGCAGCCCTCGTGGCCGTGATGATCATGGTCGCGATCGGGGCGTTCGACTGGCACAGCGTGCGTCCGTCGACGTTGAAGCGGATGCCGAAGAGCGAGACGTTCGTGATGGTGGCGACGGTTGTTCTTGTCTTGCTGACGCACAACCTGGCGGTCGGGGTCGTCGGTGGGGTGCTGGTCGCGTCGGTGCTGTTCGTGCGGCGGGTGGCGCACTTCGTTTCGGTGACGCGCGTGCTGTCTGAGGCGAGAGACGTGGTGACGTATGTCGTGGAGGGGGAGCTGTTCTTCGCGTCGAGCAATGATCTGACGACGTTGTTCTCGTACTCCGACGATCCGGAGCGGGTTGTGGTGGATCTGTCGGGGTCGCATGTGTGGGATGCGTCGACCGTTGCCGCGTTGGATGCGATCGAGACGAAGTATCAGGCGTTGGGGAAGACGGTGGAGATCGTCGGGATGAACGAGAGCAGTTCGCGGATGCGCGGGCGGTTGACGGGTGGGTTCGAGTAGCGCGGGCGGTCATCGAGCGAGAATCGACGAGACGACATGAGACGAGACGGCTCAGTCCCCGGGTGCTTGTGGGCGCTAGGTCGCGGTCGGCGAGGGATACAGCCGCCGCGGCACTTCCTCCGATCAGTCGAGTGAGTAGTTAGTCACGTGACGGTGGAATCTCAGTCCAGTAGAGGTGACTTTGTACTTAGAGTCGCCGCTCGGCTCTCCTGATAGCCCTTGCGTGAAGGCCTCCACGAGGCTGGAAGACACGAGTCCATCGCGGATCAGATCCTCCAACACGACATCGAGCACCAGATCAAGGTCTTCTGCGACGCCACCTCTATCCCGAATCTCTCGGAACAACCAGTCACGTGTCTCCGCCAGCGTCGCATTAACCTGCGATGGGTGTTGTTCAACCTCCTGCAGCAGCCCGAGCATTTGGACGTGCTCAGGAGAGTAGCGCGATGCGAGATATGCGAAGTGTTCGACGATAAAATCCGGATTACTCGACCAAGATCCCGAATTGACTAACGCTATGGCGAGGTACTCCCACTTAGCGCTTCGGGATGTCTGGGCAGCACCGTTCGCCAGAATCCAGTACGCCGCCGACAGCTGCGAGTCATCCGGATCCAGCGGTCGCCCCGCGTCCTCGAACGTTTCGTCTGTGATTCGAAACCACTTCTTGATGTGCGCACTACCGCCCGCAGCGAGGAAGCCTGCCGCTGCGATGCCGGCCACTGGCTGGGCTGCCGAAATAGCAGCCACGACGGCACTTTCCAGTCCATTCTCCACCCGCTGCTTGCGGTCTCTGGACACGCGAGTTCCTTACCGGTAGCGACGGACGGCTTCGCGAATACTATCCGCGTGGGCGTAGATCTCGTCGAGCTCTTCGATCGGATGCCGCGCCTCAACCTTGTCGTCATCCAGAAGTCCGAGATACTTCTGCTTGCCATTGAAATGGAGCCTGGCGATGGGCTTGCGGTTGTTGTCGTCGAGCAGCACCGCGAAGTAGCTCTTCGCATCACGATGCGTCACCCGCTGCGGCTTAACATCTCCGCACGCGATGGCCTTCACAATCTGGTACCCCTCGAGCTCCTCGAGCGTCGTCTCAATCTCCGTGTCGCGGTCAAGATCCGCCTCGGCTACCTCGGCGCTGGTCGCGGGCGGCGCTTCCGCTGTTCGAGTGATCCCGCTCACACCCAGCGCTGTCTTCAGTCGGTCGTTGACCCGTTCCGTTAGGAACTGCTGCGCCGCCTTGCCTACGAGGCTCGTGAACTGCTGACGCACCTTCTGTGTGTAGGAGCCGTCGTAGACGCGCGTAGCAAAGAACTTGATCCACTCATCTGTCGGTTCGCGGAACTGACTCGCGATCTCGCGCTTCAGGGCACCGATGTACTTGAGCTCCTCGGCCGCGCTGATGATCGAGTCGAGATCGAACGTCTCCCTACTCAGCTTCTGAATCTCGGGGATCAACGTCTCGTCGATATCGAGCAGGTCAAGGACAAGGAAGGGCTTCGCGTCCATCCGGTTCGGTGCATCGAGGTCGGTGTAGAAGTGCCAGTGGACACCGTTGGTCAGCACCGCGATACGTGCGTTGGTAACGGAGAAGTAGCGGAAGAGCTGCGATGCGTGCTCGATCTTGAGCGGTCCCATCGACGGCTTGCACTCGATGAGAATCTGGACTTCACTCTCGCGCATGATCGCGTAGTCAATCTTCTCCCCCTTCTTCGTGCCGACGTCAGCGGTGAACTCCGGCACGACCTCCAGCGGGTCGAAGACGTCGTAACCGAGGATCGTCGAGATGAACGGCATCACAAATGCGTTCTTCGTCGCTTCCTCGGTGCCGATCGCGGTCGCTTGGTTCTTCACCTTCGTCGCAAGGGAATCGAGACGCTCTGAAAACTCCACCGTTACTCCGTTCGTCCTTGAACACGCTTGGATCCAGACGATAGCGGAAGGTACGTTCTCCGGGTTGGACTACTTCATCGCTACGGAGATCCTTGCGGGCTTGTTCCAGGTGATCCTCGGGTGCTCGACGCCGCGAAAGCTGATGCGGTTCAGTCCCTGAGAGCGCCACGGTCGGAATCGCGAACGTGCTGGCGATCTTCGTGTTCAGCTCACAGTTCCCGCAACTGATCGACGTGCGCGCGGATCGCCAGGTGTGCGCTGCGGCCGCGCCGATGCGACGGGCCTATCCCGCTTCCACGACGCGATCCCCTGTGGTGTCTGTCGTAAGCCGGCAGCCTTCCCATTTCTGGGGCGCGACGAGTGCAAGACGCGGTCTGGAATCCGCGCGATGTGACCCCGTTGCCGACTTGAAACTCGGCAACAGGCGCCGCCAAACGCCAGGGGGCGGCTCCGCTCCCCCGTGGCGACGCCTCCCCGGTGCGGCATAGCGTCTTCCCGTCTATATGTTTTTGTCTACTGTTCCTCGCGAATTCTTCAGCCCCGCATCCTGCGGCGCCTCGTCGCTCTAGCAACGCAGAGCGTCGCAGAGCACGAGTGCAGCGCTACGGAGACGGCCGACCGGTCTCGTAAGAGTCGAGATGTCGGAGGGGTGGATAGACTGACGCTCACCATGAACACCTCTCTGCGTGCCGCCCTAAACACATACTGCAAAGAACTTAGCAGTCAGTACGCGACGGGACACGCGAAAGAGCATGCGTATCGCCCCGCGCTGAAGACGCTCATGGAGGCGTTCGAGAACATCATCGCTATCAACGATCCGAAGAAATCGGAGCACGGCAACCCAGACTTTGTATTCCTCCAGAAAGACAATCCGGCGATTGTGCGGGGGTACGCTGAAGCAAAAGACGTCGATATCAAACTCGACAGCGTAGAGGGGTCCGAACAGATGGAAAGGTATCGCGGTTACGCAAACCTGTTTCTGACCAACTACCTCGATTTTCGATTTTATCGCAACGGCGAGAAATACAAGACCATCGTGATTGGATCCCGCACGAGCACAGGGCTCGCATTTGACGCGGAAGCGACCGAGGCACTGATCCGAGAAGTATCTGAATTTGTAGCTTTGCCCCCAGAGAAAATAGCATCTGGCCGCCGCTTGGCCACGCTTATGGGCGCCAAGGCGCGACGACTCCGGGACGACGTTGACGATTTTGTGAAAAACGGCGACGACGAACTTAGCAAGATCATGCAGATGATCAAAGACCGGCTTGTACCGGACATCGACGCGCCGAAGTTTGCGGACATGTACGCACAAACGCTTGTTTACGGACTCTTCGTTGCTCGATACGCAGATAGCACTCCTGCAACCTTTTCGCGCCAGGAAGCCAGAGATCTCGTACCAAAATCAAACCCGTTCCTGCGGGCCTTTTTCGACCACATCGCGGGCGCCGAGTTCGACGACAGACTGGGGTACATTGTCGACGAGCTTTGCGCAGTCTTCCGCGTTAGTGATGTCGAAGACATCGTAACCAAGCATCTTAAGGTGTCCGAAGTAACTAGGTCCGAGAAAGACCCGATCATACACTTTTATGAGGACTTCCTCGCCACCTACGACCCGAGGATGAAACGAGCCATGGGCGCGTACTACACGCCGGTTCCCGTGGTGAGGTACATCGTACGCCGAGTGGACGAAGTACTAAAGCAGCATTTCGGGATATGTGATGGACTAGCGGACACAGAAAAGCTCTCCTACACCCCGAAGACCAGCACACACCCGCTTACCGCGGAAGCCGAGGCCGCTCGGGTTGAGTCGGCCGCTGAGGTGGATCTTCACCGAGTGCAATTGCTCGATCCGGCCGTTGGAACTGGCACCTTTCTAAACGAGACGATCAAGTACATCCACACGCAGTTCGCTGATCAACAAGGGCGTTGGCCGAAATACGTCGACGAGGACCTACTCCCGCGCGTGCACGGGTTCGAGCTGATGATGGCCCCTTACACCGTCGCTCATCTCAAGCTTGGAATGACGCTTACCGAGACCGGTGCCCCGAAGAGCGCTGCACGCGTGAACGTTTTCCTTACTAATACTCTCCAGGAAGGTCTAGCCGCTGAACCGGGTCTGCTTGAGTTCGGCCTGTCCGAAGCCGTCACGGAAGAAAGCCAGCTCGCCGCGGACGTGAAGACCAATCAACCGATCATGGTTATCCTGGGAAACCCTCCCTACTCAGCCAGTAGTAACAACCGCACGAAGTTCGCGAACAAGCTAGTCGATAAATACAAAGTTGAGCCCGGCGGCCTGGGTAAACTTGACGAGGAAAAGACCTGGCTCAATGATGACTACGTGAAGTTCCTATCTTTCGCTGAGGGCATGATTGCGGCTAACGGAACCGGCGTAGTTGCGATGATCACGAATAACGGCTACTTGGATAATCCCACGTTTAGAGGGATGCGCTGGCATCTGCTGCGGACGTTCGACGACATCTACGTGCTTGACCTTCACGGTAATGCCAACAAGGGAGAAGTCGCACCCGATGGCTCAAAGGATGAAAACGTATTCCCGATACGCCAAGGTGTCGGTATCATCATCGCGGTCAAGACGACAGGTAGTGCTGACCTGGCGACGGTTCATCACAGTGAGCTTTGGGGCAAGCGTGCCGACAAGTTCGCGGCCCTGATCGATCACGAGATCGAATGGCAGGTGCTTGACCTCGATCCAGAGTTCCTCTTTTTCGTTCCCCGCGGGACCAACGGAAAAGAGGAGTACGATTCCGGGATCCCAGTCGACAAACTCTTCCGCGTCGGTTCAACAGGAATTGTCACCCGCGGCGACAGCTTCATAGTCGATACGCACAAGAGCGTCATCGAGGACCGCGTGAAAAAGCTCACGAGGGGTGGTTACGACGCGGCCGCGATGACTGAAGAGTTTGGATTGGGAGAAGCCTACGCGCCCTGGGTGCTTGCCAATCGCGGCGCACTAAGCTTTGATAGCAGCAAACTCATCCCAATTGCGTACCGACCGTTCGACCATCGTTACACCTATTTCAGCAATAAGGTCCTCTGGCGATGGCGCGAAGAGGTCATGAAACACTTTCTACAGGAAAAGCGACCTAACGTCGGCCTCGTGACTACGCGGCTACAGAAGACAAACCCCGGAGCGTTCGTCAGCAATATGCCGATTGGGCACAAGGTGTTCAACTCGTACGACTCGAACTCGCTTTTTCCACTTTATGTATTTGCGAGCGACGGAACGATGGAATCCAACCTCGACCCCACTCAGGTAGCCGCACTCACGGCTGGGCTATCCACGCCTCCTTCCCCGCAAGAGATCTTCGACTACGTGTATGGCGTCCTCTACACGCCGAAGTTCCGAGAGGCCTATGCGGAACTGATGGTGTCAGGCTTCCCGAAGATACCTAAGCCGACTACGGACGGCTCCTTCCGCAAGATCGCTGAGCTCGGCGCACAGCTTCGCGAGCTCCATCTGCTTTCGGAAAAGCTACCGACGACGACGACGTTCCCAATCGTTGGCGACGACGTGGTACGCACCGTTACTTACAAGGACGGAGCTGTCTGGATCAACACCACGCAGTTCTTCGGGAATGTCAGCGAGGCAGCTTGGTCTCAGTTCATCGGTGGCTACCGACCGGCGTATCAGTGGCTTCAGGATCGTCGCAGGAAGTCTCTGTCTAACACCGATTTCACTCAGTACCAACAGATAGTCGCCACGCTTGAGGCGACAGCGCTGGCTATGAATGAGCTAGATGCAGCGTCTCCGGACTACATCGGAGCAGTCGAGTAGCTACGCGCCACGCGCTAGCTAGGAGTTCTCCGTGGCATCGATCCCTTCCGGCGACTCCACCAACTTCCGTCACATGCACGGCATACGCCATCCGCCGACCGCCACCGCCAACCGCATCCACTCGCCCGCGCACACAATTCGATCCCGACCGCTCCCGCGTTCTCGCCAGCTGCTCCCTCCTCCGAGCTCCCGGAATCGGCACCGCACCTTCCGACAAGACCTACGCGAGCGCCACCTGCACGACTGTCGCCCCGCGCTCACGTGCAAGCTCGTCGACCTGCTCCACCGGCCGGCGGGTTCGACGCCAACGTCTCGGGCCGGAAGCGCGGCAGCCGCTAGTCGGGCTGTGTTCCAAACCGCTCCCCCGAACTGACCTGCTGCGCCACCCGCCGCAGCGCCAACAACAACGGCTCCACCAGCACCGACCCCAGCACCACGTACCGCACCGCGGCTTCCGCAGACTCCCCCGGCACCCCCGCGATCTCCGCATCCGCAATCCGTCGCATGCTCGCGAGGTACTCCGCCATCGCCGCATCCGGAACGGTGAACCCGACGCGCTCCAACCCCTGCAGCGCCCGCGCGACCGCGTACAGCACCGCCTCGTCACACATCCCCGGCTTCCACCCGAGCCCTGCCACAAGGGCCTCCGCGTCCGTCAGATCCAAAGACTCATCCACCGGCGGAGTGATCGCCGCATGCGCCATCCCGAGCAGGTTGTGCGCATTCTCCGGCGGCTCATCGAGCGCGGCCAGCACCCGCCGCGTCTCGGCGATGCTCACCCCCGCGTCGAGCAGCGCCCGGATCACCCGTAACCGCTCCACGTGCCGCTCGCCGTACGCGGCCTGAGTCGGCGCACTGCGCTCACCCTCGGGCAGCAGCCCCTCGCGCAGGTAGTACTTGATCGTCGGCACGGTCACGCCGGTCTGGGCTGACAGTTCGGAAATTCTCATGGCCACCTCTTGACTTCGATAGTAGCGCTATCCATTATCGATAGTGAAGCTATCTAACCAAGGAGTCATCATGTCGAAAGTCATCACGGGCCGCATGACCCACCGCCACGAGGGCGAGCTCGTCGTGTTCCACATCGGGATGCAGATCAACCGCTGGTGGCGCCCCGACTTGTGGATGCCGGCCTTCTTCGCCATGCCGGGGATGCTGCGCGAACTCAGCACCGACCCCGACTCGGGCATGCTCGGCTACCACCTGCTCTTCGGCTCGGGCGGACCCTACGTCGTGCAGTACTGGTCATCCGTCGACAAGCTCTACGCCTACGCGTCCAGCCCGAACCAGGAGCACCGCCCCGCCTGGACCGCCTTCAACCGCGCAGCCCGCAAGGCTCCGGGAGCGGTGGGCGTGTGGCACGAGACCTTCCGCGTCGACACCGCCGAGAGCGTGTACGTCTCGACGAAGCCGATGGGGCTGCCGAAGGCGACGGAACTCGTCGAGGTGCCGCGGCGTCAGGACCGGGCGCAGGCGCGGTTCGCCGAGGGGCGGACGGCGGCGCAGCCTTCGGCGAGCGTCGAGCAATAGTCCGTCGATCGAACCTTGACCCGCTGCCGGCTCATTCCACGGAAGAACTCGGCGGCCCCGGCCGCTCCGGCCTGCGCCGCAGGAAGAACCGAACGATCCCCCGCACGACGAAGAACACGATCGCCAGGATCACGACGAGAACGACCACACTGATGAGGAGGCCCCACCAGCTGAACATCGACCCGGTCATATTCTCGCGCTCCTCAGGAAAGGCCGAACGAGGCAGATGAGACCACGATGACCGGCGGCATACCCACCGATCAAAGCACATGCCCGCGGGCACCTGGGGTATTTCGGCGGCGGCCTGGAGGGGCATCCGTGAACGTACCGCGGCGCAATGAGCGAGCACGAACTCCGTCCCCCGATAGGCGGACAGACACGGCGCTCCGGACAGCGATAACGTCGAACAGGTAGAGCGGGTTCGATCGACGAAGGAGCAATGATGACGATCTCCGAACTCTTCCCTGGGGAATCCACAGCGAAGGCGATGATCTCGTGACGACTCAACGTGTCCGCGGCACGGCGCTCGAGCGTGCGAGCGTCGTGGCGATGATCCTCGTCGGCGGCGCGCTTCCTGTCGCCGCCAATCTGCCCCTGTTCCAGGACGTCGTGTGGGTGTTCTGGCTCGCAGGCCTCGCACTCATCGTCGGCGCGCTGATTCTGGTGGTGAGCATCAACTGGCGCGGACGACGCTCCAGCGAATCCTGATCCCGGATCCGAGATCCCAGAGCTGATTCGCGATCGCTGCCGCCGCTGCCATCATGCTCGCCCGTTGGAGAATCTAGGTATGAGCTCTGTGTGGATCGTGTTCGATGACGAAGATGATGCGGGAATCTACGGCGTCTTCGACAACCCTGAGGAGGCGGCGGCCTTCGCGGAAGAGATCAAGCACATGTCCTCGAATGGCATGAAGTATGCGGAGTACTCGGTGCCATGGCGCCTGACAGACAAGGCCACTCGCATAGAGATGTGACGACAGAGCGGTAGCCCGAAGTTCGCCGTTCACCTACCCCGCAATCCCCCGCAGCAACCGCACCACCGTCTCCTCGACCCGCTCCGCACTCAACGGCTGCCCGATCAGCGCGAAGTACGACGCCATCGCGATGAACTGATCCGCGATCGCGGCAGCATCCACATCCGCCCGCACATCCCCGTCGGCACGCCCGCGCGACACCCGCTCGGCCACCCACTCGCGGATCGGCGCCGCCAGCCGCTCGTTCAAGACCAACCCGAGCTCGGGATCAGCCGCCGTCACCTCGATGAGCGCCCGCGCCAGCGCAACGCCCTCGGGTCGAGCCAACCCGTCAGACATCGCCGAGAACCACGCCCGCAGATCCGCCCCGAGGTCGGCCGTCATCGGCACCGACACGTCCGCACCCGGCAGCGTTCCCTCGAGCAGCGCCTCACCGAGGATCGCGGCCTTCGACGGCCACCACCGGTAGATCGTCTGCTTCGAGACCTCCGCCGACTCGGCGAGACCCTCGATCGTCACGGTCTCGTACCCGTCTGCGGCGAGCGCACGCCGCATCGCCTCCAGCACGGATTGGCGGGCTTTTTCACTACGAGGACGGGGCACCTTTCGAGCGTACTCAGGCGTACACTGGAATATAAGTAGACGCACCGTTGCGAAACTCGAACAAGGAGAAAGAGCATGGCCCTCACCGCACACTCCACCATCGGCGACTGGATGAACGACCCGACCGGCGGGCCCCTCATCCGCGCACTCTTCGAGCAGACCGGCGCCGACCCCGAACTCCTCACCCCCGTGCTGGGCCTGCCCCTGCAGCAGCTCGTCGCGATGAGCCAGGGCCAGCTCCCCCAGTCGGTCGTCGACGACCTGGTGCGCGCGGCCAACGGCGGCGAGATCCCCGAAGACGACGCCTCCGAGGGTTGGAACGAGAAGGTCACCTCCGGCCGCTTCGCCGGCAAGACCGTGATCGTCACGGGCGCCGCCTCCGGCATCGGCAAGGCCACCGCCTCGCGCATCGCCCGCGAAGGCGGACGCGTGATCGCCAGCGACATCGCCGCCGAGAAGCTCGACGCCCTCAAGGCCGAGCTGCCGAATGCCGACATCGTCACGGTCGCCGGCGACCTCACGAAGCAGGACGCGATCGACGCCGTCATCGCCGCCGCGGGCGACCGCATCGACGGCCTCGCGAACGTCGCCGGCATCAACGACGACTTCTCCCCCGCGGGCGAGACCCCGGATGCCGTCTGGGACCGCGTCATCGCGATCAACCTCACCGCTCCGTTCAAGCTCATGCGCGCGGTCATCCCCGTCATGGAGGCCGCCGGTCGCGGCGCCATCCTCAACGTCTCGAGCGAAGCCGGCCTGCGCGGCAACGCCTCGGGCAACGCCTACACGGCCAGCAAGCACGGCATCATCGGCGTCACCAAGTCCGCGGCCTTCATGTACGGGCCGAAGGGCATCCGTGTGAACTCCGTCGCCCCGGGCGGCGTCGCCACCGGCATCCCCATGCCCCCGAACATGTCCGAGTACGGCTCCGGCCGCCTGGCTCCGTTCCAGCAGGCGATCCCGACCGTCGCGACGGCCGAGCACCTGGCGGCATCCATCACGTTCCTGCTGTCGGACGACGCCGTGAACATCAACGGCGCGATCCTCGCCTCCGACGGCGGATGGTCGGTGCAGTAACCCGCACCCGCGAAACCAACGCCCCCGCCGACCCGAACGGCGGGGGCGTTTCGCGTATCCGAGGCAGACCCTTTCGCCACGCCACGACGAGTGCCTCGACCGTGCCCGCCTCGCGGCGGAGCGATGTCTACGAGTAGGTCAAGCCGAAGAAGGTCGACCCGAGCATGAGGGTCAGGACGGCGACGATCGCGCTGACGGCCCGCACCCACGCCGTTCCGCGGCGCACGGCGACCACACCGGAGAGCACCGCAGCGACCATCGTCGCGAAACTCAGGGAACGGATGGCGAGATCCGGCAACACCGCCGCTGTCGCGATGCCCGCAAGAAGTGCGAGAACGGCAGCGACCGCAGGGACCACGAGACGACTGACCACGTGCGGTCGGGTGCGGATGACCCCACTCCTCTGCTCCGAGACACTCATGCTCACTCCCCCCCCATCAGCCTGACAATCGACGCGGCCAGGATCCCATGTCGTCGGCGCGGTGGCAACAGGCGGTCATGGTGGGACGCCGAGGACTCCGCACCCTATCGACCCGGATACAAGGGGACTGAGGCCCGCACTCGGCGCCCCTACACTCGACCGCATGCTGAAGCTCGCATCGATCGTGATCCGCGTGAACGATCTCCCCGCACAATCCCGCTTCTGGAAGGCCGCCCTCGACTACGTCGAACGCGACCCGGCGGAAGACGACTGGGTCGTGCTGAAACCCCGCGACGCCGACGCCCCCTGCATCGCCCTCGACGCGCACCACTCCGAACGCGTGCTGCCGCCGCGCATCCACCTCGACATCTACGCCGAGGACCAGGCCACCGAAGTGCGCCGACTCACCGGGCTGGGCGCCCGCGAGGTGAACTGGGACAACCGCCCGGCCGACGCGGACTACGTGATCATGGAAGACCCCGAAGGTAACCGGTTCTGCATCGTCGACCGCCCCGACTGGGCGGGATGGGAACGCGCGGGCGACTGACAGCCGCTCACCGCCTCACACCCGGGCGAGCGACTCGGCCATCTCGACCAGCTCGTCCATCTCGCAGAGCAGCCCGGAAGCATACGACCGCCGCCACTCCTCGGCCGTGAGCCCCTCGCGCACCCGACGGCGATACAGCTCGAAGTCGGCGGGCTCGTTAGCTCGAGGATCGAATCCGTAGCGCCTGCCGATCGCATCGACGGCTCCGATGATCCGCGCCCCCGTCGCATCCGCACCGAGCGCGGCCGCCGCACCCGCAGCAACCGAGACGGCGATCAGGAGCGACACCGGATCACCGCCGGCAGCGCTCCGCCGCACCGCGGGCAATAGCGTGGCCATCGCCGCCGACCCCTGACGCAGGTCGAGCTGAACCTTCGCCGCCACCACCGGAGCCATGAGCATGACCCACTCGTGACCGCATCGCGACGCGAGCGCCCCGGCACGACCCAGCAACTCGATCGCCTCCCGCGATCGCCCCGACGCCCGCTGCACCTGACCGGTGATGAGCAGGATCATCGCCGCCGCCGCATCCGGCATCTCATCGACGTCGGCGAGCGCGACCGCCACCTGGGCCACCGGGTCACCCGCTGGCTCCGGACTGAGCGTGAAGAGGTAGGCGGAGAACGCCGCGGCGAGTCCCCGCAGCGCACGATCTCCGGAAGCTTCCGCCGGGATCCGCGCAGCCGAGATCCACGTCGCCGCCTCGGACATCTGACCCAGTTGATACGCGAGGAACCCCCTCGTGAGACTCAGCGCCGCCTCGAGGGAAGGAGCGGCTGACAGCGCCGACGCCCGGCGCACCATCTCGAGCAGCTCCTGCTGCCTCCCCGCCCGCACGCCGAACCAGAGCAGACCCCCGGCGATGGTCGCCGCGGTCTCCCCGTCGTCGGCGAGCACCGCGGAGTCGAACGCGGCCACGACATCCGGCCACTCGATCCGCAGCCGAGAGATCACCGCCCCGGATCCCTCGGCCGTCAGAGCGACGGATGCCTCCGCAGCCTGCGACGTGAACCATGCGCGATGCCGCCGATGCCACTGCTCATCCAGAGTCTCACCGCCCGCGGCGGCCCGCCGGATGAGCGGAGACACGCGGAAGACCGGCTCCGCCTCTCCCTCCTCCGCTGAGACGAGCGAGAACGACACGAGCTGATCGAGGTCGCGATCACGCGGCCTCTCCCCGCACACGGCCGCGGCGGCACCGCGGGTGAACGGCGCCGCGAACCCGGCGAGGCAGCGCAGAGTGTCGTGCTGCTCGCTCGTCAGGAGCGCCAGTGACGACCGCAGGGCCGCGGCCAACCGCGGTTCGCCGGCCTCCTCCGACCGGTCGATCTCGCGCAGCATCGAATCGCCGACCTCGGCGAGCGGCATCACGGCGGTCCGCGCGGCCGCCAGCTCGATCGCCAGCGGCAACCGGCCCAGCATGTCGACGAGCCGGCCGATCGTGACGGCATCCGCCGCGCGCGCCGCCGGAGGGAGCCTCGTCTCGAACAGCTCGTGCGCGTCCGCCGCGGGCAGAGGATCGACCCGCAACACACTCTCGCCGGGAACGCCGAGTGTCCGCCGCGACGTCGACAGCACGGCGAGTCCGCGCGCCCGCGCGAGTACGGCTACAGCGACGGCTGCCACGCCGACACTCGCCCCCTCCGCCCCGTCGATGACGAGGATGCCGCGCCGGTCGGCCAGATGCTCCGCGATCGCTTCCGGCGCCGCATCCGGGGCACCGACGGCAGACGCGATCACCGGCGCGACGGTGCCATCGACCTCGTCTCCGACGTTCACGAACCAGATGTAATCCTCGCCGGCGACCGCGTCACTGCCCAGCCAATCGACCGCGAGCCTCGTCTTGCCCGCCCCCGCGGCGCCCGTCAGTGTGACGAGGCGGGCGACATCGAGCGCGGCCGTCAGCGCCGCACGCTCCTCCCGACGCCCCACCATCGGGGCGATCGGCGCCGGCACACCGAACATGCGCCCCGCGTGCGCCGCGAGGTTCGATACCGGGTAAGCGCCCCGGCTGCGATCACGCTCCGACGCGGTGCTCCCGCCCAGGCGCGCCAGCGCTCGATCCCCCGCGTCGGCCCGCGCCCGAGCCGTGTGCAGCAGAGCCAAGACGTCGTCATCATCGGGATGAGCGGCCCGCAGATTCTGCAGCGTCACCAGTGCCCGCGCGTTGTCGCCGGCATCCAGGTCGGCACGAACACCGAGCAATCGCACCCTGTCGACGACACTCCGCACCCGCGCGCGAGCGAGAGCGGCGAAGGGCGGATCGCCGATCCCCTGCAGCGGCGAGCCCCGCCATCGCAGCAGCAGCGAACGCACCTCTTCGGAGTCGAGCGGGGAGGCCCCGGCCACGACATCCTCCAACGCCCAGAGGTCGACCTGCATCCCGGGACCGTCGACGAGACGGTACCCACCCCTCCCACCTTCGAGCCAGGCGCCGAGAGGCGTCGCACGCAGTCGCGACATGTACGCCCGGGCGGTCGTCCGCGCCTGCGCGGGCGGCTCGGCCCACAGGTCGTCGATGAGGTCTTCCAGAGCGACCGGCGCTCCGCGTTCGAGAGCGAGCCGAGCGATGACAGCGCGCGGAAGCGCACCCCCGACCGGCACCCGCTCGCCGTCGACGGACGCCTCGATCTGGTCGAGAAGCTGCACGCGCGCGGTGGCCACAGCCGATCATTGCACGAACGTTGCACTCGGTCGAGAGCCAGGATCGAGGCATCCTTCGAGCCCCAGGCTGGAGACATGAATCACACAGATGCCCCTGTTCAGACCCGGTTCCGCACCTCGCTCGGCGACATCGCAGCGACCGTCATGGGCAGTGGCCCCTACGCGGTTCTGTGGCACGGCATGTTCGTCGACGGCGACTCCTGGGGTTCAGTCGTCGAGGCACTCGCCCTGCACCGGACGCTCGTCGTGCTCGACGGCCCCGGTTACGGCGCGAGCACACCGCTGTCGCGGGTGAGTTCGATCGAGGAGTGCGCGGAAGCCGGCGCGCAGATCATCGAGCAACTCGGGGGAGACGGACGAGTCGACTGGGTGGGTGCGGCCTGGGGTGGTCACGTGGGGATGACCATGGCCGCGCTCTTCCCGGACACCGTCCGCTCCCTGGTCGCGGTGAGCTCGCCGGTGGAGCCGATCGACCCGGTGTTCCGGATCAAGCTCATCATCGCCAACCAGATCCTGGCCCACTTCGGACCCATCGCCCACCTCCGGCACGTGATCCACGATGCCCAGCTGATCCCGCCGCACGCGAAGGACCGATCGATGACTGCCGTCATCGATCACGCCCTGAACCGCGCCCCGCGTCGCAGCATCGCCGCCACCGTCACATCGTTCATCATCAACCGCGGCGATGCGTCGCACCGCCTGCCGCGCATCGCTGCGCCCACGCTGCTGGTCACCGGCGACGACCGCGGCGAATGGACGCCCGATGTGATGAACGCCGCCGCCAATCGGATACCGGACGCCAGGACGCTCGTCATCGAGGGCGCACGCACTCTCGTGCCCGTCGAACAGCCCGCAGAACTCGCGGCCGGCATCGTGGAGTTCTGGCAGTCACTGGATGTACGCTGAGTTCTCCGGCACGACCGCCGGCGTCCGATCCCGCTCCACGACCATCCGCACCACCGTGCCGACGACGCCGATCACGAGGGCAACGATCACCGGCTGCCACACCTCGGCGAGCACCATCGGGAACACCTGCACCGACGCCTGCATCATCTCGGGGATGTTGCCGTCGAGCACCCGCATGCCCAGTCCGTACTGGATCGCCGTGAACAGCGCCGGTACGACCCACACCGCAAGGAGACCTGCGACCCAGACCACGATCCGCCAGGCCGGCCGCACCCCGCACCACACCAGCGCCGCACCGACGACGATCGCCGGCAGCCAGGGCGACAGATAGGGCAGGAACACCGGCGGGAAAGCCTCTCCCGTGACGGCCACGAAGCACCGGCTCACCCAGTCGCCGAACGGCACCGCCGCGAGCACGACACCGAGGGCGACCACCCCGACCGAGCGCCGCGAGGTCATCCAGAAGCCCAGCTGCGCGAGGAGAATCGCCGCGATCACCCCGCCGAGGAGACCGGCGAAGTACAGCATCACTCGACTGTCACCCCCGCGACCCAGCCCGAGCCCTCCGGCCAGGACGGCGAAGCTCTGCACCACCGCGATCACGTGCACGAGCAGCACCCCGAGCGCCGCCGGCCACACGGCGACCGCACGACGGCGCGCCACGAGATGCACCGCGAACCCGGCGAAGACCCCGCCGAGCAGCAGCACCGAGAAGAGCAGCGTCGCGAAGTACTGACTCAGCGGCAGCAGCACGAACGGCATGTCCTCCGGCATCGTCGCCGCCGCCCACAGGTTCTGCAGCGGAAGGATGCCGCCGCCGATCAACCACGGCAGAATCCCCAGCACACCCCCGCCGACGCCGATCACGAAAGGCAGGGCGCGAGCGCGCGCGTCGACGGGTGGCGATATTTCGGTCATGGGGAGACGTTGGCATACGGATGCCGACACCGCGGGAAGGCGCGACCGTATTCACCGGCAGACGACGACACCGGTCGCCTGGCGATCCGGCCGGCGGTCAGACCTGGCCGGGTCGTCCGTCTCGCGCCATCGCCTGCCGGTGCGAGGTGAGCGCCGCACGCACGGCCGAGTAGATCACCAGCCATGTGACGAGGATGCCGATGAGGATGAACGCGAGGTTCATGAGGAGGAAGGGGAGGAGCGAGTCGCCGAACATGGCCTCAGGATGCCGCAGTCACGCCGCCCCGGGCGTCAGACTCCCCGCATCCGCTGCACAGCCGCCCGCACCAGCGCCGCATTCCCCGGCGCACTGCTGCCGTCGGGGAGCAGCAGAGTGTCTTCCAAGCCGATCCGCGAATCCAGACCGAGCTCGACCGCGAGGTCGAACACCGGCCACGTCGAACCCTCTTCACCGTGCAGCAGAACGGGCACGTCAGGCTCCTCGAGCGCCACGTGCGCGATCATCCCCTCGGCATGCTCGCGCACGGTCTCGGCCGGTTCATCGGGCAACTCGATCAGCACCCGCAGGCACCGGTCGCGCACGGGCGAACGCTTCCACACCTCGAACCCCGCCGCATCCCACAACCCCGCCTCGACCGCCACCCCGCGTCGCATCAGCAGGGCCGCCACCTCGTCGGCACCGGATTCATGCCAGTTGACGGATGCGTGGTCGGGCAGCTCCGTCCACGACTCGATCGCGGCCAGGCGACGCTCGACATCGGGCTCGGCCCATTCGCCGGTCGTCACTCCGACCGGCACGCCCGGCGCGGCTTGACGCACAGCCCACACCCACCGCGCCACATCGTCAGCGGCCAGGCTGTCGCGGCCGGAAGAATCCTTCGGGTGCACATGCACCTCGCGGGCGCCGGCGGCCACGGCCCGTGCGGCATCATCGGCGACCACGGCCGGGTCGAGACTCAACCACGGATGCTCCGCCGGATCCCTGGCGCCGTTGACACATGCCTGCAACAGCATCCGCCGCTCGGAGTCGGCTGCGCGTGCACGTTCAGACGGCACGCTCATCCGATCAGGTCGCGCGGGTGCCGCTCGTACGCGCTCTCGTCTTTCGAGGGACCCTCCTCGGTGCGCACCGTATGCCCGACCTGGCGTGCCATCGCCGCACCACGAGCGGCCTTCACCGCATCGGCCTCGGTCTCGAAGCTCGCGCCCAACGTCTGCGATTCGCCCTCGATGCGGTTGAACCAGATGCCATTGCGATGGAAAGTCTCGATATCACCTGCGGCCATGCGGGATCCCTTCTCTCGACTCCCTTTCTACGGCACACGACCGACACCAGCAGAGCCCCTTGACACCCTCCGCAGAGGTGTCCGACCCGGTCGCCTCAGCCGCCGAGGCCGGCCCGCCGCACCGCATCACCCATCGCCGCGAACGCCTCTTCGAGGATCGGACGCGGGGTCGCGAACACGACCCGGACGAAGCCCTCCGCCCCACGTCCGAGCAGCCGTCCCTCGGTGAGCACGACCCCAGCCTGCTCGCGGAAGAACTCCGCCGGCGGACCGGGGATGCCGAGCGCACGGGTGTCGATCCAGCCGATGTAGGTGGCGTCGGGCACCCGGTACACGGCGCCGGGCAGATGCTCCGCCACCAGCGAGGCGAGCTCCCGCCGCGACCCGTCGAGGTACTCGAGCACATCGGAAAGCCAGGGCTTGCCCTCGCGATACGCGGCCGTCGACGCCACGACACCGAGGGTCGACGCCCCGTGCTGCACCGCGAACCCGAACCGCTTGTACAACTGCTGATCCGCGTCGTTCGAGGTGATCAGCTGTGCGGTCTTCAGCCCCGGGACGTTCCACGCCTTCGACGCGCTCGTGCCTGTCACGGTATGCGCGGCCGTCGCCTCCGACACCGACGCGTACGGCACGAACGGTGCGCCGTCGTAGCGCAGCGGCGCGTGGATCTCATCCGCGAACACCCGGCCGCCGTGCCGCTCGACGATCGCGGCGATGGCCTCGAGCTCATCACGACCGACGATCGTGCCGGTGGGGTTGTGCGGGTTGCAGAGCACGAGCGTCCGCGCCCCCGCGGCGAACGCCTCGTCGATGCGCTGCAGGTCGTGCTGCCAGCGTCCGTCGACCTCGACTCCGGGGACCTCGATCACCGGATGCCCGATCGCCGGCAGATATGTCAGGAACGGCATATATGCCGGAGTCGGCACGATCACCGGCGAGCCAGCGGGTGCATACTCCTGCACCGCGACCCCGAGCGCGGCCATCACATCCGAGACCGGATGCACGCGCTCCGGGTCGACAGCCCAGTCGTACTCGCTCCGCATCCATCCGGCGGTGGCCTCCCCCAGCTCCGCGGCCTGCGGCGGTGAGAGGTACCCGAGGTTCTCGTCGTCGACCGCCCGGTGCAGCGCCGCCGCGATCTCGGGCGCGATCCCGAAGTCCATCTCCGCCACCCATGCCCCGATACGACCGGGGTGCAGACTCCACTTGCGGCTTTGCGGCCTGTCGAGGAACAGGCGGGTGCGTTCGTCGAACGGATGCGGGGAGGCGTGTGCGGTCATGGTCGTGGGTTCGCGCCGGCTCAGCCGACAGCGTCCGTACAGGACAGGTGAGGGGCACAGATCTCGGGCACGGGAAACTCCATTCACAGCGGGGTCCGACCAATCTACGGACGCCCCGCCCCGGTCGCACTTCGCGTTTCCATCCGTGACGACGGGCGCGGCATCCCGCGACGGCCCCGCGGATCCCGGAGCCCGCTGGTAACGTTCCCTAGATCGCACGCACGACATCCGGAGGGCAGTGATGAGCGAACGAGCGCGCCGCCCGACCGTGAAAGAGGTCGCGACCCGAGCGGGCGTCAGCCCCATGACCGTGTCGCGCACGCTCTCGGGCGGGCTCAACGTCAAGCCCGACGTACAGCAGCGCGTCATGGAAGCCGTCGCCGAACTCGGCTACCACCGCAACGAGAACGCGCGCAGCATCCGCCCCGGCCACAGCAGCGGACTCATCGGCGTCGCGATCACGAACATCGCCAACCCGTACTACAGCACCTTCGCGCTCGGCGTCGAAGAGGAGGCCGCGCTCACCGGCCGCCGCATCCTGCTCGGCAACACGTCGGAGGATGCCGCGCGCGAAGCCGACCTCGTCGGCGACTTCCTCGGCCGCCGCGTCGACGGACTCATCGTCGTGCCCGCCGGCCCCACTTCGGCCCACCTCGCGCACTCGCAGAGCCAGGGCGTGCCCGTGGTGCTCGCCTCCCGTCGCATCGACGGACTCGCGGTCGACAGCGTGGTGCTCGCTGACGACGACGGCGCGTACCGCGGAACGAGCGCACTCATCGACCACGGCCACACCCGCATCGGCTACCTCGGCAACGCGCTGTCGATCTTCACCGGCGAGCGTCGGTACGCCGGGTTCGTGCGTGCACTCGAAGAGCGCGGGCTCGCCGTCGACCCGAGCATCGTCGCCGCCAACCAGCAGACCGTCGACCAGGCCCGCGAAGCCACGCGGGCACTGCTCGGCGCGGAGCATCCGCCCACCGCGATCTTCTGCGCTAACAACCGCAACGCCATCGGTGCGCTCAAGGAGATCAGCGCCCAGCTCAACGCCGGATCCCGCGCCGCGGCCGACTTCCCCGAGATCATGAGCTTCGACGACTTCGAGCTCGCCGAGTTGTCCCCCGTGCCGATCAGCGTGATCGACCACGACCCGCGCGAACTAGGCCGCACGGTCACCCGCCTGCTGCTCGACCGCCTCGACGGCGGGGACCGGGACGCCGCGCCCCGCGAGGTCGAACTCCCGGTGTCGCTCCGCTCCGTGCGCTGAGTCCGGAACTCCCCATATCCGGCCGGGTGTTGACACCCCCACACCTCGTTGATAACGTTACCAATCATCGACGACGCAGTCGGATGAGGCGACGAGGAGGCCGGATGGAGCTGTGCATCGATTTCGGGGGCACCGAGATCAAGCTCGCCGTGATCGACGGCACCCGTGTCGTCGCCTCGGGCAGCATCCCCGTGCTCGGCAGCCCGGCCGACCTGGCCGCCGCCGCCACCGAAGCCCGCCGGCTCCTGACCGAGACCACCAGCCCCGCGGATGCCGTGGGCATCGCCGTCCCGGGCGTCGTCGACCCGACCAGCGGACGGATGCTGCACGCCAACGCCAAGTACGACTTCCTCGAGGGCCTCGACCTGAACAGCTGGGCGCTCACCGAGTTCAGCCTCCCCGCCGTGGTCGAGAACGATGCCAGGGCCGCCCTGATCGGCGAGACCTCGACGGGCAGCGCAGCCGGCGAGGGCGATGCGGTGCTCGTCACCCTCGGCACCGGCATCGGCACCGCGGCCATGATCGACGGCATGCCCCTGCGCGGACGCACCGGGCACGCCGGCATCCTCGGCGGACACCTCACGGTCGACCTCGACGGACCGATCTGCCCGTGCGGGAACATCGGCTGTGGCGAGGCGCTGGCGAGCACCTGGGCGCTCCCCTCCGGCACCACCATGACCGAGGTCTTCACGACCGACGCGCACCCCGGCATCCGCGACCGCTTCCTGCACGTGTGGGGCGCGGTCGTCACCTCGCTCGTGCACTCGTACGACCCGGCGGTGGTGATCCTGTCCGGCGGGATCCTGCGCGCGGGCGACGCGGTCCGCGCCCCGATCGAGGCCCACGTGCGCGCACACCTCTGGCCCTCGATGACGCCGCCGCACTTCGTCGTCCCGCCCGAGCCCGAACTCTCCGTCGCCCGCGGACTCAGCGTCCTCGCCCGCGCCACGACCATTCACACCGCCACACCGCAGGAGGAACAGTGACCACCCCGATCAGCGACATGCACGAAGGGCACACGACCCGAGGTCGCTACGACACCCAGCCCACCGTGGCGCTCCCCCCGGGCGAGCGCATCCTCCGCGGCACCGAGGGCTGGACCGACGCCGCCGAGCTCGCCGAGGCCTGCGCCCGCGTGACCGGCACCGCCCCCGTGCTGCTCGTCGATGCGTATCCGGGAGTCGACGTCCCCGCCCTCACCACCGCAGTGCGCGACGCCCTGCCCGACTGGACCGTCGTCGACGTCGAGACCGCCGCCCTCCCGGTCGCCGAGGTCGAGCAGCTGATCGCCCCGAACCTCACCGACGACCGCGTCTTCGGCGTGATGAGCCACTTCACCCTGACCGACTTCTACGACGCCGCGAAGCTCGACACCCTCGCCGGCGGCATCACCCAAAGCCCCACCGTCGTGATCGGCTGGGGTGCCGCGCTCCTCGCCCCGCGCCTCGACGGCGCCTCCGCGACCGTGCTCGTCGACATGGCCCGCTGGGAGATCCAGCTGCGCCAGCGCAAGGGCGCCACGAACTGGCGCGCCGACAACGCCTCGGAAGACAACCTGCGCAAGTACAAGCGCGGCTTCTTCGTCGAATGGCGCGTCGCCGACCGACACAAGCGCAGCCTGTTCGACACGGTCGACTTCGTGCTCGACGGCAACGCGATCGCCCCGGCCGAACAGCATCCGGACTCCCCCGAAGCCGGCATGATCACCGGAAACGCGTTCCGCCAGGCACTGAAGGATGCCGCGCATCGGCCGTTCCGCGTCGTGCCGTTCTTCGACCCCGGAGTCTGGGGCGGCCAGTGGATGAAGAACCTCATCGGCCTCGACCCCTCGAAGGACAACTACGCGTGGTGCTTCGACTGCGTGCCCGAGGAGAACTCCCTGCTGCTCGAGGGAGAGGGCGGCGTGATCGAGATCCCCGCCCTCGACCTGGTCTTCCGCCGCCCGGTCGACTTGCTCGGCGCGAAGACGTTCTCGCGCTTCGGCGCCGAGTTCCCGATCCGCTTCGACTTCCTCGACACGATGGACGGCGGCAACCTCAGCCTGCAGGTGCACCCGCTGACCGACTACATCCAGAACACCTTCGGCATGCACTACACGCAGGACGAGAGCTACTACATGCTCGACGTCGGCGACGATGCGGTGGTGTACCTGGGCACCAAGGAGGGCATCGACCGTACCGAGATGCTGCAGGATCTGGCGACGGCGCAGGACGGCGAGCATCCGTTCCCCGCCGACAAGTACGTCAACTCGTTCCCGGCCCGCAAGCACGACCACTTCGCCATCCCCGCCGGGACCGTGCACTGCTCGGGCGCGAACTCGATGGTGCTGGAGATCTCGGCGACGCCGTTCATCTTCACCTTCAAGCTCTGGGACTGGGGCCGCGTCGGCCTCGACGGCATCCCCCGCCCCGTGCACCTCGACCACGGCGCCCGCAACATCCAGTGGGACCGCGACACCACGTGGGTCGGCGACAACCTCCTCGGCCAGGTGAAGACCATCCGCACCGAGGGCGACGTGACCGAGGAGAGCACGGGCCTGCACGAGCTCGAGTTCATCGAGGTGCGCCGGCACTGGTTCACCGAGGGTGCCGACCACGACACCGAGGGCACGGTCAACGTGCTCAACCTCGTCGAGGGGGATGAGGTGCAGGTCGTCAGCCCGACCGGCACCTTCGAGCCCTTCGTCATCCACTACGCCGAGACGTTCATCGTCCCGGCCGCAGTGGGGGCGTACCGGATCGAGCGCACGGAGAACTCGCGCAGCGCCCGCTTCGCGACCGTCAAGGCGTACGTGCGCGGCTCGCGCACGAGCGACAACTGAACACGGAAACCGCACACAGCAACCCGAATGCAGCACCCATCGCGACGGATTCCCGCGGGAATCCCTTGCACCGCACTCATCACCTTGGTACCGTGAAACCAGATTTCTGGTAACGATACCAAACGAACAAGGGAGTTCTGAATGATTTCGCGACGCACGATCGCCGCTGCCGCGGCCGGTCTCCTCCTCGGCACCCTGGCCCTCGCCGGGTGCTCCGGCGACTCCGGATCCGGAGACGCCGGAGAGGTGACCGGCACGCTCAACTTCTACACCGACAAGGCGGCGTGGAAGCCCGACTTCGAGTCGCTCAACGAGGTCAGCGGCGAGGCCGTCAACATCACCCTCAAGACCACCGGCTACTCGGACGCGAACCAGTACGACGCCTTCATCAAGCAGTCGTTCCGCACCGACAAGTCGCCCGGCCTGTTCACCTGGCACACCGGCGACTCGCTCAAGCAGCTGGTCGACGAGGGTCTGGTCGCCGAGACCACCGACATCTGGACCAAGGCCGTCGACGAGGGCTGGGTGAGCGAAGACCTGCGCGACAGCTACACCTACGACGACAAGCAGTACTGCGTGCCGATGAACATCGCCTACTGGATCATGTTCTACAACAAGGCCGCCTTCGCCGACAACGGCATCGAGGTGCCCACCAGCTGGGACGAGCTGAACGACGCCGCCGAGACGCTGAAGGATGCCGGGGTCACCCCGTACTACCAGACCAGCGTGCTCTTCACCTTCCAGTGGTTCCAGCACCTGGTCGCCTCGACCGACCCCGACCTGTACGCCGGGCTCACCACGGGCGACGTCAAGTACACCGACCCCGAGATCGTCGACGTCATGAACGTGTGGCTCGAAGAGCAGGAGGCCGGCTGGTTCAGCGACGCGGGCAGCACCACCGATCCCGCGGTCGGCCTCAAGCAGGGCGACTACGCCATGATCAACTTCGGCACGTTCTTCGCGGGCAACCTCGAGGGCGCGGGCATGACCACCGACGACTACGGGATGTTCGCGATCCCGGCCGTCAACGACGACCTCGACGCCACCCCGGTGGCCGTCGAGTCGGGCCCGATCTGCACCGCCGAGAACTCGAAGCAGCGCGACCTCGGTCTCGCCTACGCCGAGTGGTGGATGTCGCCCGACGCGCAGACCGCCTGGAACGACGCTCATGGCGACGTGGCGTTCAACCCGAAGGCGAAGGTCGCAGACCCCGCTCTCGCCGAACTCGGCACCACGATCGCCGGCGACGACTACATGCTGTACGACCGGTTCTTCGAGGCCATGCCGACCGAGATCGTGACCACCGCGATCGAGCAGTTCGGCGCCTTCAACGCCAACCCCGGCGACCCGATGCCGTTCCTGGAGAAGATCCAGGCCACGGCTGACAAGTACTGGGCAGAGCAGGAGTAAGCGTCGGATGGCGCATCAGAAGTCGCCGTACCAGTGGTCCGCCCGGGGCTTCATCGCCCCGGGCGTGATCCTGGTCGCGATCCTGCTCTACCTCCCCCTGCTGTGGACGGTGTTCCTCAGCTTCACGAAGTACAACGGCCTCGGCAGCCCCGACTGGATCGGGCTCGACAACTACGTCGAGATGTTCACCGACGGCGACTTCGTGGGCTCCGCGATGAACACCGTGCTCTGGGTGATCGGCACCCTGATCATCCCGGTCGGCATCGGCCTGGCGATCGCCCTGCTCACCTGGAACCTCGGCGGCGGCATCTGGCTGCGCCTCCCCTTCCTCATCCCCTACGCCCTCTCCGGCATCGGCGTCGGCGTGGTGTGGTCGTTCATCCTCTCCTCCGGCGGAGCACTCGATCAGGCCCTCGCCGCCTTCGGCGTGACCGACCCGCCGCGGTGGCTGCTGGATGCTCCGCTCAACACGATCGTCATGATCATCGCCTCGTCGTGGCAGGGCGTCGGCGTGAACGCGCTGCTGTTCACCATCGGCCTGCAGGCCATCCCGAAGGAGCCACTCGAGGCCGCCCGCATCGACGGCGCCGGCGGCGTGCGCCTGTTCACCAGCATCCTCTGGCCGATGCTCCGCCCGCTCACGGCGGTGGTCGTCGGGCTCTCGATCGTCGCGAGCCTGAAGACCTTCGACATCGTCTGGGGCATGACCAAGGGTGGTCCGGGCACCGTCTCGGAGACCCTCGCTCTGACGATGTACAAGGAGACGTTCGTAAACAGCGACTACGGACTCGGCTCGGCGATCGCGGTGTTCCTCACCGTCATCACCCTGGTCGCGTCGGTGCTGTACCTGCGTCAGCAGCTCTCCCCGAAGAAGGAGATGTGATGTCGAAGATCATCCGCACCGCCGTCCTCGTCATCCTCGGAATCGTGTGGCTGCTGCCCGCGTACCTCCTCGTCGTGAACGCGATGAAGGACCCGATGACCTTCACCTCGAAGGAGTCGTGGATCCCCACCGAGTTGCACCTGTTCGAGAACTTCGCCGACGCGTTCGAGCTCTCGGGCCTCGGCGACAGCATCCTCAGCACCCTCATCTACTCGATCGTCTCGCCGACCATCGCCGTGCTCGTGGGCGCCGCGGCCGGGTACGCGATCGTGGCACTGCGGCTCAAGCGCGGCTTCCTGTGGTTCGTCGTGATCTTCGGCGGCACGGTGTTCCCGCTGCAGATGGTGCTGCTGCCGCTGTTCGATGCGTACTCGCGCATCGGGCTCTTCGACACCCGCGTGGGCATGGTGATCATCTACACGGTGATCTCGATCCCGTTCTCGGCTTTCGTGATGCGCAACTTCTTCACCGGCGTCGCGCACAACGTGTTCGAGGCCGCGGTGCTCGACGGCGCCACCACCTGGCGCATCTTCGTGCGGCTGTACCTGCCGATGGCGTCGAGCGCGCTGGTCGCGATCTTCATCCTGCAGGCGACCTTCGTGTGGAACGACCTGCTGCTCGGCCTCACGCTCAGCCAGTCCGACGACATCCGCCCCATCATCACGACCCTGTCCGGCATGCAGAGCACCTATGGCGGCGCGCAGATGTCGGTCGTGCTCGCCGCGGCCGTGCTCGTCTCGCTCCCGACCGTGATCCTGTTCCTCTGCACGCAGCGGTTCTTCGCCAAGGGCCTCGCGCTCGGCCAGTACTGACCACTCTCCCGCCCCTCGAAAGGCATCATGCATCCGCTCATCCCCACCGTCGAGGACCTCGCCGCCGATGCGGTCACCCACCATTACGACGACATGATCGCGCCGACCGGCCTCACGAACATGTTCGGCACCGTACGCGTCGACCACGACCTGACCGCGATCAGCGCCGTGCAGTTCCCGCCCGTGTCGCAGGGGCTCACCCAGACCGCGGTGCTGTTCGTCGACGGCCGGCTGTTCGCCTCGTACGGCGTGCCCGTCACGCACGAGTGGCGGGCGGACCGGGTGGTGCGGCGGGCGACAGTCGGTGAGCTCGAGATCGAGACGACGACGGTGTGCGTGCCGGGGAAGACCGCGGTGGCGATCGACATCGCGGTGCGCAACACCGGATCGCAGGATCGGGAGGTGCGGATCGGGCTCTCAGCAGCCGCCCGGGTCACTCGCTCGCAGGAGGCCTGGCTCGACGCCGAGTCGCCGTCCGAACGCGACACCGCGACCGTCGACGGCGAGCGCCTGCTGTTCTCGTCGGCGGATGCGGCGGCCTGGAGCGCGCAGGGCCTGACGGGCGGATCGGCGGCGCTGAGCGGGGTGGCCTCGCTGCCCGAGGCGTTCGACACCGGCATCGGCGGGAACGGCCGCGGCGGCGAGCTTTCGGTGGCGCTCGCCGTGCCGGCCGGGGGCGTCGCGCGCACCGCGTATGTGCAGGCGGTCGGGATCTCCGCTGCGGATGCGGCGCGCACCTACGACGCCGTGATCGCCGACGTGCCCGGTGCGATCGCCGCGGCCGAGGAGTTCTGGAACCGGCAGCTGCACGCCGCCTTCGACCCCGACGACGGGGAGTTCTCCGGGGCGCTGCCCGTGCTCGAGACGGCATCCGCGCCGCTCCGCCGCCTGTACTGGTGGGCGGTGCTCGGCGTGATCTGGTTCCGCCGCGACTTCGCCGGGAACGTGCTCGGCCGCTCGTACGACACCCTCATGCCGAACTACTGGGGCACCACCACGTTCATCTGGGACTACAGCCTGAGCTCGGTCAGCCACGCGCTGCTCGACCCCGCCGAGATGCGCAACCAGGTGCGGCACTGGATCTCGCTCGACATCCACTCGCACTTCGGCACCTCGTCACTCACCGGCGGGCCGGTCGGCCGCTGGTACTCCGTCAACGACTACGCCATGACCCGGCTCGTGCACGACTACGTGCGCTTCACCGGCGACACCGCGTTCCTCGACGAGATCGTCGGCGATCAGACGGTCGCCGAGTCGGTACGGCAGTGGGCGATGGCGTGGAAGAAGTTACGCGCAGGCACGGCCCTCGCCGATTACGGCGAGATCGACAACCTGCTGGAGTGCGTCAGCTCGTACACGCACGAGGTCGCAGGCCTCAACGCCGCGAACGTCTGGAGCATGCGGACGGCCGCCTCCCTCGCCGAGCTGCGGGGTGATTCCGCCGGCGGCAGCGAGCTGCGCGCGGAGGCCGACGCCCTGCTTCCTGCCGTGATCGAGCGCTACCTTCCCGGTCAGGGCATCTTCGCCGCAGGACAGCCCGACGGCACGCTGCTGCCGGTGCGGCACTGCTACGACTTCAGCGTGGTCGGCACGACGATCGCCGACGACCTCGCCCCCGGCATCCGCGACGAGATGGTCTCGTTCTTCCAGCGTGAACTGCAGACCGACAACTGGATGCGCGCGCTCTCGCCCTGGGACCCCGACGCCAGCTACAGCCCACGCCCCGACCACCAGTGGAACGGCGCCTACCCCGCCTGGCCCGCGGATGCCGGACGCGCCCTGGCCGCCCTCGGCGCTCCCGAGGTGCTCACCTCGTGGGTCGAGGGGTTGTCGCGCACCGCGAACCAGGGCCCGATGGGGCAGGCGCACTTCGTGGAGGAAGCCGTGCCCGGGATCAACGGCGGCGCGCGCAAGGCTCCGCCGCAGCTGCCGTACATCATCGACTGGTCGTGCTCGTCGTCGGGCGCCTGGGTCGAGCTCGTGATCGAGGCCCTGTTCGGCGTCTCGGTCGGGGCCGACGGCACGGTGCGCGCGGCCGGCTGCGTCGCCGCACTCGACCCGCACGCGGTGCTGCGCGGCCTGCGCGTGGGCGAGAAGACCTACGACATCGACGCCTCGGGAGGGATCACCGAAACCCCCGGGCGCTGAGCACGACCAGCTTTACCCCACACGAACACGAAGGAGTGATCGAGATGAGAAGACGCATGATCGCGGCGGGTCTCGCCGCCGCATCCCTGTGCGCGGGAGCGCTGTTCGCCGCTCCGGCGAGCGCGGCGGTTCCGGCCGGAGGCGGGCACGGCAACGGGCACGGACACGGCCAGTGCTCGCTGGTCGACAAGACGCTCACGGCCACATCGAGCGTGAACCAAGACCTGACCGAGACGTTCACGACCTATGGGAACACCGGCGGGGAATGGACCGGCGGCGACAGCACCTACTCGATGCCGCTCGGCAAGGGGAAGACCGGCTGGTTCTTCTCGGACACGTTCCTCGGCACCGTGAACCCCGACGGGTCGCGGCCGACCGACTCGCCGTTCGTGAACAACTCCGTCGTGGTGCAGGACCGCCGTGGCGACCTCACGACCATCACCGGCGGCACCCCCGACGACCCGGCCGGCATCATCCCGCCCGAGCCCGACGGCAAGTGGTACTGGATCGGCGACCCGACGCCCGGCCGTCACGGCACGGTGCAGGTGCCGCTGCTGCAGTTCGCCCGAACCGGCACGGGGCAGTGGGACTTCGCGTGGACCGCGAACCGGCTCGCCACGCTCGACGGTCAGACGCTGCAGCTCGAGGGCATCGTGGACCTCCCCTCGGCGACCGGCATCAACTGGGGCTCGTGGACGCTCGAAGAACGCGGCACGACCTACATCTACGGCATCGCCGACCCCGGCGGAGTGCGCTCAGCGTACGTCGCGAAGGTGCAGGGCAAGGACGGCTTGAAGGGCACCTGGACGTACTGGAACGGCACGACCTGGGCGGCGGACGAGGCGGATGCCGTGCCCGTGGTGCCCTACGTGGCCAACGAGTTCAGCGTCGCCCCCTTCCGTGACGGCTACCTGCTCGTGACGCAGGACACGTCGGAACTGTTCAGCACCCGCATCGTCGCGCGCACCTCGTGCTCGCCGACGGGTCCGTTCACCGACCCGGTCGAGCTGTACCGCACACCCGAGACCGGGGCGCTCGGCAGCTACGGAGACCCCGACGTGTTCACCTACAACGCGCACGAGCATCCGAATCTGCGTCAGGGCAACCGCATCCTCGTCTCCTACAACGTGAACACCTTCGACAACGTGGGTGACGTGTACGACGACGCCTCGATCTACCGTCCGCGGTTCATCGACGTGCAGCTTCAGGTGAGCCGTTGACGGATGACCGCGCGGCGCTCCGGGGGCTCCTCGCCTCCGGAGCGCCGGTCACCTGGGTGTTCACGGGCGACTCGATCACGCACGGCCTGATCCACACCCGAGGGGCTCGCAACTACGTCGACCACCTGCACGAGCTGATCCGCGGCGATGCCGGGCGGGTGCAGGATGCCGTGATCAACACCGCGATCACGGGGTGGCGGGCCGACCTGATCCTGGGCGACTTCGACCGTCGCGTGGCGCACTGGCGGCCCGACGTGGTGACGCTCATGATCGGCACGAACGACTGCACCACCGAGTGGCTCGACCCCGTGATCGAGGTGTCGGCGTTCGCGGAGTCGATCGCGGAGTTCGTGCGGCGGGTGCGAGCGCTCGGTGCGGTGCCGGTGCTGCAGACGCCGCCGACCGTCGATCTGCTGCATGCGCCCGACCGCGCACGCATCGGCGAGTTCGCGCAGGCGATCCGCGATGTGGCCGCGCGGGACGGTGTGGTTCTGGTGGATCAGTACGCCGCGTTCGCGGAGTTCTCGGCGGGGACCGGGCCGGGCAACGAGGGCATGCCGTGGGGACTGCTCGACGACGCGTTCCACCCGAGCGCCGCGGGGCACGCCCTGCTCGCACTCGGGTGGGCCGAGGTGGTCGGGGTCGGCGGTGCCGGGTCGCTCGTGCTCGCGGATCTCGCGGCGCGGGTGGCGCTGGCGCGGCATCCGCAGTGGCCTCCCGTGTGACGCGCGGCGTGCCGGGTTCGCGCGGGGCGGCGTGCCGGGTGGGGCGGTACACCTGTCGGGAGTTCGGACGGATGCAGGAGCGAAACGCCGCGAACCCTCCTGCATCCGTCCGAACTCCCTGCATCCGTCCCGGGAAAGGGTACGTCGCGGGTCAGCCGGCCTGCACGTCGAGCACCCAGGTCACGCCGAAACGGTCGGTGAGCATGCCGAAGCCGGCCGACCAGGCCGAGGCTGCCAGCGGCTCGACAACCGTCGCGCCCTCGGCCAGACCGTCCCAGTACCCCCGCAGCTCGTCGAGCGATTCCGCCCGCAGCGACTGGAAGAACGTGCGGTCGGTGATGGTCGCGCCGTTCTCCCGGTGCGTGGTGCCGGCGGTCGCCGTCGGGTCCGGGTCGTCTTGCCCCGGGATGTCGTACGCCATCAGCCGGATCCCCGTCGCGGCTTCGAGCTGTCCGAACACGATCTTGTCGAACCCGGGCACTCCCTCCGGCATGCCGAACTGGCCGTATGTCGCGGCGGTGACCTCGCCGCCGAACACGGACCGGTAGAAATCGAGCGCCTGTCGAGCCGTGCCGCGGAAGTTCAGGTGGGTCGTGGTGTTGATGGTCATCGGTCTCTCCTTCTTGTGCGGCCCGCCGTTCGGAACCGCCTGAGAGAACGATCACAGGGGTAGCGGTCGGTTTCTGTCCTCTACTGCGGGCAGACTGAATCGCATGGCCTCAAGCTCGTCACGAATGCTCGCGCTGCTGTCGCTGCTGCAGACACCGCGCGACTGGCCCGGCCACGTGCTCGCCGAGCGGCTGGAGGTCAGCCCGCGCACCGTGCGCCGCGACGTCGATCGACTCCGAGAGCTGGGCTACCGGATCGGCGCGATCAAGGGGCCGGACGGCGGCTACCGTCTCGCAGCCGGATCCGAGCTGCCGCCGCTGCTGTTCGACGATGACCAGGCCGTCGCGATCGCGGTGGCGCTGCAGACCGTCCCCTCCAGCGGCATCGACATCGAGGAGGGCGCGGCGCGGGCGCTCGCGACCGTGCGGCAGGTGATGCCCTCACGACTGCGGCACCGTGTCGACGGCATCCGCTTCACGGGTGCCACTGCCGATGTGCGCGTCGATCCGGCGGTGCTCGAAGCGGCGAGCGCGGCCGTGCGCGACCGCCAGGTGCTGCGCTTCGACTACGGCTCCGACCGCGACCGACCTGCCCGTCGCACCGAGCCGCACGCGGTGGTCGCCCGCGAGGGCCGCTGGTATCTGCTCGCGTGGGATCTGGAGGTTGCGGATTGGCGTACCTTCCGGCTGGACCGGATGCAGCCGCGCATCCCGACCGGGCCGACGTTCACCCCGCACCCGCTGCCGGCGGCGGATGCCGCGACCTACCTGGCCGCGCGAGCGAAGGGGTCGGCGACCGAGGATCGGTGGCCCTGCGTCGGCGAGGTCGTGATCGAGCTCCCTGCCCGCGAGGTCACACCCTGGCTAGGCGAGGGCGAGCTGGAAAACCTCGGCGATGGCTCGTGCCGGATCACCATCGGCTCCTGGTCATGGGTCGGCGTGCTCGCTGCGGTCGCCCGGTTCGATGCGCCCTTCACGGTGGTGGGTCCGGCGCCGCTGCAAGAGGCCGCCGGGGTGCTGGCGGCGCGGTTTGCCGCGGCGGCGGACTCTTCCTCCTGATCCAGAAGTTCTCACGACCTTTCCCCATATCCCGGAACGATGCTCCCGATCCGGCGCTCACACGCCTCGTGGTTCGCTTGAATGGCCGAATGACGAACGGCCTGCCTCCACACGAACCGTCCGACGAAGAGCTCCGAAGGCTGGTGATGGACGGATTCACCTCGGGCGAAGGATCTGAAGTCGACCAGAAGTACTTCGATCGACTCCGAACCAGAATCCGAAACTCGAAAATCTAGTACTTCTAGTACGCAATCGGTAGACTCGGAGGATGGGGACAGTGACGAAGACAGAACTCAATCAGCAGACAGCGCGGGTGCTGGCGCGCGTCACCGCGGGCGAGCATCTGACGGTTACGGACCGCGGTCGTCCGATTGCGGAACTGACACCGCCGGCCGAGACGGCGTGGACACGAATGATCGCCAGCGGGCGTGTGACGCTCCCCACGAAAAGGGGACCTCTCACCAACGCCCCCGTCCTCGACACGATGCCGACTGCAGAGGTCCTCGAAGACCTCCGTGCGGACCGCGCGTGATCTACCTCGACACCTCGGCCGCGGTGAAGGCACTCGTCGAAGAAGCAGAAACCTCGGCGATCGTCGATGCCTTCGGCACCGGAGCAGAGTTCGTGTCCTCCCGCCTGCTCGCCGTCGAGCTGCACGCCGTGGCAGATCGACGTTCCCTCGATCACGAAAGCGCTGATGACCTGCTCGATCGAGTCGCGCTCGTCTCTCTCGACGATGACACGATGGCCCACGCCATCCGCCTCCGCAGCGGCCTGCGCACCCTCGATGTCCTGCATCTGGCAACCGCACTCGAACTGAGCGATGTGGTCACATCCGTTCTCACCTACGATGACGAACTCGCTGCGGCGGCGCGCGCCCACGGCCTGACACTCACGGACCTCACGTGAGGTCTGTGCCGCGGGCCTGCGGCAGAGGCACTCGCGGGAGAGCCGCCTCACCCGCGCCGGTAGACTGAGCATGCCCCGCCGGCCCCTTCCTTTGGAGTGCGCGTGACCACCGCCCCTGCACCTTCCCCCCAGCACGTCCCCGACTCCGTCGAGAACGCGATCGCGACGCCCGAGAAGGAGCAGCCGTACGCGGCCCTCGGACTCAAGCCCGACGAGTACGAGCGCATCAAGGAGATCCTCGGCCGTCGCCCCACCTCGGGCGAGCTGGCGATGTACTCCGTCATGTGGTCGGAGCACTGCTCCTACAAGTCGTCCAAGAACTACCTGCGCCGCTTCGGCCAGAAGGTCTCCGACGAGATGAAGGAACGCCTCATGGTGGGCATGGGCCAGAACGCGGGCGTCGTCGACGTCGGCGAGGGCTGGGCCGTCACCTTCAAGGCTGAGTCGCACAACCACCCCTCGTTCATCGAGCCCTTCCAGGGTGCGGCGACCGGCGTCGGCGGCATCGTCCGCGACATCATCTCGATGGGCGCTCGCCCGGTCGCGGTCATGGACGCCCTGCGCTTCGGCGCGGTCGACCACCCCGACACCGCCCGCGTCGTGCACGGCGTGACCAGCGGCATCAGCTTCTACGGCAACTGCCTGGGCCTGCCGAACATCGGCGGCGAGACGGTCTTCGACTCCGTCTACCAGGCCAACCCGCTCGTGAACGCGCTCGCGGTGGGCGTGCTGCGCCACGAAGACCTCAAGCTCGCGAACGCGACCGGCGTCGGCAACAAGGTCGTCCTGTTCGGCGCCCGCACGGGTGGCGACGGCATCGGCGGCGCGAGCATCCTGGCCTCCGACTCGTTCGACTCCACCGGCCCGACCAAGCGCCCCGCCGTGCAGGTGGGCGACCCGTTCGCCGAGAAGGTGCTCATCGAGTGCTGCCTCGAGCTGTACCGCGGCGAGCTCGTCGAGGCGATCCAGGACCTCGGCGCCGCCGGCATCTCCTGCGCGACAAGCGAGCTCGCGGCCAACGGCAACAGCGGCATGAAGGTCTCGCTCGACAACGTGCTGCTGCGCGACCCCACGCTCACGGCCGAGGAGATCCTCATGTCGGAGTCGCAGGAGCGCATGATGGCGATCGTCGCTCCCGAGAAGCTCGACGCTTTCCTCGAGGTCGTGAACAAGTGGGAGGTCGAGACCTCCGTGCTCGGCGAGGTCACCGGCGACGGACGCCTCATCATCGACTGGCAGGGCGAGCGCATCGTCGACGTAGACCCCTCGACCGTCGCGGTCGACGGCCCCGTCTATGACCGTCCGGTCGCCTACCCGACCTGGATCGACGCCCTGCAGGCGGATGCCGCCGAGAACCTGCCCCGCGCCAACGACCCCGAGACGCTGCGCGAGCAGTTCCTCGCCCTCGTCGCCTCGCCGAACCTGGCCGACACGAGCTGGATCACCAACCAGTACGACTACTACGTGCTCGGCAACACGGCACTGAGCTTCCCCGACGACGCCGGCATGATCCGCGTCGACGAGGAGTCGGGCCTCGGCTTCGCCATCTCGACCGACGCCAACGGCCGCTACTGCCAGCTCGACCCCTACGCGGGCGCACAGCTGGCCCTCGCCGAGGCCTACCGCAACGTCGCCGTCACCGGCGCCGTGCCCACGGCCATCACCGACTGCCTCAACTTCGGCTCTCCCGAGAACCCCGAGGTCATGTGGCAGTTTGGTCAGACGGTCGACGGCCTGGCCGACGGATGCTACGAGCTGGGCACCCCGGTCACCGGCGGCAACGTCTCGTTCTACAACCAGACCGGCGACGTGCCGATCCACCCGACCCCGCTCGTGGGCGTGCTCGGCATCATCGACGACGTCTCGCGCCGCATCCCCTCCGGATGGCAGGACGAGGGTCAGAACATCTACCTCCTCGGCACCACCTCGACCGAGCTCTCGGGTTCGGCCTGGGCCGACGTCGTGCATGACCACCTCGGCGGACTGCCGCCGAAGGTCGACCTCGCGGGCGAGAAGCGCCTCGCGGGTCTGCTCTCGGCCGCCCGCGACGAGTGGCTCATCTCCTCGGCGCACGACCTCTCCGAAGGCGGCCTCGCGCAGGCACTCGCCGAGGGCGTCATGCGCTTCGGCGTCGGCGCCCGCGTCTGGCTGAACGAGATCATCGAGAGCAACGGCGTGGATGCCGCATCCGCCCTGTTCTCCGAGTCGACCGGTCGCGTGCTCGTGACCGTGCCGCGTGAAGACGACGTGAAGTTCCGCGGACTCTGCGAGGGACGCGACTACCCGGTGATGCGCATCGGCGTGACCGACACCGAGGGCGCGAAGCTCGAGGTGCAGGACGTCTTCACCGTGTCGATCGCCGAGCTGCGCGAGCGCTCGCAGGCCACGCTCCCCTCGTACTTCGGCCCGACGGTCACGGAGGTCAGCGCATGAGCGACGTGAGCCGGCAGAACCCGAACGAAGAGGACTACGGCGACCTCGGCGAGAAGCGCAACCGTCGCATCCGCATCGTCGCGTGGACCGTGATCATCGCGCTCATCCTCGGCGGTGGCGGCGCGACCGTGATCACCCTCATCCTCGGCTGAGAGGGGCCGGCCCCTCCGCCCCAGGTCGCAGTTCCGCACCCGCGTCGCAGTTCCGCACCCAGGTCGCAGTTCCGCACCCGCGTCGCAGTTCCGCACCCAGGTCGCAGTTCCGCACCCGCGTCGCACGGATTCCAGGATTGCGTGCGACCTCGATGAGAGAGTGCGACGCGGCCTCGCCAGGCGTACCCTCGGGCGGGAACGGAGGAACCATGACCATCCACCTCAGAGACGTCACCGCTGACGAAGACATCGAGGGGTACCTGCTCGGCTCACCCGTGAGCATCATGCGTGAGTTCATCACGACACCCGGTCGAGGACCACGTCTGCACCGGCATCCGTATGCCGAGACGTTCGTGATCCGTCGCGGCCGCGCGCTGTTCACGGTCGGCGACGATCAGGTGGTCGGCGTCGGAGGGCAGATCCTCGTCGTCCCCGCGCTCGTCTCCCACCGTTTCGAGGTGCTCGACGGCGGCACATACGAGGCCACGCACATCCATGCGAATGACCGCTTCGTCACGGAGTGGCTCGAGTAGCCACAGCATCACCGCCGAACACCGCGCACAGCATCCCTCCCCAGGACGCCGCGAAACAGGTTTCTCCCCAGGCACCGTGATCGACCCTCTGAATGCGGGTGACCCCGCGGAGGATACGAGGCATCACACACCACCAAGGGGGATGCCATGACCGAGGCGAAGCTCGACCTGATCGCGAAGCTGCTGGCGAAGGCCGAGAGCACGACACCGGAAGAGGCAGAGGCTCTGACCGAGCACGCCGAGCGGCTGATCGTGAAGTACGGCATAGATCAGGCCCGCATCGACGAACGTCGTGGCCGGCTGGGCCAGACACAGGAGCAGATCGTTCAGGAGCGGATGCTCTTCAGCGGCGTGTACGCCCGGGATCTGCAGGAGATCGGCGCGGGCGTCGCGCAGGCGCTGGGCACGGTGCGGCCGCTCGGGATGGAGGTGCCCGTCGGCGCGGGCCTGCTCCTGGTCGGGTACGCGTCCGACGTCACGCAGGTGCGCACCCTCACCGCGAGTCTCGAGGTGCAGGCCATGGTCGCGATGCGGAAGTGGTGGTCCGTGCAGCGCGAGATCTACCACCGGCACACGGAGTCCGAGAAGCGGCGTGCGCGCAGCGGCTTCCTGCGGGGCTTCGCCCGAGGTGTCATGAGTCGCATCCAGGACAGCCGCCGAACGATCGTCGAGGATGCGGGCACCGGCACCGCCCTGGTCCTGACCTCGCGCCGCGATCGGGTGGACGAGGCGGTCGACGCGATGGCGACCAAGCGCGCCCGACCTCGCCGCCATGCCGATGCCGGAGCCTTCGCATTCGGGCACCGATCGGGGCGAGAAGCGCGAACCGGCGAACGAGGCCGCCTGACATGACCGAGTCCCTGTACCCCCGGCGCGACGGAAGCTCAGCGGGCGAAGAGGTACCGGACCAGTTCGATGATCCCGCCGGGTCCGTGGCTCTCACGGCCGAGGGACTCCACGATGATCGCGCCCAGGATCGCTCGGCCGATCTGCGCGATCGGGGCGTCTTCCGGCAGCTGACCGTCGCGGATCCCGCCGCGCAGCCGTTCGGCCAGGTGCTGCTCGACGCCGAGACTCCCCCCGAGGTGGGCCCCGACCGCGGCGTCTTCGGCGGCGGCTGCGACCAGCGACTGCAGCAGCGCCTGCCCCTGCGTGGTCGCGAGGATGGCGAAGACCGACTGCAGCCACGTCTCGACGTCGGCGAACAGGTCGCCGGTGTCCGCGACGACGAAGTCCACGGGGATGAGGCGCCCGTCGACCAGGCAGTCCGCGATGAGCGCACCCCGCGAGGGCCACCAGCGGTAGATGGTCTGCTTGCCGACCCCCGCTTCCTTCGCGATGCCCTCGATCGTGAGCCGGTCGTACCCCTGCGCGTGGAAGAGTCGCGAGGTCGCATCGAGGATCGCTTCGCGCGCCGCGGTGCTGCGCACGGGCCCGCTCCGATGCTCGTTGACCATGCTCTCAGGATAGCCAAAGATCTCTAGACGAGACGTGCCGTATGATCTTTCGAGTCTGAAGGAGACCACTGTGGCTTCACTGCTTTACCGTCTGGGTTCGTTCGCTGCACGCAAGGCGTGGACGGTGATCGTGTCGTGGGTGTTGATCCTCGGCCTCGGCGTCGGCGCCTTCCTCACACTGGGGGGCACGCTGAGCAACAGCTTCGACATCCCCGGCACCGCATCGGGCGCCGTGACCGACGACCTCGCCGACAAGCTCCCGGATTCCGCGGGCGGCACCGGAACGGTCGTCTATCGCACCACCGACGGTTCAGCGTTCACCGACGAGCAGAAGCAGGACATCTCCGATCTCGCTGCCAGCGCCGAGGATCTCGATGGCGTCGCCTCCGTGATCGATCCGTTCGACGCGCAGCAGCAGCAGGCCGGCCGGGCGAAGGAGCTCGCCGACGGCGAGAAGCAGATCACCGACGGTCGCGCCCAGCTCGACGCTGGGCAGACGAAGCTCGACGAGGGCAGGGCCCAGATCGAAGCCGGCCTCACCCAGCTCACTGCGGCCCGCACCCAGGCGGAGCAGGCCGGTGCCGGCCCCGAGCAGCTCGCCGCCCTCGACGCCCAGGTGGCGGCGCTGAACGCGCAGGCCGCCGAGCTCGAGGCGCAGAACGCGAAGCTGGACCAGTCCCGCATCACCCTGCAGGAGAACGCCGACCAGGCGGAGTTGGGCTCGACCCTCCTCGACCTGGCCGACGGCATCGGCGTGGTGTCGGAAGACGGGTCCACCGCGATCGTCAACATCTCGTTCGTCGACCCGCGCCTCGAACTCTCCGAAGAGGTCAAGCAGGGCACGATCGACCATTTCGCATCCGCTCCGATCGACGGCACCGAGGTCGACTTCGGCACCGACATCGCGCAGGGCGTGCCCGAGATCTTCGGCGTCGGCGAGGCGGTCGGTCTCGTGTTCGCCGCGATCGTCCTCATCGTGATGCTCGGCTCGCTCATCGCCGCAGCCCTCCCCATCGTCACCGCCATCGTCGGCGTCGGTGTCGGTGTCACGGCATCCCTCGCGTTCTCCGGCGTGGTGGACATGGCGTCCGTGACACCGGTGCTGGGCGTGATGCTCGGCCTCGCGGTCGGCATCGACTACTCGCTCTTCATCGTCAACCGACACCGCAAGCAGCTGCTCGCCGGCGTTCCGGTGCGCGAATCCATCGGCCTCGCCACCGGCACGTCCGGCACCGCCGTGGTGTTCGCCGGCACGACCGTGATCGTCGCGCTCCTCGCGCTCAACGTGACCGGCGTCCCGTTCCTCGGCCTCATGGGCACGGTCGGCGCAGTGTGCGTCGCGGTGGCCGTGCTCGTCGCGATCACCCTCGCGCCCGCCATCCTCGGGCTCGTCGGCGACCGTCTGCTCAGCCGCCGCGCTCGCGCGACGGTCGGGCAGGAGCATGCCGCGGGCACGCCCGTGAAGCGGATGTCGACCCTGCGCGCGGTCGTCACCACGCTCGTGAGCGTGGTCGCGCTGCTCATCATCGCGATCCCCGCGATGTCGATGCGACTCGGCCTGCCCGACGGGTCGAGCGAACCGAGCGACTCGACCAGTTACCGAGCGTTCCAGACCGTCGACGAGCAGTTCGGCGAAGGGGCGAACGGCCCCCTGCTGGTCACCGCGACCCTCGACGACGCGGTCACCGACGACGACCTGCTCTCCACGCAGGTCACGATCGCACAGGCCATCGCCGACCAGGACGACGTCGTGGCGGTCGCTCCGATCGCCACGTCCGACGACAACACCCTCCTCGCATTCCAGGTCGTCCCCGAGGAGGGTCCGAACAGCGCCTCGACCGAGAAGCTCGTACAGGACCTCCGCGCCCTGCCGGCGATCGGCGACGGGATCACCCTCGGCGTCGCGGGTCAGGCCGCGATCAACATCGACATCTCCGAGGCTCTGGCCGGGGTCCTGCCGCTGTACCTCGTGGTCGTGGTCGGCCTCTCGCTGCTCATCATGATCGTCGTGTTCCGCTCGCTGCTGGTGCCCCTCATCGCCACCGGTGGGTTCGTGCTCTCGCTGTTCGCGACATACGGCCTGATCGTCGCGGTGTTCCAGTTCGGCTGGGGCGCCGAGATCATCGGGTTGCACAGCACCGGGCCGATCCTGAGCTTCCTGCCGGTGATCCTCGTCGGCATCCTGTTCGGCCTCGCGATGGACTACCAGCTGTTCCTCGCCTCCGGCATGCGCGAGGCGTACGTGCACGGAGCATCGGCGCGCGATGCCGTGGCCCAGGGCTTCCGTGCCGGCCGCTCGGTCGTGACCGCCGCCGCGCTCATCATGGTGTCGGTGTTCGGCGGGTTCATCTTCTCGGAGTCGACGATCATCCGCTCGATCGGGTTCGGCCTCGCGTTCGGCGTGCTGCTCGACGCGTTCGTGGTGCGGATGCTGCTGATGCCCGCGCTCATGCATCTGCTCGGCCGTTCGGCGTGGTGGCTGCCGCGCTGGCTCGACCGCATCCTGCCGAACGTCGACATGGAGGGGGCGGCCCTCGAGCGCGATCACCCCGGCATGAAGGCCGTGGCCGTTCCGACGACGACCGACTCGGTGCCGACGAGCGGGCACTCGGCCTGAGGCGCGTCGCAGATTCGCGTCGAGGTCGCAGAGTTCCGCCTGAACCCTGCGACCTCGACGCGAAAGTGCGATGGTTGGGGCCGGGGTGTCGGTGGGGATGCCTAGAGTGGGCGCATGAGTTCTGACCCACGCGCGCTGCTGCAGGAGTTGCGCGTCCAGGCCGAGGCCCGGGTGCAGGCGGCGGCCGCAAGCCTCGACGAGCTCACCCACGACCGCGAGAGCTCGAACGACGACGACGAACACGACCCTGAGGGCGTCACGCTCTCGTCGGAGTGGTCACGGCTGACCGGGCTCGCCGAGGCGGCAGCATCCGAACTCCGACAGGTCGACGACGCGCTGGCGCGAGTGGATGCCGGCACCTACGGCGTCTGCGCGAACTGCGGCCGGCCGATCCCCGCGGCACGACTGCAGGCCCGACCGTTCGCCGAGTACTGCGTCGCCTGCGCCGAGAAGCTCGGGCACTAGCGCTGACACGGGTGGACGAGCGCGAGTAGCATCCCACCCATGCCCATCACACTCGAGAACGTCGGGATCGCCGTGCGCGACCTGGAAGCCACCATCTCCTTCTTCACCGACCTCGGCCTCACGGTGCTCGGTCGCGACGAGGTCAGCGGGGAGTGGGCGGCGACCGCGGTCGGACTCGACGGCAACCACGCGAAGATCGCGGTGCTGCAGACCCCCGATGGACGCGGCCAGATCGAGCTGTTCGAATACATCCACCCGGATGCGATCGAGACGGAACCGACCCTTCCCAACGAGATCGGCATGCACCGCATCGCCTTCTCGGTCGACGACATCGACGAGTCGCTCGCGATCGCGGCCCGCCACGGCTACCAGCCACTGCGCGGCGTCGCGAACTACCAGGACGTCTACAAGCTCACCTATCTCCGCGGCCCCAGCGGCATCCTCGTGATGTTCGCGCAGGACCTCACGAAGAGCTGACCGCGCGTCCCCAGACTTCCCGTGCACGGCTTCGGCGCCTCGTGCACGACTTCGGAGTTCCCCGTCGACACGCGGCCGTTCGGTCGATCCGCCCGGCGCGTCACGCGCGATCTCCGAAGCTGTGCGGCGACGAGGGGGCCAAGCAGTGACGAGGCCGCCTGACCCGAACGGGCTCGCGCGGTCTCAGGCGGAGAACTCCCCCTCGGGAGGAGATTCTCGGCGAATCCGTCCGCCCGAGGGGGAGAAGTCCGCCCGAAGCCGGGTGCCCGACGCCGGGTGCCTGAAGGGGGACAGCCGCAGCGAGGCAGCTCAAGCGGTCACCCCCACGCGCGGCAGCCGAACACGCGACACCGAGCCGGACAGCCGAAGCGGGGCAGCCCCCGAAGGGACTGCCCCGCCACGACAGGAACCTACGGCAGCGCCGGGCCCCCTGGTCCCGCACCCGGCACGGGGTAGTACACGGGCGGAGTGTCGTCCCACGCCGACGGCAGCATCAGCAGGTCGTCGTAGTGGTGCATGGCGATGCCGCCGAACGAGGCGTCGTCCTGGAACGCGGCGTACGTCTTGTCGAGCTCGCCCTCGAGGTAGGTGCGTCCCTCCTCCCAGAACGTCACGGTCTCGGGGTCACCCGTGCCGGAGAGGTCCTTGGTCTCGATGCCGACCACGACCGAGTGCGGCTTGCCGATCTGGTTCGCGTAGTCGATCTCGTGCTGCGCCTGGGCGATGATGCCCGCACTGCCGTCGGCCGTGTCGCGGTAGTCCATGATCGCGATGTAGTCGGTCATGTCCTGGATGTGATCGCTGAGCGGCTTGGTCTGGCCGTTCCAGGTGATCGAGGTGCAGCAGGCCGAGGAGTCCAGCCAGCGCGGGATCGCGGGCCCGACCAGCACCGGCAGCCCGGAGGCGTCGCGGCGCTCGATGAGCGTGTCGAGGATCTCGAGCCACCGGTTCGGGAGGCCGCCGCTGTCGGGCAGCTTCCAGTCGGTGAGGATGTACGGCTCGATGTCGACGTTGATGCCGTCGAAGCGCGCGGACTCCGGCACGGCGAGGTTGTAGTCGAGGACCTTCTCGAACTCGTCGACCGCGAAGTGCTCGAACTGCTCCAGGGCGCCCAGATACGGCGGACGCGTGCCACCGGCAACGGTGGCCTGCACGTGGTAGCCGCGGGCGCGCGCCCACTCCACGAACGCCACGACCTCGTCACGCGAGTCGCGCAGCATGTCGGTCGTGCCGTACTTGTCGACGCCGAGGTAGATCGTGCGGATGGGGTCGGACCCGAACGTCGTGGTGTCATCCATTACGGCGCCGAGGCGGTCGCGGGCGTCCTCATCGAACACGGCCTCGTACGAGGCGCGCTCCCAGATCCACATCGCGCGGTCCTGGTCGTAGATCACGGGGGTCTCGGCGGTGGCTCCACCGAGCGCGACGTAGGTGGTCGGCGCGTCAGTCGTGTGCCCCGACACGTCGGTCGCCCGGGCCTCGATGCTCGCGAACTCGGAACCTGCGACGGGGAAGGATGCCGTGTACTCGCATCCGCCCTGCGCCGCAGCGGCCTGCCAGGCACCGCCGTTCACCCGCACCTCGACGGCGGACAGCGCGCGGTCGGATGCCACGTCGACGACCACGTCGAGGGAGGAGCCCGCATACGCGCCCTCGGTCGGCGAGACGACCGTGACGACCGGGCGGGATGCGGCGGGGTTGTCGACCTCGACGGCGAGGAACTCCGACCAGGTCGTGTAGAGGGTGGTGAGGTCGAGGGCGCGCACGGCGAGGTCGAGTCGCCCGTCGCGGTCGGCGATGTCGATGTCGATGCTCCACGTGCCGGCCGTGCCGGTCACCGGGATCGGGATCACCTCCTGGGCCCCCACGACGAGTACGAGCTCGGAGGTGTTCGCGAACGTCCCCTCCACCGTGAGCGTCGATCCGCTGACGGTGCCGCCGTCGACGGGCGAAGTGATCGCGAGCTCGGTCGTGACGGTCTCCGCAGAGGCGGCGCCGCCGGCGGCGACCACCCCTCCGGTGAGAAGGCTCGCGGCGACCAGCGCCGACAGCCAGCGTGTGCGTCTCATCGGTGTCTCCTTCCGCTCCGCCAGGCGCGGAGTCGTCGTGACTGCCACCGTGACGCGCGGGCATCCGGTGGTCAACGAAAGGTCCGAGAAGGGGAATGACTGGAGGAAGGAATCGGGACTTCGCCGGCTTCGGCCCTGCACTTCGCTCGGCCGATCGCACGTGCGTCGGCCCTTTCGCCCGGATGCGGCGGAGGGAAGCGCGAATCCCCGCAGCACGCGCCGCGAGTGCCCGACACCTTGCCGAACCGAGTCCGAATGAATACGGTTGCATAGCAAAGACTCACGGGCATCCACGGGCCGAGGAGGGCGACATGGGAGCTTTTCCGAACACCCAGCCGCTGTTCGTGAGCCTGGCGCAGCAGCTCCGCGACCGCATCACCGCCGGCGAGTGGTCACGGGGCGAGCGCCTGCCACCGGAGGCGACTCTGGCGGCGACGCACGCGGTCGGCATCAACACCGTGCGTCGGGCGGTGGGGATGCTCGTCGACGACGGAGTGGTGGTCCGCCGCCAAGGATCCGGCACCTACGTGTCGGCGCGCTGGACCGGGACGACGCCCCTGATCGGCGTGATCGTCCCGTCGCGCAGCTACTACTTCCCCACGGTCGTCGACGGGATCACGGAAGTGGCCCGGGCCGCGGGCGCGACCCTGCGCATCGTGTCGAGTGAGTACGACGACGCCCTGGAGATCCGCCGCATCCGCGAGCTCCTGGCCGCCGGATGCGACGGCCTGCTGATCACCCCGACACTGCACCGCACCGACCCGACGGCGCGACTCGACCTGCTGCGCGCACTGCCGATCCCGGTGGTGCTGATGGAGCGGATGCCGACGGATTCGCCGCCGGACGACGGGCTCTCGGCGGTGTGCACCGATGTCGTCGCGGGCGGATACGCGGCCGTGCGGCACCTGGCACGGCAGGGCCGTCGGCGTATCGGATTCCTCGGGCGTCGTGACACCGCGACCGCCGATGCCGCGCTGCGCGGCTACCGTCGCGCGATCGACGATCTGACCCTCGTCGACCTCCCGGGCGCGGTGGTGCGTCGGGACTCGTGGGACGACGCCGCACTCGCCGACTACGCGCACCGAGCGCTCTCGGTGGGACTCGACGGCGTCGTCTGCCTCGGCGACCGCGAAGCGACGGCGCTCCTTCCGCACCTGAGGCGCGTGGGGCTCTCGCTTCCCGACGACCTCGCGCTGGTCGCCTTCGACGACGAAGAGGCGGCGGATGCGTCGCTCCCGCTCACCGCCGTGTCCCCGCCGAAGCGCGAGATCGGACGCCTCGCGGCGGCCACACTGTTGCGGCAGCTGGGGCGCGGGGGCGACCGAACCCCGGTGCGGATGCTGCTGCAGCCGGTCGTTCGGGAGCGGGCCTCCACTACCGTCGCATCCACCCGCGTCTTGCAACCGCTTGCATGATCGCGCCGCGCGTCATAGGTTGAGATCAGGCCCGCCCCAGGGTTCGACGATCGACCCGAGGATTCCCGTGCCCCACAGCCCGCGCCGCACCCTACCGCGCGCCCCCGTGCGCATCGTGCACCTCGGACTCGGTGCCTTCCACCGTGCACACCAGGCCTGGTACACCGCCCACGCCGATCCCGATCACGAGTGGGGCATCGCCGCGTTCACGGGTCGCGCGCCCGATGCCGCCGAGACGCTCACACGACAGGATGACGTGTACACCCTCCTCACGCGCGGCGCGGAGGGCGACCATCTCGAGACCATCGAGAGCATCGTGGCCGCGCACGACGGCGGCGACACCGACGCGCTGCGCGACTACCTCACCCGCCCCGAAGTCACGGTCGTCACGCTCACGGTGACCGAGAAGGGCTACCGACGCGGATCGGACGGCCGCCTCGACGTCGCCGACCCCGACATCACCGCCGACATCTGTGCGCTGGGCGAAGCCTTCGCCGATCGGGAGAACCCGCCGGACACCATCGCGAACGGCGTCCTGCGCACGATGCCCGCCCGCCTGCTCTGGGCGCTCGACGCTCGACGCCACGCCCTGCCCGACGGCACGATCACGCTGATCCCGTGTGACAACCTCGATGACAACGGCTCCGTGCTCCGGGCCGTGCTCGGCGACCTCGCCGCGCTCACCTCCCCTCCCCTCGGCGCCTGGATCGACGCGCAGGTCGACGTGGTCAGCACCTCCGTGGACCGCATCACCCCGCGCACCACGGCAGACGACATCGACGCCGTCGCCGCCCGCGAGGGCATCCGCGACGAAGCCCTGGTGGTGACCGAGCCGTTCCACAGCTGGATCCTGAGCGGACGCGTCCGCGCCGCCCGACCGCGCTGGGAGGATGCCGGCGCCTCGATCGCGAACGACATCGAGCCGTTCGAGCAGCGCAAGCTCTGGATGCTCAACGGTGCGCACTCCCTTCTCGCCTCCGACGGCATCCTGCGCGGACATGAGACCGTCGCCGAGGCCATCGCCGACCCGGAATGCGCGGCGCTGGTCCACGACCTGTGGGATCTCGCCCAGCGGCGCCTCGATGCCTCCGCCGACAGAGCCGGCGTCGAACTCGACCTTCCCGCCTACCGGACGGCGCTGCTCGAGCGATTCGCGAACCCCGCGATCGTGCACCGGCTGCGCCAGATCGCCGCGGACGGCAGTCTCAAGCTGCGTGCCCGCATCGTCGAGCCGGTGCGCCGCGCCCGCGCCGACGGCGAGACGGGGGCGGCCGGCATCGCCGCGATCGCCGCCTGGGCCCGGTTCGTCATCGCCGAGGTGCACGCAGGACGTCCGCTCGACGACGTCGCCGCGGAGGAGCTGGCCGCACGCGCGACAGATGCCGATCCGCATCGCGCCCTGCTCGACCTGCTCGCGCCCGATCTCGCCGCGGACCCCGCCGTGCTCCAGATGCTCACCGACCACGCCCGCTGATCCGTCCCCGCTGATCCCCCCACACACCCCACGCACGAAGAGCGCCGATCCCGAAGGACCGGCGCTCTTCGGCGTCTGCGGCATCAGCCCTTGACGGCACCGGCCATCATGCCCGCGCCCAGGCGACCCTGAACGAAGAGGAACAGGATGACCACGGGCACCGAGATCAGCGTGGCGCCCGCCATGATCCCTGCCCAGTCGGTGGCCGACAGCTCGCTGCTGAACGTCTGCAGCCAGAGCGGCAGGGTGGCGTTGCCCGGCTTCGTCATCACGACGAGGGCCAGGGTGTACTCGTTCCACGCCTGCAGGAACGCGAAGACGGATGCCGTGACGATGCCCGGTCCGAGCAGCGGCAGCGTGACCCGCATGAACGCCCCGAACCGGCTGCAGCCGTCGACCATCGCCGCCTCTTCGAGCTCGGCCGGGATGCCGTGGATGAACCCGCGCAGCAGCCACACCGTGAACGGGACGACCGTGCCGATGTAGAGCAGCGACAGGCCGCCGACCGTGTTGAGCAGGTGCCAGCCGTCGAGCATGCGGAACTGCGAGATGAACAGCGCCTCGGTCGGGATCATCTGCACGATGAGCACGAGCAGGATGATGAGGCCGCCGCCCTTGAAGCGGAAGCGGCTCACCGCGATGGCCGCGAAGAATCCGAACAGCACGGCGACCACGACCACGATGGCGGTCACGCCGGCGCTCATGCCGAGCGCCGACCAGAAGCCGCCGTCGGCGAGGATGCTCCCGAAGCTGTCGAAGCTCAGCGGGAACGGGAAGAACCGCGGCGTGCGCGAGAACAGCTCTTCGTTCTCGGAGAGCGCGGTGTTCACCATCCAGTAGATCGGGAAGACGAGGAGCAGCGCGGCGGCCACCGCGACGCCGTTCCAGGTGCGCCGGCGGGTGTCGTTGCGGTTGCCGATGGTCCGACGCGAGCGCGGCGGCACGACGGCGGCGATGTCGGTGGTCCTGGTCATGGTCGGGGCACTCATTCCGAGACCTCCTTCTGCTGGGCGAACATCTTCGCGATGTACTTCCAGGTGAGCAGCAGCGTGAGGATGAGCACGATCGTCGCGAGAGCCGACGCGTCGCCGTACTCGCCCTGGCCGATGCCGATCCGGTAGATGTAGGTGCCGAGGAGGTTGGTCTCCTCGATCGAGACGCCCGCCTGCTGCAGCACGTAGATCTGCGTGAACACGCGCAGGTCCCACACGATCTGCAGGAGTCCGACGATCATGACCGCCGGGGTGATGAGGGGCATCGTGACGTGCCGGAAGCGCGTCCAGGGACCGGCCCCGTCGAGCTCCGCCGCCTCGAGCACTTCGGTGGGCACCTGGGTGAGGGCGGAGTAGATCATGAACACGATCAGGGGCAGGCTGCCCCAGATCACGGTGATCGCGGCGATCGTGAACACACCCATCGGGGTGGAGGTCCACGGGAACCCGGCCATGTCGGGGAATCCGATGCGCGCGAGCACCCAGTTCACCAGGCCGTAGCGGGCGTCGAACAGCCACTGCCAGATGACCATGGTCACCAGCGCCGGGGTGGCCCACACGAGCAGCAGCGTCACCTGCAGGGCGATGCGCGCCCAACTGCTCACCTTCGTCAGCAGCAGCGCGATCAGCATGCCGATCACCATCGACAGCGACGCGCACACGGCGCAGAAGAGCACGGAGCGGAAGAACACGACCCACATGTTCGGGTCGGTCAGGATCCTGCCGTAGTTCGCCAGGCCCACCCATTCGGGCTCCTGCCCGAACTGCTGCGCCAACCCGAACTTCTGCAGCGACATCACGAACTGCTGCAGCAGCGGCCAGCCGAGGGCGATCAGCACCGCCGCGAGGAGCGGCGCGATCAGGAGGTACGGGAGCAGCGCTCCCCGCACGCGACGCGGGCGCGTGCGGGGAGCGGGCTGCTGCGGGGCCGCCTCGGGGGCGACCTCGACATCGATCACGGGAGTGGTCATCATCAGTCGGCGTTGAGGGTCGCTTCGATCTTCGCGCCGATGCGCGTGACCACCTCGTCGATGTCCTCACCCTTGGCGATCGCCGAGTAGAGGTCGACCGGGATGTTGTTGCCCTCCACGATCGCCCAGTTCGGGGCCGCCGGGGTGAGCGCGCTCGTCTCGGCGATCTGCTGCTGCAGCTCGGCGTCAACGATGCCGTCGGGGATCGCCGACGCGAAGGTGGTGTTGCCGGGGACCCAGCCGGAGTCCTCGGCGAGCTGGGTCATGAAGTCCTCGCTGAGGATCAGCTTCATGGCCTTCTTCGCCAGCTCCTGCTGCGACGACTTCGCGGCGATGCCGACGTTGGATCCGCCGAGGAACTGGTGGCTCTCGCCGCCGGCCTCGACCGGGGGAAGCGCCATCACACCGGTGACGTCGGCGAGCTCGGGGGAGATGCTGTCCTGTGCGAAGACGCGGTAGGAGAACATCGCGACCTCGCCGTTGTTGTACGGCACCCACGGGTTGCCCGCGGTCTCCTTGGCGTCGAGCGCGCCGAGGGCCGACCCCTGCCAGATGGTCTGCATCTGCTCGAGAGCGGCCTTGGCCTCGGGGGTGTCGAGTCCGCTGACCCACGCGCCGTCCTTCTCCTCGGCGTAGTTCGCGCCGTGGGAGAACAGCCAGCCCTCGAGCCCGTGCACGTCGACGACGGGGAAGTAGATGCCCTTGAAGCCCTCGACGCCGTCGGGGTTCGCCTGCTGCACCGTGGCGGCTGCGGCGACCAGGTCATCGAGCGTCTCGGGAGCGGCGATGCCCGCCTTCTCGAGCAGATCGGTGCGGTAGAACACGACGCTGGTGCCCGCGTAGAGCGGGTAGGCGTAGGTCTTGCCGTCGAGCGTCGCCTGGTCGACGAAGCTGGGGATCAGGTCGTCACCGTCGACCTCGTCGTACAGGTCGGAGATGTCGGCGAGCGCCCCGACGTTCGCGAACGTCGCGGTCTTGGTGTTGCCGATCTCGACGATGTCGGGGGTCTCGGACTCGCTCGCGAGCGAGGTCTGGAGCCGGGAGACGATGTCATCCCAGGGCTGCATCTCCACCGTCAGCGTGGAGCCGGGGTTCTGGGCGGCGAACTCGTCTTCGAGCCACGCGACCGCATCCTCGGACACGGAATCCTGCATGAGCCACACGCGGAGGTCTCCGCTGTCGGCGTCGCCTCCGTCGTTCCCGGTGCCTGAGCTGCAGCCGGTGACGGCCAGCACCGCGGCCAGTGAAGCGGCCGCTGCGATCACAGTGCGTCTTGCCATTCTCGTTCCTCCATGGTCTTCCTCGACGGGCCCGAAAGGCGCCCGATGAACGGGTGTTTCAACCATTTCTCACGCTAACGTGCAAACGGTTGCATTACAATAGCTTCTTCGTTGAAGAGGGTGTAACGGTTGAGTTTCTGTTTGATTACCAGGGATAAGTCAGTGCGTGCGGGTAGCGCGGTGCAGCGATCACGACCTTCGGGGGCGTGATCCCTGCACCGCGTTGCACAAGGTCAGACGGCGATGGCCGCCGTGGTGCGGGCGACGGCCTCCAGCACCGCGATCGGTGCGAGCAGCTGCGCCGTGGGGATCGGGGCTTCCCCCGTCGCGAGCATCCGGGCGAACGCGTCCACGCCGGGCTGCACGTAGTCGGCGCCGAGCACGATGTCGCGACTGATGACCCCGTGGCCACCGACAGCCGTCGCGCGGAACGGCACCTGACCGTCGCCGTCGGGGCGGATGAACTCGAGCGTGACGAGCACGCCGCCAACGCGGTAGCGCGCGACGACCCCTCCCGGCAGGCGCTGCACGTCGATGTCCTCGGGCTCCCCCGGCACGAGGCGCTGCGCCACGTCGGCGATGTGGATGCCGTAGAAGAAGATGCCGCTGTACGGGCTGGCCGCATCCGCGGGCCCCGTCACGGTGACCGCCTGCAGCTCGCCGATCGACCCGAGGCCCTCGGCGATCGCGTCGGTGTCGGCCACCCAGCGCAGCGCCGACGACGAGGTGAGCACCGAGCCACCGCGCTCGGCCGCGGCGACGATCTCGTGCGCATCGGCGACGCTCGCCGCGAGCGGCTTGTCGACCCAGACCGGCGTTCCCGCCTCGAGGAACGGCACGGCGTGCGCCCGGTGCAGGGCACCGTCGCGCGAGGTGACGATGAGCGCGTCGATGCTGCCGAGCAGGTCGCCCGACTCGGCGACGATCCGCTCGATGCCGCCGAGCTCCGCCAGCTCCCGCGTGCGGTCGTCCTCGCCCGCGACAAGCGCCACCACACGCACCGGCACGTCATCCGGCCGCTCGACGTTGAGGTAGCGGATGATCTCCTCGGCGTGGCTGTTCTCGATGCCGACGATCGCGACGTTCTTCGTTTCCATGTCTCTCATCCTCTTTCACTCGTGCAGGTCGACGGGACGACCGGTGCGGGCCGACTCGTACACGGCCAGCACCACCTGCAGCGCTCGGCGGCCGTCATCGGTGGTGATGGCGGGGCGACCGCCGCTGCGGATCGCGCGCACGACGTCGAGGTACTGCCGGCGATGCGCCATGTCGACGTCGCTCCACCCCTCGGGCACATCGTGCTCGACGAGCGAGTCGGCGTCGGGCTGCGGCGCAGAGGCCGAGGCGAAGAAGGACAGCCCGTCGTTCTCCATCACCGCGGTGCCCTGCGAGCCGTGCACGGCGAGGCGCACCGGCAGCCCCGGGTAGGCCGCGGTGCTGGCGAGCAGCAGGCCGATGGCGCCGCTCTCGAACTCGATCGTGGCGCCCGCGACATCCTCCACCTCGATGCCCTCGTGCGCGAGACGGCCGGTCTTCGCACTCACCGACACCGGAGTGCCGAGCATCCACAGCAGCAGGTCGAGCGCGTGGATGCCCTGGTTCATGAGTGCACCGCCGCCGTCGATGGCCGCGGTGCCGCGCCAGTCTCCGGACTCGTAGTACTCCTGCGGGCGGAAGAACGCCGACTCCACGACGCCCGACGTCACGCGTCCGAGCGCGCCCTCGTCGATCGAGCGGCGGATGAACGAGGCCACCGGCTGGAAGCGGCGCTGACTGATGACGGAGACCGTGCGTCCGGAGGCGCGCTCGGCCGCCCGCACCCGATCGGCGGATTCGAGCGTGACGTCGATCGGCTTCTCGACGATCACGTCCACCCCCGCGTCGAGGGCGGCGACCACCGCGTCGGCGTGGAAGGCGCTGGGCAGGCAGATCGCGGCGAGGTCGACGCTCTCGGCGCGGTAGGCCTCGGCGGCCGACGCGTGGAACGGCACGCCGTACTGGTCGGCGAGCGCGCGCCCACGAGCCTCGTCGACGTCGACGATCGCGGCGAGCACGCCGGCGTCGCCGAGAGCCGCGACGAGGCGCGCGTGGACGGCGCCGATCACCCCGGCGCCGACGATCGCGATGCGCAGCGGTTCGGTCATGATGTCTCCTGTCGTGGGGATGGATGCCGGAGGTGTCGGCGCAGCCGGCGGGGGTCTCAGTCGGCCGGGCGCGACCAGGCCAGCGCGGTGCCGCCCTGTTCGGTAGAGGTCTGGGCGAGGAGGGCGAGTCGGGTCGCGGCGAGCGAGTCCCGAGTTCCGACCTCGGGGGTGCGCCCGTCGGCGAAGGCGTCGAGCGCCTCTTCGGCCGGACGCCGTCCCGGCGGCAGATCGAGCGCGCGGGTCGGCTGATCGTGGGTGGTGACCTCGACCCGGCCGCGGGCCCAGAAGATCTCCGCGGTCCCGCGGGTACCGACCAGGCGCAGCCGGTAGTCGCCGTGCACGTCGGAGGCCTGCGGGGTGAGCCAGTTCACCTCGGCGGAGACGACGGTGTTCGGTGTCGTGAGGGTGGCCGAGCCGTAGCGCGCGAATCCCTCGGCGCCGTCGAGCGGGGCCGAGACGGCTCCCCGGATCACGCCCTCGTCGGCCGGCGCGAACAGGAGCGCGGCGTCGAGGTCGTGCACCGACAGGTCGGTCAGGATGCCGCCGTACTGCGCCGGGTCGAAGAACCAGTCCGGCCGCTGGGCGCGGTTGAGCTTGTGGGGGCCCGATGAGGTGACGCCGACGATGTCGCCCAGCTCTCCGGCGCGCACGACATCGAGTGCGGCGAGGGTCTCGGGGTAACCGCGCTTCTCGAGCAGCAGGTTCACGGTGCGGTCGACCTCGGCAGCCACGGCCTCGATCTCGTCGAGTTCCGCGAGCGAGGTGCACAGCGGCTTGTCGGCCAGCACATGGGCACCGGCACGGAGTGCGGCGATGACATCTGCTCCGCGCGCTCCGTAGACCCCGGCAATCACGGCGACGTCGACGCCCTCGGCGAGCAGATCCTCGGCGCGGTCGAAGGCGCGAACGCCGAAGCGGGCGGCGTGATGCGCGGCGACAGCAGGGTCGGCGTCCTGTACACCGACGAACTCGAACGCGGCGCGGTCGGCGCGGGTCAGCTCGTCGAGCACGTAGTCCACGTGCGGATGGGCGGCACCGATGATCGCGATCCGAGGCATGGGCGACAGTAAATCATGCGACCGGTTGCATGGTCAACCGCCGATCGTGTGCGCAGCCTCCGTGGTGGCCCGGACGACGAGGTGCGTGGCGATCGTCACGCGGGCATCCGAGCGCTCCCCGCTGGCGAGCACGCCGAGCAGAAGCTCGGCTGCCGCATCGCCCGCCGCCGCCGAGGCGGCCGAGATCGTGGTGAGGGCCGGATGCGTGCCGGAGGCGAGGGTGTCGTCGCATCCGATCACGCTGATGTCGTGGGGAACGTCGATGCCGCGCAGCGCGAGTCCCGCCATCACGCCCTGGGCGACCACGTCGTCGAACGCGATCACGGCCGTCGCCTCGGAGGCGAGAATGCCGCCGACCGCGTCGCGTCCGCTGGCCGAGCTCGGGCGCCCCAGCTCCTGCACGATGACCTCGAGTCCCGCGCGCTCGGCAGCCCGGGCGAGGGCGGCCCGGCGCTGCTGGTCCGACCACGACTCGCGCGGCCCCGACAGGTACACCACGCGGGCGTGGCCCAGGCGATGCAGGTGCGCGACGGCCTCGTCGAGGCCTCCGCTCGGATCGATCAGCACCCGCGCCAGGCCCTCGATGTCGCGGTTCACGAGCACCACGGGGCGCGAAGCGTCGAGCTCGCGGATGCGGTCCTCGTCGAGGCGCGGGGAGGCCAGGACGAAGCCCTCGACCTGGGCGCTGAGGCGGGAGGTGAGGTTGGCCTCGCGGTCGGCGATCTCGTCGGAGTCGCCGAGGAACACCGCGTAGCCGGCGGCGTCGGCCAGCGTCTGCACGCGGCGCACGAGCGGCGGGAAGAACGGGTTGGCGATGTCGGGCACGACCACGGCGACGTTGCCGAAGCGACCGGTGGAGAGCGCGCGCGCGGCGTGGTTCATGACGTAACCGAGCTCGTCGGCCGCGGCCTTGACACGTCGCACCGTCTCGGGGTTCAGCAGCTCGGGGCGGCTGAACGCACGGGAAACCGTCGACCGCGAGACGCCGGCCACGCGGGCGATGTCGCCGATCGTCACCGACGTCGATGCCGTCTTCCTGTTGCCTGTCACGTCACACACACTAAGCCCGTGCACCGTGGCTGCGCGCGTGCGAACCCTCGGGAATCTCCTCGTGGGGGCGGCGAGAACGCGAAACGGATCCTATTCGGGGGCTTGACTTTGCAAGCGGTTGCATTAATCTTGCGAATCATGAGCACGACGACGTTCGCCCTGCATGCCCACCCCGACCGCGCCGCGATGGGCGCTGCCGCCGCGCGATCGGCGGCGCGCACGCTGCGCGAAGCCGTGGCCGCTCGCGGCACCGCTCGGATGATCGCCGCCGCCGCCCCCAGCCAGCTCGACGTGTACCGAGCCCTCACCGCCGAGCCCGACGTGCCGTGGGACCGCATCACGATCCTGCACATGGACGAATACCTCGATCTCGACCCCGCGGCCCCCCAGCGCTTCGGCAACTGGCTGCGCACCCACCTCGTCGATGCGGTGCAGCCCGCCGCGTTCCACCCCATGCGCACCGAGCTCGGCGCCCAGGCGGCGACCGAGGAGTACGCGGCCCTGCTCGCCGAAGGGCCCATCGACCTGGTGTGCCTCGGCATCGGCGTGAACGGCCACATCGCGTTCAACGATCCGCCCGACGCCGACCTCGGCGACCCGTGCCCGGTGCGCGTGGTGCAGCTCGACCTCGCCAGCCGCGTGCAGCAGGTCGACGACGACTGCTTCGATACGCTCGAGGCCGTGCCCACCCACGCACTGACGCTGACCATCCCGGCGCTGATGAACGGCGCCCACCTCGTGTGCGCCGTGCCCGATGCCCGCAAGGCCGAGGCCGTGCGCGCCCTGGTCGAAGAGCCGATCAGCTCGCACTGGCCGTGCACCGTGCTGCGGCGGCACTCGCGCTGCGAGGTGCACGTCGACCGCGACGCGGCATCGCTGCTGCATCCCGCACCGGCCGTGGCGGCCCAGGCGGCGCGATGACCGCGCGCACGCTGCACGGTCGCGACGCCCTCGGCGCGGGCGGGCTGGAGGTCGTCGTCGAGCACGGCCGGATCAGCGCGCTCACCCCGACCGCCGACCCCGGTGACGGCGCCCCGTGGATCGGCCCCGGGCTCATCGACCTGCAGGTCAACGGCCACCTCGACGGTGACGCGAATGCGGCAGAGCCCTCGCCGGCCCACATCACCGCGATGGCACAGTCTCTCGCCGCACACGGCGTCACGCGATTCCTGCCGACCGTCATCACCGCCTCGCCCACCGAGATGCTCGCCCGCATCCGTGCGATCGACGAGGCCGTGCGCACCTCGACCGCGACCTCGCGCGCAGTCGCCGGCATCCACGTCGAGGGACCCAGCCTGTCGGAGCAGGACGGCCCCCGCGGCGTGCATCCGCTCGCGCACATCCGCCCACCGGCCATCGCCGAGCTGCAGACCTGGCTCGACGCCGCTCCCGGCCTGCTCCGGGTCGTGACCCTGTCTCCGCACCATCCGGGGTCCGTCGAAGCCACACGCTTCCTCGTCGCGCACGGCGTGCGGGTCGCGGTCGGACACACCCACGCGACGGATGCCGAGATCGCCGCGGTCGTCGACGCCGGCGCCACGCTCTCCACGCACCTCGGCAACGGCGCGCACGCGGTGCTCCCCCGGCATCCGAACTACCTGTGGACCCAGCTCGCCGAACGCCGGCTCGCCGCCGGTGTCATCGCCGACGGCCACCACCTGCCCGATGCGACGCTCGCGACCATGATCGCCGCGAAGCGCGACCACGGCATCTTCCTCGTGAGCGACGCCGTCGCCACGCCCACGGCCCTGCGGGAGAACGGCGTCTCAACCATCGGCGGTGGCGTGCACCTCGCCGACGACGGAGCGCTGCGGCACGTGTCGACCGGATTCCTCGCGGGCTCCGTGCAGACCCTCGACGTCGGTGTCGCCACCGTCGCCCGCCTGACCGGTTCGCTGGCGGCGGCGGTGCGGCTCGCGACCTCGGCCCCCGCAGCCGTCCTCGGCGACGGTCCGCACTGGACGGTCGGCGCCCGTGCCGACGTGCTGCTGTTCGACTGGGCGCCCGGCGAGCGCGCGATCACGCCACGCGAGGTGCTGATCGCCGGCGAACCCGCCACCGACATGACCGACGCACCCGCAGCCGCAGGAGGAACCCGATGACCATCGACAGGGCTGACGTGATCGTCACGAGTCCCGATCGCAACTTCGTGACACTCAAGATCACGACCGCCGACGGCGTGACGGGTCTGGGCGATGCGACGTTGAACGGGCGGGAGCTCGCGGTCGTCGCATATCTGACCGAGCACGTGGTGCCGTTGCTGATCGGGGCGGACGAGTCGCGCATCGAGGACACCTGGCAGTTCCTGTACCGGAGTGCGTATTGGCGGCGGGGACCCGTGACCATGGCCGCGATCGCCGCGGTCGACATGGCGCTGTGGGACATCAAGGGCAAGGTCGCCGGCCTCCCCGTCTACCAGCTGCTCGGAGGCGCATCCCGGAACGGCCTCATGGCGTACGGGCACGCGTCGGGCAAAGAACTGCCGGAGCTGTTCGACTCGATCCGCGCGCACCAGGAACAGGGATACAAGGCCATCCGGGTGCAGACCGGGGTGCCCACGTTGAAGGCGATCTACGGGATCGCGTCGCAATCGGCCGACGCCGGGGGCGGCGAAGCCCGGTACGACCACGAACCCGCCCGCCGCGGCGCGAAGCCGGTGGAGGAGGACTGGGACACCCGCGCCTACCTCAACCATCTCCCCGGGGTGTTCGAGGCGGTGCGGAACGAGTTCGGCCCCGACATCCCCCTCCTGCACGACGGCCACCACCGGATGACGCCCATCCAGGCCGCCCGGCTCGGCAAGGACCTCGAGCCGTACGACCTGTTCTGGCTCGAGGACTGCACGCCCGCCGAGAACCAGGAGGCACTGCGCCTGGTGCGCCAGCACACCACGACGCCGTTGGCGATCGGCGAGATCTTCAACACGGTGTGGGACTTCAAGGACATCATCCGCGACCAGCTCATCGACTACGTCCGCGGAGCCGTCACCCACATGGGCGGCATCACCGCACTGAAGAAGACGCTCGACTACGCGGCGATGTACCAGATCAAGTCGGGCATGCACGGGCCGACCGACATCTCTCCGGTCGGCATGGCCGCCGCGATGCACCTGGGACTGTCGATCCACAACTTCGGCATCCAGGAGTACATGCAGCACGGCGCCCGCACCGACCAGGTCTTCCAGCAGTCGTTCACCTGGACCGACGGATACCTGCACCCCGGGAACAAGCCCGGCCTCGGCGTCGAGCTCGACACCGACGAAGCGGGCAAGTACCCCTACGAGCAGGCCTACCTCCCCTACAACCGCCTCCTCGACGGCACCGTCCACGACTGGTGAACGCGGGGTGGTCGCGCCCGTGAGAGACCTCGGGCGCGACCACCCCGCGCAGTAGGCTGAACGCATCATGGACGAGTTCATCCAGGGCTTCTGGAACTTCGCGCAGCACTACTGGTGGCTCATCTTCCCCATCATGGGGATGGCCGGCGGTGCCGCGAAGGCGTGGGAGCAGGGTTCCAAGCGCCGTCACGAGCGCCGCCTGGAGACTCTTCGCATGAAGGCGCAGCTGAAGACCGCCGAGATCGAGGCCCGTGCGCTCACCCAGCAGGCCAAGCGCCGCGGCCCTTCGGTGGTCGACACCACGGCATCCGTCGTCCCGAACGACCTGGTCGCGCGACTGTTCGCCGAGCACGACGAGATCACCGCCCGCTGGCTCGACTACGAGCTCGACGTCGCGAAGCTCATCGCCTTCCCCGCCATGAGCGACGGCCGTCAGCCGCTGACCGCCGCGTTCCTGCGCGCCAAGAAGACGGCGGATGCGCTGCGTCCGGCATCCGCCGAGGCGAAGGTGTCGGAGCAGCAGATCACCGAGTATCTGCAGGCCGTGGGCGACTACGCGGTCGCATTCGAGATCGCCGAGAAGGATGCCCGGCGGCTGCGCGACTCGACGTTCACCGCGCCGGAGCGCAAGCGCCTGGAGCGGGCTCAGCAACTGCTCAAGGTCGCGGTCGACGAGTCGGCCACGCAGGCCGAGCGCAACGTCGCCTACAAGCGCGTGCGCGAAGAGCTCGACGGCCTCATCCTGCTCTCCGATGACGCCGTCACGGTGCTCGAGAAGCAGGTGGCGAAGGAGATCTCCGCTCCCGCCGCGGCCGCGGAGGAGCCCGAGCGGATGAGACTCCCCCTCCGCGACGAGAAACCCCGAGACGCGAACACATCCGCGGGCCCCGCCCGCACCCTGCCCCTGCCGGGCGACGACGACGGAGGCACGCCGCGGTGATCACTCGGTTCGAAGAGCTCGACTGGCAGACGACGCCGATCGGCGACCTCATGCTGCGCCGGCGCACGGAGCCGGCGGTCGGGCAGGAGATCTACGAGGTCAAGCTCGGCGACGAGTACCTGATGTCCAGCCTGTTCACGGTGGCAGAGGAAGAGCTCGCGAACCTGGGCCTCGCCGCGGTGGTCGGCGACGACCTCTCGGTCCTGGTCGGCGGGCTCGGGCTCGGCTACACCGCCGTCGCGGCGCTGCGCGATGCGCGGGTGGCATCGCTCACGGTGATCGATCGACTGGGCGCCGTGATCGGCTGGCACGAGCGCAAGCTCCTGCCCGCGTCGGCGGAACTCGTCGAGGATGCGCGCACGAGTCTGGTCGAAGACGACTTCTTCGCCGTCATGCGGTCGGCACCCGCTGAGGGGCACCGCGGGTATTCGGCGATCCTTCTGGACGTCGACCACTCTCCCCGCCACCAGCTCGACCCGACGCACGCCGACCTGTACGACGCCGCCGGTCTGCGTGCGCTCGATCGTCACCTCGCCGTCGGCGGGGTCTTCGCCCTGTGGTCGGATGATCCGCCCGACGAGGATTTCATGGCCGAACTGAACGCCGTGTTCGATGATGCCGTCGCCCACATCGTCGACTTCGACAATCCTGTGACCGACGGGGTGTCGTCGAACACCGTGTACGTCGCGCGCAGTCGTGGAGCGGACTCCGTGTCGCTCGACGCCGCCGCGCGCACCCAGCCGAGAGAAGAAGCATGACCCCGGAGAACGTCACCGGTCCCGTCGCCCGTCACGCCGAAGGTCCCGTGTGGTGGCCGGGCTGGGGTGGACTGCGGTGGGTCGACGGGGAGGCCGGCGATCTGCTGACGCTGGGCACCGACGGTGTGACCCGCCAGCACATCGACGACGAGTACCTGGCGTTCGCCCGGCCGCGCACGAACGGCGGCCTGGTGGCGGTCGGCGCCCGCACGCTCTACCTCGCGGATGACGTCGACGGCGAGACGCGCGCCGTAGCGACCCTGCACGAAGATCCGCACGTGCGCATGAACGACGGATGCTGCGACCCGCGCGGCCGCCTGCTCGCCGGGTCGATGGCCTACGACGCCGCACCGGACGGCGGATTCGTGCTGCGGCTCGACGCGGAGCTCACGGTCTCGACTGTGCTGCCTCGGGCGACGATCTCGAACGGCATCGGCTTCTCGCCCGACGGCCGCCGCGCCTACTACGTCGACACCGCCACCCACCGCATCGACGTGTTCGACGTGGCCGAGGGCGAGCTGCGTGGACGGCGGGCATTCGTCTCTATCCCCGAGGAGCAGGGGTCCCCGGACGGACTGACGGTCGCCGCAGACGGCAGCGTGTGGGTCGCCCTCTGGGGCGGCAGCGCCGTGCACGGCTACGACGCGACCGGCACTCTCGTCGCGACGATCAAACTGCCGGTGCCGCAAGTGTCGGCGTGCACGTTCGGCGGCGACGACCTCGGCACGCTCTACATCACGACGTCAGCGCAGGGCCTCCCCGACGACCACGGCACCGAGGCGGGTTCGGTGTTCGCCGTGCGGCCCGGTGTGCGCGGGCTGCCGGTCACGCTGTTCGCCGGCTGAGACGGGCGCATGCCGAGAGCCCGACGGCCTCTGCCCGAGGCACGGTGCACTCAGCAAAAGTAACCGTGCCCCGGACACAGGCCGCCGGGTGGCGCGGGCGGTCAGCCCAGGTGCACCCGTTCGGTGCGCTGGTGCTGGCGGCCGAGACCCTCGATCTCGATCGTCATCTCGTCGCCGTCCTGCAGGTACGGAAAGCGCCCGGAGAGCGCGACACCCTGCGGGGTGCCGGTGTTGATCACGTCGCCCGGCTCGAGCACCAGGTACTGGCTCAGCTCGTGCACGATCTGCAGCACCGGGAAGATCATGTCAGCCGTCGAGGAGTCCTGACGCGCCTCGCCGTTCACGAAGGAGCGCAGGCGCAGCGCCTGCGGGTCGACCTCGTCCGCGGGCACGAGCACGGGACCGAGGGGGTTGAACGTCTCGGAGCACTTACCCTTCGACCACTGCCCGCCCGACACGTCGAGCTGGTACGCCCGCTCCGACACGTCGTTCGAGATCGTGTAGCCGGCGATGACTTCGCGCGCGGCATCCGGAGACGACAGGTACCGGGCCGTCTTGCCGATCACGATCGCCAGCTCGACCTCCCAGTCGACCTTCTCGGCGCCCGGCGGCAGCAGCACCACGTCGTTCGGGCCGACGACGGTGTTCGGATGCTTGAAGAAGATCACCGGATGCTCGGGCGGCAGCGACCCCGACTCGGCCGCGTGCGCGGCGTAGTTCTGGCCGATGCAGACCACCGCGGTCGGACGAGCGACCGGGGCGCCGATGCGCAGCCTCTCGACCTCCGCCGTGGGCAGCTCGCCGCGGTCGAGTGCCGCGCGCACGCGCGCGATGCCGTCGGACGCGAGGAAGGCGCCGTCGATCTCGGCGGTGAGGGGTGCGAGGTCGTAGACGATGCCGGCCTCTCGGACGTAGGGGCGTTCCTGGCCGACCGGGCCCAGTCGCAGCAGTTCCATGATGATCCTTCGGTCAGCGCGCGGCGGCGTAGGTCGGATTGACGATCGGCACGGACTCGCCGGCGAGGTACCGGATGATGTTCTCGGCCGCGTGGACGGGCAGATCCGCCAGCGCTTCGGGAGAGAACCAGGCGGCGTGCGGGGTCAGCAGAACCTGTTCGAGGTCGCGCAGCGGCGAGTCGGCGGCGAGGGGCTCCCCCGCGAACACATCGAGGGCGGCGGCACCCAGGTGCCCGGCGCGCAGCGAGGCCGCGAGCGCGTCCTCGTCGATGAGCGGACCGCGGCACGTGTTCACCACGACGGCGCCGGGCTTCATGGTCGCGATGGCCGCAGCATCGACCAGGTGCCGGGTCTCGTCGGTGAGCGGCACGTGCAGCGTGAGGATGTCGGCCTGCGCCACGGCATCCGGAATCTCGACGGGCTCGCACCCGGCATCGCGCACGGAGTCGGCGGGGGCGTAGGGGTCGGCGACGAGGACGCGGAAGCCCAGCGCCCGACATCCACGGGCGACCATGGACCCGATGCGGCCGAAGCCGAGCACCGAGACGGTGGTGGCCGAGGGGCGCACGGCGAGCGGGCGGGCATCGACGGCCTTCCAGGTGCCGGCGCGCACGGCGCGATCGTAGGCGGGGAGACCGCGAGCCTGCGTCATGATCATCGCGATGGTGTGCGCGGCGACCTCTTCGATGCAGTAGCTCGGGGTGTTCGCGATGGCGATGCCGCGGGCGGTGGCGGCCTCGACGTCGACCATGTCGTAGCCGATGCCCACGCGGCTGATGATGCGCAGGTTCGGCATCCGGTCCATCACCTCGCCGGTGATCTGCGCCCACTGCACGACGAGCCCTTCGGCGTCGGAACCGGCGGCGGCGATGTCGTCGAGGCTGCCCGATGCGGCGCGCTCGGCGCGCAGCCCGGCCTGCCGGAGGGTGTTCTCGATGACGGTTCCCGGCAGGTCGCAGTCACTGACGAGGATGAAGGGCGCAGTCATGAGAGCGATGCTATAGCATCTAGCAGATGTCTGCACAGCACTACGGTTGGCCATCATTTGCTATAGCATCGGACGCATGACTACGCGCCGCGCTCTGATCACGGGGGCCAGTTCCGGTATCGGAACCGCCGCCGCCCTCGACCTCGCCCGCGAGGGCACTGCCCTCTGGATCACGTACGCCGGACGGGAAGCCGAAGCTCTCCGCGTCGCCGAGGAGTGCCGGGCGGCCGGCGCCCCCGAGGTGCACGTCTCGCGCCTCGACCTGCGCGAGCGCGAGTCGATCGACGCGCTGGTCGGCGAGATCACGGATGCCTGGGGCTCGCTGCACGTGCTCATCAACAACGGCGGCGTGTGCCCGTACACCGCCTACGACGACATCGACTTCGACGAGTGGGACATGGTCCTCGAGACCAACGCCCGCGGCACGTTCTTCCTCACCCGCGGCGCTCTTCCGCTGCTCCGGGCCGCCGAGGGGGACCGCTCCGTGATCAACATCGCGTCGATCGCCGGGCAGGTCGGCGCGCTGCAGACCGGCATCCACTACGCCGCCAGCAAGGGGGCGATCCTCGCGATCACGCGCAGCTTCGCCCGACACCTCGCATCCGAGGGCATCCGCGTGAATGCGGTCACCCCCGGTCCGGTCAAGAGCGCGATCACCGACCAACTGCAGGGGGCAGGCCGCGAGAAGCTCGAAGCCGGCATCCCCCTCGGCGCCTTCGGTCAGCCGGAAGACGTCGCCTGGATCATCACCTCGCTCGCGTCTGAGCGCGCCCGCTTCATCACCGGCGCCACCTACGACGTCAACGGGGGCGTTCGCATTGACTGACTTCTCTGCCCGCTCCGCCATCGACACCGTCCAGGCGCAGCTCGACGCGTTCAACGCGCACGACCTCGACGCCTTCGTCGCGACCTATGCCGCGGATGCCGTGATCACCGGCGTCGCTCCCGAACCGGTGATGGGCTCAGCCGCGATCCGCGCGTTCTACGAGCCGCGGCTGCAGAATCCCGAGCTGTCGTGCGTGATCGAGACCAGCGTGCTGTTCGGCACCCGCTGGGTCGTCGCGCAGGAACAGGTCATCAACGCGGGCACAGCGACCGAGACCATCGCGACCTTCGACGTGGTCGACGGGGTGATCTCCCGCGCCTCGATGCTCAAGGCCTGAAGCTGCGGCGGACGCGGCGTCACAGGAAGCGCCTCTCACCTGGCTCCTCTCGATCCCCGATACCTGGGCATCCCCTCTCGCCTCTCGCCCGGGAGGAGAACTCCGCGTGGGGCGGAGCATCCGCCGCGACAAGTCCTCCCGACAGGGAGTTCTCCTCCCCACGCCGCGTCACCCGGATCAGAGGAGTGAGCCCCTACCCCGCGTGCGCGGCGGAACCTGCGCGGTTCGCCTGAAGGAGTGAGACAACAGACGTGGCGAGGAAGATGGCCGCGACCGCCACGACAGCGATGAGGGAGACAGTGCCTTCGGTGACGAGCGCGATGAGGGCTGCAGCGAGACTGACGACGAAGCCGATCCAGACGGTCTTGGCCGCCGCGCGGTGGGATGCTGCCCACGATGCGTCACTTCGCATCGTCGCGTTCGTGCGGATGCCGGCGAGCCGGTTGCGGCGCAGTCGACCGCGGCCGGCGAGTTCCGTCAACACGGCGGTGAGCAGCAACAGCGCGGGGAAGATCACGGCGATGACAGGCATGCCGGCAGTCTAAAACGCCCTTGCTCGACCACGCGAGGCGAAGGAGATCTCGCGGAATGAAGGAGTGATCGGCGCGAAGGCTCCTCAGGTCGCGCTTTCTCCTTCAGCACACGCGGTCGCAACGTCAGCACGCGCGCGCCCGGGTCACTCGTGCTCGGGCAGGATCGGCGACGACCACCCCGGGTCGCGCCCCAGTTGCGCCGCCCGCGACACCGAGGTCGAGCCGTAGCGATCGCGCAGGGTGTCAAGCACCGAATCGAGTCGCGCCTCATCACCCCAGTCGATCGGCAGCTCGGGCGGCACGTTCTCGGCGCGGTCGAGCTGCGACAGGGAGATGCCGATCAGGGTGATGCCGCGCGCCGAGATCTCGGCCTGCGCCGCGGCGAGCAGGGTTCGGGCCACAGTGAGCACGATGGCGGTGCGATCGGTGGGCGCTCGGAGCGAGCGGGAGCGCGTGGCCTTCGTGAAGTCGCCGAAGCGCAGACGCAGCACGACGGTGCGGCAGACGCGGTCGCCGTCGCGGAGTCGCCGCCCGAGCCGGTCGACGATCTGGGTGAGGATCAAGTCGAGCTCCTCCGCGGACCGCGGACGGCTGCCGAGCGCGCGCTGCGAGCCGACCGATCCGCGCCGCCGGGTGGTGTCGACCGGTCGCGGGTCCCGCAGCCGGGCGAGCGCGTGCACATGCGCACCCGTCGCCTTGCCCAGCATCCGCTCCGCCGTCGCCGCCTCGAGCTCGGCGAGCTCGCCGACCGTGCGGATGCCGTAGCGGTGCAGTTTCTCGGCCGTCACCGCTCCCACGCCCCACAGCCGTTCGACCGGAAGGGGAAGCAGGAACTCCTCCTCACGCTCGGGTTCCACGACCAACAGTCCGTCGGGCTTGCTCACGGCGCTGGCGACCTTGGCGAGGAACTTGGTGCGCGCGACCCCCACCGAAATGGCAAGTCCTGCCTCCGCGCGCACGCGTTCTCGCAGCCGCGCCGCGATCTGCTCGGGAGTGCCGGCGATGCGTCGCAGACCCCCGACCTCGAGGAACGCCTCGTCGATCGAAAGCCCCTCGACGAGCGGGGTGGTGTCGCGGAAGATCGCGAACACGTCTTTGCTCGCGGCGGAGTACGCCTCCATCCGCGGGGGGACGACGACGGCATCCGGGCAGAGCTCACGCGCCTGCCGGCCGCCCATCGCCGTGCGGACCCCGCGCGCCTTCGCCTCATAGCTCGCGGCGAGCACGACGCCACCGCCCACGATGACGGGTCGACCGCGCAGTTCCGGCGCATCACGCTGCTCGACCGACGCGTAGAACGCATCGAGATCGGCATGCAGCACCGTGGCTTCCCCACGCATCCGTTCTCCCGTCGACGTGCGGATCGTCGCACGGACAACGGACATCAAGGTCGGGATCGAGCAAGAACGACGGGATGTCCGTGCTCGCGGATATCGTCGGCGCGTGCCGGAACCGGTGAAGCAGTGGTGGGCGCGACGGCAGTTCTCCCGCGGTCGCGCCGTTCCGTATGAGGTGGGCACATACCGCGCCGGATGGGCGGCATACCCGGAGCTGATCCGGCAGTACCACCCCGAGCTCAACCACGGCATCGCGCTGTCGCAGGTCCCGCTCGCGGCCGATGTGCTGCTCTGTTGGGAGTGCCCGGTCGGGCATCGGTTCGCGGCCACCCCGACCGAGCAGCGCGAGCGGCCGGGACAGGTGCGGCGCCGCTCCGCGTGGTGTCCCGAATGCTCGGCGCTCGCCCGTCCGCAACCGGTCGTGCTGGGCGAAGCTCGCGCCCTCCCGCGCAAACCCCGTCGCCCCGCGCTCGCGCTCTGCACCAAGACACCCGACCTGCCCGCCGGGACCGCGTTCGTGAGCGCGTGCGCCCCGCGCCCGGCATCCGCGGTGGAGGGACGCCTGCGCGCAGAGCTCGGAGCGCTGATCGAGTTCGACGCGGCGGTGAACGCGGTGAAAGTGTCGCGCGCGTTCTTCCGCCACACCGAGGTCTGGCCCGACATCGTGTTTCCGGAACTGCGAGTCGCGCTGGAGTATGACACGGTCGGCCGTCATGGCCTGGAGCACGTCGGCAAGCGGCAGGATGCCGATCTACGCAAAGACCGCGCCCTGCGCGCTGCGGCGTGGGAGGTCATCCGCATCCGCACCGGGAAGCTCGAGCCTCTGGGCCCGCACGACCTCGCGCTGTCGTCGGTGAGCGCCAAGAGCGTGGCGCGCATCATCGACGAGCTACGGGCCATCCGCGGCGCGCTGCTCGTCGACGCGTATCTGCGGTGAGGCTGGGGCCGTCGACATCCCGCGCACCAGCGCGTTGCCAGGTGACGGTACTCCGCGGCCCCAATGACGATGGGCTGCGGCCATGTCGTGACTGACGATCGCGGGCACACCGATATGCCGCCATAATGAGTGCGTCGAAGGTAAGGAGACAATGGTGCCGACCCAACTTCCACCCGAGCTGGCCGCCGTCCTCGATGGCGATGATCTGCGCGAGAAGTACGCCAGCTTCGTCGACCTCGTCAGGCTTCTCGGGGACTCGATCATCGCGAACGACTACTCGATCCCGGACGGCTTGTCGAGTTCGGTCAAGTTGACGGACTACGGGGATGCGGCACTGACCAAGGTCGTAACTGCGAAAGCGGACAAGATTCCCGCCAAAGAGGCACGTCTGATGTGCGCGCTCGCAATCGGACGAGAAAAGCTACTGGTTGATATTGAAGCCACCGACCTCGACGGCATGTCTAAAGCTGTCTCAGCTCAGATCCTCTCGGGCAAGATCCGCTTCCCATTCGCTTTTGGGCGCGAGTCCTATGACGCGTACGCAGCCATGTTCGAAGAGGGCCAACCTGTTCTCACCTACGACGAGACACAACGCTTCCTAGACAGTACTCCGACCGGTGTTCAGCAGTACGGCCGGTACGTGACGGGTCCATACGGTTTGCTCGAGTCTCAGTCAACCCGTCAGCTTGCCTCGGGGCGACGTGTCGAAGCGTTTCATTGCTCAGACACGATGTGCGATGCTGCGCACCGCATCCACTTGACAACAAGTAGCACGGCCACCATCAATAGTCATCGAGACCGCTTCGAGGATGCGTTTCCAGATAACGAGAAGAAGGAGATCGACTGGTTCGGAGCAGCAGACGACGTCCGCGACGTCGATGCAATCATGTTCTCAGACACAGCGGTCGGCGTCTCTGCGACGCTATTAGGGGATGCGCTGAGTCTCAGGGAACTCCGGGCGCTGATTGCGTACCTGCTCAACGCAACGGCGGGCAGCCTTCGAAAATTGGTTAGTCCGTTCCTGGAAGTCAACGATGCAAACGCCGCCGTCGCAGACTTGGATCGCGCGCAGCTAATGCAGATCGCTCTTCTTGTCAAGGAAACTGTACTGCAGGAGGCGCTGGATTCACTCGTCTTCGATGGCGAGATTCACGTGCCGCGTGGGGAAGTTCGGTGCCCCGTCCTGAACAAGGAGCGTCGCTCCGGTGCGTTCGGGCTATCGCCAGAATTGGGAAGCCTCGGTGTGCGATTCGTTTCCGACCATCCGGGCTTCGCTGCTTTACGGCTTCGTGACGAGTTGACGAACGTCTACGCGCTCTCGGAAGACTCCGTACGATCCGATCTGGAGTGGATGTTGCGGGGCATTGTCGCGGACTCACTCGAAGAGCAGTTGGACACTTTCTTCCGCACGGCCGAACCACTGGAGTGCGTAACACGTCTCGGCCTCGTCAGCAGAGACACTTTGTCACGCCTGGCCAAGAATCTCCGGATCGCACACGGCCTCGATGAGGGGGACGTGAGCATCGCAAATCGCATCCTATGGAAGCTCGGCTTCCCTCTCCATAGCGAACAGGATCCGCGAGCCGAGTACTGGAGGCTTCATGAGAAGCTCCTTGGACTCACTCGTGCATCGAGCGCTCCCGGGACTCGCGACACCGAGGAGTTTCTAGGCGTCGCGAGCAAGTACTTCCGCGAACTCGAGCGCTTCCTGCAGGAGTCGCTCGCCTTCTCGGCATGGGCGCTCCTACATGATCACGTCGTGGATCCGCATGCATATCAGTATGGATTCGAGGCCGATAATGCGCGGGGATTGGAATTGGTCCAGGAATCGGTATCGTACGGAGGTGACTCGCTAAAGAGCTACGACTTCCTCAGCGATAAGCTTGACATTTACACGATGGCACGCGGGTTCGAGTTCCTCTCCGCGCGGCTATCCGCCCTTGCCACGGAGTCGGAGTCCCTCGGTCGGCCACGGAACGATTTTCCTGCCTACTCTCGCGGGAGCCGTCTCAAAAAGTTTCCGTTCACCTCGACGGCCCCCTTCCTCTCGCTCACCGAAGGAAGCCGCCTCAAGATCACCTCCGGCCTGAAGAGCGTTGCGCAAGCGCTGCAGCGCGGGAAGGTCAACGAGGTTCGAAACGACCATCAGCATTACCGCAAGACTGCGTCGGGCGTGGGCCAGATCGAGCAGGCTCTGCGGGAGGCGGAGAACGCTATGCGAATGATCGAGTCACTGGGACTGGCACTCGTTGAGTCCCAGGTAGAAGATGCCGTCCATGACCGTTGGGGGCGTTCGGAGTACTACCTTGCAGCCCCAAGGGGCACACGCCATGTGATCGCTCGGCCCTCTAGCTATGACTGGCTCGGGCTCCCTGAACTCGATCAGGCGCAGTACATATTGCGCGGCGCGGTCTTCGCTGAGCCCAACGAGGTTCTCCGGTTCCAGCGGCGCCTGGACAGTGAGTACTCCGAGATGTGGCAGAACATTCCCGCACGACGACGCCCCCGCGGCAGCGCGCTGAGCCAAAACTCGGTCGAGCATCGGGGAACAGAGGTTCGAGGAGCCTGATCCCACACCTAGACGGATCCCGCTTCGCGACACACTCGACCGGTGCCACCGGGCTGCTCGTGGACGCGCACATACGGTGATGCGGTGGCTTGTCGAGACTCCCCGTAGTCAGCCTCCGAAGCGCTCCCGCGGGGCGGTGTCGACCGCCATGTCGCCGAAGGATGCCGACCAGGCGCCGTCGACCGCGATGGACCGGCCCGAGAAGTACGGCGCCTCGTCGGCGGACCCTCCGCGAGCGCTCGCTCCTCGGCCGCCGGGTCAACCGGACGGACAATCTGCGCCTCCAGATGCGGAGTGCGCGCCCGCGGGGGCGACGATGTCCGGTCGCATGCCGAGAACGCCATATGTCATCGCCACTCTGCGTGCGAGGGCATCGATGTCGGTCTTGGCGAAGTCGTAGGCCGTGTGATCGGTGAAGCTGGCGCGACCGCGGATCGACCCGATGGTCACGATCGCGCCCGACAGGCCCTGATCGATGATCGCCGACACCGCGGCGGAGCAGCCGCAGATGTAGACAGAGCCGTTGATGCCGAAGGTCTCAAGCACCACATCTTCATCGCGCTCGTGTAGCCGAGTGCACTTCGAGGTACCGGCCTTGCTAAGTCATCCGGCGACCGGGGTTCTGGCGCCCTCGGGTCCGGTGCACGCTCATGCGGTGCAGTATCGGCCGCGCGTCGCCGAGCAGGACCTCCGATGCGAAGCCCTCCTCGATCGTGCCCAACTCCTGGCGAGCGCTCTAGACCGACCACGGATTCAGCCGTTGCCGATGAGGAGCGCGCGCGGCGCGACTGGCGGCGGCCGACCTCTCAGTCCGTCCCGAACGCGAACACGCCAGGATCAAGCGTGAACCCGAGCCCCGGAGCATCCGTCGGCCGGATCCGCCCCTCGAACGACGGACCGCCGAGCACGAACGACGGCGCCGGGTCGTACGGGTTGATACCCCGCGCGAAGGTCTCCACGCCGATGCCCAGGTGGGCGGTGACCTCGGGGTAGACATGCCCCGAGACGGGCACGCCGCGCTCGGCCGCCCAAGCGATCAGCTCCTGGGCCGGGGTCACGCCACCGATCGCGACGACGTCGAGGCGCAGCGCTTCGACCCCGCCGACCTCGACCAGCGCCTTCAGCACGGCAGGGTCGGTGACCTCATCGCCGACCGAGACGGGAAGTCCCGATTCCCGGCGGATGCGCGCGACACCCGCGGCGTCTTCGGGGAGCAGCGGGTCTTCGAGCCAGGCCAACTGCGGGTCTCCCCACTGCGCGATCTCGGCCAGGGCGGCATCGGCATCCGGCCAGCCGAAGCCGACGTCGACGATCAGACCGGTCGCGGAGGGCAGCTCGGCGTTCAGCAGGGCGAACAGCTCGCGCATATATGCCGGATCGGGAATGCGGGAGATCTTCACGTACGTCCAGCCGTCTGCCTGAGCGAGAACCTCGTCGGCGACCTCGCGCGGAGCCCGGTCAGGCGACGGGTATGCGGCGACGAGAATTGATTCCCGCGGCGCGTCTCCGGTGCCGAGCAGCGTCCACAGCGGCACGTCCGCGCGCCGCGCCGCGATGTCCCACAGCGCGATGTCGACGAGGCCGATGGCCCGGCGAACGAGACCCACCCGCCCGACAATGGCACTGCCGCGCAGCATCCGCTCCCAGGTCGCGATCGGGTCATCGGCATCCGCACCGACCGCATGTGCCGCGACGAGCCGGTCGACGATCTCGGCCATCGGCGCCTCGCGCGACAGGCAGTATGCGACGCCGGTCGTGCCGTCGTCGGCGGTCGCCTGCACCGCGCTGTACTCGCGGCGGGTCACCGTCATCGCCCCCAACTGCAAGGGCGCGGGGAGGGGCAGCGCGGCCGTGGCCGTATCGATGCGCGCGATCGTGCTCATTCGGGCTTCTTCGCCAGGGGGATGCCGTAGTCGACCATGAAGCCGCCGTCGACATACAGGGTCTGGCCGTTCATGTAGCGGGACTGGTCGGAGACGAGGAAGCTGACGGCCGCGGCGATCTCACTCGCGTCGCCCAGGCGCTTCGCGGGGATGCGCGACAGGATCGTGTCGAGGCTGAGTGTGCCCGCCTCGACGCCCTGGCGGAAGACTCCCGTATCGATGTAGCCGGGCGCGACCGCATTGACCCGCACGCCACGCGCGGCCCACTCGGCACCGGCGGTCGAGGTCAAGCCGATCACGGCCGCCTTGGTCGTGGCGTAGGGAGCGCGTCCCGCCGAACCGCGCGACGAGATCGACGAGATGTTCACGATGCGGCCGTCGCCGCGCTCCAGCATCCGCCTGCCGGCGGCCTGCAGTGCCGAGAAGACGCCGTGCAGGTTGACGTCGACCACGGCCGACCACTCGTCCCAGCTGAGGTCTTCGATGCCACGGTGGCGCTGGATGCCGGCGTTGTTGACGAGCACCTCGATGGGTCCGAGCTCAGCCTCGATCTCTCCGAACACCCGGTCGACGCCGGCGTGGTCGGTCACGTCGAGCTCGCGCCACAGGATGCCGGCGGGGTTCTCTCCCGAGGTGAGTCCGGGCACGCGATCCGCGGCGACGACCGTGTAGCCGTCGGCGGCGAGGCGCTGGCCGATCTCCCAGCCGATGCCGGCGGATCCTCCGGTGACGATGGCGACGGGCGCGGTCATTGCTCTCCTCAGGGTGTGCGAGATTTGCTATAGCAAGTGTAGCGGGCGCGCGACTCAGCGGTCGAAGAGATCGGCGACGACCGCCGCGACATGCTCCTCGAGCAGGTCGAGCGCGCCGGGGGCCAGCGGCGTCTGCCACGCCTGGTACGCGCCGCGGTCATACGCATCGCGCGTCGGCAGGTACACGAAGCCGGGGCCGTTCGTGAGGTTCATCACGACGATCGGCGTCTCGGGGAACCGCGCTCGCAACGCGGTCTGCAGGCGCGAGTACGCCTCGCCCGGATGCCCGACGATCACCGCATCCCCGAGCCGCCAGGCCCAGACCGGATGCTGCACCGTCGGGCCGTCGATGTACCCGTCACGCAGGTTGCGCGCGCGGCCGAGGCGCTCCTCGCGCGACCGCGGGTCGATGTCCTTCCACTCCTCGGCGAGCTCGTCCAGCGTCGGCAGGTCGCGCAGCGGAAGCTCGACCGACGCCACCGAACCGGCCGCGCCCTCCCCGCCGGAGGCCTCCTGCCCCGCCCAGATCGCCAGCGGGGCGCCCGACTCCACGACGCCCTCGAGCGTCAGCTCTTCCCCCGGCGCAGGCAGCGCGTCGAGGGCCGCGAGCACCGCATGCCCGAGCGAGCGTCCGTGGCGGTCGGCGACCGAGACATCGCCGGTGTACTGCTCGCGAGGGGCCAGCTCGCCCGAGGCGCCCTGCACGAACAGGCACGGTGCATCCGTGGCCGCCTCGACGATCTCGCGCATCGCGCCGACATAGTCCGGCGATACCTCACGGCTCTGCCAGGCGAGCGTGGTCGGGTGGCAGGCATAGTTCACGAGCGTGCCGCGCACGACACCGTCGACGCTGAGGCGGCCGATCATGACGGTGTCGTCGGCGGCGCCGGCGGGATTGAAGCCCACGAGCGCACGACCGTCGACGTCGAGCTCGCGGTCGGCCGCGAGCGTGCAGCGGCCGGTCGTCCACTCGATGAGTCCGAGAACCGCCCCGTCGAGTGCCTCGCGTCCGGCGGCGATGCCCGCGGCGGCGAGCGCCTCGAGGTACCCGGGGATCAGCTCTCCACCCGGGAGGTGCGCATCGGCCGCGCAGAGCACCGCGCCGGCATGCGTGTGCGAGAGCGACAGCATCAGCTGATCGGGGTCGAGTCCGAGGCCATCGAGGATCGCCCCGCGGACACCCTGCTCGTCGGCCACGCGGCGCCACCAGGTGCCGTCGACCGCGAGCAGCAGGCGCGGCCGCTCGTCTCCCGCGATCACGGCGAGCGCGGTCAGCTCGAACGGGCGGTGCGCCCCCTCGGAGCGCTCCCAGTCGGCGGGACCCCAGTTCTTGGCGCGGATGCCGATGGGCGGCGTGACGTCGCGCCGGGCGATGCCGATGCGCGCGCGGGTGCGCGGGATGCGGATGCGGTCGCCGAGATGCGTGGGCGATGCCGTGTCGTTCACTCGAAGTCCTCCATGTGCTCCATGATGCCGCCGCTCACGCGCTCGTGAGCACGTCGGCGATCAGCACGCGGTCTCCGGCCTCGGGGAGATCCGCCTCGACGCCACGCTCGACGTTGTCGCTGTAGAGGAGCGTGGAAGGCTCCGAGAAGCCGTCGGCCAACCGCAGCCGCCCTCCGACGAACTGGCTGCCGGTGACGCGCGCGTGGTTGACGCCCGTGCCGATGTCGACGTGTGCCACGCCCTTCGGCGCTGCCGAGGTCAGGCCGCTCAGACGCCAGGTGATGACCCCCGAGCCGGCGGCTCGGGACAGCATGGCGCCCTCCGCGCGCTCTGTGCTGAGCTCGACGCCCTCCAGCGCGATGGCCTGGTCGCGCACGGCGGTCGCGGAGAGCACGGCATCGCGCACCGAGCCGCCCCGGATGGTGACCCTCGACGCGCTGATCTCGGCGGGCGCGCCCTTCGCCGGGCCGCTCAACCGGCAGTCGACGAACTCGACGGTTCCGGAACCACGCGCCTTCATCCCGTCGATTCCGGTGATCGTGCAGCGCACGAAGCTGACGGGAACGGTGACCGGGGTCTGGATGAGCACCTGATCCTTGGGGAGCGCGAAGGTGCAGTCCTCGATCGTCGTCGGCCGCGACGATCGAGCCGACCGCTGCCCGATGGCCAACAGCCCGGCGGTGCACCCGCGCACCTGGGCGCCGTCGGCGTTGATCGTCATGGTCGCCTGCGGGTCGAAGGTCGACCGTCCGATCACCCGCACGTTCTCGAGAGTCAGGTCGCTGATCTTCGTGCCGGCGACGAACCACGAGCAGACGTGGTCGCGCACCGTGATGCGCTTGGCCGAGGTGCCCCACTGCGCGCCAGAATTGGCGATGTCCATCAGCCCCGAGCATCCGATGAAGGTGAGGTCGTGCTCGTACTGACCGTGGGTGGTGAACGGGTTGCCGCCCTGATCGTCGCCGTCACCGTGGCAGTTCTCGACGATGCAGTACGCGCTGGCGGTCAGGTCGTTGAGGTGCCGCGCGTTCGACGACGTGCAGTCGCTCACCCGCCCGTAGAGGCAGTAGATCTGCTGCGTGAGGTACCCCGCGCCGCCGTAGAACACCGTGGGCGGGTTCTCGACCGAGCAGCGTTCGGTCGTGAAGTGGGTGTTCCACCGCCGCATCACGACGGGCCACCAGGTGCGGCTGGCGTGCACATCGGCGACATCGCATCCGATGGCGTACTCGAACGCGATCGGATGCGACCCTGTCAGCTCGCGCGCGTCGGGGAACGAGCCGTCGGTGGGCCCGTCGAAGGGACCGGCGCCGAGGAACCGCATGTTCGAGATGCGCACGCCTTCGACCGGGGCCATCTGCCGCCAGGTGAGCTTGCGGCCCTTGTCCAGCGGCCAGCCATTGAGGTAATTGATCCGGATGTGCTGCCCATCGATCTGCTGCGTCACCTGGACGAACCGCTGGATCTCGCGCTCATCGGCGCCGCCTCCGGCGACCGTGTCGCACTGCACCGCCCACCACGTGTCGACGGGGAACTTCGCCGCATCGGGGACGGCGACCGCATCCGTCAGCTCAGGCCAGGCCTCGGCCAGCTGATGCTCGACGACGACGTCTCGGGATACCCCGGTGAAGAACATCACCGCGCCGAACGGGTTGTCGTGGGTGTTCGGCTCGATGCCCTCCGTCGCGATGACGTGCCCGCCGAAGTCGATCTCGAGGTGGGAGCGCGTGAAGCGATGCCGCTTCTGGAACAGCAGATCCGTGTGCGCTTCGATCCGCCGGATGCGGGGATCGTTTACCATCGCGGCGAGCGCATCATCGGCCGCCGTCTCGGGCCCCGTGATGCCGAAGACCCGGAAGTCGAGCGTGCCGTCATGCTGCAGCAGCCAGGTGGTGCCGCGCTTGCCGGCGATCACCGTGCCGCCGTTGGGCGTGATCTTCGCCGCGTCGGACCCCACGTACACGAGCAGCCCCGCGTCGCCCGGTGTCCGGTAGCCGGCGACGATGGCCACCTCGCCGGCCCGCGCACGGAGGCGGGCCAGCTCGGCGACGGTCTCCGCCCTGGTGATGTCTTTCGCACCCATGGCGACGGGGGCCGCCTGCGCGGGTGTCACGACAGCGAGGGAGCCGGCAGCGCCGAGCGCGACCGCACCGAGTCCGGCCATGAGGGCGCGGCGACCGGTGGACCGCACCGTCCCCTCCGCGTCAGCGCTCGCCGGTCTCGTGGCACCTGCGTGCGGATCCGTCACAACGGTCGATCCATCGGTCATGACAACCCCTTCGTCATCGCTTCGAAGTCTTTGCTATAGCATCTAGCAAATATGCGGCGGTGTCCACCGATCCGAGAAATGCCATAGCATCGAGCGAACGAATGCGCACCACTCGACGAGGCTGCGCCGCGGATCGAGAGGGCACCCGAATGCGCAGCGTCTCGGATCAGAACATCGCCGAACAGGTCACGGACGAGCTGCGCGCCGCTATCCACTCCGGAGAGCTGGCGCCCGGCGAGCGCCTCGTCGAACGCAAGCTCGCCGACTGCCTCGGCGTGAGTCACATCCCGGTGCGCGAAGCCCTGACCCGTCTGGCCGAAGAGCGTCTGATCACCCGCGAGCCCCGCCGCGGCGCCCGCGTCGCACAGCTGAGCGCGCAGGATCTGGAGGAGATCTCGAGCCTGCGGATCGTGCTCGAGCAGTTCATGGCCATCCGGGTGCAGGAGCGGTGGAACGAGGAATCCGCCGCCCGTCTCGGCGCCATCGTGCAGGCGATGTCGGATGCGGCACCCGGCGACATCGACGAGGTGCTGCGCCAGGACCGCCTGTTCCACGAGACCCTCGCCGACCTCGCCGAACACCGCTTCCTCGACGAGGTCAGCGGGCAGCTGCGCGGACGCATCACCGGGTTCCTGCACGCCGCCAACGCGGCACTCGACCCCGCCGAGCTCGAGGAGCACGTGCGCAGCCACCAGCAGATCGTCGACGCCATCGCGAGCGGAGACCCCGACCGGGCACAGGCGGTCATCGCCGAGCACGTCACCCGCGCGGTCCGGCGCATCACCCCCTCGGCCGAAGCCGAGTGACGCGGCCCGTGCCTCAGAAGACGATCGTCCTCACCGGAGCATCCGACGGGATCGGGGCAGCCGCCGCTCGCCAGCTCGCCTCGCCGTCGAACCGACTGATCCTGGTCGGCCGATCGGTCGAGAAGACCCGCGCGGTCGCGGAGGAGACCGGATCGGACTGGTTCACGGCCGACTTCGCCCGCCTCGACGACGTGCGGGCGCTGGCCGGGAAGATCACGGATGCCGTCGGCGATGGCGGCATCCACGTGTTGGCGAACAACGCCGGCGGCATCTTCGGAGATCAGACCCCGACCGTCGACGGCTTCGAGAAGACGATGCAGGTCAATCACCTGGCGCCGTTCCTGCTCACTAACCTGCTGCTTCCGCAGCTGCTCGCATCCGACGGCGCGGTCATCAACACCTCGAGCATCGGCCACCGCCTCTTCGGGCACATCGACGTCGACGACCTCGACAACACCCGCCGCTTCAGCCCGAACAAGGCCTATGGCGACGCGAAGCTCGCCAACGTGCTGTTCGCGAAGAGCCTGCACACGAAGTTCCACGCCGACGGGCTCAGCGCGGTGGCGTTCCATCCGGGCACCGTGCAGACGAACTTCGCGTCCGACTCGTCGAGCATCATGCGGCTGCTCTACCGCACGCCGCTCAAGCACCTCCTGCTGATCGGGGCCGACAAGGGCGGCGACACTCTGCGCTGGTTCATCGAGGGCACCCCCGGCGACACCTGGCTTTCCGGCGCGTACTACGACGAGCGCACCCTCACCACGAAGGTCAACCCGCAGGTGAACGACCCGGATCTCGCCGAGGCCCTCTGGCAGCGCAGTGCCGCCCTCGTCGGCCCCGATCAGCAGGAGGTGCTTGAGCGGCGTGCGGTAGAGCAGCCGCATGATGCTCGACGAGTCGGACGCGAAGTTCGTCTGCACGGTGCCCGG
>NZ_FMIR01000007.1 GCF_900095745.1 Microbacterium oxydans
GACGTGACCTTCCACTCGGGCGACCCCCTCACCCCCGCCGACCTGAAGGTGTGACATGACCGACCCCCGCGACACCGACCTGCTCGACGCCGCCCGTGCCCTCGACGCCGCCGACCCGCTGCGTGCCCACCTCGACGCGTTCGCCGAGGCGCCGGGTGTCACGGCCTACCTCGACGGCAACTCGCTCGGCCGCCCGCTGCGCGACATCCCGGAGAAGCTCGCCGCGTTCGTGCGGGAAGACTGGGGCACGCGGCTCATCCGCTCCTGGGATGAGCAGTGGATGGCGCTGCCGATGGAGCTCGGAGACCGCATCGGCCGGGTCGCGCTCGGCGCCGCGGCCGGCCAGACCGTCGTGGCCGACTCGACGAGCGTGCTGATCTACAAGCTCATGCGCGCCGCCGCAGCAGCCGACCCGGACCGCACCGAGCTCGTCATCGAGGCCGGCAACTTCCCCACCGATCGGTTCCTCGCCGAGGGCGTCGCGGCCGAGACCGGCATGACCCTGCGCTGGCTCGAACCCGATCCCGTGCACGGGGTGACCGTCGCCGACGTCGAGGCCGTCGTGTCGGAACGCACCGCCCTGGTCTCGCTGAGCCACGTCGACTACCGCTCCGGCGCCCTCGCGGACATGCCCGGCATCACCGCCGCAGCGCACGACGCGGGCGCGCTCATGATGTGGGACCTCTGCCACTCGGCCGGCGTGATTCCGATGCAGCTCGACGAGTGGGGCGTCGACCTGGCCGTCGGCTGCACCTACAAGTACCTCAACGGCGGACCGGGCTCCCCCGCGTTCGCCTACCTGCGTCACGGACTCCAGGGTGTGCTGCGTCAGCCGATCCAGGGCTGGTGGAGCGCGGCCGACATCTTCGCGATGGGGCCGGAGTACGTGCCGGCGGGCGACATCCGTCAGCTGCTGAGCGGCACCCCGCCGGTGACGTCGATGCTCGCGATGCAGGGGATGCTCGACCTCATCGAGCAGTCCACGATCGCCGGAGTCCGGGCGAAGTCGCAGTCGCTGACCGACCTCGCGGTGCGCGCATACGACGAGGTGCTCGCACCTCTCGGCGTGCGGCTGCTGAGCCCGCGCGACGCCGACCTCCGCGGCGGCCACGTGACGATCGGCCACCCGGACTTCCGCGAAGTCACGCGGCGGCTGTGGGCCGACGGCATCATCCCCGACTTCCGCTTCCCCGACGGCATCCGCCTCGGGCTCTCCCCACTGAGCACCTCGCACGTCGAGACGATCACGGGGGTCCTGGCCGTGCGCGACGCCCTGGAGTCCGGTGACTTCTGACCCCGCCGCCGCGCCCGTGCTCGATGACATCGACGCACGCCCCGGCAGCACCGCCTCGCTGCTGCGGACACTCGTCGGGGTGTTCCTGCGCCCGCTCGGCGGCTGGATCTCGGCGGCCGACCTCGTCGCGCTCGCGGGCGACCTCGGGATCGAGGCAGGCCCCGCCCGCACCGGCATCACACGTCTGAAGCAGAAGGGGCTCCTGCTCGCGGAGCGCGATGCCGGGATCGGCTACCGCCTCAACCCGGCCGCCGTCGGGATGCTCGAGCGCGGTGACCGCCGCATCTTCGAGATGCGCGAGATGACGGATGCCGACTCCTGGTGCCTGATCTCGTTCTCGATTCCCGAGAGCGCACGCAGCATCCGGCACCAGCTGCGCCGCCGCCTGCAGTGGATCGGCGCCGGAGTCGTGTCCCCCGCGCTGTGGATCTGTCCGGGGCACCTCCACGACGAGGTGGAGCAGATCCTCGAAGAGCTCGACGCCCGGAGTCGGGCGACCCTGTTCCAGGCATCCGCCCCCGCGCCGGCCGGCACGCTCGTCGAGGCTGCCGCGCAGTGGTGGGATCTCGCGGCCCTGCGCGCCGAGCACCTCGACTTCCAGGACCAGCTCACCGCGCTGCCTTCCGAGCCGTTCGCCGCGTACGTGCACTTGATCGACCGCTGGCGGGTGCTGCCCTACACCGACCCCGGGCTTCCGCCGTCGATGCTGCCGGCCGACTGGCCCGGACGACGCAGCTTCGAGGAGTTCGCGCGGCTCTCGGTTGAGCTGGCCGCTCCCGCCCGCGAGCACGTGCGCGCCCGGACGACCGGACGCGCACGCGTCGGCTAGGCCGTCGGCCCCGCCACCTCGGCGAGGAAGCCGGCGACGTGCTCCTGCAGACGCAGGATGCGCAGATCGCGCGCGAACTCGCGGTCGAAGCCCTGGTAGGCCAGCGGCGGGAGGATGCGCACGTTGCGGTTGCAGCCGAACTCGGCACACGTGAGCACGCCGACCGAGTCGCCCTTGCGTCCGGCGGCACCGGCCTTGCGTGCCACGAACAGCTGCACGTCGTTGCGGAGCGTGACGTCTTCGCACCAGGAGCACTGCGCCCGGGCGATCACGCGCTGCTCGGCGCGCTGCAGGAACACACCGACCGGGGCGTCGTCGACCCACGTGACGACGTACGCGCGGCGGGGCATCTTCGGATCCACCCAGCCGAGGAAGTCGAGCCGGTCGAAGTCGATCTCGGCGAAGCCGGGCGGGAGGGTCAGGTCGGAGACCTCCTTGCGGGAGGCGTTGAGGAAGGAGGCGCGGATGCCGCGCTCGTCGATGGGACGCATGAGAAGGTGCTTTCAGGAGTGGTCGCCGCAGAGGGCGAGTCGATCGGATGAGGCGCCCGGGACGGATGCCGGGGTATGACACAGCACCGGGGACGGGGTTTCCGCCTCCGGCCGGTCTTCAGCCTCTGCCTGCGGCGCGGAAGGCGCCTGCAGCTCCGCTCTGCGCCCGAGGGGCGCTCATCGACGACAGCACCCCGAGAGACTACACCCGTTTGTTTCACTCCGTGTCGGTCCGCCTGGCTCCGACCCGGAACCCGACTTAGTCTTTCCGGAACGTCGATCCTGAAGGAGACCACCGTGTCCACGCCGCTGAACCGCCTTTCGCCCCTCCCGGTGCGTGAGCGTGCAGCGTGCATGTGCAGCCACGGCGACCGGTGCTCTTCGTTCGCCCCCGGCCACGCGCTGCATCTGATCCAGGCGCGCATCGCCTCGGCGACGCCCGCGGGGTGGGTCGACGCGCTGGTCGTGACGACGGATGCCGTCGCCGGCGACCTCGTCGTGCGCACGCTCGACGGCGAGGTCCACGAGCTGTGGAACGGATCCGGCGCGGCGCTCGAAGCAGCCCCGGGCACACCGGTCGCGCTGCATGCCCGCTACGGCGTGCTCGCCGTGGGGCGCACGCAGTTCAACGTCGCCACCGTCTGACGCGGCCCGTCACCGACGGGCCGTCGGGAGCGATCGCCCGTCAGGCGCTCGCCATCATCATGTCTTTCATGGCCATGCAGGCATCCATGCACGCCTGGCACGCCTGAGCGCACATGCGGCACACGTCGCTGTCGTCGGCATGCCGCATGCACTCGTCCATGCAGACCTGGCACATCGCGATGCACGCGTTGAGCATGGCCATCATCGAGGCCGGCGTCATGCCCTGCATCCGCATCATCGAGCGCATCATGGTGTTGCACATGTCGGCGCAGTTCATACAGGCCGGCGAACAGTCCATCATCTGCGTCGAGCACACCGTGCACGCCTGCTCGCACGCGGCGCACGCATCCATGCACGCCTGCATGACGGACATGTCCATCATGCCCATGTCGGGCATCGACTCCATGTTCTTCGACATGGCGCCCATCATCATCGAGTCCATCGCTCACCGCTTCCTTCGAGGTCCGCGGGCAGGACCACCCGCCTGGCGCCAGGCTAGTCCCTCGGGGACCCCGCGTCGATGGGGCGGAACGCTGACATGAGCGAGCCGGATTGTCAATCCCGTGGCTCGTTCCGCGCCCGCGTGGAAAGGTCGGGATCAATCGAATCCGCCCTAGGAGAGGAGCAGAACATGAGTGCTGCAGATGACGTCAAGAACGCCGCCGAGAAGGCCGCAGGAAAGGTCAAAGAGGGCGTCGGCAAGCTCACCGACAACGAGCGTCTCGAGGCCGAGGGCCAGGCAGATCAGGTCAAGGCATCGACCAAGCAGGCCGGTCAGAACGTGAAGGACGCCGCCGAGAAGACCGGCGACAGCGTGCGCGACGCGTTCGACAAGAAGTAGGACGAGAGTCCCCCGGAAACGGCAAAGAGGTGGGGCCCGCCATCGGGCGGGCCCCACCTCTTCGGGATCAGACCTCGGTCAGACCTTGCGGCTGCCGCTGATCGCTCGGATCAACCAGGCGATCACAGCGATCGCGAGGAGGACGAGTCCGACCCACAGGAGGAACTGGAGCGACTGCACCAGTCCTCCGGTGATCGCGAGGATCACTGCGACGACGATGACGATGATCAGGAGGATGTTCATCGGTCTTTCCCTTCTTTCGGGGCGCGAACGCCCGACTGCGGTGACACCACGCTAGCTCCCGGGAGCCATCTTCCAGAGGGGGTTGACTTCCACCCTCCGAGTGCGCGAAAGGATGAGCCCATGCCAGGACGACGGAACAATTCGCTCAAGGACCCCGAGCTGTACGAAGAGCTCAGGGACGACGGGGCGTCCAAGGAGAAGGCGGCGCGGATCTCGAACGCGGCCGCGAAGGAAGGCCGCAGCACCGTCGGTCGCCGTGGCGGAGAACACGGCGACTACGACGACTGGACCGTTCCGGAGCTGCGCAAACGCGCGAAGGAACTGGGACTCACCGGCTACAGCCACAAGCGGAAGTCCGAGTTGATCTCCGCCCTCAGGAATCACTGAGGCCGGGGATGACCCGCTTCGGCATCGAGGAGGAGTTCCTCTTCCTCGATGAGCACTCGTTGGTGCCCGTGGCTCTGGCCTCCGGCACGCGCGAGCGCATCACGCGGCTCCGCACCGGCGGCGAGGTCACGAAGGAGTATCTGACCTCGCAGATCGAGTGCCTCACCGAGCCCGTCTCGACCGGCGCGGATGCCGAGGCACAGCTGCGACACCTGCGCGAGCTGATCGGCTGGCATGCGCAGGAGCAGCAGGCGATCGCGGCCTCGTCGGGAACGCCGTTCGCCACGACGCGCTCCTCCGCCGTCTCCCCGTCCCCGCACTACGACGTGGTGGCCGAGCAGCTCGGCCATCTCACCCACGATCACGAGGTCAACGGCCTGCACGTGCACGTCGAGGTGCTCGACGACGAAGAGCGGGTGCGCGCACTCGACCGGGTGCGCGGCTGGTTGCCGGTGCTGCTGGCCCTCACCGGGAACAGCCCGTTCGTGGAGGGCCGCGACACCTCCTTCGCCAGTTGGCGCAGCATCCTGATCCGTCGTCTGCCCGGTTCGTGGAGCCCGCCGCACTTCCGCGATCTCACCGAGTACCGCTCGGGGGTGCAGCGACTCATCGATCTGCGGGCCATCGCCGATGCCGCCTCCCTCTCCTGGGCGGTGCGCATCTCGGAGCGCTACCCGACGGTCGAGGTGCGGGTCTTCGACGCGCAGCTGACTCCGGAGGAGTCGGTGCTCGCCGCGCTGCTCAGCCGCGCGATCGTGCTGACCGACGACCAGCCTCCCGCCGCGATCGGCGCGGATGTGATCGACGCGTCACTGTGGACCGCTGCTCGCCGCGGCATGGACGCGCGCGTGATCGACCCGACGACCGGGGAGATCGACGACGCGCGGACCGTCGCCGAGCGGATGCAGGCCGTTATCGCCCCGGCGCTTCGTGAACTCGGTGACGAGGAGTGGGTGCACGACGGGCTCGCCCGGCTGCGCACCGACGGCACCGGCGCCACTCGGCAGCGCCGCAGCGTCGAGCAGGACGGGACGGCCGGGCTCGCGCGACTCCTCCGCGCCGGAACGCCGGCAACTCACCCGGCACCAGCTGCGCCTCGGCCCGATCCGCACGGGGAACGACAGGAGCCCGCGCCCGCGCCCGCGGCCTGACCGCCGCCGCCCGGGTGTCCGCCGCCGGGAGTAATGTCGGCCTGTGGCCTCCTCCTTCGCCCCTCTCCAGCGGCTCGTGATCTCGATCGCCGTGCTCGCCTCGTTCGTGACGTTCCTCGACGGCACCGTCGTGAACGTCGCCCTGCCCGCGATCAGCCGCGAACTCGGCGGCGGCATCACCACTCAGCAGTGGGTGGTCGACGCGTACCTGATCACGCTGAGCGCGCTGATCCTGCTCGCCGGATCGGTGTCCGACGCCTACGGCCGCGTGCTGGTGATGCGCATCGGCCTGATCGCGTTCGGAATCGCCTCCATCGCGGTGGCCGCGGCCTTCGATCCGCTCATGCTGATCATCGCCCGGGCCGCGCAGGGTGCAGCCGGCGCGCTGCTGGTGCCGAGCTCGCTCGCGCTCATCACCGCGACCATGCGCGCCGACGTGCAGTCCCGGGCGATCGGTGTGTGGACCGCCTTCACGACCGGAGCCCAGCTCGTCGGCCCGCTGCTCGGCGGCCTGTTCGTCGACTACCTGTCCTGGCGCTTCGTCTTCCTCATCAATGTGATCCCCATCGGCATCACCCTGCTGCTGCTCGCCCGCCTGAAGCTTCCGGAGCACCCGCGCGGCATCAAGGTCGACTGGTGGAGCGGTGCGCTGTGCGCGCTCGGCCTCGGCGCCGTGGTGTTCGCCCTGATCGAGCAGCCCAACATGGGGTGGCAGTCGCCGGCGATCTGGATCCCCGCCGTCGTGGGCGCTGCCCTGTTCGCCCTGTTCCTGTGGCGTCAGCAGCACTCGGCCTCGCCGCTCATGCCGCTGTGGCTGTTCCGGGTGCGCGACTTCGGCTGGGGCAACCTCGCCACCCTCTTCGTGTACGCGGCGCTGTCGCTCAACGGCTTCGTGGTCGGCGTCTACCTGCAGCAGGGCGCGGGTCTCAGCGCCACGGCGGCCGGGCTCGCGAGCCTCCCGATGACGATCCTGATGATCCTGATCTCCTCCCGCGCGGGACAATGGGCCGGCCGGTGGGGGCCACGGTTCTTCATGACCATCGGTCCGCTGATCATGGCGGTCGGCGCACTCATGCTGCTGCTCGTCGCAGACGACTTCGACTACTGGTGGCAGGTGCTGCCCGCGATGATCGTGATGGGTCTCGGCCTCTCGCTCACCGTGGCGCCGCTGACCGCGGCGATCCTCGGGGCGATCGATGAGAACCACTCCGGCATCGCCTCGGCGGTGAACAACGCGATCTCCCGCGTCGCCGGTCTGCTCGTCGTCGCGATGCTCTCGACGATCGTCGGCGGCACGCTCGACCTCGACGGGTTCCACAATGCGGCCTGGGTCACGGCGGCGTTGCTCGTCGTGGGCGGCGTGGTGTCGTGGATCGGCATCCGCCGCAACCCGGCCGAACCGGCACCGGCCGACGTCGCCGCGTCCGGCGCCCCGCAGTGACCATGCCCACGAGGACGCGCCGGGGCGGAACGCCGCTCGCCGCCGCCATGCTGGTGCTGGCGCTCGGCGGATGCGCGGCGCCCGCCGCTCCCCCCGCGTCCGGCGAATCGTCGGCACCCGCCGCGTCGTTCAGCCTTCCGCCGTCCGGCGCGACCCCCGACTACCAGCTCGGCGGTGCGTACGAACCGGCGTCCGAGGTCGGGATCGTCGGCCGGGACCGGAGCGCGGAGCCGGCCGAGGGCGTGTACTCGATCTGCTACGTCAACGGATTCCAGACGCAGCCCGACGAACTCGACTCCTGGCCCCGCGACCTGCTGCTGCAGAGTGACGGCGAGGTGGTCTTCGACCCGGACTGGCCCGACGAGGCACTGCTCGACACGTCGACAGCCGAGCGCCGCGACCGGATCGCCGCCACGGTGATCCCGTGGATCGAGGGGTGCGGGGATGACGGCTTCGACGCCGTCGAGTTCGACAACCTCGACTCGTACACCCGGTCTGACGGGGCGCTCTCCTTCGACGACAACCTGGCGCTGGCCACACTTTTGGTCGGGGCGGCCCATACGGCCGGCCTCGCGGCCGGGCAGAAGAACACTGCCGAGGATGCGGCGGTGCTGCACGACCAGGCCGGGTTCGACTTCGCGGTCACCGAGGAGTGCGCGGTCTACGCCGAGTGCGGCGCCTACACCGCGGTCTACGGCGATCACGTCATCGACATCGAATACGCCGACGAGCTGCCCCGCCCGTTCGCCGAGATGTGTGCGGACGACGACTCCCCGGCATCGATGGTGCTCCGCGACCGCGACCTGGTCACCCCGACCGACGACGACTACGTGTTCGAGACCTGTCGCTAGGCTGACTGCGTGACGAGGACAGGCGGAGTGGTCGATTCCGTACGCCAGGCCGCCTCGGGTGCCTTCAGCCGTGCGGCGGTGCCGCTCTGGGCCGCCGTGGTCGCGATCGTCGGCCTGCTGGGAGCGTTCGTGGCATTCGGCGGCCTCGCCCCGGCGACGACGCAGCCGTCGCTCGTCCCCGCCGGCAGCGAGGCGCGCACCTCGCTGTACGCCGTGACCGTGATGGATGCCGAGGTCACCGACGAGGTCGAGGAGCAGTATCTGGAGGCGGAGCCGGGTGAGACCCTGCTCATCGTCACGGTGCGACTGGAGAACCTCTCCGACCGCGCGGTCGGGGTGGAGGGCACGGCCGACCAGGTCGCCTCACGGCTGCTCTCCTCGAGCGCACCGCTTCTCGAACTCTCGGGCGTGGCCGTGACCGACACCGCGCGCTCCTGGCGGGCGGACGGTTCGCTGCGCGCGGTGGTGCTGCAACCCGGCGTCCCCGCCGATGTGCGCATCGCCTTCCCCGTCGCCGACGATGCTCTCGACGAGCACGAGGCCCACCTCGATGTGTACGACGCCAGGGAGCAGTCCGGCCAGGTCATCCTCTCGTCGTCGGCGATCACGTGGCGACGGACCGACCTGATCGCCCGCACCCCCGTGGAGGTCGGTCCGTGAGCGCGCGCGGCGGATGGATTCCGTGGGCCGCGGGTATCGCGCTCGTCCTCGCGGCCGGCGTGGTGACGGCGGTCACACCGCCCGAGGATGCGCTGACCGATCCCTTCTTCACGAGGGCGGCCGTCGCCGACACGGCCACTTCCCGTACTCTCATCGCCGCGGTGCAGGAGGCCTCGTTCGCCGACCGGCTGACGGTGGCGGACAAGTGGGAGGCCGAGGGGAACTGGCTCGTGATCGAACTCGCCGCGTCCGCACCGACGACCGAGGAGGATGCCGTGATCGGCGTCGCGAGCCTCGTGATCGACGGGCAGGTCTTCCTGGCGAGCGAGCGTCCGCCGACATCGCTGCTCCGGGCCAAGCTGCGAGTGGGCACCGACACCGTCGGGACACTGGCGTTCGAGCTTCCGGAGGGCCTACGGACCGGGAACGGAGAGCTGCGACTCACCGGTGAGTACCCGACGCCGCGTCTCGACGACGTCATCACCTTCCCGCTCTCGCTCGATGAGGTGCCGCAGGAGACCGACAGGGAACTCGACGAGCCGCGATTGGGGGCGCCATGACCTGGTGGCGGACACAGCGCTTCGCACTGGTGGCGCTCGTGGTGGCCGCGGCCGCCGCGATCGCCGTGCACGTCTGGTTCGATGTGCTGCCCGCCGCCCCGAAGAGTACGCAGGTGCAGGATGCGGAGGACGGGAGGGCCGAGGTCACCGGGCAGAAACTCCGTCTGGACTCCGCCCGCTGGGATGAGTTCGAGGCACCGGCGGGATCGCGCACGCTCAGCATCCGGATCGATGCCAGGGCGGAGGGCGAGTCCGCCGGATGCGGGATGTTCACCCTCGCCGAGACCGAGGGCGCGCGCGTCTGGACCAACGCCCGGTCCGCGCTCGACGTGCCGTATGACGAGGGCGAGTCGGGCTGCCAGAAGGAGTCAGGCTCCTATGCCATCCTCGCGGTGTTCCTGCTCCCCGACGACGCCGACGGGCCGTTCGCGCTCGACATCCCCGGCACCGACGAGATCGCGCGCTTCCCCATCGAACCCTGATTCGCGCGTGCCCATCCTCGCTTCCGGGCGACCCACCACGGTGTCGAAGGCGGTCGCCACGATCGCGACGCGCAGCGGCTCGGCCACGGCGGCCACGGCGACGAGGAGAAGCGGGAAGAAGCCCGACCAGAACGCGGTGTCGTGCGCGCCGACGAGCTGGAGCAGACCGCGCGAACCGACCTGCTCGGCCCACGACCACACGGCATACGCCAGTGCCGTGCAGCCGAACACGACGGGGCCGCCGCGCCAGATCAGGGCCAGTGCCGCCCACAGCCCCTCGAGGCGGAGTGCGAGGTTTCGCGCGAGGTTCGACACCGCACCAGGGGGCGCCTGCTCGATACGCCCCAGCACCGCCGGCGTCGCGTCGAAGGTCGTGCCGTAGATGACGCCGGCCACGGTCAACCATGCCGCGGGCACGACCACCGCGGCGACCACCAGCCCGACCAGCCACAGCACCGTCTCCCACAGCGCCGCCACCGGGAGCACGTGGGCCCCGAACCAGTCGCCGATGCCCTCGAACCAGGCGACGCCCGCTCGATCGGCGATCCACTCCTTGGCCTGCGCCCACCACTGGCCCACCAGGGTGAAGAGCATGAAGGTCCAGACCACCTCGGCGTACGCGGCGAGCGCGAGCGTCCATGTCGGCAGTCTCCCGCCGATTCGCGCGAGGAGCACGCGCACGACGAGCGCGATGACCAGCACGGCGACCGGCAGCACGCCCACCGCGATGAGGCCGCCGCGGTCACCGAGCTGGGCGGCGTCGTAGCTGGCGTCGCGCAGGGCGATGCCGCTCGCGATGTTGAAGAACGCCTTGATGTCGACGTCGAGCATTCCCCAGGCGGCATAGAACGCGAAGAACGGCAGGATGGCGACCAGCGTCGTCTGCGCGAACTGCCGGTAGCCCGGGCGGTGGTCGGATGCACTGTGCGGCAGCGACCGCTGCACCGTGAGGTACATGGCGACGTACGACACCAGGCGCGCGGCCACGGCGAGCGGCAGGAGCAGGAGCCCGCCGAGCGTGGTGAGTCCGCCTATGAAACCCGCGAGCTGCACGAAGATCTCGTGAAGTGCCTCGCCGGCGAGATACCAGGCCGCCAGCGCGAGGCCGTGCCGTGCGAGGAGGCGCCCGAAGGTGCGCACGGCCGGGATCATGCCCCCACGGTACCGGTTCGCTGACCGCCCCTGCGGAGCGGATGTCGACACCCCGCCCGCGCCGCGGCGCGTATGCCCCGCACGCCCGTCTGCGTCAAGTCCCTGGAGCGGATGATCCACACGCGGCAGGATGCGAAGCATCGCACCGATGGGAGCCCTGTTCATGACCGTATCCGCCCCGGCATCCGCCCCGGCCGCAACCCTCCCCTTCACCGACAGAGGGCCGCTGAGTCACGCCGTCATGTCGCACCTGACGGGCGACGACGCCGCTGCCTCCGACCACACGGGCCTCGCGACCGCTGCCGTGGCGGCGAGCGCTGACGTGGTGCGCGACGACGACATCCAGCTCGCGCTCTTCGTCCTCTACGCCTCGTCCTACGGATCGCTCCCGCAGCTCGATGCCGACCTGGAGTGGGACCCCGCCCTTCTCACCACACGCCGGATCCTCGAGGAGGCGTTCGAGAGCGCGCTGCGGGCGAGGGTGCCGATGCCGGAGTCCCCCGAGCCGACCGTGGATGCCGTCGGCCGCGCGCTCTTCGCCCTGGCCGCCGCCGACACGGGACCGAGCCTCTCGCGGCACATCGCGAAGAAGGCCACCAGGGAGCAGGCGGAGGAGACCCTCATCCAGCGCTCGGTGTACACGCTGCGCGAGGCGGATCCGCATTCCTGGGCCATCCCGCGCCTGGAAGGACGCGCCAAGGCCGCCCTCGTCGAGATCCAGTCGGACGAGTACGGCGGCGGGCGACCGCAGCGCGTGCATGCCGAGCTCTTCGCCCGCGCGATGCGTGCCGCCGGCCTCGATGCCACCTATGGAGCGTACGTCGACGATGTGCCGGCGATCACTCTCGCCTCGCACAACATGATGTCGATGTTCGGGCTCAACCGCCGCCTCGTCGGCGCGATCGTCGGGCACCTGGCCGCATTCGAGATGACCTCGTCCATCCCCTGCCGCCTGTATGCCGACGGCCTGCATCGTCTGGGGTTCGACCCGGATGTGGCGGCCTACTTCGAGGAGCACGTCGAGGCGGATGCGGTGCACGAGCAGATCGCCGCGCGAGACCTGGCCGGCAGCCTCGCCGAAGACCACCCCGAGCTGCTGCCCGACATCCTGTTCGGCGCGGCGGCGTGCCTGACCGTGGACGGTTGGGGCGGCGAACACATCCTGGAGTCCTGGCAGGCGGGCACCTCGTCGCTCCGGCCGCGGGTGGCGTCATGAATGCCCGGACCGAGCCGCCGTCGATCACGCCCTATCCCGACGGACCGCTGCTCGTGCGGGGCGCCGTCGAACTGCGCACCGCCGACGGTGAGCCGATCGAGCCGCATCGTCGCACCGTGGCCCTGTGCCGCTGCGGGCTCTCGACCCTCAAGCCGTTCTGCGACGGCACCCACAAGGCGGCGGGTTTCCGCACCGACGACTGATCGCCGCGCCGACGTCGTCGCGGTTCAGGCCTCGGGCCAGTAGTAGCTGTCGGGGAGGGCGCGGGCGCCGAAGATCGCCTGACCGACACGCACGCAGGTCGCCCCCTCCTCGACCGCGATCTCGTAGTCCCCCGACATCCCCATCGAGAGCTCGCCGGAGCCGATGAGGTCGGGCGCGTCTTCTCTGGCCTGGTCTCGCAGTGTGCGAAGGAGGGAGAAGCACTCGCGCACCCGCTGGTCGTCGGGCGTCAGGATGGCGAGCGTCATGAGTCCGCGCACGCGAAGGCTCTGATACGAGGGCAGTGCCTCGAGGAAGGCGGGGAGTTCCCCCGGCGGCATCCCGAACTTGGAATCCTCGGCAGAGGTGTTCACCTGCACGAAGACGTCGAGGCTGCGTCCTGCCGCCTGCAGGCGCCGATCGAGCGCCTCGGCGACACGCAACCGGTCGAGGGCCTGGAATTCCGTGGCGAAGGTGGCGACGTCCCGTGCCTTGTTGGTCTGCAGATGTCCGATGATCGACCAGGACACGTCGAGGTCGCTCGTCTCGCCGTGCTTGCGCACCGCCTCTTGCACCTTGTTCTCTCCGAGCAGCCGCATGCCCGACTCGATGGCGACCCTGACGCGCTCGGTGGGGACGGTCTTGCTCACCGGAAGCAGCGTGACCTCTTCCGGGAGGCGTCCGGCGCGACGGGCCGCCTCGTCGATGCGTGTGCGGACGGCTGCGACGTTGTGGTGGAAGTCGTCGACGGTGAACGCCGTGGGGTATCGATCGTCGACCCCGCTCGGCTGCTCTGGTTTTGACATAGGTCAAAGGCTAACATAGTCTTAGGTCGATCTGATGCGAGGCTGGATCGCCTCGCGCCACACCCGACAGGAGCCACCATGTCCCCGCTCGACGTGCTTCCCGACCGCTCATCCGCCCCTTCCCTGCGCACCGAGGTGCCGGGGCCGCGGAGCCGTGCGATCCACGAGCGGCGTCAGAGATCCGTGGCCCGCGGGGTCGGCAGCGTGCTCCCGATCTACATCGACCACGCCGACGGCCCGTGGGTGACCGACGTCGACGGCAACCGCTTCCTCGACCTGGGGAGCGGCATCGGCGTGACCACGATCGGCCACGGGAACCCCGCCGCCATCGCAGCGGCCGCCGCGCAGATGGAACAGGTCACGCACACCCTCTTCACCGTGACCCCCTACGAGGGATACGTGCGCCTCGCGGAGCGCCTCGCCGAGAAGACTCCCGGCGACCACGAGAAGCGCTCCTTCTTCGCCAACTCCGGGGCGGAGGCCGTGGAGAACGCGGTCAAGATCGCCCGCAGACACACTGGCCGCCGCGCGGTCGCCGCGCTCGACCACGCCTTCCACGGGCGCACGAACCTCACGCTCGCCATGAACCACAAGGCGGCGTACGGCACTGGTTTCGGTCCCTTCGCGCCGGACATCCACCGCGTACCGAACTCGTACCCGTACCGGGACGGTCTCACCGGCGAGCAGGCGGCGCAGCGGACGATCGCGCACCTCGAGCAGCGCATCGGCGTCACCGACCTCGCAGCTCTGATCGCGGAGCCCATCCAGGGCGAGGGCGGCTTCGTCGTGCCCGCAGACGGTTACCTGCCCGCACTGCAGGAGTGGTGCACCCGCAACGGCGTCGTGTTCATCGCAGACGAGATCCAGACCGGCCTCGGCCGCACGGGGACCTGGTTCGCGAGCGAGCAGTTCGGCGTCGTGCCCGATCTCGTGCTCACCGCCAAGGGCATCGCGGCCGGTCTCCCGCTCGCCGGGGTCACCGGTCGTGCCGAGATCATGGATGCCGCCGACCCCGGCACTCTCGGCGGCACGTTCGGCGGCAACCCGGTATCCATCGCCGCAGCCCTGGCCGTCTTCGATGAGCTCGAGCACGGAGACTTCTTCGCCGAGGCGTTGCGCATCGGCGACAGGCTCGAGCAGCAGTTGAACGACCTCGCCGCGCGGCATCCGCTGATCGGCGATGTGCGCGGGCGAGGTGCGATGTATGCGTTCGAGCTGACGGAACCCGGTACGTCACGTCCGGCGGCCGGCGCGGCCTCGGCCGTCGCGGCTTTCGCGGCGCAGGAGGGGATCCTGCTTCTCACCGCGGGCAGCGACGCGAACGTGATCCGTTTCCTGCCGACGCTCACCACCACGGACCAGCAGCTCGACATCGCGATGGACGTGATCGATCGCGCATTGACGGCTCTCGCCTGATCTGCGTTCGACCGAACATCCTCACAGATCACTCCGGATCCTCACCACCCCCTGAAGGAGCTCCATGCCCGCCAAGATCGCCATCAACGGACTCGGGCGCATCGGGCGCAACCAGCTCCGCCTTCTGATGGCGCGCAGGTCCGACCTGGAGCTGGTCGCGCTGAACGACCCACGCGGCGCACGCGCGGTCGCCGAGCTCCTCGAGAACGACCGGGCAGGCGGCCGGCCTGCGGGCGGGGCGCGGCATGACGACAGGCATCTCTTCGTCAACGGTCACGCGATCCGGGTGTACTCCGAACACGACCGCCGATCCCTGCCGTGGGACGAACTCGGCGTCGACATCGTGATCGAGTCGACCGGCCAGGCGATCCGCGCCGACGCCGCGAGGGAGCACCTCGCCGCCGGAGCCGAGAAGGTGATCATGACCTCGCCCGCCGCCGGCGATGACGGGACTCTGGTCCTCGGAGTGAACGAGGGGTCGTACGATCCCGACCGACACCACGTCGTCTCCAGCGGGTCGTGCACCACGCTCTGTCTGGCGCCGGTGCTGCAGACGTTCGACGACGCGTTCGGGATCGACGCGGCGCTGATGACGACGGTCCACGCAGGCTCCGTCGACGACTGCTTCCAAGACATCCCGCACGCCGACCTGCTGCCCGCGGGAACCCGAGACGCGAGGATCACCGCGAGCAGCCTCGGCGCCGCCGAGGCCGTCACCCGCGTCCTCCCGCACCTCGACGGCCGACTCGAGGGCACGGCGCTGCGGGCTCCCACCCTCAGGGGGTCGATCACGCATCTCACCGTCACGGCGACGCAGACCGTGACGGCCGACGAGGTGAGGGTGGCCTTCCAGACGGCTTCGGAGGGAAGACTCAAAGGGATCCTGCGCTGCGCCGACGATGAGATCGCCGTCTCGGACTCGGTCATCGACCCGCACTCGTCGATACTGGACACCACGCTGATCCGCGCGACCGGCTCCCAGGTGAAGATCTCGGCCTGGTACGACGACGAGTGGGGATACTCGCACCGTCTCACCGAGCTCGTCGCGCACGTCGCAGAAGGACGGACACCATGACGATCGATTCCTCGCGGTCGCGCATCGCCCTCGCATTCCGGCACGTCCACTTCGAGGATCTGGGAATCCTCGAGCCGCTCCTGATCGAGCGCGGGTATCACGTGGAGTATGTCGACCTCGGTGTGCAGGCGATCGACATCGAGCGGGTCGACGACGCGGATCTGCTGATCGTGCTGGGCGGTCCCATCGGGGTGTACGACACCGTGCACTATCCGTTCCTGCACGCGTCGAAGGAGGCGATCGCGCATCGGCTGCGCGACGGCCGGGCGATGCTGGGCATCTGCCTGGGCGCACAGCTGATCGCCGAGGAGATGGGAGCAGTGGTCGCTCCGACCGGGTCCGTGGAGATCGGCTACGCGCCGCTCGAGCTCACGGTCGAGGGGCTCGACTCTCCCCTGCGCCCCCTCGACGGGCTGCCCGTCCTGCACTGGCACGGCGATGCCTTCGCCATCCCTGAGGGCGCCCGCCATCTCGGCCGCACTCCGGACTTCCCGAACCAGGCGTTCGCCACCGACACCGTGCTCGCGCTGCAGTTCCACCTGGAGGCCGACCATCGCACGATCGGCAATTGGCTCATCGGGCACGCGCACGAGCTGCACCACCACGGCATCGACCCGCGAACGATCCGCGAGCAGGCCAGGATCCACGGCCCGCGGCTCGAGACCGCCGCTCGCACCACGATCGCCGCCTGGCTGGACGAGGTCGACAGCCCCGCACACCACGCCGACGCGAACTGAGACGGCACGACGAAGGGCCGGGACCTGATGGTCCCGGCCCTTCGTCGGTGGCGGTTCAGCTCGCGCGGCGCAGTGCCACGCTCGGGAAGTCCACCGGCACATCGAGCGCGATGTTCACGTAGTTCGTGAACAGGTTCAGCGCCACCTGACCGATGGTCTCGACGATCTGCTCGTCGTTCCACCCCTGCGCGCGGACCGCGTCGACATCGGCCGAGGACACCTGTCCGCGGGCGTCGACGAGCTTCAGCGCGAATGCCAGCAACGCGGCCGTGCGCGGATCGTCGGACTCGCCGACCTGTGCTGCGGCGAGCGTCTCGCGCGTCAGACCGGCCTTCTTGCCGAGTGCGGTGTGCGCCGCGAGGCAGTAGTTGCACGAGTTGCGGTCGGCGACCGCCACGGCGATCTGCTCACTGAGCGCAGCACCGAGGGTGCCGCCCCCGTACGCGCCGAATGCGCTCCACATGCTCGTCAGGGCAGCCGGAGAGTGGGCGACGGCGCGGAACATCGCCGGCACGGTTCCGAAGGCGCCGGCGATCTGGTCGAGCTGCTCCTTGACGGGTCCGGTGGCCGATTCGCGTTCGATGAGAGAGACGTTGGGCATGTGATGCTCCTTCGCTAGCAGGATGAGGCCGATCGGCCTCATCCTCGAGTCTTCCGGGAATCGCCGGACGATGCGCACCAGAACGTCTTGCATTCATGACCAATCGTCCAGATACTGGAGACATGCCCTCTGTCGACCGCCTCACTCCGCTGCTCGAGCGCTTCCGCGTGCGCACGCGCCTGTTCCACACGGGCCCCCTGTGCGGCACGACGGTCTTCCCGGCGAGCAGCGGTCACGGCTACCTGCACGTGCTGCGTCGCGGAGAGATGGAGGTGACCCACCGTCGGCCTGACGGCAGCACCGAGCGCGAGGTCATCACGCGGCCGAGCCTGCTGTTCTTCCCGCGTCCGCTCGACCACACCTTCCTCAACGCGCCGACCGACGAGTCGGACTTCGCGTGCGCGACGCTGGACTTCGACGGCGGTGCCACTCATCCGCTCGTGCGCACGCTGCCGTCGGTGATCGTGCTGCCCCTCGACGAGGTCGCCGCCCTCGCCCCGGCCCTCGACCTGCTGTTCTCCGAGGTCGACAACGTCCGCTGCGGACGCCCGCTCGTGGCCGACCGCATGTTCGAAGTGGTCCTGATCCAGCTGCTGCGATGGATGCTCGACAACAGCGGTCGGCTCGACCTCCCCCCGGGCCTGCTTCCCGGTCTCGCCGACGAGCGGCTCGCTCCGGCACTGGTCGCGATGCACGAGGCGCCGGGCGATCCGTGGAACCTGGAGTCGCTGGCGCGCAGGTCGAACATGTCGCGGAGCGCCTTCGCCGCACGGTTCAAGGACGTCCTCGGGCGATCGCCCGGTGACCACCTCACCGAATGGCGTCTCACCGTCGCGCAGGAGCAGTTGCGCGCCGGGATGTCGGTCAGCACCGTCGCCGCGGAGCTCGGCTACGCCAGCGCCTCGGCGTTCTCGCGGGTCTTCGCCCAGCGCATCGGCCATTCGCCGCGCGTGTGGCTCGCCCTGGCCGCCTGACCACGCAGCGCGAGCCCGGCGGTCACCCGCCGGCCGACATCACGGCCTCGAGACCGTTGATGACCCGGTCGAGGTCTTCACGCGAGAGCGACGGGTGCACCGGGATCGAGAGCACCTCCTGTGCCGCCCGCTCGGTCTCGGGCAGGTCGACCTCGGGGGCGTACCGCTGCAGCGAGGGCAGCCGGTGGTTGGGGATCGGGTAGTAGACGCCCGCTCCGACAGCGTGTTCATCGCGCAGGGCATCCCGCACCCGGTCGCGCTCGCCCCCGGCGATGCGCACCGTGTACTGGTGATACACGTGCTCGGCGCCGTCGGCGACCCGCGGAATCGTGAGCCCGTCGATGCCGGCGAGCGCCTCATCCAACAGCGCCGCATTCCGCTGACGCTGCCGAGTCCACTCCCCCACCTTCCGCAGCTGCACGCGACCCACCGCGGCGTGCACCTCGCTCATGCGGTTGTTGTACCCGACGATCTCGTTCGCGTACTGCGTCTCCATCCCCTGGTTTCGCAGCAGCCGCATGGTGCGAGCCATGTCCTCGTCGGCGCACGCGACGATGCCGCCTTCGATGGCCGTCATGTTCTTGGTCGGATACAGGCTGAACATCCCGAACGCGCCGATGGTGCCGGACGGACGACCGCGCCAGGCAGCCCCGTGCGCCTGCGCCGCATCCTCGTAGATCGCCAGGTCGTGCTCGGCCGCCACCGCTTCTATCTCGTCGACGAGGAAGGGGTGCCCATACAGATGCACCGGCATGATGCCCTTCGTCCGCGGAGTGATCGCCGCGCGCACCCGTGCCGGATCGAGGGTGAAGTGCACCGGCTCGATATCGACGAAGACCGGGGTCGCGCCCGCGAGGACGACGGAGTTCGCCACCGCAGCGAACGTGAACGATGGCACGATCACCTCGTCGCCCGCCCCGACCCCCGACGCGATCAGGCCCAGCAGCTGCCCGCTCGTGCCGGAGTTGACGGCCACCGCGGTGCGGCCCTGCAGGAACTGCTCGGCGAACTCCGCCTCGAACGCGGCGACCTCCGGGCCCTGGGCGAGCATCCCGCTGCGCAGCACGCGTTCGACGGCCGCCACCTCCTCGTCACCGATGAGCGGTTTGGCTGCGGGGATGAATGCGCTGTCCATGGCGGAAGGCCCTTCGTCGGCGTCGGCTCTCGTGAGCCCGGTCTGAGGTGGAGGCAGGAATCGAACCTGCGTGCACGGTCTTGCGGACCGCGACCTGGCCACTCGGTCACTCCACCGGGTCGGAGGCGCTCAGCGCCCTGGCGGAGAGTATCCGCTCAGAAAGGAGCCGAAGCGTCGGAGCGCGTCGGCGAGCACGTCGGTCTGGGGGAGGAAGGCGATCCGCACATGATCGGGGGTACGCAGATGGAACGCCCTCCCGTGCACGAGGAGGATGCGCTCCGCGTCGAGGAGGTCGAGGACCAGCCGTTCGTCGTCGTCGATGCGGTGCAGCTCCGGATCGAGTCGCGGGAAGAGATACAGCCCCCCACCCGCGGCCTGGGTGCGGACACCCGGAATCGCGTCGAGCGCGTCGAGCGCCGCATCCCGTTGCCGCGTGAGCCGGCCATCGGATGCGACCAGTGCGTCGAGCGAGTCATCCTGCGTCAGCGCGGCCGTGATCGCGTGCTGCGCGGGAACCGACGCACACATCCGCATGGACGCCAGCAGTCGCACGCCGGAGAGGAACTGGTCATCGGCATGGAACCCGGTGACCGTCATCCAGGCGGCACGGTAGCCCGCGACGCGGTGGGTCTTCGACAGCCCGGCGAACGTGACGCAGGGGACATCCGGCGCGATCTGGGCGGTGGAGAGGTGCTCGAACCCGGGATAGACGACCCGGTCGTAGATCTCATCGGAGAGCAGCAGCAGCCCGTGTCGTCGCGCGAGCTCGGCGATCTGCTCGAGCACCTCGCGCCCGTACACCGCCCCCGTCGGGTTGTTCGGGTTGATGAGGACGATCGCCGCGGTGTGCGGGCCGATCAGCGACTCCATCGCCGCGAGGTCGGGCATCCAGCCTTCGGACTCGACACAGGGGTAGTGCACCGGCTGCCCTCCGGAGAGCACGGTCGATGCGGTCCACAGCGGATAGTCCGGGCTCGGGATCAGCACCTCGTCGCCCGGTTCCAGCAGCGCCTGCAGCGTGAGCCCGACGAGCTCGGAGACGCCGTTGCCGACCGTGATGTCTTCGATCGAGAGAGCGGGGAAACCGCGGCGGCGGGCGTAGTGCGCAGCGATCGCCTCGCGGGTCTCGGGCAGGCCGGCCGATTCCGAGTACCCGTGCGCGTGCGGGAGCGCGGAGCGCAGTGCCTCGACGATGGCCGCCGGAGCCTCGAATCCGAAGGGGGCCGGGTTGCCGATGTCGAGCCGCAGGATGGACTCGCCGCTGCGCTCGAGTTCGGCTGCGCGCGCCGCGACGGGGCCGCGGAGGTCGTACAGCACACCCTCCAGCCGGGAGGAGCGTCCGATTCGATACTCGGCTTCGGCCATCCCACCCGCCCTCATGACTCCGCTCCCGTCCCGCGGGTGCCGGCGATGGCACCGGCGAGGTCGTCGACGAGGCGCTGCGTGTCGGCCTCGTCGAGGTCGTGCACGGTCAGACGCAGGTGCGTGTCACCGGACGAGCCGTCAGAGTCGAGCGCGAACTCCGCACCGGAGCGGGCGAGCCAGCCTCGCTGCGCGAGACGACGGGACACCTCGGCGGTATCGCCCTGGACGTCGACCCAGACGTTGAGCCCGTCGTCGCCCTGCGCGTGCACTCCCCGTGCGGCCAGCTGCGCGACGAACGCGCGGTTGCGTGCCGCGTAGTGTGTGCCGGCGTCAGCGATCAGGCTCTGCGTGGCGGCATCGCGCAGCATTCCGGCGGCGAGCCGCTGCATCACGTGGCTGACCCACATCGTGCCGGGGCTGAGCCGCAGGGCGAGCCGGTTCGCCGTGACCGAGTCGGATGCCGTGACCGCGAGGCGCATGTCGGGTCCGAGGAACTTCGACACCGAGCGCACGAGCGCCCATCGTTGATGGGTGGGCGCGATGATGCTGGAGTACGGCGTGGTCGAGAGCAACGAGAAGTGGTCGTCTTCGATGACCAGCACGTGCGGGTGCTCGGCGAGAACCTCGCGAAGCGCCATCGCCCGTGCCGCGGTGATGCCGACCCCGGTCGGGTTGTGCGCGCGCGGCGTGCAGACGATCGCGCGGGCGCCGCTTTCCAGGGCGGTGCGCAGGCCCTCGACGGTCATCCCCTCGCGGTCGACGGGGATCGCGACGGGCGCGTACCCGGCGAGGCGTGCGGTGTGGATGCTGGAGAGGAAGCACGGGTCTTCGAGACCGACACGGTCGCCCTGCACCAGGCTCTGGGCGAGCAGGCGCTCGACGGCGTCCACGGCCCCGGCGGTGATCGACAGACGGAACGGACGAGGGTGGTCGGCGGCGATCCGCTCCGTGGCCCATTCGGCCAGTGCGGGGTCGATCACGGACTCGCCGTAGAGCACGTGGGCGGGCTCGACACCGGCGAAGGCGGCGGCGAGGTCGGGAAGATGCGCGGCATCGGGGTTGCCGCTGCCGATGTCGCGCAGCACCGTCCCCGCGGTGTAACCCTCGTCGGGGTTCTGCGCGGGACCGAGCACCGTCGTGCCGGTGCGGCCGCCCGTGATCGCGACGCGCGCGGTGACCAGCGAGCGGTAGGCCGCGAGCACCGTGTTGCGGTTGACGCCGAGGCGGGCGGCGAGGGCCCGGACCGAGGGGAGGTGATCGCCGGGGGCGAGCTCGCCGCGATCGACGAGATCGCGCACGCTCTCCGAGATCTCGGCGGCGGTGGCGCCCGCGATGCGGTCGGAGACGTCGTCGCGATCGCGTGCCTGAGCCATGGCTCGACGCTATTCGAGATTTTGACCTATGTCAAAGTGGCACCGAGGCGGCAGAGGAGCGGGACCTGCTCCACCGGCCCCGCTCCTCCCCTACTCCCGCGCCGCTACGACGCGACCAGCACCGCCTGCGCCGCTTCGAGCCCGCTGGAGTGCGCGCTCGCGACCGAGCTCTTGATCGCCCCGGCCCAGAACAGCGTGTCCTTCGCCGGCCGGTAGATCGTGTCCTGATCCCGCTCGCCGGTCGCATACGCCCCGAGGGCGAACTCGTCGTCGCGCCAGTCGTAGTTCGACGCGTTCACGTAGTTCAGCCCCTGGTCGCCGGCGAGCTTGCGCACTCCGGCGAGCGCCGCGTCGAGCCGCTCCTTCTCCGGAAGCGCGAGCAGCTCCCGCGCGCGATCCCCGGTGTCCCAGGCCACGATGAGCTGGCCGTCGTAGCCGGGCATCCCGGTGGACTCGTCCCAGAACTGGCAGGGCCCCTCGTCGTGCTGGTTCACCATGTCGAAGCTCTCCGGGCGCACCGGGTGGTCGAACTCGAGGATGGTCTTGTACGCGACGGTCTGCTTCACCGCGTCGATGGCCGCCATCCGGTCGTCCTCCAGCGGCGGCGAGAAGGTGATCGACTTCTTCTGCAGCACCCCGATGGGCACCGTGACGACGCAGGCATCCGCCTCGAATGTCTCGGATCCCGCCTGCACGCTCACTCCGGATCCGGAGTAGTCGATCGTCTCGATCGGCGTCTCCAACCGCACCTCCACGCCTTCCCCCACGGCGTTCAGGATGTCGACGTACGGCGCGAGCAGCTTGTAGTCACCGGCGTACCCGTCGGGCTCGATCACCCCGGTCTTCGACACCGTCAGGCAGGCGGTCAGCGTGTCGACGACACCGTAGGCCGGGTAGACGGCGAACTGCTCGGTGTCGACCTGGATTCCCAACAGCGCGAGCGGGTAGTTCGTCGGCGCGATGCCGAGGCGCTCCAGGTACTGCAGCGCCGACTCCTTCGCCGTCGGTTCCGGCAGCGGCACCGCGAGCGCGGGCGTGCCCTCGGGGAAGGCGTAGAAGTCGGGGGTGTCCCAGCCGACCCACGGCGTGCTCGGGCTGTAGCGGGAGAACTTGTTCTCGAACTTCCGCCCCTCGATCCCGAGCTTCTGCGCCCAGGCCCAGGTCTCGGTGTCCGGCCCGCCGTGACACAGCGATGCACCGCGCTCGTGCGGGATGCTCATCAGGGTGCGGTCGGTCCACAGGCGTCCGCCCACGCGGTCGCGCGCCTCGAGCACGATCACCTTCTTGCCGGCATCCATCAGCTCCCGCGCGGCGGCCATGCCGGCGGAGCCCGCCCCGATGACGATGACGTCGTAGGACCCTCCTCCGCTTCCCGCGGACGGCGAGGGCGATGCCTCGTCCGGCCCGCACCCGACGAGCATGATCGCGCCCGCCCCGAGCATCCCGCCCAGCACTGCACGCCGCGAGAAGACGACGTCACTCATGCGCTTTTCCATCAACGAACTCCTCTGATCGTGGAAGACCGAAAACTGCTGTGTGCCTGACTGCAGCCCCCTGCAGTCCCCCAGATCTGAGTGAGCGTCGCATCCGGCGACGCCCGCGTCCGCGTCAGTCGCGCTCGTCGACCTCCTTCCCGAGCCGCTGTGAGATCCACACCGGGATGAAGGACGCGACGATGACGACCGTCGCGACGACGTTGACGACGTTGGCCTCATTGGGCCGCGCCATCTGGTTCATGATCCACAGCGGCAGGGTGTCGACGCCGGGAGGAGCCGTGAAGATCGTCACGTACACCTCGTCGAAGCTGAGGGCGAAGGCGAGGATGGCGCCGGCGATGAGCGCGCTGCGGAACTGCGGCAGCGTCACCAGCACGAATGTCTGCCACGGGCTCGCCCCGAGGTCTTTCGACGCCTCCTCGATGCCGGGGTTCATCCGTCGCAGCCGCGCGAGCACGTTGTTGAACACCATGACGATGCAGAAGGTGCCGTGCGCGATGATCATGCCGTAGAACCCGACCTGGATGCCGATGGGCTCCAGGATCTGGTTGTACGTGTTGTTCAGGGCGACACCGGTGACGATGCCCGGCAGGGCGATCGGCAGCACCACGAGGAGGTTCACGGCGCGCTGACCGAAGAACGAGTACCGCTGCAGCGCGAAGGCCACGAGCGTTCCGAGGATCACGGCGATCACGGTGGCACCGGAGGCGACGAGGACCGAGTTCAGCAGAGCCGCGCGCACCGGCTCGCTGGTGAACGCCTTGCCCCACCATTCGAGCGAGAACCCGGTGACCGGCCAGCTCACGATGCGCGCGGAGTTGAACGAGTTGAGCACGACGAGCGCGAGCGGGATGTACATGAACGCGAGCACGATCGCGACGATGACCCCGAGGACGACCTTGGAGGTGCGGGACAGTCTCAGCATGCGCGACTCACATCCTTTCCAGAGCACCGGTGCGCTGCACGCTCACCAGGTAGACGACGACGAAGGCGATCGGCACGAGCGAGTACGCGGCCGCCAGCGGCGGGTTCAGGTTGATGTTCGACGCGATCACGCTGCCGATCATCTGCGTGTCGCCGCCGACGAACCGGGCGACGAGGTAGTCGCCGAGGCTCAGGGAGAACGTGAACACCGAACCCGCGATGAGGGCGGGCTTGATGAGCGGGAGCACGACCGAGACGATCGTGCGCCAGGATCCGGCGCCGAGATCGGCGGAGGCGTCGAAGAGGTTGGGCGGCAGTTGTCGGATCGCGGTGTACACCGGGACCGCCATGTACGGCAGCCACAGGTACGTGAGGGTGAGCACGACGGTCAGGATGCTGAAGCCGGGGCCGGAGAGCCCGAGGGGTGCGAGCAGCCAGTTCGCGAACCCCTGCTCGGTGAAGGTGATCCGCATCGCGAGCACCTTGACCAGGTAGCCGGCCCAGAGCGGCAGGGTGATCGAGACCGCGAGGAGTGCCCGCAACCAGGGCGAGGCGACCTTCGCCATGAAGATGCCGAGGGGGACGGAGATGAGCACGGCGAGCACCGTCACGGCGAGCGCGATCCCGAGGGTGCGCAGCGAGGTCGACAGGTAGGCCGGATTGACGAAGAGCTGCTCGAAGTTGCGCAGCGTGAAACCGGGCTTCACCTTCGAGGTGAAGGGGTCGGTGATCCAGAAGGCGGTCACGAGGAGCATGACCAGCGAGAAGATGTAGATCCCGATGAGCCAGCTCATCGGAAGAGCGAGGAGCCCGGCGATGCGGAGGCGGCGCTTCATGTCGATCCCGTTCGTGGTGGCGGAAGATCTGCGGAGGTGAGGGGCGGGCCGGACGACCCGCCCCTCGATGCGGCTCAGCCCTTGACCGAGAGCCAGGCGTCCGTCCACTGCTGGAAGTTGGTGCAGGTGACGTCGGTGCGGCCGTCGATGCACTGCTCGATCGGAGTCGTCCAGAACCAGACGTTCTTGAAGTACTCCTCGTCGGTGGCGTTGAAGTAGTCGCAGTGCGCCTTCGCCTCATCGCTGGTGTCGCAGAAGGCGGCGTTCGCGGGAGCCATGCCGAAGTTCATCGCGATCGCGCCGTTCACCTCCGGCGAAGAGGAGTAGTCCATCCACGCGTAGGCGCAGTTCGGGTTCTTCGACTCGGTCGCCATCATCCAGGCGTCCGACCATCCGGTCGAGCCCTCTTCCGGCAGCACACTCTTGAACTTGTCATCCTCGGTCAGCTTGCGCAGCACCTCCCACGACGTGCCGAGCACCGTGGTGCCGCCCGCGAACGAGGTGATCTGCGCCGCAGGGTCGGACCAGTACTCGGAGACGATGTCGTTCTGCTGCTTGAGCAGGTCGATCGCCGCATCCAGCTGCTTCTGGTCGAGCGCGTACGGGTTCGTGATGCCGAGGTCGGGCTCGTGCGCCATCAGGTACACCGCGGCGTCGGCGATGTAGATCGGGGCGTCGTAGGCGATGACCTTGCCCGCGTAGGGGCTGTCCTTCTCCCACGCGATGTCCCAGCTGGTGGGCTCCTCGGTCACGACATCGCTGTTGTACTGCAGGATGTTCGCGCCGCGGCCGATCGGGATGCCGTAGGACTTGCCGTTGATGGTGTCGTAGATCTGGCCCTTCATGCCCTCGACGATGTCGTCGCCGAAGTTCGGGATGAGCTCGAGGTTCAACGGCTGCACGTCGCCACCCGCGATCAGGCGCAGGCTCGCGTCGCCCGAGGCGGAGACCAGGTCGTAGTCGCCGGTGCGCATGAGCTGGACCATCTCGTCGCTGGTGCCGGCGACGCGGCGGTTCACGACGCAGCCGGTCTCGGTGGTGAAGGCGTCGCTCCAGGCGGGCTCGACGAATCCACTCCAGGCGACGATGTTGACTTCGCCCTCGTAGTCGCCGAGCTCCTCCTGCATGGCGATGTCGGGAACGTCGATCTGGAGCCCGCCGCCACCCTCGGCCGGCGTCTCCTCTCCGCCGGTGGAACAGCCGGACAGGGCCAGGGCGGCGACCGCGGTCATCGCCGCGGTGGCCAGGATCTTCTTACGCATGGATCGCTCCTTCGTGATCGGTGCTGCTGTGTTCTCAGGTGTTCGGGTGTTGCGGTGTTTCACGTGCGGTTCTTCAGGGAAGCCGGGCCGCGTGGTCGGGTGACCAGACGGCACGGACGTGGTGTCCGCGGGCGAGATCGTCGTCGGCGGAGTGGCGCGCGTTCGGGCGTTCGGCGATGAGGTCGAGGCCCGCGTCGGTCGTCACGAGGTAGCGGGTGGCGGGGCCTGTGTAGACGACCTCGCTGATGGTGCCGGTGAGCGAGACCTCGCCCGCGGCGAGCGCCGCATCCGGTCCGGTCAGCCGCATCCGCTCCGGACGCACGCTCATGGTCCGCCGGTCGCCGGTCAGGCTCTCGGCCAGCTCTCCGCCGATGAGGTTCGAGAGCCCGAGGAAGCGTGCGACGAACTCGGTCTCCGGGCGCTCGTACACATCCCGGGCGGTGCCGACCTGCTCGATCCGGCCGCCGTTGAACACCGCGACGCGGTCGCTCAGGGTGAGGGCCTCCTCCTGGTCATGGGTGACGAAGATGAAGGTGATGCCGACCTCGCGCTGGATCTGCTTGAGCTCGATCTGCATCTGCTCGCGGAGCTGCTTGTCGAGCGCGCCGAGCGGTTCGTCGAGCAGCAGCACCTGGGGGCGCAGGATGAGGGCGCGGGCCAGGGCGATCCGCTGCCTCTGCCCGCCGGAGAGCTGGTGCGGCAGACGGTCGGCGACGTGGTCGAGCCGCACCTGCTCCAGCGAGGTCTGCACCCGAGTGGCCCTGGCGCTCTTGCCCTCGCCGCGGACGCGCAATCCGTAGCCGACGTTGTCGGCGATGGTCAGGTGCGGGAACAGCGCGTAGTCCTGGAAGACGGTGTTGACCGGACGGGCGTGCGGAGGGGTCCTGGTCACGTCGACGCCGGAGAGGCGGATGCTGCCGGAGGTGGTGTCTTCGAAGCCGGCGATCATGCGCAGCACCGTCGTCTTGCCCGAGCCCGATGGACCGAGCATCGAGAGGAACTCCCCCGAGGCGACCTCGAGGTCGAGGTCCCGGACGGCGGTGAACTCGCCGAACGACTTCGTGACGCCGCTCAGGGTCACCGTCCCGTCGGGACGGGCGGCCTCTGAGGCTGCGGGTGCTGCGGGTGCCGTGGCGATCATCTCGCGCTCCTCGGTCATCGTCGAACTCGGAAGATTCCCAAAACATATAAACCCAGAGGTAATATGTCAACAGCGAGTTTCTTGGGTATGGTGAGCGCGGAAGGGAGAATCGCAGAATGGCATCGAGCTCGACGACGCATCCGACGCACGCCCCTGCCGACCCCTCCCCCGACGCGGAGCACGAGCAACCGCACCGCCTTCAGGGCGCGCTGTTCCAGCCCATCGGCGACGAGGGCAGGGCCGAGCTCGTCGAGCGCCGCCTGGTCGACGCGATCACCCGCGGCCACCTCCGTGCCGGCGAGCGCCTCCCCTCCGAGGCCGACCTCAGCAAGAGCCTCGGCGTCGCTCCGGTGACCGTGCGCGAGGCGCTTCTCGCGTTGCGCGGTCGCGGTCTCGTCGTCACCCGACGCGGGCGCAACGGCGGCAGCTTCGTCGCCGCACACGCCGATCCCCTGACGTTCGCGCGGGAAGCGGTGCGTCGCACCTCGCGCGTCGCCCTGCGCGATCTCGGCGCGCACTACGCCGCCATCACCGGTGCCTGCGTCCGCCTCGCGGCGAGGCGCGCCGACCCCAGCGAGACCCAGCGGGTCCGTCGTCGGATGGACCGTATCGACGAACTCGACACCGAGGCGCAGCGCCGGCTGCTCGACGACGTGCAGATCGAGATCGTCGCGCTCAGCCAGTCGGCGCGATTGACTCGCGAGCAGATGAAGCTCCAGGCGGAACTCTCGCCGTACCTGCGTCTCGTCGCGCACGAGACCGAGAATCTTCGACGGCAGGGCGCGCACCTCGCCGCCGTCATCGACGCCGTGGAGGCCGGAGACCCCGACGCCGCCGGGGCGAGGACCGAGCTCATGGCCGCCGAGACCATCGACGCGCTGATCCGGCTCCAGGCCGCGAACGGTTAGTTCCGAAGACCCGCATCGACGTGCACAGGAGGACGCGATGAACACAGCAACCGACACCGCCACCCAGGCCGCGGCCGCGATCGTGGAGGACTACTTCTCCGCGCCCGTGCGGGCCCTGGTCGACTGGGTGGGCCCGTTCGCCACCCAGGTCGCCGAGGCCAGGGCCACCGGACCGCTCACCCGCTCGAAGATCGATGCCCTGGTGCGCCCGCATGCCCTGAAGACACTCGACCTGCGCGGCGTGCCCGTCTACGGCGCCGGGTTCATCGCGGCGATCGATCTGCTCGCCGACGCCCACAGCCACCTGGCGTGGTGGCAGGGCGACGACCGGCGGCAGCTCGTGCTCGCCTCGCAGTCGCTCAACAAGGAGAACATCGACTACAGCGCGCTCGAGTGGTACCGCGTGCCGATGACCACCGGCGAGCCGCATGTGGCCGGCCCTTACGTCGACTACCTCTGCAGCGACGAGTACACGATCACGATCGCCGTGCCCGCCGACGTGGACGGACAGCGGATCGGCGTCGCCGGACTCGACCTGCTCGTGTCGGCGGTCGAGCGGGACCTGACCCACCGGTTCGCCGCGCTGGGCAGCGAGGTCACGCTGACGAACGGCGTCGGGCGCGTGGTGGTGTCGACCGACCCGCGATGGGCGACCGGCGACTCGGTGCGGGGCAGCGGTCTCGCCGACCTGCCGCGGGTCGCCTGCCCCACCGTCGCGCTCGATGTGATCGTGGGCTGAGTCGACCTGACCCGTGCGCGCGTCGGTGGCACCGGGCACGATGGGGACATGACCGACGGCTACGATCCCGACTTCCTCGGGGTGCCCCTCCCCCTGCCGCGCCCGGCGCAACCCGTTCGCCCGCTCCCCTATCCGCGCTTCACGGTGCTGCTCGATCCTGCGCGGCAGCTCGCGGCGGTGACGGCGGTGAACATCGACGGCAGGTCTCTGCAGGATCTCCCGCGCACGGGCGACTGGCGCCTCGACGAGCGCGCGCCCGCGACTGAGCAGACCGGACCCGACGTGTATGCCCGCAATGACCTCGACCGCGGGCACCTCGTGCGCCGCCGCGATCCCGGATGGGGGTCGGTCGACGCGGCTCGCGCCGCCACCGAGGCGACCTTCTTCTACCCGAACGCCGCACCGCAGGCGGCCGGCTTCAACCAGTCGAAGGAGCTCTGGCTCGGCCTCGAAGACCACGTGCTCGCGTATGCCGAGACCACGGATCAGCGGGTCTCGGTCTTCACCGCGCCGATCCTCGCCGCGGACGACCCGCCGTACCGCGGCATCCGGATCCCGCTGCGATTCTGGAAGATCGCCGCCTGGCAGGGGCCGGACGGTCTCGCCGCCGCTGGTTTCGTTCTCGATCAGTCCGAGCTCGTCGACACCCGCGAGGGCATTCTCGCCGTACCGCCGCTGGGCGCCTTCCGCACGTTCCAGGTGCCGGTCGCCGACATCGCCACCCTGACCGGCATCGACCTGGGACCACTGCCGGAAGCGGATGTGCAGGAGCGGCCCGGAGCCCGCGAGACGGGGTGGCGGAGTCTGGGCGCTGCGGACGACATCCTGTTGTGATGCGGGCTGAGGAGGCACACTGGACCGATGGAGTTCAGCGGAGTGGTCCCGACGGACGCGCCAGACCCGAGCATCGAGGCGGAGGCCCGGCTGCGGAGTCTTCCCTTCCCCGTCTTCGAGCTGCGGTCGCAGCCCGCGCTCACGCGCATGTCGATCACCGGCTTCACGGAGATCGGCGGCCCGGCGGGCACCGACGAGGTGTCAGCGGAGTTCAGCTACACGTTGTGGCGGTACCCCGACGATCACACCGATCCCCGCAATGAGATCGAGCTGGACGAGGCGACGAGGCGTTCCCTCGAAGACGAACCGCCATGGGGGCGTCCGGCCTGGCTGATCGAGCAGGTACAGGCTTTCCGGTATCCGATGCTGTGGGAAGCGGTGCGCACCACCTGGCGCGCTTCCCGCGCTCGCGAGGGCAGCACCCTCTCCGATCAGCTCGTCGCGCACACCAACCACATCCTGCGCAACCGATTCCGCGAGGAGCTCGGCCTGTCCCGGGATCCGCGCGACGACGACGATGCGTGGACCGCCACGATCACCGCGGTATCGGACACCTCGCTCGACGTCGACGGAGAACACCGCCCCGGGCTGCAGATCGACACCGACCCGTTCGTCTACAGCATCGGCTTCCGCGTCGACGAGCATGTGGTGTGCACGGCGGTGGTGCCGCGGGACGCCCTGCCCCTCGTCGACCTCTCCTTCACGCGCCTCTCGACGCCACCCCAGGAGCCTCACCCCTGAGGCTGCGAGGTGATTACGACGTTGTATCATCAAGGACGGTGATGACGTCTGGGAGGTCGTATGGCAGCCACCCTCCACGACGTGGCGAATCTCGCCGGCGTCTCGATCAAGACCGTCTCCAACGTCGTCAACGACTACCCGCATGTCAAGGAGTCGACGAGGACCCGCGTACGCCAGGCGATCGAAGAGCTCAATTACCAGCCGAACCTTTCGGCACGCTCTCTCCGCTCCGGACGGAGCGGCGTGATCGGGCTGGTGCTTCCCGAGTTGAGCCTCAGCTACTTCGGGGAACTCGCCGACGCGGTCATCGCCGAGGCGGAGAGACACGGTCTCGTGGTGCTCATCGAGAAGACCGGCGCCGACCGTGACCGCGAGATCGCCGTCCTGACGAGCCCACGCATGCAGCTCACCGACGGGCTCATCTTCAGCCCCCTCGGCATGGGTCAGGCGGATGCTCAGCACTTCGAGGTCGACTTCCCGGTGGTGCTGCTCGGCGAGCGCATCTTCGGGGGACCTGTCGATCACGTCACCATGCGCAACGTCGAAGCTGCGCAGGCGGCGACGGAACTGCTCCTTCAGGCCGGTCGACGACGCATCGCTCTCGTCGGCGCACACGTCGATGAGGATGTGGGATCCGCAGCCCTCCGCACCCAGGGCTACGAGCAGGCACTCGCCGCCGCCGGCATCGAGGTCGATCAGTCGCTCGTGCGGTACACGACGCTCTGGCACCGCTCGAACGGAGCCGAGGCGATCCGCGACCTTCTGAATGACGGCGTCGAGTTCGATGCCGTGTTCGGGCTCAACGACGCGCTCGCGCTCGGCGCGATGCGCGCCCTCCAGGAGGCAGGCCTCCGCATTCCCGACGACGTCTCGGTCGTGGGCTTCGACGACATCGACGAGGCCCAGTACACGCTCCCGAGCCTGTCGACGATCAACCCCGGTCGGGAGCAGATCGCCGCTCTCGCCGTGGAGCTGCTCCTCACCCGCATCCGTGACGGCGGCGGTCGGCCGTCGGACCCCCGCGAGGTGCTGGTCGACTTCGAGGTGGTCGTCCGCGAGTCCGCCGTCCCGTCGGACTGACTCGGGCCGGGACACAGGAGCGGAGCGGCCGATGTCTCCGACCGCCCCGCGCCCCGCATCACGCCTTCATCACTGGATGCCCTCCTTGATGAGGCGCCACTCCTGGCACGCCGCCCCGGTCGGACCCCACTGCTGCGCGACCGCCCCGTCGGCCGTCGAGCACGAGCCGATCTCGAGGAGCTTCGCACTGTTCGCGTTGGCGATGGTCCAGTAGCCCGCACTGTTGGGCGCCAGGTTCCAGCGCTGCGTGGCGGTGCCGCTCGCCGACCGCTGGACCGCGTCGGTGCCGTCAGCGGTGGAGGCGCCGGGGATCTCGAGGAGCTTCCGGCTGTTCTTGTTCACGAGTTCGAACGTTCCCCCCGTCGCGGGCTGCACCTTCCAGATCTGCGTGGCGTTCGCTGTCGGCCCCCACTGCCCGGCGGGGGCACCGTCGGTCGTGAGCGCGGACAGGATCTCGAGCACCTTGCCGCTGTTGCGGTTCTGCACCTGGAAGGTCGCCGGCAGGGTCGTTCCGCTCTTGTGGAGCTGAATCTGGTCCAGTTCAGCGAAGGTGCCCGAGTACGCGAACCGCACGGTGTTCGACCCGGCATTGAGGGTGACGGACTTCTGCGCCCAGAGGTAGCGCCCCCAATCAGCCGTGGCGGGATAGCTGATGTTCGTCGCCGTCCCTCCGTTCACCGACACCGCATGACCGCTCGTGGACCCCATCCCGTTGGCGTACCGGACATTGAGGTCGTATGTACCCGCCTGCGGAGCATCGACGGTGAAGGTCACCGTGCTGTCCGCGAAGTTGATGTTGCCGACCTTGCTCCCGTTCGAGGCGTCGCCGTGCGTCACGAGAGTGGTGTTCGTCCGCGCGGCGTTCTCCGCCTCGTAGGCGGTCGCCGTGAGCGGGATCGTCCCGACCCGGATGTCGTTGTAGAGGTAGGTCTGGCTGGGGTTCGACGGATTCGCGCGGTAGTTGTCGACGTTCACCGCCTGGTACAGCGTGCGACCATCCGGGCTGTAGTCGATCCCCTGCGCGAAGCCGGTGATCGAGCTCGGCCCGTTGAACGTCACGGCGAAGGGCAGTCGCTCCCACGGTCCGGCGCCGAGGTTGTAGTTGACGAAGAAGTTCTGGCCCCCGTCGAGGTTGCCGGCGGCGTCGAGTCCCCACTTCGAGGCGACGACGATCATTCCCTTCGGTCCTCCGGTGGGCACCCACTTCACCGTCGGGGACGATCCGATTCCGCGACCGTCGGCGAGTTCGACCGGCGTTCCCAGACTCGTCGTCGTTCCCCAGTTGAGGCCATCGGGCGACTTCTTGAAGAACACGGGCGAGGCGTTCGAGAACGCGTATCCCTGAGCATTCACCACTTCGTAGGTCGCGATGTAGGAGCCGTCGGGCAGCTTGTCCACCGTGATCATCCCTGGGCGATGCGTGGAGTCGGTCGGTGCGGACACGTTCGAGAGCGCGCCCCATGTCTGACCGCCGTCGAGCGAGCGCCGGTAGGAGACGGCCTGGAGAACGCCGTTCGCCTTCTGCCGTTCATCCGAGAAGTAGGCGACGAGACCGCCCCCGCCATCGATCGCCAGCGTCGGCTCCCAGACGGTCGTGGTCGTGGAGGTCGAGGAGGGGTCGTAGATCGCCGGCCCACCCGTGTCGATCGTGCTCACGTAGCTCCACGAGGCCCCTCGGTCGGTGCTCTTGTAGACGACGAGCTTCGTCACCGACGACGCGGCGTTGCGGTCAGCGGGTCTGATCTGGCCGGTGAGCAGGATCGTGCCGGCCGCGAGGTTTCCGGTCGTCTGCGGAACCTCGAAGAGGAACGGCTGTGCAAGGCGGTCGAGCTGCGTCTTGCTCTCCTGTCCGGCGGTCCCGGGGAACTGCAGCCCCGGGTTGACCGCCGAGATCTTCTGCCAACTCGTGCCGTCGTTGGTGCTGCGGAAGATCGGCCACTCCTGGTGGCATGCCAGGGCGGGGTTCGCGAGGCATGCCTGCGTGTCGGTCGTGGGGTTGGAGCTCGGGTTGACGTCCTTGATCAGACGCCCGTCGTCGAACGTGTTCAGGAGCGTCCCATTGGAGGTTCCGTTGTGCTTGAGGGCGATGATCTTGGCGTAGGCCGTGCCGGTCGCGTCTCCGCCCTCATCGTTGAACGACGAACCGTTCGGCGGGGCGTACACGAGCGATCCGTTGCCCGTCGTCACCGCCTGAGCCGATGTCGCGACGAATCCCGTCGCCACGAGTGCCAGCGTCGCGGCGATGGCGGACAGTCCTGCCAGCCTCCCGCGAGATCTCTGTTCCGATAACCGCTTCATTGCGTCCTCCGAGGTTGGGGTCCTGACGCGGAGATCCCCATCAGGATTTACATCGTTGTAAATGGAGAATTGCACAACGTTGTAAATCAGTCAAGAGCCGCGACGATCAGGCCCGGGTATGCCGCAGGAACGCGTCCGCGACAGGTGTGCGATACCGCTGGAGCACACCATCGCCGTCCTCTTCGAGCGCCCACAGTCCCATGGAGAGGCGGTAGTCCATCGGGTTGCCGTCTCCCGGGCGATAGGACCACTCGACCATGTCCGTGATGCACCACCATGTGTATCCGATGACGTCGACACCCGTCGCACGAAGATCCTCCACCGCTGCGATCGACGCATCCATCCAGGCGATCCGCTCTTCGACGGTGCCGGTGTAGCTCGTCTCGGTCAGGAAGACGGGCCGCTCGTAGCGCGCGGCGAACGACTCGATGACGTCGGCCAGCCCTTCGGTGCCGGCGTCGAGGCGCGGCCGGAGGTCGCGGGGACCCCCGGTGTGCACCACCCCTGCTTCGAAGACCTCCGTGGAGTGCTGCGGGTAGTAGTTGACGCCGACCACGTCGGGGATCGCCGTGTTCTCGCTGGCCCAGGCGAAGTCCTCGTCGGTGAACCCGTTCTCCCGCAGGTACGGCACGAGCGGGTGATCGCCGCCGACGCGTCCCATCACGAGGTCCTGCACGATGTATGCGCGATGCCGCAGGTGCTCATGAGTGTCGCTGTGCGCGGCGGTGTCGCCCGCGAACCGGAAGGAGGCCTCGACGTGCACGAAGTCGGCATCCGGATCGACGGCAGCGATCGCCCGCTGCGTTGTGACGATCCCGCGTGAGACCCCCCGAAGAACCTCGACGAAGCCGCGATCCCCGGAGCGGTACGGCGGCCACTGCGCGAACTCGCCGCAGTACATGATGTTCAGAAGCGGCTCGTTGAGCGGTGTGTAGTGCCGGATCCGACCTCGATACCTTTCTGCGACGGCGGCCGCGTATTCGGCGACGCGCTCCGGGTACTCCGGATTGACGAACTGATCCTCGAGCCAGAGCGGTGTCCCGTAGTGGACGAGATCGGCGATGAGCTCGATCCCCAGCTCGTCGAAGCGGTCGATGACTCCATCGAGCCACTCCCAGTCCCACTCTCCCGGCGCCGGGTTGACGCGATACCAGGGGATCCCCCACCGCACCATCTCGCTTCCGACTTCGGCGCAGTAGCCGAGATCCTCCGACCAGAAGCGGTAGTGCTGCATGAGTTCGTACTCATCCAGCGCACGCTCACCCGGCCGTGTCTGAGGGATGAAGGTGTCCTCCACTCCCATCGCGAATCGCAGGCGTCCGTCCTCGAACCAGTTCACGTCGTCGTCCTCTTTCTCGGATCCGAGGATCCGTTTGGCTCTCTCAGCCGGGTGTCGGGCGCCCGACACACGGCAACCCGCACCGATCGGGAGCGTCGGTGCGGGTGGTCGTGCAACGGAGTCAGCCCGCCAGGGCCGCCTCCATCTCTTGCTGCGCCGTGCGGAGCAACTCCGCGGGGTCGCCGCCGGCGAGCGCTTTCTGCGTGGCGGTGTCGAGCGCGGTGAGCACATCCGTGGACGGGATGACACCCGGCAGGAGTGCGGCACCGTACTGGGACTGCTCGGTGAGGGCAGACACGACCGGATTCTCCGCGACATCCTCAGCCGAAACCTCCGACGTGAGCGGGGGCCAGCCGGAAGCCAGCGACCACGTGACCATGTTCTCCTTCTGATAGAACCACGTGAAGAACTTCTCGGCCGCCGCCTTCTCCTCCGCCGATGCCTGAGCGGTGATGCTCATGTCGACGGCGAGAGCGGAGGCCACGATCCCATCAGGCCCGGCCGGGAGCGGAGCGATGCCGTACTCGATGCCCGATTCCTCGGAGACGGTGGCGAGCCACGGACCCCCGAGGGTCATCGCGACCTTCCCCGCACTGAAGAGTCCATCGGCGTCGGCGCCCGTGATGCCGGTCGGCGAGAACTTCCCGGCGGCGACGGCATCGGACCAATACGTGAGGGTCTCGACGTTCTCCGGCGAATCGACCACGACGTCGCCGTCGGCGGTCACGACATCGCCACCGCCGCTCTTGAACAGAGACGGCCAGACGCCGTTGCCCACGGTCGCGTTGTCCTGGAGGGCGAGTCCATACTGCTCGGGCTCACCGTCTCCGTTCGCGTCGACGGTGAGCGCGGTCGCGGCAGCGACCCACTCGTCCCACGTCGTCGGAACGGAGACGCCGGCCGCTTCGAACATCGCGGTGTTGTAGAACATCGTCAGCGGGGTGAAGCTCAGCGGAGCCCCGAAGCGCTCGCCGTCGACGATGCCGGTATCGACCGCACCGGGGTTGAGAACGTCCGAGGCACTGTCGCTCTCGTACCAGTCGTCGAGGGGCTGGAGTGCACCTTTCGACGCGAAGACCGGGATGTTCTCGGGAGGGATCGCCATGAGCTGCGGCCCCTTCTTCGCGGTCAGCGCCGGCAGAGCCGAGTCCAGGAGTGTCGCCCAGGGCTTGACCGACGGCGTGATCTTGACCTCATCCTGCGACTTGTTGAACTCGGCGACGAGGTCGTTCAGCACCTCGCCATCCGCTTCCGTGTAGCCGTGCCAGAAGTCGAGCTCGATCACTCCGCCCTCCTCGGAGGGGGTGCCGGCCGACGAGCAGCCGGCCAGGGCGAGCAGAAGGACGCTCGCGAACGCTGCGGGTAGTGCTTTCTTCATCAGGGGAACCTCCACTGTTCGACCACTCTGTCGGCGCGGAGGACGGGTGTCCTCATCATCGCTTTACAACGTTGTAAGTAAACGTTATAGAGGTTATGGTTCTCGATGTCCCGCAAAAAGTCAAGCTGTTCAGTCGACCGCCCCCATGGTCGCCCGCTCGCGATCATCCGACACCGGGGCGACGAGTTGACGAGCCGCCCCCGAGGTCCTTACTGTGTGGGTTACAACGTTGTAGAGAGAGTGACGATGACTGCCACGACTTCCCCACCCACCCGTCGCCGCCGTCCGCCGGCGCAGCTCGGCGGGCGCGGCCCGATCGGAGGCGCGGCGAAGCGTCGCCTGACGATCCTGGCCTTCCTCGTGCCGGCTCTGACGATCCTCGCTCTGTTCGTCTTCTGGCCGATGCTGTCTGCGCTCAGGCTCTCGTTCACCGATGCGAGCGGCTTCGGACTCGAGGAGTACGTGGGCTTCGCGAACTACGTCGAGGTCTTCACCGACCCCGAGATGCTCCAGGCGATGAGCAACACGGTGCTGTACACCGTCCTCTTCACGCCGGTGGCCGTGGTGCTCGCGCTCCTGCTCGCCCTCGCGCTCAACAGCCCGAATCTGCCACTGCGAGGCATGTTCCGCACGTGGCTGTTCCTGCCGTTCATCGTCTCCCTCGCCGTCGCCGCGTTCGCCTGGCAGTATCTGCTCGACCCGCAGGTGGGCCTCCTGAACTACTGGCTGCAGGCCTTCGGCATCCGCATCGGCAACGTGCTCCAGGATCCGGTACTCGCGATGCCGACCGTTGTCCTGGTCGCCGTGTGGAAGAACTTCGCGTTCTACATGATCGTCTTCCTCGCCGGGCTCCAGGAGATACCGAAGAGCCTGTACGAGGCGGCCAACATGGACGGCGCCGGCCCCATAGCCCGCTTCCGCAACGTCACCCTCCCCCTGCTGGGCAACACCACGGGATTCGTGCTCATCATCGCGACGATCGCCGCGCTCCAGGCCTTCGACCAGATCTATGTGCTCACCGGCGGTGGACCGTATCGCAGCACGCAGACGATCGTCATGCAGATCTACCAGTCCGGATTCCGTGACCTCGAACTCGGCTTCGCCTCCGCGGTGTCGTACGTGCTGCTCATCGCGACGCTCGTCCTGAGCCTCGTCCAGTTCGCCCTCTCGGGCCGTCGAGCGAAGGACGCCGCATGACCGACATCGCCCTCTCCCGACGCCGCCCGACACGACTGCGCGTCGGTCGCGGACTCTACTTCCTGGCGATGCTGTTCGTCACACTCCTGATCCTGCTGCCGATCCTCATCATCGTCTTCACCGCCTTCAAGCCGGTGTCCGAGGTCAACGCCTTCCCACCCTCGCTCGTTCCGGGGACGTGGACACTCGACAACTTCGAGCGGATCTTCACGGATCTGCCGTTCGCCCGGCTGATATTCAACAGCTTCGTCTTCGCGGGCGGAGTCACGATCTGTGCGCTCGTCTTCGATTCTCTGGCCGCATACGTGCTCGCCCGCATCGACTTCCGCGGAAGTCGCGTACTCCTCGTCGTGATCGTGGCGAGCCTGATGATCCCGTTCCAGGCGACCCTCATCCCGATCTACCAACTCGTCTCGGACTTCGGCTGGGTGAACACGTTCTGGGGCCTCATCATCCCCCGCGCGGCAGACGCCTTCGGGATCTTCTTCCTCCGCCAGTTCTTCCTCTCCCTCCCGCGCGATCTCGACAACGCCGCCCGCATAGACGGGGCTTCGGAGTTCCGGATCTTCCGCAGCGTCGTGCTCCCCAACGCCGTCCCCGCCCTTCTCACACTGGGCATCTACACGTTCGTCAACAACTGGAACGATCTGCTGTGGCCGCTCGTCTTCACGACGGAGCAGGAGATGGGGACCATCACCTCCGGGCTCACATTGCTCACGGGGCCCAGCGGGATCATCCCCTACGGCGTCATGATGGCCGGCTCCCTGATCGCCGTGGTGCCGCTCGCGATCATGTTCCTCTTCGTCCAACGACGCTTCATCGAGAGCGTCGCGAGCACCGGGCTCAAGTAGACCGACCATCCGCACGTCGGCCGCGACCCGCTCGTGAGCACCGTGAAGACCTGACCGAAAGGCAGAAATGACCGCCGCACGATTGACCTTCGACACTCAGCTTCCGGTCGGGGCTGTGAACCGCCGTGTCTTCGGCTCCTTCGTGGAGCATCTGGGCCGATCCGTCTACGACGGCATCTACGAGCCCGGGCACCCGAGCGCCGACGCCGAGGGATTTCGCTCCGACGTGAAGGCGCTGGTGTCCGAGCTCGGGGTGAGCGCGATCCGTTACCCCGGTGGGAACTTCGTCTCCGGGTTCCGTTGGGAGGACAGTGTGGGTCCGCGCTCGCAGCGTCCCGCCCGGCTCGACCTCGCCTGGCATTCGACGGAATCGAACGAGGTGGGGCTGCACGAGTTCGCTTCGTGGCTGGAGTCCGTCGGCAGTGAGCTCATGCTCGCCGTGAACCTGGGTACACGCGGCACGCTGGAGGCACTCGATCTCCTGGAGTACACGAACCTGCGATCTGGCTCGGCACGGGCGGCGGAGCGCGCCGCGAACGGCCGGACCGAGCCGTTCGACGTGCGGATGTGGTGTCTCGGGAACGAGATGGACGGCCCGTGGCAGCTCGGGCACCGCTCGGCGGACGACTACGGCAAGCTCGCCGCGCAGACCGCTCGCGCGATGCGGATGTTCGATCCCTCACTCGAGCTGGTCGTCTGCGGCTCCTCCAGTCGCTCGATGCCCACCTTCGGCGAATGGGAGCGCGTCGTCCTCTCCCACACGTACGACGACATCGACTACATCTCCTGCCACGCGTACTACGAGGAGAAGGGCGGCGATCTCGGGAGCTTCCTCGCCTCATCCGTCGACATGGACGAGTTCATCTCGTCGGTGATCGCGACCGTCGACCACGTCAAAGCGACGAAGCGCAGCGACCATGTCGTGAACCTCTCCTTCGACGAGTGGAACGTCTGGTACAACACCCGGTTCGAGACCGTGGACAAGATCACCGGTGCGCAGAACTGGCCCACGGCGCCGAGACTCCTCGAAGATGCCTACTCCGTGGCGGACGCCGTGGTCGTGGGCAGCCTCCTCATCTCGCTGCTGCGCCGGGCAGACAGGGTGACGAGCGCTTCGCTCGCTCAGCTGGTCAACGTCATCGCCCCGATCATGACGGAGCCGGGCGGGATCGCCTGGAAGCAGACGACCTTCTTCCCGTTCGCCGTCACCTCCGAACTCGCGACCGGGCTGTCGATCCCCACTCATATCGAGTGCGACCGGTATGAGACCGACACCTACGGGAGCGTGCCGGTCGTCGATGCCGTGACGACGTTCGACTCCCCCACGGGCAGCGTCGGCCTGTTCATGGTCAACCGCTCGCAGACCGACCCGGTGACCCTCTCCTTCGACGTCGCGGAATTCGGCACGGTACTGGAAGCGTCCGCGCGGACCCTCAGCGACGATGACGTGTACGCCGTGAACACGCTCGACGATCCGGAGCGCGTGACTCTTCGACAGAACGAGACACTGGTCATCGCCGATGGCGTCGCGGTCGTCGAGCTGCCGCCCGTCTCGTGGACGGCCGTCAGTCTCCGGGTCGCCTCGGCGGCAGCCGCCGAGGAGGGCGCGTCTCGGTGAGCCCTCAGACCCCGGCGCGCACGCTCTCCAACGACGGGTAGTCGGTGTACCCCTCGGCCGTGCGCCCGTAGAACAGCTGCGGGCGCGGATCGTTGAGCTCCGCCCCCTCACGCCAGCGCTCGACCAGGTCGGGGTTGGCGATCACGGGGCGTCCCGCGGCGACGGCATCCGCCCATCCGTCAGCGACCAGGGCCTCGGAATCCTCCCGCGTCGTGGCGACGCCGAAGCCGGTGTTGACGATCAGCGGAGCGCCTGCCGTGCGCCGAATGTGCTGCACGAGCTCGCTCGTCGGCGTGGCGCTGAGCACGTCGATGAAGGCGAGACCGAGCGGGGCGAGCCCCTGGGCGACAGCGGCGTAGGTCGCGTGGACGTCTGCGTCATCCTCTTCGAGCACGCCCTGGATGTTGTGCTGCGGCGACAGCCGGATGCCGGTGCGGTCGGCTCCCACCGCGGCGGCGACGGCGGCCGTGACCTCGATCGCGAAGCGGGCGCGGTTCTCGGGCGAACCGCCGTGGCTGTCGTCGCGGATGTTCGACACGGGCGACAGGAACTCGTGGACCAGGTAGCCGTTCGCACCGTGCACCTCGACGCCGTCGAAGCCGGCGACGATCGCGTTGCGTGCGGCCTGCGCGAACTGCTCGACGACCTCGGGGATCTCATCGAAGGTGAGCGCGTGGGCGACGGGAAGGTCGGCTTTGCCCACGGGCGTGTGCGTCTGGCCCGGTGCGGCGAGCGCGCTCGGGGCGACCACGCGCGGCTGCCCGGAGATCTCCGGGTGCCCCACTCGGCCACCGTGCATCAGCTGCATGACGATCGTGCCGCCCGCCTCGTGGACCGCTGCGGTGACGGGCCGCCACCCCTCGATCTGGGCGGGCGTGACGATGCCCGGTTGGCCCGCATAGGACTTGCCTTCGGCAGCCGGCCAGGTGCCCTCGGAGATGATGAGGCCCTGACCCGCGCGCTGCCGGTAGTACTCCGCCATCACCTCGGTGGGCACGCCGTCGTCATCCGCGCGGGTGCGGGTGAGCGGCGCCATGACGACGCGATTGGACAGCTGCAGGGCGCCGAAGACGGCCGGATCGAAGAGAGTCACAGTGGGAGGTAAGGCTCGGGGCGAGCCTCGTATTCCCCTCAGTTGCCGCCGAGGGCGGAGAGCAGGTCGGCGAAGTGGTCGAGGTCGGCGGCCGTCCACTTGCGCAGCCGCTCGCCGATGCGGCCCTCGTAGCGGGAGCGGGCGACGGCGATCCGCTCCTGCGCCAGGTCGGTGGCGACGAGGACGCGCGCGCGGCGGTCGTCCGGGTCGTGCACGCTCTCGACGAGTCCGAGCTGCTCGAGCTGGCGCACCTGACGGCTCACCGCTGACTTGTCGGTCTGCAGGTGCTCGATGATCGCGCCGGCCGAGGTCGCCTTGCCGGTCGCGATCGAGGTGAGCACCTGGTATCCGAGAGGCTGCAGTTCGGGGTGGACGGTCGCGGCGGCCTCGCGCCAGCTGATGCGGATGCGCGCGAAGAGACGACCGAGTTCCTGCTCGACCCTGGTGACGGCCTGGTCGAGATCCGCCCCGCTCAGACGACCCTCTTCAGAGGGAGATGCGGGGGTGTCGGCGGGGGCGTCGGACGAGGCGCTCATGCTCGCCAGTGTACGGCGAAGCCCCACTGTCGAACGCGACAGCGGGGCTTCACTCAGACCTCTGCGAGGAGTCGGAACACCTTGGACGCGGCCTGGATCTCGGCGGGCGTCAGCTCGTCGACGACGGCCTGCAGGCGGGTGCCGTACTCGCGGCGGACCTCGGCGAGCACTGCGCAGGCCGACGGGGTCGCGCTCAGCACCCGCAGTCGCCCGTCCCGCTCGTCCGGCCGGGACTCGAGAAGCTCTGCCTCCTCCAGCATCCGCACCTGACGGCTGATGACCGACTTGTCCATCTCGAACCGCTCGGCCAGCTCATGCGCGTTCGCGGTGCCCGCCCGAGCGATGAACGTCAGCAGCTTGTACCCGGCCACCTGCAGCTCGGGGTGCACCCGAGCTGCAGACTCCTTCCACAGCGACCTGGTCCTCGCGAAGATGAGGTTCAGGTGCGCCTGGAGGTCACCGAGCGCGCTGTCGACATCTGCCGGCTCGACCGCTTCGGGGGCGAGCATCTCAGCGCTCCTGGTCCCGATCTTCGCGTTCGAGGACGCGCACCGAACCGGTCGCGGGCGACGCGGACTCCGCACCTCCGAGCCGGATGGCCCCGGTGGAGAGCGACGCGCCGACCTCGGCCTCGGAGACCTCGATGACGGATTCCTCCGCCTGCTCGAGCATCTGCTCGGCGGCGTTCTTCGTCGACAGCGGCTTGTTCTTGATGAACGCGATCGCGATGATGGCGATCACCGCGAGCGGGATGGCGATGATGAACGAGTCGGCGATGCCGTGGCCGTAGGCGCCCTCGACGATCGTGCGGATCGTGTCGGGCAGCTGTCCGACCTTCGGCACGTCACCCGAGGCGAGGTGCTTGAGCGCATCGACCTCGGCGGGCGTCGTCGGCGTGAAGCCCTTGAGCGAGTCGGTGATGTACGACGCGACGCTGGTCGACAGCATCGCGCCCATCACGGTGACGCCGATGGTGCCGGCGATCGTGCGGAAGAAGTTCACGTTCGACGACGCGGCGCCCAGCTGCTGCGGCGCGGTGTCGTTCTGCACGATGAGCGTGAGGTTCTGCATGACCATGCCGAGGCCCGCACCGAGGATGAACATATAGACGGCGACCAGCGGGAACGGGGTGTCGTAGCGCAGGGTGGCCATCAGACTGACGCCGATGGTGGCGAGAACCGAGCCCGTCAGCATCCAGCCCTTCCACTTGCCGAAGCGGCTCACGAGCTGGCCGATGATGATCGACGCGCCCATCTGGCCGATGATCATCGGGATGGTCATCAGGCCCGACTCGGTGGGCGTGGCGCCACGAGCCAGCTGGAAGTACTGCGCGAGGAACACCGAGGTCGCGAACATCGAGACGCCGATGGCGATCGAGGCGATGACCGAGAGGGTGAAGGTGCGGTTGCGGAACAGCGACATCGGCACGATCGGTTCCTTGACGAAGAACTCGACCGTGATGAAGGCGGCGATCGCGACTCCGGCGATGACGGCGAGCATGATGCTCGTCGAGGAGTCCCAGTCGAACTGGCTGCCGCCCATCGAGACCCAGATGAGCAGGGTCGAGACGCCGACCGCGAGGAGCACGATGCCGAAGTAGTCGATCGAGACCTTGCTGTCGCGCTGCGGCTTGGGCAGGTGCAGCGTGAACTGCAGCAGGACGAGGGCGAGGATCGCGAACGGCACGCCGACGAAGAAGTTGGAGCGCCAGCCCCACACGTCGGTGAGGAGTCCGCCGAGCAGCGGGCCGCCGATGGTGCCGAGGGCCATGATGCCGCCGACGACGCCCATGTACTTGCCGCGCTCACGCGGGGAGATGATGAGGGCCACGGCGATCATGACGAGCGACATCAGGCCGCCGACGCCGATGCCCTGGATGACGCGAACCGCGATGAGCATGTTCGTGTCGGTCGAGAAGCCGGCGATCACGGTGCCGACCGTGAAGAGGATGAGCGAGATCTGCACGAGGACCTTGCGGTCGACGAGGTCGGCGAGCTTGCCCCAGATGGGGGTCGAGACGGCGGTGGCCAGAAGGCTCGCGGTGATGACCCAGGTGTACTGGGACTGGGTGCCGCCGAGGTCGGCGATGATGACCGGCATCGAGGTCGACACGACGGTGCCCGAGAGCACGGCGACGAACATGCCGACGACGAGTCCGGAGATCGCGGTGAAGACCTCGCGGGCCGAGCGGGTGGCTTCGGGTGCTGAGGATGTGGTGTTTGGCACGGGGGTAACGCTCCTGCGTAGAAAGTTGATCGAGGTCAACCATACTCCGATAGTTGCGAAAGCGCAACTATCGGAGGGTGTTCACAACCCCTCGATGAACGCGCGCGAAACCGCCCCCAGAGCCCCGGATCGCGAATCTCCCGACGATTCTGAGGAGTTATGCACGGCGCGCGTCTCGCTCACGAGCACCGCGGCCACACCGCCGGCGCAGAGGGCGAAGCCGAGGACGGTGAGCACCGTGAGCGGCTCACCCAGCAGCAGCGCTCCGGCCAGCGCGGTCGTCGGAGCGATCAGGAAGAGCAGCGCATTCAGAGCGGTGATGCCGACCCGGCGCAGCAACCACCAGTAGAGCCCGTAGGCCGCGAGCGTCGGGAAGACAGCGGCGAATCCGGCGGCGATCCAGAACGATGCGGATGCCGGCGGCGCGAGCGCACCGAAGACTGCGGCGACCGGCACGAGGGCGGCAGCGGTCACCGTGACGTGGATGGTCAGCGTCACCAGGGTGCTCGTCCGCGGTTCGGAGCGGCGCTGGAGGAACGTGGCGACGATCAGGGACGCCATCGCGAGGGCCGGCCACAGGTAGGCGATCGGGTGCGCCGCGGAACCCTCGAGCTGCGAGCGCACGACCAGCAGGACCCCCACGGCCCCGAGCAGGAGTCCAGCCCACTGCGCCGCGCGCACGCGAAGCCCGAGCAGCGGCCCGACCAGCGCTGCGACAACGAGGGGCTGCACGGCATCGATCAGCGCCGTGGTGCCGGTGGCGACGCCCGAGGCGATGGCCATGTACACCGCCGTGCAGTAGCCGAACTGGGCGAAGAGTCCGATGACCGCCTGTCGGCCCAGGTCGCGCCGCGTGACGCCGCGAGCAGCACCGGCGAAAAGCACGATCGCGAGCAGGATCGCAGCGAGGGGAACGAAGCGCCAGACGAGCAGCGTCAGCGGCGGCACCTCGACGGCGGCGATCGCCGGCACGAGGAATCCGGAGCTCCAGGTGACGACGAAGGCCACGGATGCCGCGATCGTCACGCCGACACGAACTATACCGATCTGTATACCCATTCCTCCGACTATACAGGTTGGTATACTCGGCGTCATGGCCGTCCCCGTTCCCGACCTCGCCCCGCTCACCCCTGGCGCCTCCCGCGTGCTCGACGCGGCGTCGCTGCTCTTCTACGAGCGCGGCATCCACGCGGTGGGCGTCGACACGATCGCCGAGGCCGCTGGCGTCACCAAGAAGACCCTCTACGACCGCTTCGGCTCCAAGGAGGCGCTGGTCGTCTCCTACCTCCAGCACCGCGATGCACGATGGCGGACACACGTCGCCGAGCACCTCTCGCGCGTGCCCGAGCCCGGCATCGAGCGCGTGCTCGCCGTGTTCGACGCGGCGATCACCTGGTCAGACGAGAACAGCCCCAAGGGGTGCAGCGCGATCAACGCGCGCGCCGAGATCGGCGACGGCCACGACGGCCACCCGGTCTTCCCCGAAGTGGCCCGTCAGAAGGCCTGGCTGCTCGACCTCTTCGCCGAGCTGTGCCGAGAGGCAGGCGCCGCGGACCCCGACCTGATGTCGAAGGCCCTGATGCTGCTCTACGAGGGTGCCATCGTCACCGTCGGCATGGAGACGTTCGGCACGCCGTGGGAAACGGCACGCGCACTGGCCGGGACGATGCTGATGCAGGACCGGGGGTTTCTCTCACCGTCCCGCTGATCCGCCTCATCCCGCGCGTGATCCTTCTGCGCAGGTCCATCGGGGAGTAGCTTTTCAGCGTGTCGACGGATTCGCGGAGTGAACGGGCGCACATCGCCCCGGCAGACCTCGACGCGGCGCTCGGCGACGTCGACTGGACGGTGCCGCCGCCCGAGTCGACGGCCTCGCGATTCTCGGCGCCGAGCGGCGAGCTGGCCGTGGTGTCGCTGGGCGATCCCGCGCATCCGCGCGTGGTCCTGGTACCGGGGGCGACCGGTTCCAAGGAGGACTTCGCACTGATGCTGCCGCTCCTGGCGGAGGCGGGCTTCTTCGTGCAGTCGTTCGACCTCGCCGGACAGTACGAATCACATGCCGCCGGGGCGCACACGAGCTACACATACGAGCTGTTCATCGGCGACCTCATCGCCTTCCTCGAAGCCGGCACCCCCGCTCATCTGCTGGGCTACTCCTTCGCCGGCACGGTCGCGCAGCTGGTCGCCGTCCGTCGCCCCGATCTCGTGCTCTCCCTGGCGCTCCTGACCACTCCCCCCGGCGTCGGCAACGTCTTCGCGACCATGAAGTGGCTGGGCCCGATCGCCCCGATAGCAAGCCCTCGCCGGGGCGCCGGACTCATGATCTGGGGGATCGTGACGAACAAGAACCGCGTCCCACCCCGGAGGCTCGAGTTCGTCCGCTCCCGGTTCGCGCTCACGAGCAGGCGCAGCGTCGACGAGATCGTCGGGCTCATGATGACCGCACCCGATGTGCGCGGCCGCGTGCGGGCACTGGACATGCCGAAGCTGGTCGTCGCCGGCTCGCATGACCTGTGGCCGCTCGCCGCCCATGAACGCTACGCCCACGACATCGGCGCCGACTTCCGCGCTTACGCGACCGGGCACAGCCCGAGCGAGACCACTCCGCATCAGCTCACGGCTGATCTGCTCGATCTCTACGCGCGCGCCGACGGCTGACTCAACCGCGGAGGGCGTCCGCATCAGCCTCACGCCGCGCCCGTCGCCGCACGCGCAGCGGCTCGTGCGACAGATGCAGCCGGACCGTGGGGAGCACATAGCTCAGCCGACGCCGGAGTGACGCCCAGTCCCGGAACGGGCGCGCCGACACCTCGACAACCAGACTCCGGTCCCGCAGCACGGTCATCTCGGGGCGCACATGGAACGACAGGTCGAAGTCGTCGTGGATGTTCTGCTCCTCGCGGTGCACCTCGCCGCTCAGCATCCGCCAGGTCTCGGCGCGCATCGCCATGTTCGAGCCGAACAGCGGTGCATGCCCGAGCAGCGGGGTGAGCACCGTGTACATGCCGCCGATGTAGAGGTGCTCCCCCATCCAGTGCACCAGCGGCGTGGAGCCGTAGAAGCTCGGATCGCCGGTGAGGAAGTCGAGGCCGTCGCGGCTCCGGAACGTCCGCTCGATCCGCTCGATCCAGTCGGGCCTCGGGCGCGAATCGGCATCCAATCGCGCGATGATGTCGCCGGTCGCCGCGTCGTAGCCCGCCGCCGAGGCCCGAGGAATGCCCTGCACGGGCTCGGTCACCACGCGTGCACCGAACCGCTCGGCGACGGCCACCGTGTCATCCGTGCTGCCGTTGTCGACGACCACGACCTCGTCGGGTCGGCGGGTCTGCCGCTCAAGAGCGCGGAGGCAGTGCTCCAGAAGGACGGCGTCGTTCCGCACCGGGATGACCACGGAGACGGAGCGGGGGAAGACGGTCGTCATCGTTCTCCTGTCGTGCGTGTGGGCGTCGGAGATAGTCTCCCGCGTGCAGCCCCGTCAGACGGCGATTGAGAGAGGATGGACGGATGATCCGTGACGAGATCGGCAGATCGCCTCGATGACCGGCGCGCGCATGACCGGGAAACCCCTCGCCGCCATCGCGGCGTCGGTCGCTGCCTTCGCGGCCGTCGTCGGCGTCGTCTACAGACGCGTCATGTACCCGCCGCTGCCCCGCCCCCGGCAAGACCGGATCCGGATCGCCGCCGTCGGTGACAGCAACACCTATGGTGCAGGGACGCTGTTCCGAGGTCGGGGTCGCCGGTCCTACCCGGGCCGCCTCGAACAGCTCCTCGGCGACGGATACCAGGTGCTCAACTACGGCGTGAATCGGTGCACGCTGCAACAGGAAGGCGACTGGCCGTACGACGCGACTCCCCAGGCCGCGGCATCTCTGCAGGCCGGAGCGGACATCGTGCTCGTCATGCTCGGCTCGAACGATGCCCGCGGAGACAACTGGAACGCGGAGCGCTACGAGACCCAGCTCGCTGCGTTCGTGGAGCGCTACCGCACGCGCGGAGCGACCGTGTTCCTGCTGACTCCGCCTGTCGCGTTCCCGAATCGCCGCGGGGTCCACGAGCGGATCATCGCCGACGAGGTGGCCCCGATCGTGCGCACCGTCGCGAGCAGGCTGGGGGTCGACCTGATCGACGTGTTCGACGTCACCCGCCGATCCGTCACACGGCATCCGGACGGCATCCACCTCGATGTCCGCGCGAGCGGGATCGTCGCCGAGACGGTCGCCGAGACCCTCCAGATCCCGGGGAAGTCGGCGGAGTAGTCGGCACGCGAGCGCCGACAGCTCCCGACCTCAGACGCGAGGCCTCCGGCGCATCGCCAGCGTCAGTCCCGCGAGGAGCAGCAGCACTCCCGCAGCCAGACCCGGTGCCGCATCCGCCCCGGTGAACGCCAGCCCACCGCCGGTTCCGCCACCGGAACCACCGCCGCCTCCACCTCCCGACGGATCCGAGCCCGCACGCACAGCCCAGACCCCTTGCGCATCGTTGTCCGTGGCGGATGCCTCGGTGTCGGTGTCGATCGTCGGCACCTCGAGCGGGTTCAGCTGCTCGAAGACGACGTCGTCGAACCCATCGCCGTCGAGGTCGGTGATCCCCGCCGGTGCGACGTAGGCGACGTTGCGCATCGTCTCGGTGCCGGCGGGCACGGAGACGATCCGGACGACGACCGACAGCACCGGCCCGTCGGCGCCCGCAGGCAGCTCTTCGGCGGCCGTCGCCGTGAGTCCGTCGACCGTGTACCCGTCGCCCGACATCGACACGAGTTCCACTCCGTCGGGCAGCAGCTGGGTGATCGACCACCCGGCCGGCGCCGCCCGCGGTCCGATGTTCTGTGGCATGAGAGTCCAGGTGAGGGTGTCGCCCGCTGCGAGGACCTGATCGTCGTCGAGTTCGAGGGTCTGCTGGAGTGAGAGGTCGATGCAGTTCATCGGGTAGAGGACCGGCGCCTCCGTCAGCTCGTAGACGGCGGCCCCGCCCCCGCCGTAGAACAGTGCGTCGTCCAGGTATCCGGTCGCCAGGCACTCGGAGCCCCAGTCGTTGGGGTCGTCGTGGTTGCGGGCATCCACCGCCACGGGGCCATCTCCGGGCAGCGAGCGCTCGACACCCGCTGCCGCATCCGCACCGACGACGGCATTGGGGAACGTCCGCACCGCCGTGGAGTCCGGATCGAAGGTGTTGCCGACGACGAGGACCGGATCCCGCAGGGTCCGCCGCTCCCCTTCGGGACTGGCCGGATCCGCGGTGCCGACGACCACGGATGTGCCGACTCCGGTGAAGACGTTGTCGCGCACGCGGACATCGGAGGACGAGTACGACCCCGCCTCCGCGCCGTCCTCCCAGAGCGGCGCGACCCGCACCCCGACGCCGTCGGTCGCGTGGTCGATGTCGTTCTCGGCGACGAGCAGATCGTGCGCTCCTCCGGCCGTCACCACGTCGGACTGGCCGCTCACCGTGTTGCGCACGACCTGGGTGGCCGTCGTCCCCTGGAGCACGTGGATCCCGCCGTCGTTGTCGGTCATGACGTTGTCGTGGATGACGATGTCGTGGCTGATGCCGTTCTCGGGTGTCGTCACCACGAATGCCCCGACCGCGGCGTTGCCCGTGAAGGTGGAGGAACCCACATCGAGGTTCGAAACGCTGCGACCGTAGAGCGCGCGCTCCACCACACCGGCAACCGTGGCGTTCTGCACCGTCGCTCCGGAGGTCGCCGAGTAGAAGAACCCGTACGAGCCGGCGTCGATGGATGCGCGATCGACGTGGACATCCTGCGAGCCGTATGCCCGGAGGATCGCCGCACCGGTCACCGGGGTCAGACCGGAGCGGCCGTGGACGACGATGTCCTGCGCGCGCACACCGATGGACTGGTGGATGACGAGCGCCGCGCCGGTCAGTTCGGCATCGACATCCGAGATCGTCGCGTTCGTCACACCGAGCAGGTAGATGCCGCTCGAGGCATCGGGCGCGCCGTCGGCGCGGACATCGGAGATCCTGATGTCCGCGCGATCGGACTCCGGGGTGAACGACGACTGCGAACCGATCGCGTAGAGGAACCCGGTCGCCTGCACGCCTGTCACCGTCACGCGACCGGCGTTGACGAGGTTGATCCCGGTGCCGCTCTCGCCCCACGTTCCGGCGTCGAGCACAGGATCCGTGACCGAGGCCCGCTGCGTCGAACCGAGAGTGATCCCGCCGAACGCGGTGATCCGCGGGGCGATGATCTCCGGGCCCTCACCGTCGTTGTCCACGTGCGTCGTGATGCCGTACATCATCCCGGTGATCGTCGGTGCGTCGATCCTGACGCTCGTCGAGCGGAGGGTCAGGATGCCCGTCGACTGGACGGCACCCGTGCCCGTGATGTCCGCGCGGACGATGCTCGCTCCGGTCGTGGCGCCGAGCGCGATGCCCTCGCGGCTGGCTCCGGTGATGGTCGCGTCGGTGATGGTCGCACCGGCCGATGCGTTGGTCGTGGCGGTGCCGATGCCGCGGGCGAAGCCGTCCACGCTCACGAGTTCGACGCGTGCTCCGTTCGAGTTCGCCAGATCGATCCCGGTACCGGTGCCGGCGGTGCCGGTGACCTCGACTCCCGAGACCTGCGGAGCCGTCGCAGCCCCCAGTGAGATACCCGCGGTCGCGGAGGTGAAGCTGCCCCCGGTGACGACGATCCCGCCGGCGGTCGATGCCGCGGTCACCGCGACGCCGGTCGCCACACCGCTGACCTCGGCATCCGTGATCGTGGCCGATCCCGTCGTCAGATTGATGCCGTACGACGAGACGACCCCGCCGCCATCCATCGTGAAACCGTCGATGACGATGCCCGTCAGCCCCGCCCCCACCTGGATGCCGGTGGGCCTCGCGACCGCATTCGGATTCCGCACGGCCACCTCTCGGATCGCGACATCGGCGCCCGTGACCGAGATGGTGGCCCCTGTCGATGCAACCCCCACCGTGACATCGTCGGCGAGTTGCAGTCCCCCGGCGCTGACGGTGAACCGGGTGTACAGCGTGGAAGCGGCGCTGGTGTCGAGCGTCACCGCGCGCGTGACTGTGAGCGCTCCGGTGAAGGCGTAGTCGCTGGGAACGAAGGAGACGACCCCGTCCGCCGGTGCCGCGGTGATCGCCGCCTGAAGTGTGAGCAGCGCGCTGTCGGCCGGTCGCTGGGCGGGCGTCCCGACCCACGCCATCCGCACGGTGTTGGCGTTCGGAATCAGATTCGGAGCAGGAGGGGGTGGGAACTCGACGACGGTCTCATCCGGAACAGGCGACGGCTCGTCCAGCCCGTCCGGAACCGGAGTGTCGTCCGGCGGCTCCGGGTCGCCTGTCTCCAGGTCGGTCGGCGCCAGCAGCGCGGGAACGGGGCCCCGGATGCTCGGTGCCGCCACGGCCGGTGACGAGGCGATCGCACCGGCTCCGAGGACCGCAGCGAGCACCACCGCCACGAGCAGCGGACCGCGCCGAGGTGCAGCAGTAATGCGGTTCATGTGGCCCCCTCGCGCCGAACCGGGACCGGCCCTCCGCCGGTGGTTGCCGATCGTAGCGCCCTCCCGATCCTCGTAACAGTCCCCTCTCACCTCACCCGGACGGGTGATCCGGCCGCGGGAAACCGCGTGAGAGCATGAGGGCGATGCGGTCCGAGGCCTCTGTCGCGAGTCCCCGTCGGCACGCCTGGCTGCGTGTCGACGTCATCGTGGCGCTCATCGCCCTCGTGATCCTGCTGCCGTCGAGCATCGCGATCCTCACCGAACCCGCCACCCGACCCGAGCCCTGGGTCCTCGCGCTCATGATCGCCCTGTACGTGGTGCTGCACCTCACGACGCTGCTCGCCGTGCGGCATCCGGTCGTCGCCCTCGTGATCGCGAACGCGGTCATGTGCGCTCTCGTGCTCGTCCCGGGCATCCGCGCGGCATCCGGAGCCTTCCTCCCCTCGGCCGCGGCCTACCTGCTGGTCATCGGCCAGGTCGCCGCGCAGACCGGCACGACCGTGCGAGTGCTGGCACTGGCGGGCGGCATCTTCGGCGCCGGCCTCATCGCCTTCACCGAGCTTCGACTCGACGATCCGGAGCTCCGCCTCGGGGCGTTCCTCGGACTCAGCGGCGCGATCGCGGCGGCCTGGGCGCTGGGGCTGGTCCTGCGGGTGCGGCGCGACCAGGCCGAGGAGCGGATGGCGGCGCGCGTCTCGCAGGCGATCGCGGATGAGCGCGGACGGATCAACCGCGACCTGCACGACATCGTCGCGCACTCGATGACGGTGATGATCGCGCAGGCCGAGGTCGCCCGCACGGTGCGCGCCGAGGACCCCGACCGGAGTGACGCTGCTCTCGGGATCGTCGTGGACACCGGCCGTGAGGCTCTGCGCGGAATGCGTTCGGTCGTCGCCGACGATGCCCCGCGCCAGCCGTTGCCCACCGTCGACTCCCTGGAGGAGCTCGTCGAGGGCGTGCGCACTCCCTCGACCGACGTGCGGCTGAGCGAGTCGGGCACCAGGGCTCCGCTTCGCGCCGACGCTGCGCTGGCACTGCATCATGCGGTGCGCGAGGCGCTCACGAACTCCGTCCGACACAACGCCTCCCCGGTGAAGATCGAGGTGAGCCTCGACTGGCGACCCGACTCCGTGCATGCCACGGTGCGCGATGACGGCGGGTCGGGGCCGGTCGTGACCGATCTCGGCAGCGGTGTGGGCCTGGTCGGGATCACCGAGCGGGTGCGGCTCGCCGGCGGCACGCTCACCGCGCACGGACGGGATTCGCGGGGATGGATCGTCACGGTGGATCTTCCGACCGAGAGGAGCAACGGATGACCCTCCGCGTACTCATCGTCGATGACCAGGAGTTGTTCCGCACCGCCATCGCGCTGATGCTCTCGCGCGATCCGCGCCTGTCGGACGTCGCCACCGCCTCGTCCGGCGAAGCAGCGATCGAGCATGTGCGCGCTCATGCCGTCGACGTGGTCCTGATGGACATCCGGATGCCGGGGATGGACGGCATCGCCGCCACCCGGGAGGTGCTGCGGCTCCGGCCCGCCACCCGGGTCCTGATCCTCACCACCTTCGACCTGGACGAGTACGTGTATGCCGCGATCCGCGAGGGGGCGAGTGGCTTCCTCACCAAGGACGCCAGCCCGGCGGAACTCGCGGATGCCGCGGTCGCGGTGGCTGCCGGCGAGTCGGTGATGTCGCCGCGCGCCACCGAAGCACTGATCGGCTTCGTCCGTGACGGCGCCCCCGGAACGGATCCGGCATCGGCTCTCGCCGCCCTCAGCCCTCGCGAGCAGGAGGTCGCCCGCGCTCTCGCCACCGGCGCCTCGAACGACGACATCGCGCGCAAGCTGTTCCTCTCGGCGAACACGGTGAAGACGCATGTGAAGGCCGTGCTCGCGAAGCTCGGCGTTCCCGATCGGGTGCACGTCGTCATCTGGGCGTACGAGAACGGTCTGCTCCGCCCGGGACGCTGACCGCTCTGCGCCGGCAGGTTCACTCCTGCGGGTGAGGAGGATGACCCCTGCGGTTGAAGTCGGCGGCGGAACGCGTTCCTAGCGTGGAAGCATGTCCATTCCCACACGCATCATCGTCCTCCTCGCCGCCGCTGTCGGCGCCCTGGCCGTGACCGTCACCAGCCTCGTGAGGATGCTCACCCCCGGCACCGACGCACTGCCCTCGAGCCTGATCGGCAACCTCGGCCACGGGGTCGAACTCGCGCTCGCCCTCACGGGGGCGCTCGCTGCGCTCCTCGTATCCGTGTCCGCACTGGCGACTCGTGACCTCGCGAACCGCGCCGTGCCGCGGTGGCTCCTGCACACGGTCGGCCTCGTGGCCGGGGGGCTCCTCGCCGTCACGATGCCCGGAGGCGTGATCGCCGCGGCGGGTTACACCTTCGCGATGATGGTCATCGTCGGCGCCCTGGTCCTCATCGTCCTCACCGTGCTGCGCCGTCCGCTGGTCGGCCTCCTGGTCGCCGCTGTGGTCGTCGGCGCCCTCGCTTACGCCGCCATCGGGCTCGGGGCCGGGCCGCTCGTCCCCCAGATCCTGGGCAGCTACGGCATGATCCTCCCGCAGGCCGGTCTCGCGCTCGCCCATGTCGCCGCGGCCGCCGGGCTGCTGATCTGGATGATCGCCGACCCGTCATCCAGACGAAGCCGATTCGCGCGCGAGGTGCTCCGGCACCGCCGCGCAATCACGATCGTGGCGGCCGCGTGCGCTCTCCCCTACGCGTTCGCCCGCGCGAGCTGGCTGACGCCCTGGCCGCTGTTCGGCGGAAGCGCGGAGATGTTCGCCGCAGACCCCTCGGTCCGCGTGCTCGGTCTTGCGCTCGGCGCAGCCATGCTCACCGGAGGCGTGCTCACCCTGGGCCTGATCCTGCCCTGGGGCGAGCGGTTCCCCCGCTTCCTCGCGGGACTCGGCGGGCGATCGGTGCCGCCCGGGCTGGCCATCGTCCCGGCGAGCCTCGTCAGCGTCCTGTTCACGGCCGCCGGCATCCAATTCGCTCTGGAGGGAGTGGGGAACGTGGAGAACTCCGTGTACGTGCTTCTGATGTTCCCGTTCTGGCTCTGGGGTCCGCTCCTGGGTCTCGCCACCTGGGCCTATGCGATGCGGCGGGCGACGCCGACGGTCGCGCGGCGGGCGGGCTCCCCCGCCTCGCAGGTCACGGCCTAGCCGGTCGGCGCCTCGGATCCGTCGCGACGGTCCGGGGCGCCTTAGCCTGCGCTCGCCCGCGGTTACTGGTTGAGCAGATTCGTCTCGGCGATCAGGTCGAGTCGGGACAGCAGCAGGTCACCGGCCGATCCGGCGACGGCGAAGGCGTTGACGGTGATCACAACGGCCACGACAAGGAGGAGCACGATCTTCGGGATGTCGTACCGCCGCTGCACGGCGAGTCCGATGACCGCGAACCCGCTCAGGACGGCGATCACCTGCCCCACGACCGTCGCGAAGGCCATCCGGATCGCGCTCTCCTCGGTGAGCGGGCCGTAGCTATTGAAGGCGGCCGAGACCGCGAACGGGACGACGAGGACTCCGAACACGAGGATGATGACCAGCCGGAATCGTGGACGTCGCCGCGAGGTGACGATCGACTGCTGCTCTGCGATCGGGACGGTCATGGGCTTGACCGTAGCAGAGCGGCGGGTTTCGGGTGGGCGCCTCGTGGTCACCGCGCGCGTAGGGCGTGGTCGTTCCGGCCATCACGCGGACCGTAGCCGGCGAGGAAGAGGTCGACAGAGCCCGCCACGTCAGCCGACTTCTCCTCGTCGCCGAGCATGCGGGCGTTCAGCGGTGCACCGATCACCAGCCAGGTGAACTGTTCAGCGGCGGCGCGGGGATCGGCGAGGCGGAGCCGCCCCTCGGCCGCGAGCGCGCTCAGCGCATCGGCGAGGTTCTGGATGTTGGTGTTCCAGCTCTCCTCCAGGTAGGTGGCCGCCACCTGCGCCTGCTCGCGCGCCTCGGCCGTCACGAGCCTGCGCATCGCCACCACCGGAGGGCTCAGGATGCCGGCCTGCATCGTCTCGGCGAGTTCGATGAGACCCGCGCGGAGGTCTTCGCTCGCACGCAGCCGATCGAGGGCGGGGCGCATCGCATCGCGACCGGCCAGCGTCCAGTGGTGCACGACGGAGGCGTACAGCGTCCTCTTCGAGGAGTGCTCGCGGTAGAGCGACGCCTTCGAGATGCGAGCACGCTTGGCGACCTCGTCCATGGATGCACCCCGGTAGCCGTGTTGGAGGAAGACATCGCGCGCGACGGCGATCAACTCCGCACCGGTGAGGCCGGACGGACGCCCGCGGGCGGGGAGGTCGGTGCTCATGATCCGAGTTTAGTACTTGACAGTCCTAAAACCACGATCTACCCTGAACATCAGCAGTACTAACCAGTACTAAAGAAGGAGCGGCCATGATCATCTGGGGCATCGCCATCGCCACCGTCGTCTCGTTCATCGCCAGCGCCGTCCTCTACGCTCTCCCGCCGGTCTCGGCTCTGGTCACTCGCACGAGCACCCCGCGGCCCGGTCTCTCGGTCGCCGCCCAGATGGGTTCGGTCGTGCTGCGCAGCCTTCTCGCGTCCGGCCTCGTCGCCGGGCTGATGGTCGCCGCGTCCTGGCACGGTGCCGCCGCCGGCGCGCTGCTCGGCCTCGCGCTCTCGGTACTGCCACTGATCCTGCTCCTGGGCGGCGTCGTGCACGAGAACACCGCGCCTTCCGTGGCGGCCGTCCACCTGCTCGACTGGGTGATCAAGCTCACCGTCATCGGGGCCATCATCGACCTCTTCGTCTGAACTCGGGAAACAGGAGAACGCCATGAGCACGCCACTCGACATCACTTTCACCGCCGTCCTCGGCAAGGTGCGCGAAGGCGACACCTGGACCTGCGTCCAACTCCCCGAGTCGGCGACGATCTTCGGGACTCGCGGACTCGTCAAGGTCGCCGGGACCGTCGACGGTGAGCCGTTCCGCGGGGCGTTCATGGCTCTCGGCGACGGCACGCACAAGCTGCCTGTCACCGTCGCGATCCGCCGGCGCATCGGACGAACGGACGGCGACGAGGTCACCGTCCACCTGACCGAACGTCTCAACTGAGGCGTCGGCCAGGAGCGCGGTCAGCCGTCTTCGGGGTCTTCCGCGAGGACATCGGCGTCGTCGGTGTCGCCTCCGTCGCTCGGGACCACCGTGGGCGGGTTCCCCTTGCCGTCCTCGGCGCCGAGGTTGTCGTTCTCCTCTGCACCCGGGCCCGGCTCCGTGCTGATGTCGTTCCGGTCGGTGCGGATGTCGTCGCTTCCACCACTCATGTGCGTTCCTTCCCGTGGGCAGACGCCGCAGGCTCCGCGCATGCGGGACGGCGTCCATGTCGGTCCGACGCTACGACGGTGCAGGCGCAGTGGCACGCCCCTTGACACCGATGCGATCGGCGAGCACCTCTCGCGGTCAGCCGCAGAAGGCGGAGGCGGAGTTCTTGAGCTGCTCGATCGCCTCGACGGTCTCGGGCGCCTGCAGGTCTGTCATCCCGCCGATCTTCTCCGCACCCGAGCGGATGAGGTCGCCCAGCTGACCGTCGGTGTTCTCGGCCAGCCCGTTGAGGGAGGCGACCAGGTCGTCGCGCGCGGCATCCGCCTGCTCGGCCGACAGCTCCCCCTGATCGAGCAGCGTCTGGTACTGCCCGTACGCGTCGTCGATGGTGGTGCAGGCAGCCTGCACGTCGACGCCGAGAGCATCGCCCGCCATCTGCGTCACCTGCGAGCAGCCCGCCAGGATGAGGCCGGCGGCGAGCACGAGCGGGAGGACGAGGATTCGGCGCATGCCCCGAGGGTAGCGGCTCGACCTGGCGCCTTCCTGCGACCCATGCCGGTCGCCGTATAGAGCACTTCCACGGGCGCAGGCGTCTAACATCGCAAGCGCGCGATGGCCGAGGAGGTGGGCGCCTGATGAAGGTCATGCTCGTGGATGACGATGCGGAGATCCGCCTCGGCTTCACGACCGCCCTGCGGCGCCGCGGTCACACCGTCGACACCGCCGAGGATGTTGCCTCTGCCCGCGCGCTCGCCGAACGGATCGCTCCGGATGTCGCGATCATCGACGTCATGCTCCCCGACGGCGACGGGTTCTCGCTGTGCCGCGAGATCCGCACCCGATGGGGCTTCCCGACCGTCATGCTCACGGCGCGCGATGAGGATGCGGACGTCGTCATCGGCCTCGACGCCGGAGCAGACGACTACATCACGAAGCCGGTCAGTGTGGCCGTGCTCGAAGCGCGCCTGCGGACGGTCCTGCGCCGCAGCTCCCGCCTCACCGCGGAGCCGCTCCGGGTCGGCACACTCGAACTGCATGAGGACTCCGCGGAGGCACTGGCCGACGGCCAAGCCCTGCCGCTGAGCCCCACCGAGTTCCGCCTGCTGCATGAGCTGGCACTGAACGACGGTCACGCCCTGAGCCGCTCGCGCCTGATCGACGCGGTCTGGGCGCAGTCGCCACCCGACACTCCCCGGGCGGTCGACACCGCCATCCAGCGGCTGCGTGCGAAGTTGACAGCGGCGAATGTCACGACGCCACAGCTGGAGACCATGCGGGGGATCGGATACCGGCTGCGATGACCGCACGTCGTCGTCGCCCCACCCTCCGCACGGCCATCGCCTTCGCTCTCGTCGGCAGCACGATCGCGGTCTCGGTGCTCGTCACCGGTGTCGTCGTGTTCACAGCGGGGCGCATCGTGTACGAGTCGCGGCAGGAAGGTCTGCTCGACGAGTTCTCCACGACCGCTGACGCCCTCTTCACCTCCATCTCCACCGTGTCCCCGAAGGACACGTGGAAGTACTACGCCGAGATCCTCCCCGGCGAGACCGTCATCATCGACCTCGACAGCGGCCGCAGCGCCGGAGAGCTCCGTCCGGGCCAGGTGCCGGACACGCTGGGCATCGACGACAGCCGTCGCTCCGGCGATCTGACCTCGCTGATGACCACGCTCGACGGTCGTGAAGTGTTCTTCGTCTCGACAGTCCGGGACGATCTCCCCCAGGATCCGAGCGCTCGCCTCGCCGTCGTCACGGCGTACTCGATGCAGCCGCAGCAGGATCAGGTGCGAGAGCTCATCGTCTCGGGCGCGCTCCTCAGCGGCGGCGTCGTGGTCCTCGTGGTCCTGCTCGAGCGTCTGCTCGGCGGTGCGTTGACGCGCCCGCTTCGACGCCTGGTCGACACCGCCCATGCGGTCGGATCCGGCGAAGGCCCGCCGGAATGGAAGCCGTCGTTCGACGACGTCGACCGCGTGGCCGATGCCCTCCACCTCTCCTCGGAGCGTCTGGGCGACACCATCGGGCAGCTGCAGCGCCGTGAGGCGGAGTCCCGGCAGTTGGTCAGCGACGTCGCCCACGAGCTGCGCACACCGCTCACCTCGATGCTGGCGGTCGACGAGCTCCTCGACGACGACGAGCAGGCGACCGCGGAGGAGCGGGCGGTCGCCGCTGCGGTCGTGCGCGCCGGAACGCGCCGCCTACACTCCCTGATCGAGCACCTGCTCGAACTCTCCCGCCTCGATGCCGGGGTCGCGCGCGTGCACCGCACGACCGTCGTGCTCGCGGAGCTGCTGACCGACGTCGTGGATGCGACCGGAGTCGACGTCGCCGAACTGTCGGTCGCCCCGGACCTTCGGATCCGCACCGACTCGTCGCGGCTGCACACCGTGGTGGCGAATCTGCTCACCAACGCGTCCCGGCACGGTCGCCCGCCCGTCACGGTCCGCGTGCACGAAGACGGCGACATGCTGCACATCGACATCGGCGACCACGGCCCCGGCATCGGCGAGCCCGATGCCGAACGGGTGTTCGACCGCTTCGTCACCACCGACCGTTCGCGCTCCGATGGTGTGGGCACTGGGCTCGGACTCGCGATCGCCCGCGACAACGCGCGGCTCCTCGGCGGGGAGCTCGCGCTGCTCCCCCGCTCCCCCGGCGCGACGTTCCGCGTGACCCTTCCTCGCCTGTGACACTCGTGTGACATTCGTCCTCGACGATGGCTGCTCGCCCATGTCGAGAGGTCTTCCCATGAGTCTCCCCCCTCCCCCTTCTCCGAGCCGACGACGCCGGAGACGCCTGCGGCGCTTCCTCACACTGACTGCGGTCGGGATCCTGGTCATCGCCGGCGGCACGGTCGCGATCGCGGCGATCCGGCTGTCCCAGAACGTGACCACGGTCGAGCTGCAGCCGGTACGCGACAGCGAGGAGCCTCCCGCCGTGGCCGACTTCGACGGGGAGTTCGACGTGCTGCTCGTCGGATCGGACGGCCGCGCCGGGCAGGGCGTCCAGTACGGGGAGGGCGGCGATGTCGAGGGCAGCCGGAACGACGTCACGCTCCTGCTGCACGTGAACGAGACGCACGACGCCGCCACCGTCATCTCCTTCCCGCGCGATCTGCTCGTCGACATCCCCGCGTGCACCGATCCCGAGACGGGAAGCACCTGGAACGCGGGCTGGCGGGTGCAGTTCAACGAATCGCTCGCCCGCGGCGGACTGGGCTGCGTCACCTCCACCGTCACCGCACTGACCGGCATCGATCTCGCCTACGCGGCGGAGATCAGCTTCACCGGCGTCATCGAGGCCTCGAACGCCGTCGGCGGCGTCCCCATCTGCTTCGCCGGGCCCATCCACGATCGGCACTCCGGACTGGATATCCCCGCCGCGGGGACGTACGACCTGAGCGGCGAGCAGGCCCTGGCGCTCCTGCGCTCCCGCTACGGCGTCGGCGACGGCAGCGACCTCGCCCGCATCTCCACCCAGCAGGTCTTCCTCTCCTCTCTCGTGCGCACGCTGCGCGACCAGTCGACCCTCACCGATCCGGTGAAGCTCTACGGCATCGCCGATGCGGCGACGCGGAACATGACCCTGTCGACGCAGCTGGCCGACCTGGGCACGCTGACCTCGATGGCGAAAGTCTTCAGCGACCTCCCCCTCGAGAACATCGCGTTCGTGTCGTACCCGCACCTGCCCGCGGGCGACCGCGTGGTCCCCGACGAGCACGCCGCTGCCGAGCTGATGGACCGGGTGAAGGCCGGCGAAACGGTGAACATCAGCGCCGACCGCACGGGCCGTGGCAGCGAGTTGTCCGACGACACCGCCCCGCCGAGCTCGGAACCCGACGATGGTGCGACCGAGGAGGAACCACCGGCCGACGCCGCCCCACTCCCCGAGAACCTCGATGGCCAGAGCGCGGCGCAGGACACCTGCGTGCGCCCCTACGGGGGCTAGCGGTCAGCGGGCGCGGGGCGGCGCGCCGAGCGGCACCCGCGCGTTGAGCACGACCAGAGCGATGGCTCCCCCAGCGGCGATCGTCGCTCCACGGGACCGCGTGACGTCCTTGATACGTTCGAGGCATGAATGTGTTCGGCGTGCTCCTCTCCCTGGCCGGCTCGATCCTCTTCCTGACCGCCCTGGTGATGACGCTGCGTGCGAATGCGACGAGTACGGTGCCGTTCTGGCGCAACCCGGCCGAGACCCCCGTCGGCTCGGTCGCGATGCGTTCGATCGGCGCGGGGCTCCTGGTCTTCGGAGCCGTGATGCTCACCGCTGAGGGCTGGCGGTGGCCGGTGCTGATCGTGCTCGTCGTTCCGGGGATCGCCTTCGTGGCGCTCGCCCTGCACAACCGGCGCATCGCGGCCACCGCGGGCGGTGACTGAGCGCGCTCAGGACGGCGTACGCCGCGTCGCGTCGCCGTGGCCGGTCATGCGCAGGACAGCTCGATCCCGATCACCAGCGTCGGCCAGCCGGGACACGAGATGGGCCGCACCGCCGCCCAGGTGCTCTACGAGGAGATCTCCGACCCCGCCGACCACACGCACCGCACGATCACGATGACGCCCACGCTCTTCGCCCGCGCGAGCTCGGCCGTCGTCTGACGCCGGCGAGAGCACTGCGCACCGGACGCACGGATCAGCTCGTGAACGTCCCGGTGTACTGCAGGTTCCCCCGGAACTCCACAGCGACCGTGTCGGGGGCGACCGAGATCGTGTAAGGATCACCCCGCAGGAACGGACCCGTGATCTCCACGTTGCCGATGTCGCCCGACTCCGCTCCGGCGGCCAGCTCGTTCCGATTCATCAAGGTGACGACGTTGCGCTCCCGGAAGGCGGTCCAGTTGGGCGAGGCGTTCAGCAGCGTGTCTTCGATGCCGTCGACCTCCGGCAGGAAGATGGTGATCCGGAGAGAGTTGATCGGATACGCGATCGTCGACGTCGCGCCGTTGTAGTTCGTGCCCGACAGATAGATCCCGGCGTTCTCGTAGGCGTTGCCGATGAGGAAGAGCGTCCCGCCGTCCTGCTCCGATGCGGCGGCGAGCGGCGTCGCAGCCGCGACGGCGACGATCGGGACTCCCCAGGCGGCGCCGCGGAGAACGCTCCGGCGGCTCACACCCTGCGGTTCAGCGGATTCGTGCATGTTTCCCCCCGGAACGAACGATCACTCTCGAGTTTATGTCGCCGACACGCAGCGCGGCCTCGGGAACGGTGATCCGTCCCCGAGGCCGCGCTGACTTCGCTTTCGACTACCCGCCGGCGCCGGTCAGCGTGAACGGCACGGTCGTGGCGTTGCCCGCCACGTCGTACACGACCAGCGTGTTCGCCCCGACCTTGGCGCCGAAGGCTCCCGGCTTCACGAAGTTGAGGTCGGACCAGACGTTGTCGGTCAGATCCTTCGCCACTCCGTTGACCGTCAGCCGATCGACCTTGCCTGCATCGTTGAGCTTGTACGACACCAGGCTGTAGGAGCCGTTCGCACCGACGGTGTACTGGCCACCCTCCTTGACCGTGACGGCGGGAGCCGTGACGTCGAGCGTGAAGGTGACCGTGGTGGCGTTGCCCGCCACGTCGTACACGACCAGCGTGTTCGCCCCGGCCACGGCGCCGAACACTCCCGGCTTCACGTGGTTCAGGTCGGACCAGACGTTGTCGGTCAGATCCTTCTCGACCCCGTTGAGGGTCAGCCGATCGATCTTCCCCTCGTCCTGGAGCTTGAACGACACCCTGCTGTAGACGCCGTCACGACCGACCGTGAACTCCGCGCCGCTCTTGACGGTTGCCACGGGAGCCGTGGTGTCCGTCGCCGCCGCCGTGACCGAGAGGTCGCGGAGACGGCCGAAGTTGTCGAACGAGCCGAAGCCCACCCGACCCTCGGGGAACGTCTTGTCGTTCGCGGTCATCAGCGGGGTGTCGAGTCCGTCGACGTAGACGGCGATGTCGCCGCTGTCCACGCAGCGGACCACGCGCACGTCGTGCCACTCCTCATCGGTGACCGCCGGCGGAGCACCGACCGCACCATCCCACTGGTCGTCGATCCGCTCGCGGTCGGCCTTGTTCACCTTGAAGATGCCGTTGTGCGGGTAGATCGAGTTGTCCTGCGAGAGGTGCGCGTAGTAGTACTCCGTGTCCGACTTCCAGCCGAAGACGATGATCACGTCGCGGTTGTTCACGGATGCCTTCTCGTCGAGACGCACCTGGCCGGTGAGGTCGAACGATCCGAGCTCCGGTCCTTCGGTGAGGACGGCGTACTCGAACGGTCGGCGGATGCCGTCGTTCGGGTTGGTGCCGGCCTCGGTGAGCACGACCTCGTCGCCGGGGAAGTCCCACTTGGCCGGGGTCCGCGGTGCCCAGTCACCTTCGGCCATCACATCGGTGATGACCTCGCCGTCGGGCGTGCAGGTGGGCGGCGTCGGCGGTTCGACCGGCGGCACGGCGTACAGCGCGTACTGTGCGGCGACCTGCTCGGCCGTCGGCACGGTGTCGAGCAGCATGATGTCGTCCATCCGCCCGTTGAACGGGTTGGCCTCCTTCGTGTTCTGCGGGAAGCTGCCGCCGATCTTGATGCCGGCCGGTGCGGTGTCGGACGTGGATCCTTCACCCCACGGGTTCGCCGCGGTGTACTTGCCCGCCAGCGGCTCGCCGTTCATGAACAGCTTCATCTCGCCCGCCGCGAAGTCGAAGGTCGCGGCGAGATGCACCCACTGCCCCTTCTTGAGGATCTCGTTCCACGGCAGGTCAGCCGCGAACGTCCACGAGCCGGCGCCGTCGACGCGACGCCCGAGCGCCACGAGCTTGAGCTCGCCGTCGACCGTGATGACCTCGAGCAGTGCCCGCACCGCATGGCCGTCGGAGGTGCCGGTGAGCACGCCCGCGAGACCGATCGCGTTGTACACGTCGTCCGGATTCGCGGTCCCCGAGTTCAGGGCCGGGTGATCACCGGTCGGCTTGAACCAGCCCATGACGGAGGCCTTGTCCGTGCCGGCGAACGCGTCCAGCGACTCGACGCCCTTCGCGTTGTAGATGCCGGCCTTCCAGTCGTCGTTCGACGCGGTCCGCGGACTCATCTGCTGGGTCTGCAGCGCCTCGCCCGCACCGGGGTAGGCGCGGTCGGCGACCCGCATCTCGACCCCGCCGTTGATCAGCGAGATGTCGGTGCCGGAGCGTCCCTGGTCGACTTCGATCGTCGGCTTCGCCGCATCCGGGTGATCGAAGTCGTGGTGCGTGACCAGGTTCGGCGCGAGCGCCGGGAGGACGAACGGGTTGGTCGGCTCATCGACCGACCGCGCCCCGGTGACCTTCCAGATCTTGCCGTTCGCCTTGGACACGAGGTAGAGCTCGCCGTCGGCGTCGGAGCCGAACCGCAGGTCGACGCGCTTGTCGCCGACCAACTCCTGGAACGTGGTCTCCTCGCCGTCGGCGAAGACCCGCAGCTCCTCGATGGTGGCGAGGTCGTCGATGTCGCCGTCGTTTCGCACCATCTCCTCGGCATCGGTGGACAGCACCCAGCCGCGCACCAGATCGGTGAAGAGGTAGCGCCCCTGCAGCTCGGGGATGTCGCCGCGGTAGACGAATCCGCCGTTCACGGCCACTCCCGCATCGCCGGTCTGACCGGGGTCGCGGTTGTGGTCGTAGGCGGCCACCGGGTAGGTGAAGCCGTTCTCGGCATCGTCCTTCGGCAGCGGGAAGATCTGTCGGTTCTCGGCGAGGAACGAGCCCTCGCGCACCGACCAGCCGAAGTTGTCTCCCGGTTCGACGGCGTAGACCGACTCGACCTGCCACTCGCCGATGTGTGCGAGGTACATGGTGTGGTCGCCCTCGGTGTCCCAGCTGATGCGGTGCGGGTCGCGCATGCCGACGGCGTAGATCTCCGGCAGCGCATCGGCGTCATCGACGAACGGGTTGTCGGCCGGAACGCCGTACTCGCCGTTCTCGCTGTCGTCGCCGGTCGGGTTCACGCGCAGGATCTTGCCCTGGGGTGTGGCCAGGTCCTGCGGGTTGCCGTTGCCGACCCCGTTGCCGCCGTCGCCGACGAGGACGTAGAGGTTGCCGTAGTCGGCATCGCCCTCCGACACCGTCGGGTTGAACGCGATCTGCTGCACGGTGTGCACGCGGCCCGCGAACGGGATGCGCATGACCTCGCGGTGCGTGCCGGCGAAGGTCGCCGCCGAGGGGTCGTCGGCCTTCCACTCGGTGATCACACTGTGGAACGCGGTGGTGCCGAAGGCCGGGAAGTCCGGGGTGTCTTCGGTCAGCGCCGTGCCGCCCTCGGTGTGCACGGTGTAGAACAGCCCGTTCTCGGCGAAGTCCGGGTGGAACTCGGCGGACCCGAGACCCGTGCCGAGCCCTGCGCTGTTGTGGAAGTTGTCGATGAACTCGTTCCGGACGTTGAGGTAGGGCACGTACTCGCCCGATTCCTTGTCGACCAGATAGAGGATGTCGTTGTTGTCGGGGACCATCAGCCGGCCGGAGTCATCGGGCACCTCGTCGAGGTGCGTGATGCGGTTGTGCCGCACCAGACGCTGATCCTGCGTGGCCGGGGTCGTCTGCGACTTCGGAAGCTGAGCGAGCTCGGTCACCTCGATGCCGAGGTCGGCGAGCGCGGGGTCGGGCAGCGGGTTGAGCAGCGGCTCGTTCGCCGTGCCTCCCGGTGCGCAGTCGCCGGGGTTGCCCGTCGCGATCGCGAGGTTCTCCCCCGTGTTGTCGACGGCCACGTCATCGAGCAGCAGGCGTCCTGTGCTGGTGGCGCCGTTCTTCCAGAAGAACCGGTCGAGCGCGCCGTTCACCGCCTGGCGGAAGCCGAACTGCTGCTCGGTCCCCTCCGGGAGGCGGGTCTGCTCTTCGTACGCGCCGCCCTGGCTGTACACGGTGACCTTGTCGGCGGCGTTGTCGGCGACGATCCACACGCACTGCCAGGCGTCCTTCGACCACACGCCCGCGGGCTTGAAGGCTCCGCCGTCGCGCACGCGCAGCACGTCGTCGTTCTGGTTGTTCACGTAGGCACGGCTGTTCACGTAGTCGTTCGGCGCATCGACATCGGTGAGACCGAACGAGGTGTCGACGCTGCCGGTGCGCAGGAAGCGGAAGAACAGCGTGCCGGTGTCCCCCTCGGCGATGGCCGGGATCGCGCGATACGACTGCTGCCCGCCACCCACGGACTCGACGACCTGGTTGTTGCCGTTGAGCGGGTCGGCGATCACACGCGGAGCCGCGGATGACGTCCAACCGTCCTGCCCGTTCAGCGCGACGCGCTCGTACGCCTCGAAGTCGACCAGCTCGGTGAAGGGTTCCGCCGCGGCAGCGGGGGTCGCGGTGAGCAAGGCTCCGACGACGGCCGCGGCGGCGACCAGCGCACCCGTTCGCCGCACCCCGAAGGATCGAGGAGGCGGTGCTGCCGATCGAGTGCTCGAGCTCGCGGGTCGCATGGATCGTTCGTGCATCAGAAACCTCTCAACGTCGTCGTCGTGTGGTGTCGTGCCGATGGGTCGTGCCGCCTTCTCCGGGGCGGCACTGCAGCGGAGAAGGTGTGGAACGGTACTGCGGGTCGGGGGCGGAAACGCTTTCGCAAGCGCTTTCGTCGGATGGACGAGAAAGGCGGGAGGAGGCAGTCGCTGCCTCCTCCCGCCCGGGTTTCATCCCGCGTCGGGGACGGCGGGCTTGCCGCCGAGATACAACGCGGCGAGGGTCGGATCGGCGAGGAGCTCGGATGCCGGACCCGAGATGTGCACCCGGCCGAGGTCGAGCACGCATCCGATGTCGGCGGTCTCGAGCGCCCGCCGGGCGTTCTGCTCGACGAGCAGCACGGCGGTGCCCGCATCGCGCATGCGCACGATCTGCTCGAACACCTTCTCGGTGGTCTTGGGGTCGAGGCCCATCGACGGCTCGTCGAGGAGCACGACCTTCGGGCTCACCATGAGCGACCGCGCGAACTCGACCTGCTTCTGCTGACCACCCGAGAGCAGGCCGGCGAGCTGCTTCCACCGCTCCCCCACGATGGGGAAGAGGTTCTGCACGAAGTCGACCCGCTCCTGGATCACCTTCTGATCCTTGAGGGTGAAGGCGCCGAGCATCACGTTCTCGCCGACCGTCATCTCGCGGAACACACTGTGCCCCTGCAGCACGTGCGCGAGCCCGTGCCGCAGCATCGACTGCGGTCCCTCGCCGGTGATGTCACGACCATCGACGCGGATGCTGCCCGAGCGGGGCTTGAGCATGCCGCTGGCCACCTTGAGCACGGTCGACTTGCCGGCGCCGTTGGGCCCGACGAGGCAGACCACCGAACTGGGCGGCACCTCGACCGTGAGGCCGCGGAGCACGAGCGCCGCCCGGCCGTATCCGGCCTCGATGTCGCGCAGCTCGAGCAGGTTCTTCGCTTCAGACTCCAAGGTAGGCCTCCAGGACTCGCGGGTCTTGCTGGATGATCTCAGGCGTTCCCTCGGCGATCTGGCGTCCGCGGTCGAACACCACGACGTGGTCGCACAGGCTCATGACCATCTCCATGTTGTGCTCGACGATGATGAACGTCTTGCCCTCTTCGTTGAGCTCGCGCACCAGGGTGGCGATGCGTCCGATGAGGGCGGGGTTCACCCCACCGGCCGGCTCGTCGAGCATGATCGTGTCGGGCTCGCCCATGAGCACGCCCGCCAGCTCCAGCAGCTTCTGCTGGCCGTAGCTGAGGTTGCGGGCCTCGGCGTGCTCGAGGTGGTCGATGCCGACGCGTCGCAGCCAGCCGCGCGCCCGCTCCAGCTCCTCCGGATCGTGCGCGGAGCGCAGCTGCTGCCGGATGCTCGTGCTGCGCACCGCCACGAGCAGGTTCTCCATCACGGTCATGCGAGGGAAGACCCGGCACAGCTGGAAGCTGCGGCCGATGCCGGCACGGGCGATACGGTCGGGCGACTTGCGGGTGATCGCCTGCCCCCGGTATCGCACCTCGCCCGAGTCGGGCTTGATCATGCCGGTCACGCAGTTGAAGAAGGTGGTCTTACCCGAGCCGTTCGGCCCGATCAGGCCGTTGACCTTGCCCTCCTGGAAGTTGACCGTCGCACCGTCGACGGCGGTGACGCCGCCGAACGACTTGGTCATCTCGACCGTGCTCAGACTCTCCAGCGTTGTGGGCTGTGCCGTGGGGGCGTTCATGACGACGTCTCCTTCGTCGAGGCATCCGCTGTTCGGGCCGAAGCATCCGCTGCCCGCTTCTCGTTCTGCTCGAGCAGCTGCCCGGCGGTCAACTCGCGGATCGATGCCTCGTTCGACGACCGCGTGAACAGTCCCTTCACGGCGGGGATGATGCCGTCGGGCATGAACAGGACGACGATGCCGAGCAGGATGCCGGTGGCGATGAGGTGGAACTGGGTGTCGCCGAACTCGAGCTTGAAGTACTCGAGCGCGAGGCCGACGACGACGGCGCCGAGCAGCGGACCGAAGAGGTTGCGCACCCCGCCGAGCAGCGCCATCAGCACCATGTACGAGCCGATGAGGATCGAGAACTGGAAGATGGGATCCAGGTCGCCGAACCACAGCGCGTAGAGTCCGCCGCCCAGCGACACGAAGAGTGCCGACAGCACGTAGGCGATCAGCTTGTACCGCGTGGTGGGCACACCGAGGGCCTGCGCCTTGTCTTCGTCTTCGCGCACCGACTTGAGCGCGGTGCCGAACTTGGACCGGTCGATGATCCACCAGACCACCAGCGCGAAAGCCAGCAGGCCCGCGAACAGGTAGTAGAAGATGCGGTGGTGCTCGGGTCGCAGCACATCGAACGGACGCGGGACGTTGAGTCCCTCGGAGCCGCCGGTGACCTCGCGCCAGCTCTGGAACACCAGCAGCATGATGAGCACGAAGGCGATCGAGACGATCACGAACGAGGCTCCGCGCACCCGGAGGGCGGCGATGCCGATCGGGATCGCGATGATCGACACGAGCACGGCCGCGAGGATCCAGGCGACGAAGCCGGGCAGCGCCAGGTACTTGATGAGGAGGCCGGTGCCGTAGGCGCCGAGCCCGAAGTATGCGGCGTGCCCGAGGGAGATGTATCCCGTGAACCCGCCCATGAAGTTCCACCCCGTCGAGAGCACGGCGTAGTTGAGGATGACGACGCCCGCCGACAGGATGTACGGGTTCGGGGCGATGGTCGGGAACGAGAGGACGAGGGCGGCGCCCACGACGAGGAGGACGATCCGCACCCACTTCGACGACGAGCGCCGCACGGGGGCGGATGGAGCGATCACAACCGTCTCGGTGGGGATCGGCTCTCTGCTAGAAACGCTGGGCAAGACGACCTCCGAAGAATCCTTGCGGACGGAACATGAGCGTGGCGAACAGGGCGACGTAGAACACCGTCTGTGCCCAGGTCGGCCCCAGCGGGAGCTGGAGCAGGCTCTGCGCGATCCCGAGGACGAGAGCCGCGATGGCCGCACCCGGGATGCTGCCGAGTCCGCCGACGACGATGATCGCCATGAGCGGTCCGATCCAGTGCCAGTGCAGCGACGGGTAGATCGTGGCGTCGAGCGAGAGCGCGGTGCCGCCGATCGCCGCCGTGGCGAGCCCGAGTCCGAACCCGTAGCCGGCGACCCGGTCGGTGTTGATGCCGACCAGTCGCGCGGCCTCGGGGTGCTGGATCGTCGCCCGCAGCGCCTGCCCGAACTTCGTGTACTTCAGCAGCACGAACAGGAGTGCGAGAGCCACCGCCGCCAGACCGAACGCGATGAGCTTGACCACCGGCACCTGGGCGCCGAAGAAGTCGAGGCTCGCACTCGCATAAGGGAGGGGGATGCGGCGCTGGGTCCCGGTGAAGAAGAACCCGAGCGCCCCCTCGATGATCAGCGCCACGGCGAAGGTGAGCAGCACCGACATCATGGTCAGGGTCAGGGGCTTGAGCCTCGAGACGAGCAGTCGCTGCATCACGACACCCGTCAGGAAGAACAGGGGCACCGTGACGACGAGCGACACGAGGGGGTCGATGCCGGTCTCCCGGTTGAACCACCACGCGAGGTACGCGGCCAGGATGAGGAAGGCGGAGTGCGCGATCATGACGACGCGCATGATTCCGAAGTACAGCGTGAGCCCGGCCGCCAGGAGGGCGTAGAGCCCTCCCAGCAGGATGCCGAGGATCAGGCTTTGCAGCAGCAGTGCTCCACTCACGATGTGCGGATCACCACGTCGGCTTCGGGAAGAGGAAGTCGGCTTCCTTGACGTCGTCCGGGAGGACGATCAGGATCTCGCCGTCGATCCACTGCTGGATGAGGTGGGCGCCGGTGGGCTTGCCCGTCTCGTCCCAGCTGAGCTCGCCGACGACGGTGTCGACGGAGTTGTCGCGCAGCCAGTCGATGAGCTCCTGCTGGCACTCGCCCTGCTCGGCGCAGCCCGCGGCCTCGACCGCAGCGGCGACGACCTGACCGGTCGTGTAGGCGTTGGCCTCGTCCTCGGACGGCGGGTTGCCGTGCATCTCGGTGTACTTCTCGACGAACTCGATGTTGCTGGGGAACTGCGACTTCGGCGAGTAACCGGTGGGGGCGAGGATGCCCTCGGTCGCACCGCCGATCGCGGCGGCGAACTCGGGGTTGGTCGGTGCGGTCGAGAACGCCGCGAGCTCCGGCTGATAGTTCAGCTGCTGGAGGGCGATGATCAGGTTGACCGCATCCTGATACTGCGTGCCGCCGATGACCATGTCGGCGTCCGACTGCGCGATCTTGGCCGCGATGGTGGAGAAGTCGGTCGTGTTCGGCGGGTAGACCTCGTTCACGACGACCTCGACACCGCCCTCTTCCAGCTTGTCCCGGAGGCCGTACGCCGTGCCCTGCGCGAAGGGGTCGTCCATCGCGGCGACGGCGACCGTCTCGGGCCGCTCCTCCTCCGGAAGCGCGAGCAGGTAGTCGGCGAGGTTGTTGTAGTGGTCGTTCGCGATCGCGGGGGCCGCGTAGAAGAGGTTGTCGAACCCCTGCTCGAAGACCTCCTCCGCCGCGCCGGCCGGCTCGACGAAGAGCATGCCGTACTCCTGGGCGACGCGCGCCGAGGGAACGACGAGGCGCGTCGAGAACGGACCGAAGACGAGGTCGACGCCGTCCTGCGCGATCAGCGACTCGTAGTCGGAGACGACGCGGTCGGCGTTCGACTGGTCGTCGAGGATCTTGAGCTCGACCTGGCGTCCGAGGAGACCGCCGTTCTCGTTGACGATGTCGCGCCAGGCCTCGTAGCCCCGCTCGACGCCCTTGCCGGGTTCGGAGAAGTCGCCGGTGAGCGGCAGCGAGATGCCGATGACGATCGGATCGTCGGATCCACCCCCCTCCGCCTGATCGCCGGGGGCCGAGCAGGCCGAAACCGTGAGCGCGGCGATCGACAGCGTTCCGATCGCTGCCGCGATCCGTCGACCGTGTCTGGGTGCAGTCATCCGAGTCTCCTACGTCATCGTAGCGAAAGCGCTTTCGTAAGCGCTTCCGCCACTATAGTGGGACCGAAGAACGAAGAGCAACCTACCTCGCAATCAGCGTTGATCTTGCTCCACAAGGGGGAGGTTTCGTGAAGCGTGAAGGCGCGCCACGACTCATCGATGTGGCCGAAACCGCAGGGGTCTCCCTGGCGAGCGCGTCGCGGGCGATGAGCGGCGGATCCGGCATCTCTCCCGAAGTGGCGGCGCACGTGCGCGTCATCGCGAAGCAGCTCGGCTACGAACCCAACATGCACGCGCGCGGGCTTGCCGGCGGGCTGGTGCCGACGATCGGCCTCGTGGTGCACGAGATCGGCGACCCCTACTTCTCCGACATCGCCAGCGGCGTGATCCGCAGTGCCACGCTCGAGAACCGATCCGTGCAGATCGCCCAGGCCGACCGCACCCCCGACAGCGAACTCGCGCAGGTGAAGTCGCTGCTGCGCCAGCGCGTCGGCTCGATCATCATCGCCGGCTCCGGGTACGCCGATCCCGGACGCGAGCAGGGCATGACCGAGGCACTGCTCGACTTCACCCTGTCCGGAGGCCGCGCCGCGGTCATCGGCCGCCACCACCTTCCCGTCGACGCGGTGCTGCCCGACAACCATCGGGCGGGCATCTCGGTCGGACGCCACCTGGCCGAGCTGGGGCACCGCCGGATCGGCGTCGTCGCCGGCCCGCTCGACCTCAACACGGTCGCCGACCGCATCGCCGGGCTGCGAGAGGGCACGAGCGATCCGGACCTGGAACTCGTCATCGTCTCGCACGAGTTCACCCGCGAGGGCGGCATCGCCGGGGCCCGCGAGCTGCTCGACCGCGACGTCACCGCCATCGTCGGCCTCAACGACGCCATGGCCATCGGCATCCTCAGCGAGTTGCGACAGCACGGCACCCGCGTGCCGGAGGAGATGTCGGTCGTCGGCTTCGACGACATCTCCGTCGCCCCCGATGTGGCCCCCGCCCTCACCACCGCGCGCATCCCGATGTTCGAGATGGGACAGCACGCCGTCTCGCTCATCCTCCGACCCGCGAGCGATGAGGCGCGGACGATCGAGACCGCGCACGAGCTCATCATCCGTCAGTCGTCCGGGCCGCCCCGCGGCTGAACGAGCGACCGTGACCCCGCCGCACGCGACGACGGGCCCACGGCCCGGTGCTCAGGAGTTGCCGGCGGTGGTGTTCAGCTTCTTCATGACCTGGTTGATCGTGAACGACGCCGACTCCTGCCGCGCCGGGAACTCGGCGAGCGACTGCAGCATCCGCGCGACATAGGCCTGCGCCGGCACGAACAGGAAGATGCGGTCGATCACCCAGTCCCAGTAGGTGTTCGACGTGATGTCGGCCCGCTCGAACGGATCGGTGCGCAGGTTGAAGAGCTTCGGGAAACGCAGCTCGATGTACGGCTCCTGCCACACCAGCAGGGTTCCCGCCGCGCGCTGCTCGAGGAACACGAGCTTCCAGTTCTCGAAACGCAGCGCCGTGAGGTCGCCGTCGTCCGAGACGTAGAAGAAGTGTCGACGCGGACTGTGCTCGACCGCACCCGTGATGTAGTCGAGCTGGTTGTGTCCGTCGAGATGCACCTTGTACTCGGTGCCGTGCAATTCGGTGCCCGCCCTCAACCGCTCGGCCACGTCGTCGTCGCCGACGGCGGCGAGCAGCGTGACGAACCAGTCGTTGTGGCTCACGATCCCGTTGAGCGTCGTCCCCGCGGGGATGTGCCCGGGCCAACGGACCATCGCGGGCACCCGGTAGGCACCCTCCCAGTTCGAGTTCTTCTCGTTGCGGAAGGGGGTCATGCCCGCATCCGGCCAGCTGTTCATGTGCGGACCGTTGTCGGTGGAGTACATGACGATGGTGTTCTCGGCCAGCCCGAGCTCGTCGAGCAGGTCGAGCAGACTGCCCACGACATCGTCGTGATCGAGCATCGTGTCGTGGTAATTCGACTGCCAGCGCCCCGCTCGCCCCTTGCTCTCTTCCTTGGTGTGCGTGCGGAAGTGCATGTGCGTCGAGTTGAACCAGACGAAGAACGGGGTATCGTCGGCCGCCTGCGTGCGGATGAAATCGGCTGCGGCGTCGCGAAACTCCTCGTCGACCGTCTCCATGCGCTTCTTCGTCAGCGGACCGGTGTCTTCGATGCGCTGCGTGCCGTCGCCGTTCGCCCAGGTGTGCAGCACCCCGCGCGGACGGAACTTCTCGCTGAACCCGGGGTACTCCTCGTCGGTCGGGTAGTCCGGGTGCTCCGGCTCCTCCTCCGCGTTGAGGTGATAGAGGTTGCCGAAGAACTCGTCGAAACCGTGGGCGGTCGGCAGGTGCTCGTCCCGGTCGCCGAGGTGGTTCTTCCCGAACTGCCCGGTGGCGTAGCCGTGGTGCTTGAGCGCGTCGGCGATGGTCGGGTCCTCGGGCTGGAGGCCCAGCGGGGCCCCCGGCATCCCCACCTTCGTCAGGCCGGTGCGGTACGGGTTCTGGCCGGTGATGAAGGCGGCCCGCCCCGCGGTGCAGCTCTGCTCGCCGTAGTAGTCGGTGAACTTCACGCCCTCGTCGGCGATGCGATCGATGTTCGGGGTCCGATAGCCCATGAGACCGTCGGAGTACGTGCTGAGGTTGCTGATGCCGATGTCATCGCCCCAGATGATGAGGATGTTGGGCTTCTCAGCCATGGTGACTCCTTGCTTCAACCGGTGAGACGGGCGGGTGCCCTCGGTCGTAGCCAAGCAGTCTCCCGGGCCTGCGCCCAGGGATCCTCACTCGGAGCGGGTGAGGCGGAATCCGATGTGCGACATGCCGGTGTCCTCGGCCTGCGGCGAGCGCGCGGCGGGCCGGAACCGCAGGCAGTAGTCCGGCGAGCAGAGGTGCGAACCGCCCTTGAGCACGCGGCGGGGGATGTCGGGGAAGCCCTCTTGCGCACTGGCCGTCGCGAGCAGATTCGTGCGCTTGCCGGCATCGACCGGGGTGTCCGAGAGGCGCAGGTGACGCGGGGTGTAGAAGTCGGTCGTCCACTCCCAGACGTTCGCGATCATGTCGTAGAGGCCGTAGCCGTTGGGCGGGTACGAGCCGACGGGCGCCGTGCCGCCGACGCCCTGATTGTCGTAGGGGAAGCGGCCGAGCCAGGAGTTCGCCTGCGCGACACCGTCGGGGTATGCCTCGTCACCCCAGGCGAAGGCCGCGCCCTCGAGTCCGCCGCGCGCCGCGTATTCGTGTTCGGCCTCGGTGGGCAGCCGCATCCCCACCCAGTCGGCGTAGGCGACGGCGTCTTCGAACGCGATGTGGACGACCGGATGCTGCAGCCGGTCGTCGATCGACGAGTCAGGGCCGAACGGCCGGCGCCAGAACGCCCCGGGCTGCCAGCGCCACCAGTTGCGCCAGTCACCCAGATTCGTCGGACCGGCGGTCGGGGTGAACACCATCGCTCCCGGAACGAGATCGGCGGGATCGGCACCGGCGAAGGCAGCAGGATCGAGCGGACGTTCGGCGACCGTGACGTACCCGGTCGCGTCGACGAACTCGGCGTACTGCGCGTTCGTCACCGGGTAGCGGTCGATGAAGAACGACTCGACCTCGCGCTCGTGCGCCGGCCGCTCGTCCGGATAGAAGTCGTCCGACCCCATCAGGAACGTGCCGCCGGGGATGTAGACCATGTCGCGCGAGTTCGTCACGAGACTCAGCGTAGTGTTCGGCCGCGGCGGGAGGACCGGGAGTATTCCGGCCGGCGGATCCGGCGCTCAGCGGGTCGCGTCGAACGCCCTGGTGCTCCCCCACAGCGGGCGGAACGCCAACTCCGCCGCACCGACGAGCAGCCGATCGGAGCCGAGCTCGGCCGCACGGATCGCGACCGCGGCCGCGCTCTCGGGCATCGACAGCCGCGCGACCTCATCGGCCAGCACGTCGTGCGCACCCTCGTCGATCAGCGCCAGGAAGCCACCGAGAATCACGAGGGCCGGGTTGAGGACGTTGACCGCGTTCGCCAGCGCGCTTCCGAGGATCTTGGCCTGGCGGACGAGTTCTGCGCGCACCTCGGGCGCCTCCGCGGCGGCGAGGGCTGCGGCGAGCTCGTCGTCGTCGGCGTCGTCGATCCCGAGCAGGTCGAGAAGGTGCTGCCGGTTCACCTCGTCTTCGAGCACGCCGTCGTCGGTGCGGCGGTCGGCGCCCTCGATGCCGGGCCGGTTGTGCCCGAACTCGCCCGCGTAGCCGCTCGCGCCGGTGGCGGCCAGACCGCGGATCACGAGTCCGCCGCCGATGCCGGAGGCGCCTCCGTTGAGGTAGACGAGTTCGTCGATACCCCGGCCGGCGCCGAAGAGGTGCTCGGCGAGCGCGCCGAGGGTCGCGTCGTTGTCCACCGCGGTGCGGATGCCGGTCGCCTCCTGGATCAGGGCGGCCAGCGGCTCGTCGGTCCAGCCGAGGTGCGGGGCGTTGCGCACCACGCCGTCGGCCGAGCGCACGAGCCCCGGCACCGCGACGCCGATGCCGATCACGCTGCAGTCGGCGAGAGCATCCGTCCGCCAGCCTTCGAGGCGCTCGGCGACGAGGGCGGCGACATCGGCCGTGGACGGCGGGGCGGCGTTGACGATGCGCTCGCGGACGCGGATGCTGCGGTCGAGGGCGACGGCGGCGATCTCGACGGCGTCGACCTCGGGGTGCACGCTGATCGCGACGACGTCAGCCGAAGGCGCGACCACCGGTGAGGGGCGGCCGGCCCGCGTCGAGGATTCCGGCGGCCGCTCGTCGACAAGTCCGGCACCGACGAGCTCCGCCACCAGCGCGGCGATGGTCGAGCGGTTGAGGCCCGTCGCCTCGGTCAGGGCCGAGCGGGAACGAGGGCCGTCGTGGTGGACGATCGAGAGGATCCACGCCAGGTTCGCTTCGCGGGAGCGCGGGGCTGTGGATTCAGGGGGCACGTTCCCACTTTAGGGGTGCGGATGCCGCCTGTCATCGGTTATGTTGTGAAGCACAACTTATTGCGTCCGTGCATCCCGCACGCCCGCAGCATTCGCAGAGGAGCGATCATGCCCAACCCCACCCGCGACGACAAGTTCTCCTTCGGGCTCTGGACCGTCGGCTACAACGGCACCGACCCGTTCGGCGGTCCGACCCGTCCGGCGCTCGACGTCGTGCACGCGGTCGAGAAGCTCGCCGAGCTCGGTGCCTACGGCCTCACTTTCCACGACGACGACCTGTTCGCCTTCGGATCGACGGATGCCGAGCGACAGACCCAGATCGACCGCCTCAAGGGCGCACTCGCCGACACGGGCCTGATCGTGCCGATGGTCACCACCAACCTCTTCAGCGCCCCAGTCTTCAAGGACGGCGGCTTCACCTCGAACGACCGCCAGGTGCGTCGCTTCGCGCTGCGCAAGGTGTTCCGCCAGCTCGACCTCGGCGCCGAGCTCGGCGCCAAGACCTTCGTCATGTGGGGCGGCCGCGAGGGCGCGGAGTACGACTCCGCCAAGGACGTGCGCGCGGCTCTCGAGCGCTACCGCGAGGCCGTGAACCTGCTCGGCGACTACGTGACCGACAAGGGCTATGACATCCGCTTCGCGATCGAGCCGAAGCCCAACGAACCCCGCGGCGACATCCTGCTGCCGACGCTCGGCCACGCGATCGCGTTCATCGACTCGCTCGAGCGCCCCGAGCTCGTGGGCGTGAACCCCGAGGTCGGGCACGAGCAGATGGCCGGACTCAACTTCACGGCCGGCATCGCGCAGGCGCTGTTCCACGGCAAGCTCTTCCACATCGACCTCAACGGCCAGCGCGGCATCAAGTACGACCAGGACCTGGTGTTCGGCCACGGCGACCTGCACAACGCATTCTCGCTCGTCGACCTGCTCGAGAACGGCGGCCCCGGCGGAGTTCCCGCCTACGACGGCCCGCGCCACTTCGACTACAAGCCCTCGCGCACCGAGGACGAGGCCGGCGTCTGGGCATCCGCCGCGGCCAACATGCGCACGTACCTGCTGCTGAAGGAGCGCGCCGCGGCCTTCCGCGCCGACCCCGAGGTGCAGGAGGCCCTGGCCGCCGCGAAGGTCGCCGAGCTCTCCACCCCGACGCTGAACGACGGTGAGTCGTACGACGACTTCCTCGCGGACCGCTCGGCCTACGAGGACTTCGACGCGAACGCGTACCTCGGCGGCAAGGGCTTCGGCTTCGTGCGCCTGCAGCAGCTCGCCACCGAGCACCTGCTCGGCGCCCGCTGAGTCCGGCGATGGCACTCGTTCTCGGGGTCGACTCCTCGACCCAGTCCTGCAAGGTCGTCGTCGTCGACTCCGAGACGGGTGCCGTCGTGCGCTCCGGCCGCGCTCCGCATCCCGATGGCACGTCGGTCGATCCCGAGGCGTGGTGGGTCGCGTTGCAGGCGGCCATCGCGGATGCCGGTGGCCTCGATGACGTGGAGGCCGGGGCGATCGGTGGGCAGCAGCACGGCCTCGTCGCCCTCGATGCGGAGGGACGCGTCATCCGCGACGCCCTGCTGTGGAACGACACCCGTTCCGCCCAGGCGGCGGAAGACCTGATCTCCGAGTTCGGGGCCGCAACCCTGGCCGACCGCACCGGACTCGTACCGGTCGCCTCGTTCACGATCACGAAGCTGCGCTGGCTGCGCGACCACGAGCCCGAGAATGCGGCTCGGGTCGCCGCCGTCGCCCTGCCGCACGACTGGCTGACCTGGCGGCTGCGTGGGTTCGGGCCCGAGCACCCCGACTTCGATGAGCTCGTGACCGACCGGTCGGATGCCTCGGGCACCGGCTACTGGAACCCTGCGACCGGCGAGTACGACCGCGAGCTGCTCGTCGCCGCGCTCGGCCACGACGTGATCCTGCCGCGTGTGCTCGGGCCGCGCGAGTTCGTGACGGACGCTGCGTCGCGTCGCGTCGCCCCCGGTGCGGGAGACAACGCGGCCGTCGCGCTGGGCCTCGGCGCGCGGACGGGCGACGTGGTCGTCTCGATCGGCACCTCGGGCACCATCTTCGCCGTGACCGACCGCCCGGTGGCGGAACCGACCGGCATCGTCGCGGGGTTCGCGGATGCCGACGGCGGGTACCTGCCGCTGGTCTGCACGCTCAACGCCGCACGGGTGCTCGACGTGATCGCGAGCCTCCTCGGAGTGGACCACGACGGGCTGAGCGCGCTCGCCCTGACCGCCGAACCGGGCGCCGGCGGACTCGAACTCGTGCCGTACTTCGAGGGCGAGCGCTCCCCCAACCTGCCCGATGCCACCGCGAGCCTGAACGCCATGACGCTCGCTTCCACCACCCGCGAGAACCTCGCCAGGGCTGCGGTCGAGGGGATGCTCGGCGGGCTCCGGTTCGGGCTCGACGCGCTGCGAGAGCTCGGCATCCCGCTCGAACGTGTGCTGCTCGTGGGCGGCGGCGCGCAGTCGCAGGCCGTGCGCGAGATCGCCCCGCTGGTCTTCGAGCTGCCGGTCGAGGTGCCGGAGGCCGCGGAGTATGTCGCAGTCGGCATGGCGCGTCAGGCGGCCTCGGTGCTCTGACAGGATCGGGGCATGATCACCGTTCACCTGCGCTACGAGATCGATCCCGACAAGCTCGAGGACTTCACCGCGTACGGTCGCACCTGGATCCGGCTCGTGGCCAAGCACGGCGGCACGCACCACGGCTACTTCCTGCCGAGCGAGGGCGACAGCGACGAGGCGTTCGCGCTGTTCACGTTCCCCTCCCTCGCCGAGTACGAGGTCTACCGCACCGCCTCGAAGACGGACCCGGAGTGCATCGAGGCGTTCGAGTTCGCGCGCCGCACGCAGTGCATCCGCCGCTACGAGCGTCGCTTCCTGAGCCCCGTCTTCGAGTGACGACACGGGAAGCGGAGTCTGAGCGTCGAGCAACCGAACGCGACCGCATCATCGTGATCGGCGCCGGTGTGATCGGCGCCTCGGTCGCACATCACCTGGCTCGCGCGGGACACGACGTGATCGTGCTCGACAGCCGGACACCGGGGGCGGGGGTGACGGCCGCGTCGTTCGCCTGGGTCGGCATGGCCAAGAGCCCCGCCGATGCCTATGCGGGCTCTGTTCGTCAGCGTGCGCGGCCGGAGTTCGATCGTGTCCTCACGGAACTCACCGCACCCATCGGGCTTCGTCCCTTCGGCGCGGTCACCTGGGAGGAATCCGAGGATCTGACTCGGGCCTTCGTCGCCGACCACCAGGCCGCGGGACACCGGATGGAGCTGCTCACGGCGCGCGAAGTGTTGATGCGGGAGCCGGGCCTTCGTGACGCACCCGATGTCGTGGCCTACGCCCCCGATGATGTCGGCATCGACCCCGTCGCCTATACCCGCGCCCTGCTGCAGAGCGCGCAGGAGCACGGCGCGGAGGTGCGGACCGGCACGACCGTACTGCGGGTGCTCAGCGATGGCGGCGGAGTTCGAGGCGTTCTCACCGACCGCGGCGAACTCGAGGCGAAGAGCGTCGTCGTCGCGGCCGGCACCGCCTCCGTGGGCATCGCCGCATCCGCCGGAGTCGACATCGACGTCGTGGGGTCGCCATGCTGCCTGCTGCGCTTCTCCACCCCTCGCCCGCTCCTGCGCGGCATCCTCTCCACCCCGGAGCTCGAGGTTCGCCAGCTGGACGACACCACCCTCCTCGCCGCAGAAGACGTTCCCGAGGGCTTCTTAGGTGATCCGAGAGAGCTCGCCGTTTCCACCCTCGCCGCGATCCGCAGCTCTTTCGTCGACGCCGAAGATGTCCGCCTCGAACATGCCGTCATCGCCGACCGCCCGATACCGGCGGGCGATCGACCCCTGGTCGGGCCGGTGCCCGCGATGCCCGGCCTCCATCTGGCGATCGCCCACCCCGGCGTGATCCTGTCGGCCGAGATCGGACGCGTGGTCGCCGCCGACCACACCTTGCTCTGAGGCCCCGAGGCGCGATCAGCCTTCGAGGTTCCTGCGCAGCGCGGCCGTGATGTCATCCACCTGGGCGAGCTGTTCGGGTGTGAGCGCGTCGACGAACAGGTCACGGATGGCGCGAAGGTGCGGCACGTTCGCGGCCCGGAACACGTCGGCTCCGATCTCGGTGAGGAGAACATCGACGCCGTGCACACCGTCGGCGCACGGAACTCTACGGACGAGCCCCCGCTTCTCCATCCGGCCGAGGTGGTGCGAGAGTCGGCTGCGCTCCCAGTCGATCAGGGCGGCGAGTTCGGAGGAGCGCGCCCTGCGGCCGTCGGCTTCGCTGAGCGCGAGCAGCACCTGGTAGTCGCCGGAGGAGAGCGACGACTCGCTCTGCAATTGCGCGGCGAAACGAGAGCGAAGGACCTCGCTGGTCTCGATGAAGTCCCGCCAGATGCGCAGCTGCTCGGGTGTCGGCGTGCGGCGACGTCGTTCTTCGGCCATGGCACCCTCCCGGGAATTGATACGTCAATCCTAAGGTTAGAAGCTATTGACACGTCAATCCGGAGGGACCGGTGCCGTGGAGAAGGGTCGTGATGGACATGACGGAACTCGAGTTCGGGCTGAACTCCTTCGGCGAGGTGGCGACGGACGGGGGCCGCATCCTGTCGGACGGCGAGACGCTGCGGCTGCTGGTCGAGGAGGCGCAGCTCGCCGAGTCGGTCGGCCTCGATGTCTTCAGCGTCGGCGAGCACTACCGCGAGGGGCACATGGACTCCGCGACGCCGGTGCTGCTGGCTGCCGCGGCGCAGGCCACGTCGACGATCGGGCTCGGCTCGTCGGTGACGGTGCTCTCGACGCAGGATCCGGTGCGGCTGTACCAGGAGTTCGCGACCGTCGACGGGCTTTCCGACGGACGCGCCCAGCTCATCCTCGGACGGGCGTCGGCGATCGAGTCGTTCCCGCTCTTCGGGTACGACATCGCCGAGTATGAGCGGATCTTCGAGGAGAAGCTCGACCTGTTCCTGCGCCTGATGCGCGAGAACAGCGTCACCTGGAGCGGCAACTACCGCAGCCCGCTCGAGAACGTGCGCCTGCATCCGCGCATGCCCGAGGGCGGCATCCCGTCGTGGATCGGCATCGGCGGCAGCCCCGACTCCGTCATCCGCGCCGCCGAGAACGGACTGCCCTTGATGATGGCCATCATCGGCGGACGGCCTGAGCGCTTCGCCGGCCACGCCCGGCTCTACCTGCGTGCGCTGGAGCAGTTCGGGCGGGCGGAACTCCCGATCGGGCAGCACTCGCTCGGCCTCATCGCCGACACCGACGACGAGGCCAAGAACGTGCACTGGAAGCACTGGGAGCCGGTCGTGACCCAGATGAGCAAGGAGCGCGGCTTCTACGCGCCCACCCTCGAGCGCTACGAGGAGGAGGTCGGCACCGGCGCCCTCTACGTCGGCTCCCCCGAGACCGTCGCGCACAAGCTCGCCGCCGCCGTTCGGAGCAATCACCTGTCGCGGTTCGACCTGAAGTACGACCTCATGCACCTGCCGAAGGACGTGCGCGCGCGCAGCATCCGCCTCTTCGGAGAGAAAGTCGCCCCGCGCGTGCGCGAACTGCTCGCCGACGACCCCGGAGAGGGCGCGTTCGCCGACCCGGGTGTGGCGCAGATCACGAAAGACGGCAAGGCCGTCCACGCGTGAGGGAGATCACCATGAACGACACCATCGAGACTCTCGGCATCCTCGGCGCGGGCAAGGTGGGCACCACGATCGCCCGCCTCGCCCTCGCCGCGGGGTACCGCGTGCTCATCGCGGGCTCGGGCGCGCCGGAACGGATCGCGCTCACCATCGACGTCTTCGCGCCCGGGGCCAACGCGGTGACGGCCGCGGACGCGGCTGCCGGGGCGGATGCCGTCATCCTGGCCCTTCCCCTCGGCAAGTACCGCACGCTCCCGGTCGAGCAGCTGCGCGGGACGTTGGTGCTCGACGCCATGAACTACTGGTGGGAGACCGACGGGATCCGTGACGATCTGAGCGATCCGCGCACCTCGACCAGCGAGCTGGTGCAGGAGTTCCTGCGGGAGTCGCGGGTGGTGAAGGCACTGAACCACATGGGCTATCACGACCTCGAAGACGAGTCCAGACCCGCAGGAGCGACCGGGCGCAAGGCCATCGCCGTCGCGGGGGACGAGCCTGCCGACCTCGCCACGGTCGCTGCGGTGATCGACGGGCTCGGCTTCGATTCCGTCGTCCTCGACAGCCTGGCAGAGGGCGCCGTACTCCAGCCCGGGAACCCCGCGTTCGGCGCCGACGTCACCGCCGAGGAGCTGCGTAGACTGATCGGCATCCCCTCGCAGAGCGCGCCGCGCTGACGGCCCGGTCGGGCAGACGACCGCGCTGGCCCGGCTAGGCTCCCAGAAGTCGGCGACCCCCACGGAGGCATTGATGCCCACTCCCCTCAGACTGCGCGCGAGCGCACTCGTGCTCGCAGGCATGCTGGCCTGCGCCGGCTGCGCGGGAGCGTCCGTCCCGAGCCCGCCGGAGGCCGTCGGCGACGACTTCCCCGGCACGTGCCTGCCGTCGGAGGTCTCCTGGCCGTCCGACTTCCTCGAGTCCCTGCCCGGAGAGTCGGAGGCGATCGGCGGCACCATCGTGGGCCTGCGCCTCGAGTGGCTCGACGACGATTTCGCGTGGCGGCTGCGCAGCGCCGACACCCGTGAGGACACGTTCGGCGAGCGGGTCGACGACCCGAGCTTCGGCCGGGAGTCGCTAGTCGACGTCCGCACCCTGGAGGTTCTCTCGACCGGCGAGACGGAGCTCACCGAGGCGGAGCAGCAGCTGAACGGCAGCAGCGCCTACACCGCGGCGCAGCTCTCGGGTGAGCAGTACCCGAGTCCGCTCATCGTGGAGATGGCCCGCGTGATGGACGACGGCGCGCCCGTGTGGCAGCTCACGATGTGCGACACCGCCACGAACGAGTTGACGGTCACGACCCTGAATTGACCCACGCCTGACCGCTTTACTCAGCTAACTTGCACGCTGGTGTGCACGTATTGTGTAAACTCGTCCTGTGAAACAGAGCTGGCGGGTCTACAAGCGCGACGTCAAGAGACTCTCCCGCGTGCCCAAAGCCTGGATCATCATCATCGGGGTGCTCATCACCCCGGCCCTGTACGCGTGGTTCAACATCAACGCATTCTGGGACCCCTACGCGAACACCGCGAACATCCGCGTGGCGGTGGTCGATCTCGACGAGGGCGCCACGTCCGACCTCACCGGCCACATCGACATCGGCGAGCAGGTGACCGCGCAGCTCAAGGACGACGACCAGCTCGGCTGGACGTTCATGGGCGAGGACGAGGCTCAGGAGGCCGTGAAGAAGGGCGACGTCTACGCCGCCATCGTCATACCTGCGCAGTTCAGCGAAGACCTGGTCAGCATCACCAGCGGCGACTTCACCCAGCCGGCGCTGGAGTACTACGTCAACGAGAAGGCCGGGGCGATCGCGCCCAAGATCACCGACGTCGGCGCATCCGAACTCGACAAGCAGGTCACCACCGCCTTCAAGGAGCAGGTGGCTCTCGCCGCGACGAACGCTCTCAAAGACGTCGGCGACTCCACCGAGCTGCGACTGCTGAACGCCAGGGACAACACCCTCAACGCGTTCGACCAGGCGGCGCAGACCATCTCGTCAGCGCGGGAGAACCTCGCCGAGACGCAGGACGGGCTCACCTCGTCTCGCGGCACGCTCGCCTCCGCACGGAGCACGCTCGGCGACGTCGACAAGACGCTCGGCGACGTGCAGAAGTCGCTCGCCCAGACGCAGTCGATCATCGCCGAGACGCAGAAGGAGGTGATCGCCTTCACCGACAGCGCCACCACCGCGTTCCTCCAGGGCACCACGCTGCTCGCCGATGCGTCGTCGAAGGCGAACGTCTCGATCACCCGTCTCACCCAGAGCCTCGAGCAGGCGGGTGTGCGCATCGACGCCGGGATCGACGACGTCTCGAATGTGCTCGAGGCGAACGAAGCGGCCGCCGCGCGTCTGCAGGCCCTCGTGGACGGTACCGACCTCAGCGACGAGACGAAGCAGCAGCTCACCGAGGTCATCGCCTCGCTGCAGCAGCGCAACGCCACCGACCAGCAACTGCTCGCCGACCTGAAGGACCTCAAGGCCAGCGCGTCCGACACCGTGGGCTCCGTTCAGGCGACAGCCGACGCGGTCGACAAGGCGATGCAGGACACCAGGGATGCGTCGTCGGCGATGCGCGACATCCTCACCCGCACCGTCCCCTCGCTGAACAGCGCCATGTCGCAGCTGTCGTCGAGCGTCGGATCGCTCTCGGCGGCACTGGATGCGCAGAAGGGCGTGCTCGCCGAAGCCGATCAGCTGCTGGGCGGGTTGGACTCTCAGCTCGTGGCCACCTCGTCGGCACTGGAGAGTTTCGACGGCGACCTCGCCGGCATCGAGCAGGGCCTGCAGACCTCGCGCACCGACGTCGTCGCCCTCAACGCCGCATCCGAATGGGGTCTGCTGGGCACACTGACCGACCTGGAGCCCGAGCAGATCGCCCAGTTCATCTCCTCGCCCGTCGAGGTCGACGAGCACCTGGTGTTCCCCGTCGACACCTACGGGTCGGCGATGGCCGCGCTCTTCACGAACCTGTCGCTGTGGATCGGCGCCTTCGTGCTCATGGTGATCTTCCGCGTCGAGGTCGACACCGAGGGCGTCGAGGGGGTCACCGTGCGCGAGGCCTACTTCGGCCGCTTCTTCCTCTTCGCGACGCTCGCCGTCGGCCAGGCGCTGATCGTGTGCACCGGAAACCTCATCATCGGCGTGCAGACCGTCAGCGCCGCTGCCTTCGTCGGCACGGGTGTGCTCATCGCCCTCGCCTACGTGAGCATCATCTATGCCCTCTGCGTCGCGTTCGGGCACGTCGGCCGCGGCCTGTGCATCCTGCTCGTGATCATGCAGATCCCCGGCGCATCCGGGCTGTACCCGATCGAGCTGATGCCCGGATTCTTCCGGGCCATCTATCCGCTCCTCCCGTTCTCGTACGGCATCGACGCGATGCGCGAGACGATCGGCGGGTTCTACGACGGCCACTACTGGCGGTACTTGGGCGCCCTCGCCGTGTTCGTCGCCCTGGCGTTCCTCATCGGGCTCGTGCTCCGCCGCCGGCTCGCGAACTTCACCCTGCTCTTCAACCGGCAGGTACTCGCGACCGACCTCCTGATCGGGGAGAAGGTGCAGGTCGTCGGCAGCGGGTATCGGCTCACCGACGTGATCCGCGCGCTCTCGAACCGCAGCGAATACCGCGAAGACCTCGCTCGACGCGCCGAGCCGTTCACCCGCCGCTACCCCACCCTGTTGAAGGCGACGGTGCTCACGGGGGTCGCCGGGCTCGTCGTGCTCGGGGTCATCACCTGGGCGCTCCCCGAATCGAAGGCGCTGCTGCTGGGCCTGTGGACGCTCTGGATCCTGCTCGTCATCGGATTCCTCGTGGCCATCGAATACATCAAGCACAGCTTCGAGAACGGCGCGGAGGTCGCGGCCCTCGACGACGCTGAGCTGCGCGAGCTCGCCCTCGTCGGGCCCGCCGGTCGTGACGCGGTCATGCCCGCCTCAACGGACGAGAATTCCGACACGGTCCCGTACACGCCCGTCGTCCCCACCGAGCCGGATGGGCGGGCCGTCACCGTTGTGCCGGACGTGCCGGACGCACCGGACGCACCGGCCGGCGGCGCCGAGGCAGACGCCCTGCTCACCGAATGGTTCGAGCCCGAGCCGGACGCGCAGCCGTATCCGGAGACGGAGACGGAAGCGGAACCCCGCATCGGACCGGATCCCGAGCAGACCGCCGAGCAGGACGACGCCGAGCAGGCAGAAGAAGATCTCGCGGACGAAGATCCACTCACCGACGAAGACGAACACCGGACCGCAGAAGGAGAGGACCGCGCATGAGGGACATCCTGCACCTGACGGCCCGCGACGTGCGGCACGCGACCCAGAACGTGATGGCGTGCATCGTCCTCTTCGGACTCGTCGTCATCCCGTCGCTGTTCACCTGGTTCAACGTCATCGCCAGCTGGGATCCGTTCGCGAACACGAAGGATCTGAAGATCGCTGTCGCGAGCACCGATGCCGGGTACGAGAGCGACCTCGTCCCGATCCGCGTGAACGTCGGCGAACAGGTCCTCTCCCAGCTTCGCGGGAACGACCAGCTCGACTGGGTCATCACGGATGAGCACGACGCGATCGACGGGACGAAGTCCGGCGAGTACTACGCCGCCATCGTGCTGCCCGAGACGTTCAGCGCCGACATGCTGACGTTCTACGCCGACGGCGGCGACCGCACGCACATCGCGCTCTACACGAACGAGAAGAAGAACGCCCTGGCGCCGAAGATCACCGGACAGGGCGCGGAAGGGGTCTCGTCCGCGATCAGCGACACCTTCGCCCAGACGCTCGGCGACGTGGCTCTCGGCCTCGTCTCGTCGATGTCGGACTACCTCACCGATGAAGACACGCAGGCCGCACTCACCCGCATCGAGGCGCGCCTCGGAAGCGTGGGCGATCAGCTGCGCTCCGGGGCGCACACGGCCGACAGCTTCACGGCTCTGCTCGAGGCGAGCCGGCCCCTGCTCGACAGCGCCTCGGGCCTGGTCGGCTCGGCCGGCGACGCGTTCACCGACACCTCGGGCGCCCTCGGCAGCGGGGTGGACGCGGCGGGCACACTGAAGTCGACCCTGCAGACGGCCGCGCAGTCCCTGACGGATGCGCTCGCGGCGACGGCGAGCAGCTACGACGCCGTCGGTCAGCGCATCGACGAACTGTACGCCGGGGCCGACTCGCTCAGCGGCAGCCAGGTGCAGACGATCACCACGCTCGCGGAGCGCGTGCAGCAGCAGATCGACCAGTACTCCGCGGTCAAGAACACCCTGGAGACGGAGGTCGGGCCGAACCTTCCCGAATCCGCGCAGCCCGACTTCGACGCCGTGATCAGTCGGCTCGATGAGGCCATCGCCCGGCAGCAGGCCCTGCAGGAGCGCCTCCAGACCGCGGCGACCGAGATCGCGGCCGGCAACGACTCGGCGCAGAGCTCGCATCAGGAGATCACCGCCGCGATCGCCGCGGCGAAGAAGGCGATCACGGATGCACGGAGCACGTACGACAACGGGCTGAAGGCCCAGCTGAACTCCCTCTCGTCGACCCTCACGCAGATCGGCTCCGACGTCTCGGCGATCCGCTCCGACCTCTCCGGCATCACGTCCGGCCTCTCCGGAGCATCCGATTCCGTGCAGTCGACCCTGTCGCGCGCGCAGGAGGCTACGACGCAGCTGTCGGCATCGCTGAACTCGTTGGCCGACCGGTTCGACACCGTGCAGCAGGCGATGACGAAAGCCGCGGACACCGGCGATCTCAGCGAGCTGATGGGCGCCGACCCCGGCGTGCTCGCCACGTCCCTCGCCGAACCCGTGCGCGTGGACCGCACCGCGGTCTTCCCCGTGGCCGGTTTCGGCGCGGCCATGGCACCGCTGTACATGATCCTGGCCCTCTGGGTGGGTGCGCTGCTGATGACCGTGACGATCCGCGTCGACGTGAACGCCGAGACGCTCCCCGACCGCGCCGAGCTCACTCCGACGCAGAAGTATCTCGGCCGCTACGGCATCTTCGGCCTGGTCGGGCTCGCACAGAGCACGCTGCTGACCCTCGGGCTGATCCTCTTCGTCCAGGTCGAACCCGCGCATCCGCTCCTGCTGATCCTGGCCGGGTGGGCGATCTCGACCGTGTTCACGCTCATCGTCTACACGGCGGTGGTCGCGTTCGGCAACGCGGGCAAGGCGCTCTCGGTGCTGCTCCTGGTGATCCAGATCTCGGGTTCGGGCGGAGCGTATCCGCTGCAGCTGCTGCCCGACTGGTTCCAGAGCATCAGCCCGTTCCTGCCCGCGACCTACGCCGTGAACATGGTGCGATCGGCGATCGCCGGCGTCTACCAGGGCGACTTCTGGTGGTCGCTGGGCGCGCTCGCGCTGTTCCTCATCCCCGCGCTGCTCCTCGGTCTCGTGCTCCGTCGCCCGTTGATGACGTACAACCGCAAGCTCGTCGACGCACTCGCGTCGACCAAGTTGATGTCGTGACTCCTGTGTCTCCGCGAAAGGACCATGACGTGACCGCACCGAATCCCCGGCGTCGGCGCGATGCGCTCGCCAATCGCGAGGCCCTGCTGCGCGCGGCGCAGTCGGTGCTCGCGACCAACCCCACGGCGTCGCTCGATGTGATCGCCCAGGCCGCCGGCCTCACGCGGCGCTCCGTGTACGGTCACTTCGCCGACCGCGACAGCCTGCTGCGCGAGGTGATCGCCGTCGGCGCTCAGCGGTTCAACGCGATCGCCGAGGCGACAGACGAATCCGACCCGCGGGTCACCCTCGCGCGCATGGCGACGCGACTGTGGCGGGAGGCCTCGGCCGTGCGCGCGTCGGCCAACATCGCCCTCGATGATGCGCATCTGACCGACACCGTGCTCGCCCTCGCACCGCTGCGCCGACGGATCCGCGACCTGACGAGGACCGGGGTGGAATCCGGGGCGTTCCGTGGAGACATGCCGGCCGAGCTGCTCGCCTTCCTCATCGAGGAGACGGCGCGGGCGACGCTACGCGAGCTTCGACTCACCACCACCGACGCGGACTCCACCGTCGTGCGCGTGGTGCTGAGCATCGTGGGCCTCTCGTGGACGGAGCAGGCCGAGCTCATCGGCGCGCACCCCGAGATCTTCGCGCAGGACTGAGACCGCGGCAGACGGCTCTCCCGTCCGGGAGAATGGATGATATGTCCGCGACCCCCCGCCGGCCACTGCTCTCCTCGGTGCGCCGCCTGCTCCACACCGATCCCTCCACGGTCGCGCACACCGAGGTCCTGCCCGTCATCGACGAGCGCACGGTCCCCCGAGTCCTCGACCTGGCGACGAGGATCGGCGAGTCGATGTTCGCCGTCGGTGCGTCCGCCCACGAGGTGACGCTGGCCATCACCCGCGTCTGCGATGCGTACGGGATGAAGGGCGTGCAGGTCGACGTCACCTACAACTCGATCACGGTGTCGTTCCACCTGAGCGGGGAGGTCTGGCCGGAGACCCTGGTGCGCGTCGTGCGGGTGACGGCCCCCGATCACGCGAAGCTGCAGCGCGTGCAGGCGCTCGTCGCCGATATCGCCGACGGGCTCGACCTGGAATCCGCGCGCACGACCTTCCGAGCGATCCGCCGGGTGCCGTTCCGCTATCAGCAGCCGGTCGTGATCGTGGCGCGCGCCCTGCTCGCCGTCGGGGTCAGCATCATGCTCGGCGCCTCCCCGATCATCGTCGGTCTCACGTTCATCGCGGCGCTGTGCGCGGCTCTGACCCAGGCCGGTCTCGCTCGCCTCCGCGTTCCGCTGTTCTTCAGCCAGATCGCCGGAGGGTTCGTGACCACCGTCGTGGCGGTGGTCGTCTCGGCGCTGGGCTCGGCGGGGATCGAGCCGTTCGTCGGCATCCGCCCGTCGATCATCGTCGCCTCGGGCATCGTGCTGATGCTGGCCGGTCTCACCGTGGTGGGCGCGGCACAGGATGCGATCGACGGCTTCGCGCTCACCGCCGGCGGGCGCATCCTCGACCTCACCATGCAGACCCTCGGCGTGGTGATCGGCATCCTCGTCGGCCTGGAACTCGGGAGCGTCCTGGGGTTCACGATGGACCTTCCCGACGACCCGGCACCGTTCGGTCCGGTCCTGAACCAGTTCGCCGGCGCGATCATCATCGCCATCGCCGTGGCGGTGTTCAACGGCGCCGGCATCCGCATCATCCTGGTGAGCGCGCTGCTCAGTGCGGTGACGCTGGCCGGGTACTCGGGTTCGGTGGCGCTGAACCTGCACCCCGCGGCGGCGAGCGCAGTCGGTGCTCTGCTCGCGAGCTTCCTCGGGATGCTGATCGCCCGCAACCTGCACGTCCCGTCGGTCGCGGTCACGACCGCGGCCATCGTCCCCCTCGTTCCCGGTGTCGCCGTGTTCCAGGGACTGCTGGAGATGGTGCACGCGACCGGGACGTCCACGGGGATGCTGGTCGCCGGCGGATCGCTCATCGACGCGGCGGTGATCGGCATCGGTCTGGCATCCGGCGCCTCGCTCGGCCTGTACCTCGGCACCCCGGTGCGGGCGACCCTCGCGAGCGTCGCGAAGACCCGCGCCCGCGTCCGCCGCTGACCCCGCCCC
>NZ_FMIR01000001.1 GCF_900095745.1 Microbacterium oxydans
ATGACATCGCGACGCCCACCACTCTCGCCGCTCGTCTCGCCGCCTTCCACATCACTCCGCCCTGACCCTCGCCGCCCCATCGCGACGCCGAGTGCACGGGTTGTTGACGAGTGCACGGGTTGTTGACGTGAATATGCGGTGCGCTCGGCGGCAAGCCGTGCACTCGGCGTCGCGATGGGGCGGCGAGGGTCAGGGCGGAGTGATGTGGAAGGCGGCGAGACGAGCGGCGAGAGTGGTGGGCGTCGCGATGTCCTCCGACCCCCACCGGGCGAAGCGCCACTGCGTGCGACCCCGGATCCAGTCCTCACGCTGCTTCTCCGCGAGCAGGACCTGCTCGAGCGTGCGCCCCGAACGCAGAGCCTCGTCGAGGTACTTCGTCTTGCCGTCGAACTCTCCGAAACTGCGGACATCGGCGAGCCCGAAGTCCACGAAGTAGCGACTGCCGCCGGGCCCGTCCACCGGCACCTGCAGGTCCGGGGCGGCGAAGCCGAGTCTGTGCAGATGCAACCGGCTCACACTCTCACCGGGAAGCTGCGCCCGCCCGTCGGCGAAGTCCGCGACCCACCGCGCCTGACGGATTCCCCGCGCTCCCCCGGCGCCGGTCAACCTGGCCGCGAGTTCACGACGCCAGGAGAGGACGGCATCCATGTCCCACTCCCACTGCCGCTCCGCCATCTGGCGCTCCGCAGCATCCGCCAGCGCCACGGCCGCGGGCGGCGTCACCGTGCGGATGAGGTCGAACACCGTGCGCGACAAGGTGGTGCACCGGATGCCGTCGCGCACCGTGACGTCGGAGATCGGGAGCGGAGCGACATGACGGAACACGTCCGGCGCACTCGAGATCCTCCGCGGCGACGGAGTGGTCATATGGACACGGGCGAGGCGCATCGCGTGCAGCGGCAGCCCCCACAGCACGGCCGCCGATGCATGGGACATGACGGCGGGCCCGCTCGCATCGCGAGCCACAGCAATGACGTGCGCGTGGTGCCGCTGTTCCGGCCGCAGAGGCTCACGATCGACGGCGTCCATGAACCACCCCCGCCGGACGCCGAACAGCACTCCGCTCTGCAGCGCGGCGGCGATCCCCCGATCTGTCCAACCGTTCAGAAAGAGATCTGCCCGAGATCGGACGAGCTGGGCGAGAACAGGCACAGTTGTCATCGGCATGCCTCATAGTTCTGCCCTCCCCCGTCTCCACACCCCTTCTCCCC
>NZ_FMIR01000006.1 GCF_900095745.1 Microbacterium oxydans
GGGTGGGGCAGGGGGTGGCTGAGGGTTCAGCCCTTCAGACCGCCGGCGAATCCCTGGATGATGTACTTCTGCAGGAAGAAGTACGCGATCAGGATCGGGGCGGCTGAGATCAGGAGCGCGGCGAAGACCGCCGGCCAGTCGGCGTGATACGTGCGCACGAATCCGCTGATGCGCACGGGCAGTGTCTCGTTGCCGGTTCCGGAGAGGAACAGCAGCGGGATGAAGAAGCTGTTCCAGATCGAGATCACGTTGAGGATGGCGACGGTGCCGATCGCGGGCCGCAGCAGCGGGACCACGATGTGCCAGAAGGTGCGGATCGGACCGCATCCGTCGAGGGATGCCGCCTCCTCGAAGTCGCGTGGGCTCTCGCGCAGGAACATGGTGATGATGAACACGGCGAACGGGATCGAGCTGCCGGCCCCGGCGAGGATCACCGAGAGCAGGCTGCCGTTGAGGCCGAGGTCGCGGATGCTCAGGAACAGCGGCAGCACGCCGAGCTGCGCGGGCACGACCAGCCCGACCATGAAGAGGTAGAACATCCCCCGCGACCAGCGGGAGCCGAGCCGCGCCAGCGGATAGGCGGCGAGCGAGGCCGCCACGAGCACCAGCACGATGCTGACCACGGCCACGACGGCACTGTTCATGAGAGCGGCGCCCAGGTGGCCGTCCTCCCACGCGCGGCCGAAGTTCTCAACGCTGTACTGGCCCGAGATGACGAACGCGCCGGTCGGGTTGTGCGGTGCCTTGAGCGAGAGGTTGACGAGGGCGAAGAGCGGCAGCAGGAAGACGGCCGCGACTGCCCACAGTGCGATCTCGAGCGTGAGGGTGCGCCCCGTGTATCGGTTGATCATCGGTCGACCTGCTTCGAAGTGAGGCGGTATTGGACTGTGGCGAGCACCGCGACGACGATCGCCATCACCGTGGCGAGCGCGGTGGCGTAGGGCACGTCGCCTCCTTGGAATCCGACCTTGTACACGACGGTCGAGATGGTCTCCGTGGCCCGAGCAGGTCCGCCGCCGGTCATCGCGTACACCTGGTCGAACTGGGCGAGGCCGTTGATGAGCGTCAGGAGCAGGTTGATGACGACCGCTCCGTTGATGAGCGGCAGCACGACGGAGAAGAATCGGCGCACGGGACCCGCACCGTCGATCACGGCGGCCTCGATCACCTCGGAGGGCAGCGCCTTGAGACCTGCGAGATAGATGACCATCGAGAAGCCCGTGAACTGCCACAGGTACGCGACGCAGACGGCGCCGAGCGCGAACTGCGGATCGCCCAGCCAGTTCTGCTGCAGCGAGTCGAGTCCGAGGGCTCCGAGCACGGCGTTGACGCCGCCAGTCGGCGCGAGGAGGTAGCTCCAGATGTATCCGCACACGAGCGGGGTCAGGACCACCGGGGCGAAGAAGATCGTGCGCAGCAGCCCGCCACTCTTGACGACTGTGTTGAGCGCGAGTGCGAGCAGCAGGCCGAGACCGTTCTGCAGGATCATCGTGACCGCGGCGAACACGAACGTGTTCACCAGGGCCGCTGTCGCGAGCGGGTCCGTGAACACCTCGACGAAGTTGCCGAACCCGATGAGGTCGAAGTCGGCGCTGATCCCGTCCCAGTCCGAGAAGGCGAAGACGGTGCCGCGCGCCGAGGGCACGAGTGTGACGAAGGCGTAGAGGAGGAGCGCGGGAACGATGAACCAGAGCGGAACGTGGGCACCACGCCACCGCCGTCGACGAGCGGGTGCGAAGGCACTCCTCATCGGTGGTGCGGTCTTCTGTTCGGCATTGAACATGCGTGTACTGCTCCCTGAGTTCTCGCGTCGTCGCCCAGCGGGGGATATCGACAATCCTGTCCGGCGCTCCGTGCCGCTGCCAGCACGATGCTGTTCATCACTAGCACGATCCTCGCGGGTGTCTTCTCCGATGAGGTCCGCTATGTCAGTGTGGGGTGGTGGTCGTCCGTTACCCCTCCATCCAGCGCTACGAGGTCTTCCGCGCCGGCGCCCTCCCCATCGCCTCGAACGACGTGCCCGCTCTGGGCGGCATCCCCGAGCACACCCACGACTACCTGGAGATCGCGGTGGTGTCCCGGGGAACCGGGGTGCACGTGACACGTGAGGGGCGTCTGCCCATCGCGCGCGGGTCGGTCATCATCATCCGTCCGGGCTCCTGGCATGCCTATCGTGACACCGATGAGCTGTGGACCTTCAACCTCTATCTGGCTCCGGAGCTCCTGCTTCGCGAGCTCTCCTGGATCGTCGAGTATCCCGATCTGGCGCGCGCTCTGCTCGGCGGCGAACCCAATCTCGGCGAGTTCGACGAGGAGTCGTGCGCGCGGGTGCTGAGCTGGCTCGAGCAGATCACGCAGCACTCGCGCACGGTTCACGCGCCCACACTGATCGGTCTGGCGACCTGCGTGCTCGACTCCTTCAGCACCCTCGCGCTCTCCCCGCAGCCGGCGACGGATAGCACGATCGCGCGCTCGGTCATCACGATGATGAATCTCATGCAGGACGATCTCAGCGCCCGCTGGACGATCGCCGACCTGAGCAGGGTCGCGAACTTCTCGCCCGCGGTGGTGCATCGGGTGTTCAAGACGCATGTCGGCATCTCCCCCATGGCGTGGCTCACCCGCGCACGGGGCGAAGCGGCCGCGACGCAGCTCGCTCTCACCGACAAGAGCGTCTCCGAGGTCGGCCAAACCGTCGGATGGGACGACGCGAACTATGCGAGCCGGCGCTTCCGCGCGCTCTACGGCCTCACTCCCAGCGAGTACCGGAGCCGCTTTCAGCGCGACGACGCCGCGATCCTCCGCTGAGTCGCCCGCGTCTCCCCGCCGGCGCTCACGCCCGCCGGAACCGGGCGGCCAGCGTCGGGTCGACATCGACATCGCCGAAGGATGCCGTCCACGCCCCGTCCACCGCGATCGATTCGCCGCTCAGGTACGGAGCCTCGTCGGAGAGCAGGAACGCGGTCACCGCGGCCACCTCTTCGGATCGGGCGATGCGTCCCATCGGCGGCCCTTCGGCGAGTCCACGCTCTTCGGCGGCGGGGTCGGGGGCTGCGGCGATCTTCGCTTCGAGGTGCGGGGTGCGCACACCGCCGGGAGCCACGGTGTTGGCACGGATACCGAGTCGGCCGTAGCTCACCGCCACGCTGCGGGTCAGCGCGTCGATGCCGCCCTTGGTGAATTCGTAGGCCGCGTGGTCGGGGTGGCTGGCGCGGCCGTGGATCGAGCCGACGTTGACGATCGCCCCGGCGAGGCCCTGATCGATGAAGGCCGATACTGCGGTCGAGCAGCCCCAGATGTATCCGAAGCCGTTGATGTCGAGGACCTCGCGCACGACGCTCTCGTCGAGCTCGTGCAGCGGGGTGTGCTTTGTGATGCCGGCGTTGTTCACCCAACCGGCCAGGGGCGCCCGTGCGATCGCTGCCTCTGCGGCCCGCTGGTGGACGGCGCGGTCGGAGGCGTCACCGAGAACGACCTCGGCCACGATCCCCTCCTCGAGCGTGCCCGATCCCGGAGACCGCTCCAGCCCCACGACGATCCATCCGTCGGCGGTGAGTCGCTCGGCGATGGCGCGGCCGATGCCCTTTCCGCTGCCGGTCACCACGACGCTGCGTGCGGATTCGGTCATGATGTGTCCCTCTCGGCGCTGAAGTGGGTCGGATGCACTTCCCGTTTGCTATAGCAATCACGAGCATAGCCGGGAGGGTGGTCGTCAGCGCAAGCGGATCAGCCTCGAACACTGCCGAGGGTGAGCCCCACGCTAGCCCGCGGCCGCTCGGATGCTCCACGATCCGGCCGCCACCCCTCGAACCGCGGGTAGCATCCGACCATGATCACTGGAAGCCGTTGGGTCGTCACGGGTGCTGCGGGAACCATCGGATCAGCGCTGCGCGCCGCCCTCGCGGAACAGCAGGTCGAGCTGGTGTCCACCGACATCCGCCCGACGTCGCCGGTCGGCCCCGATGACTCCGTCACGGAGATGGACCTCGGCGACCTGGAGTCACTCGTCGAGCTGTTCGCCGGCGCCGACGGCGTCATCCATCTCGGCGGGATCGCCGACGAGGCTGACTTCCACGACCTGGCCGAGGTGAACATCGTCGGGACTTACCACGTCCTGGAGGCCGCTCGACGTGCCGGAGTTCCCCGAGTGGTCTTCGCGAGCAGCAACCGCCTGACAGGGATGTATCCCTCCGGCGAGCGCGTCTCGCCGGAGATGCCGCCCCGGCCCGACGGCTTCTACGGGGTGGCGAAGGTGGCGGGCGAAGCGCTCTGCCGGCTCTACGCCGACAAGTTCGGCATCAGCACCGTCTCGGTGCGCATCGGCAGCTATGAGCAGCGACCGGGGTCCGCGCGCGAACAGCGCACCTGGCTCAGCCCTGCGGATGCGGTGCGCGCGTTCCTCGCCGCGATGACCACCACCGAGCACACGGCCGTCTTCTACGCCGTGTCCGCGAACACGACGCGCTGGTGGGATCTCGACGCGGGAGCGTCGATCGGCTTCACGCCGCAGGACGATGCCGCCGACTGGGGTGCCGAAGAGCCGCTCGATGCGTCGATGCCGCAGGGCGGGACGTACGCGAGTGCGGAGTACTCGACCGACCGGATGCGCCGGTAATCGCGCGGCCCGGCTCGATCCCACAGGGAGGGATGGAACCGGATGCCGGCGGGAGACGAATAACCAGTGTGAGCAACGACAACGACATCATCCGTGAATCGTTCGACGCCGCGGAGCGATTCTCCGAGATCTTCGAACGACATATCGACGCGGTCTCCGGCTATGTCGCGCGCCGCGTCGGACCGGCGGCGAGAGACGACGTCGTGAGCGAGACCTTCCTGATCGCGTTCCGCAAGCGCGGGCGCTACGACATGTCCCGGCCATCGGCGCTGCCGTGGCTGATGGGCATCGCGACGAACGTCCTCGGCCAGCATCGCCGCGCACAGGCCCAGCACTGGCGAGCTCTGCAGGCGTCCGTCGCCCAGAGCGACCCGATCGCCGCGGACGACCACGATCGATCGACTGCACAGCTCGATGCGGCCGGTGAGATCGAGCGCCTCTATCCGCGGATCGCAGCCCTCTCCGCCCGCGATCGGGAAGTGCTCTTCCTGCACGCGTGGGGAGACCTCACCTACGAGCAGATCGCCGCCGCGCTGCGGATCCCCGTCGGCACCGTCCGATCGAGACTGAGCCGCATCCGCACCAAACTCGCGGCCCCACCGCCGTCGCCACCGCCGAAGGTTCCCCATGAGCCCCGGCCCGCGACCGCACACATCCGACTTGCTGAGAAAGAGATCATCCATGGACATCCTTGACACGGTGCGCGAGATGAAGCCCACCTACCCCGCGTCTTCGCAGGCTCCCCGTCGCGCCCTCCACCAGGAGATCGCCCGGTCGCGACGCCGACGCCCCGTCGGACGCATCGTCGCGGTGGCACTGGCAGGCACGGCCGTCGCCGCGGTGGCGGTGACAGCCACCGTCCTCACTCCCCCGGGAGTCGTCGGCCAGCCGCAGGCGGCCTCAGCATCGACGTACCTCAACGAGACCGCGGCCTCCATCCGCGCCGCCGTCGCCGCGCCGATGGAAGTGACGATCACGACGCGGCACCTGGGCATGATCGGCGGCCCGAACGAGAAGTTCCTGCCGTTCGGGAACCTCAGGACGGATGCGACGGCCGCCGTCCTCACCGAGTCGAGCGCGACCTATCTCAGCGCGACCGACGGCACATACTCGCTCACCGGCCGCACCGATTTCCATGCCGCGGAGCTGTTCGGGAACGAGGCAAAGGTCGAGCGGGCGTGGACGGGCTACTACGGCGCGGCATATCCGATCGGCGCGGCTCCTGCAACGTCAACCGAGGTCGAGCCGGGCGCGGGCGATGCGACGCTTCCCGTCTCCCCCACGGACTTCCCCGCCGACCCGGCGGCATTCCTCGCCGCGTGGGAGCGTGGCATGGAATCGCAGCTCGTCGCTGAGAAGGCTGCCGCGGCGAAGATGCCCCAGGACGGCGAGCCCGAGACCAACGGGCTGTACGCGAGCATCGAGGAGCGGCTCGCGATACCGGCCGCCGAGCACATGCTGAACGAGCTCGGGCATTCGGTGCCCATCCTGACGGCATCCCCCGAGTATCGAGCGACGTTCCTCGAGGCGCTCGCGCTGGCCGACGGGATCACCGTCGAAGACGGCGCCACCGCCGACAAAGTGCTCGTCTACGAGACCGACGACGCCCGGTTCCGACTGACGGTCAACCCCGAGGCGGGCGCCATCGTCAAGATCGAGAAGTTCCTGCTCCGCGTGCTCCCGGCGCCGTGGAGCAACCACACGAAGGACGACCCGCTCGTCGAGGTCGGAACGGCACCGTTCCTGCCGGAGGGAGTGGCGGACTTCTCCGCATCCTTCACGACTGCACCTGCGGACTGACGCGTCCGCCCCTCGTGCCCTTCTCATCCGCGATGCCGGGTGAGGAGGGCACGTCGCCGTTCACGGCACGGTTGCCCGCGTCTCAGCGCGAGGACGGGTTCACCGGCTCCTCCGCTTCACACGCTCATCTGAGCGCGATCGCGCCCAGCCCGTCGGAGGCGACCGCTCCTGACGACATGCCCGGAACGAGGACGCACGGCTGATAGCTGACGCCCGGCTGCCGGGCTGCGGGGTCGTCCGCCAGCAATGCCTCGGCTGCCACTCGCCCCAGGCTGTTCAGCTGAGGATCCACCGAGGTGAGGAATCGATCGGGGCTCCCGCTGTACTTCGACCAGTTGTCGTAGCCGACCAGTGCGACGTCTTCCGGGACCCGGACCCCGGCCTGTTCGAACGCACGGGTGACGCCCAGAGCGATGTAGTCGTTGCCGCAGAACACGGCGTCGAACTCGCCCCGCCGTTCGAGCAGCTCAAGACCGGCCCGGTAGCCCCACGGAATGGTCCAGTCACCGAACAGGGGTTCCGACAGCGCGATCTCGATGCCGGCTGCGGCGAGCTCGGCACGAAAACCGCTCAGACGATCCTGGACCGCCCGCGAATACTCCATCGCGGTCACATGCGCGATCCTCGTTCTCCCCTGGCGAAGGAGGTGCGCGGCGGCCAGGCGCCCTGCCTGCGCATCGTCCGGGAGAAAGCACGTGTCCTCGGGGTTGTCCGAGACTCCGAAGACATGGATCACCGGCGTCTGGAACGACTCCGATATCGAGGGGAACGGAACGTCCGTGCCGTCACCCACCACGATGATCCCGTCGACTCGACGGGCTTGCAGAGTGCGGAGATTGTCCGGCCGGGCAGCGGCGTTGTCCTCATCGTCGTAGACGAGCACGGCGACGTCGTGCTTGCTGAGTTCGGCGATGATCCCGGTGATGACCGGAGTCGAGAAGTTGCCGGATGCCTTCTGGGCGAGAACACCGACCGTGAAACTGCGCCCGAGCGCGAACGACTGCGCGAGCGCATTGGGCCTGAAGTCCAGTCGTGCCGCGGCCTCATGGATGCGCTGCCGCGTCTCGACGGATACGTGTCCGCCGCCGTTGAGCACGCGCGAGGCCGTGGGCACAGAGACACCCGACTCTGCCGCGACATCCTTCAAGGTCACCGGCCGCCTCATCGCGCTCCTTCCCGATCCCTCATCCTCTCAGGATCCCACGAGCCGCCGAGCACCGCTCATCTGGTCAGGTCTTCACGGCACCCGCCGACATGCCGGCGACGACGTAGCGCTGCAGGAAGCTGAACACCAGGATCAGCGGCAGGACGCCGAGAAGCGCCGCCGGGAACAGCGTCGTCGGCTCCACCGTGTTCGGGTCGATCAGGGCATAGGCGTTCGCCATGATCGTGCGGTTCTGCTCGCCCTGGAGGAACACGAGAGGAACGATGAGGTCGTTCCACACGACCAGGCTGATGAACGTCACCAGCGTCGCGGTCACGGGCGCGAGCAGTGGGAAGATCACGACGAAGAAGATCCGCAGCGGACCCGCACCATCGATCGCCGCGGCCTCCTCCAGCTCGGTCGGCACCTGGCGCATGAAGCTGGTGTAGAAGAACACGGCGATCGGAAGGTTCATGGCCGTGTAGACGAGGATCACGCTGAGATGCGTGCCCAGGATGTGCAGATCCCGGATCATCAGGTACAGCGGTGCGATGAGCACATAGATCGGGATGGTGGTCCCGATGATGAACACGCGGTAGGTGGTGTTCGTCCAGGAGCGCCCGATCCGGCTCAGCGGGTAGCTGGCCATGGCGCCGAAGGCGACGGTCAGCACGCAGGAGCACACCAGGATGATGAGGGTGTTCGCGACGCTCTGCGCGTAGTTGATGCGCTGGAACGCATCCACGACGTTGTCGAGCGTGAGGTGTTCGGGCCAGCCGAGCGGATTCGCCGACACGTCAGCGGCCGGTCGGATCGCGGTCAGCACGGCGAACGCGAACGGGGTCACGAGCAGTGCGACGCCGATGATGAGCCCGATGTCGCCGAGCCGGCGTTTGCCGGCGTTCCACAGGCGGTGGTCGCGTGACCGGGCCGGGGCGGGGAGAGATGCGGACATGGATTCAGATCCTTTTCTCGCGCATGCGCAGAACGGACGTGGCGACGCTGCTGAGCACGACGACGATGACGAGGAGGAGGACCGCGATCGTCACTCCGTAGGCGAACTCGCCCGCCCCGCCGAAGACCTTGCGGTAGACGAGGAGGGTGAGCGTGGTGGTGGATCCCGCCGGGCCGCCGTTTGTCAGCACGAACGGGAACTCGAACACCTTCAGCGAGCCGATGAGGGAGAGCGTGATGTTCACCGTGAGCGAGGGGGCGAGGAGAGGCCATTCGATCGTGCGGAATCGGCGGAATCCCGTCGCACCGTCGAGGTCGGCCGCTTCGAGGACATCGGCGGGTAACGCGAGGTATCCGGCGAGGAAGATCGCCGCGGAGTAGCCGGCGAACATCCAGATGTTGACCAGAGCCACCGCGCCGAGTGCTGTGCTCGTCTCGCCCAGCCAGATGCGGGTGAGGGAGTCCAGCCCGAGGGCGCGGAGCACCTCGTTGATCGTTCCATCCGGTGCGTAGAGATACGAGAAGATGAACGATGCCATCACCGGGGCGACGAGCGTCGGCATGAGGATGAGGACGCTGACCGGTTTGCGGATCCGCGGCCGGTTGTAGAGCGCTCTGGCCAGGAGCAACCCGAAGAGGTTCTGCAGGACGACGACGATGACGGCGTAGAGCACGGTCGTGCCGACTGCTCGGATGACCTCCCCGTCGGTGAACAGTCGTGAATACTGCTCGAGACCGACGAAGTTCGCCCGCGGACCCCCGCTGCTGTCCGTGAAGCTGAGCCAGAGGCCGTTGACCAGCGGGTAGAGGATGAGGAGCCCGTAGACGACGAGCGCGGGAAGAAGGAACCCGAGAGCGACGAGGGGACGTTTGGAGATCATGACAATCCTTCAGCGAGAGCGGTGCGGCCACCGGAGAGGGCGACCGCACCAGGAACGGGACTAATCCGCCTTCTTCGCGATCCCGTCCATCTCGTCGAGGAACTCGTCGGTCGTGATCTCACCGAGGAACAGCGCCTGCAGGCGAGAGCCCATCTGCGTCTGCACGTCGCCCGCCATCCAGGTGTTCGTCTGCATGAAGCGGTAGTTCCCTGCCTCGTAGGACGCGAGGAACTCGCCCGTCGCGTCGTTCTTCGGGCTGGTGCCCGATTCGAACGGAGAGATCGCGTTCTCCGCTTGGAGGAACAGATCGAGGTTCTCGGGCTGAGACCAGAAGTCCACGTATTTCTCCGCGGCGTCCTTCACCGGGGATGCCTCGTTGACGCCCCACATCGTCCCCACGAACAGCAGTTCGTTCGGGTCGACGCCCGGCTCCCCACCCGGCCAGGCCGTGAACTGACTCTTGATTCCGGCTTCGGCGACGCCGCCGAGGTTCCAGGCGCCCTGGAGCCAGAAGCCCGTGTCACCCGCCGTGAAGTCGTCTGCGCCCTGCGACCATTCGTCTTCGCCGAGCTCGGTCTTCCAATCGATGAAGCCCTGCTCCTGCAGGTCGAGCAGCTGCTCGACCGCCGGCTTCCAGTCCGAGAAGCTCGCATCACCCTCGGAGAACTCTTCGTCCCAGCCCTTGTCGACGGTCGTGGCCGCAGCGTTCAGCAGCGCCATCGCGCCCGTCCACCCGGCCTTGTCGGGAAGAGTGATCGGGTCGTGGCCGGCAGCCTTCACCTTGGCGAGCGCGTCGAGGAAGCTCTCCCAGTCCTTCGGCACCTCGTTCACACCGACCTCGCTCAGCAGTTCCATGTTCGAGTACAGACCGACACCGATGGCCTCCATGGGCATGGCGAGCACGGCGTCGTCATAGGTCGCGAAGCTCTCGACCTCGGGGGTGATGTCGTCGGCCCAGGACGCCGAGGACAGGTCTGCGAGGTATCCGGACTTCCCCCATGTCGCGAGAAGATTGCTGTCCAGCATGATCACGTCGGCGGCATTGCCGGCCAGCAGCTCAGGCTGCACGCGCTGCGAATAGGCCTCGTTCGCGGGGATCGCCTCGAACTCGAGCTTGATGTCGGGGTTCGCCTTCTCGAAAGCCGCGTTGATCTCGGCGACGTTCGCCGGCTCGCCTTCGCCGCCCTTCCAGCCGTACACCGTGAGAACGGTCCGGCCGTCGTCGGTCGTGATCGACGAATCGCCGGATGAACAACCGGCCAGAGCCAGTGCCGTCACGAGGGCGGTGAAGGCACTGGCGGAACGAATCATTCGCTGCTGCGACTTCTTCATTGAAGGATCTACTTATCGGGACGCGAGGACGTTGTCGATGGTTGTCCCATCACCGCACCGATATTTAGGTAACCGGTTGCCTAACGTTGCTGGCGAGCGTAAATTGATGCGCGTCGCCTTGTCAAGTGCTCGCATCTGCGGGCGATCCGACCCTGATCACGCCCTGGACGAAGAGAAGCAGATGCCCATCGCCACGCCTCCCATTCCGGCATCTGCCGCCGTGGGTTCCCCCCGCCGTTCCCGCCTCGACTGGTTCCGTTCCGCCTCGTTCGGGCTTTTCATCCACTTCGACCAGGCGAGCCGACTCGGCGTCGATCTGTCTTGGCCGATGGTCGGGCTCACCAGCGATGACGGCACGGGTGTGCACGCACGAAGTGCGGTCGACTACTTCCGGCACGCCGACGAATTCGACCCTCGGGAGTGGGATCCTCGCGCCATCGCACAGGCAGCGAGGGATGCGGGGATGCAGTACGCCGTCTTCACCACGAAGCATCACTCGGGCTGGGCGTCCTGGCCGAGCGAGGCGACACCGCTGAACATCTCCACATCTCCCTATGGAGCTCGCGGAGGCGATCTCGTCCGCGACTACGTGGATGCCTTCCGGGAGGCAGGACTGCGCATCGGCTTCTACTACTCAGTGTCCGACTGGTCGGATCCCGACTACCCGGCATGGCGCGCCGAGTTCGCACCGTACGCGTTCGAGGAGTACCCGCGCGCGACCCCCGAACAGTGGACGAGATTCCGCGAAGGGATGAAGGCCGAACTCAGCGAGCTGCTCACGAACTACGGGCCGATCGATCTGCTCTGGTTCGACGGCGGGTGGGAGCGCACCGAGGGGGAATGGGACAGCGCGGAACTGGAAAGGCACATCCGCTCCCATCAGCCGGACATCGTCCTCAACGACCGCCTCCCCGGAATCGGTGACTACGTGACGCCGGAGCAGTCGATCCCTGCGGAGCTTCTCAGCGACGCCTGGGAAGCGTGCATCACCATGAACGACACGTGGGGATGGGACCCGAGCGACCACGACTACAAGACCACCGCGCACCTGATCCGGACGCTCGTCGACTGTGTCGCCAACGGCGGCTCGCTCCTGCTGAACGTGGGGCCGAGCAGCACCGGTGCTCTGCCACCCGAAGAGGAGAAGTCGCTCCACGAGATCGCCGGTTGGATGCGCACCCATCGCGAGAGCGTGATCGGCGCTCGACCGGGGCTGGAACCGTGGCAGTTCTACGGTCCGACGACGATGAACGAGAACGCCCTGTACCTGCACCTCGTCGCCTGGCCGGACGAGACCGCCACCGTGCGCGGCATTCGACCTCAGTCCGTGCTCGGCGTGGAACTCCTGACGACGGGGGAAGACCTCGACTTCCGAGCCATCGTCGATCCCGCGCACGCCCGGGACGACGACCCCTGGGGGAACCTGGTCATCTCGATCCCGCAGGATCGGCCGATGGGCCCGCTCCCGGTGATCCGCATCCGTTTCCGCGCGGGCACAGCGGGGACCGATCGGTTCGCGCCGGTCTCCGCGGGCAGCCGCGGAGAAAAGCCGGCACCAGGATCTGCCGGGTAGTCCTCTCGGAGTGATGGCGCCGGCCGGGATCGGGTGGACTCGCGCGTCTTCGCCCGACTCGTCCCGCAAATCCGTCTCCCGGTCGACGAAGCTGCGAAGCTGGATGCCGTCACCATCCCCCACCCCCGTCGCCTTCATGCTCCTTCCAGAGTGGGAACTGCAGAGGCGTCGAAGCAGGAGCCGTCCCGTGAGCGTCGCGTCCACCCTTCCCCTCATCCGCCGTCCGCTCGCCGAGGGCTGGCGCGTCCGCCCGAACGGCGGACCCGCACAGGTGGCCGATGCGTGGATCCCCGCCGTCGTCCCCGGTGTGGTGCATCTCGACCTGCTGCGGGCGGGCCTCATCCCCGACCCGTACCTCGACGACAATGAATCCGCCCTCGCGTGGATCGGCCTCGTGGACTGGACCTACGAGGGCAGCCTCGCGCTCGAGCCGGATGAGCAGGCGGCCGATCGTCACGAGCTCGTGTTCGACGGGCTCGACACCGTGGCGACCGTCACCGTGAACGGGAGTGTGATCGCCGAGGTCGCCAACCAGCATCGCTCCTATCGACTGGACGTGACCGACCTGCTCACCACCGGCGACAACACGGTCACCGTCGCCTTCCGCAGCCCGGTCCGGTACGCCGACGCGCAGAGCGTGGCGCTCGGTGCGCGACCGCGTCCGTACCCCTCGCCGTTCAACGCCCTGCGCAAGTCGGCGTGCAGCTTCGGGTGGGACTGGGGCATCGCCACCTACTCGAGCGGCATCTGGCGCGAGGTGCGTCTGGAGTCCTGGTCCGACGCCCGCCTGAGCGACGTCCGCGTCCACGCGACACCGGACGGCACGGAGGGCACGGTGCGCGTCGCCGTCGAGGTCGAGCGCGCCTCGGCACTCCCGCTCGAGCTGACGGTCGAGGTCGCGGGGACCGTCCGGACGGTTCCGATCGCCGCCTCGGAGACGTCGGGTGAGATCGAGGTCCGGGTGAGCGATGCGGAGCGCTGGTGGCCCGCCGGCCATGGCGCCCAGCCGCTGTACGACGTCGAGATCGCCCTCCTGGCCGATGGCACGGCGCTGGACTCCGCGACCAGACGCGTCGGGTTCCGCGACCTGCGCTGGGACACCACCGCGGATGCATCCGGCACACCGTTCACCCTGTTCGTGAACGACCGACCGATCTACGTGAAGGGCGTGAACTGGATTCCCGACGACGCGTTCCCGAGCCGGGTCTACCGGGATCGGTATCGCACCCGGCTCGAGCAGGCGAAGGCGGCGAACCTCAACCTGGTCCGCGTCTGGGGCGGCGGAATCTACGAGTCCGAGGACTTCTACGATCTCGCCGACGAGCTCGGCCTGCTGGTCTGGCAGGACTTCCTGTTCGCCTGCGCCGCGTACGCGGAGGAGGATCCGCTGCGCGCCGAGATCGAGGCGGAAGCGCGGGAGAACGTCGCACGCCTCGCCCACCGCGCCTCACTCGTTCTGCTCACCGGCAACAACGAGAACACCTGGGGGTATGAGGACTGGGGCTGGAAGACGTTGCTCGACGGCAAGACCTGGGGCGCCCACTACTACTACGAGCTGTTCCCGGCGATCATCGACGAGCTCGCCCCGCACGTTCCCTACGCACCCGGAAGCCCCTTCAGCCCGGGCGCGGGGTGGGACGGGCGTCAGCAGACCGGCCCGCATCCGAACGACGAGGCGCACGGCACCATGCACCTGTGGGAGCAGTGGAACCGGCGGGACTGGCCGACGTACCGCAACCATCGCCCCCGGTTCGTCGCCGAGTTCGGGTGGCAGGGGCCGCCCACGTGGTCGACACTGACGCGGTCCATCTCGGACGATCCGATCACGCCCGACTCCCCCGGCATGATCGTGCACCAGAAGGCCGCCGATGGGAACGCGAAGCTGGGCTCCGGGCTGGTCGCGCACTATCCGATCCCCGACGACATCGAGACCTGGCACTGGGCCATGCAGCTCAATCAGGCGAATGCGGTGGGTTTCGCGCTCGACTGGTTCCGCTCACTGGCCCCGCACAATGCCGGCGCGATCGTGTGGCAGCTCAACGACTGCTGGCCCGTGACCTCGTGGGCGGCGATCGACGGCGACGGATGCGAGAAGCCGCTGCTCTTCGCCATCAAGAACGCCTTCGAACCCCGCGTGGTGACGGTGCAGCCCTCGGGCGACGGCCTCGAAGCCGTGCTGCACAACGACACCGATGACTCCTGGTCGGACACCCTCTCCCTGCGACGGATCGGCTTCGACGGCACGGTGCATGCCTCGGTCGAGGTGGCGGTGTCGATCGCTCCGCGGGAGTCGACGCGCGTTGCGATTCCGGATGCCGTCGCCACGCCCGGTGACGCTTCCGCCGAGCTGATCGTCGCCGAAGCGTCCGGAGCCCGCGGGCTCTGGTGGTTCGCCGAGCCCCGCGACAGCGCCCTCGCCGAGCCGCGCCTCACCGCCGAGGTGGAACGCATCGACGGTGGCGGGCACCTGGTGACCGCCACGGCGGGCGCACTGGTGCGCGACCTCACCCTGCTCGTCGACCGGCTGTCTCCCGACGCCCGAGTCGACCGCGGCCTGGTGACCCTGCTTCCGGGCGAGCGTACGGCGTTCCGCATCGACGGCGTGGCCGAGCTCGACGCCGCCACCGTTCTCGGTCCGCTGGTCGCGCGCTCCGGGAACCAGCTGGTCGGCGGGCGGTAGCACCCGGCCGACACCATCCGCTGAACAGTTGAGGGGCCTCCGCACGGACGGAGACCCCCTCACCGGTTCAGGCCCGCGGCAGCCGCAGGGTCACGAGCTGGAACGGACGCAGCGCCAGGCGGATGCCGTCGGCATCCTGACCCGTCAGCACCGCCTGCTTGCTCTCACGCTCGAGCAGGTCGACTTCGCTGGCGTCACCGCTCGGGAAGCCCACGGCGACCGTGGCGTCGGCGCGACGCCCGAGAGCCTCGTACAGACGGACGATGACGTCGCCGCTGCCGTCTTCGGCGAGCTTGACCGCCTCGACCACCACACCCGGGTGATCGATCGAGACGAGGGGCTTCACATCGTCGGCGCCCTCGATGCGGCGCTCTGCGAGGTTCGTGCGGTACCCCTCGGCGATCGCGTCGACGAGCTCGCCGCCGACGACGATGCCCACCTCCAGATGATGCCGCCCCTGGTCCTGCTGCGGGTCGGGGAACAGCGCGGCCCTGACGAGCGAGAGCCGCACGGTCGAGTACGTGCCGCCCGTCTCACGCGGATGCCGGGTGATGTCGTGGCCGTAGGTGGAGTCGTTGGTGACCGCGACACCGAAGTCGCTCTCGCCCACTCTGACCCACCGGTGCGCCACGGTCTCGAAGCGCGCGGCATCCCACGAGGTATTGGTGTGGGTCGGACGCACGATGTGCCCGAACTGGATCTCGGAGGCGGCGTGGTCGGTGTGCACGTCGACGGGGACGCTGAGCTTGAGCAGCTTCTGCTGCTCGTGCCAGTCGATGTCGACAGCCAGCTTCAGGGTTCGCGACCCCTCGTCGAGACGGATGCTGTGCACCAGCGTCGACGCGCCGAAGGACCGCGAGATCACCACGGCGCCGTCGACGATCTCGATGCCGTCCACATCGAGGAGGTCGGTGACGTTGCGGCGGTAGTGCTCGTCGATGTCCCAGGCGTCCCACTGCGTCGGGGTATCCCGGTGCAGCTGGAAGACGCCGGCGCTCTGACCGGCCGGCACGACCTCTCGGTCGCTCGCCAGGTCGATGATCGATGTCAGCACCCCGCGGGCGTCGATCGTCGCACGCACAAGCCCGTTGTCGAGCACGAACCCGCCGTCCGCCGCAACCGGCGTGGCCGGTGCGACCGCATCCGCCTCGCCGATCGCCAGCGCGCAGACCGAGGCATGCCCATGCGGGGCCGCGTTGGCCACAAGGCTGCGCGTACCATCGCCGACCAGCGCACGCAGCGAGTCGGCGATGATCTGCTCGAGCTCGACGGCGATCGCCGCGTAGTTGCGCTCGGCATCCTGGTGCACCCAGGCGATCGACGTTCCGGGCAGGATGTCGTGGAACTGCTGGAGCAGGACGAGCTGCCAGAGGCGTTTGAGCTGCTCGGCCGGGTAGGCGCGTCCGGTTCGGACAGACGCCGTCGCCGCCCAGAGCTCGGCCTCGCGGAGCAGGTGCTCGCTGCGGCGGTTGCCCTGCTTGGTGCGCAGCTGACTCGTGTACGTGCCGCGGTGGAACTCGAGATACAGCTCGCCACTCCACACCTCGGGTGACGGGTACTCGGACTCGGCCTGCTCGAAGAACGCCCGTGGGGTGGAATGCCGGGCGACCGGCGACCCTTCCAACGACCCCGCGCGCTCGACCTGCGCAGCCATCTCCCGGGTCGGTCCGCCTCCGCCGTCGCCGTAACCGTACGGCAGCAGCGAGACACGGGCTCTGCCCTTGTCCTGGAAGTTCCGCTGCGCATGCGCGAGATCGGCCTGCGAGGCGTCCGAGTTGTACTTGTCCACCGGAGGGAAGTGCGTGAACACGCGCGTTCCGTCGAGGCCCTCCCAGAGGAACGTGTGGTGCGGCATCCGGTTCGTCTCGTTCCAGGAGATCTTCTGCGTGAGGAACCACTTCGATCCCGAGGCCTTGATGATCTGCGGAAGGGCGCCGCTGTAGCCGAAGGAGTCGGGCAGCCAGACCTCGGGGGTGTCGATCCCGAACTCGCGGAGGAAGAAGCCCTTGCCCTCGACGAACTGGCGGGCGAGGGCTTCGGAGCCGACCATGTTCGTGTCGGACTCGACCCACATGCCGCCGACCGGAACGAAGCGGCCCTCGCGCACGCGCTCGACCAGCCGCTCCCAGATCTCCGGGTAGCGCTCCTTGATCCAGGCGAACTGCTGTGCCGACGAACTGGCGAACACGACCTCGGGGTTCTCGTCCATCAGCGAGAGCACGTTCGAGAACGTCCGCGACACCTTGCGAGCCGTCTCGCGCACCGGCCACAGCCAGGCCGAATCGATGTGCGCGTGCCCGACGGCATGCAGCACGTGCGCGCTGGCATGGGCGGGACTCGCCAGGACCGTTCGGAGCGCCTCACGGCCCGCTGCCGCCGTGCCCGCGACGTCATGCGGGTCCACGAGGTCGATCATCCGATCCAGCGCCTGCACGATCTCCGCCCGCCGCGGTGACGAGGCATCCAGCTCACCGAGGAGCCCCCGCAGGATCACGGTGTCGTCGAGCAGCGACTCGACGGTCAGGTCGCGCAGGGCCACGTCGACGACGCGGAGCACGTAGATCGGATCGGTACCCGCGGTCTCGGGGTCGCCGAGCGCGGTCGGGTCGAACGTGAAGATGCTGCCCACGTCGGGATTGGACGCCGCCTCGAGCAGCACGTCGATGCGGCCGTCCGACTGCACTGCCGCGGCGACCGCGTTGTTGAACGGCGAGATGCCCTTGATCGGACTCCCGTCGAGATCCCAGACGAGAGCCTCGGCCTGGAAGCCGCTCTGTCCGGCCGTGAAGCCGAGGTCCACGACGAGCTCTGCCCTGGTGCCGTCAGGAAGTTCGCCGGATGCCGTACGCCACTCGCTCGGGACCTGCCCGCTCACACGGAACCACGTCGTGCCCCATGGGCGCCCCCACGGAGCGCCGACCGCGGTGGGCGCGTACTCCGCCTGAACGGCATCCGTGAAGGGCACCGGCTCCCCCGGCACCTCCCACGCGCGCACCTCGAGCGGGTGGCTCAGGCGGTGACGTGCCGGACGGAGGCGCTCGCGGATGAATCGGTCGATGCGCATCTCGATGAGCGCGGTGCGGTCATGCATGTGTGGTGCTTTCTGGATCGAGGGGATTGTGCGAGGAGGCGAGGATCAGCCCTTGACGCCGCCGGCCAGCGCGAAGCTGCTGCCGGAGAGACGCTGCACGAGCAGGTACAGGACGAGGATCGGCACGGAGTACAACGTGGCGAACGCGGCGAGCTGCCCGTAGGCGACGGCGCCGTGGTTGCCGAAGAAGGTGAAGATCGCGACGGCCGCCGGCATCTTCTCCGAGCTGAACAGCAGGACGAACGGGACGAAGAAGTTCCCCCACGCCTGCGTGAACACGAAGATGAAGACGACGCTGATACCGGGGCGCATGAGCGGCAGGACTATGGTCCACAGCGCCCGCATGGCGGAGGCTCCATCGACCCATGCGGCCTCCTCGAGGGAGACCGGCACCGAGTCCATGAAGTTCTTCAGCATCCAGATGGCCATGGGCAATGACGTGGCGGCCATGAACAGGATCACGCTGACCTGCGAATCCAGCATCTTCAACTGCACGAAGAGCGCGTAGACCGGCACCATCATGGCCGTGATCGGCAGGCAGGAGCCGAACAGGACCGAGTACATGAAACCGCGCTGGAACCGCGAGTTGTGCCGTGAGAGCGGATACGCGGCGAGCACGCCGACGACGACGGTGATGAAGGCGGTTCCGAACGAGATCAGCGCCGAGTTCCACAACGGCAGCAGGGTCATCGACCAGTCGAACACCGAGGCGAAGTTGTCGAACGTGAGGCTCTCCGGCACCGAGATCGACACCGTGGCCGACGGAGACACCGAGGAGAACACGATCCACGCGATCGGCACCAGGAACACGACCCCGATCACGATCAGGACGGTGTTGGCGAGCCACGCGGAGCGACGCTTCGCCGGCGTCGCGACGGAGATCCGCTGGCCGCGTCTCACGGCGGGGCGGACGATTGCTTCAGTGGCAGTCATCAGTCGACCTCCGGCTTGAGGATGCGGATGTAGAAGATCGCGAAGATCGCGCCGAGCACGAGGGTCACCGCAGCGATCGCCGTGCCGTAGCCGATCTGGGAGTACTGGAAGGCCTCCTGATAGGCGAGGACGGGAAGGGTCGAACTCGAGACGCCCGGCCCTCCCTTGGTCATCACCCAGATGAGACCGAAGGTGCCGAGCGTCTGCAAGGTGGTGAGCATCAGGTTCGTCGAGATCGAGCGGCGGATCATCGGGATGGTGATGAGGAAGAAGCGCTGCGTGGCGTTCGCACCGTCGATCTGTGCGGCCTCCATCACCTCGGGCGGCACCTCGTTGAGGGCGGCTCCGTACACGAGCATCGAGAACGCCGTGCCACGCCAGACGTTGGCGAGGATGACGGCGAACATCGGGTACTCGATGAGCCAGCTCACCGCGGGGATGCCGATGGCCTCGAGTAGCGCATTGAGCGTGCCGTCCTTCGAGAAGTAGGCGTAGAGGGCGAAGGCGGCGACGATCTCGGGCATCACCCAGGCGACGACGACAAGTGCGCCGACCACGCTGTTGACCGACTTCGAACCGATGCGCATGAGCGCGGCGACGCCGAGGCCCAGCACGTTCTGGCCGATGATCGCGGAGAACAGCACGAAGACGACCGTGAGGACCAGCGCCGTCCAGAAGTTCGGGTCGGTGAAGAGCGAGACGTAGTTGTCGAGTCCGACGAACTCGGGCTGCGCCGCCCGGTAGCCCGTGAGGGCGCGGTTGGTCAACGATCCCCAGATGGCGTAGATGATCGGCCCGAGCAGGAACACGACCAGCAGCACCACGGCGGGCAGCAGCGGGACGGAGCGCATCAGCTCGCGGAGAGGGGCGCGCCGCCCGGCCCCGGTGGGCACCGGGGCCGGGCTGTGCGTTGCGGAAGCGGAGGTCACTGCGGGATTCCTACTCGACGTTGTCCGCGCCGACGATCTGGGTGAGCGCATCGTCGTAGGTCTTGGCGGCATCCTCTGGGCTCGCTTCTCCGGTGATCACCGATTCGGTGGCCTGCTGAAGCGCGCTGGTGATCTGCGAGTAGTCCGGCGTGGTCGGACGGAAGTGCGTGTACTGCACGAGGTCGGAGAAGAACGCGAAGGTCGGGTTGTACGAGAGGTACGCATCGTCGGTCGCGACGTCTTCGCGGACGGCGATCTGACTGTTCTCGGTGTCGTACTTGAGGGAGTTCTCCTGGTTCAGCGCCATCGCGATGAAGTCGAAGGACGTCTGCGGGTGCTTGGTCTGAGAGCCGACCGCGAGGGTCCAGCCCCCGGACATCGAGGTGTAGCCGGGGTCGCCGCCGTCCTGCGTCGGCATCTTGGCGAGACCGATCGTGTCCTCCCAGCCGTCCCAGGCGCTTTCACCGCTGATCCAGCCACCGGGGAGCCAAGAACCGTCGATGGCCATGGCGAGCTTCCCCTCGGGGAGCAGCACCGTGGGGACGCGGCTGCCGATGGTCGAGTCGAGGGCGAGATCGAGCGGAGTCGCCAGATCGTTCTTGTAGAGCGTGTCGTAGAAACCGAAAGCGTCGGTGAGGCCCTCTGAGCCCACCGCCCACTTATCGGAGTCGGCGTCGTACAGGGTGGACTCGGTGCCGTAGAGCAGCATCTCCAGACCCTGCATCGACGTCTGCTCACCGGCGCTCTTGCTGCCGTAGATGTTCAACGGGATCAGGTCGGCGTCGTACGCCTTCACCGCTTCGGCAGCGTCGAGGATGTCCTGCCACGACGTGGGCTGCCAGTCGGTGGGGAGCCCGGCCGCCGCGAAGATCTCCTTGTTGTAGTAGATCGCGCGGGTGTCTGTGCCCATCGAGATGCCGTAGGTGCTGCCGTCTCCACCGAGTCCGGCCTCCTTGGCTGCGTCGTAGAACTGGTCCCAGTCATCCCAGTCGGCGAGGTAGTCATCGATCGGGAGCAGGTAGCCGGCAGCAGCGTCGGAGCGCAGCTGGAAGGTGTCCTCGTAGATCACGTCGGGTGCCGTGTCGGGCGAGCCGTTCATCAGGGCGAGCTTGGTGAAGTACTCGTCCTCGGACTCGATCGGCTGAAGCTTGACCGTCACACCGGGGTTCGCGGCCTCGAACTCGGGTTTGACCTTCTGGAAGAGGTCATCGAGCTGGTGGAACGCCGACGTCATCTGGTACGCGACGGTGATGGTGCGGTCTCCGCTGTCGGACGTCTCCGCGTCCCCGGACGCACCGCATCCCGAGAGGACGACTGCGCCGACCGCGATCGCGCCGATGGCGGCGAAGGGCTTCGTTCGCATCTGCTTGCTCCTTTGCATGCGGACCTCGCTGTTGAGGCCCTCAGACGGATAACCCTATCAAATGGGATAACTGGGTAGATAGGGCCTCGTAACAGTTCCGTCACGGAACGCTATGCCGTTCGGGATGACGGCAGACAGCGGTCAGCGGCTGATCATGAGCCGCGACGGCCGCGCCGTGAGCGCGTCGTCGAGCACGAGGCACGCGGCCCCCACGGCGGCCGCGTCCGCTCCCATCTGCGAGGGGCGCAGCTGCACGGGTGCTGTGGACGTGCTGACCGCGGTGGTGTGCACCCAGTGATCCAGCGCCGGGAGAAGCCGTTCACCGAGCCTCGACCACGCGGGGCCTCCCAGGACGACGATGCCGAGATCGAGGAGGTTGTTCACCTCGACGATCGCTGTTGCGAGGTGCCTCCCCGCGCTTTCAAGGGCGGCAAGCACCCCCTTGTCTCCGGCGGCGGCCAAAGACGACAGCAGCTCGAGCTGCATCCGCGCATCTCCCGTGCCGCTCGGCGGAGTCGTCCGCTCCGCCTGGGCCAGGAGCATTCGCGGCTCCATGATCACTCCGATGCAGCCGCGCGATCCGCAGGTGCAGAGCGGCCCCTCCGGGTCGACGACGATGTGCGCGATATTGCCGGCGTTACCCGTCCTGCCGTGCACCGGCGCCCCTGAGACGGAGAGCCCGAGGCCGAGTCCGGCACCGTAGTAGAGGAACATCGCGTCGGCGAGCTCTTGCCCTGCATCGAACCACTGCTCCCCGACGACCGTCGCCACGACGTCTTTCTCGAGCAGCGTCGGCAGCCCGCTGACCCTTTCCAACTCCTTGCGCACCGACACGTTATGCCAGGCGGGGAGGAGCGGCGGATTCAGCAGGCGACCCGCGTCGCGGTCGAACGGCCCCGGAGCGGCCACACCGATCCCGAGCACGCGCTCGGCCGGAAGGCGCGCCTCGAGGATGAGCGATCGGACGCTGTCTCCGAGACGCCCCACGAGTTCATCCGGCGACGCCTCAGCGCCTCCGGGGGTCTGCTCGGTCCGCGCGACGACAGCGCCGGCGGCATCCACGACCACGACGGTGTCGACGGCCGGGTCGAGATGCACACCGACCGCGTAGCGCGAATCCGACCGCAGCGCGAGGAGCGTCCGCGGCTTTCCCGGGCCCGAGATGACCTTCCCGGTCTCTTCGATCAGCCCCTCGTTGGCAAGTCGGCGAGTGACATTGCTGAGCGTCTGCGTCGACAGCCCCGTGCGTTCGGCGAGCTCGCTGCGGCTGAGCCCTTCCTCGGACCGGCGGATGAGGTCGAAGACGAGCGCCTGGTTGTAGACGCCTACAGCAGGGAGGTTCGACCCACGCTGCATATTCCGCTCCTCACCCGTGCGCCACCGTCGGCGCGTGAACCCTCATGATCGCGGCGACGCCCCGCAACGGTCAAACCCGGGCCCTCGAGTTCACGCCTCAAGCGGGACGCATGGAGGCGCGCTCCCGCCGCCCCACGTCAATTGAAGTCGCCGCCCGGGGCCATGTCCATGAAGCGCGAGTAGTGGCCCTGGAACGCGACGGTGATCGTGGCGGTGGGACCGTTACGGTGCTTGGCAACGATCAGGTCGGCCTCGCCGGGACGCACGTCCTTGTCGTAGACCGAGTCGCGGTGCAGCAGGATGACCATGTCGGCGTCCTGCTCGATCGAGCCGGACTCACGCAGGTCGCTGATCGCGGGCTTCTTGTCGGTGCGCTGCTCGGGACCACGGTTCAGTTGCGACAGGGCGATGACCGGAACCTGCAGCTCCTTGGCGATGAGCTTGAGGCTTCGCGAGAACTCCGAGACCTCCTGCTGACGCGACTCGACGCGCTTGCCCGAAGTCATCAGCTGCAGGTAGTCGATGATGACCATGCGCAGGCCCTCGCGCTGCTTGAGTCGACGGCATTTCGCGCGGATCTCGACGAGCGTCATGTTGGGGCTGTCGTCGATGTAGAGCGGGGCATCGTTGATGCGGCCTCGGGTCGCGGCGACGGTCGTCCAGTCGCGCGGGTCGAGGTTTCCCTTGCGCATGTTCTGCAGCGGGATCTGGCCCTCGGCGCTGAGCAGACGCATCGCGATCTCGCTCTTGCCCATCTCGAGCGAGAAGAAGACCGAGGGGATGTTGTGGCCGATGGACGCCGACCGCGCGAAGTCGAGCGCGAGCGTGGACTTACCCATGGCGGGACGCGCGGCGACGACGATCATCTGCCCACCGTGGAGGCCGTTGGTGAGCTCGTCGAGCTCGCGGAAGCCGGTGGGGACACCCGTCATCGAACCGTCGCGGCCGCTGGCGGCCTCGATCTCTTCGAGAGCGGCGTCGACGGCGATCTGCAGCGGGACGTAGTCTTCGGCGGTCTCGGATCCGGTGATCGAGTAGATCTCGGCCTGCGCGTTGTTGACGATGTCGGTCGCATCACCCTCGCCCGCATAGCCGAGCTGCACGATGCGCGTGCCGGCGTCGACGAGGCGACGGAGGATGGCGCGCTCCGAGACGATGCCCGCGTAGTAGCCGGCGTTGGCCGCGGTCGGGACGATCGAGGTGAGGGTGTGCAGGTAGTCGGCGCCACCGGCGCGACCGAGTTCGCCGGTCTTGATGAGCTCGTCGGTGACGGCGACGACGTCGGTCGGCTCGCCGTGCGAGTACAGCGAGAGGATCGCCTCGAAGATGAGCTCGTGCTTCGGGATGTAGAAGTCGGCGCCCTTGAGCGTCTCGATCACGTCGGCGACGGCATCCTTCGAGAGGAGCATTCCGCCCAGCGCGCTCTGCTCGGCGAGAAGGTCGTGAGGAGGCGTACGCTCCGGCGCGCGCTTCGCGCCCATCCGCTCCTCTGAGATGTCGGCGATCGACACAGTCTTCCCTTCGATGCGACGTTTCCGATGCGATGTTCTGATGAAGCGTTCCGACGGCGGGCCGTGTGGCTCTCGGCCAAAAGTGCCGCTCCGCACAGCGAAACAGGTGCCTCCGACATTCGGTCGCTCGCCCACGCTACGAGCGACTGTTTCCACACGCAACACGGCCTGTGGATAACCATGTGGAAAGCGTGCGGACAAAGCCGGAGTGTCTGTGCACAACGGGTGTGGATAACCCCGTGGATGGGTGTGAGTTCAAACTTTTTTCTTTGTCCTGACCAGGGTTTAGCTGTTTCCCCAGCCTGTGGATGAGAATCAGTTTAAATCGCGCATTGAAGGTTGCCCCTCTCGGGAGGGGGATGTGTAGAACCTGGGGAAAGTCAAGCCGAGATTTCACCGGGCGCGTCACAACCCGACATCCCCGGAAACGCGCGCAAAACCCCCTAGACAGACGGTCTGCTCGCGAGTATCGTCACCCGCAATCGATGCACCTGCGTCGAGGTACGTTGCCTTCGGAGGGGGAGGTCGACGTGGACGTTCCGGCCACCCGACGCGGCGTTCCTGCCGTCGTCCTCTGGGGTGCCGTCGGAGCGCTCGCCTGGGCGACGCTCACCCTCTTCTTCGGAGGCGGATCCGCGCACGCCGATGAGCAGCAGGACGGCCCGCTCGACGGGCTGACCTCGATCGTCAGTGAAACCGTGTCGGCCGTCACCGCACCCGTGACCCCCGTCGTCACGAAGGTCGTCGCACCCGTCGTCACGAAGGTCGTCGCTCCCGTGCAGAAGGCCGTTCCCGCCGTCGTCGAGACCGTGACGAACACCGTCGCGAAGACCCCCGTCGTGGGTCCTGCGACCGCGCCGGTCGTGCACGTCGTCACCGAGACGGTCGACGCGGTCGTCGAACCCGTCACCGAGGTCCTCACGGATTCGCCGGTCGCGCAGATCACCGACCCGATCCTCGACGCCGTCGCGGGCGTCCCCGTCGTCGGCGGACTCGTGTCCGACCTCGGCGTGGTCACCGCGGTGCGCGATGTGGTCGGAGTGGTCGATGACACGACGGCTCTCCTCGGAGAGGTGACGAACGGGACCGTGCCGCCGGCGCTCGAGGCGCTCGATCCGACGACCCCCGATCCGACCCCGGGTACCGGTGTCGTCGATCCCCCCGTGAGCCCGACCACCGTCGCCGCCGTCTCCGCGACGCAGGCGACTTCCGCACCGATCCTCGGCGCTTCGGGCACCGCTTCCGCGCGGGCATCCGCCGTGTCGTTCTCGGCTGCGGACCTCGTCTCGCACGAGTCCGCCCCGGCCACGGAAGACACGACGACGGCACCCACGGGCACTCCGTCCGGGAGCCCGCCGGGCGCCCCCGTACCCGCATCTTCCTCCGCCGGCCTCGGCGGAGGATCCAGCCCTGCCCACGCGCGCCTCAGCGACGTGGACCCTGCTCCGCTCCGTGCTGGCGAGCGGACATCCGGCGCATCCGACGACGTGCTTCCTTCGTCGCCGGTCGCCGACACCGACGTCTCACCTGACTGACGGACCGTCACGTCGTTCCCCCGGGGACGACAGATGCCGTGCTGCGCGCGCACTCTGATCGCGCGCACCCATCAGACGATCCATCCAGTCAGGAGAAACGATCATGCGCACTTACGTCAAGCGAGCCCTGTGGGGCACGCTCATCGCCGGGGGCATCACGCTCCTCGGTGCGACGGCCGCCAACGCGGCCGAGACATCCGGAGACGACGGACTGCTCTCCGGCACGCAGGCGGAGACAGCGATCTCGGCACCGATCTCGGCGGTCGGCAATGCGATCTCCGTGCTCGGCGACGTCGTCGCGGCGCCCGCATCGGCCCCGGCCCCTGCACCCGCACCCGCACCCGCTCCGGCACCCGCGCCGGCTCCGGCTCCGGCGCCGGCGCCGGTGACCAGCGGGTCCTCGGGCACGGCATCCGGCACCCAGGCCGTGGTGACCGTGAACCTGCCCGTCACCGTATCGGGCAACGCGGTGAGCGTGCTCGACGACAGCTCATCGACCAGTGCCCCGGCCGCAACTCCCCAGAACTCGGCTCCCCAGGCCGAGACCCCGGCCGGGGCACCTCTCGTGACCACGAACGGCGTGGACGGCGTGCTCTCGGGCACGCAGGCACTGCTCGCGGTCAATGCACCGATCACCGTCACGGACAACGCCGTGTCGCTGCTCGGCGACTCCGAAAGCGCTGCACCGAGTGGAGAGGGAGCCGCAGCACCGGCATCCTCCACTCCGGCGGCATCGGGCACGTCGTCCGGTGACGACGGGACCGGCAGCGGCACCCAGGTGGTTGCACCCGTGACGGCACCGGTGACGGTGTCGGGCAACGCGATCTCCCTGCTCGGCGACAGCGCGGCAACCGGATCCGGCACGGCCGGCACCGGGGACTCTTCCGCTCCCGCCACGACGGGGGGAACCTCCGGCGATGACGCCATCCTCGGCGGCACGCAGGCGATCGCACCCGTGACGGCACCGGTGACGGTGGCGGGCAACGCGATCTCCCTGCTCGGCGACAGCGCGGCAACCGGATCCGGCACGGCCGGCACCCCGGCACCCACCGCGCCCGCGCCCGGCGGCAACACCACCACCGGAACCGACGGCATCCTCGGCGGCACCCAGATCACCGCACCCATCACCGCCCCCGTGGCCGTGACCGGCAACGCGATCTCCGCCCTCGACGACGCCACCGTCACCGGCGGCGGTGGAACCACCGCCGCACCCACCGCACCCACCACCGGAGGCAACACCACCACGGGAACCGACGGCATCCTCGGCGGCACCCAGGTGGGGCTGCCGGTGACGCTGCCGATCACGATCGGCGGGAACGCCATCTCGGTGGTCGGCGAGGCGACGGTGACCGACCCCGGTCCCGGAACCGACCCGGGAACTGACCCGGGGACGGACCCCGGCACGGACCCGGGCACCGACCCGGGAACTGACCCGGGCACGGACCCGGGAACCGACCCGGGCACCGACCCCGGAACGGACCCGGGCACGTCGGCCGGTGCCGCGACAGCCTCTGGCGCGGTGACCACCGGCCAGGCGGAAGGGCTCGCCATGACCGGCGGCGCTCCGACCGAAGGACTGATCGCCCTCGCCGCAGCCCTGCTCCTCCTCGGAGGGGCCGGACTCCTGCGCCGTCGTCGTTTGACGGCGTAGCGAAGACGCCGGCGGTGCGGTCGTCCTCGGGGGAGGAGACCCCGCATCGCCGGTGCGCACGGCGTCCATCCCCATGCCGACGGGTCCCCCGCTCGTCGCTCGACGCCGGCGCCACTAGGACGGATGCCCCGTGGACCCCACCGCGGGGCATCCGTCGCGCCCTGCCCGCTGCAGTTCGCTCGGAGAACAGCGCTTCATGCCGCAAAGATGCGGAATCCCCGGCCGCCTGTCGGGAGTTCGGACGGATGTCGGGAGAACACGCCGTCCCGGCTCCTCACACGGAGGAAACTCCCGACAGGTGTAGCGCCGCGAACTCAGTCGACGACGGGCAGGCCCTCGCCATCGAAGGCGACGCCCTCAGCGCTCAGGCGCTCACGGGCGGCATGATGCACCACGCCGCGCTTGCGCGGGTCGGCCTCGAGCAGGCCGAGCACGAGCTCACGGGTGGCATTGGAGTGATGGGCCACCTCGATCCGCACACCCCAGAACCGGTCGGCGGCGAAGCGGGCGAGTGCCTGCGCATCGGCATCCGGGTTGTGGGCGGCGGCGGCACGGATCGCCTGATTCGGGTCGTCGACGAGCTGTGCGAAGTCCTCCGGGGTGTGCGCGCCCCGAGCCAGCCGGTAGCGGCGTTCCTCGTCCGCGAGCTGCTCCGGCGTCTTGCGCTTCCCCATGGCGTCCCCTTCTGCCGGCGCCGCTGCGCACCGGGAGCGTCAGTCTATTCGGGGCACCCGACCTGTTCGCGGTCCGACGAGGAGGCGACGGCATCACCGACGGGCGTCGGACGTCCGGGAGAAGAGCAGCTAGGCGTGCGCCAGACTCGGTGCGCGGACGAACGCGCTCAGGCGCAGCGCGAGCTCCTCGGCCTCGGCTTCGGCTTCGGCCTCGGCTTCGGCTTCGGCTTCGGAGATCTCGGAAGAAGCAGCTCCCGGCCCGCCCCCGGCTCCGACCAGAGCGCAGGATCGGGCCGGGGTACGCAGCTGGTCGAAGGTCATCGGCAGGGTCTCGCAGCGCAAATGCCCGCAGAGCACGTGCGCGAGCTCATGGGTCACGGTGTGCAATCGGAACCATCGCGGATCGGAACCGCGGACCGGTATCCGCACGCGATCACCCTCGACGAGGACGAACGGCGCGACGGCCGTCCATTCCGATTCCTCGAGTACATCGATCTCGATGTCCATACCGGTCAGCGCCGACACGCGGTCGGCGAGGCACTCCACGCTGGTGCCGCACTCGGCCTCCAGCTCTTCGAACAGCCGCTCCACGCGACGTCTATCCTTCACGATTCACTCACCCTCCTGCAGCCCGGCCCCCTTTCGGCCGAACATTCCCTCACTGGGAGAGACGGCGGGAGGGGTGCACTCATTACGCTGAAAGGCTGAGAACCTTCGAACAGACTTGTGCGGTGTGGGTACGACCTTTGTCCAGCGGTCCCCGATGAAGGCGGCACGATGGGTACCCCCGATTCCGTCCCGCGGTGCAAGATGTCGGGACCTCGCACACCTGTCGGGAGGAAGTGCGGCGTTTCGTCCGACATCCGTGCATCCTCCCGACATCCGCACCCCGGCCGACAGACAGACGGACGGCGACCGAGGAGGAAGCACACGCCCCACACACACACAGAACGCCCCCTGTCCCGAAGGACAGAGGGCGTTCCGGGAAGTGCCTTACTTAGCGGCGACGACCTGCAGCGTGATGACTGCAGTGACGTCTTCGTGCAGACGCACGGTCGCCTCGTGGTCACCGGTCACCTTGATGGGCGACGGGATGTGCACCTTGCGCTTGTCGATCGAACCCAGGCCGGCGGCTGCGACAGCATCCGCGACGTGGTCGGTCTTGACGGAGCCGAAGAGACGACCCTCCTTGCCGGCCTTGACCGCGAGACGCACCTTGGTGCCCTCGAGAGCGTTCTTCAGCGCGACAGCGTCGTCACGATCGTGGATCGCGCGTGCCTGACGCGCGGCCTGGATCGAAGCGACCTGCTTTTCGCCACCGCGGGTCCACGCCGTAGCGAAGCCCTGCGGGATGAGGAAGTTCCGGGCGTACCCGTTCTTGACCTCGACAACGTCACCGGCGCTACCCAGCCCGGCGACCTCGTTCGTGAGAATCAGCTTTGCCATCTCGATACCCCTTACCGGCCGGCGCCAGCGTAGGGCAGGAGCGCCATTTCGCGCGCGTTCTTGATCGCCGTGGCGATCAGACGCTGCTCCTGCACCGAGACACCGGTGATACGACGGGCGCGGATCTTGCCGCGCTCCGAGACGAACTTGCGAAGGGTGGCGACATCCTTGTAATCGATGACACCAACCCGGATGGACTTCGCGGGAGCGGTGGGCTTGCCACCCTTCCGCGGCTTGCGGCGGTCGCCGCTCGACTTTCCAGCCATTGTTTTTCCTTAGTGATGAGCGGATGCCGGTTTCCGAGACGAGCTCGGCGGCCGGATCCAGAAGTTGTTCAGAACGGGGTGTCGTCGCCGAAGCTGCCCGGAGTGCTCCAGGCATCTGCGCTCGTCGAGGAACCGGGGGTCGACCACGGCTCCTCCGACACCTGCTGCTGCGCGGGACGAGCCTGTCCGCCGCCGGCACCACCGGCACCGCCGGCACCACCGGTCGAAGCCGCACGGGTGACCTGCGCGGTCGCGTACCGGAGCGAGGGGCCGATCTCGTCGACCTCCAGCTCGATCGCGGTGCGCTGGTTGCCCTCGCGGTCCTGGTAGGAGCGCTGACGCAGACGGCCCTGCGCGATGACGCGCATGCCCTTCGTCAGCGAACCCGCCACGTGCTCGGCGAACTCGCGCCAGACGGATGCACGGAGGAACAGCGCATCGCCGTCCTTCCACTCATTCGCGGCACGGTCGAAGTTCCGAGGCGTCGAAGCGATGGTGAAGTTCGCCACCGGCAGCCCGTTCTGCGTGTAGCGCAGCTCGGGGTCGGCCGTGAGGTTTCCCACAACGGTGATGACGGTTTCGCCGGCCATGGACGTCAGGCCTTCGCAGCCTTGGCGGCCTTGCGAGCAGCCTTCTCTTCGGAGCGCTTGGCCTCCGAAGCGACCATCGCCTGAGCCTCTTCCGAGCGGAGGACCTTGGTGCGCATGATCTGCTCGTTCAGCTTCAGCTGACGGTCGAGCTCCTGCGTGGCCTCGCTGGTAGCGGTGAAGTTGACGACGGCGTAGATGCCTTCGTTCTTCTTCTGGATCTCGTAGGCCAGACGGCGCTTACCCCAGATGTCGACCTTGTCAATCGAGCCACCATCGTTGGTGATGACCTTCAGGAACTTGTCGAGCGTAGGTGCGACCTGGCGCTCGTCGATCTCGGGAGTCAGAATGACCATGAGTTCGTACTGGTGCGTCACTTACCCACCTCCTTCGGACTAGAACGGCTCTCGGGACTTTCCCGGGAGCAGGAGGGTGTGTGCACGTGCCCGCCCCAGGAATCCCGAATGGACGCCGGAAAGCAGACAACCTCGACAGTCTAGCGGAGATTCCTCCGTGTCGCCCGCACGGGTCGGCGCCCACCCTTGGCATGCTGGAGGGCGTGCCCGGTGACGGTCATCGGGCACTCGACCAGAGGGGGGACGCCATGCGCGTCAACAAATGGGGGGTCGGCGTGATTCTCGCCGCCGCCGTGCTGCTCACCGGATGCTCGGCGGGCGGATCGGACAAGCCGGCCGAGTCGAAGCCCAGTAGCGGTGCTTCGCAGGAGGCCGAGGCTCCGGCGACGGACTGCCCTGAGCTGAAGGACGGCGACACCGTCGACGGCGCGGCGCTCGGTGCCTGCATCGCAGACGCCATGTCGGACACCGCGGGCTACGCCGCGAAGACCACCGTCATGGGCATCGAGTCGACGGCGAAGTTCAACCCGTCGGAGAAGGCCCTCGAGTCGATCTCTCCGGCCGGCTCGCTGATCGCCATCGGCGACGACGTCTGGGTGAAGTCCGCGACGAGCGAGTGGCAGGTCGCCGATCCGAAGTCGAGCGACCCGGTCATCGCCGCGCTGAGTGCCACCGCCGCCGACGTCACGTCGCTCGACCCGGCTGCTGCCGCCGAGGCCATGACCGGCGAGTTCACGGTGACCGGCACCGGCGAGCGCCTGGGCGAAGAGGTCTTCCTCCTGACCGGCTCGATCGACCAGCAGGGCACCACGGTCGACGTCGTCTTCGAGGTCACGGCGGACTATGTCAACCTCGCGTCGACCAGCACCGCCTCGCTCGAGGGCCAGTCGGTCGAGATCTCGATGGAGATCACCGAGTGGGACGTGAAGCAGGACATCGTCGCACCGCTCTGATGCGGGGCTGATGCTGCGGGCCGGGGCTGCTGCCTCGGCCCGCAGTGCGTTCGGGGATCTCCGCGAGGCTCCGGGTCACACGGAATGCAGGAGATCGCGCGTTGTGAAGGAGCTCGTGCCCGATCCGGTCCTTCAGGTCGGGATATCTCCTTCGTGTCACGCGTTTCAGTACATGGCCGCTCAGTACATGACCGGCGGGATCTCGGCCCACACCGTGCGGTCGTCGACCGAGGGTGCGGCGGGGATGCGGCCGGCACCGTCGGGCTCCGGGATCGCCGCGAGCAGCGCCTGCGTGTACGGATGCTGCGGCGCCGCCCAGAGCTGATCCGTCGGACCGGACTCGAGCACACGCCCGCCGAACATCACGAACGTGCGGTCGGCGATGCGGCGCACCACGGCGAGGTCGTGCGAGATGAACAGCATCCCGGCTCCAGACTCCGCGACCAGGTCACGCATCAGGCCTGCCACACTCGTCTGCGTCGAGGCGTCGAGTGCCGAGATCGGCTCATCGGCGACGAGGAGCGATGGCCGCGCGGCCAGTGCCCTGGCGATCGCGATGCGCTGCTTCTGCCCACCCGAGAACTGGTGCGGGAAGCGGGTGCTCACGGTCGTCGGCAGGCCGACGCGTTCCAGCCACTCGTCCACGGTCGACCCCTCGGCGCCGCGCGCACGCGCGGTCGCGATGCCGTCGGCGATCTGGTCGCCCACACGGCGGCGGGGGTTCAGCGACGTCGCCGGATCCTGGAACACCATCTGGATGCCGGTCATCGCGGTCGGACGACGACGGATGCCGAGGGGGGCCACGGGCTCATCGCGGAAGAGCACCGTTCCGCCGGCGGTCTTCTCGATGCCGACGACGGCGCGGGCGAGGCTCGACTTGCCGCTGCCGGACTCGCCGACGAGCGCGACCGTCTCACCCGCGGCAACACGGATCGACACCCCGTTCACGGCGATCACGGGCGGGTTGCCCGGGTAGCGCACGACCACGTCCTGCGCGTCGAGGACTGCGACCTCACTCATCTGCGGCCTCCTGCTCCGGTGCCTCATCGATGCGCGACCCCGGCAGGGCCGCGAGCAGCATCCGCGTGTAGTCGTGCTGCGGGTCGAGGAACAGCGTCTCGCGATCGGCGAGCTCGACCACACGGCCGTCCTTCATGACGGCCACCCGGTCGGCGATCGCGCTCATCACACCCAGGTCGTGCGTCACGAGCAGCACCGCGAGGTTGCGCTGCACCGCGAGGTCGCGCAGCAGCTGCAGGATGCCGGCCTGCACGGTGACGTCGAGGGCCGTGGTCGGCTCATCGGCCAGCAGCACCTCGGGGTCGCAGGCCAGGGCGCACGCGATGGCGATGCGCTGACGCTGGCCACCCGAGAACTGATGCGGGTAGCGCCCCAGCGCCTCGGCGGGGTTCGGCACCTGCACGGTTTCGAGCAGGTCGATCGCCCGCTCTCGTGCCGCCGCACCCTTGAGCCCGAGGTGCACGCGCATGTGGTCGGTGAGCTGGCGGCCGACCGGCAGCTGCGGGTGCAGCGACGCCGACGGGTCCTGGAACACCATCGCGATGCGCTTGCCGCGCACCCGGTTGAGGGAACGGCGCTTGAGCCCGACGAGCTCCTCGCCGCCGAGGAGGATCGATCCGCCGGTCTTCGCCTGCCGCGGCAGCAAGCCCAGCACGGCGAGCGAGGTCAGCGTCTTGCCCGATCCGGATTCGCCGGCGAGACCGTGGATGCGACCGGCCTCGAGTTCGAGCGAGACGCCCTTGACGAGCGGGCGGCCGATGTCGATGGTCAGGTCGCGGATGCTGAGCACGCTGGATCCCTGCACGGTGGTCATGCCGCCACCCCCGTCGCCGATGCCTTGTGCTCCGCGGCCTTCTCGTGCGTGATCTCGGCCGTGGGGTCGAGCACGTCGCGCATCGCGTCGCCGAGGAAGTTGAACGCCAGCACGACGGTCAGGATCGCGAGACCCGGGAAGACCCCGAGCCACCAGGCGTCGAAGTTCTGCATCGCACCCGAGATCATGGACCCCCACTCGGCGGTCGGCGGCTGGGCGCCGAGGCCGAGGAAGGAGAGTCCGGAGAGCAGCAGGATGGCCGCGCCGATGTCGAGCGTCGCGAGCACCAGGACCGGGCCGGCGATGTTCGGGAGGATGTCGACGAACAGCGTCCGGGCGGGCGAGTGCCCGAGCAGTCGTCCGGCGATCACGTAGTTCTGGCCGCGCAGACCCAGCACGATGCTGCGGGTGACGCGGGAGTATTGCGGCCACGACACCACGATCGCCGCGATCACCGCGTTGAACAGCGACGGACCGAGCGAGGCCGCGACCACCATCGCGAGGATCACGGTCGGGAACGCCATGAACAGGTCGGTGATGCGCATCAGCGTCTCGTCGATCCAGCCGCCGAAGTAGCCGGCGACGGCGCCGATGACGGTGCCGATGATCATCGCCGCGATCACGAGCATGAGCGCGAGCGGGAGGCTCACGGTCGCACCCGTCATCAGACGCGAGAAGATGTCGCGGCCGTTGCCGTCGGTGCCCAGCAGCGTGTCGATGCCGGGCGCCTGCAGGCGAGGCAGCACCTGGGCGTTCGGCGGATACGGCACCCACCACTGCGCGGTGAACGCCACGATCACCCAGGCGCCCGCGATGACGGTGCCGATGATGCCGAGCGGTGTGCGCCAGGCGCGGGGCCAGCGGAAGCGGAAGCGGCCGGCGGGCGTGGCGGCGGCGATGCGGCTCATGCGATCCTCACTCTCGGGTCGAGCACGCCGTAGAGAATGTCGACGATGAAATTGATGAGGAGGTAGATCATGCCGACCACGAGACCGACGCCCATGATGCCGGGCAGGTCGAGGTTGGCGGCGGAGTTGTAGGCGTAGGTGCCGAGCCCCGGCCAGGCGAACACCGACTCGACGAGCACCGTCCCCGAGAGCAGGGCCCCGAACGCGACGCCCACGACGGTGAGGATCGGCAGCGAGGCGCCGCGGAGCACGTAGTCGAGGATCACGCGCATGGCGGGAAGACCCTTGGCCCGGGCGGCGCGCACGTAGTCGCTGCCGAGGACCTCGAGCACCGAGGTGCGGATGAAGCGGGTGAGCAGGCCGATCGTCACGAGCGAGAGCACCATGACCGGCAGCGCGAGGTGCGCGAGGGCGTCGAAGAAGCCGACCGCGTCGCCGTTCAGGAGGTAGTCGACCGTGTAGAGGCCGGTCACGCGCGGCGGTGGGGTGATCGACGGCGAGATGCGGCCGGATCCCGGCGCGATGCGCAGCTCGAGGAAGAAGACGTAGAAGCTGACGAGCGCCAGCCAGAAGGTCGGCACGCTCAGCCCGACCAGGGTCACGACCCGGATGACCTGGTCGGTGACGAGGCCGCGACGGTATGCGGCGAGGGTGCCGAGCACGATGCTGACCGCGAGGCTGACGATGATCGCGCCGATCGCGATCTCGATGGTCGCGGGCACCGCGGTGGCGAGGTCGCTGGTGACCGGTTGTCCGGTCACCAGCGACGTGCCGAGGTCCCCGCGCAGCAGGTTCCCCATATAGATGAAGTACTGCACGAACAGTGGCTGGTCGAGTCCGTTCGCCTGGATGAACGCCTCACGCGTCGCCGGGTTCTGCGACGCACCCTCACCGAGCGCGGCCGAGACCGGGTCTCCGGGCACCAGGTTGGTGAGCGCGAACGTCACGATCGTCACGCCCACCAGCAGGAGCAGGGAGGTTCCCGCCCGCCGCAGCAGGTATCCGACCAGAGGCGATCGGCGCCGCTGCGCCTGCCTCTGCACCGCCACTGTCGTCATGAGATGTCCGCTCAGCCGGCGGGCGTGATCTCGGCGATGTCCATCTCCCAGACGGAGTTGTACACCGCACCGCTCACGCTGTCGGCCGACGAGATGTTGCGACCGGGGACGATCAGCGGGACGAACGGGCCCTCGGCCTGCATCGCCTCGACGAACTCGGTGAACGCGGCCGTGCGCTGCTCGGGGTCGGTCGCCGCGGCAGCGCCGGCGGCGATTCCCGCGATCTCGGGGTTGGCCTCAGCAGCCCAGCCGGCACGGAGTCCGACCTTCAGTCCGGGCGCGAAGGGCAGGAAGTTCGCGGAGTCCGCGTAGTCCGGACCCCAGAACCACAGGCCGAAGCCCTCGGTGCCGTTGACGTAGGAGTCGAGCTCGGTCGCGAAGGGCGCGGGGGCAAGCTCCACCGTGATGCCGGCATCCTCGAGCTGCGCCTGGATGCGCTCGGCGAGCGGGGTGAACTCCACGCCGCCGACCGGGTAGTCGTTCGGGAACTTCAGCTGGAGGGTCTGGCCCGTGTAACCGGCCTCGGCGAGTGCCGCTTCAGCCTTGTCGAGGTCCTGATCCACGCCGGACTCCAGGGCGCCTTCGAATCCGGGCGGGATGACGCCGGTCGCCTGCACGGAGCCGGCACCGGCCAGTTCAAGCAGCGCGTCGTAGTCGAGCGCGTAGCGGATCGCCTCGGACATCTTCACGTTCGCCAGTTCACCGGCCACGGCCTCGGACTGGTTCAGCAGCAGGAAGATGGTCTGCCCGGAGGGAACCGAGTCGACCGTGACACCGTCGCCGAGGCCGGCGACCTGGTCGCCGTTGAGGTCCATCGCGACCATCGAGTCGCCGCCCTTGAGGTTGGCGAGCTGCGTGGCGCTCTCGGAGACGTTGCGGACGACGACGCGCTTGTACGCCGACTCCTCGTCGCCGTTGTACTCGTCGCTCTTCGTCAGCACGACCTGCGAGCTGAGGTCGAGGGTGTCGAGGACGAAGGGACCGGAACCCGCGGACTCGCCGTCGAGGAACTTCTGCGCCGAGTCGGTGCCGTCGATCGTGCCGCCGTTCTCGATCACGACGTCGGAGTTGACGATGCCGAGCGCCGGGTTCGCGAGGATCGCGGGCAGCTGCAGCAGCGGGGTCTCCGACGTGATCTGGATCGTCTTGTCGTCGACCTCGGTGATGGTGAGGCCGCCGAGCAGGAAGTTCGGCTTGGCGTCGGCCATGCCCTGGATGCGCTGGAGCGAGAAGACGACGTCCTTCGCCTCGATCGGCGAGCCGTCGGAGAAGACGCGGTCGCCCTCGAGCGTGAAGGTGAACTCGGTCGCTTCGTCGTTCTGCTCCCACGAGGCGAGGCCGGGCACCGGGGTCGAGACGTCGGAGCCTTCGAAGTCGACGAGGGTCTCGTACAGCGCCTTCGCGATCATGTTGCCGGTCGGGTCGTAGGTGTGACCCGGGTCGGCCGTCTCGATCGAGAACGCGGTGTCGATGACGAGCGAGTCGGAGCCGGCGGAGTCGCCATTGCCTGCCGAGTTCCCTCCCGAGCATCCGGCGAGCGCGAAGATCGCGACCGCTCCGAGCGCGATGACCGGCGTAATACGGCGTGACGACATGAGGACCTCCAGGGGCGAGGAGTACATTCGGGTGAGTCGCCACCGATGTGGACGACCGGGGTTCAGATTCGCATCATATGCGACGATGTGTCCAGCGAGTGTGGGTGGTCCCAGCACGCTCTGTCCAGAACGTCGGTCGTGAGGAGCAATATGTCCAGCAAGGATGCGGATCAGTCGAAGCATTCTGGACGAAGTGCCGCCCCATTGGACGAGACGGCATACAGAATCCTCGATGTGCTGCGTGATAACGGTCGCGTCTCGATCGCCGCTCTCGCCGACAAGGTGGGCATCTCCCGCGCGAGTGCGTATACGCGGGTCGAGTCGCTGGTGCACGACGGGGTCATCACGGGCTTCAGCGCGCGGGTCGATCAGGCCAAGGCCGGACTCTCGATCGGCGCGCTCGTGTTCGTCACGGTGATGCCGCAGGCCTGGGCATCGTTCCGGGAGCGTGTGCTCGAGATGCCCGATGTCGAGTGGTGCGCCATCACCACCGGCGAGCATGACGCGATGCTGCTCATCCGCGCGGTCGACGTGAGCGGCGTGCACGAGTTCTCCACCGGGGTGATCGCGCAGCTCCCGGAGGTGCGGACCGTGGTCAGCGTCGTCGTGCTCGACGAGGTGATCCGCCGGCCCTACCTGCTGCCGGCCGATCTGCCCGAGCGCAGCACCGAGATCCCGCTCGGGATGACGCGCTGGACGCCGGCCACCGCCGGTCGAGACGCGCTGCCGCCGCGCTGAGTCGCGCTCCCCGCTGCCGCTCTTCGCTGAGGGGTCAGGACACGCCGCATCTCCACGCTGTGATTGGGCGTTTCTTGACCCCTCAGCGCACGGGAGCGACTGCTCGGCGCACGGGAGCGACTGCTCGGCGCACGGGGGCGCTGCGTCAGGCAGCGATCTCCTCGCACACGCTGAGCTGCGGGAGTCCGTGCATCTCGTAGTGCTCGACCAGGCGGATGCCGCCGTCGTCGGTGAGCTCGAGCTCGCTCTCACCATCGCCGGTCACCACGGTGCCGTCGGCCTTGAGCACGTGCACGAACGACACCCAGATCGTGTCAGCGGTGCGCGTGCCGACGAACTTGCCGAACGTGACCGTGTCGCCCTCGTACCCGCCCCAGATCGCGCCGTCGCGCTCGAAGTACTCGAAGATGCTCGGGGATTCGGGGTCGACCGCAGAAGTCGTGGACGAGACCATCCGGAAGCGGCGGCCGTCGAGGGAGGGGAGGGTTGCTGTCGCAGTCACACCCTCGATTATGCGGGATGCCGTCGGCCACCGGTCACCCGCACCGGGTGATCCGGCCGCCGGGCTCCTCCCCGCCGTCCTTAGGCTGTGCCGCAAGAGGCGACGTGTGCCCCGTCGCCGAGAGCCGTAGGAGCTTCATGTCCGATCTGCAGCGTTCCAGCCTTCCGATCCCCGACCTGGCGTACACCGGCACGGTCACCTACGACGCGACCGATCCGGACACCGCGTTCCCTCCGATCACCCCGGTGCGACCGCCCGCGGGAGCACCGAACGTGCTGGTCGTGCTCATCGACGACACCGGCTTCGGCGCATCGAGCGCGTTCGGCGGCCCCGTGCAGACCCCGACCTTCGAGCGCGTCGCGGCCGCGGGACTCAAGTACACGCGATTCCACACGACCGCCCTGTGCTCGCCCACTCGAGCCGCCCTGCTCAGTGGCCGCAACCACCACACCGTCGGCATGGGCGGAATCACCGAGATCGCGACCTCGGCACCGGGATACAACTCGCTGCGGCCCAACAGCTGCGCGCCGCTGGCGGAGACGCTCAAGCTCAACGGCTACAACACCTCGCAGTTCGGCAAGTGCCACGAGGTGCCGGTCTGGCAGGCCAGCGCGATCGGACCGTTCGACGGCTGGCCGACGCCCGGCAACGGCTTCGAGTACTTCTACGGCTTCCTCGGCGGCGAGACGAACCAGTGGTACCCGGCCATCTACGAGAACACGACGCCCATCGAACCGTGGGGCACGCCCGAGGACGGCTACCACTTCATGGGCGACATGACCGACAAGGCGATCGCCTGGGTGCGTGAGCAGAAGTCGCTCGCCCCCGAGGTGCCGTTCTTCACCTACTTCGCCCCGGGTGCCACGCACGCTCCGCACCACGTCCCCGCGGAGTGGGCCGATAAGTACAAGGGCCAGTTCGATCAGGGCTGGGACGAAATCCGCAAGGAGACCTTCGCCCGTCAGCTCGAACTCGGCGTCATCCCGCCCGACGCCGTGCTCACTGAGCGCAGCCCCGGCATCCCCGCCTGGGACGAGATGAGCGACCTGATCAAACCCGCCCTGGCCCGACAGATGGAGGTCTACGCCGGGTTCCTCGCCTACGCCGACCATCATGTCGGACGCCTGCTCGACGCATACGAAGAGCTCGGCATCCTCGACGACACCCTCGTCTACGTGATCATCGGCGACAACGGCGCGAGCGCCGAGGGTTCGATGCACGGCACGACCAACGAGAGCTTCACGATCAACCACATGAACGAGATCGAGACCGAGCAGTACGTCGCCGACCACATCGATGACATCGGCACGCCGAGCTCGTACAACCACTACGCGGTCGGCTGGGCGCACGCCATGGACACTCCGTATCAGTGGACGAAGCAGGTCGCCAGCCACTGGGGCGGCACCCGCAACGGCACGATCGTCAGCTGGCCGAACGGCGGCGTGGAGAAGGGCGGCATCCGCAACCAGTTCAGCCACGTGATCGACGTCGCCCCGACCGTCCTCGCCGCAGCGGGGATCCCGGAGCCGACGACCGTCAACGGTGTGACCCAGCGTCCCTACGAGGGCACGCCGATGAACTACACGTTCTCGGATGCCGATGCGGCGGAGCAGCACGAGACGCAGTACTTCGAGATGCTCGGCAACCGCGCGATCTACCACAAGGGGTGGACGGCCGTGGCGAAGCACAAGGACCCCTGGCTGGCCTCGTCACACGGCCTCGATGACGACGTGTGGGAGCTCTACAACGTCGAGGAGGACTGGACCCAGTCGAACGATCTCGCCGCCGCAGAGCCCGAGCGCCTCGCGCACCTGCAGCGCCTGTTCCTCATCCAGGCCGCACGCTTCAACGTGCTCCCGCTCGACATCCGGTCCGCCGAGCGGATGAATCCCGACATCGCCGGGCGCCCGCAGCTCATCACCGGCGACTCGCAGAAGTTCTACCCGGGCATGAAGCGCATGAGCGAGAACTCGACGATCAACATCAAGAACAAGTCGTGGACCGTCACCGCGCAGGTCTCGGTGCCGGATGCGGGTGCCGACGGCGTGCTCATCGCCCAGGGCGGCGCCTACGGAGGCTGGTCGTTCTATGCGAAGGACGGCAATCTCGCCTTCGCGTACAACCTGCTCGGTATCGACGTCGACATCGTGCGCTCCGACTCCCCGGTCCCGACCGGCGAACAAGAGGTGCGCGCCCACTTCGCGTACGACGGCGGCGGGCTCGCCAAAGGCGGCACCGTCACCCTCTACGCCGGTGACGAGAAGATCGGTGAGGGTCGTGTGCAGAAGACGATCCCGTTCCAGTTCACGTTCGACGAGACGGTCGACATCGGCAACGACCTGGCTTCGCCGGTGTCGCCCGACTACGCCGCGACCGGCAACGGATTCACGGGCACGATCGAGTGGGTGCGCATCGACCTCGGTGATGACGACCACTCCCACTTGATCGACGACGAGCACAAGCTCGCGGTCGCCATGCTCAAGCAGTAGCCGAAGGCGACCCGAGACGGCGTGCGATCACCGATCGCACGCCGTCTCGGCATTTCCCGCCGTCACGCCCGCGCCATTCGTCTTCGAGGAGCGCGTAGACGAGCAGGGTCGCCCACTCGTCCTTGAACCACTCGCTCTCGACGAACCGCGCTTCGAGTCGGAAGCCGAGCCGTTCGACGACCCGCGCGGATGCGGTGTTGCGTGCATCGATCCGTGCCGCGATCCGGTGCAGGCCGAGTCCGTCGAAGCCGAGCGTGAGCAGCGCCTGCACGGCTTCGGTCGCGTAGCCACGTCCGGCGACACGAGGGTCGAAGATGTAGCCGACCTCGCCTGATCGATCCTTCTCGCTCCGCCAGAACAGCACCACGTCACCCACGAGTTCGCCGGTCTCGCGCTCTTCGACGGCGAGGCTCACGGCGTCGCCCTCGTTGTCGAAGCGCGTGTTCGACCAGATCGTGGCGATGCGCCGCTCGATGTCCGCGTGCTCCAGCGGCCCATAGGGCACGTAGCGCACGGCATCCGCGTCGGACTTGTACACGTGCATCGCGGTGGCGTCGCCGGGAGCGATCGGGCGCAGGAGCAGGCGTTCGGTGCGGATCGGATACTCCGGGGCGAACGCACGGGACGAAGGCGCGGCTGTCGGGGACACGGGTCTCACCCTACGTCCGGGTAGCGTGGTCGCATGGAGTGGATGTCTGATCCCTCGGCGGGAGCCTGGGTGCGCGAGCGACTCGACACGGACCTCGAGACGATGCATTCGGTGGTCCCGCGCGGTTTCGCCGCCTATGCGCGGATCCTGCATCCGGCGATCGTCCGCTCGCTCCCGGACCGTGCGGTGCCGACCTCGGACGAGTGGGACCGGCTGCCCGAGTCGGAGCAGCAGGCGCTGCGCGGGCAGTTCGTCGACGAGCCTGCCACCTGGGCGCAGACGGCCGCTGCCTTCGACACGACCCTGCACCCGCTCGCACAGTGGCACCGGATCGTGCGGACACAGACCGATGAGGACTGGCGCACGCGGATCGCTCCGGACGGTCGCGAGTTCTCCGCCCCGCTGGAGGGCGAGCTCGCCCCGGAGCACCTGGCGGCCATCGCGACGCACCTCGTGGACCACACGCAGACTCCGGATGCCGGTTTCGCCGCGCTCTGGGAGGGCCGCGGCGATCTGTTCGGCTTCTACGGCATCACCCCGGCCGGCGGTTCCCTGGCCTTCACGGACGACCCGAACCATCAGGCGATGCTCGATCGCAGCACGCACGATCCGTTCAACAACGTCTTCCGCAAGCCCACCTGGCAGGAGGGCATCCTCTCGCGCGAGATCTCCGAGGGGCCGCGCCTCCGGCTCCCGATGCGCGATCACGTGCTGTTCTCGGCGCCGCCGCGCGCCTTCGCCGACCCGGAGTGGGCCCGACAGGTTCCGTGGCGCGATCGCATCGCCGAAGAGCGCGGGTTCCCCCGGCCGCCCCAGAGCCCGAGCCTGCTGTGGCCCGAGGATCACGCCTGGGTGATGGTGAGCGAGGTCGACTTCGACTCGACGATCGTGGCCTGCTCCCCCGCGCTGATCGACACGCTCTGCGCCGACGAGCGGCTCGAGGCCTTCGCGATTCCGGAGGGCGCCGACCTCACGTGGGACGCCGACATGGTGAACCGGTGAGTCCGCCGCAGACGCCCTTCGACGCGCGACCGCTCAGCGACCCGGTCGACGCAGCCGCCGTGCGCGCCTTCGCCGCGGAGCTGCGTTCGCGTCCGTCGTCGCGGACGTCGGCATCCACCGTCATCGGCATCATCGCCGTCGCGATCGCCGCGGTCGTGCTGATCCCGGTCATGGTCAGTGTGATCGTGAGCATCGCGTCGCTCGGCGGAAGCCCGTCTGCGATGGCTATCCCGCTGGTACTGATCGTCCTGCTGCTGGCGGCCGCGGGCGTCATGATCTGGATGGGTGTGCGCAACGCGCAGACCACGCGGTACCGGCTGCATCGGTTCGCGCAGGCGAACGGCATGTCGTACGAGCCGAAGGTGGCCGACCCTCCCCTGCCCGGCATGATCTTCAGCCTCGGCCGGTCGCGGCAGTCGACAGACCTGCTCCGGGGCACGAGGCCGCGCTTCGTGGAGTTCGGCAACTACCAGTACACGGTGCAGTCGGGCAAGAACTCGACCACCTACCGCTGGGGCTACGTGGCCGTGAAGCTCGACGTGCCGCTGCCGAACATCGTGCTCGACGCGAAGGGCAACAACGGCTTCGGCTCGAACCTGCCCGCCTCATTCCACAAGGAACAGCGCCTGTCGCTCGAGGGCGACTTCGACCAGCACTTCACCCTGTACTGCCCGGCCGGCTACGAACGCGATGCGCTCTACCTGTTCACGCCCGACATCATGGCGCGGTTCATCGACAACGCGGCGCAGCTCGACGTCGAGATCGTCGACGACTGGCTCTTCCTGTACACGCAGCGCAAGGTGTCGACCCTCGATCCGGCGACCTGGGCCTGGCTGTTCGGCACGGTCGGCGCGCTGCTGACGAAGTTCGATCAGTGGGCGCGGTGGCGCGACGAGCGCCTGGTCGCCGAGAACCCGGGCGCCACGGCATCCGCAGCGGTTCCGGGCCAGGCGCTGCCGTTCGCTGCGCCGGCGGGCCTGCTCACGCCGCCGCCGGGCGTCGCACCGCAGGGACGACGACTGAAGCGCGGCGGCACGTGGCTGCCGCTGATCGTCGTGATCGCGTTCGCCGCGTTCTGGTTCCTGAGTCGCATGAACTGAGGCGGAGTCCGAGTGTGGGGGTGGGTGTCGGCTGGGGACCGAACTCCCACCCCATCCCCCCTCGGGATCGAAAGAAGATCGACTCTCCCTCCGCATGGCGGCTGAGCCGCCCCGCCCATGGTCAGCTGGGGACTGACACCTCTGGGCGTATACCCGAATGGTATACCGGATGGGGTTGCAACGCGTTGCATCCATGCGCCGGAATGCGCTTTCTGCCGACGGGGTCAGCTCCGGGCGCCGCCCCGAACCCGCGCCCACCGACCCGCGAGCTCGTCGAGGGACCGGTCGAGCGACAGCCACGCGTCGGCATCGCGCATGGCCGCACCGATCCGCTCGGCGTTCGCGCGATAGGAGGAGTCCGACCGCACGCGCTCCACGGCGCGCGCGACCTGCGCCGGCGTCGCGGTGCTGGTGCGCAGATTCACCCCGGCGCCCGACCACCCGACTCGCGCGCAGACCTCGACCTTGTCCTCGGTTTGCCCGGCGACCACGAGCGGAACCCCGTGCGCGAGCGCCTGCTGCACGCCGCCGTAGCCGCCGTTGGTGACCAGCACATCGACGAGGGGCAGCAGACGGTCGTACGGAAGGTACTCGGCGACGCGCACGTTGTCGGGCAGCTTTCCGGCCAGCGCATCGACCGGGCGTCCACCCGTCGACACCACGACCAGGGCATCGGATGCGGCGAGCGCGGCGATCGTCGGCTGCACGAGCTGCCCGAAGTCGGAGTTGGCGATGGTCCCCTGGGTGACGTGCACGATCGGCCGTGAACCGTCGAGCTCGGACCACCACTCCGGCAGGACGGGGTCGGACGGCGACGGCGGCAGCGGTCCCGCGAAGTGCACGGTGGCGGGAAGGTCGGGGCGCGGGTACTCGAACTCGGGCACGGTGAACTGCACGTAGGCGTCGGCACGGCCCGCCCAGTCGAGCACGAAGCCGCCGAGGTCGCGGCCGACCTCGCGCCGCGCCATCGCGTCGGCCTCCTTCTGGACTCCACCGAAGATCGCGCGCTCGGCGACCGTGCGGAGGGCGGCGTTGCGCAAGCGGCCGAGGGGGCCGGGCATCGGGGTGACACCGAGCCCGAACGGCGCCGTGTCGGCGCTGCGCGCCCCGAGCGGGAAGATGCCGAGCACTACGACGGGCGGCCTCTCGTCCGCGGGCAGCAGCTGCAGGAGCGCCCCGCCGACGAAGAGCGGCTCGGTGAGGACGGCGTCGACGGGGCGGGCTTCGAGTTCGGCGCGGATCGCGGCGAGCTGCGCGGCGCCGGGGCGGACGAAGAGGTTGCTCATGTCGAACCGCAGGGCTGCGGGACCGGTGAGCCCCCGACGCTCGGGGAACGCGCCATCGGCGTCGTCGAGGTCGACATCGGCGTCGACGGGCAGCGGGAGGAAGCGCGCACCGGCGGCCTGCACACGTTCGGCATAGCGGCCGCTCGTGAGGAAGCTCACGTCGTGGCCGCGGGAGAGGAGGTGGCGAGCGATCTGCAGCAAGGGCACGACATGGCCGTGCGCGGGCGTGCAGGTGATGAGGTAGCGGGACATGGCGGATTCTTTCCCTAAGATCGGATGTACCGTCGTAGTATTCATCACCCCGTTAGGAAAGTCAATGGTTGAGGCCGCTCCCCGCGCCTATCGATCGGAGCTGCGCGCCCGCCAGGCGCAGGAGACCCGCTCGCGCATCGTCGCCGCATCCGCCCGCCTGTTCGCGACGCAGGGGTATCAGGCGACCACGATCGCCGCGATCGCCCGGGAGGCAGGAGTGTCCGCCGAGACCGTGAAGACGACGGCCGCGAAGGCCGAGCTGCTGATCGCCGCATTCGAGACCACGTTCTCGGGATCGGAGGGCGCGGATTCCCTCGCCGACACCGAGGTCGCCGCCGGCTTGCTCGAGCTGCCGGACGAGGCCTTCCTCGATGCGGTGCTGACCCAGATCACCACTGCGAACGCGCGAGGTCACGGGCTGTGGACGGTGCTGCTCGGTGCCGCACTCTCCGACCCGGTCGTCGACGCCGCCCTGCACCGCATCCTGGAGCGTCGCGGCGCGGACTACCGCATGTTGGTCTCGGAGCTGCGACGGCGCGGCATCGCCACCCCCGGCATCGATGAGGCGACGACAGCCGACGCCCTGTCGTTCCTGCTCTCCCCCGAGAGCTACCAGCAGCTCGTCGCGCAGTCCGGGTGGACCACCGACCGCTACGCCGCGTGGCTGCGCGAGGCGGTCGATGCCGAGATCACGGCGACGAGGCTGTCTCCCGCTGACTAGAGGACCCCGACCACCCGTGACGTCTGCCTTCGCTGCCTCTCGCCCTACAACTGGCCCAACGCGGCGCTCAGCGCCATGTTGGCGACGACGAACGCGATCAGCGTGAGGGCGACGCCACTCGTCGGGATGATCCAGGACCTTCGGATTCGAGACCTGAAGTAACCGTAGGAGCCTGCGGCGACGATGAAGAGCGAGAGATCCGTCCACCAGAACGCGTGAGTGGACGAGCCTATTGCGGGATAGTCGCAGCGAGCCGTGCACCCAGCGATCTCGAGAATCCTCATGAAGATGAACAGCGCAGCCACCACCGACACGAAGACGTGGAACCACATGACGTGGTCGCCCGGCAGGCTCCGGTTGCGGCGCTGGTCGTCCATTTCTCTCCTCACGGTTCGTGTCAGAGTACGAGACTCCCGTTCGCGTGAGCATCCGAGTGCGTCACTCCGGGGGACTCGACAGCCCCGTCACAGCGCGAGGGTCGCGCGGGCGTCGTTCACCAGGAGGAAGAGGGTGCGACGCGCATCAGGGAAGACGGTGAAGCCGAACCGCTCGTAGAACGGGACGATCTCGTCGTTGATCGCGTGCACGAGGATCGCGCGCACGCCGATGGCGCCTGCGGCTTCGAGCGCCCGCATCGTCGCGTGCTGCAGAAGCGAGAATCCCAAGCCGCGACCCGAGTACTCCCGGTCGACGGCCAAGCGGCCGAGCAGCACGATGGGAACAGACCCGGGCATGCCGACCGCGAGTGGTGGCGGCCCATCGCCGCGATCGATGGCACTGGAGGCCAGGCAGTAATACCCTGCGGCTCTCCCCTCCCGCGTGACCGAGACCATGGTGCGCGAGGCACCGTTCTTCTCATTCGAGCGGGCCTGACCTCGCAGCCAGATGTCGAGACTCTCCTCACCGCAACGGAAGTCGGACAGCTTGTCGCCGGCCGCAAGGGGCCGCGGCGTCAGGAGCTCAGTCAACGAAGACGGATTCGCGTCTCAGCAGCTCCCGCAGGCCCTCGACGGTGCGGGGTGGGCGGTCCATAACCTCGATGAAGGCGTCGAACCGCACGGCATCGACGAGCAATCGGCGTTCGCGCTCGATGACCTCCTGCGCCCGCTCCACGAGGACGGAAGCCGAGAAGTCGGTCACGGTGCGGCCTTCGATCGCAGCTGCCTGCTCGATCGCCTCTTTCTGATCCGCCGTGACCCGGAACTCCAGACGGGCGCTCTTCAGCGGAGAAGTCGAGGTGCTCATGGGATCGATTGTACGGCAGATCTCCGTACATCTGGGAGCCTCCGTGCGGCTGAGCGACGGAACTCGCTCTCTCAGGTGACGGGTCCGGCCCGGTCGGGATGCGTCGCGTTGCGCGACGCATCCCGATCTGTCCTCACATCAGACCCACCCCGGCACCTCCAGATGAAGGCGGAGGCGCCCCCCTTTGTCGGGCGAGCCGCCTACTGGGCGGGCCCAGAGGGCATTACGCCTGCGCTACCGCGCGACGTCGGCGAAGGATCCACATCGACATGAGAACGACAAGTCCCAAAACCAGTACGACGCCATCGATGAACAAGAAGATCCGCCATCCCTCATCGACTGCGGTAGCGGCTGCACCAAACGCCATGCACGCGGCGAGGAAAACGAAGGTCCAGCCGGCCAGCGCACGACCAAAGGACTGCCCGCGAACGGGCTTACGTTCTGTGCTCACGGTTTCATTCCTCTCCATCGTCAGCATGTGAAGTACCCATCAGACATATGCTCCTGGGCCATCTGCCCGAGGTATGCGGCCAGAGCTGCAGGGGACAGCCATGGTGCTGTAACGGTAGTCCCAATCACCACAACCCCTCCACCTACGACCCTGCCAGCTTGCGCCCAGCATGGTCCCAGATCTCTTGCCGGAACCGAGGGAGAAGCCGTTGTCGGTGACGCGACTGAGACGACCTGAGTCGGGGCGATCTCAACCGCCTGCGCAGGAGCAGCAACCCCTAGCGCCACCAGCAGAGCAACGGCTGTCGCGGCCCCGTCCCGAGTGTTCTCCGAATATGCATAGTGCTCTTCCGTGTCGAGTGAGGCTCCAAGCTCATGGAATCATGAGCTATAACGTTACCTGCTAACTAGTTAGACGTCTGTCCCTCTTCGGCCGACAGACGAACGTCTAGGGCGATCTGTCACGGGACGCGGCAATCGCCCTGCCTCGCCGCCGACCGCAATGACGAACCCGTGGCTGAGCGCGGGACCTCGTTACCCCGAGTGACGGGTCCGGCCCCACCCCGTTCTGCATGCCGGAGAATTGAGAGTGATGTCTGAACGCGAAGAGCACACCCAGTGGCAGGCCGAGCGCCGCGCCTCCGTCACGTCTGCCACCGGCAACCTCGCCCTGGTCGAGACGCGCTGGACCGGCGAGCGCCCCGACCTGGATGCCGCGCAGCGTGCCGCATCCCCCACCGAGATCGTGACGCCGCTCCAGCGCACGGACATCGAGACCGGCCAGGCGGAACACGGCCTGCGCGTCTGGGATGCCGACGCCCCCGCCATCCGCGCGTTCGACCGCATCGACACGTACGAGTACGACCCGGCGTGGGTGCTCGAGGGCCACTTCACCCCCGTCTCCGGTGATCGCCGGGTCTCATTCGAGCACATCCGCGACAACGGCGGCACCCGCGACCTCGTCGTCCCCGGCGACATCCGCCTCGAGCTGAACGGCCGCGAGTACGACCTCGCCGCGTTCGACGACGGCGGCACGCTGCTGCTCGTCTTCGGCGACGAGACCAACGGCTCGGAGACCTACGGATCCGGTCGCTTCCTGTTCGTCCAGCTGCGCGACGACGAGGGCTCCGTCACCCTCGACTTCAACCGCGCGTTCGTGCCGCCCTGCGGCTTCAGCGCCCAGTACAACTGCCCGCTGCCGCCGGCATCCAACCGCTTCCCCCTGCCTATCCGAGCAGGCGAGAAGAACGTCGTCTTCCGCGACGGCTTCGACATCTACGCGGTCTGACACCGCGCACTCTCACCCTGGAGTAGTCATGAGAAGAACTCGCATCCTCGGCGCGCTCGGCGCCGTCGCCACGCTCGCCCTCGTGGCCGGCTGCGCGTCGGGCACGACCGACGACGCCTCGAGCGAAGACGCCACCGTCTTCATCGGCTCGCTGTACGAGCCCACCAACCTCAGCAACACCCAGGGTGGCGGCCAGGGCGTGACCGAGGCGCTGACCGGCAACGTCTACGAGGGCCTGTACCGGCTGACGGACGACGGTGAGGTCGAACCCTTGCTCGCCGAAGACGCCCAGGTGTCCGACGACGGTCTGACCTACACGATCACGCTGCGCGACGACGTGACCTTCCACTCGGGCGACCCACTCACCTCCGCCGACGTGAAGTCGAGCGTCGAGGCCGTCACCGCCGAAGACTCCGTGTCGGCGCGCAAGTCGAGCTTCGGCGTGATCGCCGATATCGCCACCCCCGACGACTCGACCGTCGTGTTCACGCTGTCGCAGCGGTCGATCTCGTTCCTCTACAACCTCAGCTACGTCTGGATCGTGAACGACGAGGCCGGCGACATCACCAGCGCCGAAGACGGCACCGGTCCGTACACGCTCGACGAGTGGAAGAAGGGCTCGACCCTCACCCTCGATCGCTGGGACGACTACTGGGGCGAGCCCGCCAAGAACGGCGAGGTCGTCTACACGTACTTCACCGACGCGACGGCCGAGAACAACGCGCTGCTCACGGGTGAGATCGACGTGATCACCAGCGTGCAGAGCCCCGACTCGCTCGCGCAGTTCGACAACGACGAGTACGTGATCAGCGAGGGCACCTCGACCACGAAGGAGCTGCTCGCGTTCAACGACCGCGTCGCCCCCTTCGACGACGCCCTCGTGCGCAAGGCGATCTACTCCGCGATCGACACGAAGAAGCTGCTCGAATCGATCTGGGGCGACTACGGCACGCTGATCGGCTCGATGGTTCCCCCGACCGACCCCTGGTACGAAGACCTCACCTCGGTGAACCCTTACGACGTGGAGCTCTCGAAGGACCTGCTCGCGCAGGCCGGCTACGCCGACGGCTTCACGTTCACCCTCGACACCCCGAGCTACGACCCGCACCCCGCCGTCGCGGAGTTCCTGCAGTCGCAGCTCGCCGAGGTCGGCATCACGGTCGAGATCAACACGATCAGCGCCGATGAGTGGTACACGAAGGTCTTCAAGGAGCAGGACTTCGAGGCCACCCTCCAGGAGCACGTGAACGACCGCGATGTGGTCTGGTACGGCAACCCCGACTTCTACTGGGGCTACAACGACGCCGACGTGCAGAAGTGGGTCGCCGATGCCGAACAGGCCACCACGACCGACGAGCAGACGGCCCTGCTGAAGCAGGTCAACGAGAAGATCGCCGCGGATGCCGCGAGCGTATGGTTGTACCTGTACCCGCAGATCGTGGTCGCCTCGAGTGACCTCAGCGGGTACCCGGTCAACGGCCTGAACTCGCAGTTCTTCGCCTACGACATCGTCAAGTCCTGACGTGCGAGGGGATGCCGCGCGTCGGCATCCCCTCGTCATCCTGAGAACACATGCTCGCCTACCTGCTGCGCCGCCTCGCGTTCCTCGTGGTGTCGCTCGTCGTCGCCATGGTCGCGATCTTCGTGCTGCTGCGTCTGCTCCCCGGCGACCCGGCCAACGCGCTGCTCTCGGTGAACGCGACCCCCGAGCAGATCGCCGCGGCCCGCGAGCAGGTCGGCTCCGACCAGCCCCTGCTGCAGCAGTTCACGACGTGGGCGGGGCAGCTGCTCCGCTTCGACCTCGGTGAGTCGTTCCTGAGCTCGCGTCCCGTCGGACCCGACATCGCCGACCGCCTCGCCGTGACCATTCCGCTCACGCTCATCGCCTTCACGATCGCCCTGCTGGTCTCCCTCGTGATCGGCATCACCGCGGCAGTGAAGTCCGACCGCTGGTACGGCATCGTGCTCTCGGGGTTCGCGCAGCTCGGCGTCGCCGTCCCGGTGTTCTGGGTCGGCGTCGTGCTCGTCTGGGTGTTCGCGCTCGGGCTCGGCGTCCTGCCCTCCGGCGGCTTCCCGCGTGACGACTGGGAGGACCCCGCCGACGCGCTGCGATCGCTCGCCCTGCCGATCACCACGATCGTGATCGTGATGAGCGCCTCCCTCAGCCGGTACGTCCGCTCGGCCACGCTCGACGTGCTCGGCAGCGACTATCTGCGCACCGCTCGCGCCGGAGGCTCCGGCATGGGTGAGGCGCTGCTGCGTCATGGTGTGCGCAACGGCGCGGTGCCCGTCGTCGCGATCCTCGGCATCGAGCTGTCGACGACGCTGCTCGGCGCGGTCGTCGTCGAGAGCGTGTTCACCCTTCCCGGGCTCGGCAGCCTGCTGCTGTCGGCCATCGAGCAGCACGACTTCCAGGTCATCCAGGGCGTTCTCGTCGTCAGCACCCTCTTCGTGCTGCTCGTCGGATTCGCCGCCGACATCGTGCAGCGCCTGATCGACCCGCGCCTGCGCACGAGCGTCTCGGGGAACCGATGAGTCGCGTCGCCGAACAGCTGATCACCGGATCCGTGCCCGTGCGCCGGCGTCCGAAGGCGACCCTCGTCATCGGGATCGTGCTCACGGGCCTCATCGTGCTCATGGCCCTGGTCTCCCTGTTCTGGCTTCCGTATCCGCTCGCCGACACCAGCGGCGGCCGTCTCGAAGGACCGAGCGCGCTGCACCTGCTCGGAACCGACCGACTCGGTCGCGACCTGCTCTCGCAGCTGATGTGGGGCGCGCGGATCGCCCTCATCGTCGGCACCTGCTCGGTCGCGATCGCGGCTGTCCTCGGCACGATCATCGGCCTCCTCGCCGCCTTCGCCCGGCCCTGGGTCGATGACACGCTCTCGGCCGGACTCGACGTGGTGATCGCCTTCCCCGTGCTGCTGCTCGCGATGCTGGTCGTCGCCGTCCAGGGTGCGTCGTTGTGGTCGGCGGTGCTCGCGATCGGGCTCGCGATGTCGGCGGTGATCGCCCGTCTCACCCGCATCCTCGCGCGTCGCGTGCTGCAGGAGCAGTTCGTCACCGCGGCGCGCACGAGCGGCACGAGCGTGATCGGAATCGTGTTCCAGCACGTCCTGCCGAACATCGCGCCGACTCTGGCCGTGAGCCTCGCGCTGCAGTTCGGCGCTGCCGTGCTCGCGGAGGCGAGCCTGTCGTACCTGGGCCTCGGCGCACCGCCGCCCAACGCCTCGTGGGGGCGGATGCTGCAGGAGGCGCAGGGCACCGTGCTCACGGCCCCCGTCGGCGCGATCGCTCCCGGTGTCGCGATCATCGCGCTCGTGCTCGGTGTGAACTTCCTCGCCGACGGTCTGCGCGACCTCGCCGACCCGACCCGCAGGAGGAGCCGATGAGCCTTCTCGATGTCACCGGCCTCACGGTCCGCTCCTCGTCCGGCGTGCTCGTGCGCGACGTCTCGTTCTCGCTCGGAGCCGGCGAACGCCTGGGGCTCATCGGAGAGTCCGGTTCGGGCAAGTCTCTGACCTCGTTGGCGGTCACCGGTCTGCTGCCGGATGCCCTCGTCGCCTCGGGTTCCGTGCTGCTCGACGGGCATCAGGTCGTCGGCGCTCGGGATGCCGATCTCCGGCCATTGCGCGGACCGGTGGCGCAGATCGTCTTCCAGGAGCCGCTCACCGCTCTCGATCCGCTGATGCGGGTCGGCCGGCAGGTCGCCGAACCGCTGCGCCGCCATCTCGGGGTTCGCGGTACTGAGCTGCGTTCAGCCGTCGATGCCGCCCTCGATGAGGTGGCCCTGTCGGAGCCGCGGTTCGCGCGCGCCTACCCGCACGAGCTGTCGGGTGGTCAGCGTCAGCGCGTGGCCATCGCCATCGCCCTCGCCGCCAAACCGCAGCTGCTCATCGCCGACGAGCCGACGACGGCGCTCGACGTGACGGTGCAGGACGGCGTGCTCACGCTCCTCGAGCGGCTGATCGCCGAACGGGGCATGGCACTCCTGTTCATCAGCCACGACCTGGCCGTGGTCTCGCGCATGGTCGATCGCATCGTGGTGCTGCGCGACGGAAGTGTCGTCGAGGCAGGGCCGGTGGCCCAGGTGCTGCAGGAGCCGGCCGAGCCGTACACGCGGATGCTGGTCGACAGTGCCCGCGCCCTCGACGCGTACCTCGACGCCGGGGAGGGCACACGATGACGATCCTCGAACTACAAGGCGCCGGCTTCGCGTACGGTTCCCGCCGGGTGCTGGACGACATCTCGGTGAGCCTCTCTGACGGCGACTCACTCGGTCTCGTGGGCGAGTCGGGTGCGGGCAAGTCCACGATCCTGCGACTGATGCTTGGCCTCGCCGCCCCGCGCGATGGGCAGATGCTGTTCGACGGCGCTCCCCTGTCGCTGCGCGACCGCGCGCAGATGCGGCGGTTCCGCGCGAGTGTGCAGCCCGTCTTCCAGGATCCGTATTCGTCGCTCGACCCCCGCCAGCGGATCGACCGGATCATCGGCGAACCGCTCCGGTCATTGGGACTCGCATCGGGCGCCGACGCACAGCATCGCATCGCCGAGGCCCTCGACTCCGTCGGGCTTCCCGCCGACACCGCACGCCGGTACCCGCACGAGTTCTCCGGTGGTCAGCGTCAGCGCATCGCGATCGCGCGGGCCGTGGTGTCCCGCCCGCGGGTCCTTCTGGCCGACGAGCCGGTGAGTGCGCTCGATGTCACGACCCGGGTGCAGGTGCTCGAGCTGCTCGACCGGCTGCGCCGCGAGAACGGCCTCTCGCTCGTGATGGTGTCGCACGACCTCACCGCGATCGCCGCGGCCTGCGACCGCACGGTCGTGCTGCAGAACGGTCGCGTCGTCGAGCAGGGTGCGACGGCGGATGTGCTCCACGATCCCCAGGACCCGTACACGCGGGCGCTGGTCGACGCGGTTCCGCGACTGCCGCGCTGAAGCCCCTCCGCCCGTCAGGTCCCCGACGCCGCCAACCCGAAGTACGCCAGCTCCGCGTCGTTCAGCATCCGCGAGCGGATCAGGAACCGCATCCCGGTCGGACCCTCGACCGAGAAGCCGGCTCCGCGACCGGGTACGACGTCGATGGTCAGGTGCGTGTACTTCCAGTACTCGAACTGCGACTCCGACATGTAGACCTCGACGGGCGCCTCGAGCCCGGCATCGAGTGCGCCGAGCAGCACGTCGCCCGGGCCGGTGATGAACATCCCGACCGGGTAACACATGGGTGATGACCCGTCGCAGCAGCCGCCGGACTGATGGAACATGAGCGGCCCGTGCTGCGCGGTCAGGTCGCGAACGAGGGATGCCGCGGCATCCGTCACGTCGACTCGCTGATAGGTGCCGATGCTGACCATGATTCATGCCTTCCGGGGAATGGATCCGGGCGGACGCCGCAGCGCCCGCCCGGAGTCGAGCTCAGAAGAAGCCCATCGGGCCTTCCGCGTAGGAGACGAGGAGGTTCTTCGTCTGCTGGTAGTGGTCGAGCATCATCTTGTGGTTCTCGCGCCCGACTCCCGACTGCTTGTATCCGCCGAAGGCCGCGTGCGCCGGGTACTGGTGGTAGGTGTTCGTCCACACGCGTCCGGCCTCGATCGCACGGCCCGCGCGGTAGGCGGTATCGCCGCTGCGACTCCAGACTCCCGCGCCGAGCCCGTAGAGGGTGTCGTTGGCGATCGAGATCGCGTCGTCGAACCCGTCGAACGAGGTGACCGACAGCACGGGCCCGAAGATCTCCTCCTGGAAGATGCGCATGTCGTTCGTGCCCTCGAACACGGTCGGAGCGACGTAGAAGCCCTCGCTCAGATCGCCGCCGAGGTCGACCCGATCGCCGCCAGCCAGCAGCCGCGCCCCGCCCTGCTTGCCGATGTCGATGTAGCTGAGGATCTTCTCCAGCTGGTCGTTCGACGCCTGTGCGCCGATCATGGTCGTCGGGTCCAGCGGGTTCCCCTGCACGACCTTGCCGACCCGCTCCAGCCCGTCGGCGAGGAAGCCGTCGTAGATCGACCGCTGGATCACTGCGCGCGACGGGCAGGTGCAGACCTCGCCCTGGTTGAGCGCGAACATCGTGAAGCCTTCGAGCGCCTTGTCGTAGAACGGGTCGCTGGTCGAGCGGGCGACATCCTCGAAGAACACATTCGGGCTCTTGCCTCCGAGCTCCAGCGTCACCGGGATCAGGTTCTGCGAGGCGTACTGCATGATGAGGCGCCCGGTCGTGGTCTCTCCCGTGAAGGCGACCTTGCGGATGCGCTTGTGCTGCGCGAGCGGAGCGCCCGCCTCGATGCCGAACCCGTTGACGATGTTCACGACGCCGGCGGGCAGCAGGTCGCCGATGATGTCGAATAGGAAGAGCAGGGATGCCGGTGTCTGCTCGGCCGGCTTGATCACGACGCAGTTGCCTGCGGCGAGCGCCGGCGCCAGCTTCCACACGGCCATCAGGATCGGGAAGTTCCACGGGATGATCTGGCCGACCACACCGAGCGGCTCGTGGAAGTGATACGCCACGGTGTTCTCATCCAGCTGGCTGATGCCGCCCTCCTGCGCGCGGAGAACCCCGGCGAAGTAGCGGAAGTGGTCGACGGCCAGCGGGATGTCGGCGGCGAGCGTCTCGCGCACGGGCTTGCCGTTCTCCCAGGTCTCGGCGACCGCGATCTCTTCGAGGTGCTGCTCGATCCGATCGGCGATGCGGTTGAGGATCACCGAGCGCTCGGCCGGACTCGTCTTGCCCCAGCTCGCGAAGGCCTTCCAGGCGACCTCGACCGCACGATCGATGTCTTCTGCGGTGCCGCGGCCGACCTCGGTGAAGGGCTTGCCGTTCACCGGACTGATGTTCTCGAAGTACTGGCCCTTCACGGGTGCGACGAACTCGCCGCCGATGTAGTGGCCGTACTGCGGGCGATAGTTCGCGACGGCACCCGGCTGCCCGGGAGCGGCGTAGGCGAGGGATACGTCTTCTTCGACGATGCTCATGGGGGTCTCCTTCGACGGAGCCGCGCTTCGGTTCGCGGCTGTGCTCCGAAGGTAGGTCGCATGAGGTTGCACGCAGATGCGCAACGTTGCAATATATTGCGGCCTCACTCGGCGGCGAGGCGCTCGATCCGTGCGACCACTCCCGCGCGCTTCGGCGATCGCGCCGGAAGCATCTCGAGGGCGAGGCGCAGCGCCTCGGCATCGGCCTGCCCCTCCGGGATCTCGGCGTAGGCGAGCAGCACGTCGAGGCTGGCCTCCGACAGCATGGCCTCGTGCAGCGCCGCGCGCACCGATTCGCGGAAGTCCTCGACCCCGGGCGACGTCGACTCGGGCAGCACGGGTCCGCGATAGGCGGTGAGCGCCACGCGGTGCGCGCCGCGGTCGAGCAGGGAGAGCACGTCGTGCGCATCCGTGTCGAGGGCGACGGGCAGCCGGTACGGACGCGACTCCGGAACCAGGTCGGGAGCCGTGCGCTCGAGCACCTTGCGAAGGCGCACCATCTCGGGCCGCAGCGTGTCGGGCGAGACGCCGGAGCCGTAGACGAGTTCGCACAGCCGCTCGGCAGAGAGACCCTGCCGATGCACGGCGAGCATCAGCAGGATGGCGGCGTGCCGCGCGCTGAGCTCGATCATCGATTCGTCGTGCGCCGACTCCGTCTCCAGCCGCGCGCGGTCCCGTCCGAGCACATGCAGCGTCGCCCGGGCGGTCACGGGGGTGCGCGGCTTCGAGGTCGTCGGCCTGTTCCGGGGGGCCTCGCTCCGTTCCCGCAGCCGCGCGACCATCAGCTCCGATTCCACGGCCCGGGCGGTCGCATCGACCAGCAGCCGAGCCTGCGGCGAGACGACCTCGGGGCCGCCGGTGATGTCGATCACGCCCAGCACCCGCTTGGTCTCCGGGTCGCGCACGGGCGCGGCCGTGCAGGACCACGGATGCACGAGCCGGTTGTAGTGCTCGGCGCCGCGGATCTGTACCGACTGCCCGAGAGCGAGCGCGGTGCCGGGCGCGCTCGTGCCGACCGCATCCTCCGACCAGTTCGCCCCGGCGACGAAGCCCATGTCATCGGTGAGCGTGCGCAGCTGGTCGTCGCCCTCGATCCACAGCAGTCGTCCGGCCTGGTCGCCCACCGCGATGATCACACCGGTGTCCTCGGTCTCGCCCGGCAGCAGCAGCGCACGGATCATGTCCATGGCCGATGCCAGCGGGTGAGCGAGGCGGTACTCCTCGAGCTCGTCGCTGACGAGTTCCAGCGGCGGAGCAGCCTCGGGTCCGACCCTGCGCCGCCACGACCGCTCCCATGACTCGCGCACGAGGGGCCGCACCTCCTGCAGCCGCCGGTCTTCGAGGTTGCCGGCCAGCAGCTCCTCATGCGCACGCTCGACGATCAGTCGCGATGTCGCCGGAAGTGACTCGCGGGATACCTGCCACGGCGCAGACACAGCGGTCTCCGATCGTCGAAGAGGTGCGTTGCCTCAGTGTACGAGCAGCGCGCGCCCGAGGGAACACCCCGTCGCGTCAGCGGATGAGCCCGGCGACCAGGTCGTCGATCACCTCGTCGGTGGACGTCTCCGGATCGATCGGCGTGGTCAGCCTGTCGAGCAGCAGACCGTCGATGGCGTAGTGGAACAGGGCGATCTCGCGGCGCCCACCGGGGAGGCCGGCCGCGGTGTTGAAGGCGACGTCGCCGTCGAAGCCGGCCCGCTGCCAGGCGCCGAGGACCGCCGCGACCTCGGGTCGCCGCCCTCCTTCGAGCCGCAGTTCGAACAACGCGAGGGTCACATCCCGATCCTCGGTCAGCCGACGCACGATGTCGCGGATGTAGTCGGCGAACAGCGCCGGACCGGGAGCGGTGGTCGCGCGCCGCTCCAGATCTTCGGGCGTGGGTGCGAGGCGCTCCCCGATCCGCTCGACGAGTCCTTCGAGCAGCGCATCCCGACTGCGGAAGTAGTTCGAGGTCGTGCCGGTGGGAACCTGTGCGGCGCTGTCGACCGCGCGATGGGTGAGCCCCCGCGAACCCTCTCGGGCGAGGACCGTGAGTCCGGCATCCGCGATCGCCCGTCGCCGCGAGTCGTTCTTGACCATGACACGACACTAGCGCAATCACTACGCCTGTTGTACTGTAACTGCGACATCTGTAGTGATTGGAGAACCATGCGAGAACTCGTGTACTACGCCGCCGTGACCCTCGACGGCTACATCGCCGGTCCGGACGGCGAATTCGATGCCTTCCTCATCGAGGGCGACCACATGGACGGCATCAACGCCCGCTTCGCCGACACGCTGCCCACGGTTGCTGCCGACGCGCTCGGCATCACCCAGAAGCGCGACGTGTTCGACACGGTGCTGATGGGCTGGAACACCTATCGGGTGGGAGGCCTCCCCAGCCCCTACTCGCACCTCCGCCAGATCGTGTTCAGCCGCACGAAGACCGCGGAGGCCGAGAACCTGGAGGTCACGGCCGAGGATCCGGTCGAGGTGGTGCGGCGGCTGAAGCAGGAGGACGGCGCCGACATCTGGCTCTGTGGAGGCGGAGCTCTCGCCGCGTCGCTCGCCGACGAGATCGATCGGCTCGTGCTGAAGCGGCAGCCGTTGCTGTTCGGATCGGGCATCCCGCTGTTCGGCGAGCGTGCGTACCGTCCCGAGCGGTTCGACGCGGTCGCGACGACGGCGTACGAGTCCGGCGTCGTCGTCACCGAGCTGGAACGGCGGCTCGGCCGATGACGATTCTCGCGGGGGCCTCGGGCGGCCCCCGCGAGAACGCATACCCCCTCGGGCCCCTCCTGGCAAGATCATTTCCCCGCCGGCCGCACTCCCTTAGCGTGTGAGCACACCACGAGTCAGGAGGCGCCATGAACGTCCGCACCCCCATCCCCACTGGCTCCGCACGGCGCGAAGAGCAGGCCGACATCCAGGCCGTCGTCTCCCCGAAGTACGACCGAGTGGGCTTCGACCGCTACGTCGTGTCGCACGACGGGCCGATCGGCTACATCGAAGCCGTACCTCCGGTCTTCGTCTGCTACCTCGGCCATCCGTACGCACAGGCCGAAGAGGTCGCGCAGGTGCACGAATTCGATCGTGCCGTGCGGCTGCTCGACGAACGCGCCGCCCGGTCGCGACAGCGCCCTCTCGCCGGATGAGCCGCGAGATCTGGCCCGGTTCGGCGTACCCGCTGGGGGCGACCTTCGATGGGCAGGGCACCAACTTCGCCCTGTTCAGCGAGGGCGCCGAGAGCGTGGAGCTGTGCCTCTTCGACGAAGACGGCAACGAAGAGCGCATCGCCTTGACCGAGGTCGACGCCTATGTCTGGCACGGCTACCTGCCCACGGTGCAGCCGGGGCAGCTGTACGGCTACCGGGTGCACGGTCCGCACGAGCCCGAGCAGGGCCGGCGGTTCAACCCGCACAAACTCCTCCTCGACCCCTACGCCAAGGCCGTCGCCGGGCGGATGGACTGGGGGCAGTCGCTGTTCGGCTACGACTTCGGTGACCCCGAATCCCGCAATGACGACGACTCGGCCGATGCGATGGTCAAGGGCGTCGTGGTCAACCCGTTCTTCGAGTGGGCCGGCGACCGGCCGCTGCACACGCCGTACGCCGAGACGGTGATCTACGAGGCTCACGTGAAGGGCCTCACGCAGCTGCATCCGGACATCCCGGAAGAGCTGCGCGGCACCTACGCGGGCGTGGCGCATCCGTCGGTCATCGAGCATCTGCAGCGGCTCGGCATCACCGCGCTCGAGCTCATGCCCGTGCATCAGTTCGTCGACGACTCCGTGCTGGAAGACAGAGGCCTCTCCAACTACTGGGGCTACAACACCCTCGGCTTCTTCGCCCCGCACAACGCCTACGCCTCGACGGGAGAGCGCGGCGAGCAGGTGCAGGAGTTCCGGGCGATGGTGCGCACGCTGCACGAAGCCGGGATCGAGGTCATCCTCGACGTCGTGTACAACCACACCGCCGAGGGAAACCACCTCGGCCCGACGCTCTCGATGCGAGGGATCGACAACGAGGCGTACTACCGGCTCGAGGAGGACCGCCGCTACTACACCGACTACACCGGGACGGGGAACAGCCTCAACGCCGGCAACCCGCACGCGCTGCAGCTCCTGATGGACTCGCTGCGGTACTGGGTGACCGAGATGCACGTCGACGGATTCCGCTTCGACCTCGCCTCCGCCCTGGCCCGGGAGTTCTACGACGTCGACCGGCTCGCCGCCTTCTTCGAGCTCGTGCAGCAGGACCCGGTGGTGTCACAGGTGAAGCTCATCGCCGAGCCGTGGGACGTGGGCCCCGGCGGCTATCAGGTGGGGAACTTCCCGCCGCAGTGGTCGGAGTGGAACGGCCGGTACCGCGACACCGTGCGCGACTTCTGGCGCGGGGAGCCGCAGGCCCTCGGCGAGTTCGCCTCGCGGATCACCGGCTCGGCCGACCTGTACGAGCACTCGGGGCGGCGGCCGGTGGCCTCCATCAACTTCGTCACCGCGCACGACGGCTTCACGCTGCGCGACCTCGTCTCCTATGCCGAGAAGCACAACGAGGCCAACGGCGAGGACAATGCCGACGGCGAATCCCACAACCGCTCCGACAACATGGGCGCGGAGGGACCGACCGACGACCTCGAGATCAACCGGCGGCGAGCGCGCCAGCAGCGCAACCTCCTCGCGACGCTGCTGCTCTCGCAGGGCGTTCCCATGCTCGCCCACGGCGACGAGCTGGGGCGCACCCAGGGCGGCAACAACAACGTCTATGCGCAGGACAACGAGATCGCCTGGGTCGATTGGAAGAACGCCGACCTGCCGCTCGTCGAGTTCACGGCGGCGATCTCACGGCTGCGGCGCGAGCATCCGACCTTCCGTCGGAGCCGCTTCTTCGACGGGCGTCCGGTGCGCGCCGAGGATGCCGAGCGCATCCCCGACGTCGTGTGGCTGCGACCCGACGGCGGTCCGATGGCGCCGGAGGACTGGGACTCGGGATTCGGACGCTGCGTCGGCGTGTTCCTGAACGGTCGAGGGATCCGTGAGAACGACAGCCGTGGACGGCCTGTCACCGACGTGAACTTCCTCCTGTACTTCAACAGCGGCGACGACCCGGTCGATGTCGTGGTGCCCGATGAGGGCTACGGAGACCAGTGGGATGCCGCGGTCGATACGGCCGGCGCGCTCCACGAGGCGACAGCCGTTCGGCCCGGCGATACGGTACTTCTGGAAGGCAGGGCGATGCTCGTGCTGCAGGAGGCCGACGCGGCACCGCCGCAGATCGACGATTCGGTCGATGCCTCCCTCCGCATCCAGAACGAGCAGGCCACATCGTGACGAGAAGACCGCTGTCGACGTACCGGCTGCAGATCAGCGAGCACTTTCCTCTCGGAGAAGCCGCGGCGGTGACCGGCTATCTCGCCGACCTCGGCGTCTCGTGGGCGTACCTCTCGCCGCTGCTCGCCGCCGTGCGCGGATCGAACCACGGGTACGACGTCGTCGACCATTCGCGCGTCGACCCCGACCGAGGCGCCGAGGAGGGCCTCGTCCGGTTCGCCACCGCCGCGCGCGCAGCCGACCTCGGCATCCTCGTCGACATCGTGCCCAACCACGTCGGCGTCGCGGTGCCGCGGCAGAACCAGTGGTGGTGGGAGGTGCTGCGGCTCGGGAAGGGAACACGCCGGGCCGCTGCCTTCGACATCGACTGGGCCGCCGGCGGCGGACGCGTGATCCTGCCGGTGCTCGGCTCCTCCCCCGAGCAGGCGATCGCAGACGGCGAGCTGGTCGTCGATGCGACCTTCGCTCCCGATGCGCCGGACGGCGTGCTCACCTACTTCGAGCACGTGCTCCCGCTCGCTCCCGGCACCTCGACGCTGGCCGATGACCTGCCCGCGCTGCTCGACGCGCAGCACTACGAGCTGCGGTTCTGGCGCGACCAGAACACCGACCTCACCTACCGCCGCTTCTTCGCGGTGTCCGAGCTCGCCGGCATCCGCGTCGAGCTGCCCGACGTCTTCGCCGAGTCGCATCGCGAGATCGTCCGCTGGATCCGGGAGGGTCTCGCCGACGGGCTGCGCGTCGACCACCCGGACGGCCTCGCCGATCCCGGTGGCTACCTGGAGCAGCTGGCGGATGCGACGGGAAGGGCATACACCGTCGTCGAGAAGATCCTCGAGCCGGGCGAGGCGCTGCCCGCCTGGTGGCGCACCGACGGCACGACCGGGTACGACGCGCTCGTCGAGTTCGACCGCGTGCTGGTGGACCGGGATGGCGTCGACCAGCTCGACCGTCTCGACGAGCGCCTGCGCGCCGAGACGGGTCTGCCGCCGGCGCAGTCATGGACCGACCTGATCCACGCCACCAAGCGCCTGGTGGCGGAAGAGCTCCTCGGATCGGAGGTGCGGCGACTGGTGCGCACCCTTCCCCACGGGATCGTGCGGGCGGAGGACGGACTGGTCGAGCTGCTGGCCTGCTTCCCCGTGTACCGCTCCTACCTGCCGGAGGGACGCGAGCATCTGGAGCATGCCTTCACCGAGGCACGACGCCGACGGCCCGACCTCGCCGCCACGTTCGCCGAGCTGGAGCCGCTTCTCGCCGACCCTCGCCTCGAGGTGGCCCAGCGCTTCCCGCAGGTGAGTGGAGCGGTCATGGCCAAGGGCGTGGAGGACACCGCCTTCTACCGCTGCACCCGCCTGGGCACCCTGACCGAGGTGGGCGGCGACCCGTCGATCCCCGCTCTCACGGTGGGAGAGTTCCACGAGGCGCAGCGGGCGCGGCTCGCCGCGTGGCCGGCGTCGATGACCACGCTGTCGACGCATGACACGAAGCGCTCCGCGGATGTGCGCGCGCGGCTGAGCGTGCTGTCCGAGATGCCCGAGCGCTGGGCGGCGGTGCTGGACGAGCTGCGGGCGATCGCGACGACCGGTCACGGTCCTCTCGATGCGCTGATCTGGCAGGCGACCGTGGGTGCATGGCCGATCTCGACCGATCGCCTTCTCGCCTATGCCACGAAGGCCGCGCGGGAAGCCGCGGAGGCGACGACCTGGCAGCAGCCGGATGCGGCATTCGAAGAGGGACTGGGCCGGATCGCCCACGCCGTCGAGGGCGATGCCGCGGCAGTCCTCGACCGCTTCGTCGGCGAGATCGTCGATGCGGGGCGCTCGAACTCGCTGTCGGCCACGCTGCTGCAGCTCACCGGGCCGGGCGTCCCCGACGTGTACCAGGGCAGCGAGCTGTGGGATCTGTCGCTCGTGGATCCCGACAATCGTCGTCCCGTGGACTTCGCCCTGCGCGCGCGGATGCTCGAGGAGCTCGACGCCGACGTCGCCCGCGGCATCCTTCCGCCCATCGACGACTCGGGCCGGGCCAAGCTGCTCGTCGTCTCGCGTGCGCTGCGACTGCGGCGCGACAACCCCGAGCTCTTCACCGTCTACCGTCCGGCGGTGGTCGAGGGACCCGCGGCGGAGCACGCCGTCGCCGTCCATCGCGGCGGCATCACCGCCGTGGCGACCCGTCTTCCGGTCGGCCTGGCGGCCCGCGGTGGGTGGGGCGACACCGTGATGATGCGGCCCGACATCCCCGGCACAGATGTGCTGACCGGACGCCGGATCGCGCCGGGCCCGGTGCGACTCGCCGAGCTGCTCGACACCTACCCGGTCGCGCTGATCGAGCTCGCACGGTGAAGACGGAGCCCCGGTGATCGAGGTGTGGGCGCCGCGCGCGAATCGGATGCGGCTGCGGCGGATCGACAGCGACGGCACGACGGTCGACGAAAGTGACCTCCGCCCGGCGGCCGAGGGGTGGTGGCGCCGCGACGTCACCCTCGGCGACGGCGAGCGGTACGGCTTCGTGATCGACGACGAGGAGGAGCTGCGGCCCGACCCCCGCTCGCGGCGGCAGCCGGAGGGCGTGCACGGCCCGTCGGCGGTCTTCGACACCGTGGCCCACGCGTGGAACGACGTCTCCTGGACGGGCCGACAGCTCGCAGGCGGCCTGATCTACGAGCTCCACATCGGCACGTTCACCCCCGAGGGCACGCTCGACGCGCTCACGGAGCGACTGGATCATCTCGTCGACCTCGGCGTGACGCACGTCGAGCTCCTGCCGGTGAACGCCTTCAACGGGCACTGGAACTGGGGGTACGACGGGGTGCTCTTGTACACGGTGCACGAGGCCTACGGCGGCCCGGCCGCGTATCAGCGGTTCGTCGACGCCGCCCACGGGCGCGGCCTCGCCGTGATCCAGGACGTCGTGTACAACCACCTCGGGCCCAGCGGGAACCACCTGCCGAAGTTCGGGCCCTACCTGCGCGAGGGCGACGGCACCGCCTGGGGCGACTCGGTGAACCTCGACGAGCCGCCCGTGCGGGAATACATCATCGACAACGCGCTGATGTGGTTGCGCGACTTCCATGTCGACGGGCTGCGGCTCGATGCCGTGCACGCCCTGCGGGACCGGCAGCCGGTCCACATCCTCCGGGAGTTGGCGACGCGGGGCGATGCCCTCTCCGCACAGCTGAACCGGCCGCTCAGCCTCATCGCGGAGTCCGATCTCAACGATCCCGTGATGATCCTTCCGCGTGAGGCCGGTGGCCACGGGCTCACCGCGCAGTGGTCCGACGACTGGCACCATGCCGTGCACGTCGCCCTCACCGGCGAGACGACCGGCTACTACGCCGACTTCGCCGCGCACGACGCTCTCGCCAAGGTGACGGAACGCGGGTTCTTCCACGACGGCACGTACTCGTCGTTCCGCGGGCGCCCGCACGGATCGCCGATCCCGCCGGAGGTGCCCGACTGGCGCCTGGTGACGTTCGCGCAGGACCACGACCAGATCGGGAACCGTGCGGCGGGCGACAGGCTCTCGGCCACGCTCTCGCCCGACCGGCTCGCGGTGGCCGCCGTACTGACGCTGACCTCGCCGGGAACACCGATGCTGTTCATGGGAGAGGAATGGGGCGCGTCCACCCCGTGGCAGTTCTTCACCTCGCACCCCGAGGCCGAGCTCGGGCGGGCCGTCGCCGAGGGACGCACCGCGGAATTCGCGCGGATGGGGTGGGACCCGGATGCCGTGCCCGACCCGCAGGACCCCGACACCTTCCGGCGGTCGCACCTCGACTGGAGCGAACTCGACGACCCGGTGCACGACCGTCTTCTCAGGCTGTACCGCGACCTCGCCCGACTGCGGCGTGAGCGCGGCGAGCTCACCGATCCAGATGCGAGGAGCACGCGGGTCGAGGTTCGCGACACGGACGGGCGCCCCGAGCACCGGGTGTACCGCATCGATCGGGGCGGGCTCTCGGTGCTGGTGAACCTCTCGGCCGAGCCGGCGACGTACGAGGTCGCGCCGGGGTACGAGGTGCTGTTGTCGACGGGAGACTCCGTGCACGAGAGCGGGGCGGTCGCCCTCCCGCCGGACACCGCCGCGGTGATCGCCCGCCCCTCCGATTAGCCCCGGCACGACAGGTCGCCGAGTGCTAGCATTGTGCTGTCAGGAGGCAGACATGGCGACCGTGACCATCCGGAATCTCAGCGACGATGTCGTCGTCGCACTCAAGGAACGCGCCCGGCGGAACTCTCGCTCGATGGAGGCCGAGGTGCGAGATGTGCTGACACGCTTGGCGCAGGGCGATGAGAGCGGGCTCGAAGTACAGCTCGAGCAGCGGATGCCCCGCCCGCGACGCTTTTCTGTCCCCTCGAGCGAGGTGATGGCGAGGGTCGATGCGAACCCGTCGACTCCGGAACAGGACAAGATGCGGGAGGAATGGCTGGCCGAACTGGAGGCCGACCGCAAGAACCCGTTCTTCCTCGACTCCTTCAGAGATCCGTGGGAGAGCCGTGATTCTTCTTGACACGAACGTCCTCATCCGGCTCGATGCCGTCCGATTGCCGCCGGCTGACGTGGCGCTCAGTGCAATCGCGTACTCCGAGCTGCAACTCGGAGTCGAGCGGGCGACAGATCCGGTTCTCCGTCGCCGTCGACGCAACGAACTGATGCGGTTGTCAGCGCTGCTCGAAGCCGACTGGCTTCCGTTCGATCAAGCCGCCGCCGATGGCTACGCGCGCCTCGCGTCACGGGTGATCCTGAACCGTCCCGCCCACGCCCGAAGCAAGGACATCATGCTGGCCGGGCACGCCTACGCGCTCGGCGCCGCCTTCCTCACGTTCAACCCGAAGGACTTCGAGCTCGTGTCCGACGAGGTCGAGATCATCGTCCCCGAACTGCGCTGACCCCGGGGTTCAGCTACGCGCAGCCCACCACTCGCGCAGCCGCTGCTCCACGACGTCGGGACCGAGCACGCCCTCGTCCAGACGCAGATCGAGCAGGAACCGGTACGCCTCGCCCACCCCGCGGCCCGGCGCGATGCCGAGCACCTGCTGGATGCGGTTGCCGTCGATCTCCGGACGGATGGAGTCGAGCTCCTCCTGCTCGCGCAGCGCCGCGATGCGCGACTCGATGTCGTCGTACGCGCTCGCCAGGCGTCCGGCCTTGCGCTTGTTGCGCGTGGTGACATCGGCGCGGGTGAGGATGTGCAGGCGCTCCAGCAGGTCACCCGCGTCGCGCACGTACCGCCGCACTGCGGCATCCGTCCAGGTGCCCTCGGCGTAACCGAAGAAGCGCAGATGCAGCTCGATCAGCGTGGAGACGGCATCGGTCGTGTCGGTATCGAACCGCAGGGACTGCAGGCGCTTGCGAGCCATGCGCGAGCCGACGACGTCGTGGTGGTGGAACGTCACCACGCCACCGGGCTCGAGCTTGCGCGTGCGCGGCTTGCCGATGTCGTGCAGCAGCGCGGCGAGGCGTAGCGGCACATCGGGGGCGGCGCCCGGATGCCGGGAGTGCTCGAGCTCGATCGCCTGGCTGAGCACGGTGAGGGAGTGTTCGTAGACGTCTTTGTGGTGGTGGTGCTCGTCGACCTCGAGGCGCAGTTCGGTGACCTCGGGGAGGAACTCGTCGATCAGACCGGTGTCGACCAGCACGCGGATACCGCGCACCGGATCGTCGGTCTGCATGAGGCGCACGACCTCGGACTGGATGCGCTCCGGGCTCACGATCTTGAGGGTCTCGCGCAGTTCGGCGATCGCCTCGGCCGTGGCCCCCTCGACGCGGAACCCGAGCTGGGCGCTGAAGCGGGCAGCACGCAGCATCCGCAGCGGGTCGTCGCCGAACGAGATCCGCGGGTCAGCTGGGGTGCGCAGGATGCCGGCGATGAGGTCTTCCACGCCACCGGTCGGATCGACCAGCTTCACGGCGGGTACCTGCAGCGCCATGGAGTTGACGGTGAAGTCGCGGCGCACGAGGTCGCCGTCTATCGTGTCGCCGAACTCGACAGTGGGCTTGCGGGTCACGCCGTCGTAGCTGTCGGCACGATAGGTCGTGATCTCGACCTGCTCGCCCTGCACGCGCGCACCGATCGTGCCGAATGCGCGACCGATGTCCCACTGCGCGGTCGAGATCGGGGTGACGATGGTCAGGATGTCGTCGGGCGCGGCGTTCGTCGTGAAGTCGAGGTCGTGCGTCGCCCGACCCAGCAGCGCATCGCGCACCGGACCACCGACCACGGCCAGGTCGAAACCGGCATCCGCGAACGCGGTCGCGAGGGTGCGGACGACCGCGTTCTCGGCGAGCGCACCGAGACGGGCGAGGCCGTCAGCCATGTTGAGCATGGTTTCCAGCGTACCGGGGCGGGCCGGTGGGGCTTCGGCAGGTACCGGACGCACCGTTCACCTCCCGGTCGCCCGAAGGCCAGCCTCCCGTCACCCGACACCGATGGGGTGGAGGAGCCCCGTGCGGCTGAGCACGGAACCCCACCCCCATGAAGGACTGACATGACCTCCCCCACCCCTGCGGTGCGCTGGCGGCGTCACGGACTGACGTCCGTCGCGCTCCTCGCCTTGCTCGGCGGCGCTGTCGTCGCCCCCGCGGCCCTCGCCGCCCCCGAGCCCGAGGTGCCGACCGGATCGCTGGTCACCGGCGACACCGCCTGGCACTACCTCGACGACGGATCCGACCCGTCGCCCGCCCCGGCCGCACTCCGCGACTGGACGCTCCCGGCGTTCGACGACGGCAGCTGGAAGACCGCTCCCGGCTCGTTCGGCGCGAAGAACGGCAAGCTCGGATCGGTAGGCCCTCAGACGCCGAAGACGCTCCTGAACCACTACCTCGACGGGGCTGCGGCGCCGACCGTGCCGACGTACTTCTTCCGCACGACGTTCGAGCTCGAGGCCGGAGTCGCCGAGCAGGTCGCGGCGCTGCAGAGCACCATCACCTACGACGACGCCGTGATCGTGTGGATCAACGGCGAAGAAGTCGCCCGCTATGTCGACGGCCGCATCACCGACACGAAGAACGTCGAGTACGCCGGCGACTCCAACGGCGACCCGCTCACGACCACGTTCAGCGCCGAGGGCGACCTGCTGCACGACGGCACCAACACGATCGCCGTCTCGCTGTTCCAGGACCGCGAGACCAGCTCCGACATCTACTTCGACATGTCGTCGCTGACCCTGGTGAAGGCATCCGACCCCGGTACGCCTGTGATCGCCCCGCCGACCCGCGTCATCCTGACCCCCACCGAGCAGCCCGCCATCTCCCAGGCGTTCTCCTGGCTCGCCGGCGACGCGTCGCACACGGTCGGACAGGTCGAGATCGCGCCGACCGCGGGTGGCGACATCCGCACCGTCGACGCGTACGACGCCGGTGTCGTGAACGGCAACCCGAACAAGCACTTCTCGGCGACCGTCACCGGTCTCACTGCGGCGACCGAATACCGCTACCGCGTCGGCCTGCCCGGCAGCTGGAGCGACTGGTACGAGTTCCGCACGGCCGACCCGAAGGCGACCGACTTCCAGTTCATCTACTACGGCGACGCGCAGATCGGACTCGACACCACGTGGCCGAGCGTCGTGAAGCAGGCGGAGGCCAACGCTCCGCGCTCGATCGGCTCCGTGCACGCGGGCGACCTGATCAACAAGTCCAGCAACGAGGACGAATGGGTCAACTGGTTCAAGGGCATGAAGGACTCGGCCGTGCGCACCAACGTGATGGCCGCCCCCGGCAACCACGAGTACTCGGGCGACAAGCTGCTCACCGCGTGGAAGGCCGCTTTCGAGTACCCGCACAACAACCCGTCGATGAGCTCCATCGGCGAACTGGCCGATCTCGCCAAGGGTGACACCGAGGTCGCGGCCCAGTACCGTGCCCTCTTCGAGCACTGGAGCGCCTTCGCCGCCGAGACCGCGTACTACACCGACTACCAGGGCGTGCGCTTCATCACGCTCAACGCGACGCGCGACGCGACCTTCCTCACCCCGCCGGCGCTGCCGTCGTGCACGAGTGCCGACTGCCCGATCGCCCAGGGCGAGGAGCTGTGGATCCGCTTCCAGGGCGCCTGGCTCGACCTGCTGCTGCAGAACAGCCCGTCGAAGTGGAACGTCGTCACCTTCCACCAGCCGGTCTTCTCGGCATCCGAGGGTCGCGACGAGCCGAAGCTCCGCGCCGACTGGGTCCCCGTGTTCCAGCGCAACGACATCGACCTGGTGCTCATGGGCCACGATCACACCTATGCTCGCGGCTACGTGAACACCGACGCGACCGAGACGCCCGGCATCACCACCGGCCCGGTCTACGTGGTGTCGAACTCCGGCGCGAAGCACTACGAGCTCGAGACGCCCGAGAAGAACGTCTGGACCAACAACGGCGCCACCCAGGTGCTGCGCGGCCAGGGCGTCACCACCTACCAGGTGATCGACGTATCGAAGAATCAGCTCGTCTACCGCTCGTACCTGGCGGAGAAGCAGCCGGATGCCACCACCGACCTCCCCGTCGGCGCCGTGTACGACACGTTCACGGTGACGAAGTCGGATGCCGGCGAGAAGTGGGTCACCGAGAAGGGCGTCACGCCTCCGGTCACGCCGGAGCCCGAGGTTCCCGCCGAGATCGAGCTGGGCGCAGCATCCGTCACGGCCGGCGGCACCCTCGCGGTCTCGGGCAGTGGCTTCGCGGAAGGCGCCGAGCTGCGACTCGAGCTGCGCTCCGACCCGGTGCAGCTGGGCACGGCCACCGCCGGTGCGGACGGATCGTTCCAGCGCACGGTGACGATCCCGGCCAACACTCCGGCCGGGGCGCACACGCTCGCCGCGATCCTGCCGGACGGCACCGAGGTCACGGCCTCCGTCACCGTCACCGCGGTGTCCGGCGGCGGAGCGGTCACTCCGGGCGACGGCTCGGGCGGTTCCGGTGGCCCGGACGGCGACCTCGCCACCACGGGTGCCGACAGCGTGCCGTACATCGTCGCGGCCGTCGTGCTCCTCGCGGCGGGCCTCGGCCTGTTCGCGATGCGCCGCCGTCGGCAGCACGCGGCGGTGGAGGTCATCGACGCGGAGTAGTCCGCAGCATCCACGGGCGCCGTCGGGGTTTCGACCTCGGCGGCGCCCTTGCTGCGCACAGATCTCCCATCGGTAACGATGCAGATTGCGCTCGCTGCGGGTCAGCCCCCTCCCCCACGCTCACCCTAGGCTCGTGCCATGCACCGTCGCTCCCGCCTCGTCCTCGCTTCCGCTGCAGCCGTACTGCTGGGATTCTCGCTCACCGCCTGCACCCCCGCGAGCACGGGCGGATCAGCCTCCCCGTCACCGACGTCATCGCCCGCCGATTCTCCTTCCGCCACCCCCACGCCGGCTGACCGCATCGTCGAGATCTCCGTCGACGGGCTTTCGGTCGACAGCGGACCCGTGATCGCGTACGACGACTCGGAGGGTGCTGTCGCCGCCCTCACCGATGCATTCGGATCGGCACCGATCGAAGGTCCGGTCGAGGGTCCCTATGGCAGCGTGTACGCCGGGTTCGATTGGGAAGGAACGAAAGCGACGGTCCGAGAGCCCCGTATCGATCTCGTCGTGTCGGCGGATGCCCCCGGCGTCACGTTCCGCACCCCGGAGGGCATCGGCATCGGTTCGACGCGCGCCGAGGCGATTGCCGCGGGAGCCGTGGACGGGTGGGATGAGGACGGCGACGGCACCGCCGACTATCTCAGTATCGGCGTCCGAGAGGTTCCTGGCACGTCGTCCCTCGTGAATCCCGGTGAGGTCGGTGTGGAGTACATCGACCTGAAGATCACCGACGACGCCGTCTCCCGTCTCAGCACTGGTGGCAACGACTTCAGCGACATCTGATTCGAGTCCACGGGTCAGGGGTGGCGAGCAGCCGACGACCTAGGTCACCAGCCTGACAGTCGGGATGGCAAGGACGCCGGACGTCAGTCGACGACGAACAGACGCGCGCCGGTCTCGGTGCTCGAGCGATGGGCTTCCATGTCCGTGCCGACCTGATAGCTCTCCCCGGCGTGCAGAGTGAAGGTCCGACCGTCTTCGAGCTCTGTCTCGAGGGTGCCCTCGACGACGAACAGCACGTGGCCGCGCGAGCACCAGTGGTCGGCGACGTAGCCCGGCGAGTATTCGACCATGCGGATGCGGGTGTCGCCGATCTGCTGTGATCGCCAGACCGCCTGCCCCGTGATTCCCGGGTGGATGGTGGGTTCGATCTCCGCCCAGGTGGTGGTGCTGAAGGCGTGTCCGGGAAGGTTCATCGGTTCAGTATGGGTCATCGGCGACGCTCCACCCTGCCGCGCCGAAGAGACCACCGACGCCTCAGCGCGACCCCGGACTGGGATAACCTTCCACCGAGTCCGTCCCGCTGAAGGAGAGCCCGTGCCCGCGAACGATGTGATGGCCGACGACACCGATCGGATCGTCGCCGCGGCCCTGCAGGTGAACGGCCGTGCGTCGTGGGGAGAGATCGCCCGCGTGGTCGACCTGCCCGAGCGCACCGTCGCCCGTCGCGGTCAGCGGCTGCTCGATCGCGGACTGGTCCGCGTCTCCACCTACGTCGACCCCGCCCGCGTACTGCACGCCCGCGCGGTGCTGTTCCGCATCACGACCGACCCGCACGCCCTGTGGCACGTCGCGCGCACCCTCGCCCGGCGCGCGGATGCCTCATCGGTCTCGGTGCTCGAGGGCAGCAGTGACATCGCCGGCATGCTGCTCCCCCACGACGACGCCTCGATCCGCGAGCTGCTGTTCACCGACTTCCCCGAGCTCGAGGGCATCGACTCGATCAACGTCACCACGGTCCTGAAGTTCTTCCGCTCGGGGCACGACTGGCGTGCGGGCGTGCTGACCGACGAACAGGCACGCATGCTCGACGAGTCGTCCGGCTCGGAGGTCGACCCCGCCGACTCCCTGAGCGACGATGAGGAGGCTCTGATCCGACTGCTCCTGAAGGACGGGCGGATGCCGGTGGCCCAGCTCTCCCGCGCCCTGGGCCTCAACGTCACGACGACCCGGCGACGCATGGAGTCGCTGAGCCGCCGCGGACTGATGCACCCGCGCACCGAGGTGGTGCCGAGCCTGTTCGGTCTGGGACTCGAGGCTCTCGTATGGCTGCGCGTGCCGATGGCCCGGCTCGAGAAGGTGGGCGCGGCCCTCGCCGCCGCCCCCGAGGTGAAGTTCATCGCGGCCACCACCGGCACCTCGCAGCTGCTCGCCAATGTGCTCGTGAAGGACGCCGACGAGTTCTACCGCTTCCTCACCGGCCCGGCAGTCGCAGGGCATGAGGGTCTCGAGGTCGTGGAGTCGCTCGTGGTGATCACCCCGGTGCTGCGCGGCTCGCTGATCGTCGACGAAGCGCCCGAGGCGCTGGCGAACGACATGCCTACCGGCGCCATCCGCCTATAGGCCGATTCTGTTACTGACATGTAACGAAATGGCGAGATAGTTCTTAACCGCTTGACCTAGTGGCGAAATAGGGCGAGTATCCTCTCCAGGGCCAACACCCCTGGAGAGGACGATCGTGTTCACGGCTACGGGAGACGACTGGGCGGATCGCGCTGCGACGCTGCCCCTGCACACGCGCATGTTCATCGACGGCGCGTGGGAGGCGGGCTCTGCCGAGCCGCTGACTCCCGTGAGCCCGCGAGATGGTCGTGCGCTCCCGCCGATCACGGCCGCCTCCGCCGCCGACGTCGACCGGGCCGTCCGCTCGGCCCGCGCCGCGTTCGACTCCGGCGTCTGGTCGCGCATCGCACCCCGCGAGCGCGGACAGCTGCTCATCGCCTTCGCGCAGAAGATCCACGACAACGCCGAGGAGCTCGCCCTCACGATCTCGCTCGAGATGGGCAAGCCCATCCGCGAGGCCCTGCAGACCGAGCTGCGCGCGGTCGTGAACTGCTTCCGCTGGTACGGCGAGGCCGCCGACAAGGTGCTCGACGAGATGCCGGTCACCGCGCCGAACAGCCTCGCCCTGGTCACCCGCGAGCCGGCCGGAGTGGTCGCCGCCGTCGTGCCATGGAACTTCCCGCTGACGATGACCGCGTGGAAGCTCGCCCCCGCCCTCGCGGTCGGCAACAGCGTCGTGCTCAAGCCCGCCGAGCACACCACGTTCTCCGCGCTGCGCCTCGCCGAGCTCGCGGTCGAGGCCGGCATCCCCGCCGGCGTCCTCAACGTCACGCCCGGCACCGGCCAGGTCGCCGGCCGCGCACTCGGCGAACACCCCGACGTCGACGTGGTCACCTTCACCGGCTCGCCCGAGGTCGGCCGGAAGTTCCTCGGCTACTCGGCCGCGTCCAACGGCAAGCGCGTCTGGCCCGAGCTCGGCGGCAAGACCGCGAGCCTGGTGCTGCCGGATGCCGACCTGGAACGGGCCGTGCGCGCCACCGCCGACGGCTGCTTCTACAACCAGGGGCAGATGTGCACGGCATCCTCCCGCCTGCTGGTGCCGCGTTCTCAGCGCGACCGCGCGCTGGAGATCGCGGCCGAGGTCGCGCGCACGAGCCTCCCCGCCGACCCGTTCGACGTCGCCACCTCGATGGGCGCGATCGTCAGCGAGAGGCAGCTCGCGGGCATCGCCGGATTCGTCGAGCGCGCCCAGGCCGAGGGCGGCGAGCTCGCCGCCGGCAGTGCCGAGCGGTTCCGGGCCGTCGACGGCGGCAGCTACTTCGCCCCGGTCGTGCTCGGCGTCACCCCCGAACACGAGGTCGCCCAGCGCGAGGTCTTCGGTCCTGTGCTCTCCGTCATCGCGTACGACGACGTCGAAGACGCACTCGCGATCGCCAACGGCACCGAGTTCGGTCTGGCCGCCGCCCTCTGGAGCACCGACCTCAATGCCGTGCACACCCTGTCGCGACGCCTGCGCGCCGGAGTCGTCTGGGTCAACTGCTTCGAGGAGGGCGACATGACGATCCCCTTCGGCGGCGTCAAGGGATCGGGCTTCGGCCGCGACAAGAGCCTGCACGCCCTGGAGAAGTTCACCGACCTGAAGACCACCTGGATCGAGCTCTCGTGACCCGCCCGTTCATCGGCATCACCACCTGGCGTCGTTTCATCGAAACCGACCTCGGAAGCGGTCGCCCGGCCCACAGCCTGGGCACGGAGTACGCGGCGCCCATCGAGGCCGCGGGCGGCGCCGTGGTGCTGCTGCCGCCGACCGCCGGTGTCGACGAGGTGCTCGATCGCCTCGACGGGCTGGTGCTCTCCGGCGGAGAAGACGTGCACCCCTCGCGCTACGGCGCCGCGCCGCAGGAGGGCAAGAACTACGACCCCTCGCGCGACGGCTACGAACTCGCGCTCGCCCGCGGAGCCCGTGAACGCGGTCTGCCGGTGCTGGCGATCTGCCGCGGCCTCCAGGTCAGCAACGTCGCCTTCGGAGGATCGCTGATCGTCGACATCCCGACGACCGCCGACCACCAGCCCGTGCGCGGCGCCGACCAGCAGCTGGCGGCCCGGCATCCGATCACGCTCGCCGAAGGCAGCCGTCTCGCGGCGCTCTACGGCACGCGGAATCGCGTCGTGAACACCATCCACCACCAGTCGATCGACGTCCCCGCCCCCGGCCTCCATCCGGTCGCCTGGGCGCCGGACGGCATCGTCGAAGCCGTCGAGGCCGACGACGACTGGCCCTTCTGGGCGGTGCAGTGGCACCCCGAGAAGATGATCGCCCCCGATGAGGCCGCAGAGGAGATGCCGCTGTTCGCGGCGTTCGTCTCGGCCGCCCGTGAACGCGCAGCGGAACACCCCGCTGCAGAGAAAGGAACACGATGACCAAGCAGGTCTTCCTCGAGTACGAGAACGGCGTCCGCGCCGTCGCCACCCTGTTCGAGGACCTCGCCCCTCGCACCTGCGAGGCCATGTGGGGTGCGCTGGAGAAGCCGGTCACCATGCAGGCGATGCACGCGATGTACGCCGGACCCGAGGTCATGGTCGGCCTTCCCGAAGAGGCCCAGAACTTCGACCCCGAGAAGGTGCCGTTCGAGAACCAGCAGGTCGTGCCCGCACCGGGTGACCTGCAGTGGTACTGGCAGCGTCCGATGCAGATGGGCGGCCTGCCGTTCGAGTGGTACGAGATCGGAGTCTTCTACGATCGTGGTGCCCGTACTCTCGGCCCGCTCGGATGGACACCCGTCAACATCTGGGGCGGCATCACCGAAGGACTCGCGGAATTCGCCAAGGAGAGCGCCGCGATCCGCATCGACGGAGCTAAGCAGCTCACCATCGGACGCCTGGTCTAAGGCGTTCACTCAGTGCTGGACCCATCCCGAAGGAGCAGTGCATGAATACCCGAAGAATTCTCACCACCGGAGCGCTCGTCGCCACCGGCGCCCTCATCCTCGCCGGCTGCGCATCCGGTGACGACACCGCATCCTCCGGCGACAAGGAGTTCGCCGGCGAGACCATCGTCGTCACCTCTTTCGGCGGCGACTGGGAGAAGGCCTTCATCGAGGCCGTCGTCGATCCCTTCGAGGAGGAGACCGGCGCCAAGGTCGAGCTGATCACGCTGTACAGCGCCGACGCCCTCGCACAGGTCACCGCCCAGAAGGCCAGCCCGCAGATCGATGTCGTGCACTTCTCGGGCGGCCAGGAGTTCACGGCCGCTCAGGACGGGCTCATCGCCCCGATCGCGGCCGACGACCTGTCCGAGTCCGGTGACCTGATCGACCTCGCGACCGCGGGGCTCGAGCGCGGCGAAGGCCCCGTCATCCAGCTGGCGCCGATCGGACTCGTCTACAACACCGAGGCGGATGCTCCGGCGCCCACCTCGTGGCTCGACCTGTTCGACGACGCGTACGCCGGTCACGTTGCCCTCACGGACTTCTCGAACACGTACGGCGTGCTCTCGATGCTCCGAGTCGCCGACGCTCTCGGCGGCGGAATCGACGACCCCTCGAAGGCCATCGCCGACCTCGGGGCACTCGCCTCGGCGGGTGACGCGATCGTGGTCCCGACGTCGCCCGACCTGCAGACCGCCTTCGCCCAGCGCGACACGTGGATCGCTCCCTACGCGATGGACTACGCCGGCACACTGCAGGATGCGGGTCTTCCGGTCGAGTTCATCGTGCCCGAGGAGGGCGCCACCGCCTCCCTCATCACGGCGAACGTCGTCGAGGGCCGGGACAACCCCGACCTCGCGAAGCTCTTCATCGACTTCGAGCTGCGCCCCGAAGCGCAGGCCGTCTTCGCGGAGAACATGCGGTACTCGCCGGTCAACACCAAGGCGGAGCTCTCGGACGACGCGGCGGATGCGGTCCTCACGGGCGACGAGCTCGACACGGTCGTGGTCTACGCGCCCGGCGACATCGCCGCCGACCGTCAGTCCTGGACCGACGAGTGGAATGCGCTGATCACCAAATGAGCGTCCGAACCCGTAGGGAGCCCTGGCTCCTGCTCCTGCCGGCGATCGCACTGCTCGCGCTCGCCTTCGTCACGCCGGTGGCCGGCATGCTCCTCATGAGCGTGCAATCGTCGGCAGGCGGGTTCACCCTCGACAACTTCACCCGGTTGTTCACGAGTGAATATCACCTCCAGGCGGCGCTCCGTTCGCTCCGCCTGGGGGTGATCCAGACGGTGATCACGCTCGTGATCGCCATCCCCCTCTCCTACGTGATGGCCCGAGCCGGCTCGAAGGTGCGCTCCTTCCTCCTAATCGTCGTGATCCTCCCGCTCATGACGAGCGTCGTGGTCCGCACGTTCGGATGGGTCGTCCTGATGGGACCCTCCGGGCTGATGATGCAGATCCCCGGCGCGGAGTTCCTCGTCGGCGGCACCCAGGGCTTCCTCGGCACCGAGACCGGCGTCGTGATCGCCATGGTGCAGGTGCTCCTCCCCTTCGCGGTGCTCAGCATCCTCGGTGTCATCTCGGGCATCACCCCGCAGCTCGAAGAGGCGTCCCGCACCCTCGGCGCCGGATTCTGGCGCACGCTGCGGCACGTCGTCCTCCCCCTCGCTGTGCCCGGCATCGTCGCCGGCGCCTCGCTCGTCTTCGTCCTGTCGGTGAGCTCGTTCATCACCCCCCGCTTCATCGGCGGAGCCCAGATCCCGGTGTTCGCGCAGACCATCTACGTCGACGCGACCACCAACCTCGACTGGTCGTTCGCGGCCGCGCAGGCCGTGCTGCTGTTCGCCGGGGTCATGCTCGTGCTCGCAGCGACGTCCCGGCTCGGGAAGCAGAAGGTGTGACCATGGTCCGTTCCGTTCCGATCCTCGGCAGAATCCTCGCGATCGTCCTCGGCGTCATCGTGACGCTGTACATGCTCGTGCCGCTCATGGTCGTCGCCGGCGCCTCGGTCGGCGAGAACCGCTTCCTGACCTTTCCCGGGCAGGGCTTCACGCTCGACTGGTACGTCGAAGCGCTCACCTCCGACACGTACCTCGAGCCGTTCCGCCTGAGCCTGCTCGTGGGTATCACCGTCGCGATCCTCGCCGCCGCGATCGGCACCGCGGCCGCGCTCGCGCTCACCCGCTTCAAGGTTCCCGGCGGTGCGGCCATCCAGGCGCTGCTGATGTCGCCGCTGACGATCCCCACGATCATCCTCGCCATCGGCGCCCTCTCCATCGCGTCGCTCACGATCGGCTCGCCCAACGTGGGTGTGCTGATCGCGATCCACATCGTCATCGCGATCCCCTACGTGATGCGCACCGTGACCGGTGTGATGACCCGCGCCGACCACTTCACCGAGGAGGCGGCGCGCACTCTCGGTGCCAGCACCTGGAACCGCTATCGGCTGGTCGTGCTCCCGATCGCCCGCCCCGGCATCGCCGCCGGTGCCTTCTTCGCCTTCAACATCTCGTTCGACGATGCGGTCATCGCCCTCTTCCTGCGCACCCCGCAGCTCGAGACGCTCCCCATCGCCATCTACGGCCAGCTGGAGTTCAGCACGTCGCCCACCGTGGCGGCCGTCTCGACTCTCATGGTCCTGCTCACCGTCGTCCTCATGATCGTGCTCGAACGCATCATCGGCCTGGGAAGGTTGTTCGTCTGATGACAACACTCACCATCACCTCACTCACCAAGGACTTCAAGGGGACGAAGGTGCTCAAGGGCATCGACCTCTCGATGCAGTCCGGAGAGTTCGTCTCCCTCCTCGGCCCCTCGGGCTGCGGAAAGACGACACTCCTGCGCTGCATCGCGGGTCTCGAGTCGCCCAGCGGCGGCACGATCGAGATCGCGGGTCAGGATGTGACCAAGCTCCCGCCCGAGAAGCGGCACCTCGGCATGATGTTCCAGAGCTACGCGCTCTTCCCGCACATGAGCGTGGTCGAGAACGTGCGCTTCGGTCTGCGGATGTCGGGCGAGAAGTCCAAGGCCGAGCAGAAGGAGCTGGCTGTACGAGCTCTGGAGCGCGTGCAGATGGGACACCTCGCCGATCGGATGCCGGCGCAACTGTCGGGCGGTCAGCAGCAGCGCGTCGCACTCGCCCGCGCCATCGCCTTCGAGCCCCGCGTGCTCCTGCTCGACGAGCCGCTGTCGAACCTCGACGCCCGGCTGCGTGAAGACATGCAGGTCGAGCTGAAGGAGCTGCACCGCACACTCGGGCTCACCACCGTGTTCGTCACGCACGACCAGGAGGAGGCGATGAGCCTCTCCGACCGGATCGTCCTCATGAACGGCGGTGTGATCGAGCAGGAGGGTGCACCGGCCGAGCTCTACGGCGCACCGCGCACCCCGTTCGCCGCCGACTTCATCGGGGCGGCGAACCTCCTTCCGGCGACCCGCTCGGGCGCTGTCGCGACGCTCGACGGAACAGGGATCCAGATGCCGTTGACCGGCGCGGGCCCGGACGGCGGCGGAGAGGTGGTGCTCCGTCAGGAGGACCTGCACCTGTCCCCCACCGTCGGCGCGGACGCCCCGGTGAGCGTCGACGTCATCGCCCACGTCTACCGCGGGGCCGACATCGTCTACATCGTCGAGCTCGCCGGCAAGCGGATGAGGGTCGTGCGTCCCCGGCACGAGGATCCGATCCCCGAAGGCACCGCCGGTCTCGGCTGGCGCGCTGGCGCCCTGCTCTGGATCGCCGCCGCCTGAAGGCCCGGCCCCTCGATCACCGACCCGACGCATCTTCACCAGGGGTAGTTCCACGGCATCCCACGGCGATGAGACGCCACGGCCATAGGATCGCGGCATGGCCGACGATGACGTGCAGTCCTCCCCCGCACCCGACACCTCCCGCCGAGGCTTCTTCAAGATCGGCGGGGCGGCCCTCGCGGGCGCGGTCGTCGGTGGCGCGGGCGGCGCTGCCATCGGAGCATCCGTCGCGGCGGGTGCGCGCGACGGCTTCGCCGACGATCCGGACCCGTACGCCGCGCTGACCCCGCGCAGTGAGCCGGGGTTCGACCACGTCGTGGTCGTGATGGGCGAGAACCGCTCGTTCGACAATCTCCTCGGGTATCTCTACTCGAAGGAGAACCTGCCGGCGGGTGAGACGTTCGAGGGCTTGGCATTCGGCACGCACAGCAACAAGGCGTCCGACGGCACCGTGGTCGAGGCGCACGTCTACGAGGGCGAGACCGATCGGATCATGAGTCACCCCGATCCCGATCCGGGTGAGGAGTATCCGCACGTCAACACCCAGATCTTCGGAACGGTGGATCCGAAGTCGAATGCCGAGCTCTTCGTCGACCAGATGGAGGCGCCCTACAACGCCCCGACGAACGGCGAGAAGGCCTCGATGTCGGGGTTCCTCCAGGACTACATCATCAACTTCCGTCGGCTGCGCAAGGGCAAGGAGCCGAGCGTCGACGAGGCGAAGCACATCATGGGCTCCTTCTCCCCCGCGATGCTGCCGGTGCTGTCGACGCTCGCCGCCGAGTTCGCGGTGTTCGACCACTGGTACGCCGGCGTCCCGTCACAGACGTTCTGCAATCGCTCCTTCTTCCACGCCTCGACGTCGCACGGCTTCGTGACGAACCAGGCCGGCGGCGGCTACGACAAGTGGATCGATGCACCCGCAGCGCCGACGGTGTTCAACCGGCTCGAAGAGAAGAAGCTCGACTGGAAGATCTACATCGACAAGCTCCAACTCGTCTCCTTCACCGGCATGCTGCACGCACCGGTGCTGGAGAAGTACTGGCGCACGGATCACTTCGGCACGATGGAGGACTTCTACGCCGACGCGAAAGACGGCAAGCTCCCCGCGTACGCCTTCATCGAGCCGCGGATGGTCTACGACCACAACGACTTCCACCCGCCGTTCGGCTCACCGCGGGAGGGCTTCGTCGAGGGCGAAGAGGTCTTCGACAGCGCGATCTCCGACGTGCGCGCGGGTGACCTGCTGATCCACGACATCTACGAGGCGGTGCGCACGAGCGCGTCGCCGACGGGGTCGAACGCCGTCAACACCCTGCTGCTGATCACCTTCGACGAACACGGCGGATGCTACGACCACGTGCCGCCGCCCGCCGCAACGAAGCCCACGAAAGACACCGAAGCGGGTGAGATGGGATTCACCTTCGATCGACTCGGATGCCGTGTCCCGGCCATCGCCGTGTCGGCGTACACGAAGCGCGGCACGATCATCCACGACGAGATGCACCACGGCTCGGTCACGGCGACGCTCTCGCGTCTGCACGGTCTGAAGCCGCTCAACGACCGCGACGCCTCGGCCAACACCCTGTTCAACGTCGTGAATCTGGATCAGCCCCGGCATCCGGCCGACTGGCCGACGACGAAGCCCTCGTACACGCCGCCGAATCCGGAGGAAGCGGTGCCGCAACCCGATGTGAAGGAGCACCTCAAGCCGCTGACGCCCCCGGCACGCGGGCTGCTCGGGCTGCTTCTGGCCCGGTACGGCAAACCCGGCGAGAAGGAGCCGGAGACCTTCGCCGACGCGTACAAGCTGCTCCACGAGCACGGCGAGGAGCTGTTCGGCCCGCCGAAGAGCAGCTGACCGCGATCGCAGTCTTCGCCCGCGGTCGCACGATTCCCGGGGGACTGTGCGACGCGGGTGCGACTCTCCGCCCGGGCTACTTCCGCGCGGAGCGCCGGCGGCCGAGGATCAGGAGTGTCGCGCCGAGGAGGAGAACGGCAGCACCGCCGGCCGCCCACGCGAGCGTCTCGGGCCCGAGTCCCGTCGCGGGAAGCGGGTCGGTCCCGTTGCCCCCACTGGTCGGCGGAGTGCTCGGGTCCGGCGGGTCGGTCGGGTCCGGCGGCACGACGACGGCATCGGCGGCGAGCGTGAAGTCCTGCTCGGCGATCACGTCTCCGGCGGCGGTGATGACGACCGTGCGCGTCGCCGAGCCGACGACGCTCGTGCCCGTCGGGGGCACAACCGTGAGGGTGTAGGCGCCGGGCGGCAGGGCGCCGAGCCCGAACGTGCCGTCCGCGTCGGACGTGAGCTGCTGCGGCGCGCCCGGTCCGGTGAGTGTCACCACCACGCCCGCGACGGGGGCACCGTCGTCATCGCGCACGGAGCCGTCGATCGCGCCGAGGCGCGCCAGCTCGAAGTCCACGTTCTCCACGTCGACCGCGGCCACCTGTTCGTTCCGCGTGGCCGGAGACGTCGCGACGAATCCCGCGGGCGTCGTCATCGTGATCGTGTAGTCACCGGCAGCGAGTCGGGGGAACGAGTACGCCCCCGACGCATCCGTCACCCGTGTGAGGGTCGCCCCGCCGGGAGCGACCGCGGTCACGGTGACGCCGGCCACACCCGTGCCGTTGGCGCGCACCGCGCCGCGCAGGTCGGCGTTCTCGGCGACCACGAAGTCCACGTCGGTGATCGGAGTCTCGCTGCCGTCCGGAACCGTCACGGGCGGCGGCTGAGTGGCGACCGTGTAGCCCGGCGGGGTCGTGATCGACACGGGATGCGTCCCGACGGCCACCTGGTCGAACAGGTAGTTCCCGTCAGCATCCGTCGTCGTGGTCTGGCCGTCGATCGTGACGGTCGCACCGGGGACCGCAGCACCGGTGGTGTCGGTCACGGTTCCGGAGACCGCGACGGGCACGATGTCGCGCAGCCCGAAGTCGGCGACCGCGTCGCCCGCACTGAGGTTCGCGGCGACTGTGGTCGGGCCGGTCGAGATCTTGCCCGCGGGCGGGGTGACGCGCACCGTGTACCCGTCAGACGCGACGAACCCGGGGAAGGAGTAGGTTCCGTCCGCCGCCGTGGTCGTCGTCCCCACGACCGTGCCGTTCGCGTCCGTCAGCGTGAGGGTGACGCCGGGCGTCGGCGCCCCCGTGTCGGTGACGGTGCCGGTGATGTCCTGGGCGATCGACGCGAACCACGTCTGGTAGACGGGAAGGCCCGAGCGGCGGGTGAAGATCAGGCTGAGGGAGCTGATCGGGGTGCTCGGCTCGAACCAGGCCGCCGCGCCGCTGGTGTCCAGGGCCGCCGCGTTGCCGGTGAGGGTGAGGGTCGTGGCATCCCAGCTCGGCACGTCATCGGCAGCACCGGTGCACGAAGGCTTCCCCGCGATTCCGGGGGCGCAGTAGTTGAACCGGTCCCGCAGCCCGATCTCGGTCGCGTCGAGCACATGTCCATCGGGGGCGACGGCCTGGATGCGCACCGAGTCCGCGTCGATGTCCCCCACTGCGAAGGCCCATCCCGAAGTCGGGGTCGGCGTCGCGAAGGAGTACGTCGTGGTCGAGGGGCTCGTGGCGTTGTCGGCCCGGGGGCGCAGGTTCAGGTACGGCTGGTCCCTGCTCGAGCCGTACTTCGCCCCGATCGCGGTGCCCTCCGAGAGCCAGGTCGAGGCACCGCTGATCACGCCGACCTGTCCGCCGCGCGAATCGCTGGTCACGGTCGCGGTGATGGCGGGCTTCGCCGCCACCTGCACCGACGTCGTGAATGCCCCGCCGACACCGACGAGCGGCTGCCAGGTCGCCCAGGAGGCGACGGTCGCGGCCGAGGCCGGGAGGGCGCCGACGAGCACCGCGATGAGGACGATGGTTCCGGCGATGGTCGCTCTGCGAGAGGCACGCATGCGGTCAGAGTACTGGTATACCGCTTCGGTCCGAAAGTGAATTCCTCGATACGGGCCGCCCATCGAGGGCGGCGCCCGTCCTCAGACGGCGTCGCCCTGAACGGGTCCCTCCGTGTTGGGCTTCCAGCCGAGCGCCGGCGCGACGTGCGTCGCGAACGCCTCCAGCACGTGCAGGTTGTACTCCGGCCCGAGCTGGTTCGGGATCGTCAGAAGGAGGGTGTCGGCGGCCATCACGGCCTCGTCCTGCTTCAGCTGCGCGATGAGCACGTCCGGCTCGGCGGCGTAGGTCTTGCCGAAGGTCGAGCGGAATCCATCGATCACACCGATCTGGTCGGCGTTCTCTTCGCTGCGCAGGCCGAAGTACGCCCGATCCATGTCGGAGACGAGCGGGAAGACGCTGCGGCTGACCGAGATCCGCGGGCGGCCGGTGTGTCCTGCCTCCTTGTATGAGGAACGGAACAGCTCGATCTGCTCGCGCTGCAGCTCGTGGAACGGCTGACCGGTCGCCTCGGTCACGAGGGTGGAACTCATCATGTTGAGCCCCTTGCGTCCGGTCTCCTCGGCCGTGGCGCGCGAACCCGAGCCCCACCAGATGTGATCGCGCAGGGTCGGCGACTGCGGCTCGATCGCGAGGTACCGACCGGCACCCACCATCCGCGGGTCACCGGGAGCGAGGCCCTCGCCGTCGATCGCCCGCAGGAACAGGTCGAACTTCTCCCGCGCGAGCACACTGCCGCGCTCCGGGTCCTCTTCGTCGACGTAGCCGAACGTCTCATAGCCGCGCAGCGCCGTCTCGGGTGAACCACGGCTCACGCCGAGCGCGATCCTGCCGTCGGCGATGAAGTCGAGGGCGGCCGCCTCTTCGGCGAACTGGAACGGGTTCTCGTAGCGCATGTCGATCACGCCGGTGCCGACTTCGATGCGCTTCGTACGCGCGGCCATCGCCGACAGCAGCGGCATCGGGGAAGCGGCCTGACGCGCCCAGTGGTGCACCCGCACCGAGGCGCCGTTCACACCGATCTCGTCGGCCCCTTCGGCGATCTCGATCGTCTGCTTCAACATGTCGCCCGCGGTACGGGTCGCCGAGCCGGGCACGTCGGCATAGTGACCGAAAGAGAGGAATCCGAAAGCCTTCATGATCTATTCCAACGCATGAATCAGAGGTCTATTCCCCCGGCAGCAGGATGCCGTCGAGGATGAGGGAGCGGATGCGGGGCTCGAGCTCCGCCCACAGGTCGGCGAGCGGCACCTCGAAGAGGTCCGCCAGCGCGGCCGCGATCTGCGCCACGGTGAGTTCGCCGTCGCAGGCACCGACGAAACCGGCGAGAGCCGGGTCGACCGAGATCGTGCGGCCGAAGCCGCCGCCCTGACGCAGCTCGATCACGCTCGGGTCGTCATCTCCCGGCATCAGGTGCCGCGCCTCGGTGACGTCGGCAGCGACCACCAGGGTGGCCGGCAGCCCTTCGGCGAGCACATCCTGCGCCGCGAGGCCCGTCGCCAGGGCGGCCCCGACGTTCGCGATGTGCTGGGCGATGCGCTCGGTGCGCCGCAGTGGTTCGGCCGAAGTGCCCCGGCGCATCAGCACGTAGCCGAAGCCGATCGAGGTCACCCCGCGGGCGGCGAAGTCGTCGAGCCATGCGGTCAGCAGCGGCGTGAATGCGGGGTCGCGGGGCGTGGTCCCACCATCGCGGATCCACAGCTCCGCGTAGCCCAGAGGCGAGAGTTCCTCCCGCTCGATCACCCACAGGTCGAGCTCGGCCGGCACCCAGGCTTCGAGACGCGCGAGCCCGGTGACGGCGGTCTTCGACTCCCAGTTGCCGAGCAGCTGCGCGATGCCGTTCCGCGTCAGATGGGCAGGGGCGCTGCGGACGAACTGCTCGACCAGGGCATCACCCACGAGACCGCCGTCGCGGTACTCGTACGCCGGAACCCCCTCGACGCGCGGGGTGATCACGAACGGAGGGTTCGAGACGATCAGGTCGAACGCCTCCCCCGCGACCGGCTCGAACATGCTGCCGTGGCGGAAATCGATGTTCGTCACCCCGTTGAGGTGGGCGTTGAGTTCGGCGAACGCGAGGGCCCGGGTCGAGATGTCGGTCGCGACCACCGTCCCGGCCCGTCGTGCGACGAGGAGCGCCTGGATGCCGCATCCGGTGCCCAGGTCGAGCGCGCGCTCCACTTCGATCGGAACGATTGTCTCGGCGAGCGTGCGCGATGCCCCGCCGACGCCGAGCACGTGGTCTGCCGGCAGCGGGCCGTCGAGGGCGACCTCGTCGAGATCGCTCGCGATCCACCATTCCCCCACGCCCTCGGCATCGACGAACGACTGCGGTCGCAGCAGGGCCGTCGGCGTCACTGTCTCGGCATCCGCTTCGGCGAGACCGAGCGCGACGAGTCCGTCCACCCCGAGCCGCGGCAAGGCATCACTGACGTGAGCACGCGGTTGCGGCATCCCCAGCACGAGCAGACGGCCGAGCGTCGCGAGAGGCCCCGATTCGCCGTCGATCGCCCGCAGGATCGGCTCCCGCATCCCACGGGCGAGTGCGTCGTCCGCCTCCTCACCCCACAGGCGCCGCAGCGGCTCGGAGCGGAGGTCCGCAGCGTCGAGATCCGCGGCGAGCGCGGCCGTGCGGAGCGGGTCTGGGACCGGTGCGGGGGTGTCGGACACGGCCGTCACTCTACGCGTCTTCAGGGTTCTCTTTCGCAGAGCCTCCTAGAATCACTAGGTCAGTACTCACGAGCAGCCTCTTCCCGGGCGTTCGAGGAAGACCTTCATGACCGCGATCACCCCCGACATCGGCCTCCGTGCGCGCCTGCGACGGCTCGCAGGAGCGACCGCTGTTCTCGCGATCGCAGTGAGCGGCTGTGCGTTCGTCGCACCGAGCGCCGCGGTCGCCGCCGATCAGGCGCAATCCGACGACGAGAAGAGCGTCGAGCTGCATGTCTCGGCCGGTCTTCGCGGGCTCGTCGCACCGGGGTCGTCCACGTCGGCGATCGTCACCGTGGAGAACGCCACCGACTCGGCACTCACCACGGGTCAGGTCGAGGTCGAACTCAATCGCCTCCCGCTCACCGATGCTGCGGCCGTCTCCACCTGGCTCGACGACGGCGAGGCGACAGGTTCGTTCGCCTCCATCGGCGCCGAAGACACCGACCCGATCGATGGCGGTGCGTCGGCGACGACCACGATCTTCGTGTCCGAGGCGACCCTGGGTGACCTCGCGCCCGGCGTCTACCCGCTGCGCGCGGAACTCACCGCCTCGACCGGTGATGCCGCAGACGCCGAGGCCGTGGATGCGACCGCGACGAGTGTGCTGGTGATCGCCGCCCCCCAGACCGCGCAGGTCGGGGTGCTCGTTCCCGTCACGGCGACGCCGGAAGGCGGCGCACTGCTGACGGCCGCCGAGCTCTCGGAGCTCACCGCTCCCGAAGGAGCCCTGACCGCGCAGCTCGACGGCGTCGCCGGGACGACCGCCGTGCTGGCCATCGATCCGTCCATCCCCGCCGCGATCCGGGCGCTCGGCACCGCCGCCCCGGAGACCGCCCGCGACTGGCTGACACGGCTCGACAACCTCCCGAACGCGCGTTTCGCGCTGCAGTTCGGTGATGCGGATGCGACGGCGCAGGCGCAGGCGGGCCTGCCCGAGCTGCTGCAGCCCCGGGCTCTCACCCCATTGCTCGATCCCGCGAACTTCCCGGGAGTCCCGGCAACGGCCGCACCGACCGATGCGCCTGATGCGACACCCGGTCCGACCCCGAGCGCCACGGAGTCTCCGGCACTCCCCAGCGATGACGAGCTCACGGCGATCGACGGCGCTCTGCCGCACATCCTGTGGCCGCAGTCCCCCACCTCCGCCGACCTGACGGCCTTCGCCGGCTACGTGGGCGCCGACACCACGACGATCGTCTCCTCGACGGCGGTCGGCGGACAGAGCACGGCTCATGCGACAGCCGGCGGCAACGACCTCCTGGTCACGGATGCCGCGACCTCCGACGTGCTCTCGCGGGTGGCGGCGGCGCGGAATCCCGCCGACCGTCAGCGACTTCTCGCCGAGGCGGCCGCCCTCCTCCAGCTGGCACAGCGCGCGGCCCCCACCGCTCCCCTGCTCATCGGACTGGACCGGGACGAGAACCGCTCCTCCGACGCGCTGCGCGACGCGATCACCGCCGCCGACTCCGCCGGGTTCGAGCTCGCGACGACCCGGGCGACCCCGCCCGCCGCGGCGACCGTCACCGGGGAGCCGGATGCTGCGCGATCCGCCGCCGTGACGACACTCCTCGCCGATGAGTCCCGGCTCACCGCGTTCTCGTCGATCCTCGCCGACCCGCAGGTGCTGCTCAGCCCCGAACGCATGCGGATCCTGCGCACGCTGTCGGTCGGAACATCGGCCGCCGCGTTCGCCGAGGGTTTCGCGGATCATCAGGCACAGACGAGCGCCACTCTCGACGCGGTCAACATCCCCCCGTCCAGCACGATTCAGCTGCTCACGGCGAACGCCGATCTGCCGATCGCGGTGCGCAATGACCTGCCGTGGCCTGTGACAGTGCAGCTCTTCGTCTCGCCGACGGATCCGCGCCTTGAGGTCAGGTCCCCGGACGAGACGATCGTGCAGGCCCAGTCCACGACACGCATCAAGGTTCCGGTGTCGGCTCGCGTGGGCAGCGGCGAGGTCGACCTCCGACTCAGTCTCTACAGCCCCACGGGCGTGCAGATCCAGGGCGATCAGACGCTCAGGGTCGCGGTGCGTGCGGAGTGGGAGACGATCGGACTCGTCGTCCTCGGCGGCATCATCGTGCTGCTGATCGCGCTCGGTGTGATCCGCACCGTGCGCCGCAAGCGCCGTGAGACAGCCGAGGAGTCGGCCGTCGAAGCGCAGATCGAAGCCCTGGAAGAAGAGGATGCCGTGGAAGCCCGCCCGGATGCCACCACGACAGAAGACCCGCGTGAGTAGCCTCGGCCGCGCGAGCGCCGTCATCGGCGCCGGCACCCTCGTCTCCCGTCTCACCGGCCTGCTGCGCAGTATCGTCCTCGTCGGCGTCCTCGGGTCCGTCGCCTCCGAAGCGGCCGATGCGTTCACCTACGCGAACCAGCTACCGAACAGCGTCTTCTCTCTCATCTCGGTCGGAATCCTCACAGCCGTGATCGTCCCGCAGATCGTCAAGGCTACGGCGGACGCCGACGGCGGCAACGCATTCATCTCCAAGCTATTCACCCTCGGCACCGTCGTTCTGGTCGTCGTGACGGGAATTGCGACCGCGGCGGCGCCATGGCTGGTGCATCTGGTCGCCGGCAAGGCGAACGAGTCCACTCTCGCCCTGGCCACGGCGCTCGCCTACTGGTGCCTGCCACAGATCCTTCTCTACGGTCTCTACGCGATGCTCGGCGAGGCCCTCAACGCACGAAAGATCTTCGGTCCGTTCACGTGGGCGCCTGTCGTCAACAACATCGTGTCCATCGCCGGCTTCCTCGCACTCGGTGCTCTCTTCGGCCCGGTGTCCACGAAGGCGGCGGACTGGACGCCGGAGATGATCACCCTGCTTGGTGCCACGGCCACGCTGGGCATCGCGCTGCAGGCTGTCGTGCTGCTGGTGTTCTGGCGTCGAACGGGTCTCGCTCTGAAGCCCGACTTCCACTGGCGCGGTGTGGGTCTGGGCAATGTCGGACGCCTGGCGGGCTGGACCTTCCTCATGGCTTTCGCGAGCCTCTCCGCCGGAGTCCTTCAGGGTTACATCGTCAGTGAGGTCGCCGGTCTCGGTGCCTCCGCCACGGTGACGGCGAACGCCTGGCTCATCTTCATGCTCCCGTACTCAGTGATCGTGCTTTCGATCGGCACTCCCTACTTCACTCAGATCAGTGGGCACGCCGCTGCCGGGCGCGACGATGAGGTCCGCGCCGACATCGCACGAAGCATCCGTACTCTGTTGTTCTTCATCGTCGCAGCCACCGCCGCCGTCGCGGCCGCGGCCATTCCCGCCTCGCGCGTGTTCACCGACTCGGCGGCGGATGCCCAGGCGGCGGCTCTGGTGCTGATCGCTTACCTCGTCGGCCTCATCCCGCTCACGATCCTGTTCATCGTCCAGCGCACGTTCTACGCGTACGACGACACACGTACCCCGTTCTGGTTCACGATCTTCCAGTGCGTCCTCATCGTGGTCACCGCCCTCATCGCGCTCGGGATGCGCGAGGCGGGCATCATCCCGATCACCGCTCTCGCCGCTGCGGTCGCGCTCGGACAGTCGCTCGCCAGCATCCTGCAGACGGTCGTGGCCACCTGGCTGCTGCACCGAAAGATCGGCGGCCTGCGAATCCGCTCCTGGATGTCAGCCATCGGTCGCTTCGCGGTTGCCGGCGTCCCCGCGGGTCTGGCCGGATGGGGCGCTTTCGCACTCCTGGGCGGTACCGCGGGCTGGACGATGGCCGACAAGATCCAGGGAGCCGTCGGCACCGCGATCATCGGCCTCACGGTCGTGGTCGTCTACGTCGCGATCCTCGCCCTCATGCGCGCCCCGGAGCTCAAGGCGGCCGGCGGCCTCGTGCGTCGTTTCCTGCCCGGCCGCTGATCCGCGCACGGAGGCGTCTCCCAGCCCGGTGGCGCACACTGCTGAGGGAATGCCCCGCGGTTACCATGGGTTGAAGCAGTCGAAGGTCATTCGACCGCAGTTTCTAAGACGGAGAGCACATGCGTCAGGTCATCATCATCGGCTCCGGCCCCGCCGGATTCACGGCTGCCATCTACGCGGCCAGGGCGAACCTCAAGCCGCTGCTCATCGCGAGTTCGGTCGAGGTCGGCGGCGAGCTCATGAACACCACCGAGGTCGAGAACTACCCGGGCTTCCCCGAGGGCATCCAGGGTCCTGAGCTGATGGCGAAGTTCCAGGAGCAGGCCGAGAAGTTCGGTACCGAGGTCCTCTACGACGACGTCACCGAGCTCGACCTCGCCGGCCCCGTCAAGACGGTCACGCTCGGCTCCGGCGCGGTGCACGAGACCCAGTCCCTGATCTACGCGACCGGCTCGGCCTACCGCAAGCTCGACATCGCCGGCGAGGAGCGCCTCTCCGGCTACGGCGTCTCCTGGTGCGCCACCTGCGACGGTTTCTTCTTCCGTGAGAAGACGATCGCCGTCGTCGGCGGTGGCGACTCCGCGATGGAAGAGGCGACATTCCTCACGCGCTTCGCCTCCAAGGTCTACGTGATCCACCGCAAGGACACCCTGCGGGCCTCGAAGATCATGCAGGAGCGCGCGTTCGCGAACGAGAAGATCGAGTTCGTGTGGAACAGCGAGGTCGCCGAGGTCCTCGGTGGCGACTCCGTCTCCGGTGTGCAGCTGCGCAACACGATCGACGGCACGCTCAGCGACCTTCCCATCGACGGACTCTTCATCGCGATCGGCAACGACCCGCGCACGCACCTCGTGCACGACAAGCTCGAGCTGACGCCCGAGGGCACCATCTGGGTCGACGGCCGCTCGTCGAAGACCTCGGTTCCCGGTGTGTTCGCCGCCGGCGACGTGATCGACCCCACCTACCGCCAGGCCATCACGGCTGCCGGCACCGGAACGATCGCGGCCCTGGATGCGGAGCACTTCCTCGCGGATCTCGAGGATGCCTCGGTCGAGGTGCCGGCCGCAGAGGCCGCTGAGATCATCGTCGCCTGAGGCGGCGGGAACACTTTTCGCTCGTCTGCTGTTGTAGCAGGCGAACCCCAATCAAGGAGAACTCTGATGAGTGCAAAGGCTACGAGCCAGGCGACCTGGGAGCAGGACGTTCTGCAGGCCGACGGTCCGGTGCTGGTGGACTTCTGGGCTGAGTGGTGTGGTCCGTGTCGCATGGTCGCGCCGGTTCTGGACGAGATCCAGGCCGACAACCCCGACAAGATCACCATCCTCAAGCTCAACGTCGACGAGAACCCCGAGCTGGCGATGAAGTATCAGATCACGTCGATCCCGGCGATGAAGGTCTTCCACGGTGGTGAGGTCAAGACGACCATCATCGGTGCGAAGCCGAAGTTCGCGCTCGAGAAGGACCTCGCCGCATTCATCGGCTGATCCTCTGACGTCGAAAAGGCCGCCATCCCCCGGGGGTGGCGGCCTTTTCGTGTCCTCAGGCGGTCAGGAGGCGTCGGCGACGCTGGGGTCCCAGCGTCGATGACGCTGCTTCTCGTCGAGAAGCCCCCAGACGGCCGAGGTGAGCTCGGGGTACTCCAGTGCGATCTGACGCAGCACACGGTAGTGCCGAGCGGCGTTGGGGCGCACTCCGTCGTTCGCGTTGATGTTGTCAGCGCGCAGAAGGTAGACGACCAACTCGTCGACGCTCGGCAACTCCTCCATGAACTCCCAGGGGTCTTCCCCGCCGAGGAGTCGCTCCTGGATGAGAACCGCGAGTTCGTCGGCGGCCTCCGCGCGCAGCACTTCCAGGCTGGCGCGGCGCTGAACGGACTCGGTCATGCAACAAGCCTACGTCTGCTGCGGGCGCCCGCGTCGCACGACCTTCATGTTCTCGGTCATCTCCTCGAGCTCTTTGCCCTTGGTCTCAGGAACCTTGAAGAACACGAAGAAGAACGACAGGAGCGCGAAGAACGCGTAGAAGCCGTACGCGAACGTGAGTCCGATCTCGGCGAAGGCCGGGAACGTGGTCGAGATGAAGAAGTTCGCGACCCACTGCGCTGCCGCAGCCACCGCGAGAGCGCCGGCGCGGATGGAGTTCGGGAAGATCTCGCCCAGCAGCACCCAGACCAGCGGCCCCCAGCTCGCGCCGAAGAACACCACGAAGCCGTTCGCGCAGACCAGTGCGACAGTCGCCCACGGGTCGGGGAGCGTCGCCGTGCCCTCGGCATTCAGCGTGCCGAACGAGAACGCGACGGCCATGAGCCCCAGCGTCACCGTCATACCGACGGAGCCCACGAGGAGCATGATCCGTCGCCCGATCTTGTCGACCAGCAGGATGGCGACGATCGTCACGACGATGTTCGTCACCGACGTGATGACGGAGGTGAGCAGAGCGCTCGACTCGTCGAACCCGACCGACTGCCACAGGGTCGTCGAGTAGTAGAAGATCACATTGATGCCGACGAACTGCTGGAACACCGAGAGCAGGATGCCGATCCAGACGATCGGCTTCAACCCGAAGCGGTTGCCCCGAAGGTCCCGGAGCGACTCGGATCGCTCCGTGTTGATCGTCCCGGTGATCTCCTTGATCTTCGCGTCGGTGTCGACGGTCCCGGTGACGGTCTCCAGCACCTTGGCCGCCCGCTCCAATTCGCCCTTGCGCACCAGATACCGCGGCGATTCCGGCAGTCGCAGCGACATGAGCCCGTAGACGAGGGCGGGGATCGCGGCGACCATGAACATCCATCGCCAGGCGGTGAGCCCCCAGAGCGGCTGGTCGGCGGCCCCGGCGAGGTTGGCGAGCAGCGCGTCGGAGAGGAGCGCCGCGAAGATACCGGTCACGATCGCGAGCTGCTGCAGCGATCCGAGGCGCCCGCGCACCGCGGCCGGCGAGACCTCCGCGATGTAGGCGGGGGCGATGACCGATGCCGCGCCGACTCCGAGGCCGCCGATCACGCGCCAGACGATCAGATCGATGACGCCGAACGCGAGTCCGGATCCGATCGCCGAGATGAAGAACATCGCCGCGGCGACCACCATCACAGGGATGCGCCCGTACTTGTTCGACACCGGTCCCGCGAACCAGGCACCCACGGCGCAACCGATGAGGGCCGACGAGACGGCGAAGCCCTTCAGTGCGGTTCCGAGGTCGAAGCCGGAGACGTCACCGGCGAGAGCGTCGACCGCTCCGTTGATCACGGCGGTGTCGAATCCGAAAAGGAAACCACCTAGCGCCGCCGCGACGCTCACCGCGATCACACGGCGCTTGATGGCAGCTGGACCTGATGCTCTGGACATGACTGACTCCCCCTCGACGTCAAGATGACGCGAGTCTAGATGAAGGGCGGACGACGGTGGGTGTTACCCGGCGGAGCCGTAGCCGCTCTCGCCGAGTTCCTCGAGAATGCGATTGAGGTCCTGGATCGAAGCGAAATCGATTGTGACCTGGCCTTTTCGTGCGCCGAGTGCGATCTTGACGCGGGTGTTCAGCCGATCACCGAGCTTGCCGGCGACCTCGTCGAGGTACGCCCGTCGTGCTCCGGGAGTCGCTTTCGTCGTCTTGCCGGCCGAGGGCTGCGACTTGGCGGCCTCTTCCGTGGCGCGCACGGAGAGGTCTTCGTTCACGACCTTGTCGGCGAGACGCTGCATCGATTCGGGATTCTCGAGGCTGAGGATCGCGCGGGCGTGGCCTGCTGTGAGCACGCCGGCAGCGACGCGCTGCTGCACCGGGACGGGCAGCTTCAGGAGTCGGATCGTGTTGCTGATCTGGGGACGCGAGCGGCCGATGCGCGTGGCCAGCTCCTCCTGAGTGATGCCGAAGTCCTCCAGAAGCTGCTGGTACGCAGACGCTTCTTCCAGCGGGTTGAGCTCGGACCGGTGCAGGTTCTCGAGCAGGGCATCGCGAAGGAGATCCTCATCGGCCGTCTCGCGCACGATGGCGGGAATCGTCTCGAGTCCTGCCTCACGAGCGGCGCGGGTACGCCGCTCCCCCATGATCAGCTCGTACTCGCCCTCGGTGTTCTTGCGAACGACCACGGGCTGCAGCACTCCGAACTCGCGCACGCTGTGCACCAGCTCCGCCAGGTCTTCCGGGTTGAAGTGCGTCCGCGGCTGGCGGGGGTTCGGGACGATCGCATTTGGGTCCACCTGGACCAGATGGATCCCGGGCACCTCTTCCAGCGCGGGGGCCTCGGCATCCGGCCCGATGGTCGCCTCCGCGGCAGCCGGCCGCAGGCTCGCGCCGGGGAAGAAGACATCGACGGGACGCTCCGCCTGATCAGCCGTGGGGATCAGGGCTCCGATACCCCGACCCAGTCCAGTGCGCTTGGCCATCATTTCTCCTTGCTCTGCGTCGCGGTTCGCGATGCGATCTCGACGGCGGCTTCGCGGTAGGCGATGGCACCGGCGGATTGTCCGTCATAGGCGATCACGGTCTGTCCGAAGCTCGGCGCTTCAGACACCCGGACCGATCGCGGAATCACCGTCTCCAGCACCTGATCCGGGAAGTGCGTGCGCACCTCTTCCGCAACCTGCTGGGCGAGCCGGGTGCGGCCGTCGAACATGGTCAGCAGGATGGTGGAGAGATGCAGGTCGGGATTCAGGTGCTTCTGGATCATCTGGATGCTGCCGAGCAGCTGGCTCAGCCCTTCCAGCGCGTAGTACTCGCACTGGATCGGGATGAACACCTCGGATGCCGCTGTGAAGGCGTTGATCGTGAGCAGACCCAGTGACGGCGGGCAGTCGATGATGACGTAGTCCATCGGGTTGTCGGCGAGGTAGTCCACCAGTGCGCGACGCAGTCGGTGCTCACGGGCCACCTGCGCGACGAGTTCGATCTCCGCGCCCGCAAGGTGGATGGTGCTGGGTGCGCAGAACAGGTTCGGGTCTTCCGGACTGGGCTGCACGATGTCAGCGAGGGGCACCTCCTCGATGAGGACGTCGTAAACGCTGGGGATGTCGGCACTGTGCGGAACACCCAGCGCGGTCGAGGCATTGCCCTGCGGGTCGAGGTCGATGACGAGGACCTTCGCCCCCAGGCCCGCGAGGGCGGAGGCGACATTCACGGCCGTCGTGGTCTTACCGACGCCGCCCTTCTGGTTCGACACCGTCAGCACGCGCGTCTCACCCGTGAACTCGACCGACGCGGCTTCCAGCGCGCGCCTCCGAGCCGAAAGGTCGGCAATCTCCCGCGCGAGCGGCGTATCCATCCCGAACGATTCGTTCGCCGATGTCTTCTCGGATTGTTTCACGTGAAACATCCACTCCTTTCGGGGCCGCGTTCCACTCTAATCGCTGCGGGCGACACCGGCTTACGTGAGCCCACTTGTGGGAAAGCCGACCCACGAGCCCGAACTCCCACAATCAGCTTGTGGTGGAGACCATGGCGGGGCGGGGCGGTGCGCGGGCCAGGACCCCACCGCGGAGTGGCCCAGACCAATGTTTCACGTGAAACAAGGACCGATTCACCGCCTTCAGCCGATCCCGAGCGAGAAAGGTCGGATGCCGGAAGGGCGACCCCTGTTGGCTGTTCGAAGGGCGGGGCCATGCCCGATCGCGACCACGAATGCGGAGAATGGTCAACGGCGCCTGGAGGCTCCCTGGCGCTTGTCGGCGCGCGAGAATCCTGCGAGTTCTCGAGCAGACACGTCCGTTTCACGTGAAACATCCGCTTGGCTAAGCACGACGTGCAGGCATTCGCCGCGCATCCCTCCCCCTCCCCCTGTTTCCGGTGGTGAGGCTCGTCTCCACGCCATCAGACCCGCGATCAACACGGCACTAATGCTCGAGGAGCGCACTATCCGACCAGCGGCGCTCCGGTTCAGAGGAGCCGTCCGACACAACCGATACCGAGGTCGACTCGAAGCACGCAGCCCGACAATCGCAACTGCCGGAAGAGTTGCCTGCGCATTCCTCCCTCTGTCGCGATCGGCACGGTGTCAATTACCTCCCCGAAACCACGCCCATGATCGACATGCGGATACGACCCCACGGGACAGGGACATCTATGAAGCAGGGACATCTCCCTACGCCGCACCGCGCCGTTTCACGTGAAACATCGTGGATCGCGTAGACGCCGAACGCGCGCGCAGGGCACAGATGGCTCCGACACTTCGGAGCCGAGAGCATGGGCTGCCAGCCATCGACGTCCACACAAGACCAGCTCCGGCTGTCCCTCTGGATGGAATGCCTCAACCGAACGGGGACTGTCCACGCGCACTCCGCACCCGGGACCGCGACCTCTTCTTCAATCCTTCGAACGTCAGCCCCGTCACCACTGTGTGCTCACAGGGTGACTGCCTGATGGTCACCTCATGAAGCGAGAGAAGAAGGCCGGCACGACGCAGCTACCCCGATGTTCCACGTGATACATCGGTGCAGACAAGCGTGTCCAGAAACTCCGAAGCGGGGTGTTTCACGTGAAACACCCCGCTGGCGTGATGCGAGAACTTCAGCGGACGCGAGCCCGAACGACACGGGTCGTCTCCGTGAGCACACCCTCGCCCAATACTTCGACTCGCACGTCGGAGAGGCGGAACCTCTTGATCTGCTTCTGGGCGGCTTCGATCTCGTTCGCTGCATTCATACCCTTGAGCAGAGTGAGTTCTCCCCCGTCACGCACCAGCGGTGCAGTGATCGGGATCAGAGTTCGCAGCGCGCTCACGGCGCGGGCAGTGACGATGTCGAAAGCTGCGGGGGGCACGTCTTCGGCACGCGCCCGCAGCACCGTTGTGTTGGTCAGTCCCAGTTCCGAAACCTGCTCGTTCAGCCAGGTGACGCGGCGTTCCATCGGCTCGACGAGAGTCCACTGCACATCAGGTCGAGCAATAGCGAGGACGATCCCCGGAAGACCTGCTCCCGATCCGATGTCCGCAACAGAACCGTGGAAGAGCGGTGCGGCGATCACGCTGTTGAGGATGTGCCGCGTCCACAGGCGAGGAAGCTCGAGAGGACCGATGAGTCCCCTCTCCTCACCTTCGCGCGCGAGCGCTTCCGTGAACGCGCGTGCGACATCGATACGATCTCCGAACAGTTCCGCGGAGATCTCCGGTTCCAGCTCGAGGTCACTCATGAGCGTCCGCGATAGATCGATGTTTCACGTGAAACATCAACGACGGCGGAGGACCGTGTGCCGGTCGGCGCCTTCGCCGTAGGACTCGGAGACAAGACCGCGCTCCGCGGCGATGTCGTGCACGAGCTTGCGCTCATAGCTCGACATGGAGGGCAGCGATGCCTGCGACGAACCCTCATCAAGCTTCGCGGCAGCCGCGTCGACGAGGGTCTCGAGCTGGCGGCGACGCGTGTCGCGCGAACCGGCGATGTCGAGGATGAGTCGCGAGAATGAACCGGTCTTGCTCTGCACCGCCAGGCGCGTCAGCTCCTGCAGCGCCTGCACGGTATCCGGAGCGGAGAGCAGGGACAGCCCGTCGCCCTCGGCTTCGATCGAGACGTAGGCACGACCCTGACGGACGTCGAGATTCAGGTCTCCGTCGATGTCGGCGATATCGAGGAGCTCCTCGAGGTAGTCGGCCGCGACATCGCCTTCGTTCTCGAGCTGAGCAACCGTCGGCTCCGTGTTCTCGGTCATGGTCTCGCTCATGAACCGCTCCCCTTCTTCTTCGCGCGCTTCTTGCCCACCGGCTGCTGACGCTTCGGTGCTTCCGCCTTGGCCTTCTCAGCCTCTTCGAGCAGACGCTGCTGTTCTGCCTCGTACGCGGCCATCGGGACGACCTTGCCCGAGGAGTCGAGCGCCTTGCCCTTGCGAGCGAGGCGCTCTTCACGGGCCTTGGCGGCTTCCGAGCCGGGAGTCGGCATTTCGCGGATGACGAGGAACTGCTGGCCCATGGTCCAGAGGTTCGAGATGAACCAGTAGACGACGACGCCGAGGGGGAAGAACACACCGGAGAAGATGAAGCCCAGCGGCAGAACGTAGAGCATGATCTTCTGCATCTGGTACGCCTGGCCGGTCTTGGCCTCGGGTGACAGGTTCTTCGAGATGATCTGCAGCTGCGTGAAGAACTGCGAAGCGATCATGAGCACGACGAGGGTGACCAGGATGACGATCGCCGTGGTGTTCTTCGCGTCGACCGCGTTGCCCAGGTTCTCGTGCAGCGAGGCGACACCGAACAGCTTGGCGTCGTAGAACTCCTTCGTCAGCTCGGGGCTCATCAAGCCCACGCCGCCGATGCCTGCCTCTGCATGCTTCTTGACGTCACTCAGAACACTGAAGAGGGAGAAGAAGATCGGCATCTGCACCAGAAGCGGCAGGCAACTCGACATCGGTGTCGTGCCGTGCTTCTTGTAGAGGCCCATGGTCTCGCGGCTCATGGCCTCGCGAGAGAGCTGATCCTTCTTGCCACGATACTTCTCCTGAACTTTTCGCAGTTCAGGAGCGATTTCCATCATCTTTCGCTGGCTCTTGATCTGCTTCACGAAGAGCGGGATCAGCGCAGCACGGACGACGATGACGAGTCCGACGATCGACAGCACCCAGGTGAGTCCGGATGCCGCAGGGAGACCGACGGACGTCAGGAGCCAGTGCCAGGCGACGAGGATCAGCTCGACCACCCACTTCAGCGGCCAGAGGATGGTGCCGAGCAGATCGAACCCACCTGCAGCGGGGGCGTCGCTGGGAGTGGAGCTGGCTAGCAGAAGGTCAAGACCCACCGATCAGTCCTTTCGGGAAGGGACGACGAAACCGTGTGCAGTCAGGTCGTAGCGGAAGTGTTCATGCGGACGGACGTCGTCGACGCCACCGCTGGTCCAGGGATTGCAGCGGAGGATGCGCCATGCCGAGAGCATCGCCCCCTTCACCGCGCCGTGCTGCTGCACCGCACCTACAGCGTAGGCGGAACAGCTGGGGTAGTACGCACAGACATCTCCATGCATCGGGGAGATCACCTTGCGGTACGCGGTGAGGAACCCCAGCACCAGATTGCGGGGAACCAGAGGAACGCTGCGCAGCACATCCTGCGACTGCATGTGCGCCGTCCCGATGGACGAGGCCGGCAGAGCGGTCATGCCGACACCGCGGCCGGCACCGGCGCGAGTCTGCTCAGACAGCGATCGACATCGGCGCGCAGTTCCGCGAAGGAGGCGGTCGCCGACGCAGGAAGGGCACGGATGACGACATCCGTGCCCTCAGGAACGCGCGCGAGCGACTCCGCACAGACGGCTTTGAGTCGCCGACGCACGGTGTTGCGCACCACAGCGGTGCCTACCTGCTTACTGATGATGAATCCGAACCTCGCGGCCCTGCTCTCGCCCGTCGTCAGCACCGAGGTGATGACGCGCGCCCCGCCACAACGGGATCCGCGTCGAACGACCAGACGGTAGTCGCTCCCGCGGGTCAGCCGATACGGGCGGGCGAGCACAGTGGACTACGCGGAGAGCTCGGTGCGGCCCTTCGCACGGCGGGCAGCGAGGATGCCGCGGCCGGCACGCGTACGCATGCGGGCACGGAAGCCGTGCTTCTTGGCGCGACGACGGTTGTTGGGCTGGAAGGTGCGCTTGCTCATGGAATCACTCCGGGAATGCTGCCACCGGATTCACTTCGACCGGAGACATGGGGAACTGCCGAAAAAGGCATAAGTCAACCGACTTAGGGTACGTCTTACCGGCGCGCAGAGCAAATCTGCGCGCTTCCGTGATCGGACACCGGCACGAACCGCACAGCCATTATCCACAACCGAGGCGCGCCCGACGAGCACAACACGCGCGCGTATTTTCCAGGGCAGGTTGCCGTTCACAGCCGCGGTGACTACCGTGGCATCCTAAGTTATCCACAGGGGCACAGCACGTCGACCCCGCCTCGATTCCTCGTCCGGAGCGTCATGTCATCACCTGCCCAGCCCGACGTCCCCATCTGGACCACGGTGCAGGAGCTTCTGGTCGATGACGATCGCGTCACTCCCCAGCTACAAGGCTTTCTGAGTCTGGCCGTCCCGGCCGGGGTCATGTCCGCGACGCTCTACCTCGAGGTGCCGAACGACCTCACCGCCGCGCAGATCAACAAGCGCCTGCGGCTGCCCATCATGGAGGCGCTCTCGCACATCGGCGACGAGGTCACCTCCTATCGAGTCGTGGTCAACCACGAGCTCGCCGAGCAGCAGGCGGCTCCGATCGCGGTCGGCGACTTCGGGCGACACGAGCAGATCCGCGTGGAGTCGCCCATGGAGCAGCCGACACAGCTGCGCCATGAGTCGCGGCTCAACCCGAAGTACACCTTCGACAACTTCGTGATCGGCCAGTCCAACCGCTTCGCCCACGCGGCAGCCGTCGCTGTGGCCGAAGCCCCGGCGAAGGCCTACAACCCCCTGTTCATCTACGGCGACTCCGGCCTCGGCAAAACACACCTCCTCCACGCGATCGGCGACTACGCACAGTCCCTCTATGCGGGGGTCAAGGTTCGCTACGTCTCGAGTGAGGAGTTCACCAATGACTTCATCAACTCGATCGCGAACAACCGTGGCGCCGCGTTCCAGGCCAGATACCGCGATGTCGACATCCTCCTGATCGACGACATCCAGTTCCTGCAGGGGCGGGCGGAGACGCAGGAAGCCTTCTTCCACACCTTCAACACGCTTCACGATCACAACAAGCAGGTCGTGATCACCAGCGACGTCGCCCCGAAACACCTCACCGGCTTCGAAGACCGGATGCGCAGCCGCTTCGAATGGGGTCTGATCACCGACGTTCAGGCGCCGGACCTGGAGACACGCATCGCGATCCTTCGGAAGAAGGCGCAGAGCGAGGCACTGCACATCCCGGACGAGGTCCTCGAGTACATCGCCACCGTCGTCTCGTCGAACATCCGTGAGCTCGAGGGAGCCCTGATCCGGGTGTCGGCGTTCGCCAGCCTGAATCGATCGGCACTCGACATCTCGCTGGCTCAGACCGTACTCCGCGACATCATCGACACGGCCGAGGACAACATCATCTCGCCGACGGACATCATCACCGCCACGGCACAGTACTTCAAGCTCACGGTCGACGACCTCTACGGCTCGAGTCGGTCGCAGCAGATCGCCACCGCTCGGCAGATCGCCATGTACCTCTGTCGTGAGCGCACCAGTCTGTCCCTGCCGAAGATCGGTCAGCTGTTCGGCAACCGTGACCACACCACCGTCATGTACGCGTACAAGAAGATCAGTGAGCTCATGAAAGAGCGACGTTCGATCTACAACCAGGTCACCGAGATCACGACGCAGCTCGGGCGACGCTGACGCCGCGACACGCGGGCATGAGGGGGACTCGGCATCCGAAGGGGTGCTGAGTCCCCCTTTTCGCGTCCGGACAGGCATTCCCGGCCGCGGAAAGATGCCTCTATGCACATGTGGATAACTTGTGGATGACTGTCACTCAGGTCGGGACGAATGTGGGCCAATCGGTCAAACCTGTGGATAACTCTGGGGGAGCCTCCGCACCCCCAGTCGGCCGTAGCCCCCGGATTCCTCAGGGATTCCACAACTGACAAGCGTGTAGTTCCTTACTCGCTCTTGCTATCCACCGAGTTATCCACAGTATCCACAGCTGTTAACACCGTTAAGGAGTTAAGTCTTTCAAGGCGCGATCCCATCACCAGACGGTGGGGAGAACCGTCGAACGAACGACAAGAACTCCGACGTAGGGAACAGACCGGACTGGGGGCTAGCATGGGAAGCCCTGCACCGGCAGGGCCGACGACAACGCGTCACAGTTCGACGACAAGGGAGCACCAGTGAGGTTTCAGGTCAACCGCGATGTCTTCAGCGAGGCTGTCTCGTTCGTCGTCAAGCTTCTGCCGCAGCGCAATCCGCAGCCGATCCTGGCCGGAGTGCTGATCGAGGCAGACGGTTCCGGACTCACACTCTCCGCCTTCGACTACGAGGCCTCCGCACGTACGACCATCGAAGCCACCGTCGAGACTCCCGGCACGATCCTCGTGCACGGTCGACTTCTCTCCGACATCGCCAGCCGCCTTCCGAATGCTCCGATCGAGATCGCGGTCGAAGAAGACGGTGGGATCACCGTCACCTGCGGCTCCGCTCGATTCACGCTCGCTGCCATGCCAGTCGAGGAATACCCGTCGATCCCCGAGGTGAGCGGATCGTCCGGCGTCGTTCCTGCGGATGACTTCGGCACGGCGATCTCGCAGGTCGGTTTCGCGGCTTCCCGCGACGACGTGACCCCGGTGCTCACGGGTGTGCAGCTCGAGGTGTCGGGCCACAGCCTCAGCCTCGTCGCCACCGACCGCTACCGTGTCTCGCTCCGCGATGTGCCGTGGGACGGCGAATCCGTCGAGGCAACCGCACTGGTTCCGGCACGCACGCTGCTCGAGGTCGGAAAGACCTTCGGCCACGCCGGCACCATCCAGATCGCCTTCTCCGGAGCGGGCGACCGCGAGATCATCGCCTTCACCGCCGGCAACAAGACCGTCACATCACTGCTGATCAAGGGCAACTTCCCGCCCGTCCGCCGTCTCTTCCCCGAGCAGACCGACCACTACGCGGTCGTCAACACCGCCGATCTCGTCGAGGCCGTCCGGCGTGTGTCGCTCGTGCTCGACCGTGCCGCGCCGCTGCGATTCACGTTCTCGAGCGACAGCGTGACGATGGATGCTTCGGGTAGCGAGCACGCCAGGGCTTCCGAGTCGGTCGACGCGATCCTTTCCGGCGGCGACGAGGTCACGCTCGGCCTGAACCCGCAGTACCTGATCGAAGCGCTCGGTGCGGTGAAGAGCGAGTTCGTCCGCGTGACGTTCACGTCGAGCGACAACGCCAACAAGCTCAGCCCCGTGCTCATCACGAGCCAGACCTCGGTCGATCAGGCCGGTCTCGACTCGTTCAAGTACCTTCTTCAGCCGAACCTCCTCCTCCGCTGATCTCTTCTCCCTCCTACCCGAAACGTTCCCGGATCAGCCGTCAGCCGATCTACGAACCGTCGCGGGTGAGGATGCTCCCGGAGCGAGCATCGGGAGGGACCCACGAAGTGGGAGGGAACCCGCTCTGCGAGCGAAGGGTGCGTCCTCACCCACGACCCACGCGCGAACACCAGAGAAGAACAAGTGTCAGACCCCGAAGATAGGCTGACTCCGTGATTGTGGAGCACCTGAGTCTGGTCGATTTCCGTAATTACGCGACCGCTGAACTCGCCCTCCACCGCGGCCCGAACGTGCTGGTGGGTCGCAATGGGCAGGGCAAGACGAATCTGGCTGAGGCGGTGGTGTTCCTCGCCACTCTCGGTTCGCACCGGGTGTCGTCGGATGCGCCGATGGTGCGCGATGGGCAGGAGTTCGCGATCATCCGTGCGCGACTCTCGCATGGCGAACGGCGCGTTCTCGCCGAGGTGCAGGTGAACCGGCAGGGCTCGAACAAGGCCCGCATCAACGGCTCGCCGTCGAAGCCGAACGAGCTTCCGCGCTACGCGCATGTCGTGCTCTTCGCCCCGGAAGACCTGCAGATAGTGCGCGGCGATCCGTCTGCGCGTCGCCGATTCATGGATCAGCTCCTCATCCAGCGCATTCCTCGCATCTCGGCGGTCCTCGCGGACTATGACCGTGTGCTCAAGCAGCGCAATGCTCTGCTCAAGTCAGCGAGAGCTCGCGGCATCCGCGGAGAAGGGCTGAGCACCCTCGATGTCTGGGACGACAAGCTCGTCTCACTGGGATCCGAGATCATCACGGCGCGGCAGCGGTTGGCTGCCGATCTTCAGCAGCCGGTGGCCGACGCCTACGAAGCCATCGCCGGGGCCGACCATCGTCCGCAGTTGGAGTGGGCGTTGTCGGTCGGCGGCGCTGATCCGGAGGAAGACGACGACGCAGCGACGGATGCGGACGAAGCACCGGCCGTCGCCAAGCTCGGTGATCAGCAGCACATCGCCGAGTTGTTCCGCGCATCGCTGGCGGCGAAACGGTCGACCGAGATCGATCGAGGGCTCACGCTCACCGGTCCGCACCGCGACGACCTGATGCTGCGTGTGCGCGATCTTCCGGTGAAGGGCTACGCCTCGCATGGGGAGTCGTGGTCGGTGGCACTCGCTCTTCGACTGGCGTCGGCCGAGCTCTTGCGCAGCGAGTCCCCGGCGGGAGACCCGGTCCTGATCCTCGACGATGTCTTCGCCGAGCTCGATGCCGATCGGCGACAGCGCCTCGCGACCCTCACGGCCGGTTACGAGCAGGTGGTGGTGACCGCAGCGGTGGAGGAGGATATCCCCGAGGTGCTGCATGCCCACGTGGTGCGCATCAACGCCGGGACGATCAGCGATGAGCGGGAGGCAGCGGATGACTGACGCCGCATCGACCCCGCCTGTCGAGGTGCCCGAAACCGTGGGAACGTACCTGCGTCTGCGCGGTTTGCAGCCGAGTTCGAAGAGCTGGAAGCGCAAGCGCCGCATCGTCACCGACGACGACAACGCGCCGTTCACTCCGGGTCGGGATCCGGGTGCACTCGGCGCGGTGCTCGACAAGCTGAGTCGGGACTCCGGCTGGCAGATCACGCTCGCCCGCGAGGACCTGGTCCGGCAGTGGGCCGATCTGGCGGGCGCCGACACCGCGAAGCACTCCGAACCGGTCTCGCTCGAGCGCGGTTTGCTCACCGTGAAGTGCGATTCCACGGCGTGGGCGAAGAACCTCCAGTTCATGCGCGCGACGATTCTCACCGAGATCGGGCGACGGTATCCGGATGCGGGTGTGGAGAACCTCCGCTTCATCGGGCCGGACGTCCCCTCCTGGAAATGGGGCCCCAGAGTCGTTCCAGGACGGGGCCCGCGCGACACTTACGGGTAGGACACCACGAATGGGGTCCGCAACGCTCAGAGGGCCACACACGGCCGTTGAGCGGCATTTCCCGACGAAACCCCGCTAGAATGGGAGTTCGTGATATCGATGTGGAGAATGCCCTCTGATGACGCCTGAATCCCCTGCTGACGAGACGGAATCGAACACCGGGGGACCCTCCGACCCCATCGACGGCTCCGAGACCACGAGCAACACGATCTCCCCCAAGATCAAGCAGCCCGGCGAGTACGGTGCCGACTCGATCCAGATCCTCGAAGGCCTCGAGGCCGTGCGCAAGCGGCCCGGTATGTACATCGGATCCACGGGTCCGCGCGGTCTGCACCACCTGGTCTACGAGATCGTCGACAACTCGGTCGATGAAGCACTCGCTGGTTACGCCGACACGATCGTGGTGACGATGCTCGCCGACGGCGGCGTGCGCGTGGTCGACAACGGTCGTGGCATCCCGGTCGATCCGCACTCCTCCGACCCGAACAAGTCGACGGTCGAGGTCGTGCTGACGATCCTGCACGCCGGTGGAAAGTTCGGCGGCGGCGCCTACGCCGTCTCCGGTGGTCTGCACGGCGTCGGCTCCTCGGTCGTGAACGCGCTGTCGACCCGCTTCGACGTCGAGGTCAAGCAGAAGGGCTTCGTCTGGCGCCACTCGTTCGCCGACGGCGGCATCCCGCAGCAGAAGCTCGAGAAGGGAGAGGAGACCGACGAGACCGGAACCAGCATCACGTTCTGGCCCGACGAGTCCATCTTCACCGAATCGATCGACTTCGATTACGACACGCTGCGCACGCGCTTCCAGCAGATGGCGTTCCTCAACAAGGGGCTGCGCATCGAGCTGCGCGACGAGCGCGAGTCCTCCGCCTATGAGGTGGAGGAAGAAGGCTCGACGATCACGAAGCAGCCCGGTGACGTCTTCTTCTACGAGCGCGGACTCGTCGACTATGTGGAGTACCTCAACAAGGTGCGCCATGCCGAGGTCGTGAACGACGAGATCATCGCCTTCGAGTCCGAGGACACGCAGCGCAAGATCTCGCTCGAGGTCGCGATGCAGTGGACCACCTCGTACACCGAGAACGTCTTCACCTACGCGAACACGATCAATACCCATGAGGGTGGCACGCACGAAGAGGGATTCCGTGCTGCGTTGACGACCCTGGTGAACAAGTACGCCCGCGCGAACAACATCCTCAAGGAAAAGGACGACAACCTCTCGGGAGACGACGTCCGAGAGGGTCTCACGGCGGTGATCTCGATCAAGCTGGGTGAGCCGCAGTTCGAGGGCCAGACCAAGACCAAGCTCGGCAACACCGAGGCGAAGGCCTTCGTGCAGAAGGTCGTGGGCGATCAGCTCGGAGACTGGTTCGAACGCAACCCGGTCCAGGCGAAGAACATCATCCGCAAGGCTCTCGATGCGGCGACCGCTCGCCTCGCCGCCCGCAAGGCGCGCGAGACTGCTCGACGCAAGAGCGTCTTCGAGTCGGCGGCCATGCCCGACAAGCTCAAGGACTGCACGAGCAAGGACCCCTCGATCAGCGAGATCTTCCTCGTCGAGGGTGACTCGGCCGGTGGTTCCGCCGTGCAGGGTCGCGACCCGCACACGCAGGCGATCCTGGCCCTCCGCGGCAAGATCCTCAACGTCGAGCGCGCGCGTCTCGACAAGGCCCTGGGCAACAAAGAAGTCCAGGCGATGATCCAGGCCTTCGGCACGGGCATCGGCGAAGAGTTCGACATCGAGAAGGCGCGCTATCACAAGATCGTGCTGATGGCGGATGCCGACGTCGACGGTCAGCACATCACCACGCTGCTGCTCACGCTGCTGTTCCGCTACATGCGCGGACTCATCGAGGCCGGCTTCGTGTACCTCGCGATGCCGCCGCTGTACCGCCTGAAGTGGTCGAACTCCGCACACGAGTACGTGTTCAGCGACTCCGAGCGCGACGCCCTGCTCAAGCACGGTCTCGACAACGGCAAGCGGATCCCGAAGGATGCCGGCATCCAGCGCTACAAGGGTCTCGGTGAGATGAACCCGAAGGAGCTGTGGGAGACGACGATGGATCACACCACGCGCACCCTGCAGCAGATCACCATCGAAGACGCCGCCGCCGCCGACGAGATCTTCAGCGTGCTGATGGGTGAGGACGTCGAGTCCCGACGCAGCTTCATCCAGCGCAACGCCAAGGACGTCCGCTTCCTCGACATCTGACGCCCCGCGGGCTCAGACCAGATGTGTGACAGAGAGATTGATTGATGACTGACGAAGAACGCACCGAGCCGGAACACGACCACGGCAAGATCGATCAGGTCGACCTGCAGTTCGAGATGCAGCGCAGCTACCTCGACTACGCCATGGCGGTCATCGTGGGGCGCGCGCTCCCCGACGTGCGCGACGGCCTCAAGCCGGTGCACCGTCGTGTGATCTACGGCATGTACGACGGCGGATTCCGTCCTGACAAGTCGTTCTCGAAGTGCGCCCGTGTGGTGGGCGAGGTCATGGGCCAGTACCACCCGCACGGCGACTCGGCGATCTACGACGCCCTCGTGCGTCTGGTGCAGCCGTGGTCGCTGCGGTATCCGCTGGCTCTCGGTCAGGGAAACTTCGGCTCGCCCGGAAACATGGGCGCCGCGGCTCCCCGATACACCGAGACCAAGATGGCCCCGCTCGCGCTCGAGATGGTGCGCGACATCGAAGAAGACACCGTCGACTTCACCGACAACTACGACGGTCAGACGCAGGAGCCGACGGTCCTCCCGGCCCGCTTCCCGAACCTGCTCGTCAACGGATCGGTCGGCATCGCGGTCGGCATGGCCACGAACATCCCGCCGCACAACCTGCGCGAGGTCTCGGCTGCGGCACTCTGGGCGCTCGACAACCCCGGCATCTCCCGCGAGGAGCTGCTCGACGGTCTCATCCAGCGCGTCCCCGGTCCGGACTTCCCGACCGGCGCGCAGATCCTCGGCACCAAGGGCATCCACGAGGCGTACCGCACCGGCCGCGGATCGATCACGATGCGCGCGGTCGTGAACGTCGAAGAGATCCAGGGTCGCACCTGCCTCGTCGTCACCGAGCTGCCGTACCAGGTCAACCCCGACAACGTCGCGGTGAAGATCGGCGACCTCGCCCGTGACGGCAAGATCACCGGCATCGCCGACATCCGCGACGAGTCGTCCGACCGTACGGGCCAGCGCCTGGTCGTCGTGCTCAAGCGCGACGCGGTCGCGAAGGTCGTGCTGAACAACCTGTACAAGCACACGCAGCTGCAGGAGAACTTCGGCGCGAACATGCTCGCGATCGTCGACGGTGTGCCGCGCACCCTCGCGATCGACGGCTTCATCACGCACTGGATCACGCACCAGATCGAGGTGATCGTCCGGCGCACGGAGTACCGTCTGCGCGAGGCCGAGAAGCGCATGCACATCCTGCGCGGATACCTGAAGGCGCTCGACGCGCTCGATGAGGTCATCGCCCTCATCCGTCGTTCGCAGACCACGGCCGATGCGAATGAGGGACTCCAGAAGCTCCTCGACATCGACGAGATCCAGGCCGACGCGATCCTGCAGATGCAGCTGCGCCGTCTGGCGGCTCTCGAGCGTCAGAAGATCATCGACCAGGCGAACGAGCTCGAAGCGCAGATCACCGACTACAAGTCGATCCTGGCCGACGAGGGTCGCCAGCGCGCGATCATCCGCGAGGAGCTGACCGGCATCGTCGACCGCTTCGGCGACGAGCGCCGCACGCACATCCTGCATGGCTTTGACGGCGACGTCTCGATGGAAGACCTCATCGCCGAAGAGGAGATGGTCGTCACCGTCACGCGCGAGGGCTACATCAAGCGCACGCGCAGCGATAACTACCGCTCCCAGCACCGCGGCGGCAAGGGCGTCAAGGGCGCGCAGCTCCGTGCCAACGACATCGTCGAGCACTTCTTCGTGACGACGACGCACCACTGGCTGCTCTTCTTCACCGACAAGGGTCGCGTCTACCGCGCGAAGACCTATGAGGTGCCGGAGGCCGGGCGCGACGCCAAGGGCATGCACGTCGCGAACCTGCTGGCGCTGCAGCCGGACGAGAGCATCGCTCAGGTGCTCGACATCCGCGACTACCAGGTCGCCGATTACCTGGTGCTCGCCACGCGCGAGGGTCTGGTCAAGAAGACTCGCCTCGAGGCGTACGACACCAACCGTCAGGGCGGCGTCATCGCGATCCGCCTCAACGACGAGGACGAGCTCGTCAGTGCTCTCCTCGTGAACGCCGAGGACGACATCCTCCTCATCAGCCGTCGCGGCATGTCGGTGCGCTTCGAGGCGACCGATGAGGCGCTGCGTCCGATGGGTCGGGCGACGGCCGGTGTGCGCGGCATGAAGTTCAAGATCGACGAGGACTGCCTGCTGTCGGCATCCGTCGCCGCCCCCGGGAAGTTCGTGTTCATCGTCACTGACGGCGGCTACGCGAAGCGCACCGCTGTCGAGGAATACCGGGTCCAGGGACGCGGTGGAACGGGCATCAAGGTGGCCAAGTTGAACGACGATCGGGGCACTCTCGCGGGTGGTCTGATCGTCGCCGAGGACGACGAGGTCTTGGTGGTTCTCTCCAGCGGCAAGGTGGTACGCTCTGCCGTGGCCGAGGTCCCCGCCAAGGGTCGAGACACCATGGGAGTGGTGTTCGCCCGGACGACGGAGGCCGACCGCATCCTCGCCATCGCCCGTAATGGCGAGCGTGGCCTCGCCGATGACGAGGCGGATGCGGAGGATGCCGAGACACAGGCACCTGAGACGACAGAGACCCCCGAGGATACAGACGCATGAGTACAGTGGCCGACAAGCTGGCGAAGAAGTCGACACGAAAGACCAGTGGCAAGCAGGTTCGCCTGCGTCTCGTCTACGTCGACTTCTGGTCGGCCGTGAAGCTCTCGTTCCTCGGAGCGGTCGCTCTCGCCGTGGTCACGATGGTGGCCTTCTTCCTGATCTTCCTGGTGCTCCAGGCAACCAACGTCATGAACACCGCTGAGGGCTTCCTGCTCGGAATCACCGGCAACGAGTTCGTGCTGTCGGAGGTCGTCGGCCTGCCGCAGGTGATGGCCTTCGCTGCGGTTGTCGCGATCCTGAACCTGATCGTCGTCACGGTGCTCGGCGCCGTCGTCGCCGGCATCTACAACCTCGCCGTGAAGGTGACCGGAGGACTGCTCGTCGGGTTCATGTCGAACTGATCCTCGGTCTTCGAACCGGATTCACGAAGGGCGGATGCTGCGGCATCCGCCCTTCGTCGTCCCACGAGGTGCTCGGCGGTCAGACGACGCCGGTCGTGCCGAGGAGGATACCGATCAGCCAGGTCGCGGCGAGAGCGAGCGCCCCGCCGATGACCAGTCGGATCGACGCTCGCAGGGGCGGGGAACCGCCGATCCGCGCCGACACCGCACCCGTGATCGCGAGGGCGATCATGACGGCGACGAAGGTGACCGGCACACGCCACTCCGGCGGCGGCAGCAGGATGGCGAGCAGGGGGAGCAGCGCTCCGAGCGTGAAGGACACGGCCGAAGAGATCGCCGCATGCCACGGATTGACGAGATCGTTCTGGTCGATGCCGAGCTCGACCTCCAAGTGGGCGGAGAGCGCATCGTGGGCGGTGAGCTCCTCGGCGACCTGACGTGCGGTCTCCTCGGAGAGACCGCGATCGCGATAGAGCTCGGTGAGTTCGGCCAGCTCCGCGGTCGGCATGGTCCGCAGCTCCTCGCTCTCCTTCGCGATCAGAGCGCGTTCGCTGTCGCGCTGGCTGCTCACCGAGACGTACTCGCCGAGCGCCATCGAGATCGCACCGCCGACCAGTCCGGCGATTCCCGCGGTGAGCAGTGCCGCGTTGTCGCTCGTCGCGCCCGCCACGCCTACGACGAGCGAGGCGACCGAGACGATGCCGTCGTTCGCGCCGAGCACTCCTGCCCGCAACCAGTTCAGTCGCTGGCCGAGACCTGCGCGATGGAGCTCGCCTTCGTGGGCTGTCATGCAGCCAGTGAAGCAGACCGTGCGCTCGATAGGGCGGAAATCACCCGCGACCGCTTACGGAAAACCCGAAGCGGAGTGTCCGGCTGACTCGGTGTCGTGCGTGTCGGCCCCGCCGTACCTTGGAACCATGACCACTCAGACTGCGACCGCGGCACCCGTCACGGCGGTGAAGCCGCCGTTGCGCATCTTGCTCACGATCCTGCATCTCGCAGGCGTCGGCGCGCTCGGCGGCGCCATCTTCGGCATGCTCGGCGGACTCCTCGGCACCGGACTCGGACTCCTCTTCGCCGCCGGCATCGGCGTCGTGCTCCTCGTCGGCCTCGTATACGCGCTGTACGGACTCGGCTGGTTCGAGGTCGCCCGTGTCGGTGCCCTCTACCGCGCGCCGATCACCCCGCTGCGACTGCAGCAGCGTGACCGCCCCGGTTTCGTCGGCTGGCTGCGCTCCCTCGGACGACAGGCGATCGACCCCCGCATGTGGCGTGCGGTCGCGAACTTCGCGATCTCGGCCGTGCTCGGCTTCATCGTGCTGCGGCTCGCCTGGAGCCTGGTGTGGTCGATCATCATCTCCTTCGCCCCGCTCACCGCGGCGGATGCGGTGATGGGACCGTTCGGCGGCGGAGGCATCCCCGTCGCCTGGGCACCGCTGGTCGGCATCCTCGGCATCGCGGCCTCGGTGGTCGGGATGATCGGGCTGGCTCTGCTGCACCGCACGCTGTCACTGGCGATCGTGGTCCGCAGCAAGGAGACGGAACTCACCGAACGGGTCCGCACCTCGACCGCCCAGCGGGAAGGAGCGGTCCGCGCCGCCGACCTGGAGCGCACTCGCATCGAGCGCGACCTGCATGACGGCGTGCAGCCGCGGCTCGTCTCGGTCGGCATGACCCTCGGGCTCGCTCAGCAGAAAATCGACAGCGATCCGGACACGGCCAAGGAACTCATCAACGAGGCGCACACCTCCACCAAGGCGGCCATCACGGAGCTGCGACAGCTCGCCCGCGGCATCCACGCGTCCGTGCTCGACGACCGCGGCCTCGACGCCGCGCTGTCGGCTCTCGCCAGCCGGTCGCACATCCCCGTGCACCTCGATGTGCGCATGGACGGACGATGCAGCCGTGAGGCCGAGGCCGCCGTCTACTTCTCGATAGCGGAGTCCCTCACCAACGCCGCGAAGCACTCGCGGGCAAGTGAGGCCCGGGTCATCGTGCGACTCCGTGAGGGGAACACCCTCTGGGCGCGCGTCGAGGACAACGGCATCGGCGGCGCGCAGGTGCAGCCGGGTGGCGGCCTCGACGGCATCGCGAATCGCATCCTCGCCGCGGGCGGAACCTTCCGCCTCGACAGTCCGCAGGGCGGACCGACCAGCCTGGAGGTGAACGTACCGTGCGCATCCTGATCTGCGAGGACTCCGTCCTCCTCCGAGAAGGACTGGTCCGTCTGCTCGAGGACGCCGGCCACGAGGTGGTCGCCGCGCTCCCCGATATCCAGGGTCTCGACCATGCCGTCGCCACCACAGCGCCCGATCTGTGCATCCTGGACGTGCGACTCCCCCCGACGTTCACCGATGAGGGCATCCGGGCCGCGCTCGGACTGAGGTCCACGCATCCGTCGCTCGCCATCCTCGTGCTCTCGCAGTACGTCGAGGAGCGCTACGCCTCCGACCTGATCGCGGCGCAGGGTGGTCCGCTCGGATACCTGCTCAAGGATCGCGTCGCCGACGTGTCGGAGTTCCTCGCCTCGGTGCAGCGCATCTCCGAGGGTGCCACGGTGCTCGACCCCGAAGTAGTGGCGCAGCTCCTCACGCGGCGGAACCGCGACGACAGGATGATGCGTCTCACCGAACGGGAGCGCACCGTGCTCGCGTTGATCGCCGAGGGCAAGTCGAACCAGGCAATCGCCGGGATCCTGTTCCTCTCCGAGGCGAGTGTGGAGAAGCACATCACCGCCATCTTCCAGAAGCTGGGCTTCGAGCAGGACGAGTCGGGCAACCGCCGCGTTCTCGCCGCCCTCGCCCACATCGAGAACACCGGTGGCCCGACGCCGCCGACCGGCCAGACAGGAGTGGCACGATGACCACCGACAACAACGGCGCCCCGGGCGAGCACACCTCGCTCACCCCGCCGCCCGCTTCTCCCCCGCCCGCTTCCGCGCCGCAGACGCCGGCACCCCCGACGCCCGCCGCGCAGGCGGCTCCGACGACGCCCCCGCCCGGGGGCTCTGGTGGCCGCTCGTCGGGAGCGACGGCGGTCATGGTCATCACGGCCGTGGTCGGCGGCATCGCCCTGCTCGGTTCCGGAGGAACGGCCGCCGCGGCCGCCGCCGGGAACATCATCTCGTCGAGCCGGCCCGACTCGGTGCAGACCGTGGGCGTGGACGGCATCGAGGGGATCGACGTCGATGCGGACGCCAGCAGCATGCGTGTCGAGTTCGGCGATGTCGATGAAGCACAGCTCTCGATCACCAACGGCCGTGGCTCCGCATGGACCTTCGACCGGGACGGCGACGAACTGATCGTCCGGAGCCCCGACGGTGTGTTCGGCTGGTGGTTCGGTAACTGGTTCGGTGACGAGGAGATCGCCGTCCTCACGCTGCCGGAGAGCCTGCGCGGCGACGCGATCGATGCCGACCTCAATCTGGACGCCGGCAACCTGGACGTCGTGGGCGATTTCGGAGTGCTCGACGTCAGCGTCAACGCAGGGTCGCTCGACGTGGAAGGGTCTGCCGCGGAGCTCGATGCGCAGATGAACGCGGGTCGTGCCGACATCCTCCTCGACGGGGTGAGCCGCGCCGACCTCGGTGTCTCCGCCGGCGATCTCACGGTGGAGCTGACCGGCACGGCACCCTCGGAGACGACGATCGAGGTCAATGCCGGAACGCTCGATCTGACCGTGCCGGACGTCGAGTACGCGATCACCCAGGACGTCAGTGCCGGCACGTTGAACGCCAAGGTCGACGAGGGCTCCAGCTCGCGAAGGACCATCGACGTGTCGCTCTCCGCGGGCACCGCGACGATCCGTCCCGGCCGCTGAACACCGTCGAGGGTGGGGACTCTCCCGGGTCCCCACCCTCGATTCGGATTTTCCGTGTTTCTCCGGTAAAGTCTTGGAGGTTGACGGGGCTATAGCTCAGGCGGTTAGAGCGCTTCACTGATAATGAAGAGGTCCCAGGTTCAAGTCCTGGTAGCCCCACCCTTTAACTCAAGAAATTCCCTCACGGGGCCTTAGCTCAGTTGGTAGAGCGCCTGCTTTGCAAGCAGGATGTCAGGAGTTCGAATCTCCTAGGCTCCACAGGATCGAGAAGCCCCCGGCAGTTGCCGGGGGCTTCTCTCATTGGCCCACGTTCTCCGGCCCTGATCGCACACCGCCGTCTGGGTTCGACACCCGACCATAGGCACGACAGATCTCTTCGAGGTATGTCAGGGAACCGTTCTCATCGCGCACCGGCGATACCGAGGCCAGAGGCTCGACCCACTCGTTCCATCCGTGCTTCTCAGAACCGCCATCGTTGACCTTGTCGAAGGCGTCCTGCTCGATCACATGAAGAAGTGAGTCACCCTGGGCACCGAACGGTTCGTCGAGCGTCTCCGGAGGGTACCCGGCACCGTCGAGGTAGGCGGACATGAGGGTGCGTGCCGTATCGGCCCACGGCTGAAGGTGCGTGGACGTCGACGGAGAGCGGAACGCTCGTTCATGGATGAGCGTCATCTGCGAGACCATCGTCCGCGCGGATTCCCACACATCCGCCTTCACGTCGGACCAGACGAAATCGATCGCAGCCGAAAGGTAGTACCGGGCCCTGACGACCCATTCCGAAACGTGATCGTAGAGGTCATCGGGCTGAACGACGACCCCGCGGCTGATGGGGAGCTTGAAGCTCTCGCCCTTGCTCTTGTCGACGTACTGCTTGACGAGGAGAGGATCGAAGAAACGGTAGTGAACGCCTGCGTGCTCGTCGGAGACGACGGCTATGACGAACGTCGGCGTTCCTGCTTGCGCACCGAGCTGCCACGCAGCCGCCGTCTCTCGCGTGATTGCAGGCAGGCTCGTCGTCCTCGTCGTCTTGACCTGCACATGAGCGGTCAACCCGGACATCGGCCAGGACTCATCATCCGCTTCGGGGACCCTGACGGGAAGTTGGACATGGAGGTCGAGTCCGAGATCCATGAACGGCAGGAAGTTGACCGCGCATCCGGCTTTGACGAAAACCTCTGCCACGCGGATTTCACCGAGCTTTCCCTGCTGGTTGTTCCGGTCGTTCTTGGCCATCGGGCGTACTCACTTTCGGGTTGGACCCGAGCGATTGCCGCGGGTTGCTCTTACGTAGGCTTCCTCGATCAGCGTCATGACCCGAGGGAAGCGGCTCCGCCCGACACAGCCTCACTCGACCGGACGCAGATTGCGCAGGATCGTCGCCTGCCGGACGAGGAACGTGCGCTCGTCGAGCTTCTTTCGGCGAAGCCAGCCGGTCACCTCGTCGTTGTGCTTGCTGGCGTTGCAGGATGCGCAGGCAGGGACGACATTCTCGAGCGTGTAGCGGCCGCCGCGCGAGATGGGTTGGATGCAGTCGCGCTGCAACGCGGCCCCCTCGCCGCCGCAGTAGGCGCATCCGCCCCAGGCATCCATGAGGTCGTGCCACTGGGCGTCGGTGAGATCGTTGTCGACCTTGGCGAGTCGGTTCGTCCGACGCTTGGCGTACCGCGCACGTGTCGCCGGCGACGCGTTGGCGGAGGAGACCTTGCGGGGGCGGCGCATGCGCTGATGCTACCGCGGTGGATGCGGGCTCAACGCCCGCCGCCGCCGAACTTCGAGAAGAAGCGGTCAGCCGCCGTGCGCTGCTCTGCGACGGAAGCGACGGTCGCCGGATCCACGGGGCTGAACGTGAACACGGGGTCCTGCGGACCAGCGGCGCCGAGCCGGTACGCGCTCAGACCACCACCCTGATCGCGCGCCATGCCACTGGGCCAGACGTCGGCCCGTGCACCGGCGACCCCCAACCGCCACCCGCGCGGGTCGAGTTCTTCGCGCAACAGGCACAGCGCCTCGAAAGCATCGTTCGCCTGCCGCTCGACAGCGCCGAGCTCCGGGGAGTTCACGACCACCACCCACTGCCAGTCATCGGTCTGCCACCAGCTGATCCTCACCTCATGGATGAGACCGCCGCGGGTGGCGGCGATCTTCTGGGGACTCTGCGGCCGCGCCGATACGTCGTCCATCAGGAACCGATCGCGTGCGCACCCACCGACACGAGCTCGTGCGGCGCGACGTTCAGCCGCTCGCCGCCATCGGCCGTGACGATCACGATGTCCTCGATGCGTGCGCCCCACGCGCCGGCGAAGTAGATGCCCGGCTCGATGCTGAACGCCATCCCTTCCCGCAGCACCAGGTCGTTGCCCGGCGCGATGTAGGGCTCCTCGTGCACCGAGACGCCGATGCCGTGGCCGGTGCGGTGCAGGAACGCTTCGCCGAGACCCGCGTCCGCGAGCACGTCGCGGGCCGCGGCATCGACCTGTGCGGCCGTCGCGCCCGGACGGACGGCGTCCACCGCCGCCTGCTGCGCGCGCACGAGAACCGCGATGCGCTCGGCCGCCTCCGGGTCAGGGCTGCCGACGACGTAGGTCCTCGTACTGTCGGAGTTGTAGCCGCTCGGCACCGCACCACCGATGTCGACCACGACGGTGTCGCCCTCTTCGATCATCCGGTCCGAGACCTCGTGGTGCGGGTCGGCACCGTTCGGACCCGATCCGACGATGACGAACTCGACCGTGCGGTGGCCTTCCGCCACGATGGCCTCCGCGATGTCGGCCGCGACCTCGCGCTCGGTGCGTCCGGCCCGAAGCCACTCCGGCACGCGGCGGTGTACCGCGTCGATCGCGTCTCCGGCCCGCCGCAGCTCGGCGATCTCCTCGGCATCCTTGATCATGCGTCCTTCGCGGAGCACGGGTGTCGCCAGCTCGAGACGCACGCCGAGACGCTCGCCGATCGGGACGACGTGCAGCGCGGGCAGCGCATCCGAGACGCCGACGCGGGAGACCGTACCCACGGCCTCGGTCACGAGCGCGTACGGGTCTTCGCCGTCGACCCAGTCGGCGACCGCGAGTCCGAGCTCACCGACAGCGGTGGTGCGAACCTTCGCGAGCTCCATCCGCGGCACGACGACCGTCGGAGCGATGTCGGGGCCGATCACCAGGGCCGTCAGTCGCTCGATCGTGTCGCCCTCGACGCCCAGCAGATACTGCAGGTCGGGGCCCGGCCCGACGATGATCGCATCCAGCCCGGATTCGGCGGCGAGGGATGCGGCGCGGGCGAGGCGGGCGGCGTACACGGAGGCGGGGAAGGGCAGTGTGCTCACGGGTTCCACGCTACTGCGCGGGTGCTCGCAGCGGCATCCGGTTCCGTGAACGCGGGGTCAGCCGCCACGCACCGCGCGGGGCGGCACTCCGTACTGGGCGCGGAACACACGGCTGAAGTGCGCCGCATCGACGAAGCCCGCACCGATCGCGATCTCGGCGATGGAGCGGTGCGCCTGATACGGGTCGGTCAGCGCGTCATAGCACCGCTGCAGTCGGCGTCGTCGGATGACCGTGGAGACCGAGGCGCCCTGCTCACTGAACATCGAGTGCAGATGCCGTACCGAGATGTAGTGCGCCGCCGCGATCTGCGAGGGAGACAGCTCACTGTCGGAGAGGTGCACGTCGATGTACGTGAGGATGTGCGTCAGCGTCGTGGAATGGGCGCTCACCGGGCCGTCGGTCGCGACGAGGTTCGCCTCCAACACCGTGCTCAGCATGTCGACCGCGGTCCGCAGCATCCGCCGAGCGATGCGGCTGTCGAGGTGGTGCGCCCCTTCGGCGAGCGAGCCGAGGTAGGGACCCACCATCGCGCCCAGCGCTCCGCCGGCGTTGAGGCGCGTGGCCGTGATGCGGCTGGTGTCCTCCGCGGGGATGTCGAGGAGGACTTTCGGGAACATCACCACCGACATCTGCACGGCGTCATCGAAGAGCAGGGAGTACGGACGGTCGGTGTCGTAGAGCGCCATATCGCCGCTGCCGAGCGCGGTCTCCCGTCCGTCCTGCACGATCATGCCGCTGCCGCGTTCGATGCGGGAGAACTTGAAGTACTGCTGCGGGGCACGGGAGATGAGCGAGGGGGTGCGGTGCACGCCGTGCCCGTCGGCGTCGATCGCGAAGACGTGGATGTCTCCGGCAGCGGTGGCATCGATCGCACCGCGGAAGCGATCCTGCTCCGGCGCGGTCACATCCAGCGCGACGACGGCGCGGGAGACCGCATGGCGGTAGTCGAGGAACGACAGACTCTGCATCAGGGCTCACCTCACTGTGGCCGATCATATACGATGCTGCATTTTAGCATTCGGGCGCTGTGCCCGCGTAGACAAGTGTTCTGCTCTCGCCGTCAATCGACGACGCCTCCCCGTGGCGAGTATGAGGACTACCCGAGCATCGAAGGAGCTGTGCCATGGTGACGTCCACTCCCACAACGTCGACGACGAGAACGGCCGAACATCGGCGCCTCGGCGTCTTCGCGGTCGCGTTCATGATCATCGCCGCCTCCGCGCCGCTCACCGTGCTCGCCGGCGGGGTGACCAGCGCCTACGCGGTCACCCACGTCGACGGCATCCCGTTCGGCTACATCGTGCTCGCGGTGGCCCTCGGCATCTTCGCGATCGGCTACGCCGCCATGAGCCGGTTCGTCACGAATGCGGGGGCGTTCTACGCATACGTCGCGCAGGGGATCGGTCGCCCGACCGGCGTCGGGGCGTCGGTCCTCGCGTTCCTCTCGTACAACGCCATGCAGATCGGCATCTACGGGATGCTCGGGTTCCAGATCAGCTCGTTCATCGAGTCGAAGACCGGCTGGGCGAGCCCCTGGTGGGTCTGGGTCCTCCTCACGATCGTGCTCGTCGGCGTGCTGGGAGTGCACCGGGTGGATCTCTCGGCGAAGGTGCTGGGAGTGCTCGTCGCGCTGGAGTTCGTGGCGGTGATCGTGTTCGACCTGTTCGCCTTCGGGAACCCGGCCGAGGGATTCACGGCGGCACCCATCACCCCGTCGGCGCTGTTCGTCCCGGGGGTCGGGGCCGTGCTCGCGTTCGGTATCGCCGCGTTCATGGGCTTCGAGTCGGCAGCGATCTACGGCGAGGAGTCGAAGGATCCGAAGCGCACCATCCCGCGCGCGACGTTCCTCGCGGTCTGCGTGTCCGGCATCTTCTACGCCATCTCCTCCTGGGCGCTCGCGCTCGCGGTCGGCCCGAGCAAGATCACCGACCCCGCGGGCATCTCGCCGGAGGAGGCCGGTCCCCCGCTGTTCTTCAACTTCGTCGCCGAGCACCTGGGCGTGATCTGGGTCGACGTGATGTCGATCCTCTTCATCACGAGCCTGTTCGCCGCCCTCGTCAGCTTCCACAACGCGGTCGCCCGGTATGCTTTCTCACTCGGTCGCGAGGGCGTGCTGCCCCGGGTGCTGGGTACCGTCCGCATTCGCAGCGGTGCGCCGTGGGCCGGGTCGCTCCTGCAGTCCGCGATCGCGGTCGTCGTGATCGTCGGCTTCGCGATCGGTGAGCAGGGCTGGAACCCCGAGAACGGTCCGTACCCGGTGATCACGCTCTTCACCTGGCTCACCAACCTCGGCGCCTTCGGGCTCGTGCTGCTCCTGGTGCTCGTGTCCGTCGCGGTGATCGGCTTCTTCCGGCGCGATCAGCGCGGGGTGGGCACCGGCAGCAGGCTGGTCGCGCCGATCATCGCGTTCGTCGCGCTGGCGATCGTCTGGGTGCTGATCCTTCTGAACTGGGATGTGCTGCTCGGTCAGGCAGAGTCCACGCCGACGACCTTCATCCTCCCGGCCGTGCTCCTCGTGCCCTCGGCCCTGGCCGTCGTGTGGGCGCTGTGGCTGCGCAGGGCGAGGCCCGAGGTCTACCGGCAGATCGGCCACGGCACGGAGCTGCCGGAGGCTCCGCTCCTGGGCGAGCCGGCGGTCGACGCGACGAGAGGAAACCCGTGAGCACCACCGACACCAGACTGACCTTCCGGTATCTGTCCGAGCCGGACACGATCGCGGCGGGCGTCACTGACATGCGGCTGTGCGTCGACGTGATGGAGGAGACCCTGCGTCTCGTCGACGCCGGCGACTACCGGATGGGCGGACCGGACGGGAACTCGCACGGCTCGATGGTCACCTTCCCCGCGGAATCGACGCACGACGGTATGCCGCTCGACGGACCGCATCGCCGGATGATGGCGATGCCGGCGTACCTCGGCGGCACCTTCCAGACGGCCGGATGCAAGTGGTACGGGTCGAACATGGCCAACCGCGAGAACGGTCTGCCGCGGTCGATCCTGATGCTCACGCTGAGCGACAAAGACACCGGCGCACCTCTCGCGCACATGTCGGCGAACCTGCTGAGTGCGTATCGCACGGGCGCCGTGCCGGGAGTCGGTGCCCGCCACCTCGCGAACCCCGATGCCCGGAGCGTGGGTATCGTGGCACCCGGCGTGATGAACCGGACGACGCTCGAAGCCTTCGTGGCCGTGCGCCCCGAGCTCGACACCCTGAAGGTCGCCGGCCGCAGCCGATCGAGCATCGACTCGTTCGTCGACTGGGTCCGGCGCGAGTACCCGCAGTTCACGACGGTCACGGTCGTCGACAGCGTGGAGGACGCCGTGCGCGACAGCGACCTGGTCACGATCGCCCCCACGACGCCGGCCGGTTCGGCGAACTACGTACGGATCGAGAAGCGCTGGCTGAAGCCGGGCGCGCTGGTGAGCCTGCCCGCCGACATCATGATCGACGACGAGCTGCTCCGCGGAGCGCGGCATGTCGCCGACTTCCGCGGCCTGTACGAGGCGTGGAGCGAGGAGGTGCCGCACCCGGCGCACGAGCACATCGGCCTCCACGGCATGTACCTGCTCGACCGCATCCGTTCGGGAGACGTGAGCGACGAGGTTCTCGAGAACCTCCCCGCGATCATGAGCGGCGAGGCCGAGGGGCGTGGGAGCGAGGACGAGATCTTCCTCTACTCCGTCGGCGGGATGCCGGTGGAAGACGTCGCGTGGGGAACCGTCGTCTACCGGCGCGCGGTGGCAGAAGGTATCGGCACGGAGCTGCTGCTCTGGGATACCCCGGCTCTGGCATGACCGGCGTCCGTCCCCCATCGACCATTCGGCAGGAGTCTTCATGAGTGCACAGGCCAAAAAGCGGATCGTCGTCGTCGGGCTGGGAGCGGTGGGTGCGCTCGCCGCATGGCGACTGTCACAGCGCGACGACGTCGAGGTCATCGGCATCGAGCAGTACGGCAAGGTGCACGACCGCGGCTCGTACGCCGGGGAGTCCCGCGTGTTCCGCACGGCGTATCACGAGGGTGGTCGCTACGTGCCGATGCTGCAGGAGTCAAGGCGGCTGTGGCGTGAACTCGAGCAGCAGTCCGGCCGGGAGCTCTACCTCGAGGTGGGTGCGCTGTCGATCGCGCAGCCCGACCGGGTCGAGATGCGCACGACTCTCGATACGGTGCGCGAGTTCGACCTGCCGCACACGCTCTACGACACCGAGGAGCTGCGTCGCGCCCACCCGCAGCACAACGTGCACGACGGTGACGTCGGGGTGCTCGACCACCACGGCGGCGGCATCCGACCAGAGGTCTCGCTGATGGCGGCGCTCGATCTCGCCGAGGCCGCCGGCGCGCAGCTGCACTTCCACACCCCGGTGCTCGCGATCGAAGAAGAGCCCGGTGGCGTCGTGGTGCGGACCCCGACCGAGGCGATCCGCGCTGACACCGTGATCCTCGCATCGGGGTCTTGGTCAACTCGACTCGACGGTCGACTGCGTGACCTGCTGCGACTGCAGGTGCTCGGGCTGACCTGGTTCATGCCCACGGACATCGCCGCCTTCCTCCCTGAACGGTTCCCCGCGTTCCTGCGCGACGTCGGCCCCGTGCACTTCTTCGGAGCGCCGAGCCTCGACGGCTACTCGATCAAGGCGAGCAGCAACCCGACCTGGCCGGTCGCCCGCGATGTCGACGAGGTTCCGCGGGAGTACACCCGGCACGAACTCGTGAAGATCGGGCAGCAGGCGAAGGAGTTCTTCCCGTCGTTGAACCCCGAGCCCGTGCGCTCCAGCGTGCACCACTGTGCCTACACGCCCGATCGCACCCCGATCGTCGACGTGAGCGAGAGCGAGCGAGTCGTCACGGTGACCGGTCTCTCGGGCCACGGCTTCAAGTTCGCGCCCGTGCTCGGGGAATGGGCCGCTCGGCTCGCCACGCAGCCGGGCGACGCCGGGATCGATCCGCACTTCTCGATGGCCGCCCACCTCGACCGACTGGCGACCGTCGGTCCGTACCGCGGCGGCGGTCACTGAGCCGCGTTCCGGGCTCCGCTGTTCGGTCACGGACCGACAAGCGCGCCGCACGGGCAGTCAAACCCCGCTCGACCGCCGAGCACAGACTCGAACTGCGCGATGAACCTGTCGCGCACCCCATCGTGAGGAGACAGTGATGTCGGAGAACGCCCCGGTTCTGGACGAGGCCGCCCTGCTGGAGCGCGTCGGCGCCCCCGAAGGTCGGGGTCGCGAAGTGGTCGACGCGGCGACGCGCGAACCGATCGGACGAGCACCCGTGCACACGGTCGACGAGCTCGACGCCGCGGTCGCGCGGGCGAAGGCGGCTCAGCCCGGGTGGGATGCACTCGGCCATGCGGAGCGCAGTGCGCTTCTGAACCGGGTGGCCGATGCGATCGACGCGAATGCCGAGCCGCTCGCCCGACTGCTCTCCCGCGAACAGGGCAAACCACTCAACGGTCCGAACGCGCGCTTCGAGGTGGGTGCCTGCTCCGCGTGGCTGCGCACCGCCGCTGCCACGCCCCTCGAGCCGGAGACCGTGGTGGACGACGATGAGACCCATGCTGAGCTGCACTACCGCGCGATCGGCGTGGTCGGTGCGATCGGCCCGTGGAACTGGCCCCTCATGATCGGCATCTGGCAGATCGCTCCGGCGCTGCGCATGGGCAACACGGTCGTCGTGAAGCCGAGCGGATACACGACACTCAGCGTGCTGGCGCTGATCGAGGTCATGAACCAGGTGCTCCCCGGCGACGTCCTCATCGGTGTCGCCGGTGATCGCGAGGTGGGGGCCAGGATCGCGTCGCACCCCGACATCGGCAAGGTCATGTTCACGGGATCGACCGCGACCGGACGCAGCATCGTCGAGAGCTCGGCGCAGAACCTCGCCCGCCTCACGCTCGAGCTGGGCGGCAACGACGCCGGGATCGTGCTGCCGGGCGTCGACGCGACGGCGATCGCGCAAGATCTCTTCTGGGGCGCGTTCATCAACACCGGACAGACCTGTGCCGCGCTCAAGCGCCTGTACGTGCACGACTCCGTCTACGACGAGGTCGTCGACGCGCTGGCCGATGTCGCTCGGCAGACCCCGATGGGCAACGGCCTGGATGAGCAGAACGTGCTCGGTCCGCTGCAGAACCACGCCCAGTTCGAGATCGTGCGCGACCTGGTCGACGACGCGGCGCGCCACGGCGGCCGGATCGTCACGGGTGGTGCACCGGCGACGGAGCTCGGAGAGCTCTTCTACCCGATCACCCTCGTGGCGGATGTGACAGACGGGGTGGCCTTGGTCGACGAGGAGCAGTTCGGACCCGCACTGCCGATCATCCGTTACACCGACGTGGATGACGCGATCGCCAGCGCCAACGGCCTCGACGTCGGCCTCGGCGCATCAGTCTGGGGGGAACGTGAGGAGGCCCGCAAGGTGGCCGCGCGCATCCAGGCCGGAACCGTGTGGATCAACTCGCACGGCGGTGTGCATCCGATGATCCCGTTCGGGGGCCACAAGTCGTCGGGCTACGGACTCGAGTTCGGAGTCGAAGGGCTGAAGTCGGTCGCCGTGCCGCAGATCATCAGCGGCTGAGCGAGAGGTGCGCGGTCCGTCGCCGCGCACCTCTGCTCGCCGCGCGGTCAGCTGATCGCGACGCGGATGCGCTCCGCGAGGAACTCCAGATCGGCCTTCGTGAGGTCCGTGACCGCGTACGCGGTCGGCCAGACCGTGCCGTCGTCGAGGTTCGAGATGGGCTCGAAGCCGAACGTGCCGTAGCGCACCTTGAACTTGCTGGCGGGCTGGAAGAAGCAGAGCACCTTGCCGTCGCGACCCCACGCCGGCATGCCGTAGTAGGTGCGGGGCACGAGCTCGGGCGCGACCTCGGAGACGAGGGCGTGCAGCTTGTTCGACAGCGCCTGATCCTCGGGAGTCAGCTTCTCGATCGCCTCCTTGATGTCGGCCTCCCCCGCAGCGCGCAGCTCCTCGGGCGACTTCTTCGCGCGGGAGCGACGGGTGCGGGCCTCCTTCGCGGCGGCCTGCATGGCCTCGCGTTCCTCGGCGCTGAAGTTCTTCTCTTTCTCGGCCATGGTCGGTCCTCTCGATGTGCTGCCGGGTGTGGGATTCAGACTACGTACGCTCGGCCGCGGTGTGCTTCTCGATTCGTGATCGATCCTCGACGGCACCGCGACTGCCAGACTGGCGCCATGACGACAGTCTTCACCGGCCGCATCCGTCCGCTCTCCCCGAGCGCTGACGCCGAAGCCGAGGCGATGGCCGTCGACGACGGCACGATCGTCGCCGTCGGGGCGGCGGACGAACTCCGCCGTCGCTTCCCGGATGCCGAGACCGCAGCCCTCGACGGCTGGGTCATGCCCGGTCTGATCGAACCGCACGGGCATCCGGGATTCTCCGCGATCCTGCTGTCCGACCTCGTGGTCGACCTCCGTCCCGTCGTGATCCCCGAGGCGGAAGGCGTCCTGGCCGCGCTCCGAGCGGCGGTGGCGGATGCCGGGGGCGAAGCGGTCTTCGCAAACGGGTGGGATGCTCTGCTGCAGCGCGGACTGCCCGACCCCGACATCCGCTTCCTCGACGAGCTCGCGGGCAGCGTGCCCCTCGTCGTGATCCACAACTCCGGCCATTCCGTGTACTTCAACACCGCGGCCGCGCTCGCCGCGGGCCTCGATCGGAACACCCCCGATCCGGTCGGCGCCTCGTTCGGCCGCGATGCCGCGGGGGAGCTCACGGGCGTCGCCCTCGAGGCCGCCGCGGTCGAGCAGGTCGTGGCGCCGATGCTCGCGAAGGCGCAGCAGCACCTCCCCCGGATCCTCCCCGCGCACCTGCACGACCTCGCATCCCGCGGCATCACCACGGTGTCGGACCTGTCGTGGAACCCCGAGCTCAACCCGCTCATCGACGCCCTTCGTGCGCAGGGTGCGATGCCTGTGCGGCTGCGGTGGTACGAGATGTCCCGCCCCGGCGGAGTCGCGGCTCCGCGCGGCGAAGACGATCCCGTGTTCCGGCAGACCGGGGTGAAGACCTGGTCCGACGGTTCCCCGTGGGTGGGCAACATCGCCACCTCCTTCCCCTACCTCGACACCGCGGCGACCCGCTCCCTCGGGCTCGAGCCGCACCATGTCGGGCACGCGAACTACACGGCCGAACAGCTGCGGACGATCGCCGATCCCTATGCCGCCGCCGGCTGGCAGCTCGCCTGCCATGCGCACGGAGACCTCGCGATCGACGCGACCCTCGACGTGTATGCGCAGCTCATCCGGCAGCACGGGCTCACCGACCACCGCTTCCGGCTCGAGCACTGCGGAGCCATGACGCCGGAGCAGTTCGAGCGCGCGGCATCCCTCGGCGTCACCGTCAGTCTCTTCGTCGACCACATCACCTACTGGGGAGAGGTGCTGGTCGACGACCTCTTCGGCCCGGAGCACGGCGGTGCGTGGGCCGATGCCGGTGCCGCCTTCGCCGCCGGTCATCGGGCGACCTTCCACAACGACGGCTGGGTCACCCCCAACGAGCCCTTCCGCAACATGGCCGTCGCCGAGACCCGCACGACTCGCAATGGACACCGGATGCCGGGCGGCACCCCGGTCACGCGCGAACAGGCACTTCTCGCGCACACCGCGAACGCGGCCTGGCAGCTCTTCAGCGAGCATGAGGTCGGCACCCTCGCCCCCGGACTCTTCGCCGACTTCATCGTGGTCGACCGTGATCCCCTCACGGTCTCGGCGGAAGACCTCGCCGAAACTCAGGTGACCGCGACCTATGTGAGCGGCGCCCGGGTCGTCTGACATGCGGTCATCCGGGGTCTCCGCCGCCGGATAGTGTGTGAGCCATGGACCTGCGTGTAGCGGCGTACGCGGTCGTCACCGATGACGACGGGCGTCTGCTGTTGGCGCGGTGGATCGACGGGCGTCGCGTCGCGTGGACCATGCCGGGAGGCGGACTCGAACCCGGTGAGTCCCCGGAGGATGCGGTGCGCCGCGAGCTCCGGGAGGAGACCGGCTACACCGTGAAGGTCGGCGAGCTCCTCGGCATCCACTCCCGGGTCATCCCCGCGGGACGCCGCGTGCAGAAGGCCGCGGATCCGCTGCACACGCTGCGCATCGTCTATCGCGCGCAGGTCACGGGCGGCAAGCTGCGCTTCGAGACCGATGGCTCGACCGACATGGCCGAGTGGTTCCCCCTGAAGTCCGTGGCCGAACTGCAGCGGGTCAAGCTCGTCGACATCGCGATGCGCATGGCCGGCATCCTCTGAGGTCAGCGCTCCTCGGGAACCGAGATGTCGGCGACGGTCGCTCCGTACGCGGCGATGAGGTCGTCGGCCTCGACGAAGAGGCTGTAACCGTGAGCGCCGGCACCCATCGCGATGCGCTGACCCACGATGGACTCGTCGGCGTAGATCGGCCAATCCGTGGTGCTGCCGATGGGAACGATGGTGCCCCGCTCGTAGCCGGTCGCCTGGAGCGCGAGCTCGGGCTCGGGCAGGCGCAGCTTGTTCACGCCCACCAGGGCGCGCAGCTTCGGCCACGAGATCGAGCGTCCGCCGGGCACGAGCGCGAACAGGAAGGTATCGTCCGAGCGCTTCACGACGAGCGTCTTCACGATGCCCGACGGCGGGATGCCCAGCAGCTCGGCCGCCTCGAAGAGGCTGCCTGCCGCAGGGCGTTCGCGGATCTCGATGTCGAGTCCGCGCGCGGCGGCGGCCTCACGCACCCGCGCATGCCGATCGCCCCCGCCACCAGAGGCGACGGAGGCGAGATCAGACGGGGTCACGCGTCGGGCGCGGCGAGCGGGTCGTCCGCGACCCAGAGCTCGTCGTCGGCACGCAGCGCCTGCCATGCGGCGTAGAGCACACCGACGGCCGCGGCAGCACCGAGGATGATCGCGATGACCGAGCCGACGCCCGGGCCCGACTTCTGCGGCGCGGTCGCCTTGCGCACCTGCACGGCCACACCGTGGCGCTTGGCGTTCGCGACGTCCCACGCGGTCAGCGCCGTACCGACGACTCCGCCCACGATCGGGACGAACTTGTCGTCCACGACGTGCTTGCCGAGCTTCACGCCACGGTCGACGACCGGGGCGACACGGCGGTTGTACGTGTCCTGGATGACCGGCACGACCTGCTCGCGATTGATGTTTCCGAGCTGACGTCCGGCCTCGCGGGCGACATCGGCGGCGTGACCGACGAGCACCTGCTGGTTCTCCCAGAGCTGGTTGGCGTCGTTCTGAAGACGACGCAGTTCCTTCTTCCGCTTGCGGCTGAGGCTCACGATGCTCTCCTGTCCATTGGAGTACGGGTTCCCCATCTTGCCACGGGAGGCTGGATACCGGGCGGGAATCGCCCGGCCCTTGCGCTGTCGGCGGATCCGGGGTACGCCGGGCGAACTCACCGAAAGCTCTGCGAGAATGAGGGCATGGCTCACGCTTCCCACGTCGCAACCCTGCACACCAACCACGGTGACATCGTCATCAACCTCTTCGGCGATCACGCACCGAAGACGGTCAAGAACTTCGTCGGCCTCGCCGACGGCACCCAGGAGTGGACCGATCCCGCCACCGGCAAGCCGGGCGAGGGTCCTCTCTACAAGGACGTCATCTTCCACCGCATCATCCCGAACTTCATGATCCAGGGCGGCGACCCGCTCGGACAGGGCGTCGGCGGTCCCGGCTACAACTTCGACGACGAGATCAACATGGAGCTCGACTTCAACAAGCCGTACATCCTCGCGATGGCCAACGCCGGCCTTCGCCGCAACGCCATCACCGGCAAGCCCGAGGGCACCAACGGGTCGCAGTTCTTCATCACCACCGACCCGACCCCGTGGCTCCAGGGCAAGCACACGATCTTCGGCGAGGTCGCCGACGACGCCTCGCGGGCTGTCGTCGACAAGATCGGTGCCGTGCCGACCAGTGGCGGAGACCGGCCGGTCGAGCCCGTCGTGCTGCAGTCGATCGACATCGTCGCGGCCTGACGACAGCTGCGGCCGATCCGGATGACCACGCCTGAGTTCACGAGCAATCGCGACAACTTCTGTTACCGGCATCCGGATCGGCAGAGCTTCGTGCTCTGCCAGCGGTGCATGCGCACCATCTGCCCCGAGTGCCAGACACAGGCGCCCGTCGGCGTCATCTGCCCGGAGTGCATGAACGCCGAGCGCAAGAACCGCACCCCCGCGCAGAAGAAGGCCCAGCGTCGGTGGGGTGCTCGCAGCGGCGGCACCATGGCGATCGCCCGCAGCGGCAAGCCGATCGTCACGTACATCCTGCTCGCCGTCACGTCGTTCATCGGCCTGGTGCAGCTGATCCCCGGGATGAACGGGCCGATCACGCAGGCTCTCGCCTTCTACGCGCCGTATCTCTACCCGAATCTCTTCGGCGCGGGCTTCGAGCCCTGGCGCCTCCTCTCCGTGCTGTTCGTGCACGGCGGCTTCATCCATCTCGCGCTGAACATGCTCGCCCTGTGGATGCTGGGCCAGAGCCTCGAACCCATGCTCGGTCGCGCCCGCTTCCTGGCCCTCTATCTGATCAGCGGCCTCGGCGGCTCGGTGGCGGTCGCTCTCCTCGCACCCCTGGACCCGACGGTCGGCGCATCCGGTGCGATCTTCGGAATGCTGGCCTCGCTGCTGATCATCGGTCGCCACATCGGCGCGAACGTGACCGGGATCCTCGTGATCCTCGGCATCAACTTCGCCTTCGGCTTCTTCGCCGGTGGCATCTCCTGGCAGGCGCACCTCGGCGGTGCGATCGTCGGCGCGCTGGTCGCCCTCATCTACACCCGGACGAGGCGTCGAGACCAGCGCACGTGGCAGATCGTTCTGCTCTCCGCGCTCGTCGTCCTGTTGATCGTCATCGTCGCCTTCATCCCGCCGCTGATCATTTTGTCCTGATCCCGAGTTGTTAACAGGGTTGTTAACCCCTGTGAATAACACCGGTGTAATTCTCCCCAGGCTGTGGAGAAGGTTGTGGATAACTTTCGCTCGGTTCGGCTTGTGGGTCGGGCGCGGGGTCGTTCCTTCGCTCGCAGAGCGGGTTCCCTCCCGCTTCGCGGGTCCCTCCCGATGCTCGCTCCGGGAACAACCCCGCGCCCTTGCCTGAGCCATCCTCACTCGGAGCATGAAGAAAGGCCCCTCGCTGTGCGAGGGGCCTTTCGGGAAGAAGGAGTGGCGTCAGCGCCAGCGAGTGGTCATCAGGAAGCCGATCAGAGCGATGCCGAGGCCGATGGCCAGGTTCCAGTTGTCGAGACCCGGGATCGGGAACTGCATGCCCGAGATGTAGAAGACCAGGATCCACGCGAGACCGAGGAGCATGAAGCCGATCATCACCGGCTTGAACCACACCGCATTGGGAGCGGCCTCGCCTTCGGCGCGCTCGACAACGGGTTCTTCACTCTTACGGTCACGTGCCATGCCGTCATTGTACCCATGACACCCATGAGCCGCCGAGTCCGCAGCGAGCGAGCGACGGCGGGCTCACCGACAGCCGTTCAGCGTCCCGGGATATGATCGCGGCATGACTGCATCCGTCGTGCCTGGGGGGCGACGCCCGCGGCGAGAGCGACCACGCTCTCGCGCCACGTTCGCGAGCGTGCTCGGCGAACTGCTCCTCACCGCCGGAGTGCTCGTCCTGCTCTTCGTCGCGTGGCAGATGTGGATCGGCGACATCATCATCAGCGCTCAGAAGAACGACGAGGGTGCAGCCATCTCGCAGGAGCTCGCACAGGGCGAGGCGCCTGAGCTGCCGCCGGTCGTGGAAGAGGACGACGGCACCACCGCCTATGTGCCCCCGGTGCCCGCAGCACCGGCGGACGCCACATGGTTCGGGCAGATGCACATCCCCCGTTTCGGAGCCGACTACAACTTCGGCATCTACGGCGGAACGAGCCGTGCGCGAACCCTGGATCAGAAGGGCATCGGCGTCTACAAGGACTCGAAGATGCCCGGCGAGGTCGGAAACTTCTCGATGGCCGGACACCGCACCACCTGGGGCAAGCCGTTCAACCAGCTCGACAAGCTGCAGCTGAACGATGCGATCGTGGTCGAGACGCCCGACGGCTGGTACACGTACCGTTTCCGCACGCTCGAATACGTCAAGCCGACACAGACCGATGTGCTCGCCGACGTGCCGCAGATGCCGGAGCAGCAGACCGGAGAGCAGTACATCACGCTCACGGCTTGCTCCCCGCTGTACTCCCTCGCGGAGCGCATCGTCGCCTACGGGGTGTTCGAGAGCTTCCAGCCCCGCGCCGAGGGACTTCCGACCGCGTTGACCGACCCGCCGCCGCCTCCGGCCGCCCCATCGGTGTGACCGTGGACGCTCACGAGGGAGAAGACTGATGTACGCCGCACTCTGGCGCCTGCTGCCCGGCCCGTGGTGGCTGCGGGTCCTCATCCTGGTCGTGGTCATCGCCGCCGTGCTCTACGGGCTGTTCTGGTACGTGTTCCCCTGGATCAGCCCGATCATCGCCCCCGGCGAGGTCGACGTCGAATGACCCGAGTTCTCGTGGTGGACAACCACGACAGCTTCGTGCACACCCTCGTCGGCTACGTCCACGAGCTCGGCGCCGAGACCACGATGGTCGAATCCGACGCGCTGGACGCCGCCGAACTCGAGCGGATGCTCGCCGGGTACGACGCCCTGCTGCTCTCCCCCGGTCCCGGCCGCCCCGCCGACGCCGGAATGTCTCTCGACGCGGTACGGATCGCCGCACGACTACGGATGCCGACGCTCGGGGTCTGCCTCGGGCATCAGGCCATCGGCGAAGCGCTCGGCACCGCGGTGAGAGAGGCACCCGAGCTGATGCACGGCATGGTCTCCGCGGTCACGCACGACGGATCAGCGCTGTTCGCGGGAATCCCGTCGCCGTTCGACGTCGGCCGGTATCACTCCCTCGCGCTCGCGCCAGCCGACCTCCCGCCCGAGATCGTCGTCACCGCCTGGACTGAGAGTGGAACGGTCATGGCGCTCGCGCACCGAGAGCTGCCGCTGCACGGCGTGCAGTTTCACCCGGAGAGCGTGCTCACCGAAGGCGGGTACCGCCTTCTCGCGAACTGGCTGGAACTCTGCGGTGACGAGGATGCCGTGGCTCGATCCGAAAGCCTGCATCCACTCTCACGCTGACACGACGGTGCACGGGGTGCGTCGCGAGAGACTCAGGGTGCCGCGCAGTAGCGCAGCTCGACCGGCGAGCCGATCGGCACGTCGCCCGGTGCGACCGACATCGAGTGTACGGTCGGGGGCTCCGTGGGAGCGCAGTCCGCCTCTTCCACGGGCACCGGCGTCAGCCCGAGGTCGGTGAGGTTCGTCGTCGCGGCCTCGACGGTCCAGCCGACGAGGTCGGTCAGCGTCACCTTGCCGCTGGCGACGACGAGGTTGACGACGGTGTCGGGGGCGACCTCAGTCTCTGCCGCCTCGCTGGCGGAGATCACGGTGCCGGCGGCGAGACCCTTGTCGTTGCGCTGGATCACGGTCCCGAGTTCGAGGCCGGCGGCCTTCAGCGCCTTGGTGGCATCGTCGAGGCCCATGCCTTCGATCTTCGGCACCACCACGGTCTCCACGCCCGAGGAGACGTGCACGGTGACCGTCGAGCCCTCCTCCACCGAGACTCCCGCCTCGGGGTCGGTGCGGATGACGTTGCCCTCGGTGATCTCGGAACTCGACTCGATCACGATCTTCGCCGTCAGATCGAGCTTCGCGAGGTCGTCCTGTGCGCGCTCGGACGACACGTTCACGAGGTTGGGGATGATGCGCGAGGTGCTCGGCACCTCGGGCGGACGCATGCTGATCGTGACCACCCAGAACAGCACGGACGCCAGCAGCACCGCGAGCAGGGCGACACCGGCCCAGATCCAGGCGACCGGAGGACCCGACTGGGTGCGGGTCATGGTGGTGTCGGAGCTGAGCTGGCGCAGCGAACGCGCGGTCTCCTGAGCCTGACGCGGGCTCGGACCGTACAGCTCGCTCGTCAGTGCACCGAGCTGCTTGCGGGTCGGCGCGATCCCGGTGACGGCGGCATCCAGGGCGGCGCGGAAGTGCGCGGCATCCGGGTACCGCTGATAGGGGTCTTTCGCGAGGGCTCGCAGGACGATCGGGTCGAGTGCGCCCGGCGCATCCTCGTTCACTTCGGTCGGCGGGATCGGGGTCTCGCTGACGTGCTGGTAGGCGACCGCCACCGGCGACTCGCCGCGGAACGGCTGGCGGCCGGTGAGCAGCTCGTACAGCACGACACCGGTCGAGTACAGGTCGGCGCGGGCATCGACGGGCTCGCCCTTGGCCTGCTCCGGCGAGAAGTAGGCGGCGGTGCCGATGATCTGCGTGGTCTCGGCCACGGTCGACGAGGAGTCGGAGACGGCTCGGGCGATGCCGAAGTCCATCACCTTGACCTGGCCCTTGTCGGTCACCATGACGTTGCCGGGCTTGATGTCGCGGTGCACCACACCCGCGCGGTGCGAGTAGTCGAGCGCCTCGAGGATGCCGTCGACGTAGCGCACGGCGTCGGCCACCGGCACCGGTCCCTCGGAGATGATCTGCTTGAGGAGCGTGCCCTTGACGAGCTCCATCACGATGTACGGCGGCTCGTCGGACGACGGATCATTCGACGAGGGGTCGCCGGCGTCGAACACGCGCACGATCGACGGGTGCGACATGCGTGACGCCGCCTGCGCCTCCAGGCGGAAACGGGTGCGGAAGGCGGTGTCGCGTGCCAGGTCGGGATCGAGGATCTTGATCGCGACCTCACGGCCGAGCGTCAGATCGTAGCCGCGATAGACCTTGGCCATACCGCCATGCCCGATGAGCTCGTCGACGCGGTATCGACCCGCGATGACTCGTGGCTCTGTGGACACGTACTACCCCCTGGAAAACGACTGCGGCTGAGCTGGATTAAAGGCTACCCTTCGGTGCCGCCGCCTCCGTCACCCTCGCCGGGGTCGGTCGCGGCGACGATCGGAACGGAGAGCGGCGGGGACGCGGACGACGTGCGCTGGTCGCCACCCGAGCACATGCCCTGGTACGTGACGATCAGCTGCTGGCCCGCGGCATCAGCCACCTGAATCTGCGTGTTCCGCTGCGTCGGCTGGAAGTTCGGCCCGCCCGACACGAACGTGCCGTTCTGGAGCGAGACGACGTATCCGGAGAGCGTCGTGCCGCTCGGGCACGTGAACCCGGTGCCCCAGGAGATGGTGACGGTGCTGCCGGCGATCGGGTCACCCGTGATGGTCGGGGTGTCGGTCGGGGTCGGCAGGGCTGCGCGCGCGGCGTAGATCGTGAGGGTCATCGGCTGCGTCGTCTCGACGTTGCCGGAGGGGACCACACGGTACACCTTGCCGACGTCGCCATCGGTCGGAGCCGGGTCGCCCTCGGGGCAGGTGATCTCGCCCGTGAAGCCGGCCTCCTTGAGAGTGGATGTGGCCGTGCCGCAGTCCATCTTCACCAGGTTCAACGCGGTGACGTCGACGCGGACCACCTCGGGCGGTGGAGTCGTCGCCGGCGGCGGTGTCTGCGTCTGGGACTGCGACGGAGAAGCCGAATCCGACGGCTTCGCGTCAGGGTCACCCTGGTTCATCAGCATCGCCCACACGGCTCCGCCGAGCACGATCACCAGCAGGGCGATCAGAGCGATCAGCGGCCAGGTCCACGGGCTCTTCTTCTTCTTCTTCTCGTCCGCCGCCGCTTCGTCTGTGGGGAGCTGGGCGGTGGTGGGAAGGATGCGGGTGGTGCCGTCGTCTCCCGACGCCGTGAGCATGCGCGTCGCGTCGTCGTCGCCGGCGATCCCCCCGGTCGCGATCGCGGGAACGGCGATGGCTGCGGAGTTCAGGTCGCCGCGACGAAGCGCCTGCGCTGCGCGGGCCACCGTCGCGGACGACGAGGGGCGGTCGCTGGGCTTCTTGGCGATCATCGCCATGACGAGGTTCTGCACCGGGATCGGCACGGTCGGCGGCAGCGGCGGCGGCTGCTCGTTGATCTGCGCCATCGCGATCGCGACCTGCGACTCGCCCGTGAACGGACGCTTGCCCGCCAGGCACTCGTACGCGACGATGCCGAGCGAGTAGGTGTCGGTGGCGGGCGAGGCCGGGTGACCGGACGCCTGCTCGGGCGACAGGTACTGCACAGTGCCCATGACCTGACCGGTCGCCGTCAGCGGAACCTGATCGGCGATGCGGGCAATGCCGAAGTCGGTGATCTTGACGCGGCCGTCGGGCGTGATCAGCAGGTTTCCCGGCTTGATGTCGCGGTGCACGAGACCGGCCGCGTGTGCGGCCTGCAGAGCGGATGCCGTCTGGGCCACGATGTCGAGCGTCTTGTCGGCGCTGAGCGCACCGTCGCGCTCGAGCACGGTCGAGAGAGCCTCGCCGGGCACGAGTTCCATGACGAGGTAGGCGCTGCCGTTCTCCTCGCCGTAGTCGAAGACGCTGGCGATGCCCTCATGGTTCACGAGAGCAGCGTGCCGCGCTTCTGCACGGAACCGCTCGAGGAACCCGGGGTCCCCCATGTACTCGTCCTTGAGGATCTTGATCGCGACGGTACGTCCGATGACGTGATCCGTCGCTTCCCACACCTCGCCCATGCCACCGATCGCGATACGCGACTGCAGCTCGTAACGACCACCGAACGACACACCCTGCGTCGGCCTCATCTGCCCAGCACCGCCTCTATGACCTTCTTCGCAATCGGAGCGGCGATGGTGTCGCCACTGCCTGATTGTCCCTGTCCGCCGCCGTCTTCGACGACGACCGCTACTGCGACCGCGGGGTCGTCCGCCGGCGCGAAGCCGGTGAACCACAACGTGTGCGGCCTGTTTCCGTTCTCTGCGGTGCCCGTCTTACCGGCCACGTCGATCCCGTCTATTCTTGCACCCTGGGCCGCGCCCGTAGCGACGCTGGCCACCATCGACGCGGTCACGTCGTTGGCGACATCGGCTTCCATCGCACGGCCGAACTCGCTGTCCTGGAAGGCCTCGATCACCGACAGATCGTTCCCGATCACGGCATCCACCATCCGCGGGTTCATCACGACCCCGTCATTCGCGAGACCCGCCGACACCATGGCCATCTGCAGGGGGGTCGCGGTGACCTTGCCCTGACCGAATCCGGTGAGCGCGGTCTGCGCGTCGTCGAGGGCGCGGGGGTAGCTGGAGGCGGTCGATTCCAGCGGAGTCTCGAAGGACTTGTTGAAACCGAGCTTCTCGGCCATCTCGCGGATCGTGTCGTCGCCGAGCTCGACGGCGAGCTCCGCCATCGGGATGTTGCAGCTGAGCCGGATGGCCTCGGCGATCGTGACCGTGGCGCCCGGCCCGCACTTGCCGCCCCAGGCGTTCGACACCCGATTGGAAGAGCCGGGGAGGGTGTACGAGATGGGGTTCGGCAGTGTCGACTGCGGGGTCCAGTTCCCGCTGGCGTACGCGGCCGCCGCGACGACCACCTTGAAGGTCGATCCCGGCGGGTTGAGGTCGCCGGCGATCGCGCGGTTGGACAGCGGCTTGCCGGGGTCGGCCACGAGCTGATCGTAGGTGGCGTTCGCGGCATCCGCGTCGTGCGTCGCCATCTGATTCGTGTCGAAACCGGGCGTGGAGACCATGGCGAGGATGCGTCCGGTCTTCGGATCCATCGCGACGACGGCACCCTGCAGCCCGTCGAGTGCTTCGTAGGCGGCGCGCTGAGCCGCCGTGTTCAGCGACAGCTCCACGCTGTAACCGCGCTGCGGCTGGCCGGAGATGATGCGCTCGACCTCGGCGAGCAGGGCGTTGGCGCCCGTGCCCGAGAGTTCGGCGTTCATGGCGCGCTCGATGCCCGTGCGCGAGTCGAGCGCCGCGTTGAAGTAGCCGGTGACCGGCGCCCACATCGCGGCGTCCGTGTAGACGCGCTGGAACTGGTACCTGTCGTCGCTCGGCACGGAGTTGGCGATGGTGGCGCCGTCGACGATGATCGCGCCGCGCTGGATCTCGTAGCTGTCGAGGCGCGTGCGCTTGTTGTGGCTGTTCTGGGCCAGGGCATCGGCCTCGACGACCTGGATCCAGCTGGTCGCGGCGAACAGGGCGATGAACATGAACAGCATCACGATGCTGAGGCGGCGGAGCTCTCGCGTCATCCGATCACGACCCTCGGTTGGCGGCGGACGCCGTCGGAGATGCGCAGCAGCAGCGCCACGATGAGCCAGTTGGCCACGAGCGACGATCCGCCGGCGGCGAGGAACGGGGTGGTCAGGCCGGTCAGCGGGATCAGCCGGGTGACGCCACCGACCATGATGAACACCTGCAGCGCGATGGTGAACGAGAGGCCGGTGGCGAGCAGCTTGCCGAAGTCGTCCTGACCGGCGAGACCGATGCGCATGCCGCGGCTGACGAAGACCATGTAGAGGCAGAGGATGGCGAACAGCCCGATCAGGCCGAGCTCTTCACCGAGGCTGGTGATGATGTAGTCGCTGTGCGCGAGCGGCGTGACCTCTGGGCGTCCCTGGCCCCAGCCGGTGCCGATGAGTCCGCCGCGGGCGAGCCCGAACAGGCCCTGCATGGGCTGATAACCCGCTCCGTCGGGGTCGACCTGGTTCGCGTCGAACAGGAACAGCCAGTTGATGAAGCGGCCGTGCACGTAGCTCAGGATCTGCGTCGCGACCGCCACGCCGGCGACCACGAGTCCGAGGCCGATGAGGACCCAGCTGGTCTTCCCCGTGGCGACGTAGAGCATCGCGACGAACATGCCGAAGATCAGGGTTCCGGTGCCGAGGTCGCGCTGGAAGACGATGATCCCGAGCGAGATGAGCCAGACCACGAGGACCGGTCCCAGTTCCCGCATGCGGGGCCAGGTGATGCCGAGAACCCTCTTGCCGACCGACGTGAGACTCTCGCGGGTGCGCACGAGGTAGCCGGCGAAGAAGATCGCGAGACAGATCTTCGCGAGCTCGCCCGGCTGGAAGGCGAAGACGCCACCCAGCGACACCCAGACGGCCGCGTTCGCGTCGTCGATGCGCAGACCGGGGACGAACGGGAGCAGCAGGAGCACGATTCCGGCGAGACCGAAGATGTAGGTGTACCGGAACAGGATCCGATAGTTGCGCAGCAGGATCACGACCGCGATGGCACCTGCGAGGGAGATCGCGGTCCAGGCCAGCTGCTTGGTGGAGTAGGCGTCCCAGCCGGTGTTCTTGAAGGCGATGTCGATGCGGTAGATCATCGCGATGCCGAGGCCGCTGAGCAGTGTCGCGATCGGCAGGACGAACGGATCCGCATCGGCGGCGACGAAACGCAGCACGATGTGCAGGGCGAAGGCGAGGGCCGCGAGGCCGCCGCCGATCGCGAGGATCATCGGGTCGATCACACCGAGTGCGCCCAGTTGGACGAGAGCGAGGGCGGCGCCGCTCATCGCGCACGCGAACAGCAGCAGCCAGAACTCGCGGTTGCGCTGCGTCTGCGGCATCCGGAGCCGCTTGAGGGCCTTGATGACGGTGGTGTCGGCCTGCAGGTCGGTGCTCATCCCTCACCTCCCGCGGGGGTTGCGGTCGGTGCCGGTGTCGGCAGCGGGGTCGGCAGTGGCGTCTGCTCGATCACGTTCGCGTCGGCGCCCGCCCGCAGGCGGTCGACGATCGCCATCGCGTCGGCCAGCGAGCGCGCGTTGATCGTGCGCTCGACGGATGCCCGCTGATACTGCGGGAGGTTCGCGAGGAGGATGTCGGTGTCCTCGATCGGGGTCGACAGCGTGATCGGGCCGATGTTCTGCTGCACGCCCTGGAAGATCACGACGCTGTCGTCGTCGGCGCCGATGAAGTAGCGGGTCTGGGTCCAGCTGTACGCGGCGAAGGCGGCCACGACGAGCATCGCGACGACCAGGAGCGCACCGGCGATCCAGCCCGCCCGGCGGCGCTTCGCGCGACGCCGATCTTCTTCGATGAGCTCCTCGAGGTACTCGGGGGCTGGCTCGAAGTGGCTGGGCTCGTTCGCGGCCTGTCGCACCGGGTGCAGCCAGTTTCCGCGCGGCGGGCGCACCGGCGGGACGTAGACGCCGTCGGGGTTCGACGCGGAACCTACGATCGTGGGGGTGCCGGAGTGGATCGGATGCTGTCCGCCGACGTCGACCAGCACGATGGTGACGTTGTCGGGGGCCCCGCCGTCGAGCGCCTGCTTGAGGAGGTAGTCCGCCGTGCGGCCGGGTGCGACACCGAGCTGCATCGCCTTGAGGATGCGTGTCTCGTCGACCACGCCGGAGAGACCGTCGGAGCAGAGCAGCCACCGGTCGCCGGGCTGCGTGTGCATGACGAACATGTCGAGCTCGGGGTCGGCATCCATGTCGCTGAGAACGCGCATGAGGACCGAGCGGCGCGGGTGGTAGCGCGCCTCCTCCGGGGTGATCCGACCGGAGTCGACCAGGCGCTGCACGAAGGTGTGGTCGGCGGTGATCTGGGTCAGCGCGTCGTCGCGATACAGGTAGATGCGCGAGTCGCCGATGTGGCCGATGACCGCGTATTCGTCGACCATGATGATCGCGCTGACGGTGGTGCCGAGGCCGGCGAGTTCGGGACGCTCCTTCGCGGCGCGGATGAGATCGCCCGCGGCGGTCGTCGCGGCGGCCTGCAGCGAAGCCTGCGCGTCTTCGACCGAGGAGTAGCCCTGGTCGAGGGGCTGCAGTCGCTGGATCGCGATGCTCGAGGCGACGTCTCCACCGGCGTGGCCGCCCATGCCGTCGGCGACGGCGAACAGGTTCGCTCCGGAGTACCCGGAGTCCTGGTTGTTGGAGCGGATCTTCCCGGTGTGGGAGATCGCGACGCTCGAGCCTTCGAAGACCATGCCGGGGTCAGGCTCGCAGCTCGAAGGTCGTGGCGCCCACCTTGATGGGGGTGCCGAGCGAGAGGGCGACCGGTGAGCCCGACACGCGCTGGCCCGCGACGAAGGTGCCGTTGGTCGAGTCGAGGTCCTGGATCGCCCAGCTGTCGCCGCGCAGCATCAGGCGCGCGTGGTGGCTGGATGTGTAGTCGTCGCGGATCACGAGAGCCGACTCGCTGGAGCGGCCGATCGTCAGCGAGTCGGCGCTGAGAGGCAGTTCGAGGCCTGCCTTGGGGCCGGAGGTGATGACCAGGCGCTTCGCGGTCGCGACGGTGGCAGGTCCCGTCGACGGGCGGGCGGATGCCGGCCTCGCCGCGGGGGTCGGAGCCGGTGCTGCCGCAGGAGCAGGAGCGCCCGTGGACGCCTCGGCGGGGAGCTTGCGCACACGCACGCCGAACAGGTCGGCGCGGAGCGAGTACACGACGCCGAAAACGAAGAACCACATCAGGACGAGGAACCCGATGCGGAGAAGGAGGAGGATCAGTTCACTCAACCGAGGGCTCCGAACGCTCGGGTGGCGTCGTCGCCGCGTGGCGCGGGGCGCGACGGGCTGGCCACGGGGACGATCCGGAACACCAGGTCGGTACGTCCGATGGTGATGGTGGTGTCGGTGGGGAGGGCGGCCTCGCGGAGCTTCTGGCCGTTGACCTTGGTGCCGTTCGTGGAGCCGAGGTCGCGCATCATGGCGCGCTCGCCGTCCCACAGGATCTCGGCGTGCTTGCGGCTCGATCCGGCGTCCGCGATCGTGATGTCGGCATCCGTCCCCCGGCCGATGACCGTGCGGGCGCGGTTGATCGAGAGACGACGGCCGTCGACGTCGACCACGGCCTGCCAGCTCACCCGGCCCTCGACCGTGCCCGAGTTCACGCGCACGGTTCCCGTGGCGACCTTGTCGTCGGCTTCGAGGTTGATCGACAGCGGGCCGGAGAAGCTGTACCCCTGTGCTTTGGCGTGCTTGGTCAGCAGCGCGAGCAGCTCATCGGTGAGGGCTCCGCCGAGTCCGCGCATCCGCTCCGCGTCGTCGGGGCTGAGGCGCACGACGAAACTGTTGGGCGCGATGATGCGATCGCGGCTCACGACCGCCGCCTTCGTGTCGGCCTCGCGGCGGAGCGCCGAAGCGATCTCCACCGGCTGAATGCCGCTGCGGAAGGTCTTCGCGAACGCGCTGTTGACTGCGCGCTCGAGACCCTTCTCAAAGCTGTCAAGTAGTCCCACTGGGCTCCTCTGGCATGCCGACCGGTAGACACATCGTAGCCAGGTGACCTGGGGGAACGCCGCCGATCGGGGTTCCGGGGTGTGCATCAGGGGGTGAAATCGCGTGATATCTTTGGAAAGTTGAGTTCTTCGGAACGACACACTCGCGCGAGTGGCGGAATGGTAGACGCGCTGGCTTCAGGTGCCAGTGTCCGTAAGGACGTGGGGGTTCAAGTCCCCCCTCGCGCACAGCGAATGACAGAAGGCCGGGCCCAGAGGGTTCGGCCTTTGTCATTCTGATGAAGGCCCGGTTCCCTTGAGGGCACCGGGCCTTCTCCGTCTCCGGGCGTCGCTCAGGCCCCCGGCAGATACCGACTCAGGTGCTCGAACGGCGGCTGGGACGACAAGTGCGACACCGCCGCCGATCCCACCGCACAGGCAGCGGCAAGCGCATCGGCGGGCGCGTTCCCGGCGCGCAGGGCGAGCACGAGGGCCGCGCAGAAGGCGTCACCGGCACCGACGGTGTTGACGGCCTCGGCGGGGACGCCGTCGGCTCGGGCGATCTCCTCGCCACGGCGATACAGTGCAGCGCCGGCCGCGCCGTAGGTGACCGCGACGAGTTCCGCCTCTGCCAGCTCGGGCATGAGCTCGCGCTCGGTCTCGTTCACGATGAACAGGTCGACCCGGCGCAGCAGAGCCTCGGGCAACGGCTGGGCGGGCGCGGCGTTGAGCGCGATGAATCCCTCCGCCGATGCGACGACCTCCTCGACCACCGTGAGCGAGATCTCCAGCTGCATGAGCACGGCCTCGTCTGAGCCGAAGGTCACGCCGTCCAGCGAGACGTGGTCGTTGGCGCCGGGGCAGACCGCGATCTGGTTCTCGGCATCCGCGTCGACGACGATGAGCGCGGTTCCGGTGGCGTCATCCACGGTGCGCAGGTCGCTGACATCGACGCCGGCACGCTCCATCTCCTGCCGGGTCCAGGAACCGTCGGCATCGTCGCCGACGGCGCCGACCATCCGGACCTTTCCGCCCAACTTCGCGGCGGCGACAGCCTGGTTTGCGCCCTTCCCGCCCAGGTCGCGGGAGAGTCGCCCGCCGGCCACGGTCTCCCCGGCAGTGGGGAGTCGTTCGACGAACGCGGTGACGTCGACGTTCGCGCTGCCGACGACGACGACGGACGGAAGAGCAGGAGAGGTCATGGCAGCAGCTTTCGGATTGAGCGGAGGCATCGGAACGCGGAGATCGCGGTCGACTTGACGTTCATGATAGAAAGTGTAAACGTTTACGCACGCACATCTGCAAAGGAGCACCATGACAATTCCCGTCCTTCTCGACTGCGATCCCGGCCACGACGACGTCTTCGCCATCTGGCTCGCGGCCGGAAACGACGCCATCGACCTGCGCGGTGTGACGACGGTGGGCGGCAACGGCTACCTCGAGCACACCACCCGGAATGCGCGGATCGCACTCACGGTCGCCGGCGTGACGGACGTGCCGGTCGCCGCCGGTGCCGACAAGCCCCTCGTCCGTGAACTCACCCCCGGCGCGTGGATCCACGGCGAGAACGCGCTCGGCGGACCGGTTCTCCCCGAACCCACCGTGCCGCTCGACCCGCGCCACGCCGTGCAGTTCCTCGCCGACACCCTCGCCGCCTCGCCGGAGCCGATCACCGTGATCCCCACCGGCCCGCTCACCAACATCGCGCTCCTCCTGCAGCAGCATCCGGAGGTCGTGCCCCAGATCAAGGAGATCATCTGGATGGGCGGCTCGACCGGCCGCGGCAATGTCGGCGCGTATCCGGAGTTCAACGCCTGGGCAGATCCCGAGGCCGCGGCCGTGGTGTTCGCGTCCGGCGTTCCGCTCACCATGGTCGGGCTCAACATCTCCCATCAGGCGCTGATCACCGAAGAGGTCATCCAGCGCATCGGTGCGGTCGGCAACGACACCTCGGCATTCGGAGTGGAGCTGCTGCGCTTCTTCTGCAGCACCTACGAGAAGGCCGAGGGCATGCCGGAAGGACCGCTGCACGACCCCATCACCGTCGCCATCGCGATCGACCGGGCCGTCGCGTCGATTCAGCGCTGCCACGTCGACATCGAGACGACCGGCGAGTTCACGGCGGGTGCGACCTGTGTCGACCTGCACGACATGCTGGGCAAGGAGCCGAACACCGACGTCGCGATCACCCTCGATGTGCCGAAGTTCTGGGACCTGGTGACGAATGCTGTCGGCGCGCTGGCCTGACGCTCAGCGCGGCGCGACGGGCGTCGTCGACTCGGCCACGCGCAGACTCGGTGCCAGACGGCTGAGGATGTACGGGGCGTCGGGGTCTTCCATCCGTCGCACCAGTGCCTCCGTCGCCTCGCGTGCGAGCTCGTCGAACGGCTGCACCACGGTCGTCAGCCGCGGCTCGCAGACATCCGCGAGCATCGTGCCGTCGAACCCGGTGATCTGCACGTCGGACGGGACGCTCATCCCCGCGCGTTTCAGCGCCGCGATCGCGCCGGCCGCGACGAGGTCGTCTCCGGCGATGATCGCATCGGGAAGCGGACCGCGGGCCAGCAGCGCTTCCGCGGCGTTCTCGCCGAACGACAGCAGGTATTCGCCGAAGATGTTCTCCTCCTGCGGCAGCGCCCGGGTGCGCACCGTCGCCTCGAACGCGGCCCGCCGCTCGCGCCCGACCGAGGTGACGTCGTTGCCGGAGACGAGGACGACCCGCTTCGCACCGCGGGAGGTGACGTGCTCGACCGCGAGGTCGATGCCGGCATCGTTGTCGACCCCGACGAAGTCGGCCGGAAGATCGAGCACGCGCCGGTCGAGCTGCACCAGCGGAACTCTCAGCGCGGTGTCGGCGACCGCCTCGAACGAGAGCTCGGCGTCGGACGGCACCACGAAGATGCCCTCCACGCGCCGTTCGACCAGCATGCGCAGGCGGTCGCGCTCGCGGTCGACATCGCCATGCGAGTCCGCGATGACGAGGTCGAACCCGCGGCGCTGCAGATGGTCCTCGAGGCGGTGTATGAGCTCACCGTAGAAGGGGTTGCTGATGACCGGGACGACCACGCCGATGGTGGCGCCCGTGCCGGCACGAAGGCCGCGACCGATGAGGTTGACCCGGTAGCCCAGCTGCTCGGCCACCTGCGCGACATGCTCGGCCGTGCGTCCCGACACGCGGTCCTTGCCGTTGAGGGCCCGCGAGACCGTCGCGATGGACACGCCGGCGGCGGCCGCGACCTCGTGCAGTGTGACGGACGCCTTCTTCATCACGACCCTCATCCCCGGTGCCGACGGCACCACGACTCAAAGATATGTCGTGCGTAAAGGATTACGCACGCGAACACCCGACGACTCGACACGAAGAAGTGAGCAATGACCAACCAGACAGATGCGGTTCGTACCCGCTCCAGCGTGGTTTCGCTGATGATCGCACTCCTCGCGGCATGCCTCGCGTTCCAACTCAACGCCAGCATGCTGAGCCCGGCCCTGGTGACGATGGAGCGTGAGCTCGACGCGACGGCATCCGAGATCGCGTCGACCCAGACCGTCTTCTTCACGGCCGCCGCCCTCTTCACCCTCTTCCTCCCCCGTCTCGGCGACCTGATCGGGCGCCGACGGGTTCTCGTCGGGATGCTCGTCGTGATGGCGGTCGGCTGCGTCGTCGCGGCGCTCGCCACCAACGTGCCGATGCTCTTCATCGGTCGCCTCATCCAGGGGGTGTCGGGACCGGTGGTTCCGCTGTGCTTGATCATGCTGCGCGCGGCCGTCGCGGATCCGAAGGTCTACGGCACCCTGCTCGGTGTCGTGACCGCGGTCAACGGAGGGATCGCCGGCGGTGACGCGCTGCTCGGCGGGTATCTGGCGACCAACCACGGCTTCGCCTCGATCTTCTGGACCATGGGCGGTGTCGCCGTCGGTGCTGCTCTCGTCGTGCGCTTCCTCGCGCCCGAGACGATGGCCGAAGACCGTCCGCGGATGGACTGGTGGGGGTCGCTGCTGCTGGTCGTCTCCGTCGGTTCGATGCTCGTCGCTCTGAACGAGCTCGGGAAGCTCGCCGATGCGGATCTGATCCTCGTGCTCGTCCTCGCCGTGGTCGCCGTCGTCTCGTTCGTCTCCTTCTGGAAGCTCGAGGGCACGATCGAGCATCCGCTCGTCTCGATTCCCCAGCTGAAGCAGCGCGCCACCTGGGCGTTGAGCGCCACCTCACTCGTCACCCTCTCCGGGATCTTCGCGATCATGAACGGCGTGGTGCCGGCCCTCGCGCAGGACTCCTCGATGAACCTCGGAATGAGTGCCGAGGAGGTGTCGCTGTGGATCCTCATGCCGTATGCCCTCGCCGGCCTGCTGATGGGTCCGCTCAGCGGCAGACTCGCCGCCACGGTCGGGTACCGGACGATGCTGCGGATCGGCCTCGGCGGCACCATCGTGGTGCTCGGGCTCATGGTCGCCAACGTCGAGACCGCCTCACGCCTCGTTCTGCTGCTGCTCTCCGTCGCCGTCGGCATCACCTACGCCGGGATCGGGAACATCATGCTCAACGGCCTGGGCGTCGTGCTCTCGCCGAAGGAGCGCCCGGGGTCGCTTCCCGGGCTGAACACCGGCGCCATCAACCTCGGCGCCGGGCTGAGCTTCGTCGTCATCTACGCCGCTCAGACGTCGTTCGCCTCGGAGTCGGCGGGAGCGGGGGCCGGATACGTCGCCGCACTGGTCACCGGAGCCGTCGTGCTGGTCGGTGCGCTGATCTTCTCGATGTTCATCCCGAAGCCGGTGCATGCCGAGCTGAGGTGACGCGTCGGATGCCGCGGCAGCCACTTCAGTCCAGGCGATATTCTCCGGATCAGGTGCGAAAAAAGTGTGGGCGTGGTTGAATATGCGCAGCCTCTCGGGGGAGGGAGCGGGTCCATAGGGGCGCGCCCCGCGAGTCCGCACGGACCTCGCCCGACACGAAGAGGTTCTGATGACCGACAAGTCCCGCAACAGGCGCGCCCGGCAGAACCCGCACTCTCTGAGGAGCCGCTTCACGGCCGCGGCCGTCGCCCTCACCGTCGGTGTGCTCGGGGCGCTGAGTCCCCTGGCCGCTGCGCCAGCGCAGGCCGAGTCGAATGCACCGAACACGGTGCTCATCGGCGAGAACACCTTCTATGTGTACGCCGCCGCCGGCGACGTCGTCACAGCAGAGTTCATCGCCAATGATCTCAATCCGACGCAGGGACAGACCTTCACCCTGACCGACCCCTCGGGCGCCGTGCGCTGGACCTGCGACCTTCCGCCGGCCACTGCCCCGGAAACCGTCTGCACCGTGCCGGCCGGCATGACCGGTCCCGGCGGGGTATGGCTCCTCGAGACGGACGGAATCGGGGCGGAGACGCCGAACTGGCCGGCGGGGTCGGGAAACGACACGCGATGGGACATCACCGTGCTCTCCGGCGGCGCACCGATCGAAGGTCGAGTGTGGTCGAAGCAGTACCGCGCGTACAGCTCATTCACTCCGGGATCGGGCACCGCCTTCCCCAACTCCGACCTCGGTTTCTGGGTCGTGTCGGAGAACGGCTCGCAGTACACCGTGGAGATGCCCGTGTTCAACGGTGGTGGCTGGAGCTTCAGCAGCGATGCCTTCGGGAACGTCGTCGACCCGGCGCTCTGCACCCCGGCCTACCGATCGCTCGCGCAGACGAGTAACTCGCCCGAGCATCAGGGTCCGGGCCCGGAGTGCGGGCCCGGCTACAACCTCTTCTTCGAACCCCCGGCAGCCGACCTTCCCGGGTTCGCTTCGTCGGCCGATGGGAACGAGTTCGTCAATCCCGATTACGTCACTCCGAGCTTCGATGACACCACGTACACGCGTACCAACGCTCTTTCGCACGCCGGAGCGCTCTCGTATGACCTGAGTAGTTTCACGGGCAACTACGTCGTGCGGGTCGATGTCGACGGAAACGGTTCGTACACGGATCCTCTGGATGTCGCTCTCCCCCAGTCGGGAACGGACGGCACCGTGAGCGCTCCGTGGAACGGTCGGGACTCCGCCGGCACGCTCGTCGACGTCTGCACGACGGTGAACTTCGAGGTGGCGATCGAGAAGACCGACGAGATCCACTTCGTACTCGGCGACGTGGAGACTCTGCCCGGCGGCATCCGCATCACGCAGATCGTCGGGTCGAGCGCCGGAAACGACACCATCTATTGGGACGACACCGAGGTTCCGTTGTCGGGTGTGGGCCCTAAATCCACGACGAGCACTCCGGTCGTCAATCTCGCCGGTCTCAGCAGCGCCGGCTTCATCCACGGGTGGGCATCCACCGGCACGAACCAGTGGGGCAACTTCGCGGCCATCGACAACTGGGCCTACGGCGACATCGACGTCAGCGCACAGGCGTCTTCGCCCGGGAACTGCCTGACGCTGACGAAGACATCCGACGCCACCATCGACACCCGTCCGGGTGACGATGTGGAGTACACCATCACCGCGACCAACACGGGTGAGGAACCGTACACCGCGGCGAACCCGGCGGTCGTCACCGATGACCTGACCGCTGTCCTCGATGACGCCACCTACAACGGTGACGCCACCGCGACGATGCCGGGGACCATCGCCTACGCAGCCCCCGATCTGACCTGGACCGGCCCGCTCGCGGTCGGCGAGAGCGTGGAGCTCAGCTACACGGCGACGGTCGAGGCGGGGGGAGACGGCATCGCCCGGAACGTGGTGTTCAGCGGCACGCCGGATACCCCGACCCCGGCGTGCAACCCCCCGAACGGCGACGGGGTCGACCCCACCACCGGGATCGCCTGTGCCGAGGCGGAGTTCCTGCTGCCGAAGCTGTCGGTCACCAAGGCTGCCGACACGACCGAGCTCCCTGCGGACGGCGGCGTGGTCGAATACACGATCACGGCCACGAACACCGGACCCGGTGCCTACACGGCCGCCGAGCCCGCCCGCGTGACCGACGACCTCAGCGCCGTTCTCGACGACGCGACCTTCGGAGGGATCACCTCGCCGACCGACGGCTCCGCCGAGCTGGTCGGAGATGAACTCACCTGGGTCGGCCCCCTCGCCTCCGGCGAGAGCGTCACCATCACGTACACGGCGACGTACGACTCCGCCGCGGGCGACAACGTCCTGTACAACATCGTCTGCATCCCCACGGACGAGACGGCAGCAGGACAGGACGACTGCGCGAGTGTGCGCATCCCGGCAGCAGAACTCGTGATCGACAAGACGGTGGATCCCGAGTCGGGCACCGCGGTCGACGCGGGTCAGGTCGTGACCTACACCCTCTCGTTCGCGAGTGTGGGCGAGGCAGCGGCGGCAGTGGACACGGTCGACGACCTGTCCGACGTGCTCGACGACGCGGAGTTGGTCGCGGGCTCGATCACGACCTCGAACCCGGGGCTGACGGCAGAACTCCAGGGCACCGACCTGATCGTCGCGGGCTCCGTCGCGGTCGGCGAGACGTATACCGTGACGTATTCCGTGACCGTGGGTGCGTTCGCAGACCAGGAGAACCATGTTCTGGCGAACGTGGTGCAGAACCCGGACGGGTCGTGTGATGTCGAAGGATGTCCGGAGACGGAGAACCCGATCCGTCATTTCGTCGTCGAGAAGGACGCGGATGTGACGACGGGCGTGGAAACGGGCGATGTCGTGACGTACACGGTCACCGTGACGAACGACGGTGAGGGTGCCTACACGGCGACCGAGCCGGCCGGTTTCACGGACGACCTGACCGATGTGATCGACGATGCGTCCTACAACGGTGATGCGGCCGCAGTGGCGTCGGACGGTTCGACGGTGCCGACTCCGACGGTGGCCGGTGCGGTTCTCGCCTGGTCCGGACCTCTTGCGGCCGGCGAGTCGGTGTCGATCACCTATTCGGTGACGGTGACGAACGCCGGCGACGCCGATCTGGTGAACACGGCGACGCCCGTGTGCGCACCGGGCGTCATCTGCGAGCCGGTCACACCGCCGGTGGACATCGACCTGCCACGGATCACTCCGGAGAAGTCGTCCGATCCCGCCTCGGGGGCGGGGGTCGTCGCGGGTGACGTGATCACGTACTCGCTGACGTTCACGAACAGCGGCCAGGCCGCGGGTGACGTCGCATCGACCGATGATGTCTCGGAGGTGCTCGACGACGCGGAGGTCACGACCGACCCGACGGCCGATCTCGCGGGCATCACGGCGACGTTCGACGCGGGCGCGGGCGAGATCCGCATCGAGGGGGCGCTCCCCGCCGGTGCGACGGTGACCGTGACCTATCAGGTGACCGTGTTGGCGGACGGTGAGCGCGGCGACAACATCCTCACCAACGTCGTAACCCCGGATGCGCCGCCATACGTATGCGATGACAGCGACCCGGACTGCGACCCGTTCGTGCCGCCGAGCACGGAACACCCGGTCGGGCAGCTCGCGGTGGACAAGACGGTGGACCCGGAGTCGGGCACTTCGGTGGACGCGGGACAGGTGGTGACTTACAGCCTGTCGTTCGAGAGTGTCGGTGCCGCGGCATCGGCGGTCGACAAGGTCGACGACCTGTCCGACGTGCTGGACGACGCGGAGTTGGTGGCGGGGTCGATCACGACGTCGAATGCGGCGCTGACCGCAGAGCTCCAGGGCACGGATCTGGTGGTCACCGGGTCCGTTCCCGCCGGAGCGACGTACACGGTCACCTATTCCGTGACCGTGAGTGCGTTCGCCGACCAGGAGAACCACGTTCTGGCGAACATCGTGCAGAACCCGGATGGATCGTGCGGTGTCGAGGACTGCCCCGAGACGACGAACCCGATCCGTCATTTCGTCGTCGAGAAGGACGCGGATGCGACCACGGGCGTGCAGACGGGCGATGTGGTGACGTACACCGTCACCGTGACGAACGACGGTGAGGGTGCCTATACGGCGACCGAGCCGGCCGGGTTCACGGACGATCTCACCGACGTGATCGACGATGCGTCCTACAACGATGATGCGGCCGCAGTGGCGTCGGACGGATCGACGGTGCCGACTCCGACGGTCACCGGGCCCCTGCTTGCGTGGTCGGGCCCGCTCGAGGCGGGCGAATCCGTATCGGTCACGTACTCGGTGACCGTGACGAACGCCGGTGATGCGGATCTGGTGAACACGGCGACGCCCGTGTGCGCACCGGGCGTCATCTGCGATCCGGTCACACCGCCGGTGGACATCGACCTGCCACGGATCACTCCGGAGAAGTCGTCTGACCCGGTCTCGGGCGCGGGGGTCGTCGCGGGTGACGTCATCACTTACACACTGACCTTCACGAACAGCGGCCAGGCCGCGGGCGATGTGGACTCGACCGACGACCTCTCCGACGTGCTCGACGACGCGGAGGTGACGACCGACCCGACCGCGGATGTCGCGGGCATCACGGCGACGTTCGATCCGGACGCCGCCGCGATCCGCATCGAGGGCGCGCTCGCCGCGGGTGTCGCGGTCACGGTCACGTACCAGGTGACCGTGCTTCCGGACGGCGAACGCGGGGACAATGTCCTCACCAATGTGTTGACCCCGGACGTGCCGCCCTACGTGTGTGGTGACAGCGACCCGGACTGCGACCCGTTCGTGCCGCCGAGCACCGAACACCCCGTCGGCCAGCTCGCGGTGGACAAAACTGTGGACCCGGCGTCCGGCACAGCTGTGGAGGTCGGGCAGGTCGTGACCTACACGCTCACGTTCGAGAGTGTCGGTGCTGCGGCATCGACGGTGGACAAGGTCGACGACCTGTCCGACGTGCTCGATGACGCTGCGCTGGTCGCCGGTTCGATCACGCCATCGAACGCGGCGCTGATCGCAGAGCTGCAGGGAACCGATCTGGTGGTCACCGGATCCGTGCCCGCCGGCGCGACGTACACGGTCACCTATTCCGTCACGGTGAGTGCGTTCGCCGATCAGGAGAACCATGTTCTGGCGAACGTGGTGCAGAACCCGGACGGATCGTGCGGCATCGAGGACTGTCCGGACACCTCGAACCCGATCCGCCACTTCTCGGTCGAGAAGGCTGCGGATGCGACGGCGGGCGTGCAGACCGGTGATGTGGTGACGTACACGGTCACCGTGACGAATGACGGGGAGAGCGCGTACACGTCGTTCGTACCCGCGGGTTTCACGGATGACCTCACCGATGTGATCGACGACGCCTCCTACAACGGCGACGCTGCAGCGGTGGCGTCGGATGGATCGCTGGTGCCGGCTCCGACTCTGGAGAGTCCCGTTCTCGCGTGGTCGGGTCCGATCGCCGTCGGCGAGTCCGTATCGATCACCTATTCGGTGACGGTGACCAACGCCGGTGACTCCGACTTGGTCAATGCCGCGACGCCGGTGTGCGCGCCGGGCGTGGTCTGCGATCCGGTGACGCCGCCGGTGGACATCGAGCTGCCGCGGATCACTCCCGAGAAGTCGTCGGACCCGGTTTCGGGGACGACCGTCGTGGCCGGTCAGGTCGTCACGTACACGCTGACGTTCACCAACAGCGGCCAGGGCGCCGGCGATGTGGCGTCGACCGACGATGTGTCGGCGGTGCTCGACGATGCCGAGGTCACGACAGAGCCGACGGCGGATGTCGCCGGCATCACAGCGGCCTTCGATGCGGACGCGGCGGAGATCCGCATCGAGGGTTCCCTCCCCGCGGGCGCCGTCGTCACGGTGACCTACCAGGTGACGGTGCTGCCGGACGGAGACCGCGGCGACAACATCCTCACCAACGTCCTCACCCCTGACGCCCCGCCCTACGTGTGCGACGACAGCGACCCCGACTGCGACCCGTTCGTGCCACCCCGCACCGAGCACTTCATCGGCGAACTGCGCGACTGGAAGACGGTCGATCCGGCTTCCGGAGGCACGGTCGTGCCCGGACAGGTGGTGACGTACACGCTGCACTTCGAGAGCGTGGGCACCGGGTCGATCACGGTCGACCGCGAGGACGATCTGACGGCCGTGATCGATGATGCGACCGTCACGTCGGATCCGGTGAGTTCCGATGAGTTGCTCGCCGTCTCCGGGATCGTCGACGGGCGCTTCGGGATCACCGGAGCGCTCGAACCCGGAGATGCCGTGACCGTCACCTACCAGGCGACGGTCAACGCGGACGGTGAGCGTGGCGACGACCGCCTGTCGAACTACCTCCTCGACCCGGACGCGGCCCCGCCGACCGAGTGCGTCATCGCCGAGGGCGAGGAGTACCCCGACTGCACCGTCGATCACGTCAGCAGCGTGGTGGTCGTGAAGTCGGCCGACCCGGCCTCGGGAACCGAGGTGGAGGAAGGGCAGCAGGTGGAGTACACCGTGACGTTCCGCAACGTCTCGACCGACCCGGATGCGGCGGGTGCAGACGTGGACTACACCGATCACCTGGATGAAGTCCTCGACGATGCGACACTGACCCGCGGACCCCAGGGGTCGACGGAGGCGCTGGCCACGGCGGTCGAGGGGCAGACCATCCGCATCACGGGCTCGGTCGCATCCGGAGGCACGGCCACCGTGACATACGTGGTCACGGTGCAGCCGTGGGCCGATCAGGGGAACCACAGCCTCGGCAACGTGATCGCGGTGACCGGCGAGGAACCGATCTGCGTCGACGGGAACGGCCTGTGCACCACGCATCCGCTGGGTGAACCGGATCCACTCGCGGTGACCGGTGGCCAGGTGGCCGTCGGCGCACTGGCTGCCGGTGTCGTTCTGCTCGTCGCGGGCGGGCTCCTGGTGGCGATCCGCCGCCGACGTCAGTCGATCGAGTAGCGTCGCGCTCGTCCTACCCGGGTGCCCGCCTTCCGGCCGGCACCCGGGTTCGCGCGCGTGCTCTGGGCCGAGGCGCCGTGTCCGTGGCCCTGGCGACCCCCGCCGTTGCGCTCTGCGGACACCGAGCTATACTGAACAATAGATCACCAGCCCGCACTATTGTTCGGAGTTCAGTGTGCAGAGCCGCACTCGCATCATCCTCGGCGTCGACGCCGGCACCACATCGGTGAAGACCGTCGCCTTCGATCTCGACGGTCGCATCGCGAGTGTCTCCCGCTCGAGCGTGCGCGTGCAGCGCGCCGAGGACGGGCGCGCCGAAGCCGACATGAACCACATCTGGGATGCCGCGGCCACCACGATCGCGGCGGTGGTCGATGACATCGGCGACGCGGAGATCGTGGCGATCGGCGTGACGGGTCAGGGTGACGGCGCCTGGCTGGTCGATGCCGACGGTCGGCCCGTCGGTCCCGCAGCCCTCTGGCTCGACGGGCGCGCTCACGAACGCCTCGATGAGTGGCTGGATGACGGACGCGCGGCGGCCGTGCACCAGGCCACCGGCTCTCCCCTCTTCTCCGGAGCGCTGCCGATCCTCGTCGACGAGCTGATGGCGGCGGATCCGACCCTGCGGGAGCGGGTCACGACGCAGCTGAACTGCAAGGACTGGCTGCGCTTCAAGCTCACCGGTCGCCGTGCGACCGATCCCAGCGAGGCCTCGCGCACCTACCTCGACACCGCGACGGGGGCTTACGCCGAAGAGCTGTTCCCCGCACTCGGACAGGAGCACGTGCGCGAATACCTGCCGGAGGTGCTCGATCCGCAGCAGATCGCCGGCCGGCTCGAGCCGAGAGTTGCGGCAGCACTGGGTCTCCCGGAAGGATTGCCCGTCGTCGTCGGAGTCGTCGACACCGCGGCTGCCGGCATCGGACTCGGCGTGCTCGACGACGGCCGCGGCTACGCCATCCTCGGCACAACGAGCCTCGTCGGCATCAACCACGCCTCGCGTGCCGACGTGCGCAGCGAATCGAGCATCGTGCTCGCCACCGGTCGAGGGAGCCAGGTTCTGGAGTCCATGGCCCCGATGACCGGTACCCCCAACCTCGACTGGGTGCGCGCCACGCTCGGCCTCGCGGACGAGGACTGGGTCGTCGTCGAGAAGCAGGCCGTCGCGGTCGCACCAGGCAGCGGGGGCGTGATCTACCTCCCGTACGGCGCCCCGAGCGGCGAACGGGCTCCGTTCTTCGCCCCCGACGCCTCGGCATCCTGGCTCGGGATGAGCGTCACCACGACGGCGGGCCAGCTGCTGCGGAGCGTCTACGAGGGCTTGGCCTTCAGCCTGCGCGAGTCCACCGACGCACTGGGGCTCGACGGCCCGCTGCTCGTCTGCGGAGGAGGCTCCGACTCAGACCTCCTGTGCACGATCCTGGCCGACGTCCTGGCACGCGACATCGTGCGTCAAGACGAACCGGAGGTGGGCGCCCGCGGGGTCGCCACGCTCGCGATGGCAGCGATCGGACTCGCGGACGACCTGCACCACGCATCGCGCCGACTGACACCGTCGACGACGACCTTCTCGCCGGACGCCGCCCGCACCGCGCTGTACGACGACGCGTATGCGCTCTTCCTCGCGACACGCGATGCCCTGCGCCCGCACTGGGGTGGACTCCGCCGCCTGCGCGACAGCGCCGAGCAGCATCCCGCCCCCGAATCCCCGGCTCACTGACCACCACCTGAAAGAAGACACATGACTGAAACGTCCCGCCCGAAGGTGCTCATCACCGCTCCGTTCGATGCCGGCATCGCCGATTCCCTCGCCGAAGCGTTCGACGTCACTCTGGTCGACCCGACCATGGACGGCGGATCCCTCGCCGACCGCGGCGTCGACGAGGCGCTTGCCGCAGCGGATGTCGTGATCGCCGAGCTCGACGTGGTCGACGAGAGCGCGCTCGCGAAGGCTCCCGAACTCAAGGCCGTCGTCTCGTGCCGCGCCAAACCGGCGAACGTCGACCTCGACGCCTGCACGGCCCGCGGCATCCCGGTGTTCACGACCCCGGGTCGCAACGCCGAGGTCACGGCCGACCTGAGCTTCGCCCTGCTGCTGGCCACCGTGCGCAAGGTGAGCCAATCGGAGCGCTGGCTGCGTGCTGGCAACTGGACCGAGGACGACGTGTTCGAGCCCTACGAGGTCTTCCGCTCGATCGGGCTCGGCGGCCGCACGCTCGGCATCCTCGGCGGCGGGGCGATCGGCCGTCGGATGGTCACCCGCGCCCGTGGATTCGGTATGACCGTCAAGGTGTACGACCCGTTCCTCGCCCCCGATGCGTTCGGCGACGAGGCCAGCGTCGTGCCCCTCGACGAGGTGCTCTCGACCTCCGACATCGTCACCGTGCACGTACCCCTGATGCCCGAGACCGAGGGCCTGCTCGGTGAGCGCGAACTCGCCCTCCTCCGCCCGGATGCCTATCTGATCAACGCCGGCCGCGCGGCGATCATCGACGAGCAGGCCCTGATGGCCGTCCTGCGCGACGGCCGGATCGCCGGTGCCGGCTTCGACGTCTACTACCAGGAGCCGCTCCCGCAAGACCACGAGCTCTTCACCTTCGACAACGTCACGCTGACGCCGCACATCGCGGGCGCCTCGGATGACGTCATCGTCGAGCACTCGCGCATCGCTGCGGCGGCGCTGCGGGGGTGGCTGAGCGGGCAGCGCGTTCCCGGAACCGCGAACGAGAAGGCGCTCGCCGCGGTCGGCTGAGCGTCTGAGCGTAGGAGCGTCTGAGCCCGGGGAGCGGAACGTGCGTCGCGCGGTCCGCTCCTCGGTGCGCTCAGTCGAGCAGCGCCGTGACGGTGTTCGAGTCGGTCACGAGCATGTTCACCATGCCGCTCGAGAGGGCGGTGCGCACGGCGTCGAGCTTCGCCGCGCCCGCCGCGATCGCGAGGCGGTGCGGGATGGCGCGCAGCTGATCCAGGTCGAGTCCGACGACGCGGGAGTCGAGCTCGCCGCGGACCGGTGCTCCGTTCGCATCGAAGAAGCGTCCGCCGATGTCGCCGATCGCTCCGGCCTCGAGAAGCGCGGCTCGTTCGCGCTCGCTCAGCGACCCGAAGAGCAGTCCGCGGCTGTCGTGCGTGCTGCCGATGCCCGCGATCAGTGTGCTGGCCTCTGCCGCTCGTGCGAGCACCTCGCGCACCCCGGGGTCGGCGTAGGCACTCTCCGCGGCCTGCGGCGTCGCGGCGACGAGAGGTGCGGGGAGGTGGAAGGCCGATCCGTCGGTGCGGCGCGCCAGTGCGAGGGTGAGCTCGTGTGGGTTGGCACCGTTCGCGAGACCACTGCTCGATCCGGTGAGGGGCACGAAGCGGGCGCCGAGCGGTCGGGCGGGGAAGGCGTCGACCACGGCGGCGACCGCCGTGGAGAGACCCATGGCGACGGTGGTGTCCTTGTCGATGACGCTCGCGAGCGCCTCCGCGCCGACCGTCGCCATCGCGCGGGAGGCCTTCGCCGGATCGTCCACACTCGGGGCGATCCAGGCCTGGCGCAGTCCGTAGCGGCTGAGCAGCGCCTGCTCCTCGGCGGCGAACAGCGACTCCTCCACGTGCACGATGATCTCGACCATGCCGCTGTCGCGGGCCTCGGCGAGCAGTCGCGTCACGCGGACGCGGGACAGGCCGAGTGCGTCGGCGATCTCCTGGTGCGTGAGCCCCAGTTCGTAGTACATGCGCGCCACGCGACCCATCAGCATGCTGAACATCCTCCCACGCCGACTCCTCCGGTCTTGCTTGACAATTCCGCGACGCGTGCCCAAGATGTCCATGGGCATTCGTTCACGATGCTGAACAAATGTACACCACATCCCGAAATCTCTACGCGCTCAACGAGGAGACACCCATGGTCACCCCCGCATCACCTCCCGCCGAGGGCCGCTTCGCGCGCCTCCTCAGCTCTCAGGGCATCTCGCGGCCCATCGCCTGGGGCTTCGTCGCCCTGACGATCTTCATGATCGGCGACGGCATCGAGGCCGGCTTCCTCTCGCCGTACCTCGACGAGCGCGGCTTCGACGGCAGCCAGATCGCCCTGCTCTGGTCGGTCTACGGCATCGTCGTCGCCGTGGCCGCCTGGCTGAGCGGCGCGCTGGCCGAAGCCTGGGGGCCCAAGCGCGTCATGATGCTCGGCTTCGGCATCTGGGTCGTCTTCGAGGTGCTCTTCCTCGTGTTCGGCGTCATGGCCGGCAACTTCGAGATCATGCTCCTCGCCTTCGGAATCCGCGGGCTCGGATACCCGATGTTCGCCTACGGGTTCCTGGTCTGGGTCACGATCGACACCGATGAGCACGTCATGGGCCGCGCCGTCGGCTGGTACTGGTTCTTCTCCACGCTCGGACTCGGCGTCCTGAGCTCGTACTTCGCCGGAGCCGTCATCCCGATCATCGGCGAGCTGGCCACGCTGTGGATGGCGCTGGCCTTCGTCGTCGTCGGCGGAGTGATGGTGCTCGTACTGCTGCGCAACCCCGTGACCAAGAAGGTCACCGTGGCCAGCAGCGTCAAGGGTGTCGTCAGTTCCCTCACCATCGTCGCGACCAACCCGAAGGTGGGCGTCGGCGGCGTGGTCCGCATCATCAACACCCTCTCCTTCTATGCGTTCGTCGTGTTCCTCACGACCTACATGGTCCGCGACGTCGGCTTCGACCTCGCCCAGTGGCAGATCATCTGGGGCACGATGCTCGCCGCGAACGTGGCCGCGAACCTGCTCTCCGGCTACCTCGCCGACTGGATCGGGCGCGTCAACGTGGTCGCCTGGGCCGGTGGCATCGGATGCTTCGTCACGGTTCTCGCGCTGTTCTACGTCCCCACCCTCATCGGGCCGAACTTCTGGATCACGATCTCGATCGCCTTCGTCTACGGTCTGGCGCTGGGCATGTTCGTGCCGTTGTCGGCGATCGTCCCGCTGCTCGCCCCGAAGAACAAGGCCGCCGCGGTCGCCATCCTGAACCTCGGCGCCGGCCTCAGCCAGTTCATCGGGCCGGTCATCGCCGGCCTCGCCGCACCCGTCGGCGTCGAGGGCACGGTCTGGATCATCGCCTCCCTCTACCTCGTCGGTTTCGGCCTGACGTTCCTGCTGAAGACGCCCAAGGATGCGGACGACGCGGTCTCGGCGAGCCCCGCCCCGACCGCCGTCACCGCCTGAATCCCCCACCCTGACAAGGAGTCACCCATGACCACGCGTGTGGAATCACTCATCGAAGAACTCTCGGCCGTCGGCGTCGACATCGTCGCCCGCGGGCTTGCCCTCGCCTCCGGAGGCAACATCTCGGCGCGTATCGATGAGGACACCTTCGTGGTCACGGGCTCCGGCACCTGGCTCGACAGGCTCACGCCCGAGGACTTCTCGGTCATGAGCCTGTCGGGTGAGGTCGTCAGCGGCTCGCCGAGCCCGTCGAGCGAATGGAAGCTGCATCAGCGCAGCTACGAGACACGAGCCGACGTCAACGCGGTGGTGCACGTGCACCCGCAGCACGCCGTGCTCCTCAACGCCCTCGGTCACGATGTGCGTCTGATCACCCTCGACCACGCGTACTACGTGCGCTCGGTCGGGACCACTCCGTACTACCCGAACGGATCGGACGAACTCGCCGACTCCGCCGCCGAGCAGGCCGCGCACCACGACTGCATCATCATGGGCCACCACGGCTGCTCCGCCCTCGGCGACTCCGTGAGCATGGCCTTCCGCCGCGCACTCAACCTCGAGGAGGCGGCCACCGCGACCTACCGCGCGCTGCTCCTCGGCGACACCGAGTCCGCCTTCCCCGCCGAGGCGCTCGCCGCCCTGCACCACGCCTGAACAGGAGCCGCGATGACGACCGTCCCCACGCACATCAGCATCGACCCCGACATCAGCGAGGCGACGAAGCGCTTCCTCGCCCAGCCTCCCCGGCTGCTCATCGACGGGGAGCTCGTCGAGGCCCACTCCGGACGCACCATCGACATCGTCGACCCGGGCACCGGTGCCGTCATCGCTCGCTCGGCCGCCGCCGACGCCGTGGACGCCGACCGTGCCGTGCAGGCTGCGCGTCGCGCCTTCGCCCCGGACGCCCCCTGGCGGAAGATGAGCGCGCTCGATCGCGGACGGATCATCCTGCGTCTCGCCCGGCTGCTCGAGGAGCGGGCCGACGAGTTCGTGGAGCTCGAGGTGCTCGACGGCGGCAAGCTCAAGAGTGCCGCGGCGAGCGTCGACCTGCCGCTCGCGATCAACCACTTCGAGTACTTCGGCGGCTGGCCGTCGAAGATCGAGGGCAACACGATCCCCGTGTCCGTGACGGACGCGATGGTGCGCACCGAGCGGGTCCCAGTCGGGGTCGTTGCCCAGATCGTGCCCTGGAACTACCCGCTGCTCATGGGCGTGTGGAAGATCGCTCCCGCGCTCGCCGCCGGCTGCACCATCGTCATGAAGCCCGCCGAGAACACCCCGCTCTCCCTGCTGCGTCTCGGCCAGCTCGCCCTCGAAGCCGGTATGCCCAAGGGCGTCCTCAACATCCTCACCGGATACGGCGCCGAGGCCGGCGAGGCGCTGGTCGACCACCCCGACGTCGACAAGGTCGCCTTCACCGGATCGACGGCTGTGGGCACGCGCATCGCCCAGCGTGCCGCGCCGATGGTGAAGAGAGTGACACTGGAGCTCGGCGGCAAGAGCCCCAACATCATCTTCGACGACAGTCCTGTCGAGGAGGCCGCGGCCGCCGCGGCCAGCGCGATCTTCTTCAACGCCGGTCAGGCCTGCGCCGCGGGCTCGCGGCTGTACGTGCAGAAGCGCTCGTACGACGACGTGGTCGGTCGGCTCGCCGACATCGCCTCGTCGATGACGGTCGGCCACGGCTTCGATCCGTCGGCGCAGATCGGACCGGTCATCTCCACCCGCCAGCACGAGCGCGTGCTCGGCTACATCGACGGCGCTCAGGAGCGGGGGGCGACGGTCGCCGCGGGAGGATCCGCCTTCCCCGACGCCGCGATCCCCGGGGGCTACTACATCCGTCCCACCGTGCTGACCGACGTGGATGACACCTTCACCGCCGTGCGTGAAGAGATCTTCGGCCCCGTCGTGGTGGCGCAGCCCTTCGACGACATCGACGAGATCGCGCGCCGGGCGAACGACTCGCCCTACGGCCTCGCGGCGGGCATCTGGACGCGGGACATCGGCAAGGCGAATCGGCTCGCAGCGCTCCTGCAGGCGGGAACCGTCTACATCAACATGTACGGTGCGACCGATGCGGCCGCCCCCTTCGGCGGATTCAAGATGTCGGGCTACGGCAGGGACATGGGCCACGCCAACCTGGAGTCGTACCTGGAGACGCGCACGGTCTGGACCAACCTGGCCCACTGATGTCGCCGGTCACTCCCGGTGCGTGACCGAGCCCGAGTGGCGTGCCGAGTCCGGCTCGCCACTCCGGGGCTTCCCGACGAAGGGAAGTCCGAGTCCCCACGCGACGAGAGCCGCGGCGGCGAACACCGCGCCCAGGATCGAGGATCCGGCCCATCCCCACGCGCTGAAGGAGACGGTCGTCGTGACGGCGCCGACGGCAGACCCCAGCGAGTAGAAGACCATGTACCCGCCGATGGTCGTGGAGACCCGATCCGGATGCTGCGCGGTCAGGATGTGCTGGTTGCTGACGTGCACGGCCTGAACGGCGAAGTCGAGCACGACGATGCCGACGACCAGCAGCGTCAGTGACCACGGGAGCTGTGCGATCAGCACCCAGGAGGCGACGAGTGCGACGAGCGCCAGACCGGTCACGCGATTCGCCTTACCGCCGTCAGCCCAGTGGCCCGCGCGAACGGCGCCCAGAGCACCCGTCAGGCCGGCCAGGCCGAAGAGTCCGATCTGGGTCTCCGTGAGGTGCCAGGGCGCCTCCGACAGGGGCAGCGCCATCCCGCTCCAGAGCGTTCCGAACGAGGCGAAGATGAAGAAGGCGATCACGCCCCGGCTGAGGAAGGCCGGTTCGGTGAGCAGCCGACCGATGCCGCCGACGAGGACGCTGTGGTGGCGGGATGGCGGGCGCACATCGACGGGCAGCAGTCGAAGTGCTGCGGCCCCCAGCAGGAGGGAGAGCGCCGCGAGAAGGACGTAGATGCTGCGCCACCCCCAGAGATCGGCCATCATGCCGGCGATCAGCCGCGAGCCGAGGATGCCGACCACCACGCCCGACGTCACGAAGCCCAGGTTCCGTCCGCGCTCGCCGGGTTCGGACACTGCTGCGGCGTAGGCCACCGTCGTCTGCACGACCACCGCGAACAGGCCGGCGAACGCCAATCCGGCGAACGCCACCCACGCGGCCGGAGCGAGTGCGACCGCGAGCATCCCGATGCCCACCAGGCCCAGATGGAGAGGAATCAGGCGTCGCCTGTCGAAGCGGTCGCCCAGCGGTACGAGCAGGACGAGGCCGATGAGGTAACCCAGCTGCCCCGCCGACACCAGCCAGCCGAGCGCATCGGTCGGCACCTGAAGGCTCTTCCCGATCTCGCCGAGCACGGGCTGCGCGGCATAGACCGTCGCGACCGCGACGGCGCAGATGGCGGCCAGCAGTGTCTTCATCCGGAGAGTCACATCGTTCCTTTGGTTGCAAATTGCTACCAAAGTGACGGTAGGGCATAATGGTTGCAGATTGCAACTCTTGGAGATCTCATGAGCGATGCCCCCGATCGTCCGCAATGGACCGATCCGACCTGTCCCGTCGCGCGCACCGTCGATCTGGTCGGTGACCGCTGGAGCATGCTGATCATCCGCGACGCGATGGACGGCGCCCGCACGTTCACCGACTTCCAGAAGCGCACGGGCATCGCACGCAACATGCTCGCCGACAGGCTCCGCCGCCTCGCCGCGTACGGGCTCATCGAGCAGGTCGATGCTCCCCCGGCCAAGCGCAAGCACTACGAGCTCACCCCGGCCGGCGAAGAGTTCTTCCCGGTGATCCTCGCCCTGCGGGGCTGGGGAGAGCGCCATGCCTTCGCTGCCGGGGAATCTCATTCGACTCTCGTCGATGCTGCGGGCGAGCGGGTGGTCGCATCCGCGCCCCTCGGCGCCGACGGTGCGCCGCTGACCAGTGGGAACACCCGCGTCGTGAGGTGAGTGTGTCCTGCCTTCGCGAGGGAGTCGGCCCGGTGGGCCCTCGGTCCGGGCTTTAGGGCGATACTCTGCGGTTTCTGACAGGGTGGAACGCAGGCCCTGCCCCTGGACGATGAAGCGGTGAACGATGAGTGGACCTGATTCCCCGGTGATCGGGGTCGAAGACGCACCGTCGCGGTGGTCGCCGTGGTGGCTGGCATCCGGAGCGCTGTTCATCGCCTCGGCACTGCTGGCCGCGTTCCGCAGTCTTCCCGGTTCGCTTGACCTGGATGCTCTCATCGGGGTCTCGACCGCGGTGACCCTGGCCTTCAGCCTCGCGCTCGTCGCCGCCGGCGTCGGGGCTGTGCGCGACGACCACACCCTCCGCCTGCCGAGGGTCGCGATCATCTCGCTCTTCCTCCTCGCGGTCTGGCTTCCTGTGGCTCCACCGGTGCTGACCGCTTCATTCGGCATCACCTCGGCGGCACCGCTCTATCTGAACGCCCTCGTCAAGTTGGGGCTGAGCGGTGCGATCGTCGCCGGCATCCTCCGCAGTGCGCTGCCGAGCCCCTGGAGGCTCATCCCTGCGATCGCGCTCGCCGCCGTCGTCCTCGGGTCGCTGCTCGAGGTCGCCTTCATGTCCGGCAGTGTGACCGACCAAGGTGCGATGATCCTCGTCTCGAACCTGCTGACCCTGGTGCGCATCCTCGCCACCGGGGCTCTGGGCGCCGTGGCGCTCCGGGCCGCCAGGTCGCGGGCCGGTTCAGTGGTCGTCTTCGGAGGATGACCGTGGCTCACCCAGCGCATTCCCCTCAGGCGACGGTGAGGTACCCGTTCGAGGAGTCGTCCTCGACGAGGGTGTAGGACAGCACGCCGTCTGCGTGCGCACGCGCTCGTCGCCATACTCGCTCATGCGCGTCGTCGGCGTAGTCGAGCACGATCCATCGGGGCGCCGCGGGATCACGTCGCCCGACGATGTAGGAGACGCTGCCGAGGCCGGTCGAGCCGAGATGGGCGATGAACTGATCGGCAGCCGGGCTCTTCGGCGGCGTGCGGCACAGGTCCGCCGGGCGGATGCGCAGGGTCAGGTCCGCCTGCGCCGGCCGGGCCTTCACGCGGCACCCCCGGCACGGGCGCCCAGGTCGGCGAGATCGCGGAGGCCGTGCGCGTCGAGATAGGCGCGGATCGTGTCCTGGACGATGCGGATCTGCGACTCGTTTCCCATGGCGGCCTGCATCGCGCCCATCGTGGGCGTCGGCTTGCCGTTCACGCGTTCGAGCGCCTCCCACACGATGTCTTCGCGTGAGCCGCGGCCCATCGAGTGCGGCATCGAGCTGAACACCGGGCTCGGTTTCCAGCCGGTTCGGGTCTCTTCCATCAGCGTTTCCTCTCGTCTCTCCGGACGCTGTCGAATGCGGGTGCACTCGGTCTCGTGCGCGGGCACGCCGAACAGCCCTGGGGTGAAGTGCCCCCGATGGACGGCGCGCGGTCCTGCGGCCAGGGGCCTTCCCGAAGACTGTCGGATGTCGACGCAGGAAGGACGATCTGGCCGTCCGGTTCCCTCTGACCGTATCACGTTATTTTGAGTCATTCAAAATAACCGAGACACTGAAATGCGAAAAGGCCCGATCCGCTGCGGATCGGGCCCAGTCATCCCCTGCGCGTCAGCCGCGCGGAGTGTCGTTCCAAGACCAGATGTCGTCGCCGCGCAGTACCGCATCGGCGCCGCCGTCGCAGTAGATGGTCTGGCCGGCCATGTGGGTGTTGGCAGGGCTCGTCAACCACACCAGTAGCTCGGCGATAGAGGATGCCGGCTGGTGGTAGTTGAGCGGCATCGGCACCGCGGCGTCGACCTGCGCCAGGCCCTCCGGGTTTCCGAGCAGTCCTGCCGTCATCGGCGTGGTGACCGTGCCGGGAGCAACCGCATTGAGGGGGATGCCGGCGCCGGCCCAGGCCGCGGACACCGACTCGCGCCGGACCCAGCGCGAGAGAGCACGCTTGCTCGACGAGTAGTTCAGGAATCCGGCCTCCGGGGTGGTCGCGAGCTGGTCGCCGATCGACAGTGCCAGCGTCTCGTCGCCGCTCAGCGCGGCGTCGACGAGTTCGGCCGACACCGGCTGCAGGGAGGCCATGGACGAGACCACGGCGGCGCGGGGCTGGTCGGCGAGGCTCAACGTCGGTTGAAGCGCTTCCAGGAACTCGGTCACGCCGAAGTAGTTGATGGCCATCGTCTTCGAGACCGGCGCGGCGATGCCGGCACACGCGATGACCGCGTCGATCATGCCGCCGGCGGCCGTGATGGCCGCATCCGCCGCCGCCCTGCGGCCATCGGGGGTCGACAGGTCGCCTTCGACCTCGGTGCCGGCGAGGTCGACCCCGATCACGGTGTGGCCCTGCTTGCGCAGCAGCTCGGTGGTGGCTGCACCGATGCCGGAGGCGGCGCCGGTGACGATGTACGTGCGTGTCATGTTTCCTCCTGGGGGATGGCGACGTCGGTGGAGACGTCGTGAGACGGCTGCATGCTCGTGCGGGACAGGGCGACGACGAAGCGCGAGAGCTGCGACTGGAACTGCTCGACCTCACGCGGATCCCAGCCGGCCAGTGCGTCGTCGACCATGCGATGCCCGGCGGCGACGAGGCGTGCGTAGGCCTGCGTTCCGGCATCGGTCAGTCGCACCTCGACCGTGCGTCCGGAGCGTACCCGGTCGACGATGCCCTGCAGCTCCAGGCGGGAGACCAGTTTCGACGCGGTCGGGCGCGATATCGATCCATGCTCGGCGAGCTGCCCGAAACCCATCGCCCCGCCGTTGAGGCCGATCAGATAGACGGCGCGGATGCCGGTGGGGTCGAGCGCGACGCCGACGCCTTCCGCCACCGAGGCCTGGAGGTCGCTCTCAGTCCACTCGGAGACGACCCGGACGAGCGCGACATGGATGCCTGCGACACCGTCTGCGACCGTCATGCCGTCAGTCTACGCCTTTAGTTGCCTGAGGCAACTGTTTCTCGCGTCACGGTTCGCCGCCACGGAGCGTGAACATCGCGATCCCCCATGCCCGCAGGCATCCGAACCGTCAGCTGAACAGGACGATCACGTAGACCGCGAACGTCACCAGGTGCGCGGCGCCGTGCATCGCGGTCACCCGCTTCGCCGCGAACGTGGTCACGGAGAGCAGCAGCGTGACGCCGAGCATCAGCAGGTTCGCCGGAGACTCCGCCAGGACGACCGTCTGACCGGTGAGCATCCCGATGATCAGGACTGCAGGAATCGTCAGGCCGACGGTGGAGACCAGCGCTCCGAGGCCGAGGTTGTTCACGCGCTGGGCTTCGCCACCGAGAGCGGCGCGCACCGCGGTGATCGACTCCGGCAGGAACACGATTCCCGCGATGACCACGCCGGCGAGGGCGACCGGAGCGCCGAGGCGGCCCAGTCCGTCGTCGAGCAGCGCCGCCATGTCGTGCGACAGGAGCACGATGGGGATGACGGTGACCACCAGCAGCGCGAGGCGGACGAGGACCTCCGTGCGGTGCTCGGCCAGCACCTGCCGGATCCCGCCGGTGTCCTCCGACTTGTCCTGATGCTGCGCGGTCTGCCGCAGTCGCGGGTCGACCTCGGTGAAGTCGCTCGCCTGTGCGCCCATCTGCCGGTAGAGGAAGAACGCGTAGAGCACGAGGGTGAGCACGATGATGGGGATCTCCTGCCCCGTCGTGTACGAGCCGTCCGTCCCGATGAGCGCAGGGAGTCCGAACGCGAGGGCGACCAGCACCACCAGCATCGACAGGTAGGCCGAGGTGCCCGTGCGGTTGTGGGCCATGCCGCGGTGGCGGAGGCCGCCGAGGAGGAGCGCCAGACCGATGACGAGGTTCATGATGATCATCGCGACGGCCATCACCGAGTCGCGGGCGATGGTCGCATGCTCGCCCGGTCCGAGCATGACGGCCGAGATCAGGATGACCTCGATCAGCACGATCGAGAGCGTCAGGACGAGGGATCCGTAGGGGTCGCCGAGTCGATGTGCGAGCGCCTCGGCCTGCTTCACCACCCCGAATGCGCAGACGAGGATCACGACGATGATCGCGACGAGAGCGATCACGAGGACCGGGCCGGGCACAGGCGGCGCCAGTACCGGGTGCAGCAGGAGCAGGGCCGCGAATGCGCCCCACCCGAGAGCGACGCGGACGATGTCCGTCGGTCCGATCAGTCGTTTCCATTCCGCGCGTGACATCGCAGGACTCCTTCGAGGTGGGGTCGTCCCCGACTGATGACCACGACCGGGTCGTCCCGTTCGCAGCGTTGTGTCAACGCATTTCTCGCCGTCATAGCTTAGCAAAAATTTCCCGGTCAGGGCGAAATTTGACTTCCCTGGGAGGCTGGCTATGGTCGGAGGTTACGCCAGCCACCGAAGGGGAAGCGAGTAACCATGTCCGGAAAGTCCATCCAGGGTCGCGACAGCAAGAAGACGCCGCAGCTATCGCTCAAGGAGAAGCGCGCTGCGAAGCGGGAGAAGAACGCACCAGCCGAGTTCATCAAGCCGCGTAAGGGCGCCAAGGGCTGATCGGATTCGACGACGGCGGATGCATCCTCGTGTGGGCGGTGATGCATCCGCCGACTCCGTCCCTCACCGGAAGACGCGGGTGATGCCGCTCTCGATCTGGGTGAGTTGGATGTAGACGAGGAGCCGGAGGATCGGCCCCAGCAGTGCGCGGCGGACGCGACGGAGGGCCCGGCGGCGGCGCGGGACGGTCTCCCATGTGAGGGTCACCCGAAGTTGCATTCCGCCTGCGGCATGTTCGAGCGCGAAGGCCACCACTCGCGGGACCCCGTTGTCGGAGTCCGGATACGTGAAGCGCCAGGTGACGAACGCCCGGTCCTCGGAACGATCGAGGTGGATCAACTGCCGCCGGACGGGATCCTTGACGGGAATCGCCTTGCCGTCGCGGCTGGTGGTCCTCGTCCTCGCCTCCCAGGGGCCGGTGGCCGCTGCGGGCGCGTCGACCTCGTCGACCACATGGTCCCACTCGGGGATACGGGTCGCCGACGACAGCAGTTCCCACACGTCGTCGAGCGACGCGGGCACGAAGACCGCACGCGTGCCGGAGAAGGTGTTCTCGGTGAATGTCGGGCGCCGCGAGAGGCCGAATCGCCGCGCGTCGTCGAGGCGGGTCCGCAGCGCATCCGGGTCGAGGTCGAGTCGTCGCAGGATCGCCTCGATGAGACCGCTCGGCTCGTCCACGAGTGCACGCAGCACCGCTGCGGAGTCACCCCGGCGACCTCCACTCGACGCCTCTTTCCACACCGCGATCGCCCGTTCGGTCCATTCGTAGCCCGAGGTCTCGTGGAACACGATGCGACCGGTGCTGTCCGTGTCGGAGGCGATGCCCACGAGGTCGAGCTGAGCCGCGTGCTGGGCAGTCACGGCCGCACGCGCCGCGTTCAGGCCCGCGCCCATGCTTCGCAGGATCTGCCCGCCGGTGTCGGGGTCGATCGTCAGGGCGAGCAGGAGGTGATCGATGTCGGCGTCACGCACGCCGAAACGGGAGGCTTCCTCCATCGCGGCCAGTGACAGCGCGTGCATGGTGGCGGCGGCGTCGATCAACCGGCTCATGAGTTCCTCCGGGGGACGACGATAGTCGGATCGATCCGCTTCGAGTGCTTCTTGTGCACGGCCTGCCGAGTCACACCCAGGGCATCGGCGATGGCTTGCCAGCTCATGCCGGAGCGCAATCCGGCTTCGACCTGGCGCAGTTCGAGGGCATCGGCGAGGGTGCGCAAGGAGGCGACCGCCCGCAGTCCCGCACGGGGGTCTGTCGTGTCCGCGGCGATCTGTGCGACATCGAGGGATTCCATGTCTGTCAACCTACGTTGCTCGCGACCACAATGTCAACCTGGGTTGCTTCGCCGGGTTCGCGGCGAGGCCCCTCAGACGGTCGACGGATGCAGCACGACCTTGATGCAGCCGTCCTCCTTCTTCTGGAACGTGCGGTACAGGTCGGGCGCATCGTCGAGCGGTGCGTGATGGGTGGTCAGGTCCATGACGCCCAGCGGATCGGCGGCATCCTCCACGAGGGGCAGCAGGTCGTCGACCCAGTTCTTCACGTTGCACTGCCCCATGCGCAGGGTGATCTGCTTGTCGAAGAGGGTCTTCATGGGCATGATGTCGGCGTCCCCCGCGTACACACCGCTCAGCGACACGGTTCCGCCCCGGCGCACGACATCGATCGAGGCGTAGACGGCGGCGAGCCGGTCGACCCCGGCCTTGTCGAACACCTGGCGCGCGGCCGGGTCGGGAAGCAGCCCGACCGCCTTCTGCAGGAACTCGACTCCCGAGTTGCCGTGCGCCTCGAGTCCCACGGCATCCACCACCGAGTCGGCGCCGCGCCCCTCGGTCAGATCCCGCAGCTCCTCGACGACGGTGTTGGTCAGGTCGAACGTCTCGATGCCGTGGCGCTCGGCCATCGCCCGCCGCTCCGGCACCGGATCGACCGCGAGCACCCGATACCCGCGATGCCGTCCGATGCGCGAGACGAACTGTCCGACCGGCCCGAGGCCCATCACGGCGAGCGTCCCGCCCTCCGGAACCTGCGCGTACTCGACGCCCTGCCAGGCCGTGGGGAGGATGTCGCTGAGGAAGAGGTAGCGCTCGTCGGGCAGGTCGGACGCCACCGGGATGTGGTTGTAGTCGGCAAGCGGCACCCGCAGATACTCGGCCTGTCCGCCCGGAACCTGGCCGTAGAGCTTCGTGTACCCGAACAGCGCCGCCCCGCTGCCGTACTCCCGCACCTGCGTGGTCTCGCACTGGGACTGCAGTCCGCGCCGGCAGAGGAAGCACTCGCCGCACGAGATGTTGAACGGGATCACCACGCGGTCGCCGACCGACAGCTTCGTGACGCCCGCACCGACCTCGACGACGACTCCCATCGGCTCATGGCCCAGGATGTCTCCGCGATCGAGGAACGGCCCGAGCAACTCGTACAGGTGCAGATCCGATCCGCAGATCGCGGAGGAGGTGACACGGATGATGGCGTCCGTGGGTTCGTGGATGACCGGATCGGCGACCTCCTCGACGGTCACGTTGCGCTTGCCCTGCCAGGTGAGTGCCTTCATGGTGTCCTCCGATCATCGGTCCGTGTCGGCCCACGTTCGTCGAGGGATGCGGTACAGCCAACCGGGTTGACAGACGCGCAGCCGCCCGTGTCAAGCGTCTTCTGCGGTCGTCTCCGGGCGTGCAGGATGATCGCGGACGGAGGAATCATGGCGACGAACACTCGTGACCTGACCTGCACCACGGAAGATGTGTTCCGCGTGCTCGCGAACGGCTGGCTGTATCCCGGATGGGTGGTCGGAGCCTCGCGCATGCGCGACGTCGATGAGTCCTGGCCCGAGGTCGGCGCGCAGTTGCATCATTCCTTCGGTGTGTGGCCGGCGCTGCTCGATGACAGGACCGAGGTGCAGGAGTGGGATGCGCCGCACCGGATGGTGCTCACCGCGCGCGGCTGGCCGATGGGCGAGGCCAAGGTCACGCTGCGCGCGCGCACGACGGCATCGGGCTGTCAGGTGCGCATCGACGAGGAACCCGTGAAGGGGCCGGCGGCGCTCATCCCCCGATTCCTCACCACGCCGATGCTGCGCTGGCGCAACGCCGAGACACTGCACCGGCTCGCCTATCTCGCCGAGGGTCGAGCGGGTGACGACGACAGGAGCCCGGGCGGGGTCACTCCCCCGAGTTCTTCTTGAACTGCCGCTCCCAGTCGCGCAGCTCGGAGCGACCGATGAGCGAGTCGAGCGACACCTGGAACAGCAGTCCCTTGCGGGCATTGACCTGCTTGATGTTGTCGACGATCTGCGTCGTCACCGCCGCCAGCGCCTCGCGCACCTCGGCGATCCGTTCCTCCGGCGCATCCCACAGGTCGGGCCGGGTGAGCAGGTCGAGCAGATAGTCGGGCTCCAGCGCGGCGACGAGGCGGGCGAGCTTATCGGAGTACTCCGCCTCGGCCAGAGCGACCTGGTCGGTCTCTGCCTTGGCGTCGAGTCGCACGAAGAGCTGCTCGACGTGTGAGGCGAGCGCGTCGATGCCCGCGGCCGTCTCCGCGGCCACCGGGTTGTTCGGCAGGTTCGCGTAGTCGACCCGCAGCTCGCGCAGTCGGTTCACCCGCAGGCGGATGCCGCGAGGAACCGGATCCGCCGCGGTCTTCGGCGTGCGACGGCGTCGGGCGAGCAGTCCGATCGCCGTGCCGCCCGCCGCGAGCAGGACGGCGCCGCTGATCACGACGGGCAGCAACCAGTCCGCTCCTCCACCGGTGCCGCTCGCACCCGGAGAGGAGGGGGTCTCTTCGACGATCTGCTGCACGGTCTCGACGAGCGCGGTCTGGGTGTCGCCCGCCGCTGCCTCGTTCTCGTTGGCGATCCGCAGCGCCTCTGTGCTTTCGATGGCTGTCGACGCGGCTTGGAGGTCGTCCCCGATGGCGAGCACCACGGTCTTCTGCGGGGCCTCCTTGGTGATCCGGTTGAGCAGTTCGAGGTCGAATGCCGCGCCGAGATCGGCATCCGTCGGCAGCACCACGACCGCGATCGAGCCGTCAGCGGGAAGGACATCGGTGAGCGCGGCGGTCAGGGAGTCCCCGCCCTTCACATCGGGGGCCACGTAGACGTTCCCCGATTGCAGAGCGCCGGCGACAGTGTCGGTGACCCCGCTCAGGTCGGATGCCGCGACGATGATCATGCCCACCTCAGAAGTTGTTGATCACGGAGGCGAAGACGAGGTCGATGCGCTCGGCGTCCGACGCGTCGAACATCTGGCCCCCGGTGGCATCGGCGATCCGCTGCAGCACCGAGGTGTCAGCCGCCGCGCTGTAGGCGATCGGGAAGATCCGCACCGGGGCGTCGGTGCCGCCCTCCTTCGTGCTCTTGCCGATCTTCGCGATCAGCGAGTCGAGTGAAGTCGTCGAGTCGGTGTCCTCACCGTCCGAGAGCACCACGATCGCGTTGATCCGTCCGGGCTCTGCCCGCTCGCTCATGGCCTCGTACGCGGTGAGCACCGCGTCGTACAGCGGTGTGCCGTTGCGCTCGGCGTAACGGAGGTCGTCGAGGGAGGAGTCGAGCTTCTCGCCGTCGGCCCCCAGAGGCGTGACCCCGCGAAGCACCTGGATGCTCTCGCCCTCGTCGGAGGAGACGCCGGTGGTGAACGCCCAGACGCCGACCTCGTCGGTGGAGCGGAAATGGTCGAGCGTCGACTGTGCGCCCTGGATCGCCCCGTCGAGCCGGGAGCGTCCGTCGCCGATCGGCTCGTCCATCGAGCCGGAGATGTCGATGAGCTCGAGCACGGATGAGGGCTTGCGAACCTGCGTCCACTGGTCGATCGCGGTGGAGATCACGTCGACCTCGGGCTTCGGCAGCGTCACGGTGGGCTGTGCGGGATCGACACCGAAGTTCGCGGTGAACAGGTCGCCCAGCGGGACCGATTCGTCGAGCGGACGGAAACCGTACTCGGGAAGGATCGTCTGCGCGGCCTCGGTCTGCAGGAACGCGGCGAAGGCCTCACCCGCCGTGCGCTGCTCCGGCGTCACCCAGTCGGCACCGAGCACGGTGACGGGGTTGTCCGACCACATCGAACCGCCCTCCGGGTACACGGCGACCAGCTTGGTCTTCGGCGGGACCAGGGTCTCTCCCGGCTGCACGGTGTGCGAGTCGGGGTTGCCCTTGTTGTAGTTGAGCAGCGAGGTCTCCTCGAGTGCGACCGCCGACACGTAGGCCGAGCCGTTGGCGCCGTTCTGCGTCTCGTCGTACAGCGTCGACAGCACGTTGCCCGTGGTGTCGCCGTAGTGGATCACGCACTCCTCGAACACGCGGGAGAAGTCGGCTGCGGCATCCACATCCGCCGAGGTCAGCCCCTCCGCCTTGCCCGACGCCTCGTACGACTGCATCAGGATGGTCGACAGCCCGGTGGTCGAGGTGTTCGGGTTCGTCTTCGAGATCTTGAAGGCGCCCCAGATGTCCTTGCCCACGCTCCCCCAGCCGTCGGGGTCCTGGCACAGGCCCTCGAGGTCGGTGATGCTGATCGGCTTGTCCGGCCAGCCGAGCGCCTTGGCCATCGGCTCGGGCATGCCGAACACGACGGGGGTGCGGGTGAAGGATGCGGGTGTGCCGACGAGGTTCTGCGAGGCGGCCGCCGCGACACGGTCGGTCCAGACGGTGGATGCGGGCGACCACAGGGTGGGCCACAGTGCACGGTCGTCGCTCGGCCAGTCCTCGCCGGATGTCAGGTAGCGGGCGGCGTTGCCGGATGAGACGTTCGTCGGACGCACGGTGGCGCAGGTGTCGAGCTTGTCGTGCTCCGGAGAGTCCTTGAACGCGGTCGCCAGCTCGTCGAGCATGTTGACCTTCTCCGACGAGGTCGCCACGGTGATGTGCGTGCAGCCGTCGTCGGGAAAACCCTGGCTGTCGTCGGGGGTGGGCTCTTCTCCCCCACCGGTGCAGGCCGCCAGCACCAGCGCGACGATCGCCGCCGTCGCCAGGGCGGCAGGTGTTCGCCGGATGGTGGTCCTTCGTGCGGTGCGAGGGGCGCTCATGCGCCAAGGGTACCGATGTATCGGGCTCCCGATCACGCGGTTCCGGTGCGCATGAACTCCTCAGCCGCCTGCACCTGCTCCACACTCGGGCGGATGCCGGTGTAGAGCACGAACTGCTCGAGAGCCTGCAGAGTCGCGACCTCGGCCCCGGTGATCAGGGTCTTGCCTGCCGCGCGGCCCGCGATGATCAGGGGTGTCTCCGCGGGCAGCGCGACGACGTCGAAGACGACGGATGCCGCCCCGATCGCCGCCTCCGAGAACGCGAGCGTGTGCTCCTCTGCGCCACCGGCCATCCCGATCGGAGTGACATTGACGAGGATGTCCGCCGTCGCATCGCCGACTTCCGCCGCCCAGGCGAAGTCGTACAGGTCGGCGAGTGCGCGCCCGTTGGATTCGTTCCGCGCGACGACGGTGACGTCGGTGAAGCCGGCGTCGCGGAAGGCGGCTGCGGTGGCCTTGGCCATGCCGCCGGAGCCGCGAAGCAGTACGGAGGCTGCGGGATCCAGCTCGTTGCGCGTGATCAGCTGCGCGATCGCGGAGTAGTCGGTGTTGTACGCCGTGAGCACGCCCGCGTCGTTCACGATCGTGTTGACCGAATCGATCGCCGTCGCCGAGGGGTCCATCCGATCGACCAGCGCGATCACGTCCTCCTTGTACGGCATGGAGATCGCGCAGCCGCGGATGCCGAGTCCGCGCACGCCGGCGATGGCCTGCGCGAGGTCGGTCGGAGCGAAGGCCTTGTAGATCCAGTTGAGTCCGAGCGCCTCGTAGAGGTGGTTGTGGAAGCGCGTCCCGTTGTTGCTCGGCCGCGCCGACAGCGAGATGCAGAGCGTCATGTCCTTGTTGAGCAGCGTCACCGCATCAGGCTACCTCCGCGTCCTTTCGGGCACCGGGAGCAGTGCCCGACGTGGGTCGATCTCACCCGGAGGAGGTCCGTGACGGGACCGTGCGCACTCCCCTATGGTGAAGGTGCGTGCACAAGGGGATTGATCGTCTCCGTCTCTCCCCAGGAGACGGACGGCCCACCCCAGGGGCAAGACGATCCGTGCATGCGATTGGGCCCCCTCGAGTAGTTCAGTCCCCAATGGACTGCTCGAGGGGGTCGCTATCGGGTCCTGCACACCGATTTTCGGATTTGTCCCCCAAAAGGGGGACACGCGCTCCGAAAAGGAGTTAGGCTGTTCTTGACGCACCCTCCGGTCGTCTTCGGCCCTCATCGCTCCCCCCGCGGTGAGGGCCACACCATTTTCTGGGCGTCATCCGCTCGCGCGCCCCCGGGAACCCGCCGCATGACGGCCATGTGCCGCTCGTGCAACATTTGGATTACCTTCTTGCCGCGGCTATTCCCCTCGGGGTCTCCTCCACTAGCGTTAGCGGTGTCGGGGCATCCCTGCGTCGGCTTCTTCATCAGCAGAACAGGCAGTACATGAGCACCCAGGGCACGGTTAAGTGGTTCAACTCGGAGAAGGGCTTCGGCTTCATCTCCCCCGACGACGGAGGCGCTGACGTCTTCGCACATTACTCCGCCATCGAATCGTCCGGCTACCGGTCTCTCGAAGAGAACCAGCGAGTCGAGTTCGACGTGGCACAGGGCCCGAAGGGCCTGCAGGCAGAGAACATCCGCCCCGTCTGAGACGGGCGATACACAGGACTCCCCGACCGGAGCGCCATGACGGCGTCATCCGGCGGGGAGTTCTGTGCTTCCGGCGGTCTGCTCCGGCGTGCCGGCACGGCGACCGCCGGATGCACGCGGGTCGCCAGTGCCGGCGTCAGCCGATCAGGAGAGCGCGCAGTTCGGCCACGCTCGTCACGCGGAACTCCGCGTCGTCGCCCTCGTGCGCGTCGCTGAACCCCCACCCGACGAAGATCACGGGGACGCCGTTGGCCTTGCCGCCCTCGACATCGTGGTGCCGGTCGCCGATGAGTACCGGTCGTGACGTGTCGGCGCCGAGCTCGCGCAGCCGGCGCAGAGCCTCGGCGACGATGTCGGTCTTGGACGCGAGGGTCGCTTCATCGGGTGTCGCGCCGACGGTCGTCTGGAACGAGGTGCGGAGGCCGAAGTGGTCGACGAGTGCGTCGACCTGGTGCTCCGGCTTCGAGCTGGCCGTCGCCTGCGGGATGCCCGCCGCCGCCAGTTCGTGGATGAGGTCGGTGACGCCGGGGTACGTCGCCACATCGGTGGTGTAGCCGTCGGCCTTGCCGAGCGTGCGATAGAAGGTGACCGCCTCGCGGGACTCCTCGGGCGTCATCCCCGCCTGGTCCTGGAACGACTGGAACATGGGCGGCCCGATCCAGTGCACCAGTTCCTCACGCGTCGGCGCCGGATGGCCGAAATGGGTGAGGGCGACGTTCAGCCGGCGGAGGATGCCGACGGACGCATCGATGATCGTGCCGTCGACGTCCCACAGCACGCAGGAATAGGGGGAGTGGGGCATGCCTCCAGCCTATGGGCCCGGCGGCGAGGGCCATTCCTCCTGCACAGCTGTGCTCCGAAAAAGCTTGCTCACACCTTATGTGAGGGCGAAATGTCCTCATGTAAGGTCGCGACAAGAGCGGAGTTGCAGGTCAGAATGGGGGCATGTACGTGTCGGTAGAAGTCATCACGATGCTGGCGACAGCAGCGGCGACTCTGGTCGCGATCGTCAGCGGGTTCGGCTGGATGATCGCTCGGATGGACGCACGCTTCGAAGCGCAGGATGTGAAGCTCGAACTGCGGTTCGATCGCATCGACCGCCGCTTCGAACGGGTCGATGAACGGTTCAAGCGGATCAATGAACGGTTCGACCGGGTCGATCAGCGGCTCCGTCTCGTCGAGCTCGAGATGACCGAGGTGAAGATCGCGGTCGCGCGACTCGAGGGTCCGGCTCCGCGGCTGATGGCGGCTCGCTGATCCGTGCGGGGATCAGACGGCAGAGGCTCAGAACAGCCGGGGGATGCCCGACTCGATGCCCTTCATGTCGTCGTAGTCGAGCACCAGGCAGCGGATGCCGCGGTCCTCGGCGAGCACACGGGCCTGGGGCTTGATCTCCTGTGCCGCGAATACTCCCTGCACGGGGGAGAGGTGCGGGTCGCGGCCGAGCAGTTCGAGGTAACGGGTCAGCTGCTCGACGCCGTCGATGTCGCCGCGGCGCTTGATCTCCACCGCGATCGCGGCGCCGTCGGCATCCCGCACCAGCAGGTCGACCGGGCCGATGGCCGTCGGGTACTCGCGGCGCACCAGGGTGGCGCCCTCGGAGATGCGCTCCACCTGCTCGGCGAGCAGCCGCTGCAGGTCGGCCTCGACGCCGTCCTTCTGGAGTCCCGGATCGAGGCCCAGCTCGTGGGAGGTGTCGTGGATGATCTCGTAGATCTGCACGCGCAGTGCATCGCCCGTCTTCTTGTGGGTGACGCGCCACACCTCGACGACGCCGGCGCTCGCCTCCTCCTCGCCCGGTTCCTCGCTCGACAGCGAGCAGGGCGGGCTCATCCAGTTCAGCGGCTTGTAACTTCCGCCGTCGGAGTGCACGAGCAGACTCCCGTCTCCCTTGTGCACGAGCAGACGCGTGGCGAGCGGGAGATGGGCATTGAGCCGACCGGTGTAGTCGACCGAGCAGCGGGCGATGACGAGACGCACCCGTCGAGCCTACTTCGTCGGAGTCCTGTTGTTCGCCGCCTCGGGGTGCGTGGCGATCAGTTGCCGAGGAACCCGCCGAGCGCCTCGAAGATTCCGAGCTCGGTGGCTGCGGAGCGGGCGATGAGGAACCCGATGATGCCGATGATCCAAGCGGTGTTCTCGGCGCCCGTGCGCTCCATCCAGGCGGCGAAGCGTTCGAGCGGGCGCTGAACGAGGGGAGCGGCGACGATGCGCAGGACGAGCAGGACGATCGCCGGCAGGATCATCAGGGCGCAGTACCCCGCGAGTGAGAGCACACGCAGCGGGGTGTCGACGGCGGCATCCGCGAGCATCGTCATCGCGACGATGTACGGCAGCATCGTGGCGACCTCCACCACCCCGGCGGCGATCGCGACGGCCATGACGGCGGTGCCACGGGTGCGCGGGTCGAGCAGGCGCTCACGCCAGCGTGTGATGCGGCCGGGGCGAGGAGTCGCCGTCGCCTCGGCCTGGTCTGCGGCAGGGGAGGGCGGAGGTGGTGTCAGCGTCGCCGGAGCAGGCGTGTCGCGCCCGGGCATCCCCGTCCATGGAGAGACCTGGGGCGCAGCCGCGACGGACGGAGTCCCCGCCGCGTCCGAGGCGCCTTTCGACTGCTTGTCGCCGGTCGGCATCACGAACGCGGTGATGAGGAGCGCGGCTCCGACGAGGAGTCGGACGACCAGGCCGGTCGGCGAGGCGAGGAAGTCCGAGGCCACGTCGACGAGGTTCACCAGCCCCCACAGGAAGAGGAGGCCGACGACGAGGTAGAACACCGCGATCGTCACGAGGTAGAGGAGGATGCGTCCGGCACGCACGCGCCCGGGGTGCAACAGGAGGAAGACCGGGATGAGGAGTGTGCCGACGCTGAGCCCGTCGATCAGCGCCAGCAGCGCGAGGGAGAGGGGGAGCGGGAGCCCGCCGAAGAGTTCCATGGCCCCACTGTCGCCCGAGCGGGCGAGGCGGGGGATCGGGCGAAAGTATCGTTCGCCGCGGGCCCCTCATCCCTTCGACGGATGCGACCGCACCCGCGCCGTGGTTCCATGAGGTCATGCACGAGCAGGTCGACGACGGCATCGGCGCCTGGTACCGCCGGCACCGCGGGTGGGCTGACCCGGCCGGGATGGCGCTCCTCGCCGTCGTGATGGCCGCACTCGGATTCCGCGGTGTCTGGGGCTCGTTCTCCCTCCTGTCTGGATCGGTGTCGCCGTGGTGGGCGCTCGCCTTCGCTCTTCCGGCGTGTGCGCTCGCGCTCGTCAAGCGACGTCTGCCGATGACCGTGCTCGGACTCGTGACGATCCTCTTCGTCGCCGACCTCCTCACGGTCGGCGGCATCGGGACGCTCTTCGTGCTGCTCGACGTGCTGTGGACGACGGTGTTCCTCTCGGGCCCGCGTCGCCGGCGCGCTCTTCTGGTGCTCCTCAGCGCCGCGACGGTCATCCTCTTCGTCGTCGCCTGGCTCTTCACCGACATGCCCTTCGCGGTCGCCGTCCTCATCGGGGTGCAGTTCGGTGCGATCTTCGGCACGGACTACTGGTGGGCGGTCGCGGTCTCACAGGCGCAGGAGCTGGCCGAGCTGCACCGTCAGCGCGCGGAGGACGCGGCGGCCGTCGCCGAACGGGACCGCGCCGAAGCCGTGCAGCGCGAGCGCGAGGCGATGGCGCGCGAGCTGCACGACGTGGTGGCCGGGCACGTGATGGCGATGGCGATCCGAGCCGAAGCCGCCCTCTCCACGGCACCCGACCAGACGAAGGACCGAGAAGCGCTGCAGGCCGTGCGCGATGCGGGCCTGGACGCCCATGGCGCCCTGCGGTCGATGATCTCGGTGCTCCGTCGCGGCGACGGCGCCCTCGTCCCCACCCCGCGCTGGGCCGATCTCGACGGCATCGTGCGAGAGGCCGAGCGCGCGGGGCTCGTGGTCCGTTTCGACGCCGCGGACGAGCCCGAGCTCGGAGCCGCCGCAGAGCAGGCCGTCGTCCGCATCGTGCGGGAAGCCCTGACGAACTGCATCCGGCACGCGGGCGGCGCCGAGGTCGACATCGAGATCGTGGAGCGGAACGCCGAGGTGCAGGTGAGGGTCCGGTCCCGCGGAGGTGTGGCCAGCGCGGCAGCCGCGCACGGAGGCGAAGGGTGGGGTCTGCAGATGCTGCGGGAGCGCGTGGGAGCGCTCGGCGGATTCTTCTCGGCGGGCCCCGTCCCGGACGGGTGGTCCGTCGAGGGCCGGCTTCCGCTCGAGGTGCGCGTATGAGCGCGCCAACCGTACTGCTCGCCGACGACCACGGCGCCATCAGAGCGGGATTGCGGATCATGCTCGAGGCGCACGGGATCACCGTGGTCGGCGAGGCGGCGGACGGCGACGTCGCCGTGCGCAACGCGGCGGCCCTGCGACCCGACGTGGTGCTCATGGATCTGCGGATGCCCGGCAGGGACGGCGTCTCCGCCACACGGGAGATCGTCGAACGAGGACTCGGCGACGTGCTCGTGCTGACCAGCTTCGATGAGGATGAGCTCGTCCTCGGGGCGATACGCGCGGGTGCCGTCGGCTTCCTCCTCAAGACGGTCGATGCCCCCGCGCTCGTTCAGGCGGTGCGCTCCGTCGCTGCCGGAGAGGGTGCGTTGGACCCTCGGGTGACGCGACGCGCGCTCGCCGCCGTGGCCCAGGGCGTGGCGGCACCGCCACCGGCATCGAGTGCGACGGAGCAGCCCGACCTGACCGTCCGCGAACGGGAGGTCCTCGACGGCATCCTGCAGGGCTGGTCGAATGCGCAGCTCGCGGCGCGCCTGCGCATCTCGGTGCCCACGGTCAAGACGCACGTGTCGAACGTGCTGACCAAGCTCGGTGCGCGCAGCCGCTCGCACGCGGCCGCGATCGTGCGCGGCCGCGAGGACTGAGCGCTCAGCGCTGCTCCGCGCTCGCCGCCGGGGTCTTCTCGTCGTCGCGCAGCGGGCGGGCCGCGCCCGAGAACAGTCCGGACATGACGACCAGGGCCACCAGGATGAACAGGGTGTTCAGCAGGCCGATGTGTTCGCTGATGACGCCGAGCACGGGCGGGCCGCCGAGGAACGAGATGTAGCCGATCGTGGCGGCCGCGCTCACGCGAGCCGCCGCCTTGGCCGGGTCGTCTGCGGCGGCGGACATGCCGAGAGGGAAGCCGAGGGAGGCCCCGATGCCCCAGAGCGCCGCGCCGACGAGCACGAGCGGGAAGGTGGGCGCGAGGATGAACAGCAGGATCCCCGATGCCGCGGCGACCGCGAGGATCCGCAGCACCAGGACGCGTCCGAATCGGTCGACGAGGGGGCCGCCGAACAGGCGCACCGTCGTCATCCCGATGGAGAACACGGCGAGCGACACGGCTCCCGTGCCCTCGGCGAAACCATGACCCTGTTCGGTGCCGAGCGCGATCCAGTCGTTGGCGCCGCCCTCGGCGAACGACATGCCGAGCATGACGACGCCGATCAGGTAGGTGCGGGGTTCGCGCCAGGCCTCGAGCGCGGTGTGCATGCGCGCACGGAACGGCGGCTTGACGTGATCCTCCGGGTCGAGCGCGGCCGCACGCACCGGCACCTGGAAGAAGCAGACCACCGCGATCACGGCGATCAGCACGCCCATGGTCACCGCATGTGTCGCGACATCGATCGCGAGGTGGGCGGCGAGGGCGCCGATGCCGGCGCCGATGACGGTTCCGAAGCTGAAGAAGGCGTGGAAGACGGGGAGGATCGTGCGGCCCATCTGCTGCTCGATCGCGGTGGCCTCGACGTTCATCATCACGTCGACGCAGCCGTTGCCGAATCCGAACAGGGCCATGCCGAGGAGGACGACGGCCACCGAGCCGAACACCGTCGCGCCGAGGCCCACGAGTGCGATGCCCAGCGCGAACATGAGCATCGCCGCCAGCATGCCGCGGCGGGCGCCGGTGCGCGCCATCACCGCGGGACTCGTCGAGATGCCGATGATCGAGGCGACACCCATGCCGAGAAGCAGCATCCCGACCTGCGCGTTGTCGAGCTCGAGCGCCTGCTTGATCCCCGGCACGCGCGACGCCCAGGTCGCGATCGAGAGGCCGCTCGCCAGGAAGATGGCGAAGATCGCGGCGCGCCAGCGGACGAACTGCGAACGGGTCAGGGCTGCTTCCATGCCGGACAGCCTATCGAATCGATTCGACCCGGGGGAACGGAAGCGAGCTATCCTCGAAGCATGAGCAGTCAGGAGACGCCGCGTCGGCCCACGATCGCCGACGTCGCACGCGAGGCGGGTGTGGCGACGTCCACCGCCTCGGTCGTCTTCAGCGGCAAGGCGAAGGTGGCACCCGCGACCCGCGAGCGCGTACTCGCCGCCGCCGCCGAACTCGGCTACGCCGGACCGGACCCCCGCGCCGCCTCCCTGCGACGCGGTCGCAGCGGCATCGTCGCCGTCGTGCTCGAAGGACACCTGCGTGCGGCCTTCCTCGACCCCGTGACGACGGCCATGATGGACGGCCTCACCGACGGCCTCGCCGAACTCAGCGCCGGCATCCTGCTGATGCGCGACGAGCCGGGGGAGGGCACGGCGATCGCCGATGCACCCGTCGATGCCGTCGTGCTGATCGGATGCTCCGGACGCACCCGGGCATCCCTCGAGGTGGTCGTCGGCCGCGGCCTCCCGGTCGTCGTGATCGAAGGGGACGCCGGAGAGGCCATCCCGCGGGTCACACTCGACAACGCGGCAGCCTCCGCCGACATCGCGAAGCACGTGCGCGACCTCGGCCACCGCGATGTCGCGCTGGTCACCCTGCCGCTCGACAGCGACCGCGAGTGCGCAGCGGTCACCCCGGAGCGCCTCGCCAACGCGACGGTCGACGTCACGGTCCACCGGTTGGCGGGCACCCGTGAGGTGTTCCCCGACGCCCCCGCGATCTCGGCATCCGGCAGCCTCATCGACGAAGGCGTGCGGGTCGGCCGGATGCTGCTCGCGGACCCCGCCACGCGACCGACCGCAGTGCTCGCACAGAGCGACCTGCTGGCCGTCGGCGTCATCCGGGCGGCCGAAGAGCTGGGACTCCGCGTCCCGGAGGACCTCTCCGTCGCGGGCTTCGACGGCATCGCGCTGGACGGCCTCGGCGACCTCACCCTCACCACGAGCGTGCAGCCGGCCGTCGAGAAGGGCCGTGCCGCGGGAGAGCAGGTCGCGCGCATGCTGCGAGGCGAGCCGGGGATCACGCAGCATCTCACCTGCCGTTTCCGCGCCGGCACCACGACCGGCCCGGCCGCACGCTGAGATCCGTCCCCCGACGCGGCTCCGGGGCCGCGGTCAGCTGCGCTGCGGGCCGAGCGGAAGCGCCGTGTCACCGAGATCGAGGATGCGGTAGCGGCCGCAGTCGATCACCTCGTCGGGGATGGCCGGCGCGGGCAGGTTCCACGGGATCGACTGGGCATCCTCCACGAGGAACGTGACCTCGCCGACTCCGAAATCGTCACGGTTCACCAACCAGGCATAGCCGCGCAGTTCGTGATCGACCTGCACGAGCTGCGCCGGGTCGTCGAGGTGCAGCTTCGGCAGGCGCACGGTCCAGAACTGACCGGCTCCGGTGCGGCCGGAGGCACCGACCCAGTCGGTGACGCAGGTGAGGTCGGGGTCGCTGGCCTCGGCGGCCGCAGCGAGTCGAGGGATGCTCAGGATGCCGCCGACCGCGAGCAGCGCCGCGGCGACCAGCGCGATGAGCGACCGTGCGCGGAGCGGCATCCACCCCGCGCGCGGCAGGGCGACCAGGGCGAGAACGGGCGCGAACGCGACGGGCTGCAGGTAACGGGCCGCGTGGGTGCCGAGGGCGATGGCGCCGATCACGACGAGAACGGGCGTGAGCCAGGAAATGGCGGCGACGAAGCGCGAGCCCTCACTCGCGGCTCGTGTCGTGCGGACCACCGCGAGCACGAGGAGTGCCAGCACGATCAGGCAGCCGAACACCCCGCCGGGGGTCGAGAGGCGGTCTGCCACGAGCCCGCCGTAGTACCCGAGCGACTCGGCCCATCGCGCCGGCTGCACGTAGCCGGCGCCCGTGTTGGCGATCCATGCCCGAAAGGGAATGCGTCCGAGGGTGCCGAGTGCCGTGCCGCCCAGGAGCACACCGAGCAGTAGCGCCAGCCGGAAGCGCTGCCGCGATCGGATGGTCAGAATCGCGAGCAGCACCGCGATCGGAACCGTCGCCCACGCCGCATACAGCGGATTCGACAGCGTCGACACGGCCGCGGTGGCGCCGAGCGCGACCGGAAGACCGAGGCTCATCGATTCGCGGTCGAGCGCGCGTCGCACCAGCCCGACCGAGAGCACGACCGCGACCACGGTGGCCGAGTAGTAGGTCGTCGTGAGCTGCAGGGAGGCGAGCTCGAGGGCATCGCGCGATGCAGAGAGCTCGGTCACGGCGATGGTGCAGAACACCGCGAGCCCGAGGAGCGCCCACGCGACGGGTGCTCCGCCGTCCTTCCGGCGACCCGCGACGAGCCGAAGCGCGCCGTAGAAGGCGAGCATGTTGATCACGGCATTCACCGCGAGCAGGCCGTTCACGTCGAGCGGTACGAGCAGGTCGAGCCCCGAGAACACGGCGGATTCGGGAAGGAAGAGCACGCTCGACATCGCCCAATCCAGCGGTTCACCGGAAAGGAGCGACCGCGCGAACATCCCCACGATCAGGGAATCTCCGTCGCGGAACAGCAACTCCGATCGCGCCGATGATGCGACCTGTGCGGCGGTGATGACTGCGAGCGACAGGGCGCCGAACCACCCGGCCAGCTCCCGCACCCAGACCCGCCGCATGCGACCACTCTTGCACGATCGTGCAACCCGCGGACCGGACGGCCTTTTCGCCCGGGTAAACTAATGGCGACACCCCCCCCGCCTGGCCTCAAGGCCGACGACCCCCGAGGGAGCCGCGTATATGCTGACGCTCCTCGCCGTGTTCCTGCTCGGGTCGCTGTTGATGCCCGTTCTGGTGCGATGGCTCGGAGCTCAGGCCTTCGCCATCGCCGCACTCGTCCCCGCAGCGGCCTTCGTGCACGCGCTCGTCCTGACGCCGCAGGTGCTCGACGGCCCGGTCCCGTTCGAGTCGGTCGAGTGGATCCCGCAGCTCGGGCTGAACCTCTCCATGAACATGGACGTGCTCGGCTGGGTGCTCACGCTGATCGTCACGGGTGTCGGCGCCCTCGTGCTCCTCTACTGCCGGTGGTACTTCTACGAGGACTCGGCCGGGGTCGGGCAGTTCGCGGGCGTCCTCCTCGGCTTCGCCGGCGCGATGTACGGCCTCGTGCTGACCGACGACCTCGTCATGCTCGTCATGTTCTGGGAGGTGACGAGCATCCTCTCGTACCTCCTCATCGGCCACTATCGCCGCCGTGCCGCCAGCCGACGTGCGGCACTGCAGGCGCTGCTCGTGACCACTCTCGGTGGACTCGTGATGTTCGTGGGCGTCGTGGTCCTCGTCGTCGACACCGGCACGTCGAGCATCCGGGAGATCCTCGAGATCGCCCCGACGGGCCCCGCGGTGGATGCCGCGATCGTGATGCTCCTGATCGGCGCGATCAGCAAGTCGGCCCTGTTCCCGTTCCACTTCTGGCTTCCCGGAGCGATGGCGGCGCCCACCCCGGTCAGCGCGTACCTGCACGCGGCCGCGATGGTCAAAGCCGGCATCTACTTGATCGCCCGGTTCGCGCCGATCTTCGCTTTCAGCGCGCCCTGGCGCCCGATCGTCATCACCCTCGGCATCCTCACGATGCTGATCGGCGGCATCCAGGCGCTGCGGGAGACCGACCTCAAGCGCATCCTCGCCTTCGGCACGGTCAGCCAGCTCGGATTCTTCGCGATCGTCGTCGGCTACGGCACGCAGGCGGCGGCGCTGGCAGGGCTCGCGCTCGTGATCGGCCACGCCCTGTTCAAGTCGGCCTTGTTCCTGATCGTCGGCGTCATCGACCGCCAGCTGTCGACCCGTGACATCACCGAGCTCTCCGGCGTCGGGCGGCAGGCTCCGGTCATGGCGACGGCGGCATTCATCTCGGTGGCATCGATGGCGGGCATCGCGCCGACCATCGGTTTCGTCGCCAAGGAGTCCACGCTCACGGCTCTGCTCGATGACGCCCTGGGTGGCTCTCCGTGGGGGCTGGTGGCGCTCATCGGCGTCGTACTCGGTTCTATGCTCACCGCGGCATATGGAGCACGATTCCTCTGGGGAGCTTTCTGGAAGAAGCGCGACGAGCAGGGCCAGCTGCCCGACACCGCCTGGCCCGATCCGCCTGTCGGCTTCCTGTCGGCGCCGATCATCCTCGCCGGCGTCACTCTCGCTGCGGGGATCGGGGCCCCCGCGCTCGACGTGGCGCTGCAGGGCTACGCCGTCACCGCGACACCCGGGCTCGATCACGCGGGCGAAGCCGTGGAAGGTCCAGGGCACCTCGCGCTGTGGCACGGCCTCGAGCCCGCCCTCGGCATCTCGATCGTCTCGATCCTTCTGGGCATCGGGATCTTCCTGCTCACCCGCAGGACCGGCTGGGACCGCAAGCCCCGCCTCCTGCGCTTCACCGCTGCCGATGTCTACTTCCTGGTGATGCGCGGTATCGACCGGCTCTCCGTGCTCAGCACCACTCTCACGCAGCGCGGCTCGCTGCCGGTCTACGTCGGCACCATCTTCGTGGTCTTCGTCGCCGCCGAGGTCACGGCGCTCATCGCCAGCGACATCGATCGGTACAACCTCTCCGCCTGGCACACGCCCGCGCAGATCGTCGTCGCCCCGATCATGGCGATCGCCGGAGTGTTCGCGGTCCGCGCCCAGAAGCGCTACACCGGCGTCGTCCTGGTCTCGGTCACCGGCCTCGGCATGGTCGTGCTGTTCGCGACGAGCGGCGCTCCCGACCTGGCGCTGACGCAGATCCTCGTCGAGACCGTCACCATGGTCACGTTCGCGCTGGTGCTCCGCCGCCTCCCCGCCCGGATGGGCGAGCACAACGCCTCGGTCGGCCGCGTCCCCCGGGCGCTGCTCGCGATCGGCGTCGGCGTCACCATGGCCTTCGTCGCGGTGGTCGCCACCCAATCCCGCATCGCCGATCCGATCTCGGAGGCGTTCCCGCAGCTCGCGTACGAGATCGGTCACGGCAAGAACGTCGTCAACGTGGCCCTGGTCGACCTGCGTGGCTGGGACACGATGGGCGAGCTGTCGGTGCTCGTGCTCGCCGCGACCGGCGTGGCCTCGCTGGTGTTCGTCACGCACCGAGCCGACCTGCTCGCCGCCACCAAGAACCTGCCGAAGGCGACGCGGAGGGCCGCGCGCAGCCGTCCGCTCGTCGAGACGACCGAGGGCATCCGGTTCCAGAACTCCGACAACGAGAGCAGCCCGCGGGCGTGGCTCGTCGGCGGTCAGAAGATGAAACCCGAGAACAGGTCGATCCTGCTCGAGGTGATCGTCCGCATCCTCTTCCACACGATCATCGTGGTGTCGATCTTCCTGCTGTTCGCCGGGCACAACCTGCCGGGCGGCGGCTTCGCCGGCGGGCTCGTCGCCGGCATGGCGCTGGTCATGCGCTACATCGCCGGTGGTCGCTGGGAGCTCGGCGCTGCTGCTCCGACGGATGCCGGCCGGCTGCTCGGCACCGGCCTCATCCTCGCCGTCGGCACGGCCGTCGTCCCGCTCTTCTTCGGGCTCGCGCCTCTGACGAGCACGTTCTGGGAATGGGAGATCCCCGGTATCGGTCACATGGAGTTCGTCACCTCGACCATCTTCGACGTGGGTGTCTACCTCGTCGTGATCGGGCTCGTGCTCGACGTGCTGCGCAGCCTCGGCGCCGAGGTCGACAGGCAGGCGGCGCTGCGCTCGACCCCCGGTCCTGAAGGCTTCCTCTCGCGCGGACGGGGGAGCAGCTGATGGATGTCTCGCTCACCCTCATCGTCATCATGGCCATCCTCTTCGCGTGCGGCGTGTACGCGATGCTGGAGCGCAGCCTCACCCGCGTGCTGATCGGCTTCCTGCTGCTCGGCAACGCCACGAACCTGCTGCTGCTGACCGTGATGGGCGTTCCGGGCAATGCGCCGTTCTTCGGCACCGAGGGCGAGATGAGCGACCCGCTCCCGCAGGCGCTCACCCTGACCGCCATCGTGATCACCTTCGCGGTCTCGGCCTTCCTCCTCGCCCTGATCTATCGTTCCTGGCAGCTGGGCCAGGCCGACACCGTCGAGGACGACGAGGCCGACATCGCGCTCCGCGAGCGCACCGACGCCGACGAAGACCTCATGGACGACGAGTCCGAGACGGACGAGGACGAGGCGACCACCGACTTCGTCGGCGTGCAGACCGCACCGATCACGGTGCTGCACATGCGCGACCACCCCTCCATCCACGACGACGCCCCGTTCGATGCGCCGACCGGGTGGGGAGACGAACCCTCGTCGCGCTCAACCGAGGGCGACGACGCGCGCCCCGATGAACCCGACGACCACGACGAGAACGAGGAGGGCCGGCCATGACCGCTCTCGTCCCGCTCCTCGTCGGGCTCCCGCTCCTCGGCGCAGCCATCACCCTCGTGTTCGGCAGGAACGCGCGGCTCCAGGTCGTCGTGACCGTGGCCACACTCGCCGCGGTCTCGGTGATCGCCGCCGTGCTCCTGGTCGTGGTGGATTCCGGCGACCCGCTCGCCGTCTCGGTCGGCGGCTGGCCCGTGCCCTTCGGCATCGTGCTCTACGTGGACCGGCTCGCCGCACTCCTCGTGCTCATCTCGAGCATCGTGCTCCTCGCCGTCCTCCTCTTCTCCATCGGCCAGGGCGCCGCCGACGGCACCGACGAGACCCCGATCTCGATCTTCAACCCCTCGTACCTGATCCTCGCGGCCGGTATCTTCAACGCCTTCATCGCCGGCGACCTGTTCAACCTCTACGTCGGCTTCGAGATCCTGCTCGTCGCCTCGTACGTGCTGATCACCCTCGGGAGCACCGAGTCCCGCATCCGTACCGGCGCCGTCTACATCGTCGTCTCGCTGGTCTCGTCGATCCTGTTCCTCGCGTCGATCGCCATGATCTACGGCGCACTCGGCACGGTCAACATGGCGCAGATCGCCGAGCGGATGTCGGAGCTTCCACAGGAGACGCAGCTGGTGCTGCACCTGATGCTGGTGGTCGCCTTCGGCATCAAGGCCGCCATCTTCCCGGTGTCGTTCTGGCTGCCCGACTCGTACCCGACCGCTCCCGCCCCCGTCACGGCGGTGTTCGCGGGCCTGCTGACCAAGGTCGGCGTCTACGCCCTGATCCGCACCGAGACCCAGCTCTTCGCCTCGAACAGCATCGACACGTTGCTGCTGATCATCGCGCTCGCGACCATGATCGTCGGTGTGCTCGGTGCCGTGGCGCAGGCGGAACTCAAACGAATCCTGTCGTTCACACTGGTCAGCCACGTCGGTTACATGATCTTCGGGCTCGCGATAGCGACACCCGCCGCGATCGGGGCGACCGTGTACTACATCGTCCACCACATCGTCGTGCAGACGACCCTGTTCCTCGCCGTCGGTCTCGTGGAACGTCGAGCCGGCAGCACGTCGATCCTGCGGGTCAAGGGGCTGCTCAAGGTCGCGCCGGTGATCGCCGTGCTCTACTTCGTGCCCGCGATCAACCTGGGCGGACTCCCCCCGTTCTCCGGGTTCATCGGCAAGTTCGCGCTCTTCGAGGCGGCAGCATCCGTCGGCACACCGATCATGATCGTGCTGATCTTCGGCGGCATCGTCACCTCCCTGCTCACCCTGTACGCACTCATGCGCGCCTGGAACCTCGCGTTCTGGCGCGAGGAGGAGGACTCCACCGAGACCGAGGGTCGCATCTCGTACCTCGGCAACGCCCCGGCCGCCGACGAGCAGCAGGAGCGACGTCGCATCCCGAAGATCATGACGATCGCCACGGCCGGCATGGTCGCCGTCACCGTCTCGCTCACGATCTTCGCCGGACCCCTGTACGCCCTCTGCGACCGCATCGGCGCCGCACTGCTGCAGCCCGTCAGCCTCGTCCAACTGGAAGAGGAGGTGGGCGGATGAGACGTCAGACCAAGCGCCACCTCTGGCGAGACATCCGGGTCCAGCTGCCGTTCCTCGCCTGGCTCGTCGTGCTGTGGATGCTGCTGTGGGCGCAGTTCACCGTGCTGTCGTTCCTCTCCGGACTCGTCGTCGCGATCTTCGTGACCCGCGTGTTCCGGCTGCCGACCGTCGAGCTCTCCGGCCGGATCAACCTCGGCTATGCCGCCCTGTTCGTGGTGCAGTTCCTGTTCGCAGTGCTCAGCGGAGCCATCTCGGTGACCCTGCAGGTGTTCGACTTCCGCCGCCAGCCGGGCACAGCGATCATCGCGGTGCCGCTGCGTTACGCCGACGATCTGGTCATGACCCACGTCGCCGTCGTGTCGTCGCTGGTCCCCGGCTCGCTGGTGGTCGAGACCGACCGCGACCGGCGCATCCTCTACCTGCACGTGATCGGCGTGAGGAACCGCGCCGACGTCGAGAAGCAGCGCGCCGGAGTGCTCCGCTGGGAGCGACGGGTCGTCCGGGCGCTGGGCGACCCCGCCCAGTACCGCGCGCTCAAGGCCGACCAGCGCGCCGGCCTGACCGGATCGACGAAGGGCGGTGCCCGATGAACATCCTGCTGATGCTGATCATGGTGGTCTTCGGTATCGCCGCGATCCTCACGCTGATCCGAATCGTCCGAGGTCCGTCGATCCTCGACCGCGCCGTCGCCTCCGATGTGCTCCTGACCGAGGTCATGTGCGTGCTCGGGGCGGAGATGGCCATCAACGGTCACACCCGCAACATCCCCGTGCTCCTCATCATCGCCGCGATCGGGGTGTTCGGCTCGATCTCCGTCGCCCGGTTCGTCGCGAGAAGGGACAACACGACCTCATGAACATCCTCGGTCTCGTGATCCCCGACCCCGTCATCGACGTGGCTGTGCTCGTGCTGATCCTGCTCGGGGCGCTGCTGTGCCTGTCGGCGGCGGTCGGGCTGCTGCGCTTCCGCGACGTGCCGTCCCGTCTGCACGCGGCGACCAAGCCGCAGGTGCTCGGACTGCTGCTGATCTGCATCGCGATCGCCCTGTCGCAGCGGTCGATCGGCGGCATCCTGCTGGGGTTCGTGCTCGTCGCGCCCGTCGTGCTCATGCAGTTCGCGACGGCTCCGCTGTCTGCGCACATGGTCGGGCGACAGGCCTACCGCAACGGCACCATCGAGCAGCGCGGCCTCGTCGTGGACGAGCTCGCCGAGTCGAAGCAGACCCCGCCCGCCGCCGGCTGAGCCCGCGAGACCGAGCCTTAGAGCCGGGCGGCGAACTCGTGGATCAGGCGGGCTGCGGGCTCGGAGTCGCTGATGAGAGTGCCGTGTCCGTGATCGGGGATGACCTCGAGCGCGGCGCCGGGGATCGCGTCGAGGATCTCCCGGCACCAGCTCATCGGCGCGAGCGGGTCGTCTTCACCGCGCAGCACCAGCACCGGGCACTCGATGCGCACGAAGGCGTCCTCGGGCTCGTGCACGACGGTGGCACGGATCTTGCGGATCAGGTGCGGGCCTCCGCGCAGGTACTCCCGCGCGCCGCGCCAGATCACCAGCGGCCGTTCGCCGACGAGGTCGGTCAGGAGGTAGCGGGCCTGCGCCGCGATGTTGCGCGCCGCCTTGTTCACCGTGGGCCCGGCCAGCACGACACCCTCCACGAGGGACGGATGCCGTGCGGCGAGCTCGGCCGCGATCTGGCTGCCCATCGAGTGCCCGATCACGACCACCGGGCCCGAGTCCACGTGCTGCAGGTAGGCGGCGACGAGGTCGGCATGACGCTCCATGGTGAGCGTGCGCGTCGGCTCTGGTGCCTCGCCGAAGCCGGGCAGGTCCAGCGCGATCACTCGGCCCTCGAGCCGCTGCACGACGTCGAGGTAGACGCTGCGACCCATCCCGATGCCGTGCAGCAGGAGGTAGGTGTGCGGGCCTTCGCCGAACGTCTCGGCGATGAGCGTGGCGCCGCCGTGCTCGAACTCGAGGAGCGTGACGGTCGTGCCCTTCGGGGCGAGGTAACTGGATGGCACCTACCCACGGTATCGGAGCAACCTGCGCCGTCCCTTCAGGACGGCGCAGCCCCGCGGATCAGCCGGTCGGCGACAGGATCAGTGTGTCGATGGTCGACGCTCCGACGGCCTTCCCCGAGTACGCCCAGGGCTGCTGGAGCCCGACGGCCCAATCGGCCGTCTGGTCGGTGTAGTGCTCATGGAAGGCGTGACCCGAAGCGCCGGTGAGGTGGTTCCAGGTCGAGGCGTCGAAGTCGGAGAGATCGATCACCATGCGCATCGACGGCACCGTGGTGGTGGCGTACGAGACGCCGAGTTCCCACCCGGTCGCGTTCACCACGGAGGCCCCGCCGCTCACCGGGTACGGCCCGCGGTTGAAGAGGGCCTCGACCGGCGCGATCCCCGAGGTGCCGAGGGTGTCGCTGGTGAGGGTGATCGCGTGCAGGTCGCCCCAGTTCCAGCGCGTCGGGACGTCTCCCTGCAGGGTGACGAGCTCGTCGTAGGCCTCTTCGGCGGACAACGCCAGCATGGCCTCCATCCCGTCGACATCGATCTCCGGGTTGTTCCAGAGCGGATCGGAGGGGTCCTCGAGCATGTCGGCGACGACCGTGAACAAGCGTCCCTGCCCGTCGATGGGCAGGGGCTGCTCGCGCTCGCCGAAGATGTTCTGCACGAGGTTCGACCAGAGCACGTTCGCGTAGGCCGCGGCGGGCGAGGAGGCCGCGTTCTGGCCGTCCCACGGGAGCAGGAGGTCAACGGCTGCCTGGACGTCCGCTCGACTCACGTCGACGTCGGCCATGGCGGTCGCCAGCTGCGTGCCGATCCACATCTCGTCGTCCATCTGGATGTCACGCATGTCCTGGGCGGTCAGCGGAGCGGCGGCCGCGCGTCGTTCGATCAGGTGGGCGATGCGCGCCGCGCGATACCCGTAGTCCCAGTCGCGGGAGAGGAAGTACGCGTAGTCGTCGGTGACGATCGCGTTGTTCGCGGTGACGATGTACCCCGAACTCGGGTTGTACGAGACCGGCAGTTCGTCGAACGGGATGTAGCCCGTCCAGTCGTAGCTGCTGTCCCATCCCGGCTGCGGCATCCATCCGTCGTCGGCACCGCGGATCGGGAGGCGCCCCGGGGTCTGGTAGCCGATGTTGCCCTCGGTGTCGGCGTAGATGAGGTTCTGTGCCGGCACATCGAAGAGGGATGCGGCGTAGCGGAAGTCGTCGAAGTTCTGCGCGGTGGAGAGGGCGAAGATCGCGGTCGCGGTCGTGCCGGGGTCGAGCGCGGTCCAGCGCAGGCTCACGGCGTACTCGGCGTCGTCCTGACCGGCGGGCGGGGCAGCGGGCGCCTCCGTGCCTTCGGCCAGCGCCGGCTCCGGGTCATCGGCGATCGCGGTGAAGTCGTCGGTGAGCCCCGAGATGATGGGTCCGTGCACGGTGGAGCGGATCGTCAGCTCGATGTCGTCGCCGCCGGCGACCTTGATCGTCTCGGTGCTCTGCTCGAGCGGGACCAGCGCCCCGTCGCGCCAGTACTCGTCGCCGACGACCCGCTCGACGTAGAGGTCGGTGACGTCGGTGGTGAGGTTGGTGAACCCCCAGGCGACGTGCTGGTTGTGGCCGATCACGATGCCGGGAAGCCCGGAGAACGAGAAGCCGCCCACGTCGAACGGGCAGGCGTCGTTCACGGTCGAGCACTTCAGCTGCACCTGGTACCAGACCGATGGCAGTGAGGCGCCGAGGTGCGGGTCGTTCGCGAGCAGCGGCATCCCCGTCTCGGTGAGGTCGCCGGAGACCACCCAGGAGTTCGATCCGATGCCCTCGCCGACGTCGCCGACGAGCTCGCTCGCCGCCTCGATCACGTTCGAGGTCTCCTCCCACTCGATCGTGGTGGTCGCCTGCTGGATCTCGTCGTCCGATTCGGAGGGCGTGTATGCGGCGGGTTCGGCACCGGTGTCGAGTGCGGGCACCGTCGAGATCTTCGGAACGATCACCGGATTCTCGTCGAACGGGTAGTCGGGGTAGAGCTTCGCGAGCATCTCGCCGGTGTCGACCGACTCGCCCGCGTCGTCGTCCGTGCCGGCATCCAGCTCGGCGGCCAGGAGGGAACGCTCGGTCTCATCCTCGATGTTGCCGCGCAGATCCCAGGCCATGGCCTTGAGCCAGGCGACCGAGTCCGCGGGCTCCCACGGCTCGGGAGCGTACTCCGGGTTCTGGATGCCGAGAACGGCATATTCGAGCGAGAGCTCTGCGCCCGACCGGGTGGCGAGGTAGGCGTTGACCCCGTCGGCATAGGCCTCGTAGTAGCCGCGGGTGGTGTCGTCCATCGCCTCGACCTCGGCTTCGGCGACGGTGCGCCAGCCGAGTGTGCGCAGGAACGCATCGGTGGCCGCCTGGGATTCTCCGAACATCTCGGCGACCCGCCCCGCGGTGACGTGTCGGCGGAAGTCCATCTCGAAGAACCGGTCCTGCGCGTGCACGAAGCCTTCGGCGTAGAACAGGTCGTCGGTCGAGTCGGCGGTGATCGTCGGGATCCCGCGCTCGTCGCGCTGCACCGTGACCTCGGCCTTCAAGCCGTCGAGTTCGACGGTGCCCGCGGTCTGCGGGAACGAACGCTGGATCGTCCACGTCACGAAGAACGCGGCGGCCACGGCGATCACGACGATCGCGGCCAACACGAGGAAGGAGATGCGTCCGATCCGGGCACCCAGTGACGGGCGGGTGGATACGGCGGACTCCTGCGAATCGGTCATCATCGTCGAGAACTCTTTCGGGTAGACAGGTGGAACTCAGTCCCACCGAGCCCCAGTGCGCGTTTCAGGGTCGCGCATTCGCATCATATCCGTCCGAGTGCTCATGGATCATCTATTCAGGCGCATGTGTTATGTTACCCGTTGCGCTACGCGCGAATCAGGGGCGATGCGGAGGCTCGGCACGAGAGTGCCGTCGGTCGCCGATGTCGGCCGCATCGAGTGGTGGGGGAGCCACAGTGGTCGAAGGAGGGTGTGATTTTGGTGAGCATGGATGGAGCGCTGGAACGGCGTTCAGTGAGTGAAGACGTCTATCAGCGACTGCGGGACGCGATCGTCAGTGGCGAGCTGCGACCGGGCGAACCGATCCGCGACTACGAGCTGGCGGCGGATCTCGGGACGTCGAAGACGCCCGTGCGGCATGCGCTGGCGCGACTCGCCGAGGGAGGACTCGTCGAGATGCAGCGCAACCGCTACACGCGGGTGGCTCCCCTCGACCTCGACCGCATCCGAGACGCGCTCGCACTCTTCGGCGACATCTGGATCGGCTCGGTGCGCCATGCGATGCCGCTGATCCAGGCTGACGACGTCACGTATCTCGTCGATCTCACCGAGGACATGTCCGCCGCGGTCGTGGAGCAGGATGTCGTCGAGTTCGGTGGAGCGCTGCGTACCATCGCGAACGGGTTCGCCCGCATCGAGGGCAACTCCACGCGGGTGACCGTCATCGAGTTCCTCGGGCCGCAGATCCGCCGCTTCTCGCAGCACGCGCGCGGCTCGTTCGACTGGGCGGCGGTCGAGAAATCCACCGTCGCGGTCCGCGAGGCCATCCGGCAGCGCGACGCGGCCGAGACCCGCGCGGCGATCGTGACGCTCTTCGACGAGGTGCTGCCGAGCATCATCGACCGCGCTGAGGAACTCGACGCCGCAGACGAACGGCGCAGCGTCCGCGACTCACCGGCCTAGCGGCTGCACCTCTCCGACGTCGGCAGCACGGGCTCCCGACGCCGGACGGTACGGCGTCAGTCGGTGCCGGAGTCGAAAGCCGCGCCTTCGGACGCGGTGTCGACCGCATCCGCCAGGTTCTCGTCGGCTTCGGAGATGGAGCCGTGGACCGACTCGGTGATCTCGGCGGACTCGCCGGCGGTCACGCGGCCGACCAGCTCGCCGGTCGCACCACCCACGAGGCCCAGGCCCGCGTACTGCTCGAGGCGGGCCCGCGAGTCGGCGATGTCGAGGTTGCGCATCGTGAGCTGACCGATACGGTCGACCGGCCCGAAGGCGGCGTCGCCGACGCGCTCCATCGACAGCTTCTCGGGGCCGTAAGACAGGTTCGGCGAGACGGTGTCGAGGATGGTCCAGTCGTCGCCGCGGCGCAGGCGGATCGTGACGGTGCCCGAGATCGTGAGGCCGACCCAGCGCTGGATCGACTCGCGCAGCATGAGCGACTGCGGCTCGAGCCAGCGGCCCTCGTACATCAGGCGGCCGAGGCGGCGACCCTGCTCGTGGTAGGTGGCGAGGGTGTCTTCGTTCAGGATGCCGTTGACGAGGCGCTCGTAGGCGATGAACAGCAGCGACATGGCGGGAGCCTCGTAGATGCCGCGCGACTTCGCCTCGATGATGCGGTTCTCGATCTGGTCGCTCATGCCGAGGCCGTGGCGTCCGCCGATCGTGTTCGCCTCCATGACCAGGGCGACCGGGTCGGAGTACTCGACGCCGTTGATCGCGACGGGGCGGCCCGCCTCGAACGTGACGGTGACGTCTTCGGTCTCGATCGCGACCGACGGGTCCCAGAACTTCACACCCATGATCGGGTCGACGGTCTCGAGCGAGACGTCGAGGTGCTCGAGGGTCTTCGCCTCGTGCGTCGCGCCCCAGATGTTCGCGTCGGTCGAGTAGGCCTTCTCGGCCGAGTCGCGGTACGGGAAGTCGCGGGCGACGAGCCAGTCGCTCATCTCCTTGCGGCCGCCGAGCTCGGTGACGAAGTCGGCGTCGAGCCACGGCTTGTAGATGCGCAGGCGCGGGTTGGCGAGCAGACCGTAGCGGTAGAACCGCTCGATGTCGTTGCCCTTGTAGGTGGAGCCGTCGCCCCAGATGTCGACGCCGTCCTCCTTCATGGCGCGCACCAGCAGCGTTCCGGTGACCGCGCGCCCGAGGGGCGTGGTGTTGAAGTAGGTCTTGCCGCCGGAGCGGATGTGGAAGGCGCCGCAGGAGAGGGCGACCAGGCCCTCTTCGACCAGGGCGGTCTTGCAATCGATCAGCCGCGAGGCCTCGGCGCCGTACTCCAGCGCACGGCCCGGGATCGAGGCGATGTCGTCTTCGTCGTACTGGCCGAGGTCGCCGGTGTACGTGAAGGGCACGGCGCCCTTCTCGCGCATCCACGCGACGGCGACGGAGGTGTCGAGTCCTCCGGAGAAGGCGATGCCGACGCGCTCGCCGACGGGCAGGGACTGGAGGACCTTGGACATGCTTTCCAGTCTATCCGCGTGCGGCGTGTCGCCCCGTGCCGCGTCAGACGACGGCGACAGCCACGCCGAGGGCTGCGTATGTCACCATGGCGCGGCGGTCGCAACTGAGGAGCGTCACACCAGCTGTGCGAGCGCAGAGCGCGACCAATCCGTCGTACACCGCTCCACCGGAGACCCCGGCGTCGGCGAGAACGTCGACGGCGGTCCGCGCAGTCTCTTCTGGGAGGGAGACCGACCGGGGGAACGCAGTCCGGATCGCGCGAGCCGCGGCGGGAGGAGTCAGACGATTCGGGCCCGGGAGGCGCGTGAGAACGGAGTAGGTCTCAGCTGAAGCATGGCCTGCGAGTCCGAGGACTGCGCCGGCGCAGGCGGTCTGGACAGCGAGGTGCGCGGTGTTGTCTTCGACGAGGAGAGCGACCGCCGCGCTCGTGTCGAGAAGAAGGTCAGCGCTGGTCGGCAAGGCGCAGCTCGCGGATGTCTTCGGGCGTGAGAGTGGTGCCAGACGACGCGATGACGAGGCGACCATCCTTCTCGATCAGGTTGTCCGGCGCCTCGATCTCGATTCGGATGCCGTTGCCGTCGAGGATCAGGTCGACCGGGCCCGGGATCAGCCCCACGCGCTCACGGAGCGGTGCAGGGATGACGATTCGTCCTGCCTTGTCCATGGTTGCTTTCATGCCATCAGAATACCATTTGGTCGGCACGAGGGGGTCGGGCCGACCGACTACTCCGGCGGGGCGACATCCTCATGGCGTGCCGTGCGCAGCGGGGAGAACAGAACGATCAGCGCGGCGACCGTGAACACCACCACGGCCACCGCGATCGTCACGCGGTAGCCGAAAGCGGTGGCGAGGCCGCCCGCGAGCAGTGCGCCGACGAGGAAGGTGACGCGGTTGACCGTGCGGATCGACGCGTTCAACCGCCCTTGCATGTGGTCGGGGGCTGCGGCCTGGCGGTAGCCCATCTCATTGGGATCCTCCAGACCCATACCCAACCCGAACAGGAGCTGCCCGACTCCGAGGGGGATGGCGATGATCGCGAGAGAGGCGATGTCTGAGAGCGGGAGGACGACGATGGCGGTCCAGGCGACCGCCGACAGGATGCGTCCGGTGAGCACGGCGCCGCCGACGCCGAATCGTCTCCCCGCCACCGGGGCGAGGAGAGCGCCGGCGAATCCGCCGACGCCGCCCATCGCGAGGACGATGCCGAACATCAGCGGACTCAGTCCGAGTTCCCTCAGCGCATAGGGGGCGAATGCGGTCAGCGCGATGCTGTTGCCGAGGAACCAGACGTTGACCGATGCGGCCATCGGGGCGAGCGTGCGGTGGGAGTACGTCCAGCGCAGGCCCTCCATGATGTCGTGTCCGAGGTGGCGGCCATCGGTCCGGCGCTGCGCCTTCGCCTCCTCGACACGGATCCGACTCAACAGCACCGCGCTCACGACGTACGCGACCGCATCGATGAGGATGGCGAACGGAGCGCCGAGCCAGCCGACGAGGGCACCGCCGACCGCGGGGCCCGTGGTCTGGGCGACCGTGCCGGCCTGGCCCAGGCGCGCATTCGCGGCCACGAGCTGATGCCGGGGCACGAGGCGGGGGAGCATCGGCTGTGCGGCCGAGTCCGCGATGAGGGTCAGCGCGCCGTAGAGCAGGAACAGGGCGCCGAACGACCAGACGGTCAGAGTCCCCGTGAGCCACAGCACGGGCACGAGCGCCAGCGTCAGCGCACGGCCGATGCTCGCGAAGACCATCGCCGGCTTGCGCCGCCATCGGTCCATCAGTGCGCCGACCACCAGGCCGAAGAGCAGGTAAGGCACGACGTTGGCCGCGTTGAGCAGGCCGATCTCGAACGGAGTGGCGTCCAGCGTCGTCACGATCAGGACCTGGAACGCGATCGCGGTCACCGCCCCGGTGAACGCGCCGAGGGTGGAAGACGACCAGTAGAGGGCGAACGCGGGGACGCGCAGCACCTCTTTGGGTCTGTCGCTCATTCCGCCTCACTCCGTCGCCGCCCGCTGCTGTCATCCTATTCACCGCCTTCTCCCCTGGTGGGTCGAGCCAGGGAGACGCGGAAGGAGGTGGGAGAGTAGGCCGCACGGAGGTGCGACATGGGCGAAGCAGTCCTGTGGGGTGTGGTGGCGGCCGCGCCGCTGTTCATCGGCGCGGTGCTGGCCCTGCTCCGGAAATGGCCCCCGCGGTGGCTCGGCATCGTCCTCGGATTCGGCGCCGGTGCCCTCATGGCCTCGATCGCTTTCGAGCTCTGGGAAGAAGGGCTCGACCTCGCCGGTCCCGTCCCGCTGGTGGTCGGCGTCGCGGCCGGCGCCATCAGCTACTACATCGCCGATCGCATCCTCGATGCCCGTGCCGCGAAGAGCAAGTCGCAGGCGGGCGGTGGCCAGCTCGCCGTGGGCGCGCTGCTCGACGGCATCCCCGAGCAGCTCGTGCTCGGTATCGGGCTGGCATCAGGGGAGCCGGTGAGCATCGCGCTCGTGGTGGCCATCCTCGTGTCGAACCTGCCCGAGTCGATCGGGTCGGCCGCCGACCTGCTCGAGGGGGGCATGGCGAAGTCGCGGGTGCTGCTGCTCTGGGCGGGGGTGGCCGTGATCTGTGCGGCGGCGACCGTCGCGGGGTTCGCGCTGGCCAGCTTGACGGGCGACGCCTTCCGATCCGCATCGAGCGGCTTCGCGGCCGGAGCGCTGCTGGTGATGCTCGTCGACTCGATGATCCCCGAAGCGCAGTCCAAGGCGAAGGAATCGACCGGGCTCGCGACCGTGCTGGGCTTCGCGCTCGCCGCGGGGCTGGCGTTGGCGTGAGAGCGCGCGCGACGGCAGACCCCGCCGCTGCGTCTCAGATCTTCGGGTGTGCCGGCTCTCGGCGTACGCTGCGACCGGAGATGCTGTCGATGTGCAGGACAAGAGGGAGACTGCGATCCTCACCCGCCCAGGGGTGCACTCGAGCGGTGATGTCGGCCGCCACTTCTTCGGCCGCTCGGGAGAGGCTGCCGTGCAGCAGGACGCTCCACGCCGTGCTCCCGATCGGATCGTGATAGTCCACCTCGAACGAGACGTCGACCGGATCGCGCGTCAGATCGGCCAGCAGGCCGTCGGGTGACGTTCGCAGAACCAACTCGTGCCCGGAGACCGCGAAGTTCACCGGGTGGATCTGCACCCGCCCGTCATGGACGAAGCCGATGCGTCCGATCGTGGTCGTGCTCAACAGGTCGTAGGACTGCTGTTCATCGAGTTCTCGGATCATGCGCATTCCTTCCCTCTGGCGCCAGGCTATCCGGGGCGACACGACCCTTCAAGGGAGTCCGCCACCGGCGGAACCGCGACCCCGCCACCCGGCGGACGGGAGGCGTCGGATCCGCCCCGACCGGCGGGTTACCCTCGGATGCGACGTGCACGAGGCTGGCGGGACGCCGCCGCGATGGCGGCCGAGGACAAAGGAGTTCTGATGACTGACACGACCCTGGCACGCCCGCCCTTCGATCCCGAACTCGAAGCCGCCCTCGCCCTCGTGGGCGACCAGATGCCGTCCACTCTCACGCCGGAGATGATCCCGTTCCTGCGCCAGTCGCCGGTCGGTGGCGAGGACGAGATCTTCGCCGCGCTCGCCGAGCGCGGCTTCACGTACCGCGACGTGTCGATCCCCGGCCACGAGGGGGACGAGATCGTCGTCTCCGTGATCGAGAAGGAAGGCAGGACCGGCACCGGTCCCGGCTTCTTCCACACCCACGGCGGCGGGATGATTATCGGCAACCGCTGGCTCGGGGTCGTCGGCTTCCTCGACTGGGCCGAGCGGTTCAACGGCGTGATCGTCACGGTCGAGTACCGGCTCGCCCCCGAGTTCCCCGATCCGTACCCGGTGGAGGACTGCTACGCCGCGCTGCTGTGGGCGGCCGAGAACGCGGGGGAGCTCGGCATCGACCTGTCACGCCTCATGATCGGCGGCGGGAGCGCGGGCGGCGGTCTGGCTGCCGGCACCGCTCTGCTGGCCCGTGACCGGCAAGGCCCTGAGCTGATCGGGCAGCTGCTCATCTACCCGATGCTCGATGACCGCGACGAGTCGGTCTCGACCCACCAGATCGACGGCATCGGCATCTGGGACCGCGGGTCGAACGTCACGGGATGGACGGCTCTCCTGGGCGACCGCAAGGGCACCGACGACGTCTCGATCTACGCCGCCCCGGCCAGGGCCACCGACCTCAGCGGTCTGCCGCCCGCGTTCATCGACTGCGGGAGCGCCGAGGTGTTCCGCGACGAGGATGTCGCCTACGCCACGAAGCTCTGGGAAGCCGGGGTCCAGGCCGAGCTGCACGTCTGGGCCGGCGGCTTCCACGGCTTCGACATGTTCGCCCCGCACACCGCCGTCGCGCAGGCCATGCTCGCCGCTCGCGACAACTGGGTGAACCGCCTGCTCTCCTGAGTCCGATCCCACCCTGCGGGGCCGCACCGACCCCGTAGGGTGGAATCCCCGTGCGCGATGGAGCCCGACATGCAAGATCTGCTGGGGCGGCTCACCGCCCTCGACCCGGATGCCAGTGAGACGCTCAAGGTCGTCACGTACTTCGACGCCCTCGTCGCCCGATCGGTCGGCGTGGAGAGCATGCTGCGCGGGGCCGCTGTGCTCAGCGGCGCGACAGTCGGCCAGCGCGACGGACGGCAGATCGTGCGGGTGCGGGCCGATGGTGTGCGCATCGACCCGATCGAGCCCTCGCATGCCTGGCCGGTGCGCGAGAGCGGGCCGGGAGCGATCGCGTGGATCGAACGCGAGGGTGCCGCGCACACCAACGACGCCATGATCCTGGAACGTCTCGCCCTCGCCCTCGGCATCATCCGCGCACGCCGCTCGGTCGGTCCGGAGAGCGCCGTCGAACTCGCGATCAGCTCCTACGCGGGGTCGGACGAGCGGGCTGCCGCGCTGCCTCGGCTCCGGCTCGGCGCGAGCACGCTGCGCCTGGTCGCCTCACCGCCCGATCCCGCGCCCCTGCCGCAGCATCCGTCTGCCGTGGTCGCCACCCGTCACGGCCTGACCCGCGCAACGATCCTGGATGCCGAGACGGATGCCGTGAGCGCATGGCCTGACAGCGAAGGGCTGCGCCTCGGTCTCGGCGCCGCGGGACCCGGGGAGCAGCTTCCGCGGTCGTGGGCTTCCGCGCTGGTGGCGGTACGGCTGACCAGTCCCGCCGAGCCGATCGTCGATGTCGCCGACCTCGGAGCCCTGCTGCTCGTCGCGGACGCCGCGGAGCAGGGGCCCCTCCATCCGGATGCCGCCGCGCTCGCCGCCCTCGACGACCGCAGTCGCGAGCTGCTCGACGCCGTCGCCGAGGAGCAGAGCGTGCGCGCCGCAGCCCTGCGCCTGGGTCGTCATCACTCCAGCGTGCAGGAGCGGATGACGGCTCTCGTCGAGACCCTGGGCTACGACCCGCGCACCTCCCGCGGGCATGCTCGGTACGTGCTCGCCCGGATGCTGCTGACGCTCGGTTCCTGAGCGGGTCGTCTCAGTTCAGCGCCGACGTCAGCCGGAACACTCCGTCGAGGAACGTCGACTTCGCGGGCTCGCGCAGCCACTCGTCCAGCGTCAGCTCCCGCCCCGCGGTGCGGTACTTCTGCTCGACCTCGCGCATCTGCGCCACGAACGACTTGCCGCGCACGAGCAGCGACATCTCCGAGTTCAGACTGAACGAGCGGATGTCCATGTTGCTCGAGCCGATCACGGCGACGTCGTCGTCGATCGAGAAGTGCTTCGCGTGCAGAATGTACGGCGCCGGGTAGAGGAAGATGCGCACGCCCGCGCGCAGCAGGGTCTCGTAGTACGAGCGCTGCGCGTGGTAGACCATGCCCTGGTCGCCGAGCTCGGAGACGAACAGCTGCACGTCGAGCCCGCGCTGGCAGGCCGTGGTGATCGCGTAGATCATCGCCTCGTCGGGCACGAAGTACGGGCTGGTGAGGATGACTTTCTCGGTGGCACCGTGGATCAGGGAGAGGAACATCCGCAGATTGTTCTCGGTGCCGTACGCCGGACCGCTGGGCACCATCTGGCAGTGCAGGTCGGCGCCCGAGGGCTTCGGAACGGCGGATGCCGGGACTCGTTCGACGGCCGACAGATCCTCCCCGGTCTCGATCAGCCAGTCGGAGAGGAACACGGCGTCGACCTGGGCGACGACCGGACCCTCGACCCGCGCGATCAGCTCCTGCCACATCAGCCCGCGCTTGATGTTCTTCTCCGCGTTGTAGTCCCGTGAAATGAGGTTCTGCGAACCGACGAACCCGACCCTCCCGTCCACGACGACGAGTTTGCGGTGGTTGCGCAGGTCGGGCCGCTGGTACTGGCCCTTGAACGGCCGCACCGGCAGCATCCACGACCAGGTCACACCGATCCGGTCGAGCTCGGCGAACGTCTCCTCGGACTTCGGGATCTTGCGGGAGGCGATGTAGTCCGCCAGCAGGCGCACGGAGACGCCGCGGGCGACCGCCCTCTCCATCGCGAGGAAGAACCCCTGGGTCGTGGCGTCCCGTGCGGCGATGTAGAACTCGACGTGCACGTAGCGCTCGGCCGTGTCGATCGCGGCGGCCATGGCGTCGATCGACCCCTGGTAGTCGTCGATCAGCTCGGCCGACGAATCGCCGACCACCGGCAGTCCCGTGAGCGCGTGGTTCTGCTGGGCCACGCGTTGGAGCCACCGGGGAGCCTGTGCGTCGGGATGGTCGACGGCCTCGGCGGAGATCATCTCCGTGATGCGCTTCTGCTCGTCGCGGCGCTTCTTGGGCAGCCGGAAGTTGCCGATCAGCAGGTACAGGCCCATGCCGACGAAAGGCACGAGGAACACGAGCAGCAGCCACGCCATCGCGGCCGTGGGCTTGCGGTCGCGGGGGATGTAGATCAGGGCGATCACATTGATGGCGAGGGCCGCGAGGGCCAGGATCGTCCAGATCAGGTTCGCGGAGACGAGCGCGTCCATGCGTCCTCCTTCGAGGGGATGCCTGAGTGTGGCACGCGCCGCGGCGCCGTCGGGACGCGGCTCATCCTGCGCGGGTGGGGCATGCGCCGACGTCACGCATGCTCCGGACGGTCACTCGAAGCCGGGGTACTCCTGCAGCTTCGTCTCGAACTCGGCACGGTCGTCTTCGCCGAGCACACCGCTGGCGATCACGACGAGCTGCAGACCCTCGAGCGGTTCTCCGGAGCGGGCGGCCTGCGCTTCGCGCGCGGCGAGGAATCCGCCGTCCTGGTCGTTCGACAGGTCGTAGATGTTGGCGTAGAACCGCATCGGATCGGGGTAGTTCTCGGTGTAGTACTCCCACGTGTGCTGCGTGCGGGGGTCGTCGCTGCCGTAGAGCTTCGCGATCATCGACGGGTCGATCCCCGACCCGGTCGGGTCGTTGAAGGAGTAGAGGTTCCACAGCCCGTGCTGCACGACCACGTCGTCGATCGCGGCCATCACCTCTTGCTTGCGCGCGTAGCCCTGCACGGGCTGCTCGGTCGCCCACGCCGCGGAGGTGTACTCGACGAGCATCGATTCGCCGCCGTAGCCGTTGCGTTCGGGGCGCAGATCCTCGTCGCCGACGGCAACCCACGTGTATCCGAATTCCTGGGTGAGCCTCGTCCGGATGTCGGCGAAGAGCTCCTCGGACTGTGCGCGCACCTCTTCCAGAGACTGCTGCCCGAGCGTCTTCTGCGGATCGGTGCCCTTGATGCCGGGGTACGCCTCCGCGTGCTTCTGATCTGCGGTCTTGGCGCCCTCGTAGCTGCCCGCGGCCGAGGTCTGCAGAGCGCTCATGCCGCCGACGGTCGCGACGTTGAACAGGACGGTCACGATCAGCGCGATCGCCCCCAGCTTCCGCGCACGCGGCGAGAACAGGGCGGCGACGACCGTGCCGACGACCACGAGCTGCGCCGTGAGCATCGTGACGCCGTAGAGCACGTCCGTGCCGCCGGCGACCAGCGTGCCGAGCAGGGTCAGCGCGAACAGGACGGCGATGGCGAGGGCGATCCATCCGAGGGCGTTCGCGGGTTGCTTCGGCTCCTCGGGCGTCAGGGGCGCGGGCGGGGCGACGGCGGATTCGCGAGTGGGAGCCGAGGCCTGGCGTCGCGCACCGTGATAACCGCCGGGCGGGGGGACGGGCGGTGCCCCTTCGGCCCCGGCGAGGTAGCGGGCCCGCTGCTGCTCGTGATCGCTCACCACGGCTTGTCCGTTCCCGTGCCGCCGGGCTCGTCGCCCTGCTGCTGATCCCGCTCCTGCGTGCCCTGTTCGAGCTTGCCCTCGAGTTCGTCGAGTTTGCCCTCGGAGGGCTGCTCGTCTTCACCGGGCTGCTGCTCGGGTTCCTGCGGCTCCTGCTGTTGCTCCTGCTGCTTCTGCTTGAGCCGATCCTCGGTGCCGTCGAGGGTGTCGGACATGTCGCGCTGCGGGTCGGAGGACTGCTGCTGCGCCTCGTCGCTGTGGCATTCCTCCGGCGTTTCGACCGTGATGGTCAGCGCCTCGCCGTAGAACTCGGCGGCGGCGGCACCGTCGCCGTCGGCACGCGCGGCGTCGCCCATCCGCTCGACGACGAGCGCGAGGTTGATCCGCACCCCGCACACCTCCAGTCCGCTGGCGAGGTCGAGTGCCTCTTCGAGCTCGGCCCTGGCCTCGGGCAGCTGCTCGGCCGCGCCGAGCGCGGTGCCGATGTTGAACGGCGCCTTGTACGGTTCGAACCAGTTGACGAAGTCCTGTCCGCGCGCCGAGGCTTCGGAGCCTGCGAAGTCGTCGACCACGTAGGCGGTGATCGCCTGGTGAGCGAACGCGTACATGCTCAGCAGCTTGCCCACGAAGAGCAGCGCCGCGAGGGTGAGCGGGATGGTCCCGATCGCGACCCACCGGCGGATGCTGCGGCGGCGACGGTTCGAGCGGAGCAGCGCGGCCGCTGCCTCGTTCGGGAGGGATGCGCGGTGCGCTTCGGCGACGGGGCGTGTCGAAGCGTGCGTCACGCTCCACCTCCTCGCCACTCGCGCCCCGTTCTGCGGCAGACGAGCGGTCCTCGAATCGGCACGGGAAGCGCTGAACATCCTATCCAGGGAACAACAGAGCCGACCTCAGGTATCCCCGAGGTCGGCTCTCTGTCCGTGCGCCCTAGCCTGCGGTGGGCAGGGTGAACTGCGAGAACGTCGACGGTGTGGCGGTGCAGTCGTTCTGGATGTAGTTCGCACCGTCTGCGGTGTTGCCGCCGAGCAACGTGAGGCACTGGCCGGAGTGGCTGGCGACGAGCTGGCTGTAACCGTTGCCCAGGTCCTTCAGGCTCCACAGGAGGTGCGCCTGGTCGGAGCAGCCCCACTGCAGCACCTGCGCGTGTCCCGACAGGACCTTGGCGCTCAACGACACGGCGAGGCACGCTCCGGTCGCCACGTTCTTGAGCTGAACCTTGCCGTACGGCTTCGGCACGACGGTCCACTGCTGCGAGGCGGCTCCCGTGATGGTCTGCTGGACTGCGGGCGAGGCGGTGCCGGAGACACCGAGGGCCTTGCCGCTGTCCTTCGCGACCAGCGCGACGGTGCCGGCGGGGCGCAGGAGGAACTTGAGGTTGTCCGCGCCGGTGGTCGCGCCGCAGTCGGTCTGGACGTAGTTCGCGCCGTCTGCGGTGCCGCCACTGAGCGTGAGGCACTTGCCGGAGTGGCCGGCGACGAGCTGACCGTAGCCGTTGCCGACGTCCTTGAGGCTCCAGAGGAAATTGGCGGTGTCGGCACAGGCCCACTGCAGCACCTGCGCGTTTCCCGACAAGACCTTGCTCAGGGACACCGCGAGGCAGGCCCCAGTCGCCACGTTCTTCAGTTGGAACTTGCCGTCCGGCTTCGGAACAGTGGTCCACTGCTGCGATGCCGCTCCCGTGACGGGCTGCTGCACCGTGGGGGATGCGGTGCCGGAGACTCCGACGGCCTTGCCGCTGAACTTCGAGACCAGGGCGATGGTGCCGGTCGGCGGCGTGGTCCGGGCGATGCCGCTCGTGGCGGTGTTCCCGGCGGCGTCCTTCGCGACGACCGTGTACTGCGGCAGCGGACCGGGCGGGGCCGCCGTGTCGGTGAGCACGACGTCCGGACGCTTCCACCAGGTCGCATCCGCCGTCGTGGTCGCAACGGGCGTCGAGGTGCCCGACCGGTAGAGCTCGTACGTCAGCGTGAGATCGTCACGATCCCAGTTGGCGGGAATGGTGACGGTGACGCGCTTCGCATCGTCGGTGGTTCGCGTTGCGGAGCCGACCCAGTCGTCGCCGGAGAGGCGCGGCTTGTCCTTCGCTCCGCCGGGAGGCATGGTCGAGAAGCGGACGATGCCCTCGAATTGGCCGTTGTTGACGGAGCGGAATTCGCCGCCGATGGAGATCATGTTCCCGGTTCCGGTGATCGACAGTCCGGCCTGGCCGAGGCCCGAGGTCACACCGACAGCCCAGTCCGGAGTCCAGTTGTACGCCGAGGGAGCGGGCGTGCCCGCCCAGTCCTTGTACTTGGGAGCCGCAGGCTGGTGTCCGAGTGTTCCGCGCGCGTCGGCCGTGAAGGCTTCGGAGTAGCGGTGTGTGGTCTGCGGCTGCTCCGGGTGCAGGCCGACGGTCCCGCAGGCGTGGGTGTGGCTCGTCGTGTAGACCACCTTGCCCGTGGAGTAGACGCCGTAGTGGTCCCCGAGGCAGTCGGCGACCCAGCGGATCTTGCCAGTGCCGGCCTCGGCGGCGAACGCGCCTTCCAGGTTGACCGTCTCGCCCACCTCGAAAGCCCAGGCGGTGCCGTAGACACCGGTCGCGTCGGTGGCGAGACCGAAGATCCCGGCTTGCCCCGCGGAAGTCGCGGTCGCTCCGTTCTTGATCGTCCGGGGGGCCTGCCAGTTCGTGTCCACGACGCCGCTGCCCTTCCAGACGGCGCCGAGACCCCGCATCGCGGTGTTGCCGCTGATCTGCGTGAAGCGTCCGCCGATGATGGTGTCTTTGCCGGCCGGGTCCATGACCATGGCATCGACCTGCTGGTCGGTCGTGGGCGCCCAGGGCAGCAGCTTGCCATCGGGCGCGTTGAACGCGGTGAGGTTCTTCCTGGCGGTGCCGTTGGCCTGGGTGAAGAGCCCGCCGGCGTAGACGCTGGTTCCGGAGGTCGTCAGGGCGTAGACGCCCGTTCCGCCGATGGAGGGGATGAAGCCCGGGACGAGTTCGCCGGTCTTCGCGTCGAGGGCGGCGATGTTCCATCGGTCTTTGCCGTTGACGGAGTTGAAGGATCCGCCGATGTAGATGCGGCTGCCGTCCGGCGACGCAGCGACGGCCTTGATCACCCCGTTGACGTTCGGCGCGAACGGCAGCAGCGCCCCGGTGTCGATGTCGTAGGCGAGCACGTTCGACCGGGCGGTGAGCGCGGTGCCCGGTGCGGCCTTCGGTTCGCGAGCATTGTCGAACTTGCCGACGGCGTACACCGTCGACCCGATCGTCGTCTGCGCCCACACGTAACCGTTGTCGATCTGGACCGTCGGAATCGGATCCGACGTCACGACGTTCTCGTCGCGCTGCAGTAGCGGCGGCGGCGACGACGAGACTTCCGCCGCCACCGCCGCTCCGCCACCGAACGAGACCAGGCCGCTGACGACCAAGACACCGACGACGGCGCCGAATGCCGCCTTTCGCGCGCGCTTCAGCGCAGAGTTGTTCCCCATGATGTTGATTCCCCAGTCATCTGACGCCGACCCCAGATCGGCATGACGTCGCCGTGCGCTCCAGACTGGACGGCTTCCCCAGAGGCCGTGCTCAGTCGGTTCGCAACGACGAATCCTCAAGTCGAAGCATGATAGCTATCGACATGCTAAAATAATAGCATATCGGATGCCGGTTTGCGAAGCAGGGCGAGATCAGCCCCGTTGCAGACCTGAAATCGATGGCCCTGCGCGGCCGGACGGCCACTGTCGAAGCAGGAGAGCCGACCTCGGGTGCAGCCCGAGGTCGGCTCTCGTTCACTCCACTCAGGATGCGGAGGCGGGCGGCCGGAGACCCTTCGATCAGTTGGGCTCGATCCAGGTGATGCCGCCGCTGGTGGCGACGTTGCCGTCGGCATCCTTCGCCGTCACCGTGTACTCCCGTGGCGTATCGTCGGTCGCTGTCTCGTCCACGAGGGTGACGAGCGGTCGGTTCCACCAGGTCGCGTCGGCCGTCGTCGTGGCCACCGGCGTCGCGCTGTCGGAGCGGTGGAGCTCGTAGGTCAGCGTCAGGTCATCACGATCCCAGTTGGAGGGGAGGGTGGCGGTGACGCCGGTGGAACCGTCGGCGTTCCGCTCGACACTTCCTGTCCAGTCGTCGCCGGAGAGACGCGGCTTGTCCTTCGCTCCTCCCGGAGGCGTCGTGGAGAAGCGGACGATGCCCTCGAACTGCCCGTTGTTGACGGAGCGGAACTCACCTCCGATGGAGATCATGTTCCCGGTGCCCGTGATGGACAGACCGGCCTGACCCATACCCGTGGTCTGGCCCACGCCCCAGTCCGGGGTCCAGGCGTACGCGGATGGTGCCGGGGTTCCTGCCCAATCCCTGTAGTTCACGTTGGGTTGGTGTCCCAGCGTTCCCCGGGTATCGGCAGTGAAGGCTTCGGAGTAGCGGTGCGTCGTCTGCCGCTGTTCGGGGTGCAGGCCCACGGTCTCGCAGGCGTGGGTGTGGCTCGTCGTGTAGACGACCTCGCCGGTGGAGTAGACGCCGTAGTGGTCGCCGAGGCAGTCGGCGATCCAGCGGATCTTGCCGCTGCCGGCTTCGGCGGCGAAGGCCCCTTCCAGGTTGGTCGGCTGTACCGCTCCGTAAGACCAGGCGGTGCCGTAGACGCCCGTCGCGTCGGTGGCGAGACCGAAGATTCCCGTTTGCCCCGCGGAACGGGTGATCCGGACGTTGTTGATCGCGGACGGTGTCTGCCAGGCGGTGTCCACCGTGCCGGTGGTCTTGTCGACCGCTCCGATGCCGCGCAGTGCGGTGTTGCCGCTGATCTGGCCGAAGCGTCCGCCGATGATCGTGTTCGCCCCAGCGGGGTCCATCACGAGTGCGTCGACCTGCAAGTCGGTCGTCGGTGCCCAGGGCAGCAGTTTGCCGTCGGGCACGTTGAACGCGGTGAGGTTCTTCCTGGCCGTGCCGTTGGCCTGGGTGAAAAGCCCACCGGCGTACACGCTCGATCCGGAAGTCGCCAGTGAATAGACGCCCGATCCGCCGATCGAGGGCACGAAGCCCGGCACCAGCTCGCCGGTCGCGGCGTCGAGCGCGGCGATGTTCCACCGGTCTTTGCCGTTGACGGCGTTGAAGGAGCCGCCGATGTAGATGCGGCTGCCGTCGGGCGATGCCGCGACGGCCTTGATCACGCCGTTGACCGTGGGTGCGAACGGCAGCAGTGCGCCGGTGTCGATGTCGTAGGCGAGCACGTTCGAACGCGCCGTGAGTGCCGCGCCCGGTGCGGCCTTCGGTTCGCGCGCGTTGTCGAACTTGCCGACGGCGTAGACCGTGGACCCGATCGTCGTCTGCGCCCAGACGTAGCCGTTGTCGATCTGGACGGTCGGAATCGGATCCGACGTGACGACGTTGTCGTCACGTTGCAGCAGTGGTGGCGGTGAGGTCTCTGCCGCCATCGCCGCTCCGCCACCGGATGAGACCAGGCCGGCGGCGACCAGGGCCCCGACGGCGGCGCCGATGGCCGCTTTCCGGGCGCGCTTCAGCGCAAGGATGTTCCCCATGTGTTGTTCCCCAGTGATTTGATGTCGACCTTCAGGCCGACATGACATCGCCGCGCGTTCCCACCGAGTCGGCTTCCCCACGAGCCTGCGACACGGTCGATCCGCGACGACGAACCTATGCCCGGACAGGTAGCCCGTGGCAGGTAAAACGATACAAACCGGAGGACGGGAGCGCCACGGATCCCGCACCTTCATACCGGATCGCGCACGGCCCCGGTGGTCGAGTCGAGCGTGAGGCGATCGGTGCTACTGCCCGGAGCCGCCGGGATGCCGCTGCCGCGTCGGGCGCAGCTGCCGGAGCTTCGCGATGAGCATCGTCGCGCGCGTGAGCTCGATGCCCAGGATGAGGAGGATGATCAGCGCCGCGACCCAGTACAGCTCCATCACGTTGCCGACTTCTCCCGACTCGGCGTAGTTGGTCGTGGTGGCCGGCGCCTCCGGCAGCACGGGGTCGGCCTCTGCGGTCCGATGCTCGTACTCCACGCCGAGCTGGTCGGCGATGGCCTCCAGGTTCGTCTCGTCGATCACCGAGAGCGCATCTGCCCCCTCGTACTGGATGTACTCGGCGCCGCCCTCGGCGAGCCCGCCCGTGGTGATGCGCATCGGCCCGCCCTCCGCCGTGCCGTAGCCGAACACGGCCCCTGCGTCGGTGTACTTCTCGCTCGAGCTGAACGACTCGGGCTCGCTGTCGACCGTCTGCTCGCCGTCGCCGAAGTAGAACACCATCCGCGAGCGGTCGGGTGACGACTCCGCGGCCGAGGTGAGGGTCTCGGTCAGCAGTGGCGCCGCGATGCCGATCGAGCTGCCTCGCGACTGACTCGTCACCTCGGGGCGCAGCACCTCCAGCGATCCCATGAGCGCCGTGGTGTCGGTGGTCAGCGGCATCCGCAGTTCGGCCGCTGCATCCGAGGTGATGAGGGCGAAGCGCGCTCCCGGGTACTCCTCGACGAGCGCACGCACGTCGTCACGGATGCCGTCGAGCCGCGGCTCGTCGTCGCCCCAGTCCTCGGCGACGATGCTCGCGGTCGTGTCGACGACGAGCACGATGTCGGTATCGGTCGCGAGCGTCTGGGTCGCGCCCCCCGGGATGCCGGGGCGCAGCAGCAGCGCGGCGCAGGCGAGCACCAGCACCAGGCGCATCGCCCACAGTGCGCGGTGTCCGGCGACCGTGCGCGCGTCGGCGGGCGTCCCTCCGGCAGACCGCGGCGGTCGCACCAGGACCCAGATCGCGAGTGCGGCGATCGGGGCGATCAGCAGCAGGATCAGCAGCGGGTTCAGCACGGGCTGGAAGATCACAGTCGCACCCTCCACAGCACCACGACGAAGCCGAGGAGACAGACCGAGAGCACCGCGATCCAGAGATTCGGTGCGTCGGTCCAGACCACCTGCGCCTCGCCGCGCAGCTCGGTCGCCTCCTGCTCCTGCACCTGCTCGACGATGTCGGAGACCGTCGTCGTGTCGCGCAGGCCGAACGCGGCCCCGCCGGTGGCCTCAGCCGCGGCGGTGAGCTCCGCGCTGACGTCGGCATCCTTGCCCTGCACCGGGTTCAGGGCGAACACCCGCACCTCCTTCGAGGCCGCATACGCCGCCGCCTCGTCGAGCGTGACGATGGAGGCACCGTTGACCTCGTTGTCGGTCGCGAAGATCACCGACCGCGAACGATCGTCGCCCGGACGGTCGAACCCCATCGTGCAGGCGGCGAGGCCGTCTCCGATCAGGGAGGCGCCGTCGCCGTTGAGGGTGCCGACCCAGTGTTCGGGGATCTGGTCGACGTAGTCGAAGCTCCGGGTCATGCTCTCCAGGTGCTCGCGGATGAAGTCGTAGTCGTCGGTCAGCGGGAAGATCTGCACCGGGGAGCTGTTGAAGATCGTCAGCCCGATCCGCTCGCCCTCGAAGTCGTCGAGCAGCTCTTCGAAGACCGTCAGCACCTCGACGTCGACCTCGGACATCGAGCCGGAGACGTCGAGGCACAGCATGATGTCGCGGCTCGTGTTGACCGGCTGGATGGTCTGGGCCGACATCGGTCGAGCGGCCACGACGCCCGCCACGATAGCCGTCACCGCGCCCAGAGCCAGGATGCCCGACAGCGCGAGAGCCCGCCGCGCCAGCGCGCGACGGAACGTCGGCAGTGCGCGCAGGCGCTCGGCGCGAGCGACGCGCGCCGTGTCGCCGCCGCGACCGCCTCCGCTCCGCCGCAGCCCGAGGATCAGGCCGACCGTGACGGCGACCAGGACGACGGCGACCGCGGCGACCAGCATCCACACGTTCGCTAGTGCCACGCCCGCACCACCGTTCGTGCGGCCTCGGCGCCCGCGATCGGATCGATGGCCGGCCCCGGACGGAAGATGCTGGGGTAGTAGTGCCTGCCCATGGCGTCGATCAGGGCAGGATGCACGCCCCGCGCCACGAGGTCGTCGAGCGCGAGCACCGGGGCCTCGAGGCCGCTGTACTCGTTCACGAAGGTGCGGACGACGCGGCTCAGCTCGAGGTTCGCTTGCCGGGCACTGAGTCGGCTCTCGCGGTACTCGTTCTCGATCTGCTGGATGCGACCCATGTACTCGGTGCGCAGCTGCGACAGCACGTCGATGATCAGTGGCGGGTGCCCGGCCGCATCATCCACGGGGAGCGTGCGCCGCGGCCGCGTGAGCACGATGAGCAGCCAGGCGCCGAGCACCAGGAGAACGAGGATGCCGATCGCGAGCAGCATCCATCCCCAGCCGTACTGCGCCGGCGGGTAGAGCTCTTCAGAGCCGGGCATTCGACCTCCGGTTCAGCAACTGCAGCAGCTGCGCGACGGCGTCGTCCTGCCCGTCGAGGGAGGAGTGGCTGATCTCGAGGCGGGTGAGGAGCTCGTCTCGGTGCGCCGCGTCGGCGTCGTGCTGCGCGGTCAGCTCCTGCACGATGGCACGGTCGCCCTGCACGAAGTCCGGCACCTGCCAGCGGCTGTCCGCATCGCTGCGGATGCGTCCGGTGGCGTGGTCCAGCACCGGGTCGGCGTCGCGCAGGGTGAGCCAGAGCACGTCGTGCTGCACGCGCAGGCGGCGCAGCATCCGCTCGGTCTCACTCGTCACGGGGGCCTCGTCGGTGATGACGACCACGATCATCCGGCGCGAGATCGTGCGGGTCACGAACGAGAGCAGGGCGTCGCGGTCGCTGGGCGCCGAACTCTCGTCGATCGCCCGGTCGATCGTGCGCAGGGCGTGTTCGAGCGCGCCCTCACTGCGGCCGGGCGCGAGACGCCGCACCTTCGCCGCGTCGCCGTAGACGGTGCTGAAGTCGTCGCCGTGGCGCAGCGTGAGCACGCCGAGCGCTCCCGTCGCGAGGATCGCCAGCTCCTTCTTCGATCGCTCGTCGGCGGCGAGGGCCGACATCGAGCGGCCCGTGTCGACCACGAACAGCACCGTGTGCATGCGGGTCGCGCGGGAGCGTTTGACGAGCGGGGTGCCCAGCCGCGCGGTCGCCCGCCAGTCGATGTCGCGTACCTGATCGCCGTACTCGTACTTGCGCAGGTCTTCGAAGTCTAGGCTGCGCCCGTGCAGGAGCGACGCGTAGGCGCCGTCGAGCGCGTGCAGCGACTTGCGTGTCGAGTGGATGAAGAGCTTGCTCTTCACCTGCGTGATCAGGCTGGCCATCGGAGGGGTCAGGGCGTGGGGACCGACGCGAAGATCTGGTCGATGATCTCTTCGCTGCGGACGCCCTCGGCATCCGCCTCGAAGGTCAGCAGCACGCGGTGGCGGAGCACCAGGTGGCGCAGCTCGCGGATGTCTTCGGGCAGCACGTGGGAGCGGCCCTTCAGCAGCGCCAGCGCCCTGGACGCTTGCAGGAACGCGATGCTCGCGCGCGGGCTCGCGCCGTACTTGATGAAGCGGGCGCGCTCCTCGCCGATGTACGGCGCCGGGTTCCGGGTCACGTAGGCGATCGACACGATGTAGTTGCGGATCGCGGGGTCGACGTAGATGCGGCTCGCGACGTCTTGCAGCAGGCGCACGTCGTCGAGGCTCACGGCGCTGGTCACATGCCGGTCCGGGTCGAGCACGCCCGAGTCGATGCGGCTGAGCACCTCGAGCTCTTCGGCCGGGCTCGGGTATTCGACGATCTCCTTGAGCAGAAAGCGGTCCATCTGCGCCTCGGGCAGTTCATACGTGCCCTCCTGCTCGATCGGGTTCTGCGTCGCGATCACGAGGAACGGCTTCGGCAGGTGGTGGATCTCGCCGCCGATCGTCGTCTGGTGCTCCTGCATCGCCTCGAGCATCGCGCTCTGCGTCTTGGCGCTGGAGCGGTTGATCTCGTCCAGCAGCACGAAGTTCGCGTGCACCGGACCGAGCACGGTGCGGAACGAGCCCGTCGCCGCGTCGTAGATCTGGTTGCCCGTGATGTCGCTCGGCAGCAGGTCGGGGGTGCACTGGATGCGCTTGAACTGCGCCTTCACGGTGTCGGCGAGGGTGCTGGCCGCCGTGGTCTTGGCGAGGCCCGGCACGCTCTCGAGCAGGATGTGGCCGCCGGCGATGAGCGAGACGAGCAGGCTCGTGCGCAGCCGCTCCTGGCCGACCATCTTCGCCGAGTAGGAGGTGGAGATGATGCGCAGGACCTCGGTGGCCCTGGCCATCTCGGCATCCGTCGGAGCGCCGTTCGCCGGTGCCGCGGCCGGTGCCGACGCGGGTGCGGGGTCGGGTGTGCGCG
>NZ_FMIR01000009.1 GCF_900095745.1 Microbacterium oxydans
GGGCGGGAGGTGCGGGCGGAATCGCCGCGGTCGCCGCCGGGTCGAGGGGCGGGAGAGCGGATGCCCCGATCTCGGCCGGGGCAGGCGTGTCCCCGACCACGGTGTCGGCATCCGCCGCAGCGTCAGCGCCGTAGGGGAGAGTGGCGTCCGTCCCCTCGGCGGTACCCGAACCACCGAGGGCGACGGACGCGGCCGGGGCCGCCTGATCTGCGGAAGCCATCGGCAGATCCGGCGTGGAAGCGCCCGGGGTGCGGCTCGCAGCACGCACGATCAGGATGAGCAGGACGGCGACGAGGATGAGGCCGATGATCCAGCTCGTGAGAGAGAGGGCTGACCAGCCGTCGTAGCCGAGGCCGAAGAGACGGCCGGCGAGGGGAGCGGTCGGGAACAGGCCGATGACGGCCATCGCGAGGATGCCCCACTGCACCGGCTGGTAGTCGCGGCGGAGCAGATCGCGGACGTGCACGCGGCCGTCGACATCCGGCAGCAGCGCCCAGGCTGCGGCGTACAGGAAGATGACCGGCAGGCCGAAGAGGGCCGCGACCACGAGGACGCCGCGGACGATCAGGGGATCGATGCGCAGGCGGGCGGCGATGCCCGCCGAGACACCGCCGAGCCAGCCCTCGGATCGGGCGACGCCGAGTCCGGCGACCCAGAGGAGGAAGCGCTCGGCTCCGCGAGGGATGCCGGTGCCCGGTGTGCCGGTGGCCGGAGCGGCGTGATCGGCGGGGGGCGGCGGCGCAGTCGGAATCGTCATGCTTCGATCCTGGCGGCATCCGTCTGCTCCCTGCCATGGGGGGAACCCCTGAGCGACCCCTGATTCTGGGCCGGGGAGGACCCGGAGCGGGCACGCGGATGATTGGATTGCCACATGTCCTCTTCGGCGCACGCTTCTGCGCGACCCCCGCGCGTCGCTGCACCGCCGCGCCCGCCGCTGACCCGCGACCGCGACTGTCTGGTGGCCGGCGTGAGCGCCGGTATCGCCCGTCACCTCGGTGTGCGCGTGGGGCTGGTGCGGGCGCTGTTCCTCGCGCTGACACTGTGCGGTGGCGCCGGCATCCTGCTCTACGCCTGGTGCTGGGTCTTCATGCCGTGGGCCGAGGGCGAGAGCGCACCGACGAGGCGGATGCCGGTGGCCTGGCTGCTGATCGCTCCTGCCGCCGTGGGGATGCTCGTCGTCCTGGTCTGGCGCGGGGGCAGCGACTGGCTGAGCGGGTCGATCCCGCCGGACCTCGCCGCGGTCGTGGTGGGCGGCGCGGCGGCGTTCGCGACCGGCGCCGGGCTGTGGGCCACCCTCATCGACCGGACGGACACGGCCCGAGGGCCACGGCACACGATGACGGTGCGGGTCGTCGCGATCCTGCTGCTGGCGCTGCTGTTCACGGTGCTGCTCTCCTGGCCCATCGCTCGGTCGGGGGTGGCGCTCGTGCTCCTCCCGCTCGCCGGGCTCGCCGCCGTGGTCTCGTCGGCCCTGATCCCGCGGTGGCGCGAACTCTCCGGTGAGCGAGTCCGCCGTATCCGCGAGGAGCAGCGCAGCCAGATGGCCGCGCACCTGCACGACTCCGTGCTGCAGACGCTCGCGTTGATCCAGAACAGGGCCGGTGCCTCCAGCGAGGCCGCGCGTCTCGCCAGGGCGCAGGAGCGCGAGCTGCGGGCGTGGCTGTACGACGGCGACGCCCCGGCCGACAGCGACCTGCCGACGGATCTGCGTGACTATGCCGGAGCGCTCGAACTCGACTACCCGGTGCGTATCGACGTCGTGTCGGCCGGCCTCTCCGCCGAGCGCGCGAGTGGGGAGCTCGCGGCCGCGGCCAGAGAGGCGATCCTGAACGCGGCCCGGCACGCGGGCGGCGAGATCTCGGTGTACATCGAGGGCAGCGCGACCGGCGTCGACGTGTTCATCCGCGACCGTGGTACCGGGTTCTCGCTCGACGACGTGCCGAGCGACCGCCTCGGGGTGCGGGAGTCGATCATCGGCCGGATGCGTCGCGCCGGCGGCTCGGGCGGCGTCCGCAGCGACGAGAACGGCACCGAGGTGCATCTGAGCATCAGGTCGGGCGTGCACCAGGATCGGACCGGCGCGCGCCCCGCGCCCACCCGGGAGGAGAACCGTGGCTGACAGCATCCGCGTCGTGATCGTCGACGACCACTCGATCTTCCGCTCCGGTCTGCGTGCCGATCTCGATGCCAGCGTCGATGTGGTGGGAGAGGCGAACGACGTGCCGTCCGCCCTCGCGGTGATCGGCGCGACGCAGCCCGATGTGGTGCTGCTCGACGTGCATCTGCCGGGCGGCCCCGGCGACGACGCGACCGGGGGAGAAGCCGTGATCCGTGGCTCGGCGCCGACCACCTCGCGATTCCTCGCGCTGAGCGTGTCGGATGCGGCGGCCGATGTCGTGCGGGTGATCCGTGCCGGTGCGCGCGGCTACATCACCAAGGGATCCTCCGGCATCGAGGTCAGCAAAGCCGTGCACGCCGTGGCCGACGGCGATGCGGTGTTCTCACCGCGGCTCGCCGGCTTCGTGCTCGACGCGTTCGGGGCTGTCGCGGGGGAGACCGCGACCGCGACGGATGAGCTCGACCGGCTCTCGGCGCGCGAGCAGGAGGTCATGCGACTGATCGCGCGCGGTTACGCCTACAAGGAGGTCGCCTCCGAGCTGTTCATCTCGATCAAGACGGTCGAGACCCACGTGTCATCCGTGCTGCGCAAGCTGCAGCTCTCGTCGCGGCACGAACTCACCGCGTGGGCATCCGAGCGGCGACTGCTGTAGTCAGGCCACGCGACGCGTGACGCGCTCAGGTCGAGCGCGGGGCGTCAGGCTGCGAGCCAGAGGCCCTTCTGGTCCGTCGCGATGGTGAGGCCTGCGGCGACCGTCTCGTCGTCGCCGATCCGGGCGCCACGGACGATGCGCGCTCCGGCGCCGACGTCGGTGCGGACACCCACGTACGCGTGGTCGCCGATCGCGGCTCCCTGGCCGATGTGCGCGTGCGCATCGACGAAAGCTCCCTCACCGACCACGGCGTCTTCGTCGATCCAGGCGCCGCGGGCGATGGTCGCCCCGGCGCCGATTCGCGCGCCCGGTTCGATATAGGCACCCGCCTCGATGTGCGCCTTCGGATGCACCTTCGCGCCATGCGCGACGAGACCTCGACCGTTCGCGTGCTTGCGGTACCGCAGCGTCGCGCCCTGGTCGTTCTCGATGTCGACGTAGTTCTTACCCACGATTCCTCCCGTGCTCCGGAGTTCTCCGGATATATCAACAACCACGGCAGGGGCGGATTCATTCCCGCGGATGGATGTGGGGAGCGCAGGGGTGAGTCCCCCGCCAATCACGTCTGTCGCCTAACGGGTAGCATGTTATCGGGCGGGGTCTAGCAACGAAGAGAAAGGTCCGTCGGTGGACTCATCCAATGCTGAACAGCAGCCGCCGGAGGGATCTGCTCAGAACAGCGGCGTTCCGCCGAGGATGAGCACCAACTCCCCACCCGCCATCTTCATCGCCGGCCTTGTGAGCATGCCCGTCGCGTTCATGCTGTGCCTGCAATATGTACCCGCACCCCTCACATGGCCCGCCGCGATCACAGGCGTCATCATGCTCGGCTTCGCCACCCGCTGGCTCACTGCACGTCAAGTACGAAAAGAAGCAGATCGAGCGAAGCACGCGAAGTCGATCCCCCCGGACTAGACAACTCCTGCGACGATCATGGCGTTCTGGTGAAACCCGATGAGGCCTTCAGTGTGGCGCAGTTGCGTGCCCTAGTTCGCTGAGGTCGCCGCGGAACCGATCATCTTCACGAGATCCGCAGCGCGGCTCCACATCGGCCAGTGCCCGGTCGGGAGGTCGATGACCTCGAGGTCATCGAGGGCGTCGACCTCGGCGAACATGGGATGCCCCGCGTGGGCGAGTTCCAGAAGCTGCGCGCTGGGGATGGAGCAGCAGACGAGGGTGGTGGGGACTCGGCGGCGCGCCTCGTTCGTGAGTTCCACGGGCTGCCGGAGCACCGGCCCGGGCTCGGGGACGGCTCGGGCACGGAAGCGCTCGAGCATCTCGGCGCTCAGGTCCTCGAGGCTGGCCTGCTCTCCGAGGGCCTCGAAGGGCGGCAACGGCAGCTCCGCCACCGTTTCGGGGAACTCCGGGGCGGAGGCGCTTCCCGGTGCGACGGGTCCGGAGTCGACCCAGATGATCCGACGGATGAGCTCCGGATGCCGGTCGAGGACGATGCTGAGCGGGGCGTTGGCCCCGCTGTGGCCCACGAGCACCACGGGCCGCTCTGCCGAGGCTCCTGCGCGTGCCATGGCCTCTTCGATCGCCGCGGCCTGATCGTCGAGGGTCCGGGACGATCGCTCGGGATCGTGCGGGTCGAGGCCGGGGAGCGTCATCGCGATGGCGTTGTGGCCGTGAGTCTTCAGGCCTTCCTGCACCTCGTCCCAGGCCCATGCGCCGAGCCAGTGACCCGCGATCAGGATGATGGTCGGATTCTGTGTTTTTGTCGTCATAACTCGATGCTGGCACCGCCTCCGGACAGGTGTATGGCACTATTTCTGTCATGAATTCATCGCGGTGGGGACAGTGAAGCGGGCAGAGCGACTCCATGCCCTGACCGAGATGCTGCGCCGCAACGGCACCCGCGGATGTACGGCGGAGCGCCTCGCCACTGAGTTCGAGGTGTCCGTCCGAACCGTGAAGCGCGACCTCGCCGCGCTGGCGAGCAGCGGTGCGGCGGTGTGGTCGCGCCCGGGACCCGGTGGTGGCTACGGGTTGGCGTCGAGTGCGTCCCTGCCGCCCATCAGCCTGTCGCCGGCCCAGGCCGTGGCGCTCCTCGCAGCTGTCTCGGCGGCGCGCGATGCCCCCTATGCCGACCTGGCATCGGCAGGCGTGCAGAAGATCATGGACGTCCTCGATCCCCGCACACGGGAGAGGGCCGCCGACCTGGGGCGTCGAGTGTGGGTCGACGGATCGCCCCCTTCCTCCCGCGCCGTCCGGTCGGTGCTCGAGGAGTCGATGGCCGAGCAGCGGACGATCCGGATCCGCTACACCTCCCTCGCCGGTGTCACGACCGCGCGTGAGATCGAGCCCGTCATGTTCGCCTCCACGAACGGCCAGTGGTACCTGGTCGGCTGGTGCCTGCTGCGCGACGCGATGCGGTGGTTCGTCGTGTCACGAATCGAGCAGGCCCGCATGACGAACGCCGCATGCAGCGGTCACTCCGTTCAGGAGGTCGGGACCCCGCCGGCGAATGCCCGGCCGGTGCACGGGCACCGCAGCGAGTGATCGACTCGATCGAGGCGTCTGTGGCACGGCGACGGCGCTGTCAGCGCTGGCAGACCGGGCACCAGAACGTGACGCGCTCGCGGGTCGGGTCGGCGCCCTGCTCGCCGCGCCGGATGAGGGTTCCGCAGCGGCGGCACGGGCGTCCAGCTCGACCGTAGACCCAGGTGCCCTGGCCCGGGCGATCGATGCCCGTGAAGGTGCGGTTGCGGCGATCGCGGTTGGCGCGGATGGTGCGCACGCCGAGGTCGAGGAGGGCGGCGACATCCACCTCGGGTGTCGGTCGCGTCGGCAGGATTCCGCGCAGGAACAGGAGTTCTGCCGCGTACTCGTTGCCGAAGCCTGCGACGTTGCGCTGATCGAGGAGGGCGACATGGATGCTGCGGGTGTCGGCTCCGAGTCGTCGGAGGGCCTCAGCCGCATCCCAGTCGTCCGCGAGCGGATCGGGACCCAGATAGCCGACGAGTTGGTCTTCGTCGCGAGTGGGCACGACCTCGATCTCGGCGATGTCGACCCCGACGGCATCACGCTCGGCGGTGCCGACGATCGCACGTACCTTGAAGGCCGGATGCCGCCACTTCTCCCCGGGCCGGTACACGAACCACGCGCCGTCCATGCGCAGATGCGAATGCAGGGTGCTGTCGCCGATGCGCATGAGCAGATGCTTGCCGCGGGGAACGACGCCGTGCACGGGCTGCCCGGTCAGGTCGAGCGTCGCGAAGCGAGGGACGCGGAGGTCGAAGCGGGTGACCTCCGCGCCGGCGATGGCCTCGTCGAGGCGTCGCGCGGTGCGGAAGACGGTATCGCCCTCGGGCATCAGGAGGCTCCGGATCCCGCCCCGAGATGCGGGGGCGGCGGAAGCGGCGACGATACGGCGTTCGGTGCAGGCGGCGGAGGTGTCATCGCCGCTCCGGACGCCGATGGCGCCGAGGTGCCGGTGCGCGCGAGCAGGTCGCGCGCGAGCATCGTGCTGCCGGCGACGGCGGCCGGCATGATCGCGACGGCCCCACCGGGGATCAGGAAGCAGAGCTGCGTGGCGACGCCGAAGCCGAGCACTCGTGCGCGGCTGCCCGAGAAGAGCGCGGCACGATCGGCGGGGCTGAGGTCGCGCGCGTCGAAGGCGCGGCCGGTGAGCTCGCGCGCCAGCAGCCGGCCGGTCAAGACGACGCCGGCGACGGCGCCCAGGAAGCCGCCGATGCCGGGGACGAGGCCGATCAGCAGGACGGAGATGGCGATGAGGATGCCGAGGAGGACCAGTCGCAGCCCCTCGCCGAGCGTGGTCCAGAAGCTGCCGCCGTCGGCGGGCGGGGGTGAGCCGAGGTCGACCTCGACCGCGTGCCAGATGCGCTGGTAGAACGGGTCGCCGATGGTCAGGGTCAGTGCGCTGAAGACCACGCTCGCGAGAGCCAGAGCGGCAGCGACGACGACGAGGCTCACCGCGGTGCGCAGCAGGCCGCGCCACGGCTCGATCCATCCGTCGGCGAACGGGGTGAGCCACGTGGACAGCGACGGCATACCGATCACCAGCGGCACGAGCAGGGCGGCGAGCACGATGACGGCGATGATCGCCGGGATCAGGCCCAGCGCCATGAGACCGGGGCGGGTGCGCCACAGGCCGAATCCCCGCAGCAGGGTGCGGATGCCGGCGGCGAACTCTCGGATCATGGCTTCCAGCGTAGGTGTGTCAGTAGTGGTAGCGCGCCTGCAGGATGATGACCTGATGGTCGTTGGCTGTGTAGACCAGTCGGTTCGTCTCGTCGATGCGCCGAGACCAGGCTCCGGCAAGAGCGTGCTTGAGCGGTTCCAGCTTGCCGATCCCCTCGAAGGGGTCGTCGCGCAGGAGATCGGTCAGAAGGAGGTTGATCCGCTTGAGAGTCCGGCGATCCTCGGTCTGCCAATGGACGTAGTCCTCCCACCCCTGCGGCGTCCAAACCAGCACTCGCGAGGTCATGCCTCGTCGAGTGGATGTTCTGCGACGTCGCCCGCCTGTGCGGCGGCGAGAGCGACAAGCAGCCGGTTGGCATTCGCGGGGGAGCGCAGAAGGTGGCTGGTCTCGATCAGGGAGTCGTACTCGGACTTCGACATGAGGACGGCGGCGCCTCGGCGGGAGACGATCTCGATCTCGGAATGATCGAGGTTGACGCGCTCGATCAGGCCGAAGAGGTCGCGGCGCGCTTCGCTCGTGGTGATGGCCATGTGCATCCCTTCTGGTACCACTTATGGTACCACTCTGGATGGATCAGACGACCTTGCGGAGGGTGTAGCCCCGCGGGGTGGCCACGAAGCCCGCCTCCTGCAGAGCGAGTGCGAGGTCGGTGCCGTAAACGCCTTCGCCGTTGATCTTCTCGACGGTCAGGGTGTCGAGTCGGCGGGCGCGTGCGGTGGCCGCGAGATCGGATGCGGCGGCGCGGAGCACTTCGCCGTCATCACTGAACGACAGCACGGTGCGGCCGCCGCGTTCGAGGGAGAGCACGAGGACGCCGTCGACCAGTACGACCAGGCCGCCCGCTTTGCGGCCCGGGCGATGCGAGACCCCGTCGAGCTTGGGCCAGCCGAGGGCCGCGCCATAGGGGTTGGCGGGGTCGGTGGCCGCGAGGGTCACGGCCTTGCGCGGCGGCGGATCGGCGAGCCCGGCGTAGGTGCGCAGCCGGTCGACCGTGCCGGAGGCGGCGAACTGCGCGGCCCCGAGCTTCTCGATCACGTAGCCGCGACGGCAGTGGCCCGCCTCTTCGAACCCGGCGAGCACCCGGTACGCCTGAGCGAACCCGCCGGGAACGCCCTCGGCCTGCACGGCGCCGCGCGTGACGACGCCGTAGCGGTCGAGCAGGAGGCCCGCGGTGACGGTGGCGCGGCGGGCGGCATCCGTCTCGAGCGCCGGCAGCAGGGACCAGCGCCCGCCGATCGACGTCGGCCGAGGCGCAGGGGAACCGGTGAAGGACACCCCGCGATACGTCCGAGCGCGGGGAGCCCGGCGCTTGACCTTGTGCGCCTGCGAACCGCCGGCGAGGAGCGAGCGGATGGGGCCGAACGTGTCGTTCGTCACGTAGCCCGACCAGGTCAGCGACCACAGCGCCTCGAGCACGGACTGCTCGTTCTCGGCCGCGGCCATTTCTTTCAGCTGCGCCGCGAAGTACGCGCCGCCGACGTCGAGCGCGATGAGGATGCGCGACTCCAACGAGTCGGAAGCGATCTCGGCGTCGCGCTCCGGCAGCGTGAACGGCGCGAGGTCGACCGGATGCAGCGACACCCAGCCGTCGCGCCCCGGGAGCGTGCCGTGGCCCGACCAGATGACCTCACCCGCTGCCGTGAGCTCGTCGAGCATGGCGGGGGTGTAGTCGCGCACCCGCGACGGCAGGACCAGAGATTCCCACGCACTCGCGGGGATCGGCACACCGGCGAACTGCTCGATCACGTTCAGCACGCCGTCGACGCCCTCCAGCGGTCGACCCACGTGCTGCCAGTCGGGCAGGAAGCGCGCATACGCCTCGGGGGAGACCGGCTCCACCGAGCCGCGGATGGCAGCGAGCGAGCGCATCCGCAGGCGTCGCAGCACCTCGCTGTCGCACCACTCGATCGCGTCGCCGCTGCCGGCGGCCTCGGGCAGGAAGTAGCCGCTCGTGAGACGGCCGGCGTTCTCCAGCCGCTGCAGGGTGTGGCGGGCGACCGCGGCGCCGAGCCCGAACCGGGTGGCGACGGCATCCGTCGTGAAGGGTCCGTGCGTGCGGGCATGCCGGGCGACGAGGTCTCCGAGCGGGTCGGCCAGCGGCTCGAGGAACGCCACCGGGATGCCCGTCGGGAGAGCGACCCCGAGCGCATCGCGCAGTCGGCCCGCGTCTTCGATCGCGGCCACCCGGCTCACGCCGCCGATCGTCACCGGAATCGCGCGCCGGGCGGTGATCAGGTCGTTCAGCAGTGCGGCGGCAGTCTCGGTGTCGACGAACTCGGCCTCCGCTTCGAGCACACTCGCGGGGTCGAGGCGAGCCGCGACCTCTTCCGCGTCGAGCGGTCCGAGCATCCGCAGCAGGTCGGCGACGCCTTCGAGCCCGCGGGCGCGGCGGTCCGGATCGAGTCGCTGCGCCTCTCGCTCGAACTGGGCGATCACATCGGGGTCGAGCAGCTCGCGCAGCTCGACGGTTCCCAGCAGCTCGCCCAGAAGCGCGGGGTCGACCGAGAGCGCGGCGGCCCGACGCTCGGCGAGCGGCGAGTCGCCCTCGTACATGAAGGCGCCCACGTAGCCGAACAGCAGGTCGCGGGCATACGGCGAGGGCTGGCCGGGCTCGGTCTCGACGAGGCGGATCCGGCGATCGGCGATGGAGGTCGCGAGCTTGCGCAGCGAGGGCAGGTCGTAGACGTCTTGCAGCACCTCGCGCAGCGTCTCAAGGATCACCGGGAAGGTCGGATGCCGCCGCGCCACCTCGAGCAGCTGCGCCGACCGCTGCCGCTGCTGCCAGAGCGGCGTGCGCTTGTTCGGGTTCATGCGGGGCATGAGCAGCGCCCGCGCCGCGCACTCGCGGAACCGCGAGGCGAACAGCGCGGAGCCGCCCACCTCCTCGGTGACCAGGTGCTCCAGCTCGTCGGGCTCGAACACGAACAGCTCGGCTCCGGGCGGCTCGGCCTCGGCATCGGGGATGCGCACGATGATGCCGTCGTCGCTCGCGACCGCCGACCCTTCGACACCGAGGCGCTCACGGACCCGGGCGTTGATCGCCAGCGCCCACGGGGCGTGCACCTTCATGCCGTACGGGGAATGCAGGATGACCCGCCAGTCGCCGACCTCATCGCGGCCGCGCTCCACGGTGAGCGTGCGGTCGGTGGGGAGGGTGCCCGTCGCCTCGCGCTGCTCGGTCAGGTGCGCCATCAGGTTCGCCCGCGCCTGTTCGTCGAGCCCGGCGTCGATCAGTCGCTGGGCCGCCTTCTCGGGGGTCGCCGCCGACACTTCGCGGGAGAACGCTCCGAGCGCCTCACCGAGCTCGAAGGGGCGACCGATGCCGTCGCCGTGCCAGAACGGCACCTTGCCGGGTTGGCCGTAGGCGGGGATCACGTTGACACGGTCATGGGTGATCTCGGCGATGCGCCAGCTGGTGGTGCCGAGCGTGAACACGTCGCCCACGCGCGACTCGTAGACCATCTCCTCGTCGAGCTCGCCCACGCGCGCGCCGGTCGTCTCGCCGGCCACGAAGACCCCGAACAGGCCGCGATCCGGGATGGTCCCGCCGCTGGTCACGGCGATGCGCTGCGCTCCAGGCCGCCCGGTGAGCGTGCCCGCGTCGCGGTCCCACACGAGCCGCGGCCGCAGCTCGGCGAACTCGTCGGAGGGGAAGCGTCCGGCCAGCAGGTCGAGCGTCGCTTCGTAGGCCGAGCGGGGCAGCGACTGGAACGGCGCGGAACGACGGACCGTCTCGAACCACTCCTCGACGCTGATGGCTCCGAGCGCGCTCGCCGCCACGGTCTGCTGCGCGAGGATGTCGAGCGGATTGCGCGGCACCTGGATCGCCTCGATCTTGCCCGCCAGCATTCGCTCGGTGACGATCGCGGTGTGCAGCACGTCGCCGCGGTGCTTCGGGAAGAGGGCGGCACGGCTGATCTCACCCACCTGGTGCCCGGCGCGGCCGACGCGCTGCAGCCCGGAGGCCGCAGACGGCGGGGCCTCGACCTGGATCACCAGGTCGACCGCGCCCATGTCGATGCCGAGTTCGAGACTGCTCGTCGCCACGACACAGCGCAGCACGCCGGACTTGAGTTCTTCTTCGACCTGGGCGCGCTGCTCTTTCGACACCGAGCCGTGGTGCGCCTTGGCGAGTATGGGATCGGCGCCCGCGGTCGCCCCGGCCTGCGCCATCATCGCGGCAGGCACCGTCGCGGCCGGAAGCTCGACCCCGATCCGCTCGGAGTAGATCTCGTTCAGACGGCCGGTGAGGCGCTCGGCGAGCCGACGGGAGTTGGCGAACACGATCGTGGAGTTGTTCTGCAGGATGCGGTCGACGATCGCCTCTTCGACGTGCGGCCAGACCGACCCGGTGACCTCGCTGTACTCGGCATCCGCTGCTTCCCCTGGCACCCCGGGCGGCGGGGGCGGGTTCGTCATGTCGTCCATCGGGACGACCACCCCGAGTTCGAAGGTCTTCGATGCCGGCGGTGCGACGATCTCGACCGGGGCCGAGCCGCCGAGGAACCGCGCCACCTCGTCGATGGGGCGGACCGTGGCCGAGAGGCCGATCCGCTGCGCCGGGGTCTCGATGCCGTTGAGTCGGCGCAGCGCGTCGAGGCGCTCCAGGCTCACGGCGAGGTGCGCTCCGCGCTTGGTGGCGGCGACCGCGTGCACCTCATCGATGATCACGGTGTGCACCCCGCGCAGGGTCTCGCCCGCGCGGCTCGTGAGCATGAGGTACAGCGACTCGGGCGTCGTGATGAGGATGTCGGGCGGATCGGAGACCAGCTTGCGGCGGTCGCTCGACGTCGTGTCGCCCGAGCGCACGCCGACCGTCACCGCGGGGGCGGGCACTCCGAGCCGCCGGGCCGACTGTCCGATGCCGATCAGCGGGGACCGCAGGTTGCGCTCGACGTCGACGCCGAGGGCCTTCAGCGGGGAGATGTAGAGGATGCGGGTGCGCGGCTCGCCCTTGGCCGGCGGGGCGGTCTCGGTCATGCGCTCGCGGAACACGCTGTCGATCGCCCAGAGGAACGCCGACAGCGTCTTGCCCGAACCGGTCGGCGCCACCACCAGCGCGTGCTTGCCCGCGGAAATCGCGTCCCACGCACCCGCCTGGGCGGGAGTGGGCGCGGGGAAAGCACCCCGGAACCAGTCCTGTGTGGCGGGGGTGAAGCGTTCGAGCACGTCGCTCATCCCTCCATCTTCGTCGAGGCCGGGGACATCGGGGCGAAAGGGGCATGAGGAGAGCTGGCGAGGGGCGTCGTACTGAGGTACGACGCCCCTCCGGAGTGGGCACTTCGGACCGACGCGACGCGGATGCCTCCGCTCATACCGTCTCCTTATGCCCACCGAACAGACCGCCTCCGCTCCTGCCCGAACCGCCCTCCGCGCTCTCATCGCGATCGCCGGAAGCGTCCTCGTCGCCGTCGCCCTGACGATCATCTGGATCGCCCGGCTGAGCATCGATCGGGTGCTCTACGTGAGCGGGCTCGGGGCAGCCGGTGAGCCGACGGCCGGGTGGTTCGAGCTCGCACTGCTCCTGCTCGTCGCCGGCGGATTCTCGGTCGCCTGGGCCGCGCGCGGCCTGCGTTCGACGGCGCCGTGGCTGAGCGTCGGGTCGCCGTCCCTTTCGGTGGCGATCGCCTCGTCGCTGTTCCTCGTCGCCTCGCAGGTGCCGTGCACGACCGGATGCCCCCTGCCGGTCGGCCCCACGTTCACCTGGCAGGATCTCGTGCACACGACGGTCGCCGTGCTCGCTTTCGCGCTCGCCGCGTTCGCGATGCTGCAGGTGTCGTTCGTCAAAGACCGCCCGATGCTGCGGATCCTCTCGCTGGGCGCGGGCATCTCGACCGCGGTGATCGCCGCGGCCGGCGGCATCCTCTCGCTCCTGCAGTTCCGCACCGACATCGGCAGCATGCTCGAACTCGTCGCGACGACGATCGGGATGGGGTGGCTCGCGATCCTCGGCTTCGAGACGGCCGTCTCGCAGCGACCGCGTGCGGTGCGCAGGCAGACGTGGGAGCCGGTGCCGCGGGGGCGCGCCGTCGACCGGACCGCCGTGCGTCGCCCCGCCACGGGAGCGCTCGTCGCCGTCGCCGGCTGACGGAACGCGACGGGTGCGGTGCGTAGAGTCGTCCCATGCGAGAGTCAGCACCCGCCGATGGCGAGCTCCGCGCGATGAATCTGCCGCGGCCTCCCGGGGTGGTGCGGCGGTTCTGGAGCCGGCATCCCTGGCTCTTCGACGGGCTGCTCGCCTCCCTCTATCTCCTCCTCAGCACCTTCCTGGCGCTGGTCACCCCGCTGGCGTCGGGAGTCTGGGCGCCGGACGCGTCGATCATCGTCCCGCTCGTGCTCGGTGTGATCGCCGCCGCCGGACTGCTCCTGCGCCGCCAGCGGCCCTGGCTCACGTTCGCGGTGTTCGCCGTCGTCGCGGTCGTCGCCTTCGTGTCGGACACCCCGGCGGAGCCGTTCGGACTCGGCCTCGCGCTCTACGCCCTCTTCGTCTACCGGTCGAACCACAGCGGATGGATCGCGTTCGGAGTGACGGTGCTGGCCGGCGTCCTCGTCTTCCCGGCGCTGGACTGGGTGCGTCGCGGCGCACCGGAGAGCGCCTTCACCTCCGTGCCGGGGAGTCTGCTGTTCCTCGTCGTGATGCTGATCGCGGCGCTCCTCGGGGTGACCGTGGGTGATCGACGCCGATACATCGGGGCGATCCTCGACCGCGCCAACCAGCTCGCGCGCGAACGCGACCAGCAGGCGCGTATCGCGACGCTGGCGGAGCGCGCCCGGATCACCCGCGAGATCCACGATGTCGTCGCGCACAGCGTCTCGGTCATGGTGTCGCTCGCCGACGGCGCGAGCGCCCTGGCCGAGAAGGATCCGCAGCGGTCTCGCAGCGCCATCCAAGAGATCGGCGAGGTCGGTCGACAGTCGCTCGTCGAGATGCGGCAGCTGCTCGGTGCTCTCGGTGACGACGGCGGCGATGGCGAGGAGCAGAGTCCGCTGCGGCCGAACCCCGGCCTCAGCGAGCTCGCATCGCTCGTCGAGACGTTCCGCGCCGCCGGGCTGCCGGTGACGGTGCGGATGGAAGGGGCCGTGCCATCGTCGCCTGCCCTGCAGAACACGATCCACCGCATCGTGCAGGAAGCCCTCACGAACGCCCTCCGCTACGCGAAGGAACCGCGGGAGGTTCTCGTGAACCTCGACTTACGCGCCGACCTGTTCGTCATCGAGATCACCGACGACGGGCGGCAGGGGCCACCGGCGGCGTCGGTCGGGTCGGGACGCGGCCTCGTCGGCATCCGCGAACGCGCCCGCCTCGCGGGGGGAACGGTGGAAGCGGGCCCCGTATCCGGCGGCGGCTGGCGAGTACGGGTGGAGATCCCCGAACAGGAGGAGAACTCATGAGTGAAGAGCAGATTCGCGTGCTCCTCGTCGACGACCACGAATTGATCCGTCGCGGGATGCGGATGGTGCTCGACGCCGAGGATGACATGCGCGTGGTCGGTGAGGCGGCGTCCGGCGCGGAAGCCGTGCACATGGCGGAAGATCTGCGGCCCGATGTGATCCTGATGGACATCCGGATGCCGGAGATGGACGGCATCGAGGCGACCAGACGCATCGTCCGTGGGACGCCGTCGAGCCGCGTCCTGGTGCTGACGACGTTCGACCTCGACGAGTACGCGTTCGGGAGCCTCCGGGCGGGGGCGAGCGGATTCCTGCTGAAGAACACGCCTCCCGCGCAGCTGCTCGCCGCCATCCGTTCGATCGCGGCGGGTGACGCCCTGGTCTCCCCGCGGGTCACCCGAGCGATGCTCGACCTGTTCGCCACCCGCCTGCCGCGGCAGACCGAGACGGTCGATCCGAGGTTGGACGTGCTGACCGAGCGTGAGCGGGAGGTGTTCCTCGCGATCGCGAAGGGCTTCAACAACACCGAGATCGGTGAGAGCCTCTTCGTCTCGGAGTCGACCGTGAAGACCCATGTCGGACGCATCCTTCAGAAGCTCGACCTCCGCGACCGGGTGCAGGCCGTGATCCTCGCCTACGAGGCCGGGCTGGTGTGAGGGGCCGGGCCGGGACGGATCCCGGCCCGGCACCGATCGCCCCGGTCATGACCCCAGCGAGACCTCCTGCAGAGCCCTCCCGCCGTCGATCTCGAGCGTCAGATCGAGGTCGAGTCGGCGCAGGAACGCGTCGTCATGGCTGACGACGAGCACCGCTCCCCGATAGGAGCGCAGCGCCTCGACCAGTTGATCGACCGTGTCGACGTCGAGGTTGTTGGTCGGCTCGTCGAGCACCACGAGGTGCGGTGCGGGATCGGCGAGCAGCAGCTTCGCCAGCGCCACCCGGAAGCGCTCGCCGCCGGAGAGGGCGGACACGGGGCGCTCCGCCGTCGCGCCGCGGATCAGGAACCGGGCGAGCCGGTTGCGCAGCTCCTTCTCGGGAACCTGGGGCGCCGCGGCCGCGATGTTCTCGAACACCGACCGCTCCTCGTCGAGGCCGTCGACCCGCTGCGGCAGGTAGCCGATCAGGTCGGTGTGGGCCTCGATGTGCAGGGTCGGCCGTTGATTACTCCTCAATTCTTCGGCTGAATCGGCCGAAGAGCCCTGTTCCGGGCCGTCGGCCGTCGTTTCTGAGGAGTTGTGAACACCACCCGCGACCAACCGCTCCAGCAGCGTCGTCTTGCCGGCGCCGTTCCGGCCGATCAGGGCCACACGCTCCGGACCCTGGATCACCCAGGCTCGCTCCTCGTCTCCGATCGTCGCGATCCGGCGGCTCCGGGACACCTGCGGATCGGGCAGCTCGATCTTCATCGACGAGTCTGAGCGCACGCGGCGCCCGGCCTCCTCGCGAGCGTTGTGTGCGGCCTCCTCCTTGGCGCCGACCTCGGTGCGGAGCCGGCCCGCCGACACCTCGGCCGCCATCTTGCGGCCGTGCGCGATGATCTTCGGTACCCGCTTCTCGATCTCGGCCTTCTTCGCCGTGCGGGCGCGGTGCGCGAGTTTGACCTCGGCTTCGATCCGCTGGCGCTTCTCCTTGCGGAGCACCTGTGCGGCGGTAACCTCGGCCTGCTTCGCAGCATCCTGCTCGGCATCCAGCCAGCTACGCCACTCGGAGTACGGACCGCCGAACACGCTCAGCGTCTGGGCGTAGAGCTCGGCGGTGTCGTCCATCAGCTCCAGCAGCGACAGGTCGTGGCTGACGACGATGAGCGTGCCCTTCCAGGCGCGCACCATCGCCGCGAGCTTCGCCCTGGCGTCGCGGTCGAGGTTGTTGGTCGGCTCGTCGAGGAGCGTGATCGGCGCACGACGCAGGCGGATGCCGGCGATCGCCACGAGCACGGCCTCCCCTCCGGAGAGCTCGCCGACGCGGCGGTCGAGGAACTCCGGAGCGAGGCCGGCTTCGGCGAGCGCCGCCTCGGCCCGCGCCTCGATGTCCCAGTCGTCGCCGACCGCGTCGAAGTGGGCGGGGTCGACGTCGCCGGCGCTGATCGCCCGCACGGCGTCGAGTGCCCCGGACACGCCGAGGAGCTCGGCGACCCGGCGGTTGACGTCGAGGGTCAGCTGCTGCGGGAGGTACGCGACCTCGCCGGACGCCGTGACGACGCCCGACGTCGGTTCGAGCTCGCCGGCCATCAGGCGCAGCAACGTGGACTTGCCGGCGCCGTTGCGTCCGACGAGGCCGGTGCGTCCGGACCCTAAGGCACCGGACACGCCGTCGAGCGCGACCGACCCGTCGGGCCAGGTGAAGGTGAGCCGGTCGAGGATGACCGACGCGTGAAGAGTGGTGGGTTGTGACATGAGTGTCTCCTGTCGAGTGCGAGGGTGCACTGACACCGAGCCCCGGCCGGGCGTGAACGCGTCACGGATGCGGAGGGGAGGGTCTGCCGTGGAGTCGGCGATCGTCGGTTCAGCGCGCGGAAAGAGGAGCGCGGAGGCGACGGATCAGATCAAAGGACTTCCAGACACGGCGGACAGGACTCCCCGACGATACCCGGGCGTGTCAGAGTTTCGCAACCCCGGGCGTGTCGCGCCCGGGGCCAGGACTCAGCGACCGGGCAGCACGACGGGAGCGCCGGTGTCCGGGTCGGCGATCACGCGCGCCTTCAGGTCGAACAGCTCGGTGAGCAGCCGTGCATCGACGATGTCCCGCGGTGCGCCCTCGGCGACGATGCGCCCATCCTTCATCGCGATCAGGTGCGAGGCGTAGCGGGCGGCCTGATTAATGTCGTGCAGCACCACGACGACCGTGCGCCCCTCCTGGTGCAGCCGGGTGACGAGTTCGAGCACCTCGATCTGATGCCCGATGTCGAGGAACGTCGTCGGCTCGTCCAGCAGCAGGATAGGGGTTTCCTGGGCGAGCGCCATCGCGATCCACGCGCGCTGGCGCTGTCCACCGGAGAGCTCGTCGACGTTGCGCTCGGCGAGGTCGGTGACGTTCGTCGCCGCCATGGCCTCCGCGACCGCCCGCTCGTCTTCGGCCGACCAACTCGAGAGCACGCTCTGATGCGGGTAGCGGCCGCGTCCGACGAGGTCGGCGACCGTGATGCCCTCGGGGGCGAGCGGGCTCTGCGGCAGCAGCCCCATCCGCCGCGCCACCTCCTTGGTCGACAGGCGGGTGATGTCGCCGCCGTCCAGGAGTACGCGGCCTCCGGTGGCGGGGAGCAGTCGGGCGAGTGCGCGCAGCAGCGTCGACTTGCCGCAGGCGTTCGGCCCGACGATCACGGTGAGCTCGCCGTCGGGGATCCGCACGTCGAGTCCGTCGAGCACCCCTCGTCCGCCGTAGCCGGCGCGCAGTTCCTCGGTCGCGAGTCGTGTCATCGTCGTCCTCCTCCGGTGAAGCGCCTGCTCTCGCGCATGAGCAGCACGAGCAGATAGAGGCCGCCGATGCAGATCGTCACCGCGCCGGTCGGCAGGGTCACGTCGGGGATCGCATGCTGGGCGATCATGTCCGCGACCAGCAGCAGCACCGACCCGGTCAGTGCGGCCCCGACGAGGTCGACCGAGGTGCCGCGCCCGGTCAGCCGCTGCCCGATCTGCGGGGCGGCCAGGGCCACGAACGCGATCGGCCCGGCGGCGGCGGTCACCGCGGCGATCGCGGCGACGCCGAGCAGCATGAGCATGCCGCGAGTGCGTTCCAGCGGGATGCCGAGCATGGCCGCGGCGTCGTCGCCCAGCTCGAGCCGCCGCATCCGGCGCTGAGCGGCCGGGGCGCACAGCAGCACCGCGGCGATCGCGATCGCCGCGAATCCGAGAGTGGTCCAGTCGACCGCCGCGAGGGATCCCGCGCCCCAGACGGCCGCACGCAGCGCGAGGTCGACGTCGGCCCTGGTGCTGAACCACGTGTTCAGGGACTGCAGGAGCGCGCCCATCGCGATGCCGACGATGATGAGTCGGAACCCCTGCATGCCGCGGCGGAACGCCAGCAGGTAGACGATCGTCGCGGTCAGCACGCCGCCGATCAGCGCCCCGGCGGCGTAGGCGGCATAGCCGGTCGCGCCGGTCAGCATCATCAGGATCACGCCCGAGTACGAGCCGGTGCTGAAGCCGATCACATCCGGGCTGCCCAGGGGGTTGCGGGTGAGGGACTGGAAGATGCTGCCCGAGATGCCCAGCGCCGCGCCGAACAGCAGCGCCGCGACCACCCGGGGCGCCCGCCACTCGATGACGACCTTGCGTACCGCACCTTCGGACTGTCCGAGGAAGGCGCCGATCACCTCACCGGCGCTGACTCCGTAGCTGCCGAGCGTCATCGCCCAGACCGCGAGGCCGAAAGCGAGGGCGGTGAGAGCCGCGCAGACCAGCAGCATCCGGCGGGTGGTGCGCACCGAGAGCGGGCCGGCGCGCAGGACGAGGGTCACGCTCACAGGGCCTTCGCCTTCCCGCCGCGGACGAGCGCGATGAGCACCGGTGCGCCGATCAGCGGCAGCATCACGCCGACCTGCAGCTCGGCGGGGATCACGAGGATCCGGCCGAGGATGTCGGCGCCGAGCACCAGGGCGGGTGCGAGCACGGCGGAGTACAGCGTGATCCAGATCCAGTCGGGTCCGGTGATCCAGCGCACGGCGTGGGGGACGACCAGTCCGACGAACACCAGGGGTCCGACGGCCGCCGTCGCCGCACCGCACAGGAGCGCGACGGCCAGGATGATCGCGACCCGGGTGACGCCGAGCCACACACCGACGGCCCGCGCGGTGTCTTCACCGAGCGCGAGGGCGTTCAGCGGACGCACGCAGAACGCCGCGATCAGGAGTCCGACGGCGATGGGCACGAGAACCGCGTCGATCGTGCCGCTCGGGCGATCGGCGAGCGTGCCCGCACCCCAGAAGCGCATCCGGTCGAACGTCTCCGTGTCGATGAGGGCGAGCGTGTGCGAGAACCCGGTGAGCACGGCCGCGAACGCCACACCGACCAGGGTCAGGCGCACCGGAGACCCCGCACCACGACCGGCGCCGGCGGCGAGGTACACGAGAGCGGATGCCGCGATGGCGCCGACGAACGCGAACGGCAGGTACTGGTCGATCCGGGTGATCCCGAGGAAGGCCACCGCGAGCGTGACCGCGAAGCCCGCCCCGGCGTTCACCCCGAGGATGCCGGGGTCGGCGAGCGGGTTCCGGGTGAGAGCCTGGATGAGCGCCCCCGAGACTCCGAGCGCGGCGCCCACGAGGAGGCCGAGCACCGTGCGGTCGACGCGGGCGCTGGTGACCGTGACCTGGCTCACCGATCCGTCCGGGGCCACGAACGCCTGCCAGACCACGTCGAGCGGCAGTGCGGCCGATCCCACGACCACGCTCAGCACGCACAGCGCGGCGAGGAGCAGCAGCGAGACGCCGAGTCCGAACACCCGGCGCCGAGTGCGGGTCTGCCGAACGCTGGCTCCGGTGGCCGGCGCGGTGCGCGTGGCGGTGGTCATGGGGCTCCTCTGAACGCCGAAACGCTAACAGCTTCCGGCGGTCGCGCCGTGCGGTTCAGGCGTCGGCGAGGGCGCCGCGGGCATCGGTGGTGAGGCGGTCGGCGGGGATCCCGGTCTCTCGGCTGAGGGCCTTCACGAGGCCCGCCCTCGTGCGGAAGCCCGAGAGACGTGCCGCCGCGGTCAGATCGCCGCCCCCGACCAGGTGCGCGACGGCGGCGTTCATGCGAGCCCGACCCCGCCAGCGCGAGAACGACCAGCCCGTCTCGGTGACGAAGATGCGCTGCACCTGGCGCGCGCTCATCCGATGGCGCGCCGACAGCTCATCGAGGGGGAGCGGCAGGCGCAGAGCATCCTTCGCGAGGCGTCTGGCGGCCGGATGCTCGGGGTACACGACCGGGAAGTAGGGGCGCGACACGGTCTCCAGCACGCGGGCGATCGCCCGGCGAAACGGCAGGATCTGCTCGTCTGTGCTGGGCGCTGCGACGAGCGCGGTGGTCATGACGTCGACGAGCGCGGGGACGACGCCGAGCACACGGACGCGCGTCGAGGGCGCTGCGGCGTCCTCGAGGATCGGCCCCAGCACCGTCCCGCCCTCGCGGACGCGGACCGCGTGCGGGACGTGCGGCTGCAGCCAGGCGGCCTCGTGCCGGCCGAGTGGGATGTCGACGCCGTCGACGGTCAGCACGGCCGAGCCGGTCACGACGTAGACGACGTGCGGCTCGTCGTGCTCGTGGGTGTCGTGTCCGAGGAAGCGGATCGAGTTCTCCGGGACGGTGCCGGCGAGAGCGGTGGATCGCACGCTGTTCCCCTCCGAGACATGTCGCATCCGTCCGTGTCGATGTCGCATGCGTCACGATTCGACCGGTTAGTGAGAATAGCCTTACCTTACCCGAGCAGCGCCGTCCGCCGCCTGCCCGCCGGTCCCTGCACCCGTCGAACCCGAGGTCTCTCCATGTCCAGATCCGTCCGTCTTCTCGCCGCGCTCCCCGTGGTCGCCCTGTTCGCCCTGGCGTCGTGCGCCGCCGATCCCGCCCCCGAGTCGGGAGCCGGCGCGTCCGAAGAGGCGACGACCCGCGTCGTCACCACCGAGCAGGGCGACGTCACCGTCCCCGCCGATCCGCAGAAGGTCGTGGTGCTGAACTACGCACTCGCCGGCTACCTCTACGACCTCGACGTGCCGGTCGCGGCAGTGACCTCGGAGGACTTCGGCTACGAGGCGTCGTACTCCGACTTCTGGGCAGAGGATGCCGAGAAGCAGGGCACCGAGTTCATCACGTGGAGCGGCGACGGCTTCGACCTCGAGGCGATCCTCGCACTCGAGCCCGACCTGATCGTCGGCGGTGGCATCGGCTTCCCGCTGTTCCTCGCCACCGACGCCTACGACGACCTCAGCGACATCGCGCCCACCGTGCTGGTGAGCGGCGACAAGGCGACCTGGCAGGACCAGTACTCGTTCCTTGCCGAGGACGTCTTCGGCAAGGGCGAAGTGTACGACGAGGCGCTCGCCGCCTACGAGGACCGCGTGGACGAGGTCGCCGCGAACATCACGGTGCCGGCCGCCCCGGCCGCGTTCCTCTCGATCCTCCCCGACGGCACGGTGTACGTCGCCCGCGAGGACATGGGCCTTCCGGTGGTGTTCGACGCCGTCGGCATCGAGGCCGCGCCGCTCTTCGCCGACGGCGACTACGAGCCCTACACCCCGGGTGGCGACTCGTTCGAGCTGTCGACCGAGCAGGTCGGCCAGGTCATCACGCAGCCCACGGTCTTCATCACCGGCTTCAACACCGACATCGGCGACGTCGACACGTTGTCCGAGAACCCGGTCCTCGCCGCGCTCCCGGCGTTCCAGAACGACGCCGCCTACGTGCTGCCGTACTGGGTCGCCCGCGGCGACTACGACGAGGCGCTGGCTCTGCTCGACATCATCGAGGAGCTGTTCGGCTGAGATGGCACAGCGCGCATTCACCTCGCATCCGCTGGTCGTGCGCCGCGTGACGGTGCGCCGCATCGAGGAGATCACTCCTCGGATGCGGCGCATCGTCGTCGGCGGAGAGGGCCTGGGGGAGACCGTCGTCGACGGGCACACCCACCGGGCCTTCGCGGCCCCGGGATTCGACGACCACATCAAGCTGATCTTCGCCGCAGACGGCGACCTCGATTCGGCGCTGCCGATCCAACTCCCGCACGGCATCGAATGGACCGCCGCCGAGAACCGGCTCGCCCGCGACTACACGCCGCGCTGGGTGGATGCCGAGGCCGGCGAGATGGCGCTCGACTTCGTGCTGCACGGCGACGGACCGGCAGCATCCTGGGCGCAGGCGGCCACGATCGGCGACGAGCTCTGCTTCGTCGGACCGAAGTCGTCGCTGCGACTGCCGGAAGAGCTCGACTGGATCGCGCTGATCGCCGACGAGACGGGCCTGCCCGCGGTCGGTCGGTTCCTCGACGAGCGTCCGACCGACGCGGCGGCGCACGTGCTGCTGCTGGTCGAGGACGACGCCGCCCGCCAGGAGCTGAGCCTGCGCCCCGGTGACACCGTGACCTGGGTGACGGCACACGGCGGCGACGCGGCGGCGTTGGAGGAGGCTGTCCGGAACCTCGCGCTTCCGGCCGACGGCGAGGGCTACGCCTGGGCCGCCGCGGAGAGTCGTGCGCTGCTGCCGGTGCGACGCTACCTGCAGCGCGAGCGGGGGCTCGCGAAGGACCGCCTGAACATCACCGGATACTGGCACGCCGAGGCCGCGCCCGGAAGCGCGGACGCGGGCGCGGAGCTCCCGCCCGTGGTCGAGCCGGCGTCTCCCGTGCCGTGGCTCGTCGTCAGAGCGGCCGTCCGACTGGGTGTGGTGGATGCCCTCGCCGACGGGCCGCTCCCGCTGTCGACGCTCGCCGCGAGGCTCGGGGTGGCTCCGAGGTCGCTCGAGGCGCTGCGCGGCATCCTCACGTCGGCCGAGGTCGTCGCCGGCGACGTCGACGCTCTCTCCCTCGGGCGCTTCGGGGAGGAGCTGCTCGAGGAGCATCACCGCGAGGAGTTCGACGGACTGGAAGCGGAGGCCGTGCTGGCGCTGCGCGATCTCGATCACGCGCTGCGCGAGGGCGTGTCTCCCTGGCAACGGGCGTACGGCGACTCCCTCGCGGCGCAAGCGCAGACGGATGCCGCGCACGTCGAGACACTCGTGGAGGATGCCGGCCGACTCGCCTACCTGCTCGACGGCTTCGTCGCGAACCCGATGTGGGACGAGGTCGCCCACCTGCTCATCGTCGGTCCGGGTGCTCCTGCGGTCCTCGGCGCCTTCGAGGACGGGGGCCGGGGCGGCATCGACATCGCGCTCCACGAGAGCGGCCTGGTGCGCGACGCGATCGTCGAAGATGCCGGTGGGTCCGCGACCGTCTGGGACGGCCGACTCGTCGATGTCGCGGTGGCCGCTCTCGCCCTCGCTCATCGCACCGATGCCGAAGCGGTCGCGCTGCTCGACGAGCTCGCCCCGCACACGTCGCGCCTGATCCTGCTCGAGTCGAGCAGGCCCGATGCGCTCAGCCCCGACGCCGAGGAGCATCAGGTCGTCGGCTTCGCGATGACCGGTGCGCCGTTCCGCTCCAGCGAGCGGCTCGGCGAACTGGCCGCGGCGGCGGGATGGACGTGGGAGCGGGCGGAGCCGCTCGGCTGGGGGATCGAGGCGACCGTCCTCGTCCGCGCCTGAAACGGTCTCGGCGGCGGCACCGCGCTCCTCGGAGGGTGCGCAGCGGTGCCGCCACCGAACGCCGACCGGCTCAGCTCTTCGCGATCCCGTCGATCCACTTCGTGAGGAAGCGGTGCACGTCGGTCAGCTCTTCTTGGGAGATGCTGTGCGTGAGCCCGGTGTAGACCCGGCCGGACAGGTCGGAGTGGCCGGGCAGCCACTGCGCGGTGTGATCGACCAGCTCGGGCGGGATGACGTCGTCGTGCGTGCCGCGCCCCCAGAAGACCGGCGGGCGCAGCTCGGCCAGTGCCTCATCGTGCGGCAGTTCGCCGGATGCCACGTAGCCGCTGAGCGCCGCGACCGCGCCGAAGCGCTCCGGGGCGAGTCGGAGAGCCTGCAGCGACACCGCCGCGCCCTGTGAGAAGCCGAGCAGTGCGACCGAGGGAGCTTCTTCTGCCGCGGCGTCGAGCCAGCGCAGGAACGCCTCGGCGGCGACCGTGACCGCCTCGGGGCTGCGTCCGTCGAGCCCCTCGATCGCGTACCAGGACCGCCCCGGCATCGGCCACGGCGGTGCGAGGGGAGCGGCGACGGATGCGACGGCGATGCCTTCGGGGAGGTAGGGGACGAGCCCGAACAGGTCGTGCTCATCCGCCCCGTAGCCGTGCAGCAGCACCAGCAGCGGCATCCGTCCGCGGTCGGAGGTCGACCAGCGGGTCGCGGTGTCGTCGATCGTCAGGTTCTCGCTCACACCGTAATCCTGCCAGGGACGACCGACGTGCACGCGGTGTCGGTCGGGAGAGACGGCTGGTAGAAAGGACACATGTCGGTCCGCACACCTGATCCCGATCCGGAGCCCGAAGACGATGGTCTCGGCGCGTTCTCGGATTCGAACCCGCCGGCGCCCGACGGCAACCCGGGCTGGCTGAGCGAGTTCGAACTCGAAGAGGCGCGGCGCCGACTGCCGATGCTCTACGTCGAGGCGATCCCGGTGCGCACCGACGGCTCCGGGCAGGTCATCGAGATCGGCATCCTCCTGCGTTCCACGCCGATGGGGGAGATGACGCGCACGATCGTGTCGGGTCGCGTGCGCTTCGGCGAGACCATCCGCGACGCCCTGTTCCGGCACGTCGAGAACGATCTCGGGCCGATGGCGTTCCCGATCATGCCACCGCAGCCGCTGCCGTTCACGGTGGCCGAGTACTTCCCGATGCCCGGTGTGAGTGCGTTCCACGACGACCGGCAGCACGCCGTGTCGCTGGCGTTCGTCGTGCCGGTGACCGGCACGTGCGAGCCGCGTCAGGATGCCCTCGAGGTCACCTGGTTCTCGCCGGAGGCCGCGGGGTCGGATGCGGTCGCCGCCGAGATGGAGAACGGACGAGGCACCCTCATCCGTCAGGCTCTCGCCTACCTCGGCCTGCTCCGCTAGTCGCCTCCGCACCCTGCACTCCCTCCGGCCGCCCTGGGCCTTTCCGAGGGTGACTCTTGCGTCGACGAATCTAATGGGCTAGAAAGTAGACCATTAGTCCAATCGGCAAAAGGATGCTTCGACATGGATGCTTCGACAACGACGTCGCGCAGCACGGCAGCACCCCAGGAGCGCAATCTCCGCGGGAACCTCGGGGCGGTGTCCGTCACCTTCATGGTGATCGCGGCCGCAGCCCCGCTCACGGTCGTCGGCGGGCTCGTGCCCATCGGCTTCCTCGTGGGCAACGGCATCGGCTTCCCGGTCATGTTCCTCGTGGCCACCGTGATCCTGCTGCTGTTCTCGGTGGGCCTCACAGCGATGAGCCGCTTCCTCCCCAAAGCAGGATCGTTCTTCGTGTTCGCGACCCACGGGCTCGGTCGCACGCCCGGGCTCGCCACCGCCTACCTCGCGCTCGTCTGCTACACGACCGTGCAGATCGCGGTGTTCTCCTACCTGGGCGCGACGATCAGCTCGAGCATCGTCCTCCTCGGTGGCCCCGAGATCCCGTGGTGGCTGCTCACCCTCGCCTCCGTGGCGCTCGTCGGCGCGCTCGGCTATCGGCAGATCGAGCTCAGCTCTCGCGTCCTCGTGGTCGTGCTGCTCGCCGAGATCGGCATCGTCGTGCTGCTGGGGATCGTCATCCTCGTCACCGGCGGCGCGGAGGGTGTGACCTTCGGGTCGTTCCTGCTGCAGAATGTCCTCTCCGGTGCTCCCGCGCTCGGCCTGATGTTCGCGATCGCGAGCTTCATCGGGTTCGAGTCGACCGTCGTCTACCGCGATGAGGTGCGCACGCCGGAGCGCACGATCCCCCGTGCGACCTACGCGTCCGCGATCGTGATCGGCGTCTTCTACGCCTTCGCCGCCTGGGCCGTCGTGGTGGGTGTCGGCGAGGGAGCGATCATCGAGGAAGCGGCCGCCGACCCGACCACGCTGATCACCCGTGTCACCGAGCAGTACCTCGGCCCGGTCGGCTCGATCGCCGTCGCCGTGCTGTTCCTCGGGAGCATGTTCGCCGCGGTGCTGTCGCTGCACAACGTGCTGACCCGTTACCACCACGCCATGGCCAACGCCCGGGTGCTGCCCGACCGCGTCGGCACGGTGCACGCGCAGCACGGTTCGCCGCACGTCGCCTCGATCGTGCAGGTGGCGACCTCGGGCATCGCGATCATCGTGCTCGCCCTGATCGGCTTCGCGCCGGAGAACATCTTCTCCTGGTTCGCCGGCATCGGGACGCTCGCGATCGTGATCCTGATGGCGGTCACGTGCCTCTCGGTCGTGGTCTACTTCGCCCGTACCCGGGTGCTGCGCAGTCCATGGCACACCGTGATCGCCCCGATTCTGGGCTTCGTCGGTCTCGCCGTTTCCGCCGTTCTCATCGCCGCCAACTTCCCGCTGCTCGTGAGTGACGTCGACGCCGAGGGGAACCCCGCCTGGGGCCCGATCAGCATCACCCTGGTCGGAGTCGTGGTCATCGCCCCGGTGATCGGGCTTGTGCAGGCCGCGATCATGCGCGCGAAGGCGCCCGAGGCGTACGCCCAGATCGTGCGCCGATTCGACGAGAACGCCTGACCCTCGACACACCCGCCCCGCACCCGAAGGATGGACATCATCAGCACCCCCGCCCTGCCCCGACCCCTGATCGGCATCTCCGGACGACGCTTGCGCGGCGCGGCGATCGGCGCTCCGCACGGTTTCGCCGACGCTCCGCTCGAGGCCTACCTCAGCGAGTACTCGACCTCGGTGCTGCACGCCGGCGGGCTGCCGGTGCACCTGCCGATGGATGCCGTGCCGGCCGAGCTCGTCGAGCGCCTCGACGGCGTCGTGATCGTGGGCGGTGACGACGTCGATCCTCGCCTCTACGGGCAGACCCCGGGACCGTTCACCCCTCTGATCGACCCGCAGCGCGACGCGTTCGAAGCCGGGCTGATCGAGGCCGCCATCAGCGGCGGCATCCCGCTGCTCGGAGTCTGCCGCGGTGCACAGCTCCTCAACGTCGTCCGCGGCGGCACGCTCCATTCGCACCTGCCGCCGGGCGAGGGGGAGTCGCACGGTTCCTACGCCTACCCGCGCGCCCATCGGGTGCACGAGGTGCGCACGGCGCCGGGCAGCGTCGCCCAGACGCTCTACGGCGAGACGACCCGTGTCAACTCGTTCCATCACCAGGCGGTCGATGTGCCCGGCCGCGGAGTCGTGGTGACCGGGTGGGCGCCGGACGGCGTCGTCGAGGCCATCGAGCTCGAGGGTCTTCCGGTGATCGGGGTGCAGTGGCATCCCGAGACCTTCGGAGCCGACCCGGTCTTCGGGTGGCTGGTCGCACAGGCCGCCGCCCGTGCGACGCTCACCCCCTCCGCCACACAGAACATCGCCTAGGCGTCACCGAACAAGGAGAAGAAATGCGACACGCAGACAAGAACGCCCTCATCACGGGCGCAGGCTCCGGCATCGGGCGGGAGACGGCCCTCCGGCTCGCCGGTGAAGGAGCGCGCATCCTCGTGACCGACGTGTCCGCCGATGGTGCGGCCGAGACGGTCCGCCTCATCGAGGAGGCAGGCGGCACCGCCCTCGCGGCCGTGGTGGACGTGCGCTCGCGGGAGCAGATCCGCGCGGCGGTCGACGTCGCCCGTGCGGCGTGGGGGGCGCTGCACCTCCTGGTGAACAACGCCGGGGTCGTCACCGAGCACTCGTTCGAGACCCTCACCGAGGAGGCATGGGACTTCGTCTTCGACATCAACCTCAAGGGACAGTTCCTCGTCGCGCAGGAGGCCGCCCCGCTCATCGTCGAGTCCGGCGGCGGGGCGATCGTGAACCTGTCGACCGTCGAGGCCCTCGTCGTCGTGACGAGCACCGGCACCGCGCAGCCTCACTACAACGCGAGCAAGGGCGGCGTGCCGATGCTCACGAAGGCGCTCGCGGTCGAGCTCGCGGCGAAGAACATCCGCGTCAACTGCGTGGCGCCCGGCCCCATCGCGACGGACTTCTTCGACTACGAGAGCGTCACGAGCCCCGAGGCTCTGGAGTTCATGAAGCAACGCCTCCTGGTGCCGCGGGTGGGCGTGCCCGCCGACATCGCCTCCGCGGTCTCCTGGCTGCTCAGCGACGAGGCGTCCTGGATCGACGGCATCCAGCTCCCCGTCGACGGAGGGTGGCTGACGCGATGATCGACGACGTGCGCCTGGCTCCGGACGAGCTGGAGGCTGCCGGCATCCGCACCGTGATCGTCGCGACGCCCGACCTGCAGGGTCGACTCGTCGGCCGCCGCATCCCGGTCGAGGGCTTCGGCCGCGTCGTGGAGAACGGTGTCGACATCTGCACCTGTGCCTGGGCGTGGGACATCGACCAGGGCCTCGAACTGATCGATGCGAACAAGTTCGCGCTGTGCGGCATGCACAACGGCGTCCCCGACGTGACGCTGATCCCCGACCTCGAGACCCTCCGCCCCGCGGCCTGGCTCGAGGGTGTGGCCATCTGCCTCGCCGACCCGGTCGACGTGCACACGCACGAACCGATGCCGCTCTCGCCCCGCGTGCTGCTGAAGCAGGAGCTCGCTCGCATCCGGGAGCTCGGGCTCAACCCGCTCGCGGGGACGGAGCTGGAGTTCTATCTGTTCCGCAACGACCCCAGGGAGCTGCGCCGCTCGGGATTCCGTGACCTCGACCCGACCACCCTCACGCCGTCGGACTTCATGATCCACGAGGGCAATCTCTACGAGCCCTTCTTCCAGAAGCTGCGCGCCGACCTCCGCGCCAGCGGCATCCTCGTCGAGGCCGCGCAGAGCGAATGGGGACTCGGGCAGTGGGAGATGACCTTCGAGTACGGCGACCCGCTGGAGATGGCCGATCGGCACGCGCTCTACAAGCTGGCGGTGCGCGACACCGCCGCTCGCGCCGGCATGTCGGCGACGTTCATGGCGCGGCCGCTCAATGACCAGCCCGGATCCTCCTGTCACGTGCATGTCTCGTTCGTCGACCAGGAGGGCACGGCGGTGTTCTGGGACGAGTCGGCTTCCGATCGCCTCAGCGGACGGATGCGGTCGGCGATCGCCGGCGCGCTCGAACACGCACCCGCGCTGATGGCCTGGTACGCGCCGACCGTCAACTCCTACCGCCGCAGCAACTCGTCCGACGTGGCGGGGAGCGGGCAGACCTGGGGCTTCGACAACCGCACCACGACGGTGCGCGTGGTGGGGCACTCGCCGCAGGCGGTGCGCTTCGAGTTCCGCCTGCCCGGCGCCGACACGAACCCGTACTTCACCCTCACCGGGGTCCTGGCGTCGGCGCGCGACGGCATGGAGAAGGACACCGTGCTGGGCGACGCCGTGGTCGGAAGCGCCTACGACCTTCCCGCCGACGGGGCCATGCCCGCGGATCCTCGTCAGGCGAGCATCCTGTTCGGCGAGAGCCCGCTCGTGCAGGAGCTGCTCACTCCCGAGCTGATCTCGCACCAGCAGGTGCTGCTCGACCACGAGTGGACGACGTTCATGGCCCGCGTCACCGACTGGGACCTGCACCGCTACTTCGATCGGATCTGACATGACGTACCCCGCCCTGCGCACCTGGATCGCCGGCGTCGCCGAGGACAGCCCCGAGAGCGACGGCACCTGGCTGCACGACCCGAACACGGGGGAGGCCCTGGTCGCCTCCGCGTCGAGCTCACTCGACCAGGTCGGCCGCGCCGTGACCGCGGCGCAGCAGGCGCACGACGACGGGCGCTGGCGCGGCCTCGCCCCCGAGCGCCGCGCGCAGAAGCTGGAAGCGCTCGCCGACTGGCTCGACGAGCGGGCCGAGGAAGTCGCGCGTCTCGACGCACTCAACAGCGGCGTGCCGATCTCCGTCACGCGGCTGTTCGGCGGGGCGAACGGCGCGACCCTGCGGGATGCCGCCCGGCGCGCGGTCGCGGTCGGCGACTCGCGGGCGCTCGCCGCCGAGCACGGACCCGTGCGACTGTATCGAGTGCCCTGGGGTCCCACCGCGCTGATCCTGCCGTGGAACGCCCCGTCGGCCATGGCGGTGAAGAAGACGGCGTTCGCGCTCGCCGCCGGTGCGACGGTCGTGCTCAAGCCCTCCTCGTTCTCGCCGTGGAGTGCGCAGCTGCTGCTGGAGGGTATGCACGCGGTCGGCATCCCCGACGGGGTGGTGGGTCTCGTGCAGGGCAGCGGGGGCGTCGGACGCAGTCTCGTCGCCGACGAGCGCATCGCTGCCATCTCGATGACCGGTTCGACGCCGACCGGGCGCGCGATCGCCGCGACGGCCGCTCCGCGCTTCGCGAGACTGCAGCTGGAGCTGGGCTCGAACAACGCCGCGATCGTCCGCCCCGATGCCGACCTGGAGCAGGCGGCGAAGGCGCTGACCGATGGTGTGCTGAAGCTGTCGGGCCAGTGGTGCGAGGCACCCCGCCGGGTGCTCATCGACCGTGCGCGCCGGGACGAGTTGGCAGGTCTCCTGATCGCCGAGTTCGGCCGCCGGGCGATCGGGTCGAGCCTGGACGATGCGACCGAGGTAGGGCCGGTCGCGTTCGCCGGGCGCCGCGACGAGCTCGCCGAGCAGCGAGAGCGGCTGGCGCAGGCCGGTGCCGAGCTGCTGCGCGTCACGCAGGTGCCCGCACAGGGATGGTTCTTCGAGCCGACGGTGGCGGTGCTCGACGGTCCCGGCCTCGCGGACGAGGTCTTCGGACCCCTGCTGCTCGTGGGCGGCTATGCCGACGAGGACGAGGCGGTGGCCCTCGCGAACACCGGGCAGGTCGGACTCGCCGGCTACGTGTTCGGCGCCGACGAGCACGCAGCGGCCGCACTCGGCACACGGCTCGTCGCGGGCGAGGTCAAGGTCAACGGCACGAGCGTGCTCGACATGTCGCCGGAGTCGTCGCAGAGCTTCTTCGGTGCGAGCGGGCTGGGAGGGCACGGAGACGCCGATGTGCTTGACTTCTTCGTGGGGAAGCAGATCGTGGGCTCCGACCGCCCGGGTCTGCCCCTCTGATCGGAGGAGCACGGATGAGCGAGCGTGACGACGCGCCGCACGACTTCTCCCGTGCCGCGCTGCAGCCGGTCTCCGGCTATCAGGCGGTCGCCGGGTTCCTGCGGCGCGAGATGGCGCTCGGCCGCATCCGCCCCGGCGATCGGCTCCCGCCGGAGCGTCGGCTCGCGGAGCAGCTCGGCGTCTCGCGCGAGACCCTGCGTCAAGCCTTGCGGATCCTCGAGGGCAGCGGGCAGATCGTGATCTCGCGCGGTGCGTCCGGTGGGGCGTTCGTGCAGGATGCCGCCCTCGACCCGCGGCTCATCCGCGAGGAGGTGCGCACGCGTTCGGCCGAGATCGGCGAGCTCACCGAGTTCCGCTCGATCGTCGAGTCCGGTGGGGCGGCGCTGGCTGCGAACCGCCGCAGTGACGCCGACCTGGAGGCGATGGCGCTGGCGCAGCGCGATCTCGCCGCCGCCGGCACGAAGGCCGAGTCCCGCATCGCCGACACCGACTTCCACATCGCCCTCGCCGAGGCATCCGGCAACTCCTTCGTCCGTGATGCGGTCGAGGAGGCGAGGGTTCGCATGTTCGAGCCCGTCGACCTGATGAGCTTCGACTTCGTGAAGGAATCGAGTTGGCAGGCGCACGAGCAGATCCTCGACGCGGTGCGTCGGGGCGACGCCGAGGCCGCGGATGCCGCGATGCGCGCGCACCTGCTCACCACGCGCGAGGAATTCACGCGCGTCGTCGAATCCTGACGCCCGAGGGGCTCGGGCAGGTCAGCGCGTGGTGAGGCGGGAGAGCTCGGCGACGAACGCGTCGACGTCGGCCTCTTCGGTGTCGAAGCCGCACATCCAGCGCACTTCCTTGCGCGCCGCGTCCCAGTCGTAGAAGCGGAACGAGTCGCGGAGCTGGTCGGCGACGCCGTCGGGCAGGATCGCGAAGACACCGTTGGACTGGGTCGGCTGCGTGAAGTCGACGCCCTGGATGGATCCGTCGGCGATGCCGGCCTCGATCTCGGAACGCAGACGCGCGGCCATGGCATTCGCGTGCTTCGCGTTGCGCAGCCACAGGTCGCCCTCGAGCAGCGCGATCAGCTGGGCCGAGACGAACCGCATCTTCGAGGACAGCTGCATGTTGAACTTGCGCGAGTACTTCAGGCCGTCGGCGGCGTCGGGGTTCAGCACCACGATCGCCTCGCCGAGCATCGCGCCGTTCTTGGTGCCGCCGAAGGTGAGCACGTCGACGCCGGCGTCGCGGGTGAACGCACGCAGCGGCAGGTCGAGGGCGGCGGCGGCGTTCGACAGGCGCGCACCGTCGAGGTGCAGCTTCATGCCGCGCTCGTGCACGTGGTCGGCGATCGTGCGGATCTCGTCGGCCGTGTACAGCGTGCCGAGCTCGGTCGACTGGGTGATCGAGACCACCAGTGGCTGCGCGCGGTGCTCGTCGCCCCAGCCCCAGGCCTCGCGATCGATGAGTTCGGTGGTGAGCTTGCCGTCGTCGGTGGGGACCGTCAGCAGCTTGAAGCCGCCGATCTTCTCGGGTGCCGCTGCCTCGTCGACGTTGATGTGCGCGGTGGATGCCGCGATCACCGCGCCCCAGCGGGGCAGCATCGACTGCAGGCCGGTGACGTTCGCACCCGTGCCGTTGAACACGGGGAACGCCTCGACGCCTTCGCCGAAGTGCGCCTGGAAGACCTCCTGCAGGCGCGCGGTGTACGCATCCTCGCCGTAGGCGCTCTGGTGTCCGCCGTTCGCCGCCGCGATGGCCGCGAGGACCTCGGGGTGGATGCCGGAGTAGTTGTCACTGGCGAAGCCCCGGATCGCGGGGTCATGCTGGATGCTCACCGACCCAGCCTAATTGTCCGCATCGCGCTCGCGGTCCGGGGGAGGGTCTTCCGGATGTCGGATGCCGGATCTACCCTCATAGCCATGGAGCGCACCGCCGCCACTCGGGCATTCGGCAACGTCCTCGTCAACACGCTCATCGCCAACGTGACGACGAGCTTCCTCTGGTTCGCGCTCACGTTCTGGGTGTACATCGAGACGCAGTCAGTGCTGGCCACGGGCATCATCGGCGGGGCGTACATGCTGTTCGTCGCGTTCTTCGCGATGGCGTTCGGCACGATCGTCGATCGCAACCGCAAGCACACCGTCATGGTGATCTCGAGCGTCATCTCCGCCGCCGCCTTCTTGGTGGCGGGGCTTCTCTACCTCTGGCAGCCCGAGGCCGCGCTGCTCGATCTGGGCGGCCCGTGGTTCTGGCTGTTCTCCGGTGTGATCCTGTTCGGCGGCGTGATCGAGCAGCTGCGCAACATCGCCCTGTCCACGACCGTGACGCTGCTGATCCCCGAAGACAAGCGCGCGAACGCCAACGGACTCGTCGGCACGGTGCAGGGCATCGCCTTCCTCGTCACGAGCGTGTTCTCGGGGCTGTCGATCGGGTTCCTCGGCATGGGCTGGACCCTCGCGATCGCGATCGCCGCCATGGCGCTCACGTTCGCCCACCTGCTGTTCATCCGCATCCCCGAGGGGACGCCTGAGCCCGACCCCGACGCATCGAGCGCACTCGACTTCCGCGGCAGCGTGCGGGCGATCCGACTCGCTCCCGGCCTGTTCGCCCTGATCATCTTCTCCACCTTCAACAACCTCATCGGGGGCGTCTACATGGCGCTCATGGACCCGTACGGCCTGACCCTCTTCGATGCGCAGACCTGGGGCTTCGCTCTGGCGTTCGCCTCGACCGGCTTCCTGGTGGGCGGCGGCCTGGTGGCGAAGTTCGGGCTCGGCCCCAAGCCCATGCGCACGATGCTGCTCGTCGTGATCGCCATGGGGCTGCTGGGCTCGGTGTTCATGCTGCGCGAGTGGTGGCCGCTGTACGTGATCGGCATGTGGGCGTACATGGCGCTGGTGCCGCCGGTCGAGGCGGCGGAGCAGACCATCATCCAGAAGGTCGTGCCGTACGAACGGCAGGGGCGCGTGTTCGGCGTGGCCGCGGCGATGGAGGCGGCGGCGGCCCCGATCACGGCGTTCATGATCGCCCCGATCGCCGAGTTCCTGATCATCCCGTACATGAACACCCGCGAGGGGCAACAGAGGTGGGGCTGGCTGCTCGGCGAGGGTGAGGCTCGAGGCATCGCACTGATCTGCCTGTTCGCGGGACTGATCATGGTGGTGGCCGCGACGCTGGCCTTCTTCACCCGGTCGTACCGCAAGCTCACCGAGCTCTACGCCGAGGCTCCCGAGCAGGAGATCGACCACGGAGACACCGGCGGGGGCGAGCAGGGGGTCGAGGCGGGCGCGCAAGAGGAGCGGGCGGGCGAGCGGCGGCATGCCGATGCCCCACCCATCGTGCCGGGAATGCCGCCCGAGTCCCGCTGAGCGTCGGGCTCAGTCGAGGTCGAACACCCGGTCGTTGAGGGCGGTGGCGTCGGTATCCCAGAGGGTGAGGATCCGTGCGGCCAAGACCTCGGGATCGAGCGACCTGGCCCGGAACACGACGGATGCCGTGCGCAGCTGCTCACCGGAATCGCGTGCGGACTTCGCGTACCCCTGGGCGACGGCCCGGGTCCAGGCCTCGCTCGCCGCCTTCACCGCGGCGTAGTTCGCCCCGCCGGCGAGGGGCCGCGCGACCGCCGTCGACGACACGATCGCGAACCGACCCGCCCCCGACGCACGCAGTGCCGCGTCGAACGCCCGGCTCGTCGCGCGAACTGCCTCGAGCGCGGGCAGCAGTGCGGCGAAGTCTTCGTCGGACTGCCCGGCGAGGCCGCCGCCCCCGCGCCAACCCCCGACGAGCGGCACCACCGCGTCGACGGGGCCGATCTGCGCCGCCAGCGCCGTCATCTCGTCGAGCGAGGTCGCATCCGCGAGGAAGACCTCCGCGCCCGCATCTGCCAACGGCTGCAGCCCTTCGGGGGTACGGCCGGTCGCGATCACGCGTGCCCCCGCGCTGTGCAGGGCGTGTGCCACCGCCCGCCCCGCCGCACTGGTCGCTCCGGCGAGCACCACCGTGCGGCCGGACAGTCTCGAGTCGATGAGTTCATCCATGTCGCTCACTCTTCCGGTTCGGAGGGGCTTCTGCGGCCGGAACCCGCGGAGATATCCGCAGAACAGGTTCCGGCCGCAGCGCGGTGCGCCCCAGCGTCACACTCGGAACGCGCGCTATGCGCGCGTGGTCATCAGTCGTCCGTGCCGCGGATGCCCACGGTCGATTCGATGACGGGCTTCATCTTCTTGTGGAGGGTCTCGAAGAACATCGACAGCGGGAACTCGTCGTCCATCACGGCATCCGTGTAGCCCTTCGGCGCCCCGGCGAGGATCTCGTCCGACAGTCCGCGGGCCCACTGCGAGGCCGGGTGCGGGGTGAGCGTGCCGCGGACGAGCTCGTAGGCGGCGAGCCAGTGCGCGACCTTGGGGCGGTCGATCGAGTGCCAGTACAGATCGTCGATCGCGTCGCCGAGCGCGACGACGGCGTCCGGCACAGCGTCCCAGTCGAAGGTGAGAGCCGTGTCGGTCCAGTGCAGCACGCCGCGCTGGTGCAGCCACGCGAACAGCAGCTGTCCGCCCACCGCGTCGTAATTGCGCGTGCGGGTGCCGGTGATCGAGAAGCGGAAGATGCGGTCGAAGATCACCGCGTACTGCACGAGGTGCGCGTAGTCGTGCATCTCCTGCTCGGTCTCGGTGAGCTCCTCACCGGCGGCGATGCGGGCCGCGAGGGCGCGCTCGATCTTCACCGACTCGCGGAACGCGGTCATGTCGCAGCGCATCTCCTCCAGCGAGTACAGGAAGAACGGCATCCGCTGCTTGATCATGAACGGGTCGAACGGCAGATCGCCGCGCATGTGGGTGCGGTCGTGGATGATGTCCCACATGACGAAGGTCTTCTCGGCCACCTGCTGGTCGTCGAGCATCGCGGCGGCCCGCTCGGGCAGGTCGAGGTTGGTGATCTCGGCTGCGGCACGGGTGACGCGACGGTAGCGAGCGGCCTCGCGGTCCTGGAAGATCGCGCCCCACGTGAAGGTCGGGATCTCGCGCATCGCGACGGTCTCGGGGAAGAGCACAGCCGAGTTCGTGTCGTAGCCGGGCGTGAAGTCGACGAGGCGCAGTGAGACGAACAGCTTGTTGCCGTAGTCGCCGGCCTCGAGGGCGGCGATGAACTCCGGCCAGATCGTCTCGACGATCAGCGCCTCCACCAGGCGGTCGCTCGAGCCGTTCTGCGTGTACATCGGGAACACGACCAGGTGACGGATGCCGTCGACGCGGGTCTGCTGCGGCTGGAAGGCCATCAGCGAGTCGAGGAAGTCCGGCACGCCGAAGTCCTCCGACGCCCAGCGGTCGAAGTCGACCACGGAAGCGGCGAGGTAATCGGCGTCGTGCGGGAAGGCGGGGGCGAGGGCGCGGATCGCGGTTGTGATCGCGCCGACGAGCTCGCGGGCCGCGGCGTGGTGCGCGGCATCCGGGATCGAGCCGTCCTTGATCTGCATCTCGCGGATCGCGATCGCGGCGTCCTTGAGCTGCCCCCAGGCGGCGGACTGCTCGGCGATCGACGCGTCCTCGACGACCTCGGGTTCGCCGACGATGGCCTGGACAGCGGAACTGTTGGCGGAAAGAAGGGACATCGGGACCTCCGATCGGAGTTTTCAACGGAAAGATTCCGGTATAAACGGAATACTCACGATAATCTTACAGCCATGGATGATTCTGTCGACCGTGCGATCCTGACCGCGATCTCCCGTGACGGGCGCGCCACGCTCTCCCAGCTGTCGGATGCCGTCGGGCTCTCGGTCTCGGCCGTCCAGTCGCGGCTGCGACGACTCGAGACGAGGGGTGTCATCGCCGGATATCAGGCGATCCTCGACCCCGAGCAGGTGGGCACCCCGCTCTCGGCGTTCATCGAGATCACTCCGCTCGACCCCGCCCAGCCCGACAATGCCCCCGAACTGCTCGAGCACCTCGACGCGATCGAGGCCTGCCACTCCATCGCCGGCGACGCGAGCTACATGCTGTTCGTGCGGGTCCCGTCTCCGCGCGCGCTGGAGGAGCTGGTCCGCGACGTGCGGCTCGCGGCCAACGTCAGCACCCGCACGACCGTGGTGCTGCAGACCTATTACGAGCACCGGCCGATCATCCCCGTCGGCTCGGCCGAGTAGAACGAAGGACAAGGCCTCCCGCGATGTCGGGGTGCGGTGCTAGGTTTCGGGCAGATCCCCGGCCACCCCTGTTCCTCGACGAGGACTGAGCACCAGGAGCACCATGTCCTTCCAGGCATACCTCGACAACATCGAGACCAAGACGGGGCTGACCCCGCGACAGTTCATCGAGCTCGCGACCGAGAAGGGGTTCGACCAGACGACGAAGGCCGCTCCCATCGTCGCGTGGCTCAAGGAGGACTACGCGCTGGGGCAGGGGCACGCGATGGCCCTCGTGCATGTGATCACCAAGGGCCCGCAGATCAGCAGCAAGCACGTCGGTACGGGCGGTGCCCACGGCGACGCCTCCGACACGCTCTGGCTCGACGGCAAGGACAGCAACCCGAATCCCTGATCCGTCGTCCCGCTGAGGTCGGGCATCGCCCCGGCCAGTAGGATTCCCTGCGTGGCAGCATCCTCCCAGCGCAAGAAGAAGAGTCGGACCGCGAAGCACACCCCGGCCCGCACCAGCGGCAACCCGGCGCGGCGTCCGGTCGTCGAGGCGGGCCCGGTCACCGCATCCGATTGGATCGGGGCCGCGCGGCTGCGCACCCTCCCGCTCGCGATCGCCCCGGTGATCATCGGCACCGGTGCGGCGCGCAGCACCGGACCCGAGTTCCACTGGGTGATCGCGCCCGCGTGCCTCGCCGTCGCGGTGCTGCTGCAGATCGGCGTGAACTTCACGAATGACTACAGCGACGGCGTCCGCGGCACCGATGCCCACCGCGTCGGGCCCGCGCGCCTGACGGCATCCGGGCGGGTGAAGCCACGCACCGTCCTGATCATCGGCCTGGTCTTCTTCGCGCTCGCCGCGGTCGTCGGCCTCGCGATCGTCGTGCGCACCGGGCAGTGGTGGATGCTGGCGGTCGGTGCGGCGTGCATCGTCGCGGCCTGGTTCTACACGGGCGGCAAGCGGCCATACGGGTACTACGGCCTCGGCGAGGTCTTCGTGTTCGTGTTCTTCGGGCTCGTCGCCACGCTCGGCACCACCTGGGTGCAGGTGTTCGAGCTGCCGCTGCAGGCGTGGCTCGGAGCCATCGCCGCCGGCCTGTTCGCGTGTGCTGTGCTGCTCGCCAACAACCTGCGTGACATCGACCAGGACCGCGAGGTCGGCAAGCGCACGCTCACCGTTCTGATCGGGCGCCGGGCCACTCAGGTGCTGTTCACCCTGTTCGTCCTGGCGCCGTTCGGCATCGCCGTGTCCCTCGCGCTGCTGTTCCCGATCGCGTGGATCTCGCTCCTCGCGCTGCTGGCCGGGCTTCCTGCCATCGTGATCGTCTGGGCCTACCGGCAGCCGAGGGAACTGGTGACCGCGCTCGCCCTGACGTCACTGACATCACTGCTGTACGCGGGCGCCCTGTTCTGGGCCTTCGTCGGCTGAGCGGCAGCGCGGCGGTCAGGCCCTCGGGTCGTCGGTGGGCTCGTTCGCGTCGATCGCCTGGTCCTCGGCATCCGCATCGGCCTGGCTGCCGGACGACCGGCTCTCGCGGCGCTCCGCGAGTCGGGCCGAAGCATCGGTGAGCGGCGTGCGCAGGAACAGCATCGAGATGCTCATGCCGATGAGCGCGGCGAAGATCGCGGCGAGCCACCAGTACTCGCGGAAGATCGGGAAGAAGAACCAGAGGATGGCGAGCGGGACGAGGAACGCCAGCAGCCGCAGCACGGTGTAGACGAGGAAAGGCGCGGGCTTCTTCACCCTTCCAGTCTACGTTCGCCGCGGGGGTGGCTCGGCGCCGGTGCCCTCGATGCCGAGCCGAGCGAACGGGATGCCGCGCACCACCCGATGCCACGGGTGCTCCCCGAGTGACCACAGCAGCTTGGCGTCGATGTCGAGCGCCAGGTCTTCGCAGCCGACCGGGAGGGGCATGTCATCCCGCTCCAGCGCCGACCGCGGCCCGCTCCACAGCGCACCGGGGCGCAGGCCGTCAGACTGTGAGACGAAGTGGCGGTCTCCCCACCGCACGGCGCCCTGCATGCGGGGGATGCCGGGGCTGAAGACGGGCTCCTCCGTGAACCGGCCGTCGGCGTCCTCCGGGATCGAGAACTCGCCGATCCGGCCGCGGTCGTCGGTGCGGTGCTCGCCGATGAGGACACGCCGGAGGGGAGTGCCGTCCTCGTCGAACACTCGACCCAGATACGAGCAGCGCAGCGCGACGGGGTGCACGCGCGTGCGGACGGCGACGAGCGCCGTGGCGCGACCGCGCCGAGGGCGTGCGCCGGCGATGCGCTGAGCGGTGGCACCGCGGACCGTCCGCACATCCGCGAGATCGAACTCCCAGATACCGCGTCCGGTCGCCGCGACGAACAGCCGGTCGTCGAACCAGGCGAGGCCCCCGGCATGGATCGGAGCCGGCTGCAGCTCTCCGTCGTCGTCGGCGATGGCGAGCAGCACGTCCAGATGGCGGGAGCGCTCGAGATCGACGAACGTCACGCGCGAGGCGAGGTGCACGCCGTCGAGCTGCTGCCGGAACCAGCTCACCGCCACGGTGCGCCGCCCGCGCCACTCGCCGAGATCGATGCCCTGCGGGTACCAACGTCGAGTCCAGGTCCGGGCGGTCAGCCAGCGCAGATCCAGGGTGTCGCGCTGCTTCTGCCGCACCGGACGCCACGTCGATCCGAACGGCCAGAGCATGCTCCCATCGTGGCCGAACGAAGGCGCCGTCGCGAACTCGACAACGAACCGTGCGTCGGATCTCGGCCGATGTACAGCTTAACGAAATGCGACATGTATCATGTTACGTGTCGTCGCGTTGATCTCTAGGGGGAGGGAGCGCGACGACACGGAACGTCCCGGGTCCGGCTGATGGGGGTCAGCAGGGCACGAGGCGGGCGGGGCCATCATCGGTGGCCCCGCTCTCCGAACGCCTCGCGTTCGGCAGTGCGTAGCACTGGGAGGTGTGGCTCCGTTCGGGTACGGGGCCACACCTCACTGCGCACCTCGGCAGCGTCCGTGGACACCGGTCGTTCACCTTCGCGTCGCCGTCCGGCAACAGCGACCTGGCACGATTCCGGGACACCACCTGTCCCTGGAGTTCCGTGCGCACACCCCTCGTCACCGTCATCCTGCCCGCGAAAGACGCCGGCGCGTATATCGGGACGACGCTCGAGACGCTCACCCGCCAGTTCGACGATCCTTCTGCGCTCAAGCTCGTCGCCATCGACGACGGCTCGCGTGACGACACCGGTGCACTCATGCGCGCGTATGCCGAGCGCCTCCCGAACGTCGAGCTCATCCGGAACCCGATCGCCCGGGGGCTGGCGACCGCCCGGAATCAAGGGCTCGAACGGGTCGAGGGCGACGCCTTCTGCTTCCTCGACGGTGACGACTGGATGCAGCCGCGCCGGCTCGAGGTGCTGGTGTCGCGGTTGCGCGAGCTGGACTGCGACTTCCTCCGCACCGACCACGTCACGGTCACCGGATCGCACCGGGCGCTCGTGCGTGCCCCGCACCCGTGGCGCGAACGCGTGCTCGTTCCGCGGGAGGCGATCCTGCCCGAGAACGAATCCACGATGGTCGACTACCCCTACGCGTGGGCGGGTGTCTTCCACCGCCGCGTTCTCGACGACGGGCTGGCGCGGTTCCCCGAGGGGCTGTTCACGGCGGAGGACCGGCCCTGGATCTGGCGGCTCCATCTTCGCGCGGGGTCGTTCGCCGTCGTGGATGCCCCCGCGCTGCTCTACCGACGCGGCATCGCGACGTCGCTCACCCAGGCCCGGGATCGCCGCCAGCTCGACTTCGCCCGCGCGATGGACGAGGTCATCGCCGTCGTCGAGCAGGATCCCGAGGCGGAGCGCTTCCTGCCCAAGGTCGTGTGGACCGCGCTCGCGCTCAGCTCCCACCATCTGGTGCGTGCGCGTCGCATGCACCCGCGGCTGCGCGCCGAGATGCGCAGCGGCATCCGGGACATGCTCCGCCGGCTGCCCGATGACGAGCTCGACGAGACGCTCACGCGCTTCGACGGGCCGCGCCGGCGGGTGCTGGCGCGTGTTCTCCGACAGGCAGGGCGCACGGCATGACCCAGGTCTTCGCGCTGCACAGTGCGTACGGACTCGCCACGGCCGCCGCGGCGATCGACGCCGGGCTCCTCGGCCGTGAGAGTGGGGCGGAGCGCATCCTCGTGCCGTTCACCTCGAGCCGGGTGCCGGAGACGGCGGTCGGCATCGCCCACGACCCGGTCGTGGCGCCGCTGCGCGCGCGGTTCGACCGCATCGAGCCGCTGGAAGACGTTCTCGGCCCGTTGCATCCGAGCTCGTGGGAACCCGCAGAGGCCGACCTCCCGATGCTGGAGCGCCTGCTCGTGCGGACGTGGCGACTGGATCCGCGGGACCTGGAACTCTTCGTGCAGAGCCCGCAGGTCGCGCCCGCCCGCACCCTGATGACGCTGTTCCCGCACGCGCGGATCACGATCGTGGGGGACGGCCTCATGACGTACTCGCCGATGCGGGTGCGACTGCCGTATGCGGTCGCGGCGCGCATCGAACGTGTGGTCCATGCGGACGTGGTGCCCGGAGTGCGGCCGCTCGTCGGGTCCCCTCGTGCCGAGATCGTGCCGGTTCCTCCCGCGGCGTTCGCCGCGGGACTGCGGGAGACGGATGCCGGCGAGTCGGGCGACGACCGCGACACCTCGAACGTGCTGGTCCTCGGCCAGTACCTGTCGGCGCTCGGGCTCATGACGCCCGCCGAGGAGATCGACCTGCAGAAGCAGCTGATCGACCGTGCCGCGCGGTGGACTCCGCAGCGCATCGTCTTCAAGCCGCACCCCGCCGCACCGCCGCTGATGACCGCGGCGGTCCGCGATCGGGCGCACGTGCACGGGATCGACTTCGTGGAGTATCGCGGCCCGCTCGCGGCGGAGCTGCTGGCCGAACGCCTGGATGCGCTGGCCGTCGTCGCCGGGTTCTCGACCGCGCTGCCGACCGTGCACACGCTCTTCGGCAGGGCGATCGGATCAGCGGGCAACGACCGGATGCTGGCGGCACTGACGCCGTTCGAGAACAGCAACCGCATACCCGTGACCCTGGTCGACGCCCTCACCCGCGACGACTCGCCCTACGGTGACCCTGCCCGGCTGCAGCTGCTGGTCGACGCGGTCGGCTACGCGATGCAGCCCGAGAACGCCGGCCACCTGCGCGGTCGCGCCGAAGAGCTGCTGCGGGGGCTCGATGCGTTCGAGCGGGATCGATACTTCGCCCCGCGGCGGCTGGCGGAGCTGGGGCTGCCGGGGGCACCGCGGGAGAGTGCCCTGAACCGTGCATTGCGCCCGGCCGGGGGAGTGGGCAGGGTCGAGGAGTGGCGGCTCCACGCCCTCGGCGCGCGGCGACGCGTCGGCCGGGCCTGGCGCGCGCTGCGCGGGCGATGATGACGATGACGACGAGGATGGACGACATGGACGAGCAGCGGCCCCTCACGGTGGCGATCATCCCCGCGCGCGGTGGATCGAAGCAGGTGCCGCGCAAGAACCTGCAGCGGGTGGGCGGGGTGCCGCTGGTCGAGCGGGCCGTGCGGGCGGCCGCTGCCGCAGCCGGCATCGACCTGGTCGTGGTCTCCACCGACGACGACGAGATCGCCGCGGTCGCGACGGCCGCGAGGGCCCGCGTCATCCGCCGCCCCGCCGAGCTTTCCGGCGACACGGCGACCTCGGAGAGTGCGATCCTGCACGCCCTGGACGAGCTCGAGGCGGGCGGGGACAGGGTCGAGATCGTGGCGTTCCTGCAGGCGACGTCGCCGTTCATCCCGAGTGACGCGCTCGCCGCGGCAGTGGAGGAGATCCGCGCCGACCGCGCCGACAGTGTTTTCGCGGCCCACGAGACCTACGGATTCCTGTGGCGCGAGGACAACCGTGGCGAGGCGGTCGCGATCAACCACGAGGCCGCGCACCGCCCGCGCCGGCAGGACCGGGAGCCGCACCACCTCGAGACCGGCGCCTTCTACGTCTTCCGGGCCGCGGGGTTCCGTGAGAGCCGGCATCGGTTCTTCGGCAGGATCCGCATCGCGGCGGTGCCGGAGTGGACGGCGATCGAGATCGACGATGCGGATCAGCTCCGGGTCGCCCGGACCCTGGCGGCACTGCACGAGGTCCCAGGGCGCATCCCGGTCCGGGCGGTCGTGACCGATTTCGACGGCGTGCACACCGACGACACCGCGATCATCGATGCCGACGGCGGGGAACGGGTGCGGGTCAGCCGCGAGGACGGGATGGGGGTGGCCCTGCTGCGCCGCGCCGGTGTGCCCCTGCTGATCCTGTCGACCGAGGTCAATCCGGTCGTCCGCGCTCGCGCCGACAAGCTCCGCGTGCCGGTCCTGCACGGCATCGACGACAAGGAGACGGCGCTGCGGAACTGGGCGCGGGAGAACGACGTGCCCCTCGCCGACATCGCCTACCTCGGCAACGACGTCAACGATCTGCCGGCGCTGCGGATCGTGGGGTGGCCGATCGCCGTCGCGAACGCCCACCCGCTCGTCATCGAAGAGGCCCGCGTCGTGCTGCGCCGCCGCGGCGGCGAGGGCGCCGTACGGGAGCTGATCGAACGAGTGTTGTCGAGCTGACCGATGCCGGTAACCCGGCCGTCGCCCGGTGTTCATCCTCGGCCCGTAGTCAGGAGGGAGGGGTTGCACCAGCGCTCGACGACCGGAGGAATCATGACTGTCAGCATCGGCTCACGAGTGATCGGCGGCGGGCGTCCTGCCTACGTCATCGCCGAGATCGGACTCAACCACAACGGCGATGTCGACATCGCGAAGAAGCTCATCGACGTCGCGGCCCGCGCCGGCGCCGATGCCGTGAAGTTCCAGAAGCGCACGCCCGAGATCTCCACCCCCGAGCACATGCGCGACGTTCCGCGTGAGACACCGTGGGGCGTCATGAGCTACCTCGACTACCGCCGTCGCGTCGAGTTCGGCCGCGACGAGTACGTCGAGATCGGCGACCACGCCACGATGCTCGGCCTCGACTGGTTCGCATCGCCCTGGGATGTGCCGAGCGTCGCCTTCCTCGAAGACCTCAATGTGGTGGCGCACAAGGTCGCCTCGGCCAGTCTCACCGACACCGAGCTCCTGGTCGCCCTGCGCGAGACCGGCAAGCCCGTCATCCTCTCCACCGGCATGTCGACCATCGAGCAGATCGACCGCGCACTCGACACGCTCGGCACCGACCGGGTGGTCCTCATGCATGCGACGTCGACCTACCCGCTCGAGCCCGAAGAGGCGAACCTGCGCGTGATCGCCACCCTGCGCGACCGCTACCCCGGTGTGCCGGTCGGCTACTCGGGGCATGAGCGCGGCCTGCAGATCTCGCTCGCCGCGGTGGCCATCGGCGCGGTCGCGGTCGAGCGCCACATCACGCTCGACCGCACCATGTGGGGCTCCGACCACGCGGCCTCCCTCGAGCCGACGGGTCTCGAGCACCTGGTGCGCGACATCCGGGTGATCGAGCGGGCGACCGGAGACGGTGTCAAGCGGGTGTTCGACAGCGAGCGGGCGCCGATGGCGAAGCTGCGCCGCATCTCGGCATGACCGAGGCCCCCGGCATCCGCGTCGTCGCCATCGCGGACGCCGACTCCTTCGTGAAGTGGGCGGCCTCGCTGCTCGGGGCGGTGCCGGGCCTGCGGCCGCACCTGCTGCTCGTGCGCACCCCGCTCACGGCCAGTGTCGAGCAGCAGCGCACCGCTCTGGCGGGCACGACGCTCGGCCCCGACGACATCACCCGGATCGGGTTCGCGGAGACGGCGGCCTGGCTGGCCGGGCAGCGCCCCGACGTGGTGCTGCTCGCCGGGCGCGGACCGTTCGTGCGGTTGATGGGACGGGTCATCGACGCGCTGGAGCATCGACCGGTCACCGTCTCGGGGCTTCCCGGCATGGCCATCCCCGCCCAGCGCGGGGCGCTCGACTACCGACGCCACACCGACCTGTTGGTCGTGCATTCCCATCGAGAGGTGCGGGCCTTCGAAGAGCTCGGACGACGCATCGGCGTGCAGACGCCCGTGGCGCTCGCGACCCTGCCGTTCGCCCGGCGCCGGCAGCGGATGCTGCACCCGGAGCGGATGCGGGTCGACGCGGCGGCCGGCGGTCGCGGTGGCATCGCGGTCGCCGAGCGCCCGGCACCGGCTGCTCCGGCACGTCCGCCTGCGACCGACATCGTGTTCGCCGCGCAGGCGCTCGTGCCCGTCGGGAAGGACGAGCGTGCCGAGATCGCGGCCATGCTGGTGCGGGCGGCCGAGGCCGAGCCCGCGCGACGCGTGGTGGTGAAGCTGCGGTCGCGGCCGGGGGAGTCGGAGACCCACCTCGAACGCGAGCCCTACGCGGGGTTGCTGCCGTCGCGCCTGCCGCAGAACCTCGTGTTCTCGTACGACTCGATGTCCGCCGCTCTGCAGACGGCCGCCGGTCTCGTCACGGTGAGCTCGACCGCCGCAATCGAGGCCACCGCCCTCGGCGTGCCCGTCATCGCACTCGACTCGTTCGGGGTGAGCAAGAGCCTGCTGAACACGGTGTTCGTGGGAAGCGGTCTGCTCGGCGGTCGCAGCGAGGTCGTGGCCGGGCGGTTCCGGCATCCGCATCCGGACTGGCTCCGCGACAACTACTTCCACCCCGAAGACGAGTCGACGTGGTGGGAGCGGGTGGAGCAGCTCGTGGCTCTTCGGCGTTCCGGGGCATTGCCGGCGCGTCGTGTGCCGGCCGCTCGCGGGGGAGCGCTGCACGAGGCGTGGCATCGGGCGAGCGTGCTCGGGGCGGAGGATCGCACGGTGCCGGGTGCTGTCGCGCTCGCCGTGGGGGCTCCCGCGACCCGCGCGCTCTCCGCGGTCCGCGCGCGGCGAGCTCGGTCCGGCGGAGACACCTGGTCCGACGCGTCGACCGACTACACGCTCGAGCCGAACCCGTTCGACGACTCCCTCCGGCGCTGAACCGGCGGTCTCAGCGCCCAAGGAGGGCGACGATTTGACGGTCGATGTCGTCGACGAGCTCGTCGACGGTCAGATCGACGTTCGTGCTCGCCGTCAGGGTGAGGAACATGACGGCGGACACGATACGGGCGAGGGCGGCGGCACGTTCCTCGCTCGACTTCGGGTCGCGGCGGAGGATCGACGCCACGGCGTCCTCGGTCTCGCCCACGATGCGGAGCGCTTCGGCATGGTGCCCGTCAGAGGGTTCGGCGAACACCATCTCGCGCAGGTAGGTGCGTCCGTTCTCGACCTGAACGCGGTTGCACTCGACGATCGGTCGCAGCAGTGCGACGATCGCCGCGCGCGCATCGGGAGTCGCTTCGGCCGCCGCGATGCCCTTCTCGAGGGCGACGGCGTAGTGCGCGTTCTGCACGAGCAGCAGCAGCTCGCCCTTGGTCTTCGCGTACAGGAACAGGGTGCCGGTGCCGACATCGGCTCGCTCGGCGATCTGCTGAGTCGTGACATCGTCGATGCCGTGCTCGGCGAAGAGCTCCGACGCCGCGGCCGTGATCCGTTCGAGTTTCTGCTGCTTGTTGCGCTCGCGACGACCGAGGGCGTTCGAAGCGGACGTCGACATGCTCTTCCTCCGGGAATAGAAACTGATTACGCTCAGTTATGACGAGAGTCGCTTATGCGCACGCTCAACTATCACTCATTGTCGCAAAGAAGAGAGCAGTCCATGCCTTCACTCCACGGAGCCGTCGTCCTCGTCACCGGAGCGAACGGAGGCATCGGCACGCAGTTCGTCCACCAGGCGCTCGCACGCGGAGCCGCCAAGGTCTACGCCAGCGCCCGCACGCCGCGCACCTGGGACGACGAGCGCGTCGTTCCGCTCGCCCTCGACGTGACGGATGCCGAGTCGATCCGGGCCGCCGTCGACGCGGCGCCCGACGTGACCGTGCTGATCAACAACGCGGGCGCCTCGGTGCCGACCGCGGGGATACTCACCCACTCCGACGAGGACATCCGCCGGAACGTGGAGACGAACTTCCTCGGGCCGCTCTTCCTCGCGCGCGGCTACGCCCCGCTCCTCGCCGGACGCCAGGGAGCGGCGATCATCGACATCCACTCCGCCCTCGCCTGGTACGCCGTCGGCGGGATCTACAGCGCGACCAAGGCGGCGCTGTGGTCGGCGACGAACTCGCTCCGCCTCGAGCTCGCCCCGGCGGGAGTGCACGTCGTGGGGGTGCACGTCGGCTACGTCGACACCGCCATGGCGGAGCACGTCACCGACCCCAAGACCGATCCGGCCGATCTCGTCAGGGCCGTGCTGGACGCAACCGAGCGCGACGAGTACGAAGTGCTCGCCGATGAGATCTCGGTGCAGGTCAAGGCGGGGCTGAGCGCGCCGCTGGAAGCGGTCTACCCGCAGCTGCGGGCGAACGCCTGAGACGCCGTCATGCGTGCATTCGTCGTCGACAAGTACAAGCAGCCGCTCGAGGAGCGGGAGGTCGCCGAACCTGAAGTCGGCGACCGAGACGTCCTCGTGCGGGTGGAGGCCGCGGGGCTCAACCAGCTGGACGAGAAGATCCGCCAGGGGGAGTTCGCGCAGATCCTGCCCTACGACCTGCCCCTGGTCCTCGGCAACGATGTGGCGGGGACGGTGATCCGTGTCGGTCGGCTCGTCGACGGATTCCGGCCCGGCGACCGTGTGTACGCCCGTCCCGACGCCGCCCGCATCGGGACGTTCGCCGAGCGGATCGCCGTCGCCGAGAAGGATCTCGCCCCCGTGCCCGCCGGTCTCTCGATGGCCGAGGCGGGGTCGCTCCCGCTGGTCGCCCTCACGGCCTGGCAGGCGCTGGTCGAGCGCGGTGGGGTCAGGGCGGGGCAGAAGGTGCTCATCCACGCCGGCGCCGGTGGGGTCGGATCCATCGCCATCCAGCTCGCCGCGCACCTCGGGGCCACGGTCGCCACGACGGCCAGTGCCGCGAACGCCGACTTCGTGCGTGAGCTCGGTGCCGACGTCGTGATCGACTACCGTCGGCAGGACTTCGCCGAGGAGCTGTCGGGCTACGACTTCGTGTTGGACAGCCTCGGCGGCGAGAACCTCGAGAAGTCGCTGCGGGTGCTGAGGCCGGGCGGGCTGGTCGTCGGGATATCGGGACCGCCCGACCCCGCGTTCGCCCGCGCCCAGGGGCTGAACGCTCTCGTGCGGCTGGCGGTCGCGGCGCTCAGCCGCAAGATCAGGCGGCAGGCGAAGAAGCTCGGCGTGCGGTACGAGTTCCTCTTCATGCGTGCGGATGGCGACCAGCTGCGCGAGATCACGGCGCTCGTCGACAGCGGCGCGATCCGCCCCGTCGTCGCGAAGACGTACCCGTTGGACCGTCTGCCCGAGGCCCTCGCCGACCTCGCCGCCGGGGTGAGCCGGGGCAAGCTCGTGGTCACGAACGACTGAACCCTCGGAGTCGCCAGCCGAAACCCAGACGCATCGTGCTGTCGCCGGCGCGCTGCGGGTGGACACGCCGACGGTGCGCCGCTTCGTCTGCGATTTCGCAGGCAGCGGCGCACCGTCGGGTCTGGTCAGTTGCTGCGGCGGATGGCGCGCACCCCCACGATCAGCCCGACCACCGCGACCGCGAGAGCCGAGACCCACCCCCACAGCACGGTCACGTCGCCGAGGTCTCCGGCGAACAGCGCCCGCTCGGCCTGCACGACCCAGTTGACCGGATTGACCGACGCCACGGCGCGCATCCATTCCGGAGCATCGTCCAGCGGCAACAGCATCCCCGAGAGGATCAGCAGCGGGAAGATCAGCGACTGCTGCACTCCCCAGAACAGCCACTCCCGGTCCTTCGTCGCCAGCGCCAGCGAATACGACAGCGAGCCGAGGCCCACCCCGAACACGGCCAGCAGTGCGAGTCCGATGAGCAGCCCGGGGATGTCGGCGGCGAAGCCGAACGGCCAGGCGATCAGCACAATCACGAGCGCCTGCACCACGATCGGTGCGATCTCCTTGAGAGCACGCCCGACCAGCAGCGAGGAGCGGGCGAGCGGGGCGACCAGGGTGCGCTCGTGCGAGCCGGTCATCATCTCGTACTGCAGGTTCGACCCGGTGGCACCGGTGCCGAACAGCACGATCATCACGAGCACGCCGGGCACGAACCAGGCCAGGGTCTCGCCGGCTGGCTGCCCCGAGTCGCCGATCAGCAGTGGAGCGAACAGCCCGAGGAAGACGAGCGGCTGCAGCAGGCTGAAGATCAGGGTGAACGGGTCGCGGACCACGGGCTTGAGCTCGCGCGTCAGCACGTTGCGGGTGTCGCGCGCGAGGTTCGGGCGCACGAGCGTGTCGGTGGTGGTCATGAGAGGACTCCTGTCGTGCTGTTCGCAGCGGTCGTGCTGTTCGCGGAGGTCGTGCTGGTGTCGGCGGAATCGGATGCGTCGCCGGCGGCATCCGCTCCTTCGCCGGCGTCGCGCAGGGTGCGTCCGGTGAGTGCCAGGAACACGTCGTCGAGCGTGGGCGGGACGCCGGTCGCGCGGCGGACGAGGATGCCGGCGGCGTCGAGCTCGCGCACGATCACCGGCAGCAGCCGGTCGCCGTCCTGCACCGCGAGCGAGATGGACTCGCCCTCGACCGTGACCTCGGCGCTGCTGAGGCGGGCGACCACGGCGCGGGCGCTCGCCGCTTCCGCGGCATCCGCGAACCCGAAGGTCAGCACGTCGCCGGCCAGCGTCGCCTTGAGGGAGGCGGCGTCGTCGTCGGCGATGATGCGGCCCTTGTCCATGACCATCACACGCTCGGCGTAGCGGTCGGCCTCCTCCAGGTAGTGCGTGGTGAGGAAGACCGTGGTGCCGTGCTGCGTGCGCAGGTCGAGGATGTGCTCCCACAGGTTCGCCCGGCTCTGCGGGTCGAGTCCGGTGGAGGGCTCGTCGAGGAAGATCAGCGGCGGTGCGTGCATGAGCCCGAGCGCGATGTCGAGTCGGCGCTTCTGCCCGCCGCTCAACTGCTGCACGGTCCGCGTCGCGAAGGAGGTGAGGTCGAGCGACTCGATCAACTCGTCGGCGCGCTTCGCGCTGTCCCTCCGCGTCATCCCGTAGAAGGCACCCTGGCTCAGCAGTTCGTCGCGCACCCGCTGCGAGAAGCTTCCGCTGGTGAGCTGGCCGACGTAGCCGATGCGGGCGCGCACCCCGGCGGCATCCGTGCGGATGTCGTGGCCGACGACGCGTGCGCTCCCCGAGGTGGGCGGGATGAGGGTGGTCAGCATCCGCAGGGTGGTCGACTTGCCGGCACCGTTCGGGCCGAGGAAGGCGACGAGCTCGCCGCGCACGGCGGTGAAGGAGACGTCGGTCACGGCATGCACCGGCGTCTTCTTGACGGTGAAGACCTTGGTCAGGCCTTCGGTCTCGATGAGGGATTCGTTCATGGGGAGAGCGTATTAAGGCATGCGGACAGATCCTGTCCGCATGATCTGGCAATCTGAGACGCATGACCGACACCACCTCGCGTGCACTGGCTCTGCTCAATCTGCTGCAGACGCACCGGCACTGGCCGGGGACCGAGCTCGCCACCCGGCTGGGCGTGACCGAGCGCACCGTGCGCCGCGACGTCGACCGGCTGCGCGAGCTCGGGTATCGGGTGGAGTCCTCCCCGGGCGTCGCCGGAGGCTACCGGCTCGAGGCCGGGAGTGCCGTGCCGCCGTTGCTGCTCAACGACGACGAGGCGGTCACGATGGCGATCGGTCTGCGGGTCGCCGCCACGCAGCAGCTCGTCGGCGGTCCCGAGGTCACGCTCACGGCACTCGCGAAACTCGAGCAGGTGCTGCCGTCGGCGCTGCGTCAGAGGGTGAACGCGCTCGCCGCGTCGGTGCAGGCGCCGCGCATCGGCGACGGTCCGGTCGTCTCGCCCGAGGTGCTGGGGGAGATCGCGCTCGCCACCCGCGACACCGAGCGGCTGCGGCTGCGGTACGTGGACGGCGAAGGGCGCGAGAGCGTGCGCCGTGTCGAGCCGCACGCCCTGGCGCCGGCCGGGCGCAAGTGGTTCCTGCTCTGCTGGGACCTCGACCGCGCGGACTGGCGCACGTTCCGCGTCGACCGCATCGCCGCCGTCGAGCACACGCGCGTGCTGTTCTCCCGCCGCGACATCACCGACGAGGAGATCGAAGAACGCGTGCTGATCGCCTCGTCGTGGTCGCCGCAGAAGGTCGAGGCGGCCGCGGTGATGGAGCTGCCGCTCGCCGAGATGCAGGAGCGCTTCGGGCCGTGGTCGCAGGGCGCGACGGCGGTGGGCGACGACCGCACGCGGTGGCCGTTCGGAGGCTCGGACTGGCGGGAGGCGATGTACGCGTTGCTCTGGATCCCCGAGGGCGTCGAGTACGCGGTGGCGCTCGCCGAACCGCACCGGAGCGAGTTGCGCGAGGCCGTCGCTCGGCTGCTGCGCGCCCTCGACGCCCCGGAGCCCGATGACGCCGCGTGACCGGCATCCGTCATTGTCCGACTCATAGGGTTATCCCAGGCAACGGTCCTGGCGGGTCAGATCACAGCCGGGTAACGTCATTCCCATCGCGGCGATCCGGGCGGTCCCGGGCCTCAGCTCATACCTGATGGCGTTGCGGGTTCGACTCCCGCCGTCGCGTCCACTTCGCGTCAGCCGTCGGGCGGAACCGTCAGCGGTTCCGTCGCTTCGAACGGATCGTGAGCGCCTGGGACAGCACCACGCAGGCCATCGCGACGACGGTGAACCATAGGGTCGGGCTCAGCACCTCGGTGAGGATCAGCACCGCGCAGGTCAGCCCGAAGAGGGCGCCGAAGGCGAGCAGTCCCCAGTGGATGCCGGTGCTGGTTCCGTTGCCTCCCATCCTTCCACCCTGTCAGTCGGGTGCGTCGATGTCGACCGACGAGGCTCTTAGGTGGCGTCGACCTCGGCCCCTCACAACCCCAACTGATCCAGCCGCTCCTCGAAGCGCACCTGCACGTCTTCGGGCTCGTCGCCCTCGGCATCGGCCCAGATCGCGTCCAACTCGTTCTGCACGGAGTCGGGGAGCGCGGCGAACTTCTCGTCCCAGGCGGCGACGGGGGTCCAGTAGCCGACGACCTTGAAGCGGGTCGCGGGGAGGCTGAGCTCCTTGCGCAGGTACTTGCGCACGTCGCGCAGCGCCACGGTCTCGCCGGCCACCCACACGTACCCCTCGGCGAGGGGGAGCCGGTCGTCGACGATGCCGCGGACGAGCGGGCCGAGCGCGCTGGGGCCGTGGCCGTTGCCGCCGACCACCCAGGTGACCTCGACGTCGGGGCCGACCTCGAGCGGCACGCGGTCCGCCTCGCTCGGCACCTCGAGCACGACCCGGGTACGCACGCCCGACGGCACCTCGGCGATGATGCGTGCCACGGCGGGAAGCCCGGTGAGGTCGGCCACGAGCACCTGCCACGTGATGTCTTCCGGCGGCGAGTAGAGACCGGTCGGGGAGTTCAGCCCGAGCACATGCCCGGGCTCCGCGCGCGCAGCCCACGGCCCCGCGACACCCGCCTCGTGGATCACGAAGTCGATGTCGAGCTCGCCGGCATCCGGGCGTACACCGCTGATCGTGTACGTGCGCATCGGGGCTTCGGGCGCGCCCTCCGGCGTCTCCCACCAGTCGCCCGCGGGCACGGGAAGCGAGACATCCTTCGGGTCCTCGCCGTGCGGGAAGAACACCCGCACATACTCGTCGCCGATGCCGGTGCTGAGGAAGTCGGTGATGCCGTCACCGCCGAGTGTGACGCGGACCAGGGTCGGAGTGAGGGTGGTGGTGCTGCTGACGATGCCGCGGTGGATGCTCACGGAGTCTCCGTCTCTGTGGTGGGGATCTGGCCGGTGGGGGTCTGGCCGGTGGGGGTGTGCGGATGGGGAGCGCTGCGCGTCTGGGCGAGCCAGGAGTCGCGGTAGAGCCCTTCGGTGGCGACGAGCTCGTCGTGCGTGCCGCGCTGCGTCGGCCTGCCGTCGGCGAACACGACGATCTGCTCGGCGGTGACGGCCTGCTGCAGCCGATGCGCGATGAGCACGGCGGTGCGGCCCTTGCGCAGCGCCGCGATCGCGTCTTCCACGGCTTCGCGGTGATGGAGACCGACGTCGGCGGTGGCCTCGTCCAGGATCACGACGTCAGGGTCGGCGAGGAACGCCCGCGCGACCGCGAGCTGCTGGATGCGTCCCTCGTCGAGCGGCACGGCGGACTCTGATGCAGCACGGCCGTCCCGCTCGAGAACCATCGCCCCGACCGCCCACTCCGCTCCGACCGCCCGCAATGCGGCGACGATCTCGTCGTCGCTCGCCTCGGGGGCGACCAGCCGCAGGTTGTCGGCGATCGTGCCGCGGAAGTGGTGCAGCTCCTGCGACAGGTAATACGGGGCATCGGCGCTCGACGCGAGGTGCACGCTGCCCGAGGTCGGCGGATGATGCCCGGCGATCACACGCGCGAGCGTGCTCTTGCCCGACCCCGAGGTGCCGACCAACGCCGCCGTGGTGCCCTGGTCGACCCGCAGGTTCACATCGCTGATGCCGCGACCGGTGGTCGGATAGTGGAAGGTCAGGTCCCGCACCTCGATGCCGGCCGATGCCCGTGGTGCCGCATCCGTCTCCTCGTCCCGCGGGGCCGAGGCGGGCGCGAGGTCGATGACCCCGACGAGTCGCGCGAGCCCGATGGCCGCACGCTGGATGTCGTTGAGCCCGAAGATCAGCTGCCCGACCGGGCCGAACAAGCGGTGGAACAGCAACGCGGCCGTGGTGACGGCTCCCACCGTGATCGCGCCTGCGGACTGCAGGAGGAACCCGGTGCCGAGGATCGCAGCCAGCCCGACGAGCTCGCCGCCGTTGATCCACCGGAACAGCCGGTTCGTCACCCGCACGCCCTCGATCTGCATGTGGATCGATGCTTCGGCGCGCTCACGGACCCGCTCGAGCGCGGGCTCCTGCTCGTTGAACGCGGTGAGCGTCTCGATGCCCTCGACTGCGTCGAGCACGGCCTGACTGCGCGCGGCCTCGCGCACCCGCACCTCGCGGAACACCACACGTGACCGCCGCAGGAACGCGCGGGTGCCGAGCACATAGAAGGGTGCCGAGGCGATTCCGGCGAGGGCGAGCCACGGGTCGAGGGCGGTCAGTGCGACCACCGAGACCCCGATCGCGAAGCCCGCCGACAGGAGGGTCGGGGCGACGTTGCCGCCGGCCTCGGCCACGGCATCCACGTCTCCGGTGACGCGGGAGAGCAGGTCGGCGCTCTCGCCGTCGTCGACCTCGCTGACCGGCAGCCGCATCGCCGAGGCGAACACGTCTTCGCGCAGGGTGGCGAGCATGTCCTGCACCAGACCGGTGAGCACTCGCACGGCCCACAGCATCATCACGGCCGCGCCGATCGCACCGAGGCCCGCGCCGGCGACCCACCCGGAGATGGTCGCGAAGCCGGCATCCGACGAGACGGCATCCACGATCCGGCCGAGGCATGACGGCATCACGATCCCGAGGGCGGATGCCGCGAGGAAGAGGGCAGCGACCGCCGCCGTCCGACCCGGATGCTGCCGCAGCAGCCCGCCGACGACGGCCCGTACGCGGGCGCTGGACGCGATCGGCAGCAGCGCGGTGGTCGAGGTCGGGTCACTCATGGGGAGCATCCGTTCCGGGAGAGGGGAGGTCGATGACCCGGTCGCAGGCGTCGAGCAGCACCGGGGAGGTGGTGATCACGATCACGGTCTCGTCGTGCTCCGCGAGCGCGCGGGCGATGTGCGCCTCGGTGAGGGCATCGACGGCCGAGGTCGGCTCGTCGAGCACCAGCACGTCGGCCTCCGCATGCAGGGCGCGGGCGATCCCGATGCGCTGGCGCTGTCCGCCCGAGAGCCGTCGACCGGCTTCGCCGACCTGCGATTCCCAGCCGCCGACCTGCACCACGGTGTCGTGCAGTGCCGCCATCTCGATGAACGGCGGATGCGCGGGCTCGTCTGTCCCGTGACCGCGCACAGCCTCGCGCAGAGAGCCGCTCACGATCGTCTGTCCGTGGGGCGGGGCGACGACCCGGCGGCGGTACTCGACGGGGTCGAGGGTGGTCAGATCACGGAGTCCGCCGTCGACGGCGACCGACACCAGCCCGGGCTCGGCGCGCGAGCGCAGCCCGAGCAGGCGGGAGAGCGCGCGGGCCGCGTCGCTGTCGGCGGGACGGATGCCGAGCACCTCGCGCTCGCGCACCTCCACGAGCGGGGCTCCCGAGTCGGCGCGGAAAGCCAGCACGACATCGCCGGCCGGTTCTGCCGGAGAAGATGCGGCGGGCGCATCGAGCAGATCCTCGGCGTCGATCACCTCGGCGAGGCGCTTGGCGGAGGCGAGCTTGTGGATCCAGTTCGAGGGGAACGAGCCGGCGTAGGCGAGGTATCCGCTGATGAACTGGGCGAGTCCGAGCACGGTCACCAACTCGCCGATGCTGATGCGGCCCTCCGCCGCGAACCAGGCCGACATGCCGGCGAGGGCAGTCGTCGCGACCGCGGCCAGGGTGCCGCTCACCGCTTCGTAGGCGGCGAGGGACCGGCCGGCAGCTGTCGCGGCCCGGCGGGAGGCGTCGCTGGCGGCGATGTACCGCCGCACAGCCTCCTCGCGCGCACCGATTCCCACGAGCACCCGGAAGCCGCCCATGAAGTCGGCCGCGACGGCCCCGGCCTCGGTCGCGGCATGCTGCTCGGCGAAGCCGCGACGCTCCAACGGACGGGAGACGACCTGCATCACGAACATCATCGCGATCGTCGAGCCGAACACCACGATCGTCGCGACGGGGGAGATCACCAGCATCGCGAGTCCTGCGCCGACGATCGCGGCGATCGTCGAGAACTGTTGCGCGACCGACCAGGCGACTCCGGCCACGCGGTACGTGTCGGAGGTGACGAACGTGAGCGCTTCGCCCGGAGTGACAGCGCGGCGGGAGAGCCGGGGGCGCAGCATGCGGGAGAGTGTGAGGTGGCGCAGCGCCTGCTCGCCGTAACCGTAGATCGAGACCATGAGCCGAGAGGCCGCCTGATAGCTCGCGGTCAGCACGAGGAACGTGCCGACCAGCACGCCGAGCCAGAGCGCGAGGGCTGCGGGGGCGGCGGGCAGCACGGCGCGGTCGATCGTCGCTCCGATGAGGACGGGGATCGTGGCTTCGGCGAGGGAGTGCACGATGAGCAGCGCAGTCGCCCCGGCGAGGGCGATGCCGCGTCCCTCGGACTTCAGTGCGATCCCGAACAGCCTCCGCGGGGTGGACGTCACGGTGTCCGCCGTCCGAGCGGCAGCACCAGCGGCGTTCCCGACACCGGGTCCGTGATGACCTTGCAGGGCAGGTCGTACACGGCCTGGACGAGCTCGGCGGTGATGATCTCCCGCGGGTCGCCCTGTGCCACGATCGCCCCGTCGCGCATCGCCACGAGGTGCGTCGCGTAGCGGGCGGCGTGGTTGAGGTCGTGCAGCACGGCGACGAGTGTGGTGCCGTCGCGGTGCAGGTCGGCGAAGAGTTCCATCAGGTCGATCTGGTGCGCGATGTCGAGGAACGTCGTCGGCTCGTCGAGCAGCAGGTGCGGGGTCTGCTGGGCGAGGGCCATCGCCACCCAGACCCGCTGACGCTGCCCGCCCGAGAGCTCGTCGACCAGGCGCCGCGACAGGTCGGTGACTCCGGTCGCCGCCATGGCCTCGGACACCGCGCGCTCGTCGGCGCTGCTCCACGTGCGCATGGCGCTCTGGTGGGGGAATCGCCCGCGGCCCACGAGGTCGGCGACCGTGATGCCGTCGGGGGCGATGGACGACTGCGGCAGCAGCCCCAGCTTGCGGGCGGCCTCCTTCGGCTTGAGTGAGCGCAGCTCATCGCCGTCGAGGAGCACCGCTCCGGTGGTCGGGCGCAGCAGGCGGGCGAACCCGCGCAGCAGGGTCGACTTTCCGCACGCGTTCGGTCCGATGATGATCGTGAACGAGCCGTCGGGGACCTCGAGCGACAGGTCGGAGATGATGGGGGTCTCTCCGTAGCCCAGCGTGATGTCGCGGGCCAGCAGCGAAGCGGTCATGGGTGTTCCTTTCAGGTGCGGCGCGCGTACTGGGCGGCCAGCAGCCAGGCGAGGTAGATGCCGCCGACCGAGACCGTCACGACGCCGACCGGTACGGCGACGAGCTGGGCGACGGCATCCGACACCACGACGAGCGCGGCGCCGGTCAGCATCACGGGCACCGTGCCCATCGGGGTGTTCGAGCGGGTGAGTCGCTGCGAGATCTGGGGGGCCGCGAGGGCGATGAACGAGATGGGGCCGGCGGCGGCGGTGACGAGGGCGACCAGGGCCACGCCGAAGACCATGGCCGCGAGGCGGGTGCGCCCGGGGCTGATGCCGAGCGCGGTGGCTGCGTCGTCGCCCATCTCCAGCACCGGCAGCGTGCGGGCGAGCGGGAGGGAGAGCACGGTGACGATCGCGAACACGATCGTCGCGGGGATCAGCTGGTCGAAGCCGAGCGAGGCGAGCGAGCCCGCGCCCCAGGTCGCGGCCATCATCGCCTTCTCGACGCTGACCGAGATGAGGATCCACGAGGTGAGCGACCCGAGTCCGGCCGAGACGCCGATGCCGACGATAATCAGGCGGAACGACGACATCGTGTTCTTGTTGGCCAGCACGTAGACGAGCAGCGCGGTGAGCAATCCACCGACGAGGGCTCCGGCCGCCTTGAACATATAGGTGTTCAGCTCGAGCACGATCATCACGAGCGTGACGCCGAACTGGGCCCCGATGCCAAATCCGATGATGTCGGGGGAGCCGAGCGGATTGCGGGTGAGGGATTGGAAGATCCCGCCGGCGAGGGCCAGCGCCGCTCCGCACAGCACCGCGAACAGTACGCGCGGCAGGCGCCACTCGAAGACCACCTGGCGGATGTCGGGGTCGGATGCCGGATCGACGATGGCGCGCAGGACCGCGGGGAAATCGACCTCGTAGGCACCGATGGTCATCGAGGCGAGGCCCGTTCCGACGATGACGACCACGAGCACGACGCTCACGATGACGGAGCGCACGGGGATGAGGGCGGCGATGCGCCGGGTCTCGATCCGGATCAGGCGACGCCCGTGATCGACCGGGGCGAACTCGGCGTGCGAAGAGTCGATGGCGGGCAGGGTGACGGGCTTCTGGTCGATGCTCACAGTCCGCTCACCCGCTTCCGGCGCACGAGGATGATCAGGATCGGGGCTCCGAGGAGAGCGGTGACGATGCCGACGCGCATCTCTCCGTTCGGGAGCACGATGCGGCCGAGGATGTCGGCGAACAGCAGGAACGCCGGGCCGATGACCATCGAGTAGGTCAGCACCCAGCGCTGATCGGGTCCGGTAAACCAGCGGACGATGTGCGGGATCATGAGCCCGACGAAGGCGATGGGGCCGGCAGCGGCGACGCTGGTTCCTGCCAGCAGGGTGACGGCGATGATGACGAGGATCCGCGTCACGCGCACGCGTGCGCCGAGCGCCTGCGCGAGGTCATCGCCCAGGGCGAGGGCGTTCAGCGAGCGTGCGCACAGCAGTCCGATCAGCAGTCCGATCGCGATGAGCGGGGCTGCCCACGCGAGCTGGTCGAGGGTGCGTCCGCCGATCGAGCCCACACCCCAGAACCGCATGACCTGGAGGGTGCCGAGGTCGCGCAGCACGATCGCGGTGGTGAATCCGGTGTATGCCGCACCCAGGGCGACTCCGGCGAGGGTGAGCTTCATGGGGGTCGCACCCGACGCCCCGAACGAGCCGAGCACGTAGACGAGCACGGTCAGGACGAAGGCCCCGGCGAGGGCGAAAGGCACGTAGGCGCCGGGTGCCGTCAGGCCGAGCACGCCGACCGCGAAGGTGACGGCGAAGGAGGCGCCGGCGTTGACTCCGAGGATGCCGGGGTCGGCCAGCGGGTTGCGGGTGAAGGCCTGGATGAGTCCGCCGCACACGGCGAGGGCGGCACCGACGACGATGCCGAGCAGCGTGCGCGGCACCCGCAGCTCCATGACCATCAGGTGCAGCGGGTTCTCATCGTCATAGGAGAAGAGGGACTGCAGCACGGTGAGGGGGTCGATCGCGCGGCTGCCGATCGCGAGCGAGGCGATGACGGCGACCACCAGCACCACGGTGGAGACGATGAGTCCCACCACCAGCGTCCCGTTGCGGTGCGGGGAGTCGTCGCTGCGACTCCCCGCACCTGTGTTCGAGACGTCCGTGTCGTCTTGCGTCGCCAGGGACATCTCGCGGGTCACTTCCCGTCGATGGTCGGCTCGCCCTGCAGCGCGGCTGCGAGGTCGTCGACGTACTTCGGGAGGATGTACTTCAGCGACAGCACGGTCGGTGCGCTGATCGCGGAGGCCTCGGCGTCGTTCGCGTAGATCACGTACGACCCGTCGGCGATCGGCTCCCAGCGGGAGACGACCTTGTTCTCGACCGTGTACTTCCCCTCATCCGCGCTGCCGCCCCAGGCTGCGAACAGGTCGGCCTGCACGTCGTAGAGGTTCTCGAGGCTGACGCCGGTGTACCAGTTGTCGCCCTCGGCGCTCGCGAGGAAGCTGTCCATCGCCGAGGTGGAGGTGAAGCCCAGCGCCTCGGTGATGCGCACGCGCGGGTCGTACTCGAGGTAGACGCCGAGGTCGGTGCCGCCCTCGTTCAGGGTCAGACCCCAGACGAAGGTCTTGTCCTGGAACTCGGGATGCTCGCCGGAGAGGGAGGTGATCTGCTCCTCGGTCTCGGCGATCAGCTCCTCGGCCTTCGCGTCCTCCGACAGGGCCTTGCCGACCGTGCGGGTCATGCCCTCCCAGGTGCCCGGGTTCCACGGCCCCTCGATGTACGGCACCGTCGGAGCGATCTCGCTCAGGCGCTCGTACTCGATGTCGGTGACGCCCGAGTAGAGGCTCAGGATCAGGTCGGGCTTGAGCTCCTTGATGGCCTCGTAGTTCGGGCCGTCCTCGACGAAGGGGATGATCTCAGGGGTCTCGCCGTATTCCTCGGTGACGTAGTCCTCGAACCAGGGCTGGTAGCCGCTCTCGTCGGCGCCCCAGACTTCTTCGATGCCGACCGGGTTGGTGCCGAGGGCCGCGACGATGTCGGGCGTCATCCAGCCGAGGGCGACCACGCGCTGCGGCTTCTCGGGGATCACGGTCTTCCCGTGGCCGTGCTCGATGACCACCCCGTCGACGGCGGCCGACGTGGGTGCGGATCCGGCGGTTTCACCGGATGCCGTGCACCCTGCCAGGGTGAGCGCGGCGGCGATGGCCGCGGCGACGAGGGCCGAGCCTCGGCGGATCTTCGGGCGCGCAGAAGCGTGCGACATGGTTCTCCTTCGGGAAGGGGGGAGGGGTGTGCCGCGTCGATGCGGCGAGAAGTTAGGTAAGCATGCCCTAACAGAACGATGTTAGAACGCGGATGGCTCGCTCAGTGTCGCGGGAGCGACGACTTGTGTCGCGGAACCGACAATGGCGGTCGGAACAACCGTGAGCGGTCAGCGCCAGTACAGCTGATGGGCGGTGTCGGCCTGCACGCGCGCGACGTGCTGGCGGGGAGTGATCCCGAACCGCTCCTTGAAGGCGGCGGAGAATGCGCTCGTCGTCGCGTAGCCGCAGCGGTGTGCGGCGGCGCCGATGGGTGTGCCGTCCACGATCAGGCGTGCCCCCAGAGTCATCCGCACTCCCGTGCGCCAGCGGCCGAAGCTCATGCCGACGTCGTTCTGGAAGATGCGCAGGACCGTGCGCTCGTGGAGTCCGTGCGCGAGGAACAGCTCGACGGCCCCTCGTGGATCGCCGGGGTCGGCGAGTACCGCCTGCACCAGCGGGGCGACCCGTTCGTCGGTGGGCATCGGCACCTCGCCCCACTCGCTCGCGGCCTCGGGCAGCGGCTGCTGCAGCATCTCGATCAGCACCGACTGGACGCGCACGCGCAGGTCGGTGGGCATGTCGTTGATGCCGAGGTGGAGCAGCATCTCCTGCACCGCCCGCGGCACCAGGACCCGGGTGATCTGGTCGACCGGAGCGAGCAGGGCCGTATCCGGGATGTAGGTGTAGCAGCCGATCGAGTCGGGCTCGTGGTGGGCGGTGTGCGGGGTGTTCGCCGGGATCCACACGCCCTGCCCCGGGGTCAGGCGCCACCGTGCGTCCTGCAGGTGCACCCAGACCGTGCCGCGGTAGCACCAGGCGAGCATCGGATCGGCGTGGCTGTGCGGAGGGGAGAGCGGACGAGCGCCGGTGTCCTCCCCCGTGACGACACCCGTGCCCATCAAGTACGGCTCGGCCACCGTCGACGGGAACGAGGGGCTCGCCGCCCAGTCGTCCTGCCGGAATGAGTTCATCGTGCTCCGCGTGAGGGCCGCGTGCGCTGCCGTGGAGTGGATGCTGCGCGGCTCGTCGTACCCCGCAATGCTAGCCGGACTGCAGCGGCCGGCTTCGGGAGGCCCGATGATGGAGACATGCCTTCCGCCCATCGCCCCGGTCTGCGGGTCTCGTCGGGTCTCACGATCCCCGAGGCCGAGCTGTCGTGGCGCTTCTCGCGGTCGTCGGGCCCGGGAGGGCAGGGCGTGAACACCGCCGACTCGCGCGCGGAACTCGTCTGGGATGCGGCGAACTCCGCGGCACTCACGCCGTATCAGCGCGAGCGGCTCCTCGATCGGCTGAGCGGCCGTCTGGTCGACGGGGTGCTCACGATCGCGGCCTCCGAGCATCGCGCGCAGCTGCGCAACCGTGATGCCGCGCGTGATCGACTCGTCGCGCTGGTCGCCGAGGCGCTGAGGCCGCCGGCACCCCCGCGTCGTGCGACCAAGCCGAGTCGCGGGTCGAAGGAGCGTCGCCTCAAGGCCAAGCAGCGACGCACCGACGTCAAGAGCCTGCGCCGCCGACCTCGCGACGACTGAGTCAGCGCGGGAGCCAGCTCTCGATGCCGTCGAGCAGCCGCTGCAGCCCGAACTCGAACAGCGCATCCAGGTCGAGATCGAAGTCGTCCGATCGCACCAGGGAGGCGAGTAGCGGCAGGTCCGTCGGCGACACCATCTCGGCGATGTCGCTGGATCGGGTGGTCATGTACTCGTCTGCCGTGAGGCCCGTGTCCTGACGCTGCTCGGCCTCGAAGGCGATGTCGGTCGCCAGGGACTTGACGTGGCTGAAGACGATGACGCTGATGTACATCAGCGTCTCCATGCTCAGCCGGAGTGGAGCCAGAGCCCGCAGGCACCACTCGGTGTAGCGGAAACCGTTGGGGACGAGCTGCGGCCGCGAGATCGACATCACCCCCGCGAGCCAGGGATGCCGTTGGAAGCTCGCCCACTGCAGTCGCGCCGACACCTCCAGATCGGCGCGCCAGTCCGCTGACGGCTCGGGGAATGACTCCTCCCCGAGCACCGCGTCGATCATGAGCAGGATCAGTCCGTCTTTGCTCTCGACGTGCCGGTAGAGGGACATGGTGGCGGTGCCGAGCTCGGCGGCTATCCGCCGCATCGAGATCGCCTCGATGCCTTCGGCGTCCGCCATCGCGATCGCGGTCGCGACAACGGTCGCGGTCGTCAGCGAGGGGGTGGGCGTCGTCGTGGGGGAGGCGACGACGCTGCCGATGCCCGGTGTCGAGACGATCAGGCCCTGCTGCTGCAGGTGCGCAAGGGCCTTGGTGGCGGTGGCGATCGCGACGCCCCAGTCGCGGGTGATCCCGCGCGCCGACGGCACCCGGTCGCCGGGGTGCAGTTCTCCGGAGGTGATCCGGTCGGCGATCTCCGCCGCGATGGTCTGTGAAGTTGCTCGCACCGTACTAGTACACCACTCTTCTAACTAGAACACTTGTACAGCGTATATTCGCTGTATTATCGTGCTTCTCATGAACGAATACAGCGTACTCATCTCCGGCGCCGGCATCGCAGGACCCGCCCTCGCCCACTGGCTCCACAGGCAGGGCATCCGCTCCACGATCGTCGAGCAGACGCCCGACGTCCGCCTCGGAGGGCAGGCCGTCGATCTCCGCGGACTCGGCGAGGTCGTCGCCGAGCGGATGGGCATCATGCCCCGCGTGCGCGAGCGCATCGTGCACGAGAAGGGGCTGCGCTACATCGACAGCGCGGGCCGCGAGCTCGCCACGATGCCTGCCGATCTCTTCGTCGGCGACGGCAGTCCCGTGACTGAGATCGAGATCATGAAGGGCGACCTGACGGAGATCCTCCTCGATCTCATCGACGACCACACCGAGGTCATCTACGGCGACCGGATCGAGTCGATGGTGGAGGGCCCGGGTGGCGTCGAGGTCACTTTCCGCAGCGGTCTGGTCCGCACCTTCGACGTCGTCGTCGGTGCCGACGGCATCCACTCCGGTGTGCGGGCGCTCGCCTTCGGTCCGGAGGTCGACTACGTCGTGCACCTCGGCGCGTACCTCGGCTACTGCACCGTGCCGGACGCCGGTCCGCTCGATGACTGGTTCGACATGTACAGCGAGCCGGGGCGGATGCTTGCGCTGCGGCCCGAGCGCGGCGGTTCGGCGAAGGTGATGCTGGCGTTCGCCGCCACCGGCGCGGACGTGGATCGGCGCGACGTCGCCAGCCAGAAGCGGCTCCTGCGCGAGGTCTTCGATGGGATGGGCTGGCGGGCCGGAGAACTGCTCGCGGCGGCGGATGCCGATGCCGACTTCCATCTCGACACCGTCAGCCAGGTGCACATGGACAGCTGGACCCGAGGGCGCGTCGCCCTGCTCGGGGATGCCGGCTATTGCGGGTCGCCCCTCACGGGGATGGGCACGAGTCTCGCTCTCGTCGGCGCGTATGTCCTGGCGGGCGAGCTCGGACGTGCCGCGGGAGATCATGCCGCGGCGTTCGCCCGCTACGAGGAGATCATGCGGCCCTACGTCGCGACGGCCCACACACTGGCGCCCGGTGGCGTCGACGGCTTCCTTCCGCGCAGTCGATTCATGCTCCGGATGCGGGTGCTCTCCGCGCGACTCATGCATCACTGGCCGATGCGTCAGATCGTCGCGCGAATGCTCGACAAGTCCGAAGCGATCGAGCTCCCGGACTACGCCTCGACCTCGGTCGCTGCGATGCCTTGATCAACCTCGTCGCATCTGAGGGCGATCAAGCTCGGGATTCGGCGATCGTGGCTTCGATCGGTGCCCAGCCGCTGTCGAGCAGCCGGAATCCCGCGTCCAGGGTGCCGAGAGGGTCGTCACTGTCGTTGACGAGCAGCTGCATCTGCAGCACGAACCGGGCGTAGACGCGGATCTCGGCGATCGGCTCGGCGAGACCGAGTTCCTCGGCGATGGCGTCGGCCAGGGCGTCTTCGTGCCGGAGCCACATCTTCGCCGCGTAGTCGCGCAGTGCCGGTGTCTCGTTGAGGAAGCGCAGGAACACGCGGGTGACGTCGTTGCCGTGCTCGTCGACGTTCGCGCGGAGTTCGGCCGTATAGAACTCGTGGATCGCGCGGTTGATCGTGGTCCCCGTCTGCCGGTCTCGGACGGTGGAGACGAGGCGGTCGCGCTGCTCGTCGTCCTCGTCGAAGACGAGGGCCTCCTTCTGGGGGAAGTGCGCGAAGACGGTGGTCGGGGAGACGTCGGCGGCGTCGGCGACCTCGCGGATGCTCACGTTGTCGAAGCCGCGCTCGAGGAACATCATCGTCGCGACGTCGGAGATCGCCTTGCGGGTCGCGGCCTTCTTCCGTTCGCGGCGCCCGAGGGGCTCTGGGGTCGTCATGGTCCTCACCCTATCGTGAACCGACCACAAAACTGGCTTGACACCAAAACTGGTATCGCTACACTTTCGGTATGACTTCACCCAACACCCTCACGCGCCGGGAACAGAACCGCGCCTGGATCATGCTCATCGTGCTGACGATGCTCACCGTCATCGGGATGACGGTCGTCCTCCCCGTCCTTCCCTTCGTCGTGCTCCAGTACGTCTCCCACGAGAGCGACCTCGCCATCTGGGTGGGCGTGCTCGAGGCGGTCAACGGGCTCTGCGCCTTCCTGGCCGCGCCGTTCCTCGGTCGCCTCTCCGACCGGTTCGGCCGCCGACCCGTCATCGTCGTCGCCGCGTTCGGGGCCGCGTTCTCGATGGCGCTGTTCGGCATCGGCGGAGCGATCTGGGTCCTCGTCCTGGCCCGGGTCATCCAGGGCCTGACAGCCGGCGACCTCCCTGCCCTCTTCGCGTACCTCGCCGACATCACCCCACCCGAGCAGCGTGCCAAGCGCTTCGGCCTGCTCGGTGCGCTGTCCGGCATCGGGACCATGATCGGCCCGGGGATCGGCGGTCTGCTCGCCGCCGTGAGCCTCCAACTCCCGGTCTTCCTCACTGCCGCGGTCGCCCTCACGATCGCGATCCTCAGTATCTTCCTGCTCCCCGAGAGCCTGAAGCCCGGCAACCGCATCGCCACGATCAAGCTCCGTGACGTGCAGCCCTTCGCGGTGTTCAAAGAGGCGTTCGGACGAAAGGAGCTGCGCGGGCTCATGATCGGCTTCGGCCTGCTCGCCCTGCCGTTCGGCTTCTTCGTGAACAACTTCAGCGTGCTGGCACTCGACTCGATTCAGTGGGGACCGACGCAGATCGGACTCCTGACCGCCGCGGTCGGCATCATCGACATCCTCATCCAGGGTGTGCTGCTCGGCATCCTGCTCCCGCGCATCGGGGAGCGCGGTGTGATCGTGAGCGGCATCATCGCGCAGATGATCGGCCTCGCGGCCCTCGCCATCGTGGCCTCGATCTTCGCTCAGCCGTGGGTGTTCATCGTCGGCGCGCTCATGCTCGCCGCCGGCCAGGGTGCCTCGCAGGCCGCGATGGACGGTGCCATGTCGAACGCCGTCGGTGACGATGAGCAGGGCTGGCTCGGCGGAGCGACGCAGTCGCTGAACGCGGCCATGGGCACGGCCGCGCCGCTCATCGCGGGCGCGCTCTACGCCCTGGTCAGCCCCGCCGCGCCGTACTGGCTGGGTGTCGCGATCATGATCGTCGCGGTGATCGTCGTCAGCCGCGCGCACATCGCGAACACCGCCAAGCGCCCGGTCGGCGATGCCTCAGGTGAGGCACCGGTCGAGCTGGCGGATGCGGTGGGTTGAGGGGAGCAACCTCGCCGACGAGTTCGACTTGCGCGCGACCCTCGTCAGTCGGACTCCGGTGCGTTCTCCGGGGTGCCGGGGCGGGGGAGCCCGCGCAGTCGCGCGATCGATGCGAGCAGCTCCCCAGGGGAGGTGCCGAGGCTCCCGAGCGCCTCGGCGGCCGCCGCACTGAACCCGCGGGTGTCGATCCGCAGGCGCGCGACGTTCGTCACGAGGCCCTTCTCGTTCGTGACCCAGTTGCCGGCCGAGGCGTGCCACGCATGCGCGGTGAGCATCGTCGTCGTGGTTCCGCACAGCGACACGTAGGCGACGTCACCGGACTTCGCCCCCTTCAGGGCGGCGTTCAGCAGGAAGTCGACCTGCCAGAGGTTCGCGAGGAACGCGTCCCGCAGAGCCTCCGGGTAGGGGGTCACGCTGCGAGCCAGCCCGACCAGGATCCCGTCCGGATCCCGCAGCGGCACACTCGTCGCGACTTCGCCGGCATAGGCGACGTCGAGGAAGCCGAGCGGATGCCCCGGCTGGGTGTGGAAGGCGAACTCGCCTCTCGCGGCGCGAGCGCACTGCGCGGCCACCCGGTCCACGTCGCGGAGGATGAGGTCTACCGGCACTCCGTCGACGATGAGCCAGGCGCCGCCGTCGACCCATGGTCCCCAGCCGCCCCGTTCGGCGATCTCGACAGGCGCACCCGTCCAGCTGCTCGCCACACGCCCCAGGCCCGCGCGGTCGACGTCCGCGTCGACGTAGAGACCCAGATCGATGTCGGAGTCCGGGCGGTGCGTGCCCCGAGCCCGGCTGCCTCCGAGTGCGACCGCCCGCACGCCGTGCACGGTGGTGAGTTCGTCGGCCATGGAGCGGAGGCGGTCTTCATCGAGCACGACACCGATCGTACTCACGCCGCGGCCGCCGGGTGCGGGGCGGGTGTTATCCGGAAATCCGCATAGCGTTGTGTTATCCGGAAAACGTAATAGTCAGTCTTTGCCACCGCCGCGCACGAGTTCGAGTCCGGCCCCGGCGAACTGCCGCAACGTGGCGTCGGGGAGGAATGCCCGCGTGAGCGCGCCGCCGATGCGGGTGAGGTCGCTCTCGTCGCGGAACAGGAGATACATGGTCTCGTAGCGCGGATGGAACTTCTGCTTGAAGCGGTGCAGCGACCCGAAGCCGTAGACCGGTTCCAGAGCGTCCGCCAGCCGGTCGCTGAGTGCGGCGATCACTCCCGCATCCGGCGGATAGTCGTGGGCGAGCGGTGCGCCGGAGAGCGACATGACCTGCGCGCCCTCTTCCGAGAACTGCTTCGCGGAAGACCCGATGAGGTACTCCATCACCGGGCCGAACCCGCCGTCGCGGCGGCGCATCAGATCGAGCGTCCACCCGCGCACCGCGCCGTCGCCGCCGTACACGGGGAGCCACGAGAGGAAGCCGTCGATGTCGCCGTTGGGTGCGACGGCCAGCGCGAGTCGCACCTCCGGGTCCTCCGCCTCATCGAGCGTGCCGAGGGTGAAGCGCATCTCCGGCAGATCCTTGTCGCCGACCCAGGCTTCGGAGATCGCCCGCAGCTGCTGCTGCACACCCCAGGACTCGGCCTTCAGGTGCGTCATCCGGAAGGTCATGTCGTCCCGGCCGGCCCTGTTGAGCGAGGTGCGCACCGAGTTCCACCGCTTGCCCGTGAACTCCAGCCCCGGCAGGTCGACGATCGTGTCGTCGGCCACGACGATGCTGCGCCAGGTCGAGGGCACCGCGGCGCGGGTGGCCTCATCGGCGCTGAAGAAGCACGGCACCAGACCCGCCTGCTCAGCAGTGCGGATGAACCCCGTCACGGCCTCGCCGCGAGCGTCCGCCGGCCCGATCGGGTCGGCGAGCGCCAGAGCCACGCCGTTGCGGCGCTGGTACGCGACGATGCCGCCGGTCACGCGGGCGTAGCTGTTGCCGTCCCAGGTCGTCATCCACGACAGGGTGCCTCCGCCATGCGTGCGCAGTTCCTTCTTCATGTCATCCGCCGTGGGGGAGGGCTGGATGCCGAGCTTCGACTTGCGCTTCGCCCCGAACGCCCGGCGCACCCAGATGAGGTAGACGAGCATGACCAGCCAGAGGAATCCGTTCGCCAGGGAGAGCTCGGTCTCGCCGTCCCAGCGGAAGTCGACCTGGGCCTGGCTGAAGACGGTGATGAGCGTGAGCACGAGCGCCGCGACCAGGACGTTGAAGAGGCCGAGCAGCAGTGCGAGCACCCAGGTCCAGCGGCGGCCGCGGCGCAGACCGTTCACGAGCACCAGGATCACGACGACGTCGATCGCGAGGTCGATGAAGCCGCCGGATGCGGGCTCGGTGGGACCGAACGGGCCGTCGGTGGGCAGGAGGGTGGTGATGATCTCGACCGCGCCGAGCACCAGGATGGCGATCACCGCGATCAGTCGCTGCTCACGGACGGTCGTGTGCCGCACGCGCAGTGAACGGTCGACCGCGAGGATCAGCAGCACGGCGAGCAGGTGCTCGAGATCGGCGATCTTGCCCCAGAACAGCATCGCGATGAACACGAACCCGAGCAGGATGAGCCAGCCGCGCACCCGCCACGGCGGGCGGAAGAGGCCGACGGCTGCGGCGATGCAGGCCATGGTTCCCCCGGATGCTCCGACGTCGAGCGCCTGCGCCTGGGTCGTGGCCCACTCCCAGGGGAACTGCGAGAGCAGGAGGAGCAGCAGCGCGGTGGCGAAGATCGCGAACAGCTGACCGATCCAGTAGTACGCGAGTGCGACCCGCGATCCGCGGCGGAACTCCAGGTACGCCATGCCCCAGAACCCGGCGATCGTGAACACGTAGACCCACGGCTGGTTCACGAAGAACGTGCCGGTCACAGGGGTCCACCACTTGCCGTCGACGAGATTCGGCAGGCCGTAGGCCACGGTCTGGAACAGCTTCGTGTCCTCGAACGGCGCCCAGAGCCCATTCCAGACGAGCCCGACGATGAGGATCAGCAGCACCATGATCAGCGTCGCCGGGATGCGGCGGACGACGGCGATGGCCGGGTGGGGCGTGGGAGAGCGCTCCTCAGTCATGCGCTCAGCGTAGCGATGGCGCTCACCTACCGGGAGTGCGCCGGCTACTCGCCGCGCAGCACTCGGCGCAGGTCCGCGATCTCCTCGTCGGTCATGCCGCCGCTGCGCAGATAGCCCGAGACGTCGCCGTGGTTCGCGTCGATCCACTCCAGGGCCGCCTCGATCGCCGAGGCGGGAGACTCTGTCGCGAGCGTCTTCAGGCTCGGCGTGAGAGGCACACCGAGGGAGGTGATGAGCGCGGTGAGCGCCTCGGCGAAACCGAGCGCGAGGTTCTTCTCCGTCTGCGTGTAGTCCTCGACGATCGCCTCGCGCGGCACCCCGGCGACCGACAGCAGGACGGCCGCGGCGAGCCCTGTGCGATCCTTGCCTGCGGTGCAGTGGAACAGCACTCCGGGGCGGTCGGTGCGCGACGCGGCGAGCACGGTGCGCGCGACGGTCGCGAACTGCGCGGCGCTCGCCTCCAGGATGGCCACGTACAGCCCCTCCAGCGTCGGCACCTGCTTGAGCACGTCGGCGACCTGCGTGACCGACAGGCTCGCGCCACCCGCTGCGGGAAGCAGCCGCTTCACCATCTCGTCCATGGCGCCGCCCTGCATCGGCAGGGGCAGCAGGGTCACGCTGCCGTCCTCGGGAAGCCGGTCCGCCGCGCGGGACCGCTCGCCGTCGGTGCGCAGGTCGATCACGGTCCCGATGCGGAGGTCGACGAGTTCCTGCAGCCCCTCGTCGGTGAGCCCTGCGAGGGCGTCGGAGCGGAAGAGGAGACCGGAGGCGAGCGTTCCGCCGCCGGTGAGCGGGAGCCCGGTGAGCTCTCGAGCGTTGTGCGTCCCCTGCAGAATCGACGTCAGTTCCATGGTCGTCCGGGCCCTCTCCCTGATCTTGATCTCAGCGTATCGGGACCGCAGGACGACGGGACCGTCCGCGCCGGATGCTGTGGGGCGGACGATCCCGTCACCGAGACTCAGCCGTTGACGGCCTTCTCGATCGCCTGCTCGAGGTCGTCCCACTTCTGCAGCTCGAGCTGTTCCCCGTCGACGAAGAACGTCGGGGTGCTGCTCACTTCGAGCTTCTCGCCGTCGCTCTTGTCGGCCTGCACGCGTTCCGCGGTGGCGGGATCGGCGATCGCGGCGTCGTACGCGGCCAGGTCGAGGCCGAGGTCTTCGGCGAACGCGCGGAACACCTCGGGGGTCTCCTCCGCCTGCCCGCCCCACTGCGCCTGGGTGTCGAACAGCCGGTGGTACATGTCCTCGAACCGGTCCTGCTGCGCCGCGGCCTCGGCGGCGAGGGCGGCCTGGGTGGAGTTGATGTGCCCCGGCAGGGGGAAGTAGCGGACGACGTAGGTGATCTCGCCGTCGTACTTCTCGCGGAGCTCTTCGACGATCGGGTAGAACGCCCCGCACGCCTCGCACTCGAAGTCGAGGAACTCGACCACGGTCACGGCCCCGTCGCCGCCGTCGCCGAGCACATGGGAGTCGGTGCGGACGGTCTGCCGCTGTTCGCCTTCGGGCGGCGCGCTCGCCGCTTTCTGGTTGAGGGCGATCACGAGGCCGACGATCAGCAGCACGATGGCGACGGCGATGGCGATCAGGGTCGCTTTGACAGAGTTCTTCATGGGGTCTCCAGACACACGGGTACGACGGGGAAGGATGCCGCGCGAGGCGGCTCGATGCACGCGTCGGAGTTCAGGTGCGGGAGATCGAGAGCTGGGTGAGGGAGAGCGCGGGGACGACGAGGCGCGGGCCGGCACGGCTCGGCGACGTCAGGCGGGGAATGCGGGCGCCGAGAGGTCGCGCGCCCCGACCGCGAAGCCGGAGGAACAGCAGCACCAGGGCGATGCCGCACAGCACGGCGAGCACGCAGACGCCGATGTCGGAGGAGAGCACATCGACCGCCGTCGCGCTGTCGGTGCCTCGGTCGGGGGCCACGGTGTCAACCGGCGACGAGACGCCGGACGCCAGGCAGAGGGTGGCGTGCACATCGGCCGGGCCGTGGGAGCTGGACCAGGCGCCGATCACGAGCAGGAGCGCGAGGCCGACGGCCGTGACCGCGCGGGCGATCAGCGTCCGATCAGCCCGCACTCGCAGCATCCGATCCGGCGATGAGGGCAGCATTTCCCGCGCAGTCTAGCAACCGCGCCTCTGTCTCTCCGGGGCCGGGCCGGCGCTGACACGCCTACACTGGAGGGGTGGCGAGACTACTGATCGTCGGCGGCTTCCTCGCCGCCGTGTTCTGGGTGTACAGCATCGTCGATTGCGCAGTGCAGCCGGCGACGCGTCACCGGGGTGTGTCCAAAGCCGCCTGGATCGCGATCGTGGTGCTCCTGCCCGTGATCGGTGGAATCCTGTGGTTCGTGATCGGCCGGCGCCGTGCGAACGATTCCGGTACTCGCCCCGTCATCGCGCCGGACGACGATCCTGCGTTCCTGCGCAGCATCAGCAAGACCGAGCAGGATGCGCGCATCCGCCGCCTCGAAGAGGAGCTCGCCCGTCTGGACGAGGAGACCGACGAGCCTCCCGCCTCGGACCCGCGCCCGTGACGTCGTCGCCGGCGATGGAGGCGGCGTCCTCCCTGATCGCCGACCTCGTCTCGAACGGCGTGCGTGACATCGTGCTGTCGCCGGGCTCGCGCTCGCAGGCGCTCGCGCTCGCCGCGGTGCGCTTCGCCGATGATGGGCACGTGCGGGTGCACGTACGCATCGACGAACGCGTCGCCGGGTTCACCGCGCTCGGGATCGCCCGCGAGACGGGTGTGCCCGCGGCCGTGATCTGCACCTCGGGCACGGCCGTCGCCAACCTGCTCCCCGCGGTGCTCGAGGCGTTCCACTCCGGTGTGCCGCTGCTGCTGCTCACCGCCGATCGTCCGCCGGAACTCCGCGGCGTCGGCGCCAACCAGGCGACGCTCCAAGAAGGTCTCTTCCACCCGTGGGTGCGCGACCAGGTCGATGCGCCGGTGCCGGGAGACGGCGACTGGGCCGGGCTCGCCGAGCGCGCCGTCGCGACCGCGATGGGCGCGCGCGAGGTCGATGGTGCGCTGCCCGGCGTGGCAGGACCCGTGCACCTCAACCTTCCCGCGAGGGAGCCGCTCTCGGGGGCACTCTCCGCGCTCTCGGTGGTCCCCGGCGAAGCACCTCGTCCGCTCGCACAAGAACCGTTCGAGCTCGACCGCGGCCCGCGCACCGTCGTGATCGCCGGGGCCGATGCGGGAGCGGATGCCGAGGAGGTCGCCTACGCGGGCGGCTGGCCGCTGATCGCGGAGATCGTCAGCGGCGCCCGGTTCGGGCGACAGCTCGTGCACGGGTACCGCCGACTGCTGGCGCGCGAAGAGCTCGGCGGCCGGATCGAACGCGTCGTCGTCCTCGGCCACCCGACGCTCAGCCGTGAAGCGGCAGCTGTCCTTTCGCGCGCGGATGTCGAGGTGGTCGCGGTGCGCCGGGGTGGGGAGGAGCTGAACCTCAACCACCGCACCCGTGCCGTCGGCGCCGTATCCGTCGCCCCCGGCCCCGCCGATCGCGCCTGGCTCGGCGACTGGCTCCAGGCCTCGGCCGCCGAGGTCGTCGACCTGAGCGAGGACGCCCCCGACCCCGACGGGCTGGCCTCCACGGACTTCGCCGCCCGCAGAGAAGCCGTCAAGGCCGAGCTCGACGCCGTCCGCCGCCCGCTCGACCGTGCACTCCTGGTCGATGCCGTGTGGCGGGCCACCTGGCCGCACGACCGGCTGGTGTTCGGCTCTTCGCGGCTGGTGCGCGTCGCCGATCAGGTGCTCGGAGGCAAGAAGGTGCCCGTGCACGCCAACCGCGGACTCGCCGGGATCGACGGCACCATCGCGACCGCGACCGGCATCGCACTCGCCAGCCAGGCGGCCGGAGCCCCCGGTGTGACGAGGGTGCTGCTGGGCGACCTCGCCTTCCTGCACGACGTCGGCGCGCTGCTGCTGCCCCCGGACGAGACCGAACCGCGGCTCCAGGTGATCGTCGGCAACGACGGCGGCGGCACCATCTTCGACTCCCTGGAGGTGGCAGGGTCTGCACGTTCTGCCGACCTCGATCGCGCTTTCTACACTCCGCACACCGTGCGCCTGGAGCACCTCGCGCTGGCCTACGGCTGGGAGTACCAGCGGGTCACGACCCGCACGGCGCTCGATCAGGCACTGACCTCCCCGCGTGGCGGCCGTCAGATCATCGAGGTGCCGCTGCCGCGTTGACTGGCAGGATGTGCGTATGGACGCGCACAGCTGGACGCAGACACTGCGAGTGGACGAGGGATTCCGCCTCGCCGATCTCGACCCCGACTCCAAGCCCGGATACGTCGGCGGCAAGTCGCACGGCGCCCGCGATCTCGCGGCAGGGCTCGAGAAGCTGAACGATCTGCAGGAGCGGCTGTTCGCCGAGAGCAGGGTCGGGGTGGCGAAGGATGCCGTGCTGCTGGTGCTGCAGGCGATGGACTCGGCCGGCAAAGGCGGGATCGTGCGGCACGTGGTCGGCGGTGTCGATCCGCAGGGCGTCGCGCTCGCCGCGTTCAAGGCGCCGACGCCTGAGGAGCGCAGTCACGACTTCCTGTGGCGCATCGAGAAGCGCCTGCCGGAGCCGGGCTTCATCGGGGTCTTCGACCGCTCCCACTATGAAGACGTCCTGATCGGCAAGGTGCGTGAGCTGGCGGACGCACCGGAGATCGAGCGCCGTTACGACGCCATCAACGAGTTCGAGGCCCGTGTCGCGGCATCCGGCACCCGCATCATCAAGGTCATGCTGCACATCTCGCCGGACGAGCAGAAGGAGCGGCTCATGGAGCGGCTCGAACGCCCCGACAAGTACTGGAAGTACAACCCCGGCGATGTGGACGAGCGGATGCTGTGGCCGCAGTACATGCAGGCGTACCAGACCGTGTTCGACCGCACCTCCACCGAGGCGGCCCCGTGGCACGTGATCCCGGCGAACGCCAAGTGGTATGCCCGTCTCGCGGTGCAGGAGCTGCTGCTCGCGGCTCTCGAGGACATCGACCCGCAGTGGCCGGTCGCCGACTTCGACGTCGAGGCCGAGAAGAAGCGTCTCGCCGCGAGCTGAGCGCGCTCAGGCCAGCGCGTCGACCAGCGGCCGGAACTTCACGCGTGTCTCGAGCAGTTCGCTCTCGGGATCGGAACCCGCGACGATCCCGGCGCCGGCGTATGCGGTGACCCCGATCTCGCCCGAGCCGGCCGTGAACTGCGCGCAGCGCAGCGCGATCGCCCACTCGCCGTTGCCCGCGGCGTCCACCCAGCCGACCGGCCCGGCGTAGCGTCCGCGGTCGAAGGGCTCGAGATCGCGGATGGCGGCGATGGCTGCGGGGGTCGGCGTGCCGGCGACGGCGGCGGTCGGATGCAGCACCTGCACCAGGTCGAGAGCCGATTCGCCGTCGGCGAGTTCGCCCTCGACGTCTGTCGCGAGATGGAAGAGGTTCGGGAGCTTCAGCAGGAACGGCTGCTCGCTCGCGGCCAGTGCCCTCGTGTGCGTCCGCAGCGAGGCGAGGACGCTCTGCACGGCGTACTGGTGCTCGTCGAGATCCTTGGTGCTCGAGGCGAGGTGGGAGGATGCTGCGGTGTCGGCATCCGCATCCGCGCCTCGGCCGATGGTGCCGGCGAGCACACGAGCGGTGACCGTGCCGTCGTGCACCGTGACCAGGGTCTCCGGGCTCGCGCCGATCAGCCCGTCCACGGCGAAGGCCCACGTGTCGGGGTAGCCGGTCGACAGGGCGCGCACGAGGCGGCGCAGGTCCGACCCCGCAGGGATGGTGCCGGTGAGGTCGCGCGCCAGCACGACCTTGCTCAGCTCGCCGTCGGCGATGCGGGTCAGAGCCCGGCGCACCGAGTCCTGGTAGCCCTGCGGACTCTGGGCTCCCGGTCCGACCGTGCCGGCCCAGTGCGGACCGTACGGCTGCGTGGCGAAGACCTCGTCGGCGGCGGGCGACGCGGCGATCCGGATGCGGGTCTCCCAGAAGCGATCGCCGTGACGCCCGAGCACCTGACTCGGGACGACGAGCACACTGTCGGCCGCGGATTCCTCGTCGAATGCGAACGCGCCGAACGCCACCAGCCCGCTGCCGGGCAGCCCCACGGGGTCGGAGATCTCGGCCTGAGCGGTCATGTCGCGCCACAGGGCCGCGACGACGGCGGTGCGTGATTCGCCGGTGGATGCCGGAGGGCGGAGCTCGGCGAGCGGCTCTCCGACCGCGACGATGCCGTCTCCGCGCCGCAGCCAGGCGAGCGGGCGAGCGGGATCCGCGTAGGCGAGGAGGTCTTCGACCGGGTCGATCTCTCGGGTCTCCACGACCAGGTGGGTGGTGTGCACGCATCCAGCCTATGCCGCACAGGAGCCACGGATTCGCGCCGTCGTAGGGTGAACGGATGAGCGATGCACGCCCCGCACCCGGCACCGAGATGGTCTTCCAGTGGCGCAAGTGGGACGGGTCGCCGCACTGGCGGCACGAGTGCGTGTATCTCGGCGCCGACGAGTGGGGCGACTGGATCGGGCAGCCGGTGGGCTGGCACAGCTTCCGGCCCGGGGCCGAGTTCCACGCGGGCGGTCCCAACGTCACTCTCGTCCCGGCGAGCGGTGACCACGCTGTGACGGTGAACCGGCGCCACCGCCGCGGCATGCGCATCTACATCGACCTGGGCTGGGACATCCACTGGTCCGACGACCCGCTCCTCGCGACCGGCATCGACATGGACCTCGATGTCGTTCGCGTGGCCGGGGCTCGGGGCACCTGGGTCGACGACCGCGACGAGTGGGCTGAGCACAGCGCCCGCTACGGGTATCCCGCCGACGTCATGGCGCACCTCGAGGCGCTCGCCCTCGACCTCGAGGAGCGGGTGCGCGCGCAGGTCGCACCGTTCGACGATGCCACCGCCGATCCGTGGCTCGACCGCCTCGAGGCCCTGGGCCTCGCGCCTAGACTGAACGCGTGACTTCGAACGAGAAGAACCGCGCCGATCTCGGCAAGGACCCCGCCCGCGTCAGCGGCATGTTCGACCAGGTCGCCGCCGGGTACGACCGCACCAACACGGCCATGACCTTCGGCAACGACGTGCTGTGGCGCGCGGCGACCACCCGTGCGGTCGCCCCGAAGCCGGGGGAGCGGATCCTCGACCTCGGGGCAGGTACCGCCTCGTCGTCGGCGTCGCTCGCCCGCAGCGGTGCTGACGTCGTCGCGGCCGACTTCTCACCCGGGATGCTGGCCGAGGGTGAACGTCGCCACGGTGCGATGCGCAACCTCTCGTTCGTGCAGGCGGATGCCACGGCGCTGCCGTTCGCCGATGCCGAGTTCGACGCGGTCACGATGTCGTATGCACTGCGCAACGTCAACGACCCGAAGAAGGCGCTGAGTGAGCTGTACCGGGTGACCAAGCCGGGCGGCCGGCTCGTGATCAACGAATTCTCCACGCCTCCGGGCGCGCTGTTCCGCGGTGCGTACCGCTTCTACAACGCGCAGGTGCTGCCCCGCGTCGCCCGGGTGGCGGGCACCAACGGCGACGCGTACGACTACCTCAACGAGTCGATCCGCGAGTGGCCCGACCAGCAGAAGTTGTCGGCCTGGATCCGCGAGGCGGGCTGGAGCGACGTGGCCTACCGCAACCTCACGTTCGGCATCGTCGCCCTGCACCGAGCGCGCAAGCCCGCGTGAGCGCCGCGCACGCAACTGCGGCATCCCGGCGCAGGTAGGCTGGGACCGTGACTTCGAGCCCCATCGCCCCGGGTTCGCGGCTGGCGAGCCGTCTGGGGTTCAGCGACCGCGTCTTCATCGGCCCTGCCGCACGCAAGGTCGCCCGCGCGATCGAAGACGGCCTCGAGCTCGTCGAGACCGGCCTCGCGCAAGACGTCCGTGTCGCCGACCCACTGGCCGACGCTGCCAGCCGCTACCTGTACGAGGCGGGCGGCAAGCGCATCCGTCCCGTGCTCACGCTCCTCGCCGCCCAGCTCGGCGACGGCAACACCTCCGAGGTGATCGATGTCGCCAAGGCGCTCGAGATCACCCACCTGGGCTCGCTCTATCACGACGACGTCATGGACGGCGCCGACCGCCGTCGTGGCGTGCCGGCGGCGCATGCCGTGTGGGGCAACAACATCGCCATCCTCACGGGCGACATCCTCTTCTCCCGCGCCAGCCAGCTGATGTCCCGGCTCGGCGAACGCGCCATCCGGCTCCAGGCCGACACGTTCGAGCGCCTGGTCCTCGGCCAGATGCACGAGACCCTCGGGCCGCAGCAGAATGACGACCCGATCGCGTTCTACATCCAGGTGCTCGCCGACAAGACCGGTTCGCTCATCGCCGCCGCCACGCAGGGCGGTGTGATCTTCTCCAACGCGCCGAGCGAGTACGAGGAGCCGCTGCGGGTGTACGGCGAGAAGATCGGCGTCGCGTTCCAGCTGCTCGACGATGTGATCGACCTGTCGGCCAAGCCCGAAGAGACCGGCAAGGTGCCGGGCACCGATCTCCGCGCCGGCGTCCCGACCATGCCGTACCTGCTGTTGAAGGCCGAGCCCGATGACGCCGCCGTCGACCTCGCCGCGCGCATCGACGACGGTGTGGCCCTCATCGCCGATGGGGCAGACCCCTCGATCCTCGACGGCCCGCTCGACGAGCTGCGCGATCACCTGGTGACGCAGAAGACCCTCGAACTCGCGCATGCGTGGACGAGGGATGCCGTCGATGCGCTCGCACCGCTGCCGCGCGGCACCGTGCGCGAGGCGCTGACCCGATTCGCAGAGACCCTCGCCGAACGCTCCAGCTGACTGCTCGCGACCTTCGGGTCGCACGCCGGTTGCGTCGGCATACGAAAGGACCTCCATGACCAAGCTCAGACTGGCCATCGTCGGTGCGGGCCCCGCCGGCATCTACGCCGCGGACATCCTGCTGAAGGCCGAGCGCAAGTTCGACGTCTCGATCGATCTCTTCGAGCAGCTCCCCGCTCCGTACGGACTGGTCCGCTACGGCGTCGCCCCCGATCACCCCCGCATCAAGGGCATCGTCAACGCGCTGCGCGATGTGCTCGACCGCGGAGACATCCGCCTGTTCGGCAACGTGCGCTTCGGTGAGGACATCACCCTCGACGACCTGAAGAAGCACTACAACGCCGTCGTCTTCGCGACCGGAGCGATCCGCGACACGTCCATGGAGATCCCCGGGATCGATGCTGTCGCGTCCTACGGTGCCGCCGACTACGTCAGCTGGTTCGACGGACATCCCGACGTGCCGCGCGAGTGGCCGCTGGATGCCGCATCCGTCGGAGTGCTCGGCAACGGCAACGTGGCGCTCGACGTCGCGCGCATGCTCGCGAAGCACGCCGAGGATCTGCTGGTCACCGAGGTGCCGGCCAACGTCTACGAGGGTCTCAAGGCCAGCGAGATCACCGACGTGCACGTCTTCGGACGCCGCGGACCGGCGCAGGTGAAGTTCACTCCGCTGGAGCTCCGCGAGCTCGGCGAGCTGCGCGATGTCGACATGGTCGTCTACGACGAGGACTTCGACTACGACGAGGCCTCGAAGGATGCTGTCGCCAGCAACAAGCAGGTCATGGTCATCGACCGCATCCTGCAGTCCTGGCGCAAGCGCGACTCGGTGAACAACGCTGGGGGCACGGCATCGCGCCGACTGCACCTGCATTTCTGGGCGCGCCCGGTCGAGGTGCGCAAGGACGAGAACGGTCGCGTCGCGGCACTCGTCTACGAGCGCACACAGCCCGACGGTCAGGGCGGCGCGGTGGGAACCGGTGAGATGCGTGAGGTGCCGCTCCAGGCGCTGTACCGCGCCATCGGCTACTTCGGCTCGCCCCTTCCCGGCGTGCCCTTCGACAAGAAGCACGGTGTCATCCCGAACCGCGAGGGTCAGGTGCTCGCGAAGGATTCCAACGAGCGGGTCTCCGGCATCTACGCGACCGGCTGGATCAAGCGCGGCCCGGTGGGGCTGATCGGGCACACCAAGTCCGACGCGATGGAGACCGTGCGGCACATCATCAACGACCAGGGCTCCTGGTGGCACCCGGAGGATCCGTCCGAGGAGGCCGTCGTCGAGCTGCTGCGGGAGCGCGGCGTGCGCTGGACCGATCTCGAGGGCTGGCACCGTCTCGACGAGCACGAGATCGCCCTCGGTGCTCCCGACGAGCGCGCCCGCGTCAAGGTCGTCCCGCGCGACGAGATGGTGCGCGTCTCCCGCGGCGAGTAGGAGGTTCGCCTCCATCGCCCCCGTGCTCGTCGGCTAGCCTGGCGACGACGGGGGAGGAATGCATGACCGAATGGATCCGGGATGTGCTCGGCGATGAGTTCCAGCAGCTGACTCTCGACCTCGGCACCGATGAGCAGGGTCCGGTGGTGGCGACCCTGGTGCGCGCGCTCCCGGCCGAGCCGGATCTCTGGCATCGCATCCGTGGGCGCTGGCCGCTGCTCGACGGCGTCGACGTGCTCTACGTGCACGGCTGGTCAGACTACTTCTTCCAGAAGCGACTCGCGCGTTTCTGGACGTCGCGGGGCGCCCGCTTCTTCGCCCTCGACCTCCGCAAGTACGGACGCAGCCTCCGCGACGGGCAGACGCCGGGCTACGTCGCCGACCTCGCCACCTACGACGAGGACATCGGGGCGGCGTTGGAGGCCATGGGGCGGGGGAGCGGCGGCACCGAGTCCTCCCGGCGTCTGGTTCTGCTCGGTCATTCGACGGGCGGGCTCACGCTGAGTCTCTGGGCGTCACGTCATCCGGGTGCGGCGGATGCGGTGATCCTGAACAGCCCCTGGCTGGAGTTCCAGTTCGCGCCGGCGCGGGCGGCGATCGCGCCGATGGTCGAGCTGCAGGCGCGGATTCGGCCGATGGAGGCGGCGCCGCAGGTCGACCTCGGCTTCTACACCCGCGCTCAGCAGGAGGTCGCCGACCCGGATGATCCGATGGAGGTGAACGCGCTGTGGCGCCCGGCGCAGACCATGGCCGTGTACGCGGGCTGGTTGCACGCGATCCTCTCCGGGCACAAGACCGTGGCCGCGGGGCTGTCGATCACGGCTCCGGTGTGCGTGCTGCTCTCGGCGCGGTTCGCGCCCCCGACGCGGTGGTCGGAAGAGCTCACCAGCGCCGACTCCGTGCTCGTCGTCGACGACATCGCGCGCGCGGCGCTGCGGCTCGGGGCGAGCGTGACGGTGGAACGCATCGACGGCGCGCTCCACGACGTCTTCCTCTCGCGCCACGACGCGCGCGAGGACGCCTACCGACGCCTCGAGCGTTGGGTCACGGGTTGGCGAGCGACCCTCTGATCGCGCGTCACAGGTAGTACATCGCCCGGACCAGGCGCTCCGCCTCATCGCCGTCACCGTTTCGGACGGCTCCGGCGAAGGCGATGTACACATCCCGCATCCGAGCGCGGTCCTTCGCGGGGACCACCCAGTCGCGGAGGTTGCGGAACAGCACCATGCTCGCGTCTTCCATCAGCGTGCGATGCTGCGCGTTCCCGCTCCGATCTCCGAGATACGAGAACACCGCCCATCGTGCGTCCGAGGTCGTCGCCGTGTCCTCGAGGGACGCGTGCATCGCGGCCACGAGTCGGACGACGTGATCGCGCTGGCCGTCGCTGATGCGCGGAACGGCCAGCCGTGCGGCGATCGCCGCCTGGTACCCGGCGAACTCGAGCGACTGCGTGATCGTCTCCGAGGTCACCTCGGTCACCTCGGTGTACCGGCTCGGATACATCGTCACCATCCCCAGCCGCTCCAGCCGCTGAAGCGCTTCGCGAACGGGTGTTCGCGACACGTGCAGCTCTTCGGCCACGTCGACGTCGCGGATGCGTTCGCCGGCCGCGAGCGTGCCCTCGATGATCTGTCTGCCGAGGTGGTGGAACACCTCTTCGGCCAGAAGCTGCTTGCTCTCGCCGACACTCGTCGATCCGATAATGCTCATGGACCTGCCCCCAGTTGCCCTTCATTTCCCGAGCATCCTCATGATCAGCCCCGGGTGGGCCACCGCATCATGAGGTCGCGTCGGTCTCCAACACGATCTACGCCTGTCGTCGCGTGTGGGGGCACACGGCTGTCGGCGACTTTTCCAGTCTTGGCCACTCACGCCGATATTCCGGTATGCGATCCTACTGCTCGGCTCCGGAAGACCGAAGTCGCGGCCGTGGGCAGACGAAAGGCCCCACTCGGCCTTTCGCCGAGTGGGGCCTTTCGTCGTGCAAGCGGGAGGTTCGCGCTAGCGGTAGTTGATGAACTGCAGGTCGAGATCGAGGTCGGCGCCCTTCAGCAGCGCGATGACCGACTGCAGGTCGTCGCGGCTCTTGGACTGCACGCGCAGTTCGTCGCCCTGGATCTGGCTCTTGACGCCCTTGGGGCCCTCGTCGCGGATGATCTTGCCGATCTTCTTCGCGTTCTCCGAGGAGATGCCGTCCTTGAGCGTCGAGACGATGCGGAACTCCTTGCCGCTGGCGAACGGGTCGCCCGACTCGAGGCTCTTCAGCGAGATGCCGCGCTTGATGAGCTTGGACTGGAACACGTCGAGCACGGCCTTCGCCCGCTCCTCGGTGTTCGCGATGATCAGGATGCTCTCGCCGCTCCAGGCGATCGACGCACCCGTGCCCTTGAAGTCGTAGCGCTGCTCGATCTCCTTGCGGGCCTGGTTCAGGGCGTTCTCGGCCTCCTGATGATCCACCTTCGAGACGATGTCAAAAGAACTGTCAGCCATGGTTTCATCCTACTCAGGGGCTCAGTGCGTACACATTGTCGGAGATCCTGGTTGCTCCGTCCGGAGTGGGGTAGTCGTCCGGCACCGTCGTGAAGTGACCCGCCGGTCCGCTCATCTCCACAGGACCGCGCTCCCCGCCGCAGCCCATGCCCCACTCGTCCTCGTCGCGGTAGGCGAGTACGCAGACCGTCGACGGCTCGACGCCCCGCAGCAGCCAGATCGAGCTGCCGGAGTGCTCGCCGACCAAGCGCGCCGACGAGAGGTCGGCGACGTCGCCGGAGTCCTGCTCGACCACCCCGTCCGGCACGGTGTCCGCAGCCTCCGCGTCTCGATCCAGCACGGCGTAGTTCGTGGCGAACGCCGTGCAGCCGCTCAGGGCGATCGCCGACAGCGTCAGGAGGAGACCCGCCGCTGTTCGCGCGACACGAAGGGAACGATCCGTCATCCCCACAGTCTACGAGCGCTCCCTGTCGAGTCCTGTGGAAGCGTTTTCACACCCGGCGCTTCCGATCTGCCCGGTCACGGGTTGGTATCGACGCTCTTCTTCGTTGCAAAAGGAGTCGTATCCGATGCATACTGTAAGCGCTTGCAGTCTGTGCAGGCCACCAGCACCGAGAGAGGCACACACCAATGAAGGTGAACAAGAGGGGCATCGCCGCCGCAGGCGCGATCGCCATCGTTTCGACTCTGACGCTTGCCGGCTGCTCCGCAGGGACCAGCGGCGACGACACCTCCGACTCCAAAGGCAGCGGCAAGCTGGTCGTCTGGGTCGACGCCGAGCGCGTGGACGCGCTGCAGACCGCGGCGGACTCCTACGAGGACAAGACCGGCGTCAAGGTCGAGCTCGTCGGCAAGTCGGTCGACGACATGAAGGACGACTTCATCCAGCAGGTCCCGACCGGCAAAGGCCCTGACGTGGTCATGGGTGCGCACGACTGGCTGGGCGAGCTCTCCACCAACGGCGTCGTCGCGCCGATCGAGCTCGGCGACAGCTCCGAGGACTACCTTCCGGTCGCGCTGCAGGCCGCAACCTACGAGGGCACCGTGTACATGCTTCCGTACGCGGTCGAGAACATCGCCGTGCTGCGCAACGCCGACCTCGTCCCGGCCGCCGCGACCAGCTTCGACGACATGGTCTCGAAGGGCACCTTCGTCGTCGAGCAGGGCGCCGAGGGCAACCCGTACCACCTGTACCCGTTCCAGACCGCGTTCGGTGCCCCGGTCTTCGGCACCGATGACTCGGGCAGCTACGACCCCACCGACCTGCAGCTCGGCAGTGAGGGCGGCTTCGCCTTCGCCGACTGGCTGGGTGTGCAGGGCGCTGCGGGCGTGCTGAACACCGACGTCGACGGCGAGATCGCCAAGCAGCAGTTCCTCGACGGCACGGCCGCCTTCTGGCTGACCGGCCCGTGGAACGTGGGGGCCGCAACCGACGCCGGCATCAACGTCGCGATCGACCCGATCCCCAGCCCGACCGGTGAGACCGCTTCGCCGTTCGCCGGCGTCAAGGGCTTCTTCGTCAGCTCCGAGTCGAAGAACAAGGTCGCCGCGAACGACTTCCTCGTCAACTACATCGGCACCGAAGACGTGCAGCTCGAGCTGTTCAAGGCCGGCAACGTCCTGCCGGCGCTCACCGCTGCCGCCGACACCGCGGCGTCCGACCCGATCATCGCCGGCTTCCAGGCCGTCGGCGAAGACGCCGTGCCGATGCCGGCTATCCCGGCGATGGGCGCGGTGTGGGAATTCTGGGGCGTGGCCGAGGCCGCGATCATCAACGGCGCGGACCCGAAGACGACGTGGCAGAAGCTCGTCGACGACGTGACCGCCGCGATCAAGTAACAGCCATCACACTGACCCTGCCGGGGTGGACTCCTCCGTCCGCCCCGGCAGGATCATGACGAGGACGACATGACTGACATCGACGAGCGCACCGCTCCTCCGACCAGACGCCAGCGCCAGGCCGCGAAGATCGCCGAGGCGGCATCCGGCCCGATCGGCTGGATGCTGCTGAAGATCCTCCTGCTGGCCGTCGTCGACGCGATCGCCCTGTATGCGGCGTTCGTGCTCTTCGCCCACCAGGAGTGGCTGATCCTCGGCATCGTCGTCGCGGTCGCCGTCCTCGTCAACTACATCTACTTCTCCCGCAAGCGCATCGCGGCGAAGTACCTGACACCCGGCATCATCTTCCTGATCCTGTTCCAGGTGTTCACGCTGCTCTACACCGGCTACATCGGGTTCACGAACTACGGCACCGGGCACAACGGCACGAAAGACCAGGCCATCTCCTCTCTCCTCGCGTCGGCGCAGGAGCGGGTCGAGGACTCGCCCACCTATCCGGTGACGGTCGTCGAGCAGTTCGGCACCTACGGTCTTCTCGTCACCGACCCGGACTCCGGCGACGCGCTTCTCGGCACGGCCGAGCAGCCGCTCGAAGAGGTCGACGCGCAGTTCGAGGGCGGACAGGCCGTCGCGGTCGACGGCTGGACGACGCTCCCGCTGGCTACCGTGTTCACCCTCTCGGAAGAACTCGAGAAGCTGTCGGTCCCCTTCAGCGACGACCCGAACGACGGCAGCCTGCGCGCGCCGGACGGACAGAAGGGGTACCTCTACGTCTCGACGCTCGAGTACGACGAGGCCGCCGACACCATCACCGACACCACCACGGGCACGGTGTACGCCGACACGGGCGACGGAGCCTTCACCGCCGACGACGGCGAGCAGCTGCTGCCGGGATGGCAGACCACGGTCGGCTTCGACAACTTCGTGCGCGCGGTCACCGACTCCTCGATCCGCGGACCGCTCATCTCGGTGACGGTGTGGACCTTCGCGTTCGCGCTGATCTCGGTCGCGACGACATTCTTCCTCGGGCTCCTGCTCGCGCTGGTGTTCAACAACACCCGGATGCGGTTCCGCAACGGGTACCGGATCATCCTGATCCTTCCTTACGCGTTCCCCGCGTTCCTGTCCGCACTCGTCTGGGCCGGCATGATGAACGAGAGCTTCGGCTTCATCAACCAGGTCATCTTCGGGGGAGCGGACATCCCCTGGCTCACCGATCCGACGCTGGCCAAGGTGTCGGTGCTCCTGGTGAACCTGTGGCTGGGCTTCCCCTACATGTTCCTCGTCTGCATGGGCGCACTGCAGGGCATCCCGGAGGACGTGAACGAGGCCGCCGTGATGGACGGCGCGAATCCGTGGCAGGTCTTCCGGCGGATCAAGCTGCCGCTGCTGCTCGTCACGGTCGCGCCGCTGCTGATCTCGTCGTTCGCGTTCAACTTCAACAACTTCAACCTGATCTACATGCTCACCAACGGCGGGCCGCGCTTCAGCGACGTGTCCATCCCGGTCGGGCACACCGACATCCTGATCTCGATGGTCTACAAGGTGGCCTTCACCGGGCAGACCCGTGACTACGGCCTGGCTTCGGCGTTCACCATCCTGATCTTCATCGTGGTCGCGACCATCTCGATCATCAGCTTCCGCAAGACCAAGGCCCTCGAGGAGCTGAACTGACATGAGCACCACTCGCTCCACCACCGCTCACGCTGCCACCGATGGGCCGAGTCTCGCCCCGCGTCGCCGCAGCTTCGGTGCCTGGTTCGCCGATACCGGATGGCGGCATCTCGTCGCGATCGTGGTCAGCGCCTTCGCCTTGTTCCCGCTTCTGTACGTCGTCTCGGCGTCGCTGAACCCGAAGGGGACGCTGACCGGATCGAACCAGCTGTTCTCCGCGATCGGGATCGACAGTTACGTGCGCATCCTGAGCGACCCGCAGAACCCGTACGGCATGTGGTTCCTCAACACCCTGCTGATCGCCGTCGTGACCGGGGCGGTCACGGTCTTCATCGGCGCCTGCGCGGCGTATGCCTTCTCGCGTATGCGGTTCGCCGGGCGCCGCGTCGGGCTCGTCACGATCGTGGTCGTGCAGATGTTCCCGCAGCTGCTCGCGGTCGTCGCGATCTTCCTGCTCATGTCGACGCTGGGGGACTGGTTCCCCGCCATCGGCCTGAACACCCACACCGGCCTGATCCTGGTCTACCTCGGCGGCGCGCTCGGTGTGAACACCTACCTGATGTACGGGTTCTTCAACACGATCCCGAAGGAGATCGACGAGGCCGCTCGCATCGACGGCGCCGGTCACGCACGCATCTTCTTCACCATCATCCTGCGCCTGGTCGCGCCCATCCTCGCGGTGGTCGGACTGCTCTCCTTCATCGGCACGGTCAACGAGTATGTGATCGCGAGCGTCATGCTCGTCGACGTGGAGCAGCAGACGCTGGTCGTCGGGCTCACCAAGCTCGTCGCGAACCCGCGCTATGCGGACTGGTCGGCGTTCTCCGCGGGCGCCGTGATGGCGGCCATCCCGGTGATGATCCTGTTCCTCTTCCTGCAGAAGTACATCGTCGGCGGTCTCACCGCGGGCGCGACGAAGGGCTGAACGCCCCCGCGGCGCACTCGGCACGGATCCGTGTCGGAGGTAACGTGCATCGCATGGTAGCTTGTCATGCATGACAGCTGATGTCGGATCGCAGATGCGCAAAGGGGTGGTCGAGTACTGCGTGCTCGGACTCCTCGCGCGTGAGCCGATGTACGGCTGGCAGCTGGCCGATGCGCTCACCGGCGCCGGGCTGATCGCCAGCATCGGCACGCTCTACCCGCTGCTGGGACGGCTGCGGGACAACGGCTGGGTCAGCACGTTCGACCTGCCGTCGGAGAGCGGACCCGTGCGCAAGTACTACCGGCTCACCGAGTCGGGTACCGAGCAGCTCGAGCGCTTCCGAGTGCAGTGGACCCCGTTCGCCCGTGTGGTGACGGGCATCGTCGGAGAGGGACGACCATGACAGAGACGACAGCAGACACCCTGCGCGAGGAGTACCTCGCCCGGCTCGACGAGGCGATGCGCGGGCTCCCGCACGGCGTCGCGTCGGACATCCGCGGCGGAATCGTCGAAGAGCTGCAGGGCCTCGACGCCGCGGAGACCGCCGCGCGGATCGCTCGACTCGGTGATCCGGTGGCCATCGCGAGGGAAGCGCAGGATGAGGTGCCGGCGAGCCCCACCATCATGGTCGCCGCGCCGGTGGCGGCCCCGCCCGCGCCCCGACCGTCGACGACATCGACGCGCGGCTTCGCGATCGCCGCCGCATTGACGCTGAGCTTCGGCGGTTTCCTGCTTCCGGTGCTCGGATGGTTCGTCGGCGCGGTGCTCGTCAGCATCAGCACCCTCTGGAAGACGTGGGAGAAGGTCGTGGCGATCATCGTGCCGTTCGTCTTCGGAGCGCTCTCGTTGTTCCTGGTGCAGTTCATGAGCTTCGTCGAGTTCAGTTCGACCGGAAGTTCCTCCGGCACCGGCACCCCACCCGAGGAGGTCGTGAACAACCCGCTGCTGCCGAGCTTCAGCGCCTGGCATGCGCTCCTCCTCCTCGGGTTCCTCCTGATCCCGGCGTCGGGTCTCTGGCTGCTCTGGCGGCTCCGGGGGCGAACCGCTCGCTGAGCCGCACCAACCCATGCGCGAGCATGCTCGGCGTTGCGCCCGGCCAGTATCCCGGTCGGGCCATAGCGTGGAGGCATGGCACGGGTGGCGGGGCGCAATCTGGCGATGAGCTGGTTCGCCGGCATCGTGTGCGCCGGAGTCATCGGGGCGCTGATCTGGCTGTCCCTCCCGATCCTTCCCGCTCTCGCTGAGTTCGCGGGGACCGCGCTTCGCAACGCCCTTCCATGATGGTCCGCCACGAGGCATCGACGCGCGTATCCCGACACGTCGGCACGCCTGCGTCGGGGGCCGTTCGCCCGGCGGTACCCTCACAATGCACGTATCCGATGAGAGGCGCACCCCATGAGTGACCCCGACGCTCCCCAGCCCGAGAAGCCGACTGACGTCGACGACGTCGTCGGCAGCGCGAACGCCGGCCTCGACGCCGCCGCCGCCGCGGGTGCGGATGTTCCCGGTTCCGCCGATGCGCCGGAGAACCGGCCGGCCGAACCGATCGACGAGAAGGCCGGCGACCCCGACCTCGCCGCATTCGAAGCCGCCGAGCGTGACCACCCGGGGACGTTCGCATCCCCGCCCCCGGCCGTCGTGTCGTCCCCGGCCGTCGAATCGCGTGAGAGCGTGCGCGACGTCAGAGCCGAGGCCGACGCGGAGACCGCGTCGTTCTTCCCCGAGCCGGTCGTGGGCGAGCCCGTGCCGTTCGGCCACGAACAGTCCGGTCTGGCCGGTGCCGCCTACGCGCAGTACGGCGACGAGGCCGAGACGCGGATCGTCCCGTCGGAGCCGCTGATCGGTGCGACCGGCGCGGCGCAGCCCCAGCCCATCTTCGTGCAGGCGCCCGAGCCGCCCCGCGACCGCGGCAACCGCGGCACCGGCGGCCTCATCGGCCTGCTCGCGACCCTCGTCTTCGCCGTGCTCTACCTCGGCACGGCCCTGGGCCTCGGCGCGATCGCCGGCGATGTGAACGGCGAGAACATCGGCGAAGCCGCGCTCGCGCCGCTGATGACCTGGGGATACTGGACGCCGGTCGTCGTCTTCTTCCTCGGCTTCTGGCTGCTCGGCGCGATCATCAACCGCGGTCGCTGGGGGCTCTGGGTCGTCTTCGGCATCATCGTCGGTGTCATCGCCTATGCGGGCCACATCCTCGGACAGCTGTTCGAGGCGCCGTTCTGGAAGCTCACGTCGTCTCAGGGCCTCGACTTGGTCGGCGAGCAGCTGCTCGCCCCGCTCGCGATCGCCGCGTTCGTGTTCGCCCGTGAGCTGACCATCTGGTTCGGCGCGTGGGTCTCCCGCAGCGGCGCGCGCAAGACCGAACTGAACGCCGAGGCGCAGCGCGAGTACGAGCGCACCCTCGAAGCCGGTCCGACACTGTCGAGGTAATCACGCACTCCACCACGCCGAACCCCCGCGGGCCCGAGTCCGCGGGGGTTTCGGCTGTCCTGGCGGTGGTTCTCGCGACGATCGGCTTCTTCGCGCTCGCGGTGTTCGGGCTCGGGGCGCTCAGCGTGGCCACCGACACCGACATCATCGCGGTTCCGGGGTTGGGGCAGGCACCCGGTGCGATCGGGATGCTGTCGGCGGTCATCGTCTTCGCGCTCATGCTGTGGTCGACGCTCCGACGGGGTAACCCGTCCTACGTGGCGACCGTCGCGATCGCCCTCCTCGCCGGGATCACGCATCTCGCGGCGGTGTGGATCACGGTGCTGATCGGTTCGTCCGACCTCGTGATAGCCACTGCCGTCGCGGGTGACCTCGTCCGCGGCGGTGTGAGTGCGGTGCTGGTGGTCGCGGGGCTGATCGCCGCGTGGGGCGGTATCGCCCTTCGGCGCACCCGGGCGGAACATCCGCGCTGGCCCTGGGAGCGCGACGACGACGGCGAGTGACGCGGTCGCCCCGCCGCGACGAGCGAAATCGCGGCGACGGCGTGCGACGCGCCGTACGCTGGTGGGGTGGAGCGCTCATTGGAGACGCAGGTCGACCAGGCCGTCGAGACCTGGTTGCGCTGGGTGCCGCGCTGGGAGCCGGCGACCCACCGCGGTCGCGTCGCGCCATGCCGCCGCTGTCTGGGATCACCGATCCTCTCGGCGGCGGGAATCGGCGCGAACACCCCGCACGGCGTGCAGCACGGACTCTCGACACGCATCAAGACCATCGTCGATCACGCCGTCGCGGACTACACGGCCCGGAATCTCCCCATGCTGCAGCGCGAGCTCGATCAGCAGGCGGCCCGCAATCGTGCCCGCAGCTACCGCCCTGCCGAAGACCTCGATCCGGAGTTCGACGGCCTCCCGCTCGACCCCGAGCCGGTTCCCGGCGCGCCGTTCCTGTTCACCATCGCCGGGCTCGCCGACGACTCGGCCGCAGAGCTCCCGGCGCTGCCGCCTCTCACCGAGGAAGCCAAGATCGCCCTCCGGCAGGAGGTCGCCCTCGCCGACGAGTACGCCAACATGGTCGGGCGAGAGATCTGCGGCATCCTGCTGCGCCATCGGATCCACATCCAGGCCGCCATCTCCCAGCACGTCGAACCGCAGATCGAGGCACTGCTCGCCGAGTTGACGGAGTCTCTGGACTCGCCGTTCGACCCCGACGTGCCGTGACCCCGGGCGCTGGCCCCACCGGCGCCCGGCGCCTGCGCTCATTTGACCGCCACGTTACGCGGCATTACACTTGATCAGGTGTGTGCACGTCTCGACGTGCGCACTGGGCGTCGGCACCATGCCGGTCCGCCCCCACGGCATACCCACCACACCAAAAGCTCGTCGATTCCGGCGTGCCGGTGGGGCATGATGTGAAACCCATCACGCTGTCACCGTGCAGCACTATGAGGAGAGAACGTGCCAACCATTCAGCAGTTGGTTCGCAAGGGTCGCTCGCCGAAGGTCACCAAGACCAAGACGCCAGCCCTGAAGTCGAACCCGCAGCAGGCCGGGGTCTGCACCCGCGTCTACACCACCACCCCGAAGAAGCCGAACTCGGCGATGCGCAAGGTCGCCCGTGTGAAGCTTCGCAACGGCACCGAGGTCACCGCGTACATCCCCGGTGAGGGCCACAACCTGCAGGAGCACTCGCTGGTGCTCGTGCGCGGCGGTCGTGTGAAGGACCTCCCCGGTGTGCGTTACAAGATCGTCCGTGGCGCCCTGGACACCCAGGCAGTCAAGAACCGTAAGCAGGCTCGTTCCCGCTACGGCGCGAAGAAGGGTTGAGTTAGATGCCTCGTAAGGGTCCCGCCCCTAAGCGCCCCGTCGTCAACGACCCGGTATACGGCGCTCCGATCGTCACCTCGCTGGTGAACAAGATCCTCGTCGACGGCAAGAAGTCGCTGGCCGAGTCGATCGTCTACGGCGCCCTCCGCGGCGTCGAGGCGAAGAACGGCGGCCAGGATGCTGTCGCCACCCTCAAGAAGGCGCTCGACAACGTGCGCCCCACCCTCGAGGTCCGCAGCCGCCGCGTCGGTGGCTCGACCTACCAGGTGCCGATCGAGGTCAAGCCGCACCGTGCGAACACTCTCGCGCTGCGCTGGCTCGTCAGCTACGCCAAGGGCCGTCGTGAGAAGACGATGACCGAGCGTCTCCAGAACGAGATCCTCGACGCGTCGAACGGCCTGGGTGCCGCGGTCAAGCGCCGCGAGGACACTCACAAGATGGCCGAGTCGAACCGCGCGTTCGCTCACTACCGCTGGTAAACAGCTTCGCCCGCCCCTCGGCCACTCGCCGAGGGGCGGGCACCCCCTCTTCGCAGTACGACTGCTCCAAAAGATAAGGACACTCCTGTGGCACAAGACGTGCTCACGGACCTGAGCAAGGTCCGCAACATCGGCATCATGGCGCACATCGATGCCGGCAAGACCACGACGACCGAGCGCATCCTGTTCTACACGGGCGTCAACCACAAGCTCGGCGAGACGCACGATGGCGCCTCGACCACCGACTGGATGGAGCAGGAGAAGGAGCGCGGCATCACGATCACGTCTGCCGCCGTGACCTGCTTCTGGAACAAGAACCAGATCAACATCATCGACACCCCCGGTCACGTGGACTTCACGGTCGAGGTGGAGCGTTCGCTCCGCGTCCTCGACGGTGCCGTCGCCGTCTTCGACGGCAAGGAGGGCGTCGAGCCCCAGTCCGAGACCGTGTGGCGTCAGGCCGACAAGTACAACGTTCCCCGCATCTGCTTCGTCAACAAGATGGACAAGCTCGGCGCGGACTTCTACTTCACCGTCGACACCATCATCAACCGTCTGGGCGCGAAGCCCCTCGTCATCCAGCTGCCCATCGGCGCGGAGAACGACTTCGTCGGCGTCATCGACCTGGTCGAGATGCGCGCGCTGGTGTGGGCCGGAGACTCCAAGGGTGACGTCACCATGGGCGCCTCCTACGAGATCCAGGAGATCCCGGAAGACCTCAAGGAGAAGGCGGCCGATTACCGGCAGCAGCTCCTCGAGACCGTCGCCGAGACCGACGACGCGCTGCTCGAGAAGTTCTTCGGTGGCGAAGAGCTCACGGTCGCCGAGATCAAGGGCGCGATCCGCAAGCTGACCGTCGCCTCGGAGATCTACCCGGTGCTGTGTGGTTCCGCGTTCAAGAACCGCGGTGTCCAGCCGATGCTCGACGCGGTCGTCGACTACCTCCCTAACCCGCTCGACGTGGGCTCGATCGAGGCGCACGACCCCAAGGACTACGACACGATCATCGAGCGTCACCCCGACGCGAATGACCCGTTCGCAGCTCTCGCGTTCAAGGTCGCCGTGCACCCGTTCTTCGGTCGCCTCACCTACGTCCGCGTCTACTCGGGTCACCTCGACTCCGGTTCTCCGGTCATCAACTCGACCAAGAACAAGAAGGAGCGCATCGGGAAGATCTTCCAGATGCACGCCAACAAGGAGATCCCGGTTCCCTCGGTCACCGCCGGCAACATCTACGCGGTCATCGGTCTGAAGGACACCACCACGGGTGACACCCTCACCGACCCGGCGTCTCCGGTCGTCCTCGAGTCGATGACGTTCCCCGAGCCCGTCATCGAGGTCGCGATCGAGCCGAAGACCAAGGCCGACCAGGAGAAGCTGGGTGTCGCCATCCAGAAGCTCGCTGAAGAGGACCCGACCTTCCGCACGGAGCTCAACCCCGAGACCGGTCAGACGACCATCAAGGGCATGGGCGAGCTTCACCTCGACATCCTCGTCGACCGCATGAAGCGCGAGTTCAACGTCGAGGCCAACGTCGGCAAGCCCCAGGTGGCGTACCGCGAGACGATCAAGAAGATCGTCGAGAAGCACGACTACACGCACAAGAAGCAGACCGGTGGCTCCGGCCAGTTCGCGAAGATCCAGTTCACCATCGAGCCGATGGACCTGGACTCCGAGAAGACCTACGAGTTCGTGAACGCGGTCACCGGTGGTCGCATCCCTCGTGAGTACATCGGCTCGATCGATGCCGGTTTCCAGGACGCGATGAACGTCGGAGTCCTCGCGGGCTACCCGATGGTGGGCGTCAAGGCAACCATCACCGATGGTGCGGCTCACGACGTCGACTCCTCGGAGATGGCGTTCAAGATCGCGGGTTCCATGGGCTTCAAGGAGGCCGCACGCCGTGCCAACGCCGTGCTGCTCGAGCCGCTGATGGCCGTCGAGGTCCGTACTCCTGAGGAGTACATGGGCGACGTCATCGGCGACTTGAACTCGCGTCGTGGCCAGATCCAGTCGATGGAAGACGCCGCCGGCGTCAAGGTCGTCCGTGCTCAGGTTCCGCTGTCCGAGATGTTCGGCTACATCGGCGACCTGCGCTCGAAGACCTCGGGTCGTGCCGTCTACTCCATGGAGTTCCACAGCTACGCTGAGGTTCCCCGCGCTGTGGCCGACGAGATCGTCCAGAAGACCAAGGGCGAGTAATCGCCCTTCTGGGTACCCCGCGGCGCCGAGCACGGCGAAGCGCTGCGGGGTTCCCAGGTCCCCTACAACTTCACATTCCCTCTCTACTAAACTGAGAACCTAAACCCGTAGAGAACCGGTCGCAAACCAGTGCCCGGTCACCTTTACAACGACGTCCTGAGGAGGACCCAGTGGCTAAGGCCAAGTTCGAGCGGACCAAGCCGCACGTCAACATCGGAACCATCGGTCACGTTGACCACGGCAAGACCACGCTCTCCGCAGCGATCTCGAAGGTGCTTGCTGACAAGTTCCCGTCCGACACCAACGTGCAGCGTGACTTCGCTTCCATCGACTCGGCGCCGGAAGAGCGCCAGCGTGGAATCACCATCAACATCTCGCACATCGAGTACGAGACCCCCAAGCGCCACTACGCTCACGTCGACGCCCCCGGCCACGCCGACTACGTCAAGAACATGATCACCGGTGCTGCTCAGATGGACGGCGCGATCCTCGTGGTCGCCGCCACCGACGGCCCGATGGCTCAGACGCGTGAGCACGTGCTGCTCGCCAAGCAGGTCGGCGTGCCGTACCTGCTGGTCGCGCTGAACAAGTCGGACATGGTCGACGACGAGGAGATCCTGGAGCTCGTCGAGCTCGAGGTCCGCGAGCTGCTCGCAGCCCAGGGCTTCGACGAGGACGCTCCTGTCGTCCGCGTCTCGGCTCTCAAGGCTCTCGAGGGCGACGAGAAGTGGACCCAGGCGATCCTGGACCTCATGCAGGCTGTCGACGACAGCGTTCCGGACCCGGAGCGTGACCGTGACAAGCCGTTCCTGATGCCCGTCGAGGACGTCTTCACGATCACCGGTCGTGGAACCGTCGTCACGGGTCGCGCCGAGCGTGGCACGCTGGCCATCAACTCCGAGGTCGAGATCGTCGGACTCCGTCCGACCGTCAAGACCACGGTCACGGGTATCGAGATGTTCCACAAGCAGCTCGACGAGGCCTGGGCCGGCGAGAACTGTGGTCTCCTGCTCCGTGGCACGAAGCGTGAGGACGTCGAGCGCGGTCAGGTCATCGTCAAGCCGGGTTCGGTCACGCCGCACACCGACTTCGAGGGCACCGCGTACATCCTGTCCAAGGACGAGGGTGGGCGTCACAACCCCTTCTACACGAACTACCGCCCGCAGTTCTACTTCCGCACCACCGACGTCACCGGCGTCATCTCGCTGCCCGAGGGCACCGAGATGGTCATGCCCGGCGACACCACCGACATGACGGTCGAGCTGATCCAGCCGATCGCCATGGAGGAGGGCCTCGGCTTCGCCATCCGTGAGGGTGGACGCACCGTCGGCGCCGGTACGGTCACGAAGATCGTCAAGTAAGTACCTGCTTCCTCACAGAGGGGTCGGACCTTCGGGTCCGGCCCCTCTGTGTTTTGTATCGTGTCGGGAGTTTCCTCCGCGCGCCAAGACGTGCACAATGATCTCGTCGGCCTCTTCGTCGACGCACACCTGAGAAGGGGATTCACATGGGTATCGATGACGCGGTGAACAAGGGCAAAGACCTCTACGAGCAGAACAAGGACAAGATCGCCGAGGCCGTCAAGAGCGACCAGGCCGAGGACATCAGCGACAAGGTCCTCGATGGCGTCGCGGACTTCGCGAAGAAGATCGCTCCGGGTGCCGCCGACAAGATCGACGAGATCCGGGACAGCGCGGACAAGTCCGTCGGCAACGAGTAACAGCCCCGCACTCTTCGAGCGGCGGTCCACCACCCGGTGGATCGCCGCTTTCGTATACAGAGGCACGCCCCGTTCGATCTGGTGGTCGTCAAATGTGGCGGATTCGCAGATGTATCGAGTAGGATCGTCTCGACCGCCTGGGGATCTTGCGGTCGGGGAAGCCGAAGGGGTTCGGTTTCCCGAAGCACGCGGGCTTTCCGCGTTGAAACTGGGGATAAGCGATCTTGGGGATCATCGTGCGACGCGCGCACTCTGTGCGCCTGAGCGTCACCCTGCCTGCGCGGCGGGTCTTCCGCCGCGCCCTCGAACGAGGAGTTCGGCGTCCCTTCACGCCGGGCTACTCGCGTTCGGTGTGCCCCCTCGCACTGAACGCCCTCCCCAAGCGGGGCGAGGCATGGGGATGCCTCGCCCCGCTATCTCCCTCCTTCTGACCCGGAATTCGACGTCCGTCACCGGCTCCCCGAGGGGCGCGACACGCCCGGGTTTGCAGAAGTGAAATCAGCCGTGGCAGAATAGACAGGTTCGATATTCCGTCGCCGCTGTGCGTGCGCCGGATCACTGCCAGGGCAGTGCATAGACGGCGGTTCCTCATGGGGGCTGCAGGGTTCTAGGCCGCGGGTAGCAGAACACACACCCCGACACCCTTCTCACCGAGGGGTTCGCCGTGCGCGGCGGAGGTCGGGCATCCGGTCGCCTCGCGGCGTCCGGCTGACAGAAGAACAGTGGTGCAGCAGATCGACTCGAGAGAGCCGTTCTCGTGCCGAGGCGCGAACAGCGCCGACGTGCGTCCAATGCCCCAGGGCCACCCGGTCCCGGACGGTATGACGCCTAAAGAGAGAGAGCAGACAATGGCGGGACAGAAGATCCGCATTCGCCTGAAGTCGTATGACCACGAGGTCATCGACACGTCCGCACGCAAGATCGTCGACACCGTGACCCGTGCGGGTGCGACCGTCGTCGGACCCGTGCCCCTTCCGACCGAGAAGAACGTCGTGTGCGTCATCCGGTCGCCGCACAAGTACAAGGACAGCCGCGAGCACTTCGAGATGCGCACCCACAAGCGTCTGATCGACATCGTCGACCCGACGCCCAAGGCCGTCGACTCGCTGATGCGTCTCGACCTGCCTGCCGATGTCAACATCGAGATCAAGCTCTGAGGTCGGACATGGTTGACATCAACTCCAAGATTTCCAAGGGCATGCTGGGCACGAAGCTCGGTATGACCCAGGTCTGGAACGAGAGCGGCAAGCTCGTTCCCGTCACCGTCATCGAGCTCGCCTCGAACGTGGTCACGCAGATCCGTACCCCCGAGAAGGACGGCTACAACGCCGTGCAGATCGCGTACGGCCAGATCGACCCCCGCAAGGTGAACAAGCCCCTCACGGCTCACTTCGAGGCAGCCGGCGTCACGCCGCGTCGTCACGTCACCGAGATCCGCACCGCGGACGCCGGCGACTACAGCCTGGGCCAGGAGCTCACGGTCGACGGCACCTTCGAAGCCGGCCAGCTCGTCGACGTCGTCGGCACGAGCAAGGGCAAGGGCTTCGCCGGTGTCATGAAGCGTCACAACTTCAAGGGCGTCTCGGCTTCGCACGGTTCGCACCGCAACCACCGCAAGCCCGGCTCGATCGGCGCATCGTCGACCCCGAGCCGCGTCTTCAAGGGCATGCGCATGGCCGGCCGTATGGGTGGCGAGCGTGTGACCGTCCTCAACCTCACGGTGCACGCCGTCGACATCGAGAAGGGTCTGCTGCTCGTCAAGGGCGCCGTCCCCGGTGCTCGTGGCCGCATCGTCTATGTCCGCAACGCAGTGAAGGGTGCCTGAACATGGCTGACTCCACTCTCGCGCTCGACGTCCTCAAGGCAGACGGCAAGAAAGCAAGCTCCATCGAGCTTCCCGCCGCGCTGTTCGACGCCAAGACGAACATCCCGCTCATCCACCAGGTCGTCGTCGCGCAGCTCGCGGCGGCTCGCCAGGGCACGCACTCGACCAAGCGTCGTGGCGAGGTCTCCGGTGCCGGCCGCAAGCCCTTCAAGCAGAAGGGCACGGGTAACGCCCGTCAGGGTTCCATCCGCGCGCCGCACATGACCGGTGGTGGCATCGTCCACGGCCCGAAGCCGCGTGACTACTCGCAGCGCACCCCCAAGAAGATGATCGCCGCCGCCCTGCTGGGCGCGCTCAGCGACCGCTTCCGCGGTGACCGCATCCACGCCATCGAGTCCTTCGGGATCGACGGCACGCCCTCGACGAAGACCGCGGTGAACTTCCTCACCAACGTCGTCTCGTCGAAGAACGTGCTCGTCGTGATCGAGCGCAACGACGACGTGACGCTGAAGAGCATCCGCAACCTGTCGAACCTGCACGTGCTGACGTTCGACCAGCTCAACGCATACGACGTGCTCGTCTCCGACGACATCGTCTTCACCCAGGCCGCGCTCGAGGGCTTCATCGCCTCCAAGTCCGGCGCCAACCAGGAGGTCTCCGCATGAGCGAGCAGGCATCTGTTCTCCAGACGGCCCTGAACAAGGACCCGCGCGACATCATCCTGAAGCCGGTCGTGTCCGAGAAGAGCTACGGGCTCATCGATGAAGGAAAGTACACCTTCCTCGTCGACCCGCGCGCTTCGAAGACCGAGATCAAGCTCGCCATCGAGAAGATCTTCGGCGTCAAGGTCGCAGGGGTCAACACCCTCAACCGCGTCGGCAAGGCTCGCCGCACCCGCTTCGGCACCGGCAAGCGCAAGGACACCAAGCGCGCCATCGTCACCCTGAAGTCGGGCACCATCGACATCTTCACGGCAATCGGCTGATCCGGGGGATAAGGACAATAATGGCTATTCGCAAGTACAAGCCCACGACCCCGGGCCGTCGAGGCTCGTCGGTGGCTGACTTCGCCGAGATCACTCGATCGACGCCGGAGAAGTCGCTGCTGCGCCCGCTCTCGAAGACCGGTGGTCGCAACAACCAGGGCCGCATCACGACCCGTCACATCGGTGGTGGCCACAAGCGCCAGTACCGCGTCATCGACTTCCGTCGTAACGACAAGGACGGCGTCAACGCCAAGGTCGCTCACATCGAGTACGACCCCAACCGCACCGCGCGCATCGCGCTGCTGCACTACTTCGACGGTGAGAAGCGCTACATCCTCGCTCCGGCGAAGCTGAAGCAGGGCGACGTCGTCGAGTCGGGTGCCGGGGCTGACATCAAGCCGGGCAACAACCTCCCGCTGAAGAACATCCCCACGGGTACCGTCATCCACGCGATCGAGCTCCGCCCCGGCGGCGGCGCGAAGATGGCACGTTCGGCCGGTGCATCCGTCCGCCTCGTCGCCAAGGACGGCAACTTCGCCCAGCTGCGTCTCCCCTCGGGCGAGATCCGCAACGTCGATGCGCGCTGCCGCGCGACCATCGGCGAGGTCGGCAACGCCGAGCAGTCGAACATCAACTGGGGTAAGGCCGGCCGCATGCGCTGGAAGGGCGTCCGCCCGACCGTGCGTGGTGTCGCGATGAACCCGGTGGATCACCCGCACGGTGGTGGTGAGGGTAAGACCTCTGGTGGTCGTCACCCCGTCTCCCCGTGGGGCCAGGCTGAGGGTCGTACCCGTCACGCCAACAAGGAAAGCGACAAGTACATCGTGCGTCGTCGTAACGCCGGCAAGAAGCGTAAGTAGGAGTAAGAGAAGATGCCTCGCAGTCTTAAGAAGGGCCCCTTCGTCGACGATCACCTGCTTCGCAAGGTGGTCGTGCAGAACGAAGCCGGCACCAAGAACGTCATCAAGACCTGGTCCCGTCGGTCCATGATCATCCCGGCCATGCTGGGTCACACGATCGCGGTCCACGACGGACGCAAGCACATCCCTGTGTTCGTGTCCGAGACCATGGTCGGTCACAAGCTGGGCGAGTTCGCGCCCACCCGCACCTTCCGCGGCCACGAGAAGGACGACAAGAAGGGGCGGCGCCGCTAATGGTCGAATCGATCGCACGCGTGCGACACATCCGCGTGACCCCTCAGAAGGCTCGTCGTGTCGTCGCGCTCATCAAGGGCAAGCAGGCCCAGGAGGCTCTGGCGATCCTGAAGTTCGCGCAGCAGAGCGCCAGTGAGCCGATCTACAAGCTTGTCGCGTCGGCCATGGCCAACGCGCAGGTCAAGGCAGATCGCGACGGCGAGTTCCTCGACGAGAAGGACCTGTACGTGGCCAACGCGTACGTCGACGAGGGCACCACGCTCAAGCGTTTCCAGCCCCGTGCACAGGGTCGCGCTTTCCAGATCAAGAAGCGCACGAGCCACATCACGGTCGTGCTCTCGACGCCTGAGGCAGCTCCGGCCGCCACGGGCGACAGCAACAAGAAGGCGAGCAAGTAATGGGACAGAAGGTAAACCCGTACGGCTTCCGTCTCGGCATCACGACGGACCACGTCTCGCGTTGGTTCTCTGACTCGACGAAGCCGGGTCAGCGTTACGCCGACTACGTCGCCGAGGACATCAAGATCCGCAACCTGCTCAAGACGCAGCTCGACCGCGCCGGTGTCTCGAACATCGAGATCGAGCGCACCCGTGACCGCGTCCGCGTCGACATCCACACCGCCCGTCCGGGCATCGTGATCGGTCGTCGTGGCGCCGAGGCCGAGCGCATCCGCGGCGACCTCGAGAAGCTCTCGGGCAAGCAGATCCAGCTGAACATCCTCGAGGTCAAGAACCCCGAGGCTGACGCTCAGCTCGTCGCACAGGGCATCGCCGAGCAGCTCTCTGCTCGTGTGGCGTTCCGTCGTGCGATGCGCAAGGGTCTGCAGGGCGCTCAGCGCGCCGGCGCCAAGGGCATCCGCATCCAGGTCTCCGGCCGCCTCGGCGGCGCCGAGATGAGCCGTTCGGAGTTCTACCGCGAGGGTCGTGTGCCGCTGCACACGCTTCGCGCGAACATCGACTACGGCTTCTACGAGGCGAAGACCACCTTCGGCCGTATCGGTGTGAAGGTCTGGATCTACAAGGGCGACCTGACCGCCAAGGAGCTCGCTCGCGAGCAGGCAAACGCACCCAAGGCTCGTCGCGACGACCGTGGTGGCGACCGCCGCCGTGCCCCGCGCAACGAGGCACCTGTCGCAGAAGGAGCGTCGGCATAATGCTCATCCCCCGTAAGGTCAAGTTCCGCAAGCAGCACCACCCGGGTCGCTCGGGCCAGGCAACCGGCGGCACGAAGGTCTCCTTCGGCGAGTACGGTATCCAGGCTCTGACCCCCGCTTACGTGACGAACCGTCAGATCGAGTCCGCTCGTATCGCGATGACCCGTCACATCAAGCGTGGTGGAAAGGTGTGGATCAACATCTACCCCGACCGTCCGCTCACGAAGAAGCCTGCTGAGACCCGCATGGGTTCCGGTAAGGGTTCCCCCGAGTGGTGGGTCGCCAACGTCAAGCCGGGCCGTGTCCTCTTCGAGGTCGCGGGTGTCGACGAGGAGCTCGCACGCGAAGCTCTGACCCGTGCAATTCACAAGCTGCCTCTCAAGGCACGCATCATCAAGCGCGAGGAGGGCGACGCGTAATGGCGATCGGCACCAAGGAGCTCGCCCCGGCAGAGCTCGATACATTCGAAGACCAGCGCCTCGTCGAGGAGCTGCGCAAGGCCAAGGAGGAGCTGTTCAACCTCCGTTTCCAGTCGGCCACCGGCCAGCTGGAGAGCCACGGCCGCATCCGCGCCGTCAAGCGCGACATCGCGCGTCTCTACACGGTGATCCGCGAACGTGAGCTGGGCATCCGTGCGACGCCCGCTCCGGTCGAGGTCCCCGCGAAGAAGGCGACCAAGTCGAAGGCGAAGAAGGCGGACTCCGCCGACGACGCCGTGAAGGAAGAGGCTGAGTGATGGCCACCAAGAAGGAAGCGACTGTGGAGACGCAGGCCGCAGGACACGAGTCGTCTGAGCACGACGTCCGCGACTCCGCTGCCCGCGGTTACCGCAAGGCGCGTCGCGGCTACGTCGTCAGCGACAAGATGGACAAGACCATCGTGGTCGAGGTCGAGGACCGCGTGAAGCACCCGCTTTACGGCAAGGTCATCCGCCGCACCTCGAAGGTCAAGGCGCACGATGAGGCGAACTCCGCCGGCATCGGCGACCTGGTCCTGATCAACGAGACCCGCCCGCTGAGCGCCACGAAGCGCTGGCGCCTGGTGGAGATTCTGGAGAAGGCCAAGTGATTCAGCAGGAATCCCGACTCAAGGTCGCCGACAACACCGGCGCCAAGGAGCTCCTCACGATTCGCGTCCTCGGTGGCTCGAAGCGTCGTTACGCCGGTCTCGGCGACACCATCGTCGCGACCGTCAAGGACGCGATCCCCGGTGGCAACGTGAAGAAGGGCGACGTCGTCAAGGCGGTCATCGTCCGCACCAAGAAGGAGGTCCGTCGTCCGGACGGCTCCTACATCAAGTTCGACGAGAACGCCGCAGTGATCCTGAAGAACGACGGGGAGCCCCGCGGCACCCGTATCTTCGGGCCGGTCGGTCGTGAGCTTCGCGACAAGAAGTTCATGAAGATCGTCTCGCTGGCGCCGGAGGTCATCTAATCATGGCGAAGATCAAGAAGGGTGACCTGGTTCAGGTCATCACCGGTGCCACGCAGGAGCGTGGCGGCGACCGTGGCAAGCAGGGCAAGGTCCTCGACGTGCTCGGCGACAAGAACCGCGTGATCGTCGAAGGCGTGAACTACGTCACCAAGCACACCCGCGTCGGACAGACGCAGCGTGGCACCAAGACCGGAGGCATCGAGACCGTCGAAGCCTCCATCCACATCTCGAACGTCGCACTCGTCGACCCCTCGACCAAGAAGCCGACCAAGGTCGGCCACCGGGTCGAGGAGCAGACCAAGGACGGCGTCAAGCGCACCGTCCGCGTGCGGTACGCGAAGAAGAGCGGTAAGGACCTCTGATGAGCACCGACACTGCCGCGCCGGCTGGCAAGATCCAGCCGCGCCTGAAGCAGAAGTACAACAGCGAGATCAAGAAGGCTCTGCAGGAAGAGTTCGGCTACGCGAACGTCATGCAGATCCCCGGACTGGTCAAGGTCGTCGTGAACACCGGTGTCGGCGAGGCAGCTCGCGACAGCAAGGTGATCGATGGTGCGGTCGACGACCTCACCAAGATCACCGGCCAGAAGCCGATCGTCACGAAGGCCCGCAAGTCCATCGCGCAGTTCAAGCTGCGTGAGGGCCAGGCCATCGGCGCGCACGTCACCCTCCGCGGTGACCGCGCGTGGGAGTTCGTTGACCGTCTCGTGTCGCTGGCACTGCCCCGTATCCGCGACTTCCGCGGTCTCTCGGGCAAGCAGTTCGACGGCAACGGCAACTACACCTTCGGTCTCCAGGAGCAGAGCGTGTTCCACGAGATCGATCAGGACAAGATCGACCGGGTTCGCGGTTTCGACATCACCGTCGTCACCACCGCGAAGACGGATGACGAGGGTCGGGCACTGCTCCGTCACCTCGGCTTCCCGTTCCGCTCGGAAGACGCACAGGCGTGACCCTTCGACAGGCTCAGGGACCCTCGGGTTGCTGAGCCTGTCGAAGCACTCGCCGACATGCACCTACAATTGAAGATTGCGTGTCATCGCAGGCCGTCTGTCGTGTAACGGCAGCCGGAACCTCATGAACAAAGGAAAACAACAATGACAATGACAGACCCGGTCGCAGATCTGCTGACCCGTCTGCGTAACGCGAACTCGGCGCACCACGATTCCGTGACCCTGCCGTCGAGCAAGCTCAAGACGAACATCGCTCAGATCCTCCAGCAGGAGGGCTACATCGCCGGCTGGGAGACCTCTGACGCTCGCGTCGGACAGAACCTCACGCTGACGCTGAAGTACGGCCCCAACCGTGAGCGCTCGATCGCTGGTATCAAGCGCGTCTCGAAGCCCGGCCTCCGCGTCTACGCGAAGTCCACCGAGCTCCCCACGGTCCTCGGCGGTCTCGGCGTGGCCATCCTGTCCACCTCCTCCGGTCTTCTCACCGACCGTCAGGCTGAGCAGAAGGGCGTGGGCGGAGAAGTTCTCGCCTACGTGTGGTAATTCGAAATGTCCCGTATTGGACGACTTCCCATCGACGTTCCCGCGGACGTGACCGTTTCGGTCGCAGGCCGTGTGGTCTCGGTGAAGGGCCCCAAGGGTGAGCTCACCCTGACGGTGGCCAACCCCATCGAGGTCGCGGTCGAGGAGAACCAGGTTCTGGTCTCCCGTCCCGACGACGAGCGCGAGTCGCGGTCGCTTCACGGCCTGACCCGCACGCTCATCAACAACAACATCATCGGCGTGACCCAGGGCTACACCAAGGGTCTCGAGGTCGTCGGCACCGGTTACCGCGTGCAGCAGAAGGGGAGCTCGGTCGAGTTCGCCCTCGGCTTCTCGCACCCGGTCCTGATCGACCCGCCCGCCGGCATCACGCTCACGGTCGAGGGCACCACCAAGCTCACCGTCAGCGGGATCGACAAGCAGGCTGTCGGCGAGGCAGCTGCCAACATCCGCAAGATCCGCAAGCCCGAGCCGTACAAGGGCAAGGGTGTGCGCTACGCCGGCGAGAACGTGCGTCGCAAGGCCGGAAAGAGTGGTAAGTAACCATGGCTCTCAAGTCAAAGTCTGACGCCCGCGCGCGTCGTCACGCCCGCCTTCGCAAGAAGGTCGTCGGCACCGAGGTGCGTCCGCGCCTCGTCGTCAACCGCTCGGCCCGCCACGTCTTCGTGCAGCTGGTCGACGACAGCAAGGGTCACACCGTGGCGTCGGCATCGACGCTCGAGACCGACCTGCGCTCGCTCGAGGGTGACAAGACCGCCAAGGCCCGCAAGGTCGGCGAGCTCCTCGCCGAGCGTGCGAAGGCTGCCGGCGTTTCCGAGGCAGTGTTCGACCGTGGCGGTAACCGCTACGCCGGTCGTGTCGCCGCCATCGCCGACGGCGCCCGCGAAGGGGGTCTGGCACTGTGAGTGACAACAAGGAGAACGAAGTGACCGAAACGGCTGCTGCCGCTCCCGAGGCGGCCGCTGTCGTCTCTGAGACGGCCGCCGGCACGACCCAGGCTGAGCCTGCTCGCGAAGGCCGCCGTGGCGGCGGTCGCGATCGCAACCAGGGTGGCGGCCGCGACCGCAACTCGCGCGACCGTGGCGACAACCAGTTCCTGGAGCGCGTCGTCACCATCAACCGCGTCTCGAAGGTCGTGAAGGGTGGTCGTCGCTTCAGCTTCACCGCCCTCGTGGTCGTCGGTGACGGCAACGGTCTGGTCGGCGTCGGCTATGGCAAGGCCCGAGAGGTCCCCCTGGCGATCTCGAAGGGTGTCGAAGAGGCCAAGCGCAACTTCTTCCGCGTTCCGCGCGTCGGCAGCACCATCCCGCACCCGGTGCAGGGTGAGGCCGCCGCTGGTGTGGTCCTGCTCCGTCCGGCCGCTGCCGGTACCGGTGTCATCGCCGGTGGTCCGGTCCGCGCCGTGCTCGAGTGCGCCGGTATCCACGACGTGCTGTCGAAGTCGCTCGGTTCGTCGAACACGATCAACATCGTGCACGCGACGGTCACCGCCCTGAAGCAGCTCGAGGAGCCTCGTGCGGTCGCCGCGCGTCGCGGTCTCGAGTTCGACCAGGTCGCCCCTGCCCGCCTCGTGCGTGCAGAGGCCGAGGCCATCGCCGCACAGAAGGTAGGTGCCTGATGGCCGCGCGACTGAAGGTCACGCAGATCAAGTCCAAGGTGAGCGAGAAGCAGAACCAGCGTGACACGCTGCGCAGCCTCGGTCTCAAGCGGATCGGTGACACCACCGTCCGCCCCGACGACGCGCAGACGCGCGGTTACGTCAAGACCGTCGCACACCTCGTCAAGGTTGAGGAGATCGACTAATGGCTGAGAAGAACGAGGCCGTCGAGGCCGAGAAGGCCCCGAAGAAGGCTGCAGCTCCCAAGGCTGCTGCTGCAAAGAAGCCCGCTGCGAAGAAGGCTCCGGCCAAGACCGCTGCGTCCGCCGCCAAGGCTGACGCTCCGGCCAAGAAGCCGGCCGCCAAGAAGGCTGCGCCGGCGAAGGATGCTCCGGCATCCCGCCCCGGCGTGCTGAAGGTGCACCACCTGCGTCCGGTCCCCGGATCCAACACCGCCAAGACTCGCGTCGGCCGTGGTGAGGGTTCCAAGGGTAAGACCGCTGGTCGTGGTACCAAGGGCACCAAGGCGCGCAACACCGTTCGCGTCGGCTTCGAGGGTGGGCAGATGCCGCTGCACATGCGCACCCCGAAGCTGCGCGGGTTCAAGAACCCGTTCCGCGTCGAGTACCAGGTCGTGAACCTGGAGAAGCTCGCGGAGCTGTACCCCAAGGGTGGCGATGTCACCATCGGCGACCTGGTCGCCAAGGGTGCCGTTCGCAAGAACGAGAAGGTCAAGGTTCTCGGAAACGGCGACATCGCCGTGAAGCTCACCGTTTCGGTCGACAAGGTCTCGGGTTCTGCCGAGCAGAAGATCGTCGCGGCGGGCGGATCCGTCAAGTAACCGCAAGATGAGAGGGGCCGGAGATTCTCCGGCCCCTCTCGTCGTTTCACACTCCGAGACCTCGCTCTGGGGCCGCATCCGGCGGGCCTGGTATCGGTGACGAATTCCGGGAACCCCGGATTGCGTTACCCTGGTCTTTCAGCCGTCCTTCGGGAATCGGCAACTTTTCAGGAGGAACGTCCTTGTTTAGCGCCATCGCGCGGATCTTCCGCACCCCGGACCTGCGTCGGAAGATCGGTTTCACCCTCGCCATCATCGCGATCTACCGGCTCGGCTCCAACGTCCCTGCGCCGTTCGTGAACTTCCCGAACGTCGAGGAGTGCCTTGCGGCGAACGCGGGCACCGACGGCCTGCTCGGACTGGTCAACCTCTTCTCCGGCGGTGCACTGCTGCAGCTGTCGATCTTCGCCCTCGGCGTCATGCCGTACATCACGGCGACGATCATCACGCAGCTGCTCCGCGTGGTCATCCCGCACTTCGAGGCACTGCACAAGGAAGGACAGGCCGGTCAGGCCCGTCTGACCCAGTACACGCGGTACCTCACCATCGCTCTCGCGCTGCTGCAGTCGACGACTCTCGTCACGGTGGCGCGCAGCGGCCAGCTCTTCGGCTCGACCGATCTCGCGGCCTGCCAGCAGCTCCTGACGAACGACGTGTGGTGGGCGCAGCTGCTCATCATTATGACTATGACGGCCGGTACCGGTCTCATCATGTGGTTCGCCGAGCTCGTCACCGAGCGTGGCATCGGCAACGGCATGTCGCTCCTCATCTTCACCTCGATCGCCGCGACGTTCCCCGGCGCCATGGGCCTCATCTGGCAGACCAAGGGCTTCGAGGTCTTCCTGCTGGTGCTGCTGGTCGGAATCATCGTCATGGGGCTCGTCGTCTTCGTCGAGCAATCGCAACGACGGATCCCCGTCCAGTACGCGAAGCGCATGGTCGGTCGCCGCACGTACGGCGGCACCAACACGTACATCCCGATCAAGGTGAACATGGCGGGTGTGATCCCCGTGATCTTCGCGTCGTCGCTGCTCTACATCCCGGCACTCATCGCGCAGTTCAACACTCCGCAGGACGGATCGACGCCGCCCGAGTGGGTCAGCTGGATCACCGCGAACTTCACCACGGGCAACAGCCCGGTGTACATGGCCGCGTACTTCCTGCTGATCATCGGTTTCACCTACTTCTACGTGGCGATCACGTTCAATCCGGTCGAGGTCGCGGACAACATGAAGAAGTACGGCGGGTTCATCCCCGGCATCCGTGCGGGCCGCCCGACGGCCGAGTACCTCGACTACGTGCTCACCCGCATCACGCTCCCGGGCTCGCTGTACCTCGGCCTGATCGCGCTCATCCCGCTGATCGCACTGGCCACGGTCGGCGCGAACCAGAACTTCCCGTTCGGCGGCGCCTCGATCCTCATCATCGTCGGTGTGGGTCTCGAGACGGTCAAGCAGATCGACGCGCAGCTGCAGCAGCGACACTATGAAGGGCTCCTCCGATGACAGCATCCGCCCGTCTTCTCATCGTCGGCCCGCAGGGTTCCGGCAAAGGCACGCAGGGCGTGCGCATCGCCGAGTCCTACGGCATCCCGGTCGTGTCGACCGGTGACATCTTCCGCGCGAACATCAAGGAGGGGACGCCGCTGGGCCAGCAGGTCACGGCGATCCTCGACAAGGGTGACCTCGTTCCGGATGAGTTGACGAGCGAGATCGTGCGCGATCGGCTGTCCCAGGAAGACGCGGCGCACGGATTCCTGCTCGACGGGTTTCCGCGCAACACCGCGCAGGTCGCCCACCTGGAGTCGTTCCTCGCGGAGCGGGGGGAGTCGCTCGACGCGGTTATCCTCCTCGACGTGCCGCGCGAGGAGAGCCTGGAGCGTCTGACGCTCCGCGCCACCGAGCAGGGCCGCTCCGACGACACCCCGGAGGCCATCGGCCACCGCCTCGACATCTACGAGCGCGAGACCGCTCCGATCATCGAGGTCTACGGCCCCAAGGGCATCGTGGACCGCATCGACGGCACCGGCGCTCTCGACGACGTCACCGAGCGGATCACGGCGGCCCTGGCCGCCCGCGGTCTTCGCCTCGCGGCCTCCGCTTCCTGAGATGTTCCGCCGGTCGATCTACAAGACCCCGGCTCAGCTGCGAGCCATGGTCGAGCCGGGTCTCATCACGGCCGCAGCGCTGGAGGCCGTCCGCCCGTTGATCAAGGCCGGCGTCACGACGCTCGAGCTGGACGCGGTGGCGAACAGTACGATCCTCGCCCGCGGCGCGGAGTCGAACTTCCAGCTGGTGCGCGGCTACCACCACACGACCTGCATCTCGGTGAACGAGCAGGTCGTGCACGGGATCCCCGGCGAGCGGGTGTTGCAGCCGGGCGACATCGTCTCGGTCGACTGCGGCGCGCAGTTCAAGGGCTGGAACGGCGATAGCGCGATCACGGTCGTCGTCCCCGACCCGGAGCGGCCCGAACTGGTCGCGCAGCGCGAAGAGCTCTCCCGCGTGACCGAGGGATCCCTGTGGGCGGGGATCGCCGCGATGGCATCCGTCTCATCGATCGATGAGATCGGCGCGGCCATCCAGGACTACATCGAGGCGCAGGGGCCCTCAGCGGTGTCGGGGGAGTCGTACGGCATCCTCCGCGAGTACGTCGGGCACGGCATCGGCCGCAAGATGCACGAGGCTCCCAGCGTCTTCAACTACCGCACGCCCGACCGCGGCGAAGAGGTCAAGCCCGGCCTCGTTCTCGCGATCGAGCCGATGGTCACGGCGGGCGGGGATTCGACGTTCATCGAGGACGATGACTGGACCGTCACGACGGTCGACGGCACAGACGGCTCCCATTGGGAACATAGCGTCGCCCTGCATGATGGGGGTATCTGGGTGCTGACTGCGCCCGATGGCGGAAGAGCCGGACTCGCTCCATTCGGAGTCGAGCCTCGAGAGATCGGAAAGTAATGGCAGCGGCGAAGAGCAACACCAACTGGTTCGCGATCGGCGTCTCCATCGCCGTGGTCGTGGTGCTGGTGGCGATCGGTGGACTCGTGGTGTTCCTCAACAACCAGGCCACCGCTCCCGGTGCGGCGCCCAAGAGCGACATCATCAACGAGGAGACCGGCGCGATCTCCTTCGGAGATGGCAAGGACGAGGTCGACACGTTCGTCGACTTCATGTGCCCGATCTGCGGCGACTTCGAGAAGCAGTACGGCGAGCAGCTGCAGGCCGCGGCCGCCGATGGCAAGATCACGCTGAACCTGCACCCGATCTCGATCCTCGACCGCTACTCGCAGAACACCAAGTTCTCGACGCGTGCGGCCGCAGCGGTCTACTGCGTGGCCGAAAAGGCGCCGGAAGCGGCCCTGGACTACTTCAACCTGCTCTTCGCGAACCAGCCGGAGGAGAACAGCGCCGGCCTCACCGACGACGAGCTCGCGGCACTCGCTGAGCAGGCCGGCGGGGGAGCCGCGGCCGACTGCATCGCAGATGGCACGTACATGGACTTCGTCGGGGACCAGACCCAGGCGCACGAGATCGCAGGAACGCCGACCATCGAGGTCAACGGCAAGCGCCTCGACCTGCAGGCCGGCGAGATCACCGAGATGGAGAAGCTGCTCGGTTGATCCGACAGCTCCCCGCCCATGGGCGGTCAAGTTGCCGGATGCCGCCGGAGCGTCTAACATAGATCTTTGGTGCTTTGTGCCTTGATTCGGCGTGTCCGTCGGCGCAGCACCACAATCCAATCACCCACCGCAGATCGACCGATCTGCAGAAGCGTCAGCGAGGCTATGGCTAAGAAAGACGGTGTCATCGAGATCGAGGGCGTGATCTCCGAGGCTCTGCCCAACGCGATGTTCCGCGTTGAGCTCAGCAACGGACACAAGGTCCTTGCAACGATCTCCGGCAAGATGCGGCAGAACTACATCCGTATCATCCCCGAGGACCGTGTGGTCGTGGAGCTCAGCCCCTACGACCTGACCCGCGGCCGTATCGTCTACCGCTACCGCTGATCGGTCGAGAAGTAACGGCCTGCCCCGGTTCGGGGCGGTACGAAGACAGCGAACAGGAAAAATCATGAAGGTCAACCCCAGCGTCAAGCCCATCTGCGATCACTGCAAGGTGATCCGCCGTCACGGCCGCGTCATGGTGATCTGCAAGAGCAACCCGCGTCACAAGCAGCGCCAGGGCTGAGTCCCCGGCGGGACCGCCGATCCGATCGACGGGCCCGAGCTGCGCGGCATCGCTCACGCACATCTCATAACTGAACACACAACGGCAGGATCAGAACCCGCGCGAGCGGGGGACACCTCGGGGCGGAGGCCCGGGCACCGATCCTGTTCCACACCTCCACAACACCCAGGAGAACCGCATGGCACGTCTTGCCGGCGTTGACATCCCGCGCGACAAGCGCGTGGTGATCGCCCTTACCTACATCTACGGCGTCGGCCGTACCCGCTCGGTCGAGATCCTCAAGGCGACGGATATCGACGAGAGCATCCGCGTGAAGGACCTCAGCGACGACCAGCTGATCCTCCTCCGCGACCACATCGAAGGCAACTACAAGGTGGAGGGTGACCTGCGCCGCGAGGTTGCAGCAGACATCCGCCGCAAGGTCGAGATCGGCTCCTACGAGGGCATCCGCCACCGTCGTGGTCTCCCGGTCCGTGGTCAGCGCACCAAGACCAACGCCCGTACCCGCAAGGGCCCGAAGCGCACCGTCGCAGGCAAGAAGAAGGCCCGCTAAGCGCGGCCCCAGGGACTAGGAGAACACTTTCATGGCTGCACCCAAGGCCGCCGCGCGCAAGCCGCGCCGCAAGGAAAAGAAGAACATCGCGCTGGGCCAGGCCCACATCAAGTCGACGTTCAACAACACGATCGTCTCGATCACCGACCCGTCCGGCGCTGTCATCGCGTGGGCATCGTCGGGTGGCGTGGGCTTCAAGGGCTCCCGCAAGTCGACCCCGTACGCCGCAGGTCTTGCTGCCGAGTCCGCTGCCCGCCAGGCCGCGGAGCACGGCGTCAAGAAGGTCGACGTCCTCGTGAAGGGTCCGGGCTCCGGCCGCGAGACCGCGATCCGCTCGCTGCAGGCCGCAGGCCTCGAGGTGGGTTCGATTCAGGACGTCACGCCCCAGGCGCACAACGGCTGCCGTCCGCCGAAGCGCCGCCGCGTCTGATACGCGCCTCGAGCCGCTCGGCCCATTCGTGGTCCGAGCGGCTCGACGCCCGCGTACGGGCATCGACTTCCACAACTCAAAACCTCACCCCACCACATGTCATATAGCGGGCATGTGATCGAAAGGAACACAGAGTGCTTATTGCACAGCGTCCCACACTGACCGAGGAAAAGATCGTCGAGAACCGTAGCCGGTTCATCATCGAGCCTCTGGAGCCCGGCTTCGGTTACACGATCGGCAACGCGCTGCGCCGCAGCCTGCTGTCGTCGATCCCCGGTGCTGCTGTCACCAGCGTTCGCATCGACGGCGTGCTGCACGAGTTCAGCACCATCCCCGGCGTGAAGGAGGATGTCACCGAGATCATCCTCAACATCAAGCAGCTGGTCGTCTCCTCGGAGCGCGACGAGCCCATCACGGCGTACCTGCGCAAGACCGGTTCGGGCGAGGTCACCGCCGCCGACATCTCGGCTCCGGCCGGTGTCGAGGTGCAGAACCCCGAGCTCGTCATCGCGACGCTGAACGAGACCGCGAAGTTCGAGCTCGAGCTCACCATCGAGCGTGGCCGTGGCTACGTCTCGGCGACGCAGAACCGTAACGAGTACGCCGAGGCCGGTCAGATCCCGATCGACTCGATCTACTCGCCGGTCCTCAAGGTCAGCTACCGCGTCGAGGCGACTCGTGCCGGAGAGCGCACCGACTTCGACAAGCTCGTCCTCGACGTCGAGACCAAGTCGGCGATCAGCCCCCGCGACGCCGTCGCTTCGGCTGCCAAGACGCTCACCGAGCTGTTCGGTCTCGCCCGCGAGCTGAACGTCGAGGCCGAGGGCATCGAGATCGGCCCGGCGCCGGTGGAGGCTGTGAACTCCAGCGAGCTGTCGATGCCGATCGAAGACCTCGACCTGTCGGTCCGCTCGTACAACTGCCTGAAGCGTGAGGGCATCAACACTGTTTCGGAGCTCGTCGCCCTGTCGGAGACGCAGCTCATGAACATCCGCAATTTCGGCCAGAAGTCGGTCGACGAGGTGCGCGACAAGCTCATCTCGCTCGGTCTGTCGCTCAAGGATTCGGTGCCCGGTTTCGACGGCGCCCACTTCTACGGCGGCAGCGAAGACGAGTCCTTCTGAAACCCGACCTTTCTGACCAGGAGTTAGACGATTATGCCCAAGCCCACTAAGGGTCCCCGCCTCGGAGGCGGCCCCGCACACGAGCGTCTCATGCTTGCCAACCTCGCGGCGGCGCTCTACACCCACAAGTCGATCAAGACGACCGAGACCAAGGCCAAGCGCCTTCGTCCGCTCGCCGAGCGTCTGATCACCTTCGCCAAGCGTGGCGACCTGCACGCGCGTCGTCGCGTGCTGTCGGTCATCGGTGACAAGGAAGTCGTGCACATCCTGTTCTCCGAGATCGCACCGCTCGTCGCCGAGCGCGAGGGTGGCTACACCCGCATCACGAAGGTCGGCAACCGCAAGGGCGACAACGCTCCGATGGCCGTGATCGAGCTCGTTCTCGAGCCCGTCACCCCGAAGGCGAAGTCGACCAAGAAGGCTGCTGCTGCGCCCAAGGCCGAGAAGGCGGAGAAGCCCGCCGAGGTCGTCGAGGAGGCTCCTGCTGAGGAGGCTCCCGCCGAGGACGCTGCCGACGCCGGCGCCGAGTCGCAGGCCGAGGGCGAAGCAGCCGAGGCTGCCGCCGAGGACGCTGTCGAGAAGAAGTCCGAGTAAGCACTTCGCTCACGAAGAAGCCCGCCGCCCCGTTTCGGGGTGGCGGGCTTCTTCGTTTCCCGGATGCCGTGGTCGCACCGGGGCATGTCAGGGGGACGGGGGAGTGACCGAGACGACGATCGAGGTCATCGCGTCGCTGTCGTTGAAGTAGCGGTGCGGCTGGCGGGAATCGAAGGTGATCGACTCGCTGCCCACGATCACATACGTCTGCCCGGCGATCTCGACGGTGAGTTCGCCGCTGATCACGAAGACGCACTCGGTCGACGGGTGCCCCCAGGGGTGCGTGGAGCTCGCGGCTCCCGGAGGGATGTCGGCGGTGAGGACCTCGAGGTCGCCGCGCCCCGGGGTGAGGCGCTCGTAGACGAAGCCGGCGTCGGACCCGCTGAGCCGATGCCGGGCTCCCGGGCGACTGACGGAGACGTTCGGCGCATCGGGATCACTGAACAGCGTGGCGATCGAGGCTTCGAACACCTGGGCGAGCTTCCGCAGCGAGCCGAGACTCGGATCGGCTGAGCCGCTCTCGATCTGGCTGAGCATGCTGACCGAGAGACCGGACAGGTCGGAGAGCTGCCGCAGGGTGAGACCCTTCGCGGCCCTGAGGGACTTGAGGCGTTCGCCGAGCACGAGATTCATCGATCCTTTCGATCGAACGGATGACTGTTGCATGTTCGATTTCAATGTGATTGTATCTTTTAATCGGATTGAAAATCTCGATCAGATTGAAATCCGTTCCCCGAACGCGCGAGCAACCGGATCAACTTCCCAGAACTCTACTGCGTCCTGCCTCATGATCACAGGAAGATCGACGATGACTTCATCCTTCGCGAAACCCTTCGCCCTGGCCTCATCTCTCGCCGTGGCCGCACTCCTGCTCGCCGGTTGTTCAGCTTCATCGAACAACGCAGCCTCGGGCGGCGGTGAGACCCTCACGGTCGACACCTCGTTCGTGCTGAAGACCCTCGACCCGGGACTCGTCTACGAGCAGACCGGCAACATCATCGTGCACGCGCTGTACGACACCCTCGTGACGTACGAAGGCTCCGACGTCACCACCGTCGTGCCCGAACTCGCCAGTGAGTGGGTGCAGTCCGACGACGGCACGACCTGGACCTTCACGTTGAACCCGGACGCGACGTTCGCCGACGGCTCCGCGGTGACCGCGGACGATGTCGTGTTCAGCCTCACCCGCCTGCAGAACCTCAAGGGATCCTCTTCCCAGACCGTCGAGGGACTGACCTTCGCGGCGGACGGCGACGACACCGTCGTCGTGACCAGCCCGACCCCGAACCCGAACGTCCCGGTCGTCCTCGCGATGCCGGCAGCGAGCATCCTGAACGCCGAGGAGGCGGAGAAGCTCGGAGCGACCGACGCGGCCGATGCAGCCTCCGCGGACACGGTCGGCACGCAGCTCGACGAGGCCAGCCTCGGTTCGGGTCCGTACAAGATCAAGAGCTACGACTCGAGCTCGAAGGTCGTGCTCGAGGTGAACGAGGACTACTGGGGCGACGCCCCGGCGTACTCGCGCGTGGTCGTGCAGAACGTCGACGTGCAGAACCAGAAGCTCACGATCTCCCGCGCCAAGGCCGATGAGATCGCCCTCGACCTCTCGGGCCCGCAGGCCGCCGAGCTCTCCGACGACCTCCAGGTCTCCGGGGTTGCCGACACATCGTACTTCCTCAGCGTGAACCAGGACCCCGCCGTCTCGGAGATCACCTCCAACCCGGCGTTCCTCGCGGCGCTGCGTGCCAGCGTCGACGGCGCGGGCATCGCCGAGATCTTCGGTGAGGGTGCGACGGCCGCGGCTGGTCTCGTCCCGCCCGCATTCGGTGGCGCGCTCGACGAGTCCGAGGTACAGCCGCAGGACATCGAGAAGGCGAAGGCGCTTCTCGAGGAGGCGGGCATCTCCTCGCCGAAGGTGAACCTCGTCTACCCGGCGATCACGTACCGCGGCGTCGACCTCGGCACCATCGTCACGAAGGTGCAGCAGGACGCGAAGAAGGCCGGCATCGAGATCGAGCTGCAGCCCGAGCCGATCAACGTCTTCCTGCAGTCGCAGTCCGAGGGCAAGAACGAGATCAACTTCTCGCCGAACAGCCTGAACTACCCGGCTGCGGACTCGCTCGTGAACAACATGGCGCCCGGTGCGTCGACCTCGACGCGTGCGGGATGGACCGTGGAGCGCGCCGACCCGCGAGCCGTCGAAGCCAGCGACGCCGTGAACGCCGAGGTGACGCCGGAAGGGCGTGCCGAGGCCATGATCGCCTGGCAGAAGGTCATGAACGAGACTTCGCCCTTCGTGGTTCTCGCGAACAACGCCGGCATCGTCGTCGCCACCTCGAACCTGGTCGGTGCGTCATACACGCCGGCAGGCTGGACGGTCGACCTCGCGGCCATCTCCGCGAAGTAGTCCGCCGCGGTCGGCCGCCTGTCCCTCCTGTCGGGCGGCCGACCTCCGGTTCTCACCACCTCACCGAAGGCGAACGAGCAATGCCAGCCCTCCTGCAGATGATCGGCCGCCGGCTGATCAGCGCGATCATCCTCCTCTGGGGGGTCACCCTCGTGACGTTCGCGCTCATGACCATCGTCCCCGGGGACCCGGCCGCCGCGAACCTGTCGCAGCAGGCCTACGACGACCCCGAGCTGCGCGCCGCGTTCGAGCAGAAGTGGGGGTTGGACCAGCCCATCTGGGTGCAGTACGGCCGCTACATCGCGAACCTCTTCCAGGGTGATCTCGGTATCTCGCAGCAGACCCACCGCCCGATCACCCAGGACCTCGCGCAGTACATCCCCGCGACGCTCGAGGTGGCGCTCCCCGCCATGATCCTCGCGATCATCATCGCCGTGGCACTCGGCATGATCGCCGCCACCCGCAAGGGCTCGGCCATCGACGGCGGCATCCGCGGCGTGTCCCTCGTCGGGCTCTCGACCCCGCCGTTCTGGCTCGCCCTGGTCGCTCTGTACGTCTTCTTCTACGCGCTCGGACTCGTCCCCAACGGCGGGCGACTGAGCAACGAGTACGACCCGCCGCCCACCGTCACCGGCATGTACTCGCTGGACGCCGTGTTCGCCGGGCAGTGGGACGTGTTCGCCGACGCCGTCTGGCACCTCATCCTCCCCGTCGGCATCCTCACCGCGCTCACCGTCTCGGGCCTGCTGCGCTTCGTGCGCTCCGCCATGATCGAGGTGCTGGATGCCGAGTACATCCGCGCCGCCACCGCGAAGGGCCTGCCGGCGCGGACTATCACCTGGCGGCACGTCTTCAAAGCAGGTCTGCTTCCCGTGCTCACCGTGACCGGGCTGATGTTCGCGTCCCTGCTCGGTGGCGCCGTGCTGGTCGAGCAGGTGCTCTCGTGGCCGGGGCTCGGGCAGTACGCCTACAAGAGCGCGCTGTCGCTCGATCTGCAGGCGATCCTCGGCGTGACGCTGTTCATCGCCGTCGTCTACACCCTGATCAACCTCCTGGTCGACGTGCTCTACACGATCGTGGACCCCCGGATCGGAGCGAAATGACCATCCTGTCCTCCGACCGGCTCGCCGTCGCGAAGGAGCCGCGTCGTCGCGGATTCCGTCGCAGCCGCCGGTTCACCCCGCGCACCTCGTTCTGGACGCCCGTGACGGTGATCTCCTTCGGCGTGATCGCGGCATGGATCCTCGCGGCGCTCCTCGCCCCGGTCATCGCGCCGTATGACCCGCTCGAGACGAGCGGACCGTTCCTGGACGCGCCGTCGGCCGCGCACTGGATGGGGACGGACGACCTCGGTCGCGACGTGCTGAGCCGTGTCATCTACGGCGCCCAGCTCTCGCTGCCGCTCGCCCTCGCGATCGTCGTGTTCTCGCTCCTGGTCGGCGGGACCGTCGGCCTCGCGGCCGGGTACTTCGGCAAGGCGGCGGACAACGTGCTGATGCGCGTGGCCGACCTCGTGCTGGCGTTCCCGCAGATCATCCTCGCCATGGCGGTGGCCGCGGCCTTCGGACCGAGCGTCGGAAACGCCGTGCTCGCCCTCGTGATCGTCTCCTGGCCGCTGTACGCGCGCATCATCCGCAGCTCGGTGCTCAGTGTGCGCGAGCAGGAGTACGTCTTCTCGGGACGGCTGCTCGGGTCGACGACCCTGAAGTCCATCGTCAAGGACGTGATCCCCAACAGCGCCGGCCCGGCGCTCGTGATGGCGACGATCGAGCTCGGCAACGCCATCCTCATGCTCGCCGCGCTGTCGTTCCTGGGCCTCGGCCCCCGGCCCCCGGCTGCGGAATGGGGCGCGATGATCGCCCTCGGGTCGCAGAACCTCGGGAACTGGTGGATCAGCCTGTTCCCCGGCCTCGCGATCCTCACGATCGTGATGGCCTTCAACCTGCTGGGAGACGCCGTCCAGGACTACCTGGATCCCCGCTCACGGAATGCGAGGAAGCGATGAGCGACGCGACGCTGCTCTCGATCGAGGACCTCTCCGTCGTCATGCCGACGCCGGAGGGCGAGATCGAACTCGTGCACGACACGAGCATCCGGATCGGACAGGGTGAGGTCGTCGGCCTCGCCGGCGAGAGCGGCTCGGGAAAGAGCATGACGGCCTCAGCGGTCATGGGCATCCTTCCCGAGGGCGCGACCGCCTCCGGCCGGGTCCTGTTCGAGGGGCGGGACCTGCTGACCCTCAGCACCCGGGAGCTCAACGAGGTGCGCGGCAATCGCATCTCCATCGTGTTCCAGGATCCGACCGCGGCACTGCACCCGCTGCTGCGGATCGGCACGCAGATCACCGAGCACCTCATCCACCACACCGGGGTGAGCCAGAAGCAGGCGCAGGCGCGAGCGATCGAGCTGCTCGATCTCGTGCGCATCCGCGACCCGCACCAGGCGATCACGGCGTATCCGCACCAGTTCTCCGGAGGCATGCGCCAGCGTGCGGCCATCGCGATCGCGCTCGCGTGCGAGCCACGCCTGCTGATCGCCGACGAGCCCACCACCGCGCTCGACGTCACGGTGCAGGCCGGCATCCTCCGCCTGTTCGACCGTCTGGCGCGCGAGACGGGGGTGTCGATGCTGTTCATCACGCACGACCTCGGGGTGATGAGCGCGATCGCCGACCGGACCTACATCTTCAAGGACGGCACCGTCGTCGAGCACGGTCCGACCACCGAGATCCTCAACACGCCGTCGCACGACTACACCCGCGCGCTGATCGCATCCAGGGCGCAGTCACTGGCCGCGCAGCGCACCCACCGAGGAGGCGCACGATGAGCGCGTTGGAGATCGACGACGTCGTCGTCACGCACCGCCGGCGCGGAGCCCCGCCCGTGCACGCGGTGAAGGGCGTCTCGCTGACCGTCGAGCGCGGCCAGATCGTCGGACTCGTGGGGGAGTCGGGATGCGGCAAGTCGTCGCTGGCCCGGGTCGCCGTCGGCATCGACCGTCCGACCTCGGGCACGGTGCGCTTCGACGGAGAGCCGCTGCATCCGCTCACGATGCGCCGCCGCCCGAGTCGCGACCGCGGGCTGCAGATGGTGTTCCAGAACCCGTACGCCTCGCTGAGTCCCCGTCGCTCGATCGGAGCGCAGCTGCTGGACGGTGCCCCCGATGCGCTGGAGCGATCCGCCCGTGCCGCCGAGGTCTCGCGACTGCTGCGACTGGTCGGGCTCGACGAGTCGGCCGCCTCTCGCTACCCCACCCAGTTCTCCGGTGGGCAACGGCAACGGCTCGCGATCGCCCGTGCGCTCGCCGCCCAGCCCAGCGTGGTCGTCGCCGATGAGCCGGTCACCGCCCTCGATGCCTTCTCGTCGGCGCAGATCGTCGAGTTGCTGCAGGGCCTCGTCCGCGAGCTCGGCATGGCGATGCTGTTCATCTCGCACGACCTGTCGTTGGTGCGGGCCATCGCCGACGAGACCGCGGTGATGTACGCGGGTGAGATCATCGAGCGCGGGCCCAGCGAACAGCTGTGGCAGCACGCGCAGCACCCCTACACGCAGCGCCTCATCGATGCCATCCCGGAGATCGGCCCGACGAAGCGGCTGCCGGGCAGAGAAGAAGACCTCGCGGAGGCCGTCGCGGCCCCCGCCACGGGAGGAGAAGCATGATCACCATCGCCGAGGACCGCCGCGTCCTCCTCACCGGAGCCTGCATCTTCGACGGGCGCTCCGAGCACCTGCGGGACGGGCTCGACATCCTCGTCGACGCCGACGGAGTGATCGCGGGGCTCGGCGCGACCGGCACCCTCGATGCCGGCGACGCACGCGTGATCGACCTGGCAGGGCGGGTCCTCAGCCCCGGGCTGATCAACATGCACGTGCACCTGGGGCTCGCGCTTCCCGGGACGGCCGGGGCGGAGATCGCCTCCAAGGGCGACCCCGACCTGCTGCTGGTGATGGCCGACAGCGCCCGACGAACCCTGCATGCGGGTGTCACGACCGCGCGGCTGGTCGGCGAGAGCCGGTACCTCGACTTCGCCCTGCGCCGCGGGATCGACGCCGGGATCGTCGCGGGCCCACGGCTGTACACCGCCGGACACGCGCTGTGCTGCACCGGTGGGCACGGGTGGGAGTCCGACGCACTGGAGGGCGACGGCGCCGACGACCTGCGCCGACTGACGCGCCTGCAGATCCGTCACGGCGCCGACCTGATCAAGGTCTGCATCTCCGGCGGGATCGCGGGAGAGCACGAGCAGATCGACACCCCGCAGCTGACCGACGACGAGATGGCCGCCGTCATCCAGACCGCGCATGACTGGGGCCGCAAGGTCACGGCGCACGTCGGACCGTCCGAGACGCTGCGGCGTGCCATCGAGCTCGGCCTGGACTGCGTCGAGCACGGCTACGAGCTGACCCGTGAGGTCACCGACCTGATGAGCGAGCGCGGCGTCTGGTACGTGCCGACCATCACGGTCAGCCGCTGCGAGGAGTTCTTCGATGCGCAGGGTGTGCCCTCCTGGATGAAGGAGCGCGCGCTCGGTGCGGGCCCGCGTCACTGGGAGAGCCTCGAGAACGCGATCGCGAGCGGGGTGCGCATCGCCATGGGCACCGACATGCCTCCCGCCGCGGACTTCGACGGCACGACGGCGACGGTGCGCGAGATGGAGTTCATGGTCGACGCGGGCATGACCTCGCTGGACGTCATGCGCTCGGCCACCTCGTCCGCGGCGGAACTGCTCGGCGTCGACGATCTCGGTGTCGTCGAAGTCGGTGCCCGCGCGGACTTCATCGCCACGGACGCGGACCCGACAGCGGATGTGGCCGCGCTGCGCGGAATCGACTGGGTCATGCAGGGCGGCGCCGTGCTGCGGGACGACCGGGCCGGGCGGTGAACACCCCGACCTCGGGCACCTCGACCGCGGGCACCCCGACCTCGGGCAGCTCGACCGCAGGCACCCCGACCTCGGGCACCCCGACCGTGCGCATCGCCGACGAGTACGTCGCGACACTCGCCGACCACGAGCCGGCCGCTGCGCAGGCGCTGGGCGTCACCGCGCAGGATCGACTGCCCGATCTCAGCGCCGAGTGGGCGGTCGAACGTCGCGCGCTCGCCGTGCGCACGCGCGACGCCCTGGCAACCGTCGAGCCGACGCCGGAGGATGCAGCGCTGCACGCCGCTCTTCGGGAACGCATGGACAGCGACATCGCCCTGTTCGACACCGGCTTCACCGCACGGCTGCTCGCACCGCTGGCGACACCGGTTCATCTGGTGCGCGAGGCATTCGACGACGTCACCGTCACGGATGACGCCGCCGGAGACGAGATCATCACCCGCCTGTCGGGGGTGCCCCGGGCGCTGACCCAGCTCGACGACCGCCTGAAGTGGGCGCGCGCGGCGGGGGAGCGCGGCGAATTCATCGGCACCGGCATCGCCGCGGAACGGCAGGTGCGTGAAGTCGCGAATCAGATCGCGGGCTGGATCGACCCCGACGGAGTCGACTACTTCCGCTCCCTCCGCGCGACAGATCTGTCCGCCTCCCGCCGCATCGCCCTGGATCGTGCGGCACTCGCGGCGACCGACGCGATGGCGGGCTTCGAGCGGATGCTGCGCGACGAACTGCTTCCGCACGCGCCGCAGCAGGATGCCGTCGGCGAGGGCGTCTACCGCGCCACCGCCCAGAGCTTCCTCGGCACCGAACTCGACCTCGACGAGGTGTACGACTACGGCTGGCACGAACTCGATCGACTGTGGCGGCAGGCGCGCGGTGTCGCGGGAGAGATCCTCGGCACCGGCGCGCCGGCAGACGTCTCGGTCGCTGCACGCACGCTCGCGCAGGACCCGGGGCACCGCGTCGATGCGGACGACGTCGTCGGCTGGCTGCGCGATCGCCTGGACTGGACCCTGGATCGGGTCGACGGCACGGCCTTCGCGCTGCCCGCGGACGTGCGCGATGTCGACATCGTCGTTCCGCGGGCCGCGAAGGGCGTCGTCTACTACACGCCCGGAGCGCCCGACGGCTCGGTGCGCAGCAAGATCGTCTGGACGATCCCCGCCGGCGCGACGTCGGTGCCGACCTGGCAGGAGCTCACGAGTCTCCACCATGAGGGCGTCCCCGGGCACCACCTCGAGCATGCGGTGAACCGGGCCAATGCGTCCCTGCACCCCTGGCAGCGCTACCTGTGCGAGATCCACGGGTATGCCGAGGGCTGGGCGCATTACTCGGAGGCGCTGTCGGACGAGCTGGGTCTGCTGCGCGATGCCCCGGAACGGCTGGGGATGCTGCTCGGACAGCTGTGGCGCACGGTGCGCATCGTCGCCGACATCGGGTTGCACACCGGTCGGCCGTTGCGGCGCAACGAGGTCACCGACCAGACGGAATGGACGCCGGCGATCGCCCGCGACTTCCTGGTGCACTACGGCCTCGTCGATCCCGTGACCGCACGGTTCGAGGTGGACCGCTACCTCGGCTGGCCGGGGCAGGCACTGGCGTTCAAGGTCGGCGCGAAGCTCTGGGCCGAGGCGCGCACGGTGAGCACCGCATCCACACTCGACTTCCACACCCGGGCCCTCGCGCTCGGACCGATGGGGCTCGCGCCGCTGCGCGAGCGTCTGCTGCAGGATCTGACGAAGGAACACGCATGACCACCACCGCTGAGCTCGAGAGCTTCATCGTCGCGCTGTACGAGGATCTCGCTGACCGCGCCGCGTTCGACGCGCGCCTCGCCGATGACGTGACGGTGTGGGAGACCCCCTGGCCGACGCTCATGCACGGCATCGCCGAACTCGACGAGCTGCGGGGTCCTGCTGCCGACCCCGACGAGCGCCGGCGGACGCTGCCGAGCGTCGTGCCGACCGGCATCGTCACGAGCGACTTCGGTGGCACCGGGGTGATCCGGTACGTGCTCGAGGTGCGCCCTGCGGTGGGCGAGCCGCTGGTCGAAGTGGTGCGCGTCACGGATGTGGTGCGCCGAGACGCGGACGGATGGCGCATCGTGCACCACCACGCCCAGGACATGCCGGTCGAGTGAGTCGGACGAGTCGGAGCAAGGAGAGACAGATGGACCGCAACACCGTCGACTGGCACGGGTACATTCCCGCGATCACCACCCCGTTCACGCGCGAGGGGGAGCTGGATCCCGTCGCGTTCGAGGGACAGATGCAGTGGCTGGCCGCGCAGGGGATGCACGGCGTCATCCTCGCCGGCACCTCCGGCGAGTGGTTCAGCATGACCGAGGCCGAACGCGCTGAGCTCTTCACCCTCGGCGGTCGATTCCGCGCGGACATGCGCGTGATCGGCGGATGCAACGCGTTCACGGCGGCTGAGGCGATCCGGCATGCGCACGCGGCGGAGGAGGCCGGGCTCGACGGCATCCTCGTGACGCCCCCGCCCTACATGGTGCCGACCCGCGAGGAGATCCTGGCGTTCTACCAGGAGGTCTCCGACGGCACGTCGCTCCCCGTCACCGTGTACAACTGGCCGCGCGGCTGCATCGTCGACCTGAGCCCGGACCTCCTGAGCGAACTGGCGGACATCGAGAACGTCGTGGCGATCAAGAACTCGACCGGCGACTTCCGGGCATTCCTCGACGCCATGTATCTCGTGGAGGATCGCGTGCGCTACTTCGGTGTTCCGACCAACGCGCTGGGAGCCGACCTCGCAACCCTCGGCCACGGTGACGGTCTCATGGGCTCCGGAGCCCCGCTCGGCAACGACCACCCCGGCTTCTGGGATGCGCTCGCCGCGGGGGATCGGGCGCGGGCGATCGAACTCGGCGCTCGCGATCGCGTGGTCATGACCAGCTGGTTCGGGCCGGACTACGGTGCGCAGTTCGGAAACCAGCAGGCGATCATGAAGACTGCTCTGCGCCTGCAGGGCGTTCCGGCCGGTTTCGTCCGCCGCCCCCTGCTCGAACTCTCGACCGAGCAGGTCGAGCGTGTCCGCACCACGCTGGAGGGGCTCGGCATCGCGACCGTGCCGTTGTCGTGACCATGCGGTACGACGCGGTCGTCATCGGCGGTGGCCTGCTCGGCGGGGCACTGACCTGGATGCTGGCACGCGAGGGCGCCTCCGTACTGCTGCTGGAGAAAGACCAGTTGAACCAGCACGCCTCCGGCCAGAACGCCGGCAGCCTGCACTTCCAGCTCGAGTATCGGATGGTCGAGAACGGGTGGGAGTCGGCGCGCACCGCCGCCGCAGCCATGCCCCTGCATCTGGATGCCGCCGAGGCCTGGACGCGGCTGGGAGATGAGCTGGGCGAATCGGTCGGCGTCGTGCAGCGCGGCGGCTTCATGCTCGCCGAGACGGCCGAGCAGGTCGCGGTGCTCGAGCGCAAGGTCGGTCTCGAACAGGAGTGGGGGCTGGATGTCACCCTCCTCGACGGCGATGAGGCGCGGCGCATCGCGCCGTACCTGTCGGATTCCGTGCTCGCCGCCGCCTTCTGCCCGATCGAGGGCAAGGCCGAGACTCGCACCGCGGGGCCCGCGCTCGTGCGGGGTGCCGTGAAGCTCGGCGCAGAAGTCCGCACACACACCCGCGTGACCGGGCTCGAGCGCGACGCGCACGGCTGGAAGGTGACCGCCGCCGGTCCGGACTCGACGCTGAGCATCCACGCCGACACGGTGATGATCGCAGCGGGGGTGTGGACCACCGAGTTGGGCGCGCTCGCCGGGGCCGACCTGCCGACCATCCCGCTCGCCCTCATGATGAGCGTGAGCGCGCCGGTCGAACCGTTCATCGGACACCTGATCCAGCACGCCGGCGCCAAGCTCTCGCTCAAGCAGACGCAGAACGGCACGGTGCTGATCGGCGGGGGCTGGCCCGCGGCACTCAGCCGCAGCGCGGGCTCGCCGGATCTGGAGACGCGTCCTCGCCTGCTCCCGGAATCCATCGTGGGCAATGCCCGCGCGGCGATCGGAGTGGTGCCGGGCACAGCTCGACTGCCCATCGTGCGTTCCTGGGCGGGGACCACGACGATCACCCCGGATCAGCTGCCCCTCGTGGGAGAGGTGCCCGGATGCCCGGGGATGTTCGTGGCCACCGGGGGATCGGCCTTCACGCTCGGGCCGAGCTTCGCCCGTTCCCTCTGCGACCTGGCTGCCGGTCGCACACCTCACATCGACCTGCGGCCCTACGCCCCGGACAGATTCGGAGTCATGGCATGAAAGACCAGCCCCTCGCCGATCGCGCGGTGCCGCGGCGGCTGGACGTGTCCTTCGTCGTGGACGGACGCTCCGTGCGCGCTGCGGCGGGGGAGACCGTGGCGGCGGCGATGCTGGCCGAGGGCGAGCGGTGCTTCGCCCGGCGGGGCGGCGAGCAGCGCGCGCCGCTGTGCAACATGGGCACCTGCTTCGAGTGCGCGATCACAGTCGACGGCGTGCCGATGACCCGCACCTGCCTGACCACCGTCCGCGACGGCATGAACGTGCGGACCGACGCATGAGCGCCGACCTCTACGACCTCGCGATCGTCGGGGCAGGACCGGCCGGTCTGGCCGCAGCGCTCGAGGCGCACGCACAGGGCCTTCGGACGCTCGTGATCGACGAGCAGCGCGCGGCGGGGGGACAGATCTTCCGTCAGCCGCCGACCGAGTTCGACGAGCCGGTGCGGTCTCCGGTCGGATACCCCTGGGCGGCGGATCTGCTCGCGGATGCGGCCGGGGCCACCGGCGTCGACTGGTGGTTCGAGTCGACGGTGTTCGGTGTGCTCGACGCGCGCTCGACCGGCCGCGACGACTTCGAGGTGCTCGTCACGGGCCCTCAGGGTTCGCGGCGCGCGCACGCCCGAAGGCTGCTCGTCGCCACCGGCGCCTACGACATGCCGGTGGCGATCCCCGGATGGACGATGCCGGGCGTGCTGATGGCCGGCGCGGCACAGGGACTCCTGAAGGCGCAGCATGTGCGGGCAGCGGGTCCGGTCGTGCTGGCAGGCTCGCATCCGCTGATGCTGATCGTGGCCGCCCAGCTGGTCCGTTCGGGGGCCGACGTGGCCGAGGTGGTCTTCGCCCGCGGACTGCCCTCCCTGCGCGAGCTGTTCCTCGCCGCTCCGGCCGTGCCAGGGCATATGCGTCTGCTGGCCGAGCTCGCCGGCTGCGTGCTCACCCTCGTGCGACACGGCGTCCGGATCACGACGTCGGCGGTCCCCATCGCGATCATCGGCGACGGCGGGGTGACCGGCATCCGACTGGCGAAGGCCGACCGGGCGTGGCGCGTGCGCGGCCCCGAGCGCGAGGTTCCGGCGCGGACCGTCGTCCTCGGATACGGGTTCCAGGCCTCCACCGAGCTCGCGCGTCAGCTCGGATGCCCGGTGCGTTGGGACTCGGCCGCCGGCGGGTGGCTCGTGGATGTCGACGGCACCTTCGAGACGGGCGTTCCCGGGGTCTTCGTCGCGGGTGAGCCCACCGGTGTCTCCGGGGCCGAGCAGTCACGGGCGGAGGGGGCCGCGGCGGCGGCAGCGATCGCCGCCGGTCTCGGCAGGCCCGTGGACGCCGTGCGCGCTCGGGCGATCGAACGGGACCTGCGCCGCTCCCGACGGTTCGCCGCGGTCGTGCAGCGGATGTTCGCGCCCGAGCGCCCCGGCCTCACGGCACTCGCGACGCCGGCGACGACGGTCTGCCGATGCGAGGCGATTCCGCGGTCCGACGTCGACGGGTTCCTCGAGGCGAACCGGCATGCCGACACCGTGGATGCGGTCAAGCTGAGCTGCCGCACGGGTATGGGCCCCTGCCAGGGGCGCTACTGCGAGACGACTGTGGCCGGTGCGGTCGCCGCCGCGCGCGGCGGGGCGGTCTCCGACGCCGGTCGCTTCGCCGCCCAGCTGCCCGTCAAGCCGGTGTCCCTGCAGGCGTACGCCGACCTCTTCGACGCGGACTGACCGAGGTCGGCGCCCGGGTGGGCGCCGACCGGCGTCAGCGGATCCGCAGATCCTTGCGGAGGATCTTCCCGGAGCTCGACTTCGGGATCACGTCGATGAACTCGACCTGTCGCACCTTCTCGTGCGGGGCGACATGGGCGGCGACGTGCGCCATGACGGCATCCGCGTCGAGGTCGGCGTCCGGCTGCCGCACCACGAACGCCTTCGGCACCTCCTGGCCGTCGTCGTCGAGGGCGCCGATAACGGCGGCGTCGGCGATGGCAGGGTGTTCGAGCAGCACCGCCTCCAGTACGGCGGGGGCGACCTGGTACCCCTTGTACTTGATGAGCTCCTTGAGCCGGTCGACGATGCGATAGATGCCGTCGTGGGTGACGGTTGCGACATCGCCGGTGTGCAGCCAGCCGTCGGCGTCGAGCATCTCGGCTGTGGCATCCGGACGGTTGAGATACCCGACCATGACCTGCGGCCCGCGCACCCACAGCTCGCCCGGCTCGCTGGCACCCTCGGCGGGCACGGCCACGTCTTCGCCCGATTCCGGGTCGACCAGTCGTGCCTCGGTGTTCGGCACGAGCGGGCCGATGGCCGAGCGGTCGATGTCGTCGCGGGTCTCGGAGGTGAGGTTCACGGCCGGGCTGGTCTCGGTCATGCCGTACCCCTGGGTGACGATGCAGTCGAGCCGGCTCGCCACCGCAGACGCCAGCGCACCGTCGAGGGGAGCGGCTCCGGAGAAGATGACCTTCACCGCCGAGAGGTCGTACTGGTCGACGATCGGATGCTTCGCCAGTGCGACCGCGATCGGGGGCGCGACGAACACCCAGGTCGTCCGATGCTCGGCGATGATGCGGAGGAACTCGGGCAGATCGAACTTCGGCATCGTGACGAGTCCCGCGCGCTGGCGGAGCGCGAAGTTCAGCAGCACGGTCATCCCGTAGATGTGGAAGAAGGGAAGCACCGCGAGGAGGCGGTCGCTCGCGCCGACGCCGAGAACGGGTCGGCACTGCGACACGTTGGCCACGAGGTTCCGATGCGTGAGCATCACGCCCTTCGGTCGTCCGGTCGTGCCGGAGGAGTAGGGCAGGACGGCCAGGTGCGTCGTGGGATCGAACGACACCTCGGGTGCGGGATGCCCCTCACCCAGCAGCGCCGGCAGCGACGGATGGCCCTCCACTCCGTCGAGGACGATCACGTGATCGGCCGCGAAGCCGAGCTTCTCCGCAGCCGCCAGAGCCCCGGGGAGCAGCGGTGAGACGGTCACGAGCCACGTCGCCCCCGCATCGGTGAGCTGATTCGCGATCTCATCTGCGGTGTAGAGGGAGTTGATGGTCGTCGCGGTCGCCCCCGCGCGGAGGATGCCGTGGAACACCGTCGCGAACGCGGGGATGTTCGGGCACAGCACGCCGACGGTGGTCCCCACACCCACCCCGCGGGCGGCGAGGGCTCCCGCGAAGAGGTCGATCTGCCCGACGAGCTGCCGGTAGCTGGTGGTCGCTCCGCTCCCCCCGTCGATCAGTGCGATCGAGTCGAGCTCGGTCTCGTCGAGCCCGCCGAAGAGGAACTCGTGGATGGAGACCTCGGGGATCTCCACATCGGGATAGGCGCTGCGAACCATGAGATCTCCTTCGATCCGGGGGTGTCGACGTCGTCGTCGAATGCGATCCAGTGTCGCACACAACGGCACCGGGTCCCAGGGTTCGGGAGAGGTCAGACGGCGCCGTTCAGCCGGTACCGCGTGCTCGGTCGACCCTTCGTCGTGTAGTCGAGCGTGCGGATCGCTCGACCGGCGCTCGCGAGGTGCTCGAGGTAGCGTCGCGCGCTGACCCGGGAGATGTCGAGGTCCTCGCCGATCTCGGTCGCCGAGGCATCCGGGCGTGCCGCGAGTGCCGCGACCACGCGATCGAGCGTCTCCGCACTGAGCCCCTTCGGAACGCCGAACCGCTGACGGAAGGCGATGATCGCGTCGGCGGCCTCGACGCGGCGGACGACGTCGTGCAGCTCGGTGTGATCCCGCAGCAGCAGAGTCGCCCCGATGCCGCCGCCGCCGTCGGCGTCGCTGCCGGTGCTCCGGGCGACGAGCACATGCGAGCCGACGATCACGGGCCGCCCGGCCGCCTCGCCCTCGCGGAGCACGGTCGTCAACTCCTCGCCCAGCACCTCCGCGGCCGGCGCCCCGTCGAGGTCTGCGGCATCCCGGCCGAGGAAGCGGGCAGCGGCGTCGTTGACCAGCGTGATCCGTCCTGTTCCGTCGACCGTGACCACGCCTTCGCTGAGGCCGTGCAGCGTGGTCTCCTGGTTCTTCACGAGCGCGGCGATCTGATGGGGCTCGAGCCCGTAGATCCGACGACGGATGATCGAGGTCACCCACGCCGAGCCGAACACCCCGAACACGGCGGCGGCGAGCATCGCCGAGATCAGCCAGGCGAGGTTCGCGGTGAACTCCTCATTGAGCTCCGACTCGAGGATCCCGACCGACGCGGTGCCGATGACGGTGCCATCGTCGTCGCGGATCGGGACCTTGACCCGCCAGGACGTGCCGAGCGTGCCGGTCTGCGTGCCCACGTAGACCTCACCCGAAAGAGGGATCGAGGGGTCGGTGGAGACCTTCTCCCCGATGCGGTCCGGATTCGGGTGCGAGTAGCGGATGCCGTCTTCGTCGGCCACGACGACATACGCGAGATCGGACGCCTCGCGGATGACCTCGGCGATCGGCTGGATGGTGGTCGACGGTTCTGGATCGTCGAATGCATCGAGGACGGTCGGCAGCGCCGCCACAGACTGGGCCACTGCCTGCATCCGGTCCTTGTAGGCCTCGCGAAGAGCCTGCTCCTGGAACGCTCCGGCCACGATCCCGGTCGCGAGGGTCACCAGGAACACGATCAGCGCCTGGAGCAGGAGCAGCTGCACGCGGAGCGTCATCTTCGAGGCCACCTGATCATTGTCGCGCCTGCGCGAGGACCCCGCGAGCGGGGGAGGACACCGTCTCCGACCAATAGTTCCGAAACTCCGACCAATGGTTTCCGAAGCTTGAGCGGCGGCACGCGAGCTTCCACTGTTGACCCCACAGCAGCACGAACGCTCAAGGAGGAGCGCATATGAAGAACGCACGCATCGCCACCCTGACCGCACTCGCGGCGGTGGCGGCATTCACACTGACCTCGTGCGCCGGAGGCAGCGCAGCGAACGACGGCGGCGGTGAGGCCGAGGCCGCCGCCGTCACCGACGTCTCGATCGTCGTCCCCGCAGACCCCGGCGGAGGCTGGGACCAGACCGGCCGTGCCGTGTCGCAGGTGCTCACCGAGGAAGACATCGTCAGCTCGGCTCCCGTGACCAACGTCGGCGGCGCCGGCGGAACGGTCGGCCTGGCCCAGCTCGCCAACGAGAAGGACCCGAACACCCTCATGGTGATGGGGCTCGTGATGGTCGGCGCCGTCGAGACGAACGCCTCGGCGGTGCGGATCGAAGACACCACGCCGATCGCCCGCCTCACGGACGAGCCGCTCGTCGTGGTCGTCCCGGCGGATTCGAAGTACGACACCCTCGAGGATCTGGTGGAAGACGTGGTCGACAACGGGCAGTCGGTCACGATCACGGGAGGCTCGGCGGGAGGGGCCGATCACATCCTCGCCGGGCTGATGCTCGAGGAGGCGGGCCTCGACGGCGCGGAGATCGCGGAGAAGCTGAACTACACCCCGAACTCCGGCGGCGGCGAGGCGGTCCCGCTGCTCATCGGCGGCAAGGTCGCGGCGGGCATCTCCGGCGTCGGCGAGTTCGCGCAGCACATCGAGAGCGGCGACCTTCGTGCGCTGGCGGTCTCGAGCGAGGAGCCGGTTTCCCAGCTCCCGGACGTGCCGACCATCACCGAAGAGGGCTACGACGTGGTGCTCACCAACTGGCGCGGGGTGATCGCGCCCGGGGGCATCTCCGACGGCGAGAAAGACGAGCTGGTGCGCGTGATCACCGAGCTGCACGACTCGGAGGCCTGGACCGAGCAGCTGGAGACCAAGGGCTGGACGGATGCATTCCTGGTCGGCGCGGAGTTCGATGAGTTCCTCACCGGGGACATCGAAGAGGTCACCGCGACGCTGAAGAACATCGGTCTGGTGCAGTGACATGACGGTCCCCGCATCGTCGGGGACCGAGGAGCGGGGCGTGCGAGACGGCTATGACGGCCGGCTCGCACGCCGTGCTCCCTCCGTCCCCATCGGCGAGCTCGTGTTCGCCGGCATAATGGTCGCCCTCGGCGTCTTCGCTGTGGTCGGCATCTTCCTGATCCATGTCCCGGTCGGCATGAAGGCCGGGCCGACGGTCTTCCCGATCTTCGTCTCGGTGATCCTGCTCGCCTCCGCGGTCGCCGTCCTGATCGGCGTGCTGCGGGGGGAACGCGGCGGGGCGGAGGACGCGGAAGACGTCGATCAGAGCCTCCCGACCGACTGGGTCACCCTCGCCAAACTGGCGGGACTCGTCGTCGCGCACCTGCTCCTGATCGAGCCGCTGGGATGGGCGCCCGCGGCCGCCCTGCTGTTCGGCGGAGTCGCATGGTCGCTCGCCGCCAAACGGTGGTGGATGGCGTTCCTCATCGGCATCGTCGTAGCACTCGTGATCCAGATCGTCTTCGGCGGTCTGCTCGGTCTGTCGCTGCCGTGGGGTCCTGCTCTCGGCTGGCTCGGAAGGATGTTCTGATGGACAGCTGGACCCTGCTCCTGGAGGGATTCGCGACCGCGCTGCAGCCGCAGTACCTCGCGTTCGCCTTCCTCGGCGTCTTCGTCGGCACCGCGGTCGGAGTGCTCCCGGGCATCGGCCCCGCGATGACGGTGGCGCTGCTGCTTCCCCTCACCTACACGCTCGATCCCGCCGCGGCGCTCATCACCTTCGCCGGCATCTACTACGGCGGCATGTACGGCGGCTCGACGACGAGCATCCTCCTCAACACCCCAGGGGAGTCGGCGTCGATCGTCACGGCGATCGAGGGCAACAAGATGGCCAGGATGGGGCGCGGCGCAGCGGCGCTCGCCACCGCGGCCATCGGATCGTTCATCGCGGGAACACTGGCGACGCTCGGGCTGACGTTGCTGGCGCCGCTGCTCGCGCAGTTCGCGGTGAACCTCGGGCCCGCCGACTACGTCGCGCTCATCGTGATCGCGTTCATCACGGTCGGCGCGCTGATCGGCAGCTCGATCTCGCGCGGCATGCTCTCGCTCGGCGTCGGCCTGTTCCTCGGACTCGTGGGAACCGACTGGCTCTCCGGGCAGCAGCGGTACACGCTCGGGCTCCCGGCGCTGTCCGACGGCGTGGACATCGTCCTGGTCGCGGTCGGCCTGTTCGCGGTCGGGGAGACGTTCTACATCGCCGCGCGGTTGCGGCACGGTGGCGTCGATGTGATCCCCGTGACCCGCGGATGGCGGTCGTGGATGACGAAGGCCGACTGGCGCCGTTCGTGGAAGCCGTGGCTTCGGGGGACCGCGATCGGCTTCCCGATCGGCACCATCCCGGCCGGCGGCGCGGATGTCGCCACGTTCCTGTCGTACGCGACCGAGCGCAAGCTGTCGAAGCACCGCGACGAGTTCGGACGCGGTGCGATCGAGGGCGTCGCAGGTCCCGAGTCGGCGAACAACGCGGCCGCCGCCGGTGTGCTGGTGCCGCTGCTCACGCTGGGCCTGCCGACGACGGCCACCGCGGCGATCATCCTCACGGCGTTCCAGTCGTACGGCATCCAGCCGGGGCCGCTGCTGTTCGAGAGCCAGTCGAATCTGGTGTGGGCGCTCATCGCGAGCCTGTACATCGGCAACGTCATCCTGATCGTGCTCAACCTGCCGCTCGTGGGCATGTGGGTGAAGCTGCTGCAGATCCCGCGGCCGTACCTGTACGCGGGCATCCTGCTGTTCGCGGTCTTCGGGGCGTATGCGCTGCACAGCTCGCCGACCGACATCGTGATCCTGTTGATCGTCGGCATCCTCGGCTACTTCATGCGGCGATACGGCTACCCCGTGGCGCCGCTGGTGGTCGGGATGATCCTGGGGCCGATGGCCGAGGAGCAGCTGCGCAAGGCGCTGCAGCTGAGCCAGGGCGATCTGAGCACGCTGGTCATGCAGCCGTTCGCGGCGATCGCCTACGGGGTGCTCGCGCTCCTGATCGTCGGCGGGCTGTGGCTGCGTCGACGGCAGCGTCGGTACGAGCAGGCGCTGACGGAGTCGATCGCGGTGCCCATCAAGGCCGACTCGGAGGTCTGAGTCCGAGGCGGTGGGTTCGAGAGGGGAGGAGGCCGCGAGTAGGCTGATCCGGTGAGTGACGTACAGGCCCCCGCGCGAGGGCCTCGCGCCTACGCAGCATTCATCGGGATCGGCCTTCTCGCCGGTCTCCTCTCCGGACTCTTCGGCGTCGGCGGCGGCACGGTGATCGTCCCGCTGCTGGTGCTCCTGCTGCACTTCGACCAGCGCCTCGCGGCGGGCACATCGCTCGCGGCGATCGTGCCGACCGCGAGCGTCGGCGTCATCTCTTACGCCGCGACCGGTTCGGTGGCCTGGATCCCCGCCATCATCCTGGCGGCGGGCGCCGTGGTGGGTGCGCAGATCGGCACCCGCCTGCTGCCGCGCATCTCGCAGACCGCGCTGCGGTGGGGCTTCGTCGGCTTCCTCGTCGTGGTGATCGTCAGCCTGTTCCTCGTGATCCCCTCGCGGGACGCCGCCTTCGAACTCTCCTGGCTGACGGGCATCGCGCTCGTCGGGGTGGGCGTCGGCACGGGCATCCTCGCCGGGCTGATCGGTGTCGGCGGCGGCGTGATCGTCGTCCCGGTGCTGATGCTGGCCTTCGGCACGAGCGACCTGGTCGCCAAGGGCACCTCGCTGCTGATGATGATCCCGACGGCGATCTCCGGCACGATCGGCAACCTCCGCAACCGCAACGTCGATCTGCTCGCGGCGGCTCTCATCGGAGTCGCCGCCTGTACGACGACCGCGCTCGGTGCGTGGTTGGCGACGATCGTCGACCCGACGCTGGGCAACATGCTGTTCGCGGCATACCTCGTCGTGATCGCGGTGCAGATGGCGATCAAGGCGGTCCGAGGGCGCAAGCGCGGCTGAACGACGGCCGGGCCTCGGTAGGATCGAGGGGTGGCAGTGAACCAAGAACTGGTCGGCCGGGAGTTCCCGCCGACGGCCCCCTATCTCGTCGGCCGCGAGAAGGTGCGCGAGTTCGCGCGCGCCGTCTTCGCCGATGCTCCGCAGCACACCGACGTCGAGGCGGCCCGCGCGGCCGGCTTCTCCGACGTCGTGGCGCCGCCGACTTTCGCGATGGTCATCCAGGACCTCACGCTCCAGCAGCTGCTGGCGCAGGAGGACTCCGGCATCGTGCTCGCCCGCACGATCCACGCCGAGCAGCGCTTCACCTACACGCGCCCGATCGTGGCGGGCGACGAGCTCACCGCGCAGCTGCGCGTCACCGGCATCCGGATGATGGGCGGCAACGCCATGATCACCAGCGAGGCCGCGATCACCGACGCCGCGGGCGACCATGTCGTCACGGCGACGAGTGTGCTGCTGGTGGGCGCCGAGAGCACGGACGAAGGGAAGGCCGCCTGATGGGCTACACCGTCGGAGACGTGGTCGCCGAGCGCACCGTGCATCTCACCCGCGAGTCGCTCGTGCGCTATGCGGGAGCATCCGGAGACTTCAACCCCATCCACTACCGTGACGATGTCGCCGCATCCGTCGGGCTTCCCGGCGTGCTCGCGCACGGCATGCTGACGATGGGCATCGCCTCGTCGGTGGTCGTCGCCGCCCTCGACCCGGCCACGAAGATCCTCGACTACGGGGTGCGCTTCACCAAGCCGGTCGTCGTCGACCCGGTCGACGGTGCCGACATCACCGTCGTCGCCACGGTCGGCGCGGTCGATGAAGAGGTGGCGCGCATCGACCTCAAGGTCACGTTCGGCGAGACCACGGTGCTCGTCAAGGCGCAGTTGCGCGTCGCCGTCTGATGCGGGCGCTCTGATGCGGGAGATCGAGCCGGTCCGCCTGGCCGAGCTGACCACGCTGCGCACGGGCGCCGCGCCCGAGCGGATGCAGGAGGCGACGACGACCGCCGGTCTGATCGAGGCATTGCGCGACACCTGGGCCCGCGGTGACGAGTGGTTCGTCCTCGGTGGCGGTTCCAACCTCTTCGTCGGCGACGAGCCCTTCGAAGGCACCGTCATCCGCGTGCGCACCGAGGGGATCGAAGAGATTCCTTCGCCGCACCCCGGTCGCATCCGGCTGCGCGCGCAGGCTGGGCACTCCTGGGACGACCTGGTCGCCTACGCCGTCGCCCATGGCTACGCGGGTCTCGAGGCCATGAGTGGGATCCCCGGCACGGTCGGCGCGTCCCCCGTGCAGAACATCGGCGCGTACGGCCAGGAGATCCAGGAGACACTGGTCGAGGTCGAGCTGATCGACGAGTCGACCGGCGAGATCTCGACCGTTCCCGCGGCCGAGCTCGGACTGGGTTTCCGCACCTCGGTCCTCAAGCACCACCATGGCAGTGTGCCGCTGCGGCGCGCCGTGATCCTCTCGGTCACCGTCGACCTGGCGATCGCCGGAGAGCGTGTGGTTCGCGGCGAGCAGTTGCGTCGCGCACTCGGGCTGACCGACGACACGCCGGTTCCGCTGAGCTGGGTGCGCGAGCGCATCCTCTCGACCCGCGCGTCGAAGGGCATGCTGCTCGACGATGCCGACCCCGACACCCACGGCGTCGGCTCGTTCTTCCAGAACGCGATCGTGACGGCCGCGGTGGCCGGTGCGCTGCCGCCGGAGTGCCCGCGTTGGCCGGTGGCCCCCGACCTGGATGCCGTGACCGTGATCCCGCTCGCGTCCTACGACGGGCAGGTGCCGCTGTCGAAGCCGACGACCGTCTCCGACGTCAAGGTCAGTGCGGCCTGGCTGATCGAGCAGGCCGGCATCCGCAAGGGGTTCAAGCTGCCGCGCTCGCGCGCCGCCGTCTCGACCAAGCATGCGCTGGCGCTCACCAACCGCGGCGGCGCGACCGCGGGCGAGGTCGCCGAGCTCGCCCGGTTCATCCAGAGCCGGGTGCATGCCGAGTTCGGTCTCGTGCTGCAGCCGGAGCCGGTGCTGGTCGGCGTCGACCTGTAGGGCGATCGACCTCTAGGGGTCGGCGGTCGCGGCTACACTCGCGGCATGACCGGACTCATCCCGTACCTGCTGTTCCCCGGCAATGCCGCAGAGGCGCTGCGTCACTACCGGTCCGTGTTCGGCGGTGAACTGCAGCTGCTCGACTACGCCACGGCGGGCCGGCGCGACGGACCCGGCGATGCCGTCGCGCACGGCCAGCTGAGCGGACCGGTCGAGCTCGCCGGGGCCGATGCCGGAGCCGACGACGACGCCGTGCAGATGAGCGGCATGTTCCTCTCGCTCCTCGGCACGGCGGATGCGCTGACCCTCACCGCGTGGTACGACAAGCTCGCCGCCGACGGCCGCGTGATCGATCCGCTGCAGAAGCGCCCGTGGGGAGACTTCGACGGCACGCTCGTCGACCGCTACGGCATCCGCTGGCTGATCGGCTTCCACCCCGAGGACTGAGGTGTCCCGCTGCCGAAGTAGGGACGAGACGACGGCAGGAAGATCAACACGACCGCCGCGGTGGTGAGGGCGAGGGCCGCGAGGCCGACCGGGAACTCCCAGGTCGTGGCCGTTGCCGCCGGAACGTAGAGCGCGAGCGGGAGCGGGAACAGCAGGGTCGCGTATCGGGCCCACGACTTTCGTCTTGTGACGAGCACCGTGATGGTCGCGTAGACGACCACCGGGACGAAGGGGAGCACACTGAGTAACTGTCGCCACTCTCCTCCCCAGTACCAGAGGAAGGGAGCGACCACGAGGGAGAGGAAGAAGACCAGCACGGTCACCGTGATCAGGATGGCGAAAGCCACCCGCAGAGTCACCGGCATCCGGCCATCACGCTGCTCGCCGTTCGTCATACCTCCAGTATCGCTGCCGCTCGCCTCAGGGCAGCGACAGCCAATCGGCGTGAGCCAGAGCTCCCTCGTGTAGATGACGAAGATCCCTCCCGTCTGCAGAGGGGAGGGATCTTCGTCGGTTCAGCGGGTCAGGCGAACAGTCGCTGCAGGCGCTGCACGCCCTCGAGCAGCTGGTCGTCGCCCAGGGCGTACGACATGCGGATGTAGCCCGAAGGGCCGAAGGCCTCGCCGGGGACGACCGCGACCTCGGCCTGGTCGAGGATGAGGTCGGCGAGCTCGAGGGAGGTGGTCGGCGTCACGCCGCCCCACGTGCGACCGAGCAGACCCTGCACGTCGGGGTACACGTAGAACGCGCCGAGCGGGTTCGGCACGACGAGGCCGTCGATCTTCGACAGCTCCGAGACGATGAGCTGGCGGCGGCGATCGAAGGCCTGACGGAACTGCTCGGCCTCGTCCTGCGGTCCGTTGAGGGCGGCGATGGCGGCCTTCTGTGCGACGTTGTTCACGTTGCTCGACAGGTGCGACTGCAGGTTGCCGGCGACCTTGATGGCGTCGGCCGGGCCGACCATCCAGCCCACGCGCCAGCCGGTCATGGCGTAGGTCTTGGCGACGCCGTTGACGAGGATCGTCTGCCCGGCGACCTCGGGGACGGCCTCGACGATCGAGGTGGCCTTGACGCCCTCGTAGGTGAGGTTCTGGTAGATCTCGTCGCTGATGATCCAGATGCCGTGCTCGAGTGCCCACTCGCCGATGGCGCGGGTCTCGTCGGCGGTGTAGACCGAGCCGGTGGGGTTTGACGGCGACACGAACACGAGCGCGGTGGTGCGTGCGGTGCGAGCGGCCTCGAGCTGCTCGACCGTGACCTTGTACTCCTGGTCGGCGCCGGCGAACACCTCGACGGGCGTGCCGTCGGCGAGGCGGATGGCCTCGGGGTAGGTGGTCCAGTACGGCGCGGGCAGCAGGACCTCATCGCCCGGGTTCACCACGGCCTGGAAGGCCTGGTAGACGGACTGCTTGCCGCCGTTGGTGACGATGACCTGGCTGGGGGAGACCTCGAGGCCCGAGTCGCGCAGCGTCTTCGCGGCGATCGCCTCGCGCAGCGCCGGAAGGCCCGGAGCCGGCGTGTACCGGTAGCTCGCCGGGTCGGCCAGAGCAACGGCTGCGGCATCCACGATGAACTGCGGCGTCGCGAAGTCGGGCTCGCCGGCGGCGTACGAGATGACGTCCTTGCCTTCGGCCTTGAGGGCCTTGGCCTTGGCGTCGACCTTGAGAGTCGCGGACTCGGCGATGGCGGACAGCTTGCGGGAGAGAGGAGCGCGTTCGGTCACGATTACGAGCGTACTCGGCTCCATGCGGCCGGAGAGGTGTGGGATATCGCCAAGATCCGAGGTTCTTTCGGGTTCGGCAGGTCAGCCGGCGACGAGTCCGTGCGCCTGCGCGACGGCCGGGAGCGTGATGCGTCCGCCCTGCACGTTCAGGCCCGCAGCCAGCGCCGCGTCTTCGGAGGCCGCGCGCTCCCCGCCTTTGCCGGCGATCGCCGAGACGTAAGGGAGGGTCGCGTTCGTCAGTGCGCGGGTCGCGGTCTCGGGAACAGCCCCCGGCATGTTCGCGACGCAGTAGTAGATCGAGTCGTGCACCGCGAACGTGGGGTCGTCGTGCGTGGTCGGCCGCGAGCCCTCGAAGCATCCGCCCTGGTCGATCGCGATGTCGACGAGCACGGAGCCGGGCTTCATGGCGGCGACCATGTCGTCGGTCACCAGCTTGGGGGCCGCGGCTCCCGGGATCAACACGGAGCCGATCACGAGGTCGGCTGTCTTGAGCTCTTCGGCGATGTCGTAGCGACTCGAGGCGCGGGTCTCCAGCGCTCCGCCGTAGCGGTGCTCGAGTTCGCGCAGACGCGGCAGCGAGACGTCGACCACCGTCACCTTCGATCCGAGGCCGAGCGCGTTCGCGGCGGCGTGCTCTCCGGCGACGCCGCCTCCGATCACGACGGTCTTGGCGCGCGGAGTGCCGGCGATGCCGCCGAGCAGCATGCCGCGTCCGCCCTGGGAGCGCAGCAGCGAGTACGAGCCCATGACGACCGAGAGCCGCCCGGCGATCTCGCTCATCGGCACGAGCAGCGGCAGGCTGCGGTCGGGCAGCTGCACGGTCTCGTAGGCGACGGCGGTGGTTCCGGCATCCACGAGCGCCGTGGTCAGCGCGCGGTCGGCGGCGAGGTGCAGGTAGGTGAAGAGGGTGAGGTCCTCTCGCAGGAACCCGTACTCCTGCGCGATCGGTTCCTTGACCTTGATGACGAGGTCGGCGTCGCCCCAGGCGTCGGCGGCGGTCGCCACGATCTCGGCGCCGGCTGCGCGGTAGTCATCGTCCGTGATGCGCGAGCCGAGGCCCGCGCCGGACTGCACGAGCACCCGATGGCCCTCGTGCACCAGCCGGTCGGCGCCGGCGGGCGTGAGGGACACTCGGTTCTCGTTATTCTTGACCTCGGTGGGGACGCCGATCTTCATTGATCCTCCTGGGTTGATGCGGTGCGGCACCAGGATCGCAGAAACATCGATGGAACAACAGAATCACTGAAGATGATTCGTGAAGACGCGCCATCGTGAATAATGCTTCGTATGGAGACGACTTCAGGAGCCTCGGAGCCGAACAGCGTTCGGGCACCCGCCCTCGATGCGATCGACGCGCGGATCGTGCAGTTGATGACCGCCGACGGGCGCATGACGAACGCCGAGCTCGCCGGTCGACTCGGCGTCGCCCCCTCGACCGCGCACACCCGGCTGCGGGCACTCGTCGACCGCGGCGTGATCACGGGGTTCCACGCGAGTGTGGACGAGCGGATGCTGGGTGCGGGGCTCCAGGCCGTGATCGGCGTCACGCTGCGCCCGAGCGGACGGCGCGAGAGCATCGTGGAGTTCGCGGACCGTGTGCGGGTGCTGCCGCAGGTGATCCAGGTCTTCTTCCTCGGCGGCGACGATGACTTCCTGCTGCACATCGCGGTCGCCGACTCGTCCGAGATGCGCGAGTTCGTGCTCGAGCATCTCTCGGCACAGAGCAGCGTCGCCTCCACTCGCACGAGCATCGTGTTCGATTATCACCGCAACTCGGTGGCGGCGTCTTTCCGCTGAGTCCGCTCGGGCTTCAGGCTCCGTACGAGGCGGGGAGCGAGCAGTAGTCGGCGAACCGTCGCACCGGCTGCGCGGGGTCGCTCACGTCGACGATCGACCCGGCGACCGTGTGCGGCGGCTCGTCGCCGGCCAACTGCCACACCGCGTAGTTCCACATGCCCCTCGTGCGCTCGCCGAGCAGACCGGCCGGCCCCGAGACGAGCAGGATTCCGTCGTTGGTGGGGTCTTCGCGGAACGTGGTGACCACCGCACGCACACCGGATTCATCGCCCTCGGCCGAGTGCTCGCGGACGACCTGCTGCCCTGCCTTCGTCAGCGCCGCTGCGAGGTCGTCGGCCGCCCGTCGCGAGCGCTCGGCATCCGCCCCGGCGACCGCGAGCAGCCGACGGCCGCGAGGGTAGAAGTGCAGGAACTCGGTGGCGATGTCCGCCCAGATGTCGGTCATGCCTCCAGGCTACGCCTCGCTCGTTGCGCCGGCCCCGGAAACAGAAGAGCCCCCGGGCCGCGGTATCAGCCGCAGCCCGGGGCTCTTCCGCGCGTTCAGTCCTCGTCGATCAGGAACCGGCTGTAGGCGCCGAGGGTGAGGAAGGTCGGGAACTCCTCCTGCAGGGCGACCTCGCGGAAGATCTCCGCCGCGTCGTCGTAGCGGTCGCCGTGGCTGCGGGTCGCCTGTGCGAGCACCTGGGTGATCAGACCCTCGATGTACTCCGCGGTGATCGGGGTGCCGTCCTGCGTGGTGCGGTCCTGGTGGATCCACTGCCACACCTGCGAGCGGCTGATCTCCGCGGTCGCGGCATCCTCCATCAGGTTGTCGATCGCCACGGCGCCGAGTCCGCGCAGCCAGGCCTCCAGGTAGCGGATGGCGACCGAGACGTTGTCCCTCACGCCCTGCGCCGTGATCGGCCGACCGATGTGCAGGTCGAGCAGGTCGCGGGCCTCGACGTGCACGTCGTCGCGCTGGCGGTCGACCTGGTTCGGGCGGTCGCCCAGCACGGCGTCGAACTCCGCCTGCGCAGTGGGGATCAGGTCGGGATGGGCGACCCAGGTGCCGTCGAAGCCGTCACCGGCCTCGCGCTTCTTGTCGGCGGTGACCTTCTCGATCGCCCGTGCCGTCACCTCGGGGTCGCGGCGGTTCGGGATGAACGCGCTCATGCCGCCGATCGCGAAGGCTCCCCGCTTGTGGCAGGTCTGCACGAGCAGGTCGGTGTACGCCCGCATGAACGGCACGGTCATCGTGACCTCGCTGCGGTCGGGGAGCACGAAGCGTGCACCGCGGCCGCGGTAGTTCTTGATGATCGAGAAGATGTAGTCCCACCGCCCGGCGTTCAGTCCGGCGCAGTGGTCGCGCAGCTCGTAGAGGATCTCGTCCATCTCGAACGCGGCCGGGAGGGTCTCGATCAGCACCGTCGCGCGGATCGTGCCGTGCGGGATGCCGATGTACTCCTCGCTGAACGAGAACACGTCATCCCAGAGCTTCGCCTCCTCGCTCGACTCGATCTTGGCGATGTAGAAGTACGGTCCGCGACCGCCGTCGATCAGCGCCTGTGCGTTGTGCAGGAAGTAGAGGCCGAAGTCGACGAGGGAGCCGGATGCCGAGGTGCGACGACCGGCGCGATCGATGAACGCGATGTGCTTCTCCGGCAGGTGCCACCCGCGCGGACGCATCACGATCGTGGGCGTGCGCTCCGCCGTGACGCGGTACTCCTTGCCTTCCGGCGAGGTGAACGACAGCTCGCCGCGGATCGCGTCCCGAAGGGACAGCTGCCCTTCGATGACGTTCTTCCAGGTTGGGCTCGTGGCATCCTCCTGGTCGGCGAGCCACACTCGCGCGCCGGAGTTCAGAGCGTTGATCGTCATCTTCGGGTCGGTCGGGCCGGTGATCTCGACGCGACGGTCCTCGAGCCCGGGACCGGCGCCGGCGACCCGCCAGTCGCGGTCCTCACGGATGTGCGCGGTGTCGTCGCGGAAGCGGGGGTCGTGCCCGTTGCCGATCTCGAAACGGCGGCGCATCCGGTCGGCGAGCCGGTCGTGACGGCGGGAGGCGAACCGGTGGTGCAGCTCGGTGAGGAAGGCGATCGCCTCGGGGGTGAGGATCTCCTCGTAGCGGTCGCGGATGGGGCCGGTGACCTCGATCGCCGGACCCTGCTGGGTCGTCTGGATCGGAGCCGTGATCGGGGGAGCGGTGGGAGTGGTCATGATCGTGTGTCCTTTGCGTTGCGTTGCGTCGCGATGCGAAGAAGGCGGCGGGGATCAGTGGAACTGCGCGGCTTCGGTGGAGCCGGCGAGGGCGAGCGTCGCGCTGTCGGGGTTGAGCGCGGTGGAGATGACGTCGAAGTATCCGGTGCCCGCCTCGCGCTGGTGCTTGGTGGCGGTGTAACCGTCGGCTTCGGCGGCGAACTCGGCTTCCTGCAGCTCGACATAGGCGCTCATGGCGCGATCGGCGTAGCCGCGGGCGAGGTCGAACATCGAGTGGTTCAGGGCGTGGAAGCCGGCGAGCGTGATGAACTGGAACTTGTAGCCCAGGTCAGCCAACTCCTGCTGGAACGTCGCGATCTCGGCGTCGGACAGGTGCTTCTTCCAGTTGAAACTCGGAGAGCAGTTGTAGGCCAGGAGCTTACCGGGGAACTGCGCGTGGATCGCGGCTCCGAAGTTGCGCGCGAGCTCGATGTCCGGCTCGCCCGTCTCCACCCACAGCAGGTCGGCGTAGGGGGCGAACGCCAGACCACGGCTGATGACCGATTCGAGTCCCGGCTCGATCCGGTAGAAACCCTCCGTCGTGCGCTCGCCGGTGGTGAACTGCTGGTCGCGTTCGTCGACGTCGCTGGTGAGCAGGTCGGCGGCGAGGGCATCCGTGCGGGCGATGATGACGGTCGGCACGCCCGCGACGTCCGCCGCGAGCCTGGCCGCGTTCAGGGTGCGGATGTGCTGCTGGGTCGGCACGAGCACCTTGCCTCCGAGGTGGCCGCACTTCTTCTCGCTGGCCAGCTGGTCCTCCCAGTGGATGCCGGCGGCGCCGGACTGGATGAGCGACTGTGCGAGCTCGTACGCGTTCAGCGGTCCGCCGAAGCCGGCCTCGGCGTCGGCGACGATCGGTGCGAGCCAGTCCTGCGTGATCTCGCCTTCGGCATGCTCGAGCTGGTCCTGGCGGATGAGGGCGTTGTTGATGCGGCGAACCACCGCCGGCACCGAGTTCGCGGGGTACAGCGACTGGTCGGGGTAGGTCTGGCCGGCGAGGTTGCCGTCGGCAGCGACCTGCCACCCCGAGAGGTAGATGGCTTTCAGTCCTGCCCGCACCTGCTGCACGGCCTGACCTCCGGTGTAGGCGCCGAGCGCCCGGACGTAGTCCTCGGTGTGCAGGAGGTTCCAGAGGTTCTCGGCGCCGCGGTGGGCGAGGGTCGACTCTTCGCGGACCGAGCCACGGATGCGGATGACGTCTTCTGCCGAGTAGGTGCGCTCGACGCCGTCCCAGCGGGGATCGGTATCCCAGATCTCCTGGAGCTCGGCGGCCGTCTGAACCTGGTCGCCGGCTCGCAGACCGGCGGGGCGGGGCGTCGGGGTGTGGGCGGTGTTCGTCATGGTGTCTCCTCGGTGGATCCGGCGGCTGTGCCGGTGTGGCGTGGTTCCACTGTGCGTGAAGATCGGGACATCGAACCGCCTGTTTCGAAGAGAAGATCGATCGAAATTCTGTTTCTGTGACAGAATCTGCCGCATGAGCACCATCGACGCTGCAGAAGAGACCGACGCCCTCACGATCGGTCGCCGCATCCGCCGGCTCCGCACGGCGAAGGGCATGACGCTCGACGACCTCGCCTCCGCCGTCGATCGGGCGCCGAGTCAGATGTCGATGATCGAGACCGGCAAGCGCGAACCCAAGCTCACGCAACTGCAGGCGATCGCCCGCGCCCTGGGTGTGACGATCGACGCCCTGCTGGAGGGCGAGCCGCTCGACGAGCGCAGTGCCGTCGAGATCGCCCTGGAGCGCGCGATGAAGGGGCAGACGTTCCAGGCCCTGGGCATCGAGCCGTTCCGCATCGCGAAGAGTCTGCCGACCGATGCGCTGAAGGCCCTGCTCGCGCTGCACGGGGAGATCGACCGGCTCAGGGACGAGCGGGCCGCGACGCCGGAGGAGGCCAGGCGGGCGAACGTCGAGCTGCGGCACCTGATGCGCCGGCAGGACAATCACTTCGCCGACCTCGAGGCCAAGGCCGCAGAGATCCTCGCCGCGGTCGGCCACCCTGGTGGCCCTCTGACGCAGCGCACCGCATCCGAGATCGCTGCCTACCTCGGCTTCACCCTGCACTACGCGCCCGACCTTCCGCAGACCACCCGCAGCGTCGCCGACCTCGCGAACGGGCGGCTCTACCTGTCGAGCAGCGTGCCCGCGAAGGGCGATGCCCGCACCGCGGTGCTGCAGGCGCTGTCGAGCCGCATCCTCGGGCACTCCGAGCCACGCAGCTATGCCGAGTTCCTGCGGCAGCGCGTCGAGACCAACTACCTGACGGGCGCGCTTCTCATCCCCGAGTCGCATGTCGTCCCTGCGCTGAAGGATGCGAAGCAGCGACGGGCGATCTCGATCGAAGACCTGCGCGACGCGTACTCGGTGTCGTACGAGACCGCGGCGCACCGCTTCACGAACCTCGCCACGCGGCACCTCGACATTCCGGTGCACTTCCTGAAGGTGCACGAGTCGGGCACGATCACCAAGGCGTACGAGAACGACGACGTGAACTTCCCGACCGACCGCCTCGGGGCTATCGAGGGACAGATGTGTTGCCGCCGGTGGACCTCGCGCGTCGTGTTCGATGAGGACGACCGCTTCAATCCCTATTACCAGTACACCGACACCGGCAACGGCACCTACTGGTGCACTGCCAGGGTCGAGTCGTCGAGCGAGGGGCTGCACTCGGTGAGCGTGGGCGTGCGCTTCGACGACACCAAGTGGTTCGTGGGGAGGGACACCTCGCACCGGGGCGTCTCGAAGCACTCGGTGGAAGTGTGCTGCCGTCGGGCTCCCGCCGAACTGGAGGACCGCTGGCGGGAGAACTCCTGGCCGAACGTGAAGACGCCGCGCACCCTGCTCGCGACGCTGCCGACCGGGGCGTTCCCCGGGGTCGACACCACCGACGTCTACGAGTTCCTCGAGGCGCACGCCCCGCGCTGACCGCGGGCGACCTTCCTGCTGCCGGGTGCGTGCTCCGGCGTTCGTCAAAAACTAGTTTGATCTTGCTTAGTCAATCTTGACTATGTTACTTTCAACGAGCCATCAATGACGAACGGCCGAGAAGGGACCCTCATGGCTACTTCCTCTGCGGAAACCCGATTCCGCATCACTGCCACCCTGACGTGCGTTCTCGCCGCCACGCTGACGCTCGGAGCATGCTCCGCGCAGACGCCAGGCGGCGATTCCGCCCCCACGAGTGCGAGCGACACCGACGCCTGCAAGCGCAATCAGGATGCCGGCACCATCACCTACATCTCCGGCTACGGCTACTCCGCCAGCGCCGGTCAGCTCGACGTGTTCCTCGCCGAGGAGCTGGGCTACTTCGACGACCTCTGCCTCGATGTCGAGATCAACGCCTCCGGCGCGAACGGGCAGCAGCTCGTCGCATCCGGTCAGGCGCAGTTCACCGCTCTCGGCTCCGCATCCGATGTGATGCTGGCCGCGGCGAACAGCAAGAACCTCACGGCCGTCGCCACCTACGGCACCACCCCGCCGTTCTCCATCTTCGGCAACGAGAAGCTCGACAGTCTCAAGGATCTCGAGGGCGGATCGCTCGGGTACTTCATCAACCTGACCCCGATCGCCTCGGCCATGCTCGACGAGGCCGGTGTCGACGTCTCGAAGGTCGAGATGGTCAAGATGACCAACTACGACCCGACCGTCGTGGTGCGCGAGCAGGTCGACGCGATCGTCGGCTACGCCTCCAACCAGCCGCAGTCCCTCAAGGCGCAGGACCTGCCGTTCAGCGAGTTCCTCCCCTCCGACCTCGGCGTCGAGGGCACGTACAACGTGATGGAGGTCAACTCCCGCTTCCTCGACGAGCACCGTGAGGTCGCCGCCGACTTCATGCGGGCGAGCCTCAAGGCGCTCCAGTACTGCCTCGACGAGTCGGACGCCTGCATCGACAAGCTCGCGAAGCTTGCCGAGGACAACAACCAGGGCGCCGCGTTCCCGCGCGACCAGCTGGCCCGCACGTGGGAGGTCGAGTCCGCGTGGGTGCGTGAGAGCGCCGGCGGAAACCCGGGCGTGCAGAACGAGTCGATGTGGGAGCCGGAGTACGCGCTCGTCGAGAAGTACGGCGACGTCAAGGACCTGCCCGCGATCGCCGACATGATGGACGCCGACCTGGTCGCCGACCTCTACGACGGCGACACCCTGACTTGGCCGGCGAAGTGATGTCGGTCACGCAGGGAGCAGGCGTCGAGGTCAGAAACGTCACCAAGTCCTTCGGAGTCGACGGCGCTCAGGTCACGGTGCTCGACGATGTGAGCCTGACGATCGGCATGGGCGAGTTCGTGTCGGTGATCGGTCCGAGCGGCTGCGGCAAATCCACGCTGCTCAAGGTGGTCGCCGGACTCCTCGACGCCGACTCCGGCACCGTCACGATCGACGGCGAGAGCGTCACGGCGGCCTCGCGCGACAAGAAGATCGGCCTCGTGCCGCAGTCGCCCGCGCTGTTGCCGTGGAAGACGGTGCGCGAGAACGTCGAGCTGCCGGTGCGCATCAACGCCAAGGCGAACTCCGGGCGAGCGCTGCGCGACCCCGAGGAGCTGCTGTCGACGTTCGGGCTCGGACAGGCGATGAAGAAGTATCCCGGTCAGCTCTCGGGCGGCATGCAGCAGCGCGCCGCGATCGCCAGGGCGTTCGTGTTCGACCCGGCCATCATGCTGATGGACGAGCCGTTCTCGGCGCTCGACGAGATGAACCGCGACCTGCAGCGCATCGCCCTGCTGGAGTTCTGGCAGTCCAACCGCAAGGCCGTCATGTTCGTCACGCACTCGGTGCCGGAGGCGATCATGCTCTCCGACCGCATCGTGGTGATGGCTGCACACCCGGGGCGCATCGCCCAGGTGATCGACGTGAACCTGCCGCGACCACGCGACGAGCAGTCGTATGCCACGGAGGAATTCCGCGAGATGGAAGCAGTCGTGCGCGATGCGCTGCGCGCGCAGACGGAGAAGGCCCATGTCTGAGCTGACGATGAGAGACACGACCGCGACCCTCGCGACCGCCCGCTTGAAAGCCCAGCCGCATCGGGGCATCCCCGCCTGGCTGCGCTGGGGATCGTGGGGTCCGACTCTGATCACGTTCGTGATCGCCGCGCTGCTCTGGCAGGTCGTGGCCTGGACCAACCCGTATGTGCTCCCGACGCTGGAGGCGATCGGGGGCAGCCTCGTCGACGACGCCGGCATGTACTGGTCGAACTTCCTCGTCACGCTGCTCGAAGTGGTGGTCGGCGCCTCCGCCGGCATCCTCGCCGGTTTCCTGCTGGCCGTGGTCATGGCCGAGTTCCAGATCATCGAGCGGGCCGTGATGCCGCTCGTGATCATCGTGATGGTGACCCCGATCGTGGCGATCGCCCCGGCGCTGGTCGTGGCCTTCGGGTTCGGCATGGTGCCGAAGTTCATCGTGACGGGGCTCGTGGTCTTCTTCCCGATGCTCGTGAACTCGCTGGCCGGTCTCCGCGATGTCGATCAGAAGGCGATGGATGTCTTCAAGACGCTGCACGCCTCGCGGTGGGAGATCTTCCGGGAACTGCGATTCCCCGGCAGCATGCCCTATGTGTTCGCAGGGCTCCGCATCGCCCTGCCGCTCGCGGTGGTCGGCGCCGCAGTCGCCGAGTTCGTCGCGGCGGGACAGCAGGCCGGTCTCGGTTCGCTCGTCACCACCTCCGCTGCACAGGCGAACCTGCCCGTCACCTGGGCGAGCATCGCCCTGCTCTGTCTGCTCGGTGTGCTCCTGATCATCGTCCTCGCCCTGGTGCGCAAGCGCGTGCTCTGGTGGAGCGACGGCGAGGTCACGGCCAAGGGCTGACGCGGCATCCGGATCCCGGGGCGGGCGCTCCACCCGCCCCGGGGTTCCTCCGGCGTGCCCGGAACCACTCGAGAACGACCAGAACCACCCACAAGGAAGGCACCCGCACATGACCGATCAGAACACCGTCAAGCAGCTGCGCCTCGGCCTCTTCGAGAACGCCCAGGCGAACGACTCCGGCACCGCCACCTGGCGTCACCCCGACAACGGGCGCTACCTGTTCGACAAGCTCGAGTACTGGCGCGACACCGCACGCATGGTCGAAGACGCCGGGTTCGACTTCCTGTTCCTCGCGGATGCCTGGGGCTGGGCCGACGTCGCGGGCGAGCGTCCCGACATCTGCTCGACCGAAGGGCTCGACCTGCCGCGGCTCGACCCGGCGATCATCCTCGCCGCCCTCATTCCCGAGACCACGCGTCTGGGCCTCGTGGCCACCGGCTCGACCCTCCTCGAGCCGCCCTACTCGTTCGCGCGCCGGATGGCGACGCTCGACATCCTCTCCGGCGGCCGCATCGGCTGGAACGTCGTCACCACCGGCACGGCCGACACCGCGGTGCAGGGCTTCGGCGTGCCGATGGTCGGTCATGACGAGCGCTACCTGATGGCCGACGACTTCATGCAGGTCGTCTACAAGCTGTGGGAGCAGGCGTGGGAGGAGGGAGCGCTGGAGCGCGACAAGTCCGGCCGCTTCGCCGACCCGTCCAAGGTGCACCGGATCGCGCACGACGGCCCCTACTTCCGTTCGCACGGTTACGGCAACACGTCGCGCTCGCCGCAGGGCACCCCGGTGCTGTTCCAGGCAGGGGCGTCGCCCGCCGGCCGTGAGTTCGGCGGCAAGCACGGCGAGGCGATCTTCGTCGGCAGCGGCTCCGTCGAGCAGCTCCGCGCACACTCCTCGGCGATCCGCGAGGAGGCCGTGAAGAACGGACGCGGAGCCGACGAGGTCAAGATCATGTCGGCGTTCGCCGCGATCGTCGGCAGCACGGAGGAAGAGGCGCAGCGCAAGTACGCCGAGGTCGCCGACGCGCAGAACCCGGATGTCACGGTCGCCTCGTACGCCTGGTTCACCGGCCTCGACCTGTCGGCGTACGCGCCGAACACGCCGATGTCCGAGCTGAGCACCGAGCTCTCGCAGACGCAGGTCGCCCGCTTCGCCGACAAGACCGTCGGCGACGTGCTCGGCGACTGGCACGCGCACGGTGTCGGCGCCCGCCCTATCGTGGGCACCCCCGAGCAGGTGGCTGACCGGATGATCGAGCTCGCCGACGGGGCCGACCTCGACGGGTTCCTCTTCGCCCCCGTCATCCCGCCGGCATCGACCGTCGACTTCATCGAGCATGTGCTGCCGATCCTCAAGGAGCGCGGCGCGATCGTCGAACCCTCGTCGGAGCCGCAGTCGCTGCGCGAGCGTCTGATCGGCACGCCGACCCCGGCACTCGCCGGTTCGCACACCGGATCGCAGTACCGGCGGACGATGTCGCGTGTCTGACACCCTCACCGGTGTCGCCGTCGTGGGGAGCGCGAACCTCGACCTCGTCGTCGAGGTTCCGCGCCCCCCACGCGTCGGCGAGACCCTCCTCGGGCGAGCCGGCGGACGCTTCTCCGGCGGCAAGGGCCTGAATCAGGCCGTGGCATCCGCCCGTAGCGGGGCGCCCACGCGGTTCTGCGCCGTGGTGGGAGCGGATGAGGCAGCCGACCTGCTGCAGCAGACGCTGACGGAGGCCGGAGTGGTGGCCGCTCTCCGCCGCAGCGATACCGCTCCGACCGGGGTGGCCCACGTGCTCGCCCTCGATGGCGGGGACAACAGCATCATCGTCGCGGCCGGCGCCAACGGCGACCTCACACCGGAAGACGCGGTCACCGGGATCGCGGGAGCTGCGGTCGTGCTGGCGCAGCTCGAGGTGCCCGTAGGGAGCGTCGCTGCCGCACTGCGCGCGGCTCGAGCTGCCGGCGCACTGACGATCCTCAACGCCGCCCCCGCGCATGCCGCGACGATCAGGATGCTCGGCGATGTCGATGTCCTGGTCGTGAACGAGACCGAGTGCGTCGAGCTCGGCGGCATCGACCGACTTCACGAGGCCGGCGCGCAGACGGTCGTCCTCACACAGGGTGCCGGGGGAGTGACGCTTCACCGCTCGGGAACAGGTCACGTGCACGTCGCCGCCTTCCGGATCGACCCGGTGGACACGACGGGGGCAGGCGATGCCTTCTGCGGTGCGCTCGCCGCTGCGCTCTCCCAGGGAGAGGGGATCGAGGATGCTCTGGTCCGCGCCTGCGCCGCCGGAGCCGTCGTGGCTCAGCACCGCGGAGCGACCACGCCGGCGCTGACGCCCGGATCGATCGCGACACTCGTCGCGTCGCGCTGAGTCGCTACTGCGTGGGGGCCGCGGCGGGTGCGGCCTCTTCCGTCTCGCCGGCGAACGTGTACTCCCCGCCGCGCAGACGCTCCAGAAGGTCGAGCAGCCACTGCTTCTCGGCCGTGAGCCGCGCCGTGGACAGGTCGAAGATCTCCCGCACGTACTTCGGGGTGGTCTCGGAGCGCAGCGTGTCCTGCACGTCGAAGCCGTTCTGCGTGATGATGGCGTCGCTCTTGATGAGGCGGTGCTCGAGACCGGCGATGACCTCCTGCCGACTCAGCACGAACATGAACGAGGCCACCGTCATGATCGCCTGGGTGTCGAAGGCCGCCACGTTCCAGAGGTTCTCGCGCAGCATCCGCTGCAACTCGACCTCGCCGGACGGCGTGATCCGGTAGGTCGTGCGTGCCGGGCGCTTGCCTTCCGCCTCGGTGCCGCTCTCGGCGATGTAGCCGTCGACCTCCAGGGCGCGCAGCGCGTTGTAGATGGATCCGGGCTGGATGTGCGCCCATTCATCGACGTGCCATGTCATGAGCTCGCGGCGGAGGAAGTACCCGTGCACGGGCTGGAACTGCTTCACGGCGCCGAGGACGACGAGGCGGGTGGTCGACATGCCCCTCATGCTAACGGCTGCGATCTCAGATTTCGGTTGTTTGCATGATCAAAGTTGCCTACAATCAAAACTAGTCAAAGTTGACTAACGAAAGGAAGCCGAAATGACGTCTGCCGTGACCGACGCCCTGCCCCGCGACCTGGCCCTCCGCCGGGCGTTCTCGGTGTACCCGACCGGTGTCGTCGCCCTCGCCGCGCACCTCGACGACCGTGCCGTCGGGATGGCGGTCAACTCCTTCACGTCGATCTCGCTCGAGCCCGCCCTCGTCGCCATCAGCGCAGCGCGGACCTCGAAGACCTGGCCGCTGCTCCGCGAGGTGCCCGAGCTCGGCATGAGCGTGCTGGCCGCGCATCACGAGCCGCTCAGTCGCTCGCTCTCGGCGCGTGAGGGCGATCGCTTCGGCGGGCATGACTGGCAGCGCACCGAGGGTGGCGCCGTGCTGATCTCGGATGCCGCGCTCTGGCTCACCTGCCGCCTGCACAGCACCTTCGACGGCGGGGACCACGAGATCGCCCTGTATGAGATTGCCGACGTCACGCTGTTCGACGATGTGGAGCCGCTGGTCTTCCATCAGAGCCGCTATCGGTCGATCGCCGGGTCCGAGAGCGCGTGAGCACTTCGCCGTCCACGATCGTCGTCGGCGTGGTCGTGCCCGGTGACGGGCGGGGGCGCGAGCTCGGCTTCCCGACGGCGAACCTGGCGCTGGACGGCAGTGACCTGCCCGCCGATGGGATCTACGCGGCGTGGACGCGTATCGACGACGAACCGGAGGCCTGGCCCGCGAGCGTCAGCGTCGGGACGAATCCGACCTTCGCCGGCGACCGGGAGAGGCGGGTCGAGGTGTATCTGCATGATGTGAACCTCGATCTGTACGGCCGGACGCTGGCGGTGACGCTCGTCGCCCGCCTGCGGCCCACGCTGCACTTCGAGGGGGTCGATGCGCTGGTCTCGCAGAGCGCGGACGATGTCCGCCGCTGTCGACGGCTCCTGGCCGGTCGTGGACCGGCTGGGGTTGCCTGAGAGCGACGGTCGCCGCAGATCGAGTACTGTTTTACATTTCACTGCTGTGGTACTTTCTCCGCATCACCGACGATCCGGAGGAACATCCATGCTCGCCCGCAAGAAGACCGCTCTCCTCACATCCACTGTCGTGGCCCTCACCCTGTCGCTGACAGGGGTGTCCTCGGCGTACGGCGCCACCGGCTACGCCACATCCGATGTCGCGGCCGCGGCGAGCGTCGGCGTGCAGGCTGCGGGGGACGAGGCCGCTCTCGATCCTCGCCTCGCGTCGTCGACCGACCTGGAGCTGCTGCTGCTCATCATGACGGGGCGCGGAGTCCTCGCCGATGCGCACCCCGAACTGATCGCCGAGCTCGGCATCACCGTGTCCACGCAGACCGAGGCAGACGGGATGGCCGCCATCGCCGCGCAGTTCCTCGCCGCGTCCCCCGCATTCTCTGCGACCAGGGCGCCCGCGATCAGGAGCACCGACCCGGCCGTGAGAGACCAGGGCATCTCCGGATTCATGACGGACTTCATGGCCTATGTGATGTCGCACTGCCGGCCCTCGTGCACCGTGTGACCAGTCGGCTCCGACCGCAGCGGACGCTCACTCCGTCGAGCGACCGCGGGGCAGTTCGTGTCGGGCGCCGTCCTCGCTGCGGCGACGCCCCGGTGGCGGCGCCGCCTTGTCGGGGCATACGGGTCGGGGGACGCTCCAGCGTGCCGTGGTCCCGCGGTCCGTCCGCTGATCCAGCGTGAACGTGCCGCCATGCAGCGCGGCACGCTCCGCGAGGTTCTCGGTCCCGCCGGGATTACCGAGGGACTCGGCGATCCCGTCACCGTCGTCCTGCACCGAGACGACCACCTCCTTCTCCGAGACGGCGACGCTGACGGCGCAGTTGCTGGCCTGCGCATGGTGGGCGACGTTGGCGAGCGCCTCGCGGATGACGGCGACCACATCATCGGCGAGCTTCCCGGTGACGACCGGATCGACCGGACCCACGAAGGTGACCGTCGGCGCGGACGGCAGCGCCGGAGTGAGCTCGGTGATCACATCGAGCGCCCGCCGGCGGACGGGACGATCCTTGCTCTTCACCCGGCGCGTCCGGAGCGAGAATATCCCCGAACGGATGTCGGTGATGGCTGCATCGATCTCCGCGACGTGCTGCTCGAGTTCTTCGGCGTGAGCGGGGTCGGTGGCGGCGAACGCCTGCAGGCTCATCCCCGTCGCGAACAGCCGCTGGATGACGTTGTCATGCAGGTCGCGGGCGATGCGGTTGCGCTCTTCGATGATGTCGAGGTGCTGCCGATCCTCTCGAGCCCAGGCGAGCGAGGTCGCGAGACCCGCCTGGGCGACGAAATCGGAGATCGCGTCGATCTCGTTCGGAGAGAAGTCGCTGCCGGATGCCGCTCGCGTGACGCACAGGGCTCCGATCGCATGCCCGGCGGCCACCAGGGGGACGGCCACCGTGGGTCCCGCGGCATCCTGGTCTCCTGCCAGGCTGGTGTGGGTGGCCTCGTCGGTGAGGCTCCCGCTCACCACGCCTCCACTGGCGATGGCGTGCGCGGCGACCGAGCTCGCCGCCGGGAGGACGCCGTGTTCGTACGCGGCGGACAGCGGACCTCGAGCAGCGTCGATGCGAAGGTGGTCGGCGTCCACGTGGACGACGATCGTCACGAGGTCGCAGGCGACCACGTGGGTGACGCGTTCCGCCATGACGTCGAGGATGTCCTCGCGCTGAGGGGTCAGGAGCACGGCGCTCACATCCGAGAGCGCTCGATTCAGGCGCTGCTGGCGACGAGCCTCCTCGGCCTCGCGCGCGTTGTGGACGGTGATTCCCGCGGTCACGGCCATCGACTCGATGAGCTCCTCATCCTCGATCGTGAAGACACCGGTGCGGCGGTTCGACAGCACGAGGACGCCACACACCTCGCCGTGGCTTCGGACCGGAACCCCGAGGAACCCCTCCATGACAGGGTGATGCGGAGGGAACCCTGCGGATCGAGGGTCATCGCTCATCTGGTTCAGACGGATCGTGCGGCCGCTGTCGACCACCGCGCGGAACAGCGTCCCAGGTTCCGGCGGATCGGCGATCGCGACCGCAGTCCGCTGATCGATGCCCACGTGGATGAAACGCTCGACGGTGCCGGCCGCATCGATCACGATCAGGGCGCCGTAGCGGGCTTCGATGAGGTCGGCGGCGGCCCGGACGATGCGGGTGAGAACCCGGTCGGCGTCGAGCTGGCCCGCCGTGTCCGGCGAGAAGTCGACCAGACCGCGGAGCTGACGGCGGGTGGCGAGAAGTCGAGGTGCGCGTGTCGCGGGAGCGTCGTCCCCGCCATCCTGCTGGGGGCCGGGCGTAATATGCGTCTGTCGGCATCTGTCCTGCATCCCTCCACCTTCCCCGGAGACCGACCGGTCTGCAACGCTCAGCCGGTATATGGCAGGCGCGTCGCCGGCGGGGATCCCGATACCGGAGGCCCGCACACCCGATCGAGCCGGGACCATGGTCCTAGTCGTGGCCGCGAAACGCCCGTTACGGTGCCAGAGACGTGCACCGGCAGACCGGATGCGCGAGCGGGTACAGGAGAGTGTCGGGCATGATCGCAGTGTTCCTGGTCGACGATCATGAGATGGTGCGCCGGGGCGTTGCGGGTGTGATCCAGGCCACTCCGGATCTCGAGGTCGTCGGCGAGGCGGGGGGCTGTCGGGAGGCGACGAGGCGGATCGCGGCCACGCTTCCCGATGTCGTGGTCCTCGATGTACACCTGCCGGACGGCAGCGGGATCGACCTGTGCCGGGCCATCCGGCAGCGGCACCCGGGCATTCGGTGCCTGATCCTCACGGCCTACGACGACGACGACGCGGTGATCGCGGCCGTGATGGCGGGGGCGGACGGGCACCTGCTCAAGACGGTGCGCGCTGCGGACCTTCCGGAAGCCGTGCGCGCCGTCGCTGCGGGCCGTCGGCTGCTCGATCCCGCCACGGTGCGTCGGGCGACGGGTCAGGTCGCCTCGGGATCCACGGATTCCGCTGATCCGCGGTTCGCGTCCTTGAGCATGCGCGAACGGCAGATCCTCGCTCTCATCGCCGACGCCCTGACGAACCGGCAGATCGCGGACCGCCTCGGCCTCGCCGAAAAGACGATCAAGAACTACGTCACCTCGATGCTCGGGAAGCTGGGCTTCACGCACCGGACGCAGGCGGCGGTCTTCGAACTCTCGCGGATGCACGACGAAGGCTGACGAGCTGATGGCCCTGCCCCGGCCTTCGAGTGCCGGCGCGGTGGCGTGCGCGGACCAAAGCCCTCCCGGCGGGAGGTCGAGGGACGAATGGCCCTACGGTGCTGCCTTCTTCTGAGTGAGGGTGGCAGAGGACGATCCGGAGCAGGGAGAAGGGACGAGACGGTGAGTAGGGCGATGCACAGCGACTCCGTGAGGCTGCGGAACGTCTGGGCGGAGCGCGGTGCGAACGACGATGGGGGCGTTCGTCCGGTGATGGGGACTGCGTGGGTGGCTTGTGGGGGAGCCGTCCGAGCGGTCGCGGGGCTGTGCGCGTGGCTGTGGGAGCTGCGCGGATGGCTGTCCGGGGTTGCGGACGGCGGGGGAGCCGTTCGGGGGATGTG